>NZ_PIPX01000001.1 GCF_003987225.1 Pseudidiomarina homiensis
TGGAAGCGTAGTAATGCGTTGAGCTAACCCGTACTAATTGCCCGTGAGGCTTAACCATACAACACCGAAGGTGTTTAGGGTTGTCTCGAACACATGTTCGACCCTTTACCAAATGTAGCCCGTAGTTTTACTACGGGGTCGCTTGAAGTTGAACCCGTAGTAGAACGACGGGCGACGACGAGCGACGACGAAACAAGCAGAGTGGCACGTAGCCTACACAATCAGCTTTGACCTTATTTTTGACAAGTTTATGCCTGGCGGCCATAGCGAAGTGGAACCACCTGATCCATTCCGAACTCAGTAGTGAAACGCTTCAGCGCCGATGGTAGTGTGGGGCCTCCCCATGTGAGAGTAGGACACCGCCAGGCTTTAAATAGAGAACCCCAGTCCAAATGGACTGGGTTTTTTTTTATGTCTCACGGACAACTGCGCTATTCGCTCTTCGCACGCTCACTGCGTTCGCTCTTCGTTCTTGGTTTAAACAAACAGCGAACAGCAAACAGCAAACACCGCTTTTCGCTTTTCTAACTCGCCTTTCATTCGGGCGTAGTTTAAAATGCATGCATGACAATGCATCAAAACTCTATTTCACTGAAATCCTTACATACTTTTCAACTTCCTTATTCAGCTTCTGAAGTTATTACAATTCAAAAGGCCGAGGAATTGGAAGAAATTGAAGGAAATTATCTCGTGCTCGGGGAAGGTAGTAATACTATTTTCACCTGTGATTTTGCGCGACCTGTCCTACGCATCGCGCTGCAGCATATAAACGTAACTGAAACCGACGATAGTTTCCGCTTACGTATCGGTGCGGGGGTAAACTGGCATCAACTTGTCATCTATACGCTCAAGCACAATATGCCAGGTTTAGAGAACTTAGCATTGATACCCGGAAGCGTGGGTGCGGCACCAGTGCAAAATATCGGTGCGTACGGCGTCGAAGTCGGTGAGTTCATCGAGAATGTAACAGCTTGGGATAGAATAAAACGCACGTGGCGTGTTTTCGATAGGGACGCATGTGCATTTGCTTATCGTGATAGCATTTTCAAGCGCAAACCTGACCAGTTTGTGATTACCGAAGTGTCTTTAACCCTGCCCAAGGAATGGCAACCTCAGTTGAGTTATGGAGCGCTTGCACACGTCGGTAAAGATGCGAGTGCTAATGAGATTATGGCGGCGGTGATAGCTGTAAGAAACAGTAAACTACCTAACCCCCACGAAATTCCCAATGCTGGTAGCTTCTTTAAAAATCCAGAAGTTACCCTTAAAAAGTTTAAAAGCATCCAACAACGCCACCCTGATGTCGCGCATTATCAGTTAGCGAATGGAAACATCAAGCTAGCAGCCGGTTGGTTGATTGATCAATTAGGCTTAAAAGGCTTTCAATGTGGTGGTGCAGCGGTGCATCGTCAGCAGGCGCTGGTGTTAATCAATTGCGAAGATGCCGACGGCGATGATGTCCTGACTCTTGCGCGACATGTCCAGCAGAAAGTTGCAGCAGAGTTTCAAGTAAGCCTGGAGCCTGAAGTAAGGTTGATGAATGAACAAGGACTTATCGAATTATGAGTAGGCGTAACGAACGAATGATCAGAGTCATAGAGCTGTTGGCCGATGGTGAGTTTCATTCGGGTGAGCATATCGGTAAGGAAATTGGCGTATCGCGAACTGCAATAAGTCAATACATCAAGAATATACAGGCTCTAGGTTTGGATGTGTTTCGTATAACCGGCAAAGGCTATAAACTTTCTCAAGCAATTGAGTTGTTAGACTTGGCCCGAATCGAATCCTTATTAAATCGAGAAGCTAAAGGCTCAGTTGCGTTAGAACGTATCGTTACATCCACTAATGATGTTATGCGTGATCGCCTGCAGAACGGTTATACCTTTAAGGCTGGTGAAGTCTTATTAGCGGAGGCGCAAACTGCGGGTAGAGGTCGGCGAGGTAAGCAATGGTACTCACCCTTCGCGACCAATCTTTACTTATCAATGTATTGGCCACTAGGGCGTGGTATGAGTGCAGCGATGGGACTCAGCATTGTCGTTGGTACACTGCTAGCTGAAGCGATAAAAAATGCTGGGGTTACTGATGTCGCACTGAAGTGGCCAAACGACGTTCTTGTTAAAGGTAAAAAACTTGCGGGCATTCTTATTGATCTCGAAGGCCAGGTTATTGACGACGCCCATGCGATCATTGGTGTTGGTGTTAATCTGTCGATGCCGGAATGGTTAGCCACCCCGATTGATCAAGCATGGACCGATTTGCAGTCTGAACTTACGACCAAGCTCAATCGTAACGAATGGGTTGCCGATCTCATAACTCGTATACGCAGCGGTCTGGCGATGTTCGATGAGCAAGGTCTTGAACCTTTCATCAAGCGCTGGCTTGACTACGATGATTTGTTTGAGCGCAATGTCACGTTAACGATGGGGTCGAAAAACCTTCATGGTATTGCCAAAGGCATAGCTAGTGACGGTGCCTTGTGTGTTGCGATTGATGGTACGGTAAAACATTTTCATGCTGGCGAGGTGAGTCTGCGTTATGACACCAATTAAACTTTTAATCGATGCTGGCAATACGCGGGTAAAAACCGCCTTAATGGATGCCGATGGTCATATTGAACCTTGGTTCAATTTGCCTTATGAGGACATCCTTGCGCAGCAACTCCCCGCAACTGTGAACGTTTGTTGGCTGTCTCTGGTCGGCGGCCCACAGCAACACAAACTACTTGAGAAGTGGTTGGGTCACAAGCTTGCAGTGCATCAAGTAGAATCTGAAGCGCAGGCGTTTGGCGTGAGCAATGCTTACGCCGAACCAAGGACCTTGGGTATTGATCGCTGGCTTGCAATGCTTGGCGCTTATAACGAACAACCTAAAGCAACGGTCATTATTGACGCTGGTACCGCAATAACCGTTGACTGGGTAACTGCCGATGGCAGGCATTTGGGGGGCTGGATCGCCCCTGGTGTCGATCTGATGCAAACAGCGGTGACGAGCCGCGCACCGCGAGTGTTTACTCGACAAGAGCAAATGTGGGGACGGGTCAACCAACTGGGTACAAGTACCCCTGATGGTCTGTTGGATGGATGCGTTAACATGTTCGCTGGAATAGTGCGGCAAGCTATTTACGTTAGTGAAGTTGAGCTAGATTGGTTCGACTTTCGATTACTCTTTAGCGGTGGTTCAACGCCACTGTTACCGATCGAGCTCAAGCGGCGTGGCGAACACCGCAGTGAGCTGGTTTTGCAAGGCTTAGCTCTTTACGCCAACACATAAAAAAGGCGCCATTAAACTAATGGCGCCTTTCCTTTTTATGGCTACTCACAAATGCTTACGATAAGCGATTACGGAAGTCTTCATAAGTAAATGAGCGAACGAGATCGAAGCGACCATCGCGTCTTAAGATACCAATTGAAGGGTGCTCAACGCCATTGAAGAACGTCGTCTTCACCATGGTGTAATGCATCATATCTTCAAAAATAATGCGCGAACCGGGTTGTAACGGTTCGGCAAAACTATAAAGACCTATGACATCGCCCGCCAAGCAAGAGTTACCGCCGAGCTTGTACGTGTGCGCTAGCACCCCTGGTTCCTTCGCATCGGTGATGGTTGGTCGGTAGGGCATCTCCAACACGTCAGGCATATGCGCAGTCGCTGAGATATCCAGAATCGCAATTGGACCATCATTCTCGACGATATCCACCACCTCAGCGATCAATGGGCCGGTTTGCCACGCAACCGCTGAGCCTGGTTCCAGAATGACTTGCAGGTCATAAGTTTCACGTAACCGCTTGAGCTGTGCAATTAGATGCTCAACATCATAACCCTCACGCGTCATCAAATGACCGCCACCAAGGTTCAGCCATTTCATTTGCTTAAGCAGTTGCCCAAACTTGCTTTCAACCGCTTGCAGTGTGCGCTCCAAGGCATAGGAGTCACATTCGCAAAGGTTGTGAACGTGCAAGCCCTCGATACTAGTTAAATCGGCATCTGCAAGGTCAGCGGCACGAATACCGAGACGCGAACCGGGCGCGCTTGGATCATACAACTCAGTCTCGGCTTCTTGATGTTCTGGATTGACCCGAAGGCCGGCCGAAACTCCTGCCGCAGCTACTTGCTCACGGTAACGTTGCCATTGGCCTAAGCTATTAAAAGAAATGTGATTCACAAGTGGTAATAGCTCATCAATTTCTTTTGCTTTGTAGCCTGGGGCATAGGCGTGTACTTCGCGGCCGAATTCAAAGGCTGCTAATTTGGCTTCCCAAACAGAGCTTGCAGTACAACCTTGAAGATATTCTCGCACTAATGGAAAGGTGCTCCACATCGAGAACCCTTTTAAGGCAAGAATAATGTCAGCGCCACTTTCTTGCTGGACACGCTGCATGAGTTTTAAGTTGCGTTCCAGCAACGCCTCGTCACATACGTAACAAGGCGACGGTATTGCATCTGTTAAATAGCGGTTTTGGGTCATGAGCTTACTGCTTAAACGGGGTGTCGCATTCGACCACCTGCCAAGGGAGACCGTACTGGTTCAAACGCTCCATGAACTCATCTGGATCGAACTGTTCCATATTCCAAACACCGGCTTTCATCCAGTGTCCTTGCAACATCATCGATGCACCAATCATAGCTGGTACGCCAGTTGTGTAGCTAACCGCCTGCGCACCAACTTCGGCATTACATACTGCGTGGTCGCAGTTGTTGTAAATGAAAATGGTCTTTTCTTTGCCATCCTTCAAGCCAGTTACATAAGTACCGATACAGGTCATGCCGGTATAGCCTTCTGCAAGCGAGCCTGGATTTGGTAATACGGCTTTCAAGAATTCCAACGGGACAATCTTCTGTCCTTGAAACTCAACAGGTTCAATTGACGTCATACCTACGTTCTCAAGCACGCGTAAATGGGTCAGGTACTGTTCACCGAACGTCATCCAGAAACGCGCACGTTTCAGAGTTGGGAAGTGCTTGACCAATGATTCCAATTCTTCGTGAAAGAGCAGGTAAGAAGCGCGAACACCAACATTAGGATAGTCTAGGTCTTCACGAACACTGATAGGGTCAGTCTCGTGCCACTCACCGTTTTCCCAGAATTTACCGCGTTGCGTAATCTCACGAATATTGATCTCTGGGTTAAAGTTTGTTGCAAAGGCCTGACCGTGGTCGCCGCCATTACAATCGACGATATCTAAGTAATGAATTTCGTCGAAGTAGTGCTTAGCAGCGTAGGCGGTAAAGACGTTGGTTACGCCAGGGTCAAAACCGGCACCTAGTAGTGCCATGATACCTTTTTCTTTAAACCGCTCGTGGTAAGCCCATTGCCACGAGTACTCGAACTTCGCTTCTTCTTTCGGTTCGTAGTTAGCAGTATCAAGGTAGTGCACGCCCGTTTCTAGACAAGCGTCCATGATAGGCAAGTCTTGGTAAGGCAAGGCAACGTTGATAACCAGTGCAGGTTCAACTTTACGAATCAACGCAGCAACTTCAGTTGCTTGATCGGCATCGACTTGATAAACCCCAACAACGCGATCTTTGCCAGCTTCTTCTTGCAGCTTTTCGCACTTAGAAACGGTGCGACTAGCAAGGTGAATTTCTGAGAAATACTCCGGCAACATAGCGCATTTTTTTACCACAACACCGGCAACTCCGCCGGCACCAATAATTAAGACTCGTGACATGAAATGACCCTTTTTTCCGATCTGTAAACGGGTGATATAAAGGCTGAAAGATAGCATATTTTCACGGAAACAGCATCCGTAATGAGGAGCATTCAGAGGAATTTGTTCTGGTCGATATGGCGTAAAAACAGCGCGGCCTCTTGCCGTAACTTTCGTTCGAGATCGGTGCGGCTCGTTGCAGAGCTATTGCGCACCAATTCTGCAGTGCTTTGCTGCGATTGGAGAACATCACGTGCAATAGTTCTCGAGTCCCCTGAAAGGTGAGCTAGCAACCACCAAGCAAAGCGGGCATCGGAAAATGGCAAGGCGCCGCCACAGAACCCTTGCAGTATCGCAAGGCAATGCTGAGCTAATGACGGCGTAGCAAGGTGTGCAAATTCTGCTGCGCCGCCCCTTGTCCAAGCATTTTCAAGCCGTTGAAGGGTTGCCAGTTCATCAATAATTGCACGCGCTTCAGGTGCTAATCCAAACGCCCATAACGCACTTACCGTGCCACTTGCTGCGTTCTTTTTCAAACCGCGGCGGACCTCCTGCAACGGTGTGTCCGACCAAAAACATTCGACCTCAGGCGTTACGCCAAAGCTGGTACCAATCGCAGTAACATTATGTTGTTGCGCATGTTTGATGGTCGCACTGAGCATTTTCGCACCAATACGCTGACGGCGGTGCTGCGGTGCGACCGCTATTCGAACGATACGCCACCAAGCCCAACCTAGGCTCTGTGCTTGTTGTCGGTAAAAGCCAAGAGCTTGCGGGAGGAGTTGCCCTTTGATGCGACGTTCGCCGCGCATAATCGGTGTATGCAAGTCGTTCGCGATTGGCCCCTCAGTGGCAAGCCAGGTCACACCAAGAATTGCTTCGTCGTCACAGGCAAGCAGCAAATGTTGATCGGGGTCATCAAGCAACAACCGCAAGTCATTGGGGCTGCTTTGGTAATGCGCTTCTAATAGCAACGCCATGACCTGTGCTAAAGCGCTCTCGTCGAGTTGACTGGCGTGGCAAAACTGCAACCGTAAGGTTTCGGACGGTGGTTGACAACGTTGGCGACGATCGCTCGAAACCATTAATAATGCTCTGTTCAACCAAGTTTCACAGCAGTCGTCATTCGCCCAGCGTAACGGCTCAGTCAGTTGGTGTCGGATGATCTGGAAGTGTTGTGTCAGCCATTCAAGAAAACGCAAAACAAAACCTTGACCACAGCCTTCATAACCCTCAACGGTCGTTGCGACAGCCCACACTTGATAGTTATTACAGAGCGCTTGCAGGCAATGGAGTGGAATCGCCGCGGCTTCATCAATAACCAGAGTTTGTCCGTGGCTCGACGCATCTCCAAGCAGGCGGTCCCAGGCACGAAATTCAGCATTTGCGCCGGCTTCTTGCAACAAAGTGGTGAGCGCTGATGGACGGGGACCGGTGACAACAATAGGCTTGGTTGATTTTGCTTGCCGAATAGCAAGCCCAAGCGTAGTGCTTTTTCCGCGCCCACGATCGGCCATCAAAACATGGGTGTGTGTTGGGTGCTCCAGTAGCGTATTAATAATGGCTTCTTGGTCCTGACTTGGCAGGCTTGGTGCTGGGCTAGCTGGCGGCAAACTTGGCGCCGAGGTGTTGAGTAAAGCTAAAAAATCTTGCCATCTGGCGCAATGAAATAAACCCGTAATCTGCTCGGCGTGGATTAGTAAGCGTTGTTGAAAGCATGATGAATGCGGTGGTAGAACCAGCCATAAACAACCACCTCCACGAACAGTGCCGGCCAGTGCGGCAAGGGCATCAGCGTGAATCAACTGTTGAAAATCTAACACCACATGCTGGGTGTTTTGTCCCAAGTAATCACGATAACGATGCATCTGCGCTACCTGACGAGCGCTATCGGAAAGCCACAAAGTGCGACTTGGTAATTGGGTCAGTTGGTCGAGAATGAGATCACGCTCATGTTGATGCGCGGGGCTGAAAATGAAGACAGCGCGTTGCCGCGCTGCCTTGAAGGGTTCTAACCAGTGTTCGAGCTGTTGTTCGAACATAAATTGTCCAGAGGTACCTTAAAGGAACGAAGTACCGAAGAACTTCGTCGCCACGGTGTTAGCAAATATGACGGCTAAAATTACCGGAATGAAGGTACCGATCGAGAAGTCGACATACTTGTGTAACCATGACGTCTGATAGTTGGGGTTGCCTTCACTCAGCTCAGCGGCGAAATTTTTGCGCTTCCAACGGAAACGAACAAATAAGCAGATAAGCAGGCCGTTAAGCGGCAGGATGGTGTCGTAGAAGACGTCAACAATAACGTCAAACAATGACTTATCAACGCCAGCATAATGGGCAACGTTGCTGACCCAAGGTAATAAACCGAAAGAAGTTGCGGCAAGTAGAGTTAGTAAAGTGATGGCAAATCCCATCGCCAACAGCGCCTTCTTTCGTGAGACGTTGTGACGCTCCATAAATGATGAGGTCGGAACTTCAATAATGGAAACCAACGAGGTGATTGCGGCAACAAAAGCTAGCAAAAAGAAAATTGACGCCGCTACCGTTGCAAAACCGTAGCCCACAATGTCAGACAGCTGCATAAATATTTGTGGGAAGAATGAGAAAATCATCGAGACGGATGAATCGCTCAGGCTTTCAGGATTGGTGTCAGGATAGATGGCAAAAATGGCGGGTAGTGTCATTAGGCCCGCGGTGAATGCTACGGCTGTATCGGTAATTGCAACCAACTTACCCGAGGTTACAATATCGTCGCTACGACGGAAATAAGAGCCGTAAGTGATTAGGATCCCCATACCTAGCGACAGCGAGAAGAACGCTTGCGCTAAAGCGCCATTGATCACACTGCCATCGATTTTGCTAAAATCAGGAACTAAGTAAAACTCAACGCCTGCCATTGCATTATCGAGTGTCAGCACGAAAATAACTAACAGCACGAGCATGAGGAACAGGGTCGGCATTAGGATTTTCGACGCCCGCTCGATGCCTTTGCGAACCCCGCCTACCAAAATGAAATTGATAATTACGGTAACCGCAACGAGGTAGCCGACAAAGGAGTAGTCGTTTACAAACTTACCAAAATAATCGGGCTGCGCGATGATATCCAAGTTGCCAGAGAGGGTTTGGAACAGGTAGCCGAAGATCCACACCGTGATGACCATATAAAACACCGCAATCATAAACGGCGTAATGGTGGCTAACCAGCCGGCAATCCGCCAGCGTTTGGTATCTTGTCCTAACTCTGCGTAGGCTTTGTATGGGCTGTGCTGGGCGCGGCGACCTAAGCCCATTTCGGCTAACATCACGGGTAGGCAGATGAAAGCAACAAACAGTGCGTAAATGATTAAGAATGCGCCACCACCATTTTTGGTTGCAGCTACAGGGAAACCAACGAGGTTTCCGATACCCACTGCAGAACCTGCAGCAGCAAGTATGAAGCCAATTTTCGAGCTAAAGTGCTCGCGAGAAGTACTCATAGAGGAGACCTTTTGTTTATAGTTATTATGCGCGATGAAGGGCTCTCAATAGCATGTAGTATGCTCGCACAGCGCCCTTGAAAGTTATTCGCTCAATCCTAGCGTATGCCGTAAACTGCGGCAAGCACTCAACACGTAACAAAATTATGCAACACGACCTTTTTTCGCAAGATAGCCACCAATCACTTTTACAGTTAAGTACGCAAGCCTTTGTGTTAAAAGGCTTTGCGCAAGAACGGGATGATGCTTTGTGGCAAGCTGTGCAAGAGGTCGTAGCAGTCGCTCCTTGGCGACAGTTGTTAACGCCGGGCGGGCGGCGGATGTCGGTACAGACGACGAACTGCGGTCGTTGGGGCTGGTTAAGTGATGCGAAAGGGTACCGTTATGAACGGCTAGACCCGCTACGCAATGCCCCGTGGCCCGCAATGCCTGAAGCCTTTTTGGAACTTGCTAAAGCAGCGGCTACAGCGGCTGGTTTTGCGAATTTTGAACCTGATGCCTGTCTGATTAATCGCTATCAACCAGGTACGCGTATGGGGTTGCATCAAGACCGCGACGAAGACGTCCTCGAAGCACCAATCGTGTCGGTTTCGCTCGGTTTAAGCGCACAGTTTCTTTGGGGTGGAGAGGCACGAAGTGACCGACCGCAGCGCATCGTTGTAAACCATGGTGATGTGGTGGTCTGGGGCGGCGTCGATCGGCTGAAGTATCATGGCATAGCGACGATTATGTCCGGCAGCCACCCGCTGCTCGGCGAGCAGCGGATTAATCTAACGTTTCGTCGCGCTAAATAATTTAGTACATCATGCTGTAGAGTTTGCGCCGATAATGTGCAGCAAGAGGATCGCCTTTCGGTAAGCCATTCAGCATGTCCAAGGTCTGCTTTTTCGCCGAACCGAAATTAAAGTCTTTCACTAACACACTAAAGGCGAGCTCGAGCGCTTCTTCCATTCGTTGCGCATCGTAAAGCTTAGTCGCTAACTCGAGTTGCAATTCGAGGTTGTCCGGTTGCGCGCTTGCTTGCTCTTGCAAGGCGCGTAGCTCTGGGCTATCAGCCGCTTGCTTAGCAAGTTCAAGCTTGCTGACAACATGCTGATAGTAACTGTCTTGATCGGCTAAACCGATAGCTTTTAAAAGTTCTTCGGTTTGCTCTAGGCGACCAACGCTACAAGCGGCGTCAGCGAGCGTAAGCTGCGCAGTTATAGCTTCCGGCTGCAAATCGTAAGCCTGTTTTGCGAGTGCATATGCCTCTTGGTAGCTCTCTTGTTGCAACAAATCTTGTGCTTGCTGCACAAGGTCGGCACCAGGTCCCGGTATGTGCTGCTCGATACGTGCTCGGATTGCGCTTTCCGGTTCGACACCGGCAAAGCCATCGACAGGCTGGCCGTCTTTAAAGAAAGCGACGGTCGGCAGACTACGAATGCCAAACTGAGCGGCGAGCTGTTGCTGATCTTCGCAGTCTATTTTTGCCAACGTCACGCGATCGCTAAATTCGTCGGCCAGCTTTTCTAAAATCGGCATGAGCTGCTTACAGGGCTCACACCAGTCCGCCCAGAAATCAACGATGACCAGCTTCTGCTTAGAGCCTTCTAGGATGACTTGCTGGAAATTCTCAATCGTGACGTTAATACTTTGATTTGCCACAGCTATTCCTTCTCAACGACAAATGAATGTTGATTAAATGGGGGCGGTCAGCGGTTTTTCAACTACCTTCCAGCCCTTGCTTCAACTAAACCAACGTAACAGTTTTTGCTTGAACGAAGTGTAGGGTGGATAACGGAACTTCGGATCAAACCAAAACGGGCGCTGCATGACAGCTTTCTGATGGCTGAACGTATCAAAGCCAAACTTGCCGTGATAACGGCCCATACCACTTGGGCCAACGCCGCCAAAGGGTAACTCTGGATTCAGCATAAACATGAGCGTGTCATTGTTACATTGGTTGCCGGCGTGCGTTTGTTCGGTGATTTGTTGGAGCGACCGCGTTGAGGCACTAAAACCATACAGAGCAAGCGGTTTATCGCGCTCGCGAATAAATTCAATGGCACTGGCGAGGTTCGGAATACTTAGTATTGGCAGAATCGGACCAAAAATTTCTTCCGCCATAACTGGGCTGTCAGGCGCCACGTTGGTCAGGATGGTCGGTGCTAAAAAGCAGTGTTCGCGGTCATAGTCGCCGCCGTGGACGATGGTGCCGTCGTCGAGGTAATTGACGAGACGTTGCCAGTGTTGTTCGTTGACGATGCGGCCGTAGTCATCGGCGTCACTTGGGTCGCTGCCGTAAAAGTCTTCGACGGCCTCTTTCAATGCCGCAATCAACGCTTCGCGCTGGTTTTCGGCCACCAGCACATAATCAGGTGCTATACAGGTTTGTCCGGCATTCAACCATTTGCCCCAGGCAATTCGGCGCGCAGCAGTTTTGATGTCAGCATCGTCTAAAACGACAGCGGGACTTTTACCACCGAGCTCAAGCGTGACAGGAGTAAGGTGTTTCGCTGCCGCTTCCATGACGATGCGACCGACACGACCGCCGCCGGTATACATAATATGGTCAAAGCGTTGCGCAAGCAGCTCTTGTGCAACCTCAGCGCCACCAGTTACCACTTGTACCGCTTCATTAGCGAGGTAGTCAGGCAACAATTTAGCGATGAGCTCAGCTGTTCGTGGCGCAAGTTCCGAAGGCTTCACCACGGCGCAGTTGCCCGCTGCCAGCGCCGCTACGAGTGGGCTCAATAACAGCTGTAATGGATAGTTCCAAGCGCCAATAATGAGCACCACACCTAATGGCTCGGGGTGTAGGTAACTCTTGCCCGGCCAAGCCATGAGTGGCTGTGAAACGCGTTTCCCGCGCATCCACTTGGCTAAGTGTTTGCAGGTATAATCGATGTCACTATTGAGATAACCCAGCTCGGTAAGCCAACCTTCCGCTTTGCTTTTTCCCAAATCATGCTCAAGCACTTTAAGAAAATCGTTTTCGTGATCAGTCAGCATCAGTTTGAGCTGTTTTAATTGCTCAAGGCGCCAAGTCAGCGGGCGCGTTAGCCCGCTGATTGAGCTATGGCGCAGACGTTCCATCATGTCGTTCATGCGAAACCACCGAGCGTTAGGGTTTTGGTTTCTTGGTACTCGGCGAGGCCGTAACGCGAACCTTCGCGGCCAATACCGGACTCCTTCACGCCGCCGAATGCATTGTAGGCATGCGATATGGCACCAGCATTAATGCCGAGCATGCCGCATTCAAGAGCGGTGCTGACACGTTCAATGCGACGATAGTCCTGCGCACAAAAGTAACCCGCAAGTCCAAACGGCGTGTCGTTGGCTTTGCGTATACCTTCTTCTTCGTCGGCAAAACTTTGCACCGCAACAACTGGCCCAAATATCTCTTCTTGGGCGATGTCCATGGTTGAGCTCACGTTGGTCAATAACGTCGGTGCGTAGAACAGCTCGCCGACATCTTGCAATACTTCACCACCGAGTAAGCATTCGGCGCCTTGGTCGCGCGCATCGCTCACGAGACGTTCGACCTTCTCGATCGCGGCTTGGTTAATTAATGGACCGTAGTCAACGTCATCTGCGCTACCGGCAGCGACTTTAAGGTTTTGCATTGCCGTTTTAAGCTTATTCACAAAGTCATCAAGCACGCTTTCTTGCACCAATACTCGATTAGCGCTAATACACGTCTGGCCTGCGTTACGGAACTTACAAATCATCAGTTGCTCGACGGCATGTTCAATGTCGGCATCATCAAAAACGATAAAAGGCGCATTGCCACCGAGTTCAAACGATACTTTTTTCACATTCGTCGCGCATTGTTGCATGAGCTGCTTGCCAACTTCGGTTGAGCCAGTAAAGCTAAACTTACGAATCAATGGATGTTCGGTAAGCACCTTGCCAACACCTTTGGAGTCGGTACTTGGCACAATATTGAGCACGCCATCAGGGATACCTACTTCGCTGGCAAGTTGCGCAATAGCAAGTGCGGAAAGCGGCGTGAGTTGTGGTGGCTTGACGACCATCGTGCAGCCTGCGGCGAGGGCAGGTGCAACTTTCCGCGTAATCATCGCATTCGGGAAATTCCAAGGCGTGATAGCGCTACAGACGCCGACGCCTTGCTTGACAATCGAAACCCGCTTATCGGTGCTTTGTAGCGGCAGCACATCACCGTAACTACGCTCGGCTTCACCAGCAAACCACTTCACAAAGCTGGCGCCATAATCGATTTCGCCCGCCGCTTCAGCGATGGGTTTACCTTGCTCCGCGCACATGAGTTCGGCAAGTGCTTGTTTATTTGCTTGCATTGCTTCGAACCATTTTAACAGCAGATTGGCGCGTTCATGGGCTGGTCGTGAACGCCATGCGGGTAACGCGCGGTGTGCGGCCTCTACTGCTCGTTCGGCAAGTGCTGCGTCGGCATCGGCAACTTCAGCAAGTGTTTCACCGGTGGCTGGGTTCGTAACCGTGAAACGCTGATCCACTGGAACCCAGTGTCCATCGATGAACGCATTGGTTTTGGTTAACGAACGCATGCTATGGGATGACATAGTATTCCCCCTGCTGTTTCACTAAATGATTGTTTTAAGAGTATGTTGCTTATACGCAGGAGTTGCAATGATAGTTTACCTTGTACTTTTGTTATATTTAGCGTATAGTGCGCGCTCCTCAGGGTCATTACCGCTAATGATGGGAGCGGCTCAACCCCTGATTCGCTGGGGTTCAGCGCCTATATCCTGCCAGAGTGTTCATCGTGTTCTGTAGCCGGGCGTACATTCCCCCTTTATGCTTTACAGAAATGATGTGAGACAACTATGTCAGAAGTTATTGCGGACCAGTCGTTTGCCGACTTGGGTCTACCTAGTCCTGTGCTTAATCAATTAAACAGCATGGGCTTTACTGCTCCTACCCCTATTCAATTACAAGCCATTCCAGCCATGCTGGAAGGTAAAAACGTGCTTGGTGAAGCACAAACGGGTACCGGTAAAACCGCAGCTTTCGGTTTGCCTGGCCTTTCGTTACTTGACGCGAACACTCGTGAAACGCAGATGTTGGTGGTTGCACCAACGCGTGAGCTCGCTATTCAGGTTGCCGAAGCACTCTCGGAGTTTGGGCAAAAGATGCGTGGTCTTGAAGTCGCTACCGTTTATGGTGGTGCTGCATTCGGCCCGCAAATTAAAGCCTTACGAACTGGAGCACAAATCATTGTGGGTACTCCAGGGCGCTTGCTCGATATGCTGAATAAAGGTGTGTTGAAACTTTCTGCACTGCGCATGGCGGTGCTTGATGAAGCCGATGAAATGCTCAACATGGGCTTCATCGAGGACATCGAAACCATTATGGGTGCGGTACCGAATACTGCTCAGCGTGCATTGTTCTCAGCGACCATGCCAAATGCAATTCGTAAATTGGCAAAAACCTTCTTGGTCAATCAAGCAGGTGAACAGCCAGTAAATATCAAAATTGCTGCGAAAACGCAGAATAAAGCCAATATCCGCCAGCGCGCATGGCAAGTCCGTGGCTTGACCAAAATGACCGCCTTAACACGGTTACTAGAAACCATGGAGTACCAACGGGTACTGATTTTCGTGCGTACGCGCAACGACACTATGGAGCTCACCGAGTTACTGCAAAAATCTGGCTTTAAAGCATCGCCTTTGAGTGGTGACTTAAACCAAAGTCAGCGTGAACAGACGGTGAGCCAGTTACGTAGTGGTCATATCGAGATTTTGGTAGCAACTGACGTTGTTGCGCGTGGTCTTGATGTACCAGAGATCACCCACGTCATTAACTATGATTTACCGGGTGACAACGAGTCTTACGTACACCGCATTGGTCGTACGGGTCGCGCTGGACGAAGTGGTGAAGCCATTTTGTTCTTCCGTCCACGCGAAAAACACTTATTGCGTCAATACGAGCGTCTAACGAACGGCTCAATTGAGTTCTTCGAAGTGCCTAATGCCGCTGAATTAAGTAAGCATCGCCAAAACTCTTTGCAAGAGAAGTTAGTCGCACAAGTCGCGAAAGGTGGCTTGGATGAAATGACGGCGATCATCGAAAAGATGCAAGAAGAAACCGGCCTGAGCGCTACTGAAATTGCCGTTGCACTGTTATCGCAACAACAGCAACAGCGTCCACTTATCGTCGCTGCGGATCCTGCTCCGAAGAAGTTCGCTGAACGTCCGGAGCGTGCTGATCGTGGTGACCGTAAGCGCAATGACAAGCGTGTTGGTGGTCGTGACCGCCGTGATGCTAATGTCGAATTCGATACTTATCGCATTCAAGTTGGCCGTGAACATGGTGCGCGTCCACAAGATATCGTTGGCGCTATCGCCAATGAAGGTGATATCGATAGTAAATATATCGGTCAAATCCAACTCTTTGATAACCACAGTCTGGTCGAGCTGCCGAAGGGTATGCCTACTGGCGTGTTGCGTATTCTGCAGCGCGCACGCGTGCGTCAACAGCAAATGGGGATGGAAATCTCTGACAACGCCATTGCTGCACGTCCACGTAAACCTCGCGGCGAGCGTCCAGCGCCGAAAGGCTTCGCTGGTGGTAAAGAGCGTCAAGCCCGTGGCGAACGTCGCGGACGTCGCGTTCAATAACAACTAGAAGTTGAAAAAGGGAGCTCAGGCTCCCTTTTTTTGTTTGATTAAAGGTGGTCGAGAAATGCCTCGGCTTCGCGCACAATTTGTTGCTTTTCGCTCGCTTCACGCTTGTCCCACTGTTTTAAAATGAGTCCCATGCGGCCATTACCTTGTAGCTGTGCAAAATGGCGATCAATGAAATGCCAATAGAGCAAGTTGAAGGGGCAGGCACCGTCACCGGTTTTACGTTTCACGTCATAGTGGCAATCACCACAATAGTTCGACATTTTAGCAATGTAGCTACCGCTGGAAACATAGGGTTTGGTTGCGAGCACACCGCCATCAGCGTACTGACTCATGCCCCTGGTGTTCGGTAGTTCTACCCATTCAATCGCGTCAATATAGATCCCCAAATACCAAGCATCCACTGCATCGGGATCGCAACCCGCCAGTAACGCAAAATTACCCGTGACCATCAGGCGCTGTATGTGGTGGGCATAGGCATAATCCAATGATTGTCGAATACTTTGCGCCAAACAGTTCATCTTTGTTGCACCGGTCCAGTAAAAGTCGGGGAGCTCGCGGTGATGGTTAAAATGATTACGTTGGCCGTAGGACGGCATGAGCTGCCAATATATGGCGCGAACAAATTCACGCCAGCCGATGATTTGGCGGACAAAACCTTCGATCTGGTTGAGTGAGATTTCTTCGGGGCGAGCGTGCCAAGCGGCTATCGCTGTTTCTACCACGTGCCGCGGACTCAACATCTTGGTATTCAGCGCGAAGGATAGACGCGAATGGTAGAGACTCCACTGTTGTGTAACCATGGCGTCTTGATAATCGCCAAAAGCTGGCAATAGGCGTTGCACAAAATCGCTCAACATTTGTTGGGCTTCTCGCCGACCTAATGGCCAGATAAATCGATGTACGTCGATTTCACCAATGGTTTGTACTTGTTGCGCCACCAGCATTTCGTGAATCGCGCTCACGTCATGGGCGAAAGTCAGAGGTTTGGGGTAGTCATGTCCAGCGTTCGGTGTCTTGCGGTTGTCGTGATCAAAATTCCATTTGCCGCCGGCGGGTTTGCCATCCGTCATCAAGTAACCGGTTTGTTTACGTACCCGCCGATAAAAGTGTTCCATGACATAATTGTCTTGGTCGCCAAACCAATCCTGCAATACCGAGCGTTGGGTGATGAAATGTTCCGAGTCAAACCATTCAACCTTAGCCTTGGTGGTGCGACACCAGTCTTGCAGTTGCTGATCGAGACGGTATTCGTCGGGTTGTTGTAGCTGCACTACTGTGGCTTGGCTGGCGCTTATGATGGCCGCTAAGTTGTCGGTGAGCGTCTGTCGGTTATCACCATTATCCAAGCTTAAGTAAAGAACGTTATGGCCTGCTCTGGCAAGGGCGCTAGCGAACCTACGCATAGCGGCGAAAAAGCCGACAATTTTTTGTATATGGTGCCGGCAATAATCGGTTTCTTGACGTATTTCCATCAGCACAAAAAGCCGCTCAGCTGCTCTATCGTTGAACCAGCTATGGCTAGCGTTAAGCTGATCACCAAGTACGAGCGCGATGGTTTTAAAGTTGTTTTGTTGAAGCTGCGTAAGTTGTAGCAGGCAAGCGTTGCTGAGCAACGCACGGGTGGAAGGCTTGGACATACATGGCAACCTAATGAAAGTGTATTACAGTAGTAGTACGTCTACGCTTTAAAATTGTGAAAAGATCGCCGTTTACGCGCTCAAACAGGCCAGATAAATACCTGAAATCGGTGGCTAAACATAGCCATAATAAGCAATATTTGGCAGAATGCACGCATACGACAAGATACCTACAGGCAGGACAAAATGCAGCCAGTTAATGTGATTTGTATTAAATGGGGCCAAAAATATGGCTCTGACTACGTCAATACGCTCTACTCGATGGTGAGTCGTCATTTATCGCGACCATTTCGTTTCGTTTGTTTTACCGACGATCATGAAGGTATCCGTGACGAAGTAGAGGTTAAGCCAATTCCTGAAGTGGGCTTTAAAGACTTTGACGAACGCAAGCCGTGGACTTTCGGGCATGGTTGGCTGAAGCTTACCGTATTCGCTCAGCCGTTGTATGACTTAGAAGGCCCAACACTGTTTTTGGATCTTGATATTGTCATCGTGGGTAGCCTGGACGAATTCTTTGAACCTGAGGGTGAGTTCTTGGTGATCAAAGAGTGGGATAAATCGGATGCGACTGGCAACACTTCGGTTTTCCGCTTCAACATTGGTGCTCATGTTGATGCACTAGAGCACTTGAAAGACGACCCCGTTGGCGCACGCAAGAATGTGCGTAACGAGCAGGAATATATTACCCAGTATGTCGATCGCCAGAACAAACTGATGTATTGGCCGGCGGAATGGTGCCGCAGCTTTAAACGTCACTGCTTACGCCCGTTCCCATTGAGTTTTTTCCAAGAGCCGCGTATTCCTGAGGGCGCAAAAGTTATTATTTTCCATGGTCGCCCACACCCTGACGATGCGATCGCTGGACGCAGTGGCAAGTGGTACCGCAAGGTTCTGCCAACATCGTGGATTAAAGAGTACTGGCGTTAAGGCTTATGACAGCCGTTTATCGACTGCTCATTCGGCTGTTAATGCCGGCTGTTTTTGTTTACTTGTGGTTGCGGGGGCGTAAAGCTCCCGCTTACCGAGAGCGTTGGAATGAACGCTTAGCACTGCAATCCATACCTGCCCGTTATCGTCATGGTCTACTTATTCATTGTGTTTCGGTTGGCGAAACGGTTGCTGCGCGGCAACTTATCGAGACGTTGCTGAACGATTACCCGCAGGTACCGATAACGCTGTCCTCGATGACGCCAACGGCGGCCGAACTGGCCTATAAGCTATTTGGCGATCGTGTGCACCATTTGTACTTACCTTTTGATACCCCAGGTGCTATGCGCCGATTTTTCACTAACTTAGCGCCTTGTGCAGTGCTGATTTTAGAGACTGAAGTATGGCCCTGCTTTGTGCGTGAAGCGCAACGTCGCAAGGTACCTGTGCTTTTACTAAACGCCCGAATGTCGGAAAAATCATTTTCGTCGTATCACCGATTTGCCTGGTTACTGGGCCCTATTTGGCGTGAGCTCAGTTGGGTAGCAGCGCAAACTCAAGCAAGTCTTGAACGTTTTGTAGCGTTGGGCGTGCCAGCAGAACGGTCGGCGCTGCGCGGCAATCTGAAGTTTGATAGCCATGTACCCATGGCAACACTCGCAGCAGCGACGGCAATGAAACAACGCTTGGAGCGTCCGATTTGGGTTGCCGCAAGCACTCACAAGGGCGAGGATGAGTTATTGCTGGCAGCGTTTAAGCAGATTCTTAGCGAATTGCCCACTGCGCTGCTTATTTTAGTGCCGCGACATCCAGAACGGTTTGCCAGTGTCGGTGAACTCGTTGCACGAGAAGGTTTTACCTACGTCACTCGTAGTGCCGGTACCGAGCCGCAAGCGCAACATCAGGTTTTACTGGGCGATAGTATGGGCGAGCTCCTGTTGTGGTATGCGTTGGCTGACGTTGCTTTTGTTGGCGGCAGTCTGATTACCCGCGGCGGGCATAACCCTTTAGAGCCGGTGGCGACACACACACCAGTCGTATCAGGCCCACATGTATTTAACTTTAAAGATATTTATCAGCGGCTAACGAACGCTCGAGCAGTGCGTTTTGCGGACACTACCGAGCAAATCGCGCGACATACTCTTGAGTTGTTGTGCGATGCACAATTGCGGCACAAGTTACAGTGTGCGGCACAGCGTGAATTTGCCCAGGATCAAGGTGCAACAGCGGCAATGTTGGCCGATATCAAACAGCAGTTTTCACAGTCACAACAAGGAGTACCGCTGGCGATGCAGAACGTAGAGGTTTTACAACCGACCAAAGGCGAGACGATTTGGTACCGACAGGACCGTTTTGGCGAGTTTTCAGCAGCATTTTTTAGTGCGGATTATTGGCGTCAACAAGGCCAAATCAAAGGTGCGGCGACGGGTCGTAGTACCGCTTGGTTTATCGCGAGCCAACCCACGGACATGCTACTACGCCATTATTACCGTGGTGGCTTGGTTGGCAAATTGAATAAAGATCGCTTCAAACGTGAGCCGGTGGCTGTGAGCCGCGCAATGGCCGAATTTGAATTATTGCTGAAGTTATCTGAGCGGGGACTGCCCGTACCGGAGCCTCTTGCAGCGCGCTATGTTAAAGCACCTGGCTGGGGCTATCGAGCGGATATTTTAGTTGCTGTGATCCCCACGGCAAAAGATGTCTTCAAACTGCTTGGTGAACGACATTTAAGTGAGCAGGAATGGAATACGCTGGGACAAGCAATCCGCTTGCTACATGAACATCGGGTTTATCATTCTGATTTGAACTGCCATAACTTGATGCTTGATGAGGCCGGTAAGGCTTGGATCGTTGACTTTGATAAGTGTGGTTTCCGCGAGCCAGGGGACTGGACGCAAGCGAATTTAGCAAGATTACTGCGGAGCTTTAATAAAGAACTGGGTAAAGCAAAAGAGGCCAGGCACGACTTCCATTGGCAGGAAGCACGTGATTGGCCTCTGTTACTTGCTGGTTACCAAGCAAATTAGACCAAATCGCGATGGACTTTAGTCGCGAATTTGCCCAGTACCCGTAACTACGAATTTTTCGGTGGTCAATGCTTGTAAGCCCATTGGCCCGTAGGCATGCAGCTTACTGGTTGAGATACCGATTTCAGCACCTAAACCTAACTGACCACCATCACTGAAGCGCGATGATGCGTTCCACATAGTTACTGCTGAATCAACTTCACGGATGAAGCGTTGTGCGGTTGCTTCGTTTTCGGTGGCAATAACTTCCGTATGGCCACTACCGAAATCTTGAATGTGGGCAATCGCACCGTCAAAATCGGCAACAGTTCGTACGGCAATCTCAAGCGCCAAGTACTCTTCACCAAAAGCATCGTCAGCAATCACATCAGCATCGGCAAAGTAGTGTGCAGAGGCTTTGTCACTGTGGATTTTGACGCCTTTCTCTTGCAAGGCTTGCGCAGCCATTGGCAAGAATTTAGCGGCAATCTCAGAGTGTACCAGCAAGCCTTCGAGCGCGTTACAAACGCCTGTACGCTGAGTTTTACCGTTCAGTAACAAGTTCAACGCTTTATCTAGGTCCGTATCTTTATCGACATACAAGTGGCAAACACCCTTGTAGTGCTGGATGACAGGGATCTTACTGTTGTCGCTAACAAAGTGGATCAAACCTTCCCCGCCACGCGGAATAACCAAGTCGATGTACTGATCTTGCTGGAGCAGCTCCAGCATTAGCTCGCGGTCAGGGGTCGGTACCACGGTAATTACATCTTCAGGTAGACCACTTTCGCGCAGGGCCTCATGCAAGGCTGCAGCAATCGCTTTACTACTTTCAATCGCTTCACGACCACAGCGCAAGATAACCGCGTTGCCTGATTTGAAGCACAGTGCGCCTGCATCGGCAGTTACATTTGGTCGCGCTTCGTAAATCATACAGATAACACCTAATGGGATTCGCATCTTTTCAACTTCAATGCCATTAGGACGAGTAGTGAACGGCATACGCTCACCTACTGGATCTTTGAGTTCGATGATTTCTTCAATTGCGGTTGCCATTCCTTCGATGCGTTCAGGGTTGAGCTGCAATCGATCCAGCATGGAATCCGACAGTTGCTTTTCGCGGCCAGCGGCCATGTCTTTTTCATTTACCGCAAGAATTTCATCTTGATGTTTGCGAATGGTATCTGCCATTTTTTGTAAAACAGCATTTTTTTGCTCTTCGCTCAGTGTTGCTACTGCCCGTGCCGCTACTGCCGCACGTTTTGAAATTTCAGTTGCTACGGAGTTACTCATACATCCTCCAATATCATTAAATCGTTACTTTCGATGACTTCGGTGATCGGGCTGTAGCCATACTGTTCAGCAATGTGGCTAACTTCTTGACCTTTGATGTGCAGAAGCTCGTGGGAGCTATATTGGCAAATCCCTTTGGCCACAGCCTCTGCATTTTCACCATTACGAATGACTACTGCGTCGCCGCGATTAAAGTCACCTTGAACGTCAACAATGCCTGTAGTGGTTAACGCTTCCCCGGCGAGCAAACTGTCCACGGTAGCACTATCGACCACAATTTCACCTTGTGATACTAACGTATGGCGCAACCAGTGTTTCTTATTACTCATTGGGTCTTGCTGACGTTTAAATAGAGTACCTGGGTTCTCACCCTGCAACATCAATTCAAAGGTCTCACCTTTACGGCCATTGACGATATAGGTATCGATACCGTGCGATGTCGCTTTTTCAGCTGCTTCAATCTTGGTACGCATTCCACCTGTTGCGATTTTGTTCGTGGTACCGCCTGCAAGTGCGAAAATTTCCTCGGTGATTTCATCGACCACGGGAATTTTTTTCGCGTCCGGCTTCACCCGCGGATCGGCATCGAACAAACCGTCGATGTCTGAGCAAATAAACAACGCATCAGCATCAACTAAGGTCGCGACCATCGCTGCTAGGTTGTCGTTGTCACCTACTTTCATTTCGTCGGTTGCTAGAGCATCGTTTTCGTTCACAATCGGTAATACATCGTGTTCTAACAATGTGTGCAAGGTGTTCCGAATACTCACATATCTAGCGCGGTCACGTAAGTCACCATGAGTCATCAGCACCTGAGCGCACGGGAAGTCAAAAAAACGTGACCAATTGGCCATCATGTCATTTTGTCCGACCGCCGCCATAGCTTTCTTTACGGTGACTGGGATGGTATCGCTATCATAAGCGATATGTTTGCGTCCGGCCGCAGCGCTGCCGGATGAAACTAAGACTACTTCTTGCCCACGTTCGTGGCACTCTATAATGAAGCGGGCAATAGCTAGTAAGTATTTAGTGCTCGTTCCTGTTTCGTCTGGCGCAATCAAAGCGCTGCCTACTTTTACCACGGCGCGCTGCCAGGAAGGCATTTTCATAGTGGCTCCCTTTTGAAAAATTCGTTCGTAGTCTAACAGAATTGCAGGGGTTTCTCTAGGTTCGGCCTATAAGTCGTGCCTATGTTGATCATAGCTTAGTCAAATTTAGGAAATAGTGCTTAAAGATTGTGCAAAAATATGCAACGAGGGGTACAAAAAAGCCCCTATGAAAGGGGCTTCAGTAGGTATTTATGCGCTGGGCGGGGTGTACCCTTCGATTTTTACGTCTTTACCTTCAAAAAGAAAAGCTTTCATCTGCTCTTCAAGGAATTCTCGAGATTTGGGGTCCATAAGATTAAGGCGGTTCTCGTTAATCAACATGGTTTGCTTCTTTTGCCATTCGGCCCAAGCTTCTTTCGAGATATTCTCAAAAATCTTTTGCCCTAACTCACCCGGGTAGAGTTGGAAATCTAAGCCTTCTGCTTCTTTCTTTAGGTACTGGCAATATACGGTGCGACTCATGGTTACCTCAACGTCTTCAATGTATAAGCAAAATTTTACGCTCTATTGCTTGGTGTTACAAACTTCATCCCAATCGATCTTAGCAAGTAACTTGCGGATTGGGGCGGGCAGGCCGTAGTCAGCAAGATCGCTGTAAGGTACTTGCATTAAGTTGCCGGTAGTTGTTGCTGGTTCAGCTAACCACACTTTTCCGGCTAACTTATAATGACTAAAAGTGTGATTGAACTCGTACCCTAACTCAGCATCTGGTGCTTGAGATACTTCAGGTAAGCACCACAGTGACGGCCATATGCCGTTGGCGGGACGTTGTTCGAGACAAACTCCGAAGCGATTAATCGCCAACAAGAAATGCCCAGTTTTGGTAGGGATTGCTTTCTTTTGCTTGCGTTTAGGATAGTCCTCAACGCATGCATTCGCATAAGTGCGGCATCGACTTTGCAGCGGACAGGCGTGACAAAGCGGTTGTTTTGGTTTGCAAATTGTCGCACCGAGATCAAGTAACCCTTGGGCAAAACGTCGATTCTGCGATGTCGGCGTGTAGTGTTCGGCAAGTTCCCAAAAATAGCGGTCATTGGCACTATGATTAACGGCATAAGGCAGCATAAACAAACGCGCGAACAATCGTTTGACGTTGCCATCGACAATTGCCGCTGGAGCGTTAAAAGCAAAGGAGCGAATGGCTCCTACGGTGTACGGACCTATACCCGGTATTTCGCGCAGCTCAACGGCTTGCTCTGGTATCTGCGCCGCATAGTCGGCAACGATGGTCTTCGCAGCGGCGTGTAAATTCCGCGCTCGCCTGTAGTAGCCAAGCCCCTGCCAATGCGCCATAACTTCTTGTTCTTCGGCGGCAGCCAGCGTGGTCACATCTGGGAAACGCTGCAGCCAACGTTCGAAGTAAGGAATGACAGTGGTGACCTGAGTTTGCTGCAACATGAGCTCGCTCACTAGCACATGGTACGGATCGTTGTGTTGCTGCCAGGGAAGGTCATTGCGACCATGTTGCTGCTGCCACGTAACAACAATTTTTGCGAACTCTTTTGCCGGTATGACCGTTTTGGCTGCCGTTGTTGAAAAATCAACCACTTATACTGCTCCACGCAAATGTTTTAGAATTTTCATTAAAGCCTTACTAAGTTCTCGTAAAACTTTGGTAAAAACCGAAGAAACCGCTAAAATATAAGCAAAATCTACATATTTCGTATATAGTAAAGGGAAATTCGAATCTATTCATTGGGAAATTAAAGGAGCATCTCGTGAATCGTTTAGCCGCAGTTTCATTAGCAGTTTTAGCAGGTCTTTCATACACTGGAACCGCCTATGCGCAATCTAGTGAAGAAGGTGAGTGGTATGTCGGTCCTCGAATTGGTCCAATGGGCACCGACTCTGACCGTCTTGCCCTTGAAAATGGTCAATTGGTCAAGTTCAAAGGTGGGTTCGATACAGCCTTCTATGGTTTAGAAGCTGGCTTCAAGTTTACCCCAGAGTGGGGCACTCGTGTTTATCTCGACTATATCCGAGGTGATGTCGAGGTTGGTGGTAGTTCAACCGGTCACGTTTACGGGGCAGACTTAGTTTATAGTTTCTCGGAAAGCGCCTACGGTACTATTGGTTTGAACGAGACTGATTTAGGTGAGTTCTCAGACACCTTTTTACGTGTTGGAGCAGGGTATCGTGAGCAGTTAAACCGCAATTGGGATATCTTTGCTGAAGGTGCTGTGCAACAAAGTGAGGGTGACCTTACCGAGTTTATGTTGATGACAGGTCTGCGCTATTACTTTGGCCGTTCAGCGGCACCAGCGCCAGCACCGGCTCCAGTTTCACCACAACCGCAACAAGCGGGACCAGCTGATTCAGATGGCGATGGTGTGGTGGATGCTGAAGACCTCTGTCCAAACACTCAGCCTACCTTCAAAGTGGATAACACTGGTTGTGTGGTGTACGCAGATGAAACCATTACTCATGAGTTAATGATCAACTTTGCGTTCGACTCGGCTGCTATCCCAGCGGAAGCGCAGGGTGAAGTACGCGAAACTGCTGACTTCTTGAATGAATACCCAGCAGTTAAAATTCTTATCGAAGGTCACACAGATAGCGTGGGTACTGTTGAGTATAACCAAGGTCTATCTGAGCGTCGGGCGAAGTCGGTTGGCGATAGCTTGATCAATGATTATGGCATTGAACAAGATCGCGTTGACACTGTAGGTTACAGTGAGAATCGTCCACTGGTTCCAAATGACACGAAAGAAAATCGTGCGAAGAACCGTCGCATCGAAGCGAAGATGTCAATCACCAAAGAAAAACCGGTGACAAAAGGCAACTAAGCTTTAATTGGTAAAGAAAAGGCGCGCTAAGCTTCGCTTAGTAGCGCCTTTTTTGTCTTTAAATTAGGTCTGTAAATCGAGTAGTAGAATCCTCATGTCCGACAGCAATACGCCACCAGAAACACATAAAAACCTAGAAGCAGCGCAGGAAAAAGGGCGCTATATTCGTCAAGTTCGCAGCTTTGTTAAACGCGAAGGACGCCTAACGAAAGGGCAAGCTGCTGCACTTGAACGCAGTTGGCCGAGTATGGGCTTAGAACACGCCAATGGCCCCATCGACTTGGCCAAGGTATTTGGTCGCACTGCTGATACGATCGTTGAAATTGGCTTTGGAATGGGGCATTCGCTGGTCGCAATGGCTGCGGCTGCACCAGACAAGAACTTTATTGGTATTGAAGTTCACCGTCCAGGCGTGGGGGCCTGCTTGTTGGAAGCTGAGCAGCAGAACGTCACGAATTTGCGCGTATATGAACATGATGCCGTCGAGGTGTTTCGCGATTGTTTAGCGGAAGACAGTTTAGCTGGCGTGCAAGTATTCTTTCCGGACCCTTGGCATAAAAAACGTCATCATAAGCGTCGCTTAATCCAGCCGGAGTTCGTCGAGAAATTACGGGCAAAGCTTCGTATTGGTGGAGTGCTGCATCTTGCGACTGACTGGGAGAATTACGCTGAGCACATGCTGGAAGTTATGCAAGCAGCAGAGCAAGAGGGTAAGTGGGAAAATCTTTCTGCAAGCAATGACTTTATTCCTCGCCCAGAAGAACGTCCGCTGACCAAATTTGAAAAGCGTGGTGAGCGATTAGGGCACGGCGTGTGGGATTTGAAATTCCGTCGTCGAATCTAACCTAAACCATCTCATCCAAAATTGAATTCAAAAAACGGCGTCCAAGTGGCGTCGTTTTCCATTCCGTCGGACTATCTTCCATTAATCCTTTCGTGATGGCTGGCGCCAGAGCAGTTTCTGCCACTGCTAGCGGCAGACCAGTGCGCTCGGTGAATAAGTTTTTGGGAATCGGCTCAGCTAAACGTAGAAGGTTCATGAAAAACTCAAACGGTAGCTCTGCGGTTGACACGTCCCAGACTCGATAACGCAGCGGGCGGGTGAGATCTAAATAGCCCTGCGGGTGTTTGATTTTCTCGCTACGAACAATGCGAGAGGAGCCCGGTAAAGTGATTTTTCCATGGGCACCACAACCAATCCCTAAATAGTCGCCAAACTGCCAATAATTGCGATTATGTCGACTCTGGTGGTTTGGTTTCGCATAAGCACTCACTTCGTAATTTTCATAGCCCGCAGCAAGCAGTTTGGCATGCCCTTGTTCATTAATTTCGGCAAGAATGTCATCTTCTGGCAAGCGTGGCGGCCGGCTTGCAAACGAGGTGTTGGGCTCAATGGTAAGCTGGTACCAAGAAATATGCGGTGGCTCGAGTGCGATAATGGCATCGAGATCAGCCATAGCTTGTTCGATGCTTTGTTCAGGCAAGCCATGCATCAAGTCCAAGTTGAAACTTTGCAATGGTAATTGCTTAGCATAGTGTGCGGCAGTGAGAGCCTGATCAGGATCGTGAATACGGCCAAGGCGCTGTAACTGCTCAGCATTGAGGCTTTGCACGCCGATCGACAGGCGGTTAACACCGGCGGTAATGAAACCAGCGAAACGTTCTTGCTCGAAGGTGCCTGGGTTCGCCTCTAAAGTGATCTCACAGTCCTCCGCTAGGGGCAGTTGTGCGGCGACTCCCTGAAGTAGTCGTGTTACGGCTTGCGGGGTAAGTAAGCTCGGTGTGCCACCACCGATAAAAATACTAGAAATGGTTCGCCCTTGAACCCATTCGTGGTCGGCACGAAGATCGTCGAGCAGTCTTGCAACATAAGCATCTTCTGGAACACCGCCTTTTAGAGCATGCGAGTTAAAGTCACAGTAGGGACATTTCTGCACGCACCACGGAATGTGGATATAGAGAGATAGTGGCGGTAAGTTCATGACTGCTCGAGCTGTTGGATTAGCTGGCGCAAGGCTTGGCCGCGGTGGCTTAACGCTTGTTTACGTTCCTTGCTTAATTCCGCTGCGGTGCAGTTTTCACTCGCTACCCAAAATACCGGGTCATAACCAAAGCCTCCGTCACCGGATGGCTGCATCGTTATTTCGCCCTGCCAAGTGCCATGACAAATGAGTGGTGTTGGGTCTTCGGCATGCTGTAAAAAGGCGAGTACACAGTGAAATTCCGCTTGTCGCTCACCCGCTGGTACCTGCTGTAACGCATCCAGCAATTTAGCGACGTTGGTTGCATCAGTGGCGTCAGTGCCAGCGTAGCGGGCTGAATAGATGCCAGGGGCACCACCAAGTGCTCGCACGGCGAGACCTGAGTCATCAGCAAGTGCTGGTAATCCCGTGTGTTGAGCGGCATGGCGAGCTTTCAGTATGGCATTTTCAATGAAGGTTAGACCGGTTTCCTCGGCCTCGCTAAAGCGCCATTCGCTCTGTGGGCGAACGTGCCATTGAAATGGGCGCAAAAGCTCGCTCAGTTCGCGGACTTTACCTTGGTTTCCAGTAGCTAGTACGACTTCTTGCATGACAGCTGCCTTGCTTTTCGGCACAATGAAAACATTATACGTCATCGTGGCAATACGACCCAAGGAGAAATACTTGTCTGATGTAAACAGTGTCATGCTTTTAATGGGCTCATTGTTATTGGTCAGTATTCTGGCTGCGGTGGTGTCATCGCAGTTTGGCGCTCCATTGTTACTGGTTTTTCTCATTGTCGGCATGCTCGCGGGTGAAGAAGGCCTGCTTGGTATCGAGTTCAATCAACCTGAGATAGCATTCTTTATTGGCTCGTTGGCCTTGGTGATCATCATATTTGATGGTGGCATGCGCACGCGCAAAGAGAAGTTTAGGGTGGCGTTATGGCCGGCAATCAGTCTTGCGACATTAGGTGTCGCACTTACCTGTTCGCTTACCGCATTAGGCATTGTTTGGTTCTTTGATCTACCGTGGCCAATTGCCTTGCTGATCGGTGCCATTCTAAGTTCGACCGATGCAGCTGCAGTCTTTGGTATTTTCCAATCCCAGAATTTAAAAATTCAACAACGGGTTGCTTCAACCTTAGAGATCGAGTCGGGCACCAACGATCCGATGGCCGTTATTCTAACCCTCACCATGACCTCAATCATTGCCGCGACCGAGGCGTTTTCGTTGACGGCAGTTGGTTTCAACGTCATGCAACAATTAGTGCTCGGCTATCTAGGCGGTTGGCTGGGCGGGCGTTTGTTTATCTTTATGGCACGCAAAATCACTGCGCAGTTCACTTTCTTTCCGTTGCTGGCCGCCGCCAGTGCGGTGGTGATCTTTGCGATTACCTCCGGTCTGGGGGGCAGTGGATTTCTTGCCGCCTATTTAATGGGCTACATGATCGGTAACGCTCGTTTACCGCAACTGATGCATATTCTTCAGGTACAAGATGGTCTCGCTTGGCTGAGTCAAATCATGATGTTCTTGATTTTGGGCCTCTTAGTCACACCATCTCATTTAGTTGACAATATTGGTTTGTCGCTCGCTGTTGCTGGTTTAATGATTTTTATTGTTCGTCCGTTGGCAGTGTTCATTAGTTTGGCACCGTTTTCTTTTCCGCTGCGCGAGCAATTCTTTATTAGTTGGGTTGGCTTACGTGGTGCCGTGCCCATTATCTTGGCGCTTTATCCGTGGCTTAACGGCGTTGAAGGGCAAGAACTGTTTTTTGATATCGCCTTTGTGGTTGTGCTGGTCTCTTTGGTGTTGCAAGGCTGGACGCTAGCTCCCATGGCGCGCTGGTTAAAGTTAGAAGTTCCGGCGCAGGCAGAACCCGATCGGCGCATGGCCCTTGACCAAGTTGGCAGTAAAGACCCGTTAGAATTGTGGGCCTATGAGATAAGCGAGCGCTCACCTGCATGCGATCACTTTTGGCATGAATTACGCTGGTCGGTACCACTCGAGTTCGTTGGCGTGATTCGCCAAGGTGAATGGTTACGCCCACAGAGTCGTCTGAAGCTCTGCGAAGAAGACCGAGTTCTGGTGGTGGCAAAGGTTCAACATATTGATGAGATCAGCCGGGTACTCGCGGCGGGCGGTAAAGCACGAACCTTGAATAGCAGTGACTTCTTCGGCGACTTCACGTTGAATGGTGACCTTACCTTGGGTGACGTCGGAAGTTTCTACCCGTTGGGTGAGCTGTCACCAGAACAGCGGCAACTGAGCCTACATGATTACTTTTCGCGCAAATTTCATCGACGTATGGTGGTTGGGGACCAGTTAGTGCTCGGAAATGTCCAGCTCACGGTACGCGAGCTGGATGAGCAAGATAAAATCAGTAAGGTTGGGGTGAAGTTACTAGATCTGGGGGAGTCCTAGCTTAATTGCGCCAGAACTCTTTCGAGAACCGTAGTTCCTGAACTTCATTTCCCTGTTTTATGGTAATAAAAAAGCGCAGTGTTTCGAGGTTGGTAAACGACGTTTGTGCCAGGTAATAAACCGCATCGCCTTCGATAACTTCATTAAATTCGAGCTTCTGTTGCATACTCAACGGGTTCATCGCGTAGCCTGCCACGGTGACCCGCTGGGCGGGCTTGCCAGGTTTTTCGGCGGCGAGCACGGCAATATTGAGCGTGGCGATGGTCTCGCCACGTTCGAGGTTGTACTGGCGAGCCATTTCAGGGCGCAGTGCCGTTGAGTTAAAGGCGTTGTAATGGACTTCCCACGGCCCCAAGCGCTGACTTTGCTCAGCCGCAACTGTGGTTGCGGTAAATGTGGCCCAAGTAACGAGCAGCAAATAAGCACAGCCCAACAAGAACTTTTTCATGGTTCATTCCTTTTTACATACCAATCAGAATGCGTAATGCCTGAATTGCGATCACCAGCACCAGTACCGACAGGTCAAGCCCGCCGATGGGGGGAATAATTCGCCGAATCGGCGCTAAGAAGGGCTCCGTGAGTTGCACTAAGATGGCCATCATGGGGTTATAACCTTGTGCAAACCAACTTAACAGAGCACGAATGATGACAATCCAGAATAATAACTGCAAAAATTGGGTTATGGTGCCTATAACTCCTCTCAAGAGAATCTCAGGCCACATAAATAGGGCGCCCGCTAGGGCATATAGTGCGGTGTACTTTCCTATACTTACTAAAAGAGCCAAAATAATGGTTGCAAGGTCCCAAACACCGACTGTTGGGATAAACTTCCGCAAGGGTAAAACTAACGGATTAGTCAACTTTACTACAAATTGACTCATCGGATTATAGAAGTCAGCGTGAACAGCCTGTAACCAAACTCTCAAGATGACTACCATCAAGAAGAGTTCAAAGACTGTTCGAATTAGAAAACCCATAAGTTCCATAGTGCTTAGCCTTTAAAAGAGTTTTGCCATTTCTTGGTTTCGTTTGACTGCTGCTTCGACCGCATCGGCTGAGATTTTATCAATGTCATAGGCTTGATACTGTTCGATACCTTTTGCGGTGGAGCCACCTTTACTGGTGACTTGTTTACGTAAATCTTCTAATTCGAGCTCGCTCGCGATGGCCATTTCAGCTGCACCGAGAGCTGTTTGTTGCACCATGGTACGCGCTTTATCACGATCAAAACCAAGCTTCACAGCGGCTTTTTGTAGGCTTGCCATGAACTCGAAAAAGTATGCTGGCCCGCTACCTGCAACTGCGCCTAAGATATCGAGCTCGTCTTCGTCAGCGACCCATAACGTGGCACCAACACCGTCGAAAGCTTCGGTGATGTAGTTTTTGTCGTCATCGGTCACGCGGTTATCGGCAACTAAGCCTGACATGCCTTTACCCACTAACGATGGGGTATTCGGCATTACACGGATCATACGAATGTCATCGCCAAGGTACTGGCGGTATTTTTCGATGCGAATCCCCGCCGCAATGGTGACGATAAGCTTATCGCTCAGGTTTGCAACTTCGTTACGCAATGCGGCACAAACATCAGCCATTAATTGTGGCTTTACAGCTAACACGATAACGTCCGCTTGCGCGGCTACTTCGGCGTTATTTTGGCTGGTGTTGACCTTGAGTTCACTCGCCATTTTTTCTAGTTTACCCGTGCTTGGGTTGCTCACGGATATAGCAGCAGCGGGGTAGCCACTAGCTACCATACCACCGACGATACTTTGCGTCATATTACCGGCGCCGATAAAAGCGATGTTACGTGAATGCGTGGACATAGGTTACTCCTTAAGTTGTCTCGCGGGCGCCAAATAGCGCAGTGCCGACGCGCACCATTGTGGAGCCGGCAGCGATGGCGGGAGCAAGATCATTGCTCATACCCATTGAAAGTGTATCTACTGTTGGATATTGGGACGCTAACTCAGAATACAAGCTTTGCATGGCGCTTAAGCTCTCGCTCGCTGCTTTGGCAGAAGTTGTTGCGGCGGGAATCGTCATGAGGCCACGTAAGGTAAGTTGCGGAAATTGCGCAATGCTTGCGGCTAAGTGAGCAACTTCGTCCGGCGCCACACCGGATTTGCTTGCTTCGTCGTCAATATTGACTTGAATCAGTACCTGCAAGGGCGGTAATGAGTTCGGGCGTTGTTCGTTCAGGCGGCGCGCAATTTTAACTCGGTCTATACTTTGTACCCATGCAAAATGAGCGGCAATATCGCGGGTCTTATTGGACTGGATGGGCCCAATAAAATGCCAGTCGAGGGCTTCTAAATCTTTCAGTTCTTGTTGTTTCGACAAGGCTTCTTGCAGGTAGTTTTCGCCAAAGCTGCGTTGTCCAGCTTGGTAAAGCGCACGTATTGCGCTGGCCGGTTTGGTTTTGCTTACCGCTAACAATTGCACCGAATCTGGGCTACGATTGCATTGTTGGCAAGCGTTTTCGATTTGGCTACGGACTTCTTTTAAGCGTTCAACTATGCTATTCATTTGCTAACGGCTCACCCATAACAACAAAGAGAAAGAGTATGGATATTACTGAGTTACTCGGCTTCGCCGTCAAACATAATTCCTCGGACTTACATTTGTCGGCGGATTCGCCCCCTATGATACGGGTAGATGGTGACGTTCGTAAAATCAATATTCCGGCGCTGAACCATAAACAAGTGCAAGAGCTGGTTTATGACATTATGAATGACCGCCAGCGCAAAGAGTATGAACAGAACTTTGAGTGTGACTTTTCCTTTGAGGTTCCGGATTTAGCTCGCTTCCGGGTGAACGTATTCGTACAAAACCGCGGTTGTGGTGCGGTATTACGTACTATTCCTAGCGATGTTTTAACGCTTGAGCAATTGGGTGCTCCTGATATTTTTAAAACGATTGCCGACCAACCTCGGGGATTAGTGCTGGTTACTGGACCCACCGGCTCAGGTAAATCAACCACGCTTGCGGCGATGGTCGATTTCATTAATGAAAACAAACATCACCACATTCTCACCATTGAAGATCCAATCGAGTTTGTGCACAAAAACAAACAAAGCCTGATCAACCAACGGGAAGTTCATCGTGATACCCACAGCTTTAGCAATGCCTTGCGCTCGGCGCTGCGGGAAGATCCTGATGTTATTCTGGTGGGTGAGATGCGAGATCTCGAAACGATTCGCTTAGCGATGACTGCTGCGGAAACAGGTCACTTAGTGTTTGGTACCTTGCACACCACCTCAGCACCGAAAACGATTGACCGTATTATTGATGTGTTTCCGGGCGATGAAAAGCCGATGGTACGTTCAATGCTCTCGGAATCCTTGCGCGCCGTTATTTCGCAGACCCTGCTGAAAAAGGTTGGCGGTGGTCGTGTGGCTGCGCATGAAATCATGATTGCCACACCGGCGATCAAGAATCTTATTCGCGAGGATAAAGTCGCGCAGATGTATTCATCCATTCAAACGGGTGCTGCTCATGGTATGCAAACGCTCGATCAAGGTCTGCTGAATTTGCTCAACCAAGGTCTGGTGTCGCGCATTGATGCTCGTGCTAAAGCTGCCAATAAAGAGGCGTTTAAATAAGCCATGGCGAACGATAAGCAATCAGGAGGCCGTATGTTGTTGGACAAACTACTCAAGGTCATGATCGAGAAAGAAGCCTCGGATCTGTTCATCTCGGCGCTGTTACCACCGAGTGCAAAAATCAATGGCGAGTTGCGCCATTTGACCGAACAGAAACTTAGCGAAGAGCAAGCACTGGAATTGGTCAAAGAGGCGCTTGGTGAGAAGCATCAAGACGAATACTTTAAAGAGCAAGAAGCGAACTTCGCGATTTTCCGTGAGGGCATCGGGCGCTTTCGTGTCAGTGCTTTTTGGCAGCGCCAACGCGCAGGTATGGTTATCCGTCGTATCGTTACAGAGATTCCGACGGTTGAACAACTTAAACTTCCAGAAGTATTAACCAAGCTGATCATGGCTAAACGTGGCTTAATGCTGGTTGTGGGTGGTACCGGTACCGGTAAATCGACCAGTCTTGCGGCCTTAATTGGTTTCCGAAATCAGCATTCTCGTGGACACATTCTGACGATTGAGGATCCGGTCGAGTTTGTTCATGAACATGGTAAATCAATGGTGACTCAACGTGAGGTCGGCACCGATACCGAGAGTTTCGAGGCGGCCTTGAAGAGTTCATTGCGGCAGGCCCCTGACGTTATTCTGGTGGGTGAGATTCGCTCGCAAGAAGTCATGGAGTATGCGTTAACCTTTGCTGAAACCGGTCACTTGTGCGTTGCGACCTTGCACGCCAACAATGCCAACCAAGCGATTGAACGTATTATGCACATGGTGCCAAAAGAGAAAATTGGCAAATTAATGTTTGATTTGTCGTTGAACCTGCGCGGAATTGTGGCACAGCAATTAGTGCCAACCACCGACGGTGGCCGGGTCGCGGCGATAGAAGTTTTGCTTAACAGTCCAATCGTTGCAGAGAAAATCGCCAAAAACGATATGGGCGAGATCAAAGAGATCATGTCGAAGTCGCGAGAACTTGGCATGCAGACCTTTGACCAAGCGCTTTTCGACCTTTACAAGGCCCGTAAGATTTCCTTTGAAGAAGCGCTTCGTCACGCAGATGCACCAAATGACCTTCGCTTACGCATTAAACTAAGCGGTGAATCGCGTGGTGGCGAGGATGGTCCATTGAAAGGTGTGACTGTAGATTTAGAGTAACTTCGATTACACTATTGCCTTTCCAAAATGAGTGCTCTTGGGCGCAGTTTGTATGAGGTTGGCAATGCGTGTATTAGGAATTGAAACATCTTGTGATGAAACCGGTATCGCTATTTTTGATACCGAGCATGGGTTACTTGCTCATCAACTGTACTCACAAGTAAAACTTCACGCAGATTATGGTGGTGTGGTGCCGGAATTGGCATCACGCGACCACGTGCGCAAAACCCTTCCGCTCATTCAAGCCGCATTAAAACAAGCAAACCTCACCGCCGATCAAATCGACGGCATTGCCTACACCGCTGGCCCTGGCCTCGTTGGTGCGTTGCTGGTGGGGGCCTGTATTGGCCGCAGTTTAGCACTGGGCTGGCAAGTTCCTGCGGTGGCCGTCCATCATATGGAAGGTCACTTGTTGGCACCGATGCTTGAAGACAAGCCACCAGCATTTCCGTTTATTGCACTGTTGGTGTCCGGCGGCCATACGCAACTGGTGCGCGTAGACGGCATCGGGCAGTATCAACTACTGGGTGAGTCTGTTGATGATGCCGCCGGCGAAGCCTTTGATAAAACAGCAAAGTTGATGGGGTTGGATTACCCTGGCGGGCCACGGTTGGCAGCATTGGCTGAGCAGGGCCGCGCTGATTGTTATAAATTTCCACGGCCGATGACCGATCGGCCAGGACTTGATTTCAGTTTTAGCGGGTTAAAAACCTTTGCCGCAAACACTATAGCTGCGGCTGATGATGATGCGCAAACGCGCGCGGACATCGCGCGCGCGTTTCAAGACGCCGTTGTTGATACGTTGGTGATTAAATGTCGCCGCGCCCTGAAAGAAACCGGTTTAAAACGCCTTGTGGTTGCTGGTGGCGTAAGCGCGAATAAAGAGTTGCGCGCACAGTTGCATGCATTTGCTGAGAAAATTGGCGGTGAAGTGTTTTTCCCGCGCCCTGAGTTTTGTACCGATAATGGCGCGATGATTGCTTATGCTGGTGCACAACGTCTGGCCGCCGGAGAACAGGTTGATGAACGCGTGAAAACCTATCCGCGCTGGCCATTAGAACAGCTAAAAGAACCTGTCAGCGATTGCGCTTGATGCGCTGTTCGTTACCATGGCGTAAGCGCGAGATATTCGATTGGTGGCGCCAAATAATGAGTGCTGAAATCATAATTACCGGGACGGTATACTGCGGCTTAATCCAATAAGCATAAAACGGCGCTAGCGATACAGTAATAATCGCTGCCAATGACGATAGTTTGCTAACTTTAAAGACCACTAGCCAAGTAAAGATAAGTAGCAGCGCCATTTCCCATGCCACTGGAAACATTGCGCCTAAAGCTGTTGCCACCGCTTTACCGCCTCGAAAATGGAAGTACAGTGGAAAAATGTGGCCTAGACATGCGGCAACGGCGATCATCCCGAGAAACAGTGGTGGAATGCCAAGAAAGTACGATCCCCAGACTGGAATCATACCTTTGAGGACATCAAAAAAGAGGGTAAGAATCGCTGGAACTTTACCGCCAAGGCGATAAACATTTGTGGCACCGGGATTATTCGAACCATTTTGGCGTGGGTCAGGAAGACCAAACAGTTTGCAGATCAGCACAGCGCTGCTAATCGAGCCAAACAGATAAGCGATCACGATCGCTAAAATAATTAATCCACCCATAGGGAAACGTTTCCGCTGTGCTTTTCATTCTTAAGTAAAGCACTTAGCATAAGCGCTTTGCAGAAAAATTTCTATGCTGACAAAAAGAGTAGCGTTCAATGGATAAAGTGTTTGTCAAAGGTTTGCGTGTGGATGCCTACATTGGTGTGTACGATTGGGAGCATGAGCAAACCCAACCTTTGTTTTTGGACCTAACGATGGCTTGGGACCAAACGGCTGCTGGCGGCAGTGACGCCCTGTCCGACGCTTTGGATTACGACACCTTGAGTAAAGCTGTGGTGGCGTTGATACAAGCGCGTCCGCGACAGTTAATTGAAACCGTCGCTGCTGAAGTTGCGCAACTGATCCTCACCGAATTCAATGTTGCGTCAGTCACGGTGCGCGTCGAAAAACCTCAAGCAGTGGCTGCGGCAAACACCGTTGGGGTCGAAATCACGCGGAGTCGCGCATAAATGGCTGTGGTTTACTTAGGGCTTGGGAGTAATCGGGACCGGAGCAAGCACATTCGAGCTGGCCTTCGTGCCTTGCATGACACCTTTGCTTCAGCGGCGCATCCATTGCGTGTGTCGCGGGTGTATGAAAGTGCCGCGGTTGGCTTTGATGGACACGATTTTTACAACACCGTGGTGGAATTCCGTACGGACCTCTCGCTTCAGCAAGTGGTACAGACCTGTAAAGCCATTGAACAAGCGCACGGGCATCCTTCTAATGTGCCCAAATACAGTCCTCGCACACTTGATATTGATGTCTTGTTGTATGACGACTTCATTTGTCGTCAGCCTATACAACTACCTCGTGGTGAAGTATTAAAAAATGCTTTTGTATTGTGGCCATTAGCTGAATTGGCGCCCGCATTACGGCATCCTGAGACGGGCATAAGCTTTGCAGAACATTGGCAATCTTACGCTAGCGAGCAACGTCTAAAGCCGTTAGACTTTGCCTTTGAGCCATTACCTTATTTACTTACGCCTTAGATCACAAGGAAGCTGACGTTGTCTACTTTTGAAGCCATTATTCTAGCGCTTATTCAAGGTCTCACGGAATTTCTTCCGATTTCGAGTTCGGCGCATTTAATCTTGCCGTCGCAACTGCTTGGCTGGCAGGACCAAGGTCTTGCGTTTGACGTAGCAGTACATGTAGGAACGCTTGCGGCAGTGGTGTTTTATTATCGCCAACAGGTGACCGAATTGCTGATGGGATGGTTGGGCACCTTTCGTGGCCAGTATACCGAGTCGAGCCGATTGGCGTGGTTTATTATCTGGGCAACGGTTCCGGCAGGCCTTGCGGGGTTGTTTGGCGCGGACTTGTTAGAAAACTACGGCCGCTCAGCGTTGGTCATTGCCACCACAACTATCGTTTTTGGTCTTGCCCTATGGTACGCCGATCGCCGTGCTAGCGAGAAAGCAGCTTTGGCGACGTTAACGTTGCGGCAAGCGATGTTTGTCGGGATAGCACAAGCCATCGCCCTGATTCCTGGCACCTCGCGCTCAGGTATTACCATTACCGCAGGACTCTTGCTGGGCCTAACGCGCACTGATGCTGCACGTTTTTCGTTCTTATTGTCGATTCCGGTGATTGCCTTAGCGGGAGGCTATAAAGGCTTGCAGTTAGCGCAACAAGCGGAGCCAGTCGCTTGGTCCTTCGTATTGATAGGCATGGCGGTATCGTTTGTTGCGGCTTACCTGTGTATTAAGCTGTTTTTACAGGTTATCGAACGCATGGGTATGCTGCCATTTGTACTCTATCGATTAGCACTTGGCGTGGTGTTATTCCTCATGTTTTTGTAGTTCACTTACGCTAGCTGCGTTTGCAAAACACTGGCACGAGCTTGTTGTACCGCAGCGCCGATTGCTGGGCCAGACAAGGTTTCGCCTCTTGTTTTTGCTGCAGCGATCACCTCTGTCGTTGCTACTTTTCGCGCAGCGTTAAAAGCCTCGAGTAAGCGTTGTGCGTCGTACGTTGTTAGCCCTTGCAGTTGCCAAATTGCGACTAGCTTCGGTACCCGCTCCGGGCGGCGCCAACAATCAGCCTGATTTAGACAAGTAAAGAAACAAGTGCTGGTGGCAAGCCGATGTTTGGCGGCGTGCCAACGGTGCGCCAACAGGGCCATGTGCCGCCAGTCGGTGGGTACCCGCAAACGCTCACAGCACGCGACGACTTGTGCTTCGTTATCGAGCTCTCCTTGCCACCCAGCAAATACCAGTTCAGCTTGGTCGGCTGTGCAGTGATTAAGCCGCGCTAGGACGCCGTCCAGCGTGCGTTCATCGGTAAGTTCAGTGAACCACGGTGCAAGGGCATTAGCCTGCGCTAAAACCGCAAAGTAGGTGGCTGGACTAGCGCTGTTGAGTGCTTTCACGGTTTCGTGCCAGACGCGTTCATTGGCCAATTCTTGCAACTCATTGGCGGCGCTCATGCTCTGCATGAGTTCTAGGGTTTCCGGTGCCACGGTAAAACCGTCATCGGCAAAGCGTGCGGCAAAGCGCGCAACGCGAAGAATGCGTAACGGATCTTCGACGAAGGCTGCCGAAACGTGGCGTAATTGACGTGCGTTGATGTCGTTGAGGCCGCCGTAAGGGTCTATTAGGTGGCCATCTTGGTCTTGGGCGATGGCATTAATGGTGAGATCACGGCGTAAGAGATCTTCTTCAAGTGTGACGTTAGGATCGGCCGCTATGGTAAAGCCCGTATAACCTCTTCCCGATTTACGTTCGGTACGTGCAAGCGCATACTCTTCGTTGGTTTCTGGGTGCAAAAACACTGGAAAGTCTTTGCCGACTTGGCGGTAGCCTTTGGCCAGCATTTCTTGTGGCGTTGCGCCGACGACGACGTAATCTTTTTCATGTACGGTTTTACCAAGCAATTGGTCACGTACAGCACCACCGACAAGATAGACTTTCACTGCAAACTCCTTCTTTGTTTCATTGATGATCGCTAATGACTAGCTCTGATGCAAGTCAATCGTTACACTGGAGTTCGACTTGGTTTCGCAAACGACAGACAAACTATGTATCTGAACTATTTTGGCCTACAAACAGAACCGTTTTCTATAGCGCCCGATCCAACATTTTTGTATATGAGCGAGCGCCATCAAGAGGCGCTGGCGCATTTAAGTTATGGTTTGCAAGGTAGTGGCGGCTTTATTTTATTGACGGGTGAAGTAGGGACCGGTAAGACCACGGTATCAAGAGCCTTGCTCGACCAGCTTTCGGAAGAAACCCGCACAGCGTTTATTTTGAATCCGATGCTCAACGAAACTGAGTTACTCGCAACCTTATGCGATGAGTTTGGGATTCGTTATGCGAAGCGCAACATTACCAATAAACGGTTGACCGATAAGCTGTCAGAGTTTCTCTTAGCGGCTAATGCCGAAGGCCAACAATGTGTCGTACTGATTGATGAAGCGCAGCATTTGCGTCCCCAGGTACTTGAACAATTACGGCTACTTACGAATCTCGAAACCAATCAGAACAAACTCTTGCGGGTCATCTTAATTGGCCAGCCGGAATTACAAGACTTATTACGCCGTCGTGAGTTAAGACAATTGGCGCAGCGCATTACCGCTCGTTATCATTTATTACCGCTGCAGGCGAGTGATACTGAACGCTACATTAATTACCGCTTGCAAGTGGCAGGGGCGCAACGTGCGCTGTTTGATAGTAACGCTATTAAAAAGGTACATGAGCTAAGTGGTGGAATACCGAGGCGGTTAAATTTACTTTGTGATCGGGCATTGCTCGCGGCGTATAACGACCAAGTCCAAACGGTAACTAAAGCACAGATTAAAACTGCGGCACGAGAGCTAGGTGAGCATGAACAAACCCAGCGACGCAGCTCGTCACCTCTGGCAATCGCCGCAGGCATCTTAGTGGCTTTGTGCCTTGGCGTTGCGCTTGCTGCTTGGCAGTTGGTTCCGGCCAGTGATGCAGCGCTGCCAGCTGCCGGTTCGAGCAATGTACAGGCGCAACAGCCAACGTCTGCTGGCGCTCAGCAAGGGATTCGGCAATTATTACAGGCGTGGCAGTTGCCGCAACCGCCTTCCAATCAGCCTATTTGTGAATGGGTCACCGATTATCAACTTGGCTGTGCGCAAGCACGGTTACGTTTCGATCGCATCGTGGCGTTAAATTTACCGGCACTTTTACAACTGGCTGATGGCAGTTGGCAGTTTATCGAGAATGCCCAAATGAGCCCTGCTGAAACTTGGACTGGTGAATTTCTGGCGTTGTGGCCACTGCCTCCTGGTTACCAATTAGATGACCCTAACACCTACCAAAACTGGTTAGCCAAACAGTTGCAGCGTTACCGTCAGAGCGATGCCGATGATCTGACTCGCTTAGCCCAAACCCTGCAGCAAGAGCATGGCCTTCCGATCACCGCCCAACTTGATGCGGTAACGTTGGCGTGGTTAACAAGTCACCACACCACCTTGGGACCACGGCTAGAGGGGGGGCGCTAATGTCGTCAGTATTGAAAGCGTTAAGGCAACAACAGTCGCAACTCATTCCGCCGCAACAACCGATTCAACTTACTGCTGCAACATCGTCGTCGCGCTTTACCTTGCGGTGGTGGTGGTTAGTGCTACCTCTCGCGTTACTCGGTGGGTGGGCCGGTGCTTATTGGCTTTTTGGGGCGACGCCACTGACGACCGATAAAGCTGATACGGTACCGACAGCTCAAGTAAGCTCCAGTGGACCAAGCCTTACGTTGGGACAACCACAGCAGGTACGTGTTGTTGAACTGCCGCAGCAAGAAGTGCCTGAAGTAGCACAATCGTCTCAGTCGCAACCTACCCGCTCGACGTTTGAAGCGGTACCTGAGGTCGCTGCAGATCAAGCATTAAGCCTTGATGAGGTGCCCGCAGATTTGTTGGCGGCGTTTGAAGAAGCCATTGTCGCCACTGGCAACAGTACTTCGACAGCGACACCAGAGTCGGTACTGCCGCGTATTGCCGAACTTGAGCGCAGCTTAAGACAACAAATTCCGCCATTTACTTATGATGGTCACCAATACTCGTCACGAGCGGCAGAACGCTTCGTCGAGCTTGCGGGGCAACGCTTGCGCCAAGGTGATTATTGGCAGGGTATTCAGGTGCTTACTATAGCGCCGAATCATGTCGTTTTGGCACTTGGCAAGGACGCTTTCCAGCAACCTGCGTTAGAAGACTGGACAACTCAGCCGTAAGTTGATATTAAAACACCTGTTTAAATTCATTGTTTGATTTTTTTGAGGTGTTGTATGGCTGACTATCGTGTTCCGCGCGAAGATATGCAGTTTTTGCTGCAGGATGTATTCCGAGTCGATCAGGATTGGGCACGTTTCCCTGCACTGAACGAAGTTGATATGGACATGGCAAGCGCCATCATCGACGAAGCCGCTAAATTGGCCGAAGGCCTGATAGCGCCGCATGCGCGGGCGGCCGATGAAGAAGGCGTACGCTTCAACGATAGCGTGGTGACCACGCCAGCTAATTACCGCGAAAACTATCAGCAACTGGCCGCTGGAGGTTGGGTCGGCGTGACCGCCAATCCTGAATTTGGCGGCATGGGCCTACCCAAAGTTGTTTCGGCGCAATATGAAGAGATGTTATGCGCTGCAGACATCTCATTTTCCCTTTATCCGGGCCTCACCGCAGGTGCCATCATCACCCTTGATGCTTATGCCAGCGATGCATTGAAGCAGCTCTATTTGCCGAAAATGACCAGTGGTGAATGGACGGGTACCATGTGTTTGACCGAACCGCATGCGGGTACCGATCTTGGTATCATCCGCACTAAAGCTGAACCGCAAGAGGATGGTACTTTCGCCATCAGCGGTACCAAAATCTTTATCACTGGTGGTGAGCACGACCTCACTGACAACATTGTTCATTTGGTGCTAGCAAAACTGCCTGACGCACCAGCTGGAAGTAAAGGCATTAGTCTATTTTTAGTACCGAAATTTTTACCTGATGCCGATGGTAATCCAGGTGAGCGAAATGCAGTAAAGTGTGGCTCTATCGAGCACAAAATGGGGATTCATGCGTCGGCGACCTGTGTGATGAACTTTGATGGCGCAACGGGCTGGCTTATTGGCGAGCCGCATCAAGGTTTGCCGGCGATGTTTACCATGATGAATTACGAGCGCCTTGGGGTTGGTATTCAGGGCCTTGGCGCGGCTGCGCGGTCGTACCAGAATGCTTTAGAGTATGCACAAGATCGTTTGCAGGGGCGAGGTGCAAAAGCGACTCGTGCGCAAGACAAAGAAGCAGATCCATTGATCGTGCATGGTGATATTCGACGCATGCTGTTAACCATGAAAGCTTTTGTTGAAGGTGGACGAGCTTTCTCAACTTATGTCGGCCAGCAGTTGGATATCGCCAAGTACAGCGAGGACGCAGAAGAGAAAGCGCGTGCTGATGCGTTGGTCGCATTGCTCACCCCCATTGCGAAAGCGTTCATCACCGATACGGGCTTTGAAACTACCGTGATTGGTCAGCAGGTCTTTGGTGGGCATGGTTATGTGCGTGAGTGGGGCCAGGAACAGTTAGTCCGCGATTGCCGTATTGCCCAAATCTATGAAGGTACTAACGGTATTCAAGCGTTAGACTTATTGGGCCGTAAAGTCGCTGGGTCGCGTGGCGAATTGGTGAAGCCACTGCTGGAAGACATTCAGGCGCTATTAGCTGAGCCGGTTGCGGAGTTGGCGGCCGAGTATGAACAGCTCGGTAAAGCGGTACAGCGCACCGAAGAAGTAACCGGCCAAGTACTGCAACAAGTTGCGGGTGGCGATGAGAACGTCATCAATAGCGTTGCGGTTGAGTATCTGCACTTACTTGGTTACGTGACGTACGGTTACTTATGGTTACGCATGGCGAAAACTGCGCAGCCGTTGGTTGCTGAGCGTCCGTATTTAGCCAGTAAGGTGAAAACCGCGAAGTTTTATATGGCGCGGTTGTTACCGCGGGTGGAAAGCTTGGCCGCCGCCATTGCCGACGGCAGCCAGTCATTGTACCTACACGAATTGGAAGATTTTTAATCGCCCAGCGAGAGTAGGGTAGCGTTACCACCAACAGCAGTAATGTTGTTGGTGCGCGTTTTTTCGGTGATAAAGCGGGTAAGGTAGTGTGGACCGCCCGCTTTGGGTCCAGTACCCGACATGCCGCGGCCACCAAATGGCTGCACACCTACTACAGCGCCAATCTGGTTGCGGTTAATGTACACATTACCAACGTCGATACGACGGGCAACATCGGCCGCGAAGGTTTCGTTACGGCTATGAATGCCGAACGTTAAACCAAAACCAGTTGCGTTAATGCTATCAATCACGTCATCTAGCTTGTCAGTAGAGTAGCGGATGACATGTAGAATTGGCCCAAAGTTCTCTTTCACCAACTGATTGATACTGTCGATTTCGATGGCGGTCGGTGCTACGAAAGTGCCGTCATTGGTATAGTCAGGCATAGGTGCACGGGCTATCAGGCGACCTGCCTGTGAAATGTCCGACACATGCTGCTCAAGGTTACTCTTGGCCACACCGTCGATCACTGGACCTACGTCAGTTTCATGTAACAGTGGGTCACCCACTTTCAGTTCAGCCATTGCACCTTTGAGTAGATCGATGACGCGGTCGGCAATGTCATCTTGCACGAACAATACGCGCAAGGCCGAACAACGTTGGCCTGCACTCTTGAAAGCACTGGCAACAATGTCGGTGACGGCTTGTTCAGGTAGCGCTGTTGAGTCAATCAACATGGCGTTTTGGCCGCCGGTTTCTGCAACTAATGGCACAATTGCACCGGTACGTGCGGCAAGCGCACGGTTAATCGATTGTGCAGTATAGGTGGAACCGGTAAAGCATACACCGCCGATGTCTTCTTGGCTGACCAAGAATGAGCCAACTTCAGCACCACTACCAGGCATAAAGTGCACCACGTCGCCTGGAATACCAGCTTCAAGTAACAGTTGCACAGCACGGAAGGCGATTAAGCCAGTCTGCTCTGCAGGTTTGGCGATAACACAGTTACCGGTAACCAATGCGGCCACCACTTGGCCAGTGAAAATCGCTAAAGGGAAGTTCCAAGGGCTGATGCAGATAAAGGTACCACGGCCTTGCACGAACAACTCATTGGTCTCGCCTGTAGGCCCTGGCAAAGTAGTGCCTTCGCCCATAAGTTTGCGTGCTTCGACCGCGTAGTAACGGCAAAAGTCGACCGCTTCACGAACTTCATCGATACCGTCTTGTAAGCTCTTACCTGCTTCGAGAGAGCACAAAGCGATGAGCTCATCGCGGTTGGCTTCCATTAAATCAGCAAACTTTTCTAGCGCTTTTGCACGAACTTCGACGTCCGTGTCGCGCCAGCGGCGATAGGCCGCGTTAGCACTATTGAGCGCCTGCTCAGCCAGCGCCTTGTCGCCCCAGCAAATGCTACCGATTTGGCGTTGGTTCTCTTGCGGACTATTAATGCTCACTCGGTGGTGGGCATCATCAATCACGTCGCCATTAACGATCGGGCCACCTTGCCATTGTTTGTCGCGGTATTGCTGCACGGCAGCAATGAAATCATCTGCTTGAGAGTGAATGTTCATGTTCAATCCTAACGAGTTTTTGCGATCGCTGAAAATCTGCGTCGGTAAAGGAATTTTGGTATTCGCCAAGCTTTCGTACTTGGTGATGGTGCGCATCGGGTGCTGGGTGAGTTCGTCAACCGGCGTCTCTGGGTCCACCAATTTATGCACAAATGACGTATTGGCGCCGTTTTCTAACAAGCGGCGTACTAAGTATGGCAGCAAGTCTTTATGTGCACCGACCGGAGCGTAAATGCGCACCGTTGTATTTTCATCTTCCTGCAGTAGTGTGTCATAAAGATCATCACCCATGCCGTGCAGGCGTTGAAACTCGATACGGCGCTGCGTGGCTTCGTTCATCTGGCGAATGGCAATTACCGTTTGCGCATTGTGCGTGGCGAACTGCGGATAAATTGCACCATCGGTCTGTTCGCAAAGCAGGTAACGGGCGCAGGCCAAGTAGCTTACATCAGTATTGGCTTTGCGCGTGAACACGGGATAGCCCGTCAAACCATTGACCTGACAAAGTTTGATTTCAGTGTCCCAGTAGGCGCCTTTAACAAGACGAACTGGAATCTCATCACCACACTCTTTCGCTAGTGCGGTGAGCCAAACTAAAGTTGGCAGTGCACGCTTGGAATAGGCTTGTACCACCAAGCCGAAACGCGGCCAGCCTTTGCAAACACCACTGCGATACACTTTTTCGAACAGTTCTAACGAGAGCTCGTGGCGGTCTGCTTCTTCGGCATCAATAGTGACACCAACGTCGGCTTCTTTGGCGAGCTTAACCAACTCTGTTAGGCTTTGCGCGAGCTCCGTTAAAACGCGCTCATGGTTTGCCGACTCATAGCGCGGATGCAGCGCCGACAACTTGATCGAAATGGTTGGGCGTGGCGCTTTAGGGTTATTAAAGTTTTCTTGCGCAACAACGTTGATCGAGTTCACATAATCGGCGTGATAACGTCGTGCGTCAGCCATTGTCAAAGCCGCCTCGCCTAACATGTCGTAGGCGTGCGTGTAGCCCTTGTCGCGATTGGCACGGCTATTTTTTAACGCTTCTTGAATGGTGCGTCCTAGTACGAACTGCTTACCCATGATACGCATGGCGGCGTAGGTTGCCTTGCGCACGATTGGCATCCCCAAGCGGCGGGTCAAACGGCGGAATACGCCGCGTGGTGTCGCCATTGGTTGACCTGTTGGGTTAATCACCGAATTGGTCAGCGCTAAACCCCAAGTACCTGAGTTTACTAACCAAGAGGCACTTTCGCCCATGTGCTTTTGCCAATCACCGCCGGATAACCGATCTTGAATCAGTGCATCAGCGGTATAGGCATCAGGGATGCGTAATAAGGCTTCAGCCAAGCACATAAGAATAATACCTTCTTGCGTATCAAGGCTGTACTCTTGCAAAAAGGCATCAACGCCACCGCCATCGGCGCGGTCACGTACGGTATTGACCAACTTTGCCGTGCGCTCGGTCACTTGATCGAGCGTCGAATCATCGTTGGGCACCAGTTGCATCAGTTCTTGCAAATAGGCGTCTTCATCGACCAAGTAGTTGTCGGTAATGGCGCGTTGCAAGGTGCCGAGGTCGGCACCGGTATACTGAGCCTGAAGTACTTCACTGGCTTTGAACATAGCATCTCCTGTAAGACTCAGCCGTTGGCTGGAGGGGACATAATTTGCGCGCAAGTATATTGCTTTTTTACTGCGCGTAAAGCCCACTTCGTCAGTTTTTCTAAACTTTTCGTCGCCGCCCACGGTGCAATTTTTGTACGCACCTGTCAAGCCCATTAAAGTTGACCCACACAGCGCCTACGAGTACCGTATTTAGCAGGATCAAAATGTTGACGTGAGAGCGCGTGTGAGCCAAGAAATCGAACTAAAATTACTGGTCGACGGTGCCAGCAAAGAAAAGATACTGGAATTATGCCAAAGCTTCGCAAAAGATGCGGAGCAGGCCACCTTTGAGCTGGGCAATCGTTACTTTGATACTGCCGATTTGCGGTTACGGCAACACGATATGGGGCTGCGTATTCGCCAAAAGGGCGAAGAGCGCGAACAAACGATTAAGTTAGCCGGAAAAGTCCTTGGCGGCATGCACAGTCGTCCCGAATACAATGCCGTCATAACCGCTGATAAGCCTGATCTAACATTATTCGAAGAAGATATTTGGCCTGACGACTTTCCTTTGTTCGATATCAATCGCGAGCTCGAAGAAATTTTTTCTACCAACTTTACTCGACACCGTTGGCACATTCCCAGTGGGGATGGCCGTATTGAGTTGGTCTATGATGAAGGTGTGATCCAAGCTGGTGCCGAGCAACGTCCGATTGCCGAGGTCGAGATTGAAGTGCAACAAGGCAACCTGGCCGATGCTTATAAGATCGCGCGCCGTTTAGTAACGCGTTTAAATGCCCGCATGGGGAGTTTAAGTAAAGCTGCACGTGGCTATCTATTGGCCGGCAAAACCGTACTCGAACCCTTTACCCATGCACACTTTGTTCCACAAGAAGCAAATGACGATGTGGGCACAGGCCTTTATCGGGCATTGACCTATGCCTTGCAGTACTGGCAACACAATGACGCTTGTTTAGGCGAAGCGCCAAGTGTCCGTGCCGTTGCTGGAATCACCGATGGCATCCGCCTGAGTAAAGTCGTGCTGCAGCAGTTAGCGACCCTCGAAGTCGACGTCAGTGATCATATTTTACGACTTGAGCAAATGCTCGGTCATTTGGGCTGGTTAAGTCGCTACGATGGCTTGACTGAGCTCACAGCTGAGGACGGCGCTTATCATCGTGCACTGAAGCAATATCCCAAGCTTTATGAAGCGATCCTTGAACAGCAAGAACATGCCGTACAGTTAGAACTGGTCCAAAGTTTAAGTATTCGCGACGATTATCAACTGACCTTGCTTGAGCTGGGCGCTTTGTGCCAGCAGCAACCACGTCACGAGCAAGTGTCGCAGTTACCACTGCGGCAATGGGCATCACAGCGTCTTCGCGAAGACTGGCAAAGCGTCATTGATGCGTTTGCAAAAGACGATGAATTAAAACCGGAATATTATTTAAAGCAATTACCACTGTTACAGAGCTCGCTGCAACTCGGTTATTGCGTTGGCTACCTATTTGATGAGCAAGATCGTGAGCTCTTTCGTGCGCCATGGCAGGACATGGTGCGGGGAATTCGCGAGATCATGGCGCTCAAACTGTTACGTGAAGCCATCAAGGACAATGAAGATAGTCAACCTGAACGCTTGTTAAACTGGCAAGGCATACAACTAGAGACGTTGCTCTATGCGCTTGAGCACTCGCGCAAGGCGGCTCTGAAACAAGAGCCTTATTGGCTGAATTAAATCGTGCAGTGAGCGAACCTATTGTTATGACGCTATCGTCCCCGTTACTTGAAAAATTGGCTCAGCTAAGTCCGTTTATAGCGGATGTATTGGCGCATGAGGGTGGGGCGGACGAACCGATAACCATTGCGCTGACCGATGATGAAACGCTTGAGCTCATTGCACCGACAGACTACTTGCCGCGGTTACAGCAAGCTCTTGCCGAGGTAAGCGATGAAGCAACTGCGCAGCGAGTATTGCGTCGTCATCGCAAACAATGGTTTGCGGCATTAGCGGCAGCGGATTTGACTGGGCAATTACCATTGCGTGACATGCTTGAGCATTTAAGCGCTGCCGCAGATGCTTTCATTATTGCCGCTCGTGATTGGCTTTATCCGCGTTTTACCGAGCGCTACGGTACGCCGCTTGATAATGACGGAAAAGCGCAGCCGCTGTGGGTATTAGGGATGGGCAAACTCGGTGGACGGGAATTGAATTTCTCGTCGGATATTGACCTCATTTTCTGCTATCCCGAGCGCGGTGAAACCGATCATCCACGAAAACCGGTTGAAACCGATGTGTTTTTTACCAAGTTAGTACAAGGCATGATGAGTTTGCTTGATGCGCTCACTGCGGATGGTCGTGTTTTCCGCGTAGATTTGCGCTTACGTCCGTTCGGTCAGTCGGGGCCTGTGGTTACGAGTCTCGCTGCGCTGGAGTATTACTACCAAGAGCAAGGTCGTGATTGGGAGCGCTATGCGATGGTGAAGGCACGCCTGATTGGTGCCGATAAAGCGAGTGAACAGGCCTTTAAAGACTTGCTGCGTCCGTTTGTTTATCGGCGTTATATTGATTTTTCGGCAATCGACGCACTGCGCAAGATGAAAACGTTGATTAGCCAAGAAACCAAGCGCCAAGGGGTACAGAACAATATTAAACTGGGCCCGGGTGGTATCCGCGAGGTGGAATTCATTGCGCAAACGTTTCAACTTATTCGCGGCGGCCAGCAAAGACAATTACAGACGCAGTCACTGTATCAAGCCTATCAGGTGATTGCCGAGCAAGAGTTACTTCCCGCCGCAGCTGTACGGGAGTTGCTGGCGAGCTATGAATTTCTGCGTCGCGTTGAGCATGCGCTGCAAGAGTACAACGATGAACAAACACAGACACTGCCTGACGATCACGCACGACAAGCGGCGCTGGCTGCGGTTTTTGGGCAAACATGGCAAGCCTTGGTAAATGATATTCAACAAGCAATGGCGCGTGTTCATCAACACTTCCAGAATGTCATTGGTGACAATGACAGCGATGATGAAGACGCTGGCGCCTTACAGTTACTTTGGCAAGATATGGTCGAAGACAGCACTGCGCTTGATGTGTTACATGATTACGGGCTTGATAAGCAGCGCGCGCAACTGATTTGGCAACATGTGAATGAGTTGCGCCTTGAGGTACGTAAGCGTGGCAGTGGTCCTCGTGGGCGCAAGGCCATGGCAAAATTGGTACCGGTGTTGGTGCAACGTTGCCTTCAGCTTGCTGATGCCGAGGTGGTTCTCGAACGCGTGTTTACCTTGTTACGGCGGATTATGAGCCGTACGGCGTATGTTGAGTTACTGGTTGAGAACCTTGGTGCACGTGAGCAGCTGGTCAAACTTTGCCGAGCGAGCTCGTGGATTGCGCAGCATTTAGCCAATTTTCCCATTTTGCTGGATGAACTCATTGATCCGCAGCATTTGTATGAGCTGCCAGAACTTACCGATTATCGTGCGATTATCGATGAATACCTGTTGCGTATTCCTGAACAAGAAGATGATCTTGAAGCACAAATGAATGCACTGCGGCAAGCGCGGCAATCGTGCCAATTGAAAATTGCTGCGGCCGATATTAGCGGTGCATTGCCATTGATGAAGGTAAGTGATCATTTGAGCTACCTCGCCGAGGCTATTATTGGTGCGGTAGTGCACTTGGCGTGGCAACAGCTTACGGCGCGGCATGGCTGTCCACCTGGTTGTTCACCGTCGCGCATGGGCTTTGCAGTTGTGGCTTATGGCAAGCTCGGCGGACTGGAATTAAGCTACAGTTCTGATCTCGATCTGGTCTTTATCACCGACAGCGATTACCAAGGCGAAACCGACGGCGCCAAGCCCCTTGAAGTACAACAATTTTATCTGCGTTTAGCGCAGCGCATACTGCATTTATTCACGACGCGTACCGTTATTGGAACGCTCTACGAAGTCGATATGCGGCTACGTCCATCCGGTAAAGCTGGGCTGTTGGTGACGCGTTTATCAACTTATGCCAGTTACCTCCAAGAGGACGCTTGGACCTGGGAGTTGCAAGCGCTCGTTCGTGCGCGACCGGTATTTGGCGACCAAGAACTTTGCGCGGCGTTCCAGCAACTGCGCCAAGCGCAACTGCGGCAGTCGCGAAATGTCACCGAACTCGCCATGCAAGTTGTTGAAATGAGAGAAAAAATGCGTAGTCACAAAGAACAGCGTAGTGAGCAGCATAGCTTTGATCTGAAGCAAGGCGTGGGCGGCATTACCGATATCGAATTTCTTGTGCAGTATTTGGTTTTACGTTTCAGCACAGAGCATCCTGCACTGACGACTTATACCGACAACGTTAGAATTTTAGAACAAGCGGGGCAACTAGAGGTGATGCCTGCAGCACAAGCGCAGCAGTTAACCGAGATTTATATTCGTGAACGCGAATGGTTACATCAGTTGGCGCTGGACGATCGCGGTTCGCTCACCCACCAACCTTTCGCAGATGAGCGTTCCGTAGTTGCCAAAGCTTGGCAAGAGTGGTTTGCCGAGGTACTCCATTAACTCCGCTGATAAAGACTTGGATCATCTTCATTTGGCCGTGTTTTGAACCGTCGGTGCACCCACAAATACTGCTCTGGGCGCTGCATAATGGCATATTCAACCATTTTATTGACGCGGGTAACGTCGGCCAAATCATCACCCGTCGGAAAGTTCTCGAACTCGGGATAGAAGGTTACGTCGTAGCCAGTGCCATCACTGCGGCGAAAGCAGGTGGTGGGTAATACCGCGCATTTTTTGCTATTCGCAAAGAGCAGCGTACCGGTTGTCGTACTGGTTTCTGAAACGGCAAAAAAGGGCGCAAATAAAGTCCGACGACGACCATAATCTTGGTCAGGTAAATAACCTGCAATTTCCCCATCTTGGATGGCTTGCTTCATGCTGCGGACGTCGTTGCGTGGAATCATGTATTTATTTGAACGCCCGCGGCCGCGGGTTTGCAAGTATTCCATGACGGCGTTGTTGTGGGGGCGATATAGTCCTACGGCTGGTTTCACAAAGCCGTGCAGACGAGCATGCACTTCCAGGCTGAGAAAGTGAAAAAGTAGCAACAGTACGCCTTTACCTTCATTGAGCGGTGCATGTAAATGCTCAACACCGTGCACATGAAGTTTGCGGCGAATGCGCCAATCTGGCCACCACCAAGCCATCCCTGTCTCGAAGAAGGCGATCCCCGTGTTTTGCATGTTCTCACGAACCAGCGCTTCGATTTCGTCGGCGGATTTGTCAGGAAAACAAAGTTCAAGATTACGTCGTGCAACTTCGGCGCGTTTGGGCACAAACTTGTAAAAAAGTTTACCCAGCCCACGCCCTAGGGCGAGCTGCCATTTGTAAGGTAACCAAGAGATAAAATAAAGAAGGCTGACCCCTAACCAGGTCAGCCAATACTTAGGAAGTAAAAACCGTGCTTCAAATTTTGGTTTTTCAATTATTTTCATTAATGAGACTTGCGTTAATGGCCATCAGATCTTGTTCACTAATCTTACCTGAAGCTTGCTGCAGTGTCAGTGATTGTCGGATGTAATTATAACGCGCAGTCGAGAGATTACGGCGGGCATTGAACAGGTTGCGTGTGCTATCTAACACGTCAACGATAGTACGTGTACCGACTTCAAAGCCTGTTTGCGTAGCATTTAAGGCGCTTTCCGCAGAAACCACGGCCTGCTCGAGTGCTTTAATAGTCGCTACTGCTGCAACCACATCGTAGTAGGCGTTGCGAACTTCGCGCTCAACGCCTCGACGAGTGAATTCAAGTTGTTGACTGCTGGCCACGTAGTTTGACCGTGCTTGGTCAGCTTGTGCTGAGGTACGGAAGCCACTGAAGATCGGCACATTCAAAGTGACGCCAATAGACGAGCTATCCATACGCGGGCTATCGTTGGTTTGGCCTTGAACTTCTTGTTCAGCGTCAGAGGTACCATAACTAGCTTGCAAACCCACACGAGGATAGTGACCGGCCTGGGCAAGATCGATTTGTTGTTCGGAAATTTCAACCGCAACGCGTTGAACTAATAATTGCAGGTTTTTGTCTTCAGCCGTGGTTACCCATGCATCGGCTTTCTCTGGATTAGGCGATGATGGTGAAAAATTATCGGTATCAAGCTCGGCGAGGTCTTCGTGATAGCGACCAGTGATTTCACGTAGGCTTTCTTGTGCGATTTCGACAGCATTCTTCGCTTGGATCTCGCGGGCCACCGCGTTATCAAACTGCGCCTGAGCTTCGTGGACATCGGTGATCGCCGTAAGGCCTACAGAAAAGCGTTGTTTGGTTTGCTCAAGTTGGCGCTCAATCGCACGTTTTTCCGCCTGTGCAAATTCGAGATCATCCATTCGCTCCAGCACACTGAAATAGGCGTTGACGACGCGAATCATCAATTGCTGGCGCTCGCTCAAATAATTAACTTCAGCTTGATAAGCTTGCTTTTCAGCTATCTGGGTTTGTTCCCAAACGCTTTTGCTAAACAGAGTCTGACTAAGGCTTATGCCAGCATCCCAACCGGTGGTTGTGATGTCGTACATAAAAGTGTTGCCGGTGTTATCGAAGTCTAGTGTTTCACGCTGACTACGCGAATAACCTGCTTCAAAGCCAAGTTGCGGCCACCAATCGGCTTGAGCGATATCAACGCCTTTTTTCGCCGCATCACGTTGCGCTTGCGCTTGCTTGAGCGTAGGGTCATTTTGCAACGCTAATTGGAAAATTTCGGCAAGGTCGTCAGCGAATGCTGCCGAGCTGCTTGCTGCAAAAGTAAGTCCGATAACTGCTGAAAGAATCGTTTTTTTCATGAGTTCCGTAATCCTGGAGGTTCGTCTGGCTCAGATGACCGTTGCTAAACTTTTTCGGTATTTTACATACACATTTGAATGAATACTAGCATACTCCGATTGCCAGCGGGATTCATGTGTTGAGTTGCAACAACTTAGGTCTAAATGTAACCAATTATGAGATTGTAGTGTGGTTAATTTAGTAAAAACTAATAGACGTTAGAAAGAGAGAAAAGGTTTACAGTGCAAAAATTTAATCATGAAGATTATCAAATTATTGAAAAAACCACTGTTCGTGAGGGCTTTTTAAGCCTTTATAAGTATCGCTTAAAACACCGTTTGTTTGCCGGTGGCTGGTCGCCGGAGTTTGAGCGTGAGGTGATGGAGCGAGGGCATGCGGTGATGGTGATCCCTTATGATGTAGCGCGCGACCAACTGGTGGTTTTGGAACAATTTCGCATTGGTGCGCTCCAACAACAAGACTCGCCTTGGTTGCTTGAGTTTGTCGCCGGTATGATCGACAAGCCCGAAGAAAGCGCCTTAAGTGTTGCCAAACGGGAGCTTGAAGAAGAGGCGGGGTTGCAATCCGACGACTTGCACTATGCGTTGACTTATTTATCGACCCCTGGGGGATGCACCGAGAAAATCTCGATTTACATTGCCGAGGTCGACAGTACCAAGGCCGTGGAGCATGGTGGTTTGCCAACAGAAAATGAGGACATCAAGGTACATGTACTGCCGCGCAGTGAAGTCATGAACCTGCTCGAACAAGGAAAAATTAACAACGCTGCCAGCGTGATTGGACTACAATGGTTGCAATTACATTTGGAGCAAATACGTAAGTCATGACTCGAGACGTGAAACGCCAACGCTATCAATTTGACCTGGCAGCCCTGCAACGGCTGGCGGCGGTCAACTATGCTGCGCTAACGAAACTCGTGGCGCAGCTTAAGCAGGGCCGAGAACAGCTTATAAAGGTAGGAACTCATTTACACTTTCGTGTGAAAGTGCTGCAGCGTGCGCCCTACACAACAGATATTCGGATTCAGCAGCATGCGCTGCAGAAGCGGTTACCAGGCCTCGTTGAAACGGAGCTTGAAGTGCGTTTGTACCATGATGCGCAGTTGGCAGAAGTCATGCGTAGTCAGAATGTTTCGCGCCTACAACCGAGCTATGAGCAGCCGAATCCCGCAATGCATCACAGCAACGAAAAATTTCAGGTGAACCGCTTTTTACAAGAGTGGCTTGAGCTTATCCGAAAACAAGGTCTCGCCACAGAATACTAGCTTGAGTTTCCGCTCATCCTGTAACAGTATATGAGCATCCTATAACTACAATTCTTGTCACCGAAAAGAAGAGCGCATGTCAGATTACAAAGCAGATGCGATAGAGGTCCTCAACGGACTTGAACCGGTGCGTCGCCGCCCGGGAATGTATACCGACACCACACGCCCGAACCACTTAGGCCAAGAAGTCATCGATAACAGTGTCGATGAGGCTTTAGCAGGTCACGCGCGCGAACTCATCGTCACGCTATACCCAGATCAGTCCCTTGAAGTGCAAGATGATGGGCGCGGCATGCCCGTTGACGTGCATCCTGAAGAAGGGCTGCCGGGGGTTGAGCTGATCATGACCAAACTCCATGCTGGCGGTAAGTTCTCGAATAAGAGCTACAACTTTTCTGGTGGTTTGCACGGGGTAGGTATTTCGGTCGTTAATGCGCTTTCGACCCGTGTCGATGTATTGGTGAAGCGCGACGGACAAGTCTACGAAATGGCCTTCGAAAACGGCGATAAAGTCTCAGAGTTGACGGTTACTGGAACAGTCGGTAAACGCAATACGGGGACGGTTTTACGTTTCTGGCCCGACCCGAAGTACTTTGATTCGCCGAAGTTTTCGGTACTCAAAATGACGCATTTGCTGCGGGCCAAAGCAGTGCTTTGCCCGGGGCTAAAAATCACTTTTAAGAACCTTGTCGATAATAGCGAACACACTTGGCAGTACGAGGACGGTCTTCGCGATTATCTTGTCGAAGCTGTACAAGAGTTACCGACACTGCCCGAAGAGCCTTTTATTGGCAGCTTTAGTGGCAACGAAGAGGCTGTGGATTGGGCGGTTACTTGGCTGCCGGAAGGTGGTGAAGGTGTCGCTGAAAGTTACGTTAACCTTATTCCTACGCCGCAAGGTGGGACTCACGTGAATGGTTTGCGCCAAGGCCTGCTCGAGGCCATGCGCGAATTTTGTGAGTTTCGCAATTTGTTGCCGCGTGGTGTGCGGCTAACGCCGGAAGATATTTGGGAGCGTTGCACCTATATTCTTTCGGTAAAAATGCAGGACCCTCAGTTCGCTGGGCAAACCAAAGAACGGTTGTCCTCGCGGCAATGCGCTGCTTTCGTTTCCGGGGTAGTGAAAGATGCCTTTAGCTTGTGGTTGAACGAGCACACCGAACAGGCAGAACAACTTGCTGAACTGTGTATTAATAATGCACAACGACGGATGCGTGCAAGTAAGAAGGTAGTGCGCAAGAAAGTGACCCAAGGGCCACCGTTGCCGGGTAAGCTCACTGACTGTGCGACCCAAGACCCAGCGCGCGGTGAATTGTTTTTGGTCGAGGGTGACTCGGCAGGTGGTTCCGCCAAGCAAGCTCGCGATCGTGACTTCCAGGCGGTGATGCCGTTGCGAGGGAAGATTCTGAATACCTGGGAAGTGGAGTCTGACCAAATTCTCGGTTCACAAGAAATTCATGATATTTCCGTAGCTTTAGGGGTCGACCCTGACTCCGACGACCTTGAAAAATTACGCTACGGCAAGATTTGCATATTGGCCGATGCGGACTCCGATGGACTCCATATCGCAACGTTGCTGTGTGCTCTGTTTGTACGTCATTTCCGCGCACTTGTTGATCATGGTCATGTGTATGTGGCGATGCCACCGCTGTATCGTGTCGACGTGGGTAAGGAAGTGTTTTACGCACTCGATGAAGACGAAAAGCAGGGCATTTTAGATCGTATTGATGCCGAGAAGCGCAAAGGTAAGGTCAATGTACAACGCTTTAAGGGGCTTGGTGAAATGAATCCATTGCAATTGCGTGAAACTACGATGGATCCCAACACCCGACGTTTGGTGCAGCTGACCGTTGACGAACCTACGGCAACGGAAGAATTAATGGATATGCTGCTGGCGAAGAAACGTGCAGGCGACCGCCGTGAATGGCTCGAAAGCAAAGGCAACCTGGTCGATTTGGCTGAGCTGTAAGGAGTATAAGAAGAATGTCGATGGATACTGTTGAACAAATTCCACTACGCCGCTTTACCGAGGACGCCTACCTAAATTATTCCATGTACGTGATCATGGATCGTGCGTTGCCGCATATCGGTGATGGCCTTAAGCCGGTGCAACGGCGCATCATCTATGCGATGTCAGAGTTAGGTTTATCAGCTCTCGCGAAATATAAAAAGTCAGCCCGTACCGTGGGTGACGTGTTGGGTAAATTCCATCCGCACGGCGATAGTGCTTGTTATGAAGCCATGGTACTGATGGCGCAGCCGTTTTCGTATCGCTACCCATTGGTTGATGGCCAAGGGAACTGGGGCTCTCAAGATGATCCCAAATCCTTTGCGGCAATGCGTTATACCGAAGCGAAACTCTCGCGTTTTAGCGAGTTGCTACTAAGCGAGCTTGGGCAGGGGACCGTGGACTGGGTGCCAAATTTTGATGGCACAATGAAAGAGCCGCGCATGTTGCCGGCGCGTTTACCGCATATTTTGCTCAATGGGGTAACGGGCATTGCGGTTGGTATGGCGACCGACATTCCTCCGCACAACGCACGAGAAGTGGCCCATGCTTGTGCATTGTTGCTGGAAAAGCCAAGCGCAGATTTAGCAGAAGTCATGGAGCACTTACGAGGTCCTGACTACCCAACAGATGCTGAAATTATCACCCCGCAAGATGAAATTGTGAAGCTCTACGAGAGCGGCCGCGGCAGTATTCGTATGCGTGCTAAGTATCACTTAGAAGATGGCGAAGTCGTTGTTTATGCTCTCCCACATCAAGCTTCGGGCGCTAAAGTCTTAGAGCAAATCGCCGGACAAATGCAGGCGAAAAAGCTTCCTATGGTGGCAGATTTGCGCGATGAGTCTGACCATGAAAACCCAACGCGTTTAGTGATTGTGCCGCGCTCAAACCGGGTAGATGTGGAGCAAATGATGCAGCATTTGTTTGCCACCACTGACTTAGAAAAACAGTACCGCGTAAACCTGAATATGCTGGGGCTTGATGGACGACCACAGGTAAAACCGATACTAACGGTACTTAAAGAGTGGTTAACCTTCCGCCAAACCACTGTTACTCGTCGGCTGCAGCATCGCTTAGATAAAGTTTTGGCGCGTTTACATATCTTGGAAGGCCTATTGATAGCGTATCTTAATATCGACGAAGTGATCGCTATTATTCGCTATGAAGATGAGCCCAAAGCTGAATTAATGAAACGCTTTTCGCTGACGGAAACGCAAGCTGAAGCTATTTTGGAGTTGAAATTACGCCATTTGGCCAAGCTTGAAGAAATGAAGCTGAAAGGCGAGCAAGATGAGTTGGAAAAAGAACGCGAACAGCTTGAGTTGTTACTTAGCTCCGATCGCCGTTTGAAGACGCTTATTCGCAAAGAAATCCTTGCGGATGCAGAGAAATATGGTGACGACCGCCGTTCACCTTTGGTTGAGCGTGAAGAGGCTAAGGCTTTAAGTGAACGCGACTTAACGCCTGCCGAGGCGGTCACTGTGGTACTGTCCAAAAAAGGTTGGGTACGTGCTGCGAAAGGTCATGATATCGACGGTTCGAGTTTGGCCTATAAATCTGGCGATAGCTACCTTTCAAGTGCGCAGGGCAAGAGCAACCAACAGGTTGTGTTCCTCGATAGTTCAGGGCGTAGCTTTGCCTGTGAGGCACACCTATTACCTTCCGCACGGACCCAAGGCGAGCCACTGACCGGCCGCTTTAGCATGGTTGCTGGTGAAACCGTTGAACAAGTGATGATGGCGAAAGATGATCAGCGTTACTTGCTGGCTTCTGATGCTGGCTACGGTTTTGTCTGTCAGTTTAGCGATTTAGTGAGCCGCAATAAGAATGGTAAAGCGATTTTGAATTTACCTACGGGCGCGAAAATCCTGCCGCCCCAACGCGTGAATAATCGCGATGACGACTTGTTGGTGGTGGTGTCAAATGAAGGGCGCATGCTGATCTTCCCTGTCGCCGATTTACCTGAACTAGCGAAAGGTAAGGGCAATAAGATGATTAGCATTCCGGCGTTGCGTGCGCAATCGCGTGAAGAATATGTGGTCGCGACATCGGTGGTACCGAATGATGCTGCGATTACCTTGCTCGCCGGTAAGCGCAAGCTGACACTTAAGCCCGCTGATTTAGAGCATTATCGTGGTGAACGTGGCCGTCGTGGCAACAAATTACCACGAGGCTTGCAACGGGTTGACGCAATCGATGTCGAGAGCCAAGACTGATCGGACGTATTTTGCTGCGGAAACAGGTATACTAGCGCGCAGTAAAATACGAGGAGATGGCATGCTCGCAGTAGTACGATTGATTTTATTGGGCTGTTTTGTCGTGATTTGTGGTGTTTTAGGCTTGTTATTTTGCCTAGTGCGCCCGTTTCACCCTAACAATACGCCAATTTTTGCCCATTGGTATGGGCGTATGCATAAGTTGCTTGGTGTGGAATTAGAGATTCGTGTACCTGAGGGCCTCTATGATGGTGGTCCTTATGTCTATATCGCTAATCATCAAAATACCTATGACATTTTCACCCTTAGCCGAGCAATGCCTCCACGTACGGTAAGTATCGGTAAGAAAAGCTTAAAGTGGATCCCGTTCTTTGGTCAGTTGTATTGGCTTTCGGGAAACATTCTCATTGATCGCAAAAATAGTGGACGTGCCCGCGGTACGATTGAACAAGCTGCAGAAGCGATCAAGGAACGAAAGATTTCGGTGTTGTTGTTCCCAGAGGGAACGCGCAGCTACGGACGTGGCTTATTACCTTTTAAGACTGGAGCCTTTCGTACAGCGGTGCAAGCACAAGCGGACGTGGTACCTATTTGTGTGTCTAACTTGCACGGTCGCATTAAACTTAATCGCTGGAACAATGGCAAGCTGATTATCGAAATGTTGCCACCGATTCAAACGAGTGAATTCGGGGCAGATTCGGTACGCGCTTTGAGTGCTCATTGTCACCAATTGATGCAAAACAAAATCAGCGAACTCGATCATGAGTTGGCGACCACTTCGCCTAAAGGAGCGTCTAGCCATGGCAAATGACATACAAGCATTACTCGCACAGAGTGACGAGACCGTCGCGGCGTTGCTTGAAGATGGTGCTCAGCGCGAAGACCTCTTCACGATTGAGCATCATTTGGTTGGTACCGACTTCACCAAACTCGAAAAAGCCGCCGTTGAACTGGTAAAAGTTGGCTATCACGTTGATGATGCTGATGAATTTGAGCTCGATGATGGCAGTCGTTTGTTTGCTTTTGCAGCGGTCTGTGAGGTAAAACTAGACAATGAAGTTTTACGCCAGCAAATCCAAGAAGTAGCCAAAATAGCAGATCTTGCCGGCGTCGATTACGATGGCTGGGGCACGTTTTTTGGTGATGCCGACGAAGAAGAATAACGCGTTCATCAAGCCCCCTTATTAAAACCAAAACAGGGGGCGCTCATGCTCGCAGATCTAGGGCTCATTGCTGGACTCGCTTTACTTATTTTACTGGCGCTGCGCGGCGTCAATATCCTACTCGCCGTACTCCTCTCTATTTTAGTGATTGGCTTGAGCAATAACATTGCGCTCGCTGATGTCTTTCTTAAACATTTTCCATTCGGTGCCTCTGGGGCCTTTAGTTTCGCTGGCAATTTTTTATTGCTCTTTTTATGTGGTGGTTTGTTTGGTCGCATTATGGCGGCCAGCCATGCCGCACAGGGTGTTGCTATGGGGATAACCGCGCGGCTAGGGCAGCAACGCGCGTTATGGATTGCTATGTTGGTTTGTGCGGTGCTCACCTACGGCGGTGTTATTGTCTTTGTGGTGATGTTTACCATGTATCCGATTGGCGTGAGTCTTATGCGGAGTGCGAATATTCCGCGACGCCTTTATGCTGCGGCAATCGCGTTAGGCGCAGGAACCTTTACCATGACCGCTTTACCCGGTACGCCATCGATTCATAATGTGATTGCGGCGCGAGGCTTGGGGACCGATCTTTTTGCTGGCGGTTGGTATGGACTGTTAGCCGGATTCATAATGGCCGGTATCGGGATGTGGTACCTGCAGTGGCAATGGCGACGTGCGTTAGCTCAAGGTGAGCACTATGTCGCCAATGACAAAGATCAACAAATGGCAGCCCTGGCTCCTGCACAAGATGCCGAATTGCCAGGGTTAGTACGCTCGCTATTGCCGATCCTGATGGTGCTTATCACTATTCTCGTCCCACGACTACTGGCGATGGCCGGTGTGAGCGCAGATTGGCTGACTTTTGCTAATAGCCAACCGGTGCTATGGGCGAGTTTCGCCTTAATTTTGGGGAGCTTACTTTGCTTTGTACTGTTTGCGCCTGTACGGCAACAATTTGTCGCAGCTGCTGGGCGTGGAGTGGACGATGCCATGCTCCCCCTCATCAATACTGCCGCTGTGATTGGGTTTGGCGGGGTGGTCATTCAAACTGAAGGTTTTCATGCCTTTGCCCAATGGTTACTCGGCCTTGATATGCCTGCTTTATTGTCTGTTTTCGTCTCGGCGAACTTGATTTCGGGCGTTACCGCATCAGCATCCGGAGGATTGCAGATCTTTATGTCGAGTTTGGCACCCGCCTATTTAGACGCTGGGGTTAGTGCTGAAGTTTTACATCGTATTGCGAACCTAGCCGCAGGTGGCTTGGACTCGTTACCGCATTCAGGGGCGGTCATTGCCTTGTTTACGCTGATGGGATTAAGCCATAAAGAGGCTTACAAGGATATATTTGTGGTGACTGTGGCAATCCCAATGTTGGCTGCCTTGGTGGCGGTAGTAACAGCACTACTTTTCGCTTAGCAAAAAGTAGTGCTGTGGTCTCTCAATAGCTTACAGAGCGGCGATTTTCGTACGCTGCTGTTGTAACTGTTGCAAGGTTTCTTCAGCGTCAGCAAGCTTCTCGCGTTCTTTTGCAATGACTTCGGCTGGCGCTTTACTAACAAAGTTTTCGTTGCCGAGCTTACGGGCAAACATGGCAACTTCTTTCTCTGCTTTTTCGATGGCTTTATCAAGGCGCGCAAGTTCTGCCGCAGTATCGATAAGTCCCGCCATAGGAATATGCACTTCCATGCGGCCGACTAAGGCAGTCGCACTTGCTGGTGCTTCCTCGCTGGACGCTAAAAAGTCGATAGATTCGAGCTTCGCCAATGCTGCCAAGAAACTTTGGTTTTCCTGTAGGCGTTGCTGAGCTTTATCATCGGCGTTGGCAATCAAAATTGGCAACGGCTTATTCGGCGAAAGATTCATTTCGCCACGAATGTTGCGCACGGCAACAATCACTTGCTTAAGCCATTCCATGTCATCACGCGCGGTGGCAAAGCGTTCTTGCTGCGCTTGCGGGTAGGCTTGCAACATAATCGTCTCGCCCTGCACGCCAGCCAATGGCGCAACACGCTGCCAAATTTCTTCGGTAATAAATGGCAGCAATGGGTGCAACAAGCGCAGCAGTTGTTCAAGCACGGTTACCAACGTATGGCGAGTGCCGCGTAGCTGAGCTTCGCTGCCGTTGAACAGAATCGGCTTGGTTAGCTCAAGATACCAGTCACAGAATTGGTTCCAGGTGAACTCATAAGCAATCGCTGCTGCTTGGTCAAAACGGTAGTTATCTAACGCATGACGGAATTGTTTTACCGTGTCATTAAAGCACTCAACAATCCACTGATCGGCTAACGACAGTTGTAGCTCACCGCCGTTAACGCCACAGTCATGCTCTTCAGTGTTCATCAACACATAGCGACTGGCATTCCAAAGTTTATTACAGAAATTGCGGTAGCCTTCGAGGCGTTTCATGTCCCAGTTGATATCACGACCAGTCGAAGCAAGTGCAGCTAGAGTAAAGCGCAGTGCGTCGGTACCGTGGGCAGTGATCCCCTCAGGGAACTGCTTTTCGGTGCGTTTCTTGATTTTCGCTTCAAGCTGCGGCTGCATCATGTTGGCAGTGCGTTTCTGGACCAAGGTTTCCAGATCGATGCCATCAATCATGTCGAGCGGGTCGAGTACGTTACCTTTCGACTTCGACATTTTCTGACCTTCTTCGTCACGAATCAAACCGGTCACATAAACGGTCTTAAACGGAACTTGAGGCTTGCCGTTTTCGTCTTTCAAGAAGTGCATGGTCATCATGATCATACGTGCGACCCAGAAGAAAATAATATCGAAGCCCGTCACCAACACGTCGGTCGGGTGGAAGGTCTTCAAATCATCTGTGTTTTCTGGCCAACCTAAAGTCGAGAAGGTCCATAGTGCTGATGAGAACCAGGTATCAAGTACGTCGTCGTCTTGTTGCAATACGACATCGTCGGCTAGGTTGTTGTCACGACGCACTTCGGCTTCGTCACGCCCCACGTAGACGTTACCGTCGTTGTCGTACCATGCCGGAATACGGTGGCCCCACCACAACTGGCGTGAAATACACCAATCTTGAATGTCACGCATCCACGCGAAGTACATGTTTTCATACTGCTTCGGCACGAATTCGATTTCACCGTCTTCCACGGCCTTGGTCGCGACTTCAGCCAGCGGTGCGACGCGCACGTACCATTGGTCGGTCAAGTGCGGTTCAATCGGCACGCCACCGCGATCACCGTAGGGAACTTTGTTGGTGTGTTTTTCGACTTTGTCGAGTAAACCTAACGCCTCAAAGTCAGCTACGACCTGTTTGCGAGCTTCGAAGCGCTCAAGGCCGCGATAGGCTTCTGGCAGCATGCCATCAAAGTCACCGATGTTATCAATGGCTTCACCCGTTGCAGTATACAAACCGGCGCGCTCACGCACGTTAGCGTGGTCATCAAGTACGGCAATCATTGCCATTTGATTACGTTTACCAATGTCGTAATCGTTGAAGTCATGCGCCGGGGTGATTTTGACACAGCCGGTACCAAATTCTTGGTCGACGTAGCTGTCGGCAATAATTGGAATGCGGCGGTTTACGAGTGGCAGTTCAATACATTTACCGACCAATGCTTGGTAGCGTTCATCATCAGGGTGTACCGCGACACAAACGTCTCCGAGCATGGTCTCCGGGCGCGTGGTTGCAACTACCAAGTAGTCTTTGCCGTCAGCAGTTTGAGCACCGTCAGCCAACGGATAACGCAAGTGCCAGATGTGGCCTTGCTGCTCTTTGTTCTCAACTTCGAGGTCTGAGATCGCAGTCTGTAGTTTCGGATCCCAATTAACGAGACGCTTACCGCGGTAAATCAGGTTTTCTTTGTGTAGACGCACAAACACTTCTTTGACGGCGTTGGATAAGCCTTCGTCCATGGTGAAGCGCTCACGGTCCCAATCGACGGAGTCGCCGAGACGGCGCATTTGTTGGGTGATGGTACCGCCGGAATGTGCTTTCCAGTCCCAAATCTTCTCAATGAACTTGTCACGACCTAATTCCGTGCGGGTTTGCCCTTGAGCAGCGAGTTGGCGCTCAACCACCATTTGCGTGGCAATACCGGCATGGTCCGAGCCCACTTGCCATAGCGCATTGTAGCCATCCATGCGCTTGTAACGGGTCAGGGTATCCATGATGGTGTGCTGAAAAGCATGCCCCATGTGTAGACTACCCGTGACATTAGGTGGCGGAATCATAATGCAGTAGCTGCTGCCTTGGCCGGAGGGTTTGAAATAACCTGCCTGCTCCCATTTTTGGTAGAGCGCTTGCTCGATAGCATTGGGCGAATACGTTTTATCCATGCGAAACCTTCACGACTTTAATTTGCTGTAATTTGAGTTAACTCAGTAGCGTTAACGGTACTGAGTTGCACCCCTTGTTGGCGATACCATTTGAAACGCTCGCGCGCAGCTTGGCGTGCCTCGGGGTTGCTAGGAACTTGATCAAGCACCAGTTGGGCACCGGCGAATTGCGGAGCAGTTGGCATAAAGTTTATCACCACTTTGCACCGCCGCGGACCAACGGGTGCTTCAGGCCAGCAGATTTCAACCGGAGCGCCTTGGCTCGGCCCTTCGCCCACCAGATTATGTGGGACAAAGGCATCTGCAGGCTGCTGCCAGAGCGCTTCATCCAGCGCTTCGGCATGTTTTTGGTCACGGCACCAAACGCGCACGCTGCCAAGTTCCCGCCAACGTTCGGCAACCACTTGGCAGAACAGCGAAAGCTGTTGTGCATCGTCGAGTCCATCGAGGACGTAAAATATCCCGTGCACCATATTAATCGTGCTGTCCGTGGTCAGCGCGGTTCAATAAGAACTGCGTCAGCATAGGGACAGGACGACCGGTAGCGCCTTTTTTCGCACCACTGCGCCATGCAGTGCCGGCAATGTCCAAGTGCGCCCAGTGGTACTTCTTGGTAAATCGCGACAAGAAGCAGGCTGCGGTAATCGTTCCTGCGTCACGACCACCGAGATTTTGCATATCGGCAAAGGGGCTGTCGAGGGCTTCTTGGTACTCATCCCATAAGGGTAAGCGCCAAGCACGATCACCGCTTTGTTCTGAGGCATTGAGCAGTTCATGCGCCAGCGGGTTATGTGTACTCATGAGACCACTTGCGTGGTGACCAAGGGCGACAATACAAGCACCGGTGAGCGTCGCTACATCGACAACGGCCTCCGGCGCAAAACGCTCAATGTAGGTGAGCGTGTCACATAGGACTAAGCGCCCCTCTGCGTCGGTGTTGAGAACTTCCACAGTTTGACCACTCATGGTGGTGAGCACGTCGCCAGGGCGATAAGCCTTACCGTCAGGCATATTTTCGCAACCGGCAATCGCACCGATCACATTAATGGGCAGCTGCAATTCAGCCAAGGCTTGCATGGCGCCAAGTACAGAAGCGGCGCCTCCCATGTCATATTTCATTTCGTCCATGTTGGCCGCTGGTTTAATCGAGATACCACCGGCGTCAAAGGTCAAACCTTTACCAACTAGCACGATAGGTGGCGTGTCGGCATCCGCACCTTGATAATGGATCAGCGATAATACCGACTCGTGTTCAGAGCCACGGCCGACGGCAAGATAAGCATTCATACCGAGCTCAGCCATTTGCTTCTCATCAACGGCGGTAAAGGTCACATTCTCGTAGTTGTCGGCTAACGCTTGGGACTGCTCGGCTAAATAGCGTGGCGTGCAAATGTTCGGCGGCATGTTGGCAACATCGCGACAAATATTCACGCCTTTACTGATGGCTAGACCGTGTTGGATCGCTCGTTCGCCAATTGGCAACTCGCGGCGGGTTGGCACATTAAAAACCAGCTTGCGTAGCGGCCGACGTGGCTCTTCTTTACGGGTTTTCAATTGGTTAAAGGTATATAAACCCGCTTGCGCAGCTTCGACGGCTTGGCGTACCTTCCAATACGTATCGCGGCCTTTAACGTGCAGTTCACTTAAGAAGCAAACTGCTTCCATTGAACCGGTTTCGTTCAAAGTGTGGATGGTTTTTTCGATAATTTGTTTATACTGACGTTCATCAAGTTCACGTTCTTTACCGCAACCGACTAAGAGTACGCGTTCACTGAGAATGTTTGGCACATGATGCAGTAACAACATTTGCCCAGCTTTACCTTCAAGGTCACCACGGCGGAGTAAGCCGCTGAGGTAACCATCACTGACTTGGTCAAGCTGTTCGGCAACGCCTGACAGGCGGCGTGGTTCAAACACGCCCACGACAATGCAGGCGGAACGTTGTTTTTCTGGACTGCCACTTTTAACGCTAAACTCCATAATGACTCCCGTTTTCGGCGGTTGACAGGGTAGGGCTGCCGTAGAATAATTCTTGTCAAAATGACAAGTTTACTGAAAAATTGCGTTTTTTCCAGCAAAAAGCAACGTTAAGAGTGGTCACTAGTGCGTATATTCCGCTATTTAATGCGAGAAACCTTCAAATCTCAAATCGCCGTTTTAGCGGTGTTGATGACCATTTTTGTCAGCCAAAAATTCGTTCGCGTGCTGGCAGACGCCTCTGCGGGCGAAATCCCTGGCGATTTAGTGATTAAGTTACTCGGATTAAACCTACCTGCGCTTGCTGCATTAATCCTTCCCTTAAGCTTGTTCCTCGGCATCTTGTTGGCCCATGGTCGCATCTATGCCGACAACGAGATGACCGTGTTGCATGCCTGCGGGGTGAGTGAGTGGTATGTGACGCGGGTTACCTTGGTACTGGCGACCATTTTAGCAATTGTAACCGCGACATTAACTCTGTGGCTGGTGCCTTGGTCATTGGAGCAAGAGCGCCAAGTTGAAGAGCGGGCGCGGAGTGACACTGGTTTGTCGGTGATCATGCCTGGGCGCTTCCAGCAAGCGAGTAACCAGAAAGCGGTTATTTTCGTAAAAGGTTTAACCGAGTCTGGCGATCTCGATGAAGTCTTCGTGGCTCAATCACTGCGCGATGAAAACGAGCGCATCATTGGCGGTAGTGTCGTCATGGCCGATACCGGTACTGTTATCGCTAACGATAGCGGTTCACAGCAGTTGGTGCTGAATGACGGTACGCGCTATGCGCGCAATACCGGTGAAGGCGACTATCAAGTTATGGAATTTGCGAGTTACCAATTGCAGATTAAGGAACAAGAGGCGACCGAATACAGTCGTAAGCTGGAAGCTTATGGCACCACAGAGTTATGGGCGGAAGACCATCCAGAGGCCGCTGCAGAATGGCAGTGGCGCGTCGCAATTCCGTTGGCAATGCCGTTACTAACATTGATTGCGGTGCCGCTAAGTCGGGTTAATCCGCGTCAAGGAAAATTCGCACGAATGGCGCCTGCACTGTTGATTTACCTTGGTTATTTTCTCTTGCTTATGGCGGCGCGGTCAGCGGTGGCTGATGGAGTGATCCCGGCTCCCATTGGGTTGTGGTGGATTCATGTGCTCCTGCTGCTGTTTGGCATTATTTTGGTCGGCAAAGGTCGTCCGTTCGGGTTGCGTGTGTTAGCGCAATTGCGGAGGTCGTAGCATGTTGCAGTTTAGTATTCTCGATAAATACATCGCACGCACGGTCCTTACTACTTCGCTGCTAAGCCTCGCAGTTTTGAGTGGGCTATCTGGACTGATCCGTTTTGTTGAGCAATTGAAATCAGTGGGTAAAGGTACTTACTCAGTTGCCGAAGCAGGCTTATTTGTTTTGTATAGTTTGCCGCGCGATATCGAAGTGTTTTTCCCGATGGCGGCGTTGCTTGGTGGTTTGATCGGCATGGGCATGCTGGCCAGTAATTCTGAACTCGTGGTGATGCTTGCGGCTGGGCGTTCGCGCCTTAATATCGTCGGTTCAGTAATGAAAGCGGCGATCGTGATGATGCTTGCAGTGATGGCGATGGGTGAGTGGGTTGCGCCACAACTTGAAGCGCAAGGCCGCGAGCTACGCGCCTCAGCGATTTCCGGCGGTAGTTTAATCTCGGCGCAGCAAGGGGTGTGGGCCAAAGATGGTACGCACTTTGTGAATATCAGCGAAGTTGAAGACACTGGGCGGCTACGTGATCTCACCGTCTATCGCTTCAACGATCAGCGTGAACTTGAGTCCGTGGTGCAAGGGCAAACCGCAACCTACCAAAACGGACAGTGGCTCCTGACCAATGTTGAAATCACCGAACATAGTGTTGAACGGATCGTTCGCGAGGAGCGCCCTCGCTGGGTATGGCAGTCATCACTCACACCCGACAAGCTTGGTGTAGTTACGGTAAAGCCTGAAGCGCTATCGATTTCTGGGCTGGTGGATTACTTAGAGTACTTACGTGCTAACCAGCAGGCCACCGAACGCTACCAACTTGCCCTGTGGCGGAAATTGTTTGCACCAATTACCGTTGCCGTAATGCTATTGGTGGCGTTAAGTTTCATTTTTGGTCCGTTGCGTTCGCAAACCATGGGCGCCCGCATTTTGCTCGGGGTGATTACCGGCTTTGGGTTCCACGTCAGTAATGAAATTTTTGGCCCCTTGGCACAGGTTTACAGTTTGCCGCCGATCCTTGGCGCATTATTGCCTAGCTTGTTATTTGCTGGCGCCGCGCTTTATTTGATGCAACGTAAGTAATGCAACGTAAGTGATGCTGCGAAAATAGACGCTTTAAAGCTCTTTCCAATAGTAGAGTTGGTTTGCTTCTTTGGACAGGGTGACCATTTCAGTTCCTGCGGCGTAGTCGTGCCATGCGCGACGGTTTTTAAAATCGACTAAAACCCATAAGTTCCCGAGTCCGAATCCACAGGTAAGCAAACGCACAATGGTTTGCTTTTTAGTAATGCGCGCGCCGTTGCGTTGTTGGATCTTCAAACGCCATGCGCGCATGCCAAGGGTCTGGCCGCTGCGGTACCAAAACCAACCGAAAAATAGGCCGAGCACGGTGAGCAAGTACAAACCATACAACGGTGAACTGTTGAGCCAAGCCGCATGATCCATGTCTTCAGGCAGGGTAACCCAGCCCATTGCGGTAAGCGCCGCGGCAAAGCCTAACGCCAACCCAGAAGCTAACATGACGATGGCGACGGCAACCAGTAGGTCATAAACCCAAGCTGCTAAACGACGGAAAAAACCGGCGCTCGGAAATGATGCATGGAGTTTTTGTGCTGGGTTTATTTCGGACCGTCCTGCAGTCATAAGAACCTCGGTTGTGGATCATTTTGGGCGAGTGCAGATTATCATTAAGTCGCCGCGGAGAAGCAAGAAAGGCGCAGAAAAAGTGCGAGTTGCTCACGAAATAGCCGAACAAACGAAAACTGTCATAATTTGCTTGATCGGAAAAATCCCTTGCGTATAATGCCTCGCACTACCGACGTTCAAGTCAAATCTTCAATGCCGAAGTGGCGGAATTGGTAGACGCAGCGGATTCAAAATCCGCCGCTGGTAACAGCGTGGGGGTTCAAGTCCCCCCTTCGGCACCATCTGTATTAAGAAGCACCTCACCCGTACTCAACTCATTAATCTGCTTAACTTTTAAGCAAGAAGAATGCGGTGTTTTATCATGTTCTCTGTTATGCTTAGGGCAATTGGAAACACACGAATTCGCGTGAGTTTACCCCGAGGTATTATGACCGAAGAAAACAAACAACAACCTGAATATGAGGTTGAAATCCCATCACGGGACGAGCTTTTAGCTGCCGTTGAAGCACGCTTGAAGCCAATTACTTTCGATGAAATTTTAGAGCGCTTTCAGCTCACTGATGAGCGTCAACATATTGGCGTCAAGCGCCGACTGCGCGCCATGGAGCGCGATGGCCAGCTCATTTACACCAAAGCCAATGCCTATGGTCTGCCGACCCGCATGAACCTTATTAAGGGACGCATTATCGGCCACCGCGATGGCTTCGGCTTTTGTCGCCCCGACGATGGCGGCGATGACCTCTTTATTCCACCCAAGCAAATGTACAGCGTATTGCATGGCGACATCGTGCTAGTGCAAGAGCAGGGCAAAGATCCGAAAGGACGCCGCGAAGGGCGCATTGTACGCGTGATTGAATCACGCGAGATGAGCGTGGTTGGACGCTTCTTTATTGATCACGATCTTGGCATTGTCGTGCCAGATGATAGCCGCTTGAACCAAGATATTTTGATTCCAGATGAAGCCCGCAATGGTGCCCGACATGGTCAGATTGTGGTGGCGAAAATCACCCGTCGACCAAATCGTCGTACCTCGCCAGTGGGCGAAGTAACAGAAATTCTTGGTGACCATATGGCACCAGGAATGGAAATCGAAATTGCCATTCGTGAGCACGATATTCCGACGGAGTGGAGCGCTGCGACACTTGAGTACGTCGAGAAATTAGCTGAAGAAGTCCCACAAGAAGCTTACAAAGACCGCAAGGATTTGCGTGAACTGCCGCTCATTACCATCGATGGTGAGGATTCACGTGACTTTGATGATGCCGTTTATGCTGAACCTGAGGGCGACGGCTGGCGCTTGTGGGTCGCTATTGCTGACGTGAGTTATTACGTACGACCGAATACGGCGCTGGATAAAGATGCATTAGAGCGCGGGAATTCAGTGTATTTCCCGAATTTTGTCGTGCCGATGCTGCCGGAAAAATTATCCAACGGCCTTTGCTCGCTGAATCCTGACGTCGATCGTTTGTGCATGGTTGCCGAAATGAAGATTTCTAATCGCGGCAAACTTGTCGACTCGACGTTTTACCCTGCGGTGATGAAGTCGCATGCGCGGATGACGTATACCAAGGTGGCGTCAATTCTCGACGGTGACCCAAAGCTACGTCAAGAATACCAAGCCGTGTTGACGCCAATCGAGAACTTGCATTCGTTGTTTAAAGTGCTAAAAAAAGCGCGCCAAGGTCGCTCAGCCATTGAGTTTGAAACCTTAGAAACGCGTTTTATTTTTAATGCGCAGCGCAAAATTGAGAGCATTGAGCCGGTGCGTCGTAATGTCGCCCACACCATCATTGAAGAATGCATGATCATGGCCAACGTGGCGACCGCCCGCTTAATTGAGAAGCATGAAGAGGCGGGCGCCTTGTTCCGTGTGCATGAGCCGCCTTCAGCCGAGCGTTTGACCAGTTTCCGCGGTTTTCTTGCCGAACTAGGTTTAACCATGAAAGGCGGTGATGACCCGAGTACCAGTGACTACTCAGAGGTTTTGGCGCAGGTACGTGAACGTCCGGATGCTGAGTTGATTCAAACCATGTTGTTGCGCTCGATGCAGCAAGCGGTCTATAGCCCTGATAACGCTGGGCACTTTGGTTTGGCGCTGGATGAATACTCGCACTTTACTTCGCCGATTCGACGCTACCCTGATTTAGTATTGCACCGTGCGATTAAAGCACTGTTGAAAAAGCAGCAAGGACCAAATCAGGCGCTTGAAGGTGCTTGGATGTATCCTGATGAGCAGCTTGATGAGCTCGGGGAGCACTGTTCCATGACTGAGCGCCGAGCCGATGACGCAACGCGCCAAGTGGATGAGTGGCTCAAGTGTGAGTACATGCAAGATCACGTGGGTGAAGAATTCACTGGAGTCATTGCCTCGGTCACCAACTTTGGCTTGTTTATCCGTTTGGATGACTTGCATATCGACGGTTTGGTGCACGTATCTAATTTAGATAACGATTATTATCACTTCGATAATGAGCGTCATCTATTGATCGGTGAGAATAGCCGCCGTGTTTATCGCCTTGGCGATAAAGTACGTATTAAAGTACGTAGCGTGAATCTTGATGAACGCAAAATAGATTTAGCGCTATTGGCAGCGGAAAGCCCGACCGGCAAAGACCGTATGCCAGGTGAAGAAAATCGCAGCGAGCGCCGGACCGAGAAAAAGTCCGCACCGAAAAGTAAGCGCCAACAAAAACGTGAAAAGGCCGGAAAAATCAAAGCCAAGCGCGCCAAAGTTGAACAACAGCGCAAAGCGAAAAAACAGCGCTCTAAGAAAAAACAGTAAGGAATTACGCCTAGCATGAGCAAGAAAGTAGCAGTATTTGGTTTGCACTCCGTCCGCGCCTTGGTCGAACGTCACCCTGAACGAGTGGTGGAAATGTTTGCCTTGCGCGAGCGCCAAGATAAGGCTTTACAGTCACTTATTCAGAGTGCGCAAAAACTAGGTATTCGACCGCAGTTTGTGCCGAAACAAACCTTGGAAAAGAAAGCTGAGGGCGGCAACCATCAAGGTGTGGTTGTGGTCGCGCTTGAAGCGCCTTTGCTCAGCGATAATGACCTGCCGGATCTAGTGCAAAACAGCGGCACAGCTCCATTGTTTTTAGTGCTTGATGGTGTCACCGACCCGCATAACCTCGGAGCTTGTTTACGGACCGCTGACGCCGCTGGCGTGACCGCCGTTATTGTGCCTAAGGATAAATCAGCATCACTTAATCCAACCGTACGCAAAGTCGCGTGTGGTGCAGCTGAAACGATGCCGTTGGTGCAAGTTACTAATTTGGCGCGGGCGTTAAAGCAATTACAAGAACTGCAGGTTTGGGTGATGGGGACCGCCGGTGAAGCAGAGCAGTCCGTCTATGCCGTTGACCTAAAGGGCCCGACCGCTTTAGTGATGGGCGCAGAAGGCGACGGCATGCGTCGTTTGACCCGAGAAACCTGTGATGAGCTGATTAAAATTCCATTGTTGGGCACGGTTTCAAGCCTTAACGTTTCGGTCGCAACGGGCGTGTGTTTATTTGAAGCCGTACGGCAACGACAAGGCTAACCCCGATGAAAAAGGTTCCCTTCCTACGCTTACGCCCAGTGGTGTTGTCACTTATTGTGATGACGTTCTTGGCGGCAGCTTGGCTGCCGACTGGAAGTTTTTTGCCAGGTGAACGGACGAACAAGCCACAATTGTTTTTGGAATTCGCTGAAGCGGTGCCTTCGCAAGCGGCCGAGGATATTCTCTTTGATGTCCAACAACGTATCGAACAACGGCATGAATGGCGCATGGTAGAGGCTGCTGAGCCCTATGCTTGGCATCTCAATGTTCGCATTGAAGAAGGCGACCAGCTGATGATTCATGGCGTACTTACCACCCCGCAGCAGGGGGCTGATAATAGTACCCATGAGCAACGTTTCAAGATTCAAGGTCCTTACGATGCCATGGGCGCCTTACCCGAACAATTTGTTAAAGTGCTCATTGATTTGGTTGAAAACGCAGAAAAACACAGCGCGAGCTTGTGATCCTAGGCGAATTCGGCTAAAATCCCGCCGCTTAAATCAGTCTGAAGTTTTTTAATTCACAAAAAGCGTTCCTTGCTGCTGCAGGTGTGACTGAGCCTATCAGTAGCTATGAACCATAAGGAGCAGAAATGCGTCATTATGAAATCGTATTCATGGTCCACCCGGACCAGAGCGAGCAAGTACCTGGCATGATCGAGCGTTACAGCGAGACCATCAAATCAGGTAACGGCACCATCCACCGTTTGGAAGACTGGGGCCGTCGTCAATTGGCTTACCCAATCAACAAGTTGCACAAAGCACACTACGTGTTGATGAACATCGAAGCGTCTGCTGAAGTTGTTGAAGAGTTGGAAACAGCTTTCCGTTACAACGATGCAGTATTGCGCAACATGATCATGCGTAAGAAAGAAGCTATCACCGAAGCCTCTCCTTTGACTAAGAAAGAAGAGCGTAAAGGCGACAGCCGCAACGAAGAACAAGGCGACAACGAAGCAGCGTAAGCTGACTTGTTAACGTCTAACCATTGTGGAGCTTAGTAATCAACTTGTCTTAGGTGGCAGCATTAGCAAACCACCCAAGTTAACCACCAGCCCAGCCGGCATTAGCCATTTGCGTTTTGTATTGGATCATCAATCAGAGCAGCAAGAAGCAGGGTACCCACGACGCAGTTTCGTAAGAATCTTAGTCGTTTTAGGTGGTGCAGAAGCAAAGCAATGGATACACGAATTGACCGTTGGGTCGCAGGTACAAGTTACCGGTTTTTTGAATCGTATCGAAGATAAAAACGGTGTTGGTAAATTGGTCTTGCATGCCCAGCAACTTGTGAAGATTTGAGGAGACCATCATGGCTCGTTTTTTCCGTCGCCGTAAATTCTGCCGTTTTAAGGCTGAAGGCGTAAAAGAAATTGATTACAAAGATATCGCTACTCTGAAAAACTATATCACTGAGAGTGGCAAAATCGTTCCTAGCCGCATCACTGGCACTTCTGCGAAGTACCAGCGTCAGTTGGCGCGTGCCATCAAACGTGCACGTTATTTGTCGTTGCTGCCTTACACTGATTCACATCAGTAAGCCGGCATCGCGAACGATCTCAGAAACTCAGAGGTAGCGAACAATGGAAATCATTCTATTAGACAAAATCGCCAACTTAGGTGGCTTGGGTGACCAAGTTTCTGTTAAGTCTGGCTATGCACGTAACTTTTTGTTCCCACAAGGTAAAGCAGTTCCTGCAACCCAAGCGAACATCAAAGTATTCGAAGAGCGCCGCGCAGAATTAGAAGCGAAAATCGCTGCTGATTTGGCTGCTGCTGAAGAACGTGCAGAGAAAATCAATGCACTTGAAGCTATCGTGATCAGCTCTAAAGCTGGTGACGAAGGTAAACTTTTCGGCTCTATCGGTACAAAAGACATCGCTGATGCAGTCACTGCAGCAGGCGTTGAAGTACAGAAGAGCGAAGTATTGTTGCCAAACGGCACTTTACGTGAGACTGGCGAGTTCGACATCGAGTTGCACTTGCACGCTGACGTATTTGCTAGCATCAAGTTGCAAGTGGTTGCTGCTGAGTAATTAGCACAAACACAAAGCACTGAAGAAACCGTAGTCTGGTAACAGGCTACGGTTTTTTTTTGCTTTTTTGCAAATGCGTGTAAACCTTTAACGCAATCCCTACGACCTACTTAACAAGAAAAGCAAAAAGGGCAAACCGGTGACGGCACAAGTTTTAACCCATCAAGCGTTCGAGGATCCTGACACAGGCTTGGTGCGACAAGCAGCAAAAGGCAACATGCAAGCCTTTCAGCAATTGTTCGAGCGACACCACCGTAAAGTGTACAGCTTGGTCTGGCGTTTAGCGGGTGACAGTGATACTGCGCACGACTTAACTCAAGAAGTGTTCATCAAGTTATGGGACGCGCTCGCGAGCTTTCGCGGTGAGAGCAAATTTAGCACCTGGCTGCATACGGTGGCGACGCGAGTGGCCATTAGTGAAATGCGCAAACAGAAGCGCTGGCGCCAAGGTGTCACTTTAACCGATGACAGCAATTATGCTGAAGCCTTGGTGCAGCAAGAAAGTGCTGACTTGGGTGAGCTGGATAAGTTGATCAAACGTTTACCAGAACAAATGCGTTGGGTTTTCGTTCTGCACTGTATTGAAGGCCTGCGTCATGAAGAAGTCGCTGCAGAATTAGGTATTGCGGTAGGCACTAGTAAAGCACAGGTTCATCGTGCCCGGACATTGTTAGAGGAGTGGCTGAGTGATGAGTAATTCAACAGCAAGTAACAAATTAGACCGCTTAATTAATGAAGCTGCGAATGGTAACGCAGCACCCGCCCCAGAGCGTGAGCTATGGACTGGTATTGAGCATAGTCTTGCCCGTCGCCAGCAACGTTCTAGCAAGTGGCTGAATTGGGTGTGGGCAAGTGCGGCCTGTATGGTTTTGGCCGTTGGTGGTGTGACCTTTATGAGTCTGCAAGCGCCGGTAGTTAATCCTGAACAGCCAGCAGCGAGCGCGCTACTGACCTATATGAACAAGCAGCACGAACAGCAGCGCCAGTTTGTTCTAACGCAGTACCAAGCGGTGGGTTGGAATGGTGAAAGTGAGTTTGTGGCGGCTGAAATAGAGCAAATCCGCGCCAGTATCGATGAAGTGAGCGCGCAACTGATGGCAGAGCCAAATAATCAAGCGCTATGGCAGCTCTTACAGTGGCTGCACAGCAAAGAATTGGAATTATTGGAATCACAATTTGTCGTGAGCGACAAACTACAACAGCTTTAATCGTAGGAGATGAGCATGAAAACATTAGTCAATGTAGTAACCAACGTGGCCCTTTTGTCGGGTCTGGTTTTCAGCGGCATTGCGTATGCAGATCAACAACGCGTCGACGAGCGCTTAGAAGTTCCAGCTGACGTGTTCGTGAAGATTGAGAACATGCGTGGTGACGTCCGCATTAGTGGTACCGACGAAAACTATGCCGAGGTAAAAGGCGAGCTCGATAAATATGCCACCGGCCTGACGTTTACCCTTGATGGTAGCACCTTATCGATCATTGTTGACATGGAAGAGCGCAATAACTTTTCTGGCGATGAAGCGACCGACTTAAGCATCACACTCCCACGTTCAGCGAAGCTTAGTGTGGAAGGTGTTTCAACGGATTTTTGGGTGAACGATTTCAACAGCGATGTGCGTGTAAACAGTGTTAGTGGCGATCTTGAAGCGCAAAACGTAACTGGAAATATTCGCTTGAATTCAGTCAGTGGCGATGTGCAAGGCAAAAACCTTGCCGGCACGGTGCAAATGAAATCGGTAAGCGGTGATATCCTGGACCGCAGTAATAAAGCGACTACAGTGAGTTATGGCTCGACGAGCGGTGACATCAATGCAGCTAGTACGGCGTCAGAAGTTACTGCAGAAACGGTGTCAGGTGACATCGAGCTAGCGTTAGACGAAGTAAAAGAGCTAGAGCTGCGCTCAGTAAGCGGTGACGCTGAAGCTTATTTTGTTCTACTCAATAATGGCCGCGTCACTGGCGAATCGGTCAGTGGTGATGTAGCGCTCGCCATTCGCGGTAACGTTAATGCCAAGGTCAGTGCACAAGTAAGTGGCGGTGGTTCCATCGTTAACCGTCTGAGTGACGCTCGCGCAGAGGAATCACGCTGGGGGATCGGTGCCTCACTGGAGACCACAATCGGCTCTGGCTCAGGTGTTATTGAAGTCACCACCATGAGCGGTGATATTCGACTCACGAAAAACTAAGCGTTAAAAATCAACAATCGGAGCGGATCCGTAACGGATCCGCTTTCTTCCTTCCGCCGCATTTTGTATAGTCTTAGCCATCGTTTTAAATTCTGAGAGAACCATGGCCGCAAACCGTCCTGAAAAGCAATCCCGCAGCGACTCTAAGCTTGCCGCAATCAAGACAGCACCGCATTCAATTGAAGCTGAGCAGTCAGTATTGGGTGGTTTAATGCTTGATAATCAGGCATGGGATGCCATCGCCGGTGATATCATTGCCGAAGATTTTTATCATCGCGGACATCGGTTGATTTTTACCGCAATGTCACGGCTTACCGAGCGTAATCAGCCGATCGACTTGGTGACGGTCTCCGAAAATCTAGAAGCTGCCGGTGAGTTACAAGATGTTGGCGGTTTTGCGTATTTAGGTGAAATTGCGAAGAACACTCCCAGCGCTGCAAACATTCGTGCCTATGCACAAATCGTGCGTGAACGTGCGGTTCTGCGTGAACTCATTTCTGCTTCAAACGAGATCGCCGAAAATTGTTACGACACACAAAATCGTACCAGTGCCGAAATTCTTGACCTTGCCGAAGCCAAAGTTTTCAAGATTGCTGAACAACGCACGAGTGCGAATGAAGGGCCTCAAGCGATCTCACCGATTTTGGAGCGCACAGTACAGCGTATTGAAGAGCTCTCAACCAGTAAAAATGCTAACGGAGTGACCGGGCGTTCAACGGGCTTTACTGACCTTGATCGCATGACTGCGGGCTTGCAACCTTCCGATTTGATTATTGTGGCCGCACGGCCGTCCATGGGTAAAACGACTTTTGCCATGAACCTGTGTGAAAATGTCGCTATGCGTGAAGACAAGCCTGTTTTGGTGTTTAGTCTTGAGATGCCGTCTGAACAAATCATGATGCGGATGATGGCATCATTGAGTCACGTCGACCAAACCCGTATTCGTAATGGTCAATTGAAGGACGAAGATTGGAGTCGGGTGGCCTCAACCATTTCGATCTTAAAAGAAAAGAACAATATTTATGTTGACGACTCATCAGGCTTGACGCCGACCGAGGTTCGTTCGCGTGCGCGGCGTGTGGCGCGCGACCATAAAGGGTTATCGTTGATCATGGTGGACTATTTGCAGCTCATGACCGTGCCCGGAATGGCGGAAAACCGTACCTTGGAAATCGCGGAAATTTCACGCTCGTTAAAAGCGTTAGCGAAGGAACTCGAAGTGCCAGTGGTTGCACTTTCGCAGCTTAACCGCTCATTGGAGCAACGTTCAAATCGCCGACCAGTGAACTCTGACTTGCGGGAATCAGGTTCAATCGAGCAAGATGCCGACGTTATTATGTTTATCTATCGTGATGAGGTTTACCACCCTGAAAGCGAAGAGAAGGGCATCGCCGAGATTATTCTGGGTAAACAACGGAATGGTCCGATTGGCACGGTGAAACTCAAGTTCCAGGGACAATACTCTCGTTTCGACAACTTAGCGCAGCACGAAATTCCAGACGGACCTGACTATTAGGTCCGTTTTTGCTTAGGTGCTTAGGCGCAGTTGCCACAAACACCATGAGCTTCAATGGTTTGACTTTCAACGCGAAAACCTTGGTCTTCGGCTTGTTTACGTAGCGCGTTGTACACACCTTCTGATTGAATCTCTTGCACTGAACCACAACGCTCACAAATGAGCATTTGTACAGGGTGTTGGTGGTCAAAATGGCTGCATAGTACGTAGCTGTTCGATGATGTAATTTTATGTACGAAGCCTTGTTCTTGCAGAAAGTCTAGTGCGCGATAAATCGTTGGCGGCTTAGCGTTGGGGACTGCCGACTTGAGTTTATCGAGTAGGTCGTAAGCACCAATAGCGCCGCTCTGGTCTGCCAGAATTTCGAAGACTTCGCGTCGCGCAGGAGTTAATCTTGCCCCACGTTGCGCACATAATTTTTCGGCCTTAGTGACCAAGCGAGTCGTTTCTTTCGTTGTCATAAGGCGCAGTTTATCACGATGAATAACATTCGGGTAGCAATCCCATCGGGAGTACATGAACAATGACAACAAAACCGAAATCCAGTTGGCGTCGCTTACTGCTGACACTGTTCAGCGCCGGCCTGCTGTGGCAAAGCCAAGGCGTAGCAGCCGCTGAATTCAACTTCCAAGAAGTCACGGTCGAGCAATTGCAGACCGCAATGCAGGCGGACGAACTAAGCGCCGAACAAGTGGTACGCCATTACTACGGGCAAATTGCCAAGCACAATGAACGTGGTGCAGATTTACGCGCGGTAACGCAGTTATTGCCGTTAGCTGAGGCATTATCTGTGGCTCGAGCGCTGGATCAAGAACGCGCGCAAGGGAAATTGCGGGGACCGTTGCATGGCGTGCCGGTATTGCTAAAAGATAATATCGATACTGCCGATGGTCTGGCGAATACCGCAGGTTCATTGTTACTGGCAGATCATTATCCCAGTACCGATGCATATATCGTGCAGCGGTTACGTGACGCTGGCGCCATTGTTATCGGTAAAGCCAATCTGAGCGAATGGGCAAATTTTCGCTCGACGGGGTCGAGTTCTGGCTGGAGTAGCTACGGTGGACAGGCCAAAAATCCATTTGATACCAGTCGTAGTACGTGTGGCTCGAGTGCTGGTTCAGCGGCCGCAGTGAGTGGCAACTTGATTCCGTTAGCAGTGGGCACCGAAACCGACGGCTCCTTGGTGTGTCCGGCGGCAATTACTGGCATCGTTACCATTAAGCCTACCCTAGGCTTGTTGAGCCGTAGCGGTATTATTCCGATTGCGCATAGCCAAGATACTGCTGGGCCGATGGCACGTTCGGTCAGCGACGCAGTCTACATGCTTGACGCGATGCTGGGCGAAGATCCTCGTGATGAGGCAAGCTATGCGGTCAGTGAAGGGTTTGCCCAACATCTTAGAGTTGATGGTCTGCAAGGTAAGCGAATTGGCGTCATGCGTGATTTGATGGGCTACCACAGTGGCGTTGATGCGGTCTTCGAAGGGCAATTGCAGGTACTCGAGAATGCCGGTGCAGAGCTGGTGGATGATCTGTCTTTCGTCAACGGTAGAAACTGGGGCGAAGATGAGTTCACTGTGCTGTTACATGAATTTAAATATGGTCTGGCGGACTATTTTGCGCAACATCCAGCTGCGCCGTACCAAAACCTTGCTGGCTTACTCGAGGCTAACAACCGGTTTGCCGATTCCATTATGCCGTTTTTTGGGCAGGAGCTCTTTGTGATGGCAGACGCGCGCACAGGCGAACAGCAAGCCGATTATGAAGCGGCGTTAGCACGGGCAAAACAGGCAGCTGGTCCAGATGGTATTGATGCCACGTTAGCTGAATATGATTTGGATCTTCTTATTGCCCCGACCACAGCGCCGGCGTGGAAGATTGACCTGATCAATGGCGATAACTATTCAGGCTCGGCAAGTTCACCGGCGGCCGTCGCGGGCTACCCGCATATTAGTGTCCCAATGGGCTTCGTTGAACACTTACCCGTAGGAATGAGTTTCTTTGCCGGTGCTGGCGCAGAAGGCGTGCTTATTGAAGCTGCGTTCGCCTACGAGCAGTTAAGCCAAGCTCGGCGAGCGCCAAGTTTAATGCCGCAGCATCACTGAGAACTTGCATTAGGAGGCTGAAACCGTAGAATACGGCCTCCTTTTATCTGCAAGCGCAAGTACGAGACGTTATGATCCAAGCACCGCTGAACCAACCTACGTTAGCAGTAGCCCCGATGCTGGATTGGACCGATCGTCATTGCCGCTATTTTCATCGGTTATTTAGCCAGAAAGCCGTGCTTTTCACGGAAATGGTGACAACTGGCGCCATTATCTACGGTAAGTATGATTTCTTAGCCTTTAACCCTGAAGAGCAACCGGTAGTGTTGCAACTCGGCGGGAGTGACCCGGCGGCCATGGCAGAGTGCGCAGCACGTGCTTTCGAACGTGGTTATCAGGCCGTCGATATCAACGTTGGCTGCCCGTCAGATCGCGTTAAAAATGGTAGTTTCGGCGCCTGCCTGATGGCTGATCCCGAAGTCGTAGCAAGCTGTATCAGCGCTATGCAAAAAGCTGCTCCGCAACTTCGTGTGTCGGTGAAAACACGCCTAGGTATTGATGAACATGATAGTGACGACTTTCTGTATCGCTTTATTGATACGGTGACGGATGCGGGCTGTGAATACCTCACTTTGCATGCGCGCAAAGCTTGGTTGCAGGGCTTAAGTCCGAAGCAGAACCGCGAGATACCACCATTACAATACGAACGTGTTTACCGTGCCAAGCAACGTTATCCGCAGTTGCATATGATGATCAATGGCGGCATCACTAGTGCTGAAGCGATCGTTGAGCACCTTGCGCATGTAGATGGTGTGATGGTGGGGCGTGAGGCGTATCAGAATCCGGCGTTCCTGAGTTGCTTTGATAGCCTTTGCGCGCACCCAAGCGAAGTGCCACAGATGCAACAAGCAAGCTTTGCTGAACAAGTGCGTGTGGTCGAACAAATGATCCCGTACACCGAACAGCATCTCGCGCAAGGCGGTCGTTGCTGGCATGTTGTTCGGCATATGCTAGGTCTGTTTCAAGGCCAGCCTGGTGCGAAGCGCTGGCGTCAATGGTTAAGCCAACAGGGACCTACCGCCGCAAGTGCTGAGCAATTGCTGCGTGGCGGGCTTGAGTTCGTGTTATCCGCACGTGCGCTAGCAGACCAAAAGTTGGTCGAATCGGCAAACTCACCATCCTAGTCACATCTCTCTCTCTTTAATTGTTGCTCTAAAAACACTTATTAAACAATCATTTATACATTTAATGTCAAAGTTGGCACAACCTTTGAATAACTTCTAACGACTTAACTGTTAGTCGCTTCTTAAAACGACTAGCACCTTATTCACTGTTAGGAGAACACCATGAAAGCCACCGTCGCCCTTTTTGCTTTGGCCTTTGCTGCAACATCGTCTAGTGCTTTGGCCACTACGAAGACTGATCTTGAAGCTGCAATCGGCATGAGTTTGCATGCCCAAGCGCAACAAGTGAAACAACAACTTGATCAACAAAGCCGCGAAGAGCAGCTACGCCAGTTGGCCAAACTTCGTCACGCACAGTCGGAAACAGCAGTTATCATTGCCGACAACCGCCAAGTTGTGAAACCGCAGCGTCTTAAAGCTGAGTAATCGTTATGGTTGATTACACTTCAGGTTGGTTACTTTTGCTTATGTTCGCACCGGTAGTAAGTACGGTGGTTGCTGGTGCGGTCGTTGCAATAAATCATACGTTTAACGCCACTAACACAGGGTGATTTTTTCGCGCTTTCTGTGCTAGTCTGCTGTTCACTTACATAAGAATAAATCTTCATCAGAGGAACAAGCAGTGAACAAATACGCATGGTTAGGAATGGTCAGCGCTGTGAGCCTAGCGGTTAGTGCAACTCTGCACACCCCGGTCAACGCAGAAGAGTACAAAGCAAGTGAGCGCGCGGTGCAACTGGCGCAAGACAATATGCTTATTGATACGCACATCGACGTGCCATATCGCCTCACTGAGCACTGGGAAGATGTTACTAAAGCTACCGCTAGTGGTGATTTTGATTACCCACGAGCAGTGGCGGGCGGTTTGAATGTACCGTTCATGTCGATCTACATTCCTGCTCAACTTGAGCAAACACCAGGTGCCAGCAAACAACTCGCACACCGTCTCATTGACAGTATGGAAGCACTCGCTTGGCGTGCGCCTGAGAAATTTGCAATGGCCTATGACGTTGCTGACGTTGAGGAACAATTTGAGCAAGGTCTTATGTCAATTGCTTTGGGTATGGAAAACGGCTCGCCGATGGAAGGCGACATGGCCAACCTAAAAGAATTCTACGATCGCGGCATTCGCTACATTACGTTGTCCCATTCACTTTCTAACCACATTGCGGATTCGTCTTACGATATTCGTCGGCAGTGGGATGGTTTAAGCCCGTTCGGTAAAGAGCTGGTGAAAGAAATGAACAACATCGGCATGATGATCGATATTTCACATGTTTCTGATGATGCCTTTTGGCAGACATTAGAAATTTCAGAAGCTCCTGTTATTGCCTCGCACTCATCTTTACGCCGCTATACGCCAGGTTTTGAACGTAATATGAGCGACGCTATGATCAAAGCGCTTGGTGAAAACGGTGGCGTGATCATGATCAACTTCGGCTCCACCTTTGTCACGCAGGCGGCTAACCGCTACCGCGACATGATCAATCAGCAAATTGAGCAAGTAAAAGCGAAATACGGTGAAGACAGTGAAGAAGCTAAAGCTCAAATTGCCGAATTGCAGAAGGACAACCCATTCCCATATGCCACCCTTGAGCAAGTGCTCGACCACATCGATCACGTGGTGAAACTTATCGGTATCGACCATGTTGGTATTGGTTCGGACTACGATGGTGTAGGCGATTCATTACCGGTCGGCTTGAAAGACGTGTCAACGTACCCGAACTTGGTGCAAGGTCTACTTGATCGCGACTACTCTGAAGCTGACATCAAGAAAATTCTAAACGAGAATTTACTCCGCGTCTGGCGCGAAGTCGAAGCCTACGCGGAACAACACTAAAGGCGTTGTTTGCTATTCGCTGTTCGTGAAAAGCGCTGTTTGCTATTCGCTGTTTGCTGTTTGTTTAGATCTTAAACAAAGAGTGAACGCAGTGAACGTGCGAATAGCGAACAGCGAATAACAGGTTTGCTTTTAAGTCATTTCCGTGTATAATTCGCCGCCACAGTTGTTGATCCCTACGTAGGGCGCAACGCTGTAAGTTAGGTTGCCACAGCAATCCCGATAGGGGATTGAATGTTGATTCGTTGAAAATACCTCGCCCGGTATGCTGCCAGGGTGCAGGTTTTTTTTCTGTGCTCTTTTTTAAATGCTCTTTATTTTGAGGCTTTGATTTTTTATGGCTAATCAAAGAATTCGGATTCGACTGAAAGCGTTCGATCACCGTCTGATTGACCAGTCAACTGCAGAGATCGTAGAAACTGCAAAACGCACTGGTGCTCAGGTACGTGGTCCAATCCCTCTGCCTACGCGCAAAGAAAAGTTCACCGTGTTGATTTCACCGCACGTGAACAAAGATGCACGTGACCAGTACGAGATCCGTACCCACAAGCGTCTGATCGATATCATGGACCCAACTGACAAAACTGTTGATGCACTTATGCGTCTCGACCTTGCAGCTGGCGTTGATGTTCAGATCAGCCTAGGTTAAGCGGGCAGTAATAGGATTACACACGAGAGGTTTTAACAATGGCTATTGGTCTAGTCGGTCGTAAAGTAGGAATGACACGTGTCTTCCAAGAAGACGGCGCTTCTGTACCTGTTACTGTGATTGAAGTGACTGCTAACCGTGTGACTCAGGTTAAAACTGAGGAAACAGACGGCTATCGTGCGCTTCAAGTTACAACAGGTGACAAAAAGGCGAACCGCGTAAACAAACCAGCTGCTGGTCACTTTGCGAAAGCAGGTGTCGAAGCAGGTCGTGGTCTCTGGGAATTCCGCCTAGAAGACGGCGAAGGTGAAGATTTCGCAGTAGGTTCAGAAATCACCGTAGAAATTTTTGCGGACACCAAAAAAGTAGACGTTACCGGCACCTCTAAAGGTAAAGGTTTCCAAGGTGCTGTTAAGCGCTGGAATTTCCGTACTCAGGACGCTACCCATGGTAACTCGTTGTCACATCGTGCACCGGGTTCTATCGGGCAAAACCAGTCTCCTGGTCGGGTATTCAAAGGCAAGAAAATGGCAGGCCAAATGGGTAACAAACAAATTACCGTACAGACGCTTGATATCGTACGTGTAGACGCTGAGCGTGGTTTGTTGCTGATTCGCGGCGCTGTCCCTGGTGCTACTGGCGGTGATGTCATCATCAAGCCAGCAGTCAAGGCTAAGGCGTAACGTCTGAGGAGAATGGTGATGGAATTAACATTGAAAGACGCAAAAGGCGCTCTTGAAGTTTCCGAAGCTACCTTTGGACGTGAGTTCAACGAAGCTTTGATTCATCAAGTCGTTGTCGCTTATGCTGCAGGCGCTCGTCAGGGCACCAAAGCACAAAAGACGCGTTCTGAAGTAGCTGGCGGTGGCAAAAAGCCATGGCGCCAAAAAGGTACTGGCCGTGCTCGCGCAGGTACTATCCGTAGCCCAATCTGGCGCTCTGGTGGTACTACTTTTGCAGCGAAACCACGTAACCACGACCAAAAAGTAAACAAGAAAATGTACCGCGGCGCGATGCAAAGCATCTTGTCTGAACTGGTTCGTCAGGACCGTTTAATCGTGGTCGAAAGCTTTGGTGTTGATTCACCAAAGACGAAGCAGTTGGCTGCTAAACTGAAAGAAATGGAATTGAACGACGTGTTGATCGTGACGAAAGAACTTGATGAAAACTTGTTCTTGGCATCACGCAACTTGCACAAAGTTGACGCACGTGACGTTCAAGCTGTTGACCCAGTAAGCCTTATTGCTTTTGAAAAAGTTCTGATGACTGCGGACGCAGTTAAGCAACTTGAGGAGGCTTTAGCATGATGCGCGAAGAACGTTTATTAAAAGTGATCATTGCTCCTCACGTTTCAGAAAAATCGACGGTTGCTGCAGAAACTGCAAACACCGTGGTTTTCAAAGTTGCTACTGACGCAAACAAAGCTGAAATCAAAGCAGCAGTTGAAAAACTGTTCGAGGTTGAAGTTGAAGGCGTTCGTACTGTCAACGTGAAAGGCAAAACCAAACGTACCGGCATGCGCTTCGGTAAGCGTAGTGACTGGAAAAAAGCCTATGTCACCCTGAAAGAAGGTGCTGACATCGACTTCGTCGGCGGCGCTGAGTAAGAGGAGGAATTCACATGGCATTAGTTAAGTGTAAGCCTACGTCTCCAGGTCGTCGCCACGTCGTTAAAGTGGTAAACGAAGACCTGTACAAAGGTAAACCTTACGCGCCTTTGTTGGATAAAAACAACAAGAAAGGCGGTCGTAATAACAATGGTCGTATTACTGTTCGTCACATCGGCGGTGGTCACAAGCATCACTACCGTATGATCGACTTTAAACGCGACAAAGACGGTATCCCTGCGAAAGTTGAGCGTTTGGAATATGATCCAAACCGTTCAGCAAACATCGCATTGGTTCTGTATGCAGACGGTGAACGTCGCTACATTCTTGCTCCTAAGGGCATGAAAGCTGGTGATCAAATTCAGTCTGGTTCAGATGCACCGATCAAAGCGGGTAACACCTTACCACTGCGTAACATTCCAGTAGGTTCTGTGGTACACGCAATCGAAATGAAACCTGGTAAAGGTGCTCAGTTGGCGCGTTCAGCTGGTGCTTATGTACAGGTTTTGGCTCGCGATGGCGGCTACGTGACTTTACGTCTGCGTTCTGGCGAAATGCGCCGAATTCAGTCGGATTGCCGTGCAACCATCGGTGAAGTAGGCAACGCAGAACACATGCTGCGTCAATTGGGTAAAGCTGGTGCGAAGCGCTGGCGTGGTGTTCGTCCTACCGTTCGTGGTGTGGCGATGAACCCAGTTGATCACCCGCATGGTGGTGGTGAAGGCCGTACTTCAGGTGGTCGTCATCCGGTTACTCCTTGGGGTACACCGACTAAGGGTTATAAGACCCGTAAGAACAAGCGTACTGATAAGTTCATCGTACGTCGTCGCAACAAATAAGAGTTGAGGATTAAACATGCCACGTTCTCTTAAAAAAGGTCCATTTATTGACCTTCACCTGTTAAAGAAGGTGGAGAAAGCGTTGGAAGCCGGTGACAAAAAGCCTATTAAGACTTGGTCCCGTCGTTCAATGATTATCCCTGATATGATCGGCCTTACTATCGCTGTTCATAACGGTCGCCAACACGTGCCAGTTTTCGTTTCTGACGAAATGATTGGTCACAAGCTTGGTGAATTTGCACCAACCCGCACTTATCGTGGCCACGCCGCTGATAAGAAAGCCAAGAAACGCTAAGGGAGAGTTGAGATGGAAGCTATTGCTATTCACAAGTTTGCTCGCCTTTCTGCGCAAAAAGGCCGGTTGGTTGCTGACCAGATTCGCGGTTTACCAGTAGCGAAAGCGCTGGATGTTCTGAACTACAGCCCTAAAGACGCAGCTGGTCTGCTGAAAAAGGTGTTGGAGTCAGCTATCGCGAATGCTGAACACAACGAAGGTGCCGACATCGACGAGTTGAAGGTTGCTAAAGTAATGGTTGACGAAGGTCCTACCATGAAACGCATCAAGCCTCGTGCGAAAGGTCGTGCTGATCGTATCTTTAAGCGTACCAGCCACATTACTGTGGTTGTATCAGATAGCTAGGAGATAAGTTATGGGTCAGAAAGTACATCCTAATGGTATTCGCCTAGGTATCACCAAGCCATGGAATGCAACCTGGTTCGCGAATACAAAAGATTTTGCCGATAACCTGCACAGTGATCACCAGGTGCGTGAATTACTTCGCAAGAAACTAAGCAACGCTTCAGTTTCGCGCATTGTGATTGAGCGTCCTGCGAAAAGCATCCGTGTCACCATTCATACTGCACGCCCAGGCGTGGTCATCGGTAAGAAAGGTGAAGATGTTGAGAAACTGCGTCAAGCAGTCTCTAAATTGACTGGCGTACCAGCTCAAATCAACATTTCAGAAGTGCGTAAGCCTGAATTGGATGCGCAGCTGGTTGGTGAAAACATTGCTGGACAGCTTGAGCGTCGTGTAATGTTCCGTCGTGCGATGAAGCGCGCGGTACAAAACGCAATGCGTCTTGGTGCCAAGGGTATCAAAGTGGAAGTTAGCGGTCGTTTAGGCGGTGCAGAAATTGCTCGTACTGAGTGGTACCGTGAAGGTCGCGTACCGCTGCACACATTGCGTGCAGACATCGATTACGCAACTGCAGAAGCTAGCACCACTTACGGTATCATCGGTGTGAAAGTTTGGATCTTCCGTGGTGAAGTACTGGGCGGTATGCCAGTTGAAGAAAAGCCACAAGCTCCAGCGAAACGCCCTAAAGGCCGTAAGTAAGGAGATACTAAATGTTACAACCAAAGCGTACAAAATTCCGTAAGGTTCACAAAGGCCGCAACCGTGGTCTGGCGCAAGCAGGTAACAAAGTTAGCTTCGGTACTTTCGGTTTGAAAGCTGTTGACCGTGGTCGTATGACTGCGCGTCAAATCGAAGCGGCTCGTCGTGCCATGACGCGTCACGTGAAACGTCAGGGTAAAATTTGGATCCGCGTGTTCCCTGATAAGCCAATTACCAAAAAGCCTCTTGAGGTTCGTATGGGTAAAGGTAAAGGTAGCGTGGAATACTGGGTAGCTCAAATTCAGCCAGGCCGTGTCCTGTATGAAATCGACGGTGTTTCGGAAGAGCTAGCGCGTGAAGCGTTCACTCTTGCGGCACGTAAGCTGCCATTCAAAACCATCTTTGTATCTCGGACGGTGATGTAATGAAAGCGAACGAACTGAATGATAAAACCGTTGAGCAGCTGCAAGAAGAATTGCTGGGTTTGCGTCGTGAGCAGTTTAATCTGCGTATGCAAGCAGCGACTGGTCAGCTGAATCAAACTCACATGTTGAAGCAAGTGCGTCGTGATATCGCACGTGTGAAAACTATTCTGAATCAGAAGGCAGGTGCGTAATGGCTGAAGAAAAACGTGTTCGTACTCTGCAAGGTCGTGTAATCAGTGACAAGATGGACAAGTCTATCACTGTTGCTGTTGAGCGTCGGGTGAAACACCCTGTATATGGTAAGTACATTTCTCGTACTACCAAGTTACATGCTCACGACGAAGACAACTCGTGCAAAATGGGCGATACCGTGATTATTCGCGAAACGCGTCCAGTATCTAAGACCAAGTCTTGGGCACTTGTTGAAATTGTAGAGCGCGCTGAAGTTATCTAAGTTTTAGATAGCAAAAACGCTTAAAAAAGGCCTCCCTTTGTGGAGGCCTTTTTATTTGTATTGTGATCGAAATTCGCAACCTGCTCATAACCCTCTATAATAAATGGAAAATCATAACAACTGGGAGAATCGAGCATGGAGTCGAGCGAGAAAGCCCGTCTAAACCCCCCCGTCTTTTATAGTGCGGCGGGACTCATCTTTATCATCTTATTATTTTCGAGTGTTTTTCCTGAAGCGGCCTCTGGCACTTTCGACACAATTCAAGCGGCGATTATTGCCAATGCGAGTTGGTTCTACGTAACCGCCGTTGCCGTTATCTTGTTGTCGGTGGTGTACTTAGGCTTTTCACGGTTTGGTACAATAAAACTTGGCCCCGATCATTCGAGTCCAGACTATTCCAAGCTCACCTGGTTTTCGATGCTGTTTTCAGCCGGTATGGGTATCGGCTTGATGTTTTTCGGTGTGGCCGAACCAGTGATGCACTTTCTTGCGCCGCCGGTGGTTGAGGCCGGCACCGTCGAAGCAGCGCGTGAAGCAATGAAGATAACGTTCTTCCATTGGGGACTCCACGCCTGGGCTATTTACGCTATTGTCGCACTTATCTTGGCGTTTTTCGCCTATCGTCACGGCTTACCATTGACGTTGCGCTCGGCACTTTATCCGTTAATTGGCGAACGCATTTACGGGCCAATTGGTCATGCTGTTGACGTTTTTGCGGTGATTGGCACGGTGTTTGGTGTTGCTACATCGTTGGGCTTCGGCGTTGCGCAGGTCAACTCTGGCTTAGGCTATCTATTCGGCGTTCCGGTGTCGGATATGGTGCAAGTTGGTTTGATCATTGGTGTCACCTGCCTAGCCATCATTTCGGTGACAACCGGCTTGGATAAAGGCATCCGTCGTTTGTCTGAACTGAATATGGGGCTTGCGGTATTGTTACTGCTCTTCGTCCTTATTGCAGGGCCTACGGTATTCTTATTACAAGCGTTTGTGCAAAATACCGGCGCTTATGTCTCTGAAATCGTTGGCAATACTTTTAATTTATTTGCCTATGAGAAGACCGACTGGATTGGCGGTTGGACGGTTTTCTATTGGGGCTGGTGGTTAAGTTGGGCACCGTTCGTTGGTTTGTTCATTGCCCGCGTATCGCGTGGACGTACTATTCGTGAGTTCGTGCTTGGTGTGCTCCTCGTGCCCGCAGGCTTCACCCTTATGTGGATGACATTCTTTGGTAACTCTGCCATTGATATGATTTTGAACCAAGGTGCCGACCAGCTGGGTGAGTTGGTGCAAAACGATACGCCAGTCGCGCTCTTTGCGTTCTTAGAACAGTTCCCGTTTAGCACATTCTTGTCAGGACTTGCTACGATCATGGTGATCGTGTTCTTTGTCACGTCGTCAGACTCAGGCTCTATGGTCGTTGATATGCTGTGTTCCAATGGCCGCGATGACACACCAGTGTGGCAGCGTATTTTCTGGGCCAGTGGCGAGGGTGTTGTCGCTATCGTGCTCTTGCTTGCGGGTGGTTTGGGTGCCTTACAGACCATGGCCATCGCAGCGGCATTGCCCTTTACGATTATTCTGATGATCACCACCTTTGGCTTGATCAAAGCATTACGCATTGATGTGCACAAGAAAGATGCACTGCAGAACAATTATCTGACCGGCTCAGCCTTGAGCAACAAGAATTGGCGAGAACGCTTACACAACATTATCGACTTTCCAAGTAAGCAAGTGGGGCAGCGCTTTTTACAGCAAGTCGTGAAGCCTGCTTTTGATGACGTTGCTGAAGAAATGAAAGCCAGCGGACTGACGGTGCAGTTGACCATAGACGACAGTGAAGCGATGGAGTTTAGAGTTATCCATGGCGATGAAATTGACTTTATTTATCAAGTTCATTTAGTCAGCCACATCCAACCTGCGTTCATTCATGCTGATGGCGAAGAACAGCCAACAGAAGTGAGTGAAGAGCAGAAATATTATCGCGCGGAAGTTCATTTACGCGAAGGTGGTCAAGACTACGATATTCTTGGTTGGTCGCGTGATGCAGTGATTGGTGATGTTATTGATCACTACCATAAGCATATGCATTTCTTGCATGTGTTGCGGTAAGGAGGGCATATGAAAAAGACAATGTTAGCCGTGTGTGTGGGAGCTCTTTTGAGCTCCCCCGCTATGGCAATGCAAGACAGTGATAGTGCGACTGCGGCGCAGTTAGAAAAGCTTTTGCAGCAAATGGAGCAATTACAAAACCGCGTTGCAGAACTTGAAGAACAGCTTGCCGAAGAACGTGAAAAAGAAGTCGAGAAAGAGGTTGTGATCGTCAAGCAGGAGGGGGACGGTGACAACGATTCGGCAACCAGCGAAGCGGTTGCACCGCGTAAGCGAATTACCAACAATACGGCGCTTGCCGCCCGCGTCGAACGTCTAGAGGAAGATGTTGAGGCTGCACAGAACGCGCCGATCAGTATTGGTGGCGCTGTGCGTGCGCAGTACGTATGGGAAGACTATAACGATGGCAACAAAGACCGCAGTGGTGATTTCGACTTTGATTTGCTCAGAATCGACTACAGTGGCTCTATTGGCGATGTCATCTTATCGGCTCAATATCGTTGGTTCCAATACATGGAGTCGGTGCAGCATGCATGGGTCGGTTATAACTTCGACGAAAACTGGCAAGGCCAACTGGGCATAACCAAAGTGCCTTTCGGTATCACGCCGTATAACTCCAATAGCTATTTCTTTAGCTCGAACTTCTATGTTGGGCTAGAAGATGATCATGATGCAGGTGTGAAATTACGCTATCGCGACCCAGAATGGGACTTTGACATCGCCTTCTTTAAAAACGATGAACAAGGCGGAGTGGACGGTTTTGTGAGCAATCGCGATGACCGTTACGCTTATGATCCGCTGGGCGTTCGCTTTGAGGATGAAGGCATTTACGATACGCCAACCTTGGCAGTAGGCGAATCAAATAGCTTCGCGGCACGTGTTGCGCGCAAATATGCCTTGGCTGACGATCGCAGTTTTGAATGGGGCTTGTCGGGACAGTTTGGGCAAATGAATGATGGTGTCGATGACGTTGGTGACCGCAGTGCGTGGGCTGCGCATGGTGTCTATTCGGTAGACCGTTGGACCTTCATGGGGCAAGTGAGTCAATACGAATATGATATGGACATGGCCAATGACGGCATTGTGGTAGGGGCCTATGCGTTCTACGACACTATTCCAAGTAAAGCGACACTTTATACGGCTAATATTGCTTACAGCATGCCGGTGAAAATTGGCCCCATCACCAACTTGACGTTTTACAACGATTATAGCTTGATGACGAACAAGCGTGGTGGCGGCGAAGACACGGTGATGAATGTCTTGGGTATGGCGGTATCGGCCGGCGGCCTCTACACCTACTTTGACTTAGTGACCGGCAAGAACCAACCGTTTATTGGTGGCTCAATGGCGGGGAATTCGCAAGATACCAATACCCGCTTTAACATCAATATTGGCTATTATTTCTAAGTCTACCACCCGACGTTCACCGCTTGGCACTTGCCGCCAAGCGGTGAAATCAGTACAGTGAAACGATTCAAACAGTCGTTTAAGTTGAGGTCACTGTGACAACCCCATATCCGCACTTGCTTAAGCCCCTCGATTTGGGCTTTACCACGTTAAAAAACCGTGTCTTGATGGGCTCTATGCACACTGGGCTTGAAGAAGAAAAGCACGGTTTTGACAAGCTCGCTGCATTTTATGAAGCCCGCGCGAAAGGTGGCGTCGGTCTTATCGTTACTGGCGGCATCAGTCCTAATTTTCGCGGCCGGGTACAGCCCTTTGGCTCTGAGTTGAGCCGTCCTTGGCATGTTGCTAAGCATCGCAAAATAACCGAAGCAGTACACAAACATGACAGCAAGATTTGTCTGCAGATTTTGCACACCGGGCGCTATGCTTACCATCCTTTTGCCGTAGCACCGAGCAAGCTCAAAGCGCCGATTTCGCCATTCACGCCAACGGCAATGTCGGAACGCCAGATTTTGACCACTATCAAACACTTCGCACGCTGTGCCAAATTAGCCCAGAAAGCTGGCTACGACGGCGTTGAGGTGATGGGCTCCGAAGGCTATCTGATCAATCAGTTTTTGTGTCCTCGTACCAACAAACGCAACGACCGTTGGGGTGGTTCGTTTGAAAATCGGTCGCGCTTTGCATTAGAGATCATGAAAGCAGTGCGGCAAGCGGTGGGCAATGACTTTATTATCATCTATCGACTGTCGATGCTCGATCTTGTCCCCGATGGGCATGAGTACAACGAAGTGATTGCGCTCGCCAAGCAGATCGAAGCGGCTGGCGCGACATTAATCAATAGTGGTATAGGCTGGCATGAGGCGCGTGTACCTACTATCGTGACCTCGGTACCGCGCGGCGCATTTAGTTGGATCACCGCAAAGGTTCGTGAGCAAGTTAAGATTCCGGTGGTCGCCGTGAATCGTATTAATACGCCAGAGATAGGCGAGAAAATTCTTGCTCAAGGTGAGGCCGATATGGTTTCGATGGCGCGGCCATTGCTTGCGGATGCGGACTTTGTGAATAAAGCTGCCGCTGACCAAGCGGATCGCATTAATACCTGTATTGCCTGCAACCAAGCGTGTTTAGACCACGTGTTTGAGAACAAACGCGCAAGTTGCTTGGTGAATCCGCAAGCTTGTTACGAAACTGAACTGGTGATGCCGGCGGCGCAACAAACCAAGCGCATTGGCGTGGTGGGTGCTGGACCCGCGGGACTTGCGTTTGCCTGTTATGCTGCCGAACGCGGTCATCAAGTTCATTTGTTCGATGGCGCTGACCAGATTGGTGGGCAGTTCAATTACGCCAAACAGATCCCAGGCAAGGAAGAGTTTCACGAGACACTGCGGTACTTTGAGAAACGTTTGGCTGATACTGGTGTCAATGTGCACTTGAACAGTCGCCAGACAGCGACGTCGTTGCTGGCTGAGAAGTTTGATGAGGTTGTTTTAGCGACTGGTGTCGTGCCGCGTGAGGTTGATTTTGTCGGCGCCGATCATGGCAAAGTGCTTGGTTACCTTGATGTACTGCGTGATCATAAAACTGTAGGCGACAAGGTGGCACTGATTGGTGCTGGCGGCATCGGTTTTGATGTTGCGGAGTACCTGACGACCGAGAGCTCACCGGCGTTAAACATTCATGAATGGAACGACATCTGGGGCGTCGACGAGGACTATCAAGGCCGCGGCGCATTAACCCAAGCAAAACCTGAGCAGACGTCACGTGAAGTGTGGCTGTTACAGCGGAAAACGAGCAAAGTGGGCAAAGGCTTAGGGAAAACCTCGGGTTGGGTACATCGCGCGACGTTGAAGAAAAAAGGCGTGCATATGCTGGCTGGCGTGACTTATAAGCGAGTTGATGACCAGGGGCTGTGGATTGAGGTTGACGGTAACGAACAGTTGCTACCGGTAGACACTGTTGTGGTCTGTGCCGGGCAGTTGCCGTTACGTGAACTACAAGAAGAATTGCAGCAGGCGGGGCAAGCTGTGCACCTTATTGGTGGGGCTGATGTGGCCGCTGAGCTCGATGCGAAACGCGCGATTAGGCAGGGCGCTGAGTTAGCGGCGAGATTGTAATGGAAAGTCATCAGGTAACTTTTGCGCCGAATGCTGGCAACGACTTATACGACTTGCATTGTCATAGTCATTTTTCCGACGGTGAATTGGCGCCGGCTGAGCTGGTAGCGCGCGCAGTCGACTTTGGCGTGACGCACTTGGCGTTGACCGATCACGACACCACTGCCGGCATTGCGGTGGCGCGACAAGCGATTGAAGAGCAGCGACTACCATTAAAGCTCATTGCTGGCGTGGAAATAACTTGCCGTTGGGAAGCTTTTGAAATTCACTTGGTGGGCTTGAACGTTAACGTTGAACACCCCGCGTTAGTTGAATTGTTGCAACAACAGCAGCAGATGCGGCAACAGCGCTACGAAGCGATGCTGGCGAAGCTGCACAAAGCCGGTATCGACGTCACTCCGCCGCTTGCTGGTGAACTCACCATGCCGACTCGAAAGCATCTTGCTGATGCTTTGGTGGCACAGGGCTGGGTAAAAGACATCGAATCAGCGTTCCGTCGCTACTTAGGGAAAGGTCAACAAGCTTATATTGCAACCGAGTGGAGTTCGCTGGCTGATGCTATAGCGGCGGTGCAGGCCGCTGGTGGTAAAGCAGCCATTGCGCATCCGCACGCCTATCAGTTGAGTAATAAATGGCTACGCCGCCTTTTACGCGACAGCAAAGCGTGGGGTGTCGATGGCGTCGAAGTCGCCATAAGTCAGCAGCGTCCAGGTGACCGACTAGCACTCGCTACGATGGCGCGCGAAATTGGTCTCGAGGCTTCTGCAGGCTCGGATTTTCATGGCCCTAGGCCATGGCGAGAACTCGGCAAAAACCTTTGTTTACCGCCAGACACTGTGCCAATATGGAGTACATGGACACTTTCCTGATATCGAGCTAATAAAACCTATGAGTCAATACTTTGCGATTCATCCAGAAAATCCGCAGCCACGTTTGATTGAACAAGCCGTGCAAGTTGTGAAGCAAGGCGGAGTATTGGTTTACCCGACGGATTCAGGCTATGCCATTGGTTGCCGCATCGGCGATAAGAATGCGATGGAACGTATTTGTCGCATTCGTGATATCGATAAAAACCACAACTTCACACTCATGTGCCGCGATTTGTCTGAGCTGTCGACGTATGCTCGCGTGGATAATAGTGCTTTTCGGCTATTGAAAAACAACACCCCTGGGCCTTACACCTTTATTCTCAAAGCCACTAAGGACGTGCCGAAGCGTTTAATGAATCCAAAGCGCAAAACCATCGGTATTCGGGTTACCGATGATCCCATAACTGCAGCCTTAGTCGCGGCACTCGGTGAGCCACTGATGTCGACCAGCTTGATTCTTGGCGATAACGATTTTGCCGAATCAGATCCTTACGAAATTCGCGAAAAGCTCGATAACCAAGTCGACGGTATTATCGACGGTGAGCACCGCGGCGAGGCGCCGACTACAGTTGTCGATTTAGCGGACGGCGATATTGTTGTCACCCGAGTAGGGGCTGGCGACCCAACACCGTTTACGTTGTAAACGAACCAGGCCACCATGGACGCAAGTAACCCTTCTCCTCAACAACAGTCATTACCGCTTGGCTTTGTACGCGGTGAGCCGGTGATCGAGAAGCCTGAAGATCTCTATATTCCGCCTGACGCCCTTGAGCTTATTTTAGAAAGCTTTTCTGGTCCAATGGATTTGCTGCTGTACTTGATTCGCCGCCAGAAACTAGAAATTACTGAGTTGCCCATACTACCTATTACCAAGCAGTACATGGAATACGTAGATATGATGAAGGAACTTAAACTGGAGTTGGCAGCGGATTATTTAGTAATGGCCGCAATGTTAGCGGAAATTAAAAGTCGCATGTTGTTGCCGCGCCCACCGGCGGAAGAGGACGATGAAGTTGATCCGCGCGCGGAGCTGGTACGACGGTTACAAGAGTATGAAGCCATTCGCCAAGGCGCGAGCCATCTCGACGAACTCCCTCAGTCAGGCCGCGATCATTTTGTTGTGCATGCTGAGACGGATGCTAAAGAGCACATTCAACAGCAACTGCCTGATATTGCCCTCGCAGAATTGGCGGTGGCGTTCGCGCATGCGATGGCACAGGCAGAATTACAGCATCATCACCAAGTGCAGCGCGAAAAACTTTCAACTCGGGAGCGCATGAGTCGCATACTCGATATGCTGCAAACGCAGCAACGCCTGCGCTTTGCGGATCTTTTTGTGGCAGCAGAAGGGAAACAAGGCGTAGTGGTCAGTTTTTTAGCGGTCCTTGAACTCGTCAAAGAAGCCCTCATTGACGTGGTACAGGTGGATGCTTTTAGCGAAATCCATATTTCAACACGTGGACAGGTCTATGCAGAACCAACAGCTTAAACAACTTATCGAAGCTCTGTTGTTTGTCGCCGACGCACCGTTAACCGTGGCGCAGCTCTGTGATTATTTGCTGGAACAAGGACGTGATTCAAGCCGTAAGCAGGTTCGCGAGGTGTTGGACGAACTCGAGCAAGATTATCGCGAGCGAGGTGTTCAGTTACAGTTAGTAGCGTCGGGTTACAGATTTCAGACGCGCGCCGAATTAGGTGGTATAATTGCTGGCCTCTGGCAAGAAAAGCCGCCGCGGTATTCACAAGCCCTGTTGGAAACCCTGGCACTGATTGCGTACCGGCAGCCCATAACCCGTGGCGATATTGAAGAAATCCGCGGTGTTAGCGTTAGTACACAGATTATGAAAACCTTGCAGGAACGTGGTTGGGTTAAGGTAGTAGGGCATCGTGAGGTTCCAGGGCGACCACAACTTTACGCCACCACCAACGAGTTTTTAGATTATTTTAATTTAACCGATTTAGCTGAGTTGCCGGCGATACCTGAGCCCCCCGCAAAGACAATAAACGCTGAGACAGCGCCAAAAGAGAGTGAAAGCACCCAATGAGTGAAAAGTTACAAAAAGTACTAGCCCGTTCAGGTCATGGTTCACGCCGTGAACTAGAAACGATGATCGCGGCTGGGCGCATTAGTGTGAATGGCCAGATTGCCACTTTAGGTGAGCGCATTGACGGTGATGCCAAGGTACGCATCGACGGGCGCGAAGTTGCCATCAAGCCGCCGGAAGACGTTGTTTGTCGGGTATTGATGTACCACAAACCTGAAGGTGAAATGTGTACGCGTAAAGATCCCGAAGGGCGACCTACAGTTTACGACCGTTTGCCACGTGTTCAGGGTGCGCGTTGGGTCGCTGTTGGACGACTCGATGTAAATACATCAGGGCTATTGTTGTTTACCACTGATGGCGAGTTAGCGAATCGCTTGATGCACCCTGGTCACCAAATTGAGCGTGAATACGCAGTGCGCGTTTTTGGCGAAGTCACCGACGCGATGTTACGTAAGCTGATGAAAGGTGTGCAGCTTGAAGACGGTCCAGCCGCATTTAAAGAAGTTAAACGCACGGGTGGCACGCATAGCGAAGGCATGAATCAATGGTTCCGTGTGGTTTTAACGGAAGGCAGAAACCGCGAAGTGCGGCGCTTGTGGGAATCACAAGGGGTGACAGTAAGTCGCCTAATGCGCGTGCGGTATGGCAACATTCAACTTGAACAAGGCTTACCACAAAGCGGTTGGGGCGAGTTATCACTCAACCAAATTAATTATCTGCGTGAGTTAGTAGGGCTAAAGCCTGAAGAACGCACTTTTATCGACCCTCGTAAGCAAGAATCACGGCAAAAGCGCTATGCACGTGCTCGCCGTAATCAAGCGAAACGCCTACAGAACGCGAAACAACGCACACGCAAATGACCTTGTTGGCTGACTGGCAGCTGCAGGGTCCGCTGCTGGCGCTGTGGCCGTATCGAAATGACGTCTGGCGGGCCAATGCAAGGCCCGCTCAACAAGCTATTCTGCAATTATTGAATGCCGTCGCCAAACATCACGCGGTGCTTCTAGGTATTCATCCTCCGCAATTGCAAACTGCTATTCCACAATTACCCGACGAACTCGCATGGGCGCCGCTGCGATATGATGATGCTTGGCTACGCGACAGTGGCCCGCACTTTGTTCGTGAGAACTTTAAAGTGCGGGCTGTGGCCGGTGAATTTGATGGTTGGCAAGGTGTCCATAGTCATTATCAGCGTGACCGCCGAGTGCCACAGCAGTTAGCGCAATGCTGTCATTCAGTGCTTGGCAAACTGCCGTTTATTTTTGAAGGCGGAATGCTCAGCCATGACGGCACTGGTACCGCACTTGTGCACGCCAAAAGCCTGCAGCGGCGCAATCCGCAGTGGCGTTTAAGCGAACTAGAGCGCCAGTTGCAATGTGCATTGGGCTTGTCGCGAGTGATTTGGATTCAGCACGGGTTAAACGCAGATGAAACGGGTGGGCATGTTGATAACCAGATCCAGTTTATCGGCGCCGATGTTATTGCCTTTGCCGGTTCGCAAAATGATCCTCTATGGAATGCCGAAGTCCAGCAGTTGCGGCAGCAACCGTGGGCAAAAAAGTATCGTTGGCTGCAATTACCGGAGAGCCAACTCGTGTACGACGATCCAACCTTGTTTGCTGATGTGCAACGCCGACCAGGTGTTCGTGCGCGGGGCATGACGGGGAGCTTAGCAAGTTATGTGAATATGATCCGCTTACCAGAGGTGTTATTGGTGCCACAGTTTAGCTATCGTTCATGCCAGTCGAGTAATCAACAGGCATTGGCATTGCTGCGAGACGCCCTACCTGAGCTTGCGGTCGAGCCCATCGATGCCACGGAAATGATCCGTGGCGGCGGTGGACCCCATTGCTTGAGTTTAGTTTTGCCCAGTTAAGGTAAATACCATCGACACAGTGGCTTCGACACGTTGCTGACCGGGTAAGCTGACCGAGTCTGCCATGCTCGCCTCGGCGACACGATAGCGCACCATAGGCGCTTGTTGGGAGTTCTCCTGCAAGCTATGTACCCCGCTAATTTCAACGCCCGCCGCTGCGGCCATCTGTTCTGCTTTACTGCGTGCAGCCTCAATCGCCTGAGTTAACGCTTGTTGGTAAAGGGCGTCAGCGTTACTCAATTGGTAAACCGGCTCGTCAACGCGCTGCACGCCATTGTTAAGGGCAAATTCTAAAAAGCCAGAATGTTGATTAGCATCGTCAAAGTCGATAATGATTCGACGATTCACTTGATAGCCAATCAACTTTTGTTCGCCATCGCTATAACGGTGTTGCGGGTACACACGAATCGCGTGAGACTGAATCGACGTTTCTTCGACACCTAGTTCGTTTAGTTGCGTAAGTAGCGTTCGTGTAATGCCATCTACTTCACTCTTTAAAGCGGGAATATCCATCCCCATCCGTTCGACGTTCAAGCTGAGCTGAACCCGATCTGGAACCGCTTCGACACTGGCCGAGCCAGATACTGACAAGGTGTGCTGCGGCGCTGCAGTAGCTGTAGTTGGTGGCTGACAACCGACCAGGCCAAGAGCACAAAGACCAACAAAAGCTGAACTTAAGTAACGCATAAATCTTCCTTTTTTAGCTAGATAACGCTGAGGCATTGGCGCTCAACACTTGTAGTTATAGAGTGTAGACTAGTAAAAAAATTCCATGGTGAGACAAATGACACAAGCTGAAGAACAAATTCAGGCCGACGAGGTTGTGGTGCGTCTATTGGGACGCCGCGAACACAGCGCTTTGGAACTTAAACAAAAGCTTCGGCAACGCGGGTTCTCCAACGCGGTAATTGAGCAGGCCTTAGCAAAGGCGCAGGAACATGGTTGGCAGTCCGATCAACGCTACACCGAAATCTGGCTACGGCAAGCGTTGCTCGGCGGCAATGGTTGGTTAAAAATAAAGGCCCAAGCGGCGACCAAAGGCATCGATGAAGATCTATTACAGTCAACCTTGGCTAAGGAAAATCCCGATTGGCGTGAACTTTGCTATGAGCGCTTATGCAAAAAATTTGGTGAGCAGCCACCGCAAACGCCAAAAGAGCGGGACAAAATCATGCGGCATTTGTTGAACCGAGGGTTTCGCTTTGATGAGATCAAAGCGGCGCTGGCTATGCAGTCCGATGCGTTTGCAGACTAGTCGAAAGCCGACAATCGTGGTAGTCTTGCGCGCTAAATAATCGAAATTTTCACCCCGACAAGTTGTAGTAGGAAAGTGTCCATATGAGTATGACTAGCGCGCAAATTCGTGAAGCGTTTTTGTCTTATTTTGCTGAACGAGGCCACCAACGTGTGCCCTCAGCATCATTGATTCCAGGGAACGATCCCACCTTGCTGTTCACCAATGCCGGCATGGTGCCATTTAAAGATGTTTTCCTTGGCGATGAGAAACGTGACTACAACCGAGCGACCTCGTCGCAGCGCTGTTTGCGTGCCGGTGGCAAGCACAATGACTTAGAGAATGTCGGCTATACCGCACGGCATCACACTTTCTTTGAAATGCTGGGTAACTTCAGTTTTGGCGATTACTTCAAGCGTGAAGCCATTCAATACGCTTGGGAATTCCTCACGGGTGTGCTGCAACTTCCAAAAGAAAAGCTTTGGGTGACGGTCTTTACCGAAGACGATGAAGCCTACGCTATTTGGGCCAACGAAATTGGTGTGCCAGAAGATCGCATTTCGCGCATCGGCGAAAAAGATAACTTTTGGGCCATGGGTGATACTGGCCCCTGCGGACCTTGCTCTGAGATCTTCTATGATCATGGCGAAGAGGTGTGGGGTGGACCACCAGGCACACCAGAAGAAGACGGTGACCGCTACATCGAAATTTGGAACTTGGTTTTCATGCAGTATAACCGTCAAGCGGACGGTACTCTTGAGCCGCTGCCAAAGCCTTCGGTTGATACCGGTATGGGCCTTGAGCGTATTGCAGCGGTGTTGCAACACGTACATAGCAACTACGAAATCGACCTGTTTCAAGCGCTGATTAAGGCCGCTGCACAAATTATCGGTACTGAGGACTTAAATAGTAAATCGCTTCGAGTTATCGCCGATCACATTCGTTCATGCAGCTTCCTGATTGCCGATGGTGTGCAACCGTCAAATGAAGGCCGTGGCTACGTATTGCGCCGCATTATTCGTCGCGCAGTGCGTCACGGCAACATGTTGGGCGCGCAAGGTACCTTCTTCCATAAACTGGTTCCGGCCTTACTCGAGCAAATGGGTGTTGCCTACCCTGAGTTAGTCGACAAAGAAAAAATTATTGCTGATGCGCTGCTGCGTGAAGAAGAGCAGTTCGGCAAAACCTTAGAGCGCGGTTTAGCTATTTTGCAGGATGCCTTGGATGAACTCCACGGCACCGTTATCCCAGGAGATGTGGTGTTCAAACTGTATGACACTTACGGCTTCCCGGTTGACTTGACGGCTGACATCGCACGCGAAAAAGAGCTCACCATCGACGTTGAAGGCTTCGATAAAGAAATGGCCGCTCAACGTAAGCGCGCACAGCAAGCATCACAGTTTGGTGTGGACTACAACGAGCGTTTGAAGTCGAGCCAGCAAAGTGAGTTTACCGGCTACACCGACGTTGCAGGCCGCAGCAAAATTATCGAGCTATTTGCTGACGGTAAACCTGTGCAGCAATTAACGGCGGGCCAGCAAGGTGTTGTTGTACTCTCACAGACTCCTTTTTATGCCGAAAGTGGTGGCCAAATAGGTGACACCGGTTACTTACAAGCTAACGGCGGCGAATTCGTCGTGAGCGACACCAGCTATATCGGCAAAGCTATTGCGCATCATGGCCAAACTGATGTCGCGTTACGGGTGGGTGATGAAGTAACCGCACACATTGATGCCGAGCGCCGCGCTGCGGTGAAGCGTAATCACAGTGCAACGCACCTTGTGCATGCCGCGTTACGTAACATTCTTGGTGAGCATGTGACGCAAAAGGGGAGCTTGGTCACTGCTGAGCGACTGCGTTTTGACTTTTCGCACTTTGCCGCAGTTAGCGCTGAAGAGATTAGTGCGATTGAGCAACAAGTGAACGAACAAATTGTGGCGAATCATGAATTAGCCACGGCCGTTATGCCGATTGATGAAGCTAAGCAAGCCGGTGCCATGGCGTTGTTTGGCGAAAAATACGATGACGAAGTGCGCGTGGTACGCATGGGTGATTATTCGATCGAATTGTGTGGTGGTACGCACGTCACGCGAACCGGTGATATTGGCAGTTTCCGTATTGTCAGTGAAGCCGGTATTGCGTCAGGTGTACGCCGTATCGAAGCGGTAACAGGCCTTGCTGCCTTGCGTCATGCCCAACAACATGAACAACTGCTACGTACGAGTGCAAGCATGTTGAAAGCGGATATCGGTCAGTTGCCTGAGCGCCTGCAGCAGCAATTGCAACGCAGCAAAGAGCTGGAGCGCACCATTGCTGATATGCAGCAGCAGATGGCCGCTCAGGCAGGTGGAAGCTTGGTTGAACGGGCAGAAGAGATTGCTGGTCACAAAGTGATCTTGGCCGAGCTTGAAGGCGTAGAGAGTAAAGCCCTGCGCGGTATGGTTGATGATCTTAAAAATCAACTGGGCAGTGGCATCGTGGTCTTAGCGATAGCCAATGACGACAAAGTAAGTTTAATTGTTGGCGTGACCAAAGACTTAACTGCTAAAGTAAAAGCCGGTGACGTTGTTAACTGTGCCGCTGCTGAAGTAGGTGGTAAAGGTGGTGGTCGCCCTGATATGGCGCAAGCGGGTGGTAGCGATGCAAGCAAGATTAGCGCAGCGCTTTCGGCCGCACAGCGGCGAATCGAGGAATTACTGCGATAAACAACATGAGGTTGGCGGCGGTTGCTAACATTCATGCTGTCAAGGTCGAAAGTTCCTTGCTAGAATGATGGTTGCATGACAGTTGGTGATAAATCATGCACCATCATTATCAGAATTAAAATCAGGCTGGTCGTGTGGAGTTTCTCAAGGATGCCCACACATAAAAAGTAGGGAAGGAGCAGGTAACATGTTGATCTTAACCCGTCGAGTGGGTGAGACCTTAATGATCGGAGACGAGGTCACAGTCACGGTATTGGGTGTAAAAGGGAACCAAGTGCGGATTGGTGTCAATGCGCCCAAGGATGTCTCGGTACACCGAGAAGAGATTTATATGAGAATTCAGGCAGAACATCAGGATAAGTCTGACTCGTCCGAATAATGTTTTCCTGTTGCGAAAGCTGATGAGCGGTCATCAGCTTTTTTTGTCTGTAACATCAGAAAATAACGCGTTCTGCGGGAAATTTACGCGAGATGTTCAAAATTCCCACAAACGAACCTGAATTCAGAAAAATTAATTGACATTGTTGGCTGTGCCATTAGAATGCAACGCCACAAGTAAGCGGTGAGGTGGCCGAGAGGCTGAAGGCGCTCCCCTGCTAAGGGAGTATAGGGTTTGTAGCCCTATCGAGGGTTCGAATCCCTCCCTCACCGCCATTTGTTTACAACGCGCTCGTAGCTCAACTGGATAGAGTACCTGGCTACGAACCAGGCGGTTGGAGGTTCGAGTCCTCCCGAGCGCGCCATTGTAATCAAATTACTACCGATATAGTGCGCTCGTAGCTCAACTGGATAGAGTACCTGGCTACGAACCAGGCGGTTGGAGGTTCGAGTCCTCCCGAGCGCGCCATTTCTCAGATTTATACCTTCTATAGACCTTACAAAGACTTTCATCTCTGAAAGTTGTGTTATTCTGCTTTTCAGTTACGCTTATTTTTAAGATTCAGCTGGCAGGTACACGATGCAACAACAACTCTCTGAAGCATTCACCATCATGCTAACTGGCATGATCACGGTCTTTGTTTTTCTGACCTTGTTACTGTTAGCCATGGGGCTATTGCGGCGCTTTGCCGCAACCGACGAGACAGCTCCTGCGCAGGCGCCACAACAGGCGCCACAAGCCAAAACGCAAGCAACTGACGCACAGCGCGTAGCAGCGATCACAGCTGCCGTTCACGCCTACCGCCGCGATCACCAATAGCGAACCGCAAACAACGAATAACGAACCACGAAGGGAAGGAGTCTAGCATGTCAAAGCCATTAAAACTGACGGAGCTGGTGTTACGTGACGCTCACCAATCGCTACTGGCAACACGTATGCGTTTGGACGATATGTTACCTATTGCCGAGCAGCTTGATAACGTAGGCTACTGGTCAATGGAGTCATGGGGTGGTGCAACGTTCGATGCTTGTATCCGTTATCTAGGCGAAGACCCATGGGAGCGCATTCGCGAACTGAAAAAGGCGATGCCGAAAACACCTCAACAAATGCTCTTACGCGGACAAAACTTGTTGGGCTATCGGCATTATGCTGATGACGTTGTGCGTCGTTTCGTTGAACGCGCCAAGGAAAATGGCGTTGACGTGTTCCGCATTTTTGATGCAATGAATGATGTGCGCAATCTAAAAACTGCAATTAAGGCTGCCAAAGACGTTGAAGGCCATGCGCAGGGAACGTTGTCGTACACGGTAAGCCCAGTGCATACGCTAGACAAGTGGGTCGCCATGGCAGAAGAACTTGCTGACCTCGGCTGTGATTCTCTATTCATCAAGGATATGGCTGGCTTATTGCGGCCCCAAGCTGCCTATGAACTGGTTACGGCTCTGAAAAAGGCCACTGATTTGCCAATTGCTATGCAGTGTCATGCAACCACGGGATTAAGTACTGCTACTTATCAGAAGGCCATTGACGCCGGTATCGATATGTTAGATACCGCAATTTCATCGATGAGTATGACCTATGGGCATTCGGCAACCGAAACAATTGTCGCGATGACCGAAGGTACTGAGCGTGATACCGGACTTGATCTCGAAAAACTGGAAGATATTGCCAGTTACTTCCGTGACGTACGCAAGAAATATGCGAAATTTGAAGGTTCACTCAAGGGCGTTGATGCACGTATCTTGTTGGCCCAAGTTCCTGGTGGCATGCTGACGAATATGGAAAACCAGCTTCGTGAACAGGGCGCGGTAGAAAAATTTGATGAAGTGTTAGCTGAAATTCCACGGGTGCGTGAAGACCTTGGCTTTATTCCTTTGGTCACGCCGACATCACAGATCGTTGGCACTCAAGCGGTATTAAACGTATTAAGTGGTGAGCGTTATAAGTCGATATCGAAAGAAACCAAGGGAGTTTTGCGTGGCGAGTACGGCGCGACCGCCGCACCGGTAAATGAAGAACTACAGAAGCTTGTGCTTGAAGGCGCTGAGCCGATTACCTGCCGGCCAGCTGACCTTATTGATGACGAAATGGAGAAGCTCACTACCGAGTTACGCGAGCACGCTAAAGAGAAGAACTTGCGGATTGCCGATAATGAAGTCGACGATGTGCTGACTTACGCATTGTTCCCACAAATTGGCTTAAAGTATCTTGAAAATCGCGATAACCCTGATGCTTTTGAACCTATCCCGTCAGCTACCGAAGCTGAATCAACGCCGCAGGCTGAGGCCAAAGCCGCTCCAGTGCAGGGTAAGTCTGCAGCCTATAGCGTGAAAGTCGATGGTAAGTTGTTCAACGTTGAAGTTGGCCCGGCGGGCACGGTTAGCGCGTCACAACAAGCATCTACCGACGAGGTAAAACAGAGCAGTGGTGCTGGAACCGCGGAAGAAGTAACCGCACCACTTGCCGGTAACGTATTTAAAGTGGTCGTCAAACCTGGCCAACAGGTTAGTGAAGGTGACGTTTTGATCGTCCTTGAAGCGATGAAAATGGAAACCGATATCAAAGCTGATCGGGATGGCACAATAGCTGAAGTGTACGCCAAAGAAGGTGACAGCGTCGCTGTCGGCGATGCATTGTTGACGTTGGAGTAAGTCATGGAGCGATGGATAACACTATGGCAAAGCACTGCTCTGGCTGCATTTACTTGGCAGCAAGCGGTAATGATGTTGGTTGGCGCCTTGCTGCTGTATCTGGCCATCCGTAAAAAGTTTGAACCTTTATTGCTGTTGCCGATTGGTTTTGGCGCCATTTTAGCGAATATCCCACTCGCTGGCTTCACCGAACCAGGCGGTATTCTCTATTACATCTATGTTGTCGGTATTGATACAGGCGTCTTTCCACTGCTCATTTTTATGGGGGTTGGCGCGATGACGGACTTTGGTCCGTTACTTGCTAACCCACGGACATTGTTGCTAGGTGCTGCTGCTCAGTTCGGCATCTTTGCAACCTTATTTGGCGCGATTGCGTTAAATGCTATTCCCGGCTTCGAGTTCAGTATGCAGGACGCCGCCGCAATCGCGATTATTGGTGGCGCCGATGGCCCCACGGCTATTTTTTTAGCCTCACGGCTGAGTCCTGAGCTGCTAGGTGCCATCGCCGTTGCTGCCTATTCTTATATGGCGTTAGTGCCGATCATTCAGCCCCCGATCATGAAGTTGTTAACGACGCAAGAAGAGCGCTCTGTGCGTATGGAGCAACTGCGTCAGGTCGGCCGTCGTGAGAAAATCTTATTTCCATTAGCTGTGTTGTTTTTGACGCTGTTGTTCTTACCGACGGCAACGCCATTAGTGGGGATGTTTTGTCTTGGTAACTTGATGCGTGAGGCGGGCGTGGTTGAGCGACTTAGCAAAACAGCGCAAAACGAACTCATCAATATTGTGACTATTTTTCTGGGACTTGCGGTTGGTTCAAAACTTTCAGCGAGCGAGTTTCTAACTGTAGAAACGCTCGGGATTTTAGCGCTCGGCGCGGTCGCTTTTAGTATTGGTACTGCTTCTGGTGTGTTGATGGCGAAATTAATGGCACGCTTTAGTAAGACGCCAATCAACCCGCTGATTGGTGCAGCTGGAGTCTCGGCCGTACCTATGGCGGCGCGAGTAGTTAACAAGGTTGGCTTAGATGCCAATCAAAGCAACTTTCTGCTCATGCACGCAATGGGACCGAACGTGGCGGGTGTGTTAGGTTCAGCAGTGGCTGCTGGTATCCTACTTGCCTTGGTAGGTTAAGGAATGGTGGAACAGGGCGCTAAAATTGGCGTCCTGTTAACCACAACAACAACGTGTATACCGCAGCGATAAATAAACTTACAACTAAGATGTAAACAAAGCCTTTACGACCTTGCTTCAAGGTGAATCCATTCGCTCTTAGATAGAGCCACCACATCAGTCCAAGTACTAGCGGTATTAGAAATAAAAATCGAATCATTGGCGTTCCACCCATAGTTTTAAATCGGTTGCGGCAAGCTGTGCTTGCTCTAGCATCGGGCGCAGGCGTGTAATATGGTCTGCGACCTGATCAAGTTCAGCATTTTTCATTGCTGCCTCTAATTGTGTAGCAAGTTTTTCGATCCCCAATAAGCCGAGGTTTGCGGCCGAGCCTTTCAGGGTGTGAAAATAGCGTCGAGCTTCCTCGTGCTGACCTTTACTCAGAAAGTCGACGACACGTTGGGGGGCTTCTTGATAACTCCCATGAAGTCGCGCAATCAAATCGACGTAGAGCTCAATGTTGTGATTGAGACGTGTCAACGCACTCTGAAAATCGATGTCATGATGATTAGGGTAGCGTCGCTTCTTGTCAGTCATGGAATTGGCAGCTTGCGAAGTTTGCTCGATTTGGCGGTCACGGCGACACCACTTTTTCACCGTTGCTTGTAATTTTGCTTCATCGATGGGTTTCGCCAAGTGGTCTTGCATGCCTGCCGCAAGTGATTGTTCAACGTCTTCGCTGGCACTGTTTGCGGTCATGGCAATGATCGGAAGCTGCTCGTACGAAAAGCGTGAGCGGATTTCACGTGTTGCTCTATAACCGTCCATGATTGGCATTTGAATGTCCATAAAGACGATACCATAGGCGTGTTGCTCGACTAACTCGATGGCTTCACGGCCATGCTGGGCAATATCGACTTGCAGCCCCAAATGTTCAAGCATTTCCTTGGCAATATGTTGATTGATATCGTTGTCTTCAACCAATAACACGCGAGTGCCTTGCAACTCTTGCCAATAGTCGTCCGCTTGTTCGGTGTGGCGTTGGGAATAGAGCGCTAATACAGAGCTAAGCTCCCGCACCACGGCATGACTTGTATACGGCTTCAGAAGATGGCCTTGGACACCATATTCGCGCGCCTTATCAATGAGCTCAGTGGCATGGTAGCTGGTCGCTAAAATGCATTTGGGTGGCTCTGGATGTTGCAAAAGACGTTGGCAGAGTTCAAGTCCACTCATGCCGGGGAGTTGCCAATCAATGATAGCGGCCGTGAAAGGCTTTTTTTGGTGCTTGCTGAGGGCATCTTCAGCGGTGCGAAAGCTGACAACGTCAATCTGTAAGCTGCGCAATAAGTCGTTGAGCATTTCACGCGTGGTGAGGTTGTCTTCGACAATCATGATGCGTTTACCGGCAAGTTCCGGCAGCACTGATAAAGGAATCCGTGGTTGCTGGGGCTGCTGCAGCGGCAGCTGCAGTTCTATGAAAAAGGTAGTGCCTTGCCCTTTACTGCTGGTAACGCCGATACCATGTTCATTCATGAGTTTGACGATGCGTTGGCTGATGGCAAGACCTAAGCCGGTGCCCCCGTATTTACGCGTTGTCGAGGTGTCTGCTTGGGTGAAAGCTTGAAATAGCTTATGCCGTTGCTCTTCGTCCATCCCAATACCGGTATCGGTCACCGATAGTCGTAAAAACAAATGGCTATCGGTTTGATCAAGCTTGGTAACCGAGACAACGACTTCGCCGTGTTCAGTGAATTTAATTGCGTTGCTGACTAAATTAACCAGTACTTGATTCAGTCGCAGTGGATCGCCGACCAATTGCGTGGGTAAATTCGGCGGTAAATTGATAATGAATTCTAAATTTTTATCATGCGCGCGATAGGCAAAGAGATCAGCAAGGTTGCGCAGGACTTCTTCTAAATCAAATGGAATGGATTCGATGGTAAGTTTATTGGCTTCCAGCTTCGAGAAATCAAGTAAATCATTGATAATCCCCAAGAGTATCTTGGACGATCCTTCAATCGATTTTAAATAGCCCCGCTGCTTATCATTCAACTCAGTTTTTAGACACAGTTGTGTCATCCCCAAAATAGCATTGATCGGGGTACGAATTTCGTGACTCATATTAGCCAAAAATTCACTTTTGGCTTGGTTCGCAGCCTCAGCAGATGCAATCGCTTGCTCTAGTTCTGCTAAATCTCTCGGGCTGTTCTCGTTATCGGCCATGCGGTTCCAATCATCGTAAAGGTTGCTAAATATCATGCCACGGGCGCATGCATTCGCCAAATTATCTCATGATCATGGACGTTTGTGGTCAGAAACAGTAAGCTTTGCAACATCTAACCCCGATGTAGCCAAAGGCAGGACTGAGTTTGCAAACAACACTGTTGAAGTCGCTCGAGCACTTGCAATCAACCGCGGATGAGAAGGCAGTGAAAGGCATCCAGCGTGGAATCGAGCGTGAGTGTCTTCGTATTACTCCGGAAGGACGTTTAGCGCCGACCACGCACCCCATAGAGTTGGGTAAAACGTTGACGCACCCGCATATCACCACCGATTATGCTGAGATGCTGCTCGAGTTTATTACGCCCGTGGCAACGGATATTCAGGTCACACTTGATCAACTGACCGACATACACAGTTATACCTACCGTTATATGGGTGACGAGTTGATGTGGCCGCTAAGTATGCCGTGCTTTGTTGGCGATGAACACGACATCCACATTGCGCGTTATGGGAGTTCTCACAGCGGTCGTATGAAGAACTTGTATCGCCGTGGGCTGACGTACCGTTATGGTGGAGGTATGCAGATTATCGCCGGTGTACATTTTAACTTCTCGGTACCACAGGCGATGTGGCAAGCGTTGGCAGCGCAGGATGGCGTTGAACCCTCAGCGGACTATATTTCTACGCGTTACTTCGGTTTAATTCGTAACTACAAACGCGTGTGCTGGGTGATTCCCTATTTGTTTGGCGCTTCGCCAGCGATTTGTCAGTCATTCCTCAAGCATGCCGATAGTACTATCGAACTGAAGTCTTTAGGCAAAGGCACGGTTTACCGCGAGTATGGTACATCATTGCGGATGAGTGACTTAGGTTACACCAACAAAGAGCAGGCCGACCTGCAAATTACCTATAACTCACTTGAAGATTACGTCACGCGCCTACGCCGAGCAATTACCACACCGTCGCAACGGTTTGGCAAAATTGGTGTAAAACAGCAAAACGCACAAGGTGACACTGACTATTTCCAATTGAATAGCAACATTTTGCAAATTGAAAACGAGTTTTACTCACCGATCCGTCCTAAACGTGTCGCGCAAAACGGTGAAACGCCTACTCAAGCGTTAGAACGCGGTGGTGTTGAGTACATCGAAGTGCGTGCACTGGATGTCAATCCGTTTAGCCCTGTTGGGATCACGGCTGAGCAAATTCGGATGCTCGATTTGTTGTTGCTGTATTGCTTGCTCAATGATAGTCCAGAACTCGATTGGGATGCTCAACAAGTTACCGAAAAGAACTTTAATAAAGTTGTGCTTGATGGACGTAACCCGCGGTTGACGTTAAATGACAACGGCTATGAGCGTCCTATTAGTGATTGGTTAGAAGAGTTGTTCGCTGACCTACAGGCTCTTGCTCGGTTCATGGATCAAGGCGACGACAACGCATACAGCGAAACGGTTGCCGAGCATTATCAAATGGTTCTGAATCCGGAGCTAACGTTGTCTGGACGTATGCTGGCGCTGATGCGCGATGAAAATCTGGATAACAGTCATCTGGGTATGCGCTTAGCACGAGCTTATCAAAAAGAGTTGCAGGCACCGCTGAAATATTTCAGCGAGGCCGATTTTGCCACCTGGACACAGGCCTCGATTGCTGAGCAAGAGGCGAGAGAGCAGCATGACCAAGGGACCTCGTTCGATGCTTTCCTTGATGATTATTTTACTAAGGCGAAGTGTACAGCGGCGGAGTGTGAGAAGTAATGAAAAAGTGGCAGTCACTTACGGTAGCAAGCGCCATAGTCATGGCGCTTTCGGGTTGTGCTTCGGCGCCTCCGGAGCAGCCGGAAGATTTGTGCGAAATTTTTTATGAAAAGCCTGATTGGTATGATGCTGCTGCTGAAATGCGTGACCGTTGGGGTGTGCCGATTCAAATTCCAATGGCGATGATGTACCAAGAAAGCTCATTTAAGCATGACGCTGTGCCGCCAAGAGATTACCTGCTATGGATCATTCCATGGGGGAGGGTGAGTAGTGCTTATGGTTATTCACAAGCAAAGACGCCAACTTGGGATGACTATGAGCGAGAAACTGGCAACAGTTGGGCCTCGCGCGACTCGTTTGAAGACGCTATTGACTTCATGGGCTGGTTCATTGATAAAAGCCACCGTTTGAACGGGGTGTCGAAGTGGGACGCTTACGGGCTCTACTTAAACTACCATGAAGGTTGGACGGGCTATAAACATCAGACCTATCGCTCCAAAGCTTGGCTGATGCGAACGGCCGAACGCGTAAAACAGCGCGCCGGTGTTTATGGCGCGCAATTACGTCGTTGTGAAGAGGACCTCAAGAAAAACTGGTTTTTGGATCTGTTCTTCTAGGGCGTTCAACTAAACAAATTTTGTTGTTCTTGATGGTGTGACTCGTGAGGCAAGAAGCGCACTTGTTTGACCATGCTTTCGCTGCTCTCGACGATTTCTAGCGCGTAACCTTCGATGCGCAAGCATAAAGGTTGCTGCGGAATATCGCCTAGCCACTCAATAATTAAGCCGCTCACTGTTTTGGGTCCATCAGTGGGCAGCTCCCAATTCATTTCTTTATTGAGTTCACGAATGTTAGCGGTACCTTCCACCACAATTGAGCCATCTTCTTGCGCCGTGACCGTTTCACTTGGCGCCGGCGTAATATTTGTGGTGAAGTCGCCAACAATCTCTTCGAGGATATCTTCGAGGGTTACCAACCCTTGAATGTCGCCGTATTCATCAACGACAAGGCCAATACGCTCTTTGTTGTGCTGAAATTTTAGTAACTGCACGTTAAGCGGTGTGCCCTCAGGAATGAAGTAAATTTCGCGGGCAGAGCGAATGAGTTCTGCTTTATCCGTTTCGCTATTGGTTTTCGTCACAATTTGCATGATGTCGCGAGCATGTAAAAAACCAATGGCATCATCGATTTCACCACGGTAAAGCAACAGGCGTGTGTATTGCGCTTGCGAAAGTTGCTTTATGATTGACTTGATATCGTCTTGTACGTCGATCCCGCTAATGTCCGCACGGGGGATCATGACATCCTCAACCGTAACCTTTTCCAGATCTAAAATGCTGAGCAGCATGTCTTGGTGGCTGCTCGGGATCATTGATTGTGCTTCGTTGACCACCGTGCGTAGTTCTTCTGAACTTAACGCATCTTGCCCCATCGTGGTGTTAGGGTTCACGCCTAACAGGCGCATAAAACCATTGGTGATAAAATTCACCGTAGCTACGAATGGATACATGATCGTCAGCAACGGTTTTAGAATGATAGAACTCGGAAAAGCGACTCGCTCAGGATGTAAGGCGGCGATGGTTTTGGGTGTTACTTCCGCAAAAATCAAAACAATGATGGTTAAACCAAAGGTAGCAACCACAATTCCAGCGTCACCGAACCAGCGAAAGCAGAGGACCGTGGCGATGGCTGAAGCACCGATGTTGACCAAGTTATTGCCTATCAGAATCAGGCCAATCAGCCGATCTGGCCGATCGAGCAAATACTGCACGCGTTTAGCGCCAGCGTGGTCTTGTTGTGCGAGGTGACGCAGGCGGTAGCGGTTGACCGACATCATGCCAGTTTCCGAACCTGAAAAATACGCCGAGAGAAACAGTAATAACCCTAAAATAATGAGCAGGGTCGACGTGGCTATCTCGTCCAAGAAGGTTACCTATATTGAATACTTGAATGCCTAATTTAATGAGATGGTCAGACAAGTCAAGTTTGAATTAACTCAGCAGTACGTCACGGACGAAGCGGCTACCAAAATAACCAAGACTGAGGAGGATACTGGCGACGACACTAGCGATGACCAACATGCGACCGCGCATGCCTTGTACGCGATGTAAGACAACAATGGCGAGGTAGATGAGCACCGCGATAGAACTAAGAATCGTTTTGTGAGCCTGCCCTTGGGCAAACATGTCATCGAGGAAGACAAAGCCGCTAGCAATTGCGATAAAAAGTAACAAGGTCCCGCTGCTTAACAGGCGGAAAAAGTATCTTTCGACCACCATTAAAGGCGGAAGGTAGTTCGATAATACATTCATCCGGTGGTTTTTCAGCAGATAATTAAGATACAGCAATTGCACTGCATAGAGTGTCGCTAACATTAAAATTGCGTAGGCAAGTAGGCTCAGAATAATGTGGATCGCGAGACCATGAGTATTGGCAATACTCGCACCCCAATGGGCCGGACTGAGCGCTAAGATAAGACAACTGACTGCGGCGAACAAATAAATAACCGGACGTAGCACAAGTCCGCTGTTAGGTTGCACTTTTAGAAAAGAGAGCAACGCCAGTAAAAAAGCAACAACGCTTAAGCTGCTCGCCACATTAAGGTGGTCAAAGCCATCGCTGGCCAAATACCACGCGAGTAGCGCACCGTGACTGACGACTGCAGCTAATGCTACCCAGCTGATCAATGTGGTCGACGAGTCTTTATGCGCCAACTGACGCCAGAGGAGTCCAGCGCTGACAATGTACAAAACTAAGGTAAGAACGAGCAGGCCTAGCATTATCGTTTCCACAGGTTAAATGATGTAACTTCCTGACTTGAAAGCCCAAGTATATGCATTGTGCCAGAGAAACCCAATAGGATCGGGAAACTTTGCTTGAATTACGTTATAATCGCCGCCAGATTATCTCCAGCTAGCAGTAGATGGACAACAACCGATGTTTGAGAATTTAAGTGAACGCCTCTCGCAGTCGTTAAAAAATATCAGTGGTCGTGGGCGTCTAACCGACGACAACATTAAAGACACCTTACGCGAAGTACGCATGGCCTTATTGGAGGCAGATGTGGCGTTGCCAGTGGTGCGCGAATTTATTAAGCGCGTCAAAGAGCGAGCAGTGGGCACTGAAGTCAATAAAAGCCTAACTCCTGGCCAAGTATTCCTGAAGATTGTTCAGCAGGAACTTGAGCATGCGATGGGTGAAGGCAATGTGCCGTTGAACCTAGCCACGCAGCCGCCGGCGGTTATTTTGATGGCAGGCCTGCAAGGTGCCGGTAAAACGACCAGCGTGGGTAAGTTGGCGCGCTTTCTGCGTGAACGCGAAAAGAAGAAAGTATTGGTAGTATCGGCTGACGTTTATCGTCCAGCGGCCATTAAGCAGTTGGAAACGTTGGCGAATGAAGTTGAAGTCGAATTCTTCCCTTCGAGCACGGAGCAAAAGCCGGTAGCGATTGCTGAAGCGGCAATCAGCCATGCACGGAAAAAATTCATCGATGTGGTGTTAGTCGATACCGCAGGCCGTACGGCGATTGATGATGCCATGATGGCTGAAATTAAAGATTTGCACGCTGCCATCAATCCGGTTGAGACCTTATTCGTAGTTGATGCGATGACCGGTCAAGACGCTGCGAACACGGCGCACGCTTTTAATGAAGCACTGCCGTTAACCGGTGTTATCTTGACCAAGACTGATGGTGATGCCCGCGGTGGTGCAGCGTTATCCATTCGCCACATCACTGGCAAACCGATTAAGTTTTTAGGGGTTGGTGAAAAAAATACGGCATTAGAGCCGTTCCATCCAGAACGTGTGGCATCACGCATTCTGGGCATGGGCGATGTGCTCTCATTGATTGATGAGCTTGAGCAAAAAGTCGATCGTACCAAAGCAGAAAAAGTCGCTAAGAAAGTCATGAAAGAGGGCAAGTTCTCGCTCGAAGACTTTCGTGAGCAATTGGCACAAATGCGGGATATGGGCGGCATGATGGGCCTCATGGATAAGTTGCCAGGCATGGGCAAGATGAGTGCTCAAGTGAAAGGTCAAATGGACGACAAAATGACAGTGCGCATGGAAGCTATTATTAGTTCCATGACACTTAAAGAGCGTGAGTTCCCTGATCTAATTAAGGGCTCACGTAAACGCCGTATCGCTGCCGGTTCGGGTACTCAGGTACAAGACGTCAATCGTTTGTTGAAGCAATTTTTGCAGATGCAGAAGATGATGAAGAAAATGAAAGGCGGCGGCATGGCGAAGATGATGCGAAGTATGGGCGGAATGGGCGGCAAAATGCCTCCGGGAATGTTCCCCAAACGCTAGAGAATACTTGCATTCGACGGAAAAATCGGTAGAATTGCCGGGCTCTTCGACCCCGGTCGGAGATTTTTCTATTTATTTAACATTATAAAACTGTATCGAGGAACGTAATGGTAACCATTCGTTTACAACGCGGCGGCGCTAAAAAGCGTCCATTCTACCAGATGGTAGTAACCGACAGTCGCAATGCCCGCGACGGTCGTTTCATTGAAAATGTAGGCTTCTTCAACCCGTTAGCGCGTGGTCAAGAAGAGAAACTACGTGTTGATCTTGAGCGTGTAGAGCATTGGGTCGGTCACGGCGCAACTGTATCTGAGCGCGTAGCTAAGCTTTTAAAAGATGCGCGTAGCGCAGCTTAATTCAGCTTAATTTAATCAACGTTGGTAGTGAAGTAACGATGAATCAACCTGTAGAACATGTCGTCATTGGCCAGTTAGGCGCAGTGTATGGAGTCAAAGGTTGGCTAAAAATTCAGAGTTACACTGATGACGTTGAAGCCATTTTTAATTATCACCCTTGGCAGATTCGTAAACAGGGTAAAGTGCAAGAAGTTCAAGTCGAGGAATGGCGTCGACATAATAAAGGACTGATTGCCAAGCTGGTAGGTGTAGAAGACCGCGACGCTGCGCATTTAATGACTGGTGCAGACGTGATCATCGAAGCTGAGCAGCTGCCTGAGTTGCCAGAGGACGAATTTTACTGGCGTGACCTCATTGGTATGACTGTAGTGAATACTGACGGTTATAACATGGGTGTCGTTGACCAGTTAATGGCCACAGCATCGAATGATGTAATGGTGGTGAAAGCGAACAGCAATGATGCGTTTGGTCGCTCAGAACGTCTGATTCCGTTTATTCAGAGTCAGTACATTCAAGAAGTCGACAAAGCAAACAAATGTATTGTTGTGGATTGGCCGTCGGACTTTTAATGGCTGGGAAACTACAGGTAGGCGTGATTACGCTGTTTCCTGAAATGTTCCAAGCAATTACCGACAACGGTGTCACGGGTAGAGCGGTACGCGAAGGGCTGTTAGATATTCAACTAACCAACCCACGCGATTTTACTCACGATAAACATCGCACCGTTGACGACCGCCCATATGGCGGTGGACCTGGTATGTTGATGATGGTGCAACCGCTCACTGATGCGATTGCTGCCGCAAAACAACAACTAGGGGCCGATACCAAGGTGATGTATTTATCACCTCAGGGTCGCAAGCTTGATCACGCAGGTGTGCAAGAATTGGCACAACGTGACAAGTTCATCTTAATTGCCGGTCGCTACGAAGGCATCGATGAACGCGTAATAACGCGGCATGTTGATGAAGAATGGTCGATTGGTGATTACGTGTTAAGCGGGGGCGAATTGCCTGCCATGGTCATGATTGACAGTGTGGCACGCTTAGTTCCTGGAGTGCTTGGGCACCAAGACTCAGCAGAAGAAGATTCTTTCGCTGCCGGCTTGTTAGATTGTCCGCACTATACACGACCAGAAGTTTTAGATGGTGAGGCGGTACCACCAGTACTACTGAGTGGTAATCATGAACAAATAAGACGCTGGCGTTTGCAGCAGGCTCTAGGTAGAACCTGGTTGCGACGTCCAGAAATGTTAAACAACCTAGCTCTGACTGACGAGCAGCAACAGCTTTTGGATGAATTTATTCATCAATACCAAGCCGACGCTGATGCGGGTAGTTAATCTAGGCAAGTGAGGCTAACATGGCAAAAGTAAGTCAAAATTTGATCAAAGCGATCGAAGACGAACAAATGAAAACCGACCTTCCGGACTACGCACCGGGCGATACAGTGGTCGTTAATGTTAAAGTTGTTGAAGGTAACCGTGAGCGTGTTCAGGCATTTGAAGGCGTGGTTATCGCTAAGCGTAATCGTGGTTTGCATTCGTCATTCACGGTTCGTAAAGTATCAAATGGTGAAGGTGTTGAGCGTACTTTCCAAGCGCACAGCCCAATCATTGATAGCATCAAAGTGAAGCGTAAAGGTGCGGTACGTCGTGCTAAGCTTTACTACTTGCGTGAGCGTTCAGGTAAATCTGCACGTATCCGTGAGAAGCTGTCTTAAGATCAGCTTTGATCTGAAAAAACCCGCCGCTGGCGGGTTTTTTTATGCCTAAAATCAGGCACAATGTAAGCTCAAGAGAAGTAAGGAGTCGAAGATGTCTGACGCTGCAGTCCCGAATGACCCAGAGCAACGCCTACAACAATTGCGTGAAGCAATTGATGAATCCGATAATGCGTTATTGCAGCTATTACAACGGCGCCGTCAGCTCGCCGCCGAAGTTGGGACCGTAAAGCGTAGTATTGGGCAACCTCTATTCGTACCTGAACGCGAAGCGAAACTTATCGCCGCGCGTCGTGCTGAAGCTGAAGCGATTGGCTTATCTCCTGATCTGATTGAAGACGTACTGCGGCGTGTCATTCGTGAGTCCTATCAACAACAGCAAGCCGCTGATGTTCATCTTGAAGACAAAAACATCGTCGTCATTGGTGGTTACGGTGCGCTAGGAGGCTTGTTTGCGGAACGATTTCGTGAGGCTGGTGCCAGCGTGCACTGCATCGGCGAAGGCGAGCAAGATCAATTAGAGGCTGCGTGTAGTGATGCTGACCTGGTGTTGGTCAGTGTTCCTATTGCGGTGACCACCAGTGTCATTAATAACCTTCCTCAATTGCCAGCGCATTGTATTTTAGCTGACGTCACCAGTGTAAAAGCTAAACCTTTGCAAGCTATGTTGACCCAGCACAAGGGGCCCGTGGTTGGCCTTCACCCGATGTTTGGCCCACAAGTCGCAACGCTCGCGAAGCAGCTTATTGTGGTCACCGAGGGGCGCATGTCGTCTGCTTACCAGTGGTTATTAGATACACTCATTCGCTGGGGAGCGCAGTTGTACCAAACCACCGCAGAGCGACATGATGAAGCCATGGGCTTCATCCAAGTGATGCGGCATTTATCAACTTTCGTCTATGGCGCGCATTTGGCCGGCGAGAAAGCAGACTTACAAGAACTTCTCGATCTGAGCTCGCCAATCTATCGCTTGGAATTAATGATGGTTGGGCGGTTATTTGCGCAGAATGCTGACTTGTATGCCGACATTATTTTGGCGCATCCGGAAAACTTCGCCATGATGCGCAGATACTTAGATACCTTTGCGCAGGTGCTTGAGCAACTTGAACGGGGCGATAAGTCAGGTTTTGTCAGCAAATTTGCTGAAATAAGTGACTATTTTGGTGAATTTTCGCAGAAGTTCCTCGAAGATAGCCAACGCCTACTTGCTAGTGCCGGCGATGCGCATCAGCTCAGCAACGTCGCTCGGCGCTAATGGTTTTTGCAACAAGGTGTTGATACCAGCTGCTGCACATTCGTCGCGGAAATCGCTTGGGTTATGACCCGAGATCATCGCTGTCACTGGCGTTTTGTCACCCAACTGTTCATGCACTTTGCAATAGAGTTCGACACCGTTAAAGTCGGGTAGCTCATGGTCGAGTAGAACGAGGTCTGGGCGTTCATTTAAAATAAGATCGAGTGCTTCCTCACCACTTTGAGCCGTACTGATAGAGGCCTCAGGAAAGTGACCGAGCATCGCTTTCATGACTTCGAGAGAGATAAGGTCGTCATCGACAATCACAACATGGGTCTGTGTATTAGACATAAAACCTCCCCAAAAAAACGTTGTTTGCTATTCGCTGGTTGCTGTTCGAAAATACAGTTTAAAGCACCAAACAGCAAACATTAAGCAGCGGATAACGAAAAAGGTCACGCAATGAAAATTTGGGATAGTTTTGTACGTGGTTATCACTGGTTACTGGTCATTGCGATTGCCGGACTGTGGTGGACCGCGGAGCAAGGGTATATGGACTGGCATATGCGGATAGCGCTTGCGGTAGGGGCGTTACTGCTTGCCCGCGTAGTATGGGCCCTGATTGGAAGTGAAAACGCACGGTTTACTGCCTTTGTGCATAGGCCGCAAAAGGTGGTTGAACACCTTAGAGACGTACAACGCAAAAATTACCAACCGACCGCGACCCATAATCCAGCCGGAGGTTGGGCGGTGTTGTTGATGTGGGCGTTGTTGTTCGTGCAAGTAACGACAGGTCTATTCGCGACTGATGAAATTTTCTTTTCCGGACCTCTTGCCAGCCTTGTCAGCAGTTCTACGCAGGGGCAATTGACCGATCTGCATGAAATCAACTTCAATGTGCTGCTCACCGTTATCGCATTACATGTGTTGGCGATTTTGCTTTACCGCATGAAAGGAGTGAACTTACTGAGCGCTATGGTGCATGGCAAGCGACAAAATGTACGGCCACCGCGGTTAGTGAATGGTCTTTTCGGCTGGACACTGGCCGCTGTGATAGCAGCCAGTGCTTACTACTTCTGGTGGTGAGGTGAGGACGTTAGTCCTTATATTGATCGTGGCACCCTTTGCAATTTTTGGCCGCGGTCATAAAAGCTGACCGCATTTTATCTTGATCGCCCGAGGCAGCAACAGCAGCGAGTGAATTAGCATCGACTTGCAATTGTTGCGTACGTTCTTGAAAGTCTTCCCAGTTATCCCAGATGGCTGGAAGTGCATCGGTGTTGTTGCCAGGCATTGCTCCTTCTTGGCTAAAACCAACCCATGGCACTGCTGCCAGCGCTGCAAATGTCTCGGCACGCTCGGCGAAAATGGCAGCATCGAACGGCATATCACCTTTCAGCATGTCGCCCATGTAGGCGAAGTTATTTTGCATAACTGAGAGCGCTTTTTGCCGGTACTCCACAGCTTTGTCGGCGTCATTAAACGCATGTTGGGCAATGACTGCGGTGCTTGCTAAAAGCGCAGCAGCAACGGTAATTGTTTTTAGGCTGTTGGCAAACATAAAAGAACTCCTGTTGAGATGGTAGGTTAAGTAAGCTTATGACTAGCATACAACGCTTTACCGATTGAACTAAGCTGTTTGTCCCTTATTGCATTGCACTCAACGCATGAATCCACTTACTGTAAGCAAGAAAGTAACTGATTTAAACCCAAAACTTTAACTGCAGAACAACCTATCAAAGGGGATGCCGATGATTAGCAGTAACCGCCTCAGCAAGTTGGCGGTAGCGATGTGTGCCGCACTACCAGTGTTGGCAAGTGCCTCGCAGACCACAACTGTGCAAGGGTTGCATGACAACTCATCAACGTTTGTCGCATTACAAAATGCGACCATCATTACTGAACCTGGTCGTAGCATCGAAAATGCGACTCTGGTGATTCGCAACGGTAAAATTGAGCGCATCAACGAAAATAACCGTGCCCCAGAGGGCGCTCGGGTGATTGATTTAACTGGGCATACGATTTATCCAGGCTTTATCGATGCGTATAGCAATTATGGGGTGCCTGCGCCGAAGAAAGAGCAGCAGGGACCATGGTTCTCGACGCGTCCTGAGTACAATAACAAGCGTGAAGGCGGTAATGCAGCGAATGATGCTATTCATGCGCAACAACGCTGGGTCAGCGCTGCAGCAACCGATACCAAAGCGGCAAAAGATTATATTGAACAGGGCTTTACCGCCGTGCAAAGTGCTCGTTTAGATGGCATTTTTCAGGGGCAAGCCGTGACGTTATCCTTGGCTGATAAAATCGCCAATGATGTTGTTTACAACGCTGAAAGCCGCCATTTTGGCTCTTTTGATAAAGGGACATCACAACAGCAGTACCCGAACTCATTAATGGGTTCTATTGCTTTGATCAGACAAACTCTGTCTGACGCCAATTGGTATGAGCAAGCGTATGGTAAGGACGCCTACAACGGTCCGGTAGAGTACAATGCCGCCTTGGCTGAGCTCGGACCGATTGAGCAAGAGGGCATGGTGTTTGCGGTGAGTGACGACAAATCCTTATTACGTGCGCACTCAGTGTTGAGCGAGTTTGAGGTACCCGTCACTTTTGTGGGCTCGAATTACGAATATGCTCGACTAGACGCCGTTAAAGCGACGCAAGCCAAGCTTATTTTGCCGTTGAACTTCCCTGCGGCTCCAGAAGTTTCAGGGGTCAATGATGATTTAGATGTTGAGTTGGCGGATTTACGTCATTGGGAACGTGCACCGGGTAACGCTGCAGCATTGGCTGCTGCAGATATCGACTTTTCATTTACCTTGCACCAGTTAAAGAAGGCGGGCGATTTTTGGCCTAACCTGCGCAAAGCAATTCAACATGGTCTTGATAAAAATCAGGCTTTGGCGGCATTGACGACTATTCCTGCGCAGATCGCGGGAGTTAGTGATAAAGCCGGTAAATTAGCGCCAGGTTACATGGCAGACTTTGTGATTGCCGAAGGTGATCTTTTCACCGATGGCACCATTAAGTCGGTTTGGCTGCAAGGTGCAGAAACCGAATTAGCGCCGTTGCGCAAAGCTGACTTCGCCGGAACCATCGTCACGGAGCTTGGCGGTCAAGAATTGCGCTTTGAACTTAAAGGTTCTGATCGGGTAAACGGCGCTCTGGAAGTAGGCGGCACTAGCCACAAGTTGCGCTCGGTGCGTCGTGATGATGCCTCGCTAAGTTTTGTCGTAGACGCTGAACTGAATGGCGCGCAGGGTGTTTGGCGCGTGCAGCTCGAACAAACTGCTGAACAGGCCTATGCCGGTGTGGCGGTTGGACCGCAAGGTCAAGAGCTCGCCTTCTCAGGTAGCCGCGCAGAAGCAGCAGTTGAAGAAGTCGCCGAAAGCAAAGACGCCGCTGCGGTAAACTATGTCAGTCGTTTGACTTATCCGAACGTTGCCTATGGTCTAGATGGGCTGCCACCTCGGCAAAACTTACATATCAAGAATGCGACGGTTTGGACTGCTGACGCTGATGGCGTCCTCGAGAATACCGACATTCTTGTGCGCGATGGCGAGTTCTATCGCATTGGTCAAGATCTTCGCACACCATCGGGTTACGAGGTAATTGATGCTACCGGTTTACATGTCACGCCGGGAATTATCGACGAACACTCGCACATCGCCATTGACCGTGGTGTGAATGAGGGCTCTGAAGCGATTACCTCAGAAGTTCGCATCGGTGATGTGGTGAACCCTGATGATGTTCACATCTATCGTTCATTGGCTGGTGGTACCACCATGGCGCAATTGTTGCACGGCTCGGCCAATCCGATTGGCGGACAAGCGCAGGTAATTAAACTGCGCTGGGGGGCAACAGCTGATCAAATGAAGTTTGACGCTGCGCCGCCGTCGATTAAGTTCGCGCTCGGCGAAAACGTTAAACAAAGTCGTTATCCTTCGTGGTTAAGTACGCGTTATCCGCAAACACGCATGGGTGTCGAAACCTTAATGCGTGACGGCTTCACTGCGGCGCTTGAATACCGTGAACGAATGGAAGCGTATAAAAAGCTTAGTCGCAGCGAACGGGCAAAAACTGCACCACCGCGTCCGGACTATCGCTTAGAAACGCTGCTTGAAATCCTCGACCGTGAGCGGTTTGTTCACGCACATAGCTACGTGCAATCCGAGATTTTGATGTTGCTGCGCTTAGCGGAAGATTTCAATTTCACGCTAACCACCTTCACGCACATTTTAGAGGGCTATAAAGTTGCTTCTGAAATGGCTAAACATGGTGCTGGCGGCTCGTCATTTGCGGATTGGTGGGCGTATAAATTCGAGGTCTATGATGCCATCCCTCACAACGCTTGTTTAATGTCTGAGAAGGGCGTGTTAACCAGTATTAATTCTGACAGTAACGATTTGCAACGTCGTTTGAACACAGAAGCTGCAAAATCCGTCACTTACTGTGGCATGGATGAACATGAAGCGTTAAAAATGGTGACATTGAATCCAGCGAAACAGCTTAAAATCGATGACTATGTCGGTAGTATCAAAACAGGCAAGCATGCTGACTTCGTGATCTGGAACAACCATCCGTTAAGCTCATATGCGCGGGTTGAGCAAACCTGGATCAATGCTCGTAACTACTTCAATCGCGAGCGTGACCAAGAGTTGCGTGCCGACTTGCAAGCCGAAAAACAAGCGCTGATGCAAAAAGTACTTGCTGATCCGAATGCCAGCAATGGCGACAGCAATGGTTACAAACGCGAACAGCCAGCTTGGCACTGTGATACCGAACACGATACCTGGCTTGGCACATTTACGGCCCATAGCCACGGAGGACACTAATCATGAAGAAATTATTAACCGCCGTAGCAGCGGCAACCGTAACGCTGTCTGTTGCCGCACACGACATCGTGCCGGGTGAAGTGCAACAGCAACCAATCTTACTGCAAAATGGTACTTTGCATACGGTGACCAATGGCGTTCAGGAAGATACCGATTTACTCTTCGTCGACGGCAAAATCAGTGCTATCGGTAGCGACCTTGCGGTGCCAGAAGGTGCGCAGGTACTCGACTTAACGGGTAAGCATGTCTACCCAGGCGTTATTGCACTTGATACCACCATTGGCTTGCGTGAAATTGAAGCCGTGCGGGCAACCGAAGATGCCGAAGAAGTTGGCGCAGTGACGCCAGAAGTCTCGGGGCATGTCGCTTATAATCCGGATTCAGAGGTGATCCCGACGATCCGCTATAACGGTGTGTCGCATGCCCAAATCGTGCCGCAAGGCAACTTGGTCACTGGGCGTTCGAGTCTACTGCAGCTTGATGGTTGGACTTATGAAGACGCTGGTGAACGCCTGAATGTTGGTGTGCATGTGAATTGGCCACGGGTTGGCATTAATACGTCTTGGTGGGAGCGTCGTTCACCAGAGGAGCAGCGCAAGGCCAACGCTGAAGCACGTAAAAACTTAGAGCGCACTTTTGTGCAAGCTAAGGCGTATTATGACGCCAAGCTTGCCGGTGAGCTGCAAGGAACCGACTTGCGCTGGGAAGCCATGCTCGGTCTGTTTGACGGTAGCTCGACGCTCTTCGTCCATGCCAACGATAAGCGCCAAATTGAAGAAGCGATGGAGCTGACGCAAGAATGGGGCTTTGACTGGGTGCTAATGGGCGCTCGCGATGCATGGCGTATGGCTGACGAGCTAGCCGAAGCTGACGTTCGCGTGGTATTCGGTGCGCCGTTCGGTTTGCCGAGTCGCCACGACGAAGGCTTCGACCAAGCGTTTTCGACCCCAGCAGCATTGGCAGAAGCAGGAGTGAATTTCGCCATTAGCTATCCTGGTTATTGGGATGTGCGTAACTTGCCATTTGCCGCAGGGAACGCTGTTGCTTACGGTCTGGACCGTGAAGCAGCGCTTGCAGCGATCACCTTAAAGCCAGCAGAGTTTCTTGGCGTGGCTGACCGCTTAGGTTCTTTAGAAGCGGGCAAACAGGCTACCTTGGTGATCTCTGCCGGTGACTTACTGGATCCAATTGGTCAAAATGTAGAGACCTTATTTATTGAGGGACGAATGGTTGATTTAAACAATCGCCATCTGCAACTCTATAATAAATATAAGCAAAAACCTTAAGTAAAATGTTAACCGTTAAAGCCGATTCTGATGAATCGGCTTTTTTTGTGGCTTTGCCAGTGGAAAAGGGGCCTCAACGCTTGTGTTTAGTGGCTTCTGTTGGCACTATTTACAAGTCTCTTATCAAAATATAACAATTAGGGCAGGTCTAAAATGTCGGTAACCCGTCACTTATCGAGCGATGGCAAGGAACTAACGATATCCATACACGGTAAATTCGACTTCGGCGTCGTGCATGAATTTCGTCGCGCTTATAGCTCTCTTGGTGATGAAAAGCCGGTGGTCTATATTGACTTGAGAAATACGGAGTACCTTGATAGTTCGGCATTAGGAATGTTGTTGAACATGCGAAAAGCGATTATTAATCAAGTTGAATCGGTTGCCATCATCAATACCAACCCACAGGTGAAAAGTATTCTCGAGATATCCCGTTTTGATAAACTTTTTAAAATCGAATGATGCGTAACCTATGGCGAGTCAAGCTTCTGAAACCACGCCCCTAGAGTTGGTCATCTTTCACGATGACTCGCGTTTTGCGCATGACACCATTCACTTGCTTTCAGGCTTTCCGTTCCTGATTATCAAAGAATCCTTAGGCCTTCCAGCCACTATTGCAGCTACCAAGAAGAAGCTAAAAGAGCGTTGGCCGACGGTCATTATTGGTCGTGAAGCTCCCAGTCTGATGAAGGAACTCGCGACCAGTTCGCACTTGTTGCTTATTACAGCGACAGAGTTAAGCGAGCAGATGTTAAATGCTTGGCAAGGCGATGTGCTGATGGGGGATTGCTCTCCTGCGATGGTTCGCAAGCGGCTTTCATTGTGGTGTGCCTCGCATCGTGTCGAAAACCAATTAGCTTCGTTTGAAGAGAGTTTGTCGTGGTATATGCAGCGCATTGAGCGTGAGCATGAACTGATCGAGCATATTTTTCGCAATGCGATGAGCCGTAATTATCTCGATTATCCGCATATTCGTACACTGCTGGCACCCGCGGAAAAATTTAATGGCGATTTATGCTTGGTCGCACCATCACCGACCGGCAGTTTATATGTGATGATGGCTGATTTTACCGGTCACGGACTCGCTCCGGCGACCGGGGCGCTGCCAGTTTCGCAAGCGTTCTTTGCTATGTCAGAGCGGAATGTTTCGATCGCCGAGATGGTTACTGAGTTCAACTTCCGCTTGTCGCGGTTGCTCCCCGATAATATGTTTTGTGCGTGCTTTTTAATGGAGCTCTCGGCGAATGGCGAGCGCATCACTTATTGGAATGGGGGTATGCCGCCAGCGCTGGTGTTCGGCAGTGATGGTGAAATAAAACATCGCCTCACGGCAGAACATATGGCCTTGGGAATTGTGCCAACCGCAGATTTTGAAAGTGATGTTACGACACTTAAAGTCGGTTCAGGCGACTCTATTGCGTTATACACCGATGGCGTGATCGAGTTGTTGAGTCAGCAACGGGAATTTTTAGGTCTTGATGCGCTAGAAGATTTACTGCGCCGCTACCCAGAACGGGAGCGTTTTACCGATCTGCTGAGCGAGCTGGAACACTTTCGCGGTGAAGAACCCTTGCGAGATGACTTGTCGCTCGCGATCTTAGAGTGTCGTGAAACAGGTCTTGAGCCGCGCCGCGAAGAAAGCAATCGCGATATTTTTCCGTTTCATTTTTCGACAACGCTTTCGCGTCGTGAATTACAACAAACCGATGTCGTATCAACATTAGTCTCGGCGTTGGGTCGGTTACCGCCGCTAACGGCGCATCGAACGACTATTTATTTGCTGTTAGCTGAAGTGTTTAACAATGCGCTTGAGCATGGCCTGCTCGGGCTTGAATCGGAAATCAAGGCGCAAGACCAAGGCTTTGAGACGTATTATGAGTTACGCCAAGAAAAATTGTCGCAACTGGAGGATGGACAAATCACCATCCAGCTCACCTATTTTAGTGAAGCAAATCAGCTGCAATTTGAAGTAGAAAATAACGGTGCTGCTTGGCGTTTCTCCAGTGCAGCTCTTGATGCCGAAGCGACCGACGACGAGCAAGCGTACGGTCGTGGCTTGGCTTTGTTGATGCAGTTAGCAGACGGCCTTGAATGGTCGTCAGATGGGCGCAAAGTTAGCTTCCGTTACGATTTATCGCGACTTGGTTAACCACCAGCGAGTTTAACTTTAAAGCCTTGCCCCTTTAAAAAAGCCATGCTCGCTTCGCGCTGGTCACCTTGTAGTTCGATGGTGCCATTCTTCACGCTACCGCCGACACCACATTGTTTTCGTAGGGCTTTGGCAAAGTCGTTAAGTAGCTTGGCGTCGTCGGGAAGGTCAAAAATTACTGTCACACCTTTGCCTTTGCGGCCTTTGGTTTGGCGTTGAATACGCACAGGAATGCTCGTGTCGAGCGCGCTTTCTTGTGAATTTTCTTGAGCTTGTTCAGATGAATCCGTGCTCGCTGAAAAACCTAAGTTTTTTAATTGATCGGATAAGCTTGACACAAGAACCTCATATTTTAAGCTTGGAATAACTAGTTAACGTGTTATATATTTTTAGAATAAGTCAACCGCCCGTCAGTGACGTTAGGACTCGGCCATGAAATTACAGCAGTTGCGCTACATTGTTGAAGTATTAAATCACAACTTAAACGTTTCAGCGACCGCCGAGAGTCTCTATACTTCGCAACCCGGTATTAGTAAGCAAGTCCGCATGCTTGAGGATGAGCTGGGCGTGCAAGTGTTCGAGCGCAGTGGCAAGCATTTAACCAAGGTCACTCCAGCCGGTGAAGAAGTTATCGCGATTGCCCGCGAAATTTTGGGCAAGGTAGACAGCATAAAAGCGGTAGCTAATGAACATACGTTACCTGACCAAGGTAAGCTCAATATCGCCACCACTCACACACAAGCGCGCTATGCCTTGCCAGCCAAGATCAAGCAATTCATGCAGCGCTATCCAAAAGTCTCGTTACACATGCATCAGGGCTCGCCAGAGCACATTAGCGAACTAGCTGCGAAAGGCACTGCTGATTTTGCCATTGCGACCGAAGCCTTGCACTTGTATCAAGATTTGATCATGTTGCCTTGCTACCATTGGAATCGTTCTGTAATCGTTCCGAAAGATCATCCGTTAACAAACTCGAGCCAAGTCACGATTGAGGAGCTAGGTGAGTTTCCGATTGTAACTTACGTGCACGGCTTCACTGGGCGATCCGAACTTGACCGCGCTTTTAGTGCTGCAGGAATCGCACCTAACGTTGTATTTACTGCCACCGATGCTGACGTTATTAAAACCTATGTGAAAGCAGGCTTAGGGGTTGGGGTAGTTGCAACCATGGCGTTTGATGCGCACCACGACAAAGGCTTAGTGGCTTTGCCAGCGCAACATTTGTTTGCCCCTAGTACAACCAAAATAGGTTTCCGCAAAGGAACGTTTTTGCGCAACTACATGTTTGAGTTTATTGAGACGTTTGCGCCGCACTTGACCAAGCCAGTGGTCGAGGAGGCGATGCAACAGCGTACGCAAGACGCTGTTGATCGCTTATTTACAAAAATACAGTTACCTACGCTGTAATTAACACTCGATAATATTCACAGCGAGACCGCCACGCGCGGTTTCTTTGTATTTTGTCTTCATGTCGTTACCGGTGTCCCACATGGTTTTGATCACTTTGTCGAGCGAGACTTTGTGATCGCCACTGCCACGCAGAGCTAATCGTGCGGCGTTAATGGCTTTGATGGCGCCCATAGCATTCCGCTCAATACAAGGAACTTGGACGAGGCCACCTACTGGATCACAGGTAAGGCCTAGATTGTGCTCCATACCGATTTCAGCGGCATTTTCGACATTGCTGGCGTTGCCCCCCATAAGTTCTGCAAGAGCACCAGCCGCCATGGAGCAGGCTACACCTACTTCGCCCTGGCAACCTACTTCGGCACCGCTAATCGAGGCATTTTTCTTATACAAAATACCGATTGCGGCTGAAGTAAGTAAGAAGCGCACCACGGTTTCTTCGTCTAACGGTGAGATAAATTTGTCGGCATATTTCATGACCGCTGGAATAATCCCAGCCGCACCATTGGTTGGAGCTGTTACAACACGCCCACCGGCAGCATTCTCTTCGTTTACGGCAAGCGCAAACAAATCGACCCAATCCATGGTTTGCATTGGATCAGCGGATTTTTCGTTTTTCAGGCGTTGGTAAAGACCTGGCGCTCGGCGCCGCACTTTTAGTCCGCCGGGCAAAATACCTTCGGTCTTAATACCACGGTCGATACACTCGTCCATGGTCTGCCAAATGTGCATCAGGCGTTCGCGAATTTCTTTTTCGCTGCGAAACACTTTTTCATTGGCGAGCATTAATGAGCTAATCCGTAAGCCATGCTCATTACATTGCTCTAGTAATTCTGCCGCGCTGTCGAATGGGTAGGGGATTGGCTTGCTTGATTGCTCGATGGCTTCTTCCAAAGTGTCATCGAAGTCAGCATCACGCACGATAAAGCCGCCACCAATTGAGTAATAGAGGTCTTTATAGATAACTTCATCGCCTTTATACAGACGCAACTCCATCGCGTTGGCATGGCGTGGCATGGTCTTACGACGATGAAAAGTGATAGCGCCTTCCCGCGGGAACTTGATTTCGTGCTCGCCTAGCAGTTTCAACCGCTGGTTTTTTTCGGTATCCGCCAAAAAAGTATCCACTTCGGTGGTGTCGACCGTTTCTGGGTCTTCACCTGCGAGTCCAAGAATAACGGCTTTGCCGGTGCCATGCCCCTTACCGGTTTGCCCAAGCGAGCCAAATAACTCAACTTTGATGCCAGTAGCTTCGTTGAGATCTAAGGTTTTTGCTGCATCGTGCAGGAATTCCTTGGCCGCACGCATAGGTCCTACTGTGTGTGAACTTGACGGGCCAATACCCACTTTGTAGATATCAAAAACACTAATCATAAATGTAATCGTTAACCTTCGTTGAGAGAGCGATACAATGTGTGACGCTCAGGATACACGTGATCGGCCAATTCTCGCAAAATTCCAGCCGTCGCACCCCAAATATTTCTATGTTGATATGGAATAAAGTATACCTGATCGTAGATAAAGCGCCTTAAGCGATAGGCGAAATGCTGCTGTTGCTGCATTAAGTGCGCTAATGGCACGGTAAAAATTTCTTCGACTTCGCGTGGATCCGCGCGTAACGGCTGAGTTGGCGTGATGAAGCCAACGTAGGGGCGGATCAAAAAATTGCTGATGACGGGGTAATCTTGTAGCACCCCAACGCATTCAACATCACTAGGTTTGAGCGCAATTTCTTCATGAGCCTCACGTAATGCGGTGGCGTAAAGGTCGGCATCATCAAGCTCCTGGCGACCGCCGGGAAAGCTAATTTGCCCGGCATGGTGGCGTAAATGATTGCTACGTTGGGTGAGGACGACCTGTAATTCGCCTTCGCGTTCCCACAATGGAATCAACACCGCAGCAGGGCGTAGCCGCTTGAGCACTGGGCGCTCGTGACGGCGTTTATGGTGCAATTGAAAGCGGTGAAGAAATTCGTCGCGAGTCATGAAGGTACCTTGTCCTTTTGTGTGGACGCCAATACCGGTAAGATTTTAGCAACTTTATCCAACGTTTCTTGGTATTCTGCTGCGCCTTCCGAGTCGACCACCAAGCCGCCGCCAGCCCAACAATGAATGCGTCCTTGTTCGGCGACGAGGGTGCGGATACAAATGTTGGTATCGCTAACGCCATGCTGTGAAATATAACCGAGACTACCGCAGTAATAACTGCGTCGGTGGGGCTCTAGCTCGTCGATGATGGCCATTGCGCGAACTTTCGGTGCGCCGGTGATTGAGCCGCCAGGGAAGCATGCGGCAAGTAGATCTAACGGTTGTTGCGTGGTATTCAATTCGCCCTTCACGGTGCTTACCAAATGATGCACTGCGGCATAACTTTCGATTGCAAAGAGTTTCGGAACCTGCACTGTTCCCGGGCGACAAACGCGACTCAAGTCATTCCGCAACAAATCAACGATCATAACGTTTTCAGCACGATCCTTGGCGGCAGCTTGAAGCTCTGCTGCGAGTGCTTGATCGCGACTTGGATCGGGGTCACGTGGTCGCGTACCTTTGATGGGCTTGGTTTCGACCTTGCCATGTTCATCAACATGCAAAAAGCGTTCGGGCGAATGACTGAGGATTGCGCCATCTGACCAACGCAAAAAACCAGAGTAGGGAGCCTGATTCGTTGCACGCAAGCGTTGGTAGGCTGCCCATTCATCGCCTTCATAGTTCGCAGTAAAGCGCTGTGCGAGATTAATTTGGTAGCAGTCTCCAGCGCGCAAATAGTCCTGGACTTGGGCAAACTTCGTCAAATAATCCGCTTGCGACATGTTGCTTTGCCAGGCACTGGTCAAGGCAAAGTCAGTGGCGTTGGTTTGCGCCGTTGTTTGCTCTTTCCAGAAGGATTGCCAAAAGGTCTGCCAATGCGCAATTTCACTTTCTGGTGCCAGTAGCCAAATGCGGTCGCTGGCATGATCACGGATCAATGCGCGTGAGTACAAACCCACTGCGATTTCAGGTAGGTCGATGTCCGCCACGGCGCGTTCCGGGAGCTGTTCGAGGGCGCGACCGGCATCGTAACTCCAAGCACCAGCTAAGCCGCCCTGAAAAGGTAACTCGCTCGGCCCATCGTAGTCCGGCAACTGTGCCATAAGCTGTTGTAACCGTTGTGGCCACGACTCGCGCGCGGTGACAACCTCATCGGGTTGCCAAAATATGAAGTCGTAACGGCTGTTTGGGTGGCCGCAGCTATCGAGTAATAGGGCTCCAGGCTGCATAGCGATAGCGCTAAACAGTTCGGCAAAACTAACATCCGTTGCGGATTTTTGACCCGCATTTATGTCCGCTTTTAGGTGCTCTTTTTTGCACTCTTTTAAGTAGAAAGGGACAGCAACAATAGTCACAACATCGTCACTCCAAAAACATTTGTTGTAAGCTTAACATAAGCGCGGCTAAAACTGGTCAGAGTGACCTGAAAACGCTATGATAGCGGGCAATTGTAACCGCACGATGTAGAGGAAATCATGGCCATTATTCGTCAGGCTGACTTTATTGAGAGCATCGCTGATGCCTTGCAGTATATTTCGTATTATCACCCACTCGACTTTGTTCAAGCGCTCGAAAAGGCTTATCACAAAGAGGAAAGTGAAGCCGCAAAAAATGCAATTGCTCAGGTCTTGACGAACTCGCGCATGGCTGCCCAAGGGCACCGCCCAATTTGTCAGGACACCGGTATTGTAACCTGTTTTGTAAAAGTGGGCATGGGTGTGCAGTGGGACAAAACCGATATGACCGTGCAGCAGATGGTTGACGAGGGAACCCGCCAGGCTTACACCAACCCAGAAAACCCCCTACGCGCTTCGATTGTCGCAGACCCGGCAGGTAAACGTAAAAATACTGGTGATAACACGCCAGCTGTTGTGCACATTGATATGGTGCCAGGTGACAAAATTGAAGTGATGATCGCTGCCAAAGGTGGCGGTTCAGAGAATAAATCGAAAATGGTGATGCTTAACCCTAGCGATTCGATCGCTGACTGGGTGGTTGAAACAATGCCAAAACTTGGTGCTGGTTGGTGTCCGCCGGGAATGATTGGTCTTGGTATTGGCGGTACCGCCGAAAAGTCAGCAGTACTGGCGAAAGAAGCGTTGATGGACCCGGTGGATATTCAGGAACTATTGGAGCGTGGACCGCAGAACGCCGAAGAAGAATTGCGTCTGGAAATTTACGAGCGTGTAAATAAGCTAGGAATTGGTGCCCAAGGTCTTGGTGGTGTGACTACCGTCATGGATGTAAAAATCAAAACCGCACCAACTCACGCAGCATCCAAGCCCGTGACGTTGATCCCAAACTGCGCTGCGACACGTCATGCGCATTTCTACCTTGATGGTTCAGGAACAGCTGATCTGCAGCCGCCGAAACTGGAAGACTGGCCAGATATTACTTTTGAGCTTGGTGATGATGCACGACGCGTTAATTTAGATGAGTTGACGCAGGCTGATATCGAGACCTGGAAAACCGGTGAGACGGTATTGCTTTCCGGCAAAATGCTCACCGGCCGTGATGCTGCGCACAAACGTATCAAAGACATGCTGGATAACGGCGAAGCATTACCAGTCGACTTTAAGAACAAGTTTATTTACTACGTTGGCCCAGTTGATCCCGTTGGTGATGAAGTGGTTGGCCCAGCAGGCCCAACGACTGCCACGCGGATGGATAAATTTACCGACTTAATGCTCGATAAAACCGGTATTTTGGGCATGATCGGTAAGGCTGAACGTGGTCCTGCAACCGTTGAAAGTATCAAACAGCATAAAGCTGTTTATTTGATGGCTGTGGGTGGTGCCGCGTACCTCGTTGCCAAAGCAATTAAGAAAGCCAAAGTGGTGGCGTTTGAAGATCTTGGCATGGAAGCGATTTACGAATTTGAAGTCGAAGACATGCCAGTCACTGTGGCCGTCGATAGCACTGGTGAAAACGCTCACGAAACCGGCCCGGCGATATGGCGGGTAAAACTGGAAGCCGCTGATGCTTAGTTTGCAACTTTGGCAATGGCTAACTGCTGGCGCTGCGGCGCTGGCCGTTGGTGCCGTTGGCACTTGGTTGTGGCAACGCGCAAAAGTACAGCAGGCTGCCCAGCAGCTTGAACACCAAGCGGGTTTAGCAAGCCAGCGCGAAGCGCAGTTAGAAGATTCGCTTGAACAAATCCAGCAGCGCTTACAACTGGCTGAGCAAGAGCAACGTCAGTTGCAACAGCAACGTAGCCAACTCCAAGCAGATTTAGCTGCAAACCAAAGTAAGTTGGAAAGCACGCTTAAGCATGCCGAAGAAAAGCAGCGCTTGCTAGAAGCCAGTGAAGAGCGCATGAAAAAAGAGTTTGAGCGGCTGGCGCAGCAGATCTTTGAACAAAAGTCGGAACGCTTGCAACAGAGCAGTAAACAAACGCTTGAAGTGACATTGGCACCTTTCAAACAGCAACTTGAAGCCTTCAAGAAGCAAGTTGAAAGTCAATATACCGAAGAGCTCAAACAACGTGCCTCGTTAACGACCGAGATTACTTCGCTCAAAGAATTAAATAAACAAATGGCGACTGAAGCTGATGCTTTAACTCGTGCGTTAAAAGGCGACACTAAGGCGCAAGGTAATTGGGGTGAAGTGGTTCTTGAGCGCATCTTGAATCAATCAGGATTACGTGAAGGCCACGAATACGAAACGCAAAGCCATCATCGTGACGAAGATGGTAAGTCATTCAAACCTGACGTTGTCGTGCATCTGCCTAACGAAAAAGACGTGGTGATTGACTCGAAAGTATCGTTGGTCGCTTATGAGCGTTACTTTAACAGTGACGATGACAAAGAACGTGAGGCGGCTCTTGCTGAACACGTCAACTCGTTACGAGCGCACATCAAAGGGTTGTCGAAGAAAAATTATCAGCAGCTTGATAGCGTGCGAACGCTTGATTACGTGCTGATGTTTATCCCCATTGAGCCAGCTTTTTTGCTTGCAGTTGACCGTGATCCTGAACTTATTCGCTTAGCGCTTGAGCATAATATTATGTTGGTGAGCCCGACCAACTTATTGGTTGCCTTAAGAACGGTGAATAATATTTGGCAATACGAACAGCAGAACCGCAACGCGCAAAAAATTGCTGACGACGCGGGTAAGCTTTACGACAAGTTCGTTGGTTTTATTGAAGACATGCAAAAAATTGGGAATAGCCTTGATACCGTGCGTAAGCATTATGACGGAGCTATGAACAAGCTTTCAACGGGCCGCGGTAACCTCATCGGTCGGGTTGAGAAATTCAAAGAAATGGGCGTGCAAACGTCGAAAAAACTCGATAGTAAACTGCTTGATGATGACAGCGACGCCTAGACGTCGCTGTTCATTTGTCTATTTAGCTAGGCTAGAGCTAGCGCAGCGTTAACGTATAACGGTTCCCCATAAGTCATACTCATCGGCATGCTCGATCTGAACCTGTACGAGTTCACCCGGTTGCACCTCATACTCGCCATTCAGGTACACCAAGCCGTCAATTTCCGGCGCGTCGGCATAACTACGCCCGATAGCTCCTTCAGCATCAACCTCATCGATAAGAACTTGTAACGTGCGATCGATCTTTTGTTGCAAACGCGCCGCGCTGATCGCTTGCTGAACTTCCATAAAACGTGCGTAACGCTCCTGCTTTACGGTTTCAGGCACAGGGTCCGGTAAGTCGTTCGCTTTAGCTCCGTCGACGTCAGAATAGGTAAAACAGCCTACGCGATCGAGTTGTGCGTCGCGCAAGAATTGCAATAACTCTTCGAACTCTTCTTCGGTTTCTCCCGGAAAGCCGACGATAAAAGTGCTACGAATGGTTAGGTCAGGACAGATCTTACGCCAGTTTTGAATCCGTTCGAGCGTGCGGTCCGCTGAACCCGGTCGTTTCATCAGGCGCAAAATACGTTTGTTCGCATGCTGTAACGGGATATCAAGGTATGGAAGCAGCTTGCCCTCAGCCATCAATGGGATAATCTCATCTACCGACGGATAAGGGTAAACATAATGCAGTCGCACCCAGATACCGAGTTTAGCTAGTGCTTGGCAGAGCTCTAGCATGCGCGTTTTTACCGGCTGGCCATCCCAGAAGCCGGTTTTATGCTTCACATCAACGCCATAGGCACTGGTGTCTTGTGAAATCACCAATAATTCTTTCACCCCAGCATTAGCAAGCCGCTGTGCCTCCGCCAAGACGTCACCAATTGGGCGGCTCACAAGGTCGCCACGCATCGAAGGAATAATGCAAAACGTGCAGCGGTGATTACAGCCTTCAGAAATCTTTAAGTAAGCAAAGTGTCTCGGTGTTAACTTTACCCCGGTCTCGGGAACCAGATTTTCGAACGGAATACGCTCAGGTTGCGGCACGTGTTGATGGACATGTCCCATGACTTCTTCATAAGCATGAGGGCCGGTAATAGCTAACACATTCGGGTGCACCTCACGGATTTCATCGTCTTTAGCGCCCAAACAGCCGGTGACGATAACCTTACCGTTTTCGGTCAATGCTTCACCGATGGCATCGAGTGATTCTTGCACTGCACTATCAATAAAGCCGCAGGTATTTACAATGACCATGTCGGCGTTATCGTAAGTATTGACGATGTTGTAGCCCTCGGTACGCAGCTGCGTAAGAATGCGTTCCGAGTCAACAAGGTTTTTCGGGCAGCCAAGGCTGACAAAACCGATTTTCGGCTGCTTTAGCGTGACGTTACTATCAGGGGTATAAGATTCAACGCTCATATCAACCTTCGTTACTCGCAGCTTTAGCAAAGACGTCGTTGAGATAGGCAGCGATGCGTACGCCCCCTTGCTGTAAACGTTGCTTCATAATCGGGGTGTAATTATAGACATAATCCCAGCCCAAATAGGGTTCGTCAGTTTGTGGATAGACTTCGTCGCGTAACTTCGAACTTTCACGGATCCACGTGTACGGATCTGGTGTCGCCCAGGTGTTGGCTTGCTCGGCGGTAATACGACGCTGCAACCAATGAGAAAACTCACTGTAAGACAATTGTTGATGGTCGACTAAGCCCGAGTCCCAGACTCGGTGCAGGTTACTTTGTTCGCCAAAGAACACCACTTTAACGTCATTGCCACCACGATCATTGAGCGCTGCGGAACCGACGTGCAACGGTTGATGTAAATCGCCAATAATATGCACAATAAAGCGCAGCGCCAGTTGTTTTTCTTGTCGGCTTGCGCTGTCACTCGTTAACGTTGCCGTGAAGTCCTCAAGTGCGCTAAAAGCGTCACCCTCGGGTGGGCAATCGTCAGCATGGTAGTCATGCGGCTGTTGCAAAGTCACATAGTGAAAAGGGTTCGCCGTCTCCTGCCAAAACTTATCTGGATTGGAGCGCATTTCGTCAGCGTAGGTTGAGGCTTCGGCCAGTGATTCGGGACCAAGTAAATCAGCAATCGCTGCGCGGGCGTCGTCGGTGAGGTAGTGTGTCGCAATTTTACCGGTAATGCGGTGTCCAGTTTTGCCCCAAGCATGTGCGGGCGTAGCGACCAAACTTGCCGCGGACGCTAAAGCGAATGCACCAGCAGCGGCAAGAGCAAGTTTCGATAAATTCATAGTGTCAGCCGTCAATGAAATGATGCTGATATTTTACGGGTTCTGTAGCAGAAGCCAACGATCTTTTGCGGCTTGAAAGGCTTCATCTTGTCGAACTTGCGGAATGGCTTGATTGATGAGTTCAATGGCTCGGTTGCCCCAAGCCGTTGGCGGACAGCCGACTGCGCCTTCAACGTGTGTAGCTTGATTTTGTAAAATTGGAATGAACACCAAATCGATCGGTAATACCTGATTGTGGTAGTTCAACAACATCGGGTAGTCGATGACAAAATCGACCCTGCGGGCATTAACCATGGCGAGCATGTTGGCGTTTGCGTCTTTACCGGAAACCTCTGAGAAGTGCTCAGTATTGAGCAAAAAACGCTCAATATAAGGTTGCAGATCGCCATAGCGGCGGCCCATCGGTTGGGCGAAACGATAATTGCGTTGTTTCAGCAACTCGACAAGGTCAACGGGATTACCAAACTGCTTGGTGAACTCTTTTGCTAACTCTGGTCGGGTAATAATGCCATGTGCTGGGTACTCGAGCACAAGATCCGAGTAGGTGACAATATCTGCTGGGCGAACATTGCGAATCATACACGGGAAACAAAGATCTTCGCCCTGCCGAATATGCGCAGCAATACGGCCCTGTGGGTAGTACTCGATACTCTGTTCAACGTCAGGTAACGCACGTTGAAATGCATCGATCATGACATCGCAAACGCCTTGGTTAGCGTAATAGCCATCGGTGATGTGAAACGGCGGCGCATTATTCACGCCCCAGACAATGGAGTCCTTGGTTGCGCTGGCTTTCTGTGCGTGTGCCTTAGGGGGACTGACGACTTGTGTCGCTAGAACTAGGGCACTCAATGTCAGTGCTTGTATCACAAGACGCACACTTAAAACCTCGTATGGCTAACATTAGGTTAACCATCATAACGATTGCTAAAGCGAAGCGCTAGCCTAAATTTTCTGCCCGCATATGATCCACCCACATTGCTGTCGAGCCACAAACGGCTACGGGAATCATGATCAGGTTAATCAGTGGGATTGATGCTAGAAAGGCAACCACCACGCCAAAAGTGAGGCTTTTGCCTTGATGTCGGTGCAGGCTGCTGCGCATATCTCGAAATGGGACTTTATGATTGTCAAACGCATAGTCAGCGTACTGAATTGTCATCATCCATCCGCCCCAAAGTAGCCACAATACCTGACCGATGACTGGCACAAAGATAAGCAGTAAGAAGAATCCCAAGGAGCGTGGGATAAAATAAAGTATTTTCTGGAACTCTCGACCTAGCGTCCGTGGAATGTCTTTAATCATACCACTCACCCCACCGTTAGCAGCGGGCACGCCGGTGAGCCGTTCTTCGACTTTTTCGGCCAGTAAGCTGTTAAAGGGCGAGGCGATGATATTGGCCACACTAGTAAAGGTCATGGCAAATAACAGCAACACAGCAATGATGATGAGTGGCCAAAGAATGACTTCCAACCAATGCAGCCACTCTGGTAACCATGCCATAAAGTCTGCAACCCAAAGCGTGGTGTAATGAAAGACCGCGGCAATAGCAACGCTAAAGAGCAGAACGTTAATTGTTAATGGAATCAGCGCATAGCGGCGGACGCCTTTTTGAAAGGCAAGCTCAAAGCCGCGGGCAACGTAACTTGCGCCAAAATCACTGTAACCTGCTTGCGCCATGCTTAACTCCTTGCTGGTTCCGACCGAAAAGAAAATAGTGTTTGCGAGAGCTTTACGCAGTATACAAACTTATAATCTCGAACTAACCTTGAAAATGTTACAAAATCTAGCATTATGAAGGTCTGCTAACACAAACCCTGACATAATAATTAAAAACAGGACCCCATGCGCCTCAAACATATCAAACTTGTAGGCTTTAAGTCGTTCGTCGACGCTACCAAAGTGCCATTTCCGCACCAGATGACCTGTGTCGTCGGGCCGAATGGCTGTGGCAAGTCTAATGTGATTGATGCGGTGCGCTGGGTGCTTGGTGAAAGCTCGGCGAAAAACTTACGTGGCGATGCCATGACCGATGTTATTTTTAATGGCTCTGGCGCACGAAAGCCAGTATCGCAAGCCAGTGTCGAGCTGGTTTTTGATAATTCTGATGGGCGTATTCAGGGCGAGTATGCTAACTACGCAGAAATTTCTGTGAAACGACTCGTCACTCGTGATGGTCGCTCTGATTATTTTCTCAATAGTAGTAAGTGCCGCCGCCGTGATATTACGGACTTATTCCTTGGTACCGGGTTAGGTCCGCGTAGTTATGCGATCATTGAACAAGGTATGATCTCGCGGCTTATCGAGTCGAAACCTCAGGAACTGCGCGTATTTATTGAAGAAGCTGCGGGTATATCGAAATACAAAGAGCGTCGCCGTGAAACTGAAAACCGAATGCAGCACACCCGTGACAATCTTGATCGTTTGAATGATGTGCGCGATGAACTTGGTAGCCAATTGGATAAACTGCAACGCCAAGCCGCCGCAGCACGCCGCTATAAAGATTTAAAGCAACAAGAGCGTAAATTTAAAGCTGAACTGCAAGCATTGCGTTGGTTAACCCAGGAACAGCAAGCTGAAAGGTTGCGACAAACCATTCGGGAGCACGAGGCAGAACTTGAGCGTTGGCTCGCTGAGCAACGAGGTAGTGAACGCGGAACAGTGGAATTGCGGGAGCAGGCGAACGAAACCAAAACTAAATTGGATGAAATCCAACAGCGCTTTTATCAGCTTGGTAATGATGTCACGCGCACCGAACATCAATTGCAAGCACTGCGCACGCAAGCGCAGCAGCGGGAACAACGGCAGCAACAATTACGAGCTGAACTGACGCAGTTGGATGAAACCTATCAACGTGACGTTGAGCAAGAGGTAGACATCAATTTGCAGCTCGAGCAGTTGCAACCCGAGTTGGAAATGGCCGCAGAGCAAGCTGAACAGGCCCAAGAAGCTTTCCAGCAGCATGAAGAAGCTTGGTTGCAATTGCAAAACGACTACCAAGCGTTTTTAGCTGAACAGCAGCAGCATCGCGAGCGCCTGCAACAGTTACAGTTGCAACGCGAGCGTTGCACTGACCAGTTACAGCGCACTCAGCAACAGCGTCAAGACGCCGTAGAGCAAGCGCAACAACTTAAACGAGAGCTTGCAGAGCTGACTGAGCATGCAGCAGCGCAGGAATATGCACGGGCTGAACAAGAGCTTGCCGACGCTGAACTTGGCTTGACTGAGCAACAACAACGCCTCCAACAACTGCGCGAACAGCGTCAACAAGACCAGACGCAACTGACCGACGTGCAGCAGCAAGAGCAACAGTTAGTGGGCCGCGAAAGCTCGCTGCAAACTTTACTTGCCGCCGCACAAGCCGATTGGCCAGCAATTGTGGCGGAATGGCTAAGCGAGCAGGGGCTGCAACCACTTGGACAAGTGCGAGAGCTACTCGATGTGAGCGACGAGTGGCGCTTGGCCGCTGAACAAGCCTGTCACGCTTGGCTGGATGCTTATGTGCTTGAAGAAGCTCCAGCTCATTGGCCGGAACAACTTGGTACACGGTTGGTGGTGCTAGGTAGCTCAAAGGCTCCGTCAGACAGTCTCGCGGGGCAAATCAAGGGACCGTTACAGCAGTGGGCTCTGCCGCAACAGATGCTGTTGTGCGACGATGCAACTCAGGCGAGCAGCTTATCTGCAGGCGTCTCGGCCCGTGTAACACTGACCAAGGAAGGCCAATTGTGGAGCGCTGGTGGTTATCAAGCGCAGCAGGTCGAAGCCCAAGAGAGCCAACTGTTACAACAACAAGAGCTTGAACAGACCTCCACACAATTGGCGAAGGTCCGTGCGCAGCGTACGGCTAAGCAGCAACAACTTGAGCAGAGCAATGCCCGGCGCGAAGCGCTGGAAGCAGAGTTGTCGAGCGCCCAAAAGCGCTTTAACGAGGCGCAGGCAAATGCAGCAACTTGGCGCGAAAAACAACGTTGGCAGGCTGAACAACAAAGCCAATTGGAAAGTAAACTTTTACGCAGTGAAGAGCAGCAACAATCACTTGTTGAGACCGCCGAAACCTTGCAGTTACAGCTTGAAGAAGTGGTTTCTGCGCTAGCTGATGCTGAAGAGCAACAGCCGCGCAGCAACGAACAGGAATGGCAAAGTAAACGCGAGCTCCTGCAAGCCGAGCGTCAGCATTTACGCGAGCAGGCGCAACACTATCAGCAGCAATGGCAAGACAAGAAACTCAAAGTAGAGCAATACAAGAGCCAGCTTCAGCACATGCAGACCTTGGTGCAGCGCTTACAGCAACAACAACAACAAGCGCAAGAGCAGTTACAGCTATTGGCTGACGGTAGTGAAGATCAAGAAGAAACAGAAGTGTTAGCCTTACAACTGGAAGAGCTGCTGCAGCAGCGCGAGCAAGTTGACGAGGAACGGCGGGTCTGGGCCAATAAATTAGCTGAAATTGAGCAGCAGTTACATGATGTAAGTAGCGGTGTAAAAGGTGTCGAAACGCAGATAGAAAAGGCTCGACAACAACTACAAAGTAGCCAAATGGAGCTCGCTGCGGTGCAAGAACGTAGTCGTAACGTACTGTCGGTGCTCGATGAAATGCAGCAACCATTGAAGCCGGTTTTGGAGCAACTCCCAGAAGATGCTGACGAGAAAAAATGGCAGCAAGAGGTCGAACGTTTGCAAAGCGCGATTGCCCGCTTGGGCGCGATAAATTTGGCTGCGATTGAAGAGGCTGAAACTTTAGCAGAACGTAAAGAGTATTTAGATCAGCAGCACGAAGACTTAAGCTCAAGTTTAGAAACACTCGAAACGGCAATTCGTAAGATTGATCGCGAAACACGACAGCGTTTTAAAACCACCTATGACGCCGTCAATGGTGGTTTGCAAGAGCTGTTTCCAAAAGTGTTTGGTGGCGGTAGCGCTTATTTGGAACTTACCGAAGATGATCTACTCGAAACAGGTGTAGCGATCATGGCGCGACCACCAGGTAAGAAAAACAGTACAATTCATCTGTTATCGGGTGGTGAAAAGGCGTTAACCGCTTTATCATTGGTGTTTGCGATTTTTCGTTTGAATCCAGCCCCGTTTTGTTTGCTGGACGAAGTCGATGCACCGTTAGATGATGCGAATGTCGGGCGGTTTTGCCGTTTGGTAGAAGAAATGTCGCAAACAGTGCAGTTTATTTATATTAGTCACAATAAAGTGGCGATGGAAATGGCGTCACATTTAGCTGGAGTCACTATGCAAGAGCCTGGTGTCTCACGCTTGGTGGCTGTAGATGTCGATGAAGCTGTGGCCTTGACCGAAGCTTCATAAAAAAACAACAACAGAACATCAGAATCATGGAAAGCCTGCAATGAGTAGCATGCAAATTGTTTTTAGCATTATTGGTTTAGTGTTGATCGCGCTGATCATCGGCCACGGCATGTGGAATATTCGTCGCAATGAACGTCGTAAACTCGAACAACAGTTAGAACTTGAGCAAAAACGCCAGCGTGCGCAGGGAACAGCAGGCTTTGATGATGACGGCATCGGCGAAGTTCGCGTGATTCGCCGTGCTTCAGAACGTCAAGCGCAACAACAGAACATGGAAAAGCCTACCGAAAAGGTTGCGGAACAGAATACCAAGTCGTCTGCAACACAGACATCAACGGCTCCAGAAGAAGTTCCCGCAGCGCAGCCTAAAACGCGGGATAGTATTCGTGCGAGTGCCGAAGACGAAGATTTTGAGTTGCCTTCAGTAGCGGCGCAACCCGACGAACTGAAACAAGCAGAGCAAGCAGCAAAAGCGACCGCAAAAGCTGGCACCAGCAAAACATCTACGCCTGCTAAACCGGCGAAATCTGCAGCGGCCGAACCAGCACAGCAGAGTATGGAATTGCCACTCGAACCCGACGATGAGCCACCGCTAACGCAAGAACCGGATCTAGTGATTGCGCTTCATGTGGTGGGGCAGATCAGCGGTCCTGTTTTACTGCAACAGTTGACAGAACTGGGTTTCAAATACGGTGAGTTTGATATTTTCCACCGCCATGTCGATACCGCAGGTACCGGGCCGGTGTTATTCAGCCTTGCCAATATGTTCAATCCAGGCACTTTTGATATTGATGCTATGGAACATTTTGAAACCAAAGGCATTGCTCTGTTTTTAGCGCTGCCGATTAAGAGCAACTCAACACAAGCTTTTACCATGATGCATAATGCTGCTGAAAAAATTGCCGCAGCAGTCGAAGGTGGGCAAGTGCTCGATGAACATCGTAATCCACTGACCCGTCAAGCAGTGCAGCATATTCATCAAAGTATTCGTGAATACGAACGTAAACGTTTAATCCGACAGTAGGCCTATGACAGATTCAGCAGTTGTCGAGCGTGCGCAGCAGTTGCGCATGCTGATCACCCAATACAATCGAGAATATTACGAGCTTGATGAGCCGACGGTTCCCGATGCCGAGTACGACCGCCTATTCCGCGAACTACAGCAACTCGAAAGCGACTATCCGGAGTTGCAAAGCGCACATTCACCGACGCAGAAAGTTGGCAGTCAGCCGCTTGACGCATTTAGCCAAGTTGCCCACGAAATGCCGATGCTATCGTTGGATAACGCGTTCGACAGTGACGAGTTTGCAGCCTTTGCCCAGCGCGTTGCCGAGCGTTTAGATAGTGCGACGGCGATCGCCTACTGCTGTGAGCCAAAGCTCGACGGTGCCGCAGTAAGCATTTTGTATGAAGACGGTAAGTTAATCCGCGGTGCAACCCGTGGTGACGGTCAAACCGGTGAAGATATTACTGCCAATGTGCGTACCATCCGCAACTTACCGTTACAGCTGCAAGGTGACTACCCAAAACGGCTCGAAGTTCGGGGTGAAGTCTTCATGCCGGTGCAAGCTTTTGCGGAGTACAATGAAAAAGCGTTGGCACGCGGTGAAAAAACCTTTGCCAACCCACGTAATGCTGCCGCAGGTAGCTTACGTCAGCTCGACTCACGAATTACCGCGCAACGGCCTTTACACTTTTATGCTTATAGCATGGGAGTTGTCAGCGCCGACAAAGAGCTCAAAAACTCTCATTTTGAGCGTTTACAACAACTCGCTGCTTGGGGCTTGCCCATTAGTGGCGAAGTTCAGCGCGTGACCAATGCCGAAGGCTGCGAAGCATATTATAACGCTATCATGGCCCGCCGTGAGCAACTGCGTTATGAAATTGACGGCATCGTGCTCAAAGTAGATAACATCCATCAGCAGCAAGATCTTGGCTTCGTGTCTCGGGCGCCACGTTGGGCTATTGCCTGGAAGTTTCCTGCACAAGAAGAAATGACGGTCTTGCAAGGCGTCGACTTTCAAGTAGGGCGAACCGGTGCAATTACGCCTGTTGCGCGACTTGAACCTGTCTCGGTAGGGGGCGTCACGGTGTCGAATGCGACCCTGCACAATGCTGACGAAATTGCCCGACTTGATGCGCGTATTGGTGATACGGTGATCATTCGGCGCGCCGGGGATGTAATTCCACAAGTGGTCAGTGTCGTCAAAGAGCGTCGTCCGCCGAATACCGCGAAAATCGAATTTCCGCACGAGTGTCCGATTTGTGCGTCTCACGTCGAACGCGCTGAAGGTGAAGCCGTTGCCCGCTGCACTGGTGGCCTTATTTGTGCAGCTCAGCGTAAAGAGGCCTTGAAGCATTTTGCCTCTCGTAAAGCGATGGATATCGATGGTTTGGGCGACAAATTGATTGAACTCTTGGTTGAACGTGAGTGGTTGAAGTCGCCCGCTGACTTATTCAAGCTGAAGGCGCGCGAGCTAGCGATGCTTCCGCGTATGGGCGACAAGTCGGCGGAGAACATTGTCGCTGCCATTGAACAGAGTAAAACCACCACGTTGCCGCGCTTTTTGTATGCGTTAGGTATTCGTGAAGTAGGTGAGGCGACAGCGGCTAATTTAGCCAGTCACTTTGCTTCGCTTGAGGCATTAATGGCGGCCGACGAGGAACAACTTGAGCAGGTCAATGACGTTGGTAGCGTGGTCGCCAGTCACATCTATCAGTTTTTCCGCGAACCGCATAATCAAGAAGTCATTGCCGAGTTGCTCGCGCAAGGTATTGCATGGCCTGAAGTAGAACGGCTTGCGGAAAGTGAAGCGACACTGGCAGGAAACACTTACGTGCTTACTGGTACCTTGACGCAGATGACTCGCGATGAAGCAAAACAAGCGTTACAAGCGCGCGGTGCTAAAGTTACTGGGAGTGTTTCGGCGAAGACTACAGCAGTGATTGCAGGCGACAATGCTGGCTCAAAACTGACCAAAGCAGAGCAGTTGGGCGTGCCGGTGTTGAGTGAAGATGACCTGGTTAAACTACTGGACTAAATGACTGGGCTCGCAATGAACGAGCCCAGCATTCGCAAGATTTAGATGTCGTTCGTCATGCGCGTAACATCGACAATCAACTTTAAGCGTTGACCAGGTTGTAAATAGTTACTGCGGTTGATCTGATTCCACTTTTCGATATCGCGGATCGTCACATTGAATCGGTTGGCGATGCGCGCTAACGAATCCCCTGAACGGACCTGATAATGAATGCTGCGGGTAACGCCCGACGTTTTCTCCTCGCCTTGCCAAACCACAAGTTTACGTCCGGGGCGGAGCGGATCGGTTGGCGCTATGCCATTCCATTTTGCGAGTTGACGAAGGTTGACGTCATATTTTCGACTCAAGTCCCAAAGTGTATCACCGCGCTTTATGGTATGGTCGATTTTGTAGCTGCCTTGCTGGCGTGACTGGGTCGCCGATAAACGCTGATCAGCGGAAAGGCTGTAGTCATCGAGTTCACGTGCAGCCGCAGGCACTAGTAAATAATCACCAGCGCGGATCAAATGTCCAGAGAGGTTGTTCGCTTGCTGAATCGCGTGTGCCGTGGTGTGGTACTGCTTGGCAATCACAATGAGACTCTCGCCTGACTGTACCTTGTGACGGTGCCAGCGCACTAAGTCACTTTGTTCGGCATTCACCAACCACTGTTCGAGACGTTCGGCATTTGCTAATGGTAGCAGCAGGCGGTGGGGGCCATCAGGGTCTGTCGCCCAGCGATTGTAGCCGGAATTATAGTGGTGTAATTGTTCCAGTTCGAGCCCAGACATTTCGGCGGCAAGCGCTAAGTCAATTTGGCTATCTGTTTCGACTACGCGTAAATAAGGCGTATTTTCAATCGGTAACCAGCTCACTTGATATTTTTCTTGGTGTCGTAAAATATCTGCCAGCGCGAGCAATTTAGGTACGTAAGCTCGTGTTTCGCGGGGTAAGTCAAGTGACCAAAAGTCGGTTGGCTTGCCCGCTCGAGCGTTACGGCGAATTGCAGAATTGACGCGGCCACCCCCTGAGTTATAGGCAGCTAAAGCATGTAGCCAATTGTCAAAACGGTTATTCAAGGCGGTTAAATAGTCAAGTGCCGCATGAGTTGCGGAGTAAACGTCACGGCGGCCGTCATACCACCAGTTGATGTCCAAACCGTACTGACGAGCGGTACCGGGAATGAATTGCCAAATGCCAGCTGCACTGCCGTGGGAATAGGCAAAAGGATCGAAGGCACTCTCCACGATGGGTAATAGTGCTAATTCCAATGGCAAGTTCCGCTTTTCAATCTCTTCAACGATGAAATGCATGAACGGCGCCGCTCTTTTTGCGACCCGATCCATGTATGCTGGATGTTGCAGATAGAAGTTGCGCTGCGCTTCAACCCGAGCGTTTTCTGGAATAGGCATCGCGAGTTGGCGGCGAATACGCTGCCAAAGATCTGCTTCTTGTTGTGGCGTCACCTTTTCAACTAAGGGTAGTGGCGCGATCAGTTCAGGGTTGAGTAACTGCGTTTGCGACGGCGCTTCAGCTTGTTTTGCGCGTGGGGCTTTAACATTAGCTCTTTGATCTTGCTGAGTTGTCGTTGTTGTTGTCGCGGTGTCCGTCGGTGTTGATTGGCAAGCAGCCAAAACCGACGCACTTAGCGTCAGCATTATCAGTTTTTTCATGCATGCCTTCCTATCGGTAGGTTTAACTTGCTGCGTACTTTAACGCAGTTTAAGGTTTTAGAAATTATCTTTCCACTGCCTTAACTTGGCAAATTCTGCAGCGTCTTTAGCGCGCAGAAACGGATTAATCGCAAGCTCACGCTCAATGGTTGACGGCAGCGAAGGTTGCTGTTTTTCGCGCCATTGATGAACTTCACTTTCGGCGGACTGAATAGCCTTGTTATCTGGCTCGGCAGCGCGTGCAAAACGTAAATTCGCGGTCGTGTATTCGTGCGTACAATAGACTCGAGTGGCCGGCGGAAGTTCGGCTAACTTGCGTAAAGATGAAAAAAATTGCGGGGCTGTACCTTCAAACATGCGACCACAACCGGCGCTAAAGAGGGTATCACCGCAAAACAATAAACCCGGACTATAAAAGCTAAGATGGTCAAGTGTGTGTCCTGGCGTTTCGAGTACCTCGAATTCACACTCAAGCCCTGCCGGTGTGAAACGATCACCGTGTTTTAGTGTATGCTCAATGCCTTTGATTTTTGGATTGTCTGGGCCATAAACCGGCACCGCATAATGCTCAAGCAGTGGTAGCAAACCATCGGTATGATCCCAGTGGTGATGCGTAATAAGAATACTGGCGAGACCGATGCCTTGTGCTGCTAGCCAAGCTAAGACAGGTTTTTCATCGCCGGGATCAACAATAACGGCATCGTCATTCGCAGTTGGCTGAATAGCCCAAATGTAGTTATCATCAAAGGCAGGGATGGGCGTAATGATCATGGCGCATTCATCTTTCGTTGCTAACATTGCAATAAGTATACAGGGCCTAGGGCACGATGTTAAAACCAGCATTACGAGAACGAGTCGCAGCACCCCCGAAAAGTTGGCAGGATATTGCCAACGGCGAGTGGCTGCGTTGCCAAGTCGAGCAGATAGTGGCATCGCACATCGAGCGTTTGTATGGCTATCACTTCGCCACGGTAGGGCGCTTAACTGCGCAATTGCAGCTACCGCACTCCGCAATCAAACATTGTTTTAGTCTTGCTGGTGAAGCATCCAATAACGTGCAGGTTTGCGCGGAATCGATCCATTTGCCTTTTGCGGAAGCGAGCTTAGATGCTGTTCTTTTGGCTGGAGAACTTGAATTTGCCAAAGATCCCCACCAGATACTTAGAGAAGTGAATCATAGTCTTATTGCTGATGGTAAATTGATTTATGTCGGTTTTAACCCGTTAGCGTGGCACCAAATCCAGCAGCTATGGCCAGCGAATGTGAACCAATACCCGTGGTGTGGCCGTTCATTTACACGATCGAGAGTGCTGGATTGGTTAGCGTTGTTAAATTTTGAAGTGAGCGAAGCGCAGTATTTTGCTCCAGGTTTTTTGCAACAGCGGTGGCAATGGCCTGAGCGACTTGCCAGCAAGGTTCATAACTGGGTACCGCAGTTGGCGAGTTGTTATGTGATTGTCGCGCGCAAACGTGAGTACCCGTTAACGTTGTTACCCGAGCGTGCGCAACGTAAGCGGGTACAGCCGAATTTACAAACTGTTCCATTGGCGAATCAAACGCAAATAAAGGAGTTATGATGTTAAGTCCACAAGAGTTATGTGCGAAGGCAAAAGGTAACGTGCAGGAGGTCGATATTGAGCAACTGCAGGAGCGAATTGCTGAAGGCGCTCGAGTGATCGATGTGCGTGAACCCGGTGAATATGCAGCCGGCCACATTCGTCAGGCCGTGAATATGCCGCGTGGTGTCTTAGAAATGCAATTAAACCAACATCCCGATGTTGCTGGGTACGACGATGCGCTACAACGTATTGCCGAGCAACCGTTGTATTTAATTTGCCGTTCTGGCGGCCGTTCTGCGCTTGCTGCAGAATCATTGCAGCGTATGGGATTTGACAAGGTTTACTCGGTTGACGGTGGCATGCAGGCTTGGGAAGAGAAAAAATACCCGCAAGTCACAGGTGAATAACCGTTCTCCGTCTAACCTTCGTAGCCAGTGTCATCAGCTAAATCTGAGCCACTGGCTGCTTGTCTTGCTAATTCGTCACAACGTTCGTTTTGTGGGTGACCAGCGTGACCTTTAACCCACTTCCAATGTATTGAATGACGTTGGGTTGCTGCATCCAGCGCACGCCACAGATCTGCATTCTTTACCGGTTTTTTCGCCGCCGTACGCCAACCATTAAGCTTCCAGTTGTGAATCCACTTTTGAATACCGTCTTTCAGGTACTGACTATCGGACGTCAGGGTGACGTCGCAGGGCTGGTTAAGCGCTTCTAAGGCTTTGACCGCAGCCAGCATTTCCATGCGGTTATTGGTGGTTAATCGAAATCCAGCACTAAGTTCCTTATGATGCTTACCGTATTCGATGACAATACCGTAGCCGCCTGGGCCTGGGTTACCTAAACAGGAACCATCGGTATAAATGTGTACCTTTTTCTTAGCTGCATTCACGCGTTGGGCTCCTGCCAAAGTGGTGCATCAATTAGCTTCAAACGCTCTAAATGTGCTTGTTCTTCTTCAGCAGAGGCCTTAACGACGCGCAATTGAGGCTTATTGCTGACTCGACTCCAGTCGACGGTTTGGCCATTGTGTTGATGGCTTTTCTTTTGTGTAGCTAATTCGAGCTTCGTTTGCCCGCCAGTCATCATTAGATAGACGTCAGCCAACAGTTCCGCATCAAGTAATGCGCCGTGGAAGGTCCGATTGGAGTTATCGATGTCAAAGGCGCGACAAAGGGCATCGAGATTATTCTTTTGCCCCGGGCGCATTTCGCGTGCCAGCATTAGCGTATCGAGAATCTTGCAGTAATCGGTCGTCTTGCCAAAGCCATTACGTAGCAGGGCAAATTCATGGTCGATAAAGCCGACGTCAAACGCCGCATTATGAATCACTAACTCACTACCATCGATGAACTTTAGAAAATCATCGGCAACTTGTGAAAAAACCGGTTTATCTTGCAGGAATTCGTTGGTAATGCCATGAACTTCGATGGCTTCTTGTTCAACCACACGCTGCGGATTGATATACACATGGAACGTGTTCCCGGTCAGCTTGCGGCCAATCACTTCAACAGCACCAATTTCGATAATGCGATGGCCGCGCGCGGGGTCGAGGCCGGTGGTTTCCGTATCGAGAACGATTTGTCGCATCGTAATGGCTTCCTTTGGTACGCGAGTAATGAATGAAAGAGTACCTTAAAGTGTAGGGTTTGCGAACCCGCGGCAAGGCTTAAAACTTGTAAAAATAGTACGATCTGATTGTTTTTCAGGCAAACGGAATAAATCTTCAAAAAAAAGGTTGACGGGAAAGAACAGCCCTCGTAATATTCGCTCCGCATTCGGGGGGACCCACTCGGGAAACCCAGAATCAGGAAGTTGGAGCGGTAGTTCAGTTGGTTAGAATACCGGCCTGTCACGCCGGGGGTCGCGGGTTCGAGTCCCGTCCGCTCCGCCACTTTCCTGAAACGCAAATCACCGCTGCGGAGCGGTAGTTCAGTTGGTTAGAATACCGGCCTGTCACGCCGGGGGTCGCGGGTTCGAGTCCCGTCCGCTCCGCCATTTCAAACATGATTTTCTGTTGTGGAGTGTTGCGCGATGAGTACGGTTTCGGCCTGCTTGACGTGTGGGGCTTGCTGCGCCACCTATCGTGTTTCGTTTTACTGGGGTGAAGCTACTGGCGCTCCTGCTGGTTTTGTTCCCTCTGAACTCACCGAAAACTTTCACCCGCATCTACTGTGCATGCAAGGTACTAACCAAGCTAGTCCGCGTTGCGTCGCCCTTGAAGGTACCATCGGCAAGCAAGTAGGGTGCAGTATCTACAGCAACCGTCCGTCGCCTTGTCGTGAGTTTGTCGCCGGCGACGAAGCAGCGAATCCTTTTTGTGATAAAGCTCGGGCCAAACACGGTCTGCCACCATTAATTCCTGTTAAAGAAGTAGCGTAATCCGCTCAAATGCTGGTTTTGCGCTACGAAAAGCTCTTGAGCCCCTGTTTACCAACGGTTACATTATTGAACGTTATAACTCAGCCCTATCTGTTAAGGTAGAGAGCTACATTATTCACAGGGGAGTCCTACTCATGCGTAAAAGCCTGATCGCCGTTGCTATCGGTGCAGCACTTACTGTTGCTGCATGTGCCGATAAAGAAGCAGCGCAAACAACTGACCAACAAGCAGAACAACAAGTTCAACAAGCCGAGCAGCAAACAGCTGCGGCGGAATTTAACGAAGCCAATCCGTTCTACGCGGAAAGCACACTGCCGTTCCACGCACCAGATTTCACTAAGATCGAGTTTGCTCACTATGAACCTGCATTATTAGCGGGTATGGAAGAGCATGCGGCAGAAATCGAAGCGATCGCAACCAATCCTGAGCCAGCGACTTTCGAGAATACCATCGTCGCAATGGAAAAATCAGGTGCGTTACTTAGCCGCGTTAGTTCGGTCTTTGGCAACGTTGCTGGTTCTGCAGGTAATGATGACTTCCGCGCGCTGCAAGTCAAAATGGCACCGAAGTATGCAGCCCATGGTGACAATATCAGTTTAAACCCAGAACTATTTGCGCGGGTAAAAGCGATTTACGAAAACCGTGATCAATTTGAAGGTGAAGAGCTTCGCCTTATCGAAGATACGTACAAAGGTTTCGTGCGCGCCGGTGCCGAGTTGAACGAAGAGCAAAAAACGCGCATTCGTGAAATTAATTCTGAGCTGTCTTCGTTAACGACCGAATTCCGTAACAACCTGATGAACTTGGTTGACGAAAACATGGTCGTGGTTGAAGACAAAGCTGAACTGGCTGGTTTGAGCGATTCACAGATTGCGCAATTAGCAGCAACTGCAGAAGCCAAAGAAATGCCTGGCAAATACGTGATCACTGTCACGAATACAACGCGTCAGCCAATTTTACAGTCGCTTGAAAATCGCGAGCTTCGTGAGAAAGTTTGGCGTGCGTCTGCCGAGCGTGGCACAGGTAACACAGCGACCGATAACCGTCCATTAGTGAAGAAAATGGCTCAGTTACGTGCCGAAAAAGCACAGTTGTTAGGCTACGAAAACTGGGGCGCCTACGTGCTTGAACAAAGCATGGCAGCGACGCCAAGTGCGGCTCAGCAAATGCTGCGTGACTTAGTGCCAGCCGTAGTGAGCAACGTTGAAGCTGAAATGGCTGAGATCCAACAAGTCATTGATGGCGAAGGCGGTGAGTTCGACGTTCAACCGTGGGATTGGGCATTCTATGCTGAAAAAGTGCGTGAAGAAAAATACGCACTGGATTCGAACGAAGTGAAGCAATACTTCGAGTTCAATCGCGTGGTTGAAGATGGTGTGTTCTACGCCATGAATCAATTATTTGGTATCACTTTTGAAAAACGTGATGACATTCCAACGTATGCGGACGACATCGTCGTTTACGAAGTCAAAGATGTTGACGGTGAAAGTCTTGGTTTGTTCTACGGTGACTGGTTCACGCGTGACGGCAAGCGCGGCGGTGCTTGGATGAGTTCATTCGTAGGTCAATCACACCTACTCGGTAACAAACCCGTTATTCTAAATAACATGAACATCACCAAGGCAGCAGATGGCGAACCTACGCTATTGAGCTTTGACGAAGTGAGTACCATGTTCCATGAAATGGGCCATGCCTTACACGGTATGTTCTCAGATGTAACTTACCCGTCATTGGCCGGTACTTCAGTATCGCGTGACTACGTTGAGTTCCCGTCAACCTTCCAAGAAGATTGGACGTTGAACCCGAAAGTTATTGCGAACATGGCTAAACACCATGAGACCGGCGAGCAAATTCCACAAGAACTGCTCGACAAAGTGATGGCAGCGAAGAACTTCAACATGGGTTATGACACCCTTGAGTACATTGCTGCAGCATTGTTGGACTTGGAATATCACACACTGACGCCTGACGCAGCTGCCGGTATTGCCGACGTCAATAGCTTTGAGCAAGCGGCCCTCACTCGTAACGGCGTAGCGGTGGAAGCTGTTCCACCACGTTACAAATCTAACTTCTTTGCTCACGTATTTGCTGGCGGTTATTCCGCAGGTTACTACGCCTACATGTGGTCAGAAGTTTTAGCCGCTGACGCGTTTAAGTTTGTTCAGGATAACGGCGGTCTTGCGTTGGAAAATGGACAAGCTTTCCGTGATGCCATCTTGTCAAAAGGCAACAGTAAAGATCCGATGCAACAGTACATTGACTTCCGTGGCCAGAAGCCAACCGTTGATGCGCTACTTGAGCGTCGTGGTTTAACAGCGCCAACAATCGACTAATCGCGACTGCAACTTTAGTCGAAATTAGCGTATTAAAAAGCCCGACAAATCGTAAAGGTTTGTCGGGCTTTACATTATCATTACATTGTTATCTTGCTGAATTCCTTGGGTTATGCCATATATTAAGTTCATATTCTTTAAGAATATGTTAACTCATGTGGAACTTAATCCAGGGAATATAATCATGAAAACACCATTTCAATTATCTCTATGTGCACTTGCTCTGAGTGCCTTTTACTCACCGCAAACAATGGCTCAAGCACTCGATGATAGTGCTGAAGCGGATGAGCGAATTCAAGTTACCGGTTCGCGTATTAATCGCACCGACTTAGAAGGGGCATCGCCGGTTGATGTTATTTCGCGCGACGAAATTGAAGCCTCCGGTTTTTCTAACCTACAGCAATTGCTTGAACGTAATCCAGCTGCCGGTGTAGGCACGTTCTCAACACGTGGGAACAGTCAAGACTCCACCGCTAATGGTGGGGCTGCTGTTAGCTTGCGCGGTTTTGGAGCCGATGCGACGTTGGTTCTTGTTAATGGACGTCGGGTTAATGTGTCGGCTTTTGCTGAAGGTGTGGCGAATTCTTTTGTGGATATCAATACCATTCCAGTGGCGGCTATTGAGCGTATTGATATTTTGAAGGATGGCGCTTCGGCCATTTACGGGTCGGACGCCGTTGCCGGCGTGGTCAACGTTATTCTGCGTGACGATTACGTGGGTACGGAGTTTAATGCTGGTTATGGTGGGACTACGGGACCATCTTATGACGAAACCACGTTTAGCACTGTTTGGGGAAATGGCGATTCGTCAGGTAACACCACGGTTATTCTGGATTATTTTAAAAATTCATCGATCATGGGTTACGAAATGGGGCGTTTTGGTACCGCAAACCAAGCACCTTATGGTGGTAACGACTTCCGTTCATCGCGCGGCTATCCGGGCAACTTCATTCTCAATGGTGAAGTAGTCATCGACCCAGATTGTCCTGCGGAAAACGCCTTCGGGCAAACCTGTGTGTATGATTATGGTCCTTGGACCATGACCATTCCAGAAGCTGAGCGGGTCGGCGCACTGATTCTCGCCAACCGACAACTGAGCACTAACGTCGAGGGCTATGTCGAAATAGCGGCGCAACACAACTCGTCAATGGCAGGTGGTGCAGCGACACCATTAGATCTCGATGCGGGGCTCTACGTGCCAGCCGACCACCCAAATAACCCTTGGGGTGAACGCGTCGACATTAACCGCTATCGCACTGTTGATGCAGGAAACCGTGTTTGGAGTATCGAGTCTGATACTTTACGCTTAGTAGCTGGTTTGCGCGGTATGGTCGGTATGTGGGACTGGGACGTTGCAGTGCAAAAAGCCCGAAGTCGTTCACTGCAAACAGGGGATAAGTCACAAGGCTGGGTTCGCACTGACTTTCTACAGCAAGAAATTAACGCAGGTCGCTACAATCCCTTTGGTGGTGTCACCAATCCACAAAGCGTTATCGATGCGATTACTACCAGCCTCGTACGCCGTGGCGAGTCGCATTTAACAGCAGTAGACGGCAGTATCACTGGTGAGGCATTTGAGCTTGGCGGACGTCAAGTTATGATGGCGGCAGGTTTTGAATACCGTGAAGAAGATGTTGAGGATATTCCAGACGACCAATTCCAGCGTGGTCTGATCTTTGGTACGGAATCGGTGTCGGCAAGTGCTGAACGTGACCAGTGGGCAGCTTATGTAGAGTTCCTCGCACCGCTGACGGATGATCTTGAGCTAAGTGTTGCTGCTCGTCACGATGATTACAGCGATTTCGGTACCACAACGAATCCACAGGTGAAGCTGCGCTGGACGGCAACTGATACCTTAAGCTTCCGCGCTTCTTACGGTGAAGGCTTCCGTGCTCCGTCATTGGCACAGATTGGCCTTGGTCCGTCACAAGTATCACAGTTCTTCCTCGATACCTATCGCTGTCCAGAGGTTGATCCGAGCAACCCAGCGTGTGCGGCAACCGACTATACGATTGTCTTTGGTGGTAACCCGAACCTTGAAGCTGAAACTTCGGAAAGCTGGAACCTTGGCGCAGTTTGGCAGGTAACTCGTGACTGGGATATCAGCGCGGACATCTGGTCAATCACGCAAGACAATAAAATCGACCGAAATGACTATGAGTTGGTCTATCAGGCTGAGTGTGATAACCAAAACAGTACCGTATGCGTGCGTTTAGATCCGCTGCCCGGCGAAACCCTCGGTCCGTTGTCGCGGTTGTATAACAGCTACATCAATATCAGCTCGCAAGAGGCGAGTGGTATCGACTTCTCGACCAATTATGGGATGTCGCTTGATGACATGGGTGACCTCAAGTTTGCGTTGGATTGGTCGTATATGACTAAGTTCGAGAAAAACGGTATCGATTACGCTGGTGAATACAATTATCCTGAGCATCGTTGGGTTGCTTCGACCGACTGGACACGTGGATTTTTTGGTGCAACTGCAACTTTAACGTACATCGGTGAGTTTGAAGATTACCAAGCTCCACAAGCTGTCGAGTCGAGTGAGGCGCGCACGATTGATGCGCAAACGCTCTTGGATCTGCAAGTACGCTATGACGTGTCAACCAGCATGCAATTAGTTCTGGGCGGCACGAACGTGCTCGACGAAGAACCACCGTTTGCAATTGGTGATGGTGATGGCGACCTTTATGGTTACGCATCATCTGTCCATAACCCTCGCGGTAGCTTTGTGTACGGTAAATTCAGTTATAAGTTTTAATTCGATGACCAAAGCATAAAAAAGGGACGGCTCTACCGTCCCTTTTTTTATGGCGAATTTTAAGTAGGTTCGGGTTGATAAACAAACCAGGTCACTAAGGCTACAGACGCTAGGTAAATGAATGCACCACGCATGGAAGCGTCGCCAAGCTCGGTTTGCCACATTTGGAAAAAGGCACCGCCGATGACTTGGAAAAAGCCAAACCAAACGAACAATGCAATTCCTGCACCTATAAGAACCCAAGACTTCTCGGCTTGGAAAAGTTTGGATGGGGCGTTGCGCACTTGGATGAGTTTCCATACAGCGACTAAAAACACTAGGCCAGCAGTGAGCTCGGCGGCAATAACCAATGCTGCTGCCAGCCATATAAGTGTGGGTTGTGAGATCGCAAAGGCAAAAGTAGCAGGATAGTAATTATGGTTTTCCATGCCCATCACCGCCGCCATTACACTGTATACCGCATCCAGATTGGCAATATTTTGCAGCGCGTAAAATAGGCACAGTAGCGCTAAGCTAGCGGTAAGTAAGATTTTAAGCCATTTAAGTACCATGTTGGTTTCCTCTTTGTTGTTATTTGTTCGGTTAACCATGCGAATGGCCACTTAGAGAGATAGACCCTGGCTGCTGAACTGTCAAAGATAGGGGCTTAATTCATGTGATGAATAGTCAAATTCAAGCTTTGCTTACTGGTCTATAATCCGCTTTCTTGCTATACTTCGCGCCACTTTTCACATCCTTTGCGAGCCTATTGGCGACGAACGTTTTTTCGTCGATTTAGGTAAGTGCAACCAAGTAAGGAATGACAATGGCGAATGACAAATCAAAGATTATTTATACGGAAACGGATGAAGCGCCACGTTTAGCGACCTATTCGTTACTGCCTATTATCCGCGCCTTTACTGAGGCTGCTGGGGTGTCAGTTGAAACTCGCGATATTTCATTGGCTGGCCGTGTAATTGCATTGTTCCCTGAATTTTTGACCGAAGAACAGCGCATCAATGATGCTTTGGCTGAGCTTGGCGAACTTGCGAAAACGCCTGAAGCGAACATTATCAAGTTGCCAAATATCAGTGCTTCGATCCCACAATTGACAGCGTGTATTAAAGAGTTGCAAAGCCAAGGTTACGCCTTGCCGGATTACCCATTTGAGCCAAAAACTGATGAAGAACGTGACATTAAAGCTCGTTATGACAAGGTTAAAGGCTCTGCGGTGAACCCTGTGTTGCGCGAAGGTAACTCTGACCGCCGTGCGCCAGCATCAGTAAAAAATTATGCGAAAAAGCATCCTCATCGTATGGGCGCGTGGAGTAATGACTCCAAGACCCGTGTTGCACACATGGATGATGGGGACTTTTATAGCAGCGAGCAATCGACCACTTTCGCACAAGCTGACGACTTAAAGATTGTTCTGAATACACCAGCCGGCCAAACCGTATTAAAAGACTCGGTAAAAGTCTTAGCTGGTGAAGTCGTTGACGCCGCGCGTATGGACGTTGCGCAACTGCAAGAATTCTTTGCGCGTGAAACCTCGAAGGCAAAAGACGAGGGTGTATTGTTATCGTTGCACCTGAAAGCAACGATGATGAAGGTTTCTGACCCTATCATGTTTGGTCATGCGGTGAAGGTGTACTTCAAAGCGTTGTTTGATAAGCACGCTGATCTGTTCAAAGATTTGGGTGTTGATGCGACGAATGGTTTCGGTGATGTGCTTGCGAAAATCGCTGAACTGCCAGCCGAGCAACGCGCCGAAGTTGAAGCCGACATCCAAGCGGTGTACGAGAATCAACCTGATTTAGCCATGGTGAACTCGCACAAAGGCATTACGAACCTGCACGTTCCAAGTGATGTCATCATCGATGCATCGATGCCGGCGATGATCCGTGACTCAGGTAAAATGTGGAATAAAAACGATGAGCGCCAAGATACCCGTGCGATGATCCCAGATCGTTGCTACGCAGGTGTTTATCAAGAAACCATTACTTTCTGTCGTGAAAACGGTGCTTTCGACCCAGCAACCATGGGAACGTGCCCGAATGTTGGTTTGATGGCGCAAAAAGCTGAAGAATATGGTTCTCATGATAAGACTTTTGAAATTCCAGCAGATGGTACTGTGAAAGTACTGAATCAGGCAGGTGAAGAAGTATTCAGCCACGACGTGAAGCAAGGCGACATTTGGCGCATGTGTCAGGTCAAAGACGCACCAATTCGCGATTGGGTGAAACTTGCTGTTAATCGTTCACGTTTGAGTGGCATGCCAGCTGTGTTCTGGCTAGATGCGAATCGCGCTCATGATGCGCAGTTGATTGAGAAAGTAACGACTTACCTCAAAGAGCACGACACTGATGGTCTTGATATTCAGATCATGGCGCCGGTCGACGCCACTCGTCATACCTTACAACGTATGAAAGAAGGTAAGGACACTATTTCAGTGACTGGTAACGTTTTACGTGACTATCTAACTGACTTGTTCCCAATCCTTGAACTGGGTACTTCAGCTAAAATGCTGTCGATCGTACCTTTGATGAACGGTGGTGGTTTATTTGAAACTGGCGCAGGTGGTTCAGCACCGAAACACGTACAACAGTTCGTTGAAGAAAACTATTTGCGTTGGGATTCATTGGGTGAGTTTTTGGCACTTGCTGCCTCGTTGGAGCACTTAGCTCAGCGTACCGATAACCAACGTGCTCAGATTTTAGCTGATGCGTTGGACAAAGCGACCGCTAAGTTCCTCGAAAACGATAAGTCGCCTGCACGTAAGCTAGGTCAAATCGATAACCGTGGTAGCCACTTCTATTTAGGCATGTACTGGGCTGAAGCCTTGGCTGCGCAGACAGACGATACAGATTTGGCAGCGCGCATGGGTAAACTAGCAAGCTTCCTTAACGACAATGAACAACAGATTGTCGATGAGCTTAACGGTGTACAAGGCAAGCCAGTTGAAATTGGTGGTTATTATCAACCAAATGGTGAACTCGTTTCGACCGCAATGCGGCCTTCAACAACCTTGAATGAAGCGCTTGCAAATCTGTAAGTTTGACTAACGGATAAGTTAGGTAAAAGAAACAAAAGCCGCAATTTAGATTGCGGCTTTTTTGTATTTAATGCACCACCAGAGTTTCCGGCTCAGCACCTGGAACTTGGTAGCGTATTCGATTGCGCCCTTCGCTCTTGGCCTGATAGAGAAGGGTATCGACATCTTTCACCGTGGTTTCCCAGTTTGGTGGTGTTCGGCTACTTGCGATGACCCGGCAACCGCCACTTAAGGTGATATGCAAACGCCCAGCGCTGGTGTGAAATGGCTTTTCGCTAATGTCGTTGAGTAACTTGCGCGCAACTTGTAACACCTGTTCGGCATTCACGTGTTCTAACACTAAAAGAAACTCTTCACCGCCCCAACGCACTGCCATATCGGTCTTCCGCACAGCTTGTTTTAATCGCCGCCCGAATTCGATGAGGACTTCGTCGCCTACACTGTGGCCGTGTTTATCATTAATGGTTTTGAAGTGATCGATGTCGATGATAAATACTGCATGATTGCCAGTGTATAGACGTTTTTCGTCGCGAAGTAACTGATCATAAACAGCACGACGGTTATAAAGACCGGTTAACGGATCGCGTAGCGATTGTTCGTGCAATTCGGCGTTCGCTTCATTCAGCAAGGCATTCAATTTACGCGTTTTACGGTAGCCGAAGGCGAAGAGTAGAATGAGCAAAACCAATGAGCCGGCGGCAAGAGCAAAAAGCTGTTGTTGACGTTGTTGCACGGCGAGTTCTTGTGTTTGTAGGTCGGCCTGTTGTTCGAGAAGTTTAATTTCGTATGATTTCTCCGCAGCTTGGTAACGCACCTGTAGCTCGTTAACTTTCTGATCTCGTTCAGCCGCCGCGAGCTCTGACGTCATTTGCACTTGTTGTTTTAGTATTTCTGCTTGCTTTTGATACTTACCCGCAACCTCATAAGCCTTGGCAATATGCGAAAGTAAGATGGCTTGCTCACGTTTTTGCGCAAAGCTATTAAATACTTCAGCGGCTGCCAACATCTCTTGCAGACCTTGCTCGTGCTGTCCTTGGAGTACCTTGATATAGCCTAAGTTAAACTCTGTCACCGAACGTTCGTTGACATTGCCGATTTGCTTGGCAATCGCTAGCCCCTGCTCCAAATAGAGTTTGGCCTCGTCGAGCTGTTCCATCAGCAGCTTGGCTGCTCCAGCATTGTTGTAGGCGAGCATCTCAACACGTGGATTATCCAGTTGTTTACCGGCCTCAGCAGCTTTTAGAAAAGCAGCAACGATTTCATCAGAGGGGCCTTGTTGATATTGACGAGAGTAGGCTGCGATTAAATAGAGATCGGCAAGGTGATTAGTGTTGCCCGTGCGTAACGCTTCTGTGATGGCGCGCTCAGCAGTCTCTGCGGAAGCTTGCCAACGGCCTAAGTTGGCTTGAATGCGCGCTAAATGAAGATTCAAAAACTGGCGCCGGCGCTGCTGTTCGCTGGGTTCGGTTTGCGGAATGAGTGTTTGTGCGGCAAGCAAATATTCCAAGGCTGCGGGAATTTGCCCGTTTTGTTGTAAGGTGCGAGCAATCAAGTGATTCGCATTGTAGCGCACGCGTGGGTTGGTGACATCGGGCAACCAAGCTTCTATTTTCTTGGTTTGCGCAAGAGCTGCCGCATAGTCAGAATTGGCAAGGTAGGCTTCAGCGATATCGATGTGTACTTCGGCTATCGCATTAGGATTCCCAGATTTTTCTGCAATAATAAGAACCTCATCGGCGATCGCAAGTGCTGCAGGAAGCTTTTGTTCCATTGCCAATGAGACGATTTGATAGCCTTGCGCACGGACAAAGGTTTCGATTGGCGTACCGACATCAACGGTTCGCAGTAACTCTTCTAATGCAGCATGATTACTCGGCGTGAAGTCACCGTCCATGAGCTCATTTAAGCGCGCTTCAAGCTCGGGATCTTGTTGTGGTGTTGTCGTCGCAGGAGTAACGGGCGATTGTTCGTCGAAGAGTCCCGTGTAAGTTTCTTTCAATTCGGCGAACGCAGGAGTGCTTAGCAATGACAATGCAAAAACGATGAAGGTGATCGCAGGTTTGTTCTGATAGCGCATTGCAGTGCCATACCAAGATTGCGGTTACATGTACTAACCTTACTCGGTCAGCGAGAAGCTGTCTAGATTTTGTCCAAGCTTTTAGTGTCGAAAATGCCTAAAGTGCTGCGGAAAAAAACGCAACGATTTCCTTCGGATAACGAGCAAAGTCGACAAACCCATGATCGCCACCTTGCTCTATGGTGTGTTTTGCATCGGGGAGGGCAGCTGTCGCTTCACGATAGTCCAACAATTCATCGCCAGTTTGTACCAGTAACCAACAGGTTTGCGGTGTTAATGCTGATGGATAGTGAGGCTCAAGTTGCTGTAGCGTTTCGACGTAGCTTTCGCGCCATTCGTATGGGCTGTCATCGAAATAGTTGATCGCTTGTCCTAAAGCGCGCCGTAACGATTTGCCCGCGTGCATAGACGGATTGATAAGTGTGACCTTGAGGTCGTATTTCTGTGCCAATGCGTGAGCATAAAAACCACCTAATGATGATCCCATCAAGCACAATTGCTTAGGCGCTAACATTGCGTTGAGTTGTTCGACTAACTCTGTCAGGGTTTGCCATGCTAACGCCGGAATATGAGACAGCGACGGGGCGATAAACCTGATGTCGTGTGCGGCGCAATAGTCACGCATAATTTGTGCCTTGCTGCCAAAACCGTTAGAACCGAAACCATGAATAAACAAAATGACAGGTTGCATGCCTACCTCGATTGCACTGAGTCGTACGTGGGATGTATTTGTATCATAGTTACTGGTGACACTGCAGCAATTTGTGCTAGCTTATGAAATCATTTTTTAACAACTTTGAGACAAAGTACCCATGACAAAGTTAATGCACTTTATTTATTGGTCGGTGATTATCATTTTAGCTATGTTGCTTTGGCGGGAGCACCAAGACATGCCGTCAAGTAGTGGTGTAACCACTATTGAGAAAAGTGCTGAAATCAATTCAGCGGCGCGCGAGGCAACGCAAACTGAAATCACGAGTGCAGATGTCGAATCTAATGATAGTGCGACCGCAACATGGGTATCTGCAGACGAAGCGAATGGCGTCCCACCAACAGCGGCGGCCGACGATGGCGCGCTAGCTGATAACGACGAGCAATTGCCGTCAGCGCCGGAAGCGACGAACAATGACGCCAATGAAGACGCGAATGCGCGCATGCTAGCACAGCTTCAACGTGCGCAAAATTATCCTCAACGTTTGCAGCGTGAGGGTGTTGATCAAGATTGGAACTATCAGGTAACCAGTGATGTTGAGCGTGTATTTGCCGACGTTACCGGGCTTGATAAGGAACATTTGGGCGGCGTTACCTGTCGTATGACGTTATGTGAGGTGCTGGTGTCGGCACGTACAGGTTCGCCCATTGATACCATGATGCGGCTGCAAAAGCGTTTGATCGAGATGCCGTGGTACACCGAAGACTATTCAACAATCTTCGATGCCACGGACAGTGACGGTTTTTATCGCATTTACTTAGAGCGCGAGCGCCCTTAGCACATCTCGGGTGAAGTCGTGCTCATTGAAACCGGGCTCACCAGCAATATCGTAGCCACGGCGAACGATGACGAGATTACGACTGGGGATAATCACTAAGAACTGGCCCCGATTTCCGCGCGCCGCAATGGTGTCATTGGGGAGTTCCGGAAAGCGTTCGTTGTATAGCCACCATTGTGCGCCGTAACCGGGAGCTGCTGTCGGCGGTTGTGCTGGAGCAGGGCTGCTGATGTAGTTCAGCCAGTCCGCGGGTAAGATTTGTTCGCCGTTCCAGACGCCATTATTGAGGTGTAAAACGCCGAGTCGCGCAAGATCACGGGCGGTGGTCCACACTTGCGACGAAAGAATGAAATCCCCCTGCCAATCGGTCTCTAAAAACGTGTGTTCCATGCCGACTTTGTCGAGCAATTGCGCATAAGGGAAGCGCAGGTAGTCGTCGAGTGTGGCGAACCGCTCGCGTAACGTACGTAGGGCAAGTAAGGTGTCATTATTAGCGTACTTCCAACGCTCACCTGGGGTGACTTCTAATGCGCTTTCTGTGGCGGTATCGCTAACCAGTCCTCCCCCCATGTAGACACGGTCGGTGCGGTTACCCGCTTTATTACTGTCGAGCCCCGATGCCATGTGTAATAAGTTTTCGAGGGTTATGGCGCGACGAGGGTCGAGTTCGTGGGACCAGTTTTCGAGACCTGCGGGTTCGTCAACTTCGAGCAAACGTTGCTGCACAGCGGCGCCAATGACGCTGGCGCCGATACTTTTGGCAACCGACCAAGTGCGTTGTGCTGTTTCTGGTGTAAAACCCGGTTGATACTTCTCGGCGATAATATGTTCAGGACTAACCACCAACACAGCCGATGTTCGGGCGCCGCTGCCGTACGCTTTGCCGAACGCGCGGTCAATCACTGCAGTTAAGGCTTGTTGCTGTTCATCGTTGAGTCGTAGAGGGCGTTCCGCCCACGGTGCGCCATCGTCGCCACTGGAAGCTACTGCATCAGCAAAAGGATTAGCGACCTTAGCGATAGCGTTGATGCTGGCACCTACCGGTAAGTCGACACAACCGAGTTTTGGCCGCCAAACCGAAATGCGTGCACGTTGTCCTTCATCGTAGGTAACGCGAACATAGCGGTGGTCACGGTTGATTTCTGGCTCCATTTGCTGAACTTTGTCAGCCACCAGCGGATAGATCCCAGTGAGCTCGTCGCGACGAATAGCGCTAACTTCTTTGTTACCATTAAACACTGCGCTACAGGTAAAACCGGCGAGGTAACCTGCAGCATAAGCGTTTTCGGTGGTTTCGGTTTCTGCCGCATTGCTTATCTGCAGAGCACTCAGCGCCAACAAGGCTGAGCTTAATGTGGTCATCGAAGTACGTCGCATGCTGAATACCTTAATTGGAATGGTTAAGCGTGATTTTAATCACCTCGGTTTGATTGGTCACGTACAGTACCCGCTTGTCGGTCTCAACTAATGTCACATTCGCCGTAAAGTTGGGTAGCGAAATGGTTTCTTTTAGTTCGCCTGTTGGCGCATAAACGTAAATTCCTTCAGGACCTGCCACGTACAAGGTACCATCGCCTGCTACCGCCATGCCGTCCATGCCTTGATCGTAGTCACCGTCGAGCTCGGCAAAGAGTCGTTTGTTACTTACTCCTTCGGCGGTGACGTCGTAAGCAAAAATTTGCCAACGGTAGGCGTCGGTTACATAAAGCGTTGTTTGTTGAGGGTTAAGGATAATGCCATTGGGGCGATGCAGTTCATCGTCGATGAGTGTCAATTCGCCAGTGGGAGACAGCGCAAAAACACCGGAAAAAGAGAGTTCTTGTTGTTCTTCGCTAATGGCAAAGGGCGGATCGGTAAAATAGAGTACGCCGTTGTCGCCCAGCACAAGGTCATTTGGACTGTTGAGGCGTTTGCCCTGATACTCCGTGGCAAGTGCTGTTTGGGTGCCATCTTTATTTAACCGAGCGATGCGTCGCGCATAGTGTTGTGCCATCACTAACTGGCCGTCGTGGTCGACGATTAAGCCGTTTGCTTCGCTGGAGGGGCGCACCGCTACTTCGGTTGTTGAGTCGGGCTGCCAACGCCAAATGGTGTTGGCGGGAATATCCGAAAACCATAGCGCGTTATCATGCCAAAGAGGGCCCTCAGTAAACTGGTGACCGTCACTAATCACCTCGATGTGATGCTCTTGCGCTACGGCGCATGGCGCAAGAACCACAAGCAAAAGTGTACTTAGCAGTATGTTTTTCATCATTTAAACCTCATGAAATGGGTGTCGCCTGAGCTTAGCTGATTAACACAGAAAAGACACCATGACAGATGGAATCAGAACATGACATCGGTCGAAGCATGCGGCACAATAGATGCATAGTCTCACGATAAGAAAAGCCGATTGCGCATGACGGAACAAGCTCAAGAATCAGCGCCGACCTTTATTCATTTACGGGTACACAGCGATTTCTCGATGATCGATGGCCTTGCCAAAGTTGGACCCATTTGCGGTGCGACCGCAGACCTTGGAATGCCAGCCTTGGCGTTAACCGATCAAATGAATATGTGCGGCCTTGTGCGGTTTTATCGCACCACTCAAGGTAAAGGGCTAAAGCCCATTGTTGGCTGCGACTTATGGGTGTTACCAGAGGGCTGGACGCCGGACCATCAAGAGCCCCCATTCCGCTTAACTGCGTTGGCGATGAACAATGACGGTTATCAGCAGCTTACCCAATTGATTAGCCGCGGCTATCTAGCCGGACACCGCGCTGGGCGACCGTGCGTGAATAAGGAGTGGCTTGCTGAGCATGCAGAGGGCTTACTGTTACTAGGCGGTGGTCGTGAGGGTGATGTCGGTCGTAAACTTTTACAAAACCGCAAAACCGAAGCAGAAGCCGAACTGGCGTTTTACCAACAGCATTTCCCTGATCGCTACTATCTCGAGTTACTGCGCACTGGGCGTCCGCAAGAAGATGATTATTTGCATGCGGCGGTGGCATTGGCGGCCGAACATGACGTGCCGGTGGTGGCGACCAATGAGGTAGTGTTCCTCAAACCGGATGACTTTCATGCCCATGAAGTGCGGGTTGCAGTCGCCGATGGCTACACCCTTGATGACAAGCGCCGTCCGAAAAAATACAGCCGCGAGCAATACTTAAAAAGCTCCGCTGAAATGGCGGAGCTGTTCGCCGATATTCCAGAGGCACTCGCCAATACGGTGGAAATTGCCAAGCGCTGTAACGTCACCATCACGCTTGACGAGTACGTTTTGCCTGAGTTTCCGACCGGTGGGATGACGCCAGCGGACTTCTTGGTCAAGAAATCGCAAGAAGGGCTCGAAGAACGATTACAACAACTCTTTGCTGACGAGATTGAGCGTACAGAAAAGCGTAAAGAATACGACGAGCGCTTAAAAATAGAGCTCGACGTGATTAATCAAATGGGCTTTCCTGGCTATTTTTTGATCGTCATGGAGTTTATCCAGTGGTCAAAAGATAACAACATACCTGTCGGCCCCGGGCGTGGTTCAGGCGCTGGTTCATTGGTTGCCTATGCGTTAAAAATCACTGACCTTGATCCGCTAGAACTCGATCTACTTTTCGAGCGATTCTTGAACCCCGAGCGGGTCTCTATGCCGGATTTCGATATCGATTTCTGTATGGAGCGCCGCGATGAGGTTATCGATCATGTGGCGGAACTGTATGGTCGTGAAGCGGTCTCGCAAATTATTACCTTTGGTACCATGGCCGCCAAGGCATCGATTCGTGATGTTGGCCGTGTCCTCGGCCACCCCTACGGTTTTGTCGATAAGATCACCAAATTAGTGCCGGGCGATCCCGGCATGACCCTTGAAAAAGCTTTTGAAGTCGAGCCACGTCTCCCTGAAATGTACGATCAAGATGAAGATGTGCGTGATCTGATTGATATGGCACGGATTCTTGAAGGGGTAACGCGTAATGCCGGCAAACATGCTGGTGGTGTCGTTATCGCACCCGAGAAAATCACTGATTTTTCGCCGTTGTACTGCGATGAAGAAGGGAAACAACCGGTTACTCAGTTCGACAAAAATGATGTCGAAGCTGCCGGCTTGGTGAAGTTTGACTTCTTAGGTCTGCGTACTTTAACCATTATCCAGTGGGCACTGGATATGGTGAATGACAAACGCGCGCGTACAGGTGATGGGCCGATTGCCATTGAGCGGATTCCACTCGATGATCCGAAGTGCTTTAAATTATTGAAGAAAGCCCAAACCACCGCGGTATTTCAGCTTGAATCGAGCGGCATGAAACAGCTGATTAAGAAGCTGTTGCCCGATAGTTTTGAAGATATTATCGCCTTGGTGGCGTTGTTCCGGCCTGGGCCATTGCAGTCAGGCATGGTCGACAACTTTATCGATCGTAAGCATGGTCGCGAGCAGATCTCGTATCCCGATAAAGACTACCAACATGAGTTGCTGCAGCCGATTCTGGAGCCTACCTACGGGGTTATTTTGTACCAAGAGCAGGTCATGCAGATTGCTCAGGTGTTGGCAGGTTATTCACTCGGCGGAGCCGATTTGCTGCGCCGTGCCATGGGTAAGAAAAAACCAGAAGAAATGGCCAAGCAGCGTGCGGTTTTTGCGGAAGGTGCTGAAAAGAACGGCATTGACCCAGATCTGGCGATGAAAATCTTTGACTTGGTAGAGAAATTCGCTGGTTATGGTTTCAACAAATCACACTCGGCTGCCTACGCTTTAGTGTCCTATCAAACGCTATGGATGAAAACCCATTATCCCGCAGAGTTTATGGCAGCAGTTATGTCGGCCGATATGGATAACACTGACAAAATCGTTACCTTGGTCGATGAGTGTGAACAAATGGGACTGAAGTTGCTGCCACCTGACGTCAATGTCGGTCAGTACAAATTTACCGTGGATGATGAAGGTCATGTTGTCTACGGCATTGGTGCGATTAAAGGTGTCGGCGAGGGCCCGATTGAGGCAATTCTAGCGGCTCGTAATGAAGGTGGTGAATTCAGTGATCTCTTCGACTTTTGCTGTCGGGTGGATTTGAAAAAGCTCAATCGCCGAGTGTTGGAGCGCTTGATTCGTGCCGGTGCCATGGACTCATTGGGGCCACACCGTGCGGCGCTGATGGCAACCTTGGAAAAAGCCATGCGCCAAGCAGAGCAGCATGCGCGTGCGGAAGCAATTGGCCAGTCAGATTTGTTCGGGGTTCTTACGAGTGCAGCCGATACTGACACTATTGAACATGAGTTTGAGCAGGTTGCAGAGTGGCCCGAGGCAGTTTGGCTCGACGGCGAGCGGGAAACCCTTGGACTATACTTAACCGGACACCCGATCAATCGCTTTCGACGTGAATTACGCAATTATGTGCCCTGTAACCTAAGTGACGTACGGCCGACAGGGCGTGATCAAATGACCACCATTGCTGGGCTCGTGATCGACATGCGGGTTATGGTGAATAAAAAAGGTGCGCGTTGGGCGATTGTGACGCTAGATGACAAAACGGCCCGGTTTGATGTACGCTTTTTTGCGCAAGATTATGAAAATTACGAGCATTTGCTGGCGAAAGACCAAATTTTGGTCATAAAAGGAGAGGTCAGCTTTGATGATTACTCGGGGGGCAATACAATGACCGCCCGAGAAGTGATGACCATTACGGGTATGCGTGAGCAATATGCGAAAGGTTTGCGCGTTGCGGTGCGGCCTGAACACCTTGAAGGTGCAGGTATGAAGCGCCTCCTCGCGACATTGCAAGCCTATAAAGGCGGCGCTTGCCCGCTGTTGATCGACTATCAACGGCCCGATGTGAAAGCGAGCTATCAAGCCGCAACCGAATGGTTCATAACACCAGAAGATGAATTAATTTATGAGCTGGAACAGCAGCTTGGACCGCAACAGGTCGCACTAGAATTTTGATCCGCAACGGCATATTGCCGTTGCATATGGGAGTCCAAATGAATTTGCAATTTTTAGAGTTCGAGAAGCCAATTGCTGAGCTACAAGCACAAATTGACGAGCTGAAGGCAGTCGGTGCCAAAGGTGACTTCGACATTTCCATCGAAGAAGAGATTGCTAAGCTGCAAGAGAAGCGGGAACAGCTGATCGAAAAGATTTTCGGTGACCTAGGCGCTTGGCAAGTCGCGCAGATGGCGCGTCACCCGTTGCGTCCTTATACCTTGGACTACATTGAGCATATTTTTACCGATTTTGACGAGCTCGCCGGTGACCGTGCGTTTGCCGACGATCGTGCAATTGTCGGCGGTACTGCGCGCCTTGATGGTCAACCAGTGATGATTATTGGTCACCAGAAAGGGCGTGAGACGAAAGAAAAAATCTTTCGTAACTTTGGTATGCCAAAACCTGAGGGCTATCGCAAAGCGTTGCGTCTTATGGAAATGGCTGAACGCTTTAAGATGCCGATTATTACCTTTATCGACACGCCAGGGGCATACCCAGGTATCGGTGCTGAAGAGCGCGGGCAATCAGAAGCTATCGCACGGAACTTGAAAGTGATGGCGCGCTTGAACGTACCTATTGTTTGTACTGTTATTGGTGAAGGTGGTTCAGGTGGTGCACTGGCGATTGGCGTCGGTGACCGCGTGAACATGCTGCAATACTCAACGTATTCGGTCATTTCGCCTGAAGGCTGTGCTTCGATTTTGTGGAAGAGCGCTGAGAAGGCCTCAATTGCTGCCGAAGCAATGGGCGTAACCGCAGATCGCAGTCTTGAGCTAGGCTTGATTGATCAGATTATTCCAGAGCCATTGGGTGGTGCGCATCGCGATTACACGGCCATGGCACAAAGCCTGAAGCAGCGTTTGTTAACCGACTTGAGTGAGCTGAAAGGTCTGGATAAAACCGCGTTGCTCGAGCAGCGTTACCAGAAGCTCATGTCGTTTGGTTATTGCTAAACAGCGGCGTCATCGACTTACGTGAACACTGAGTATCGCGACCTTTATCCTGAATTTGCCGCAGCGTTAGCCAAACTAACGCTGCGACCGCACCAACAACTCGTTGCCTGTCTTGGCGGCGGCGCCGATTCGCAAACTATTCTTGATCTGCTCGACCGCTGGCGCAGCGAGCATCCTGACTTTAATTATTTAGCTATTCATCTTGATCACCGCTTTCATCCGAGTTCCGGTGAGTGGGCCGAAGGTCTCCGCCAGGACTGCCTGCGACGCAACTTTCCAATGCTCTGTGAAGTTTTGCCGGTGCCGCAGGGGGCAAGGATTAGCAAAGAAGCGGCGGGGCGTGAAGCGCGTTATCAGCGGCTCAATGAGCTTGCTGACGATGATGCGGTAATGCTGCTCGGACAGCATCGCAATGATCAAATCGAAACGTTTCTGCTACAGCTCAAGCGCGGAGCCGGACCAAAAGGCTTGGCCGCAATGGCTCAGACCATCGATGGCGAAGCCGCTCATCGTTCTGGCTCTCAGACGTGGCTGCGCCCTTTGCTGGGGGTAAGCAAAGCCGAAATCTACGCTTATGCTGAACACCACAAATTACACTGGATCGAAGACGACACCAATTATGACACAGCAATAGATCGTAACTTCTTGCGGCATGAGGTGGTGCCGAAACTTGAAGAGCGCTGGCCTCAGTTTGGTAATTCGGTGTTACGTAGTGCCCAGCTTTGTGCAGAACAGCAAGATGTTCTTGAAGAGTTACTGCATGAGCAACTGAAACCGGCGGTGAACGAAGCAGGGGAACTGGCGGTTGATCAACTGAAGTCGCATTCTGCGGCCACGCAGCGAGCTTTACTGCGCGCTTGGCTGCACCAAAATGGTGCAACGATGCCGTCGTATGCGCAACTTGAACAAATACGCACTCAAATGGTGCAAACCGGCAATGATAAACAGCCCCAAGTCGCATGGGGGCGTTTTTTACTGACTCGGTCTCGCGACCGCTACTTGCAATTGCAGCAACGCACCAGCAGCTAAGGATAGAACATGGCGGCTCCTCCAGTGGCACAGAACCAACGTCGTGCATTGATGTTTGGCTTAGCCGCAGTGGCGCTTTGGTCGACGGTGGCAACTGCGTTTAAGCTTGCTTTGGGCTATCTAACGCCACTACATCTGTTGTTTCTCGCCGCACTGACCAGCACCCTTACCTTTTTTGCTCTGCTCGTCTGGCAAGGTCGCTGCATAGAAACCATAAGGCTAGGGCGGCAGCGTTGGCTGTTCTATTTGGGCCAAGGTGCACTTAACCCATTTGTGTATTATTGGGTGCTCTTCGCTGCCTATGACCAACTCCCCGCTCAGCAAGCCCAAGCCATCAACTATACGTGGGCGATTACCATGGCCTTGTTAGCAGTGCCGATGTTAAAACAACGCTTAACGAAACGGGAGCTGTTGGCAATGGTGGTGGCCTACGGTGGCGTGGTGTTGATAGCCACTGGAGGGCAATGGAATTTTGCCGAGACCAATTGGCTGGGAATAGGGTTAGCACTATTAAGTACCCTGTTGTGGGCGAGTTATTGGCTGATCAACACCAAAAATAAAGACGCACCTATCCCAGCAATGTTTTGGTGCTTTGCTTTTGGTAGCTTGTTGTTAGCGCTGGCGCTGTTGTTTGACCCGCGTCCGTTGCCTTGGCACGAGTGGCGAGCTCTGGCGGCAGCGGCCTATGTCGGCTTATTTGAGATGGGTATCACATTTTTACTTTGGTTGACCGCCATGCGCACAGCCGAACGAACGTCGCAACTATCAATGCTGATTTTCTTGAGCCCGTTCATGAGTTTGTTACTTATTTACTTTATATTGGATGAAGTTATTCAAGTTACGACCTTAATTGGACTAAGCTTGATTTGTCTTGGTCTATATCTACAAAGGAAAAAAGTATGAACGGAGCCTTCGCTGACGTACTGCTGTTGCTAGCTATTGCGGTGGCATTGGTGTGGGCTTTTCGGCGCATAAAATTGCCTGCAATTTTGGCCTATTTGGTGGCCGGAATTATCGCTGGCCCCGACGTAACCGCTTGGATCAAAGATCCCAATGACTATCATTTCGTTGCTGAGTTAGGTGTCGTGCTCTTACTCTTCTCGCTCGGTTTGGAATTCTCATTGCCGAAAATGATTGCCATGCGCCGCCTTGTATTTGGGCTCGGTGCTGGTGAGGTCATCATCTGCACGTTGATTTTTGCCGGATTAGCTTACATTTGGATGGGCGATTGGACGGCGGCGATGGTTATTGGCGGTACACTGGCGTTGAGCTCAACGGCGGTGGTGATAAAACAATTAGGGGAGTCCTCCCAGCTGACCACCCGCAAAGGGCAGGCCACGGTCTCCGTGTTGTTATTCCAAGATATCGCCGTGGTGCCAATGTTGATCATTATTCCATTACTTGCTGCTGAGAATGCACAAGTAGGTATCTGGGAGAGCCTCGGCATAGCGTTGCTCAAAGGGGCTGGTGTCGTGGTCGTCCTGATGGCCATTGGCAAATGGGTGCTACCCCACATCTTTCGCGAGATTGCGCGCTTGCGTACCGATGAACTCTTTGTCCTGGCAACGCTGTTGGTCGCATTGGTTGCTGGTGGTCTCACCCACGTGTTTGGGTTGTCGATGGCGCTGGGGGCGTTCTTAGCTGGGATGATGTTGGGTGAAAGTAAGTACAAGCATCAGCTTGAAGCGGATATTCGCCCATTTCGCGATATTCTGATGGGCCTTTTCTTCATCACTGTAGGCATGCAGCTGAATCTGGCTGTGTTCTGGCAGAATCTACATTGGATTTTACTTGCCGTTGTGCTTATCGGCGCGATAAAGATGGTCGTTGTGCGCCTGTTAGCTGGCGGTATGGGAGAGCGCGAGGAAGACGCATGGGGCGCCGGCCTGATGCTATTCCAAATGGGAGAATTCGGCTTCGTCTTAGTTTCGTTGGCACTGACCTATGCCTTACTACCACAGGACATCGCATCGCTACTGGTCGGGGTCGGTGTACTGGGAATGGCGGTCACGCCGCTGGTTATTCAACGCTGTCGGCAATTAGTGACGCCACTGGTTCGCGGCCGCTCGCGGAGTGACGAAGAAGACATCACTCAACCCGATGTATCTGAGCCTAAACGCGTCTTGGTGCTTGGGTTTGGACGTGTCGGACAGACCATTAGCCGCTTTTTAACCAATGAAGGCATTGACCATCTGGCCATTGATCACGACACCAAGCGCGTACAAGAGGCTATTGCTGGTGGCGCAAAGGTCTATTTTGGCGATGCTGCGCGGCGTGACATCTTAAAAGCTGTGCACGCCGATCAGGTAGAATTGATCATCATTAGTTTTGCTGAAGACTATAAAGCTCTAGAAGTACTTAAAGCGATTCGTGAGGTCAACGACCACGCCGAAATCATTGTGCGCTCGCGTGATGACCTACGATTACAAGAAATGATGGCGGCTGGGGCGACACAAGTCGTACCTGATACCTTAGAGGCGAGCCTCATGTTGGTATCGCAAGTCTTGAGTCGCTCAGGCATTCCTATTCGCCGAATTTTGTCGCGCTTGGATCAGGCTCGGCGTTCACACTATGGCGACATGCACGGCTTTTACCCTGGTGAAACCACCGATATGGATCCAGAAAAAATTGACCGACTGTTGTTTTTACATGCGGTACAACTCAGCGACAATGCTTATGCGTGCGGTAAAGAACTTCGCCAGCTCGGTCTGGATGAACTCGCCGTACAAGTTAAGTCGGTACGCCGTGGTGACGAGGAATTCAGTGAGGTACACGGTGACTTTAGCTTGGCGAAGGGTGACGTGGTTTTGCTTGCCGGTGGTCCACGCGCAATAGAAGCGGGCGAAAGTTACCTACTGAACGGTTAATGTTACAGTTGTTACAACTCGCAACATAATCTGCCTTAATAATCACTTAAAGGTGGCGCATACTATGCGCCATCTTCATGTTCGAATGGAATGATCTCAATGGCTTTTAAGAAACGTGCTTTACTTCCCCCTCTGATCATCATTGTGGCGATTGCCCTTGTGGTTTTGCTCGGAATGTTGCGTCCGCAGCTACCGATGCGCTCAATGGAACGCCCAGCGGTACTTGTTGAAGTACAAGAGGCACAACCCGAAGACATCAATTTGTTAGTCAGCGGGCAAGGTAACGTGATGGCCAAGCATACGACCAACTTAGTGACGCAAGTCAGTGGTCAAGTAATTGAGATCGCAGCTAATTTCCACAATGGCGGCTACTTCAATGAAGGCGACATGCTGGTCAAGATTGATCCTCGTGACTACGAAGTGGCATTACAGAACGCGAAAGCCAACTTGGCTCAAGCTAAAGCTGCACTTGCAGAAGAAAGTGCCCGCGCAAAAGTCGCCAAGGAAGAGTGGGAGTCCTTACAACTGGGAGAAATTCCTGCTTTAGGTTTGCGTGAGCCTCAGGTTGCCAGTGCTGTTGCCGCCATGCAGTCGGCAGAAGCAGCTGTCGCGAAAGCGCAACGTGACCTTGATCGGACCGTGATCCGCGCACCTTTCGCCGGTTTATTACAAAGCAAAAATGTCGATCTCGGCCAATTTGTGAATGTCAGTAGCCAAGTCGCACAATTGATGGGAACGGAAGTGGCAGAGGTTCGTGTGCCGCTGAGCGATCGTGACCTCGCTTATTTAAACTTGCCTCGTCGCGAACAAGAAACAGACTTTCCACGTGTGCGCTTGAGCTCATTTGTTGCAGGTGAAAAGTATGAATGGCAAGGTCGTTTGGTACGTAGCGAAGGTGTTTTAGACAGTAAGAGCCGAGTTATTTACGGTGTGGTCGAAGTGCAAGACCCCTATAACCGCGCGGGTGAGTCGCACGCAGAAATTTTACGCTTCGGTCGCTTTGTGCAACTCGAAATTGAAGGTAAGTATGTTGAAGATGTTTACCGCATTCCACGTTACGCACTCAATACCGACGGCAACGTTTGGTTGGTTGACGAAGAGCGTCGCTTAAAGCGCCAACATGTTGAGGTGCTCCGAGCTGAAGAAAACCAAGTCATCGTGAGTGATGGCCTCGAAGCTGGCGATAAAGTAGTGTTAACCCAGTTAGCCAACGCCTTACCGAGCATGAAAGTACGTCTACCAGGCGATCCAATGCCGCAACAAATGGAACAGCCAAAAGCGGCAGAAGATGATACTGCAGTGGCAGCGAAAGATAACGCTGACGCCAGCGGCGAATAAGGAGCTTAGCAATGCAAGTACCACAAAATTCGCCAGAATCAGGTCGCGAAACGGGACTGATCGCTTGGTGGGCCAATAACACGGTTGCTGCTAACCTATTGATGGCGCTCATCATCATCACCGGTATTTTCATGGTGTTTGAAGTTCGTAAGCAGATGTTCCCCGAGATCGAGCTTAACACCATCAGTATTCAAGTTCCGTTTCCAGGGGCCGCACCTCAAGAAGTTGAGCAAGGCGTTATCGTATTGATCGAAGATGCCTTGGAAGACGTCAATGGCGTTGAACGATTAACGTCGACGGCGCGTGAAGGAGGCGGTTCGGTAACTGTTGAAGTGGAAAGTGGCTATGATCCGCAAGTGGTGATGGACGAAGTGAAGATGCTCGTTGACGCCATCCCGAACTTTCCGCAGCAAATTGAAAATCCAAATATTTATCGAATTCGACCACAGCGCCAAGTGATTTGGATTAGTGTCTTCGGTGATATGAGCGAGCGCAACCAAAAAGAGCTCGCCAAACAAATCCGTGACGACCTGAAAAATATTGGTGGCATCACTAAGGTTGAGACGGTGGGGGCGCGTGACTACGAAATTTCGATTGAGATCTCTGAGCATGATTTACAGCGCTATAACTTGAGTTTCCAGCAGGTTGTCAACGCTGTGCGCGGTACCTCTATTGATGTGGCCGGTGGCTCTATTCGCACGCCAAATGGCGACATTCTGCTGCGTGCCAATAATCAAGCGTACTATGGCGAGGAATTTGAAAAGATTGTCCTCATCAACCGCGCTGACGGAACACGTCTGACGCTTGGCGACATTGCCACGGTAAAAGACGAGTTTATCGAACGCCGCCGCTTTACTCGGTTTGACGGTAAACCAGCGACGTTTGTCCGAGTGGACTCAGTCGGCAATCAAAACGATTTAGCCGTGGCAGAAGCAGTACGGAACTACATTGAGCGTAAGCAAAAAGAGTTGCCGCCAGAGGTCAACGTTGCACACTGGGGCGATTCGTCGTATTACCTGCAAGGTCGCCTCGACCTGATGCTAGACAACATGATCACCGGTGGTTTTTTGGTGTTCTTAATGCTGTCGTTGTTCTTGCAGTTGCGTTTGGCTTTCTGGGTCATGATCGGCATTCCGATTTGTTTCTTGGGTACCATTGCTTTAATGCCGCTGCCGATGTTCGATATCTCGATCAATATGATCAGCTTGTTCGGCTTCATATTGGTGCTCGGGATAGTGGTGGATGACGCCATAGTTATAGGCGAAAGTGCCTACTCCGAAATTGAAAAATACGGCAAGAGTACCGACAACGTGGTGCGGGGGGCGAAGAAAGTCGCGATTCCTGCAACCTTTGGCGTGCTTACCACGATGGTCGCATTTATTCCGATGCTGATGGTTGATGGCGGCATGGGAGCGATATGGGAATCCATCGCTTGGGTCGTGATTCTTTGCTTGGCGTTTTCGCTGGTTGAGTCAAAGCTCATTCTACCGGCGCATATTGCGGCAATGAAATTCAGCAAGGGCGGTGGAGAGAAGCTCAATGCCTTCCAACGTGGCCGCAATAAAATCTCCGATAGCCTACGAGTGTTCGTGGAGCGTTATTACCGTCCGTTCCTCGCCAAGTGCTTGCATTACCGTTACACCACACTCGCAAGTTTTATCGGCATGTTCATTCTGATGATCGGCTTGATCAGCGGTGGCGTGGTGCGTTGGGTGTTTTTCCCTAATATTCCTAGTGACTTCATTCAAACCAGCGTTGAAATGCAGCCTGGTTCGTCCGAAGACGCCACTATTCGTGCACTGCAAACCATTGAAGATGCCTTGATGCGCGTGAACGAGCAAATCAAGGAGGAAGAGGGCGAAGGCGTGGTGCGTCATACCAACGTGTGGCTGCAGGGTACCACCAACGGCATGATCATGAGCGAGCTGCAAAAAGGCGAAGATCGCGAAATTGACGGCTTTGGCATTATCAATCGTTGGCGCCAAGAGACCCCTGAAATTGCCGGTGTTAAAGCGATTAACTTCCAAGGAAGTATCGGCGGCGGTGGCGGTTTTGACGTTGAGTTTCAACTTGCCGGTGACGATCTTGAGCAGCTATCGGCGGCCGCCAATGATCTCAAAGAAGTATTTGGCCAGTTTGACGGCGTCTATGATATTGAAGACACCTTTGGTGCCGGCAATGACGAAATTATTCTAGAAACCAAACCGCTGGCGACGGCTATGGGGATCACCCTAAGCGATCTCGCTAATCAAGTGCGTTACGCCTTCTATGGTGCTGAAGCTCAACGTATTCAGCGTGGTGACGAAGAAGTTCGCGTGATGGTGCGCTACCCGATCAATGAGCGTCAGTCGGTAGGCAACCTTGAAGATATGAAGTTGCGTACCAGTGACGGTGCGTTGATACCGTTTACTGAGCTTGCCGACATTCGCTTTGCGAAGGGTTATAACACCATCACCCGTATCGACCGCGAGCGTTCCGTAAGGGTGCGTGCTCGGGTTGATAAAGAGCGCGTCGAACCGTTTGAAGTTGTGCGGCAAGTTCGTGAACAACATATTCAGCCGATTTTAGATAACTATCCATCAGTGAGCTTCCAACTTGAAGGTGCCTCACAAGATGAAGCTGAAGCCACGAACTCGCTGGCCATTGGTTTCGTGCTGGCGTTGTTCGCAATCTTTGCACTAATGGCAATACCGCTGAAGTCGTATAGCCAACCGCTTATCATCATGTCGGTGATTCCGTTCGGTATGATCGGTGCGGTGATCGGGCATTGGATTATTGGCATGCCGATTTCGATTCTGAGTCTGTTCGGGATCATTGCCTTGGCAGGCGTGGTGGTGAATGACTCTTTGGTCATGGTGGATTATGTCAACCAAGCGCGCCGCGATGGAGTGAAGTTACGCCAAGCGGTACAAGATGCAGGCTCAGCGCGTTTCAGAGCAATCATCCTGACCAGTTTGACGACTTTCTTTGGTCTGCTGCCCATCGTCCTCGAAAAGAGTTTGCAGGCGAAAATGGTGATTCCAATGGCGATTTCGTTGGCGTTCGGTATTCTGTTCGCCACGGTGATTACGTTGCTGTTGATTCCATGCTTGTATTTAATCTTGGATGACACCAAACGTGGCTTCAAAACCATGTTGTCATGGTACGGTCTGGCTGAGAAGCCGGCACCAAAATCAGAGTCGGACAACATCGTCACATAATGGTAAACTAATGACCTTAAACTAATTATCGAAGCCGCAGCTAAGACCATCAGGTCCACACTGCGGCTTTCGTGCGTGTCACGTTAGCACAAGGTCTAGAGCATGAACCTAAGTACACTTGATATCGTCACCTTGGCGTTTTTTGTGACGGTTTGGGTTTTTTACACGCAGTTTGCGCGTATTCGTGCGCGCAGTACTTATAGTTTGTCGCATATTCTGCGGCAACTGCGTATTGATTGGATGACCACCTTAACCCGCAAAGAACACCAGATTGCTGACGCGGCGCTACTTGGCAACGTCGAACGCACGGTGACTTTTTTTGCGTCCTCTACGGTACTGGTGTTAGCCGGTGTGCTTACTTTATTGGCCTCGGCAGATAAAGTGGTGACAGTGCTGCAATCACTGCCGTTAACTGCTGATACATCCCCAGAAAAAGTCCAGTTCAAACTGGCCGTGCTGGCGCTTATTTTTGTTTTTGCCTTTTTCAAGTTTACCTGGGCGATTCGCCAATTTGGCTTTGTCTCGGTGTTGCTTGGCGCCGCACCTCAATACCGCAGTACGGAATTCACTGATGAACAACGTGAAGTCTTTGCGCGGCAATCAGCCAAGGTGATAGACCAAGCCGGGCATGAGTACAACAATGGCCTGCGCGCTTACTATTTTGCCTTAGCGTTTCTTACTTGGTTCTTACACCCGATACTTTTCATTGTATCCACCATTGTGGTTGTGTCCGTGTTGTACCGCCGTGAATATCGTTCACGAGTGTTACGTGCGTTATTAGCGACCAAAGGGTTAGAACCTGGACGAATTAAGCAACAGGAGTCAGAAAGTGAATCAGAAGACAAATGAGCTAGCCGCCGTGAACGTCTTAGATTGGACGCTTGCCGGGTATAACGGCAACACCGTTGCCGCCAATCAACAGCTGCTCAATGCTACCTTGAAGTACGACGGTGGCGAACTTCATTTCCCTGATTATGGCATTGTGATCGTTGAACCTGAGCAGCCAAGTGGCAAAGATGTAGTGCTGTCGTGTGCCGTGCATGGTGACGAAACCGCCCCGATAGAGATTGTTCGTGACATGATACACGGCATTATGCGCGGTGAACTTAAGCCGGTGCAACGCACGCTCTTTCTGATCGCCAACCCTGCAGCAATAGCCATTGGCAAACGTTTTGTTGAAATGAACATGAATCGTTTATTCAGCGGCGCTCACCAAGAAGGCAACAGCCGCGAACATCAACGCGCTGCGCAGCTTGAACAGGTGATTACTGACTTCTTCGCCGCCGCGCCAGAGGGACAGCGAGAGCGCTATCATTACGACTTGCACACGGCAATTCGTGACTCGGAATTTGAGAAGTTTGCGGTTTATCCGTTTACTCACGGTGCGCCTTATAAAAAAGCGCAACTCACTTTCTTAGCCGAATGTGGGGTTGAAACGATTCTACTGAATCAGGCACCTACCACAACCTTCAGCTATTACAGTGTGCGTACCCATGGAGCTGACGCTTTTACCGTTGAACTTGGTAAAGTGCGGCCGTTTGGCGAAAATGACCATAGTAAATTTGCCGCCGCACAAACAATGTTCACTAAGCTTATTTGCGAGCGTGAGCTGAAATTGCCGGAATTTGATGCAAATCGTACCCGCGTTTTTGACGTCTGCCGTACAATTAACCGTACAGTTGAGAATTTCACCCTGCATTTTCCCGATGATGTAGCCAATTTTACTGCCTTTGAGAAGGGGGAGTTGTTGGCTACCGATGGTGACCAAGAGTACCTAGTGGAACAGTCGGGGGAACGAATTATTTTCCCGAATGCCAAGGTGGCCCTAGGCCAGCGGGCATTGTTGACCGTTGTCGAAGTACCTTTTGCGCAATTGCAACTGGTCTGATTTTTACGCAAATGCGTAGTCGCTTATTTGCATGTCAGTTGACGTAAAGGTAAAGTGAGCGCAATTTTTCTGAGAACGAGAAAGTTATGGCACAGGATAAACAACATCAGCTAGAAATCGTGACCAAACCGAGCTTTTTAGACGGTTCTGCGTTGCAGATTCCAATGCTTCAGATCCTCAAAGAAGACGGTACCGTGCACAAGGGTGCTAAGGCACCTGAGATTGACAAAGATCTTGCTTTGAAGATGTTTGATACCATGCAATTCATCCGCATTCTGGACGAACGCATGATTGCCGCGCAGCGCCAGGGGCGTATTAGCTTCTACTTGTCTTCGCTTGGCGAAGAAGCGGCAAGTATCGGTTCGGCAGCCGCGTTGGATGACGGCGACATGATCATGGGGCAATACCGTGAGCAGGGCGCGTTGGCGTACCGTGGTTTTACCGTTGAACAGTTCATGGACCAATTGTTCTCAAACGAGCGCGATCTCGGTAAGGGCCGCCAAATGCCGGTGCATTACGGCTGTGCAGACCTTAACTTTATGACCATCGCTTCACCACTAGCGACCCAGATCCCGCAAGCGACGGGTTACGCTTATGGCCAGAAGATGGACAAAACCGGCAACTGTACCATTTGTTATTTCGGTGAAGGCGCTGCTTCTGAAGGTGACTTCCATGCCGCGTTGAACATGGCCGCGGTCTACAAAGTTCCAGCGATTTTCTTCTGCCGTAACAACGGTTATGCCATCTCGACGCCATCGCAAGGCGAGCAGTATGCTGGTGACGGCATTGCGCCACGCGGTGTCGCCTACGGCATGAAAACTATTCGTGTCGATGGTAACGATATCTTGGCCGTTTATTTAGCGACTCAAATGGCGCGTAAACTTGCCGTTGAAGAGAACGAGCCGGTGTTGATTGAAGGTATGTCGTACCGTATGGCTGGGCACTCAACTTCAGATGATCCAACCGGTTACCGTACCCGTGATGAAGAAGACGCTTGGCGTGCAAAAGATCCGCTCGCGCGCTTCCAAACCTACTTGATCAAGAAAAAATGGCTGACCGAGAAAGATGCTGAAGAGATCTTCGCCGAGAAGAAAGCAGCAGTCTTGGCAGCACTGAAGAAATCAGAGAAAGTTCCAGCTCCGCATATTGATGAGTTGATTAATGACGTCTATGACACCCCAACGCAACAGCTTAAAGAGCAACTTGAGCAGTTGAAGGCGCACATTCGCAAATACCCAGAGGCGTATCCGAAAACAGCGTCACGTATTGATGGGGGAGACAAATAATGGCGAACATGAACTTATTACAAGCCATCAATAGTGCACTCGACATTGCGATGGCAAAAAATGACAAAGTCTATAGCTTTGGTGAAGATACTGGCGCATTCGGTGGGGTATTCCGCGCGACGTCTAAGTTAACGGATAAGTACGGTCGTGACCGTAACTTTAATACGCCATTGGTCGAGCAGGGCATCCTTGGTTTTGCCAATGGTTTGGCCTCGCAAGGTAGTTATGCGGTTGCTGAGATTCAATTCGGTGACTACATCTTCCCAGCATTTGACCAGATCGTGAATGAATCGGCGAAGTTCCGCTATCGTTCGGGTAACGAGTTTAACGTCGGCGGACTTACCATTCGCACACCATACGGTGGCGGTATTGCCGGTGGTCACTATCACTCGCAGTCACCAGAAGCTTATTTTGCCCATACGCCAGGCCTGAAAATTGTCATGCCGCGCAACCCATACATGGCGAAAGGCTTGTTGTTAAGCGCGATTTTTGATCCAAATCCAGTGCTCTTTATGGAGCCGAAGCGTTTGTATCGTGCGTCAACTGGCGAAGTACCTGAAGAAGAGTACACGCTAGAACTCGGCAAAGCTGACATTGTCCGCGAAGGTAAAGATTTGACCATCGTCGCTTGGGGGGCACAGGTTGAAATGGCCGAGAAAGCGGCTGAGAAAGCTGCCGAAGACGGCATTGACTGTGAAGTGATCGACTTGGTGAGCTTGTTACCGTGGGATATCGACACCGTAGCGAAATCAGTGATGAAAACTGGCCGTTTAGTGGTGACGCAAGAAGCGCCACTGACCAATGGTTTTGCCAGTGAAGTTGCAGCGACCATTCAAGACAAGTGCTTCTTGTATTTAGAGTCGCCGATTGCACGCGTATGTGGCCTTGATGTGCCTTATCCGCTGTGTCACGAGAAAGAATACTTTGTCGACCACCTGAAAGTGTACGAAGCCGTGAAAGCTTCGATGTTCTATTAAGAGGGCCGTAGACCATGAGTAAAGATTTTATCTTACCGGACATCGGCGAAGGCATCGTTGAGTGCGAAATCGTTGAATGGCTTGTTGCTGAAGGCGACACCATCAAAGAAGACCAGCCGGTGGTCGACGTGATGACCGATAAAGCTTTAGTGCAGATCCCCGCCAAAGAAGACGGCGTGGTGAGCAAACTTTATTACGAAAAAGGCGACATCGCCAAAGTCCACGAACCGCTCTTTGCCATCACCGGCACCGACGATTCCAATTCAAATGGATCGGCGGACAACGACGTAGCCCGCAGTTCTACTGCGGGGGAACCTGAACCCAGCAGCAATGCCAGCTCAGGAAGCACCGTCACCGACTTCATCCTTCCCGATATCGGTGAAGGTATCGTCGAATGCGAAATTGTCGAATGGCAAGTCAAAGAAGGTGACGTCATCGAAGAAGACCAGCCGGTCGTTGACGTAATGACCGACAAGGCTTTGGTACAGATCCCCGCGAAAGAACACGGCGTCGTCGAAAAACTTTATTACGCCAAAGGCGACATCGCCAAAGTACACGAACCACTCTTCGCCGTCCGCGTCGAAGGCGAAGTAGCCCGTAGTTCTACTACGGGTCAAACCAGCCACAACGACAATGCTCAAGCCAGCAATGCTCAAGCTTCCGCCGCCAACTCGTCCGCCGCCAACCCAAGTCAAGCCGACGCCCCACAAGCGGCGCGCCAAGGCAAAGCCATTGCGAGCCCGGCGGTTCGCCGACGTGCCCGCGAACTTGACGTCGACATCAGCCAAGTCCCCGGCTCCGGCGCCAAAGGCCGCGTGATGAAAGAAGACGTCGAAAATTACGTAGCCCGTGGTTCTACCACGGGGGAAGCTTCACCATCAGCACAAGTGTCGGCAAAACCAACTGCCACTTCTGGCGGCACCCGCACCGAAGCCATTCGTGGGGTGAAAGCGGCCATGGCAAAAGCGATGACCGAATCGGTCAGCACCATTCCGCACTTTACCTATGCCGATGAGTTCGATCTGACCAACGTCATGGCGCTGCAGAAACAGTTGAAAGAACGCTATAAAGATGAAGGTATTCGCATCACTATGATGCCATTCTTCATCAAAGCGTTGTCACTTGCGTTGAAAGAGTTCCCGATCATGAACGCGCAAGTAAATGCCGATTGCACCGAGATCACTTATTTTGATGATCACAACATCGGCATGGCAGTAGACACCAAGATTGGTTTGTTGGTACCTAACGTCAAACAGGTACAGAACAAGAGCATTATCGATATTGCCAACGAAGTCACGCGCTTAACGCAAGCGGCTCGTGAAGGCCGTGTCGCGCAAGAAGATATGAAAGGTGGCACCATTTCCATCTCGAACATTGGTGTGATTGGCGGTACCGTAGCGACGCCAATCATCAACAAACCGGAAGCCGCTATTGTGGCACTGGGTAAAGTTCAAGAACTCCCGCGCTTTGACGCTCAGGGTAACGTGGTCGCACGCAAAATCATGAATGTGAGCTGGTCAGGCGACCATCGCATCATTGATGGCGGCACCATAGCCCGCTTCAACAAGCGTTGGCAGGAATACTTGGAAGACCCAACCTCGATGTTGGTGCATATGGTTTAACTACCTAGCATGCAAACGAAAGCCAGCCTTCAAGGCTGGCTTTTTTGTTCTTTTACACTGACTTGTTAAATTTATTCTGATATGTTGAATTTTTAAAGAAAAATAACAACAAGGTGTACATGTTGAAGTCTCTTTCTCCTCAATTCAAAACCGCATTGTATGCGGCAGTATTCGGTGTTTTGGCGCTACAAGTTAACTCACCAACATTCGCATTCGAGCAAGTCGACGCAAAACAAGCGTTTCAGCAGTCGTATAAAGCTTATGAAACAGCAAATGCTGAAGCTTCGACACCTAGCAGCGAATTGCAAAAACTCGCCTTTGAGGCCTATTTATCGGGTCGCGATTACTTTGGTAGCGAACATTTAAATACCGCAAACCTAGCGCTTAATTATCTATTTCTATTGAGTGCTAAGGAGCGCGTTAGTGAGCAAGCACATGCTCTAGCTGCTTTAGTCGTGCGAATTTATCAGCGCGAGTACGATTCTGCGGCAATCGAGCTGCTTGAACCGCTGCTACTTGCGTTTGAGACCATGCCAAGTCCTAACGAGGAGCTAATATCCCATTACGAATTGGCCATCACCGAAGTCTTCGTAGCGCAAGAAGCGGCCCATCCTGATGTGGTTTTGGCGGTCAAAACGGCAATGGCAAAAGAATTTTTGCGCTTGAACCAAACTCGACCTGAACTCTGGTCTTCACTGTACGAAGTTTATGTGAAACGCAATGGAGCGAGTCATGTCATGACTGTCACCAGTGCGTTTTATGCGGCAATGGAAGATGCCGGAGAGGGCGATGTCGATGATGCAATTGAAAAGCTTGAACAGGTTGTTGCGGTTGATGCAGAAGGCCGGAAGGCGATATCGCAATTGCAGTTAGCGGCAAGTCATCGACTAGTAATGCTTTATGCAAACGAGAAGAATGAAGAAGCTGTCGATCGTGCCTTGGCCCGCATTGCCGAGATGAGCGCGGAGTTAGGTGTCGAGTCGACAAATGAAGTTGTGTACCGAGTCAATCCATCTTATCCACAAGAGCACCTGAACTCAGATGACGGTGGTCACGTTAAATTGAAGTTCGATATTAATACTTCAGGGCGCACCGAAAATATTCGCATTGAATCTGAGAGTGCACCTGAGTTCGGTCGCGAGGGACTTAAGGCGCTATCAAAGTGGTTGTACGTTCCGGCCTACGAAAATGGTCAACCGATTAAGGTGAAAGACGAAACCGTACAACTTGATTTTAGTATCCAAAAGTCAAATTAACGCTTAGCCACCATGCGGCGCACAAAGCTCGGCGAGATGCGCTGCAAGAACGGGGCAAGCTTGGACATGCCGGAGCCAACCACGACTTCGGCTTTGCCTTTTGCTATCGCCTGCAGAGACTGGCGGGCGCATTCTTCAGCCGAGATGCCACCAGCGTTGTCGGGATCTTCTTTACCAAGCGCAGAGCCGTCGCCTGATAGCGAATTGTGCGCAATCGCGGTATTGATAAAGCCGGGTAGAATTGAAGTCACCACCAAGCCATGTTGGTTCATTTCGGCACGTAACGAATCCATAAAGCCAAGCACCGCAAATTTTGCGCCGTTATAGCCACTACGTAGCTTAGTACCGACTTTACCTGCTACCGAAGACACTGTGACGATGTGTCCACTGCGACGCTCTACCATACGCGGCAAAACCAGCTTGGTTAAAGCTACGACGCCAAAATAATCAATTTCCATCAACTGTCGATAGACCTTAAGGTCAGTGTCGAGAATCATCGATCGTTGTGAGACACCGGCGTTGTTGAGCAGGATATCAATCACTTGGTCACCAAGCGCAACCCGCGCTTGCTCCGCGGCAGCTTCGGGTTGGCTTAAGTCGAGCGCTAATACTTGATGATGCTCGGGGTGAGCAAGCTCGCTACGAACATCTTCCAGCACCTCGGCACGGCGCGAAGTAAGTATCAAATGCGCACCGGCTTCAGCGAGTTGCTGCGCCATAGCTAAACCGATGCCTGAGGAGGCACCGGTTAGCCAGACGGTTTTACCCGAAAAATAACCCATGGTTTAACCTGCTGGGTAGATGTAGTTGGCTTGAATACCCAGCGGGATACCCGCCATCCAATACAGCACAAGGAAGGCTGACCAGATCACCAACAGACTAACGGTAAACGGCAACATCAGTGCCACCAACGAGCCAATACCAGTATTCTTCACATAACGTTGGCAGTACAACACCACGAGCGGGAAGTAGGGTAGTAGTGGCGTGATGATGTTACTGGTGGAGTCACCAACGCGGTACGCAGCCTGAGTTAAATCTGGCGAGTAACCAAGTTGCATCAGCATAGGTACGAAAATCGGTGAAATCAGCGCCCACTTGGCCGAAGCTGAACCGACGAACAAGTTAATAAAGGCAACCAACAGAATGATACCGACCATGGTCACGCCACCTGACAGCTGTAACGAGCTCAAGAAGGTTGCGCCTTTAATCGATAATAAAATACCAAGGTTTGAGTCACCAAAAGCTTTGATAAACAAAGCACAGAAGAACGCCATAACCATGTAGTAGGCCATGCCCTCCATCGACTTGGTCATTGCGCCGATCACGTCTTGCGAGTTGGTGAAATTACCTGATACATAGCCGTGTACGATACCTGGCAAGATAAACAGCAAGAAAATAAGCGGCACGATCATTTGCATGAGCGGGGCGCTAAATGATGCCAGTTCACCCGTCACAGGATCAGCTAATGGCGTATTTTCTGCGCTCGCCGCAAAGTACAAACCAATCAAACCAACGACCATAGTCGCAACACCAAGGTAGAATGCTTTGCGGTCACGTGGGGTGACATCATCAAGCGCAGGCATGTCTTCCTGATCGCCATCAATTGGTGTTTTGCTTAAGCGTGGTTCAATTACGCGGTCAGTTAAGTACCAACCCACAAGCACAACGATAATCGATGATGCTGCGGTGAAGAAATAGTTGTTCAGCGGGTTTAATTGAATCTGCGGATCAAGAATTTGTGCCGCCGACTGCGTGAAGCCCTGTAATAGTGGGTCAATCGCTGAAGGTACAAAGTTGGCACTAAAACCACCAGATACACCAGCAAAAGCTGCAGCAATACCTGCGAGTGGGTGACGGCCTGCGGCATAGTAGATTACACCACCAAGCGGAATGACCAATACATAACCGGCATCGACTGCAGTATGGCTGACAATCGCGATCAAGATCAGCACAGGTGTCAGCAATACTTTCGGCGTGACGTTCAACATGAGCTTAATCGCAACATTGATAAAGCCGCTTCGCTCAGCAACCCCAACACCTAGCATTGCGACGAGCACCACGCCCAACGGTGCAAAGCCCATAAAGGTGTTGACCATATTGGCTAAGAAATCCGCCATGGCTTCGCCACTAAGTAAGTTGGCAACTTGTACGTTTTCGCCCGTGAGTGGATGCTTGGCATCAAACTCAATACCAGAGAGCAAGAAGCTAAATACCCAAACAATAATCAGCAAGCCAAAGAACATGACTGCCGGATCAGGAAGTTTGTTACCCACCTTCTCGACTTTATCGAGCATGCGGTTGAGTAACGAGGATGATTCGGACATGAGAATACCCCTTTTCTATTGTTATTATTTGTTAGACGAAAGTATCATACCCCATCAACCCAGAAGCACAACAGAAGAACGTGAGATCAAATGATTTGTGGAACCGATGAAGCAGGGCGTGGACCCATTGCCGGACCGGTGGTGGCCGCGGCGGTTATTCTTGACCCGCAACAACCGATTGAGGGGATCAACGACTCGAAGAAACTCTCGGAGAAAAAGCGCCAAGCCTTGAGTGAAGAAATCAAAGCGAAAGCGTTGTATTGGGCTATTGCGCAGTGCGATGCGGACGAAATTGACCAGTTGAATATTCTGCAAGCTTCGCTGATGGCGATGAAACGCGCAGTAGAAGCGCTGCCAGTTGCGCCAGAGAAAGTATTGGTCGATGGCAATAAGCTACCTAAGCTAGCCGTGCCTGCCGAGGCTGTGGTCGGTGGTGATGCTTTGCATGCGTGCATTGGTGCTGCGTCAATTCTGGCGAAAGTTGAACGTGACCGGCAGATGCTCGAGTGGCATGAGCTCTACCCGCACTACGACTTTGCGAAACACAAAGCGTATCCCACACCGGCTCATTTAGCGCTTATTAAAGAACACGGCGTGTGTCCGATTCACCGCCGTAGTTTTAAACCTGTTATGCGCGTGCTGGGCCACATACCCGAGTAATGATCTGGCGCAGTTGTTGTTGCGCTGGCGCGATCTCGTCCAAGCGAATAAATTCATCGGGTTGGTGGGCTTGGGCGATAGAACCAGGGCCCATGACGATTGTCTGACAGCCGAGGTCTTGCACAAACGGCGCTTCAGTACAGTAATTCGCTGGTTCGGCGCTGTTGCCGGTGACGTCTTGTACCAGTTGCACAATTGCGGAATCAGGGTCGCATTTGTAGCCGGGAATGGCTTCATGCAGGTGTTCAAGACAGATGGCATTAGGGAATTGCTGCTGTAAAGGCTTAAGTTTCGCGTCGAGTAAACCGTAAAGCTCATCCATGCGCATACCCGGTAGCGGACGCAAGTCGATGTGCATCTCGCAACAGGCACAAATGCGATTAGCGGCATCCCCGCCATGAATATTGCCAAAATTTAAGGTTGGGTAGGGTACCGCAAAGTTATCGTCGTGATAGCGCTGTTGGAAGTCCCGTTGTAATTCACGCAAGCCAGTGATGACGTCGTGCATAATTTCAATGGCATTTATGCCACCGGCAGGGTTCGAACTATGTCCACTCTTACCGGTAACCCGAATACCTTCAGTTAGGTGGCCTTTGTGCATGGTCACTGGCGTCATCGAAGTGGGTTCACCAATAATAGCAAAGTCGGGTTTCAATTCGCCGAATGCAGCTAATTCCCGCGCTCCGGCCATCGTCGTCTCTTCGTCTGCGGTGGCCAGTACGTATAAGGGTTTGGTGCATTTGCTTAAATCGAGGTCACGCAAAGCTTCGAGGACAAAAGCGAAGAAGCCTTTCATGTCGGCGCTACCTAATCCGTAAAGTTTGCCGTCTGCCTCATGCAGTTGAAAGGGATCTTTGGTCCAACGGCCCTCATCCCATGGCACCGTATCGGTGTGACCGGCGAGTAAGAGACCGCCTTTGCCATCGGAGCCGGTGGGAAGGTACTTGGCAAGCAAGTTGTACTTGCCTTGCTGCCGGGTGAGTTCGTTCACGGAAACCTGAAAACCGAGGGTGGTTAGCCAATTGGCAAGTTTATCGATGACAGCTTTGTTGCTGGTATCCCAATGTGGATCAAGGCACGACACCGATGGCGTCGCAATAAGTTCACGATAAAGGGTCAGAAACGGGGGTAGCTGTGACATCACAAAACTCCAGAACTTGCGTGTGGAATGTCACAGCATACCCGATTTTATTAGAAGTGATAACTAGCTTCGATGCGGATGCCGTCACCAAATTCGCTATCTTGGTAACGCGCACCTACAGCAAACTCAGGGGTAATGTAGAAGCGTGTACCAAATTGGTATTGGTTATCACTACCGGCATCGGTGTAATCGACCCAGCCCAAACCACCGTAGATTTCGAAGCGGTCGATGCGGGTGCGTAAGTTACCTTCTACGCCCCAGAATGCACTGTCTTCAGGGCCAAAATCAACGTGACCGAAACGACCTGAAAAGTCCGCAACTAGGTTGTCGCTGAGCCAAACGTAGCGGCCTAGTTTTAGGCCTTGGGCGTCACGGCTGTCGCCAAATGGACCGTCATCGCCATCGCGAAGGTAGCCACTAATAAACCAGGGAGAGTTAAATTGGTAGCTACCTTCTAAGATGATACTGTCACCACCGCCATCATGATCCGCCACACCTGCACTCAGAAAATTGAAGGCGCGGTTCGTTTGCGGTGTTTCAAACGGGGTATTGTCTTGCGTCTGCGCAAAGCTCGGTGCAGCGCAGGCTAAGGCACTGGTAACTGCAGTAATTGATAACACTTTGCTGAACGTTTTCATGGTTGTTTACCTCGTTGCAATGAATTCGAATCTAAGTGTGCAAAGACAATGGCAACTTGAAAAGACGGTTTACCAAAGATTTACCCAGTGGGTTTTGCCGTTTTTATTTGTCAAAAGCCCCTAAAATTCATACCATAGACGGCTGTTTTTACTCGTTTCGAAAGGTTACTGATGAAATCCATTCCACACATTGATATGAGCCTCTACGACCAAGATTTTGAGGCGTTTGCCAAGCACGTTGGCGAAGGTTACGAACAAAACGGCTTCGTAGCATTAACCAAGCATGGCGTTGACCAGCAGCTTATTGAAGAAGCGCTGGATACGTGTCGCGACTTGTTTGCGCTGCCTGAAGACGTGAAAAAGCAATATCATATTCCTGGTGGTGGTGGTGCGCGTGGTTATACGCCGTTCGGTACTGAAATTGCCAAAGACGCGAAACATGTTGATTTAAAAGAGTTCTGGCATGTGGGTCGTGAAATTGAAGGTGAGCCGCCATTCAAGCAACTTACTCCTAATATTTGGCCAAAAGAGCTGCCTGAATTTAAAGAAAAGATTCTTAAGCTTTACCGCTCGCTCGACGCGTTAGGGTTGCGTGTATTAGAAGCTTTAGCGGTATTTCTTGACCAGCCGCGCGACTTTTTTAACGATAAAGTTAATTTAGGCAACTCGATTTTACGCCCGTTGCACTATCCGCCGATTGTTGACGAAGGAACACCTTCGGTACGCGCCGGTGCGCACGAAGACATCAACGTATTGACTTTATTAGTAGGCTCACGTGAACCCGGCTTGGAAGTGTTGGCCAAAGATGGTTCATGGATCCCAGTGACGATTATTGAGGGTGCGATCATTTGTAACGTCGGCGATATGTTGCAACGCATGACCAATGGCGTATTGCCGTCAACCACGCACCGTGTGGTAAATCCGCCAGCGCCGTACAGTTCGAAATCACGTTACTCCATTCCGTTCTTCTTGCACTTTAATCCAGACGTGGTGATTGACCCTCTGGACAGTTGCATTACTGAAGAGAACCCGAAGCGTTGGGACGCGATTTCTTCTGATGACTATCTGATGGAACGTTTACGCGAAATTGGCTTGGTTAAGTAGGGCGACGATGATGCGGCAACATGGGTTAGGTAAGTTAGGTACACTGGCATGTGCTGGTTTGTTGCTGGTGGGGTGTGCACAGGCACCGAGCGAAGCGCCATCGGCGGCGTTTGAGCTTACCGTAGCCCATGTGAACGATCACCATTCCAACCTGTTGCCACGCCAAGCTACGAAAATCAATGTGTTAGGGCAGGACTACGAGGTTGAAACCGGTGGTTTTGCCCGCGTCGTCAGTCAAGTTGATGCAATTCGTGCAGCGAACACCAATGTTCTGGCATTACATGCAGGTGATGCTATTACCGGCACCTTGTTTTATACCATCTTCAACGGTGAAGCTGACGCCGCACTAATGAATGAAGTGTGTTTTGATGCGTTTGCTCTTGGCAACCATGAGTTCGACAACGGCGATGCTGGCTTAAAGCACTTCTTGGACAGCTTAGCGTTGACGCAAGACTGTCGTACCGAAGTGTTAGCGGCGAATGTTGAGCCAGAAGTTGGTGTTTCACCACTAACCCCGAAGACCCGTTGGGACAGCTTTAAGCCCTATACGATTTTCAATGTTGGTGGCGAAAAGATTGGTTTGATTGGCCTTGATATTGCGGTTAAAACGAAGAATTCATCGCAGCCTGATGCGACGACCATGTTTGCAGACGAGCTCGAAACTGCAAAATACTATATTGCCGAACTGCAAAACCAAGGCATTCACAAAATTGGCTTACTGACGCACATTCAATATAAAAACGATTTACGCTTAGCCGAAGCTTTACCTGCCGTTGATTTTATTGTCGGCGGTGATTCACATACCTTGCTCGGTGACTACGCCGCATATGGGTTGCCGACCGTTGGCCCGTATCCGATGCGAGTGACCAACGCCGATGGCGCGCCGGTTTGTGTTGCCCATGCTTGGCAGTACAGCCAAGTCGTTGGCGAACTTAAGGTAAGCTTCGCAGGAGACGAAGTGGCCAGTTGTGGCGGCGAAGCTCACTTGCTGGTCGGTACGGATGCACCTGCGGCAGTTACAGAATCACTAGGTTTCACCGCTGTCGCTAAGGATCCTGCGGCACAGAAATTATTGGAAACTTATCAAGAAAGCTTGGATGAGCTTACCCAAACAACCATTGCCACGGTCGACGAGCGGCTGTGCATGAAGCGTATGGGCCCGATGACCATTGCGGACTGTGGCTTAGGTCGCCAGTCTGACGTACATGCGGTCGTGGCCGCAGCTTTCTTGGCGAGCGCACCACAAGCGGATTTCGCTTTGCAAAACGGCGGTGGGGTGCGTACGGACTTAAATGCGGGCGCGTTAACTATTGCTGATGCCTATCGGTTATTACCGTTCGCAAATACTTTGGTAGAAGTACAGATCAGCGGCGCAGAGGTGAAAACGGTGCTCGAGCAAGCGGTTGAGTATGCGTTGTCAGACTCGGGGTCTGACGGTGCTTATCCGCATGGTGCCGGAATTCGTTTTAACGTTGATAGTAGTGCCGCGAATGGTGAGCGTTTTAGCAACCTTCAAGTTAAAACTAAAACGGGTTGGCAACCCATGCAGGCTGAGCAGACGTATACCATGATCACTAATAGCTTCTTGGCGGGTGGTGCTGATGGTTGGCGTTTGTTGGGCGACTTGAAACAAGCTGGTTTAGTGCAAGATACTTACGTTAATTACGCACAATCGTTCGTCGATTGGGCCCGCAAAACTAAAACAATAAAACGGCCGACCGAACATAGCACGCAGCGCTATCGGACGGCGGACGAATGACAGTAACGCCGGTCTCTGATAAAGCAAAATTTGATCTCGTCGTTGTTGTTCTGGCCCTACTTACCATGTTTGGGCCATTGTCGATTGACATGTATTTGCCAGCGTTTGGCGACATCGCCGCCAGCTACGGCACTGAGTCTAATCGTGTCGAATTGTCCCTTACTTCGTTTTTTCTTGGCCTGTTTATCGGCCAGCTATTGTATGGCACTGCGTCCGACAAATGGGGGCGCAAACCGCCGCTGTATTTTGGCCTGACGATCTATATTTTGTCGTCGCTGGCCTGTGCTTACGCGCCAAATCTTGAAAGCTTAATCGTCTTGCGCTTTTTACAGGCCATTGGTTCCTGCGCTGGCTTAGTGATTGCCCGCGCGATGGTGCGCGATCTCTATACGCCGCAGGCGTCAGCGCAAGTGTTCTCGTTCTTGATTTTGGTCATGGGTATCGCGCCGGTACTAGCACCACTGGCGGGTGCTTATGTCACGAAAGCATTCGGCTGGCAGGCGATTTTTCTAATCGTAGCTGCGCTTGCGGTCGCCTGTATGGCGATCGTGCATATTCGTTTGCCAGAAACGCGTTCGTACAATGGCGCTGTGCGTATGCGGCGCAGCCTGCCAATCTATTGGGATGTGCTCAAGGATCGCGGTTTCTTGCGTTATTCGCTCGCCGGCGGCGTTGCCCAATCGGGCCTATTCGCCTACATCACCGGCTCACCGCTAGTGTTCATCGAACATTTTGACCTCGACCCAACTCATTACAGTTGGCTGTTCGGCTTCAACGCCATTGGCATTATCGGCATGGCGCAATTCAACGCGTGGCTATTGCGCCGCCGCGACGCCCGCAAGATTCTCAACAAATCGTTGCCAGTACTAGCGCTGATCTCAATCGCGACCATAGCCCTAGGGCTTCTCAATGCCAATTTCTGGTTCGTGTTGTTCGTCGTCTTCGCCTACGTCAGCACCCTCGGCATGGTCTTCCCCAACGCCATGGCTGGCGCCCTAGCCGAACAACAAGAACGCGCCGGCTCCGCCAGCGCCGTCACCGGCAGCCTGCAATTCCTCATCGCCGGCATCATCTCCGCCGTCGTCAACATCGTCGGCCACCAACACCCCCTCGGCATGCTCTTTGTCATCGGCGCCTGCGGCCTCACCGCCACTTTACTTTACCGCCTGCTGCGTCGCCCAGAAGCCACCCTCGAGAAATAAACCCGTTCGATACTTCGCGTGCGTTGTAGCTCGAAGCTGGAGTTCCAATTCCAAGGGACGCCGTGAACCCTTCCCTGGGGGCTTGCCTGCCGCATCCATGCGGCAGACACCCTAGGAATTGGAACTCCAGCTCCGAGCCACGCACACTCGCATCTTCGGGATTTATTTCTCGAGGGTGGTTTCTGGGCTTTGGCTGGCGGCGTTGAGGGTTGAGAGGGGAATTTAATTTAGATGGCATTAGTTGTGCGGAGGGCGGAGTTTCGTTCGAGGGTTTAGCTTAACGGGTGCGTGCCGCAGGGATGCGGCACACAAGCCCCCATGGATGGGTTCACGGCGTCCCGTTAAGCTAGACCCTCGAACGGAACGTAAGCGCGAAGCGCAAAGCCGCCCAACCTACGGGGTGTAGTAGGTTGGGGTTTCGACGCCGACTGGCATGCCGAGGGCGAAGACCCAGATGAAGAATAGGACGCTCCAGCCGAGTAGGAACATGATGCTGTACGGCAGCATGGTGGCGATGAGGGTGCCGATGCCGATGTCTTTTTTGTAGCGCGCGGCGACGGCGAGGATGAGGCCGAAGTAGCTCATCATTGGCGTGATGATGTTGGTGACGGAGTCACCGATGCGGTAGGCCGCTTGGATGACCTCGGGGGCGTAGCCGATGAGCATGAGCATGGGTACGAAGATGGGCGCGGTGATGGCCCATTGTGCAGATGCGGAGCCGAGCATGAGGTTGACGAAGGCGCACATCAAGATGAATAGGATGAACACTGATGGGCCGGTGAGGCCAACCTCTTGTAGGAATGTGGCGCCTTTGATGGCAAAAATGGAGCCGAAGTTGGTCCAGCCGAAGAAGGCGACAAACTGGGCGGCAAAGAATACCAGCACGATGTACATGCCGAGGGTGCTCATGGATTCGGACATGGCGTCGATGACGTCGCGGTCGGTTTTCATGACTTTGGTGATGCGCCCGTAGACGTAGCCTGGAATGGCAAAGGTGATGAAGATAAAGGTGACGATGCCTTTCAGGAACGGTGAGCCGGCGACTTTGCCATCTTCTGGGTTACGCAAAATACCCCATTCTGGAACGATGGTTAGCGCGAGGAGGGCACCAAGTAATAAGAAGCTCAAACCTGCGCCTTTTAGCCCGCGTTTCTCTTGCGGAGTGAGGGCTTCGATTTTTTGTTCGCTAAGGTTAATGCTGGCTTCGTTGGTATCGTATTTGCCGAGTTTGGGTTCAACGATTTTCTCAGTTACAAAGGTACCCATTGCTGCGATCAGGAAGGTTGAGATCATCATGAAGTACCAGTTGGCTTCTGGGCCGACGTAGTATTCCGGATCAATCAGGTTCGCGGCTTTGGTGGTGATACCGGCGAGTAATGGGTCGACGGTCCCGATCAATAAGTTGGCGCTGTAGCCAGCGGATACGCCTGAGAATGCTGCGGCTAGGCCGGCCAATGGGTGGCGACCGAGCGAGTGGAAGATCATGGCCGATAGGGGCACGAGCACGACGTAACCGAGTTCAGAGGCGGTGTTGGATATAACGCCAGCGAGCACGACGGCTAGGGTAACGACGCGTGGGTGGGCGTTCATGACGAGGCCGCGCATGGCGGCTGATAGTAAGCCTGAGCGTTCGGCGATACCTACACCTAAGAGGGCAACCAATACCGTGCCGAGTGGGGTAAAGCCGGTGAAATTGGTGACGAGGCCGGTGACGATGCGTTGTAGGCCTTCGGCATTAAGTAAGCTGACGACTTCGATGACTTCACCGCCGGGGCGCGGATCTTGTGCGCTAACGCCAAAGTAGGAGGCGATGCCGCTGGCGACAATCACGCCGAGGGCAAACAGGGCGAACAAGGTAATGGGGTGCGGTAAGAGGTTACCTAACCATTCTACGGTGTCGAGAAAGCGGGTGAAGGCGCCGCGTTTCTGTTGGTCTGCGGCTGAGTTTGATTGCGTCATGCAATACGGCTCCTGTCGTCGTTTTTTATCAAAGCCGACGATTGTACACGAAAATGGCTAGATTTTGTTGTTCGCTATTTGTTGTTTGTTGTTCGATTAAAGCACGGATTGAGTGAGTACAATCACGGCCATAATGATCAAGAAAACTGCGAAGCCTTTTTGTAACTTGTCGCGCGGCAGTTTGGCGCTGATCCACGCGCCGGCAAAGCTGCCAGCGATTCCTGCTACGGTAATAATGGCGATGGTGGTCCAGTCGAAAGCAAAGCCTTGATCGGTGAGTGCGGTGAAGTATTTGGCGAAGCCGACGAAGGATTTCAGGGCAATGATCATTAGGCTGGTGCCGATGGTAAGGAACATGGGAACGCCACCGAGCAGTACCAATGCGGGGACAATCAAAAATCCGCCACCGACGCCGACAAAGCCGGTGATAGCGCCAACGATTAAGCCATCTAGGGTAATTTTGAAGACTTTCACTTTTTGAATGGTTACGCCTTGTGGCGCTTTGCGCCGCCACATCATCAAGGCTGCGATGACCATCAAGATAACGAAGACGAGTAATTGCAGGCGCGGATCGACGGTGCTACCGAGCCAAGCGCCGAGGTAGGCGCCGAGCATACCAGGTACGCCGAAAAGCCAGACGTGACGCCATGATACGAGCTTTTTGCGAGTGGCGATAAGGCCACCGAACAAGCTGATAAAGGCGACGATAATCAGCGATGAAGCAATCGCCATATTGCCCGGCATATCGGCCAAGTAAAGCAATACAGGCACGGTAAGGATGGAACCACCTGAGCCGAATACACCAAGGCTGATGCCAATCAGAATTGCGCCTAGTATTGCTCCAATCATGTTGAATCCCTATTGCTTTAAGCTATCTAACTTATGCCAATTTGTTTTATATGCGAAAACTTACTCGCTGAAGACGATTGCTATAATCGCCTTACTTTAACCTTGTAAGCCTTGAACAATGCTAACTGATTTCCTATTTTAGATAAAGGCGAAATAAGGAGGCGACATGAAGAACATTGTACGTTATAGCCCATCAACGGGGGCTGGATCTCCTGATGTATGGGGCATCTACGAGGCCGATACGGGCTCGATTCAGTACATCGTAGCAGATCCTAAGTCGCATGAAGCTGCACTTATTGACGTGGTGCAGAATTTTGACCCGCGTTCGGCGAAAACAGACTTTAGCAGTGCAGATCAGGTCTTGGCACTGGCCAAGGAAAACGATCTGAAAATCACTTGGGTGTTGGATACGCATCCGCACGCCGACCATTTCATGGCGTCATGCTACTTAAAAGAGCAAACAGGAGCGCCAAACGCGATTGGCGAAAAAGTGTGTGAGATCGCTGAATTGTGGCGCGACTACTATAATTTACCGAATGCTTTTGCGCCGCGAGAAGACTTCGACCATCTCTTCGCTGAGGGGGATACCTTCAAAATAGGTGAGTTAGACGTCGAGGTATGGTTGTCACCTGGGCATACGCTGGGCTCGATCACTTATATTGTTGGTGATGCGGCCTTTGTTCACGATACGTTTATGTATCCGGACAGTGGCACGTCGCGTGCAGATTTTCCCGGTGGCTCATCGAAAGAGTTGTGGGACAGCTTGCAGCGGATTCTAGCGCTACCTGATGAAACGCGCCTTTTTGTCGGACACGATTATGGCAAAAATGGCCGCGACCCTTCATGGGAAGCCACAGTAGCGCAACACAAAGCCAGTAATATTCATTTAGCGGGTGATGTAACTGAAGCGGCTTATCGAAAACAACGCGACGAACGCGACGCAACACTAGCGTTACCCGATCGCATGTTACATGCGTTGCAAGTGAACTTGCGCGCGGGAAAATTGCCAGAACCTGAAGCGGACGGTCATCGTTACTTTAAGATTCCGGCGAATAAGTTTTAATTGAAAGCTGACAAGAGAGGTATTAGAAATGGGACTACGTATTGGTGATACAGCACCTAACTTTGAGATTGATACCACTGAAGGCAAGATCAATTTCCACGATTGGGCAAAAGGTTCTTGGGTGTTCTTCTTCAGCCATCCGGCTGACTACACGCCAGTTTGTACGACTGAAATGGGTCGTACCGCGCAGCTTGCTGAGCAATTTGCTGCACGTGGCGTGAAGCCGCTTGGTTTGTCGACCGATACTGTGGAAGAACACAAAGGTTGGATGAACGACGTTAATGAAACGCAGAACACGACTGTGGGCTTCCCAATTGTTGCCGATAAAGACAAGAAGGTTGCCGAGTTGTACGAAATGATTCACCCAGGCGAAAGCACAACAGCTGCGGTGCGTTCTGTATTCATTATCGATCCGAATCAGAAAATTCGTTTAACCATGACTTACCCAATGAGCGTGGGACGTAACTTTGCCGAGATTTTGCGGGTGATTGACGCTTTGCAAACCGGTGATAAACACGGTGTGGCGACGCCAGCAGACTGGGAACTTGGCGGCGACGTGATCATTCCACCAAGTGTATCGATGGAAGAAGCCGAGAAGAAATTCCCGCAGGGCTTCAAAACCGTTAAGCCTTACTTGCGTTATACCACCGTGAAGTAAGTTCGTGAAATAGATCAACAGCAAGCATAAAAAAACGGCGCCAATAGGCGCCGTTCTTATTTGTCTATAACGAGCACTTAAGTTAGCACTTAAGCTGCGTCAGACTTCTTTCCTTGACTCTTGCCTTGATTCTCGAGGGCCCACTCGCGTGCGGCTTTGCCGGCCATGAGATCTTCGTGAGCGAAGTCGTCAACGTTGATAACACGCAGACGGCCTTCTTCGGCACGTTTGAGTAGGGCAACTTCGTCGTCGCTTAAGACGCCAAGTTCTTTACCTTGCTCGGCCACTTTGTCCAAGAAGATAAACGGAATGCGCTTATTCGCGGCACGTTGTACACGGTCATGCAGCGGTTCGGCTTCGATAATGTCGAGCAGGGTTTGCTCGAGATAGCCGAACTGACCTTCTGGCGCCAAGAACTGGCCGGCGCCTAGGCGTTCGCGGCTCGCATTTGGTTTCAATAAGATCTTCGCTACTTTGCTGTCTAAGCGATCCGATGGGCGTTTCACGAAGCGACCAAACGGGTACATGATGACGCGCATAGCTTTACCGACGAAACCGAAGTTATCGAGCAGGTCCAATTGCGACTCTTGCAACTTGTGCAGGGTGTCTTGCATCGCCCAATGTAACAGCGGTAAGTCTTCGTGTTGACGGCCTTCGTCAGCGAAGCGTTTCAGGGTTGCCGAGCCAATGTACAAGTAGCTCAACATGTCGCCTAAGCGTGCAGAAATACGCTGTTTCCGCTTCAATGAGCCACCAAGTACGCCCATGGCAACATCTGATAACAATGCTAAGTTAGCGCTGAAGCGGTTCATTTGCTGGTAGTATTGCTTGGTGCTGTCTTTGTGTGGTGCGCTGCTGAAGCGATAACCGCCAAGACCGAGCGCTAATGAGCGCACAAAATTGCTCATCGCAAAGCCAATATGACCAAAGATAGCTTTGTCGAAGCGATTCAAGGCTTCAGAGCCTGATTCGGCTGACGCCAGCATTTCTTCGAGCACGTAAGGATGACAGCGGATTGCGCCTTGACCGTAAATCATCAAGCTACGGGTAAGAATGTTCGCGCCTTCCACGGTAATAGCAACAGGTACGCCTTGGTAACCGCGGCCCAAGTAGTTATTAGGGCCTAAACAGATGCCTTTACCACCATGTATATCCATGGCGTCATCCATACAGGCACGGAGTTTTTCGGTCATGTGGTACTTGGCAATCGCCGAAATGACAGACGGCTTTTCGCCTAAGTCGATGCCTTTGGTGGAGAAGCTGGTCACCGCGTCCATCAGGTAAGCGTTACCACCAATGCGGGCCATGGCTTCTTGCACACCTTCCATTTTACCGACTGGCAGGTTGAATTGGCGACGAATGTAAGAATAGGCGCCAGTTGCCAAAGCGATCGATTTGACGCCACCAGCACTGTTCGACGGCAGGGTAATCGCCCGACCAACCGACAAACACTCAACCAGCATCCGCCATCCTTTACCAGCCATGTCTTTACCACCGATGATGAAATCAAGTGGTACAAATACGTCTTCACCGCGAATCGGACCATTCTGGAAAGGCACGTTTAGCGGGAAGTGACGTCGACCGATTTCAACACCTTTGGTGTCGCGCGGAATGAGAGCCGCGGTAATGCCTAATGATTCTTTGTCGCCAATAAGGTGCTCGGGATCGTACAGTTTGAACGCCAAACCAAGTACGGTGGCAACTGGGGCCAAGGTGATGTAACGCTTGTTGAAGTTCAAGCGGATACCCACAACTTCTTTGCCTTCCCATTCGCCTTTACAGATCACGCCGGTGTCAGGAATAGAGCCAGCATCTGAACCTGCTTCTGGGCTGGTTAAGGCAAAGCACGGTACTTCTTCACCGGTCGCGAGGCGCGGCAAGTAGTAGTCTTTCTGTTCCTTGGTACCGTAGTGCTGTAATAGCTCGCCTGGGCCTAAAGAGTTTGGCACGCCAACGGTACTGGCTAGGATAGTACTAACGCCCGCGAGCTTTTGTAATACGCGTGATTGCGCGTAAGCTGAGAATTCCAAACCGCCATACTCTTTCTTGATAATCATGGCGAAGAACTTGTTGTCTTTTAGGTACTGCCAAACTTCTTCTGGCATGTCCGCAAGTTCATGGGTGGCTTCCCAATCGTTGAGCATCTTGCAAACTTCCTCGACTGGGCCGTCAAGGAAAGCTTGTTCTTCGCGGCTCAACTCAGCTTTTTGAATGCTATGTAGATTCTTCCACTCAGGTGCACCACGGAAGAGTTCTCCTTCCCACCAGGTCGTGCCAGCATCGATAGCGTCTTTCTCGGTTTCCGAGATCTCTGGCATGATTTTGCGATACATCGCCAGCAGTGATTTACTAATAAAACCACGGCGTACGGCAGTGATGTTAAGCGGCACTAAGACAATCGCTAACAGTATCCATAGCACTGGGCCGACGATATCGAAGAAACTACCAATCGCAAACATTGCGACCAAGCCAAGGCTGGTCACGAGTAGCGAGCTGCGGTAGTAAAGTAAGCCACCAAACACTAGCAAGGTGGCGATGATCCATAAGGCGACACTCATATTGATACTCCGTCGTTGTGGTTAGAGGTCTGACCAGTAAAGTTATGCATTGAGAGTAGTCAATTTGGGCGGCATTTTCAACCCTGATTGCACTTTTTCACGATGTTAAGGTCAGACCTTTCAAGTTAGTATAAATCCATACGTGGATGAACGTGCTGAAGATCGACGCACAGGAGTGAATATGAAACGTGTAGTCCCATTTTTGAGTCTGTCTTTGTTACTTGCGAACAGCGTGGTTGCGGCTGCTGAAAAGCAACCAGAACTGAGCACTTACGACGCGCGATACGAGGTTCAGCGTGGTGGCTCGAATTATGGCGAAGCCTTGCGCGCGCTTGTGCGTGATGACAGTGGCCGCTATCAACTCGAAAATGAAACCGAGATCTCGTTTTTGTTCTTGTCGGATGTGCGGCGTTACGCTTCGACCTTCGGTTTTAGCGACGGCCGAGTAGAACCGCAAACCTTTGCTTTCAAGCGTTCAGGAACTGGACGTAATAAGGGCATTCGCGTGCGTTTTGATACTGTGGCAAAGCAAGTTATCGATGTTGAGGCAGAAGCGCCGTTACCGGTAACGTGGCATGCTGGCCTGTTGGATGAGGCAAGTATGTTGGAGCAGTTGCGTTATGAGCTGCAGCATACGGACGCACAAGACTTTAGTTTTCAAATTATTGATGACAAAGGGAATAATGACGTGCAGAAGTTCCGCCGCGGAGCAATCGAGCAACTGAGCTTGCCCTATGGTGACATTGCAGCATTAAAAGTTGAACGCGTACGGGAATCCAAAAAACGTGAAACGATGTATTGGTTTGCGCCAGAACTAGATTACGTGCTGGTGAAAATGCAGCAACGCAAAGAGGGTGATGAAGTTGCCACCCTCTTATTGCAGCAGTTGGATTAGTCGGCTGCGTAACCTTGCGGGCCGAGTAAGGTGCTATCAAGTTCTGCACCTTTATCCGTCAGCTTCAGTCGACCTGAGCACAACCATTGCACCACCAGCGGATAAATGCGGTGCTCTTGCGCATGTACCCGTTGTTGCAGGTCACTTGCTTCGTCGCCTTCGAAAACGGGCACGCGCGCTTGCAGAATAACCGGCCCACCATCGAGTTCTTCGGTGACAAAATGCACCGATACACCATGTTCTTTGTCACCGTTATCGAGCGCACGCTGGTGCGTGTTGATGCCGCGGTACTTCGGTAACAACGACGGGTGAATATTCAGCATGCGGCCATGATAATGCTTGGTAAATTCGGCGGTTAGAATGCGCATAAAGCCAGCCAGCACTACAATGTCAGGCTTGAAGCCGTCGATGAGTTGTTGCAATTCGGCATCGTAGGCTTCGCGGGTCTCGTAATCTTTATGGGATAGAACTGCTGAAGGGATACCCGCAGCTGCGGCTTTTTCAAGGCCGCCAACATCGGCTTTGTTGCTGATGACGCCAACAACCTCGCCATCAATACGCTGTTGCGCGCAGGCGTCAACGATAGCCTGCATATTGGTGCCAGAACCACTAATTAAGACAACGATGCGCTTCATTCGGTGATTTCTACCTGTGCTTCGTCACCTTGTCGAGCCGCAACGTGGCCAATCACCCAAGCATCTTCGCCTTGCGCACGCAGCTCTTCGACAATAGCGTCAGCTTCCGACTGACGCACTGCCATAATTAAGCCAACACCACAGTTGAAGGTACGGTACATTTCTTTAGTCGTAACGTTGCCATTGTGCTGGAGCCAGTTGAAGACCGCCGGCCATTCCCAACTGCTATCATCAATCATCGCTTTGGCATCGTCAGGCAATGCGCGCGGGATGTTTTCCCAGAAGCCACCACCGGTGATGTGTGAGATAGCGTGCACGCTATGTTGCTCAAGCACTTTCAGTACTGATTTCACGTAAATCCGCGTCGGTGCGATTAAGTGCTCTGCGAGCGGTTTACCATCGAGTTCTTCGTTCGCAACGTCGGTACCACTGACTTCGATGATCTTACGAATAAGCGAGTATCCGTTGGAGTGTGGACCGCTTGATGCTAGCGCAATCAAGGCGTCACCAGGTGCTACTTTGCTACCGTCGATGATGTCTGCTTTTTCGACGACGCCAACGCAGAAACCAGCGATGTCATAGTCGCCTTGCTCGTACATGCCTGGCATTTCGGCAGTTTCACCGCCAATCAAGGCGCAGCCAGCTTGCACACAGCCTTCGCCGATCCCTGTTACCACATCTGCAGCAACGTCGACATCGAGCTTAGCGGTGGCGTAGTAGTCAAGGAAGAAAAGCGGCTCTGCACCTTGCACGATAAGGTCATTCACGCACATGGCAACTAAGTCGATTCCGACGGTATCGTGTTTACCAAGGTCGATAGCCAGTCGTAGTTTGGTACCGACGCCGTCGGTGCCCGCTACGAGTACCGGCTGCTTATACTTGGTAGGGAGTTCACATAAGGCGCCAAAACCACCAATTGAGCCCATGACTTCTGGGCGCGCAGTGCGCTTGGTAACACCTTTAATACGGTCGACTAAAGCATTACCTGCATCGATATCAACGCCGGCGTCTTTGTAGCTCAAAGAAGGTTTTTGATCGCTTTTTTGATCACTCACGGAAAGGTCCTCAATTGGTGCGAAAAATTTGCGCGCTAGTTTAGCACTTTCTGTTCACAACTGCGATATACTAAGCAGGCATTTCCACTTCATGGCACACAGCCCTATGCATACCGAACTCCTTGCCGCCCAGCGTCATCACCTTGACGCCCTTGAGCGTATTGAAGAAGCAAGCTTTAGCACCGACCGTATTAGTCGTCGCAGCTTCCGTCGTTTTATCGACCAAGGTATTGGTGATTTCCAAGTCGTAATGGAGGACGGCGAGGTGGTGGGTTACTACATTGTGCTGTATCGGCAGGCGACACAGTTGGCGCGCCTCTATTCATTAGCGGTTGATCCTGCGTACCGTCGTCGGGGGCTTGGCCGGCAATTACTCGCTGCGGCAGAACATGCAGCGGATGAACGTCATTGTTTATTTATGCGGCTTGAAGTAAAAACCGACAACGAAGCTGCGCTCGCGCTTTACCATAGCGCTGGTTACTACGATATGGAAATCCGTCCGGAATATTACGAAGACGATTCTGATGCCGTGGTATTGCAAAAGCTATTGCCGCGATTTGAGCCGCTAGCAGGGCAAAATGGCGAGCAACGTTTAGTGCCGTATCGTACCCAAACGACGGATTTTACCTGCGGCCCAGCAAGCTTGCTGATGGCCATGGCATTTTTTGATATTCCTTCGACGGACCCTGAGCATGAGGAGTTGGAGATCTGGCGTGAGGCAACCACGATTTTCATGACTTCTGGGCACGGTGGCTGTGGCCCTCACGGGCTTGCTCGCGCGGCCTTGCGGCGGGGCATGAAGGTTATCTTGCATGTGAGTCATGATGGTCCGGTGTTGATGGACTCGGTACGTAGTGCGGAAAAGAAACAAATCATGGCACGCATTCAAGAAAGTGACATTGCGGCCTTGCGAGCAGCCCGCGTACCGATCGTGGTAGGCGACTACAGTTTGGCGCAGTTAATGGAAGATCTTGCGGCAGGTAAAGTTGTCGTAGCACTTATCAGTACTTACGTGTTTGACGAGAGTAAAGCGCCGCACTGGGTGGTGATTTGTGCGGCTGACGAAAACTATATTTACATCAATGACCCTGATCAGGACTCATTGCCGTGGCAGTCACCGGCCGAGCGCCAATACTTGCCGATTCCGTTGGCGACCTTTCGGCGGGCCTTCGGCTTTGGGCGGCGCAAACAAAAAGCCGCGCTGGTTCTGAACCGTGCTTGATCAAATAGCGTAACTCACTTAGCGTACAGTTATGCTAAAACTTTTCTAAGTTGAGGATGTTATGTTTGATTCAGAGTTTTCGAGTATTGAATTTGCCGGCATGAAGCTTGCCAACCGTTTTGCCTTGGCGCCGATGACACGAGTTAGCGCACAGGCCAATGGCCGCGCTAATGAGCTGATGGTCGATCATTATAAACGCTACGCTGAAGGCGGCTTTTCGCTCATTATTACCGAGGGCATTTACCCAGACCAAGACGCGAGCCAAGGCTATGAGAATCAGCCTGGTCTTGCGGATGCATTGCAAGTGGAGTCGTGGGTGCCGGTGATTAAGGCAGTGCATGGCGCAGGTGCGAAGATCATTGCGCAGCTGATGCACGCCGGTGCGCAGATGCAATACAACCGTTTCGATAAACAACCGCTGGGTGTGACCGCACAGAAACCTGTGGGCAAGCCGTTGGGCCTTTATGGCGACCAAGAAGCGTGGCTCGAGCCGAAAGTAATGGACGAAAGTGACTTTGAGCGGGTTCTTAATGGCTTCTTGCATGGTATTCGTGGCGCCGTTGAAGCTGGCTTCGACGGTGTTGAGTTACACGGCGCCAATGGCTATCTGCTCAATGAAATTTTAAGCACGCACTTCAACACCCGTGACGACAAGTGGGGCGGTGAAATGCAACGCCGTGCACAGTTTGTCATCGACGTGGTAAAAGCTGCCCGTGAAATGGTTGCCGATGATTTTGTGCTGGGTATACGTTTGTCGCAAATCACCATTACTGATCCTGACTATCAGTGGCCAGAAGGCGAAGAGGGCTTTAACTGGTTAGTACAAGCGCTTGCTGAAGCGGGTATTGACTATATTCATACGACTGATAATGATGCGAATCGACCGGCGCTCAAAGATGGCGCGCGTTCGTTAGCTGAAGTGGTGCGTGATGCTGGCATTCCTTTGATTGTGAACGGTGGTATTGATGGCACAAATTATGCCAAGATGGCGGCACATTATCCTGGCGCGTTATTGGCACTGGGCAAAGCGGCGCTGGCTGATCCGCAGTTCGTTAAGAAAGTAGAAGACGGCGACAAGCCTGACGCACTGGACTTTGCCATGTTGCAGCCTATCGCCAACGTTGAAAACGAAATGCGCTGGCGCGCTGAGCAAGAAGATTAAAATGTGAAGACTTTTATTATTGAGTTTTGGCGATTTGGCTTAAAACAAGCCAACGCCTGCATGTTCGGCGGGTTTTTACTCGCCGTCATGCTGATCACCCGCTATTGGTATCCCATTGAAGGGTTACACCGCTACGATTTTATCTTTTTAGCGGCAATCGCTTTCCAAGTTTTCCTATTGGCTTTTAAGCTTGAAACCCTCCGCGAAGCCTTCGTTATTATCGTCTTTCACTTAGTCGCTACGGTGATGGAGTTGTTTAAGACTTCGGATGCCATTGGCGCCTGGGTTTACCCCGAAGCCTACGTGTTCGGCATCGCCAATGTACCGCTGTTTACTGGCTTTATGTATAGCGCCGTTGGGAGTTACTTAGCGCGAGTGTGGCGCTTGTTCGATTTTCAGTACTCTTATTATCCGCCGAAATGGGCGACGGTAGTGTTGGTGACCTTGGTCTACGTTAATTTCTTCAGCCATCATTTTATTTGGGACATCCGCTGGGTTTTATTAGCGGCGACACTGCTGATGTTCTACCGCACGACAATCTATTTCAAGGTGATTTCCAAGCATCGCAGTATGCCGTTATTGGTGGGCTGGTTCTTAGTGGCGATGTTTATTTGGTTTGCGGAAAACATTGCGACCTTTGCGAACATTTGGATTTATCCTAATCAGAGCAATGGCTGGGAAATGGTGCCATTGGCGAAGTTAAGTTCTTGGTTCTTGCTGATGTTACTGAGCTTTGTACTGGTGACGCTGATTAAGGACATTAAAGTGCGCGAGCGTGTAGCAAAAAAGGAGACTATAGATGAAGCCACAGATTAGCTATATCACCTTGGGCGTCGATGATCTCGAGCGCTCTGTGGCGTTTTACCGCGATGTACTCGGCTTGCCAACTGAAGGCATTATTGGCGAGGAGTTTGAGCACGGTGCTGTAGCCTTCTTCAAGATGGCTGGCGGGCTCACCTTTGCGTTGTGGTCGCGCGAGAGTATTGCCGCTGACTGCGGTGTCGTGGTTGGCACGCCTGACCCCACTGCGTTGATGCTGGCCCATAATGTCAGCAGTGCAGCAGAAGTTGACGAGTTGATGGCGGCGTTGCCGGAGCAGGCTGTGGTGAAACCAGCCCGCATACTCTTCTGGGGCGGTTATGGCGGTGTGTTTGCGGACCCTGATGGACATTTATGGGAAGTGGTTTTTAATCCCAAGCATACGGCTTGAAATGATGGTTTCCGCCACCATATTTAGGGTTAAGCGAGCAAGAAAAGGATAATTTAAGCATGAAAAAAGTAGCAGTATTACTCTCAGGTTCTGGCGTGTTTGATGGCGCCGAAGTCAATGAAGCGGTACTGACGCTTTTGCACATTAGTAAGCAGGGAGCGAGTTACCAATGCTTCGCTCCGGACGTTGACCAGTTGCACGTGGTCAATCACTTGAGCGGCGACGTGACTGAAGAGAAACGCAACGTGCTGGTTGAGTCTGCGCGTATTGCACGCGGCGAAGTGAAGCCACTAAGCGAACTCGATGCCGCCGAATTCGATGCCTTGATTCTGCCCGGCGGCTTCGGCGTAGCGAAGAATTTCTGTGATTTTGCCGTAAACGGTGCCGATATGACCGTTAATGAGCAGGTGCTAGCTGTGGGTAAAGCCTTTGTAGAGGCGCGCAAGCCCGCAGGTTACATGTGTATTGCTCCAGTCTTGCTACCGCATATTTATGGCGAAGGCGTGCGGGCGACCATTGGCTTTGACAAAGACGTCGCCAGTGCGATTGAGAAAATGGGTGGTAAGCACGTCGAATGCCCAGTTGACGACATCGTTGTTGATGACGCCAACCGCTTGGTGACCACGCCAGCCTATATGCTGGCGACGAATTTAGTCGATGCCGAGAAGGGCATCAGCAAACTGGTTGAGAAAGTGCTCTACATGGCCTCTTAATGGGGCCTGAGTGCGCAAAAAATCTGCGCTTGCGAGCGGAACTTCTAGCACTCAAGCGCAGTCTTAGGTATAGTAAGCACGTTGTAGAAAGAAAACCCTGGGGCTGATTTGGATTCGACGGGATACACGAAACCCAAGGTGCATGCCGAGGTGAGGCTGGCCTCGTAAAAAGCCTCAACTTAATAGTTGCAAACGACGACAACTACGCTTTAGCGGCTTAATAACCCGCTGAGTCCGACCCCTAGCGCTTTGTCTGTGAGACTAGGATCAGTCGGTTCACCCCAAAGCAGACTCGCGTGGAGGCTTCGCCCGTAGCCAAAGCGTTAAAACCAATCGGGATCGTCACCTTAAGTAGCCTGTCTGTCGGCGACTTGGTGATTAACTAAAAGACTGACTAAGCATGTAGGACCGAGGATGTAGGTATTACGGACGCGGGTTCAACTCCCGCCAGCTCCACCACATTCCATAAAAAGCCGCTCACCGAGCGGCTTTTTTTATGCCTGTCGCGCCACCACAGCAATGCCGCCGTAACCTTCTATACCTGTTGGCTCATCTTTTTAAATTCTTGAAACCATGCCGCGAAAATGAAGCAATGCGCTCGGTGCGTGTCAATTTTGGGGTGTAAGGGAGAGCATGAACCAATATTGATGCATTACATTCACGGTGCGTCAATTAGCATTCAACTAAAGCGATGAAATATGAAATTAATTGGAATAGTTAGCAAAACAGCTCACAAATAGCTGCAATCCATTCAAAACTATGTTGTTATTTCATCGAAGGTCGTAAAAATCTTGGTTCGCTATAAAGGACAGCAGGATTATGGAAATACGAAAATTCGCCTTAGTACTGATGGCATGTGCGGCAACAACACCGGCTTTCGCTAATGCGATATCTGGAGACAATGCAACTGAAAAAGCTGCCGAGACTGTGGTCGCACACGACGCCAATATCAATGCTGCGAAAGCGAAATTTGGTGCTTATATTCAGGCGAATTATGGCAATACTTTTTCTTGCGGCGCGCGTTTGCTAACGCCTGACGAAGCGCTGATGTATCGCTATACGGCAGGTGAGATTCGCGAGGTTGCAAGCTTCAGCGATGCCTTAAAGATAACGGATTACACGCCGATTTACGATCTGGCGAAGCTAAAGGCTCGGCCAGCGGTGGTGAGCCACACTTATTATATCGAGGACGAATGATGTTGATGGATAAACGCGCTATCGCAATGTGTGCCATTCTCGCTTGTTTATCGGGCGCAGCGGCGAGCAACGAAGCGACTGACGTATGCTTAACGCCTGGCACCGATTACTTGGCACTCGACTTTATGGCATTCGATCAAACCATGGAAGCGGGTTGGCGCGAAGTTGCAAATCGTGAGGGGTGCGCGGTTGCTGCGGCCGACCTTATCAAGGACTACCGAACGACGAAGTCTGACTTAAGCGAGGGTATGCTGAGCACGATGCGTTGGCATGAAGGCCAGATGCGTGCAGAGGCGGGGCAAAATGAGCAAGCGATTGCACTGTTCGAGACGACATACAAAGATAAAGAACACGACAGTTTCGGCTGGAATTACTATGTTGCTGCAACCATCGCTTTTCTTGAGCAAGATCGCGAAGCGTTAAGCACAGCACGAGAGCAGCTCGCGGCCTTACCTAAGCCCTCGGGTATGAATATGACAGATGCTGACGGCAACCCAGTTGAGATTGATTGGCCGCCGAACCTAAAAGTGGTCGACGGCTTTGTGGCCTGCTTTGGTAAGAGCTATGCCGAGTCGTATGGAGACTGCTAAGCAGCCTCGCTCTCTTTACTTTTTGCTGGCTCCTCAGGCTTCGCGGGCTCAGCAGCTTTTGCAGTTTTTTTCTTAGTCGGTTTTTTCGCGCCGAGAGCGATAAGCACTTGCTCGCGTTCGCGCGCCAAGAAAAACGCAAGGTCTTCAAGCTGCTTCTCTTCGGTAATGGTTTCGCTACGTTCGAGTAAAGGGAGGAGCTCATCCACCATGTCCAACATCTTGTCGTGGGCATCCGCTTCCGCTTTGGTGGTAAATGTCATTTTTTCCTCTCCGTCCCGCATAACAACGTATTGAGTTACGACTGCCATAGTTCTTCCTTCTGGCTAATTAAGTGATTACTGTACATTTATACAGTTTTAAGGGTTAAGTTACAACGGTTTTGCGGATTCGAATCCCAGATATGTCTAATTATTGGACACAAGAGTTGCGATAAATTGTATTTCAAGGTACACCTAAAAAGAAATCGTTTTATTACCTGATATAGGATTGCTTTTGACTATACGCAAACGCACAAAGGCTGGAGTGCTGGCCTTATTTGGAGTTGGACTTGTTGGTGTACTGAACCTCACTAATTCAGTTGTAGATCTACTTGACGATAGTTTCAAAGCTGAACGTGAAGATGAACTTCTTGCCGAACTATTGCTAGCAAAATCAAATTTAGAGTCGGAATTATTCCGTGATGTATTTCTGGTCGATAGCCTCGCGACGATTTTCAATATTGATCCCGTTGAGGCTGTCGTAAACTTCGATGAAATTGGGCAACACTTACTGCAAAAATCAGACAACATTCGAAATGTAGGTATCGCACCAAATGATGTGATAGAGCGGGTTATTCCACTTAAGCATAATGAAAAAGCAGTAGGCCTCGATTTCCGTACGATTCCAAAACAATATGCAACCGTGCAAAAGGCTCGAGAAAGGGAGGATATCTTCTTGTCTGGACCTGTTGAGCTTATCCAGGGCGGAAGAGCTCTTATTGCCCGCATACCTATCTTTAATGATTATCCAGTAAATTTAGATTATTGGGGCACCGTAAGCGTAGTGATCGATTACGATAAGCTCATGAAAAAAGCGGGTTTGCTTGGGATTAAAAACACCAAAATTGCCTTGAGGGGTATTGATGGCACTGGCGAATTTGGTGATGTATTTGAAGGCAATGAAGCGCTATTTAACGAGGCGGATTACAACGGAAAACTGATTATCCCCAATGGTGAATGGTGGGTTGCAGCTGATTTTTCACCTCAGCTAACGCCACAGCAAAAATTATTTCTAGAGTTAGTACTTGGGGGATTGATCGTTGTCTATATTTTGCTATTTGGTCTCATAACTTTATTGTGGGCTTTTTACCGAACTGAAAGACGACAAGCGAACGAAGATTCGTTGACCCACCTAGCCAATCGGAGATTTATGTTAGGTTATCTCTCACGCCGCTTTGCGTCGAAGAAGACCAACGATCAGTTTTGCCTTCTCGCCATAGATCTCAATCACTTCAAAGAGATAAATGATAACTTTGGTCATGCCATTGGCGATGAGGTTCTACAGGCTGTGGCTCGTCGTTTACAATCAGCTGTTCGCGGTGCTGATGAAGTGGCGCGCATGGGGGGCGACGAATTTTTGGTTGTCTTAAATCGTATCAAGGATCCCGGAAAACTAGAGCGAATTGTCACCAAAATCCGTAACACTGTCGAGCTAGATATGATTGTAATCGATGGTATTCCTATTCAGCCATCGATCAGTATTGGCGTAGCTTGCAGTAGTGAGCGAGAGAACTCAATTGAGCGACTTTTAACACTCGCCGACTTACGCATGTACGAAGACAAAACAGCTATAAAGCGCGGGAAATGATGCCTATCGAGCCTTACGCAATAGCTTTTGCGATAAGGTAATCCGCCAACGCCCCCATACCAGTGCGCGGTACGCCAGCACGTTGCTCCGCGCCTTGGTTGTAGTTAGTATTGGTATTCACGTCATAGACAAACAATTCACCGTCGGCATTTTCAATGAACTCAATACCGGCAACGTCAATGGCGTTGTCGTTTAAGAAGCCTTCCAGCTTGCCGATAATCGGGTGCTCGTCAAACCGCTGAGTGATAGTGAATTTCTCTGACGTTTGGTCCGTTGGGCAGAACTGATCTTCAATCGAGCAATTGTCGGCTGGGCATAGCTCGAAGCCGTCCTCGGTATTGACTTGCACGGTGTAGAGGAACTTGCGACCGATGAACTCAGCGCGAGTAATAAACGGCTCGCGTGGCTGAATGTATTCTTGCAATAACCACGTGCCATCAAGGGGCTCTTCTAAGCTCGGACTATTCAGGTAACTTTCAAGGCTAGCCAAGTCATCAAAGCGTTGCACGCCGAGGCCTTTGCCACCTCGGTTGGGCTTGAGAATGAGTGGCCACTGTTGAAAAGCGTCAGCGGCGGCCAATAAATGCTTTTTACCGACCACAGCATGAGTTCGCGGAACCTTTAGCCCAGCGCGCTCCAGCGCCGCATACTGCGATAGCTTACACACTTCGAGGGCAAGCACCGAGGTGTTATTCACCACGGTACGTCCAGCACTCTGTAACCAGGTCAACACAGCCTTCGTTAGTTCTGGTGCAAATCGATGGCCGCGGGTGTGCGACGACGCGCTCATACGGTTGTAGTAGATGGCGTCGGCTGGTGTGTCACTAAAACGCACTTCACCTTCGTCAAGGAACCATTCGGTTGCGCTAACGCCACGCTTTGCGAACTCAGCACGTAATGGCACCAACCACTCATCGTTCTCGTGAATCACTACGACTTCTTTCATGCTTACCTCTGCGCCATTGATGGTGCATGTATTACAGCGCTGTTGGGCAATGCGATCAATCTGATTTGGTTATATGGCGGATGCGATTGGAATATCTAACAACTGCTGCTAATATTAAACGGTCTTTAAAAAGACTTTTAAGAGGCGGCTATGAAAACTGAAACAGTGACGTATTTAAAAGAAAATGCGAATAATCTTGAGTTGAAAGAAGAGTTGCTGGTGACCAAAAAGGGTAAACCAGCATTTGTCATTCAATCTTATGATGATTATGAGTTTCAACAGGAGACGATTGCTTTACTGAAGCTTTTGAGTTTGTCAGAGAAGTCGTTGCAAAATGGCGAGTTGAGTCTTGGTGAAGCCTTCGATGTCTGAGTATCGTATTGTTGCTTCACGTGTTTTTAGGCTATCTGTGCAGCGGCTCAAAGGGTTTCTGTCCCATCAGTACTCAACCGAATTAGCCGATAAGACGTTACTCGAGGTGCAGCAAAAAATCGGGCAGGCCCTGCCTAAGCATCCGCGCATAGCACCGGTAAGTGAACGGCTTCTAGAGTTAGGTGTGCAACACTATCGGCAATGGCACATCGACCAACATAACATTGTTTTTTATCGCCTCGACGAGAGTCGAAAAGTGGTCGAACTGTTGCTCATTATGGATACACGGCAAAGCCTGCGTAAATTGTTATTCGAGGTGAACCTGCTAAGCTAGCCGAGCTTCTCTTGTAAAAAATCAAGCGCAGCAGAAACGGCTGCGGACATGTATTTGCGTTCGGGGTAGACCAGATGCACGGGCACCGGTTGTGGCATAAAGTCTTCGAGCGCAGTTTCGATCTCACCAGATTCTATAAGTTCATTCAGCGAATAACTCGGCATATAGGCCAAGCCTAAGTCGGCTTGCAATGCGGAGCGCATGGCGCGGTTGTCGGAAACGAAAAAGCGCCCATTCACCGTGATTTGAATCAGTTCGTCGTTGTCATAGAAACGCCATTGCCGATCAGTCACGCGTGCGCTGTCGGTGATGCACTGATGTTTGCCTTCTTTGTAGCTTAATTCATGGGGATGTTGCGGCTTTGCGTGGCGCTCAAAGTAGCCTTTGGAGCCGACCAGAACGATTTGCAAAGGCGCGAGCTTACGAAAGTACAAAGTTGAGTCTTTTAAAGTGCCGCAGCGAATACCAATATCGATGTTTTCGGCAACCAAATTGGTGAGTCTGTTACTAAGTTGCAGATCAACGTCGACTTCAGGAAAACGTTCAAGAAATTCGGGCATCAGTGGCGCAACCTGAGTAGAACCGAAATTCACCGGCGCCGATAACGTGATGCGGCCACTTGGCGAGCTGCGCATGGCATTAATGTGCTCAAAGGCTTGTTCGGTTTCGGCGACGATATCGCGACAGTGTTGATAGAAATTGAGTCCAGCCACGGTTGGATTGAGCTTGCGGGTGGTGCGCGTCAGCAACTTGGTTTGCAGCTCAGCTTCAAGGCGGGTAATCGCCTTACTGACCGCACTCTTGGAGATCTCAAGTTTCTCAGCGGCGCGGGTAAAACTACCTTGGTCGATAATCGCAGCGAAGATCGCCATGTCACTCATGCGGTCAAGCATAATGCCTCTCATAATGTTTCCAAATGGAAACAATGTTATTCATAAAGACCATCTAATCATTTAATTTAGAAACAATATACTTCTTCATGTCGAAACACACTATTTAATTTTTGGAGATTGACATGAAAGTATCAAAACAATTCTGGCAAGCATTAGCGCAAGTCGCACGCGGTACCATCGTGCATCAAGGTAATTATAAAGTGGCTGAGCGGCAGCCGCTGATCAAACCACACGGCTATGATGAATTAATGAAGCACGTGAAATGCTGTTAAGTGAATAATTTGCAATTTAAGTAATCTTTCCTAAGCTTATTTTTAACATTTAAAGGCGTCCGTAGGGCGCCTTTTCTTTGGCTTTAAAAGAACAAAAATAAGCGAGGGAACAGCATGAAAATTTCTTTACCTCTTATACTCACGCTGGGCTTAATGACCGCCAGCGCATTTGCTCAACAACAAGTCCTTAAAGGTGCAACGCTATACGATGGAAACGGTGGCGAGCCTATCGAAAATAGCGTTGTGGTAGTCGAAAAGGGCACCATTAGCTGCGTTGGTTCTGACTGTACTATTCCAAAACATGCTGAAATTATTGATGTTTCAGGAAAGTACCTCACTCCAGGTTTGGTCGATTCCCATGTGCATTATGCCGCCAGCGGTTGGTTTGATACTCGAAGAATATTTCCAATGCTGCGAGGGGCCTATGATTTAAATGAGGCACAAGATGCTTTAAAGCACAACATCGAGGAGTTTGATCAAAGTTATCTCTGTTCAGGAGTTACGGCGGTATTTGACACTGGGAGCTTTCCGTGGACTGTGTCATTGCAGCAAACATCGGTTGGGAGTGACAGTAAACCGCGCTTCGTTGCGGCTGGTCAATTAATTACGCATGCTACCAACTGGATAGGTAAAGATGTTCTTACACACCAAAAATATGAGGGCACTCATGAGTTCTTGCCGATGAACTCTGACGATGCAGCATTGAGTAGTGTGGCAACTATCGCTGCCAGCGGAGCGAGTGCTGTGAAGGTCTGGTTCACCAGACCAGCGCCCGAACGTGCGCTGGAATTACGTGAACGTCTGGGTGTGATTGGTGATGCTGTAAAACGTAATAAGCTTTTATTTATCGTCCACACAGACAGCCTTGAGGATGCTAAAGCTGCAGTTGTTGCTGGTGCAGATGTATTGGTTCACGGAGTTCGAAATACCCTTATTGACGACGAATTTATAGAACTAATGAGGCAGCATGATGTGGTCTATCAGACAACCATGACAGTGATGTTTGATGCTCCTAGCGTGCTTGATTTGATGACGGGTAGCGAACCCTATTTCGATGATCCCAATCACTGCATTCCACCGCGTACCCGTGCTTTAGTAAGAGATGGTTATAAAAAATTGACTGGACCTTTTTCGCAGAACTTCACAAGAGCGGATGAAGAAGAGTTAATTCTAGATACCGGTGCAAGGATCTTTCGCGCACAACATAATTTAAAACAACTGCATGAGCTTGGCCTGACGGTGGCGGCCGCCACTGATGCGGGCAATCCCCAAACTTATCATGGGCCATCGATCTACGGTGAGATGGAACTCATCCAGGCAGCTGGCGTACCTGCGGGTGATGTGATTGTCATGGCCACTAAAAACGGTGCCAAAGCTATGGGGCTAGAGGGCACACTCGGCACGGTTGAAGTTGGCAAGAACGCTGATTTAGTGGTGCTCGAAGAAGACCCAGGCAAAGACGTCTCAGCATTCCGCAGCATTACCCATGTGATGCGTTTCGGTAAGTTGCATAGCATCGCTGACTTAAGTTACGCCAATGAGAATGCCGACTAGTCTAGTCGGCAGGCCTCGGATTTAAACTCCAGTTCGATGGTGGTGTGGAAGATGTCAAAATCGGCGACCGCTTGGTTGATGGCTTCTTTGACGGCGAAGTAGTGTTCGCTGTCATTGAAGTCTTCGGTCAACTCGACGTGTGCGGTGAGCACGTGAGACTCGCCGTCCAGTGACCACAAATGCATGTGGTGAATGTTGGCTACTTGCTCGACCGCCCGTATCGCGTCTTGTACTTCTTGATAGAGCTGAGGATTAGGGTTGGCTTGGCTAAACAGCTTTAAGGTCTCGATAAGGTTGCGTACAACATTAATCAGTATAAAGGCGGTGAATGCGATCGATAGTAGGGGATCGATAATCGGCCAGTCGACAAAAGTCATGACAATCGCGCCGATCAGAACCGCGACCCAGCCCAAAACATCTTCAAGTAAATGCCAGTTCAGCACACGTTCATTAAGTGTTTCACCAGCCGAGAGTTTGAAGGCGGCAAAGCCATTGACCACCACACCCAGAATCGCCAAGTAAATCATTCCTTCGGTATTGGGCATCACTGGGTCGGTAAGGCGTGGTATCGCTTCGAACAATACCCAAGTCGAGCCAGCTAGCAATACAATCGCGTTAATCAACGCGCCGAGTAAGCTAAAGCGCTTATAGCCATAGGTAAACCCGGTCGTCGCTTGTTTTGCACCGAGTTTATTGAGTAGCCATGAAAGCCCCAATGACAGGCTGTCACCGAGGTCGTGTACGGCATCAGCAATGATGGCGGTACTGTTGGTCAGCACGCCGCCAATAAACTCGATGATGGTAAAAAAGAAATTGAGCCAAAATGCCAAACCAATACGTTTTGACGACGCATCGCCGTGGTGGTGATGGCCGTGATGGTGTCCGTGGTGGTGTCCCATAAGCCTCTAACTTGTCGTCGTTTTTTTCAGTATAGAGCAGAAATCAAGCTTGATCGAGATCAAGGTTTTTCGAGCATAACCCCATAAACTATAGGGGAATTAACTAAGGAGTGCTGTATGAAAACCTCATTGATCGTAAGTAGCTTATTCATTGCCGGTCTTGCGTCGCCATTCGCGGCGGCAGACACATTTTCGGTTAACGTTGGCGCCATTGGCGTCATGCCAAATGATGATAGCGCATCGTTACCGGTAATTGAATCGGTTGTTGGCTTAGACGCTGGCAGTACTGGTGTCACCGTAGATGAAAATACCCAGTTAGGAATTACCTTTGACTACCGTCTAAGTCCTAATTGGAGCCTCGAGCTCGTGGCTGCAACACCGTTCAAACATGAGATTCATGGCACCGGCGCAATTGATGGCTTGAAAATTGGTGAAACCAAGCATCTTCCGCCAACTTTATTGGCGCAATATCACTTCACTTTATCGAATGATGCGATTGACCCCTTTGTTGGTTTTGGCGTGAATTACACCACATTCTTTGAAGAGAAAATTAGTCCGGAGCTCGGTGGCGTGCTGACCGATTTAGCTGTGATCACGGCTGATGATGAGGTTGAACTTGCACTTTCAAACAGCTGGGGATTCGCACTGCAAGCCGGTGTGAACATCGAATTAGCAGACAATTGGGGCTTGCACTTAATGGTCAGTCGCATGGCGATAGATACGGTCGCTGATGTACGTATCAATGGTGCCACCGCAGAGTCTGTTGCGGTCGATATCGATCCGACAGTGGCTATGTTTGGTATTCGCTATAGCTTCTAAGGAGGCGTTTTATGCAATTACTTAAAGAGTTTGTATCCGATCCAGTTATTTTTTCTCGTTCACAGGGCTAGCGGTAGTTATCGGTATTTGCATCTTCTATGTGATTTATTTTATCGCGAAGGTGAACGGTGAAGACTGATCGCTAAAAAGCTGGCTTTCGTAACCATTGTTTGAGTGACCAATTGTTTATGGAGGCCAGCTTGGCGGCACAGTTAATTTTGTTCTATGACGGCGGTTGCCCCTTGTGCGTACACGAGATGCGTCAACTTAAAGCGCTTGCTCAAAAACGACAGCAGCAGCTGCAGTTTGAGGACATCTGGGCGCATGATTTTACTGAGCGCTTTCCACATATTGATACTGCACAGGCGAACCGTATTTTACACGGCCAGCAAGCTGACGACACGATGCTTTATGGCTTGGATGTGACCCATGCAGCCTGGTCCGCAGTGGGGAGAGGCTGGCTGACAGCGCCATTACGTTGGCCTCTTGTGCGTTGGCTCGCTGACAAAGGTTATTTGGGTTTTGCCAAACATCGCAATCGTATTTCAAAATTGATCACCGGCAAGGAGCGTTGCTTGCAATGCTCACTCGACGAATAAAGCACGGGTGTTGAATCGGTCTAGGTGAGCTGTTTTAGTACAGCCTGATATTCGGCTTTTGCAAATGGTACAACACTTAAACGTGAGCCTTTTTGCACTAGCGGGTTGTCGGCAAGTGTCGGCAACTGCTTCAATTGCTGTAACGTTAACACGCCACTGAATTTTCGTATGAAACGCAATTTTATCGCGCTCCAACGCGGGGCTTCGTGTGTTGATTTGGCATCAAAGTAGGGTGAGTTAGGCTCAAACTGCAGCGGATCGACAAACGCCTCTTCGATGACTTCAGCTAGGCCGACAATACCGACTTTGGCGCAGCTGGAATGATAGATAAAAACGTGATCACCAACGTTCATATCGCGTAAGAAATTGCGTGCCTGATAGTTACGTACACCGTCCCAGACCATGCCCTTGTCGCCAGCTTTGCCGATGTCATCGATGCTGCATTCATCAGGTTCTGTTTTGACCAACCAATACTTCATAACTGTACGTTCATGCCATTTTCTAAATCACTGCTCGGATGGTTCACAACGCGCATGCCCGGCTCGAGGCCTTGTAGAATCTGGCGATAGATCCCACTTTGAAATCCAACCTTGAGCGCACGCTGTTCAATTTGTCCGTCATGATACACGAAAACCTGCCATTGCTGGTCTTGTCGAAACAGCGCGGTAATCGGAACGGCCAAAGTTTGTGCAGCTTGCTCAACGACAATGTCGGCATTAACGCGATAATCGTTACCTAATTCAGGAGTTGGCTCGGTAAATTCAATAAAAACGCTTACGCGTTGCTCCTCAATGCCCAGCGCAGAAATGCGGGTGAAGCCAGCCGGATTAACACGACGAACGATACCGCTGAGAACCTCTTGGCCGCCCCATTGGTTGATTCTTGCTGGCATGCCGGGTCGTACTTTTACCGCGGCGCTGCTTAGCAGATCAACTTGTACCTCAAGCTCTTGCAAGTCACCCAGTTCAAGAATGGTTTCGCCGGCAGCGACGACGCCTTCGCAACAGCGATAGCGCTGTAACACTGTTCCGCTAATCGGGGCGGGGACTTCGAGAACGCGGTTTTTATCACTGTTACGCGAGCCCTCGGCTATTTCTAAGACCAGTTTGGCATTGCTAACATCAGCTTGTGCAACTGCAACGGCAGCGGTGGCTGAGCGTAAATTCGATTGCGCGCGAAACAGGGCAGTTTGTGCCCGTTCCATATCCACTGTCGAGGCAATACCGGCGTCGTGTAGTTTCTGAATACGTTGTTGTTCATTCGTTGCCAGTTGCGCTTCGCTCTCGCTATTTTGTTGTAGTGCGATGGCAGCTTGCAAACGGGCTTCGGCTGCATTCAAGGTCTGTACGGCTTGTTCGCGGCTACGTTGATCCAGCGCTGGTGTTGGGCTGGGTTCAACTAAAAATACGGTATCGCCTTGTTGTACGAGATCGCCAGGCTCGAGAACGACGCGTCGCAAATAGCCTGCTATTGGTGCGGAGACTTGATAGGTGTTACGCAAATGCGTGCGGCCTTCGTCGTTCACCGTTGCTGCCAATGGGCCTTCATAGACTGTGGTAACAACCACTTGTGGTGGTTCCGGCCGCAGGCTATACACGAGTGCAATAACGACTAGTGCAAGTAGTAACCATGGGAGCGTTTTCGCCAGCGGTTTTTTCATAGTGTGTTCTCTTTTATTCCGATTTCAGCGCGGCCACCAAGTCGATGTGCTTAAGGCGACGTAACATAAAGATGACGGCTATTAGGGCGGCGGTCAATACGCCGAACGCCGAGAGTCCGAAAAGCTGCCGACTGATAACAAAGGGAATGCGAAATAGCTCACTACTCATGAGCTCGGTCATGCCCGCAGCGAAAATAAAGCCGCAAAGCCAACCCAACGGAATGGCAATCAGCACCAGCAGTAAAAGCTCACCAAACAACAATCGGGCGACTTCGCCATAGCTGTATCCCAGCACCCGTAGCGTCGCTAACTCACGTTCGCGTTCAGCGAGGGCAATGCGGGCATTGTTGTAGACCATAGCGAATGTCAACGAACCAGCAAGAACAAAAATAATACTCATGGCGGTTAGCACGGTGTCATCCATATAACTGCGTAACTTGGTTTCGGCCTCTCGAATGTGACTGTAGCCGGCGACTTGCGGCATCTTGTTCAATTCAGCATAAAGCGCTTCTTTGTGGCTATCATCGATGAGTAACCAGGCGCCGCTCAACACTGAGCTCTCTAACAAGATGTGGTTAAGCTCACCTAGTGCCATATACGCACCCACCCCAATGGATTCATTAGTGGTTGCAACTAAAGGCACTGAGCGCGTTAAGCGGCGCTCGCCAATGAATTCAACAGTGACGTTGCTTCCAGTTTCCAGTTGCAAGTAATCGGCGAGGTGGTCGGTAAGTATTAGTCCCGTGGTCGGCATGCTGCGCACACTCGCCAATTGGCGCAACTGGCTAGCCGAATCAAAGGCAGTGATCGACGTACTGTAGAGTTGTCGGCCATTGTGTAGGCGCACCGGAACACTGCGCATGCCTTCGACATAGTTTACACCTGACAACGCGGCAAGACTGGTTAGCCCGTGCGCGTCGGTGACTTGGGTAAAATGAACAATCACATCCATCTGTTGCTCGACGCGATAATTACGGTCGAGCATGGTGCTGATGGCTTGAAATTGGTAGCTACCGAACAACAAAAGGCCACCAGCTAAGGCGATGCCGAGCACCGAAAGCGTGCTGCGTAATGGATGACGCACAAGGTTGCGTAAAATAATTCGCCAGGTTTGTCCAAAGCCCATCACTGCTATGAAGTGGTTGATGCGGCTTTGCTGGAAATTTGCCGGGCTAGGCGGGCGCATGGCTTGTGCTGGTGGAACTTGAACGGCCTGATAAATCGCTCGCCACGTGCCGATAAAGCCAGCGGCAAAGGTCACGACCACGGCAATGGCAAAGCTGCGCCAGTTGAGTTTTACGCCCAGTTCAATAAAACTGAAATAGGTACCGTATAACTCAACCATAGTCGCAGCAAGCCAGCGGCTAAGAATGACGCCCAGGACCAGCCCTAACAGCACGACTAAAGAACTGTAGCCCAAGTAGTGTAAGAAAATCACCATTGGTCGGTAGCCAAAGGCTTTCATAATCGCAATGATTTGCTGCTGGGTATGAATCTGACGCTGCATGAAAATATTGAATAAAAATGCCGAGGTTCCCAAGAACACGATAGGTAGGAAAATAGAATTCGTGCGCAGTTGCTTCAGCTCTTCGCTCAAAAAGCGATGGGAGATTTGTTCTTCTCGGGTGTAGCTGCCGCGCCCGCCATAACGTTCGAACAACTGGTCTAAGCGTAATTGTAAGGTGCCCTTGTCAGTGTGATGAGCCCTGTTGGCTTGCGCCTCAAGTTTAACCAGTAGGCTGTTAAATGCGCCATCCATATCAAGTGCTGCAGCGAGTGCGTCTTCACGCAGCCAGAACACGCCATAGCGTTGATAGTCGGGCATAATGTCAGCGGGACCAATTTGATAGATAAACTCAGGAGAGATGGCGATACCGACAATTTCAAGCTCGGTACGGCGGCCGTTGAGAATCGCAGTTATCGCGTCGTAAAGTTGTAGTTGGTGTGCCTGCGCAAAGGGCTCCGAAACGACAACTTGACGACTGTTGGTGGGTAATGCGCCACTGCGTAGATGCAGCGTGTTAAGTAACTGCGTCTGTTGCTCCGGCAGTGAAACAAGTTGCGCCTGAATAGGATCTGCAAAGCCATCCAGCTCAATACGCGCGGCACTGCGAATACGTGTCTCAGCCATCGCTACACCAGGTAACTCTTGTACGGTGGTTAACAGGCTCTGCGGCGCTCGAGTTAGTTCAACAAAAACATCTGCGAAGCGGTGTTCATCATAAAACGTTTGCTGAGCGTTGACTAAGCTTTGTCGTGCGGTGGTCATGATCAACAACACCATCACCCCAACACTCACGACAATGGCAATAGCGAAGAGTTGTGCGCGAGCATGCCAAACCTCGCGGAGCAACTTCGCCAGCAAGGTTACATGCGGGCTTACCAATGTAACTCCCGTGCCGCGCGCTGATGACTGTTTCGCTGTTCTTCAGTGATGCTCCCATCGGACAATCGAATCATGCGGTCGGCCATCTCTGCAATGACCGCATTGTGGGTAATAATAGCGGTTGTAGTCCCTAACTCTTGATTGATCGTTTGCAGAACTTCGAGGACTAAGCCTCCGGTAGTTGAATCGAGCGCTCCAGTGGGCTCGTCGCAGAGGAGAATTTCGGGCCGTTTGGCGATAGCGCGGGCGATGGCAACACGTTGCTGCTCGCCACCAGAAAGCTGTGCCGGGAAGTGGTCCATACGGTTGTTAAGGCCAACTCTTTCGAGAGCCTCTTCTGGCGCCATAGGGTTACGTGCAATGTCGGTCACCATAGCGACATTTTCGCGGGCGGTGAGGCTTGGGATTAAATTATAGAACTGGAAAACAAAGCCTACATGGTCGCGGCGAAAGCGGGTGAGTTCACGTTCATTTGCGGTATGTAAAGCGTGATCGCGGTAATAGAGCTCACCGCTACTCGGGGTATCCAGTCCACCCATGATGTTAAGTAGGGTGGATTTGCCCGAGCCGGAGGCACCAAGTAGAACAACAAGTTCACCACTGTGAAGTTGAAGACTCACGCCGCGTAGGGCGTGAATTTCAACTTCTCCCATTTGGTAAATCTTGCTAATGGCCTCGGCGCGGAGCATGTTTGGTTTCCAAGTGGATTAAGTATTCCCCAACATCATAGCGCCACCTAAGCCCAGCACTCCCATACCAAAACCGATAACCATGGCGATAAGCATCCAGATGAGAATAGCGCGAGCCCAATTCTGTTTTGAAGGTTTGGTTGAGCTTGAAAATGCCCAAATCAGTAGAGCAATCAGGTTAACGATCGGAATAAAAGTAAGGAAAATAGTGAGCATCCACTCGCCAAGGCGAACGGTACTCGAGCTGTCAAAGCCATGATGATCCATGAGAGGGTCCTTTTATGCGTTATAGTTATACTTTCATCAATGGGTGATTGTGTTTGAACACTACATTTAGGAACATAGGTGGCGTCGGTTTGAGTGTCAATGAGAAAAATCAATGAAACAATATGTTATCGGTATTTTACTAGGTGTGTGCGCGGTACTGGGGGGAAGTTCAACGATGGCAAATGAATTCACAGTGTATGTCGTACGGCATGCCGAAAAAGCGCAGGCAGAGTCTGATCCGCCACTTAGTGAGCAAGGTGTACAGCGCGCCCAAATTCTCGCAGGCATGCTGCAAAACGCGCACATCAAAGCTATTTACAGCACGCCCTACCAACGCACTCAACAAACAGTTCAACCACTAGCAAGGTTACTCGGTATCACGGTACAGACCTATCGCCCAGCAGCCGCGCGTGAGCTCGTCGAACAACTCAAACAGGCGGGTGAGAATGCGCTGGTCGTTGGCCATAGTAATACAGTGCCAGCGTTGGTACGCAGCTTGGGTGGGCACAGCGAAGATTTAACTGAGCGTGACTACGGTGACCTGTTTCAGCTCACTTTGCGCGACTGTGATCGCGAACAGAGCGAATGTGAGGTACATCAAACGCGCTTGTTTGTGCCAGCAATAGCAGCTGATCACGACCACTAATCTCGAGTTGGCGCAAGTTCCGTTCGATTGCGGCCGTTGCTTTTGGCTTGGTAAAGCGCTTTATCGGCGCGGCGTAACAAGCTTGCGGCGGTCTCGTTCGGTTCGTGCAGCGCCGCACCAAAACTACCGGTCACATTCAAGTCGCTTACCAAGTCATGCAAATCTGCTGTTTCGAGTGCGTTTCGCATGCGTTCGCAGACTGCGGTCAGTTGTTGGCGATCGGTGTTGGTTAATAAAATAGCGAACTCTTCACCGCCCCAACGGGCAACCATATCGCTTTCACGTGCGGTCGTTGTAATGATTTGGGCGACGCGTTTGAGTACCTTGTCGCCTGTGGTGTGTAGATAGCGATCATTGATGTCTTTAAAATAGTCGAGGTCGAGCAAAATCAGGCCTAATTGGTGCGCCCCATTGCGTGCAACTTTTTCCCGCAGAAACTGATCAAAGGCGCGGCGGTTGGCAAGCAGTGTTAAGCTGTCTTGGTGCGCGAGTTGCTCGAGCGACTTCGTCTGCTCGCGGACTAAATCTTGCAGTCGCTCTTTGCTGCGTTTCAATTGGTAGGAGCGTAAGCGAATGATCGCGACAATGGTGATCAGCAAGAGTAGGGCGCTAACTAACCAAGTCGTAGGACGTTGCCATAGCGTCGGTAATTTATGAAAAGTGAAGGTTGCTGCATCGCTCCATTGCCCGTTCGGGTAAGCGGTTTGCACTTGAAAAATATAGGCTCCGGGCGGTAATTCTGTGTACGCAACACTAAGTTGGTTGTCATTCGGTGTTACCCAACTGTCGTCATAGCCCGCGAGTTGCACGCGGTAGCTTATCGACTCCGGATGATGAAAGCCAAGCCCCGCAAAATTAAACTCGACCCGCCCCGTATGTGCATCAAGATAAGTTTCTGGCTTGATCTTGTTGCCGTCGGCTTCGACCGCTTCAATCACGGGGGTGGGTGGCTGACCGTTGAGTGCTGCTAAATTTGCGGGCAGGTAATGGCCGACACCTTGCGATGTTGCAAGCCATAAGTGTCCGTCGTTGTCCACCAGCATAGGCGGTCCGCCCGTATTAATTTGGGCACTCGCTAAGCCATGGAAGGACTCGTAGAACGAGTATGGCATCGGCGTTGCGGGGTTATCATCAAAAACAGCTCTTTCGAAATCATTGGCGGCGATGACATACAGGCCACGCCCGGTCGCCAGCCAAACGTTGCCGTTAAGATCGCGAGTGACATCGAAAAACTTGACGAACGGCAGGCCGTTATCATCATCGAAAACTTGCCATTGTTCAGTTCGCTTGTTGTACAAAATGAGTCCGCGGTCGCTTGCAACGTACAAATGCTGTCCGGACTCGTGAAAGCCAAACATAAACTCGGCGTTAGTGATCGCGCTTAAGTCGATGCGCTGTATGCCTTGGTCTTTCAGCACAGACAAGCCGCGCATACTGCCAATCCAGATATCGCCGGTAGGACTTTGGTGGATGGCGTAAATAATTTCGTCTGGCAGGCCTTCTGCGACGCCAAAATAATCGGGCTGATCAAGTTCACCATTGCTGCGCCGTTTTGCGCGCAAAACACCACGCGACGTTGCCGCATACAGATAACCGTCATCGGCAAGTAAAACACTACGGATATCGTTACCAGGAAAGCCATTCGTCTCATTGTAATGGGCTATTTGTTCGCCGTTACGAAGTACGTACAAACCGTTGGTAAAGGTACCGACATAAAGGAAGCCATCACCACTTTGTGCAAGGGTTAGAATGCTTTCATTTGCCACTGGGCTGTTGGTCGGAAAGGGCAGGATTGTTTCATTGGCAATCTGTTTGATACCACCTAAGCCACCCACGAGAATACTTCCGTCGTCAAGCTGCATGAGCGCTCGAACATAGTCATAGTCGAGCCCATCTTCCTTTCGATGGCTATGAAACGGGGCTTCTCTAAATTGTGTAAGTCCGCGGTGGGTGCCGACCCATAAAGTGTTTTCACGATCGACAAAAATCGACAGGATGTGATTATTCGGCAAGCCGTTAGCGACGGTCGTCATGACTGCAGACTGGTCATCGAGTTGGGTTAACCCGTGTTCATGGGTTCCAACCCAAAGCACGCCATTGGGTGCTTGATAGAGCTCGGTAACGGTGCTTGGGTAGGTCACCGGCCAACGCTCGTAGCTTAGGGTAGCGACATCGAGGCGGTAAATACTCTCGTCAATACTTAACCAGAGGTCTTTGGTATTTTGATCACTGACAATCCCGAAATTGTAGCCCGAGGGTAATCCAGCGACTGTGATAAATGTCGCGGTTTCCGGTTGAAAATAAGCCGGGCCGCGATCGGTAGCGGCCCAGATTCGGCCACTGCTGTCTTTCGTTAGCGCAAGGATCGAGTCACTCGGGAGCCCCTCTTTTATCGTATACTGCGTGCGTTTGCCTTCACAATCACGGACAACTCCAGTGGTGACAGTTGCGTACCATGTGCATTCAGGTGTGGCAAATAGCGCGAAGTCGACACGGTCAAAAACTCTTGGCTGCGCCTGCCACTCGCCACCTGCGAGAGCGGGCTTAAAGTAACTCACGCCACCGCGAGCACCCGTTGCAACAATGGTATTGGTGTAAGGGTTTTCGCCAATAAATAGGGCACCCGGATCCGGAAGCTGTGTTTCATCGTCAAAGATTTCGAATGCGCGGCCATTGAAGCGAACCGGACCTTGCCATGTGGCGATCCAAAGATAGCCCTGGCTGTCTTGGGTAATGTGGTTAATCGAGTTATGTGGAAGACCGTGCTGGGTGTCCCAGATGCGCATGGCGCGGTCGCTCAACGGGCGAAAGTCTTGCGCCGCCGTAACAGCGCTGACCAGCGCTAAAGCTGGTAAAAAAAACACTGCGAATAATCGGTGGGCTATGGGCATTAGGGTAAAGTTCCGTTAAGCTTAAGGCATCAATTCCATGGTATTCGAGAGGGGCATGAAAGACGAGCGCGACCTCAGCGAACTTATTGAAATAATTCCTGACGCGGCCCTTGTTGTCAATAAAGACGGTAAGATAGTGCTGGTGAATCAGTTGGCTGCTGAGCTATTTGGCTATAAGCATGCGGAACTTAATGGTGCGAGTTTGGCGAAGCTGTTACCGGAAGGAATTCGAGAGCAACATGAAAAACATGTGTTACAGTTCTTTCAAACCCAGCAAAACCGACCTATGGGGCGCGGTTTCCGTTTTTTAGGCGTGCGCAAAAATGGCGAATCGTTTCACGTTGATATCATGCTCAGCCACGTGCAAGTCAAGCATGAGCCTTATGCGATTGCTTTTATTCGTGACGCCACACAGTTCAAACAAACCGAAGACAAAATCCGCCGCGAGTTGGAAAGTGAACGCAAACAAGCATTAACTGATTACCTGACAGGATTGGCGAATCGCCGTGCTTTTTACCAAGAGCTTGACGAAGATATAGCGGAATTGCGAGCTGGCCTCCATCGGTTCTCGGTCGCCTTAATCGATCTCGACGACTTCAAATTGATTAATGATAACTTTGGTCACGACGAAGGTGATCGTGCGCTGCAAGCTATTGCGAATGCGATTAAAGAAACCTGTAGGGGGAGTGATTTTGTTGCCCGTATTGGTGGTGACGAATTCGCCACGATTCATCCTAGTACCACAGTGGGTGACGCTGAAGTCATTCTCGAGCGGGTGCGAGCAAAGGTTCTTGAAGTGACTCGCCAGCACGGCTGGCAGGTGTCATTATCGATTGGTATTTGTCATTGCGAGCGTTATTCAGAGCACTGTACCGTGACGGAATTAATGCGTGTTGCCGATCAAGCTATGTATGTTGGTAAACGGCAAGGGAAAAACCGTATCAACTCTGCGCTTTTGCCGAGTTAATGTTTTTTACAAAGGATTGCAGCGCAGAAAGACTCATCGGGCGGGCGTACAAATAACCTTGTACTTCTTCACAGCCTGCGCGCTCTAAGTAACTGGCCTGTTGCTGGCTTTCGACGCCTTCGGCAACAACCCGCAAATGCAGTGCCTGAGCCATCGCTAAGATGGTTTTCACCAACCGCGCGTCCTGCGCATTCTTCACGATATCACGTACAAAGCTTTGGTCGATTTTCAGTTCTTGGATCGGCAAAAGGCGCAGCGTGCTGAGCGACGAATAACCAGTACCGAAATCATCAAGAGAGACTTGGACGCCGCGCTGGGTTAGTACGCTGAGCACATTTTTGACACCTTCTAAATTAAGCAATGCCGAGGTTTCGGTAAGTTCCAGCTCGACAACCGACCAATGGCCAGGGAGCTCGGCTAAATTATGCAAAAAGCGCTCAGAACTTTGTGAGTTGTTGAAATCAGCCGCGGAAACATTAAAAGAAACACGCGGTATGTATTTGTACAATAAATCGCTCTCGATCAATTCCTTGATCGCCGTTTGCATCACAAAGTCGGTAATGTCGCAAATAAGTCCATGTTGTTCCGCCAGCGGAATGAAAACATCAGGCGGGATCATTCCTTCTTCGGGATGATGCCAGCGGGCGAGTACTTCCACACCACTTATTTCATGATTGTTCAGACGAAATTGTGGTTGGTAGGCGACACTTAGCTTTTTGTTCGCAATAGCGGCTTTTAGATCAAACAGTAATTTAGTGCGCTTCGAAGCATTCTCACCGTATTCACTTTTATAGACCCGTAGGCGGTTACTGCCCAAGGATTTGGCTTCGTCCTGTGCCATGAGCGCCGCTTCAATAAGCTCTTCGCTATTTGCTGCATCATGAGGGAAGCGTGCGATTCCAAAGCATGCTGATAGCGCAGATTCCGGCAACTCAGGAATAGTGATGGTGCGAATCAATTGCTGCAAGTGTTGCGCTTGGGGGAGAACCTGATCGGGCCAACGAGCTGCGGGAATGGCGATGGCAAATTCATCGCCGGCAAAACGACTGATAAGCACGCGTTGCTGAAAATGGTCGCGTAGTAGGTTGGCGACACTCTGTAAAAAGCGATCGCCAACTTCAGTACCAGCGTTGCTATTCAGCTGTTTAAAACCATCGATATTGAGCACGACTAACGTCAGATTCTGTTCGTGCTCTGCGCAGAATGCGAGCTCACTATGCAGTTCACGGTTGAACATGTGGCGGTTAAGTAGTCGCGTGAGTGGGTCACGTTCGGACAGGTTGCGCTCTCGATCAAGCGCGTATTTCGCCAGAAAAAACAACATAACGGCAGTAACGATAACATATGCCCAGCCCTTGAATGTCTGTAATTCGGTGAGCAAATTCGAGTCAGCCGCAAACGCCAGTAAAAACTGGTCAGAATAACGAATCCATACGAGGCCAAGAATCAAATAAGCTGCTGCGATAAGGCCAGCAGCTCGGTTGGGTGACATAAAGCGCGTACTCCTTAACTTAAGCGCACAATAGTATCAGTCGCGCTGGGTAAAGCTTAGCAAGGAGTACGAATTTTACAAGTTCTTAACTAGTTAGATATGAATGATGGAAGCGTAAATGCTCCTCAATAAAACTAGCAATGAAATAATAGCTGTGGTCGTAGCCTTTTTGCAGGCGTAAATGACTGGGGCTATCGAGTGATTTCACGGTTTCTTCAAGTAGCGAAAAGTTAAGTTGTTCGGCTAAAAAGTTATCGTCGCTGCCTTGATCAACGAGCAGAGGCGGGCATTGTTGACCTTGCCGCATAAGGGACACTGCATCGTAGTCTTGCCACTTAGCTCGGTCTTCGCCTAAGTAACCGGTAAAGGCTTTAAGCCCCCAAGGGCAAGCGCTTGGATGCGCAATCGGAGCAAACGCAGAAACGCTCTCGAAACGTTCTGTTTCACGTAATGCCATGATCAATGCACCGTGCCCTCCCATGGAGTGACCACTGATACTTAAACGGCCATTAAGCGGTAACTCCTTATGCACCAATTCAATCAGCTCTTTGCTAATGTAATCGTACATTTGGTAGTGCTTTGCCCATGGTTGCTCAGTAGCGTTGACGTAAAAGCCAGCACCTTTGCCGAAGTCATAGGCATCGTCATCGGCAACCTGGTCGCCGCGCGGACTCGTATCCGGAATAATGAGCGCTAAACCGAGTTCGGCGGCAACACGCTGTGCACCCGCTTTGGCACTAAAGTTCTCATCGGTACAGGTTAGTCCCGACAACCACAATACGGCTGGAACGTGCTCACTACGTAGTGCTTGTGGTGGCAAGTAGACGCTAAATTGCATGGTGCAATCTAGCGTACGAGCTTGATGTTCATAACGGCGCTGTTCGCCCTCAAAACAACGCACACTCGACACTAATTTTAAGTCTGTCATAGCGGCTCTCGTTAGTTGTTCGACGTTATTTGTCAAAATGGATGACTGAGCGAATAGATTTGCCTTCGTGCATCAGTTCAAAAGCTTTGTTGATGTCATTAAGCCCCATGGTGTGGGTGATGAACGTGCTTAATTCAAATTCGCCATTCAGGTAGCGTTGCACGTAGTCCGGCAGTTGTGTACGACCCTTAACGCCGCCAAACGCGCTGCCGCGCCACACCCGGCCCGTTACGAGTTGGAAAGGTCGTGTGGCTATTTCTTCGCCAGCTCCGGCGACACCAATGATCACCGATTCGCCCCAGCCCTTATGGCAGCACTCTAGTGCTGAACGCATTACTTTAACGTTGCCGATACACTCAAACGAAAAGTCTACGCCGCCGTCGGTCATGTCAACGATGACTTCTTGAATCGGCTTGTCATAATCGTTCGGGTTGACGCAATCAGTTGCGCCGAGTTGCCGCGCGATATCGAATTTACTTTCATTGATATCAATCGCAATAATGCGACTGGCTTTGGCCATTACGGCACCAATAATTACCGATAAGCCAATACCACCAAGGCCAAACACAGCAACAGTGTCCCCTTCTTGTACTTTTGCGGTGTTCTTGACCGCACCCATGCCTGTTGTGACACCGCAGCCTAATAGACAGACTTCTTCAAGCGGCGCATCTTTGCTAATTTTTGCGAGGGCTATTTCGGGTACTACAGTGTGCTCAGCAAAAGTTGAGGTGCCCATGTAGTGATAGATGGGCTTGCCATCTTTTGAGAATCGCGTTGTGCCATCAGGCATTAAGCCTTGGCCTTGGGTACTACGAATAGCCTGGCATAAGTTGGTTTTACCAGACTTACAAAACTTACACTCGCCGCACTCAGGCGTGTAGAGCGGAATCACATGATCACCAACCTCGACGGAGGTGACACCTTCGCCAACGGCTTCGACAATACCGCCACCTTCATGCCCTAAAATAGCCGGGAAAATACCTTCTGGGTCAGCGCCAGACAAAGTGTAAGCATCGGTATGACACACGCCAGTAGCGACGATGCGCACCAACACCTCGCCTTTTTGCGGTGGCATCAAATCGACTTCTTCAATTGACAATGGTTCGCCCGGTGCCCAAGCAACAGCCGCGCGTGTTTTAATCATTTCCATGGTTACGTCCTTTACTAGAGATGCGAATACCTAACATGGTACATGCTACGGCGACAAAGGCCAAAACGACCATAGTCGTAGACAAAAAAAAGCCGCTCTACGAGAGCGGCTTAAAAACTATCCGAAGATAAAGTGAGAACCTTAGATTTCGTTACCGTTGCTATCTAATTTAGTAACAGTACCAAGGTTCAGGGCGCGTACGTCATCTTCAATTTGACTTAAATCGCCAATGATGACCCACGTCAGCGCATCTGGGCGCAATACGTCGTCAGCGGTTTGCTGCACCGTATCAAGCTCCAATGAACGCACTCGTGAACCGTAGCTTTCGAGCCACTCCATGCCTTTACCTTTTTCCAAGGTATCGACAATCGAGCTGAGCAATGAAGACTTGGTTTCATAAGCACCCGGCAATTTGGCAGTCTTATTAGCGATGACTTTCTCTAACTCGTCTGTAGTTGCAGGTTCATCACCCATGTAACCATTAAATTCCTTCAAGATTTCTTGAATCGACTCTTTGGTTTTATCGGTTTGCACTGGTGCAGACGCTAAGATCATGCCGGCTTCATCAGCAGCAAACCAGCTTGAACGTGCGCCATAAGACCAACCTTTGTCTTCACGCAGGTTCATATTTAAACGGCTGGTGAAGCTACCACCTAAGATCGTGTTCATGACATCAATGGCAATCTCGTTGTCCACGCCATCTTGCGGGGCTAAGTGGCCAGCAATAATTGTTGACTGCGGAGTGCCTGGTTGGTCAATCAAGAATACACGAGCTTCTTGTTGCGGCTGGACGTCAGTAAACTGCTTCGACGGCGCATTCGCTGCAGGCGCTTGCCATTCTCCCAAATACGCTTCGAGCAGTGGCTTGATCTCGGCTTCAGTGGTTGCACCAACAATCACGAGACGCGAAATGTCTGGGCGTAACCACGTGTTAGCGTGGGCAACCAAGTCATCACGGTTGAGTGACTCAATCGATGCTTCGGTACCTGAACCCGTAAGCGGTACGCTGTAGGCGTGATTGTCACCAAACACGAGTTTTGGTAAGACACGATAAGCCATAGCGGTAGGTTGGGCTTTTTCTTTCTTGATGTTTTCTAACCACAAGCCGCGTTTGCGCTCAATTTCCTCTTCTGAGAAAGCTGGATTCATCAATACGTCAGCCATGATTTCAAGGCTTGATTCAAGGTTAGTTACCAAGCTATCCATACTGACGGTAGAGTTATCAAGGCTCGCACTAGCATACAAATTCGTACCAAGTGACTCGAGTTCTTTGCTTAGCTCAAGACTGTCACGCGAGGTAGTGCCTTCACGCAACATGCTCATGGTGTAACTCGCAGTACCAACTTTAGCACCAAAGTCCGAAGCGTAACCGCTGTCAATGATGAGGCGCATTTGCACCGTAGGTACGTCGTGACGCTCGGCTAAGGCAACTTCAAGGCCATTAGACAAGGTGAAAGTCGTGAGCTCCGGCAGGTCAAGCTGTGGTAATTCACCGACTTCAGGCAATTGCGAGCGGTCTGCTTGCGGCTCAGCCGTGGTGTATTTAGGTTGTGGTACAACATTCAATACAAAAGCACCATCGCTTAACCAACGCTCCGCAGCAGCTTGCACATCGGCAGGGCTGGCTTTTTCGATGACATCCCACGAGGTTTTGTAGAAGCCAGGGTCGTCGTGATAAACGGTCCCTGCCGCAAGAATGTCTGATTTACCTCCGAAGCCGCCAATACGCTCGGCGCCGCGAACAAAGCCAGCAGCGTTGCTGAACTTGGTACGCGCAAGTTCTTCGGCAGTTGGACCTTCAGCGATGATTTTCGCAAGTTCTTCATCGATGATGGCTTCAATACGATCCATGTCAACGCCTGGCTTAGCATCGGCAATTACGAAGAATTGACCTGCCAATTGACGTTCATACTGGAACCCTGAAACCATGCTCGCAATTTGCTCATCGTAAACTAAACGCTGATACAAACGTGAGTTCTTACCGCTCGCGAGAATATCGACCAACATGCTCAAGTATTCTGAGTCCGCGGTGCCCATTTCAGCTGTGTTCCAAAGCTTGTATAAACGCGCTGCAGGAACGTTATCTTCCATTGTAGCCCGCTTAGTTCCTTCGCGTTTAGCTACCCAGCTTTTCATCTTCTTCAATGGCTTACCTGCGTCGATGTGGCCAAAGTACTTGTTCATTTTGGCTTTGGCAGTTTCGACATCGATGTCGCCTGCGAGCACAACGACGGCGTTCGCGGTACCGTAGTAATCATTAAACCACTGATGTACGTCATCTAATGATGCTGCATTTAAGTCTTCCATCGAACCAATGACTGACCATGAGTACGGGTGGCCTTCAGGGAACGTTTGCTCTGCTAAATAACCGAATACGCGGCCGTAGGGTTGAGCTTCGCCTTGACGTTTTTCGTTCTGAACAACACCGCGTTGTTCGTCGAGTTTCTCTTGGGTGATGGCACCAAGTAGGTGGCCCATACGGTCAGATTCCATCCACAGTGCCATATCAAGGGCAGGGGTCGGAACGTTTTGGAAGTAGTTCGTGCGGTCACTGTTGGTGGTACCGTTCATGTCGGTCGCACCAGCGCGTTCAAACGGGCCAAAATACTCATCATCGTAGTTTTCGGTACCGTTGAACATCAAGTGCTCAAACAAGTGTGCGAAGCCTGATTTACCTTCAGGTTCATCTTTTGAGCCCACGCCATACCAAACGTTGACTGCAACGATAGGCGCTTTACGGTCTTCATGCACAACAACACGCAAGCCATTGTCCAGCGTGAAGCTCTCATAGCTAATGTCGACTTCAGGTAAATTCTGCTGTACCACGACAGGATCATTTGCGGCTGATTGCTGTGCCGTTGCTTGGCAACCACCAAGCAAAACAGAGGCAACAGCCATAGCTGTTAGGGTTTTCGATAATCGCATGGTTTTCTTCCGTTTTGTTTTAATTAACTTTGCCATCATAAAGGAGGGCGACTTTGTTGTAATCTTGTGAGCTGTGAAAAAATGTAACAAGATCAGTCAAACATCGACAACGCTTCCAATTAGTTAATGGATCAAGGATAATTGCGCGTTGTTGTCGGGCAAACGAAGATTTTAAGTGTGGGAAAAACAACGATCATAGCCATTGCTGGTGCTTCGGCGTCAGGTAAAAGTTTATTCGCTTCGACGGTGTACCAAGAGCTGGTTGCTGAGTTAGGCGGTAATGGTATCGCCATTTTGAATGAAGATGCTTATTATCGTGATCAAAGTCATTTGACCTTTGAACAGCGGCAGTTAACCAACTATGACCATCCGTCGGCGTTTGAACATGAACTGTTGGTGCAGCACCTTGAGCAATTAAGTGCTGGTAACGCCATAGCAATGCCGCAGTATAATTACAAAACCCACACTCGTACTGATGAAACGATCAAAGTACAGCCCGGCAAAGTCATCATGGTTGAAGGGATTTTGTTGCTCCATGACCCACATTTGCGTAAGTTATTCGACATCTCGGTGTTTATGGATACGCCGCTAGATGTCTGTTTGTTACGCCGTATGATTCGAGATGTAGAGGAACGAGGTCGTACGATCCAGTCGGTCGCCGAGCAGTACGAGGAGACCGTGCGTCCTGCGTTCTTCGAGTTTATTTTGCCATCGAAACAGTTTGCTGATTTGGTGGTGACCCGCGGCGGTCAAAATGAGATTGCCATCGACCTTATAAAATCGAAAATTCGTCAATTATTGGCGGAGTAAGAACTAACTAAAATAAACGGTCTATTATATGAATAGTTTCCTCGGCATCGCCATTTTGTTTGCCATTGCCATATTGTTTTCGACCAATCGTAAAAACATTCGTTGGCGCACTGTGGGTGGCGCTTTCGCTATCCAAGTCTTACTTGCCGCTTTTGTTTTGTACGTGCCATTTGGTCAAGACGTCTTGTATGCGGTCGCTTCAGGTGTATCAAAAATCATCTCGTTCACCAGTGCTGGCATTGATTTCATGTTCGGTGGTTTGGCCTCGGCTGATTTTGGCTTTGTATTCGCGATTCAAGTTCTGAGTGTTATCGTCTTTTTCTCCTCGCTTATTTCAGTGTTGTATTACCTCGGCATTATGAAATGGATCATTCGTATTCTGGGCGGTGGCTTACAGAAGATCATCGGTAGCAGCCGCCCCGAATCTATGTCCGCAGCAGCAAATATCTTCGTTGGGCAGACCGAAGCTCCGATGATGGTACGTCCGTTTATTGCCAGCATGACTCGCTCTGAGCTCTTTGCGGTTATGGTCGGCGGTATGTGCTCGGTATCTGGTTCAGTGCTTGCCGGATATGCAGGTGTAGGTGTCGAACTGAAATACCTTATCGCCGCCAGCTTCATGGCAGCACCAGCGGGCTTGATGATGGCGAAGATCCTCATGCCAGAGCTAGATAAACCGCGCGAAGATATCGAAAACATCATTGAGAGTAATAACACGCAAAAAGCCGGCGACGTCCAGGTGGAAGACCGTGCAGTTAACGTGATCGACGCCGCCGCAGCAGGTGCTTCAAGTGGTGTGCAACTGGCCATTAATGTTGGTGCTATGCTGATTGCTTTCGTAGCCTTAATCGCACTTATCAACGGCATTTTCGGTTGGGTAGGGGACTGGTTTGGGCACCCAGACCTGTCGTTACAAGAACTCTTTGGTTATGTCTTCCAGCCGATTGCTTATGTACTTGGCGTAAGCTGGGATGAAGCCCAACTTGCCGGCAGTTTTATTGGTCAGAAGCTGGTTATTAACGAGTTCGTCGCTTACCTCGATTTCGTCAATTACCGCGAGCAGCTAAGCGAGCACAGTGAAGTTATTATCACCTTTGTACTGTGCGGCTTCGCGAACTTTTCGTCGATTGCAATTCTGCTCGGTGGACTTGGTGGTATGGCACCGAGTCGACGTCATGATATTGCGCGTTTAGGTTTGCGGGCGTTATTGGCCGCTACTTTGGCAAACATGATGAGCGCAGCCATCGCCGGCTTCTTCTTTACCATCTCGTAATTCGTGGTTTGTTTGGGTAGCCCGTGGTTCTACCACGGGGACTGTCGAATTCAACAAAAATGGACAAAACGTTTAGCTAGGCCCGTGGTAGAACCACGGGCTACTTGATTTAAACCAACAGCAAACAGCGAACAGCAAACATCGCTTTTTACTTGTTGTGTTTTCGCATGACGCCTTCTTGGGCGGTTGATGCTACTAAGACCCCATCACGCGTAAAGAACTGCCCTCTAACTAAACCGCGAGCGCCACAAGCTACCGGACTGTCAATCGCATACAATATCCAGTCATCCATACGAAAATCCTTGTGGAACCACATGGAGTGATCAATCGTCGCCATCTGCATATCTGGCTGGGCAAAGCTTGCACCGTGCGGCTGTAATGCGGTTGGCAAGAAGTTAAAGTCGGATGCATAGGCAAGTAAATACTTGTGAATGCGTGGATCGTCAGGCATATCGCCGTTGGCTTTAATCCAAACGTAGCGCTTTGGCGCATCAATTTTAGGTTTGAACGGGTTGTTCGCCGTCACAAACCGCATTTCGATCGGTTTCTCTGAGATAAACTTATTGCGTATACGTTCTGGAATGAGTTCTGCATGTTCGCGATAAATATCGATATCGGACACCAAGCCTTCAGGTCCTGGAACTTCTGGCATGGTGTCCTGATGTTCAAAGCCCGGCTCATCGATTTGAAATGATGCCGTCATATAGAAAATGGGTTTACCATATTGAACAGCTTTGACGCGTCGCGTCGAAAAACTTTTGCCATCGCGCACGTTTTCAACGTCATAAACGATAGGTTTCTGCGCATCGCCCGGGCGTAAAAAATAGGAATGTAGGGAATGTACCTTGCGATCTTCTGGTAAGGTTTCTTTGGCTGCGGAAAGTGCTTGGCCAATCACTTGACCGCCAAAGACTGCGCCGAAACCTAAATCTTGGCTTTGACCACGGTAGATACCCTGTTCGATGGTTTCTAATCGTAATAAGTCTAATAAATCCTGCAATACCTGACTCATTTTTCTTCCTTAAGAGTGGCTTAGTAAGGCCATTATAAACTGCCGAGTGGTAGCGACAATAGCGTAATGTTTAAAGCAGGGTAATCAATGAGGTGGTCGTCGGGTGATGTTTTGCCTTGTACATTACAGTGTCCGCTTGCTGCAGCAGGGTTTCCAGTGACGGGTGAGGGGCGCGTGAGATCACACACCCAACACTGGCGGTAATGCCAAACGATAAATGATCCATTTGAATGGGGCTTTTTAGTGCTTCATGTAGCTTTTGCACAATAGCTTTTGCAGTTTCTTCATCACCCACGTCGGCGAACAAGGCGACGAACTCGTCACCACCGATCCGCGCAATCGTATCGTTATTGCGAATCTGACTTTTTAATCGCCGCGCCGCGGAACGCAGTATTTCGTCGCCAATCGCATGACCGTAGCGGTCGTTGACGTCTTTAAAGTGATTAAGATCGATGTACGCTACGGCCAATGGATTATTACTGGCTAACAGTAATTCAGCTTGGCGATAAAAATAGCTACGATTGGGCAAGCCGGTCAGGGAATCGTGATGAGCACTATGCTGCAATTGTTCTAGCAGCTCTTCGCGCTGATTTTCGGCTTGTCGATGCGCTGTCACGTCACGCGCAACGGCAATACGAATACCATCATCGGGTGAATAGCGTGCCGACCAAACGATGTGAGCGACGTCGCCGTTCTTACGGATATAGCGGTTCTCAAAATGAATCTTCGCTTCACCGGCGACGATCTCGTTCACAACCTTTAGGGTTTTTGCTTGGTCGTCCGGATGGACAAAGTCAAACATACAGCGGCCAATCATCTCGTGTGGGGGATAGCCAAATACGCGCTCGCCACCGGCACTAATATAGACGAACTCATTGTCGGTGTTGACCACGCAAATGGCGTCCATGAGTAGGTCCATGTAATGCCCAAGGGCTTCGAACATTGGAAGTTTGGGATGCGGCACGCTGTTTACCTATGTGAATTCATTACCTAGTTTTATAGCACTATCACGGTCAACATAAAATCAATCTGTTGAAAAGCTGAGCAACAAATGATTTAGGAAGTGTTTCAGCAGCTTAGTGAGTTGATCTTTGTTAGTGAAGATCCCATAGTGAACATAGCTATCATTTATGGCTTAGCTGGCAATTTATGGCTAAGCTTAAGGAATCTATCGTTCGTGGAGAAGGAGAGAGCTATGTCGAGCCACGACAGCCTGAAGACCCTAAGTACGTTAGAAGTGAATGGTAAAACTTATCACTATCATAGTTTGCCAAAAGCCGCGGAGAAACTAGCGGCAATAGGTGATGTCGACAAACTACCGACATCCATGAAAGTTTTGCTCGAAAACATGTTGCGCAACGAAGATGGCGATACCGTCAAAGAAAGCGATATCGAAGCTATTGCGCAGTGGTTGAGTGAACGAAAGTCAGATAAAGAAATTCAATACCGTCCGGCACGAGTGTTAATGCAAGACTTTACGGGTGTGCCAGCGATTGTGGACTTAGCCGCAATGCGTGACGCAGTAGGTAAAGCTGGACAGGACCCAGAGCAAATTAATCCATTATCTGCCGTCGACTTGGTCATTGACCATTCCGTCATGGTGGATAAGTTCGCCTCACCTGAAGCGTTTAAAGAAAACGTGCGCATTGAAATGGAACGTAACTTTGAGCGTTATCAATTCTTGCGTTGGGGCCAAAGTGCATTTGAAAATTTCCGCGTAGTACCGCCGGGAACCGGCATATGCCATCAGGTAAACTTAGAATACCTAGCCAAAGTTGCATGGACGAAAGATCAAGACGGCAAAACCTTTGTGATGCCAGATACCCTCGTCGGTACCGATTCGCACACCACCATGATTAACGGTCTCGGCGTTCTCGGTTGGGGTGTTGGTGGTATTGAAGCTGAAGCGGCGATGCTTGGACAACCGATTTCAATGCTGATTCCGGAGGTTGTAGGCTTCCGAGTGACCGGTAAACTGCCTGAGGGCGTTACCGCCACTGACTTGGTATTGACCGTTACGCAAATGCTGCGCAAACAAGGTGTTGTAGGTAAATTCGTTGAATTCTACGGCCCTGGCTTAGATAACTTGCCGTTAGCTGACCGTGCAACCATTGCCAATATGGCGCCGGAGTATGGTGCAACTTGTGGTTTCTTCCCGGTAGACCAAGAGACTCTTCGTTATCTTGAGCTCTCTGGCCGTGATCAAGACACCATCGATCTGGTAGAAGCCTATAGCAAAGCCCAAGGTATGTGGCGTGAAACTGGCAAAGAGCCGGTCTTCACCGATTCACTAGAGCTTGATTTGAGCACGGTAGAAGCTTCTCTTGCGGGACCTAAACGCCCACAAGATCGTGTAGCAATGCCGCAGCTCGGTTCGAACTTTGACCTGATTCTTGAGCAAGATGGCAAAGCCAACGAAAAAGACAAGAAAGTCCAGGTGCCGGGCAAGGATTATAAATTGGCCCACGGCGACGTGGTGATTGCCGCAATTACCTCGTGTACCAATACTTCGAACCCTAGTGTGCTCATGGCAGCGGGCTTGGTTGCCAAAAAGGCCGTTGAAAAAGGTTTAGACCGTAAGCCTTGGGTCAAGTCTTCACTGGCGCCAGGCTCCAAAGTGGTCACCGACTACCTTGCGAAAGCGGGTTTCACGCAATACCTTGATAAGCTTGGTTTCAACTTGGTGGGTTACGGTTGTACGACCTGTATTGGTAACTCAGGGCCTTTACCTGATGAAATCAGTGCCGCAATTAAAGAAGGCGACCTAACCGTATCATCGGTGTTGTCAGGTAACCGTAACTTTGAAGGTCGTGTACACCCTGAAGTACAGGCCAACTGGTTAGCGTCACCACCGTTGGTGGTGGCTTATGCGCTGGCGGGTACGACACGCATTGACTTGAGTAAGGAACCGCTTGGTGAAGATCAAGACGGCAACCCCGTCTACTTGAAAGATATTTGGCCGAGCAGCAAGGAAATCGCCGATGCGGTGAGCTTCGTTGATGGGCAAATGTTCCGCAACGAGTACGCTGAAGTGTTCGATGGCGACGAAGAATGGCGCAGTATTCCAATTGGCGAAGGCAACACGTACAACTGGAGCGATGACTCAACCTACGTGAAGAATCCGCCGTACTTTACTGAAATTGATCAGCCGTTGCCACCAATGAGCGACATCAAAGATGCTCGGGTATTGGCAGTGTTTGCTGATTCAATTACCACGGACCATATTTCACCTGCCGGATCAATTAAGCACGACTCGCCAGCAGGGAAATATTTGCAAGCGAATGGCGTAGAGGTGAAAGACTTTAACTCTTACGGTTCGCGTCGTGGTAACCATGAAGTGATGATGCGCGGTACCTTTGCCAACATTCGCATCAAAAACCAGATGCTGGATGATGTGGAAGGTGGCTTCACTGTACACGTACCGTCGGGCGAGCAAATGCCTATTTACGATGCCGCCATGAAGTACCAAAAAGACAACACTCCTTTGGTGGTGTTGGCTGGTAAAGAGTATGGTACTGGCTCAAGCCGCGACTGGGCGGCTAAAGGTACTATCTTGCTTGGCGTGAAAGCGGTGATTGCTGAGAGCTTTGAACGTATTCACCGTTCAAATCTCGTTGGTATGGGCGTTTTACCGTTGCAGTTCGAAGATGACCAGGGTGTCAAAGCCCACGGCTTAACCGGCAATGAGCAAATTTCGATTGAAGGAATTAACGAAGACCTCAAGCCTGGTCAAATGCTGAAGGTTACCGCTAAGAAGGACGATGGTTCCGAGGTTACCTTTAAGGTGAAGTGCCGTATCGATACGAACAACGAACTGCAGTACTACAAAAACGGTGGTATTTTGCATTACGTGTTACGCCAAATGTTGGCCGCGTAAACGCTTTACGCACTTGATAAAAAACGCCAGGCATTGCCTGGCGTTTTTGTTTGTGCTTTAACATATCAGCTGCGGCTGATTAACCCCCTAACTCAGTGGGGAGAGCAGGCGGCTCGCGGTAGTCCCGCGGAGGGTTTTTACGCAGTTTCTCTAAGGTCTCAGCAACGCCACGTTCGAGCTGTGGATCACGGCCTTCGTTCACCGCCAACGGGTTGAGGATAACTTCGATATCTGGCGTTACACCCTCATTCTCAACTGCCCATTCGCCCTCCGGCGTAAAGAAACGGAAGTAAGGCACGGTGTGAAACCCGCCATCAATGAGGCTTGGATTGGCACTAATACCAATTAAGCCGCCCCAAGTGCGTGTACCGACGGTGGTACCGAGGTTCAAATACGAGAAAGACCACGGTAAAAAGTCACCGCCCGAGCCTGCATCCTGGTCGATGAGCATCGTTTTAGGGCCGTGAATCGCTGCTCCGGGTGTGGTCCACACTGCTGCGTCACGTTCATACCAACCTGACAAATGCGGCCGTGCTAACAGTTCGGTAATGTAATTGGCCGCTTGCCCGCCACCGTTACGGCGCTCGTCAATGAGCAGCGCGGGTTTATTGGCTTGCGGGAAGAACATACGGTTAAAGAAGTAGTAACCGGCATCCGTTGTGTTAGGTAAGTATACGTAGGCAATTTGGCCGTCGCTTTGCTCATCAACATAACGTTGGTTTTGCTGGATCCAATGCCATAGTCTTAGCTCGCCCTCATTTGCGGTTGGCGTAACGGTCACTTCACGTGCGTTAGCACCAGCGGCTGAATCTGCTACGGTTAAGGTAACTGCTTGTCCGGCGGTGCCAACAAAATGAGCGAAAAGCGACTTATCAGCATTTATTTGTTGACCGTTGATGGCCAAGATGAAATCACCTTCGGCAACGTCGATTCCAGGCACAGCAAGCGGAGCCTGTAAATCAGGACTCCAGCGATCGCCTTGGTACAGCGTGGCAATTTGGTAGCGGCCATCAACAATGTTGAAGTCTGCGCCAAGCAAACCAACATTATCGTTTTCGCCTCGGAACACATCGCCGCCGCCGACATTATTGTGGCCGACTTGTAGCTCGCTAATCATGCCAACCAAAACCGTGTTGAGGTCAGCGCGGCGTTTCACATGTGGGAGTAGCGCTGCATATTTGTCATAGATTGCTTGCCAATCGATGCCATGCATATTTTCCGCGTAGAAGTACTCTTTTTGCATACGCCATACATCGTCAAATATTTGCTGCCATTCGCGTTGTGGGTCGATAAAGCTTTTCACTTGGTTCAAGGCGATGGGCTTACCTTCAAACTTGGCTGCAGCGGGGCCGACTGCCAAAGTGCTCGGTGCACTGAAAGTTAAGAGCTGTTTGCCATCGGCACTAAGATCGTAGCTGGCAATTTTGTCGCTCACTTGCGCAGCCTCGCGCGAGGCAAAGTCATAACGCATAAGGCTCATTTGATTCGGGCCGTTACTTGGCGTTTTGACACCGTCTTGGGGTTGCAGCAAGTAGAACAAGCTACCGTCTTCGGCTACAGCGAGTCGCTGATAAAACTGCTCCCCCACCGGCAGGGCGCTGATACGCGAGGTTAGGCCCTCGATAGCTATGCTAAATACAGGCTTATCTTTTGCTTCGTCGTCATTGCTGTCATCACTGGCCGCACTTTCATCGCTCTCATCGCTTAAACGCGGGGCCACTGGCGATGGCACATCAGTGCGTAAACTCAAGGCATAGATGCCCATACGCACCGGGCGTTCTTGCGCAGACAAATCCAGCCAACTAATCGCCGGACCAGCGTTGACTGACGCTGTGAAGAACAGATAGTCGTTGCTAAAGACTGGGTTACTGGCAAAGCTCATACCCTCTGTTAGCGCTTGTTTTGCTTCGGTTTCAGTATTGTACAAATAGATTTTACTGAAGCCCTGAGCGTTTAAGGCATTAAACGCAAGGTAGCTGCCGTCCGGAGCAAAGGAAACCTGTTGGTCCCAGCGGCGTTCGCCAGAGTGGACTTGGCTGAGTTCACCCGACGCGGTATCGAGTAGATAAAGGTTGATATGATTGTCGCTCAAGGCAATACGTTGGCCATCGGGTGACCAAGCCAAAAGGCTGTAGTAGCTCGAGCCGGGCAGCGCAAAACGCTGTTGTTCACCAATACCATCTTGCGGCGCGATGACGACAGCTTGTTCACCGTCGTCTTGGACGAAGGCAATACGATCGCCATCTGGGTGCCATAACCCGGTATATTCACGTTGCCCATCGGTACTACTCAGGTTGCGCGTAGGCCCATGTTCAACAGCGACCGAGAAGATGTCACCGCGAGCAGTCAAGGCGACGCGTTTGCCGGTCTTAGATAAGTCAAAGTCAGTAATCATTTTGCTTGCATCTTGCCAATCAGGTTCGAGTTGAGGGGCAGGTGCAGCAAGTTTTATTTGTAGGCGTTGCGGTTCGTTATTAGCGACTTGCCAACGGTACAGGTAGCCGCCAGCGGAGAAGACAACGTTGTCCCCGTGGCCATTGGCACTGGTGATGTCCCATTCGGTAAACTGGGTCAGTTGTTGCAATTCGCCTGCAGTGTAGCGGTACAAGTTGGCGGCAACATCATCACGATCGGAAATCAGATAAAGGTCGTCGGCCAACCAAAATGGATGATGGTGGCTGGCATTGGCACGTGGTAGCTGGCTAAATTCATCGTCATCTTTATTGAGCAGCCATACGGGCGGCGTGGAACCGCCGCGATGCAAGCGCCAACCTGCCGTTTGGTTGTTGGGTAAGCGGTTTGGCCGGTAGGCGAGGGTTTCACCATCGTTGGCAAACTTGCCTTCGGCGACCACAGCTTCCATGTATTTCTCTGGGTAACCACCCGCTACTGCGACACTAAACAGTTGGCTACTGCGAGTATTGAGTACCGCACGATTCGAGGTGAAATAGACACGATCGCCTGCGGCAGCCCAGTCTGTTACTACATCGTGACTAGGGTGGTACGTAAGGCGCTGCGCTGCACCGCCATGAATTGACATTACATAGACATCGTTATTGCCATGATAGTCGGCTGAGAACGCAAGCCATTGGCCGTCTGGCGAGAAAAGCGGTTTAGTTTCGCTCGCCGGGTGACTGGTCAATTGCCGCGGCTGGCTGCCATCGTGATTCGCTAGCCAAATGTCACCACCATATACGAAGGCGATGTGGTTGGCGGAAATATCCGGTTGTTCAAGGAGTCGTGTTTCTTCGGACTCGCTCGCATTGACGCTGACGCTCAATGCGGCTACTGCAACCCAGACGAGCTTATTGGTTTTCATTCGTATGCCCTTCTTGCAAAAGAATTGGGTGAGTTTAACTGCAAGTCATCCAACAATTTAGCACAAGAATTAGCATCGTGACTTAGATCATCAGTGCTCGACCACCATCGACCTTTATAAATTCACCGGTAACAAAAGGATTATCACGAAGAAAACGCACCGCTTGCAGCATGGGCTCAAGTCCGCCTTCTAGGTTGAGCGGCGTTTCGGCCAATACTTTTTGACGATGTTCACTATCATGTTCTGGCAGAAACAGAATCGGTCCAGGTTGAATACCGTTTACGCGGACTTCTGGCGCCAGTGCTTTGGCAAAGCTGAGCGTGAGGTTGGCCAGTCCGGCTTTGGCGGCGCAATAAGCAATGTAGTCGGTCGACGGGCTATCGGTGTAGATGTCGGTAATATTAATCACGACTGCGTTATCCGCCTGCTTTAACTGTGGTCGGAAGCCGTTAATAAGCAAGTAGGGCGCCTGCACGTGCACTTCGAAAACTGCAGCTAACGCAGTAGGGTCGCTATCAACCGTTTGGTTATTGAAGAAACAGGAAGCGTTGTTTACCAACAAGTCAATACGCTGAGTTTGTGCTTGGACGGCGGCAATGAGCGCCGTAATGGCGTCATGGGAGGTGAGGTCGGCTTGCACACCAACGGCGCCTAGCTCTTCTAATTCGGCAACGCCGTCGCGCGAGGAGTTGTAATGAGCGAAAACGCGATAGCCTTCCGCAAGCAGTGACTTGGCGAGCGCAAAACCAAACCGGCGGCCAGCACCGGTAATCAAGGCGACAGGTTGCTGGCTCATGCAATGAGCTCCTCGTTGTGTAAAGTAACTTTTAACTCTTCAGCCAGATTGGCTAAATAACTCGGCACTTGCAGCCAAGCCTTATCGAGCGTCGCCGACGTGAGCTCGGCAGTGATCTCGGCAAGAATGTCGATATCCATTGGGCGGTCTTTTTCGCTACTGCGTGGGTCAGAGCGATCGCGGCCAAGGGCTTCCTCGATGGCATTAAATTTGGCTTTTAATTGCTGCGCTGGGAGCGAACTTTCGATAATAAACAAAGCATTTAAAAACTCATGCTCGGTTTCGATGGCAACGGGCTGTGTATAACGAGCCGCAGAAAAGTACGTGCGGCCTAAGTCTTTAAGCTGTTCTTTTGCGAGGCTGAAATTTTTCTCAGGGGCAATGTTTGCGCCCATACTGCATAAATAACGTTGCGTCATAACCAAACTGCCTTGTCGTTGTCTGCTCTAGCATAACCTGATACGCAGCAACTCGAAAGAGAGATCCCTTCAGTTGCAATGCTTTTCACAGCTTGCTAGCCTAGAAACAAAGAGCTACAGGAAGGAAACGTGCCGAAACTCGACGGCTTAAGTATTCACATCGCTCTGTTGTTACTCATCACGCTGTTGGCGCGACCTGCTGCTGCGCAACAAGCATCTACCGCTGCCGAGACGCAGCCAAACACCGACTATCAATTGACGTTATCGACTGAACGCAGCCGCGAAGGCTATTTCGTGGTAGCAATCGATCAAGCTCCGCAGACCAAAATGGTGTTGCAACAAAGTGCCAGCGCCGACTTTTCAGCTATAGCAGCCGAGTTTGATTGGTTCGGTGATTTTACTGAAATAACGCTTACTGGCTTCAGCGATGGTGAATACTATTTTCGCCTCAAACCCGTTGCAGGGGTGAGTAGCAATGTAGTGCAATTACGAGTGGAGCACTATTCGCAGTGGCAAGCATACAGCCTGTTTTTTATCGGTCTCTTTCTGTTTAGCGTATTGGTGATAACGCTTATCACCTTGCACTTGCGCACGCGTCGACAGGAGGTGGCATGAACGAAGTAAGTGGTTTTGCGCTGTCGAGCTCCTTGGGGCTAACACTGGTGGTGTTGTTTGGTATCGTCTGGATCGCATTTGGTTGGTATTTGGGCCGTGCCAATAAAACCCACGAAGATTTTGCTTTGGCTGGACGTAATGTTGGTTTCGCTCTGGCTGCAGCGACGGCAATGGCGACGTGGGTCACCAGCAACACCACCTTGGTCGCGCCACAGTTAACGTACCAGTTTGGCGTATGGGGCATGGTCGGCTATTCCTTTGCCGCACTCGGGCTGATTCTGTTTGCACCATTGGCCGCGCGGATTAAACGCTTAATGCCCAATGGCTACACTTCGGGAGACTTTATCCGCTTACGTTACGGCCGTGCCGCGTGGTGGGTATTTATTATTATTTCGGTCGTTTATGCGTTTGGTTGGTTAGTCTCACTTGGTATGGCCGGCGGTATCTTACTCGAAGCGCTCAGTGGTCTGGACTATCACATCGGCATGAGTGCTATTTTGCTGATTTGTGTCGGTTACACACTTTTTGGTGGCTTACGCGCGGTTATTGCAACGGACTTTATTCAAGCATTAATTATTATCGTTGGGGTGGTGTTGATTGCTTGGTTCTTGATTGACACGGTGAGTTTGGAGTCGATTCACCAAGAGGTGAAAAGCAATCACCCGCAATTACTCGATCTCCTGTTCCCAGCGGCAATTATGTTTTTATTCAATAATATATTTTTTGGTTTGGGAGAGATTTTCCACTCCAATGTCTGGTGGTCAAGGGCACTGGCTTTCAAGGGCAAGGTTGCCTTTAAAGCCTATTTGTTAGGTGGTTTATTGTGGCTGCCCATTCCAATTGTGACTGGCTTTATTGCGTTGGCGGCACCACAACTTGGTATTTTCCCACCAAGTGCAGACATGGTGGGGCCAATGGTTGCTGCTGAAGTGCTGGGTAAAATTGGCGCTGTAGTGGTATTCATAGTGGTATTTTCGGCATTAGCGTCTAGTCTTGATTCATTACTTGCCGCGACGTCTGACCTGGTTACCCGGGATATTTATCACAAGTACCTTAAACCGCAAGCGAGTGACCAACATTTATTACGGTTTAATCGTTACAGTATTTTAGGCTTAGGCATCGTCACGTGGCTGTTCTGTTTGCCTCAAATTGCCACCTTAGGGGCTTTGCTGAACTTCGCTGGGGCTTTTGTGGCGAGTACGATTTTCCCTGTTGTCCTTGGTCTGTACCAACGTAAATTGACTGGGACTTATGCTGCTGCAGCCATGGCGCTGGGCACCTTAAGTGGCCTTGTAGGCTACTTTACCATCGGTTTTTACGTCGCAGCACTACTTTCGTGCATTGTATCGGCGGCACTATGCGGGTTTGGCTTACTTACCAGTCAAGCGCGCTTTGATTGGCAGCAGTTGAATGAAAAAGAGGAGCCAACCTCATGATCATGGGTCTTACTGCATTTAGTACCTTGGTATGGGTTTGCCTTGCGCTGACTGCCTGCGCACCGCTCATTTTATTGGGGCTGTGGTTAAAAGATTTCCTTTCTAAACAATTATGGTAATCCACTATGAACGTGAATGACGTCTCGTTTGAGCGTGAACGTCCGGATGTCTATGGGGATGCTCATCCCAAGGCATTGTTAAGGACGATTCAAGAAGACGGTGATTTTCTGGTAAAACTGGCCAATCAACATATTGTGTCGGGTGATCAGTTTGACCAAGACACCATGAAGCAGCTATTTCGCTTGGCCGCTAAGATTGAAAGTAATCCCAAGCGTTTTAGTTCGCCGTTACAAAATAAAATATTAATTAGTGCGTTTTACGAACCAAGTACGCGCACTCGGCTAAGTTTTGAAAGTGCGTGGCACCGACTTGGTGGTGACATCATGTCGATTACGGATCGCTCGACCACCGGTATTGCTAAGGGCGAGTGCTTGGCCGATGTCGCTGAAATGTTTAACAATTATGGTGACTGTGTCGTACTTCGAGATAACCATGAAAGCTCGTTGTTCGAGATGATGGATGCACTGCGCATTCCAATTATCAATGCCGGTAATGGTGTCGATGAGCATCCAACGCAGGCGCTGTCCGACATGTACGCTATTTTCAAATGGCGCCCCACACTGATTAACCCAGAAGAGAACGACAAGATTAAAATTGGCGTTATCGGTGTACCCAACAAAATGCGCACAGTTCGTAGCTTTCTCAAGTGCTTGTCGGTATTTCCACATGCTGTGGATGAACTGGTTATTATTCATGACGAAGCAAGTACTGGGGAATTGTTTGGCCAAGGTCAGCGCGAAGAGTTAGAAAGCCGTGGCATTACTATTCGCACCGTGACCGATCTCGATAGTGTCTTGCCTGAGCTTGATGTGGTGTATATCAACGCTATTTCTTGGGAGGGTGACACGTTTAATACTTATGGCAGTGCGTTTCATTTAACCGCCAAGTCACCGCTAAAACAAGATGCGATTATTCTGCATCCGTTGGCGCGCGGCGATGAACTTTCAACGGATCTCGATCACACTTCTCACAACTGGTATTTCAGCCAAGCGCGTGGAGCGGTGTTTCTGCGGATGGCCCTTTTAACCTGTATGGTCGAGCGCGCTGAACGCGTGATTGATGTGGTGTAATAACAAAGCGAGGATTAAGCAAACATGTGTGGTATTGCAGGAATTTTTAATCTGCGTGCGGAGCAAACGCCCGTCGCGCAAACGCTTGTGAATATGGCCGCAATTATGCACCACCGCGGTCCCGATGGTTTTGGCTATCAGATTATGGACGATACGGGGGTTGGCTTTAGTCACGCGCGGTTGTCGATTATTGACTTGAATGAGGAACGTGCGCGGCAGCCGTTCGTTTCTACCGATGGCAATTTGCTGTTGGCACATAACGGTGAATTCTACGATTTTAAACGTATTCGCGCGGACTTGACCGCGCAGGGCGCGCGTTTTCGTACGAAAAGCGACTCCGAGATCGTGATGCATCTCTTTCAACGTGAAGGGTTGGATGAAACGTTAAAGCATCTACGTGGCGAGTTTGCTTTCGGCTTGTACGACAAACAGGACGACAGCATGTACTTGGTGCGCGATCGTTTCGGTATTAAACCCTTGTATTACACGGAAACCGATGAAGGCGTGGTGTTTGGTTCAGAGCTAAAAGTGCTGTTTGCGCATCCGTCAGTGAAGCGAGAGTTTTCTTCTGAGGGTTTGTATCACCAATTGATTCAAGTGATGGTGCCAGGCTCAACGGCCTTCGAAGGTATTCGCCAAGTGCCACCTGGTCACGTCGTCAAGGTTCAACGTCGCAACGGCAAACTGGAATTATCAGAACATAAATATTGGGATGTAAACTTTCCGCAAGAAAGTGAGTATCCGGGTGATGATGTGGACGAACAGCCGTACATTGACGGTGTACGTAAACACCTGTTAGAAGCTGTACAACACCGTCTAACAGCCGATGTACCAGTGGGTTGCTATCTCTCTGGCGGGATCGACTCATGTGCGATTCTAGGCCTTTCTGCAGCGGCAACCCAGACGTCGGTGAAAGCCTTCACTATTGGTTTTGATTCGGACGCTTATGATGAAACACCCATCGCCCAAGAAATGGCTGAAGCTACGGGAGCCGATCACCACATTATGCGTCTTAACGCTGATGATTTGTATGATCACTTCGTGAAGACCATTTGGCACACCGAGCGAACCATTTACAACACCTTGGGTGTGGCCAAGTACTTGATGAGCCAGCAGGTAAACCAAGTTAACTACAAGGTGGTGCTAACCGGTGAGGGTTCGGACGAATTATTTGCCGGCTATCCAGCTTTTCGTAAGGACATGTTCTTACATGGGCTTGATCACTTACCGGATAGTGAGCGCGCGGCGTGGCAAGAATTACTCGAGAAAAACAACAAATTATTTAAGGGCGCAATGCTCGCTCGCGAAGAATTTGTCAGCCCAGCGTTTAACGCGAAAATGGGTTTCACGCCGAGCTGCGTACAACCGTGGTTGTCTTGTGCCAACGTAGCGTTACCTTTGATTGCTGAGCAACGTCGTGGTGAAGTCGAAGACTATGATCCGGGTAAAGCTATTGCTGACACGCTTGATGCCAGCATGTTGAAAGGGCGTCATCCACTCGATCGAGCACAGTATGTGTGGATTAAGACCATGTTAGAAGGTCAGATCTTAACGTGGGGTGGTGACCGGGTCGACATGGCGAACTCAATGGAAGCGCGTCCAGCTTTTCTTGATCATCACTTGGCCGAATATGCTTTCACTGTGCCGCCGCACTTGCGCATTAAGGGCAACAAAGAAAAGTATGTGTTGCGTGAGGCGATGAAAGGCTTACTGCCCGAAACGCTTTATAAGCGTGAGAAATTCGCCTTTATGGCGCCACCAGCGCATACCGATCCGAAGAAGTGGCAAGCGGTGCTGAAGTTAGCTGAACAATTCTTGTCGAAAGAAGCGGTGGAAGAGGCAGGGTTGTTAGATTTTGCTGAGGTAGAGCGTACCTTTGCCAAGCATGAATCCGACGAAGTTAGCATTGATGAGAAAGTGCAACTCGACGCTGTGATTAATCACATGCTCGGTGTGCAAATTCTACATCATCACTTTGTTAAAACGGACGTGCCTGAAATGGCCGCACAGCGTGCCAAAGAACTCGGTTGGCACGCATAATCGGCGTCATCATGTCTTAGCAAGCAAGCAAGCAAGCAAGCTGCAGATCGTGCTTAGCGCACGATTTGCAGCAATACTTTCGCGATATCTGTATTGTCTTTGTAGCCGCGTAATTGTTCCGCGTAGGGACCTGACGCCATAATTGGCACATCCACCGCGGTGTGGCCACTGGTGGTCCAGCCGGTGCGCGTAACTTCGCTAATAAGTGCCACCAAAGCTTGATGGATGCGTTTCTCATGATCTTTGCGGTCTTCGCTGCCACTCATTTCTGTCGCTAAGAGTTGTTGCCACTGTTGCTCGCTGAGCGCTAAATTGAGCCGTGGTGCAAGATAATCACGCCACTCATCCCGTGAACGTTCGAGCAGGCCGCCGACCAGTACTTCCAATGAATTCTCGATGGCCATCACGCGCTCAGAGTACCATGCGTATTCGCCGCCTTGGCCAAGGGTCAAACCACCGGTAGAGTGGTCAGCAGTGACCACAATAAGTGTGTTTGGATGCTGCGCTTGATAATCCTTAGCGACTTGCAAGGCTGCGGCAAAATCACCAACTTCATGCACGGCACAGGCGATATCGTTGGCGTGCCCACACCAATCAATTTTTGAACCTTCGATCATCAGCGCAAAAGGTTGACCAGACTCGTCCTGCTTTGCTGTGAGTAAGCGCAACGCATTGCGTGTCAACTGGGCCAGGCGCGGCTGATCATCAACCGCATAAGGCAATGCCACTGGCGCGAATAGACCTAGTACTGGTAACTGTTCAGTAGCTTCTAACGCTTGATAATCATCGACAATGGTCATGCCTTGGTTACGAAGCTCAGGTAGCCAGTCTTTATCGTCACGTTTGAAGTAGCTCATACCGCCGCCAAGCAGTACATCGAAGCTCCATAATTCGTCTTGCGCGCCAAATTTAGTACTGGCAAAGGAGTCGGCAATGGCGTTGTACATGCTGCGTGAAGGATGGTGCGTAAAAAACGATGCCGGGGTGGCATGGGTCACTTGTGAGGTCGAAACTGCACCAGTGAGCCAACCATGCTGACGAGCTTTTTCCATTAGCGTTTGTTGCGGATGCTGCGCGCTATCGACACCAATCGCCCCGTTGTAGCTCTTAACACCGGTCGCTAAGGCGGTAGCGCTAGCGGCGGAGTCAGTGACCCACGTATCATCGTCAGGGTAGGTCGTTGCTGCGCCTACCAGCATGTCATCGAAAGGTGTTTCGATGAGTGGCTGGCCGATTTCGCTGTGGGCGTAACGGTAGGCTGAAATGAACTCAAAGCCGGTACCGTCGCCAATCAGGAAAATAATATTAGGTGCGGAATTAACCCCAGCAACTTTGCTCTCAGCAGTTGCCAAGGTCGCATTAGTGGACGGCGCTGGGGTTTGTGAGCAAGCGGTAATGGCGACTGCCATAGCGCTCACCAAAAGTGTACGACGCAACATGTAAAACTCCATGGACAAATTTAAACCCAAGCATAGTAGCACAGCGCAAATGACATGCGTATGACGCTGCGGCGAAGCAAAAAAATTTTCAGGTGAACTCTTGAATCTCGTTGATTTGCTCCTATTTATAAGTTGTACGCGATGTCTCTGAGAGAGTCGCGACACTAACTAAACATTGCTTCTTAGGAGAATGATTATGGCTACTATTGATTTATCACCACTTTATCGCAGCAGTATTGGTTTTGACCGTATGGCACGTTTATTGGACTCAGCGATGCGCGCTGACGGTAACGCAGCTGGCGGTTATCCTCCGTACAATATTGAAGTTATCGGCGACAACCGCTACGCAATTACACTTGCAGTTGCTGGCTTTACCGATGACGAACTCAGCATTGAAGTTGAAAATGGTATCTTAAAAATCCAAGGTCGTAAGGACGAGGATAGCGAGGAACGTCAATACTTGCACAAAGGCATTGGCTTCCGCAGTTTTGAGCGCAAATTTAACCTTGCTGATCACGTTGAAGTGAAAGGTGCCAAGATGGAAAACGGTTTATTGACGATTGGTTTGGAAAAAATCATTCCAGAAGCCATGAAACCGAAGAAAATCGAAATTGGTAAGTCACTCAACTTACTCGAAAACGGCAAATAAGCTTGATTGCAACGGAGGGCGACTCAGTCGCCCTCACATGCTTGTTCAATTTCTCGCCAAACCACCGGTTGCCAATATTCTTCTTTAAAGGTGCTGAGACGTTTTTCGCGCACAAACTTGGCCGCTAAGTAGTAGGTGGTATCTGCTTTAATATCAATTTCGATGGCCTTCGCTTGTTGTATCCCTTTTTTACGTCGTACCCATTGATCAGAAATCAGTTCATGCAATTCAATGACGTGCTTGCCGGGTGACAATTTAACGATCGAGCGACGTGGCGGGGCATTTTCCCCATCTATCTGAGAAAAGTAGGCGGGGTAAAGGTCGCGAGTTTGTGGGGGCGTTGCAAATACACTAATGCGGCCACAAGCATTACTGTCGGCAATATCAACTTGTTCATTAGCAACATCAACCTCAAGTCGCCACCCTGGAATAACCGTTGCAGCCACTTTTCCTGCGAGCGTTTTTGTTTGTTCGTCGCGAGCGACGACGACAAGAAGTTCGCTACCGTGTTCGAGCCCTTCGAGATAGGCGATGATGTCGCCAAGGGCTTGAGCGGAGAACTTCTGCTGATCAATTTGCAATAATCGATCACCAGTGCGAACGCCCATGGTCGCGGCTACCGAGCCGTCTCGAACAGACATAATTTCGCCGTTCGGATGAATGACTGCGCCCCAGTCGAAGTAGCTACGAGCGGGTTCCTCCATACTCACCACGGCGTCTTTACCGTGTGCTTTTGCTGCTGCCACGGCTGCAGCTCTAGCATGTTCGCGGGCTTCGTGATCTTGTGCAACGGCAACACCGACGTTGGCGAAAACAAGACTTAAACTTAGTACGCTTAGAGCCAATTTCATGACGAAGTCTCCTTTGCCGTTGAAGTGGCTGTCAAAACCGCACGGCGTTGCCATAGTGCATCTATCTCGCTGGCATCAGCACCCTCTAAATAGGCGCGCTGTAATTGCTGATCCAAGGTATCGAGGCTGTAATTACCCGCTAACAACATCGGACTGGTGTTGGGTTGTGGCTGCTGAGTCGTTTGCGGTTGAATCACCACCAGCCATGCTACTGCGGCAGCAACCGCAACTGCAGGAGTCAGCCAAAATAGTCGACGTGGCTTGTGCGCTGTCTGCTGAGCGGGACCTAACTTCACGCTCAATTCACGCCACTCCACGGCATGCTCTGGTTTTGCCATTGCTTGTAGCCGTTGTTCGAGTAGTTGCTCGGTTGCGCTGAGCTTACGTTTGGTCGGGTGCTGCTTCATACCTGACTCCTCTCTTTTAACTTCTTTAATGCTCGATGGTAGCGTTGGCGAATGACCACCGCGGTGGTCGCAAACATATCTGCCAATTCTTCATGTTGATAGCCTTCAACGAGGTACAACCAAATGAGTTGGTACTCATGATCCTCAAGCTGTGCCAGAAGCTGTTCAATGTTGTCGAGTTGGGTTAACCAATCGCTTTGACTCAGCCAGTCTTGCGCATCAAGTTCTTGATGCTCAGCGGCTTCGCTAACGGCATACTGGGGTTTGCGAAAGTGCGATAGCGCCGTGTTCACAGTAAGTTGTTTTAGCCAACCGCCGAGAGCTTTTGGGTCACGTAATTGAGTCATTTTCTGGAACGCAGTTAAAAAGACATCTTGGGTAAGATCGCGGGCTAATTCTTGATCGCGACACATCCCAATAAGGAGTCGCTGTACTGCCGGTTGAAAGGTCTCAAAAAGCAGCCGTTGGCTATCACGACGGCCACGTTGAGCCCCGTCAATGACGTCCTTTGCGACTTGTTGTCCGAACCCTTGTCCTGTCATAACGTTCCTGTTGCAACTTGTTCATTCATAAGATGCAACAGGACGTATAGATGTGACAAGTTTTTGTTGTTTTTGCGCGGCTTAGAACTGTAGGTCGATAATCACTGGGTCGTGATCAGAAGAACGATAGGGCGACGGCGCATACCAATTGGGCTGCTGAGCAAAGTTGTCGTAGCCTAACGCGGTGGGTTCATCGGCATTGACCAACCAATGTTGCTGTTGCAGGACGCGACCATGCAGCGCATCGGAAACCAAAATGTGATCTAAACTGCCGGCTTGCGCATCATAAACATAGGAATAACCTTGTGGTTCGAAATGCTCGATACGGTTGTGATAACCCGCTTGGGCAAAAAGCTGCAACGGGTCTTCTTGGGCATAGGCGTTGAAGTCACCAAGTAGTACTTGCGCTGGCGTTTGTGCGAGCGTCGACTCCGTGGACATAAACTCAACTAACAAACGCGCCGACTCCGTGCGCGCCGCGTTCCAACAGGCTTGTCCGTCGCCTTGATTCGCGTTGGGGTCAGCGTCATCGCGCGGACACGAACCTTTTGATTTGAAATGGTTTACCGCGACAGCGAAGCTTTCGGCGCTGTATGACGGTTGAAAACGCTGAATCAAGGGGTAGCGACTGCGGTTACTGAACGGCCCCGTTGTTACCGTTAGCGGCTCGCCGACGGCGGTTACGCGGTCACCGCGGTAAATCAAACCGTTGGTAATCGAGGCGCCACCAAAAGTATCGTCGGCTGCTTGAATAAAACGCCAGTCGTGGTTCGTCGTCGTCCGCATGCGATTAACTAAACGAACTACAGCGCTGTGATTTTGGTAACCGTCGTTTTCAAGTTCCATTAAGCCGATGATATCGGCGTCAATGGCAATCAGAGCGGCAATTATTTTGGCTTCTTGGCGAAGAAAATCTGCGCGTGTCTTGGCCCCACGATCAGTCGGGAACTGTTGACTTGGGCCATTACCATTGAAGTAATTCAGCACATTAAACGTGGCGATCCGAATCACGCGGTCATCGTCCACTCGCGCCGGCGCTTCTGGTCGAGGATTACTTTTTTGAAAGGTGACCGCAGATGTTGGTTGCAGCCGATAGCGACCGTTGTATTCGCTTAAAATACCGCGCATCGGCTGCACGGTATCGCCTGTCCGTAGCGTGTTCTCTGCACTTAATGCTGGGGCAGGGTAGTCAACTTGTGCTGGTTGTGGCGCCTTATTGTCATCGATAACTAAGCGTTTGAGTTGGTAGCTTGCGGCTAATTGCTGTGCCGCAGTACCTGGTGTCGCAATCTGGGTTGGGGTATAGAGGCGCTCTGGCGCGACATCAAAACTGCCATGCCGACCAAGCAGGTAGGTACCATTAACGACAAGTTCTTGTGGCAGGTGTACCAACTGACCTTCGAGGGCCTCAAAGTCAGCGAGCTTGGCGACCGGCAAACGCAATTCTTTGGCTGCAGGAAGTTCACCAGTACCACAGGTCGTGATTTTTAGCACATCGGTTAATTGGGTGAGTTGCTGTTTCTCGGCGACGACACCCTCTACGGCAATGCGATCACCAATAGCCACCGGTGTCACTGAATTGACATAGATACCAGCAGAGTCATCTTGCAGGAAGAACCCGCCCAGCTCGTCCTCCGCTTGCCAACTTGCGGTCACAACACCACTGACACTCACTAATTGGCCGACCATTGGCGACTGCATTTGCTCGCCTTGGACGGCGGCGATAGTGTGCTCAGCCGTAGCGCAGTCGCTGGCAGCTGTTTGCCAACCGGCATTTGGTGAGCTCGCACAGGCGGCAAGGCTAAGACCAAGAGCAGTAGCGACAAGCAGTTTAATTGTTTTGCTTAAAGTGTTGTTGTGCATAGGTTCCTACTTCGAGTACATCGGCGGCATCAAGCCGTTCAGCGTCCATCATTGCGGCAATGCGCTGCATCGACGAGAGCAGTTGTGATTGTTCCCAGTCGGCCAGCGCCTGGAACTTACGGATAAAGTCTTCTTGTAAGGGTTTGGGAGCAGCGTTAAGTCGTTCTGCACCCCGAGGCGTCAACGATAATACGACGCGCCGGCGATCTTGCGTACTGCGCTCGCGATGAATAAGTTCACGATGCTCCAAGCGATCAATGACATTACTCACCGTGGCTGGGCTAAGCGTAATGTTCTGCGCGACAGCACTGGCAGTAATGCCATTAGGGGCTGCGGCGACTTCACGTAAGATCAGCAACTGCGGCGCAGTTAATCCAGTGAGCTTATTCAACTGTTTTGAATAAAGGTCGGTGGCGCGGATAACCTTGCGCAATGCCAATAAAAGTTCTTCGTATTTTTCCATAACTAATAGCGTCTAGCGGACAGATCCGTGCGGCGTATTTGTACAGCAATGCCTAGTTTCGGATGATCAAAATAATGGGTTTCGTGACTGATCACGCGGCGTAACTGCTCAAGTTTAAAGCTGCGTAAAAACTCGCCGTCGCTACGTGGTTGTAGCGCTCGCTCAGCCTGCGCGGCGAGGGCGGCTGGCTGCCAATTGACGGCATGAGGTTCGCGTAGCTCTAAATCGCTCGCAATGTGCAGGTAGTTTCCTACAAGGTACACGTGCAAGGTACCGTCAAGCTCCCAGACCGCAGGGGCATCAGCTTCGCGTATTAAAAATGGCGGTGGTGCCAACGGTTGGTCTTCGCTGCGTGCACTGAACTGTAATTGCGTATCTTGTTGTTGTGCTAGCAGAAGTTCCAGACGCTGCGCCAATTCATTAGGAGTCAACTCGTGGTCGTCGTTGCTATACAAGTAGCCCGATGGAGCGAATCGCTCACCATAGTTTTGCCCGCCAAACAAACGCACCTTAAATCCGTCCTCTAAGCCAAAAACGGGTTGATACCAGCTCATATGTAGTAGCGGGGTACCAACACCACGGCGGGTGATTTGTTGGCGCATTTCGGCGAGTTCAAATTGTTCGGCGGGCGCAATATAAGGCTGCTTTGCCTTGGTTACGTCGCCACCGAGACCATCGATGATCTGCGCAGGCGCTTGCGCTAGCGATGCCAGCATACGCTCACGGCGTTGCCAGTTCTGCGGTAATAAAGGATCGAGTTCAGCAGGCTGCACACACCAAAGCGTAGCGGGAGAAAATGATTCATCGAGCGACGGTGGTGCACAAGGCGGTAAGCCAGCTAAGGCACCGGTGATTTCTGGGACGTAATAATCCACCAGTGGGTTATAAGCGGCATCAGTGAACGAGCTCGGCGCTTGCCATGGAAATTGCTCGGCAACTGTCTCGGTCGGGCTGTGTTTAAATACCAGTACTTCTATCTCGAACCATCGCCATTTATCTTGAGATTGATTTGGCAAGGTTACCGATGCGGCAACACTTGGCACCGTCACGGCCAACACTAAAGCCGCAATGCACCGTTGTAATAGTTGAGATGTACCTACTTTATGCATTTTTGTCACTTTTTTCGGCTAACTCATTAACCACAGACTCTACCAGTTTCATGCGCTCTTGAGTATCGCTGATTTTGGCAAGAATGCGTAAACGGGTTGGCCCTTCCAATTTATAATCCTGCGGATAAGTTTGAATAAGTTCAATCAAATAGCTGGGATTAACCTTGGTGTCTTCGGCAAATTCGAGACTGATCCCTTGCGGTCCGCCATCAATTTTGCGGATGCCCAGTTGGCCAGCGCGATTCCGCAACTCGGTGATGCGCACAAGATTCTTTGCTGCATCTGGCAGCAACCCGAAGCGGTCGATCATTTCTACTTGCAGCGCGCGCAGTTCGTCTGCGGTTGTGGCACTGGCGATGCGCTTGTACATGCTTAAGCGCAGGGTGACGTCAGCTATGTAACTTTCTGGTAGCAGTGCCGGCACGCGCAAGTCGACTTCGCTTTGGGTTTTTAACAGGGTATCGAGTGCGGGTTCCTTGCCTTGTTGAAGTGCCGTAACTGCTTGTTCCAGCATGTCCATGTACAACGTGAAACCAATGGTTTCAATTTGCCCACTTTGCTCATCGCCAAGGAGTTCACCGGCGCCACGAATCTCGAGATCATGGGTTGCCAACATAAAGCCGGCACCAAGATCCTCGAGTTGGGCGATGGCCTCAAGACGTTTTAAGGCATCTTTGGTCATGCGTTTCGGGTGCGGTGTCAGCAAATAGGCATAGGCTTGATGATGTGAGCGTCCAACGCGACCACGTAACTGGTGCATTTGCGCCAAGCCAAGATGGTCGGCACGATCCATAATGATGGTGTTGGCGGTTGGTACATCAATGCCGGTCTCGACGATGGTGGTACATACCAAGACATTAAAGCGCTGATGATAAAAGTCCGACATGATGCGCTCAAGTTCACGTTCACGCATTTGTCCGTGAGCGATGGTGATGCGAGCTTCAGGTACCAATTCAGTTAAATCGCGCGCTGTTTTCTCAATCGTTTCGACGTTGTTGTGTAAAAAGTAGACTTGTCCGCCCCGCAAAATTTCACGCAGAATTGCTTCCCGAATCGTTGGTGCGTCGTATTCACGCACAAAGGTTTTTACCGCTAAACGCTTCGCTGGCGGGGTTGCAATAATGGACAAGTCACGCACGCCATTCATCGCCATGTTTAGTGTGCGCGGAATAGGCGTAGCGGTGAGGGTTAAGATATCAACATCGGCGCGGAGGCGTTTAATCGCCTCTTTTTGGCGAACGCCAAATCGATGTTCTTCATCGACAATCAACAAGCCAAGATCGTTAAACTTAATGCTGCCTTGCAACAGCTTATGGGTGCCAATAACGATATCAACCTTACCTGCTGCGATGTCTTCAAGAATAGTTTGTGTTTGTTTCGCTGTTTTGAATCGTGACAGCACTTCAATACGTACCGGCCAATCCGCAAAGCGGTCTTTGAAGTTTTCATAATGTTGCTGTGCGAGCAGAGTGGTTGGCACCAACACAGCCACTTGTTTATTGTCATTTACCGCAACAAAAGCAGCGCGCATGGCGACTTCCGTTTTACCAAAACCGACATCGCCACAGACCAAGCGGTCCATCGCTCGTGTGGACTGCATATCATCAAGAACTGCGGCAATAGCCTGCTGCTGATCATCGGTTTCTTCGAACGGGAAGCTGTTGGCGAAACGCTGATACTCGCTTTGCTCCAGTTGGTATTGATAGCCCGGTTTAGCTTCGCGTTGTGCGTAAACATCGAGCAGTTCTGCCGCAACGTCACGAATTTTTTCGGCGGCTTTACGTTTCGCGCGCTCCCACGTGTCGTTGCCGAGTTTATGTAGCGGGGCATGGGCTTCTTCGCCACCACTGTAGCGTTGCAACACATGCAGCGAAGCGACTGGGACGTACAATTTGCTGTCGTTGGCATACGTGATGGTAACAAACTCGGTGGTCATGCCGCCGGCTTCAATCGTTTGTAAGCCGTGGTAACGGCCGACGCCATGATCAATATGCACCAACGGTTGCCCGACACGTAACTCGGCTAAGTTGCGAACCATTTGTTCGCTGGTGACGGTTGCCTTTTGGTCACGACGTCGGCGTTGTGCAATACGGTTACCAAGTAGCTCAGTTTCGGTAATCACCGCCAGCTTTGCGTCATTTAGAACAAAGGAGTTCACCAGCGGGGCAACGGTAATCGCTGTGCGGCCAACATGGCTTTGCATGTCACGTAGATGTGGTAACTCAGCAAGCTCAAGTTGCAACGGTGCCAGCAAATCACGCAAGGACTCGCGCCGACCAGCAGATTCAGCGGCAAACACGACGCGATAGTCGGCTTTGAAGAGCTCGTCGAGTTTCTTACGTAAAGCCTGTAACGGGTCTTTCAGCTGGTGGTTTAGCGCGACCTCGCCAATGCTTTGCGTGACAAATTTTTGTAAGCCCGGTTGTGGTTTATCATCGGGGACGAAGGCTCGAATGCGCGGCAACTGTTTAAATTGGCCGTGCAGCTGGTCCACTGCCATAAATACGTGCTGTGGCGGTAACAGCGGGCGTAAGCGATCGTAACGCCGCTGTTCATAACGCTGTTCAATGTCATGCCAAAGTTGATCAAGGCTGCCTTGCAGGTCACCAAAAGTAACGAGGAGTACGTCTTCGGGCAAATAGTCAAAAAGGGTTGCGGTTGCGTCAAAAAAGAGTGGCAAATAATACTCTACCCCGCCGGGTAACTGTCCCTGTGAAACTTGATAGTAAACTGAATCCCGCTCGTTCGATGCATCAAACAGCTCTCGATAGCGAGCGCGAAACCCTTCGATTGCGGTTGGCGTGGTTGGAAACTCGTGCGCAGGGAGCAAGTCAATCGCGGCGACTTCATCGGCTGACAGCTGGGTATCAGGGTCAAAGGTGCGGATGGAATCGACTTCGTCGTCGAAGAAATCAATCCGAAACGGGGTAGTGCTGCCCATCGGGAATAAGTCGAGTAACGATCCGCGCGCACAAAACTCACCGTGCTCCATAACTTGATTCACGTGGCGGTAGCCAGCGCGTTCAAGTCGTTGGCGCAGCCGATAGCCGTCGAGTTGCTGACCTTTACTAAGCTGAAGTGCTTGACCGCTGACATAATCGACCGGCGCAATACGCTGGATCAAGGTATTTAACGAGACAATAAGTGCGCCGGTTTGCATGGTAGGCAACTGTGCCAACACGCTTAAGCGCTCCGAGATAATATCTTGATGCGGCGAAAAGCTATCGTAGGGTAGCGTTTCCCAATCCGGAAAAACCATCACCTGCTCGCCTTTAGTGCTGAGGTATTGAATCTCATGCTCTAGGCGATGAGCCTGCGGCGCATCAGGTGTGACAATCAACACCGGCTTGTCGTGTTGATCGATGAGCTCGGCAAGGGCATAGGCCACGCTACTGCCCGCAAGTCCTTGCCAAGTAATGTCTGTTCGTGCCGATGGTGGTTTAGGTGGCGTTAGGATCGATGCCTTGCTCATAGGTCCTGCTTTGGTTACATCTCAAGTGGCTGAAAGTATACCTGAAACTCTGACTTGGATCAGTGCGCAGATTTCTTTATGCTTGCAGCGCGACCTCCATTATCAATTAGAGAACACATGTACCAGCCGTTAACGCTATTTTTAGGCCTGCGCTATAGCCGTGCTCAACATGGGCAGGGCTTTACACGCTTTATTCAACGCGTCTCTTTAATTGGGATTGTGGTGGGTGTCGCCGCCTTGATCATTGTCGGTTCGGTCATGAACGGTTTCGAGGGCGAGCTTAAACAGCGCATACTGACGGTGGTGCCGCAATTAGAAATTCAGGCCGATGACGGCCTCGATAATTGGCGCGAGCTTGCTGATTCGCTCCCTCCAGCTAATGGGCAGCGAGCCTTGGTGCCCGAAGTGACGACGGCCGGAGTATTGCAAGGTCAGCAACAGTTACAAGCGGTACAAGTGCAGGGCATTTTTCCTGCAGCGAAGGGCGCCGAAGTACAATTAGAACCGTTGCAAACCCATCTGAGTGCCGGTCAGCTTGCACTCAACGAAGGTGAGTTTAATGTGGTATTGGGGTATGCCCTAGCGCAACAACTCAATGCTTGGCCGGGCCAACAGCTTCGTTTAATCGCTGCCGGAGGCGGTATTTATACGCCGCTAGGTTTGTTGCCGGCGCAACGCTTAGTGACGGTTGCTGCGATTGTACGTATGCAGTCCGAAGCAGATAAGCACCTTTTAGTCATGCATGGTGCCGATCTCGCACGCATTTTGCGGATGGCGCCTGAACAAGTTTCTGGGTTACGCTATTACTTTGCAGATCCCTTTCAGGCACTTGACGCCGTCGCGCAACTTGAACCGAAATTAGCTGATGGACTTACGTTAAAAAGCTGGCGTGAAAGTTACGGACATTTGTTCGACGCTGTCAGTATGGAAAAGCGCATGGTTAATCTGATGCTTGGTCTCATCATTGCTGTTGCGGCGTTTAATATCATCTCGTCGCTGATGATGGTGGTACAGGATAAGCGTGCCGATATTGCAGTATTACAAACAATGGGACTTGCCCCTTATCGTGTGCGGCGGATGGTGGTGTTGCAAGGCCTCGTGACTGGCGGTGTGGGAAGCTTTATCGGCTTACTATTGGGACTGGTGTTGGCGTTAAATATGAACCCGTTACTGCAGGCCTTAGGTGTCGATTTAAGTTTTGCTGGACCAGCTGGTTTACCGGTGATTGTGGACGCGATGCAAGTTACCGCAACCGTCTTGGCAGCGCTCACCTTAACTTTTTTGGCAACCTTGTTTCCAGCTTGGCAAGCAAGCCGTTTATTGCCCGCACAAGCATTGCGATATGAGTGAGGAATAATGACACAGGAACTACTCCGCTGTGAGCATGTAAGCAAGAGTTACTGGGACGGCAACCATGACTTGCAGGTATTACAAGACGTGAATCTAGCGCTGCAAGACGGCGAATTGTTGGCGATTGTCGGCAGCTCAGGTTCAGGAAAAAGTACCTTACTACACTGTATGGGGGGGCTTGATCAGCCGACGAGTGGCCAGATTTTCTTTCGCGGTCAAAACATCGCCAAATGGTCGCCACGGGCGTTGGCGGATTGGCGCAATCAACAGCTTGGTTTTATTTATCAATTTCATCATTTGTTGCCTGAATTTACTGCCCTTGAGAACGTCGCCATGCCCATGTTGATACAAGGCACGTCGGCGCAACAAGCGCGTGCACGGGCGGCGGATTTGTTAGAACGGGTTGGACTGGCCGAGCGCGGCTCTCACCGACCTGCGGAACTGTCCGGCGGTGAACGACAGCGTGTCGCGATCGCTCGAGCTTTAGCGAATAAGCCAGCGCTGATTTTGGCTGATGAACCCACCGGTAATCTCGACGATGAAAGTGCACAACAAGTGATGCAATTAATGCTGGACCTTAATGCTGAAATGCAAACCTGCTTTGTCATCGTAACTCACGACCAAGCGTTGGCGGCGAGCCTGCCACGACAAGTCAGCCTTCAGCAAGGACAGTTACAACCGAATAAGGTAACGAAGTAATGCTAGCGCAATGGCGACTGGCTTGGTTGTTGGCACGTCGTTTTCGACGTGGGCGCGAGCGCAGTCGGTTTCTTTCGTTTATCTCCGCCTCGTCAACTTTTGGTATTGCTTTGGGTTGTATGGTGTTCATTGTCGGCTTGAGTGTGATGAACGGCTTCGGGCAAGTGCTTGAGGAGCGTTTTTTGAAGCTCGTGCCACATGTGGAGTTTCGTGCCGTTGAAGGCGCGCTTCAGTATCCAGAAATGATCCTCGATCTGGCGCACCAGCACCCCGAAGTTAAAGCGGCACGTGCCAGCATTAAAACGCAAGCATTGGTACAACAAGGTCGAGAGTTTATTGGCGTGCAAGTGAATGGCATAGATCCACGCCAGTCACAAGCGATTGCCGACTATATGTCAACTACGGCATGGCAACAGTTGGCAGGTGACAACACGGTGGTGCTTGGCAGAGGTTTAGCAACGCAGCTTGGCGTGGATAAGGGCGATTCGGTGCGTTTGGTGGTCGCTGCGGAACGTGGCTTTCAAGCGCCTAAACGGGTGAGCCTAAAGGTGGTCGGCATATTCCGTTTTGGCGGCCAAGTCGACCACCAAATGGCGTACGTTAACCTCGCAACAGCGCGTAATTTAATTGGCTTAGACGAAGGCTATACGGGCGTCGAGCTGGAGGTAACCGATCTCTTTGCTGCAGAACGCATTGCCAACGACATCGGTTACCAACTGCGTGACTATGTTTACCTGGATCACTGGATGCGAGCGCAAGGCCACTTGTACCGTGACATTCAAATGGTGAGGGTGGTGATGTTCTTAGTGTTGGTACTGGTCTTGGCCGTAGCTTGCTTCAATATCGTCTCAACCTTAGTCATGACAGTGCAAGAAAAGCGTCGGCATATTGGCATCCTGCGCACGATGGGGCTGCGCCGAGGCGGTTTGGTAAAGGTTTTTATGTTGCAAGGACTACAAAACGGCGCTGTTGGGGTTGTCTTGGGTGGGATCGCTGGTGTTGCGCTTAGTTTGGGGCTACCGAGCTTTTTGCAGTTGCTGGAATCTATGAGTGGCAGCTCCATCCTCGCCAGCGATGTCTATTTTGTGGATAGTATTCCTGTGCTGATTCAGCTGTCGGACGTAATGTTGGTGGCGGCAGTAGCGTTTTTGATGAGTCTCGTCGCAACGCTTTATCCCGCTTGGCGAGCTTCACGTGTTGAGGTGGTTGCCGCTATTTCCGCTTAAAGCGGTGAGCGCGAGCGCGCCAAGCACTGACTACGGATTGACGCCAGAGTAGACGAATCACAAAGTAGCCGATAATGCTTGCGAGGGTGCCCAGCACGAGACAACCAAGCAGAAACGCTGGGCCTAGAGTACTAATGCTGTCACCAAGCCATTGCCACGACAACTCAAAGTGAAACGGTTGTGATGGCGCGCCAATAATCCATGTGCCTACCACATAACAGAAATAGAATAACGGCGGCATAGTGATGGGGTTGGATACCCACACTAAGGCTACGGACAACGGTAGGTTTACGCGAAACGGGATAGCTAATGCCGCAGCCAGCACCATTTGAAAGGGCACTGGAATAAACGCACAGAATAAACCAATAGCAAAAGCACCTGAGGCAGACCGGCGGTTCAAATGCCAAAGGTTGGCATCGTGCAGTAATCTGCCGAAGATTTTTAAGCTACGACTGCTTTTAATGGCGTCATGATTGGGCATGATGCGCTGAAAAAACTTTCTCGGCATAATTCGCTGGCTCGTTACTTTACTGTTTTACCTAACACGGTTTCACTCAAAAAAATAAGGTACAACATCCATGGATCGGTGGTTGTGCGCATTTCTTGGCGGTTACGCCTTAAGCTTCTGCTTTCACCAGACGGCTAGTCTGGCTCTGCTGACACTGATTGCAGTGCTGGCCAGCATTTGTTTCGTGCTCGGTTATTGTACACGCCTTCAGAGCATTTTTTTAGGGTGCGTATTGTGCGGTATTCTATGGGGCGCTGGCAATGCTTATTTCGTTACCCAACAGCATGTTGCTAACGATTGGTTTCAAGGCGACATCGCTTTAACACTCGCTATCGATACCATCACTGCGCGGCAAGAGAACGCGTGGCGGATTACCGCCATAGTTGCCGAAGCCGCTAAAGACCTCTCGCTACCGTTACCACAGCGAGTCCGTCTGCACTGGTATGATCCTCACGCCAATGGCGCACAACGTATACCAAGAGCTGGGGAGCGTTGGCGCATGGTGGTGCGGTTGAAGCCACCGCAGGGCACCCGTAATGAAGGAGGTATGCGCTACCACCGCCATTTATTGGCACAAGGCATTCAAGCGCTGGGCACAATCCGCAGTGGTGTGCGACTAGCTCCAACCAGCAGTACAAGGCAACGAGTAGTGGCGCGGCTCCAGCGTGCGCTTACCGATGTACCGCAGGCAGGGGTGCTACTCGCGCTATTGGTTGGTGAGCGTTTCGCATTAAGTGCCGATGAATGGCAAGTCGTGCAACGTACTGGATTGGCACATCTATTAGCAATTTCCGGTATGCACCTATCACTGGTTACCGGTTTTGTTTTTGCCCTAGCGTGGCACATTTTAATGCGCTGGCCGCGAACACGTAGGCAACGTGAGCAGATGAATTTATGGCAACTCACCCCGTGGTGCGCTTTACCAGTGGCGTTACTATACGCATGGCTCGCAGGCTTTGCCATTGCCACATTAAGAGCTTTGTTAATGCTGTTGGTGATCTGGTGGCACAAGGCTTATGCCTGTCGTGTCAGTTCGTTTCGTGTGGTATTGCGTGCCGTTATCGTCGTTATTTTGCTGCAACCGCTTGCCCCCTTAAGTATGGGTTTTTGGTTATCGGTAGGTGCAGTCGCCAGTATCTTTCTTATGAATTGGCGCTGGCTTCCTTACCGTGGGCGAGCGGCGAAGTTAAAATCATTGTGGCGGTTTGAGTGGCTCATCACCTTGCTGTTTGTGCCGGTAATGGCTGCCGCTTTCGGTGGGGTGGCCAGTGCCGCAGCGCTCACTAACTTAGTCGTGGTGCCATTGGTAAGCTTGTGGGTATTGCCTGTCGGCCTGATCGGACTCGTTTGTGCTACTGCAAACCAACTGGCATGGGGACAGTGGTGGCTGCAACTGGCGATCTGGCCATTGAATAAACTATGGCCCTATTTAGATCGACTGGCAGAGCAGCCTTGGCAGTGGCTTGTCGCCGCGCAGTTGCCGCCGTGGCCGTGGTTGGTGGTTGGCGTCACTGTGATTATCGTTCCGGTGGTCTGGCGCTGGCGCCTGCTTGGCGTTGCTGTGCTGACGTTTACTTATTTCGTTGTCCAAGCAGTACCACCGAATTCGGCATTCCAGCTTCATGTATTGGATGTCGAACAGGGGAGCGCATTGGTTGTTGAACGTCAGGGACATGCCATGCTTATTGACACTGGGGCAAGCTGGGACGGCTTTGGTTCGATGGCGGAACGCGTCATTGTGCCGTTTTTACAAGAACGCCGGTTACGACCTGAACTTGGTTTTATTACCCACACTGACCGTGATCACGAAGGCGGCTACAAGGTACTGTCCGAACAGTATGCCGCCGTTCGATGGTACGGAGGGCGGCACGGCGCGCCCTGTTTAGCTGGACAAAGTGGTACTTGGCGAGGGGTCACGTGGCGGGTGTTGCATCCGCGCCACGCGGCGCAACGAGGTAATCATAGTAATAATGACTCGTGCGTCATCGTGTTACGGCTGGGGCAAGTTAAAGTATTGGTGACCGGCGACATTGAAAAGCAAAGTGAACGAAAGCTGCTGGCCGAACTTGCGCCGGTGCAAGCTGATCTATTGGTGATACCGCACCATGGCAGTAAAAGCTCGTCAGAAACTTATTTTGTGCGCCACGTAAAGCCCGCTGCAGCGCTGTTAAGTCGGGGCCGTAACTCAGCCTACGGACATCCACACCGCGAGGTAATGGCCACTTATCAAGCACTGAGAGTTCCGATTATTGATACCGCTCGTGGTGGGCAGATAACGGTGCACAGTGATGGCGTGCACTGGTCACTCGAGCAACCACTCTCGGCTGCTTTAGGTTATTGGTTTGATGTGGAAACTAGCCAGTAACAGCAGAAAACGGTTAGAATGACCGAACGATTTGTCACTAGAAGCAATTGCATGAGTGCAGAGACAGTAAAACAAAAAACATTTCGACGCCTGCTGGGCTACATCAAACCCTATCGAGCGGCGTTCTTCTTTTCTATTTTTGGCATGATCGGCTACGCTGCGGTCGACACGTTTTTTCTCTCGCAAATTCAGACGTTGATCGATGACGGCTTGACTGAAAGCGATCCTAAAATACTGCTCTACGGTGCGATTTTTGTGCCCGTCATTTTTATTCTGCGCGGGTTGTTTAATTTTATTTCGACCTATTTTCTTAATTGGGTGGGCTTCCGCGTTGTTACGTCGTTGCGTCAGCAGTTGTTTGATCACTTAGTAAAGCTGCCCGTAGCTTTTCATGACCGGCATTCGACGGGGGATTTACTTTCCAAATTAACCTACACCACACAACAGGTAGCAGAAGCAAGCAGCCGCGCGGTTATCGTACTTATTCGTGAAGGCGCATATGTTATCGGTTTGCTGGCGTTGATGTTCTACCACAGTTGGCTTTTGTCACTGGTATTCCTGCTGATTGGACCGTTGATTGCAAAAATTGTCTCGGTTGTCTCCAAACGTTTCCGCAAGGTTTCGAATCGAATCCAAAATGCGATGGGTGACGTGACGACTACCGCTGAACAGATGTTGAATGGCCATAAAGTCGTGGTGATGTATGAGGGGCAGAAGCGCGAATCAAAACGCTTTGAAAAAGTGACCGATTTCACTCGTAATCAACACATGAAGCTGATCAACGCGCAAACCTTGAGTACCTCGGTGATTCAGCTGATTGCCTCGTTCAGTTTGTCGATGGTTTTGGTGTTAGCAAGTTATCCAGAAATGCTTGAACAGCTCACCGCCGGTGCGTTTACCACCATGTTGACAGCAATGATTATGCTGTTGCGACCATTAAAGCAACTGACGACGGTGAATAGTGACTTTCAGCGCGGGATTGCGGCGGCGCAAAGTATCTTTAGTATTCTGGATGAAAAAGCCGAGAATGATTCGGGTAAAAAGCAGCTTGATCGGGCGCAGGGCGACATTCGCTTTGAACATGTGACCTTCAGTTACGATGATACCGACTCACCAGCTTTGAACGATGTTAGTTTTCATGTCGCACCTGGTAAAACGTTGGCATTGGTGGGCCGTTCCGGAAGCGGTAAATCGACCATTTCGAATTTGCTGGCGCGCTTTTATACACCGCAAGATGGGGTGATTAAGCTCGATGGCGTGGACATTTACGACTACAAGCTTAAGTCATTGCGGCGGCAGTTCGCATTGGTCTCGCAACATGTAACCTTGTTCAATGACAGTATCGCTAACAACATTGCCTATGGTGCGCGTGGTGAAGTGTCAGCAGAGCGTTTACGCGAGGTTGCTGAGCTGGCTTATGTAACTGAATTTACTGATAACCTGCCAAACGGCTTAGATACGATGGTCGGTGAAAATGGCGTTATGCTTTCTGGTGGACAGCGGCAACGTATTGCGATTGCGCGTGCTTTATTGCGCGACGCGCCGATTTTAATTCTTGATGAAGCAACGTCAGCGCTGGACACTGAATCTGAACGTCACATCCAAACCGCGCTGCAAAATTTACAGAAAGACCGCACCTCGATAGTTATTGCTCATCGCCTGTCGACGATTGAAAAAGCCGACGAAATTTTAGTGCTTGAAGACGGTGGCGTAGTCGAGCGCGGAAGCCATCAAGAACTGCTGGAGCAGGAGGGGGCTTACTATCAGCTCTATAGCTTGCAATTTAGCGGTGAGCTTGGCTGATGTCGCTGAGTGACGCTTGGTATCGCCCGCAGGTTCGTTGGTGGCTATGGCTATTGCTGCCGCTGCATGCGTTGTTTGTGCTAGTGAGTCGCTGGCGGCGTCGCGTAGCGCTGGCAAATCCACCAAAGCCGCTGCCGGTACCGGTGATTGTCGTTGGCAATATTAGTGTCGGTGGTACGGGTAAGACGCCAATGACGTTAGCACTGGTTAAGCACTTACAAGCGCAAGGCGAACATCCTGCTATCGTGTCACGCGGTTATGGGGGGAAAGGTCCGTTTCCGCTAGTGGTTACCGCCACGACCTCAGCTCAGGCCTGCGGCGACGAACCCCTATTATTAGCGCGCCGGGCGCAGGTGCCTGTGGTTGTCGCGCCGAATCGAATGGCTGCAGCCGAGCACGTCTTGGCCCATGCCCCAACAACTACGGTGATTATTAGCGACGATGGCTTGCAACATTACCGTTTGCCACGGCAATTCGAAATCGCTGTGGTGGATGGTGAACGCGGACTTGGTAACGGTTGGTGTTTGCCGATTGGACCTTTGCGCGAAAACGCTAAACGCTTAGCAAGCGTCGATGCGGTGGTCGTCAATGGCCAGCTCAACGCGCGTGCAGCGCACCAAATGCCCTCAGCAAAGCGTTGTTTTACCATGCAGTTGCAAAGCCGGGGGTGGCGCCACGTGCGTGACGATAGCCCTTGTGACGAATTACCGGTAGGGCGCACCGTTGCGCTTGCCGGCATCGGTCATCCACAACGTTTTTTTGCAACAGTCAAAGCTCTGGAGCCGCGCGAATTTGACTGTAAGGCGTACCCAGACCATTATGCTTTTCAGCGTCAGGATGCTGAGCAATTGCAAAGTTACGACGTCATTTTGATGACGGAAAAAGACGCGATGAAATGGCGCTCGTTGGCCACCGAAAATTGCTATTATTTACCGGTAGCTGCACAGCTCGACGAGGTCTTTTGGCAGCGACTCGATACGGAACTAAAGAGGTTTAAGCATGGCTCTTGATGAACGCACGTTAGCGCTCTTGGCATGCCCTTTATGCAAGGGTCGTTTGGTGTGGAACGCCACGACGTCAGAGCTCATCTGCCGTGGCGAACGTCTTGCTTACCCAGTCCGTGATGACATTCCTTATTTACTGCGTAGCGAAGCGCGCGAGTTAAGCGCTGCTGACTTGGAGCAACTTCCCAAATGAGTTTTACTGTAATTATTCCAGCACGTTATGCCTCAACCCGCTTGCCAGGTAAGCCGTTGGCGATGATTGGCAATAAATCCATGATCCAAAGGGTCTATGAACGGGCAGCTGCAGCCGGCGCCGCCGAAGTGATTGTGGCCACCGACGATCAACGTATTGTAGATGCCGTAGAAGCCTTTGGCGGACGAGCAATGCTCACAGCTAGCCATCATCAGTCTGGGACTGAACGCATTGCCGAGGTGATTGATTATTTGGCCATTGCCGATGATCAAGTGGTTGTTAATGTGCAAGGTGATGAGCCGTTTATACCGCCCGAGATTATTCGCCAAGTGGCCGATAACCTAATGAACCAGCGTGCTGCGCAGATGGCGACATTGGCCGTGCCAATCACTAATTTGGAAGAAGTAAAAAATCCAAACGCAGTGAAAGTGGTCACCGATGCGAATGGTTATGCGTTGTACTTTTCACGTGCCCCCATTCCTTATGAACGCGATGCGTTAAACCATGACAAGTTGGGTGACCAGGCCGCATATATGCGGCATATTGGCATTTATGCGTATCGCGCAGGATTTGTTTGGCGATACGTGGAATGGGATCCGAGTCCATTGGAAACCATTGAGTCGTTGGAGCAATTACGCGTGTTATGGTACGGCGAACGTATTCATGTTGCCGAGGCGATTGCCAATCCGCCGGCTGGCATTGATACGCCAGCCGACTTAGATCGGGCAAATCAGCAATTACTTGAGTAATTTGACTCCATCGACGGTGTTTACGGCACGCGCCTTGAGTGCGTGCCAGCGCTCGCGCCACCACAGCAATCGTGCGTACACGTAAGGTACCAGAAATAGACTGGTGATGGTCGATAGCAGCAGACCGCCGATAATGGCAATTGCCATCGGCGCATACGGCGGACCATCACCACCGATTTGCGTGGTACCAAAAGCGAGAGGTACCAAACCCAATACGGTGGTGGCGACAGTCATCAAAATCGGTCTTAGGCGACTGACACTTCCCTCAATAACCGCTTCTTCCAACGTATGTCCGGCTGCCAGCAACTGATTGATCCGGTCGACGAGGACAATACCGTTATTCACCACAATCCCCATCAAGATCAGGATGCCAATCATGGCCATGATGTCCATGCTCTGACCGGTCAACATCAGCGCCCAAAATACGCCGACAATTGAAAATAGCAATGACGTGATCACCGAGGTTGGTAACAATACCGACTCAAATAGTGCAGCCATAACGATATAAATCATGACTACCGCTAATAAGGTATTGGTGAGCATGACGTTCTCAGCTTCTTGTTGACGCTGAAAACTACCGTCAAGCGACCATGTATAGCCGTCGGGAAGACTGACTTTATTGAGCAGTGTGGTAATTTGCTCACGCGCTTGGTCAAGGGTTAACTCGTCACTGTTAAGGTTGGCTTGAATCGCGAGTGAAGTGCGGCGATCGAGACGACGGATAGCGCCTAACCGCGGTTCAATGCGAAAATCGGCGACGGCAGCTAACGGAACCGTACGCCCATCGACCTGGCTAATGGGTAAGTTTTGCAAAGCTTCAAGCGAGGTTTCAAGATCTTTGTCAAAAGCGATACGCAAGGGTACTTCACCATTAGGGTCGCCTCGGAATGAGCGGAGACGGTTACCGCGTAAGGCGGTAGCGATCTGTTGGGCGACGGCCCCCGAACTTAGTCCCAGATTGTGGGCACGTTCACGATCGATAGTGACGAGGTATTCGAATTGACCTGCGTCCGTTTCACTGCGTAAATCGTTAAGCCCCTCGATCGAGGCTAATAACGGAATAAAGCGCGCGCTTAAGTCTTGCAGTACCTCGGTAGACTGGCCGTTCAAGGTAATGCGAACACCTTCACCGCCGCCCCCCCTGCCAAACTGCGGTTCGCTGCGCAGCATTTTGGGAAATTGCTCGCGCATTTTTGCCATCAATTCGCTCATTTTTACCGGTCGATCAGGTTTCATCAATAAGGTAGAAATGGCGTAGTTTGGCGTGTAATAGCTATAGACCGCATCAATGTAGAAGTCGTCTTGGTTGGCGTAGAGAAATTCCTCCATGCGCGCGACTTCAGCTTCAACTTCGGCCAAGCTGTATTGTTGGTGCAGGTTATAGTTGAGGAATAAACGATCGTTAAAGCCCTCATCTTGTTGGTCACCAGAAACCGCGCCGAGTGGAATCACAATACTGGCGAGAATCAGCAGCGCAAACAAGCCGGTCCAACGTGGATGACGCCAGCTCCATTGCAACGCCTTGCGATAACGTGAAGGCCGCTGCTGTGGCTTTTTACTGCCCATCACTTTGGTCAGTTTGCTCGCCAATAATGGGATCAGGGTTTGTGCGATGAGCAACGAAGCTAACAGTGATAAACAAATCGCGATTGCTGTGTGTTCTAAGAAAATCGTAATGTCGATTTTCTTACCAAAAATATTGGGCAAGAAGACTATTGCTGTGGTCAATGTGCCCGCCAGTACCGCCAGCGATACATTGCCAACACCTTGTAGTGTTGCTTGCTCAGCTTTCAGGCCTTGCTCGACCTCGTATTGAATGCTTTCGGTGATAACGACGGCGTTATCAACCAGCATACCAATGGCCAGCATCAAGCCCATGAGTGACAGCACGTTGAGCGAGTAACCGAGAAAGTACATACCGCCTAAAGCGATACAGATGGCAATGGGCACCGAGAGAACGACAACCAACGTGGTGACAATGTTGCGCAAAAATAAGAATAAGACAATAAACGATAAACCAGCACCGATGAGGCCTGCAATTAACAAGTCATGTAGCGAAGTTTTGACGCTTTTTGCCGTATCATCCATCACGAACAAGTTAATGCCGTTGAATTGCGGATCGTTACGAATTTCTTCGACCACCGCGCGGACGCGGTCCGATACATCCACCAAGTTCTGTGACGACTCTTTAAAAACGTCCATGCCAATTGCATAAACCTGGTCGAGGTGGCGACCGTCAGTTTTGCGTGGCATTTCGCGCTGCACTGTCGCAACGTCCCCCAGCTTCAACTGGGCTGTGATGGGAAACTGGCGAATTTCGTATTCCGACTGAAACTCACCCACTGGATTGACTAAAATACGCTCGTCGTCATTCTCGATGTAACCCGCGGTAAGCGAAAAGTTAGCCGCTCGCAAGCGTGAGGCAATATCAGCTGCCGATAGGCGATGTTGGAGTAATCGCTCTTGGTCTAAACGAATCACAATTTGCTGCTTTTCGACGCCATAGAGGGTCACTTGCGACACGCCTTCAACGCGCTCAATCGGACGTCGCAGGCTGCGGTCTAACAGGTCATAAGCATTGTTGAGATCACGCTGACTCGAAATCCGCAACTGAAATACCGGCATATCTTCGGTGTTAAATTGCATGACTTGAATGCGCTCAACGTCATCCGGAAGTAAGTGTTTTATACCATCAACTTTTTCCCGCGCTTCAATGCTCTTCGCATTAACGTCCTCGCCCCATTCAAACTGCAACACCACCTGGGCATTGTCGCCTGTTGAGAACGATCGCATGCGCTTGATGTTGGTAATGGTTGCCAATGCTTCTTCGAGCGGCCGAGTTATCAGCCGCTCAACCTCTGCAGGTGTCGAGTTCGGGTAGGGCACGGTAACCACCATTTCTGGGATTTCGATACCCGGAAACTTTTCCAGCGGCAACAAGCGTGAACTAATCGCACCTAGCAGCAACATCGACAAGAACAACATACAAATCGTGACTGGGCGGCGCAATGCAAGCCGTGCCAAGCTAGCACCGATCTCTGCTGCGGTCATGATTGCGCCTCCTCTGCTGGCACGACCTTGACGTTCTTGCGGTCCACCAACAAATACAAGCATGGAATAAACAGTAAGGTCAGTAGCGTAGAAAAGAGCAATCCGGCAATAACACTAATCGCCATTGGCGCGCGGATCTCGGCACCTTCACCAAGCCCTAGCGCTAATGGCAGGAGACCGAGCACGGTGGTAAACATGGTCATGAGAATTGGCCGTAAGCGCTGCTGCGCCGCTTGATACACGGCATCGTAACGACTGGCGCCTTGTTCACGTAGTTGGTTGATACGATCCACCAAAACAATCGCGTTGTTGACCACAATCCCGGCAAGCATGATGAGACCAATGAAAACAATCACACTCAGCTCGGTATTCAGCAAATACAAGCCTAATACTGAACCTGCGCCGGCTAGAGGCACACTGAAGAGTATGAAAAACGGATGCAGTAATGACTCAAACTGCGACGCCATAATCAAATAAACCAAGAACACAGCCAGCATTAAAGCCATTTGCAGTGACTTAAATGACTGTTGCATTTCTTCGTTTTGACCAGCGATGCGAGCTTCAACAGTGAGCGGAAGTTGCGTTTCGGCGAGGACCTTTTCGGCAGCTTGCACGGCTGTTCCCAAGTCGCCAAAGGCAAGATTCGCGTTCACAATCGCAGTACGCTCTTGATCCAAGCGGGTGATCTCGCTGGGTCCCATGATTTGCTGAATGTCAGCTACTGCCTGTAATGGAATTTCGCGTGCTGCACCTGGATTAATCACCATCAGTTGCAAGTCGCGTAACGAGTCACGGTCTTGCTCTTGGCTGCGCACCAAGATATCAATTTTGCGATCTTCGAGGCTGAATTGAGTCGCCACACGACCACCGATTTTTGTCGCTAGCAACTCAGAAACCGTGGCACTCGTTAGGCCGTATTGAGCCAAACGCGCATGGTCGAAGAAGATCGCGATTTCCGGTTGACCGTCCGACATATTGGTGCGGATATCCGTGAAGCGATTATCTTCAGCCAAAGCAGCGGCAACGGTGTCAGCAGCTTGCTGTAATAGTTCAATATCATAGCCAGTAATCTCAATGGCCATTGGGCTACTAAAACTAAACAGCTCTGGACGACCGAGTTTGACACTGACGCCAGGGATACGTTGTACGTAGTCACGTAGGTAGTTCTGCACGCGTTCTTCGGCGAAAACATCGCTCGCGTCCTTCATGACAACGTTAAAACGTCCCCACTGGTTACCGTTTTGTCCTGGCGAGGCGTTGAGCAAGCTACCTGTACCAGCAATGCTGTAGGCTTTCTCAACACTTTGCGCAAGCTCCGCGTTGCCCTCAAGATGCTGAGCGAGTCCGGTTAGAACAGCGTCGGTTTCGTCGATGGTCGCACCGGGTTGTAACTCGATTTCAACGTAGAATTCGCCTTGCGCCATGCTAGGTAAGAGGCTTACCGGCAACTGCGGAAGTAGTGCATAACAGCCGGCAGCCATTAACACAATCACAGCCAGCGTGGCTTTGGCATTGGCAAGTGCTTTTGCAAGTAGCTTTTGGTAAGCGGCAGCTAGATGTTGGTAGCTCCAATCGAAGCTGCGCAGCAAGGGCCGTACGGCCACACCCAGCAACTTAGCAAGGCCACGCCATAGTGCGACTAGCACTGTTGCAATAGCTAATGGCAGCCAGCGGAACACCAAAAATAATGGCGTCATAACCCAAAAACGCCAGCCTTGGCGCTGCTGCGCGGGGGCAAAGTGCTGTTGTGCGGTAATTGCTGCATCAGCACTCTTTTGCTTGGCCGATAACATTGGAATCAGGGTAAGTGCCACCAGTAATGAGGCTAACAACGAGAATGTGACGGTCAATGCTTGGTCAGCAAAGAGTTGGCCGGCAAGGCCTTCGACAAACACCAATGGGAAGAATACGGCCATGGTTGTTAGCGTCGAGGCAATGATGGCGCCAGTTACTTCGCTGGTGCCTTTTTCGGCGGCGGTGGCAACGTCGGTTTCTTCATTATGGCGGGCGATATTTTCGAGCACCACAATGGCGTTATCAACGAGCATCCCCACAGCTAAAGCGATACCGCCCAGCGACATCATATTTAGCGAAATTTGATAGCCATGCATGAGGTTGAAGGTGGCAATAATCGACACCGGTATTGCCATCGAAATAATGACCGTCGGCCATAGGCGCTGCAAGAACAAATAGATAATCACCATGGCCAACAAACCACCAAAAATCGCCGCGTCACGCACTTCTGCAATGGCCGCTTGGATGAATACAGCTTGGTCAGAAATAGGCGTAACTTGGTACTGGTTCGGAACAACGTCGCGTTCTTGTAAATAGGCTAAGTGGCTTTGAATGGCTTTCGAAACTTGAACGGTATTGGCATCGCCTTCTTTATACAGTGAAACTTCGACAGCTTCGCGACCTGCAATGCGGCTAATCGAGTCTCGCTCTTTATAGCTGTTGCTGACATCTGCAATGTCGCGCAAGAGAATAGGGCGGTCGTTGCGGGTTGCAATGTAAATGCTACGGATGTCATCTAAATCTTCAAATTGGTTTAGCGTGCGCACCAAGTATTCTGCGCGCTGCGCTTCTAAGCGACCACCTGACAAATTAATATTTTCTTCCTTGAGCCGTTGCATAATCAAGCTCATTGGAATTTGCAGTTGTGTGGCCTGCTGTTCATTGACGAGCACTTGAATTTCGTCTTCGAGACCGCCACCAAGGCGAACAGAAGCAACACCTTCAACGGCTTCAAGATGGCGTTTTAGTTCTTCCTCGGCAAAGGTACGTAAGCGCTTGAGTTCATCAACGTTAGGGTCGCTGATATCCGCATAACCTAATGCTAAACGGAAAATAGGCTCTTCCGCGGGATTAAAGCGCAGTAGCGTTGGTTTTTCGAGATCTAAAGGCAAGGGCACAAGGTCCATTTTCTCGCGAACATCGAGACTGGCCATGTCCATGTCACTGCCCCAGGCAAACTCAAGCAGCACATCACTTTGTCCTGCACGCGAGATTGACTCGATGCGGCGCACGCCTTTTACAGTGCCGAGGGCTTCTTCAATGGGCTTACTTACTAACTGTTCTACTTCACCAGGAGCACCGCCGGGGTAGTCGGTGCGCACGGTAAGCGTTGGGTAAGAAAGATCAGGCAGTAAAGTGACCGGGATGCGGCCTAACGAGACCATGCCAAACAGCAATACTGCGAGGGTAAACATGGCGACCGTGACCGGTCGCCGTACTGCTAATTTGGCTAGACTCATGATTGTTGCTCGCTCTTGATATTATCGATAACTTCTACCAAGGCGGCATCTTTAAGATTGGCTTGACCGCTAACGACCAATTGTTCGCCAGCTTCTATACCGTCGAGAATCTCAACATGGGTTTCGTCTTCAAAACCAAGCACTACGTCAACTTTGTGCGCAACGCCTTCTGCATCAACGGTAAAGACACTGTGTTTGCCATCAAGGCTTTGCACAGCATAGCGGGGGACAGTTACAGCATCGTTGTGTGTCGCATAATGTAATTTTACATGGGCAAACATACCCGCTTTTAGCGCACTGTCAGGGTTGGCGACACTCAAAACAACTTTGAATGTTCCAGACTGGGTGTCGACCACAGGACTGATGCGGTCAACCTTAGCCATTAAGGTTTTACCTGGCATCGCACTGACTTGTAGTTCAGCAGTTTGGCCAACTTCGATGAATTGCAGTTCGCGTTCTGGCAGGTATACATTACCTTGCAGCTCATCTAGTGCGACGATATGAAACAACTTTTGCGGCTGATATTGGCTGATCATGTTGCCGGTCTTGGCATAACGCGCGGCGATGAAACCCGAAATAGGCGCACGAATTTCAGTTTCCGCCAAATTGAGTGCTGCCATATCGTAGCGTGCTTGCAGAGTATCTGCTTGAAAGCGGAGTTTGTCATAAGCATCGGCACTGATCATGTCACGCTCTGCCATGTCTTTTACGCGCTTCAGTTCTTGCTGGATGCTGTTCAGCTCAGCCTTGGCTTGTGCCACCTGAATACGGTATTCATCATCGCGTAGGTTGGCGAGCAGCTGACCTTTTTCAACCCAATCGCCTTCTTCAACAAGAATTTCTTCAACAATACCATTAGCCTTGCTGATGATGTCGGTCTCTTCACGAGCCTCAAGGGTTGCAGTGGTGCGGAAACTCGAAGTGATGGCTTGGCGTTCGACCACTTCGGTCGCAACAGGGATGCGCACCACAACCTCTTCTTCTGCTTTTGTTTGATTTGAGGCGCCGGCCTGACCGCAACCGTTTAGCAACAGACTTGAAGTCAGAATTAAAGCAGTCAAGCCGGCAAAGCTTGCTGTATTCATTGATTTACTGCGTGAATTGGAACTCATGTGAATTACCCCCGTTTTTTACTTCGTTGTTCGCTATTTGCTGTTCGCTGTTCGTTGGTGGTAGCCCGTACTTCTAGTACGGGTCAAACCTGCCGATACAACGAATGCAAGTTAAGACGTTTGTTTCTTTGGTAAGGTTTATGCAGGTTGCGTGCCAAATTTCTAATTGGAGTTTAATTTTTATCGAAAGCCATTGTTTTTAATGGTCTGTAGAGGAGGTTCTTGTTTACTATTAATTTTCGGTTGGCTAAGAAATAGACATAAAAAAAGCACGCCGTAGCGTGCTTTTTACGAATCTTTAGCGAAACTCACCAAAGTGGTGGAAATCTTAACGCTTGATCGGTGTGAAGTCACGTTTCGCTTCACCAGTGTAAAGCTGACGTGGACGACCGATTTTCTGGTTCGCTTCACCCATCATTTCGTGCCAGTGTGAAATCCAGCCAACAGTACGTGATAAAGCAAAGATCACGGTAAACATGTTGGTCGGAATGCCAATGGCTTTCAGAATGATACCTGAGTAGAAGTCGACGTTCGGGTACAGTTTCTTCTCAACGAAGTACGGGTCTTCTAACGCAATGCGTTCGAGTTCCATAGCCACGTCAAGCAACGGATCGTCAATGTTCAACTCTTTGAGTACTTCGTGTGCACTTTCACGCATAACAGTCGCACGCGGGTCAAAGTTTTTGTAAACACGGTGACCAAAGCCCATCAGACGGAACGGGTCGTTCTTGTCTTTCGCTTTTTCGATGTACTTAGGAATATTGTCGACCGAGCCGATTTCTTTCAACATGCGCAAACAAGCTTCGTTCGCGCCGCCATGGGCAGGGCCCCAAAGTGATGCAACACCCGCTGCAATACACGCATAAGGGTTTGCGCCGGATGAACCTGCCAAACGAACAGTAGACGTTGAAGCATTCTGCTCATGATCAGCGTGCAACGTGAAAATACGGTCCATCGCTTTGGCGATGATAGGATTCACTTTGTAATCTTCAGCCGGAACAGAGAACATCATATTTAAGAAGTTTTCTGAGTACGACAGATCGTTTTGTGGATAAACAAACGGCTGACCAATGCTAAATTTATAAGCCATGGCAGCAATGGTAGGCATTTTCGCAATTAAGCGGTACGCACTACGTAAACGTTGTTTTTCATCATGGATATCAAGGTCATCATGATAAAAAGAAGAAAGGGCACCGGTAACCGCACAGAGCATCGCCATTGGATGCGCGTCGCGACGGAAACCATTAAAGAAATTGTGTAAACCTTGATGCACCATAGTGTGCTTGGTGATCGTGGCTTTAAAATTATCATATTGCTCAGCTGTAGGAGCTTCACCGTGGAGCAGCATGTAACATACTTCGAGATAATCCGCTTGCGTAGCGAGCTGATCAATCGGATATCCGCGGTGCAGAAGGATGCCGTTTTCACCATCAATGTAGGTGATCTTTGATTCACATGAACCCGTTGCTAGAAAGCCTGGGTCGAAAGTGAAGAACCCGTGTTTTCCGAGAGTACGCACGTCAACTACATCATAGCCGGCTGTACCAGATAACACTGGTAATTCAATGGATTGGCCGTCAATCTGCAGGGTGGCTTTACGATCAGCCATAAGGAAATCTCCTTGTTTTAATCTGCTTCATCACTAAAAAAGAGCGCTAGAATTTACTTGATCTTAACCGCCATTGTCAATTCAAACGGCTGTTTAGTTCTGGGCAAAACCCCGAACAGCGTCAAGTAAAAGTGTCATTGTTACGCATCAGTATGGCATTTGGATGACAATGTTGCGCGCTTTCGTCAATTCAATCGAAACGGTTATACGTTGAATCGTAACTTCTGTGTATACGACTAAGGTAGGGTTGCGGCAAGAGCTGGTTTCTTGTCTGTTGATCTAAAGCGAAAAAAATCACGTTTTTCTTGGAAAGTCGGCGCTAGAGAATTGTAATTCATTGCTATGGCTTATATACTTTGGCGGCGATCTCACAGGGTCCTCTTACCGTATACTTTACAGTAATCATAACAAGTAACAGGGCGAGGATGTTTGAAGTTCCGAGCATGTTAACAATGCTTTTCTGAAAGGCACAACAATCGTGAAAAAACAAAGACCTGTAAATTTAGACCTTACAACTATTAGTCTCCCCGCTGCGGGACTTAGTTCCATCTTGCACCGTGTTTCTGGCGTGATCATGCTGATCTCGATTGGTTTACTGGTGTGGGCATTGGCAACTTCACTGCAATCAGCCGAGGGCTTTGCAATGGTGCACGACCTGTTCACCAGCTTCATTGCTAAGTTTATCGCCTGGGGTATTTTAACCGCACTTGGTTATCACTTGCTGGCTGGCGTACGCCATATGTTTATGGATATGGGCTACTTTGAAGAGCTCAACTCTGGCCGTATCAGTGCGTACATCGTATTTGTACTCGCTATCGTACTTTCAGCTTTAGCAGGGGTGTGGTTATGGTAAAAGTAGCTTCAACATTTGGCCGTAGCGGAACCCATGACTTTATCCTGCTACGCGCATCAGCCATCATCATGGCTTTGTACGCCATCTTCATGGTGAGCTTCTTGGTTTCAGCAGAAACTGTGAACTATGCCGTGTGGACAAACTTGTTCGCAAACTTAGGTATGAAGATCTTCACTATGTTGGCGTTAACCTCAGTTCTTATCCATGGCTGGATTGGTATCTGGCAGGTATTGACTGATTACGTCAAAAATTCTGGCTTACGAGCTTTCATTCAATTCGTAGTAAGTGTTGCACTTATCGTGTACTGGCTAGCTGGCCTACTCGTAGTGTGGCCTGTGGAGGGTGTGTAAGTGAGCGTACAAACTCTTGAATTTGATGCAGTAGTCATTGGTGCCGGCGGCGCAGGTATGCGCGCAGCACTACAAATTTCTCAGTCAGGCATGACCTGTGCACTGATGTCGAAAGTCTTCCCAACGCGTTCGCACACCGTATCTGCGCAAGGTGGTATCACCGTTGCATTGGGTAACGCGCACGAAGATAACTGGGAATGGCACATGTTCGATACCGTGAAAGGTTCGGACTACATCGGTGACCAAGACGCTATCGAGTACATGTGTAAAACCGGTCCAGAAGCGATTTTGGAACTGGAAAACATGGGCTTGCCATTCTCACGTTTTGAGAACGGTAAAGTTTATCAGCGTCCATTCGGTGGTCAGTCGAAAGCCTTCGGTGGCGAGCAAGCTGCACGTACAGCGGCTGCTGCAGACCGTACCGGCCACGCATTATTGCACTTGTTGTACCAACAAAACGTCAAGAACAAGACCACTGTATTCTCGGAGTGGTATGCGCTTGACCTTGTGAAGAACCAAGACGGTGCAGTGGTTGGTGTAACGACCCTGAACATCGAAACCGGTGAAATCTTCTACGTAAAAGCCAAAGCCGTAGTGCTTGCAACGGGTGGTGCAGGTCGTATCTACGCCTCAACGACCAACGCTCACATCAACACTGGTGACGGCGTTGGTATGGCGTTGCGTGCAGGCGTTCCGGTGCAAGATATGGAAATGTGGCAGTTCCACCCAACCGGTATTGCCGGTGCAGGTACCCTGGTGACCGAGGGTTGCCGTGGTGAAGGTGGTTACCTCTTGAACAAAGATGGTGAGCGCTTTATGGAGCGTTACGCGCCGAATGCTAAAGACTTGGCGTCGCGTGACGTTGTTGCGCGCTCAATGATGACTGAAATCCGCGAAGGCCGCGGCTGTGATGGTCCTTTAGGTCCACACTTGAAACTGAAACTTGATCACTTGGGTCGTGAAGTTCTCGAGAGTCGCTTGCCAGGCGTATGTGACTTGGCGAAGACCTTCGCGCACGTTGACCCAGCGGAAGAGCCAATTCCAGTTATTCCAACCTGTCACTACATGATGGGCGGTATCCCAACTGACGTGAACGGCCAAGCATTACAAATCGATGCTGACGGTAAAACGTCGCCGATTCAAGGCTTGTTCGCTTGTGGTGAAATTGCTTGTGTATCTGTGCACGGTGCGAACCGCTTGGGCGGTAACTCGCTGCTTGACTTGGTGGTGTTCGGTCGTGCGACCGGCTTGCACTTGGGCGATGCTTTGGCAGCCAATACCGAAGCACGTGAAGCAAGTCAAAGCGACATCGACGCAGCATTAGCGCGCGTTAACCGTTGGGAAAGCAATAAAGACGGTGAAGACCCAGTACAAATTAAGAAAGACTTGCAGAAGTGTATGCAGTTGAACTTCTCGGTCTTCCGTGAAGGCGAAGCGATGAAAGAAGGCTTGGCGGAGCTTAAAGAGATCCGTGAGCGCCTTAAGAACGCTCGTCTTGATGACACCAGTGCTGAGTTTAATACCCAGCGTATCGAGTGCTTAGAACTTGATAACCTGATGGAAACCGCTTATTCAACCGCAGTTTCAGCGAACTTCCGTACGGAAAGTCGTGGCGCACACAGCCGTGCTGACTACCCAGATCGTGATGACGAAAACTGGTTGGTACACAGTGTTTATCGTCCGGAAACGGAAGAGATGCTGAAGCGCGAAGTGAACATGCAGCCGAAGCTACGTGAAGCATTCCCGCCAAAAGCGCGGACTTACTAAGGTTAGGTGACAACGATGAAGAAGTTGAGTATTTCAGTTTATCGTTACAACCCGGATGTTGATAACGCACCTTATATGAAGGATTACACCCTCGAAATCGAGGATAATCAGGACATGATGGTGCTGGACTTGCTGTTGAAATTGAAAGAGCAAGATCCAACGTTAGCATTCCGTCGCTCATGCCGTGAAGGTGTGTGTGGTTCTGACGGTTTGAACATGAACGGTAAGAATGGCTTGGCTTGTATCACGCCAATGTCTGCTCTTAAAGGCAGCAAGATTGTGATTCGTCCATTGCCAGGTTTGCCGGTTATTCGTGACTTAATTGTAGACATGACGCAGTTCTACAAGCAGTACGAAAAGATCAAACCTTATTTGATTAATGACGACAAAACGCCACCAGCGCGTGAGCGTCTGCAATCGCCAGAAGAGCGTGCCAAGCTTGATGGTTTGTACGAGTGTATTCTCTGTGCGTGCTGTTCAACTTCGTGCCCATCATTCTGGTGGAACCCAGACAAATTCATCGGCCCAGCTGGCTTGTTGCATGCCTATCGTTTCTTGATTGATAGTCGCGACACGGCTACCGAAGAGCGCCTTGATGACTTAGACGACGCATTTAGTGTTTTCCGTTGTCACGGCATCATGAACTGCGTGAACGTTTGCCCGAAAGGTTTGAACCCAACAAAGGCTATTGGACACATCAAATCCATGCTATTAAGTCGCGCGATTTAATACTATCGTGTTGATTTGCTATAGTAATGGCCGAGCTGTATCGAAATAGCCATCCAGCTTGGATGGCTATTTTTTTATAAAACGAGTGTGAAGGAACAGCGATGCAAGATGGCGTAATGCAAGCCTGGCTTGAATCCTCCCACCTAGCTGGTGGTAACATGGCATACGTTGAGGAACTCTTTGAGTTGTACCTTGACGATCCTACTGCTGTTGGTGATGAATGGCGAAGCTTCTTCGACCAGTTGCCGCGTGAAGGTAGCGGCCATGACACCAAGCACAGTGAAATTCGTGAGCAATTCCGTACCCTTGCCAAAAATAAATTGAAGCAAGCAGGTACTGTTGTTGCTGGTGCTCCAGATCAAAAGCAGGTGCGAGTACTGCAACTGATCAATGCTTATCGATTCCGTGGTCATCAACATGCGAACCTTGATCCGCTCGATTTATGGAAGCAGGAACAGGTTCCAGACCTATCATTAGAGCATCACGACCTGTCTAAAGACGATTTCGATAAAGAATTCAATGTGGGTTCGCTGGCGGTTGGTCAAGAGACCATGAAGCTTGGTGAAATTCACCAGTTGCTCGAGCAGATTTATTGCGGCTCCATCGGCGCTGAATATATGCATATTGTCTCGACTGAAGAGAAACGTTGGATTCAACAACGTCTTGAAGGTGTGCGTGGACGCCCTGAGTTCAAATCTGAGCAGCAAAAGAAAATTCTGAAAGAAATGATTGCCGCCGACGGCCTAGAAAAATACTTAGGCTCGAAATTTCCAGGCGCTAAGCGTTTCTCATTGGAAGGTGGCGATAGCCTTATTCCAATGTTGAAAGCCTTAATCAGCCGCGCGGGCGAGCAGGGCACTAAAGAAGCCGTGATTGGTATGGCGCACCGTGGCCGTTTGAACGTTTTGGTCAACGTGCTTGGTAAGAAGCCACAAGACCTGTTCGACGAGTTCGCCGGTAAGCATGCAGCCAGTAAAGGCTCAGGTGACGTGAAGTACCACATGGGCTTCTCATCTGACTTCGCTACGCCAGGCGGTGATGTGCACCTTGCGCTAGCATTCAACCCGTCGCACCTCGAAATTGTAAACCCCGTGGTTATGGGCTCAGTGCGAGCGCGTATGGACCGCTTGGGTGACAAAGACGGTTCGAAAGTGTTGCCTATTACGATTCACGGCGACTCCGCTATCGCCGGTCAAGGTATCGTGCAAGAAACCTTTAATATGTCACAAACGCGTGGCTTCCAGTGCGGCGGCTCGATTCGTATTGTGGTGAATAACCAAGTCGGCTTTACCACGTCGAAACGCGAAGATACGCGTTCCACGCAATACTGTACCGACATCGCTAAAATGGTGCAGGCGCCGATCTTCCACGTGAATGCCGACGATCCAGAAGCCGTGGTTTTCGTGACGCAACTCGCGATTGATTTCCGCAACGAATTCAAACGCGACGTGATGATCGACCTGGTGTGCTATCGTCGCCACGGCCACAACGAAGCTGATGAGCCAAGCGCTACGCAGCCAGTTATGTATGCAAAAGTTAAAAAGCATCCTGTAGCCCGTAGCATCTACGCGAAACGCTTAGCCGAAGCTGGCGTGATTAACGCTGATGCCGAAGACAGCTTCGTGAGCGATTATCGAGATCAGCTTGATAAGGGCGAAATCGTTGTCGATGAATGGCGTGAAATGAAAGCGCACTCGAGTGATTGGTCGCAATACGTTGGTAACGAATGGGATGTCGAGTACGACGCGAAGATTAGTAAAGCTCAGCTTGAAGAAATTGGTATTGCGATGAGCACTGTACCAGAAGACCACAAGCTACATTCGCGCGTGAAAAAAGTCTACGACGAGCGTCTGAAAATGGCCAAAGGCGAGAAGAAAGCCGATTGGGGCTTCGCTGAAACCTTAGCTTACGCGACACTTGTCGACGAAGGTATTCATATTCGTCTAACAGGCCAAGACAGCGGCCGCGGTACGTTCTTCCACCGTCATGCGGTACTGCATAACCAAAAAGATGCATCTACCTACATGCCGTTGAATAACATCCGTGAAGGCCAAGGCCCGATCGAAATTTACGACTCGGTATTGTCTGAAGCAGCAGTCGTTGCCTTTGAGTATGGTTACGCAACTGCAGAGCCTAAAGCGCTCGTACTTTGGGAAGCCCAGTTCGGTGACTTCGTGAACGGCGCGCAAGTGGTGATTGACCAGTTCTTAAGCTCGGGCGAACAAAAGTGGGGCCGTTTATGCGGTTTGACCATGTTGTTGCCGCACGGCTATGAAGGTCAGGGCCCAGAGCATAGCTCAGCACGCCTTGAACGTTTCTTGCAACTGTCAGCTGATCACAACTGGTCTGTCTGTGTACCGACAACGCCGGCGCAGGTGTTCCATATGTTACGTCGTCAGCAGTTACGTCCAGTACGTCGCCCGCTGATCGTGATGACACCTAAGTCGCTATTGCGCCATCCGTTGGCCGTATCTGACATAGATGAAATGACCGATGGCGTGTTCCAAAATGCGATTGGTGAAATCGATAAATTGGACGCGAAGAAAGTCAAACGCGTGATATTCTGCTCGGGCAAAGTTTACTACGATCTGTTGAAAGAGCGCCGTGAGCGCGAACAAACAGACATTGCTATTATTCGAATTGAGCAATTGTATCCGTTCCCAGCCGAAGAAGTGGCTGAGATCTTGAAAGAATACAAGCATGTGAAAGATTTTGTTTGGTGCCAAGAAGAACCGCAAAACCAAGGTGCCTGGTATAGCAGCCAGCATCACTTTAGAGCGGCAATTCCGAAAGGCGCAGACTTAACGTACGCAGGACGTGAAGCCTCGGCTGCACCGGCAGTAGGTTATTTGTCTGAGCATAACAAACAGCAGCAAAAATTAGTCGATGACGCGCTAACCATTAAATAGGTGATAATTGACCATGGCTATTGATATTAAAGTTCCACAACTCCCTGAATCTGTTGCTGATGCAACAGTTGCTACTTGGCACGTTAAGCCAGGTGACAAAGTGTCGCGCGATCAAAATCTGGTCGATATCGAAACCGACAAGGTAGTCCTTGAAGTTGTCGCGCCAGAAGACGGCGAAATCGGTGAAATCATCGCCGAAGAAGGCGCAACCGTTGGCGCTGAAGAAGTGATCGGCAAAATCGTAGCCGGCAGTTCTACTGCGGGGGATGCCGACGACTCGAAAAAGTCAGAGTCTGCAGATAAGTCGGACGACAAAAAGTCAGAAGACAAAAAATCTGATGACAAGAAAGACGAGAAACCAGCAGCCAAATCGGGCAGCGGTGAAAAACTCGAAGTCAAAGTACCACAGTTGCCAGAGTCAGTAGCTGACGCAACCATCGCTGCATGGCACGTGAAAGCGGGTGAAAAAGTTACCCGTGACCAAAACCTTGTTGATATCGAAACCGACAAAGTTGTGCTTGAAGTTGTGGCCCCGGCCGACGGCGTCCTTGCGGAAATCAAGCAAGACGAAGGCGCGACTGTGGGTGCTGATGACGTCATCGGTATCGTTGAAGCCGGCGCAGGTGGTGACGACGTAGCCCGTAGTTCTACTACGGGGAATGACGAATCTACAGATAAAGCTGATTCGGCAAGCGACGACGACAGCGACAGCGAAGTCGCTGGCCCAGCCGTACGTCGCTTACTGGCTGAGCACGACCTGAAAGCGTCTGACGTAAAAGGCACTGGTAAAGGCGGTCGCGTCACCAAAGAAGACGTTGAGAAGCACGTCAAAGAAGGCGGTAAGAAAGCAGCGCCTGCAGCTGCGAAGAGCGAAAGCAGCGCACCAGCAGCAGCTGGCGACCGTGATCAGAAGCGTGTTCCTATGACCCGTCTGCGTAAAACCATCGCCAAGCGCTTGCTTGAAGCGAAGAACGCAACGGCTATGTTGACCACCTTTAACGAAGTCAACATGAAGCCGATCATGGACTTGCGTAAGAAGTACAAAGACGAATTCGAGAAGCGTCATGACACGCGTCTAGGCTTCATGGGCTTCTACGTGAAGGCCGTGACCGAAGCGTTGAAGCGCTTCCCAGAAGTGAATGCGTCAATTGATGGTGATGACATTGTTTATCACAACTACTTTGACATCAGCATTGCCGTGTCAACACCACGTGGCTTGGTAACCCCAGTTCTGCGTGATACCGACAAAATGAGCATTGCGGAAATCGAAAATGGCATCCGTGACCTCGCTATCAAAGGTCGTGACGGTAAGTTGACCATGGACGACATGCAAGGCGGTAACTTCACTATCACCAACGGTGGTGTGTTCGGTTCACTGTTGTCGACGCCAATCCTGAATCCACCGCAAAGCGCTATCTTGGGTATGCATAAAATCCAAGATCGCCCAATGGCGGTCGACGGTAAAGTCGAAATCTTGCCGATGATGTACTTAGCATTGTCGTATGACCACCGCATTATCGATGGTAAAGAATCGGTAGGCTTCTTGGTCACTATCAAAGAGTTACTGGAAGATCCACAACGTCTGTTGTTGGACATCTAACAGAAGTAAAGCCGCATGTAGCATGCCATTTGCACATGCGGCTGTCTTTTTTGCGCGCAAAACTGTAAAATACGCGCGAAATTTTCGGGTAAGCAGCACTAAGCTGCTTTTGTTGTTCAAACGAATCGGAAGATCATCATGAATTTGCATGAGTATCAGGCCAAACAACTCTTCAAAGAGTTCGGTTTGCCAGTATCTGAAGGCTTCGCAGTTGATACTGCAGAAGAAGCCGTTGAAGCTGCCAAGAAAATTGGCGGTGAGCGTTGGGTAGTTAAAGCACAAGTGCACGCCGGTGGCCGTGGTAAAGCGGGCGGTGTAAAGCTTGTTTCTAGCCATGACGAAGTACGTGACTTTGCTAACAACTGGTTAGGCAAAAACTTGGTCACCTACCAAACAGACGCGAACGGTCAGCCGGTTGCGAAAATCTTGGTTGAGAGCCTTACTGATATCGCTTCAGAACTGTACTTAGGCGCAGTAGTTGACCGCGCAACACGTAAAATCGTGTTCATGGCGTCAACTGAAGGTGGTGTTGAAATCGAGAAAGTTGCAGAAGAAACACCTGAAAAAATCTTGAAAGCTGTGATCGACCCAACTGTCGGCGCACAGCCTTACCAAGGTCGTGAGCTGGGCTTCAAACTGGGCCTTAACCCAGACCAAGTGAAGCAGTTCACCAAAATCTTCTTGGGCCTTGCGGCAATGTTCGAACAGTACGACTTCGCATTGCTAGAAATCAACCCATTGGTGATTACTGACCAAGGCAACCTGCATTGCTTGGACGGCAAGATCAACATCGACAGCAACGCGTTGTATCGTCAGCCGAAGATCCGTGAAATGCACGATCCTTCGCAAGAAGACGAGCGTGAAGCACAAGCAGCGAAGTGGGAACTAAACTACGTAGCGCTTGATGGCAACATCGGTTGTATGGTCAACGGCGCTGGTTTGGCGATGGGTACCATGGACATCGTTAAGCTTGCTGGCGGCCAGCCTGCAAACTTTTTGGATGTTGGTGGCGGCGCAACTAAAGAGCGCGTAACTGAAGCATTCAAGATCATCTTGTCTGACGACGCAGTACAAGCCGTACTGGTTAACATCTTCGGTGGTATCGTACGTTGTGACATGATCGCAGAAGGTATCATGGGCGCAGTTGAAGAAGTTGGCGTTAAAGTTCCTGTTGTTGTTCGTCTTGAAGGTAACAACGCAGAACTAGGTCGTCAGAAATTAGCAGAAAGTGGCCTGAACATCATCGCAGCCGAAAGCTTGTCTGACGCTGCTGATAAAGTGGTTGCTGCGGCAGGAGGTCAATAATGTCTATCTTGATCGATAAAAACACCAAAGTTATCTGCCAGGGTTTCACTGGTGGTCAGGGTACGTTCCACTCTGAGCAAGCAATTGCTTATGGCACACAAATGGTTGGCGGTGTAACCCCAGGTAAAGGCGGTCAAACGCACCTTGGTTTGCCAGTATTCAACACTGTGCGTGAAGCAGTAGAGCAAACAGGCGCAACTGCATCTGTTATCTACGTACCAGCACCTTTCTGTAAAGACTCTATCATCGAAGCTGCTGACGCAGGTATCGAGTTGATCGTCTGTATCACTGAAGGTATCCCTACGTTGGATATGCTGTATGTGAAAGAATACTTGACGCACAAAGGTGTGCGCATGATCGGTCCAAACTGCCCAGGCGTTATCACTCCTGACGAGTGTAAGATTGGTATCATGCCAGGTCACATCCACAAAGCAGGTAAAGTGGGCATCGTTTCACGTTCAGGTACGTTGACCTATGAAGCCGTGAAGCAAACCACAGACGAAGGCTTCGGCCAGTCAACCTGTGTTGGTATCGGTGGTGACCCTATCCCTGGTTCTAACTTCATCGACATTCTCGAAATGTTCGAAAAAGATCCAGCGACCGAAGCTATCGTCATGATCGGTGAGATCGGTGGTACTGCTGAAGAAGAAGCAGCTGAGTACATCAAGCACAACGTGACCAAACCAGTGGTATCTTACATCGCTGGTGTGACTGCTCCTCCGGGTAAACGTATGGGTCACGCAGGCGCGATCATCTCTGGTGGTAAAGGTACTGCAGACGAGAAGTTCGCAGCGCTTGAAGCCGCTGGCGTTAAAACCGTACGCAGCTTGGCTGACATCGGTAAAGCATTGCGCGAGAAAACTGGCTGGTAAGCCACGTTTTTTAGCAACAAGCTAATAGAGAGGCACCTTCGGCAACGTTGGTGCCTTTTTTGTACCCGCTCTTGTATCCATTCTTGTATCATCAACACACAATGAACCGAACTACGAAAGGTTAACCAGTGAACCAAGGTGTGAAAGTACTGCTGACGTTATTGGCACTCTGCGCTTTTGCCGGTAATTCGGTGTTATGCCGCTGGGCGCTGGCCGAGTTTGCGATGGAGCCGGCGCAATTTACGTTGCTGCGTCTTGTTTCGGGAGCGGTAGCGCTTGCTGTAATGGTATTCGTAGGGCAACAACGAAGTCCGCGCGGGGAATTCGAGCGGACAAGAAAAGCCAGTTGGTGGGGCGCGTTGTGGCTCACGGCATACGCTTATTGCTTTGCCTATGCTTATGTAGGACTTGCCACAGGTGTTGGGGCGTTGATTCTGTTTACCGCGGTGCAACTGAGTATGTTAGCGATCGGTGCATGGCGTGGGACACGTTATGGCGTCATCGAAATCGTTGGTATTGTGCTGGCATTGGCGGGTTTTTTGTATCTGGTGTGGCCGCAGTTTGCCGAGCCATTCACCGCTTTTGCAGTAGTGCTAATGAGCTTAGCGGGCACTGCATGGGGCGCTTATAGCACTGTAGGTCGTGGTTCGCGTGCGCCCCTCAGCGATACAAAAACGCATTTCGTTCGTGCGAGCTGGTTAAGTTCGCCGTTGTTGGTCATGGGTTTTGTCTATAGCAATCTGCTGTGGCCGCCCGTTCTACTCGCGGTGCTGTCGGGGGTGGTGACATCGGCTATCGGCTACGCACTTTGGTTCAAAGTTTTACCACATTTGCGGGTCAGCAGCGCCGCAGTGGGCCAGCTCTCGGTCCCGCTGATTGCCGCGCTCGGCGGCTTTTTTCTTGTCGACGAAACGCTGTCACTTCGATTCTTTATCGCTAGTGCCGTCACGTTAGGGGGTATTGCGTTGGTCATTAGTCATCGTACCCAGAGTAAATAGAACAAGAATAAAACAAACTAATAAACTAACTTACATGGTTTTACTATTTTTGATAATAGGCTAGTCTAAATCCGTAGTAGTGACACACCACACTAAAGCTGTCACAACGGGGACACATCAATGAAAAAGTGGATTTTGCTGGGCATACTGGCGCTTGCCGCGTGGAATTATCATTTAAACAAACAGGCGGAAGAGCGTGGTGAGGAGCGCGGTTTAATCAAGGAGATTGTGCAGGGCGTGCAGGGTGCCGTATTTAAACGCGATCCCAAATTCCGTTGTGATGGCCGACGCTTTTGCCATGAAATGCATTCCCCCGAAGAAGCACGTTTCTTTTTGACCAATTGCCCTGAGACTCAGCTTGATGACAATGCCAATGGTATTCCTTGCGAAGAAGACTTTCCCTCATCGACAAATTCTGACACACAAAACTAACGTTGGCGTTTGCTCAATCGCTGCTAACAGTTGTATGCTTAAGCGATAACGGTCGTAGATTCAGGTGTAAGTCATGCACAAAAAGTTGGTGTTGTTAGGGTTGTTGGCGTGCGCGATAGGCATATGGTTTGCCGCCGCATGGCTAAAAGAAAACGCCAGCACTGAAGTGCAAATTAGAATGACCAAAACCACACAGGACGAGTGGTTTGTTTCCTACATTTTTGCTGACAGCGTTACCCAAGCTACTTTCGTGCGTAACCCCGACCATAGCCGCATTGAGCGTTGGCAGCCAATCGACAATGATTATTACATCGGCGTCGATGCCGAAAGCGGTCACGAATTTATCGCTCGCATAGATGGGCGAGCATTTAACAGCGTGGCGTTTCAACTCGAACCTACCTATGTGACGCTGCGCAAAGACTATGCGCCATTTTCACCGTTTAGTGACGGTGGTGTTTCGTGGTACTCGGGGCGTTTTAAAGTTTGTCCACAGAGTTGTAGCAGTGCGTTGCGGTTTGATTACGCTTTTACAATGGAAGCGCCGTTAAGCGATTTTGTGCGTTTACCCGAACATAGTGAACGCGGGCAACTCGTTTGGCGTGAGTCAGCTAGCGACGGTCAGGTGATCTATGTTGGTCCGCAACAACCAGGACCCGCTGTCGAGCACGGCTTCGAAACAATCATTGATCCTATTCTGCCAGTGTCCTTAAAGCGGCGCTTATTAAGCGATGTACCACCGCTAACTCAATACTTTAATCAACGTATGCCCCACCTCGCTGAGCGCCCTATGTTGCTGGCTTCGTTTAGCTCCACCGACAACGGTCGCTATGGTTATCAAGGTGGCGTGATTGGTAATCAGATGGTCCTGCACTGGTACGGGCACAGTATGGCCGAACGAATTACGGCACCTTATTTTGTTGAAGACACCATCTGGTTTGTTGCCCATGAGTTCGCGCATCTCTACCAAGCTGGGCAATTTAGCAATGACTCGGCATGGATTCATGAGGGTGCTGCGGAGTACATGGCCTTGGAATACCTGCGGTCAATTGGCGCGAATTCGGTGTATTTGAATCACCGTATGAAAAAGGCGAGCGAGCAGTGTTTGGCGAGTAATGACAAATTCGAATTACATTATGCTTGCGGTCTGCTTTGGGCTGCCGAAATTGACCAACAGATCAAACGAGAGTACCCGCACGGTTTGTTTTTCTTATGGTACATGTACGTCCAGGCACTTGATGAGCAGCCGCGCAGTGATCCTGTGGACCTTTATTTTGAGTTGATGGCGCAGCTCACCAATCAAGAGTTCACGCAGCAACTGCAAGGCCAAATTGCACAACGTTTTGCCCGCCTAGAAAGTCAGCAAGTGGCGCCCTAATTCAAAATTGAACTTTTTGGCTGAAACTGCCATACCTAACAAGGTCTTTTAGTGCTTTGTTAGGAGCAACTTATGAATGTTACCCAGAAAAGTTTGCTGGCGGTGCTCACCGCCACTGGCATCGTCGCCTCGGCTTCCGCCGTTGCTGATGATCACCAGCTTGGGCAAGCGCCAGGCTATTATCGAATGAACGTTGGTGACTTTGTGGTTACTGCGCTCAACGACGGCACCAGCGACATGGCCGCGCACAAGCTATTGCATTGGGACGAAGACAAGATTCGGGCTGCGTTAGCCGAACACTTTATGGAATCTCCAGTCGAAGGTTCAATTAATGGTTTTTTGGTTGATACCGGCAAGCAGCAAATTCTCATTGATACCGGTATGGGGAAGGGTGTTCGCCCGAGTCTTGGTAAGCTCACCGACCATCTTGCGGCGGCGGGCTATAGCGTGGCCGATGTCGATGCCGTTTACATCACTCACTTTCACGGTGACCACGTGAGTGGCTTGGTAAATGACGGTGAACGGGTGTTCCCCAATGCTAAAGTTTATGTGCATGAGCGTGACGCCGACGCCGAAAGTGCGCAAGCAAAATACGCTCCCTATAAAGCGGCCAACGCGTTTGTCACTTTTGCCGATGGCGAAAGCCCACATGACGGCATAACCATCAACCCAACGCCTGGCCATACACCAGGTCATAGCGTTTACCATGTCGAGAGCGGTGGGCAAACCATGGTGGTGTGGGGCGATACCTTGCATGTGGCTGGGGTTCAATTTGCTCACCCTGAGGTGACGATTCAGTACGACAGTGTCCCCGAGCAAGCGCGAGCGCAACGCTTAAAGCTGTTTAAGATGATTGCCGACAATGAGTATTGGGTCGCCGGTGCACATATTGCTTTTCCGGGGATCGGTCGCCTGAAAAAAGAAAATGACGGCTACCGTTGGGTACCCGCCAATTACACGACTCGAATTGAACAGCCTAAGTAAGCTTTAGGCCAGTTCAGCGATGGCTTCGTCAGCAGCTTGTAATGCTTGCTGGCGAGGCTCTTCGCCCAAGTTCACACCTTCCGCACGAATCACGGTCACGTCGGTGATACCGATAAACGCTAACGCGTTTCGCAGATAACTTTCTTGATGATCCATCGCGCTTGCAGCGCCTTCGCTGTAGATACCGCCACGACCTGAAGCAATGTAAACCTTTTTGCCTTTCAGTAAACCTTCAGCGCCGTTTTCGGTGTATTTGAAGGTTACACCTGCTTTTAGTACACGGTCTAACCATGCTTTTAGCTGCGTCGGAATAGTGAAGTTGTACATTGGTGCACCAATCACGAGTACATCTGCGGCAAACAGTTCAGTGAGAAGCTCTTCAGTTAATGGGTTTTCTTCGGCCAGCAATGTTTCAGCGTCGAGGTGCGGAACCGCATTGGTAACTAAATCACGATAGACGACAGTATCGGTGTCGCCTTTGACGCGCTCAACGATTTGGTTGCTGAGCTTACGGCTAACCGACTGTTCGACAAAAAGGCCTGAATCCAAATGTAAAATGTTCATCATTGCGTTCTCCAAAATCATGTGCGCTGTGGTTTTAAGTTGCAGATAGTTTATCAAGTTCCAAAAATGGTTGTAGACGGTTATAATGGAAACAATCGTTCCATTTATGGAACACACTTAGGATTGACGTCGAGTTATAGAGGAAAACGTGGCCATGGCACTTCCGGATCTCACCAATTACCTGATCTTCGCCCGTGTGGTACAAGCTGGCAGTATCAGTGCTGGTGCGCGTGATTTGGGCATGCCGAAGTCTACGGTTAGCCGACGTCTGACCGAACTTGAAGAAGAGCAGGGGATTCGCTTAGTTCATCGTACGCGGCGTGGGCTTAAGTTAACTGACGTAGGTCAAGCCTTTCTTATTCATTGTGAGGCCTTGGTAAGTGCTGCCGAGGCGGCACAACAAGTCACTCAGTTGGTGCGCGAAACACCGCGCGGTACCGTGCACCTGAGTGCGCCCTATGCCTTAAGCCAAAGTTTGTTGACCGAGCTGTTGCCAGCATTTATGCAAGCCTATCCTGAGGTTAATGTACAACTTATGGTGACCAACCGTCCGGTGAACCTTGTCGACGAGGGCATCGATGTCGCGCTGCGCGTGCGTTCGAGTATCGAGGATTCTTCACTGATTGCGCGTCCCTTGGTCGATTCGCCACTGACACTCTATGGTGCACCGAAGTTACTGGATGCCCGCGGGGTGCCGAAACACCCACTTGATCTCATCGACTTTCCGCATTTGTCGTTGCACTACACCAGCGGTCGTTATGCGTATCCATTGACTGCCGAAGATGGTGATCAGTTGTCGATTACCTTTCAGCCACGTTTGATTACCGATGACATGATCGTATTGCGTGAAGCAGCGATACAAGGTGAGGGGATTGTCGCGTTACCGAACTATCTTTGTGCGGATGCGCTCGCAGCTGGCGACTTGCAACAAGTATTGCCAGCTTGGCAATTGCCGGTGGGCATTATGCACTTGGTTTATCCCCACCGACGCGGACTGCTGCCGGCAGTGCGGGTACTGATCGATTATCTTGTCGAACATATTCCTGTGATTGCGCAACGTTCGTTATTGATCGGATAGCCGATGCTCTCTACAATCATTTAAACGATTGTTTGAAAAAGAGCAGAATAACAATGGATTTTCAGCCTAGTGCCAAAACTTTAGAATATCGCAAGCGACTGATTCAATTTATAAAAGAAAATATTGAGCCGATTGAATCGAATTACCATAAAGAATGCCGACGGCTGAACCCAGATGCCAATTGGCGCAACTGGGAAGTACCGCCGATTGTAGCGGAACTAAAAGCGAAAGCGCGAGCAGCGGGTTTATGGAACCTGTTTTTACCTGATGCGGAATTAGGCGCAGGCCTTACCACGCTAGAATATGCACCACTGGCCGAAGTTATGGGCCATAGTTTGCTTGCCCCTGAAGTCTTCAATTGTAATGCACCAGATACCGGCAACATGGAAGTGCTTTATCATTTTGGCTCTGCTGCGCAAAAACAAGAATGGTTAACGCCTCTCCTTAACGGTGAGATCCGTTCGGTGTTTTGCATGACCGAACCGGACGTCGCCTCGTCGGATGCCACCAACATGCAAACTTCAATTATTGCCGATGGTGATGACGTCGTGATTAGTGGACGTAAATGGTGGTCGACGGGATTAGGCCATCCGGACGCTCGGTTTGCTATTGTCATGGGGTTAACTGATCCTGATGCGGCGAAGCATCAGCGCCATTCGATGGTACTGGTACCGCTGACTACGCCGGGCGTAACTATTGAACGGATGTTGCCTGCGTTTGGCGAATACGATGCGCCCTATGGCCACGGCGAGGTCGTGTTTGATCAGGTGCGGGTACCAAAAGCGAATGTGATTGGTGACTTGGGCGACGGCTTTAAAATTGCGCAAGGACGCCTTGGTCCGGGTCGTATTCACCATTGCATGCGCGCCTTGGGCGCTGCCGAAAAAGCGTTGCAATTGTTTATGAAGCGCGGCCAAGACCGCATCGCGTTTGGCAAGCCTTTGTTGCAGTTGGGCGGTAATCTCGAACGGGTCGCAGACATGCGCATTGCCATCGATCAAGCGCGCTTATTGACGTTCTTTGCTGCTTGGAAAATCGACCAAGTAGGCGCCATGAAGGCATTGGCTGAAATCTCTGCGATTAAAGTGGTGGCACCGAACGTGTTGCAACAAGTAGTTGATGAAGCCATTCAGCTTTATGGTGGTTCAGGTGTTAGCCATGACGTGCCGCTGACGCAGCTCTTTGCAGTCGCACGTGCGCTGCGTATCGCCGATGGTCCGGATGCGGTGCATCGCGCGACGATCGCCAAAGTTGAACTGGCAAAATACCGGGGGCGCTAATATGAGTCGCAGTGATCTTGAAGATCGAGCGGGTAAGGTGCGTGAAGGTGAAGAGATCCATCGCGAGCGCTTAGCTACGTACTTGAAGGAACAGTTTCCACAGCTCGAAGGTGATTTGCGCATTACCCAATACGCGGGTGGGGCATCGAACTGGACCTATCGTTTGCAGTTCGCCAATGCTGACTGGATACTTCGCCGACCTCCTGCTGGTACGAAAGCCAAATCCGCCCATGATATGGGCCGTGAATACCGGCTGCAGAAAGCTCTTGAACCGGTGTTTCGTTATGTACCGAAAATGCTGCACTACACTGACGACGAGAGCATTATTGGGGCTGAATTCTACGTTATGGAACGTGTTGCCGGGATTATCCCGCGCAAGAATATGCCACGCGGCCTTGAGCTCAGCGAAGCACAAACCCGTAAGCTCTGTGAAAACGCGCTCGATTGCTTAATCGAGCTGCACAGTATTGATATTAAAGAGCATGGTTTAGACCAGCTTGCCAAAGGTGAGGGCTATACTGAGCGCCAAGTGTTGGGCTGGAACAAACGTTATCGGCTGGCGAAAACCTGGAACGTGCCCAAAAGCGAAAAAATCATGCAGTGGCTTGAGCAAAATATGCCGCAGAACGAGCGGTTGTGCATGACTCATAATGATTTTCGTTTTGATAACTTGGTATTAGACAGCGACGATCCGACCCACATCATCGGTGTGTTGGATTGGGAGCTCGCTACCATCGGTAATCCGCTGATGGATGTTGGCAATAGCCTGGCTTATTGGATCCAAGCTGATGATGATGCTATTGCCCGCTCAACACGCCGGCAACCGACGCATTTACAAGGCATGCTGACACGTGACGAAGTAATTCGTTATTACTGCGAACGCATGAACGTGGACGTCGCCGATTTTAGTTTTTATGAAGTGTTCGGGTTGTTCCGTTTAAGCGTCATCGCCCAGCAAATCTATTACCGTTACCATCACAAGCAAACGCGCAACAAAGCCTTCAAGAATTTTTGGTTCTTGGTGCACTACCTGCACTGGCGTTGCCGCAAAATCATGCGCCAAGCAAACAAAAACACTAAGGGGAAGTCATGACGCATTCGGTACGAAAAACGATTCTTATCACTGGCGCGAGTTCGGGATTAGGTGAGGGTATGGCCCGGGAGTTCGCTGCTAAGGGGCGTAACTTAGCGCTTTGTGCGCGACGCACCGAGCGCTTGGAGCAATTGAAAAGTGAGCTCGAAGCAAAGCATCCTGAGAGTACCATTAGCATCAAAGCGTTGGATGTGAACGATCACGATAAAGTGTTTGAGGTCTTCAAAGCCTTTAAAACTGAGTTTGGCACCATTGACCGCGTGATCGTTAACGCCGGTATGGGTAAGGGCGCTTCCTTAGGCACTGGGTATTTTTATGCCAATGTGCAAACCGCACAAACGAACTTTGTGGCCGCTGTTGCTCAGTGTGAAGCTGCGCTTGAAATCTTCCGCGAACAAAATCACGGGCACCTTGTGACCATGAGTTCAATTAGCGCATTGCGTGGCATGCCGCGAGCTATGACGGTTTATGCTGCAACTAAGGCTGGCTTGTCAGCCTTGACAGAAGGTATTCGTGCTGACTTGATAAAGTCACGCTCACCGATTAAAACCAGCTGCATTATGCCTGGCTATATTCGCTCTGAAATCAATGAGAAGGTGAAGAATACCCCATTTATGATCGACAACGAAACCGGTTGTCGGTTATTGGTCAAGGCGATAGAGAAAGAGCCAGTGAAGGCTTATGTACCAACATGGCCGTGGGCGCTCATCGGTTTTCTAATGAAGCGCCTGCCGCTGAAAATGGTGATGAAGCTAGGCTAATCTTTGCTGCTATCGCGGCGACAATCATTGACCCGCTCGGTGGCAATGCTGAGCGTGGTTGCTCCGCCTTCGGCTAGTTCATAAACGAATGAGCTTGCTGCGACGCTGAGGTCTCCGCGAGAGGCTTTATGTAAAATCACGACGCGACGATCTTCTAATCTAATGCCCACGCAGCCGGCCGCTTTGGGCGAAGTAGCGAGGCGTTGCCACTCTTGATTTACCACTTTTTGTGCCCATACTTCATAGCCTTCCCAACTCGGATTTGCGCCGCGTTTGCACTGATACACATACAACTGTGCTGCACTGTCTGCGGTGACGGAGGTTTCGATGGACTGGCAATTCGCCACTGTCGGTGGCTCAGGCTCGTAAACGGTCCACTGATAGATAAGGACCGCAACAAAAAGCACGGCCAAGGTGATGATTGCTGCTAAAAACCATAAAGCAATGCGTTTCATGTTGGCAAATCCTATTCGTCTCTTGTTTTAGACTTCGCTGGTAAATCGGGCGCCAGTAACCGCTCGCCATTGTACCGTTGAACGTGACCAAAGCGCTCATGCCCAGCATTCCACTCTCGTTGCGCTAGACGAATGCGCTCGGCATCACTACTAACAAAGTTCCACCACATGTGCACGGGACGTCCAAACGCTTCGCCGCCAAGCACTAAAACAATGGTATCAGCAGCTAGTTCAAGGGTCACTGCGGAACGACCCGCGCCAAGAAATAGCAGTTCATGCCTTTCGACAGTTTTACTCAGCGCATCAAGACGTCCTTCGACCACATACAAGCCATATTCATGCTGTTCATTTAAGCGTAATTCACTGACCGCAACGCGCGGGGTCTTTAATTGCATTGCGAAAATAGGGTGAAACTGACGTGCGGGCGAGGTGTAGTTACGTTCACCGGCAGTGTACTCACCCATAATCAATGTCGCCTGGCTCTCGCCGACGGCAAACGAGGGTAAATTTTTGTAATGGTCAAAACAGGGGGCGGTCGTTTCGGCTGCTGCTGGTAAGGCCGCCCACAATTGCAGTCCGTGTAGCGGATCCGTCACCTGTTGCGCCGCGACCTCCGCATGTGAAATACCGTTACCGGCAGTCATCAGGTTTAATTCGTTCGCTCGCAGCGCTTGATCATAGCCGAGGCTGTCCTGGTGGAGCAACTGGCCTGACAACAACCAGGTGATGGTTTGCAGGCCAATATGTGGATGCGGTGGCACATCGAACTGTTGATAATCGCTAGGCGCGACAGGGCCGAAGTGGTCAAGAAAGCACCATGGACCAATCATCCGTACATCGCGTTGCGGAACACTGCGAAAGACCCGCATTTTCGGGGTGAGTTGACGTGCTAACGCGGGTAAAACTTTTGCCTCACGGCGGGTATGTGCTGATTCACACGTTGTCGGTTGGCTTTCACTATCTGCTGGCGTACGTGTCATAACCCATGCATCCTGTTTCAAAACCTTGCCCAGAGTATGCCAGCGTTGTCACGAAAGATCGATATTCGACTATACGCTGACTTTCTTCTTCGACTAAGATTGGTTAAGGTGAATCAACAACCTAGGAGCCACCATGATCTATGCACTGATTTTGATTGTCATTGGTATAGCAGTAGCGTTAAGCGGTGTATGGGAACAAAATCTATTCACCATTATGCTTGGTGCACTGCTTGAATTGATTGGTTGGGGCTGGTTTATTATGAAATGGCGATCCGCTAAAAAACAGGGGCAACTCGATAACAATGAAAAGTAGTATCGTAAAACGAATTCTCGCCATCGCCTTGATCGTGGCAGGTGTTGTTACCGCAGTATTGGCGTCGAAAGACGCTGGTAGTGTGCGCTGGATGGGGTTATTTTTGCTGGTTTCAGGGATTTACTTTTTGGTCAGTCAAAAAGCCAGTCCTGAACAGCGTGAACAAGCCGCTCAACAACGGGACATCACGCCACCGATTAAATGGTATCAATCGCCCATTCTCTGGGTTCCGGTAGCCGCACTGATTATTGCTTTGGTGTCATTCTATGTCGCTAACTAAACGTTTAGTCATTTTGGCCGGCTTAGTAGGCCTAATGTTTTATAACGCTACGGCGGAGCAACTTTGGGCCACTATCGTCGATTATCAATTGAGTTGGTATAAACTAGGTGTGCCCTTAGCTTGGGGTCTGATTTTAGGTGCGTTGGTTAATCTAATCGGGCTTAGTAGCCTGCAAAAATGGTTGGAGCCGCTCACCTTCATTAGTGCATCATTAACCACTTTAGGGTTGACCGGTGCGGCCGCGATTTATGCTGCGCACCAGCAAGCAGGGTTACTGCTACCGGCATTAATGATTAGCGCCATTGGCATTGGGCTGTATTTATTCGTCTATAGCTTTGCGCGGTTTTCAGCACACAAGCAAGCGCCAGCAGAGCGTAAGGACGGTGAGTCGTAACATGGACTTAAACTGTGATTTAGGTGAAGGTTATGGCGTATGGCGGATGGGCGACGACGCAGCAGTAATGCCGTTTATTGATCGTGCCAACATCGCTTGTGGGTTTCATGCCGGTGACTTTGCCATCATGCAGACCACGGTGCGCCTTGCTAAAGAGCATGGCGTAAAAGTGGGGGCGCACCCGAGCTATCCTGACCGCCATGGCTTCGGTCGCCGTTCAATGTCGGTCACTGCCGATGAATTGCGGGCGCAATTGCTTTATCAAATTGGTGCTTTGCAAGCAATATGCCATGCCGAGCAAGTGCCATTGCGGTACGTAAAGCCGCACGGTGCACTTTATAACGACATGCAAACCGACCTCACGCTGTTCACCCAAGTGGTGCAAACCCTTGGTGAGCTGAATCGCGGTCGGGCGCAACCACTGCAGCTGATGACCTTGGCGAAAGTGCAGCGAGAACGCGAGCTTGAAATCGCCGCAAAATATGACGTTGAACTGTTATTCGAAGCCTTTGCCGACCGCTGCTATGAGAGTAACGGTCACCTTCGCGCCCGTAGCTTCGAAGGTGCAGTGCTCGATGATCAAGATGCCATTGTCGCACAGGCTTTAGCGTTCTCACGGGGCGAAGCGATAACCGCTCATGATGGGAGTTCGCTGTTGTTAGCGGCTGATACGTTGTGCGTGCATGGTGACAATCCTCACGCACTCGCGGTGGTGAAAGCGATCCGCGCTGAAATTTTATGAATTGGCAATTTCAAACCGCAGCACCCGACGCGCTCATGCTGGTGCTCGAAGAACGTATTGATCTCCAGGTAAACCGCGCAATTCAGCGTCTGGCGAGGGAGCTGGCGGACCATACTGCGGTGCAAGAAGTGGTGCCGAGCTACCACACGTTACTCATCTATTACGACGTACTGGAAGTGAATGAAAAACAATTACGGCACTTGCTGGAACCGGTCGTAAAAGCGTTGCTCGCTGCCCCCGACGAAGTCACGCCACAACAATCATCCGTGCATACGATTGCAGTTTGTTACCACCCAGAGGTTGCCGCAGATCTTGAAGCTGTTGCCGCGGCGACTGATTTGTCAGTAGAGGCGGTGGCCGAGCTACACAGTGGCACCACCTACCATGTTTATGCTTTAGGTTTTGCACCGGGTTTCGCCTACCTAGGTGATGTGCCAGAACAACTGCGTTTGCCCCGGCATAGCACGCCGCGGCAAAAAGTTCCTAAAGGGAGTGTTGCCATAGCCGGGCAGCAAACGGCCATTTATCCACGAACATCGCCCGGTGGTTGGCAGTTGATTGGCCGCGCGGTGCAATGGCCTGAACTGCAAGCTGGCGATCGCGTGCGTTTCGAACCGATTTCATTAGCTGAATTTCGCCGCATGAACGACCAGGAGTCGAGCAATGGCTAATCAGGTAGTGCAAATTCAACAACCAGGTCTGTTAGCGACGCTGCAAGATTATGGCCGTTATGGCCATCTTGCACAGGGAATCACGCACGGGGGACCAATGGACGAGCGGGCCTTTTTATGGGCCAACCGCTTATTGGGGAATGATTTTAATGCTGCGCAAATTGAAGTCACCTTGGGGCAGTTTAAGGCAACGTTTCTGCGCGACACGCTATTTGCCGTAACTGGGGCTGAATTTCCCCTGCGGCTTAACGACCAAATAGTGAAAACGTGGCGGGTGCTGCAAGCACGGGCGGGTGATACGCTTAGCATTGGCGTTAACGATCTTGGTTTACGTTGCTATTTCGCGGTCAGTGGCGGCTTTGCTGCGCCATCGGTGCACGGTAGTGTAGCTACCGTCGTACGTGACGGTTTAGGCGGTTTGCGGCAGGATGGCACGCCACTGCAACAAGGGGATAAACTAGGCACGCACCAAGCCAAGCACAAGACTCTAGAAAGTCGTCGGCCGAGCAGTCGGTTGAATCTGAGCATTCCACAACAGCCGCTACTCAACGTCGTGCCAGCAGCGCAATGGTCAAAATTCGCCCGTAAAGCGCGTGAATTACTGGTTGGCCAAAGCTATGAAGTGACGGCGCAACAGGATCGCATGGGCGTACGCTTGAAAGGCATGCATAAGCTTACCGATGTACCGCAGTCGATGATTTCTGAGCCGTTGCCTTTGGGGAGTATTCAACTACCAGCTGATGGCCAACCTATCGCGATGATGAATGATCACCAAACCCTCGGTGGTTACCCAAAAATTGGAGTTCTAACGTGGACTGCACGTTGCCTCCTCGCGCAGTTGCCGGCGGGGCGCAAAGTGCAGTTTCGTTGGCAAGAGCTTGATGAGGCTCAGCGCGAACTACGCCAAGTCTACCGGTTTTTTAATATCCGCCGCTGAGCCTTGCCAGCAGGCCAATAAACTGCGATCATAGCGCTCTTTTTTGGAACGAGAGTGGAGAAGTAACGTCCATGGCAGCAGATGCGCCTCGCAGTAACTTTATTCGTCAGATCATCGACAAAGATCTTGCCAGTGGTAAGCATTCGTCGGTGCATACCCGGTTCCCACCTGAGCCGAATGGCTTTTTGCACATTGGCCACGCTAAGTCGATCGTGCTGAACTTTGGTATTGCTGAAGATTACCAGGGCCAATGCAACCTGCGCTTTGACGACACCAACCCACTGAAAGAGAAAGTCGACTACGTTAACTCGATTCAAGAAGACGTAAAGTGGCTGGGTTACACGTGGGAAGGTCAACCACGTTATTCGTCGAACTATTTTGATCAGTTGCACGCCTATGCGGTGGAGCTCATCGAGAAAGGTCTGGCCTATGTCGACTTCTCCAGCCAAGACGAAATGCGCGAAATGCGTGGCACTTTGAAAGAGCCAGGCAAAAATAGTCCTTATCGTGATACCTCAGTCGAAGAAAACTTGCAGCATTTTGCCGACATGACTGCCGGTAAATATGAAGAAGGTAAGGCGGCCCTACGTGCGAAGATCGACATGAGCTCACCTTTTATGGTGTTACGTGATCCGGTGATTTATCGTGTGCGTTTTGCCCATCATCACCAAACCGGTGACAAGTGGTGCGTTTACCCAATGTACGACTTTACGCATTGTATATCGGATGCATTGGAAGGCATCACCCATTCTTTGTGTACCCTAGAGTTCCAAGATAACCGTCGTTTGTACGACTGGGTGTTGGATAACATCAGCATTGACTGCCATCCACAGCAGATCGAATTCTCGCGCTTGAACCTGCAGTACACTGTCATGAGTAAGCGTAAGCTGAACTTGCTGGTGGAAGAGGGTAAGGTGAGTGGTTGGGATGATCCGCGTATGCCAACCATTGCAGGTATGCGTCGTCGTGGTTATACACCAAGTTCAGTACGCGAATTCTGTCACCGCATTGGTGTTACCAAGATGGATAACCAAGTTGAAATGAGCATGCTTGAAGCCTGTATCCGTGATGAATTAAATCACGGTGCACCGCGTGCCATGGCGGTCATCGACCCCGTTCGCTTGGTGATCGAGAACTATCCAGCAGGTGAAGTAGAGCAGTTACAAGCGCCTAATCATCCAAATGATGAGAGTATGGGTAGCCGTGAAGTACCATTCGCCCGCGAAATTTTTATTGAACGTGAAGATTTTCGTGAGTCTGCCAACAAAAAATACAAGCGCTTGGTGCTCGATAAAGAAGTGCGCCTGCGTAACGCTTATGTGATTAAAGCCGAACGGGTCGAGAAAGACGCTGATGGTAACATCACTACTATTTTCTGTAGCTACGACCCAGAAACCTTGGGTAAAGACCCAGCCGATGGCCGTAAGGTAAAAGGCGTGATTCATTGGGTTGCAGCAGAGCATGCGAAACCGGCTGAATTCCGTTTGTACGATCGTCTGTTCCAAGTGCCAAATCCGGCCGCCGAGGAAGACTTCTTTAGCACCTTGAATCCGGATTCCTTGGTAGTTAAACAGGGCTATGTGGAGCCAAGCATGGCTGCAGCAGAAGCGGAAAAACCGTTCCAGTTTGAGCGCATTGGTTATTTCTGTGCTGACAGCAAAGACAGTTCAGCTGAGCACTTAGTGTTCAATCAAACGGTAGGTTTACGTGATACATGGAATGACGAGGCTTAAGCACGCTTAAGCCCCGTTTTTCATGGTCGAAAGTAAGCGATTAGTTGAGCGTCGCTAGCTCGATCCGAGCGGCGGCGCCATACAACTCACTTGAGTCCCCTTCGACGGTGCCTGCCGGCGTAATGGTCGGCCACAGCTCTGGCAAGTTTGCCAAAATACCTTCGACTTCTTCAAGCGCTGCCGCATGGGCATCTTGCTGCGCTTCAGTTAACTCACCAATGCGAGCTTTGGCAATAGTGGTAAAACCATAAGCATCTTGGAATTCGTGTACGTTGACGACGTTTCCAGACTTCACCCCAATGTCATATTCTTCGGCCGCTGTCAGTAACATTGTACTGAGGCTCATCAACACGTCTTTGACGGCTTTCTTTTCAACTTGCTCAGCTGCAGTGATGGCATTGACGAGGTGGGTATAGGCAGTGTTGACCGCATCGTCGCCTTGTTCCTTAATGACGGCGTCAGCGAGTGCGCTTAGTTCCTCGCCAAAGCCCGTAACGCGGCGGGCGGTAAAGGCCGGCACTAGCGCTGCATAAAGCTCATCTTCGGGATGTTTCATGTGCGTCTTCGCCATTTCTAAATGGCCTTGGTCGTAAAGCTTCTTACCAACGTACAAATGCCCGCGAATTAAGCCCAAACGTGCTAAGTAGGCGCTATCGTTTACGCGTAGATCGACGATACCCGAACCTTCGCCTTCGCCTTCACCTTCACCCTCGCCAGCGAACGGCGCGACGATGGTCATGTTGTGGTGTTGCATTGGCTCAAGGTCAGTGCTGTTTGCTTGCGCGGCGCTGCTGCCTAGCACTGCGGCGCCAACGGCGAGCCACACTTTGCGTTTCTCGTACATTCTTTACCCCTTTGGTTGCGTGTCTCTAACGGGATTCGTTATACTGCACATAATTCCACAAATGAGAGTCATTCTCAATAGCGCATCCTATGATCCTACATATCGAAAACGTCATTGACCGTGGCACCTTGTCAGTGATTCGTGACAAATTAGCCAAAGCGCAGTTCACTTCTGGCCTTGAAAGTGCCGGCTGGGCGGCCAAACAGGTGAAAAATAATCAACAGATCCGCGCGCCGCATCCGCTTATCGATTTATTACATAAACGCTTAGAACAGCACGAGTTGGTCAAAGTTGCAGCTCGGCCGGCTAACTTCGTGAATGTGATGATAAATCGCTATGACCAAGGCCAAGCGTACGGTACCCATATGGACGATGCGTTGATGGGCGATACGCGAACGGATTTATCGTTCACCTTAGGTATTACACCGTTGAGTGACTATGAAGGCGGAGAATTGGTTATCGAAGATAGCTCGGGTGAACGTTCGTGGCGACTCGAACAAGGCGATGTGCTACTTTATCCGACCCAGTTCCTGCATCGGGTTAACCCAGTCAGCAAAGGCTCGCGTATAGCTATGGTAGGGTGGATTGAAAGCGTTTTGCGTGAACCACAGCAGCGTGAAATGTGTTTGGATCTGTATACCGCCATGCGCCAAGAGTTTGAACAGCATGGCAAAACGGCGCAATTTGATTTACTGAGCAAAACCTACAACAATTTGCTTCGCCGCTGGGCGAAACGCTAAGGACGCTTATGCAATGTGTTTTTCAAGCCGATAATGTGGTTGAATCAGAGCTCGTGAAAGGGCTTCTGGAAGCACACGACATTGCTTGCCATAGTGGCGGATTTTACCTACAGGGGGCGGTAGGTGACCTCGCAGCAAGTGGCTTTGCCAAATTGTGGGTTGCAGATGAGGATGCGGGCAAAGCGTTGGCACTCATTGAAGACTATGAGCGTGGCGAATTTAAAATTAGCGACGATGGTATGGCAAGCGACGACGCTGATTAGTCAGCGTCGGCTTGATTGTTTTCACACGTGTCAGGGGTTTTGCACTCGCCGTACAGATACAAGCTATGGTTGGTTAGCTTGATATTATTTGCCTGGGCAACTTGCAATTGACGGTCTTCGATGACGTCGTCCTCGAACTCAAACACATGCCCACACGTAAGACAAACTAAATGGTCGTGATGGTCTTTGGCACTTAGCTCAAATACTGAGCGGCCACCCTCGAAGTGATGACGGGTCACAATGCCAGCGTCATCGAACTGGTTCAACACTCGGTAGACCGTTGCTAAGCCAATTTCTTCGTTTTTCTCTAACAGGATCTTGTAGACGTCTTCAGCGCTAATGTGCTGATTGTCTGGATTCTTCAAAATCTCGAGGATTTTGACGCGAGGAGAGGTGACTTTCAGCCCTGCTTTTTTAAGTTGTTGTTCGCCGTTGCTGCTCATCTATCTTCACTTAGTTAGTCAATCGTTTCGCCATTATAGGCAAAGTTTTACCAGAAAGGGAATGACCCTCTAACCTAATTGGTCAAGAGCCATCTCTTCGCGCAATTGATCACACCATTGTTTGATACGTTCTTTGGTGAGTTCGGGTTGGCGATCTTCGTCGATACCCAGGCCGATAAAGTGATCGTCATCGACCAAAGCGCGTGATGCTTCGAAGTGGTAACCCGCCGTCGGCCAATGACCGATGATAATACCACCTCGTGCTTCAACGATGTCGCGTACGGTTCCCATCGCATCGAGGAAGTATTCGGCATAGTCCTCTTGATCACCACAGCCGAAAATCGCAATCAACTTGTTGTTGAAGTCGATTTCTTCGAGTTCTGGGAAGAAGTCGTCCCAGTCGCACTGGGCTTCGCCGTAGTACCAAGTCGGAATACCGAACATGAGCAGATCGTAGCTGGCGATGTCTTCCTTACTCGACTTTGCAATATCGAATACATCGATCAGCTGTTTGCCTAATTCTTTTTGGATCATTTGTGCGACAGCTTCAGTATTTCCAGTATCACTGCCGAAGAAAATTCCAACACTTGCCATAGTCGTGTTACTACCCTAACGAAATGATGAATGGCGCTGGCTTATAAGCCAGACTCCCAGATAACTTGAATGATGCCCTTAGCGATAAAACCTGCACAGCCAAGAAAGAGCACCAACCAGACGAACCAGCGGCCAAACTTAGGCACGTCGCCTTTTTTTAATACGTCTTGTATCGCCAAACCGATGAGTACAAACAAAATTGCGATAGCAAAATTGGTACCTAGAATCTCAATGGTTTCAAAATGCTCTGACAACATAACAGCGCTACCAGTTCGACCAAAAATGTTCGGCGATTATAACACGCTAGGCCCCTAGGTGCGAGAATGTTGCTCCAGAAAGCTACGGGCTAGCCGGTTAAAAATGCGAGGTTTTTCGGCATGTAACCAATGGCCTGTCCCTTCGATAATTTTGATATCAACGTCGCTAAAGCGCGAATTAACGGCGTCACGGTGTTCTTCGGTGAGGTAGGTTGAATCACCGCCTTTGATGAACAGGACAGGGCCGTCATAGCTGCCTTCGCGCACCCCGCCAGATATTTCAGCGTAGCAAGCATCAATAATGGGCAGATTCAGACGCCATTGGTACTGTTCGTTTTCGCGCTTAAGATTTTTGAGTAAAAATTGCCGCACGCCGCGTTCGTCGACTGCCTTGGCAAGCTGTTGATCAGCATCTTGTCGGGTCTTTACTTGACTCAGGTCAATATTTTCGAGGGCATCGAGGATGTGGCGATGTCGCGCATCATAAGCGGCAGGGGCGACATCGGCGATGATCAGAGCTTGCACGCGTTGAGGGTGGCTAAGCGCAAACTCCATGGCGAGTTTGCCGCCCATGGAATGACCAACAATGCTTACTTTGTCCAGGTTAAGATGATTGAGTAAAGCTTCAATATCCCCGGCCATAGCCGCATAGCTCATCGTTTCGCTGTGAAATGAGTCCCCATGGTTACGACAATCCATCACGATCACTTGATGGTCCTGTTCGAGATCACGACCGAGCCGTTTAAGATTATCAAGATCGCCAAAGAGACCATGAATAAGTAGCACGGCAGGGCCCTTGTCGCCCATAATTTCGTAATTAACGATATTTTCTTGCTGATCAGTCATAGTGAATTCCTGTACCCTCGAGGTCGGTTGAGTATAATAGCGTGCATAGTGCTAGCTATAAACCTAAAAAGAAGTGAAGGCGCATGAGCAAACGAATTGAAATTGATGATGACATCTACCGTTATTTGGTAAGTCACACAGAAAACATTGGCGAGAGTGCCTCGGCGATCTTACGTCGGCTGTTGGGGCTTGAAGGTACAGCGACGAGTGCAGAAGTCGAGCCACCGGTCGCTGAGCAAGCGCATGGGCGCACCATTTTTGACACCATGACCAGTGCTGATTTGGCGGGACAGCGGAGCGTTGTGGCGCGGTTTCTCTATATTTTGAGCATGCTGCATAAATGTCACCCACAAACTTTTCCGAAGGTGCTGCAAATTAGCGGTCGTGATCGGCAGTACTTTTCGCGCAGCGCTGCAGAGCTGGAAGCCAGTGGCACAAGTACCAATCCTAAGCAGATCCCAGATGCCGAATTTTATGTGGTAACGAACAACAATACCACCCGCAAAAAATCGATGCTGACCCAAGTGGCATTAGAGTTGGGGTATGATCAAGCACAAGCAGAACGGATAAGGGATTTTCTCTAATGGCCTTGCATGAACGCGCTGGACAGCCAGCGCTCCCCGAAGATCTTACCAATATCGCAAAGTTAGTAAGTGCGTATTTTGTCAATGAAGTGGACCCACGCCAACGTGCGCAGCAAGTGCAGTTTGGCACTTCAGGTCATCGCGGCTGTGCATTCGATAGCTCGTTCAACGAGGCTCATATTTTAGCCGTAAGTCAGGCGTTGGTGGCCTACCGTGAAGAGCAGGGCATCACTGGCCCACTAATGCTGGGGCGCGACACCCATGCGCTCTCAGAGGCGGCCTACATGACTGCTTTGGAAGTGTTTATTGGCAATGGTATTGAAGTTCATGTGCAAAGTGATGATGGCTACACGCCGACGCCGGTGATCAGCCACGCAATTTTGCGCTATAACAAAGGGCGCTCGACTGGGCTTGCTGACGGCGTCGTGATCACGCCATCGCATAACCCGCCGACCGATGGTGGTTTTAAATACAATCCGCCACACGGTGGTCCAGCAGACAGTACCGTGACCAAGATCATTGAAAAGTATGCAAATGCGTTATTGTCGTCAGACTTAATGGGCGTGAATGCGGTGAGCTATGCCGAGACGCGCGCGAGTCATTTGCTGAAGCAAGTGGATTGGCGCACTGATTATATTAACGATCTTGAGCAGGTCATCGACATCACTGCAATTCGTAAGGCAAATCTGCGCATTGGCGTTGATGCCATGGGCGGTGCGGGAGCCAGTTATTGGCAGATGATTGCTGAACACTATGATCTTGAAATAGATATTTATCACGATGAGGTCGACGCCAGCTTTCGTTTTATGCCGCTCGATAAGGACGGAAAAATTCGCATGGATTGTTCGTCACCCTACGCGATGGCGGCGCTTCTGCACATGAAAGGTGATTATGACGTGGCCGTCGGTAACGATCCTGACTATGACCGTCATGGAATCGTAAGTCCGACCCATGGCTTATTGAATCCCAACCACTACCTCGCTATTGCCATCGACTATCTATGCAAGCATCGTCATTGGCCAGCCTCAGCGGCTATCGGCAAGACCCTCGTGTCGAGTGCCATGATTGATCGCGTCGTTGCTGCACATGGCCGTGAATTAAAAGAAATGCCGGTTGGCTTTAAATGGTTTGCGCAAGCGTTACACGACGGTAGCATCGCCTTTGCTGGTGAAGAGAGTGCGGGTGCGACGTTTCTTGATAAGCAGGGGCAGCCGTGGAGTACCGACAAAGACGGTATCATTTTGGCGTTGTTGGCTGCTGAAATCGTTGCGGTTACCGGACAAGATCTGGGTGACTATTACGAACACTTGTGCGGACAGCACGGAACGAGCTACTACCGCCGAGTTGATGCGCCGTCGAGCCCAGAGCAAAATAAGGCATTCGGAGCGATTCGCGGCTACAAGCTCAAGCTTAAAGAGTTGGCTGGCGATGATGTGCTCGCTATTATGACCAAAGCGCCAGGCAACGATGCGTTGATTGGTGGGGTGAAAGTTACTACAGCAAACGGTTGGTTTGCCGCGCGGCCATCGGGCACCGAACCGATTTACAAGATTTACTGCGAAAGTTTTGTCAGTGAAGCGCATTTAGCTCAGCTTGTTGACGAAGCCCAGACGCTCGTTAGTAGCTGGCTGAAAGCAGAGTAAAGTATCCAAGAGCGCTTGATTTAAGAAATTGAGCGCTCTTTTTCATTATCTTTCTCGTCATCTTCATCGCCTTCCTCTTCAGCCTCGCGCTCGGCAAGCTCCACTTGATACTCATGTTCATCCACCAAAGTCGTCAGCAATTCGTCTGAAGTTTGTGAGGGCGCCAACATGGCGTAGCTACTACTGAATTGGTCGTCGGCTTTCGCTCGCCGAGTAACGCGGTAGAGCGAATAACAGCACACGACAGCGGTGAGTGCCATAATGAGTAAGAAGAAGTAGTCGACAGCACCGAATTGCATCAAAGCGGCAACGGCAGGGGCTCCAATAATGGAGCCTACGCCACCGATTTTAATGATGGCTCCGGTTGCCCCAACCATCTGGTCTTTCTCAAGGTAGTCGTTAGTGTGAGCCATCCCCAGCGAGTAGAGCGGGAGTACACAGGCACCGAAGAGTCCAACACAGAGGTAGATAAGCCAAGCCACTGACGCGCCAAGTTGCGCCAGTACAAAGGCCATAATTGCGCCTAACCCGGCACAAACGGCCATGATGATGCGTCGATCAAAGCGATCAGACAATAAGCCGATAGGCGCTTGCGCGAGCATTCCGCCCAAAATGAACGAGGCCATGAACAAAGAAACCTGCAACACGCTTAGGCCGATATAGGTGGCGTACATCGGGCCAATACCGTAAAACATGGCATAGCAAGCCTGCATGATAAAGGCGTTCACAATTCCCAGTGGTACGAGTTTGAACAAGCTTCGAATAGGGACTTTTTTAGGTTCATGCGTTGTTGGTTCAACAGTTACGCTAATCAAAATTGGGATTAACGCTAAATTGATCAACAGCGCAATAATGGCAAAGGCCATGAAGCCAGCTGGGTCAGCCACACCCAGTATTAACTGCCCGGCGACCAAGCCACCGTAGATCAGAACCAGGTAAACAGAGAGTAAAGTACCTCGGTTTTTATTATCAGCCATGGTATTCAACCAACTTTCGACAATGACAAAAATCGCCGAGATGGCGAAGCCGGTTAGAAAGCGCATGACAAACCAAACTGTCGGGTCGATCCAAATGGCTTGGATCAAAATAGATGCTGCGGCAAGTGCGGCCAAGCCACCAAACGCACGAATATAGCCAACGCGGCGAATATCCTTGGGCGCTCGAGTGGTACCAAACAAGAAGCCGATGAAGTAGGCCGACATGATGACACCAGTGGTTAAGGTGCCAAAGTTTTCGATGGTTGCTCGCAAGCTCAGTAAAGTACTGGTCATGCCTACGCAAATGCCAATGAGAGTGATACTGGTGAGTAATGAACTAATGGCGCGTAGTTGTTGTTTGAGCATGCCAACAGATCCTTGCGAAAGCGTGAGCGACAGAGCGGAAAATTAGGGAAAGTGTAACACGGAAGCTTTTTTTCGGAAACGTCAAGAGGTTATCCACAGCTTGTTACTTGCTCACGGCGGAGGGGCTGTTTATGATGTGCAGAGAAGAGGTTAATAGGAAACATATGCGACAGATCATAGTGCTATTCTGGTTGGCGATCGTCGGTTTAAGTGGAATGACGCTGCTTACGCCTAGCGTTGGTCATGCTGCGGTAGAGCTGAAAGAGCTTTACCAATTTCGTGTGCAAGTTAACAGCCAGTCTCCCAGTGAGCGACAGCAAGCGTTACAAGAGGCGTTGCAAGCAACGTTGCTGAAACTTTCCGGCGATAGTCAGTTAGAAGATCATCCATTGGTTAACCAAGCGCTGCGCAATGTACGTGACTACGTCGTACAGTATGGTTACCAGCAAGACGAGCAATTGTGGCTGTGGGTGCAATTTGATCAAAGCCAAGTCGATCAGTTGATACAAGCCGCAGGTTCGGGCATTTGGAGTAGTTTACGCCCACGACTTTTGGTTTGGTTAGTGGTTGAAAACGATGACTTAGAGCGTGAAATGTTAGGTGCCGATAGCGAAGCGATCATGGTTCAGCAATTGCGTAATGCTGCTGCCCGCAGAGGCTTGCCGATACAGCTCCCGTTACTTGATTTGAACGACAGCATGACGGTTTCGGTTATTGATGTTTGGGCACGTTTTATGGATACCATCACTTTTGCGAGTGCACGTTACTCGACGGATGGCATTGTCGTGGCGCGGTTTTATCGTACCGATCCAAGTCAGGTGACTGAGCAACAGCCGGAACGTTGGTCTGGTGATTGGACCTTGCATATCGGTGAACTGCGTTGGAGCGGAAGTGTCCGCGCCATGGACCGCAGTGAGCTTGGAGCCATGGTTGTTCGGGATGTCACCGATCAACTCGCTGCGCGTTATCGGATTGGCAGTACAAGTGACACACTCCAAGAGTGGACGGTCACCATTGATCACTTACGGCGCCTCGAGTCAGCAATAGCGGCAGAACAATTACTGAGTGCAATGCCCGCAGTCACTGATGTGCAAATGGTGCGTTACAACGGTCAAGCAGCCCAGTTTAGGCTGCGTTTGCAGGCTGATCCTGCGCGTATTCGGCAAGCAATGGACCTGAGTAAGCAGCTACAAGCTGTTAGTGGTGAAACCGACAGTGGCGACGCCGTTTTTCGGTGGATTGAGCAGCGATGACGCTACAACAACTGCCGCTTAACGTGCAGCTGCCCAGCAACCAAACGTTTGCGACTTTGGTTGCTGGTCCAAATGCTGAGGCATATACCTTGGTCAGAGCCGGTGAAGACACCTTAGTGTATTTGTGGGGGAGCGCCGGCGTCGGGAAGAGTCATTTACTCCATGCCGTCTGTAACGAGCAAGCCGAAAATGTCATCTATTTGCCCTTGAGTGAGCTTAAGGACAGTATGGATGCGGGCATTTTACGTGGCTTAGAAAGTTACGCATTAATTTGCTTAGATGATATTGACGCGGTGCTGACCGATCAAAATTGGTGTTTTGAAGTTTTCGCATTACTCAATCGCGTCCGCGACCAAGGCGCAACGCGGTTGTTGGTTACTGCCAATACCTCGCCAGCACAATTACAGTCAGCTTATCCAGATGTGCAGTCGCGCTTGAGTTGGGGAGTCGTGTTACAACTGCAAAAGCTATCCGACGAAGAAAAAGTTCAGGCGTTGCAGCAACGCGCTCACGCGATGGGGTTAGAGTTGCGCAGTGATACAGCGCAGTTCATGGTGCAGCGGCTTGGCCGTGATTTAGAAGATCTTATGCAACGCCTAGAGCGCCTCGATAAAGCTTCGATCGCCGCGCAACGAAAATTGACGATTCCCTTCGTCAAAGCGGTCTTAGGTGTCTAACCCAGACTCAACCATCCTGCTCGTCTTTTAATTTTTTCAAGCCAAGCCCTAAAGCTCGCCCTTGGTTACGGGCAAACAATGTGCAACCTGCAAAAGCTAAGGTAGTGAGTAGTAATTCAACAGCCGCCCACCAACGTTGCTCAGGCGCAATGTAGAGCATGGTGAGGCTGTGCAAGAAGTACCACATCAGAATAAAGTTGGCCCATGCGTGCGTGTAAGGTTTACCTCGAATTATCCCCAGTAAAGGGAATAGTAATGGCAGTACGTAAACCAGAGATTTAAAAAGTACCGATTGTTGACTGAAGTCGGTTGCAAACTGCCAAATCAGTACCCAGCTCAGCAAGCCAATATAGCTCACCAAGGCCAGCCAACGATAACCGGAGATGTTTGGACTCATAGGTTTCTTTCCTTTGCGAAATAAGGGTTCTCGAAATTAAGCTTGTAACTTTAATGCCGCTCGCGCAACACGTTCACCAAGTTGTTCCGCTAGCTTGCTTTCGTAGTGGTTTAGGTTAGCACCCGCAGCATGCTCAACGTGCGATGCGCCATAAGGGGAGCCACCTGCGTCAGTTTGTTGTAATTCAGGAGCGGTGTAGGGAATCCCCATAAGGACCATACCATGATGTAATAAGGGAACCCCCATGGCGAGGAGGGTACTTTCTTGGCCACCATGCATGGAACTACTTGAGGTGAAAACTGCGGCCGGTTTGTCGACCAAAGCCCCTTTGAGCCAGTCGCGCGATGTCTGTTCCCAAAACTTCTGGAGGCCACTGTACATGTGACCAAATCGAGTCGGGCTGCCCATGATCAAACCGGCACAATCGGCTAAGTCATCGGCATCAATGACCAAATCACGTTGGCACGCGGCATCACCTTCACACGCGACTGTACGCAGCAGCGGTTCAGCACCGGTTTTACTCACACCATTAGCGATGGCGTCGGCTAACTGTTGAGTGGCACCGTTACGGCTGTAGTAAAGAATAATAATGCGTACCGCGCTGCTCATTTAGAGGATCTCCAATACGGCTTCTGGTGGACGGCCTAAACGAGCTTGTTGACCCTTCACTACAATCGGACGCTCAATTAACTTCGGATGTTCCGCCATGGCCGCCAGCAACTTTTCTTCGTCATCTTCGTTTTTGAGTTCAAGCTCTTTGAAAACGTCCTCTTTAGAACGCATTAATTCCCGCGCTGAAACAAAACCAAGTTTACTCAGCAAATCTTTTAGCTGTGCGACATCAGGCGTATCTTTAAGGTATTCAATAACCTGAGGTTCAATGCCTTGCTCTTGCAAAAGTGCAAGGGTTTGGCGACTTTTAGAGCACCGTGGGTTGTGATAAATCGAAACTTGAGACATGCTACCCCCTAAAGAAAAAACGTTTTTTGCTATTTGCTGTTCGCACGCTCACTGCGTTCGCTTTTGGTTTAAACAAACAGCGAACAGCGAATAGCAAACAGCGCAGTTATTTAGTTGAAGCTTACGGGAATTGCTATGTATTGTCGATTACTACGCCTGTTACAACTCACCCTCATCGTCAGTCTGCTCAGTGCTTGTGCACCGGCTGCTGATTTTCACACCAATCAAGGCGAACAGCTACGCTGGAGCGAGTTAGAAGGCCAGTACATCATCGTTAATTATTTTGCCGAATGGTGCGCACCTTGCTTACGTGAGCTGCCAGAGTTGAACGAGTTCTATCATGCGCACAGTGACAAGGCGCAGCTATTTGGTGTGAGCTTTGATGGCTTAAATAATCAAGAACTTTCGGCATTACAGGAAGCACACGGCATTGAGTTTCCGCTTATCCTCAATGAACCAATGGCACAGCTACCGTTTCCATCACCGCAGATGCTACCGGCAACTTACGTTGTGACGCCAGAAGGGGAAGTCAAAGGACCGTTACTAGGGGAACAGACCGAAGCTTCGTTGTTACGAGCAATTAATGCGCGACCTTAACGCATCGTCTCGGTTGCTTGTTTCTGCGCCATGAGTTGTTCAATGCGGGCTTGAATGCGGCGTTGCTCAAGGCGGTTGCTACTGCGACTGTGGGCATTGTGGAGATGATCAATAGCGCGGTCGAATTGACCATAAAGTGCCATCAGTTCGGCATTTGCCTCGTGCATACCACTGGTGTCACCTAATTCACGATGAGCGTCAATGAGTAGAGAGTAAGCGAGCGTGCTGTCGTTGTCGCGGGTTAAATACTCGCGTAATAATTGAATCGCCAACTTGGGCTCTCCAGCTTTTACCGCAGCGTTGGCATAATTAAGGGTGACGGTTTGTTCATTGGGCATGCGTTGGTAGGCAAATGCCAACATACTCAGCACTTCGTCGTAGCGTTTTTGCGCGAGTAAAATATCGGTTTGTACATCCAAGTAAAAGGTATTCAACGGTTCTTGTTGGTAAAGTGGTGCAAGTGTGCGTTCGGCAGCCTCCGCTTGGTCACTATCAAGTAACGCAATTGCTAGCCCGTAACGCGCTGCATTGGCGATGGCCGGGTTGTCGCTATTTATATCGCGCCGTGCGGCTTCGGCATTGTAATTACGCAGATGACGCACAAGTACACGATACTTGGCGAGCCAAAACGAACTCTCGTCCCGATTAAAGTCACGGTTTTGTCGAAGTTGCTCGGCGCGGACGCGGGTATCAGCGATGCGCGACTCACTCAACGGGTGCGTCAGTAACATTTCGGGTGGTTTGCTGACATAACGGTATTTTTCGGCTAAGCGACCAAAAAAGTCCGGCGCCCCCATCGGATCAAAGCCGGTTTCGGTGAGAATAGTTAAACCGATGCGATCCGCTTCTTGTTCGAAGAGCCGAGTGTAGTTAATGCTACGCTGTTTCATTCCAGCCATACTTGCTTGCGCGGCGGCTATACCAGCTTCTGGATTGGCGATCCCTACTAAAATAGCGCCAAGTAAGCTGACGAGAGATAGTGAACTACTTCTTTCCATCGCCTCCATATTTCGGACAATGTGACGCTGTGAGACGTGCGCTATTTCGTGGGCGATAACCGAAGCCAGTTCAGACTCGTTCCGTGTTTCGGCAATGAGTCCGGTATTAATTCCGATGTGCCCACCAAAAAAAGCAAAGGCATTGATTTGATCTTGGTTAACCCAAAAGAATGTGAACGGAAAGCGCACGTCATTGGCGTTCCGCACCAGGCGGCTGCCAACATCGTGTAAATAGGCTTCTAGTACCGGGTCGCCGACAATCGGCGCGGACGCACGAATTTGACGTATGTACATGTCGCCAACAGCTTGCTCGCGCTCGATGGACATAACGCTACCACCAGCGGTGCCGATCTCAGGCAAACGCGTTTGCTGAGCACTTGCGCCCGATGCGCCAAAGGCGAGCAGAAAGGCAAAACTGAGGGGCGCAATACGCGCCTTGATGGTGTACGACATAACGTTTGTGAAACCCACTGAGTACGGCGTTGTTATAGAGTCCACTATAGGGAAAAGGTTCCCAGTTTTGAATAGTTTAAACTGTATAAAATCCGCAAACGGGGCTATTATGGGCGGCAGCACTGCCCAAATCAGGAGAAGCATGCGCTATGTGGGACTACTTAAAGGCTTGGTATCAACGGAAATTCTCTGATCCAGACGCTATCACACTATTCCTGCTGTTGGCGGTGCTGTTTCTACTGATTATCTTTTTCGGTAACTTGTTGGCACCAATCTTGGTTGCTATTGCGTTAGCTTATTTATTGGACTGGCCGATTCAGCGCCTACAAACGGTCGGACTAAGCCGTCTCGCAGCGGTTTTAGTGGTGTTCTCACTCTTTATTGCTCTCAATGTGTTGCTGATATTGTTCTTTGTACCGGTGATTTGGCAGCAGAGCATTACGCTGATCAGTGAACTTCCACAAATGTTCACCGAGTTGAAAAGTCTGTTAAATCGCTTGCCTGAAATGTTCCCAGGCTACGTAAGTGAAGCCTATATCCACAATTTCATCGAGAACATTAACCAACGGGTCTTGTCACTTGGTGAACTTATCATCAGTCAATCACTAAGTCGCATCGTCGGCTTTATGGCATTGCTGATTTATTTGATTGTGGTGCCGTTACTAGTGTTTTTCATGCTGAAAGATAAGCGTGAGTTGCTTGGGCATATCAACCGTACATTGCCGGCGAATCGCCGTTTGATCTCGCAAGTAAGCGACGAGATGAATCTACAGATCATGAACTATATTCGTGGTAAAGCCATTGAAGTAGTGATTGTCGGTGGCGTAAGTTATATCTGCTTTGCCTTGTTTGATCTTCGCTACGCCGCACTCTTAGGTGTATTAGTTGGCTTGTCGGTGTTGATTCCGTACATCGGAGCTGCAGTAGTTACCTTACCGGTGGCCTTAGTTGCTTTATTCCAGTTTGGATGGTCGGCCATGTTTGCTTATGTGATGTTGGCCTACCTGATTATTCAAGCCCTAGATGGCAATCTATTGGTGCCGCTATTATTCTCTGAAGCGGTCAATTTGAACCCCGTGTATATTATAGCGGCGGTACTGGTGTTTGGTGGCTTGTGGGGCTTCTGGGGAGTGTTCTTCGCGATTCCGCTGGCGAGTCTGGTGAAAGCTGTGATTACTGCTTTATCGAGTGACGTACCGATCCCTGCGAGCGAGGAATCGGCACGCTCGTAACGTCATGCCGCATTAGGCATCAAGCGCATCAAGAACAACCTGATGATGGTCTTTGGTTTTGAATTTATCAAAGACCTGTTCTACTTTGCCGTCTTGGCCAATCAAAAAGCTGATGCGATGAATGCCATCATACTCTTTGCCCATGAACTTTTTCGGGCCCCACACGCCAAAACCTTCGGCGATTGCGTGGTCTTCATCGCTTAATAAGGTGAAATTAAGCTCATCACGCTCGGTGAACTTCGCTAAACGTTTCGGTGCATCTGGACTAATTCCGACGGTGATCACGTTACGCTTTGCCAGTTCCTCTTGGTGATCGCGTAACTGTTGCGCTTGCACAGTACAGCCCGGCGTCATGGCTTTCGGGTAAAAATACACCAAGACTTTGCCTTCTTTTAGCAAATCGTTGAGAGCTACCTGCTGTTCATTGGCGTCAAGTAGGGTAAACTCAGGTGCTTTATCACCCGCTTGTAAAGTCTTCATAATCATCCTTAAACTTTTACTGATAAAGTTGGGTTGAGTAAAATTGCCAAAACCGTTGTCAATGATAGGCAAACGCAAGCCATAACGCAAAGCGACAGCCCTTGTGTTTACCCGTATTCGAAAGTACCATTGTCGCCTTAAAAAAGATCAGGAGTAGCAATGTTAACAGGTAGTATCGTCGCCTTGGTAACGCCATTTACCGAGCAAGGTAACGTCGATTATGCGGCGTTGGAAGACTTGATCAATTGGCATGTAGAGCAAGGCAGCGACGGTTTGGTCATCATGGGTACCACGGGCGAATCCGCCACCATGAGCCACGACGAACACGTACTCGTTGTCAGTGCAGCCTGTGAACTTGCCGACGGGCGCATCAACATCATTGCTGGTAATGGTTCGAATGCTACTTCTGAAGCGGTGCACCTTACTGAACGTATGGCTCACTTACCACTTGCTGGTTTTTTAAACGTTAATCCTTATTACAATAAGCCTTCGCAGCGTGGCTTGCTGGCGCACTATCAAGCTTGTTGCGCAGCCAGTGATCTGCCGCAATTACTTTACAACGTTCCGGGCCGCACCGGAGCCGACATCCTCCCTGAGCAGGTGGCTGAACTGGCTGATATCCAAAATATTGTTGGCATTAAAGAAGCGACAGGTGATGTATCGCGAGTGGCTGAGTTACGAAAACTGTGCGGCAGCAATTTCATTTTGCTGAGCGGTGATGACCCCACCGGTTGTGATTTTATTTTGCAAGGTGGTGATGGTGTGATCAGCGTCACTGCCAACGTTGTACCGCAAACGATGAAGGCGATGGTCGATGCAGCACTGCGTGGTAATGCGGATGAAGCAGGGCAGTTTAACGATCAAATGCAAGCTATTCATGAAGCAATGTTCGTGCAAGCGAATCCCATTCCAGTAAAATGGGCAATGGCGTGTATGGGCAAATTAGCACCGAATTACCGGTTACCGATGACGGAGCCGGAACTTCCGCAACAACAACATATCGAACAAACATTAAAACAAGCCGGAATTATAAGCGCGGAGTCCTAATGAAAGTTTCCTCACTAGCAATTATTTGCCTTTCAAGCCTTGCTGTTACAGCTTGTAGCTTTACACCTCGCGAGCAGGCCGAAGGCGATTTTAAGTACACAGAAGCCAAGCAAGTTGAACCGTTAAAACCTGCGCCTGGTAAGCAACTTCCAGAAGCCTCAGGGCAATATGACATCCCTGAAGTAAATGCAACCGGTGCTACTGGCAAAGGAATCAACGTGTTACCTCCTGTACTTGTTCGAGGGACTGCGGCAGGCAGCCGAGCGAGTGAAAATACAGATGTGACCGCGGTCGACTTTTCTGAGCTCGACGGTATGGATGACTTACCGAGTTTTACATGGGAAGGCATCAAAGCAGCTCTTGCTCGGGAGAATTTGACGATTGTTGCGGAAACCGCCGAACAATCGTTAACTACGGGATGGCAACAGCAACAACTTGAAGTGGGCGATGATGAAGTCGCCGCTACTGTTGAGCGACAGTTCAGAGTGACGATGCAAGTTCCTGATCACCGTCGTACGGCAACAGTTACGGTCGCTATGACCGACAAGAAAGTTAGTGGTCCGGGTGCCGACATGGTGCCAGGTGGGGTAAGCGATGCCAATGCAGAAGCTAACCTTCTGAACACGATGATTAATGAAATTGCAGTGCGACAGCAAGGCGTATTTGCTGCGGCTGAAGCTGCGGCAACAGTGAACGTACAGCCAAGCTTTAATGAGGCGGGTTATCCAGCCTATGAACTTGATATCGGCTTCGATGTTGCATGGCCGCTGCTGGCCGATGTGCTCGAAGGCGTTGGTTTCGAAATTGACGACTTGAATCAATCCGCTGGAATGTACTATCTAGAGTACATGCGCGACCCTGGCTTTAGCCTAGCGTTCTGGAACGATAACCAAGAAGGTAAGCTAGATCTTGCCGATGGTTCCTACCAAGTAAACGTTAAGGGTGATGACGACAGCACAACAATTACGATTTATCGTGGTGAGACCCCATTAACTGCTGCCGATATTGATCGCCTGTACGGGCCAATTGCGGCGGAAATTCGTCAGCGCAGCGCGCTGTAACTTGTGATTTAGCTGGAGAACCTGCTGCTCATGGAAAAACGTACTGAACTTTATCGTGGTAAAGCCAAAACGGTTTTTACAACTGATGATCCGGAGCGTTTGGTCTTGCACTTTCGCAACGATACGTCGGCTTTCGATGGTGAGAAAGTCGAACAACTCGAACGCAAAGGCATGATCAATAATAAGTTTAATAACTTTATTATGGCGAAGCTTGAAGCAGCAGGTATTCCAACGCAGATCGATAAAGTCTTGAGTGATACCGATACGCTGGTAAAACGCCTCGACATGATTCCGGTCGAATGTGTTGTGCGTAATTACGCCGCGGGTAGTTTGGTGCGTCGGTTAGGTGTTGAAGAGGGCCAAGCTCTCTCGCCCGCAACTTTTGAGTTGTTTTTGAAGAACGACGCTTTGCATGACCCAATGATTAATGAAAGTCATGTCGTGGCATTTGGCTGGGCGACTGCCGAGCAGCTAGCGAAAATGAAAGAACTTACCTTCCAAGTCAATGACGTGTTGCTTAAGTTATTTGCCGATGCGGGTATGCTACTCGTGGACTTCAAGTTGGAGTTCGGTGTGGATGCTCATGGCACCATCGTGTTGGGCGATGAATTCAGCCCAGATGGCTGCCGTCTGTGGGATGCTGCGACGCGCAAGAAACTTGATAAAGACCGTTTCCGTCAAGGCTTAGGTGGTGTGGTTGAAGCCTACGAAGAGGTTGCACAACGCTTGGGTGTTCCGCTTTAACTATCGTCTTCGTCATCCCATGCATCGTGATGCTTTTTATCTTCTGAATGCCGTTGCTTAAGCGACGGCATTTTCATATGTGCGGTATGCTTTAGCAACATGATGTTGCCAATAACCACGGCAAAGACGACCAGCAAAATCAACCAAAAAGCCATTCATTATCTCCCGTGTTGGCCGACGGTGGGCAGATGTTATCGATGTAGCGTTCTTTCAGCTCGGCAATGCGGCTAAGAACGTAGTCCTTACCCGCTACCTCGTGCAGCTCAAATGCTTCAACGAGCACATCGGTGGTCAATTGTTGCTGCGCTTGTTGAGCGTGCGTGTAATGACTTAAATGCCAAGGTTCGGCAGCGACACCACCACGGTACTGACGATAAGGAAAGAAGAAGCCGAAATCGGCCGCATGTTGGTACAGCCACAATGCCAGCTCATGGCAGGGACCACCTTCCTCATATTCTTCGGGTAATAACTGCAAATCTAAGTCACCATGGGCGAATGGGCGTGGGTCAAAGACATCTAAGTCGGTGCCCCAATGGTGTCGGCTCGCTCCCGGCAAGGCAGACCACGTCATAATGGCTTCAACTTTCTCGCCAATGGACAATTGACTTGCGTCGAGCAGGGCGCCGTGACTATCGTAGAGTGGTGCGTTGCCACTAAACTTGCGATTCCAAATAGCTTGTTGCCGGGAAAAATCACGAAAACCTGAGGCAATATCGAGGGCTAAACCGGCTTCCTGAGCAGCCGCCTGCATCGCTTTAAAGGCGCCAAATACGCTGTTCTGTAGACGCACTGTGGGGCGACAACAGGGGTCATTAACGACATGGCTGTCGACTTGTCCAGTAAGCTCTTCTGAACTCAGCATAAGAGTTGCTCCAATAAGCCTTCGTACATGTCAGTAAGCTTGATCAAGTCCTCGATGCTTACACATTCATCAACTTTGTGAATGGTTGCGTTGACGGGGCCTAGTTCAATAACTTCAGCGCCCGTTGGCGCAATAAACCGTCCATCCGAGGTTCCGCCAGCCGTGGAAAGTTGCGGTGCACGACCGGTATGATGTCGGACTGCAGCAACCGTAGCCTGGACCAAGTCGCCTTCAGCAGTTAAAAAAGGCTCGCCGTTGAGCTTCCAGTCGATAGCGTAATCAAGTTCATGTGCGTCAAGTATGGCATAAACACGTTGTTTGAGCTCATCTGCGGTGCTTTCAGTGCTGTAACGGAAGTTAAAACTGACGTGAAACTCACCAGGAATAACATTACCCGCACCAGTACCGGCGTGCACGTTGGAAATTTGAAAGCTGGTTGGCGGAAAGAAGTTATTGCCGTGATCCCATTCGGTTGCTGCTAATACCGCCAGTGCGGGGGCGGCTTTGTGCACCGGATTGTCAGCCAAGTGGGGGTAGGCGACATGGCCCTGGATGCCGAATACGCGTAATTCACCGGACAGTGAACCGCGGCGACCGTTTTTCACAACATCGCCAATATGGTTCGTGCTGGAGGGTTCGCCGACCACGCACCAGGTGATTTTTTCGTCGCGAGCCTCAAGGGTTTCAATAACTTTCGGTGTGCCGTTGATGAAAGGTCCTTCTTCGTCGCTGGTAATTAAAAAAGCAATACTTCCGCGGTGGTTGGGAAAGCGTTGCACAAAACGCTCAGTTGCGACCAGCATGGCCGCAAGGCTACCTTTCATGTCAGCTGCGCCACGGCCGTACAGCATTCCCTCGTGGATGGTCGGCTCGAAGGGCGGAAAACGCCACGCGTGCTCAACCCCAGCGGGGACTACATCGGTGTGTCCCGCAAAACAAAACACGGGGCCTTGGCGACCGCGCCGCGCCCATAAATTGGTGGTATCAGCGAAGACCATACTCTCGAGATCAAAGCCGACTGCAGCAAGGCGCTCACCGATCAATTGCTGGCATCCCGCATCCTCTGGGGTTACCGACATGCGTGCGATGAGAGCTTGAGCAAGCTGGATGACTTCGTGCTCAGTCGGGTTACTGGGGGTGTGCATCGTTATGAGAGTCCCACTACCTGACGCCATTGTGCCTCGTTAAAACCTACGGCAATGTGCTCGTCCACAGTGAGTACTGGGCGCTTCATCAGCGTGGGATAACGTTGCAGCAGTTCAATGGCGACGCCATCATCGGCGAGCGCACGTTCCTTGTCACTGAGTTGACGCCAGCTGGTGCTGCGCTTGTTGACCAAGGTGTCACGATCAAACTGCTGTAGCCACTGATTGAGGGTTTCGGCAGGCAATGGTTGCTCACGGACATCATGAAAGTCATAATCAACTTGGTGTTGGTCAAGAAAACGGCGGGCTTTGCGAACGGTGTCGCAGTTTGGAATTCCATAAATTGTTGCGGTCATTTTTTACTCTTTGTGACAGGCATGAAACACATGCTATGCATTGTGACAAAAGCCATGTGGATTCTCCACAGTTTGTGTGGATAAGTCTGTGAGTTAGCTGCTGTGAACTAACTAACGTATTGAATTATAAAGTTTTAGTGATGTGGTTAATGCTTAACCATATCGATCAAAAAGCGTGGGTTTCGGACAAAAATGAAGCATTCGATATGGCAAGTCTTTAAAAGTGGGCAAGAGTACGCTGCGATTTGGCCGCACCACGCCGTAGTGGCTGCGATGACCGAAACGCGGGTTGTCCCTGGCGTGAAGTTTGCTGCGAAATGGATGCCGGCGGCGGCGGTGATTAACCTATGGGTGCAGTATCAATGGTTAGGCAGTACCTTGTTACCGCAGGCGATGGTGAGCTCGTTGTTTTTGTTGTCGGTACCGGTACAGGGGTGGTATTGGCTTGGGCGGCGTGCCTTGAGTGAATTAGACCCGCGTTTGCGCCATTGGTACTTAGAACTCGCACAAAAGTTGCAAGTTGAGCCGCGCAGCAAACCCATACGAATGGATTTGGCACGGCTACTGAATAAGGCGCTGCGTGAATTACCGCCTGACGAGCATTAAGCCTTTAAGTTACAGCTTAAACTCACTCCAAATCGGCGCATGATCCGATGGCTTTTCAATACCGCGCAGCTGGTAGTCAATGCCGCTATCCACGAGTTTTTCGGCTAAGCCAGGCGTGGCTAAAATTAAGTCGATGCGCAGGCCGCGATTATCGTCAAAGCCGCGCGAGCGGTAGTCAAACCAGCTAAATTGGTCAGTGACTTCTTGGTGCTGCAGACGGTAAGTGTCGAGCAAGCCCCAGTCGAGGAGAGTGTTTAGCCATTCGCGTTCCTCGGGTAAGAAACTGCATTTACCGGTGCGGAGCCATCGTTTCGCGTTATCTTCGCCAATACCAATGTCGCAATCTTGATGCGATATGTTCATGTCGCCCATGACCACTACTGGCTGCGAGGCATCAAGCTCAGTGTTCAAGTAGCTCATCAAATCGGCGTAGAATTTTTCTTTAGCGGGAAATTTCAGCGGGTGGTCGCGACTTTCGCCTTGCGGGAAGTAACCGTTGAGAATGCGTACACGAGTACCGTCGGCGTTCACGTAGTCACCCATAATCATCCGCCGTTGTGCATCTTCGGGATCAGTGGGGAAGCCTAACTGTGGATTTTCCAGTGGCTGTTTACTCAACAAGGCGACGCCGTAGTGCCCCTTTTGGCCGTGAAAGAGCACGTGGTAACCCAATGCCTCAACGTCGGCCAGTGGAAATTGGTCATCATGAACCTTGGTTTCTTGCAAACCAATCACATCGGGCTGGTGCTTTTCAATCAGCGCTTGCAATTGATGCAAGCGTGCTCGAATTCCGTTGATATTAAAAGAAATCACTTTCATAGAAGTTTTATTCCGTTGCACAAGTGTTAAGGAGAATGCGGCTGCATCGTGAATGGTTTTCAGGATACCAGAAGGTCTGCATGGGTGCGACCTCGAGGCTGTCGCTAGGACAAAATTTGGGTATACTGGCGAGATTATAAGAAACCAGAAAAGAACAGCGGAGAAAGCAACATGGCAACCCAGTGGTTGCAGTTACGTGCGGGCAAGAGTGCGTGGTTGCAGATTAAGGAACAAGGACTTTCAGAGCAAGATATTCAACTACTGGTGGGCGCGTCTGGTGGCCCCAAATGGTTCGTCCTACAGGGGCTCGATCGCTATTTATTTGGTGAGTTCTTCGGCCAACGAAAAACGCCATTAGATTTGCTTGGGACTTCAGCAGGTGCGTGGCGTTTTGCCGCGCTTGGGCAACGTGACCCAGTTGCCGCCAGTGAGTTGTTTGCGCGTTTGTACAGCACGCAAACCTACAGCGAAAAGCCGGATGTGCGTGAAATTACCGACGAGGCACGCAAATTATTGGCGGAGTATATTCCCGATCAGGCGGTTGAAGATATTTTGCGGCAAGAGCGCTTTCGCCATCATTGGATTGTGGTGCGTTGTCGCGGACTTACTGCCGCGGAAGGCAAGCGACAAATGTTTGGTTTATTGGCTTCAGCAGCGGCCAACTCAGTAAAGCGTCAATGGCTAGGTAAGTTTTACGAACGTGTTATTTTTCATCATCCAGCGTCTGCAGCGAGTTTTACCGAGCATTGGCGTGACTTACCAACGCGCTATGCGACCTTAAGCCAGGAAAACTTTAAACAAGCACTGCTTGCTACCGGCTCGATTCCGTTGGTACTCGAGGGTGTGCGTGATATTCCTGGGGCTCCTGCGGGCATTTATCGCGATGGTGGTGTGACCGACTATCATTTTGATCTCGATTTTAGTGGGGTTAAGGGTTTAGTACTGTATCCGCATTTTCATCAAGAGGTGATCCCTGGCTGGTTTGACAAAGGCTTAAAAAAGCGGCGTACCACTGGAGCGTTATGGCCGAATGTGATCCTTTTAACGCCAACGCAAGAATTCATTGACGCATTACCGTATCAAAAAATCCCTGATCGAAATGATTTTGCCAACATGGCAGCGGACGAACGCATCAAATACTGGCAGCAAGCTGTTGATCAAGGTCGCCGTATGGCAGATCAACTGCATGAATGGATTGCCACAGATAGCATTCGCGACCATGTTGAGCTTTGGACCTAATACGAGGTAAGAAGATGGACTACCGTGGTTACCCGACGTTTGCACATAACCAACCTGATAAAATTGGCGTACTCATCACTAATCTTGGCACACCGGATGCCCCAGATACGCCGTCACTACGCCGTTATCTCAAGGAGTTCTTGTCTGACCCACGGGTGGTCGAGGTGCCACGTGCGCTGTGGTGGATTATTTTAAACGGTGTCATTCTGCGCATTCGCCCTAAGCGTTCAGCGGCGGCGTATCGCACGGTTTGGACTGATCGCGGGTCGCCACTGCTATTTCACACCGAAGATCAAGCGCGAGAGTTACAAGCGCGATTTGCCGAGCACTACGGTGACAATGTTGTCGTGCGCTATGCCATGCGTTACGGCTCGCCAAGTATGGCGCAAGTCACTGATGAGATGTTGGCGAGCGGGGTACGTAAACTGGTGTTGTTTCCGCTTTATCCCCAGTATTCGGCGGCAACGAATGGTTCAACCTTCGACGCTTTAGCAAAAGATTTCACCGCCCGCCGTTGGCTTCCCGATTTTCGTTTTATTAGCCATTATCATGATGATGCTGGCTATATTCGGGCGTGTGCTGAGCAAATTAGCGCATTTTGGGCTGAACATGGGCAAGCGGAAAAATTGATTTTTTCGTATCACGGGGTGCCTTTGAAGTACTTACAAAAAGGTGATCCGTATCATTGCGAATGTCATAAGACTTCGCGCTTAATAGCGGAAGCATTAGGTCTCAGTAAAGAACAGTACTTGACGACGTTTCAGTCGCGGTTTGGCCGCGAAGAATGGTTAAAGCCTTACACTGATGAAACCTTAAAAGCGTTACCAGGGCTTGGCATTAAAAACGTGCAAGTTTTTTGCCCGGGCTTTAGCGCGGACTGTTTGGAAACGATCGAAGAAATCGGTGAAGAGAACCGCGACTACTTTCTTGGCGCTGGTGGTGAAGGTTATGCCTATATTCCGGCACTTAATGCAAGTGCGTCGCATATTGACGCCTTGCATGCCATTGTGCAACGTGAGATACAGGGATGGGAGTTACAACGCAACCCAGAACAAACCGCTGAACTTGCTAAACACCGTGAGGAGAACTACGGTACGTTTTAACTTGCATAAGGAGTGCTGACAAGGGTGGTACCGCAATCAGGACAAGTCGGTAGTCTTAGCGCTGCGATTTCACCATTGCTGCAGGAGCATGTTGATGAAAGCGGCGTGATTCCTTTAGTGGATGCGCGTGAGGCCTTTGCCGCTCGGGTTTTGCTAGCGCGCCAAGCACAACATACGCTCGACGTTCAGTACTACATTTGGCGCCATGACATCACCGGCACATTGATGTTTGAGGCGCTACATGAAGCTGCCGAGCGCGGTGTCAAAGTCCGATTACTGTTAGATGATCATAATACCGTCGGCCTGGATGCTACGCTGAAAGGGCTGCATCAACACCCCAACATTGAAGTGCGGCTTTTTAATCCGTTAAAACTACGCCGACCACGCTTCCTCAATTACCTTGTTGAATTTCGTCGTCTGAATCGGCGTATGCACAACAAAAGCTTTGTCGTTGATGGGCAAGTGGTCATTAGCGGTGGCCGTAATATTGGTGATGAATATTTTGGCGCCACCAGTGATGTTCTTTTCGCCGATCTTGATGTGCTGTTAATTGGTGAAGTGGTTACCGCAGTGCAAAACGATTTCGAACGCTATTGGCAGAGCGAATCGGCGATTGCATTAGACAAGCTGTACAGCTTTACCAAACCTCAAAGCCTCGCCATACTGCATAAAATCGCCAAACGTTACGAGCAAGATCCGCGTGCGCAGGCTTACGTTAAAGCCATCGAAAAGTTGCCCTTTATCGAAAAACTGCGACAACAGGACGTCGAAATTTACTGGGCGAAGACCCAGTTGGTCAGTGACTCACCGGCGAAAGCGCTTGGTCAAGCAAAGCCGCAACAAATGCTTCCTCATCAACTGCAAGAGACCATTGGCGAGCCGCAATCGCATATCACGCTAGTTTCGCCTTATTTTGTGCCGACCCGGACCGGCGTTAATGAGCTCATTGCGATGGCGAAACGCGGGGTGCAAATCATTGTGCTTACCAATTCGCTCGAGGCTACCGATGTTGCAATTGTCCATGCCGGCTATGCGAAGTGGCGCCGGAAGTTATTGCGTCACGGTATTCAGCTCTTCGAGATGCAGCGGTTAAGGCCCTTAGCGCGGCGTGAGCAGCGTAAAGAACGTCGTCAACGGCTGAAAGGTAAAGAGCGTTTTGGTACCTCGGCTTCGAGCTTGCATGCGAAGACGTTTATGGTGGATATGGCCCGTGTGTTTATTGGTTCGTTAAACTTTGACCCACGTTCAGCGGCGATCAACACCGAACTCGGTTTTGTGATGCATAGCAAAGCGCTCGCGCGGCGGATCGAACAGGCGATCATCACAACGTTGCCGAACTACGCATATCAACTACGCTTAATTAAGCACAAGGTGGTTTGGGTAGAGCGTTTAGGCAAGCATAAAACTCACTACTATTCAGAACCTAATGCTTCTATTTGGCGGCGTCTAGCCGTACGTATTTTAGAGCGTTTACCGATTGAACGCTTTCTTTGAGGAGTGCAGTGATGCGTTTGACCTTTCTTGGCGCGAGTGAAACGGTAACCGGCTCTAAATACTTGTTGGAAACCGAAACAACTCGTGTGCTTATCGATTGTGGCTTATTTCAGGGTTATAAATGGCTGCGAGAACGCAATTGGCAGCCATTGCCGTTAGGTATTAATGAGGTCGATGCGGTGGTGCTTACCCATGCCCACTTGGATCATTCTGGTTTCTTACCTGTGTTGTATGAACATGGCTTTAGAGGCCCTGTGTATACCCATTATGGCACGGTCGGTTTATGCCAGATCTTATGGCCAGACAGTGGGCGCATTCAGGAAGAAGATGCTAAGTTTTTAAAAAAACACAAATTAAGTAAGCATCAAGATCCGCGTCCACTCTATGACGAAGCAACTGCCGAAGCTGCGTTGAAGTTATTGCATGGTATTGATTTTGATAAGCCATTTCGTATTGGTGATATTGATTTTACGCTACAACCGGTTGGCCACATATTAGGTGCCGCTAGCGTGATTGCAGAGCATCAAGGCGTGCGCATTGGTTTTAGCGGAGATGTCGGGCGACCTAATGATATTTTAATGAAGCCACCGCGACCGCTTCCTGCGGTGGATTATTTATTGCTTGAGTCGACGTACGGTGATCGCCGCCATCCTGAGTCCGATCCATGGGGTGAGCTCGCCGAGGTGGTTAATGAAACCGCAGCCGCCGGTGGTGTACTGATGATTCCGAGTTTCGCCGTCGGTCGAGCGCAACTCCTGCAGCATATGTTGGTGAGTATGATGGCGGACGGCCGCATTCCGCGCTTACCGATATTTCTCGATAGTCCAATGGCGATCAGCGTTTCTGATGTTTACAGTGAACAGCATGAATATCATCGCTTAAGCCAACAACAATGCACTGCGGCTGAACAGGCAGTGATTTACACCCACAGTGTCGAGGAATCGAAGGCGATTGCGCATCAAGGCGCGCCGCACATCATTATAGCGGGCAGTGGCATGGCTACCGGCGGCCGCATTTTGCACCACTTTAAGCATTGGTTAAGTGATCATCGTAGTACTGTACTTTTCAGTGGCCATCAGGCCGGCGGTACGCGTGGCGCGAAAATGGTGCAGGGCAATGAGCGCATTAAACTGCATGGCGAATGGTTGCCGGTTAAAGCTAAAATTCGACAGCTTGAGGGATTATCTGGGCATGCTGATTACTCTGAAATAGGGGATTGGTTGCAACAGTCAGCACTCGCCGAAAAGACCAAAATTTTTCTGGTGCATGGCGAACCGGATGCATTGGAAGCAATGTCGGACTACCTGAAGCAAACGACCTCCTATGATGTTCACGTGGCCGCTTACCGTCAGGTGATCCATTTTACTCCTAGCTAGGCCACAACAAGCATTACAACGGCGGTGGTAACCACCGCCAGTATCACGTTAAGAACCACTCCTTCGCGCGCCATATCGCGCACCGTTAAGCGTTCGGAAGAGAACACAATGGAGTTTGGTGGCGTCGCCACCGGCATACAAAATGCCGTGCTGCAGGCGATGGTTGCCGGGATCATCAATAACGCTGGTGGTAATTCGAGCGCAACTGCTGCGGCGGCCATGATCGGCATGAGCAAAGTCGCTGTGGCGGTGTTCGAGGTGACTTCGGTCAAAAACGACACACTCAAGGTTAAGCAAAACACCAACAACCAAACGGGCAGTACACCGAGTCCGGTTAGTGCATCACCAATACGAACACTCAGACCACTGCTGATAAAACCTTGTGCCAATGCAATACCGCCAGCGAAGAGCAGGAGAATGCCCCATGGAATAGAGACCGCCGCGTTCCAGGTTAATAACGGTTTGCCATCCCGATCGCGAACCACAAACATGGTTAGAACGCCAGCTATAGCAATGGTTGCATCACCGACATAACTCAGACCCGTGAGTGCGGTCCAGCCGCCAAATGGCGTCGTTCGAGTAATCCACAACAGCACCACCAATCCAAACACCACAAGCACTCGGCGTTCCGCTGAACGCATCGGTCCGGGAGCCTCAATACGAAGCGTAATGGCGTCATTGACGTTACGAGCCAGCCACCATGCCATGATGGGTACCGCAATGATCACAAATGGCACGCCAATAAGCATCCAATCGGTAAAACTGAATGCTTCCCCAGTGGTGGTTTCATAGACCGAGGCAAAGATCAGGTTGGGTGGCGTCCCCACCAGCGTGGCAATACCACCAACCGAGGCAGAATAGGCTAACCCGAGCAACAGCGCACGTTGAAAGGGCGCATCGTCGCACGCGTCAGCTAGGGCCAACGCCACAGGCAACAAGGCGAGTACTGCTGCGGTATTCGAGATCCACATCGACAGTAGTGCCGTAGCCAACATAAAAGCAAACAACATGCGTTTACCGTGGCCATTGCCAATAGTGTGCACCAAGCCTAACGCCAAACGACGATGCACGCCGCTTAATTCGACCGCTTTGGCTAACATAAAAGCGGCCATGAACAACCAAATGATTGGGTTACCGAGTGCCGTTGAGACTTCGTTTAAAGGCGTTATCCCGCCTACCGGTAGGAGTACGAAAGGAAGGAGCGACGTTACAGGTAATGGCAATGCTTCGCTGATCCACCACCAAGCGATCCAGAGGGTAGCTGCCAGCGTCCAAGCCGCAGGGTGGGCAAAAGCGAACAGCGATAAACTGAGAAAGTAGACCGCAATCGCGGCCACTGGTGCTAAGAATAAGTGCCATTTCTGCATGTTATTGTCTTATTTGAAAATTAGTTCTATACAACATAGGGTAAAAGAACCATAAACAAAAGGAGTAGGTTATGACCGAACGCAGGAAGTGGAATTCAGCCATTCTGGTACCGGTGTTTTTTCCCGCTGTTGCCGTGATTTCCTTGCTAGTGATAGGAACCCTAGCAAACCCTGAATTGGCCGGCGAAGTATTCAGTGATGTACTCGCTTGGATAACTGCCGATTTTGGTTGGTTTTACATGCTCGCAGTAGCGATTTTTCTGGTTTTTATCGTTGGTGTTGCACTTTCTAAATGGGGACGTATCAAACTCGGTCCGGATCACGCTGAACCGGAGTACAGCTTTCCAGCGTGGTTTGCGATGCTGTTCTCGGCTGGTTACGGGATTGCTTTACTTTTCTTCGGCGTTGCGGAACCGGTGCTTCACTACTCTAGCCCGCCTGTAGGTGCGGCGGAAACGGTGGATTCCGCGAAGCAAGCGATGCAAATTGCGTACTTTCATTGGGGCTTCCATATTTGGGCAATTTACGGCTTAGTTGGACTTGTACTCGCCTATTTCTCGTTCCGCCACGGTCTACCCCTGTCAATGCGCTCGACGCTTTATCCAATCATTGGTGAAAAGATCCACGGCCCAGCAGGGCATGCGGTTGATACTTTTGCCATTCTAGGCACGATGTTTGGTATTGCCACGACCCTTGGGTTATCCGTCATTCAGATCAATGCGGGCTTAAATTACCTTTGGCCAGAAATTCCAGTCGGGACCACCGTGCAAATTATCGCTATTGCTGTGATTACGGTGTTTGCAATTATGTCGGTGGTGGCTGGCCTGGATAAAGGTATTAAACGTCTGTCGTATGTGAACATGGTGTTGGTGTTGTTCATCCTATTGTTTGTGTTCTTTGCAGGGCCAACGGTACATATTTTGGAGACCTACCTGCAGAATACTGGCGCCTACCTGAATAACATCGTCGAGCGGACCTTTAACTTACAGGCTTATTCACGCAGTGACTGGATTGGCAACTGGACCTTGTTTATTTTTGGCTGGACCATTGCGTGGGCGCCATTCGTTGGCTTGTTTATTGCAAAAATCAGCCGTGGCCGGACGATTCGCCAATTCGTCTTTGGCGTTATGTTTGTGCCGACCTTGTTCACTTTCTTTTGGTTTAGTGTGTTTGGTGATACCGCATTAAATCTGATCATGAACGAGGGCTACACGACGCTGATTAGTGATGTGCAAAACGACGAGGCAATTGCCTTGTTCAAGCTCTATGAGCGGTTACCGCTCACCAGTATTTTGAGTTTCGCTACGGTTGTTTTGATTGTTACCTTTTTTGTAACGTCGTCGGATTCTGGCTCGCTTGTTATTGATTCGCTGGCTTCTGGTGGTCGTACTGATACGCCAGTCTGGCAGCGTATTTTTTGGGCCAGTTCTGAAGGCATCGTGGCAGGAGTGTTGTTGCTGGCCGGTGGCTTGGGTGCGCTACAAACCGCATCGATTACCAGCGCGTTACCCTTTGCAGTCATTATTTTGATTTCCGCATTTGGCATGTGGCGGGCGTTAGTCATTGAAGGGCATCAATACGCAAGTCTAAAAAGCGCGATGCGTACCCATCGGCGAGGGGTTCATGCAGGTCCAAGTTATTGGAAGAAACGCCTAGCTGGGGTCGTCGACTTTCCACAGCAACAAGAAGTCAGAGAGTTTATCGAGCATACCGTCATCGAATGTTTGAACGACGTCGCTAAAGAGCTTAAAGAGCATGGTTGGGAAACCGAAGCAACGTTCGATAGCGAACATGTCCGCTCAGTGTTTACGGTACGCAAAGAAGGCGAAGTAGAGTTTGACTATGAGGTCCGTCTGCGTGCTTATCAGCGACCTGATTTTGCGGTCGTGAACGCCAAAAACTCGGATAAAAAGTATTACCGTGCAGAGGTGTTCTTGCGCCAAGGTGGTCAAGCTTATGACCTTTATGGCTATGAACCTGGCGATATCATTAACGATGTGATTAATCAGTTTGAGAACTACCTGCAGTTCATGCACATCTCACCAGGAAGCCTGCCGTGGGATCTCGAGAAACATGATGACGACCTCAATTAGTTGAGGTCGCTAATCTAAGTCTTTGAGCAACTCAGTCAGTGGTTTGGGCTTGGCAAAATAATAGCCTTGCCCATAACCACATCCCAACTCTGTTAAACGAATCGCTTGCTCAGCGGTTTCGATACCCTCAGCAACGACATCCATATTCAATTGCCGCGCCATAGCCAAAATACCGCGAACGATCGCTTCGTCGCTAGACTTGCTGACAATGTCTTGAATAAACGCACGGTCGATTTTGAGCTTGTTCACAGGAAGCTTTTTCAGATAACTCAAACTTGAAAAACCAGTACCAAAGTCATCAATCGACATTGCCACACCAGCGTTACGGAAACGCTCAATCAGTTTAATGGCGTGGTTACTGTCGTCCATTAAGATACTTTCCGTTAATTCCAGCTCAAGGTTTTCATTGCTTAGCTTGTGAGTTTTGATGGTCTCGATGATTTGCTCGAAAAAGTTAGCACGACTAAATTGTAGCGCTGACAAATTCACCGAAACACTCATGTGTTCACGCTTCTCCAGTAACAGTTTCAGATCCTGACAGGCTTGTTCGATAGCCCATTCACTAGCCGGAATAATCTGACCAGTTGCTTCTGCCATTGGAATAAATTCATCCGGGGGGATGAAGCTGCCATCATCCAACTGCCAGCGCATTAATGCTTCGGCACCGACAATTGCGCCGCTTTGCAGGTCAATGATCGGTTGGTAATACAGTGCTAATTTTTCATTATCTATGGCTTGCTGAAAGTGGTTCCGTAAATGCACATCAACACGCTGGCTGTTTTCTTCAGAACGCTTAAAAAAGTGCAAGTGATTGCGACCTTGCCGCTTCGCAAACGTCATTGCCGTGTCGGCTTGCTGAATCAAGTCGACCGCCGATTGCCCTTCGGCACTCTTACAAGCCACGCCGATGCTTGCGGTGAGGTAAAGCTTTTGCTGCCTAATTTTATAGGGTTCAGCGAGCTGTGCCAAAAGCTCTTCGCCCATGGCTTCAATGGACTGAAGCGATACGTCCGAAAGGGCCACTACGAATTCGTCGCCACCAAAACGGGCGACAAAGTTAGGCGTCTTGATGGTTTGTTCTAAGCGCTTGGCAACTTGTTTCAGAACCTCGTCACCCGCGGCCAGCCCCATCGCTTCATTAATCGGCTTAAAGCCATCAAGGTCAATAAATAATACGGCCCATTGGCAACTGTCTTTACTCGCCTCAGCGGCTTGCAACACCTTGGCAAAACGTGCTTCGAAAGCATGCCGGTTATAGAGGTTGGTGAGCGCATCGTGCTCGGCTTGGAACGCCAATTGTTGTTTGTGCTCCATGCGTTCAGTGATGTCTTGGTGAATGCCGATAAAATGGGTGATTTTACCCTCAGTATCGGCAACCGGGGCGAGCTGTAGTTCATCCCAAAATGCGGTGCCATCTTTACGATAATGCATAACCTCAACAGCACATTCGCGGCGTTCTTTGAGTGCGTAACGCACTTTGCGAATGATCTCAGGGTCAGTTTTCGGTCCAACTAAGAAGTCACATGACTTGCCCACAATTTCGTTCGCGCTGTAACCCGACATTTTTTGAAAGGCGTCATTGGTATAAATAATAGGGCTGTTATCTTCACTCGCGTCAGAGATAACAATGCCATTGGTACTTACGTTGATACTACGTTCAAGAATATGGAGCTGTTCGTCCTTCGCACGAGATGTGGAGACATCTTTCGCAATGCCAAATACGCCAGTGATGTGACCGTTAATTTTAATTGGCAAGTTGGTTATCTGCAGGTACATCATTTCCGCCTGGTTATTGAAAACCGTAAGCGGGTACTGGCGTGGTTCACCTTGCAGGGTGCGCTGAAAGTTTTCTTCAGCTTTGCTGCGCTCGGCGGGATGGACAAAGGCACTAAAGTGGTTGCCTAACACGGTGTTCATCTCGGCATTTAAAATGCGTAGCACCGAATCGTTGACGCTGGTCATAATGCCATCTGTGTCGAGCGAAAAGACCGCGTCTGGGTGGTAGGCAAATAACGACCGATACTGTTGCTCATTAAGCTGCATTTGCACTTGTTGCTCGTGTAAGCGTTCTTGGGTAGTGCGCAAACGATCGCTATGCTTGCGTAAAATACGGTTTTGCTGCGCCAGCGCCAAAAAGGCGATGGAGAACATGAAACCCAGTAGTGCAAGCGTCATGCGCAGGTTGGATGCGGTGACGAGATCGTCGAACGCATACAAGCTCACCGAAAGTGCGAGTGGGGCACCATTTGGGATCGTTAGTTGCGCTTGCGCGATCGATAGCTCGATGCGACTAAAAGGTTTGTCATCGTCAAAACTTAAAACTCGTTCGTCATTAAGTGCGGCGTAAATCTTTAGATAATCAGGTAATAGACGTGTTTCTGGGCTAATGAGTTTCATTAGGTCGAACACCACTAGCATGTAATAACGCTGTTCGGCCTGTTGACCAGCGGGCACCAAAAGTAAGCCTAAAGGTTCTTTATTTAGCTTAAATTCATCTTCGGGAATATACATGGTTGTCGCGTCAGGGTCGGAGCCAAGCCAAGCTTGCACGCCCGGATGATTGACATGCTCAAGATAATCACGATTGCCGTTGCGGTGTTGTTGCCATTGCGGTACGCCCCGCTGATCAATAATGTGAATGCCCAAATAATGTGGGATGTCACGCAAATAGGTCGATGCATCAAAACGGGCAAAATCAGAGGTAGGAGAAACTTGTAACTCAGCCCAGCGTTCACGCAATCGGTTGAGTACCTGCAGATTAACTTGGATGGTCTGTTGCCGCACTTTTGCGACTTTTTGCACGGTGTCGATGGCTTCGGCGCGAATTTCTTTAATCTGCGTATAACTGAGATAAAACCAAATGGAGCAAATCGTCATTACGAAGACAAACGTCACCCACGCTGCTGGGTTGCGGTTGAGATCGAATAACAATATACGGTGATTACTCGCCAGTAGTAGTGACACGCCAATTAAGAACATGCTCAGCGCAGCTAAGCTGGTCACCGGCGGGTGTGGTCCGAGAAAAGCAAAGCCGTCTTCAAAAAAGTGCAGGCCGATTGCAGCGCTGGCTAACAAGATCAAGAAAACAGCGAAGGCTCGCATCCAGCGCCGCTGGATTTTTTGTCTTGGGTTCAGTAATAAGGTGACGCCAAGCAGTAAAAACGTGAGTGCTACCGGGGGATAGAAATAGGCATCGATGGCGTGCAAAAACTCAAGATAGAAAATGGAGGTCAGTGAGAGGTTCACCAATAAGCTATGCAATGCGGCAAGAATGATGACGATGGCAAAAGCGACTTGAATCTTGCGTTTTTTGGCAGCGAGGCCAAATAGCGCAAACGCTACCGCAATGGCAACCACGCCAGAGGTATTCGAGATCACGCGTTCGAAGGCACTCGCTGGATCGGCATAACTGTTAAGCAACAGGCCTAACAAGCCAAACATAAAAGTGGCACTGATCGTGACAAATAATGTGACGTTCACTAGAGATAACGCAAGACTACGACGATAGATCATGTTTTTTTGTTATTTTTTTGAGAAATGCATGATAAACCTTACTGCAATATGAGCTAATTCATAGCTGAGGTCAATGCTTACTCTTTACATTACGTAGCATCAGGTAGCGATCCTCACCGGCACCTAAATAATCTGTTTCCGTCGTTTGCAAGGCAAAGCCATATTGTTCATAGAGCTTTACTGCTGCTGTATTGGCAGGAGAGACACTTAACCATAACTGTGAAAAACCGAGCTGCTCGACACGGTTTAACCAATGCTGGAGAAGTTGTTTACCTAATCCCATGCCGCGGTAGCTTTGATCCACAAGTAATGACATTAACCACAGCTGTTGGGAATTTTGTCCCGGTGCGCCTAGGCAATAGCCGGCAAGGGACGTTTGGTTGGCTGATTTGACCTTGACCACTTGCAGTAAATCGGGCCACTGATGAATGGCTTGATAAAAAAGCGGGGCAGGGTAGCCATCGTGGGGGTAATAACTGGCTTCTAAACGGCAAAGCGCGGCAACATCATCTGCTGTCGCCGCGCTCAAAGATGACGCTGAGGCCTTAGTTCTCACGGCTGAACTGCACCGTGAACGTTACTGGAATAACGTGGTCAATGGCCTGTAAACCAGCAATTTCTTGCAGCTTGTTAATGCCTGCAACTAACTTAAACTCGCTGGCATTAATCAACACCGGCTGTGATGTCGTGGCGACAACATGGTCAGCATCTAATTTTGTTACCTGTAACGCGGCATCTACTTCAACAGCTTCACCGGCAATAAAAACCGTCATCGGAACAACCACGGGTAAGGTACCGGTAGCTGTTTCAATGTCATAGATCTCGGTTGGAATCGTCGCTGTTGCTGTGACCGAGGCGTATTCATCGGCATTGAATAAATGCTCAAGCATACGCTCATTGCGAATCGGTATCGCAGTGTCGATGCTTGCCACCGGTACTGTCACTTTCAACTCACCGTCATTCATTTCGCCGGACAGCTCAGTAAAGCGGTGTATTTCGGCAATAGTGTCATTTTTGACAGAAACGAAATGTAGGGTTGAGCGTTCGCTATCAAGTGTCCAGTCAGCAGCAAAAACCGACGTGCTCAGCAGCGCGGCTGCCGCAGTAGTTGTTAGGAGTGACTTCAACATAAAACCTCCGTTAGCAATCAATGTAGTAGGTAATACTAGCATATCCCATTGATTGATCACTTGTATTTATGGGGCGTCACGACCTTTACAAAAAATTATTGTATAAAAATTAATCCTTTTCCGAGTCCACCTCCGTACAACTCCACGACGCCAAGAATTTTCAAATAGCAAACAGCGGATAGCAAACAACGCTTTTCGTTTTTTTCACAGCAAGGAGTTCCATAATGTTAAACGTAGCTTCATCAATTAAATGGCTTGCCGGTGCTTTATTAGTAGCAGCAGTATCAACCACTGCGGTTGCTCATAATCATGGCAAGAAAAAGGACATCGTCGACATCGCTGCTAGCGATGGCCAGTTCTCAACCTTAGTGACAGCCGTGAAAGCGGCCGGCTTAGTTGATACTTTGAAAGGTGACGGTCCTTTCACTGTGTTCGCACCGACCAATGACGCTTTTGCAGCGCTACCAGAGGGTACTTTGGATAGCTTGCTGAAGCCGGAAAATAAAGACCAGTTGGTTGCTGTACTCACTTACCATGTGTTGGGTGACAAAGTTCCTAGCTCAGCCATCGCGGGTAAAGAGTTATCAACCGCGACCGTGCAAGGTGAAGAAGTTGCCATTGACGCAACTGATGGTGTTCAAGTTGGCGGCGCTAATGTTGTCAAAGCTGACATCATGACAAGCAACGGCGTCATTCATGTCATTGATGCGGTGATCTTGCCGCCGTCAATGCGTTAACCTGTTGTTCTCCCTAAGTAGGTAAGTTGTAGGCCCCGCTTTGCGGGGCTTTTTTATGGTTTGTCGACAATCCATTGCTCTTGGTGATTGAAATTAGCTCATAAACCCATTAAAATGCGCTTCTCTTTTGGAAACTGTCGACATATCTGTATGACTGAGCATCCTAGTTTACTACGCCAAGCGATCACAGCATCAGACCGCGTGCTGTATGAAATCCAACGTGCCATTGTCGAGGGTACGATTCCAGCAGGCAGTAAAATTAGTGAGCCTGAGCTTGCTCGCCGTTTTGACGTTAGTCGCGCGCCACTGCGCGAGGCGTTAGCACGACTGGAAAGGTGTCATCTTATTGAGCGTATTCCGAATGCCGGCGCGCGAGTGGTAACGTTAACTCCCCAAGGTCTCATTTCGCTCTACCAAATTCGCGAAGAACTTGAAGGTTTGGCCTGCCGCTTAGCGGCTGAGCAAATGCCTGAGACTGAAATTGACGAGCTCGCAGGGTTACTCGATCAGCACCTAAGTACTCAGCGGGTACGCGAGGGTGAGAGTTACTATCAAGAAGCGGGCGATCTCGACTTTCATTACCGTGTCATTTTAGGCAGTAAAAATCCCTACCTGATTAATATGCTTTGTGACGAGCTGTATTACTTAGTGCGCATGTATCGCGTGCAAATGGGCATGAACGGGCCACGTGTATCGCGTGCGTTCGATGAGCACAAAGCTATTCTAAACGCCATCGCTAACCGCGATGGCGAACTTGCCGATTTATTGATGCGTCGGCACATCGCGGCTTCGCGCCGCAATATTGAAAAACAGTTAAACGAATTGCAACCAGCCAAAAAGGAACCCGCATGAGCCAGATACCAAGTGCAGGCGCTAAACTGCGTCAAGCAATCAAAGACGAACATCCACTGCAAATCGTCGGCACCATTAACGCCTATACGGCGATGATGGCCGAAAAAGTAGGGCATAAAGCGCTTTACTTGTCAGGCGCTGGCGTTGCCAATGCTTCATTCGGCTTACCCGATCTTGGCATGACGTCGTTAAACGATGTGTGTGAAGATATTCGTCGTATTACTGGGGCGAGTGACTTACCTTTGTTGGTTGATGCCGATACGGGGTGGGGCGGAGCCTTCAATATTGCGCGTACCGTGAAAGAAATGACGCGTGCGGGCGCTGCCGGCTTCCATATTGAAGACCAAGTTGCGCAAAAGCGCTGTGGCCATCGGCCAAACAAAGAAATTGTTACCCAAGCAGAAATGGTTGATCGGGTAAAAGCCGCGGTTGACGCACGTATTGACGACCAGTTCTTAATTATGGCGCGTACCGACGCTTTACAACAAGAAGGCTTAGAAGCCGCAATTGAGCGTGCTCAGGCCTGCGTAGACGCTGGTGCCGATGCTATTTTTGCCGAAGCTGTACACACCCTTGAACAGTATCAAGCGTTCACCAACGCGCTGAACGTGCCGGTTCTTGCTAACATTACGGAATTTGGCGCCACGCCCTTATTCAATAAACAAGAACTTGCCGAAGTCGGTGTTGAAATGGTGCTGTATCCACTAAGTGCCTTCCGCGCCATGAACAAAGCAGCATTAAATGTCTATGAAAGCATTCTCGCGAATGGCGACCAAAAAGCGGTCGTTGATGACATGCAAACGCGTGCGGAGTTGTACGATTTCTTGAATTATCACGCATTCGAGCAAAAACTCGATCAGTTATTTAAAAAATAAAACCGCTGTTAGCTGTTCGCTGTTTGCACGCTCACTGCGTTCGCTCTTTGTTTAAGATCTAAACAAACAGCGAACAGCAAATAGCAAACAGCGCCTTTCACGAACAGCGAGCATCGAACAACGATTTTAAGGAGTTAATTATGGTTGATAAAAAATTAAGTGGCGCAGGTTTGCGCGGACAAGTAGCTGGTGAAACCAAACTATGTACCGTTGGTAAAAGCGGCTCGGGTTTAACTTACTACGGTTACGACATCAAAGAGCTGGCCGAAAAAGTTAGCTTTGAAGAAGTGGCGTATTTGCTAGCGCATGGCGAGTTACCAAAAGCTGATGACTTGGCAGCCTACAAAGGTCGTTTGGCGAAGTTACGTGGTTTACCACAAGAATTGAAAGACGTGCTTGAGCGTATTCCTGCTGATGCGCACCCAATGGATGTGATGCGTACCGGTTGTTCTTTCTTGGGTAACATTGAGCCGGAAGAAGACTTTAGCCAAGCGGACGACAAAATTGAGCGTTTGTTAGCAGCGTTCCCAAGCATCTTATTGTATTGGTATCACTTCAGCCACAACGGTAAACGTATTGAAACTGTGACTGATGCTGACTCTATTGGTGCGCACTTCTTGGAGTTATTGCACGGTGAGAAGCCTACTCAGCTGCACGCTGACGTGATGAATACTTCACTGATTCTGTATGCAGAGCACGAATTTAATGCTTCGACGTTCACAGCGCGTGTTTGTGCGTCGACGTTGTCTGACATTTTCTCTTGTGTAACAGGCGCTATCGGTTCACTGCGTGGTCCATTGCACGGCGGTGCGAACGAAGCTGCGATGGAACTGATTGAAGACATGAAAGACGCGGATGACGCTGAGCAAACCTTGATGGGCATGCTGGAGCGTAAAGAGAAAATCATGGGCTTCGGTCATGCGGTCTATCGTGAATTCGATCCACGTAACGACATTATCAAAGCGTGGTCAGAAAAGCTGGCGAAAGAAAACGGCGATACCCGTTTGTACGACGTCTCTGTACGTTGCGAAGACGTCATGTGGCGCGAGAAGAAATTGTTCCCAAATGCGGACTTTTTCCACGCTTCTGCTTATCACTTTATGGGCATTCCAACCAAGCTGTTCACGCCAATTTTCGTGATGTCACGCGTTACCGGTTGGACTGCACACGTGAAAGAGCAACGTGCCAATAACCGTATTATTCGTCCAAGTGCTGACTATATTGGTCCAGAGCCACGTCCAGTACCAACACTGAACGAACGCTAAGGAGCTGTTGGATGTTTAATGACATGTTTAATGAGAGCTATCGGGCGCAGTTGCCCGGTACCTCGCTGATGTACTATGACACGCGTAAAGCGGTCAACGACATCGAGCCAGGTGCCTACGACAAACTGCCATACAGTTCGCGGATCTTTGCTGAAAACTTGGTGCGTCGTTGTGAGCCAGCTGAGCTCACTGACGCGCTCAGTCAGCTGATTTATCGCAAACGCGACATCGACTTTCCTTGGTTCCCAGCGCGGGTCGTGTGCCATGACATTCTTGGACAGACAGCGTTAGTCGACCTTGCCGGTTTGCGTGACGCGATTGCGGAGAAGGGCGGAGACCCAGCGAAAGTAAATCCTGTGGTGCCAACACAGTTGATCGTTGACCATTCTTTGGCAGTGGAGCATGCGGGTTTTGAAAAGGACGCGTTTGAAAAGAACCGCGCCATTGAAGACCGTCGCAACGATGACCGTTTCCACTTTATTAACTGGACCAAAACTGCCTTTAAAAACGTGGATGTGATCCCTCCAGGCAACGGCATTATGCACCAAATTAATTTGGAGAAAATGTCGCCAGTGGTGCAAGTGCGTGACGGCGTGGCGTTTGCCGATACCTGCGTAGGGACTGATAGCCATACCCCAATGGTTGATGCGTTAGGCGTTATCTCGGTTGGCGTAGGTGGTCTCGAAGCTGAAAGCGTGATGCTAGGTCGTGCGTCGTATATGCGTTTGCCTGATATTGTCGGCGTTGAGCTGAAAGGAAAATTGCGTCCGGGTATTACCGGCACCGATTTGGTTTTGGCATTGACCGAGTTCTTACGTAAAGAACGTGTGGTTGGCGCCTACCTTGAGTTTTATGGTGAAGGCGCTGATGCCTTGACCCTGGGTGACCGTGCCACCATTTCGAACATGACGCCAGAATATGGTGCAACGGCCGCGATGTTCTACATCGATGACCAAACCATCGATTACTTGAAGCTGACGGGCCGTGACGACGAGCAGGTGAAGTTGGTCGAGAAGTTCGCCAAAGAAACCGGTTTGTGGAGCGACAGTCTTAAAACTGCTGAATACGAACGTGTGCTGACCTTTGACTTGAGCAAAGTTGAGCGTAACTTAGCTGGGCCGTCCAATCCGCATGCTTTGTTGCCAGCCAATGAGCTTGCGCAGCGCGGTATCGCTAAGCATATCGATGCACCGGAAGACGGTTTAATGCCAGACGGTGCTTGTATCATTGCGGCGATCACGAGTTGTACCAATACCAGTAACCCGCGCAATATGATTGCCGCAGGTTTGATTGCACGCAATGCAAATAAATTAGGCTTGACCCGTAAACCATGGGTGAAGAGCTCGCTGGCACCAGGTTCGAAAACGGTCAAAATGTACCTTGAAGAAGCTGACTTATTGCCGGAGCTGGAAGAACTTGGTTTCGGCGTAGTGGCCTTCGCGTGTACAACTTGTAACGGGATGAGCGGAGCCTTGGATCCGAAGATCCAGCAAGAAATTATTGACCGCGATTTGTACTCAACTGCAGTACTCTCTGGTAACCGTAACTTTGACGGGCGTATCCATCCTTATGCGAAGCAAGCGTTTTTAGCGTCACCACCGTTGGTGGTCGCTTATGCAATTGCGGGGACGATTCGCTTTGATATTGAGAAAGATCCACTTGGCTTTGATGACGAAGGTCATCCAATTACCTTGAAAGATATTTGGCCGAGCGATGAAGAAATCGATGCGATTGTAAAAGCTTCGGTGAAACCAGAGCAATTCCGCAAAGTGTACGACCCAATGTTTAGCTTGTCGGTCGATTATGGCGAGCAGAACAACCCGCTGTATGACTGGCGTCCGATGAGTACCTATATTCGCCGTCCACCGTATTGGGAAGGGCAAATGGCCGCTGCGAACAAGCTTAAAGGCTTGCGTCCATTAGCGGTGCTGGGTGACAACATCACCACCGACCATTTGTCGCCATCGAATGCGATTTTGGCTGACAGTGCTGCCGGTGAATATCTAGCCAAAATGGGTGTGCCCGAGGAAGACTTTAACTCTTACGCCACTCACCGTGGTGATCACTTAACTGCGCAACGCGCGACTTTTGCTAACCCGAAACTGTTTAACGAAATGGTACGGGACGAGAAAGGTGAAGTGATTCAAGGTTCACTGGCGCGCGTCGAGCCGGAAGGCAAAGTGATGCGCATGTGGGAAGCTATTGAAACCTACATGGAACGCAAGCAGCCGTTGATTATTGTTGCGGGTGCTGACTACGGTCAAGGTTCATCACGTGACTGGGCTGCTAAAGGTGTGCGCCTGGCTGGTGTTGAGTGCATTGTCGCTGAAGGCTTTGAGCGCATTCACCGTACCAACCTGATTGGTATGGGGGTTCTGCCGCTGGAGTTTGCCGCTGGCACTACGCGCAAAACACTTAACCTTGACGGTACCGAAACCTATGATGTGAAAGGTGACATCGCTCCAGGTGCGACCATGACCTTAACTATTCATCGGGCCAACGGCGAAAGCCTAGAAGTACCAGTGAAATGTCGCCTTGATACCTTTGAAGAAGTGTCGATTTACGAGGCCGGTGGTGTCTTGCAACGTTTCGCGCAGGACTTTCTTGAAGCAGAAGCGAGCTAAGCCTATGAGTTCTGATAAGGTTTTTGCCCCGCAAATCAAAATTCCCGCCACCTACATGCGTGGCGGGACCTCGAAAGGGGTGTTTTTTCGTCTCGATGATTTGCCTGCTGAGGCGCAACAACCTGGCGCCGCACGCGACCAGCTGTTGTTGCGCGTGATCGGTAGCCCTGATCCTTACGCTAAGCACACCGACGGGATGGGCGGCGCAACCTCAAGTACCAGTAAAACGGTGATTCTGTCGCGTTCGAAAAGTCCTGATCACGACGTTGATTACTTGTTTGGTCAGGTCTCGATTGATAAGCCTTTTATCGATTGGAGCGGTAACTGCGGTAACTTAACCGCTGCCGTAGGTTCGTTCGCCATCAGTAATGGCTTAATTGATCCGGCACAAGTCCCAGAAAACGGCATTTGCACCGTGCGTATTTGGCAAGCCAACATTGAGAAAACCATCGTTGCGCGGGTACCAATGACCAATGGTGAAGTGCAAGAAACCGGTGACTTTGAGCTAGACGGCGTGACCTTTCCAGCCGCTGAAGTGCAGGTGGAGTTTATGGACCCCGCGGCTGGTGAAGGCGCAATGTTCCCCACTGGGAATGTGGTTGACAGCTTTGTCGTGCCGGGTCTAGGTGAGCTCCAAGCAACCTTTATCAACGCTGGTATTCCGACCATTTTCGTGAATGCCGATGCTATTGGTTATAACGGCACCGAACTACAGGGCGCGATTAATGAAGATCCGCAGGCCTTGCAAATGTTCGAAAGCTTACGCGCTCACGGTGCAGTGAAGATGGGCTTGATTGACGATGTAGCGGAAGCTGCGAATCGTCAGCATACGCCGAAGATTGCTTTTGTCGCACCGCCACAAGACTATTTGGCATCGAGCGGTAAGCAAATTCATGCAACTGACATTGATGTGCTGGTCCGTGCCATGTCGATGGGCAAACTTCACCATGCCATGATGGGCACAGCCGCCGTGGCGATTGCTGCAGCTGCCGCTGTGCCTGGTACCTTGGTGAACTTAGCTGCCGGTGGCGGCGATCGTACCTCGATTCGCTTTGGTCACCCGTCTGGCACCTTGCAAGTCGGCTCTGAAGCCAAGCAAGTTAATGGCGAATGGACCGTCACCAAAGCTATCATGAGCCGCAGCGCGCGGGTCTTAATGGAAGGTTGGGTACGGGTGCCAGGTGATTGCTTCTAATGGCCTTTAAAGCACCGAAGAAATGCCCTTGTGGTAATGGCTTGTATCGCAAGTGCTGCGGTCGTTTTCACCCGCTTTTCGCGGGTGAAAGCGTCGCGTTGCCGAAGAATGTCGAGCTGCTTATGCGTTCGCGTTACAGCGCTTTTTCACTGGGTATGGCCGACTACCTGCTTGAGACGTGGCACCCGTCGACCCGCCCTAGCGAGCTCGATTTCAGTGACAGTCCTCAATGGATGCAACTCGATATCTATAACGCTGAACAAAGCGGAGACGAGGGCAGGGTCCATTTTTGTGCCTACTTTCAGTTTGACGGCGAAGTTGGCGAGCACGAAGAATTGTCTGAGTTCGTGCGCGAAGATGGCCGCTGGTATTATCTTAAGCCAATTGAAAGCCTAACTTAGCGTTTAAAAGGTTGGCGCTGGCCATAGGTGAGCGTGCGCCAGAGCCACTCACACGGGCCGAAGCGAAAACGGGTGAGCCACCACTTGCTCATCGGCAATTGCAGCAGCCATAAGCCAATTGCGAAGGCTGTCGCCATGCTGCGACTGATTTCACCATACATCGCGAAACCGTAGCCATAAAACAAGGTGGTAAAGACAATCGAGTGCATCAAGTAGTTCGTGAGTGCCATGCGGCCAGCGGGGGCGAGATGGCGAAGCCAATGTTCGCGTTTGGCGCGCTGCGCACCGCGTAAAGCGAGGGCGATGAGGCTCATGTAAGCGAAACATAAGCCAAGACTGGCGACCGCCGCGATGGTGAAACCAAATGCCGAGTCAGGGTTCGGTAATAGCATGTTCGGATTGGTGTTGTAGAACCCAGTGTATAGCGCTGCTGGTAAGCCCAACAGTAGACCCCAACGGAGTAGGTGTTTGTAAGCCGTGGGGTGTTTATCGAATGAAGTGAAGACGCCACTGCGCGCAAAGCTCGCGCCGATTAAAAATATCCCCAATAAGGTCGGCAAAAAGAAGAACATACCTCCGGTGCCGTACATTTTACTTAATTCCTCGCTACGGACGGCAATCACTTGTTGCCAGCTTCCTTCGGCGTAGATCGTGTTCGCTTGTACAATAAAGTCTTTGATCGCAGCTTGGCTTTGCCGCATATCGGTAAGAACTTCATTTGCTGTAGCAGGATCTTGTAAGGCGAAGTGAAGGCCGATGGCCGCTAGCCACACAACGATAATAGGGAGCAAATAAATACCGATTCCCCACTTCCATAAGCTCTGTGCTGGTTTATTAATAAAAAGCACCAAGAAAAGTGCGCAAATGGCATAAGTGAGTAAGATATCACCGCCCCAGAAAAAGTAGATATGCAGCCAACCGAATAGCGCCAGTACGGCTGCGCGTCGCAGAAAAAAGAGGCGAGGGCGCGGGTGCTGTTTTTCCTTGGCGCGGTCACAGAAAATCACAAAGCCAATGCCGAACAACAGCGAAAACATGGTGTAGAACTTACCTTGCACAAAGGTAAATACGGTCCAACCAACGGCTTTATCGATACCTTCTAACGACTGGTCAAGGCCAAACAACATGGCGGTCATGGGGCGCTGAAAGTACTCGATGTTCATCAACAGGATGCCGAGTAGGGCAAAGCCGCGAATCACATCGAGCATTTGAATGCGTTCGCGCTGGGCAATAGGGCTAGTAAGGACAGTCATGGGGTATTCTCTTGTTGTTTTTATGGAAATAAGCTTAGACGCTTTTGGGTAATTGACAACCTGAACTTAATTTACTGAAAATTCGTAATTTAAGGGCAATTAGCTAGACTAAAAAGAAGATTCGCAGAGCATTAACGATAACAAGGAACAACTTATGCCTGTTATGAAACAAATTGGTGGATTGTTAGCGTGGTTAGCGCTGTCATTTGTCGTGGCGGCAATAGGCGGTTGGGGCTCAGCTAATGCGCCGGTGTTTTATCGCGAATTAATTTTACCAAGTTGGGCGCCATCGGCATGGTTATTTGGGCCGGTGTGGACAGCTTTGTATACCATGATGGCGATTTCGGCTTGGCTTGTTTGGCGCGAGTTCGGTTTTAAAGATAAGGCCAAGCGGGCATTGCAGGTGAACTTTGTTCAGCTTGGTTTGAATATGCTGTGGAGTTGGCTGTTCTTTGCTTGGTACTTGGGTGCGGTCAGCTTTGTTGAAATCATTCTACTATGGGGCGCGATCGTGGCCACCCTTGTGCTGTACTGGCGCTTGAATAAAGCAGCAGCGATATTGCTCCTGCCTTATTTGGCATGGGTCACTTTTGCTGCGTTCCTAAACTTCAGCATTTGGCAGCTTAACACCGGTACGCTTTAGCCGTTGTGAAGTGCAGTTGTTAGGTACCACAGAAAGTGCGGGTGACCTGTTCACCCGCCGCTGCTGGAGCCATCAAATCTTGGTTTTCGTCGCGTTCAACGAAGGGCTCGCGCAGCACTTTATTGAGGCGATTAAACTTAGCTAAAGAACCTTCCTTGATGGCCTCATCAATCAATTCTTGAATACGGTGATTGCGTGGAATATAGGCTGGGTTCACCTGTTGTAATTGCTCCGGACTAAACCCCTTTGGCCACGCGGCTTGCCAGCGGTCGTACCATGGCCGCCAGTGATGTTCGTTAGTAAAGAGCTGCGCCAAGCGTGTCGGTTCTTCATCACTTAGGTAGCGAAACGCAAGGGTGAAGTCGATCTTGTACTGCGCCAGTAAATCAAGAAAGTCCTGCACTAAGAGCTGGGCGCCCGGGCTTTCCGGCGTGAGACCTAGTTTACGCGTCATTTCCTGCCAGTAATAGTGCAGATAGCGCGCCTCAAAGCCTTCTACCGCTTCGGTTGCTGCTTTAATAGCAGGTTCACTAGCTTCGCCCTCAGCGTGCAACAGCGGTAATAGTGTTTCGGCGAAACGTGCAAGATTCCACATGGCGATGGGCGGTTGATTTTGGTACATGTAACGCCCACGTCGATCGATGGAACTGAATACCGTAGCGGGGTCGTAGGCTTCCATAAAGGCACAGGGCCCGTAGTCGATAGTTTCGCCTGATAACGTCATGTTGTCGGTGTTCATCACGCCGTGGATGAAACCTAAACTCATCCATTTTGCGATAAGTTGTGCTTGGCGGTCGATCACAGCTTGCAATAAGCTTAGGTACGGCTGATCGGCAGTGGCGCAAGCCGGGTAATGGCGCTGGATAACATAGTCAGCAAAGCTGTGTAGTAACTCACGATCTTTAAAGGCGAGCACATACTGGGCGGTACCGACGCGCAGATGACTGCTGGCCACGCGGGTGAGTATTGCGCCAGGCTCTGCTTGTTCCCGTTGTACCAACTCACCTGTTGCTACTGCTGCTAAGGCACGCGTGGTTGGAACGCCAAGGCGGTACATGGCCTCGCTTACTACATATTCCCTGAGCACAGGTCCAATGGGCGAGCGTCCATCGCCGCCACGTGAAAACGGCGTGCGGCCAGAGCCTTTTAATTGCAGATCAAAGCGTTTGCCGTCGGCGGCAGTGACTTCGGCTAGTAATACTGCACGACCATCGCCGAGTTGCGGTACATAGTTGGCAAACTGATGTCCGGCATAGCCTAACGCTGCGGGTTGCGCCCAGTCCGGCACTTCGTTGCCAGCGAAAATCCGCAGCCCGTGTTCATTACCGAACAAGTCTTCGGGGATACCAAGATACTCCGCTAATTCTGTATTCACTGCCAACCACTGTGGCTGCATGACGGGTGTAGGTTCGCAGCTTGCACTCAAGCGTGGGTCAAGCTGGGTGTAGCTATGTTCGCTCTGCATGGATTTAGTGGGCATCGCTTTGTTGCTCCGCGGTCGCTTGTTGAATGGCATCGATCATGGGCGATTGTAACAGTTCTGACAACAGCGGATGCTGGAACTTACGTTTGAGTGTGACTGCATAAAAGTTCTCAAAGGCGTTAGGAACGTCAAAACGCTTGCTCAACACGCCACTTTGTAACTCATCACGCACAACAACGGCGGGCATGGCCGCCAAAGCACCGCTGTCACGCGCTAATAGACGCAACATGGCCATATCATCCACTTCTGCAACAATCTCCGGTTCAAGTTGGTGCTGAGTACAAAAACTTTCGAACGCCGCCCGCAAGGGCGAAGCACTGCCGGGTACTACCCAGCGCTGGTGTTTGTAGGCCGGGTCGATGTACTCAGGTAGGTCGCAGCGCGCTGCAGGTGCAATCACACTTACAGCTTGTCGCGACAGTAATTGCGACTGCCAAGCAATGTCATCACTTAACGAGACTTCGCGATTGGTGAGCACCACGTCGATTTGGTGCTGGGCCAGCAGATCTAACAACTCAGGTTGAGGACGTGCGAGCAGTCGAAAGCTGGCGTCGGTTTTGCCCTTAAGCAGGGGCTCCATAAAACTCTCGATAAAGTTACGCGACATACTCGAGAGCATGCCTATCCGTAACGATGGCAGCGTGATTACACCGCGCTTTAGTAATTGTTGCAGCTCTTCGCCGCGCTGGAAAATATCCTCGGCGTAGTTCAATACCGTATGTCCCAACTCTGTTAACACCAAGGTGCGACCTTCGCGGGCGAACAACGGCTGACCTATGTTGTGTTCCAGCTGGTTAATTTGTGCTGACAATGCCGACTGCGAAATCGCCAGCTTTTCTGCGGTCGCGGTTAAATTGCCTTGCTTGGCCACGCGCCAGAAATAGTACAGATGATGGTAATTGAGTCGGTTCATAGCAATTCATTCTATAAAAGTGAACGTAATTTAATAATATATGTATTTTTATAATGCTTCCAGTGCTTGCAGAATAGCCGCATGTGAATTTTACCTTGGGGTGGAGGTTTTATGCCGTGGCGTGGAACGCAAATCGTGCTGGTTATGCTAATGACATTGTTTTTGGCGAGCTGTATTGCCGTGGCGACGGATCTTTTAGCGCCGCTGCAAGGGTGGGGAATCGCACTTACGCCGTTGAGTGCCGGTTTTGCTGCCATGATTTGCTTTATTGGTTTTGTGGTAACGCGCTATGCGGCCGTACAATTCCGCGATGAGCAAGATAGCGGTAAGTTCTGGCGGCGCCTGGTAAGTACCATTGCGGCCATCCTACTGACTGCTATTGCCGACCATTTTTTACTGTTTTGGTTGGGTTGGGTCGCCGTTAGCTTGACCCTTCACCGCTTACTGGTGTTCTATCCCGAACGACCACGTGCGCTGCTCGCCGCGCACAAGAAGTTTATCTTTGCCCGTATCGCTGAAACCCTGCTTGGCGCGACCTTGCTGAGTCTTTACTTCGTCTATGACATCCAAGCGATTAGCGAATTGTCGCAAATTACCGAGCATAACGTGAGCAACTGGTTGGCGTTGCTGTTAGTCACCGTGGCGGCGATGAAATGCGCGCAGTTGCCTGTACATGGCTGGTTATTGCAGGTGGTGGAAGCGCCGACGCCAGTCTCAGCGCTGCTGCATGCGGGGATAATCAACTTGGGTGGTTATCTGTTGTTGCAATTCTCGCCGATGTTAACGCCCGCAGAGGGGGCGCGCTGGTTACTCGCGATTGTTGCCGGGTTAAGCATGCTCGTAGCTGCGTCGGTAACCATGACGCGGATTAGTGTGAAAGTACGCTTGGCATGGTCGACCGTAGCGCAGATGGCGCTCATGTTGGTGGAGATTAGTCTTGGTTTTTATGCGTTGGCGGCGCTGCATTTGCTGGCGCATTCCTGTTACAAGGCGTATTCATTTCTTTCCGCCGGCAGCGTGGTCGAGCAGGGCGAGCGGCAACAGTTTGCTCAGTTAACCTTGCCGCGGGTACGCGCCTTGCTGCTCGGTACTATCTTAGCCTTCGCATTGGTGGTATTGGCGGCTTGGCTGTTTGCCACACAGCTGTACTTTGCCCCCTGGCTCGCCGTGGGTATGGCGCTGGCATTGTGGCTAGCGAGTGAAGTGGATTACTTTGGCCGCCGTCATAGTCTGCGAACAGCTGCTATAGCTGCGTTTTGGTTGGGTTTGTACGTGGCCGGTGCTTGGCTGTTTAAGTTGCTCTTGCCAACGCCACAATCAGGCCAGTACCTGCTCGGTATTGACCTATGGGTGTGTGCGGTTTTACTCGGCATTGCAGCGGTGTATTTGTGGTTGTTGTATCGCCCGCGTCGCGCCCTCGGACATCGCTTGTTTATCGCTTTAAACGCTGGTTTGTACCTAGACGAGTGGGCTACGCGCTTTAGCTTGCGGGTGTGGCCGCTACGTTTACCGTCATCAAGCCCGGGCTCTGTGGCAAAAGAAGGAGATCAAGCATGAGTGCTATCGATTTACAGCAACTGGGCAAGGCCGTTTGTAAGCGTGTGGCACCAGTGTGGCCACTGCCGCGCAGCATTGCCGTTAACCCTTGGTGGCAAGAGCGTGGTGCGTCGATTCGTGAGGTTGCCGAACGTGAACAGACGCGCAGAAACGTGCGTTTATTAATGCCCGCAGCTTATTACCAACAGCGCTGGTTACAGGAAATCCAGCCTGAGCATTTGCAGCAAGCAGCGCAAGAGCACGGCGTTGATCGCCCAGTGCAAGGCTTAGTGCGAGATCTACGTAGTCTTGCCGACGACAGTTCTGCCCTGCCAACCGTAGCGCAGGTCATGAACAGCGGACAACAACGCACTCGTACCTTGCCTTGGCGCACCGAAATTGTGCACCAGTTGAGTCAATTCTGTGCCTTGTGGGTCAATTACCCAGAGCAATTCAATGGTGCCGACAGTGCCGATGCCCTGTATTTAGCTTGGCTTGATATTGTTCGTCACGACCGCGGCATTGAACTGCTGGTTGGCGAGCGCCGCGTCGAAGCTGAGCTGGCGAAGTTACCGCGTAGTAGCGCCGAGCTTTGGCAACAAGTAGAGCAAGAACTGCCTTTAGCTGAGCGTGACCATATAGAAGCGTGGCTACAAGTTGCGTTGCACGATATTTATGGTTGGGCGAGCGTGTTTGCCCAGCGGCGCTGGGCGCGTGAGCTAGAAAACAGCGAAAATGTCTATGACGAGTTGGACCAGTTGTTAGCGATTCGTGTGGCGTGGGAGCTGGTGTGTTGGCGCTTGAGCGACAGCGAACAGCAGCAGCGGTTTGTTGCCGCGTATCAAGCGTTGCCACAGCGTCGTCAGCAAACTGCGCAAGAACAAGCGTTGCTGTGGGTGTGGCAGCGTGCGTTGGAGCTCAATTACCAACAAGAATTAGCCCAGCAACTGTCCGGTTTGCAGGCTCCTGCGAGCGATTCCGAAGTTGTCGGGCAGCCCTCATTGCAGGCGGTGTTTTGCATTGACGTACGCTCAGAGCCGATGCGCCGAGCGTTAGAGGCGCAGCATGAGGGGATCGAAACCTTCGGTTTTGCTGGCTTCTTTGGTTTGCCGGTCGAATATCAAGTTAGCGACACCTTAGCAAAGCCGCAGCTACCGGGCCTATTAGCACCGCAATTCCAAGTTGCGCAAGCGCAAGATAAGGCCGCAATTGCGCAACGCACGCACAGTTGGCGTGCAGGCAGTTGGCACCGCTCGCTCGAAAGCCCTGCCGGCGCTTATGGTTGGGTCGAAATGAGTGGGCTGGCGAAAATCTGGAAATTGCTTGAGCGCAGCCTTTGGCCTAAGCCCCAAGCTCGGATTGGCAGCGAGGTCATCCGCAACACCGACTGGCTGATAACAAAACAAGGGCAACAGCAAGCCTCTATTACAGAGCTGGCGGGGCTTGCCGCCAATGCGTTGAATGGCATGGGGTTAACTGAAAAGTTTGCGCCACAGGTGCTTATTGTTGGCCATACTGCCTGTGTGACCAATAACCCTCATGCTGCCAGTCTTGATTGTGGCGCATGCGGAGCGCAATCCGGTGAAGTGAATGCGCGCGTGTTGGTGCAATTATTTAATGACCCAGCGGTGCGGCAAGTCTTGGCTGTAGAGCATCGGATCGAGATCCCGCAGCAAACGCAGTTTCTCCCAGCACTGCATGACACCACGCAGCAGCAATTACGCCTATTGACTACTGACGGTGACACACACGTCCATCATGACCAACTCGAGCAATGGCTCGCTGAGGCCAGCAGTGCTGCGCAACACGAACAGCGAAGCAGGTTGGCTGATCGCCCAACAGCGGCGAAGGCGCTGCAACAACGTGCGGCAAATTGGGCCGAAGTCCGGCCAGAGTGGGGCTTAGCGCGCAATGCTGCGATTATTTTTGCACCTCGTGAGGCAACTGCAAAAGCGAAGTTCGACGCCCGCGCGTTTTTACACACCTATCATGCTGAACGCGATCCCGAACAAGCAGTTCTGACACAACTGATGACCGCACCTATGGTCGTCGCCCATTGGATCAATATGCAGTATTACGGGTCAATGACCGCGCCACAGACTTTCGGTAGCGGCAATAAATTGCTGCACAACGTCGTCGCCGATGGCGTCGGCGTATTCGAAGGCAATGGCGGCGATTTACGCATTGGGTTAGCGCGTCAATCCCTACACGACGGTAAAGACTGGTATCACCAGCCGTTGCGACTAACAGTCGTGATTGCCGCACCAACAACAGCCATAGATCGCGTGATCACCGAGCAAACCGTGGTGCGCGAACTGATCGACAACGAATGGTTGTACTTATGGCAGTGGGACCCCCGCAACGGAACACTACAACAACGCACAGCCGATGGCTGGCACAAGCTGGCAGAACGACAGGAGACGCAACATGACCTTGCGATTTAATGCAGATAACCCGAAGGAGTTGCGCCACGTAGGTCGCATCTTGGAACTTGGTGGTGTGGTGGCGCTACCCACCGACATTGCCTACGGTGTGGCCGCCGATGCGAGTAATGTTGAAGCCGTTAAACACGCCTATGCAGTGTTAGAACGGTCCGTTGGCGAGCCATCAATTATCCATCTTGGTCATGCGCGACAGCTTAAGGACTGGGCGGTGGATATTCCTAAGGTGGCTGAAACCTTGGTCGATGAGCATTGGCCAGGCGCCTTGACATTGTTGCTCCATCGGCATCCTCACGTATCGCCATTGGTCACTGGCGGCGGGCACAGTATTGCGTTACGTGTGCCGGCGCAAGAACAGTTGCGAGAACTGCTTAGCAAGTTCAACCTTGGTATTATCGCACCGTCCATCGGTGACAGCTATTGCACTGCCCAAGATGCTCATGGGTTGCTCGATGGTAAAATCGACGGAGTGTTAGATAGCGGCGAGTGCAGTGCAAGTGCCAAATCAACGATTATCGACTTACGCGGCAAACAGCCCGTGATAACGCGCGAAGGAAGTGTGCCGGCAGCATCGTTAGCGGAGCTGCTCGGCACAGATATACCCGTCGTTTAAGCTACAGCAGAACCAAGTAACTTAAGCGTTGCTGCATCGGCGTCGAGTTCGACTACATGGCCAACCGGTAAAATATGGTTGTCGCGAATGTGGCCAAACTGGGCGCCAGTGTAGGTGGGCACACCTAATGGCTTGAAGTAGTGTTCGAACACCTCATGCAAGGTAAAGCTCCCGAAGCCGGCACCTGGGTCGCACTCGGTACAATGACCAAAGACGATGCCTGCAACGCCTTCAAGGTGCCCGGCAAGTTGCAGCTGCGATAAGAAGCGGTCAATGCGATAAATATTTTCACCGACATCTTCCAGCATTAAAATTTTACCTTTCAGATCAGGGAAGTAGGGTGTTCCACATAAGCTGGTCAGCACGGTCAGATTACCGCCGACCAACACGCCTTGTGCCTTGCCACCATGGACCGTTGTCGTACGGTTGCTCATCATGGTCAAGGTCTCTTCTTTTTCTTTGTAGTTGCGCATGGTGGTGGACTTGCCGTCCATGATCACGTCGCGGAATTGCTGTGCCTGAAAGTCAGCCCAATACGAGAAGCCGTTAGGTCCGTGAAACGATACCATGCCAGTTTTCACATAAAGCGCATTCATGAGCGACGTGATATCACTGTAACCAAGCAAGACCTTGTTGTTAGCGTTAATCATATCGTAGTCAAGCAGCGGCAAAATACGGTTACAGCCCCAGCCACCACGTACCGCAATCACGGCATCAACGCTATCATCTGCGAAAGCCTTGTTTACATCAGCAGCACGCTCTGCATCGGTACCTGATAAATAACCGTGACGACCAAACACGTGTTCGCCAAGCTGTACTTTAAAGCCCAAGGCTTCAAATGATTCTTTGGCAATCAGCACGTGATGGCGATCTAATACTGCACTCGCGGGCGCAACCATGCGCACGGTGTCACCTTTTTTTAGACGCTTGGGTAAACGCCCAGCACCAAGGCCACTGCCTTGTTGAAATAAAGGCGCATTAGCAAGCGCACTCGGCGATAAAACAGAGGTTGCGACCGCACCTGCGGCCAGCGTTTTCATAAACGATCTGCGATCCATGACAAGGTCACCTTTTGTTGGTCTTAGTTTTGTGCCTGTTCAACGACTGTCAGTTGACGTCGATTCGACGTAACCGTTACGCTCAATCCTAGTAATAATTTATTAGTAATTGAACCCTAGAGTGCAATAAAAAATGAAAAAAAGCTTTCAAAGCCTTGTGGTAAGGATCGCGAGCAGTGCAATCATCACGCTGAGCCTAGCAGCGCAGGCGCACGAAGACCATTACAACGGCGTTGAGTTGTTACCTGGCCTCGACAAGCAGCAAATTCGCTTAAGTGATATCGAGCCGCTCATCCGCCGTGTCCAGCGTAGTGAGGTGATTCAGAGCGAACAGGTGGGGGAGTCCTATGAGGGCAGACCCCTTTATCGATTCAGTGTCGGTAGCGGCGACACCGTGGTCTTTATGTGGTCGCAGATGCATGGCGATGAGTCGACCGCGACTCCAGTGCTCTTTGATTTGATGCAAAAGATTGAAAATGACGCAACCTGGCGTGAGCATTGGGCGGATAAAATCACGCTTCACATGATGCCAATGGTGAACCCTGACGGCGCGGAGCTAGCACAACGCTATAATGTACAGGGCATTGACGTGAACCGTGATGCACGAGCGCAACAGACGCCGGAAGGCCGTATATTGATGGCACAAGGACGCTTATTGCAGCCAGATTTTGGTTTTAACTTGCATGACCAAAGTCGATACTACGAAGTCGGCAACACCGGTAAACCTGCGACGATATCCTTACTTGCGCCGGCGTTTAACCACGCTAAAGACATCAACGCACAACGTCGCCGCGCAATGCAACTGATCGGTGAACTGAAAACCGTCGGAGATCGCATGATTCCCGGCCATATGGGGCGTTACAACGATACTTTTGCGCCGCGCGCATTTGGTGACAACTTTGCGGCAATGGGCATTAGTACCATCCTAATAGAGTCTGGGGCTTTCCCTAAAGATCCAAATCGTCAAAAAGCACGAGCAGTGAATGTGGCGATGTTGATTGAAGCCATCGACAGCATCGCCAGCGGTGACTATGTGGAGCAAACCTTAGAGCCCTACAACAGCATCCCAATGAATAACTCAAACAGCTTCAAAGATGTGATTTTGGAGCAAGTGTTGGTACGCGATAGTGGCCACGAATATCGTATTGATATTGGCATTAACCGCAGCAGTGATGCCCGTAATAATGGCTCGATCCGCGAAGTTGGTGACTTATCTGTATTTCCAGCGTTTGACCGTTACGACACTAATGATTATGTCTATCAAGCGGGTAAGGTCTACGAGTTGCCTGCTACCGGCGATGCGTTAGCGTTGTCACACCACGAATACCTAGATTTACTCAAGCAAGGCTACACCCATTTTAGTGGTGACAAAGCCATGCTGAACGTGCGCACGCACCTGCCAGTGCTGGTGAATTCGCGCGACATCCCTGGATCACGCCCCCAACAACGGCAAAACGCGACTTTCTTGCTCAGTAAGCAAGGTGAAGTGGCGCTCGCCGTGTTGGCGGGAGTGGTCATTCAATTGCAATAAGAGTGATGTTTGCTATTCGCTGTTTGCTGTTTGTTTAGAACGGGTGCTGTTTATCGTGCAGCACCCGTAGTACGTAAATCGTTGTGGCTTGTGGTGTTACGTCGGCGGTGTAAAGAACCAAAAGAGATAGCGTTGGGATAACAAGCAAGCGACCGGGTAAAGGAGGGCGCTGCACGCCTAGCTCTGGGAAATTTTCGAGGCGTTGAATCGCTTCGTTTAAATAGTCATCCGCTCGTTGGCAGTGTCAGCGCCGATAAATTCAGCTTCACCGCGCTCGAGTTTTGCGTATGCTCTCTGAACTTCTTCGGCTAACCACTCGTCATGAGAGCTTTTTAAACGCTGTTGTTCTGCCAACAACTCTGTATGCCGACGACAAGCCTCACTTAGCGTCATCCCTTGACTCTCAGCCATTTCTTGCGCTAGACGCTTGGTCTCTTCATCGATGCGGAATTGAATCCGAGTCTCCATAACTGCTCCTGCGTAGCATTTGCTCGTTTAATATGTACACACAAATGTTAGCACAGGAGTCGTGGTTTGCTAGTTGTTATCGCCTTTCTTCTTGTCAGCTTTTTTCGGCTTTTCAGCGGTTTCGGTTCCGTCATCAGCTTCGGCGGAGCCTTTCTTCAGCGTAATATCGGCGTATTTGACGCGGCCGGGGCGTTTGCGCTTGGTGGCATCGACGCCTTCCTTCTGCTGTACAGTGTGAGTCGCTTCATGTGCACTTTCAGTCGCGTCGCTTAAACCATCGTCGTCCGAGTCCTCGTCCAGAAAGTCAGGATCGTCTGCTTTCGACTTCACGGTTTCCGCGAGCGCTTTCCCAGCTTTAAACTTGCCGGCACGGGCGGCTTCAGCGGTGGCTTGACCTTTAGCTGCCGCTTCCGGTAATTCCTTTTGTTCAGCTTTGTCTTGATCCTGCGCATAGGCAGCCGCAGGTAAAGCGAGCAGCAGCGCGAGTGTTAAGGTTGAAACTTTCATGGGTCATCTCCTTATTAGGGTATCAATAGGTATAACGCATGCTCAGAAATTAACCAAATCTTGAAAAAGCAAAAGCCCTGCAAAGGCGCTTTAAGCTGTCGCACAGATGACTATAGTGAAGTTGCACCAAGCAATTGGGAACAACTAGGAGGAACTACCATGAAACTATCAAACGTACTTACATCAGTCGCTTCAGTAATGGCATTAACGTTCGGTACCGTGGCAATGGCTACTACCTTACAAGATCCAGAAACTGCACAACAGCAGGGCATGGAAAAAGCTGGCGATCACATCAGTGATTCAGCTATCACTGCTAACGTTAAAAGTGCTTTGATGTCGCAAGCTAGCGGCATGCAAATCAACGTTGCTACCACCGATGGTGAAGTAACGCTGAGTGGTGAAGTTGAAAGCGAAGCAGATATCAGCGCTATCGAACGTATCGTGCGTAATGTTGACGGCGTGAAGAGCGTTCGCAATGAACTGACAGTGAAGTCTGAAGCATAAACCTTTAGCACATTCACAATCTCCCGTTACCCCGTGTGGCAGCGCTTTTGCCCGCGGGGTTTTTTATTGTCGTGACTAAAGCTATGCTTAGAATTTCGACAGTACAGGAGCTCCCGATGCGCCCAAATGACGTTCTTCAATTCTGGTTTGACGAACTTACACCCGCTGACTGGTTTGCCAAAAGCGATGCGCTAGATGGGCAGATCATGTCACGGTTTAGCTCGTTATTATCGGCCTGCGCGGCAGGGGAATGTTGGCAGTGGCGTGAAGCTGATGCTGCTGGTAAAGGCACCGGTGGGCTTGGAAGGTTGGCGGAAATCTTGGTCCTCGACCAATTTTCAAGAAACGTTTATCGCGACGACGCGCGAGCTTTTGCCCAGGATCCGATGGCGTTGGCATTAGCGCAAGAAGCTGTCGCGCTTGGCGTCGATAGCTCCATGAGTGCGCAGCAGAGAGCGTTCTTGTATATGCCCTACATGCATAGCGAGTCGTTGGTAGTGCACGACGAAGCCATGCGCTTGTTTAATCAGCCAGGTTTAGAAACCAACTACGAATTTGAAATCAAACACCGAGAAATCATCGAACGTTTTGGCCGCTACCCGCATCGTAATGCGCTGTTAGGCCGCGCTTCAACGTCCGCCGAACTTGAATTCCTGCAGCAACCCGGCTCCAGCTTTTAACGCACTTGCCGATTTTAGCGCCGTTTTAGAGTAGGTAGGCCTAAATTTAAAATCTAGATTTACGTGCCTCAGATTTGACTCAATCATGAAGTGCAGCGTCAAATAGGCGGCAATAAACACTCTGTGCATCATTTTTAATGATATATAGAAATGTTGCATCACGCGTGATACGGATAATAGGCATGGCTTCATTAGCCTCAACTAAGAGTCACACTAGATGCAGAAACTTTCGATTGCGTCGGATTTTATACAGAGATATGTCATTGCGTTATTATTGAGGCCGAAACTCGGTATTGAATTACTTTTGCCGCAGCACTCGTCTTGTTTATTTTTGGGCGTGACGCACAGATGCACTCCTTTTCCTTGTGGTTAACATAGGTGGTTAACATAGGTGATTAACTTGTAGTTAACAGTTGAAGTTCACTCGTAATTCATCAGTGAATCATCAACAAATCATCTGCAAGTCACGCTTAAGTCGCATTTGATTCAATTGCAGTTCTCTATAGAGTCATGCGTAAGTTTCATGTAGTTCATGTCTAACTATGCTCACATCATGTTACGTTTTTGCATTGCGCATGGTGCGTAGCTATGCGCTAGACTTAAAGCATCAACAAGGAGGTTGAGGCTATGAAAATAAGTAAACTTGCGCAGAACTTCGCCATAAATCTGGGCTATGTGATTCAGCATAAGCGCTCCAGCTGCGGGTTAGACCAGCGCATGCTCGCACAACGCGTTGGCTCGAGTCGAGCGACGATTTCGCGGCTTGAGCGTGGCAGGAGTGTAGCTTTGGAAACCGTGCTACTTGTTCTTGCTGAGCTCGACATGCTCAAAGATATCGCTTATGAAGTGGCCGCTCATGCCGACGGCGTGCGTTTCTATCAGCGCAAGAAATCTGGACCGCGAGACCCAAAGAAACAAAAGAAGTGGGAAGAATTCCAAAAGTATTGGTTAGGGGACAACTATGGAAATTAAGCTGTATGAAGGCTTAATGCTGCTGGCATTAAACGACGAAAAAGGCACCAACGAAGGGCATTACATTGAGTACACTGGAGCGGCTGCAATTTTGGCAGAACTGTTGTTATCACAGCGTATTCAAGTGAACAAAGACAACAAAGATAAAGTTGATGTACTTGATGATTCGCCAACAGGTGACCCCATCATGGATGAAGCGCTCGACAAAATGGCCAATAAGAAAAAGCCAGACACGTTGAAGAATTGGGTAATGGCGCTAGCACAGATCAGTAAACTTAAGCACAAAATTGCTGAGCAATTAGTTGCGGACGGCATTATCAAAGCTGATGAAAAGAAAGTGTTGTGGCTCTTTACTCAGAAAATATATCCCGAGGTCAATCCGGAGCCAGAAAAGCATTTGAAGCGTGAAATGCGTCGGTTAGTGCTAGATAAACCGCTCGAGATCCATCCAAAAATCGCATTAATGGTAGCGTTAGCGAAAAGCGCCTATGTGCTGGACCAAGTTTTTAGCAAAGAAGAGCTGAAAAAACACAAACAACGCATCGAACAGATCGCCAAAGGCGAGGAACTCGGCACGATTGCTACGGATGTGATTGACGGCGTGCAAGCTGCGGTGATGGTAGCGACCATGATGCCTGCGATGATGGCGGCCGTCACTGCATCGACGACCGCATGCACGACCAGTACAACAAGTTGTTGAGGCTAATTATTTAGCCTTTGTTGCCACCGCGCTGCTGTGGCTTGCCGCGGTTGCCTCCTGGCTTGCCGTCACGGCGTGGTTTACGTGGAGGGCGTTGCTGTTGGCCGCCGCGTGGTGGCGGTGGAGTCTTGCCGGTTAGCTCAACGTTGCTGAAACCTTGCAACTGCTTACGCTCAATCGGCTGGCCGATGAGCTTTTCGATAGCTTTTAGAGTTTTGTATTCTTCGTCCATCACCAATGAAACCGCATGACCGGTTTGTCCAGCACGGCCAGTACGGCCAATGCGATGGACATAATCTTCAGCAACTTGCGGTAAGTCGAAGTTGATCACGTACGGTAGTTTATCGATGTCGAGACCACGGGCGGCGATGTCGGTGGCAACTAAAACGTTTACATCACCAGATTTGAACTCGGCAAGGGCTTTGGTACGCGCGCCTTGGCTTTTGTTACCGTGGATGGCTGCTGCGAGAAAACCATCAGCGTTAAGCTGACGCACGAGCTTGTTTGCGCCGTGCTTCGTACGCGAGAACACAATCACCTGCGGCAAGCTTAAGTCACGCAACAGCTGCATCAGCATGCGCGGCTTTTCGTTCTTGGTTGCCGTATACATGGTTTGTTCGATGCGCTCAGCGGTCGAATTAGGCGGTGCTACCGAAACTTCGACAGGATTGTTCACCAAGGTTTTTGCGAGTGCACGAATATCTTTCGAGAACGTCGCCGAGAACATTAGCGTTTGACGCTTCGCCGGCAGTAACTTGATGATTTTCTTGATGTCATGGATGAAGCCCATGTCGAGCATACGGTCGGCTTCATCGAGCACCAAGACTTCAAGCTGCGGGAAGCGAATCGCATTCTGCTGATACAGATCCATTAAGCGGCCTGGCGTTGCCACCAAAATATCGACGCCTTTGCGCAGCTTCATCATCTGCGGATTGATTTTCACTCCGCCAAACACCACGGCGTAGTTCAGATTTAAGCCCGCGCCATAGGTCGCGACGCTTTCACCGACCTGCGCAGCAAGCTCGCGGGTTGGCGTCAAAATTAACACCCGAGCGGTATTTGCTGTCGCTCGCTCGCCGTCTTTCAACTTTTCCAGAATCGGCAGCGTAAAGCCTGCGGTTTTACCCGTGCCTGTCTGCGCCGCCGCCATCACATCTTTGCCATCTAACACCGGCGGAATCGCCTGCGCTTGGATCGGTGTGGGTTCGGTATAACCTTGGCGGGTAAGGGCGGAAAGAATTTCAGGGCAAAGCTGGAGTTCAGAAAAAGTCATGTATAAATGTGCAACCTAATTAGGGTAAGGATGCATATTGTACCGCAGAGTCGCCGCGGGTGCAGTGAATTTAATTGTTAGCACATCGTAAGCGTCATCGCGGTAGCCCATAGAGCCAGTCTAGGCCTTGGATTAGCGTGGTAGGGAAGGCGGTCGCATGTTTAGCGCCGTCAATCATTACGAATTTGACGGTGAGGTTATCGCCACCCTCGTTGAGAATTTTGTCATTTAATCGTGTTGCACCATCGACCATGTCCTGCTGTTCTCCATATTGCGGACGCTCGAGCGTTCCGACGGATAGATAAACGCGAACGGGCTGTTCCAACTTGGCCATCGTCATTGATAAGAGCTTATGGTTGTCGAACCAAACCGACGGACTCCCGAGTATATAGCTGTCGAACATGGTTGGGTGTTTGAACAACAGATAAGCGCCTAATAAGCCACCCAAAGAGTTTCCGGCATAGGTGCGTTGTTCGGGGTGAACACGATACTGTTGGGCCATATAAGGAAAAACCGTCTCGCGTATAAACTGCGCATGCTCAGCAGCTTTGCCAGTCTGCAGCTTCCAGTCCTTGGCCGCGCTCGGCGTGTAATCCCGTATACGACTCGATGGACCTTTAGAACCTTTGGAGTAGGAAATCGAGACCAAAATCGCCTCGTCCATGGCACCGCTGTTCATCGGAAAACGCGTGGCTCCAGAAGCAATCTGAAAACTGTAGAGCCCATCAGTAAGGTAAATTACCGGATACACTTTGTCTGGATTTGCCGCATAGGATCGCGGGAGTTTTATATAGATTGGGTAAATGCGATTCGTTTGTGGATCCGAGAGCTCGACTTTAGTGCTGCGGGGGATTTCAACAGGTCCTTCTGCCGACGTGTAAGGACTAAGAAGTAACAAAGCGAGTAGGGCAATTGTTTTCATTGATTTCGCGTTTCAGGTTATCAGTCTATGTTAGCGATACTACATCACTTTGATTCGTTATCATCAATAATGATTTTGGGGTTGGTAAGATGCTCGCTAATTACCGCGTCTCGATATCAATGAGGATAATCGGATCCAGTCCGCTTTGTGCCATTTGCGGACGTTAGGCACAATGTTAGCTTTAACCCTAAAGATAATTATTTAAAAAGGAAAACTTTGTATAAAACTATCGCTGCTGTTGCGTTTGCGGTAGATTTCCACAGTCTTGCGAATCATTGCACCAGCAACTTTTTGTAAGGTTTGGTTATGGCCGTTGGCAGCATCTGTTTCGTAGCTGTATCTAGATTTTGTGAAGAAGTTACGATATTTGTGAAGCATTTTGATTTCAAACGAAGTGGCTAGTTTACGCTGAACTGAAGTAGGTAAGTCATCGAAGAGCTTACATAAATCATGTTTATCACGATTTAATCTTTGCCATGAGTATCGCTCATTTTCTGCCCCAATATTCTTCGTAGGTTTTAACCTGTAACTTTTCAGCAAAATCTCAATCGATAAAGCTGCATTCGTCATGCTAACTATGCCGTCAATCTTCCATGCATTTTCGGCGACTAAATAATATTTATAAGCTGTCTCAACGGCCCATGGAGCCATTTCCCAATCTTCTGCTTGAATGTCATTACTAAAATGATGTTGCTCTTTAGGAACGACGATATAGCCATCACTAGCGGAACCGTAAAGGTCAGTTTGTTTTATAGCGTGTAAAGCTGCCACATACAGACAGACGATAGCGTCGAGTTTGTCTTCATGGGCTTTTAAAGCCTTTCCAGACAGATTGTACTCTTGGTCAAACTTAAAATCGGTAACCTGCATATAGTTGGGTATTTTTAATTTAAGTACTTTGGATGATGCCAAGCTTCGCAATAAAGTACCCAAGCGGTGCAAACCATATTGTTGATCAGCCACTCTCATACCTTTTTTCTTTTTGTATTTAAGTCGCTCAGGCAGACCAAAGATATTGATTATTGCTGGATGCGGATAACACTCTACTTGCCACTTATTTTTGCTGTTTAGATGGTTAAACCCAAGAGATGTTAATTGTGATGAAAGCTCAACCGCCGGATGGTCTGGGTATTTTTCTAAATTGCTCGGCATGCAAGAGGCTTTGCGGGAACCGAATTCACGCCCAATTGAAAGTTCACACTCACGCATTCCTGTTTGATTTCTTATAATGAGTGGTGCATCAATCGCTACACCGGCCACTTTTCCTTGAAGTAAATCGTTGCTAATCTGCGAGGGGGTCATAAGACCATGAGCAATACTAGTCACGGTAAGCGTGTCACCTTCTAAACTCCCGTACGCTATCGCAGTTGGGTTCTTTCCTGTCCAAGCTAAATCTATTCCTGCAAGAATCATGATCTTTTAGTCCAAGAGTTGAAAATCAAAGTATGTTAGGTCTGAATTAGTCTCTCATTTAGGTAGGGTTCACTACAAAACTATCAGTTTCTCGCATTTTTGTCCGCAATTCGCTCATTGCAGTCCTTCAGCTTCTGGCCAATTGCCGACACTAACGCCGCAACGAGAAAAAATAGTCGCTTTACCTAAGACTAATATGCGCCTTAGTAATTGAATACGTGCCACTGATTTTTTGTGTACCGTAACCCTTTACCGTTTAGCACAATCCATGCACCTGTAATTGGCTCGGGTAATTTGGGGACCGTACATGGGAGGCTCATTTCACCGAAAAAGTAAGACTCGACCTTCCAGGGTGCCCCACCGAGAACAATTGGAATAAAAGCATGCTTTTCTGCTGCTTCTGATCTCCTGAGTTTTTCTACGACATCCGCTTTTTCAGGAGTACTTAAAAAGCATCCAATCCAATCAGCTACATCATTACCATTTTGATTGACTGGGCCACCTCCACCATCCACCGACAAGTGAACATCACCATTGCCTCCCGCTCTATACATATGAATGGAGGTGATTCCCAAATCATCTAATTTCTTGAATATATCTGGATGAAAACGTCTCATTTGCCAATCAACGGGCGAATATTCTATAAGACCCAACTCTTCACATTCGCAAATAGCCGCTGCGATGCTTAGCTTGAGTGATTTAATGTTCGCTGACTTTTTAATTGAAACAATCCAGTCTCCCGATTAATGAACCTTAATGGGCCCTTTTGCTGGGCCTATATTCCATGTTTCGGTTGCGACCGGATCAACTGCGCCAACACACTCAATAGCATATTCAGGAGCACTTGCAGACCCTATAATAAGATCATACATTCCCGCCTCAGAGCCGTCGTCGTAAACTTCAACCTTCATGCCCAACTCGTCGGCAACGATATTCCTTGCCCAGTCTTCGGTAGTCATCAATACTCGGTGCCTCGTCCAGCATAAATTTTGTAAATTGCGTGTACTCTTAGCAAACCATTGAATTGACCGGATTATGTTCTCGAGTTATTGGCTAATCAAACATCCCTAACTTTAACGGTTCCGAGTGGCAAAGAAAGCCTAATATTAGTAGACACATATTCCTGCAGCAAACTTAAAGACAAGAGCTGCAATATAGTATGCTGCTGATTAGAACACACCCAATGTCTGCTTTTCGCTCATTGCTGACACTCAATTCTCAATAACCCGTACTCGACCTTGGTACCGCCAAATCCCAGTAGCCTCCGCGATCTTCTCAAGGCGTTCAGCTTCGTCTCGACTTGCTGTGTAAGTAATGAGTAGGTAGGCTTCATGTGCTAAGAATGTCTGACGTCCCAATTCGGTTGTAAGGTCGTAGTTAGCTGTAAGTGAATGATCGAAATAGAGATGCTTGGCAAGTATGGATTGTTTTGATCTTAGGTGGCTCGGGTCACCTATCGGCTCGCTCTTTGTTGGTTGCAATTTTCGTTGTAAAGAGCGTGCATGTTGCCTTAGTCGTTGGCGTAGGTTCTTGGCAATCCCAACTTTTAAAGGGATACCATCAAAGGTGTGAATCTGATAAAGCCCTGGACAACACTTTATCGCGTCAAGATCATGGAAGGTGTGTACGGTGGCCTTATACGAGTTATCAAATAATAGCGTTCCCGGTGGATTTAGTTTTCCATCATGCGTGATAAGACCTTCACCGCTTTTGTAACCTAGCTCTCGAAGCCTTGTTTTTAGCTGATGGATACTTTTTTTCATCATTCACCCTTTGAGTCGTACCCAGGCGCAATCGCCAAATTCCCCACATCCATCAACGTAGTACGGTTTTGCAGCCAGAGCTGATATTCAGGGCCGCGCAGTGCGGCGTTGGTGGTGCAGTCGACGTTCCAGCGGCGCAGCAGGTAGCCAGCCATGGCGGCGCGGACTTCGACGGAGAGCAGGCTGTTGCGCATGCCGTAGTCCATCTCGATGGCTTTGGGGTAGTCTATATTGTGTGGGTGCGGCGTGAGTTGCAGTGGGATCATGCGTTGCCATTCGTGGTCGGCTTCGGCTTCTTCGTGAGGAGCGGGCGCTGCGTCGACAAAGTTGACCGCACGCACGCGGGTGAGAACGAAGTCGCGGAAGCTTTCTGATTTGCGGTCGAAGGCGCGCACGTGCCAGCGCAGGCCATTGTCGACGATGGCGTGGGGGACCAGCTCACGGGTGACGTTTCCGCTACTTAGTGAGGTATAGCTGACACTAATCGCTCTGCCATTCAGCATGGCCTGAACAATGCGCGCGACAATAAAGATGTTGGGCACGTTAAGTGTCGATGGTGCTTCCACCGGAAAGTGCACGTCGCCAATGGCATCGAAACCATCGGAGATATCGTTGGCTAGTTTTACCAAGGTGCGTTGGGCGTCATGCTCAAATAGCGGCACGAACTGCTCGGTCTGAAAATAGCGTTTTTCTTTGGTGTTGTAGGTTAGGTTTTCGGGCGCGAGCTCCTTGTACATTGCGAAATCACGCGATCCGGCAGATAAGCCAACTTCAAAGCGTTGTACCAAGTCATTGCGGTGCACCGAGCCGCGAAACAGTAAGCAAAAATCGATATAAGCGAGGCGTTGTCTTTGCGCGTAAGGGATTGTATCGAGCATTATCGTTATTCTTTTTAGTTAAGATTTGACCTCAGTCTGGTTTATTTTGAAACGGATGTAAAGAGACACAAAAACTGTCATGATAAAGCTATAAATCATTAGGTTAGGAATCAACAATGCTCGGCGAATCAAATTCCTCGGAAGCTTTAATGAATGAAAGTCTATTAGAACATTACGTTTATGCTTTACTCGATCCAATAGACGATAGCGTCTTTTATATCGGTAAAGGCACAGGGCAGCGCGCCAAAGCGCATGAAATGGAATTCGTGCGGGAATTTGAGAAGTATGTCGACGAAGCAGCCGAGGAATTAGCGACAAATGCCTTGACCGAGAAGCAACAAAAAATTCGGGCAATTCGCGAGCGCGGTGACATGGTCAAACAAATTGTTTTAGGCCGTTACCGCACCAAATCCGAAGCCTTTGCGGTAGAGGCAACTTTAATCGAGTGGGTCTACGGCTTTGACAATTTGACGAATATCGTGCGTGGGCATGGCGCTAAATTCATTCGTCCACTCGGTAACTTGGCCGAGCTACCTGGGATTGATATCGAAAAGAAACAAGCTTCCTATGATGGCAGTTACAGTGCAGAGAGGTATGAGGGACTCGAAAAAGCGGGTTCTTATGAGGTTCTCCAAAAGCTGCGTGAACAAGTTAGTGTCGCAGGTTTTGAGGTGTCTAGTTTTGAGGGGCATTTCAAAGTTTACGACCCTGGTGAAAGTAACGGTTATATTGGGTTTATCGTTTCGATATACGGCGTTGACGTGCTCGTTCAAGTCAGCAAATCGAATCGGCCTTCACTAAAGTTTTTGTACACAGAGTCGACCTGTGAATACCTTGACGAACTTAAGAAAATTGTGACATTGGCGACGCCATCGAACCGAAGAAATGGTCGTCCAAGATACATTAAATTTGAGGACCCTGACCTCAACGTGCGAAAGGGCGATAATAGCGCTGTGTTAGCATGGCTGATCAAACTAAGACAGCATCTGGCCTAGCATTTTTTGCGTGATGAAAGCCAAAAGCGACGTTTAATGTCGCGCTCGATGAAGGATTGGAAACATGACGAATCCGGCAATTTGAACTAGGCTTGAGTTAGTAGAAAAGCGACATCAACTCTAAGTTTTTAGAGCAATTCGCTAAAGGAGGCGTTATGAAGCTCGAAGACATTCTACAAGACCCAGCTGAAGTTTATAAAAAGCCGCAAGATGTGCTGGCCGATAGTGATCTAACCGACGCAGAAAAATGTAAAGTTCTGGCGCAGTGGAAATACGATGCCGAGGAACTGCAGACCGCTACCTCCGAGAACATGCCTGGGCCGGATGATAGCCTATTAGATGATATTCTTGCGGTGCGAAAAAAGCTGAACTGCAAGGATTAAATAATCTCAAGCATCGCAGCAACAAGAGTAGATATGAACTTGTTGCTGCGGTTCGTGCTACAAACGCTTAGAACTTGAACGTTAACATTCCCCATAACTTACGAGTATCAGACGCTAAGTCTTCTGCGTTATACGCTGCGTACTTGACTAGCAGACCTACGTTTTTAGCCAATGGATAGCTACCAACTAGGTTAAGTTCATTGCCGTAATCAAGGTTACCTAAGTCGGATTCGAATTTATGCAACGCAGCGCGCAAGCCTAACTTCCCGATCTTCCCTGAAGCTTTCACATATAAGTCGTTAACGCCCTGTGCCGGAGTACCGAGGAACTTGTCGATGAAGCCCTGAAACTTGTGCAGCGTGGCCAGTGGCGTGCTGAAGCCAACGCCGTTGTCACTCCCTAAGGATTCGTAGCCGATGCCAAGATTCACTGCTGCTACTTGGGTGCTGAGATCGACGGCGAAATAGTCTGCTGTGAATGCGTTGGGGTTATCACCAGTCTTGGTCTGCCGTGCATAGGTAGCATGAAGCTTGAATGCGCCCAGCTTGCCATCGTAGTTCACTCCGTAAGTCGTCGTCGCTAGCGCTAGCGCCGTATCGAAATCCAGCTTGTAAACAAAACCCGTCAGCTTGTGACCTTCCGCCACACCGTAACTCGCATTGAGCAGGTGCAGATTTCCACCCAAATCGGAGGAAGGGTTGCCCTCCCCAAAGATCCGATTCACGTTATAAACATAGCTATAATCCAGTGTAAGTTCTGCGCTGAGCGCATACTGCACGCGATAGCCATCATAGGTCTGCTCATTCTGCCGCCAACCCACACCACCGATAAACCGTTGATTATCATGGTTTATGCGCTGACGGCCGGCAAAAAAGGTCAGCCCTTTCTGGCGGTAGCCCAAATAGGCTTGGTTGACTTCGGTGCCGGTGGGATCGGCGACTACAGGGTACTGGGTGTTGCCGTTGACGGTGCTGTTGTAGTTTTGGTTGCCGATGGCGCTGACATCGTCGAATTCTATCGTAGTGAAGAAGCCGGCTACCTCGGCACTTTGATAAGTAAGTCGAGTCAACAGGGTAGAGGCGTTGGCTTCCTTGTCGATGCCGTCTTGGTCAACGTGCTCAACGCGGTAGCGCAGCATAATGTTGGTGGTACCGTCAGTAATGGCTCGTTGAATATCTGAAAGGTCACCGGCTTGGCTCGAAAAGCTCGTGAGTAATGCACCAGAAATGCTGGCGGCGACAGCAATAGCAATGGGTGTTTTCATCGGTCTCGTCCTGCTTGAACACTGCTTGAATGGATGCTTACCATTCTAGGTATCAAGCACAAGAAAACCATTAACTATCATGCATATACCACGATAAAGACGCAGGCGGTTCTTTTGATATAAACGGGCTGCCCCTATTGAGCTAGAACAAAGGTACGCCAATAGGGGTAAACCGCATTTATTCGGCAAGTTTCGCGCGCGAGGCGAGCATTTGCTTGCGCTTTTCCGCTAAAAATTTCTGCATCGAAGGTTGCTGGCGGACTTTACTCCACAAGTTGTCACCGAGACTAGCTTCACTAATGCTCCAATAGACGTAGTACGGTTGACGCACGCCAATGGCTTTGTGTAAATATGCGGCGGCTGACTCTCCATCCCCGGCAAGCGCACTCAGTTCCGCCATCACGAAGTTTGCGTGCTGATCTTCTGGTTTTTCGGCTAGCAGCTTGCGCATTTCTTCTTCGCGTTGTTGGATAATCATCGCAGCTTGTTGTTCATGACCCAGCTCACGCAGAGCATGTGCATAGTGGAGATTGAGAAACGGTTCATCGGTAAGCGCTTTGCTTTTATCGAAAAAATACTTCGCTGCTTCATACTTGCCAGACGCTGAGGCAGTTATACCGAGTTGTGTATAAACACCAGCAGAATAGTCCGTTTCGCGCGAGCGGTAATCTTCTAGTACTGCGTATAACGCTTCTGCGTTCCCAGACAAAAGGTAAAACAGCGCCCACATGGAGCCATCAAGTTTTTCGCTGCGTTCAATAGCTTTTGCTAACCACTGTTCGGCTTGCTCGAAGTGTCCTAAAGCACTGTAACTGTCAAAGAGCCAAAACGGAATGTAAGCATCATTTGGGTAGTCTTCCGCCATCGGTTGTAGAAGTGCGATAATTTTTTCAGGCTCGCCGTTTTCTTCGAACTCTAAGACATGTACAAAGGTTTCTTTAAGTTTTGCCTGCTTTGCTTCTTCAGAGCTAATCGCTACATTCGGCTGTAGCAAGGCAAGTATTAAAACGGCATAGAGACTTAATTTAATGGTTTCTACTAGACGTGTGACTTCCATGATGTATGGCTCCTTTCTTGAAATAATTCACAAATAAACGTCAGCGAAAACCATAGGTTAAGATCTTGTGATGTGCAATTCACTCCCGAACTTATGTGATGATGCGGTACTCTCTTACGTATCAATCTTGCAACGTACGTATTGACGTACGCCAAGAGTGGAGTAAACTAATTTCATCGTCTCGGCAGCTGTTAAGGAGCCCCTATGACAACCATCACGGCCACTGAAGCCCGTAGTAATCTTTATCGCTTAATTGATGAAACTGCTGAGTCCCATGAGCCAGTCGTGATCAGTGGCAAGCGCAACAATGCCGTGTTAGTTGCTGAGGAAGATTGGACGGCAATTCAAGAAACACTTTACTTACTCTCCATTCCAGGGATGCGCGAATCTATCGTGGAAGGAATGGCGACGGCAACTGATCAATGTGATAAGGAGCTAGACTGGTGACATGGACGTTATGTTATACAAAACAAGCGCAACGTGATGCAAAAAAGCTCGCATCAAGTGGCCTCAAAGAAAGCGCGACGCAACTACTCGAATTAATTACAGAAGACCCTTTTCGCCGTCCTCCACCGTTTGAAAAGCTTTTGGGGGATTTGTCGGGTGCCTATTCACGGCGCATCAATATTCAACACCGTTTGGTGTATCAGGTGCTACCAGAGTTGCAGTTGGTGAAGCTTTTGCGACTTTGGTCCCACTATGACTGAGAAAATTTGCGCTGCATCAAACGCTGGTAGAGCTTAGGCGCGATGCGATAGAGCACGCTAGCGAAGTAGGTGAATTTGTCAGGGAACAAGCGTTCGCGGCCATCCTTTATAGCTTTCACTATGTGCTGCGCCATCCAAGTACTTGAGCGCATTTTGCCGACCATGGAGCGTGGATGACGCGCGATGCCGCCACTGCCATCCAAGGCATGGTTTTCAATGGGTGTATCAAGAAAGCTGGGGTACACCTGCAAGATGCGCACAGACGACGAAGTGCAGGCCAGTTCGGCGCGTAGCACCTCAAAGTATTGATGCAAGGCGGACTTTGCCGCACAGTAGCCGGCACGTTCAATCACTGGCATCCAACCCGCCATCGAACCAATGGTCACAATGCGGCCGCCGCTACCGGCGGTTTCCAATAAAGGCAGCAGCGCCTGGGTGAGTTGCACAGGGGCGAAATAGTCAACGGCCATGACCTTTTGCAAGACTTCGCGAGAGGTAACCCGTGAGAGCGAACGGTGGGTGATACCGGCGTTATTGATCAATAGCTCCAAACGGGAAAGGTCCGCCTTTAGTTGTTCGCACAAGAGCTCCACGGCACCAGCGTCAGCCAAATCCACCTGATAGCAGCGGGCGCCAGGAAACTCCTCGGCACAAGCGCGTAAACCATCGGCATTCACATCCACCAAGACGAGTTGATACTGGTGCTGCAAGGCTCGGGCGAGTTCAAGGCCGAGTCCAGATGCAGCTCCCGTAATTAATACGACAGGCAATGCAACAGACGATTCAGCAGTCATTCTGAGCGCTCCGTCGCCTTGAGGTTGTGCTCAATAAAATAGTCAAACACCTCATGGCTGGTTTTCATCGGGGTATAGCCAAATTCGCTTTTTAAAGCGCTGTTGTCCAACACTGGGCGGTACCGCAAAAAATCGAGTTGCTCGGCGCTGTATTGCGTCAAACCTATTGCGTGTCCGATACGCAAAGCGCTGCTAAGCAGCCACGCGGGCAAAACAAGCAGTGGTTTACCCAGCGCAGCAGCGATGTCGTTAATCGTCATAGCGCCATCTCCCGCGAGGTTATAGACTCCAGCTTTTGCGCCCAGCACGCCTTGGTAAATAATCTCGATAACGTCTTGGTCCCAAATAAATACAAAAGGCGAAGGCGAACCTTTAATGGCAAGCAAGCGTTTGCGTCTAAACAGGGCGGTGATCTGGTTGTTGGTCGAGCGTCCTAAAACAGTGCCCGGACGTAACACCAACTGCTGCAATTCAGGGTGCTGCACACGGTAGTCGGTAAGCAATTCCTCAATCAAACGTTTGTGGTGACTGTAGGCAAAGGTCGCGTTGCCGCGTAGCGCGTCGTCTTCGCTCAGCCAATCGGGGTTGTCGGCATGATAGCCATAAGCTGCGCCGCTACTGGTAACGGTGAGGTGGCTAACCCCTGCGTGGGTACAGGCCTGCAACACGTTACGGGTGCCGTTTACATCGATATCGTAGTCGCGTTCGCGGTTCGGACTGGCCTGCATCACGCTGGCAAGATGCACGACATGCGTGATTTGCTCACGTGCCATCAACTCGGCAAGTTCTGTTGCGCGGATATCCATCTCAACAAAGGTATAGCCATCGACCGGCGCAGATTGACGTCGAAGGTCGACACCAACGACTGTACAGGAGCTGACAAGCTTACGCACTAAAGCTAGGCCAATGTAACCTTCGCTGCCGGTAATCAGTACCTTCATGTTTGAATTCATGCGCGACCTCCGGCAACAGCCAAACGGCGATCCCGCCATTGCCAAAACAGGGTTAGACTGAGTCCTGAAATGAGATGCCAGATTCCCCAAGCGGCAGCGATGATCGCCATTTCAGTTTGCGCAGAAAAGTAGGTGAAGATAATACCCAGGCCAAGACCGGAATTTTGTAAGCCAACCTCCAACGTAACGGCGCGGCGCTCGGGAGCCGCCAAGCCCAACGATCGTGCGGAACCCCAGCCAATACCCATGGCGATGGCGTTATGCACTATTACGGCTAACAAGAAGATGCTGGCGCCCGCGACAAACCGCTCCCAATTCAGCACTAAGGCGATGCCCACAAAGCCGAACAGAGCCAATAGTGAGGCGATACGAAAGAACCCTTCGCTACGGCGCGCAAAATCCGGAAACTGCCGAGCACACCATAACCCCAGTAGCAACGGCACAGCCAAAACGAAAAACACAATGGTAAGCATGTCCCACGTTGACACGTCGATGGACTTCAATAACGCATCGGTGTGCGGATTCAGGCTGGCATAAAACATGAAATTGAAGGGTGTCAGTAACGATGCTAAAAGGCTGGCGATACCCGTCATGCTTACCGACATGGCGGCGTTACCGTTGGCTAAGTGGGTCATGATGTTTGAAAAGCTGCCACCAGGGCAGCAACTGACTAACAGCAGGCCAAGGGCAATTTCTGCTGGCATAGGTACCACGGATATTGCCGCAAAGGTGATCAACGGTAGCAATAAAAATTGTGCTAGTAAGCCCACCAGCGGGCCTTTAGGCTCTTGCACCACGCGTTTAAAGTCGGCAGGCGTTAAACTCAGCGCAATGCCGAACATCATCATTGCCAGAACAGCATTGAGGATGAGTAGTGACGTAGCTGACATCTATGAGGCCTTTAGAGCGCGCATTTCATCGCTTAGCGCTTTCAGGTAGGTGTCTTTGTGCACGTAGTAGGCCATTCGTTCGACTTGCAGGTAACTCATACCACCGTCAATGCGTTGCGTAGCCTGCGCTCGCACTTTGTCTTGGAAGCTTGAAAACGCAGTGGGGTTGTCACGTTGTAAACGAATAACTTCGGCAACCAATTGCGCTTGGTCGTCACTGCCTTGCCATCCTAAGCCTGAGGCTTCCACCATGCCCATGACGTATAGGTTGTCGTGGCGTGGGTTAAAAACATTCAGGTAAAGCTGCGGTGCATGGCCTTGCCAGTTTAAGTGTTCGCGGTCGATAAATGGGTAATGTAACTTGTAACCAGTGGCTTGCAGGATTAAGTCGTATTCTTCGTGGGTACCGTCAACGTATTCCACGCCAGTGGCGGTGAGCTGCTTTATATCTGGGCGTACGTTAATGTCACCATGGCCAATGTGGTGTAAAAACAGCGAGTTAATCACCGGATGGGATTCGTACATTTGGTAATCTGGGTCGGGCAAGCCGAAGCTGCTGGGTTTCCCCGAAAGCAAACGTACCAGCAGGCCATCGACTTTTTGTTTCAGCCGCAACGGCAACTTCACCTTACCACCTAAGGTATCAATAGGGCGGCCAGCGACGAATTTAGGCAAAAAGTAATAGCCCCGGCGTACCGACATAGCGACACTCTTGGCGCGGTGTACCGCATCTACCGCAATATCGCAGCCGCTATTGCCACAGCCAATAATGAGAACGCGTTTGCCAGCGAATAAATTAGCATAGCGGTAATCACTACTATGTAGCATTTCGCCATTGAACTCGCCTTTGAAATCGATGCGATTAGGGTGGTGTAGCGTGCCATTGGCGAGCAGCACGTTGCTGGCGATAATCTCGTGGGTGTTCTCACCCGAGCGATACACTACACGCCATTGCTGGTCGTCGGTGGGCTCAACGGTTTCCACCCAACTGTTAAAGCGGTAATGCTTTTTCAAATCGAAGTGCTTCGCATAATCGCGAAAGTATTGGCCCATCTGATCATGTTTCGGGTAGGGCGCAACATGGTCTGCCATCGGAAAGTCTTTGAATTCGGTCATGCGCTTCGATGAAATCAGGTGCGCCGAGTCGTACATGGTACTGGTGGGGCTATCGATGTCCCATAAACCGCCCACGTCACTGTGGGCCTCAAGGCCTACGACCTCAAGGTTTTGTTCAAGCAACCGACGTACCGTGCACAAGCCCATTGGGCCGGCGCCAATAACGACGCATGGATTCATGTGATGTCTTCCTTGCTGCAGATCAGATAGCAAGATAATAACAATTGATCAGAATCAAGCCATGCTTTAAACGGACAATTAACTGGTTAATTTAGGCCACAACGGGTATCTTAAGCGTCATGAACCAAGTCAAACGTCCGTTTACTAAAGCGAGTGTTACGCAAAGCTTCACTCATGCAATCGTGCAACAGCTTACGCAACTCGGCGTTACGTTGCCTGATAAGTTGCGTCAGCAGTTGACTCAACAACAGGGTCAACAACGCTTGCCGTTGGCTTTACAAGACGAACTCTGGCAAAGCTTAGAACAACTGCAACGCCCCGAGTTAGGCCTGCAAATTGGCATGGCACTGCAGCCACAACACTTCGATACCATTGGCTTTTTGTTGTTGAGTTCACCCTCACTCAGTACTGCAGTAGAAAGTCTGGTCAACTACTCGTCGTTGATTGGTGAAGGAGGCACTTTTAGCAAAGCTAAATCGGCACAGGGTTGGCAAGTAGGTTACGACGACCACTTCAATGTCGCCGTAGCGCTGCGTATTGAGGCAATTTTTGCCAGTATAGCGCGTGGCGCACAGTGGGTGGCGGGCAAGTCGATCATGCCGGTACAGGTGCATTTCAAACATCCGCAACAGACCGCTATGGCGCTTTACCAACAGGCTTTTGGGACTGCTGACATAAGTTTTGAACAAGCGCACAATACGATCACCTATAGTGAAGGCGATTGGTCGTTTCGTCAGCAGCAAGTCAATCCTGCACTACAAACGCAAATGCTCGAATTGGCGAAGCAACAATTGGCGCAACTACAGCCGCAATCGCTGACCGAACGTGTCGAGGCATTGCTACAACGCCAGCCATGGTTGAGTCGAACCCAACTTGCCACTAGTCTTGCCGTCAGCGAGCGTACGTTGGCACGTCATCTAGCCGCCGCACATACCAGCTATAATGCACTTTCACAGCAAGTGAAAAAGCAGCTCGCCTTGCAGCAAGTTTGCCAACCGCAAACGACGCAATCGAGCCTCGCCGATTTTCTTGGCTACAGCGACGAACAAGCTTTCGCTAAAGCATTCCGCCGCTGGACCGGCATGAGCTTTTCGGAATTTAGGTTGCAACACAACAAAGGTAATTGACTTTGTTTCTGGCTTTGGTGCAAAATTTTATTTTTATTACAACAAAAAATAAACTTTAAGGATGAAGCCATGAAGAAAGTCTTTTTTCTTGCATTAGTGTTTGGTCTAACTGGCTGTACTGCCATTGATGTAAGTCAAATCTCTCGCGCTCATAAAGTTGAGCATGTCTGTATAGAAAGCAACCCGAAAGTCATCGTTGACGGATTTGTAGATACCGTAACTCAAATTTTTCAACAGCGCGGCATTAGCACTCAAATCTATAACGCAGGTGCGCAACCTAATGATTGTGAAGTGATCATGTTTTATACCGCTCGACGTTCGTGGGATATCACGCCTTATTTGAGTTACGCGGAACTTTCATTGTTTAAGGACAATACTCAAATTGGTTATGCCGAGTACCGCTTGCGCGGCAAAGGTGGTCTTGCACTTAACAAGTGGGCGAGTGTTGAAAGTAAGATGACGCCAGTGGTTGAACAATTACTCGGACAGTACCCGGTTACTAATTAACTTAACGCTTCCAACTTCCATCAATTGTCTGCGATCTGTTGCTAGCAGATCGCATTTTCTTACATTTTTGCGTTAGCAAAAGCTTCCTGAGAGCCTATTTTAGGTTGCTATCTTTATGCAAAGAGAATAACCTTTTGCACAAAGATAAAGTTAGGTATTAGGAACTGTTTATGAAATCTTTCGTTACCCCATTGCTCACGTCGGCCGCTCTCACGCTGTTTTGTTTTCCGTCGTTTGCATTAGCGCAAGCTAATTCTGCAACAGATATTGATGCTTTAGTTGGAGCCTACCACCAGACCTATGGTTTTACTGGCACGGTCAAAGTGGTGCAGGGCGATCAACCTTTGTATGAGAAGAGTTACGGTTTGGCGAATCGTAGTTTTGCTATTGAGAATACGCCCACCACCCGTAACTCAATCAATTCGATTTCAAAAACCTTTACGGCATTCGGTATTCTGCTGTTGGTTGAGAACGGCAAACTGGATTTACATAAATCGATTGGGACGTACCTACCTTATTTAACCGCAGACTGGAAAGAGACGGTAACGATACACCATTTGCTGACCCATAGTTCAGGCTTGCCACGCGAGTCGGGAGTACAGGCTCATGACGAGCTAACGCTAAAACAACAGGTGATGCGATTGGTGGATCAACAAACCTTGTTGTTCAACCCTGGCAGTCAATACGGTTACTCGAATTCAGGGCTTATCGTGTTGGGAGCTCTGCTAGAGCAGGTCACTGGGAAAGATTATGGGGCTTATATTACAGAGCAGGTGTTACAACCCATGCAGCTCAACAATACCGGCTATTATCGAGGCCGTAATGTCGTCGATCGGCAAGCAACACCGTATCGCATGAGTAGTACCGGGCTCGAATTTGCGCAACGTAGCAAACATTACGGAGGTAATGCTGGCGGTGGTCTCTATTCGACGCCAAGCGACTTGTATCAATACGTTCGTGCGATTGAATCGAATCAGTTACTCAGTGCCGAAACTACGGCGTTATTGTTTACGCCACACATTCACAGTGGCGAAACGGACGCCGAGGGCTATGCATGGAGTATTAAGAAATTTGGTGATGAAACACTTCATTTTGCTGCGGGCAGTGGCTACGGCACCAAAAGCGTGATGATCCGTGCGCCTGAGAGCAAAGATTTTATCTCCATCACTTCGAACTGGGGTAACACACCGATTTTAAATATGTTGGCAGATATCTATCTGACCTTGAAAGGACAATCGATTACGCCGCCCGACGCAAATCAACTTGCTAAGCCGCAAGACTTTGCGAAACAGTTGGGTAGTTACAAATTTGATCCCGAACAGCTGAAAATGCACATCGGTATGGATGGTGATACGGTGACGCTGCAAGCCTTCGAGAACAAGCTGTTCTTAAACGATGAGCTTATGGCTGCCAAAGGCGCTGATGTGATTGGTTTAACCTACACTGACGAGTTCAGAGTTCAGTTCCAAGGTAAGCAAATGCTGATTCAAATCAACGGTAATGAATTGCGAGGGCAAAAAGTAGACGACTAAACAACCCTTGTTGTTGCGCTATGCAGCACGGTCTCGGCCGATTTCTAAAACTGGACTTGGATCGTGCAACGCTACAATAACCAAGTCATGCGTGACTGCCTCGCACAGGCACGAAACCGAACACGTGCCGACATACATTGATTTGTTTGGCAGTGGCGGCTAGTATGTATATACATTTTGTATATACTCATGGTGATAGCCAATGACCAAGACTAAAATCTTCAAAAATAACCGTACGCAGGCCGTACGTCTTCCCCGTGATGTGGCATTTCCTGATGACATTACTGAAGTTGAAGTGCTGGTCGTGGGTGAGAGTCGAATTATTACGCCGGCGCGTCGATCATGGGCCTCATGGTTTGCTGCTGAGCCGTTGAGTGATGACTTCATGGCAGAACGTGATCAACCCGCCGAGCAAGAGCGAGAAAGCTGGTAATGCTGCACTATCTACTAGACACCAACTTTTGTATTTACTTAATGAAGAATCGGCCAGCGTTCTTGTTACCGATATTTGAACAGCATTCGCGACAGATCGCGGTCAGCAGTATCACGGTGATGGAACTTTATTATGGCGTTGAACGCTCCATGCAACGGGTGGCCAATGGTGAAAAGTTAGCGAGTTTTCTTGCGCGTGTTCAAACATTAGATTTTGATGTGCAAGCAGCAGCGCAAACAGCCATCATCCGAAGTATTCTTGCCCAACAAGGAACTCCAATTGGTCCTTATGATCAGATGATCGCGGGACACGCGCGTGCTCAAAATCTAACGGTAGTTACGAATAACCGTCGCGAATTTGATCGAGTTGATGGCCTTCTTGTGGAGAACTGGCTAGAACAACCGCCCACCGCGACGATAAATGAAGCTAGTCCCGCCTATCGTTAACTCAAAACTACCATCTTTACAAAAACTTGAGCTTGTAAAAGCTCAGAAAAGCGCCTTCAACGTTAAAATTTGCTCGCTATAGTGAAAGCGTAAGTAAATTTTAATTTGTCACCAACTGGAGGTGTTCCCATGAAAAACTTACGTTTAGCTACAGTTATTTCGTCAGTTTTTGCTTTGACATTCGGTCCTGCGGTATTTGCGATGAATCTTGATGCGATTCAAGATCAGCAGAATAAAGCTGAGCAAGCCATGGAAGAAACTGGTGAGTACGTGAGTGATGCCGCGCTCACAACCAAAGTAAAAGCGACGATATTGGCAAGTGATGCCTTGAATGTGCTTGAAATCAATGTTGAAACGAAAGACGGAGTCGTGCAACTAAGTGGCTTTGTTGAGCAAGAAGAAGACATTGATACGGCAGAAAAAATTGTTCGTGGAATCGACGGTGTCAAAGATGTCGAAAATGACATCAAAGTAAAGAAGTCAGACGCTTCTTAATTTAGTCACCTCGCGCACCGCAAGGTCGCACAGTGAGTGCCCCCCCCGGCACGACGTTTAGCCCCGCATGCAATGCGGGGCTTTTTTGTGCTATGCCGAGTCGCGTGGAATCAATTGTGGCTGAAATACCGCTTTTAAATCCGGTACAGGTTGTTGGTACACGTGTTTGAGCACCCAGCGTGCAGCCATTTGACCGATCGCCTCAATGGGATAATCGACGGTGGTTAGCTTTGGATACGTGTAATGTGAAAAATTGACGTTATCGAAGCCGACCACTGCTAACTCTGCAGGTACTTCAAGGCCGACTTCGTGGGCGACAGTAATTGCACCTGATGCCATCTCGTCGTTAGCACAAACCAGCGCCGTGAACTTGGCTTTTGCATCAAGGAAGTGGTGTAGCGCGTGTACGCCCCCAGTTTCTTGGAAGTCACCTTCGAAGAACAAGCTTTTATCTTCAGCTAAGGAAAATTCTTTTAATGCTCGCAAGTGGCCTTTGTAACGTTCACTTGCGTCGTGTTTCCACATCGGCCCTGAAACATAGGCAATACTGCGATGGCCGCGTTCCAATAAGTGGTGGGTGGCAAGATAACCGCCTAGTTCGTTGTCGAGGGTAATACAACGGTCCGCAACGGCTGCGACGTGACGGTTAATCACGACAAAAGGCGTGCCACTGTCGGCTAGCCCGCGCAGATAATCGTCGCTTACCGACTCGACATGTAAAATTAAAGCATCGCAATTACGGCTGCGCAGAAACTCAATGCTTTCGCGTTCGAGTTCGGCGTCACTGTGTCCAGCAGCGACAATAACGTGTTTACCAACTGCGCGGAATTCACTTTCGATGCGACTCAATAGTTCGCCATAAAATGGGCCGCCTAGCTCAGAAACCAAGATGCCGATACTATTGGAGCGATTACTCGCCAGTGATTGGGCAACCGAATTTGGCCGGTAGCCTAGTTCTTGCATGGCCGCTTCAACTTTTTCCTTTGTTGATGCACGGACCGGTGCCGTATTGTTAATCACCCGTGAAACGGTGGCTAACGATACGCCTGCTAATTTTGAGACTTCATAGATGGTTGCCATGCTTTGTTATTCTCGTTATGCACTTTGTTCTAATTCGCGGGCAATTTGTTGTACGCGCGCACGATTCAAAGTGTACCCGCGCATGACCCAAGCAACAAGCAATGATGCTATGGCAGGTAACCATGTGAAGGCAATCAGAATACCCAGTTGGGTATGTTCGGTTTGTGCTTGTCCAGCTTGGTAGTTGTAAATAGCTAACCACCAGCCGGCAATAGCGCCACCAAGCGCGATGCCGATTTTAATAAAGAACACCACCGAGGCGTAGACTAAGCCGTTGGCTCGTAACCCAGATTCACGTTGGCCAAAGTCGACTACATCGGCAATCTTCGCCCACAACATCGGTGTGGCCATTTGCAGGAAAAAACTCCAGAAGAAATAGAGCACAATAGCTAGAGTTAACTGTGAAGCGGGCACAAAGAACGCCGCTGCTGACAGCACCGCAGCGATAATTTGTAGGGCTTTATAGGCTTGTACTTTATCAATGCGTCGCGTTAAGGGGTTGGCCAGCGCACAACCTAAAATATTGCCTACCATGCCAATCGACACAAACGTGGTAATCAAATCTTCGCGCATTAGATAATATTTGACGTAATAAATGGCGAGGGTGTTTTTAATCGCAATACCAATCAGCAATAAGACGGCGACAATCGCTAGGGTACGTAATGCGTCATTTTGCCAAAGTGTTTTCAGCCCTGAGCCGAAATTAAGCTGTTGGTCATGTGGCGGATGAACGCGTTCCTTGGTGCCAGCAAAGCAGAGGAGAAACAACAATACGCCTAGTACGCTCATGGCTGCAATCGTTAACTGATACCCTTGTGCTTTGTCACCTTGCCCAAACCAATCGACCAAAGGGAGGGTGAGTAATGTAACAATGAGGCCACCTAACATGCCGAAAACAAAGCGATAGGATTGCACTGAAACGCGCTCGTCGGGATCTTTGGTTAATACGCCGCCAAGCGCCGAGTAGGGGATATTAATCGCTGTGTAGGCAAGCATCAGTAGAGTATAGGTAACATAGGCGTACACGACCTTGCCTGTAGCGCCTAAATCCGGCGTCGTAAAGGCCAAGATGCTGCAGACGGCGAAAGGTATAACGAGCCATAACAAGTAGGGGCGAAATTGCCCCCAGCGCGTATTTGTTTTGTCAGCGAGTAACCCCATAAGCGGGTCGGTGATCGCATCGATCAGGCGCACTACCAAAAACATGGTGCCGACCGTGCCAGCCGAAATGCCAAAGATATCAGTATAGAAAAAGGCGAGGAATAACATCACCGTTTGAAAAATCAGGTTACTTGCGGTGTCACCCAGCCCGTAAGCTACTTTTTCACGCCGAGAAATCATACTGCGTCTACCGTTTGCAGTTGCGCCGCGCGGTTACGCCAGAAACTTTGCAGTGCTTTAGCGCTGTCTTTAAGTATGCGCTGTTGCGTGGCGTAGTCGACATAGACGATACCGAAGCGTTGCGTATAGCCTTCCGCCCATTCAAAGTTATCGAGTAAGCTCCAGGCAAAGTAGCCGCGCATATCGAGTCCTGCTTCAATACAGTTGTGAACCGCAAGTAGATGTTGCTGATAGTAATCGATTCTGGCTTCATCGTGTACTGCATTATTGACTAATTTATCAGCAAAAGCTGCACCGTTTTCAGTAATGTAAATTGGTGGAAAGTTCGTGAAACTTCGCTTTAAGTCAACCAGTACTTCCGTAAGGCCTTGTGGGTAGATTTCCCAGCCCATGGTGGTCAACGGTGGAGTGGTGGGCGGAACATCTGAGAACCAGCCATTTTTCTCTCGGAAAACTGTGCGGGTGTAGTAATTGACGCCAAGAAAATCGATTGGTTGCGATATTAGCTCCATATCACCAGCGGAAATCGCCGGCATGTCCTCTGCTTGCAAAGCATGACGCAAGTCAGGATAACTACCAGTTAGCAATGGCTGTAGATACCACAAGTTGTGATAGTTGTGAGCGAGTTTGGCCGCAGCAATGTCCTCTGGGGCGTCGGTCGCCGCGAAACAGGGGCTAAAATTAAGCACGATGCCATGTTCTGCTTTTGGCGCATGTTTGCGCAATCGTGGTAGGGCAAGGCCATGAGCGAGTAATAAATAATGAGCTGCTTGGCGTCCTTGTTGACGGTTTTTTACGCCTGGTGCATGAATACCAGCTTCATAACTCAAATACGCACTGCAAAACGGCTCATTTAAAGTGGCATAGCTCGCCACTTTATTCCCCAAAGCTTTGGCCATGACTTCGGCGTAGTCAGCAAAGCGCTGGGCAGTTTCGCGATTTAACCAGCCGCCCTGATCTTGCAGATATTGCGGAAGGTCCCAGTGATAGAGCGTCACGTGAGGCGCAATACCTTTACTGATGAGAGTGTCCACTAGGTCGATATAAAACTGTAAACCGGCTTGGTTCACACTGCCATCGGCATTCATTACTCGGCCCCAAGCTACTGAGAAGCGATAGGCGTCAACACCAAGGCTCGCAATCAGTTCAACGTCGTCGCGCCAATGCTTCACATGTTCACAGGCAACTAAGCCATTGGATGCATCTTTGATGCGGCCTGGTTCGGCACAGAAGGTATCCCAAATGCTCGGTTCGCGATCATTAGCTGCGCCCTCAATTTGGAATGACGAAGTGGCTACGCCGAAGACGAAGTCTGAGGTAAGCATTTTTGAATGCTGTGGTAGGCTTATTTTTTTCATAAGGATTGCGAAACCGTCCAATTATGCTATAAATGAAAGCGCTTTCATCATAGGCCATAATTCGGCCTAAGGTCAAAAAATTATAACGATTGAGGCGATTATGACCCAACAGAACACGAATTACAGGTTTGCGTTGACTGCGCTGACCACACTTTTTTTCATGTGGGGCTTTATTACCTGCTTGAATGACATTCTTATTCCTTATTTACGCTTACTGTTTGATTTGAACTACGCGCAGTCGATGTTGATACAGTTCTGTTTCTTCGGCGCTTACTTTATTGTTTCTGTTCCGGCAGGGTATCTGATTGGTAAGATCGGCTACAAGTCGGGGATTGTTACGGGATTAATGATTGCCGGTGCGGGTTGCGTACTGTTCTATCCTGCCGCGCAAGCCGAGGTATATGGTTTATTCTTACTTGCCTTGTTCGTCTTGGCTTCCGGGGTAACCATTTTACAAGTAGCAGCAAATCCTTATGTGACTGTGCTTGGTAGCGAGAAAACCGCCTCAAGCCGGTTAACAATGACGCAAGCTTTTAACTCTCTTGGTACAACTGTTGCACCGTTTTTTGGTGCATGGCTCATTTTTGGTGGGGTAGCTGATCCGGAAGTTACAGGCGTGTCCAAAGACACCGTGAGTTTGCCTTACTTTATTTTGGCTGGTGCATTGGTGTTGATGGCAGTTATCTTCTTGCGCCTCAAACTACCTGACATGGGTAAAGTCGACCCAGCACTCGCATTACCGAAAGAAGGCTCAGCTTGGAAGCAAAAGCATTTGGTTCTGGGTGCATTAGGTATTTTTGTTTATGTTGGCGCAGAAGTAGGTATCGGTAGCTTCTTGGCCATGTACATTGCAATGCCAGAGATTGGCGACATGAGTACCTCGAAAGCTTCGCATTATATTTCTTGGTACTTCGGTGGCGCTATGGTTGGACGCTTCTTAGGTGCGGCGATTATGCAAAAACTCAGCGGCAACCGCGTGTTAGCATTTAATGCAGTCGCGGCTGTGCTGCTGGTGGCAACCACAATGACGAGCTCTGGCACCTTGGCGATGTGGTCATTGCTATTTGTCGGGTTATGTAACTCAATCATGTTCCCAACTATTTTCAGTTTGGCGTTGCAGGATCTTGGTCAAAGTCGTGGTCAAGGCTCAGGCATTCTGTGTTTAGCGATTGTTGGTGGCGCAGTGGTACCGCTTGCGCAAGGCTTCTTAGCCGACCAAGTGGGCGTACAAATGTCGTTCATCATTCCGTTATTGTGCTACGTGTACATCGCTTACTACGGCATGCGCGGTTACCAGCCACGAGCGCTTAAAGTGGCACAGGAGGCAGCATAATGGCACAGGGCCCATTCCCAAAGAAGTTACTCGCAGCAGCCATCGTTTTAGCTTTAGGTGGCTGCGCTGAACAAAAAGTAGAGGCGCCAAGCGACGCAACGGCGGACGCTAATGCAATTTGGCCGAAAATTGAGTCGCCGGTTGTTTTAGACCAAGCAACTGAAGCGCGTATTACAGAAATGCTCAAGCAAATGACGTTAGAGCAGAAAATTGCGCAAATGATCCAGCCAGAAATTCGGGACATTACCGTAGAAGATATGCGGCGTTACGGTTTTGGCTCGTATTTGAATGGTGGCGGGGCTTTCCCAAATAACGATAAATACGCTACGCCGCAAGACTGGATCGATTTAGCTGATGCGATGTATCAGGCATCGGTTGATGACAGTCTTGATGGCTCCAGTATTCCTACCATGTGGGGTACCGATGCGGTTCATGGTCATAATAACGTTATTGGCGCAACGATTTTCCCACACAATATCGGCTTAGGGGCTGCGAATAACCCCGACCTCATTGAGCAAATTGCCCATGTCACCGCGCGTGAAGTGATGGCGACTGGCATTGACTGGGTGTTCGCTCCAACTGTCGCTGCCGCGCAAGACTTGCGTTGGGGCCGTACCTATGAAAGTTACTCCGAAGATCCAGCTATTGTGCGTGATTATGCCGCGGCGATTGTCACGGGTTTGCAAGGTAAAGTTGGCGAGAATTTTCTCGACGACCAACATGTGATCAGCACGGTGAAACACTTTGTGGGTGACGGTGGTACCACTGCAGGCATCGATCAGGGTAATACCGAGGTTGATGAACAAACCTTGTTTGACGTGCATGCGCAAGGCTATGTAGGCGGCTTAAACGCCGGCGCACAAACCGTTATGGCAAGCTTTAATAGTTGGAACAGTGAAAAAATCCACGGTCATGAATACCTGTTAACCGACGTATTAAAAGGCAAAATGGGTTTTGATGGCTTCGTAGTAGGCGACTGGAATGGTCACGGCCAAATTCCTGGCTGTAGCAATTACGATTGTCCACAGGCTGCTAACGCAGGCCTTGATGTGTATATGGTACCAACCGATGCATGGAAGCCCTTATATGAGAACTTGATTCAACAAGTCCGTGACGGTGTGATTGCACAAAGCCGCGTTGATGATGCGGTGCGTCGTATATTACGGGTGAAGATGCGTGCTGGTTTATTCGATAAACCTAGCCCAGCCGAGCGTCCGTTAGCAGGGCGTATGGATTTAATTGGTGCTGACGACCATCGTGCGGTAGCGCGTGAAGCGGTGCGTCAATCGCTGGTTCTGTTGAAAAACGAAGGGCAGTTACTGCCATTAGATCCTAGCCAACGTATTTTGGTTGCCGGCACAGGTGCAGATAATATCGGCCAGCAATCGGGTGGTTGGACTATTAGCTGGCAAGGTACTGGTAACACCAATGAAGACTTCCCGGGTGGTACTTCGATCTATCAAGGTATCGCTGACCAAGTCGCTGCTGCCGGTGGCGAAGCGGTACTCAGCGAGAACGGTGAGTTTAGCGAAAAACCCGACGTCGCTGTCGTCGTGTTTGGCGAGCAGCCTTATGCTGAAGGTAATGGTGACCTTGATAACCTTGATTACCAGCGCGGCAACGCTACTGACTTGGCGCTATTGCAAAAGCTGAAAGAGCAGGGCATCCCTGTCGTGACCTTATTTATTTCTGGGCGGCCACTGTGGGTAAACCCTGAGCTTAATGCCTCTGACGCTTTTATGGCGGTGTGGCTACCTGGGAGTGAAGGGCAAGGCGTGGCAGATGTGTTGCTGCGTGACGCTGATGGTGCCGTGCAATATGACGTTACCGGTCGTTTGCCGTTCGCATGGCCCGCAGATCCTCAGGACAGCTCAGCATTGCTGCCTGTGGGAGCAGGGCTTAGTTATGGTGACGAAGCGCTACTTGCGGATGCTCTCAATGAGCAGTTAGCAAGCACTGGTGAAGTTGACCCTCTTGTGGTGTTTGAACGCGCGGTAAAGTCGCCTTGGTTGCTTGAACTACGCAGTGGTGAACAACGTGCTGCCGTGGAAAGCAGTATTCAAGAACTTGGCGCGATACGCAGTGAAACCTTCGATGATCAGGTGCAGGAAGACGCACGGCAGTTCGTGTTCAGTGGCGATGCGCTGGCAGGGTTTAACCTTGTTACGCCATTTCCACGCGATTTACGTGCCTATGACGCCGCAAATAGTGCCTTACAGGTGACCTTGCGTGTTGATGCTCAGGTGCCGAATGATGTAGCTCTGGAGCTGTATTGTGGCGAACAATGCGGTGTATCTGTAGCGCTTAGCGAGACACTTCAAGTATTGCCTCAGAGCGAATGGCAGACCCTTGATTTCAGCATTCAATGCTTGCAAGAGCAGGGTTTTGATTTAGCGAAGGCCAGCGGTATTTTTGGTCTAAGCACGGCAAACGAATGGTCGGTAAGCTTCAACGACATTCGACTTGTACCCACCACTGACAACGAAGCGCTCTGTCTGTAGCGCTTCGTTTGTAACTTTAGTAGCAATAAAAAAAGCCCGCATAAAGCGGGCTTTTTCGTAGTTCCTTTTCCGTTTCGTTTCGTTTGCTCACCGTTGTGGTTAGAAGCTGTAACGCGCTCCAAACACATAACGGGGACCGTACTGGCGTGCGAAGAGGAACTGTTCTTCGTAGCGCCCGTACCCTTCTTCGGTCTCGTTCGTCAGGTTAATACCTTCCAAAAAGACCGTAAATTTATCGGTAACGTCATAGTTAATGCTCATGTCCCACTGGCCATAAGATTTGGCGAATTGTGGTGGAGCATCGGCTGAGCCTTGAGCTTGGCCGACACCAATGAGGTAACTATCACGCCACGCATAGGTGAGTTTCACTGACCAACCGTGGTCTTCGTAGAAGGCCTGGAGGTTAGCTGAGTCACTTAAACCTGTCAGTGGTGCTTGCTGAGTTAAGCTATCCACGTCAAATTTCACGTCACCGTCAACGACAGTGGCATTGACGCCAAAACCAAAGCCTGACTCACCGAATAGGTGCTGTACTGCAACCTCAAAACCATCGACAGTTTTACTATCGGTATTTGACGGCTGGCTCACCTGCCAAACAATCAAAGGATCGTCCGCAGCTGGCTCAATCACGCCTTCACCATTACCGAAGCCAAGCGCAATCATCTCGTCAAAGATGGCTGTACTGGTAGCTTGTTCGCCACGACCTTCTAGAGAAGCAACTGCTTGTTGATAACGCGGTCCTTCGAAGATGTCACGAAGTCCATCAACAGTGATCTCGGTAATTGTGTTCTGAACAAAGTTGTCGACTTCCTTACGGAAGTAACCTACCGACGCATAGCTACCGGGAGCGTAATAGTACTCAAGGGCTAAATCGATATTGGTCGATTCGTACGGAAGTAGGTTAGGGTTACCTGTTGAACCTGAACGTGAACCAGGTTTCGGGCTACCACTCAACGAGCGACCTCCTGCTAATGCACCAAGTGGTGCACGAGCGATGGTTTTGCCGGTTGAGAAACGGCCGACTAGCTCATCGGTAAATTCGACTTTGAGATCGAGCATCGGAAGCAATACATCATGTTCACCGGTTAAGGTGAGGAAGTTTACCTGGTCGGAAGGCTCGTACTGCATGATCCATTCAGATGCACTTACCCAGTTCACTTGACGCTCGACACGTTGTGCCACGTTGCTGGTAACGTCCGTTTGTTCATAGCGCAAACCAAAGTTTAACTCGACAGGGTAGCGACCAATTTCAAACTCCCAGTCTGACTGGATGAAAATCGCATCGGTCACTTCGCGCAGTGAATTGTTGCTGTCGATACCGTCGAAGAACGGGTTCGGCATATAGGCGTCACTGCCCATCAACTCTTCGGTTAGATACGCTGCTTGACGTGCGACGGCTTCGTCGTAGTCATAGGTGTAGTAATAGTTGGTCAGCAAGTTGTTACCGCCACCGGCAAACTGGTCTAAGAAGTCGCCAGTGCGGTTAAGCGTAAACATGCCATCAGGGAAAATCTCGGTGAACGATGGATTAAAGCCAGGACCACCACGCAGTCCACTCCATGCGGTGTAACCAGAAAGATCCTGATCGGTGCGTGACAAACCAGCAGTAATCTTAACTAAAGGTACATCAAAGGTATTGTAATTGTACCAATCACCTTTCAACTGGTACTGCTTGACGTTTGATTCACCTTCGCGACGGAAGAACTGGCTGAAGTTCGAGTCGATTTCGCTCGGCGCAAGAACATTGGTACCGTTGTTCCAGTTGACCAACATTTGTGGAATATCGCCGGTACGGAAATCGTAGATCTTCGAACGCAGCTGGTCTGAGCCCAAGATCACTTGACCAAACATGCCGCTGCCAGGGTCAGCACCGTCGTCGGTCGAGTTACTTGAATCGTGGGCGTCAAACCAGAGCCGCAAGTCGTCATTCACATCATAAGTGATATTGAGGCCAATGGATTTGGCTTTAACTTCAGTGGTGCCTTTTTCTGCCGTGAACGAAGCATCGTTACCGGCGATATCGGCGTATACCGCCGTACCGTTTTCGTCGAGTTCGTAGGCATTAATGTTGCCGCCGAATTCATTCCAAATCCCCCAACCAAAGGCTTCACGGCCGGTGAGGGCGCGGCTAGCTGTGTAATCAGTGGTAATGACCAAATCGTCAACCGGAGCGAACTGTAGGGTCAACTGTCCGTTCGTACGCTCTGTGGCTAAATCAGCAAAGCCATAGTTCATGTCTTTCGGGAAGAAGTGGTTACCAACGCGGTTACCTTCTTCGTCGATTGGGCGTGGGTCGATGACTTTACTTGGGTCAAGATCGTCGGGTAGACCTACGTTGGCCTGCCAACCTTGAATATTGGCTTGCTGCACGCGAAAGTCACGACGCGATTGAGAAACCGTGAAGGCAACACCGACACGATCGTCAGCAAAAGTATCACTGTAAATCGCAGCGATTTCCGGTGTGACGTCATCACCGGTTTCGACCGAGCTATCGTGAATACCTTTTCCCATGACCGTAAAGTTTTGGCCTGGGCTGGCCAATGGACGACGGGTCACGATGTTGACCGTCGCACCTAAACCGCCACTAGGGGTCGCCGCTCGGGCAGTTTTATAAACTTCAAGCGAGCGAACACCTACCGATGAAAGGTTTTCTAAGTTGTACGAGCGGGTATAACCAGTGCCTGGCATTTGGCGCCCGTTAAGGGTCACCAAGTTAAAATCAGGACCAAAACCACGCACGGTGATTTGGCTACCTTCGCCGTTCACTCGACTTACCGAAACACCGGTAATACGTTGCAACGACTCCGCAAGGTTAGTATCTGGGAACTTACCGATTTCTTCGGCAGAAATGGCGTCGACGACGCCATCGCTATTGCGTTTAAAATCGGTTGAGCGAGCAAGACTACCGCGGATACCGCGGACTTCTAGAACTTCGACATTCTCTTGTTGCGCTTGCTCTTGTTCGTTCTGATTCGCATCAGCCTCTTGCGCATAGAGCGGTGCCATCAAACCAGCGGTTAGAACTACTGACACAGCTGCCGCGACAGGGCTTTTCATAAACGTTGTTTTTTTCATTTTAATCATCGTCCGTTTTTGCGCTGTACGCGTTAAAAGTTAGCAATCTGCACGTTGTCGATTTGATACACCACGCCCTGACCTGTGCCCCACGCAGGGAAGATCATGAGTACGTTGATATCACTAATATCGAGTCCGGCGTCAAACAGCTCTTGTAACGGGAAGTTGTAACGCGCCCATTCACCAGCAACTGGTGCGGTATCGTAGTTACCTGACGCCAGCGGTAGTTCGACGGCAGTAGCTGCACCGGTAGATTCAACTTTAAAGAACCAATCGGTTGGCCCAGCAGTAGGCTGCGAAACAATACGCATATCAAAACTAATCGCACCATTCGCAACCAGTGGCGAGGCATCGTAGCTCACGCCTTCGTCAGCTAAGAAACCAAGAACCGTCTCAGGCCAGCCAGGGATTTCAAATTGTGCAACAGAACCGTACGGAGCATCAGCAGATACGATGCTAGGTTCGGTGCCAGCACAGCAGTCCCAAAGTGACCAACCGCTAGCGATGTTGTTTTCAAAAACGGTCAAACCATCGTTACCAGCGCTCGGATTATAGATGCGCGCCTCGTCGACACGATAGACAGCGCCATCACCCGTGCCCCAAGCTGGGAAAATCATGATGACGTCAATTGCCGAAACGTCGAGACCTAGGTCAGCGAGCTCTTGCAGGCCAAAAGTATAGGTCTGCCATTCACCCGTAGTAGGTGAGTTACCGGCATTGCCAGTGGCAAGATCTACTTCAACTGCGGTTGACGCGCCGTCACTTTCAATTTTGAACTTCCAAACCGCATCTTGGCTAGCTGGTGGGTTGACGACTTTCATGTCGAATTGCACCACGCCTTCAATCAAAATATCGCTGGCGTCAAACTGAATGCCACTGCCGTCGGCTGGTTTAAAGCCCATGACGGTTGGGGTTGCGCCGATTGAGAACTCAGCAACGGGGCCACGGTCTTCATCAGTCACGACTTCAGGATTAGTTCCGCCACAGCAATCCCACAAAGGCCACTCAGGATTTTCGGCATCACCGAACAGAACTAACTCTGGTGATGGACCTTCCGGTGCCGCAATTTCAACGTTGTTGAGTAAGTATTCAGCGCCTTCACCAGTGCCCCATGCTGGGAACACCATAATGACGTCAATGGCCGACACATCAAGACCAGCATCTGCCAGTGCTTGTAATGGGTAAGTGACGGTTTGCCACTCGCCGGCGACCGGAGCAACGCCTTCTTCACTCGAGCTAATCGGTAGTTCAACCGCAGTCGAGCCTTCGTTACTTTCAACTTTGAACAACCAGGTTGTTGCCGCAGCTGGTTGCGATACAACTTTCAAGTCAAAAGAAATCGAGCCATTTTCAATAATTGGCGAGGCGTCAAACGGCGAAGGTTGGCCATTTGGATCGGTGATAAATGCTGAACGTGAAACAAAGCCGTTAACCGTAGGAGTTGCACCAACCGTGAAACGATAGGATGGGCCTTTTTCGGCATCATCTACGATTTCTGGAGTTGAACCGCCACAGCAATCCCATGCAGGCCAGTTCGGGTTAGGCGTGCCAGCGAAAATCGTAAGGTTTTCTGCGACACCACTTGAAGGAGGTGATGGAATAGGAGCTTCGCCTTCAACTAGTGTTTCTTCGTCTTTGTAACCGGCGCGAATGGTCTCACAACCACGGCCAGTATCTGGGTTCGCGGCACATTCGTAAACGCGAACGTAGTCAATTTCAAAGGTTTGTCCGTTCGCAAACGCTTCAGGGTCAACACCAAGCTCGTTCACGTTCTCTGGCCAAGTACCACCGACGGCAAGGTTCATGATCAGATGGAAGCGTTGGTCAAACGGCGCTGCGTTGTAGACCGTTTCGAGTTCACCGGTTGCTTGATCATAAAATTCAGCGAACCAGCCGCGATGACTTAAACCAACTGCCTCGCCTTTACTGTTGTAACGAACTTTTGACTCCATCTGTGTTTGATACAGATAACCGTCAACGTACCAACGGATTTCGCCTTCCTGCCATTCGATGGTGTAGGTATGGAAGTCGTCAGCTGGGTTGGCACCATCAGGGAGCGCATACGCTTTACCTGATGAAGAATTTTGTGGCGCGTCGCGGCCGTAATGCAACGTACCATAAACGTGCGCTTCGGGGTTGCCGTCAGCGTCAGCAGCTTTCAGGTTAACCGCTTCAACAATGTCAATCTCGCCTGACTTCGGCCATCCGCCATAAACTTCATCGGTCGGGAACATCCAAACTGCTGGCCAAGAGCCTTGTCCGAAAGGCATTTTCGCGCGCACTTCGATACGACCGTAAGTGAAGTCACCTTTATATTTGCTGTTTAACCGTGCAGAGGTGTAAGGCTTTTCTGCACCTTCTTCAGCGGGGAGGGCAACAATCTTAAGGGTATCATCGGAAACGTAGGCATTGTCTGAGCTGTCGGTGTAACACTGTTGCTCTTGGTTACCGCCGCCCGCGCAGTTCACTTCAAAGTTCCATTTATTGGTGTCGATACTCGAGCCAGAGAATTCATCGCTCCAGACAAGTTGCCAATCATCTACCGGAGCCGTTGTGTCGACGGCGTCAAAATCTGAAGTTGTTTTGACATCACCACCGCCACAGCCGACTAGGCCGAAGGTCAAAAAGAGCGCCGCAATGGGGCTCTTGGTTAGAGTTCTGTTAGACATAACTGAGTTCCTGGTTGATTACTCATGTTGTACTGCTTTTTGTAATTATTAGCTTTTGATGCTTTTTTAAGCTGCTCTATGAAAGCGCTTTCATAACATAGAACAAGAAGTTTTTTGCGTCAATCACGAAAGCATAAATTTCCTTATTTAATTGTTAATGAGTGCTGCCGAGTCTGCGTAAGCGTCGGGCTGGTGGGCTTGTTTTGATTGGCTTAGCCAAGCGAGGGTGGTGTCTAACATGCGTTGGCTAAAGCCCCATTCGTTGTCGTACCAGGCCATGACCTTGACCAGACGGCCACTCACACGCGTTTGACTTGCGTCAAAGACAGCAGAGCTTGGGTTGTGATTAAAGTCCGTGGAAACTAATGGCAAGGTGTTGATGCTCAGTACTTTGCCCAGCTTGCCTTGCGCTGCTTCGCGAATGATCTGGTTGACTTCTTCAACGCTGGTATCGCGCTGTGCAATAAAAGATAAATCAACCAATGAAACATTAGGTGTTGGTACGCGCACGGCAAGACCATCAACCTTACCGTGCAGTTCAGGAATGACTAAGCCAACAGCTGCTGCTGCACCGGTCTTTGAGGGAATCATCGATAGCGCAGCAGCGCGAGCGCGTTGCGGATCGCTGTGGTAAGCATCGTTGAGATTTTGATCATTGGTATAGGCGTGCACGGTGGTCATCAACCCGTTTTCGATACCGAGGGCATCATGCAGGGGTTTTGCCACAGGAGCTAAGCAGTTAGTTGTGCATGAAGCGTTCGAAATCACTTCATGGGTAGCATTTAATAAGTGCTCGTTGACGCCAAATACAATGGTGGCATCTGCGCCTTTCGCTGGTGCCGAAACTAAAACTTTTTGGGCACCTGCTTGCAAATGTAACGCCGCTTTGTCGCGCGCTGTAAACAAGCCGGTACACTCGAACACCACGTCAATGCCAAGTTGTTGCCACGGTAACTGGCTTGGGTCGCGCTCGCTAAGCATCTTTATTTCATGGCCCCCAATCCGTAACGCGTCGTCCTTGCTGGTGACTTCATAACCCAGTGGACCATGAACAGAGTCAAATTTCAGCAGGTGAGCGTGTACGTTAGGGTCTCCTAAGTCGTTGATCGCAACGATTTGGATTTGGCCGTCGAGCTTACGTTCAAGCCATGCGCGTACAATATTCTTACCAATACGCCCGAATCCATTAATGGCCACGCGAATAGTCATAATTACTCCTTATCTTTTATCGTTTTCTGGTAACGCGAATCACGTAAGCTGGCCTTAATGCGACGCAGCTTGTCGCGGAATGCAGGGCCCTTGTCGAGGGTAAAACCGGTTACGAGGACATCAATGATGACCAATTGTGCGATGCGAGAAGCCATTGGCATGTAAACGTCGGTGTCTTCAGGAACCTGAGTTGAAAGCACGATGTTGCTTTCTCGTGCTAATGGACTATCTGCGGCGGTTAAGCCTATAACCGTCGCGTCGCTCGCCTTCGCCAGCGCAGCAACTTCGCACAGCGCCTTGGTGCGACCAGTGTGACTAATAAAGATCAGCACATCGCCAGCCTTGGCGTTGATCGCCGCCATACGTTGCATCAATACGTCGTCGGAAAATTGTACGGGTGTTTCGAAGCGAAGAAATTTATTGTGGGCATCGTGTGCTACTGAAGCCGATGCGCCTAATCCAAAAAAAGCGATCTTCTGCGCCTGATTAAGTGCGTCAATCGCCTGCTGTAAGCCTTCATTGTCAACGTGATTACGGGTGACGTTTAGCGCCGCCATCGTGGATTCAAAAATTTTAGCGGTATAGTCGGCGAGGGTGTCATTTTGTTCCACATGGCGATTGACGTAGGGCGTTCCCTTGACCAAGCTCTGCGCAAGCAGCAGCTTAAAATCAGGATAACCTTTAGCGCCCATGGTGCGACAAAATCGATTAACTGTGGGTTCGCTAACGTCTGCTTGTTCTGCCAAACTTGCTATGCTTTGGTGAATAGCCGACTGTGGGTCGGCCAAGATAACTTGGGCGACCTTGCGTTCGGACTTACTAAGTTCAAGTAAGCTTTGCTGCAACTGTTCGAGAAGATTCATAGCTTAATCCTAGTTCGTTTTGTAATTAAATTACATTTTATTGGATTTTATAGCAATAGATTGCTAGCATCTTCGTCAAATTGTTGGAAAATTACAAAATAAACGACCCATTAAAGAGGTAGCCAATGACCACATCCGCAGCCTGTTGCGATTTGATTCTATTCGGAACCTTAGGTGATCTTGCTCGTCGCAAGTTGTTGCCCGCGCTTTACCAGTTAGAAAAATCGGGCTTATTGCACGCCAAAGCGCGAGTGGTGGGTGTGGCGCGTGATGCCATGGATGATGACGCCTATCGCCAACAAGTCCACGCGAGCTTGCAAAAGTTTATGACCAAAGAAGCTGTGGATGATGCGGTTTGGGAACGCTTTGCGGCAAAACTAAAATACTGCCACGTGGATTTGCAAAATATCGATGCTTATCAGGCCATTGCCGACGTAGTGCAAGTTACCGAAGGTCGCACGCCGATTAGTTACCTGGCAACGCCGCCGCAGTTGTTTTCTACCATTTGCGACGGCTTAAGTAGCATCGGTCTAACTCAGCAACCCGCACGGGTGGTGCTCGAGAAACCGTTAGGCGAAGACTTACCATCCTCTTGCGCGATTAATAAGCAAGTCGGCGAATACTTTGACGAATCTCAGGTTTACCGAATTGATCACTACCTTGGTAAAGAAACGGTACTGAACTTATTAGCGCTGCGCTTTGCCAATTCGATTTTTTCGGATCAGTGGAATCACAACACGATTGACCACATTCAGATCACCGCCGCGGAACAGGTAGGTGTTGAGGGGCGTTGGAGCTATTACGATGACGCAGGACAATTGCGTGACATGGTACAAAACCATTTATTGCAAGTGCTGTCATTGATCGCGATGGAACCTCCAACGCGCTTAGATACCGAGAATATTCGCGAAGAAAAGCTAAAAGTTCTCCGTTCGCTACGGCCGGTGACGCCCGAAAACGTACAAGAAGATACCGTTCGCGGGCAATACACAGCAGGCTTTGTGGGCGACAGCAAAGTGCCCGGTTATCTTGAAGAAGAGGGTGCACGTCCACAAAGCTCCACCGAAACCTTCGTGGCGCTCAAAGCTCACATCGATAACTGGCGTTGGTCGGGAGTACCGTTTTACTTACGTACAGGTAAACGTATGCCCGAGAAGCGCACCGAAGTCGTTATTACCTTTAAGCGGCAGCCGCACAACATTTTTCATGAGAGCTTAACTCAGCTTCCGCCAAACCGTTTGATCATTCGCTTGCAGCCTGATGAGGGTGTTGAAATTCAAATGATGAATAAGGTTCCGGGACTCGGTAAGCAAATGCAACTCAAGCCGACCACGTTGGATCTAAGTTTCTACGAGACCTTTGAGAACAAGCGTATCGCTGATGCCTATGAACGCCTGTTACTTGAGGCTATTCAAGGTAACCAATACTTGTTCGTGTCGCGCGAAGAGGTGGAACACGCCTGGCGTTGGATCGACGGTATTCGTGATGCATGGGCGCATTTAGGTGAATTGCCGAAGAGTTACCAAGCTGGAACATGGGGGCCGGTCGCCTCAGTAACCTTACTCGCGCAAGATGGCCGTGAGTGGGATGACGACGCGTAATTGAAGCGGCGCATCAGCGGCAACAAAATACAACGTAGTAAATGAGATTAACCATGACTGTTGCAGTAAAGAAATTTCACCATGATAGTGACCTAATTGATCAGTTCTCACGGCAGCTTTGTCGCGAACTTGAGCGTGCAGTAGCTGAGCGCGGGCACGCTTATTTAGTGGTATCTGGCGGTCGTACGCCGGTGCCGTTGTTCGAGCGACTGAGTAAGCAAGTGCTGCCATGGCCGCGGATAACTATCGTGTTAGCCGATGAACGTTGGTTACCGGCAACTGATGCACAAAGTAACGAGCGTTTGGTACGTCAACATCTCTTACAACACCAAGCAGCTGCGGCTAACTTTATTAGTTTATTGACCGATGCGAGCGATGCACACCAAGCCGTCACCGAGGTTAACGAGCGGTTGGCGGACTTACCACGCTTCGATGTGGTGATCTTAGGTATGGGCGAAGACGGCCACACAGCTTCGCTGTTCCCCTGTAGTGCGGAACTTGAGCATGCGCTTTCGACTGCTGACTCGGTGGCCGCGGTAACCCCTACAACAGCACCGCATCAACGTATGTCCTTAAGTTTGGCGCGCTTGCTGAACAGCCGTCACATTTATTTTCATCTTTCCGGAACGAACAAGGCAACTGTGCTTGAGCAGGCGATGCAGCCTGAAGCTGATTTTCCAGTAAGTCGTTTTTTGCAGCAACAGCAAGTTCCGGTTGAGGTTATGCTGGCAGTGCCAGAGGAGTAAATTATGCATCCCGTTATTGAGCGCGTTACCCAACGTATCGAAGAACGCAGTGCTGCGGATCGTCAGCGCTACCTTGAGCATATGGCTGCAGCGCGCAGCAAGGGCCCCCATCGCGGGGCGTTGTCGTGCGGCAATCTCGCTCACGGTTTTGCCGCCTGTGGTAAAGAAGATAAAGGCGAACTGCGTAGTTTAACGAAAGCGAATATTGGCATCGTAACTGCTTACAACGACATGCTTTCAGCGCATCAACCGTACCATGATTATCCGGATAAGCTTAAAGCAGCCATTCGTGAAGTAGGTAGTGTTGCGCAAGTCGCTGGTGGCGTTCCCGCCATGTGTGACGGCGTAACGCAGGGCCAACCGGGCATGGAGCTTAGTCTTATTAGTCGTGACGTGATCGCCATGGCCACAGCGGTAAGCTTGTCACATAACATGTTTGACGGCGGTTTAATGCTTGGCATTTGCGACAAGATCGTTCCGGGGTTATTGATCGCAGCCCTGCGGTTTGGCCACTTACCCTTCGTATTTGTTCCTGCAGGGCCGATGCCTTCAGGAATCACCAATAAAGAAAAAGCCCGTGTACGAGAACTTTATGCTGAAGGCAAAGTTAGCAAGGACGATTTATTAGAGGCCGAAGCAGCGTCTTATCATAGCCCAGGTACCTGCACCTTTTATGGCACCGCTAATTCAAATCAATTGGTGGTCGAAATCATGGGCTTACAGTTGCCTGGTTCCTCATTTGTGAACCCGGGGAGTGAACTTCGTGAGGCCTTGACGCGTATTGCGGGGCAGCAAGTCACGCGGATTACCGATTTGGGTACAGACTACACGCCGATCAGTGAAATTGTGACCGCCAAGAGTATTGTTAATGGCCTCGTTGGTTTGTTAGCGACCGGTGGCTCAACGAATCACACTATGCACTTGATTGCGATAGCACGGGCGGCAGGTTATCGGATTGACTGGGATGATTTTGCCGAAATTTCCAGCGTAACACCTTTGGTAACGCGTATTTATCCGAATGGCGACGCCGATATTAACCATTTTCAACGCGCTGGCGGGATGGCCTTTTTAGTGCGCACGTTACTCGATGCAGGTCTCCTGCATGAAGATGTAAAAACGGTAGCAGGCCCGGGCTTACGCCGGTACACGCAAAAGCCAGAACTCGAAAATGGCAAAGTAGTATGGCGTGATGGACCAACCGAATCACACGATACCGATGTTTTACGCGGCGCCGAGGCACCGTTTAGTAGCCATGGTGGGCTTGCCGTTTTAGCGGGCAACTTAGGCCGTGCGGTAATGAAGACTTCGGCGATTCCGGAAGGGACCGAGATGATTACCGCACCGGCGGTGGTCATGTCGAGCCAACACGAGCTTGAACAACGCTTTAAGGCTGGCGAATTGAATCGCGACTGTGTGGTCGTGGTACGTTTTCAAGGTCCACAGGCGATTGGTATGCCTGAGTTACATAAATTGACCCCGCCGCTTGGGGTTCTCCAAAAACGCGGTTATAAAGTGGCGTTGGTTACTGACGGTCGCATGTCAGGCGCATCTGGTAAGGTGCCTGCGGCCATTCACGTAACTCCGGAAGCTGTCGATGGCGGCGTAATTGGTAAGATTCAAGACGGCGATCTGGTGCGTCTTGATGCGCTAAACGGCACCTTAGATGTGTTGGTGGATCGCGATGAGCTTGCACAACGTCCGCAAGCGACACTTGATCTTAGTGATAGCCACCAAGGTATGGGACGTGAACTTTTCGGGGTATTCCGCGCGAACTATAGTGGTGCCGAAGAGGGCGCTTGTGTACTGTTTTCAGACCAATAAAAACAAGAAGAAGCAATATGGTAAATGAAACTGAGACCTTACCAACTGATACCTGTGCCGTAGTGGCGGACATTGGTGGGACGAATGCGCGGTTTTGCCGGATCAACTTGACCACCTTTGAACTCGATCGCGTGCAGGTGTTCGCTTGTGCGGATTACCCGACGTTGACCGATGTTATGACCGCCTATAGCCGTGAACAAGATGTGCCTTTAGAACATGTCGCGATTGCGATTGCCTGTCCCGTGGATTCCGATGAAATTAACATGACGAATCATCATTGGCAGTTCTCGATTCGCGGTGTACGTAAATCGATGGGTTTGAAAACCTTTAAAGTATTGAATGACTTTGCTGCGGCAGCCATGAGTATCGTGACTTTACAACCTCACGAGCTTAAGCAAATTGGCGGGGGAAAGATCACGCCCAAAGCGCCAAAAGCGGTACTTGGTGCGGGTACTGGGCTGGGTGTCGGCCATTTAATTACCATGCCTGATGGGAGCGTAATGCCGCTGCCGGGAGAAGGCGGTCACGTCGATTGGGCGCCTACCAACGAGAAAGAATGGGCTATTCATCGTTTTATCCATAATCGGGTAGGGCGGGTCTCGGCGGAGCGTGTGTTATCGGGACCGGGGCTGGAAACGTTGTATTTAGCGCTAGCGGATTATCATGGACGTAATGTGGTGCCTTTGAGTGCGGCGAAAATTGGTCAGCGAGCGCTAAGTGGCATCGATACTTTGGCGCTTGAAACCGTGAACCAATTTTTTGCGAGTCTTGGTAGTTTTGCTGGCAACTTAGCGCTAAACCTGAACACCTATGGCGGCGTTTATATTGCCGGCGGCGTGGTACCAAAGTTGATGCAACTTATGGCGACATCAAATTTTCGTGCACGTTTTGAACATAAAGGACGTTTTTGCCAAGTTGCCGAAGCCATCCCGTGTTTTGTGATCACTGCTGAACATGCGGGCTTACGTGGCGTGGGGCAGTACCTTAAACAATCTTTGCAACAGTCTAAATAGAGGTAGCTATGAGTTTTCCCCATTGGCAGTTGGCCCCAGCGGACTTATTTAAACTCAGTCCCGTAGTACCCGTTATGGTTATCGAACGTCTGGAAGATGCGGTACCTATGGCTGAAGCATTGTTGGCCGCGGGCATCCCAATCCTTGAAGTAACTTTGCGTACACCGGTTGCATTAGCCGCTATCGAGCGTTTACGAGAAAAGTTACCACGTGCTGTCGTTGGCGCCGGAACCGTAACGACGCCGGAAGAGTTGGCAAAAGTTAAAGCTGCAGGTGCACAATTTGCCATCAGCCCCGGCATTACCACCAATTTGCTACAGGCCGGAGCGCGCGGCGACGTCCCACTGATTCCTGGTGTAGCAACGATTTCGGAATTGATGACCGCGAAAGAACTTGGCTATACGCACTTGAAGTTTTTTCCTGCTGAAGCTGCAGGAGGCTGTGCGATGCTGAAGTCGATTGCGGGGCCGTTCCCTGACATTACTTTTTGTCCAACTGGTGGTATTCACCAAGGCAATTACCATGATTATTTGGCGTTGCCGAATGTTCATTGTGTGGGTGGTTCATGGATTTTGCCGAAACCTGCGATTGACGCGAAAAATTGGCAAGCCGTAGAAGAAGCCGCAACAACAGCCGTCGCCAAGGCTAAGAAGTAAATTTTAGACATAAAAAAAGAGCGAACCTAGGTTCGCTCTTTCTTAAAATCTTCGTTGGCGATTAGATCGCTACGATGTTCTCAGCTTGTGGGCCTTTAGGACCTTGAGTAATTGAGAACGATACGCTTTGGCCTTCAGCTAAGGTTTTGAAACCGTTGCCTGAGATAGCGCTAAAGTGAGCGAATACGTCCGCGCCACCTTGCTGCTCGATGAAACCAAAACCTTTTGCTTCGTTAAACCATTTAACAACGCCAGTTACTGTATTAGACATAATAGTCATCCTATATATAAATTTGTTATGCGCAAAGGTTCATGACCTTGACGCGATCATGCGGGTAAAAAATGGAGATTTAAAGCTACAGGACGAGGACTTACTACTAATAAAGCGTCGTAAAGGAGGTTTATCTTTCAAATTCTTATCCAACGCCGCCCACAATACGCTCATTCCTACCGAAGTCAAACTTTATCGTTATTTATTTTCATAAGGCGTAAACCAATGTCGAGTTCTATTGGCGAACCATACGAGTGATAGCATTACGGGAACCTCAACTAATACTCCAACGACCGTAGCAAGCGCGGCTCCGGAGTTGAGTCCAAAAAGCGAAATGGCAACTGCTACTGCAAGTTCAAAGAAGTTTGAGGTGCCGATTAAACATGCTGGAGCAGCGATGTTATGTCGTAAACGCATTCGTCGTGCAATGAAATATGTCAGAGCAAATATTCCATACGTTTGAATAAGAAGCGGTATGGCGATGAGTACTATCACTTGTGGCTTAGCTAAAATCGTTTCGGCTTGAAACGCGAAGAGTAATACGACGGTCGCTAATAAGCCCAAAATAGACCAAGGCTTCATGAGCGCTAAAAAGCGCGTCAAACGTTGGGCATTACCTTTACCGTCTAGTATTCGACGAGTAAAAAGTCCTGCAATTAGGGGGATTACAACATAAAGTACCACTGACAAAAGTAAGGTATCCCATGGTACTACAATGTCCGTTACCCCGAGCAGTAGGCCGGCAATCGGGGCAAAGGCAAAAATCATAATGACATCATTAACCGAGACTTGGACTAACGTATAATTAGCATCGCCTTTAGTGAGTTGACTCCAAACAAAAACCATAGCTGTACACGGTGCAACGCCCAGCAAAATCATACCTGCGATATATTCATCAGCGGTTTTTGGGTCAACGAAATCAGCGAAGAACCCCTTGAAGAATAACCAGCCTAAAAATGCCATTGTGAACGGCTTAATTAGCCAGTTAACAACTAAGGTCAAAATTAAGCCGCGAGGGTTTTTGCTGACATCTTTTATCGATGCGAAATCTATTTGGACCATCATTGGGTAAATCATCAACCAAATGAGCGCAGCGATGACTAAATTAACATGCGCATACTCCAAGGCGGCCACGCTTTCAAACAAACTAGGCGCGATGCTTCCAGCAATAATGCCACCTATAATGGCAAGCCCGACCCACATAGATAAAAAGCGCTCAAATAAGCCCATAGTCAGATGGTTCCAGTTTTCTTTTGGTGTTTGAAGTTAAAGTTGGTTTTTGCATTTTTTTAGGACGTTGTCTAGGCTACTTCTAAAAAAATAATCGACAGGGAATTGGTTATGCTTTTTTCGTCAGGAAAACGTTCATCTTTTTTTATCTTCATTTCGGTCTTTTATCTTGGCATTGCCATTGTAGGTTTCTTTCCTAGTTTCTTACGTGGCGTCGACACGGGGCTTACGACTATCCCCTGGATCATTCATCTACATGCATTAGCGATGATGGGCTGGTTGACGCTGGTCATATTGCAAGCTTGGTTAGTTCGACAAGGCAAAATGTGGTGGCATTACGGCTTTGCGGTTTGTGGATTTATGCTTGTAGCGCTAGTTTGGCTCACTGGGATGGGGTTATCGACAAACACACTGTTCTTTGAAGTGCCCGATCATGTGAAACCGATTATTTATAAGTTATTCGGCTTAACGATTGCCGCCGTCGCACAAATTCTCGTGTTCTATCTTGCCGCTATGATTGCGGTGCGATTTTCGGTTCACACCCACAAAAGATTGATTCTCTTTGTTTCGTTTTCAATTCTCGATGCTGCGTTTTTCAGGATGCTTTGGCTACCGGGGATTACCGGTGCCGCCGGCCCTATTTGGCCTCTGCACCTTTACCATCTTTTGATTCTTGCGCCGTTGGTTTGGTTCGACGTTCGTACACTGGGGCGATTGCACAGCGCGACACTCGCGGGTTTGTTATTGGTTATGGTCTTAAAGCTAGCTTCAGTTTGGGCTTGGAATAGCGACCAGTGGCTCGAATGGGCAGCCGCTATTGAAATGGCCATAGGGGAGTGGTGGACGCCGCTCTATTAGAGTGGCGGCTATTGGCGCGAACTCCAAATGCTTCCAATGATGCGATACAGGTTCTGTTGGTCAAAGTTGTAGTCGGATTCGGTGGCCACGCGATGCACAAATACTAAGTCTGAGGCCGGGTAGACGCCAAGCATGTGGATACCGACACCCGTGTGATAGAAGGACGTCGTTGCACGCTCCTCGTTGGGGTTAATGACGTTCCACAGCATACCGTAGCCAAAATCCATGTAGGAATTGGTTACCGAATACGATGTTGTGCTTTGTTCAATCCAGTCAGCGCTGACAAGCTGCTGGCCTTGCCACTCGCCATTGTTGGCGTATAACTGGCCGTAAAGGGCCATATCATAAGCACTCATACGCATGTGGTAGGCAGGGTACTTTGATTTTTCAGGCTCGTAGTAATAAAAACCGTCAACCTTGAGCTTCGAAATATCGGTGTCTTCGCTGATTGTTGTGAAAGTGCCTTGGTAATCCAACATACCAAGAGGCTTAGCGATTTCGCGGGCGAACGCGTCATAGATGCTCTCACCAGTAAGCTTTTCGAAAATAGCTCCGGCGGTGTTGAAGTCCCAATTATTGTAGACGTAATGCGCGTCGGGTTTCTTACTGTGGCGTTCAGGCATGGCCGCTAGCATTGCTTCATTAGTCGCTGCCGAAGGGTGGTAAACCCCACTTCTCGATTTTAAAAGATGACGCACGGTTGCTGATTTTTCGGTTTCTGATAAACCATGAATGTCGTCAATTTCAAGCTCGGCAAGGGTTATATCTAAATCGATAACACCGCGCTCACTATAGATGCCATACAATGAATTTAACATCGCTTTGCGAATAGAGTGGATCGTATGTTTTTCGTGAATATCACCAAATTCAAAAGCGATCTCGCCATTTTCCATTAGTACCATGGAGGAGCTGCCTGCTTGCTTTACAGTCTCACGTAATTGGGCGAGTTTCGCTTGGTCGAAGTTGCTTTCTTCTGGTCTAGTCCGGCAAATCGGCGCTTTGAAGATTTTAACCATTGCCTTTAGCGATGCATCTTGTGCTGATTGATTTGCTGAAGGATTCCCTCCAAGCACAATCGTAGTTCCGTTTGGTGTGGTTACTTCGGTTATATCGTTAGGTGCGCCGGGCGCAATCACGTGACCAGCGTCGTTAAAGTAAAAGGCTTGTACTTTGCTTGGTTGCTGCGCTTCAACGAATTGCTGTTTTAGCGTTTGAGCCATTTCAGCGGAGGGCCATAACCGATCATCAGTGCCCGCCAGCAACAGAACTTGGCCCGCGATATCAGTCACGGGTATGCGTGCAGAGTCCGCATCTGCATGTTGAAGATCGCTGCGGAAGTAGTCGACACCTACAAACTTAGTTACGTCATAGTTCGGGTTAGAGTGTCGAGGAACATAACTTATTGGCTCTCCGTTGAACGTCCAAGCTGCGCTAGTATTCCCAGCACCTCCCCAAACGTGCGAGCTAGGTGAAAGTGCGGCAATTGGTGCAAAATTAGAATTGTGTGCACCTAGCAACAACGCTAGTTCCGCGCCGCGAGAGCTTCCTACAACACCGATTTGTCCGCATTGATTACGGCTGAGCTGCGGGTGCTGATCAATAAATTTCAGAGCGTTCGAAAAATATTCGAGCGGTATTTCATTGAGTGTCGCAGGTACACCATCGATGCCGAAGTAAGCCACGGCGAGCGCGGCAATGCCTTGCTCGGCAAGCTCCTGAGCGGTGGCGGCCGCACTTTGATAGCCGCCATCTGAGCCTCCTAAAACGATGACCGTCGAAGTTGGTTCAGTGGCCTTAGGCGCAACGAGCAAAGCTTGGAGCTCATCGGTTGCGACTTTTTCTACTAATAAATGACTTGGGTATCCTTTTTCGCCGCAACCACTCATGGCGGTAACGGAAATAACAATGGCTGTTAATAGGCGTCGCATAGTTTTGTTCTTATTGTTCGTTAGATAAGCATTCATTTAAGGCCGAAATAAGTGTCTTTGCAAGTAACTGAATGCAAACAAATATTTCAATGGCAGGGGAGCTTGCTAAAAAAAGTCGTTGGGCTATCATAGAGCTCTACACCGCTGAGGGGCTTATGTTTAAGTCGAGTTACACATTACTGAGTACCGATCTCACCTTTCCAATTTAAGCCGGGCGCAGCTGCTGTGTCCGGCATGCAATTCTTGTTGTTCGAAAACACCTAAATCTTAACCACATTAAACATTCGGAGAAGCATCGTGCTTAGGCGCATGTTGAACGTTTGTAGCAGATCGAACTGTACGCGTCAGCCTATTTTCCAAGACGCGAGTCAGTACATTTTGTTACAGCCTCAAAGATTGCAATCGTTGTTGAATAATTTGGATACGGCTTCGCATCAGCGCTCGCGTTTCGATGTCTGTGTAAGAGTCGGCAGTACCGTCACGCTGAGACAGCGGGCGAGCGGTGAACAAATCACCTTTCAAGTGGTGATACCGCAAAGGGCCGTGCCGCTAGAACATAAGATTTCGATACTTTCACCCATCGGTAGCGCCGTGCTCGGATGCCACCGCGGCGCGAGAATCAAACTCGATTGGCGCGGCCAAGAGAGTTGTTGGGAAGTAATGAATATTAATAGTAAGTGATTGAATCGAAGACTGATAAAGGCTCTTCGGAGCCTTTTTTCTTGGCAGTAGTTAAGGAGAATTAGAATGACCAAGCCAGAAATTATTTTAACGCAACGTGACCTTGACGCCATTGAGATGGGGCTGATCGACGCGACACTAACACCTGAATTTATTGATGCACTCGAAACCGAGTTGGCGCGCGCAAAAATCGTTAAGCCTGCTGACTTGCCAGACGACTGTGTGGCGCTTAATCAGCAAGTAACCTTTCGCGTGGTCGAGACGGATAAAGTTTTCACTCGCACCTTGGTAGTGCCAGGAAAGGCGCGTAGCGCCGATGATAACTTATCTGTGTTTGCACCGCTGGGCGCTGCTTTGATTGGCTTAAAGGTAGGGCAGAGCATTCAATGGCAAACCAATCGTGGTTTACAAACCGTAGAGGTTTTGGGTGTTGCAGCTGGTGGAGATCAGCAAATGGATAATGCGGGCTAAGAATAATTGGTACGACCGAGTGGATTCGAACCACCGACCTCTACCATGTCAAGGTAGCGCTCTAACCAACTGAGCTACGGTCGTACATTTTGAAATGCCTGTTCACGTTGCGTGAACGGCCGCTATATTATTCATTCTGCGGTTTACGTGCAAGCCATTTTTGCGAAAAATAGCGGTTGCCTAGGCTGTTTGTCTAACATTTCAGCAATTGCTAACTAACGTAGGACTTGGCCGAGCTGATTCTGTGCAATCAAGCGAACTACATACGAAACTTTAAACAATCCGGCTAAGAGTATCTGCAAAAAATGTAAGACCGCGATCAACATAAGTGGTAGTTCTGCTTCCATTCCCCAAGCGCCGTAGGCGACAATGATAAATAAGGTAAGAAAAACTACCATTGCAGTGTTTGCGCTGCGCAAAAGTGTTTCAGCTTTCATAACCAACATCCTTAATGCATGTTTTATAATATGCATTATTCATGTATCTTTGTTGAAGATCAAGCTTTGAACATAGAAAACAATAGGCCTAAGTGATGCAGTTAAAAAAGTATACCGATTATGGTTTGCGGATCCTGATGTACCTCGGCACCAAAGAGGGCGTTGATGGGCGTTCTAGCGATGATGCTAAAGGTAAGTTAACCACGATAAAAGCGATTTGCGAGACCTTTGATCTCTCGAGCAATCACGTTAACAAAGTCGTTCATCATCTCGGCCGATTGCAGCTTATTGAAACGCGTCGTGGTAAGAACGGTGGCTTTTTCTTAGCCAAAGCTCCCAATGAGATTCGCTTAGACTATGTGATACGCCAACTTGAAGGTGATGAGCCATGGATTGAGTGCCATAACCCATACTGTGTGGCACTACCAGCGTGTGAACTGAAGGGCATTGTAGCGCGCGGTAAGGAACTGTTTTACGACTATTTGCACGAATTTACGCTAGCGGATTTACTTAAGAAACGGGGGCAGTTACAGCAGATTTTTTCAACAGCGTCGTAATTGCCTCGCTAATACCATCGAGGGTCATCGGGTACATGCGTCCGCCCATGAGCTCGTGCATCATATCGATAGAATGATGCCACTTCCAATGCTCTAGCGGTTGCGGATTAAGCCATACAGCATTATCAAAATGATTAAGCAAACGGCGCATCCACACCTGTCCTGGTTCTTCGTTCCAATGTTCAACACTACCACCAGGATATGCTATTTCGTAGGGCCCCATGGTCGCATCGCCGACAAAAATGAGTTTGTAGTCGCGCCCATATTTATTAATCAGCTCACGTGTTGAGGTTTTTTCGCTAAAGCGCCGCTCGTTGGATTGCCACACTTCCTCATAAACACAGTTGTGGAAGTAATAAAACTCAAGGTGCTTAAACTCGCTACGCGCCGCGGCAAAAAGTTGCTGGCATTCATAGATGAAGTCATCCATCGAGCCACCGACATCAAATAACAGCAATACCTTAACTGCGTTATGGCGCTCTGGGCGCCATTTTAAGTCAAGCAAGCCGGCTTTTTGTGAAGTTGCACGAATCGTTTCATCCAGATCGAGCTCTTCTGCGCTGCCGGTACGGGCGAATTTACGCAGCTTACGCAAAGCGAGTTGCATGGTGCGGTTGTTCAGCTCGCCCTCGGTGTCGAGATCACGAAACTCGCGCTTGTCCCACACTTTGGCCGCTCGGCGGGCATTCGAACCGTCTTGGCCGATACGAATGCCTTCGGGGTTGTAACCATAGGCACCAAAAGGCGAGGTGCCGCCGGTACCAATCCATTTATTGCCGCCGGCATGACGTTCCTGTTGTTCCTTCATGCGTTGTTGAAAGGCCTTCAGGAGCTCATCTAGGCCACCCATACTTTGCAGCTTAGCTTTGTCTTCGTCGGTGAGTTGACGCTGCAGCGAGCGGCGTAACCAGTTTTCTGGAATAGCACTACTAAGGTCGACTTGTTCGACACCTTCAAAGTACTCGGCAAAGGCGCGGTCAAAACGGTCAAATTGGCTTTCGTCTTTAACTAAGGTTAACCGGGCAAGGTAGTAAAACGCTTCAACGTCGGCAAACACCACTTGCTTCTCAAGCGCTGAAAGCAAATCCATAAGCTCGGTAATACTGGTTTTCAAACCGTGCTTGCGCAGTGTAAAGAAAAACTCAATGAGCATTAGCTTTCTCGACGGCGGGTCATAAACGCTAGTTTTTCAACAAGCTGCACGTCTTGCTCATTTTTAAGTAGGGCGCCGAACATGGGCATCAGTCCGTTGCTAGCTTTTAAATCACGTACACCAATATCTTCAACCAAAAGTAGCTTCAACCAGTCAATGAGCTCTGAAGTTGAAGGCTTTTTCTTTAAATTGGGTAGCTTGCGCACGTCAAAGAATACTTCGAGTGCTGTTTGTAGCAGTTCGCGTTGAATATCAGGGTGATGCACGCGAACAATTTGCGCCAAAGTTTCAGCGTCCGGGAAGTTAATGTAGTGAAAGAAGCAACGGCGCAAGAATGCATCTGGCAGCTCTTTTTCATTGTTCGAAGTGATCACCACAATCGGGCGGTGCTTCGCCGTAACCTGTTCACCAGTTTCATACACATGAAATTCCATTTGATCGAGCTCGTGCAACAAATCATTTGGAAACTCAATATCAGCTTTATCGATTTCATCGATCAGCAACACTGGACGCTCAGGCGCTGTGAACGCCTGCCAGAGCTTACCGGGTTTAATGTAATTGGCAATATCGTGTACTTTGTCGCTGCCCAATTGGCTATCGCGCAAACGCGAAACAGCATCATACTCATACAAACCTTGCTGTGCTTTGGTGGTCGATTTGATCTGCCAACGTAGCAAGGGCACGCCAAGACTTGCGGCGAGCTCTTCCGCAAGTCTTGTTTTACCAGTACCAGGCTCACCTTTTAATAAGAGGGGCTTTTCAAGGGTTACAGCAGCGTTGACTGCCAGTGCTAGTTCGTCCGCGACGATGTAACTCGAGGTACTGCTAAAGCGCATAAGTGTCCTTATTTTTTAACGATTTTACCGGTCGATTCGAGGTAAACCTTACCTTGTTTTTGTACCGTTTCAAAATCCATGCTTTCTGATGCGAGGTGCACTTCTTCGAGCACCTCTTGCATGGTGTCTACCTCTTCATCGAGGCGTTGCAGGGCATTTTCAAGGGTGTAGCTCAGCTGGTGAATGGTCGCCATATCATTTGCGGTCAACTCCTCTTTCGCCATGATCTGCTCAAGCTTGGCATTGAAATTCGCCAAATTAAATAAAGCTTGATCCAAGTTTTTCGCTGGTTGGCCTTTGAAATGCTCGTAACGTTGTTCCTCGTCTGCTTGCAATGTAGGCGCATGCAAGCCGATGGCTGCGGTTAGTGCAAGTACAGTCAACTTAAGTTTCATAACTACGTCCTCTTGATTCAATAGGGGTCTTAATGAGAATTATTATCAATAATATCGCAGAAAAGTCGATACACCAAGAGAGGTAGTTAGCCTGGAGTAAAGTCACAGGCTGCAAAGAACCGTTGCCATGGCTTGACATGACCTTTACTGCGTTCGTTTAACTTGTCGGTTAATTGCATCAGACGTTGAATATAGTCTTTTAAAGCTGCCTGTTCACTGATTACCGCAAGCTGGGCAAGGCGCTCATTCACAAGATAACCTTGGCGGGTATAACCAGCGAGCTCAGGTTGAACTTTAGCGATAAAGAATTTAAGGAAGACCGTATGCAATACCTCTGGGCGTTGCGGTCTTCCTTTGCTGCTACAGCCAGCCAGACCCACCAGGTCTTCGGTTAGGGGCGCTAGCTGTTGTAAGTAAGCCTCTAAGGTATGTAAGGAACGCCACAAGCGGGGCAGGTAGTCTGATTGATGCAGCTGTTCGAGCGCACTTTCGAGTTGTTCACGTGAGACCTGTGGCGGTTGCTGCGAAGGCTCTTGTAATACCGCTAGCACATGGTCGAGGGACGCTAGGGCATTGGCAAACGCAGCATCATCGGGCGCTGCTAGTGTACTTGGTGCGAAACGTAAACTGTGACGCAAGGCGTCATCGGTCGCAATCGCGAGTTGTTTGCTGGCTGCAAGGGTCTGTCGTTTTTCTTGTAAGGCACTCGCTAAGCGCTTAGCGAGTTGTGCTTCACCCGCCTGCTCGAGTTCCGTTACACAGGTCTTCATCGCTTGCGTGAGTTGAAGATCGGTGAAGTAGCGACTGATACCTTCTTCAAGCTTTCCTAAAGCACTGTTGCGCTGTGCAATGAGTTGCCCCGCCGCACATTGGTCAAGGCGCCATGAGTCAAGGAGCGAAACGCTAATGCGTGGAACCTGCACGCGAAGGTCGCGGCTATTCGGCAATTGCGGAAAACTTACAGGTTGGTAGGCAATAGGCTCAAGTTGCAAGGTGTTGGCGACGCGGCGCTGATAATCATCAAGCGCTGTTAGCGCCGTCGGTACTTCACTACAGGAGCTGACTAAGAGCGCCACGAAGACGTAGCCAAGGCCGCTCAGAGGCCGTACAATAGAGCCTACTAATTGTCGTTGGAGCCAGTCGCGCATCATGTTTACCGGTATCGTACAAACCCAAGCTGAAATTATTGCCATTGAACAACGTGAACAATTTCGTCAGCTGACCTTACAGGTAGCACCGCAATTTCTAGAGAATCTCGAAATAGGTGCCAGTATTGCTATTAACGGTTGTTGTTTAACAGTGGTTCAATTTACCACAGATACCGTGCGTTTTGACGTCATTGATGAGACTTTGAAACTTACCAACTTGGGCGAGCTTAAAATAGGCAGTGAAGTTAACCTGGAGCGTTCATTAAAGGTTGGCGACGAAATCGGTGGCCACCATGTATCCGGTCATATTCATACCACCGGCACCCTTGAGACAATGACCGAAACGGCTGACAACGTGGCCATGTGGATAGCTTTCCCAGCAGAGTTTAAACCTTATGTGTTTGCTAAAGGCTTTATCAGCGTCAATGGTGCGAGCCTTACAATAGGCCAAGTACACGATAGTCAGTTTTCGCTCCATTTAATCCCTGAAACGTTGCGCCTAACAAACCTTGCTGATTTAACGCCGGGCGACAAGGTAAACCTAGAGTTCGATCAACAAACCATCACCATCGTCGACACCGTCAATCGCTACCTAGAACAAAAACGTTAAAAGCGCTATTAGCTGTTCGCACGCTCGCTTGCGCTCGCTCTTTGTTTAAACAAACAGCAAACAGCGAATAGCGAACATCGCTTTTTATTCTTCTAACACTTTGACGATGATTTTGTCTTGTGCGTCGTCGACGTGAACATCTAAATGCACATCACTGCCGCAGGCCGGGCATTCATCTTGATAATCTTGATCACCTTGCGAGACATCAATGCTCACATGGATTTGATGGCCGCAGTGAGGGCAGCGCACTGCGGCGTCGTGAAGTTTTTCAACATTCATAGCGAGCCTCTCGCTTTTGCATTCAACCTAAACTGATTATGGTGCAAAGAAGTTATTCCCGCCACGTAAAGAAGCTAAGCGTTGTGTAAAGAGATCAACGCAAAAACAGCAAAGCGATACCGACTGCGGCGATAAGTGCTCCAGCAATACTGCGCAACGTGGGCGGCTCGCCCCGCCACCATTGAATTGGGATAAGCCAAAGGGGAGCAGTGGCGAGTAGCGTTTGCGCGAGTCCGGGGTGCAGGTAGGCAATAGCGGTTTGTTGCAACCAAATAGCTAAAAAGGTGCCCATAAAAATGGCAACCAGCAACCAAGGCAGCGACGTATGGCGTAGCGCAGCTTTGGTTTGTAGAAACATTTTGGGCTTTAATAAAATCAGTGCAACGGTAAGCGCAGCCGTGCCAGCGGCGAGACGTACGAAGGCCGCTTGCAGCGGATTTACATTAAAGCTCGCTAAAGCCTCAAATGCCATCACAAGACCCAAAGCTTGGCACAACGCCGCTCCCGTTGCCGCGGTCATCCCTGAAACGTTCAAGTGCGCCTGAGGGCGTTGTGAGTTACGCTCGGTGGTAATAACGATGATGCCGACCAGCACCACGAGTGCCGCTAGTAATTCGCGTGCGGTCATCGCCTCCTGTAACCACAGCCAAGCTATACCTGCCGCAAAGGGTGGGGCTAAGTATTCGAACAGCATGGTATACCAAGGGCCAATACGGCGCAGCGCGGTGAAGTAGAGTGTATCGCCAACCGTGATGCCGATGACCCCACTGGCTAAGAGTAACCATGCCGCCGCACTACCATCAAACTGCACCAATTGCTGCGTTATAAGGCCCACAATAAACAGCAGGGGGACTGCGACAAAGCCTTTGACGAGGTTTAATTGGCTAGCCGACAAATAGCTTCCCGCCTGACTGTAAAGCAGGGTAGCAAGGGCCCAAAAGAGCGCGGCAAAAAGGGCGGCCAAGGGGCCAAGAATTGATTCCATAGCGCGCTATCATACCCGCCCGACAAAACAAGTCCAAGCGTTGCATTGCGTGCGCTGCAGCCATGCGGTATAGTGGCCGCTTCTCGTTGAATCACAAGTGACACTTGGTAGGTGCCACCACTGTTAAAGGAACAAAAGAATGCCTGTAGTAACGCTGCCTGATGGAAGTCAACGCGCTTTCGATAAACCTGTCTCTATTCTCGAAGTAGCTCAAGATATCGGTCCTGGCCTCGCAAAAGCGACTGTGGCCGGCAAAATCAATGGTGAACTGGCCGATGCCTGTGACCAGATTACCGAAGACGCGACAGTCCACATTATTACCCCGAAAGACGAGGAAGGCGTGGAGATCATCCGCCACTCGTGTGCGCACCTGTTAGGCCATGCGTTAAAACAACTGTTCCCACAAGTGAAAATGGCGATAGGTCCGGTCATTGATAACGGTTTTTATTACGACGTTGACCTTGATAAAGCCCTAACCCAAGACGATCTTGACGCGCTCGAGAAGCGTATGAAAGAACTGGCAAAGACTGAATACGAAGTGGTGAAAAAGAAAGTGAGCTGGCAAGAAGCTCGCGAGACTTTTGTTGAACGCCACGAACCGTACAAAATTGAAATTCTTGATGAAAACATAAGCCAAGACGATCGTCCTGCGCTTTATCATCACGAAGAATACACTGACATGTGTCGTGGTCCGCACGTACCGAACATGAAGTTCTGCCAGCATTTCAAAATTATGAAAGTGGCGGGTGCGTACTGGCGTGGCAGCTCTGACAACAAGATGTTGCAGCGTATTTACGGCACTGCATGGTCAGATAAGAAACAACTAAAAGCTTATTTACAGCGTCTTGAAGAAGCTGAAAAACGTGATCACCGCAAAATTGGTAAGTCACAAGATCTCTTCCACTGGCAAGAAGAAGCGCCGGGTATGGTGTTCTGGCATCACAACGGCTGGACCGTGTTCCAAGAACTTGAGACCTATGTGCGCGAGAAGTTGCGTGAATATAATTACCAAGAGGTGAAAGGTCCGTTCATGATGGACCGCGTACTGTGGGAAAAATCAGGTCACTGGGAAAAATTCTCAGAACTGATGTTCACCACTGCGTCAGAAAACCGCGAGTATGCGATTAAGCCGATGAACTGCCCTGGGCACGTACAAATCTTTAACCAGGGTTTGAAATCCTACCGTGATTTGCCGCTGCGCATGGCTGAGTTTGGCTGCTGTCACCGTAATGAACCTTCGGGTGCATTGCATGGTTTGATGCGTGTACGCGGCTTTACGCAAGATGATGCGCACATCTTCTGTACGCCTGAGCAAGTGCAAGAAGAAGTTAGCGGCTGTATTAAAATGGTTTATGAAACCTATAAAACCTTTGGTTTCGAAGACATTGTCGTGAAACTTTCAACGCGTCCAGAAAAACGTTTGGGTGATGATGCAACGTGGGATCATGCCGAGCAAGCGCTCGCTGAAGCACTGAAGAACAATGGTATTGAATTTGAATATCTGCCCGGTGAAGGCGCCTTCTATGGTCCAAAAATTGAATTCACGCTGCATGACTGTTTAGGTCGTGCTTGGCAGTGCGGTACCGTACAGCTCGACTTCGCCTTGCCAGGCCGTTTAGGCGCAACTTATGTGGGCGAAGACAACGAGCGCCACACGCCGGTGATGATTCACCGTGCGATTTTGGGCTCGCTTGAGCGTTTTATGGGTATTCTTATTGAAGAATATGCCGGTTATTTCCCAGTTTGGCTTGCGCCAACACAGATTGTGGTGATGAATATCACCGATAATCAGGCTGATTTCGTCAAAAATACCGTAAAAGAGTTGAATAAACTCGGATTTAGGGCGACAGCCGACTTGAGAAATGAGAAAATAGGCTTTAAAATTCGCGAACACACATTAAAACGTGTTCCTTATATGTTGGTTGTCGGCGATAAAGAAGTCGAGAACCAAGCGGTTGCGGTACGTACCCGTCGCGGTGAAGACCAAGGCGTAAAAGGCCTGGAGCAATTTATTGCAGAGCTGCAAGACGAAGTACGTAGTCGCAAAATTAGTTAATTGATTGGAGGAATGACCCATTAAAGGCGGAAAAAGAACTCAGAAAGCTGCTGACAAAAATCGTATCAACGACGAAATTCGCGTTAATGAAGTGCGCTTGATCGGCGTTGAAGGTGAACAGATTGGTGTCGTAAGTATTCAAGAAGCTCTTGAGAAGGCCGAAGAGGCCGGTGTTGATCTGGTGGAAATTAGCCCTAATGCGGAGCCACCAGTATGTCGTCTGATGGATTATGGCAAGTTCCTCTACGAAAAAGCTAAGAACGCGAAAGAGCAAAAGAAAAATCAGAAACAGATTCAGGTTAAGGAAGTTAAATTCCGTCCTGGTACTGATGAGGGCGATTATCAGGTAAAACTACGCAACCTGACTCGCTTCCTCGAGGGAGGTGACAAAACTAAAGTCACCGTTCGTTTCCGTGGCCGTGAAATGGCGCACCAAGAACTCGGTATCGAATTGTTGAATCGTATCAAAGACGATTTGCAAGAGATATCAACTCTTGAGTCGTTCCCGAGACGGGCTGAGGGTCGCCAGATGATTATGGTTCTGGCCCCTGCTAAGAAGTAACTGTGGTCCACAAGTAGGTAGGCATTGGCCAACCTCACCCTGTTACACTTGTAGTTAACAATGCGGAGTAGTTTTCATGCCGAAAATGAAATCGAAAAAGGGCGCATCTAAGCGCTTCAAAAAAACCGCTTCAGGCGGCTTTAAATGTAAACAGTCTCATTTGCGTCACATCCTGACCAAAAAGAGCTCAAAGCGGAAGCGTCACCTGCGTGCTAAAAGCATGGTGCACGAAGCCGATGTTGGCTTAGTTCAGCGTATGTTACCGTTCGCGTAAGGAAAGGAGATAGCAAATGGCACGAGTAAAACGTGGTGTGATCGCGCGTGCGCGTCACAAGAAAGTCCTGAAGCAGGCGAAAGGTTATTATGGTGCTCGTTCACGTGTTTATCGCGTAGCGAAGCAAGCAGTTATCAAAGCAGGTCAATATGCATACCGTGACCGCCGTCAGAAGAAACGTCAATTCCGCCAATTGTGGATTGTGCGTATCAACGCTGCGGCACGTCAAAACGGTTTGTCATACAGCCGCTTTATCAACGGTTTGAAAAAAGCATCTGTTGAAATCGATCGTAAAATTCTGGCAGACATCGCAGTTCATGACCAAAATGGTTTTGCTGCGCTAGTAGAGAAAGCAAAAAGCTCTCTATAAGCCATGAATAAAGTTGAAAAAGGGAGCGTCACTGCTCCCTTTTTTTATGGTTTTTCGCTATTATAAGCGCTTTCAAAAGAACACATCACCGAGGAAGGTCATGGAGTTAAATGACATTGTTGCGAAGGCCGAAGCTGCCATCGCTGCCGCTACCAGTCCGCAAGAGCTTGATGCTGTGCGGGTTGAGTACATGGGCAAAAAAGGATTATTGACCGAACAGCTGAAAAGTTTAGGTAAATTGTCGGCGGAAGAACGCCCAGCAGCGGGTCAAGCGATCAACCAAGCCAAGCAAGAAGTTCAGCAGGCGATTAATGCGCGTAATGAAGAGCTTAAACAGGCTCAGCTTGCCGAAAAACTAGCGGCAGAGCGTATCGACGTGACTTTACCTGGTCGCCGTGCGGCGGTTGGCGGTTTTCACCCAGTGACGCAAACGATTCAGCGCATTGAGCAGTTCTTCGGTGATTTAGGCTTCCGTGTTGAAGAAGGTCCAGAAGTTGAGGATGATTTCCATAACTTTGACGCGTTGAATATTCCTGCGAATCATCCAGCTCGTGCTGATCACGACACATTCTACTTTACGCCGAAAACCATGTTGCGTACGCAAACCTCGGGCGTACAAATCCGCACCATGGAAAAAGAACAACCGCCATTGCGAATCATTTCGCCAGGGCGCGTCTACCGCAACGACTACGATCAAACGCATACGCCAATGTTCCATCAAGTTGAAGGCTTAATGGTCGATACGGATGTGAGCTTTACCCAGTTGAAAGGTATTTTGGAAGACTTTTTGGTGAACTTCTTTGAGGAATCTCTCGAAGTGCGTTTCCGCCCATCTTACTTCCCATTTACCGAACCGTCCGCAGAGGTGGATGTGCGTCGTAAAGACGGTCAATGGTTGGAAGTATTGGGGTGTGGGATGGTGCATCCAAAGGTATTGCAAGCAGTGGGTATCGATAGCGAAAAATATACCGGATTTGCCTTTGGTATGGGCGTTGAGCGTCTGACCATGTTGCGTTATGGCGTTAACGATTTGCGTGCGTTTTTTGAAAACGACGTGCGTTTTTTGAAACAGTTTAATTAGTTCGGGTGCAGTGATGAAATTTAGTGAAAAGTGGTTACGTAGTTGGGTAAACCCCGCACTTGATCAAGTCGCTCTGGCCGAGCAATTGAGCATGGCTGGTCTTGAAGTCGACGATGTCACACCTGTTGCTGAAGCCTTCAGCAAAGTAGTAGTGGGTGAAGTCACGAAATGCTGGCAACATCCAGACGCAGACAAGTTGCAAGTTACCGAAGTCAATATTGGTGAAGCTGAACCCGCGACCATCGTTTGCGGTGCGCCGAATTGCCGCCAAGGGCTCAAAGTTGCGGTGGCGACCATTGGTGCCGTGTTACCCGGCGACTTCAAAATCAAAAAAGCGAAGCTACGCGGTCAGCCGTCGCACGGCATGCTGTGCTCGAGTTCAGAGCTGGGCTTGAACGACGATCACGATGGCATCCTTGAATTGCCTCAAGATGCACCAGTTGGTATGGACTATCGTGAGTACCTAGAGCTCAACGATGTGACATTCGACGTTGATCTAACACCGAACCGTGCCGACTGTCTTGGTGTGCGTGGTATTGCGCGTGAAGTTGGCGTGTTAAACCGCATTGAGGTTAATGAACCTGAAATCAAACCAGTTACCGCGAGTCATCAAGAGCAGCGTGCGATTGTACTTGATGCGCCAGAAGCTTGTCCGCGTTATCTGGGGCGTCTAGTCCGTGACGTGAATGTTACTGCTGAGTCGCCATTATGGCTAACCGAGCGTTTACGTCGTAGTGGTATTCGTAGCATTGACCCCGTAGTCGATGTTACCAACTACGTCTTGCTAGAGCTTGGCCACCCAATGCACGCGTTTGACCATGATAAGCTTAGCGGTGCGGTGCATGTACGTATGGCGAAAGCCGAAGAAAAGCTTACCTTGCTTGACGGCAATGAAGTCACATTGCAGGACGATGTCTTGGTTATTGCAGACGAAGAAAAAGCGCTAGCGATGGCCGGTATTTTCGGTGGCGAAGGCAGTGGTGTCACCGTTGATAGTAAGAACATATTCCTTGAAAGCGCCTTCTTTGCACCAGAGGCGATTGCTGGGCGTGCCCGCCGCTTTGGCCTGCACACCGATGCCTCACATCGTTATGAACGTGGAGTTGATCCTGAGTTGCAGCGCACTGCCATGGAACGTGCTACGCAATTGATCATCGACATTTGCGGTGGTGAAGCGGGTCCGATTGTCGAAGCGAAAGATGAGCGCTTTATTCCGCAACCGCAACAAGTCACCCTACGCCAAGCACGTCTTAACAAAGTGTTAGGTATTGAACTTGATGCCGAAGAAGTCACCGAAATTCTCGAACGCCTTGGGTTTGGTGTGAGCTTTGCGGATGCGACTTGGCAGGTGACCGTTCCGACGTTCCGTTTTGATATTAGTATCGAAGAAGATCTGATCGAAGAAGTCGCGCGGATTTATGGTTACCACCGTATTCAAGCGGCAGCGCCTGCAGCACAACTGCGCATGGTGGCGCGCCAAGAGGCACATGTTAGCACAGTGAAATTAAAGCGCTTGCTGATCGATCGTGGCTACCAAGAAGCCATCACCTACAGTTTTGTTGATCCAAAGCATCAAGCCTTATTATTTGATGAAACTGCAGCGCTAACTTTGCCATTCCCGATCAGTGTGGAAATGTCATCGATGCGTGTTAGCCTCTGGCCTGGTCTACTCGGCGCGGTTGCGCATAACCAGAAACGCCAGCAGCAAAGCCTAGCTTTTTGCGAGACAGGTTTACGTTTTGTTCCAGATGAACGCGCAGAGAATGGTGTGCGCCAAGAAGCGATGATTGCTGGCGTGCGCGCCGGTAAAGCCACTGCTGAACATTGGCAAGAGGGTGAACGTGCCGTTGACTTTTTTGATGTCAAAGGTGACGTTGAAGCGCTACTTGCGTTAACTGGCGAAGCTGAAGCCTACACCTTTGTAGCTGACTCTCATCCAGCGCTGCATCCTGGCCAAGCAGCTGCCATCTTCAAAAATGGCAAATGCGTCGGTTATGTTGGTGCTGTGCATCCGCAGTTTGAGAAGAAACTCGGTCTCAATGGCCGTACTTATGTATTTGAACTCGAACTAGCGGCAGTGCAACAGCGCGCAGTGCCGCAAGCTCAACCTGTTTCGAAGTACCCATCGATTCGTCGTGACTTAGCCATTGTTGTTCCGATGCAGTTAGCTGCGGGTGAAGTTCTCAAGGCTATTGAAAATATTGGCGTAAATCATTTAGTTGGCCTAAACTTATTTGACGTTTATGAGGGTTCTGGCGTTGCTGACGGTTATCGTAGTTTAGCGTTATCGTTAACGTTGCAACATCCAGAGCGCACGTTAGAAGATCAAGAGATCAATACTGCGGTTAAAGCAGTGGTTGATATGCTGACCAACGAATTTGGGGCAACCCTTAGGGAGTAAGCTATGGCGCTGACCAAAGCAGATATGGCTGAACATTTGTTTGATAAATTCGGTATCAATAAACGTGATGCTAAAGATCTGGTTGAGAACTTTTTTGAAGAAATTCGTCGTACGTTAGAGCAGGGCGAAGAAGTAAAGCTCTCAGGTTTTGGTAATTTTGAACTGCGGACCAAGAACGAACGTCCAGGTCGTAACCCGAAAACCGGTGAAGATATTCCTATTTCGGCGCGCAGAGTCGTGACGTTCCGTCCCGGACAAAAACTTAAGCAACGGGTCAGCAACGCAAAACCTAAGTAGTTACGAAAAGCAGTTACAAAAAAGCCGCTCAGTTGAGCGGCTTTTTAATTGGCGATGATAGAGAGTGTGTAGCTTATTTAAAGAACAAGCTACTAAACGGATTGAGCAAGCGGCTCAAACCAGAAGTAAACTGCATAGGTGCGTCTAACGCAGCTAAGGTAAGGCAGTCTTCGTCGCGAGTTTCAGGGGTGTGCTTCACTGAACCATCTAAAAAGACGAAGTCACCATCTCGGTACTCAGCTGTTTCATCGTTGAATACACCGTTGACCACCAAGGTTGCTTCACGGCCTTTGTGGGTGTGCTCTGGAACTCTTGTGCCCTTGTCCATATAGATAAAGGTGAGGACGTCTTCACCACCGATCTGAACAGGCGCACGCCACATTTGGCCGATCAACTTGTGCCATTCACCAATCCGGTGCTGACTACGCGCTAAAGTTGCCGGCAACTTAAAGCGCTTACCTTCAAGCACAAGCTCATCTGCCAACAATCCGGTGATGCGGCTCTCGTCACGGGCAGGAGTTTGCGACATGATCTGTTGCAACATCGCATCGCCGTTGAAACTATCGTTCGCGGCAAACAGCTCTTTAGGTGCTTGCTCTTGACCAAAGAGTTTATTGGCAACCGTATTTTCCATGTCGCGCACTTGCGTTTGGCAATGTGGGCACATGTCAACATGGGTACCGACCATCATTAGCATCGCTGGACTCAAGTCACCAGTGACGTAATGGAATAAATGTTCTTCGTTAGGGTGAAATTTAATCATCGCTATGTATCAACTCTCTTAATTTCTGTAAAGCTAATCGCGTGCGAGACTTAACGGTACCTAGCGGAATACCGAGTGCGTCTGCGACTTCCTGTTGTGATTTCCCTTCCACATAAATCAATTCGATGACAATACGCTGAGCCTTTGGCAAAAGTTCACAATAGCCTGCAAGCTGTTGCATCAATAGGTCATCATCGAGGGCATAGTCATCATCTAAACTATCGTTTTGTTCGGCGAGAACCGGCCATAATTCGTCGGCACTTAAATCATGCTGACGATGTTTGTTCTTTCTGAGGAAATCAAAACGGATGTTGCGTGCAATAGTAAATATCCACGTTGAGGCAGAACCTCGATCTGGCTTGAATAAGTGTGCTTTGTTCCAGACATTCGTCATGGTTTCTTGAACCAAATCCATCGCCGTTTGTTCGTTACCGAACTGGCGAGTGGCGTAGGCTTTAAGGCGCGGCGCGAAGTAACTAAACAATTCACTAAATGCTTGGCGAGATTGTTCGGTTGCAACAAGGGCGAGTAAAGCCGCAGCGTGGTCTGGGTCATCAGGCTGCGCAGAGGACGTCATAGGTTTCCGTTTTAGTTGTGTAGCGGTCACTGTCTGCATAGTAATACCTGTCCGAGGTTTCCTCAAGTTACTTTCCGTTACGTGAGTTGTATAACTACGGATCACTTTTCCGTTCACTTTCGTGAATTAACCCTGCAAGGTAGTCCAACGTACGTGAACAACAAGGCTCTTTTAATAATTCCTGTTTCACTTTGGCGTCCACTGGGAGTAGTTCAAGCCAGCGCTGACAAATCCAATCAGCCCGAGCTAAACGATCATCAGTTGGGCACTCGCCTAATTCAGGGTACTCACCGTAGACCTGACACAAGCGTTCGGCTAGATGACTGTAGCTAGTGGGCAAGGGTGTAGGCTGCCAAGGTTCACGTATGGCAACTTCACCACGACGCAAACCATCTGAGTCAACGCTGATGGTATTGATCTGGCATGGCTCGATACCCTCAACGGTGATCCCCAGCAGACCATCATCGCGGTGTTCAAAGTCAATCACACGAGCGAGCGTGGCAACTGGATGAATGTGGGTATTTTGCTCTACCGAACCGTTGTCGTTGAACATACACATGCCAATACGACCGTCATCGCCTTGCGCACAGACCTCTCGTACCATCCGCAAGTAGCGTGGTTCAAAGATCCGCAAGCGCATGATGCCGCCAGGCAAAACATGGCCCGAGAGCGGGAACAATGGAATGTTGTTTAGTACAGGGTTCATAGTTAATGCCTCGTAGGAAACATCGCTTGTTTCACTTGATATTCTGTGGTTACGTTAACTCAGTAAATTGAGATCGATTTTTATGAACTTTTTTTTACTTGCAGCGTACTGGTCTGCAAGGGATTTAATCGATGTTTGAGAGTAACTATGCAAACTATAAAAGTTGGGATCAGTGCTTGTTTGTTAGGGGATGAGGTTCGCTTCGATGGCGGCCATAAACGTTCGGCATTCTGTACCGATGAATTGGGGCGACACGTCGAGTTTGTGAAGCTGTGCCCGGAGGTTGGCATCGGCATGCCGGTACCACGGCCAACCATTAGGTTAGAAAGTCGTGAGCATGGCGTGCGTGCGATTGTGCCGAAAACTGGTGAGGATGTGACCGAACGTTTAACTGATTTTGCCGACCGTGCTAAGGGACACCTGACCCAAATAAGCGGCTATGTTCTCTGTGCGAAGTCACCAAGCTGCGGTATGGAACGGGTCAAGTTGTATAACCCTGAAAACGGTCATGCACGTAAAGAAGGTACGGGTATTTTTGCCGCACAGTTGCAACAGCGTTATCCGGCGCTACCGTTAGAGGAAGATGGACGCCTAAATGATCCTGCTTTGCGCGAAAATTTTGTCATGCGCGTATTTGTTTATGCAGCTTGGCAGGGGCTCTCACAGTCACCAAGTAAAGCCGATTTACTGGGATTTCACACCAGCTTGAAACTTTTACTGTTGGCGCACAACCAACAAGTTTATCGGGAGTTAGGTCGTCAAGTTGCGCAACAGCAAGAAATGACGGCTGAGTTTCTTAAGAGCTATATAGAACAAGTCATGCAGGCGTTAGCGGAACCAGCAACGCGGGCGAACCACACAAACGTATTGCAGCATATCCAAGGTTACTTCAAATCGGTGCTGAGTGACGACCAGCGTGCAGAATTAACGGATGCCATTCTTGCATACCGCCAAGGAATTGAACCGCTGTTGGTGCCATTAACGTTGCTACGTCATTACCTTCGTGAGTTTCCAAATGATTATCTAGCTGGGCAACGCTATTTAAACCCTTATCCAAAAGACCTAAAACTGCGATATGGACTCTAAATGACACAGTTAATATGGTTTCGTAATGATCTGCGGCTACGCGATAACCCCGCTGTGGTAAATGCACTGCAAAAAGCGGGGCCGAAAAATAAGGTTTATGGGCTTTATCTGTATAGTGAAGAGCAGTGGCGGCGGCATGACTGGGCGCCGATGAAGGTCGATTTGTTACGCCGTCATTTGCAAACCCTCCAGCAGGAGGCCGCGGAGTGGGGTATTGAACTCCACCTGAAGGGCTGTCGTGATTGGCAGACTGTACCTCGTGTGGTTCGGGACTTTTGTGCTGAACACGCTATTTCGAGTGTAAGTTTTAATCGTGAGTACCCGGTACATGAACAGCGTCGTGATCGCGCGACCCAAAGCTGGCTTGACGAACAAGGCATCGCGGTGAGTACGTTTCATGGCATGGTATTAGTACCACCTATTTTGCGCACCCAAGCCGGTGAGTACTATAAAAAGTTCACGCCTTACTATAAATCTTGGTTGGCTCATCTGCGTCAAACAGGACTTCCGCAACCTTATACTAAACCAGAGCGAGCAAGCGTGGCCGCACCAAGTTTTCCTGAGCGTTTTGATTACCCTGAGCGGGATAGTGGCGCATACGTTGTTGGTGAGGAAGCAGCTTATCGGTTGCTGAAAAGCTTTGTTGCAGAGCGTGTGGCTGACTATGACCAAGACCGCGACTTACCAGCTATTCATGGTACTTCGAAATTGTCACCCTATTGGGAACTTGGGGTGCTCTCGCCAGTGACGGCAGCGCGTTTGTTACAGCAGCATGCGCCAGAGTTTCCTGCTGGTCTGCCCGATGGTGCTGCAACTTGGTTGAGCGAGTTGGCTTGGCGTGAGTTCTATCAGCATTTAATGGATGCCGTGCCACGTTTGAGCTATGGCAAAGCGTTTCAGGCACATACGGATGCGTTTGCATGGAGTCAAAACGAAGAACATTTTAGTGCATGGTGTGAGGGCAAAACGGGTTATCCGATCGTTGATGCAGGCATGCGCCAGCTGCAGCAAGAAGGTTGGATGCATAACCGTGTACGCATGATTGTGGCGAACTTTCTGGTGAAAGATCTACATATTGATTGGCGCCGTGGTGAGCAATTTTTCATGCAAAACCTCATCGACGGAAGCTTTCCGGCCAACAATGGCGGCTGGCAATGGAGTGCATCAACAGGGACGGATGCGGTGCCGTATTTCCGCGTTTTCAACCCAACTTCGCAGAGTAAAAAGGTTGATCCTGATGGCAGCTATATTCGTAAATACGTCAAGGAATTAGCGAATTGCCCGGTAAAAGAGATTCACGCACCAGCACAGTGGGCGCGTGCAGCCCAAGTCGACTATCCCAAGCCGATTGTTGATCATGCGCAAGCGCGGGAAACTTTTCTAAGGAAATTCAAAGCGCTTTAGCTTTAACGACTATACTGGTTGATAAGCTAAATGTAGAGGGCGAGACGGAGGTGAAAGCTTATGTCGAAACAAGATAGTAATAGTGAAAACCAACAGCCTAAAGACCGCACTGAAGAGCTTGAGGCGCAAGAAGATCAGCCTGAAATAATTAAACGTCTACTCAACTATTATGATGAGTTCAGTGATGTAAATATCGATAAGCTTGGCGATCTTTATCATGACGAGGTCACCTTCATCGATCCTATTCATCAGGTCCACGGCTTAGAGGACTTACAGCATTACTTTAAGCACACCATGGAAAACGTCGAAGAATGTCATTTTGCTTTTACCGATTATGCGCAGAACGATGATCATCTGTTTGTAAATTGGCAGATGCGGTTGATGCACCCAAAACTTGCAAATGGGCAGGAAATTGTTGTGCCTGGAGTGAGCCATATGGAGTTTAAAGACGACAAGATCATTATGCAGCGTGACTATTACGACATGGGTGCGATGATTTATGAGCATGTAACTTTACTGGGTTACATCATTGGCAAAGTCAAAGCACGAATGGTGCCAGCATGAATATCCTGATCACTGGAGCAACCTCAGGCATCGGCAAGCAATTGACGCTCGACTATGCCGCTGCGGGCCATCATGTGGTGGCATGCGGACGTAACCAGCAGGCTTTAGACGAGCTGCAGAACATCGATAGTAACCATATTGCTGGGCAACAACTCGATATCTCCCAAGCCGATGAGACTGTCCAAGCGCTGCGGAGCTTTACCGATCTCGACGTGGTTATTCTGGCGGCTGGCGTTTGCGAATACCTAGATATCGATAACTTTGAAGCCGATTTATTTGCTCGTGTATTTGAGGTCAATGTTGTTGGCACTATGCGTTGTGTCGAAGCGCTGCTGCCGAATCTTAAAGCCGGTGCGAAGTTGGTGATAGTAGGGAGCACAGCTAGGTTGTTGCCGTTCACACGCGCCGAAGCTTATGGTGGCTCCAAAGCTGCGATTCACTACATAACCCGAAGTTTACAAGTTGACTTAGCGCAGCGCGGCATCAAGGTTTTACATGTATCGCCCGGTTTCGTTGAAACGCCTATGACGGCGCAAAATGATTTTGAAATGCCGATGCAAGTCAGCGTTGATTTCGCTTCGCAAGCGATCCGCAAGGGCATTGAGAAAAACAAAATTGATATCACTTTTCCGCGTATGTTCGGTTGGTTTCTTAAACTGGCTTCGCGCTTACCCCAAAGTTGGCAAGTGGCGCTATCGCGTCGTATGACGTAACTCGCCTCGATAGGCCCTTGGTAAAGGACGTGCAATGAAAATAGCAGTAATTGGTAGCGGTATTGCAGGGATGACATGTGCGCACCTGTTGAGTGATGAACATCAGGTTGAGTTGTATGAGCGCAACGACTATATAGGTGGGCACACGCACACAGTACAAGTAGAAGTACAAGGGCAGGACTATGCGGTAGATACTGGTTTTATTGTTTTTAACGACCGAACTTATCCGCACTTTCGCGCGCTAATGCGTAAAATAGGCGTGACTTGGCGTGATACCGAAATGAGTTTTAGTGTGCGAGACCCGCTTTCGGGTTTGGAATACAATGGTCATTCGCTGAGTACCCTATTTGCACAGCGGAAAAACTTTTTTAAGCCGTCATTTTATAAGCTCCTAAATGGCATTTTAAAGTTTAATAAGCGTGCAAAAGAGGCGCATCAAAACCTCGCTGAAAATCAGCATCAGACCCTTGGGCAGTTTTTGGCAGCGCAACATTTACCGCAGGAAGTAGCAGATTACTATCTGTTGCCGATGGTCGCGGCCATTTGGTCAGCAAGTATTGACGATGCTGCAGACTTTCCTCTTGATTTCTTTCTGCGCTTTTTCCAGAACCATGGCTTATTGAATGTTGCGGACCGTCCTCAATGGGCAACCATTCATGGTGGTTCCTCGGCCTACATTGAGCCACTCATTGGCCACCTTAAGACACACCTTCATGTAGGTGCGCAAATCAAAGCAGTGCATCGTCAACACCCCGATCGTCAAGGTCAAGTGACCTTGGAGTTCGCCAATGGTGATCTCGAAGATTTTGATGAGGTCATTCTTGCTTGCCATAGTGATGAAGCGCTTGCCTTATTGGCGCAACCCACGGCCGCTGAAAAATCTGTATTAGGCGCGATACCGTACCAAGACAATGAAGTGGTATTGCATACCGATATACGTTTATTGCCACGCGAAAAGCGTGCTTGGGCTAGCTGGAACTACTTATTGCATCATGGCGAGGATGCTCGCACACGGCCAAGTTCTGTGACGTATAATATGAATATACTGCAAGGTATTGAAGCGCCTGAAACGTTCTGCGTAACTTTGAATAATACGGATGCGATTCAACCGGAGCGGATCTTACGCCGCTTTAATTATGCTCATCCGGTGTACAGCGTTGAGTCGATGGTAGCGCGTCAGCGACGTGCTGAGATTTGTGGGCAACAGCATACCCACTTCTGTGGAGCCTATTGGTACAACGGTTTTCATGAGGATGGTGTCCGTAGTGCGCTTGACGTAACACAGCGGCTCGGTATTGCCTGGAATAATGAGTTGCACAGTGAGTTGAACGGTGAGTGATAGCAAGACTAATTCGCAGCGTAGCGCAATTCTTAAAGGGCGTGTTTATCACCGTCGGTTGCGACCGACGCAACACGCCTTTGACTATCCGACGGCACAGTGGTGGCTTGCATTGGATGAATTACCGCAGCTGCAACAAAAAAGTTGGCTGTTATCAACGCACAGATTTGCGCCCTTGTGGTTTCGTCGCAAAGATTATTTGCGCGGCACCGAAGGCGATTTAACCTCAGCTGTGCTTACCAAAATGAGTGAACTTGCCGGTGAGGCGCTGCAAGGTCGAGTTTACTTTCTGGGCAGCTTACGCACCTTTGGCCTCTACTTCAGCCCAATTAATTGTTACTTCTTGGAGCAGGGCGACTCTGAGAACTATACCCATATGCTAGCGGAGGTCAGCAATACGCCGTGGAATGAACGGCACTATTATTTGTTGGATTTAAGCCAGCCCCTAGAGCACGACAAGGCCTTTCATGTTTCACCATTTAACCCCCTTGCTATGCGTTACCAATGGCAAATTAATGCCCCACAAAACACGGAAGGCCACAAAAGTGCCATTCATCTTGCTGCGGTTAAAGAGGAACGGCACTTTACTGCAACCATGAAACTGCAACGACAAGAATTGAACCGTAAAGCTATTCGTCACGTATTGTATAGGTATCCGATAAACACCTTAACTACGGTCTTAGCTATTTACTGGCAAGCCCTGCGGTTATGGTTAAAGAAAACGCCTATTTACGATCATTCGTAAGGCCTATTATAAAAAACTGAATGCGTATTTGGAGCCAATGGGGAAAGCATGAATACAGAATCTGCACTGATGACGATGCCGCAGGCAAGTACCGCTGACAAGTGGGCACGCCGCGCAGTGCTTCGACTGTTAAAAGAACTGCAAGACGGTTATGTAACTTTGCGTGAACAGGGCGAAGTTATTGGCCATTTTGGTCGCGAACAAAGTGACCTAAAAGCTGAAATAAATGTTTTAAAACCTAGTTTTTATCGCCGTCTATTATTTGGTGGCAGCATCGCCTCGGGCGAAACCTTTATCGATCAATCATGGGAAACCCCTGATTTGACCAAAGTGATTCAGCTGTTTGCTCGGAACCTGCCGGCGTTAGATGCCTTCGAAGCTCGTTTTAGTTGGTTATTGATGCCGTGGCAGAAGTTTCAGCACTGGCGTCGCCGTAACAGTAAGCAGCAAGCGAAAGAAAATATTTCCGCCCATTATGATTTGGGTAACGATTTGTACGAAGCGTTTCTAGACCCAGCAATGCAATATTCGAGTGCGGTGTATCCGCATGCCGACGCTGATCTTGTCGCAGCGCAACAAAATAAACTTAAACGCCTCTGTGACAGCCTCGAGCTAAACGAACAGGATCATTTACTCGAGATTGGTACAGGTTGGGGCGGCTTAGCGCTATTTGCCGCGCAGCATTACGGTTGCCGCGTGACTACAACGACCATTTCGAGTGAGCAATTCCGTCATGCTAAAGCACAGGTTGAAGCCGCTGGTCTGTCGGACAAGGTAACGGTACTTATGCAAGATTATCGTGACCTAGAGGGGCAGTACGATAAATTGGTGTCCGTTGAGATGATTGAAGCGGTGGGTCGGCAGTTTATGGCGACTTATTTTAAGACCTGCAGCCGCCTTCTCAAACCTAATGGCAAGTTCGCTTTGCAAGCGATTACCATTGCTGATCAGCGCATGAAGAGCTATGCCCGCTCGGTAGACTTTATTCAGCAGCATGTATTCCCAGGTGGCTTTTTGCCTTCGTTGACGATGATTACTGAGATGTTTACCAAGCACACGGATATGGTGGTGCGCTATGTGGACGACATCGGCTTTGATTATGCGCGGACGTTGCATGACTGGCGTGAAAAATTTAATCAAGCTCATCCGCAATTGAAGGAGCGGGGCTATGATGAGCGCTTTGGTCGACTCTGGAATTTCTATTTAAGTTACTGCGAAGGCGGTTTTCTAGAACGCAGTGTGTCGGCCGTACAGCTGGTTGCCACTAAACCGGCATGCCGCTGATGTTCAAGCGCTGGCTCGCCAAGGACAATCTGCGCCGTGTTGCGGGGTTATTATGGTTTGATCTCGTTTGGTTTAGCACTGTAGCTGGGCGAAATGACTGGCTTTGGTTGGCTTTGCCGGTAGTGGCGGTACAGATTTATTTGAGCAGTACGCGGCCGGGCTTTAATTGGTTGCTGTATGCCAAACTGTTGGTGCTTGGTCTGTTGCTCGAGGCCAGTGTAGTGGCATTAGGTATATTGGACTTTACTGGCGGCTGGCTACCGCTATGGCTATTAGCTTTATGGTGTGGCTTCGCCGCCATGGTCACCACTACACTAGATTGGTTGGCGGGGCGCTATGTTATAGCAGCGCTGATTGGCATTGCGTCAGGCCCGGTAACCTACGCTGTAGGAAGCCGTCTCGGGGCCGCTGAGTTATTGGTGAGTGAATGGGTTATGTGGCTTGCCTACGGAGTGCTTTGGGGCGCGTACATGGTCGTGTTTGCGTGGTTAATGAAGTCAAATGAGGTACAACATGCGAAAACAGCACAGTAGAAAACGTATCAAGCGTCTAGTCACCGCTGCGGCCCTATGTTGTGTCATTGCACCAACCATGGCGTTTGCGTGTGAGCCAGAATCAGCAAAAGATTTAAAGCCAGTAGGCAAAACAAGATTAAGCGTGTGGTTTTGGGATGTTTATGACGCACAATTGCTCACCGACAGTGGCAATTATGACGACTATCAACGGCGGGCATTACGACTGAGCTATTTACGTGATATCAAAGCGAAAGACCTTGTCGATACTACAAAAGAAGAGTGGCAGCGTCTCGACGTCACTGTCTCGAATGAGCACACACAATGGCTCGATAAATTGAATAAGATGTGGCCCGATGTAAGCGAGGGCGACTGCCTGATGCTGGTCGAGAACGAGCAGGGGCACAGCACCTTCTATAATGCAGAAGGGGTCCTTGGCTCCGTCGAGTCGGCGCAGTTCACCGAGGATTTCTTGGCAATTTGGCTAAGTCCTAATTCGCGTTTCAAAGAGGAACGTAATGAATTGATTGGAGCGACGCAATGAAACGTTTACACCTTTTCTTTATCAGTCTAATTGCGCTAGCCGTTGTCGGCTGTTCAACCTCGTTAGATACCTATAAAAATGTAGAGCCACACCTTAAACTTGAAGCGTTTTTCAATGGTGAGCTTGAAGCTTATGGCATCGTGCAGGATTACAGTGGTGAAGTTATACAGCGCTTTCGTGTCGATCTTGTTGGGAGTTGGGAAGGCAACGAAGGGGTACTTGATGAAACCTTCTACTATGCCGACGGCAGTACGCAAAAGCGTATTTGGCACCTGACGAAAACTGCTCCAGACCGTTACGAAGGCCGCGCAAGTGATGTTGAAGGCGTCGCTGAAGGTAAAGTGGCAGGCAACACGTTAAATTGGACTTATGTTCTTAACATCGAACTCGACGGTGAACCTTTTGCGGTAAAACTTGATGATTGGCTTTATCTCGTTGACGAAGACAACATGATCAACCGTACCCAAATGTACAAGTATGGTTTTAATGTTGGTGAAATCACACTTTATATAGGTAAAAAGTAATAAAAAAGCAGCTCTCAGAGCTGCTTTTTTTACCTAGCTTAACTCTTTCTAGTAACCACGCGGTAAGCGCGAGAGGCTTGAGCCTTCTTCAAGTTTCTGGCGCCAGAGTTCACGAGCAGTTAAACCATTGCCTGAACTCTTAGTTTTAACCCCAGCTTTCTTTTCAGCAGGCTTTTTGGCCGCAGGTTTTTTGCTAGTGGCTTTTTTCGCTGGTGCTTTGGTTGCTTTTTTAGCAGCAGGCTTGTCAGCTTTAGGTGCTGGCGCACTCTTACCGCCGGCCAAAGCTTCTGCTTCTTCAGCAAGTTGTGCCAAGCGCATATTTTTGCCACCATCTACACTATACCAGCCACTTTTAGCCTCGATAGTAGGTTTTTTACCGTGTGCCTTTTCGTAGGCTGCGGTAAAATCGGCGACCACTTGGTCTTTATCAAGTTTGCTCATGGAAAAACCCTTTGCATATTGAGTAAAAGTTCTCCATTTTTATACCGTTTTTTGCGCACTATGTCTAATTTTGTCTTATTTTCGGCGAAAATGCGTAACAAAAGAGGAGCCAAGGACGTGAAACGAGCAGAATTACAGAGTTACTTAAACAATTTTTTGGCGATTGATCGCATCAAAGACTATTGCCCGAATGGCTTACAGGTCGAGGGGCGCGATAACATACACAAGATCATCACTGGAGTGACGGCCTGCCAAGCATTAATCGAGCACGCCGTCGCTGAGGATGCGGATGCCATTTTGGTGCATCATGGGTATTTTTGGAAAGGTGAGCCAGCAGAAATACAGGGAATGAAGAAGCGGCGTCTACAACTCTTGTTACGCAATGATATTAATTTATTTGCTTATCATTTACCGTTGGATGTCCATCCACGCTTGGGAAATAACGCCCAGTTGGCGCGACTTATGGATTGGCCAGATCCTGCACCGTTAACGACTGTTGAGCCGGAAGGGGTGGTCATGTATGCCGAGCTGTCGCACGACGAAAGTGCCGTAAGCCTTGCCGAGCAACTGGAACAACGGCTAGGACGCCCATTATTTTGCGCCGAGCATGACGACCAAGCTATACGTCGAATCGCTTGGTGCACTGGTGGTGGCCAAGGGTTTATCGATGCCGCGGCACAAGCTGGTTGCGACGCTTTTATTACCGGAGAGGTTTCAGAGCAAACCATCCATAGCGCACGCGAGCAGGGAATTGCTTTTTACGCAGCCGGACATCATGCGACGGAGCGTTATGGTATCCGAGCGTTGGGTGAACATTTGGCGGAGCAATTTGGCTTTGCTCATCGTTTTATTGACATAGATAGCCCAGCTTAAGCGTTGTGCCGTCGTAATTGCAGAGAAGTCTTGTGAATAAACACACAAAGGATCAAAGTTTCGCCGGGCTTACCGACAAGTTTGCGAAAAATATCTATGCTACGGCCAAAGGGCAGATTCGTTTAGCCGTGTTAGCCCGTGACCTTGCGCCTTTATATCAGCAGTCGACGCCCCTGCGCGTATTAGATATTGGCGCGGGTATCGGACAGTTTTCGCAAAACTTTGCACGACATGGACACCATGTGACCCATACTGATATTGCGGACGATATGGTTTTAGCGGCTCAGGAGCGGCATCAACACGAAGGGTTAAGTAGCCATTACAGCTATCATTGTGCGAGCTTACAAAAGCTTCCAGAGCTGTTGCAAGGGCAACAGTTTGACGTCGTATTATGCCATGCCGTGCTCGAATGGTTAGCAGAACCTGCAGATGCGTTGCCACTATTAAAGCGCTTTCTGAAACCCCAGGGCAAGCTATCGCTGATGTTTTATAATCGTGACGCCAAGCTAATGGCGAACATGGTGTTCGGCAATTTTGATTATGTAGAAGCCGATTTACAGGTCAAAAAGCGCGTGCGTATGAGTCCTCAGCAGCCTATAGCGCCCGCAGCGATGGATCTTTGGCTAAAAGAACACAAGCTGGCGGTGCTACAACGTACTGGAGTGCGTTGTTTCCATGATTACTTACGTGACCCTGAACAGGGTAAGCAGCACTTTGACCAGTTGCTAAGGCTTGAGTTGCAATACAATCAACAGCCACCTTTTGCGGCCTTGGGCCGCTATCAACACTGGCAAATCACCCATGCAGACGACTAAGGTTCTCATCTATGTGAAGTCGTTGGTTGCGCTGAACCGCCAAAAGGCGGCGGTCTATCGTGAGTTTTTTACCGAACAGCTCGCTGCTAGCGCGGTTGAGATTCTCGAGAGCAGTGCGAAACGCCAACAGGATATAGGTCAGTTAAAGCAGTGGGTGAGCGCTCTTGCCAGCAATGACATCGGCGAACTGGTAGTGATTGGCGGCGATGGCAGTGTAAACATTGCGGCGCATGCCTGCGTCAACACAGCTGTTCGGTTGAGTGTAGTGCCAGCGGGGACGGGGAATGATTTCGCGACAGCGCTTGGTATTGTCAATTGGCGGTGGCGTCTGCAGGAAGAACCTGTACTAAGGCAACGCTCTGTGGGGTGTATTGACCAGCATATTTTTATCAATCATGCTGGAGCCGGCATAAGTGTTGCGTTACGTGACCTGCAGAGTACGTGGAGCAAACGTTGGTTAAAGCGCTATTCCTATCTATGGGCGCTGGTCCGGTATTTGTTTGTGCGCCCACGTCGGCGCTGTCTTATAAGAGACGAACAGGGCCGTGCGTGGGAATTTCAGGTTGCTGCGGTCAATCGGGCGATTGGCGGTGGCATCATCGTGTATCCCGCGGCCGCATTAGATACACAGGTGTTAGGTGTGCTGCAGGTACCCAAAGTGTCACGCTGGCGGCAATTGAGTGCGCTATTTTGGATCCTATGTAAACGACCCGACCAAAGTAGGCTGTTAGGTTGTCATGAAACTGCTACTTTTACCTTAGCTGATAACACGAACATCATTGAGCTAGACGGCGATGCCATTGAACTGCAAGGGCCAGCCACAGCGCAAGTGATACATAACGCATTGAATGTATACACCCAAGGGAGAACGCAATGAAATGTGCATTTATTGGACTTGGTGTCATGGGCTACCCTATGGCCGGTCATTTGCAACGCAACGGGTTTGCAGCCACCGTTTATAATCGCACCACAGCGAGAGCTAAACAGTGGGTGAAAGACTATGGCGGTGACTATGCAGAGACCCCGCGCGAAGCTGCAGCCGGCGCTGATGTAGTGATGGTTTGTGTGGGCAATGACGAAGACGTCCGTAGTGTGTTTTATGGTGACGATGGCCTACTGGCGAGTATCGCTGAGAACACCATTGTGATTGACCACACAACGGCTTCTGCCGAGCTCGCACGAGAACTTTCCGATGAAGTGCATAATCGCGTGGCTTTCTTTCTCGACGCACCCGTATCGGGCGGTCAACAGGGCGCTGAAAACGGCGTACTCACGGCCATGATTGGCGGTGATCGTGATGCCTTTGATGACGCGCAAGCGGCGTTGAAATGCTACTGCAAAACCCGCGAATACATGGGGCCAGCAGGTCATGGTCAATTAGCGAAGATGGTGAACCAGATTTGTATTGCTGGCGTTGTACAAGGCCTCTCTGAAGGCTTGCAGTTAGCGCGTAAAGTTGGCCTTGATGCTGACACGTTGATTCGTGCCATCAGTCAGGGAGCTGCCGGCTCGTGGCAAATGCAAAACCGCTATCAAACGATGTGGCAAGGTCATTACGAGCACGGCTTTGCCGTCGATTGGATGCGTAAAGATTTGAAAATCGCGCTAGAGGAGGCTGACCGTAATGGCTTGAGCATGCCATTAACCGCGTTGGTTGATCAGTTCTACGCTGAAGTTCAACAAATGGGCGGCAGTCGCTGGGACACCTCAAGCCTCCTAGCCCGCCTCGAAAAAAATAAATAGCTTTTTCGCTGCTCACCCACAAAAAAAGCCCCTTAAAAAAGGGGCTTTTTTTAGTTTCGCTTTCGTTTTCTAGCGGATACCCATGCGACGTAGCGCAGAAGTACTGAAGTCACTACGCTCTGGCTCGATATCAAAGTTCATGTACTCTGATTCTTCGTTTGCCAAGCCTAGCAGAACATAACGACCTGAGTTCAAGTCGTACAGCGCTTCCGCAGCCATCCACGGGGTATCGTGATAGTAGAATTGGGTGCTATAAGCTTCCGCTACACGCCATAGTTCACCACGGTTGTCGTAATGATCGATAACACTCGCAGTCCAAGTATCTTCGTCGATAAACATATGACGCGTTTGATAAATGTGACGCTCGCCGTCTTTCAGGGTTGCTTTCACTTCCCAAACACGGTGTTTCTCGTAACGAACAAGATCTTGGTCCATGTGACCAGCGTTGATAATGTCATCATAGCTAAGGCTAGTATCCATCAACTTGTAGTTGTTATATGGAATGTACATTTCGCGCTTGCCAACCAGTTCCCAGTTGTACTTGTTAGGAGCACCGTTGAACATGTCGAGACCGTCAGAGGTACGAAGGCCATCTGATGCTGTACCCGGACCGTCGTAAGATACGTTAGGTGCACGACGCACGCGACGTTGGCCGGCATTGTAGAGCCATGCACGACGGCCTTCTTTTACCTGGTTAATGGTTTCGTGAACCAATAGCACGGTACCAGTTTGACGAGCAGGGGCTAATACTTCTTGCAAGAAGTAGAACAAGATATTGTCGTCAGCCGCTTCACGCCCGCTTTCCATGTATTCAGGGAAAACTAACGATTCGCGCAATAGAACTGGAACAAAGTTACCATCTTCCAACACTGGGAATTGATTAACTAAACGTTGTACTGCACCACCACGATAACGGGTGATGTGATTCCAGATAATTTCCAAACCATTTTCAGGAATTGGGAAAGGCACGTGCATCTTGAAGTTTTCCAGACCGTTACCACCGGCAACCATTTCTGCGTTGGTCGCGTTTTCTTTGATAACGTCATAAACTTCTTGAGGATACGCAGCACTACGATGGGTAGGATAGATGTTCATTTTGTAATCAGGATACTTTTCGAACATCGCCACCTGACCTGCCGAAAGCATATCTTTATGTTCGTCAAGGTTAGCGCTGGTGATGGTGAATAAAATCTCATCATCGGCATAAGGGTCCGCTGGGCGTGATGGGATCTCGCCGTCAGCTTTAACACTGTAGCCGCCAGTCCAAGCAGGGATAGAGCCATCAGCGTTACCCGCCATTTCGGCACCTACTGGGGTTAAATCATTGCCTAAGCGCGCCGCTTCTTCTGGCGTGACCTTGGCCATAACGCTGGCTGAAATTACCGATAGAGCAAATACTCCAGCCTTCAGCATCATTTTATTCATGGTTTTTTCCTTGTTTGTTCTATGTACCTAGCTAAAGCTACATTAAAAAATAGAAAAATTAAATGCCCAGCTAACACTAGCGTTTATACGCATCTCACGGTAAGGTATCAGCTGGTTTGACCTGTCTTAATTTATCCATAGCATGTACGGCTTACGAAAAATTTGCAACAGTAAACATAACAATTCTAAGACACAGAAAAAGCAAGAGGGTTCCATGACAAGAGCTAAGGTCTGTGCCGCTGCGATCGCATTAAGCTTCAGCGCTGGCTTCAGTGCTAGTGCAAACGTAGCTTTAGCCGCGCAAGCAGAGCCGCAACAAGCTGTTGAGCAGAATACGACAGCGGGTGACTACGACGTCATTTACGCACCTGCAATGGCTGCTGACGAAGCAACACGAGCTGTGTTAACCGAGATTACTGCAACTAGCGATAGACAGGTTGCGGTGGGTGATTACGGTGTCATTGTCACACGCGCATCGGCGAGTGAAGAATGGCAGCAAGCAGAAGTGCCGAGCAGTGTGTTCTTAACCAGTATCGATTTTGCCAATGCTAATTTGGGTTGGGCAGTCGGGCACCATGGTGTGATTCTGCAAACCACCGATGGCGGCGTTACTTGGCAGCGTCAACTGGATGGCTTTGAATATATTGACCTACAAGTTGAGCATTATGAACAACGTGTAGCCGAGCTCGAAGCGCGGCTTGATAGTGCCACGGAAATGGATCCAGTGGAACGCGATGATCTTGAGTTCGCCTTAGATGATGCTTTGTTTAAATATGACTCTGCGCAAATTGCATTAGAAGAAGGGCCGACGAAGCCGTTTCTTGACGTTCTGGCGTTATCTGAGCAAGAAATTTTTGTCGCTGGTGCTTACGGTGCGTTCCTTCACAGTACAGACGGCGGCGCCACTTGGCAGATCATTGACCATTTGGTCGACAACCTCGATGGTTTTCACTTAAATGCTATTCAAGCCCATGGTGATGCGGTTTACATGGTAGGTGAATCAGGTTTGTTGTATCGCAGTCTCGATCGTGGTCAAAGCTGGGAGACATTGGACTCACCTTATTATGGTTCCTTCTTTGGGGTTCATATTGACCAACAAGAACGACTTTGGATCTATGGTTTGCGTGGCAATATTTTCGTGAGCGAAGACCAAGGGGACAGCTTTACCCAGCTATCTTTGGAAGACCCCGTCAATATTAATAATGCCATCGATGCACCGGATGGTGGCCTGTACTTTGTTGGTAATGCCGGCGTTGTGGCATATTTAAGCGAGTCAGGAGAACTGGTCGAGCGTACTCATGATAGTGGGGCCGCATTGACCGATTTAGTTATTAACGCCGATGGAAGTCTTACTTTGGTCGGCCAGCGCGGCATTTTAACCATGCCGAGCAGTGCGCTAGCTGAGAAGGAGTAATCTCGCAATGTCTGAACAACAAACACAATTAAAAGACAAAAGCGTGTTTCTCGAGCGCGTGATTTTTAATTTTCGTCCAATGTGGTTGGTGCTCTTTGCACTGTTGACTATTTTCCTGGGGTGGCACGCGAGTCAAGTGCGTCCTGAAGCCAGCCTGACGAAAATGATTCCGACCAATCATCCGTTTATTCAAAACTACTTTGAATACCGTGATGACCTTGCCAGTTTAGGTAATGTGGTACGGATTGCGGTAGAGACTACCGAAGGCACGATTTTTACGCCGGAATTCCAAAAGACGTTACAGGAGATCACGGACGAAGTGTTCTTTATCCCAGGAGTTGACCGAGCTGGGTTAAAGAGTATTTGGACGCCAAACGTGCGTTGGAGTGAAGTTACGGAAGAAGGTTTTGTTGGTGGTCCAGTCATTCCTGATAATTGGGACGCCTCGGAACAGTCGCTAGAACAGTTGCGTACCAATGTTTTACGGTCAGGCGAAGTAGGCAACTTGGTCGCTAATAACTTCAAATCGGCACTGATCTACGTACCGTTGAATGAGGTTAACCCTGATACCGGGGAAGCGCTCGATTACCAATCATTTTCTGAGCAGCTCGAAGAAAAAATTCGCGACAAATATCAAACCGACAAGGTAAAAATTCATATTACCGGTTTCGCGAAAATTATTGGTGACTTGATCGAAGGCGCAATGCAAGTCGGCTTGTTCTTCCTGCTTGCTTTAGTTATTACGCTGGTGATGCTATTTGCCTACAGTCGCTGTTGGCGGAGTTCTTTCACGGTACTTGGCTGTTCAATTATCGCAGTCATTTGGCAGCTAGGTATTATCAAACTTATCGGTAGCGGTATTAACCCATACTCGATGTTAGTGCCATTCTTGGTATTTGCTATTGGTGTAAGTCATGGCGTGCAGATCATTAATGCTATGAGCGCTAATCGTGTCGATGGACATGATCGCACCAAGGCCGCGCGTCTTGCATTTCGTGCGCTCTACATCGCAGGTTTAACCGCACTAGTGTCTGATGCGATTGGCTTCACCACCTTGATGGTTATTGATATTGCCGTTATTCAGGAACTTGCCATTGCCGCAAGTATTGGTGTGGCTGTGGTGGTGCTGACCAACCTTGGGCTGTTGCCAATCATCATGTCGTACGGAGGTATTTCAGAACGTGGTCGCTCTTACAGCGAAAAAGTTCGTAATGAAAGCCATCCGATTCTGACCTTTTTTGAGCGGTTTTCTGAACCAAAATGGGCGTACAGTGCACTGGTTGTTGCGTTGGTTGGACTCTCATGGGGTCTGATTCAAGGGCAAAATATGAAAATCGGTGACCTTGATGCTGGGGCGCCAGAACTGCGGCCGGATAGCCGTTATAATCTGGATAATCAGTTCATTGTCGACAACTACAGCTCGAGTACTGACATCTTTGTTGTGATGGCGGCTACCGAGCCCTCACAGTGTATTGCTTACGATAATTTAGAGGTCATGGACCGCTTTAGCTGGCATATGGAAAATACGCCAGGCGTGCAAGATGTGAAGTCTGTGGTTTATGTCGCCAAGATGGGCGGTTATGCCTTAAATGAGGGTAACTTGAAGTGGTTTAGCTTGAATCGCAATCAATACGTACTGAATGCGAATACGGGCCGTACACCGCCAGGTTTGATCAACCCTGATTGTTCAATGGCGCCGATCATTATTTATTTGAATGATCACAAAGCCGAAACGCTCAAAACAGTTGTTAATGCAGTAGATACCTTTAATGCTGAGTACCAGCAAGAAGGCCTTGAGCTGCTGATGGCAGCTGGTAATTCAGGGATTGAAGCTGCCACAAACTCGGTTATCGAGACTGCGCAGTACAAAATGCTGTTGTGGGTTTATGGCGTGGTCATTGTGTTAGTGTTCATCACCTTCCGTAGTTTGCGTACGGTGGCATGTATTGTGTTGCCACTTGCCTTAACTACGATCATGAGTCAGGGCTTAATGGCGACGCTTGGTATTGGTGTGAAAGTCGCGACCTTACCAGTGATTGCACTGGGCGTCGGTATCGGTGTGGATTATGGCATCTATATTTACGCGAAGATCAAAGAAGGCCTCGAGCGCGGTATGCACCTGAACGAATGCTATAAGTACGCTCTCGATAGCACCGGTAAAGCTGTTGGCTTTACCGGTCTTACGCTGGCAATTGGTGTGGCGACATGGATTTTCTCGCCGATTAAATTCCAAGCCGACATGGGGATTTTGCTGACCTTCATGTTCCTGTGGAATATGTTGGGAGCGTTGATCCTAATCCCAGCCCTAGCGCGTCTATTCGCGCGCTTTGGGAAGCGTATTCATTAACGTATACAAGAACGTATACACGACTTAATGACTAGGTGCCGACCTTAGCTGCGTCAGCTAAGATAAAGTCGGCACCGACATCTGCGATAACCATTGTTGGTGCGTTGGTATTACCACTAATTACGCGTGGCATAATTGACGCATCAATAACACGTAAACCTTCCACGCCACGTACACGCAATTTCGCATCGACAACTGCATCTTTATCATTGCCCATACGACAGGTCGAAGTCGGGTGGTAGATCAAGCCGCAGTGCCGATAGATCCGCTCAAGCAATTCCTCTTCGCTAGTGGTTTTTCCGGGGAGTACCTCACCACCGTTGTGCGCAGCCATTGCTGGCTGGTCCATGATCTCGCGGATTTGCCGTACGCCCGAGAGCAGTGCACTACGGTCTTCTCGATTTTGTAAGAAGTCATAGGTAAAGCCTGGGGCCGTACGCACATCTTTGCTGTGCAAATAGAGCCGGCCACGCGCTTCGGGTCTTAACACACAGACATGGCAGGCAAAACCGTGACGAAATGCTGCGGTCAGATCGTAGCCGCTATCATCGAAGCGGGTCGGCACAAGATGCAGTTGCAAATCAGGCGTGTCGACGTTGTCATGACTACGGATAAAACCACCGACTTCGGCAGGTGGGTGGGCGAGAGCGCCATCGCGCGTGCGCAGATATTTTAAGGTTTGTCCCGCAAGCTTACTTAAGCCGATCGGGCCCAAGCTCAAACTGTCTTTTTGGGCATTGCGGTAATGCACTAGTACATCGACATGTTCTTGCAAGTTCGCACCAACGGCTGGCCGCTCAACGACTGCAACAAGACCATGACGTCTTAATTCTTCGGGACAGCCGATGCCGGATAACATAAGGAGCTGCGGAGAATGGAAGGCGCCCGCACTTAAGATAACTTCACGTTCTGCCTTTAAGTGTTCGTGCTGACTGCCTTTGCGTATGAGTACGCCATCGGCACGTTGTCCTTTGAATGTGACGCGTTCGACTTGAGCATTGGTAAATACGGTTAAATTCGGCCGTTCGAGAGCAGGCTCTAAAAACGCGCGCCGCGTACCAAATCGTTCACCTTTGTAAATGGTAAATTGAAACGCGCCAACACCATATAAGTCTGCGCCATTGAAATCACGGTTGTGGGGAATACCAGCTTGCACAGCTGCTTCAATAAAGCGCTTTGACACCTCATAAAAGGGCTCAACATCACTCACATGTAACGGTCCTTGGTCACCATGAAAAGCATCAGCGCCGCGTTCATTCCGTTCGAGCCCCTTAAAGCGTTCAAGAATTTGAGGCCAAGCCCAATCTGCGCTACTCACACTGGCCCAGTGCTCATAGTCGCTAGGTGCTCCACGGGTATAAATCATGGCATTAATAGCACTACTGCCGCCAAGACCTTTGCCACGTGGGGTATAAAGCCCCTTGCCGGCACGCAGATGCTGGTCCTCACTACGGAGCATCCAGTTTAAGCGCTTGTTATGCATCATGGCAGCAACACCACCTGGCATGGTGACAAAAGGCGACTTGCCACTGCCTCCGGCTTCCAATAGGGCAACCTGATAAGCACCACAGCGTGATAAGCGCTCAGCGAGGACGCAACCCGCGCTGCCACCGCCAACAATAACGAAATCAAACGTGGTGCTGGTCATGTTTATAAACTCTGAACGTAACGATAGAGATCTTTCAGCAAAGCCTGTTTACGTGGATCATTGCTGGTCGCTTCGGCACATTGTTCGAGCTCGAATAAGAATGCTTCAGCTGACAATGCTTTTGGTAACGGTTCATGCAAGCGCTGCTGACAGAACGTTCTCCAGCGTTGCAATTCTTGGTCCGTTAAAGTGGCTGGATAATTTCGCGCTCGGTAGCGAAATAACATCTCGGGCAGACGGTCGTCGCTGAAGTTAAGCTGTAGCGCTGCAAGTTGCTCCGGTGCAGTATCGCGAATAATCGCCATGGTTGAGCGGTCTTGGTCGCTGAAGAAGGCGCCAGTATAAAGCTGTAACTCAGGATCTTTAGGAGCCTCGTTGTCGCTTTGAAAACGCACACTTTGTAGCAGACGTTCACGTAGTTCGGGTTGCGAGGCCAACCAATTCGCGCGTTCATGCATTTCAGCCATGGGTAGCTGCCACCGCTGTTGCACGGCGTCGGTTAAAACCTTTTGCGGCGCCAAGAATGGACAGCGATTGAGCATCAACTGTTGCGCGCCATAGACGCCCCAGCCCTCAGCATGGCGTTGCTCACGTTTGGCGAAACGTCGCTCTTGCAGTTGTTCGACGGTTAAATCCGTTAACGCTCGCGGGTCCTCACGTAAGTTCCAATAAACTAACGCGTTAGGGTTATCGTCTTGATAACCCAGCGGCATGATCAGCGATAGGCAACCGTTTTCAGTACCGTAAAAACCGGCAACATGCGCTAGCGGGGTGAAGTTCACCAGATCAATCAGGGGTTTTAAGGCTTGTTTACGCCGAATAGTGTAAGCGTAATCAAAGAGTTTAGGTTGTGCTTGTTTAAGTAGTTTAGCGATAGCTATGGTGGCGTAAACGTCGGCCATGGCATCGTGAGCTTGGCCATGGTCAATGCCATTCGCTTTGGTTAAATGTTCAAGGCGCATGCTGATCTGCCCAGCTTCGTTGGTTGGCCATTCAATGCCATCGGGGCGCAAGGCATAGCAGGCGCGAACCACGTCAATCAGATCCCAGCGCGAGTTATTGTGTTGCCAAGTATGGGCGTAAGGATCGATAAAATTACGGTAGAACAGGTGCCGCGTGACTTCATCGTCAAAACTTACCGAGTTATAGCCGATAATGGTGGTGTTTGGCGTACTAAACTCCGCCGCAATCTTACCCGCGAAGGTGGTCTCGTTCATGCCTTGGGTAAGTGCATGTTGCGGCGTAATGCCAGTGATCAACACTGCTTGTGGGTGCGGCAAAAAGTCGGGAGTAGGTTGACTGTAGATTGTCAACGGCCGACCACTGGGCTCAAGGTCTAGATTAGTGCGCAGCCCGGCAAATTGTGCAGGGCGATCCACTTGAGGATTGGCGCCCCATGTTTCGTAGTCGTGCCAGTAGAAAGTTTCTTGTGTCATATCAGGATGATTACGGCTTTAAATGATTTGTAAGCAGACTACCTGAATGCGCTCATTGCCGCAATTACTGCGCTTAGTGTCCATGGCAAAGCTGGCGGGCTGCGATTAAGCGTGGCAGGATAGTAAAGACATTGTTAGACCTAACTAGGACAAAAAGAATGAGAACTTTATCTGTGTTGTTGCAATCCCTCGTGTTGACTGCTGGCATGAGCACGGCGGCCCTGGCGACTGAAGATGCGCCATTCTCTATTGCTATTCACGGTGGTGCGGGCACCATTACGCGGGCTGATCTTAGCGCCGAGCAAGAAGCCGCCTATCAAGCAAAACTCACGGAAGCATTGAATGCTGGTCATGCGATTTTGGCCGACGGTGGCACGAGTATGGACGCAGTCGTTGCGGCCATACAAATTATGGAAGAATCGCCGTTGTTCAACTCTGGACGCGGGGCCGTGTATACCTTCGAGGGTGAGCATGAATTAGATGCGTCAATCATGAACGGTGCAACGTTAGAAGCGGGCGCTGTGGCCGGTGTCAAAACCGTAAAAAGCCCAATCGCTTTAGCCCGCGCTGTGATGGAAAATTCTGTTCATGTGATGCTGAGCGGCGAAGGCGCCGAGCAGTTCGCGCAAGAACAGGGCTTAGAACGAGTCGATAATAGTTATTTCAATACTGAACGTCGTTATGAGCAACTCGAACGAGCGCGCGAGAAGCTGGGTGTTGCGAATAAACAAGCCTATTTGGCATTGGACGACAACTATAAGATGGGAACCGTAGGCGCAGTTGCGCTTGATCAACATGGTAATGTGGCTGCGGCAACGTCAACCGGCGGCATGACGGCAAAGCGTTATGGTCGGATTGGTGACTCACCCATTATTGGCGCCGGAACATGGGCCGATAACGCCAGTTGTGCAGTGTCGGCAACAGGCCATGGCGAATTTTTCATTCGTTACCACGTCGCTGCTGATATTTGTAGCCGAGTGAAGTACTTGAACCAGTCGATCGAAAAGGCGGGCGATACTGTTATTCACGATGTACTGCTACCGGCAGGTGGCACCGGAGGCGTCATCATTGTTGATGCTGAGGGTAATGTTCATATGCCATTTAACACTGAGGGTATGTATCGTGCGAGTCGCATCGGCAATGGCGATATTAACGTTGCGATTTACAAAGATTGACTATACTTATCCTTAGGTTTCTCAAGATCTTGAGGTAGGTATTATGCATTCCATGAAAGTCGAAGATTTTATGCGTCGTCGGCCGGTGGTGTTTACCGAGGATTTACCGATTGAGGTGGCGGTGGAGCGACTGTTGCAGTCGCACCAGCGTGGTGGACCAGTGGTTGACGCAAATCGTAAAGTCATAGGTTTTTTGTCCGAGCAAGATTGTCTTGCGGCCATGTTGCGTGATACCTATCACAAAGAAATTTCAGCGAATGTTGGTGACTGTATGTACCGCGGTGAAGTCCTTAGTGTTTTCGCTGACGATTCAATAACTGATATTGCTCAACGTATGGATACGAAGAAACCTAAGGTCTATCCAGTGCTTGATGATGCCACCAAACAATTGGTTGGCGTGATCACCCGCACGGACGTTTTAGGAGCGATTGACCAATACTTTCAAGATTCCTACCGGCGCCGTTAACAAGCGGCGCACACGCTGGTAAACTAGACACTTCTGAGTAGTAACTTCTTCAACAAGTCAGGGTCACGCGTGCACGCAAGCATACCTTTTCCTAGCGATTTACCGGTCGTACAAGCAAAAGCAGAAATTCAGCAAGCTATTCGTGATCACCAAGTGGTCATTATTGCCGGCGAGACGGGATCCGGGAAAACCACACAGCTCCCCAAAATGTTATTAGAAATGGGCTATGGACGTGCAGAAGAGGGCACCCTGATCGGTCACACCCAACCGCGGCGATTAGCCGCACGCAGTGTGGCGCAACGTATAGCCGACGAATTACAAACGCCGTTGGGCGAGACGGTTGGCTATAAAGTTCGTTTTCAAGACCAAACCGCAGCGACAACCGCAATAAAGTTGGTAACCGACGGTATGTTGCTTGCGGAGTTGCAAAATGACCGTTTGCTAAAGCAATACGATGCGTTGATCATTGATGAAGCCCATGAGCGTAGCCTCAATATCGATTTTCTGTTGGGGGTTGTGTCAAAGCTGTTGCCGCAACGTCCAGATCTTAAGCTAATTATCACTTCGGCAACCATCGAAACCGAGCGTTTTGCCAAACACTTTGGTAATGCGCCGATCCTATCCGTCAGTGGTAGAACCTATCCCGTTGAACTACGTTATCGCCCCCTCGAGGGCGACGATGACAGTGGTGACGTTGTGCAGGGCGTTTGCGATGCCGCACTTGAACTCTATCGCGAGAGCAGTGGTGATATTTTGGTGTTTGCTTCCGGCGAACGTGAGATCCGTGATTTTGCCGAAGCTTTGGCTGAACTTGATTTGCCCAACACAGAGCTTGTGCCGCTTTTTGCGCGCCTCTCATCGGCCGAACAAAACCGTGTTTTTCAGAGCCATAGCATGCGACGAATCGTCATCGCGACCAATGTCGCGGAAACCTCATTGACGGTGCCGGGAATTCGCTATGTCATCGATCCCGGTACGGCACGTATAAGTCGTTACAGTTATCGTACCAAAGTACAACGCTTGCCAATTGAGAAGATCTCGCAAGCTAGCGCCAACCAACGCATGGGCCGTTGCGGCCGAGTGGCTCCGGGGATCTGTATTCGTCTGTACAGTGAGGACGATTTTTTACAACGCCCAGAATATACCGAACCCGAAATTTTACGAACAAACTTGGCAGCGGTTATCTTACAAATGACCTCTGCTCGATTGGGTGACATTCGTAAATTCCCATTTATTGACCGGCCTGATGAACGTTTTGTCAAAGACGGCATGAACTTGCTACAAGAGCTGCATGCGCTCAAAAGCGGTGGTCGACGGAAAAAGCGCGGTGTTCCCCAAGGACCGCAATTAACGGCATTAGGTCGCCAATTGGCTCAATTACCTATTGACCCGCGGTTGGGACGGATGGTGCTTGCGGCTCGTGAGTTTGGTTGCATCCGTGAAGTGATGGTGGTGACTGCGGCACTGAGTATTCAAGATCCTCGTGAACGGCCCCAAACGGCGAAACAAAAGGCTGATGAACTGCATCAACGCTTTCACGATAAAGACTCCGACTTTATGAGCTACTTAAAGCTTTGGGATTACCTACGTGAAAGACAACGTGAATTGTCAAAATCGCAATTCCGTAAGCAATTAAAAACAGAATTTATTCACTTTCTACGGGTTCGTGAATGGCAAGATGTTTACAGTCAAATTCGCCAAACCGTGCGCGGTTTAGGGTTTAGCATTAATGAGGAACCGGCGAGTTATGAAGCAATACATCGCGCACTCTTGACGGGGTTGTTATCCCACCTTGGTAATAAACAAGAAGGGCATGAGTTTTTAGGTGCTCGCAACCGCAAGTTTTTTGTATTTCCTGGCTCTGGTTTATTTAAAAAGCCACCGAAGTGGTTGATGGCTGCTGAGTTGGTCGAAACCAGTCGTCTGTTTGCTCGCGTTAATGCGCGTATTGAGCCCGAGTGGGTAGAGCCGGCGGCGCAACATTTGGTCAAACGTAACTACTTTGAACCTCACTTTGCCAAGAAATCCGGCTCGGTGATAGCCGAGGAGCAAGTGACGCTCTATGGTCTGATTATTGTGCCGCGTCGTCGCGTTCAGTATGGCCCAGTGAACCCTATTGAAGCGCGCGAAATCTTCATCCGTGAGGCGCTGGTAAACGCACAATTACGCCGACAATTGCCGTTTGTGCAGCACAACCAGAAGCTGATCGAGGAAATTCGTGAGCTTGAAGATAAATCACGGCGGCGGGATATCTTGATAGATGATGAGGCATTGTTCCAAGCCTATGATTCGCACATTCCTGCCGGTATCTATAATGAGCAATTACTTGCCGGTTGGTGGCATAAAGCAGTAAAAGACGAGCCGCGGCTGTTGTACTTCGAACGCGATGACTTGATGGCGCAAAGTGCTGAGCACATCACCGAATTGGATTACCCGGATACATGGCAGCAAGGTGACTTTAGCCTGCCTTTAAGCTATCACTTTGAACCCAATGATCCACAAGATGGTGTTGCGGTGCACATACCGCTTACGTTGGTGAACCAAATTAATCCAGAAGGTTTTGATTGGCTTGTTCCGGCGTTGCGTGAACCGTTAGTGGTGGCATGGATTAAATCGTTACCGAAGCCCTTACGTCGACATTTCGTTCCGGCCCCCAATTATGCGCAAGCTTTTTTACAGGATACCGGTGCAAAAGAAGTGTTTGAACGGCCTTTGCTTGTTGCGCTTAGCGCCAAACTGCGTCGGATGTCGGGCGTAACGATACCTGAGGATGCTTGGGATTCGAGTCAAATTCCTAATTATTTACGTATGCGCTTCGTTATCGAGGACGAAAAGGGAAAACCGGTAGCCGACGGTCGTGACCTTGCGACATTGCAGCATCAATTGCAAGGGCGCGTGCAACATGCACTGCGGCAAGCGGTAGCAGAACAGCCGCAGGCGCAAGTAGCGACAGATTGGACGTTCGGTGCGTTACCTACAGTAAGGGAGCGTCAGCAAAGAGGCTATGCAGTGAAAGCCTACCCAGCGCTTGAGGTTGTTGACGAAGGCGTACGTGAAACCTTATTCGATAAACCGGAACAAGCGGCGGCAGCCCATCAACAGGCATTGCGTAAACTGTTGCAATTGCAGCTCCCTTCGCCCATGCGCTATCTGCAACAGAATCTGTCAAATAGAGCTAAGTTAGCCATGTATTATAACCCGTGGGGTAAGGTCGATGCGTTGATAGAAGACTGCATTCAAGCGGCCCTTGACGAGCTTCTTAGCGCCGCCGAAATACGCGATGAACGGGGCTTTCGCCGTTTGGTTGAGCAAGCGCGAGGTGAGCTGAATGAACGCGTAACCGCAATTGCCGAGCAGGTTGAACCATGTCTATTACTATCGCAGAAGATTCGCAAGCAACTTAAAGGCTCGGTGCCGTTAGATCAAATCCAAGCGCACGGCGATATCAAGGCACAACTTGAGCAGTTGGTGTATCCAGGGTTTGTGAGTACGGCTGGAGCGCAACGCTTGCCGGATATTGAACGGTATCTGAAAGCTATTGAACGTCGACTAGAAAAGCTTCCCGTGGACCCAAATCGCGATCGATTACATACCCTAACGTTGGAAAAATTAGAGCAGGGTTACAATGAATTGCTTGGCAAGTGGCCTAAAAACTTGCCGCTTAGTGAAGAGCTAAAAGAGATCCGTTGGATGCTAGAAGAGTTGCGGGTAAGCTATTTTGCGCAGCAATTAGGAACCCGCTATCCGATCTCAGAAAAGCGGGTTCAGCAAGCATTAAGCAGCGTAAAGCCCTAAGTTTTCACGTGCGAAAGCTTCAAATTCTGTACAACCGCCAACGTGTTGTTCATCAATAAAGATTTGCGGTACGGTTTGCACAGGTGCTCCTACCGTTTTCTCTAAATCGGCTTTAGTGATGCCTTCTTCATGCATGTCGATGTAGCGGAATTCAAAATCATCACGATCTTCGGTAAGTTTTTCAGCAATCTGTTTTGCACGAACACAGAAAGGACAGCCAGGCCGGCCAAAAATAACTGTAAACATTGGGACTCCCACATTTCAATAAAGTGTATAGCGTAATATGTGCGCTATTTTGCCTTAAATTGGCGTTCGGCGCTAATGATCTGTATCTATCGAATCAATCGTTTTAGCCGATTAGTGATCTATGTCTAAATCGGAAGCGGGGATGCAGCAACAGGCTAAGCAGTCGCCTGGACGCACGATCGCAAGGGGCTCATTAATGTATTCGATGTCACCACTATTAACTTTGGTTCGACATGCGCCACAAAACCCATCGCGACAATGAAAACGTGTTTCAATACCGGCTGCTTCCATTGCTTCTAAAAGAGAGCCTGCTGATGGATCAACGGTCAGCTCGTGCTGACCGTTGACGCGAACTTTGAAAGTTTTGCTCATTAGCGTTACAGCTCAAAGTCTCCTAGGTCAGAAGCACTGACTGAACTATCGATCTGACCCACGAGGTAAGAGGTTATTTCGGCTTCTTGTGGAGCAACCTGAACGTTATCAGAAACCAAATACTTGTTCATCCATGGTAACGGGTTACTACGCTGTTTGAACGGTGCATCAAAGCCGATAGCTTCCATTCGCATGTTGGCAATGTATTCGACGTACTGACAAAGAATGTCCTCGTTTAGACCTATCATTGAGCCATGACGGAACAAATAGTGAGCCCATTCTTTTTCTTGTTCGACAGCCTTCATGAAAATAGCCAAAGCCTCTTCGCGTAATTCCTCAGCAATTTCCTTCATTTCAGGGTCGTCTTTGCCGTACTGCCAAAGATTGAGGATATTCTGGGTTGAGACAAGGTGTAAGTTTTCATCGCGCGCGATGAGACGAATTATTTTTGAGTTGCCTTCCATAAGGTCGCGCTCTGCAAACGCAAAGGTGCACGCGAAACTCACATAAAAGCGAATAGCTTCCAGAGCGTTAACTGAGTTGATGCACAAGAACAACTTCTTCTTAAGTTCGCGCATCGTCACATTATGAACTTCGCCATTTACTTCAACTTCACCTTCACCGTGGGTTTGCCACAACTGCGTATAGAAAATGAGGTCGTCGTAATATTTAGAGATATCATTTGCACGTTTCTGAATCTCCTCGTTAATGACGATGTCTTCAAAGACTTGGCTCGGGTCGGTAAACAAATTACGTAAAATATGTGTGTACGATCGTGAGTGGATCGTTTCAAAAAATGACCAGGTTTCAATCCATGTTTCAAGTTCAGGAATTGAAACGATGGGTAGTAGAGCAATGTTCGGGCTACGGCCTTGTACCGAATCCAATAGCGTTTGATACTTTAGATTCGAGATGAAAATATGCTTTTCGCTATCGGTAAGTCCCTGAAAGTCGACGCGGTCACGGCTCACATCGACTTCTTCAGGTCGCCAGAAAAAGCTGATTTGTTTTTCGATGAGCTTTTCAAAAACACTGTGTTTTTGTTGATCATAGCGCGCCACATTGACCGAGTTTCCGAAGAACATCGGCTCCTGTAACGGATTGATCTGATTTTTATTAAACGTTGAATAACTCATGCTGTTAGCGCCTTATTGTTAGATTTTACATGCGCCGCCGGCACAATCGTCATCTTCTTCAGTGACGGCCACGGTCGCTTGTTGGTTCTCTTCTTCACGCTGTTTAGCATCGACCTTATCGCGTAAGTCGACTTGGTTGTCAGATGCGCCATCACGAGTGTTGTGGTAATACAGCGTTTTTACCCCAAGTTTGTAGGCATAGAGCAAATCTTGTAGCAGTTGTTTCATCGAAACCTTGCCGCCTTCAAACTTGCTCGGATCGTAATTGGTGTTTGCAGATATTGTTTGGTCAACGAATTTCTGCATGATTCCGACAAGCTCTAAATAGCCTTTATTGTTTGGAATAGTCCACAACAATTCATAGGCATCTTTTAGGTTTTCGTAGTCCGGCACTACCTGTTTGGTCACACCGTCTTTCGATGCTTTAATACTGATATGCCCACGCGGTGGTTCAATGCCGTTGGTTGCATTGGAAATCTGCGATGAAGTTTCTGACGGCATTAATGCTGACAGGGTAGAATTACGCATACCGTACTTTTTGATGTCTTCACGTAACTGATCCCAATCGAGCTGATAAGGTTCGCTACACACCGCATCGAGATCTTTCTTATAAGTGTCGATCGGCATAATACCTTGTGCGTAGGTCGTTTCATTAAACTTAGGACAGGCTCCGAGTTCCTTCGCTAAGTTCATTGAAGCTTTCATTAAGTAGTACTGAATTGCCTCGAAAGTTTGGTGCACAAGGCCGTTGGCTGAACCATCTGAGTAACGAACGCCATGTTTTGCCAGATAGTAGGCGAAATTGATGACTCCAATACCTAGAGTACGACGGCCCATCGTGGCATTGCGTGCTGCTGGGACTGGGTACTCTTGGTAATCAAGTAAACTATCGAGTGCCCGAACCGCGAGTTCAGCCATTTCTTCCAAATCAGCGAGTGAATTGATCGCACCAAGGTTGAAAGCAGATAGCGTACACAAGGCGATTTCGCCTTCTTCGTCATTCACATGCGCAAGTGGTTTGGTGGGTAGTGCGATCTCCAAACACAGGTTACTTTGACGAATCGGCGCTACTTTAGGGTCAAACGGGCTGTGGGTGTTGCAGTGGTCCACATTCTGTAAATAGATACGCCCAGTACTTGCGCGCTCTTGCATAAACAAGCTGAAGAGTTCGATCGCTTTAATACGTTTTTTACGAATCGATTCATCGTTTTCATATTGCAAATACAGACGTTCAAATTCGCTTTGATCGGCAAAGAAAGCGTCGTACAGACCCGGACAATCCGACGGACTAAATAACGTGATGTAATCGTCTTTAACCAAGCGTTGATACATAAGACGGTTAAACTGTACGCCGTAATCGAGGTGGCGCACACGGTTTTCTTCAACACCGCGGTTGTTTTTCAGTACCAACAAGCTTTCGACTTCTAAATGCCAAAGCGGGTAGAAGAGAGTGGCTGCACCGCCACGCACGCCGCCCTGGGAGCAGCTCTTAACCGCCGTTTGGAAGTACTTGTAGAACGGAATACAACCGGTATGGAACGCCTCACCACCCCGAATAGGGCTACCTAAAGCGCGGATGCGACCGGCATTGATACCGATACCTGCACGTTGCGAAACATACTTCACGATTGCGCTAGCTGTTGCATTTATTGAGTCTAAGCTGTCCCCAGCTTCGATAAGCACACAGGAGCTGAATTGACGTGTTGGGGTGCGCACTCCCGACATAATCGGGGTCGGTAATGAGATCTTGAACAGCGACGTGGCGTCATAGAATCGCTTAACGTAGTCGAGTCGCGTGTCACGCGGGTAATTAGCGAAGAGGCACGCTGCGACTAACACATACAAAAACTGTGCGCTTTCAAAAATCTCACCGGTGACACGGTTCTGTACTAGATATTTGCCTTCGAGTTGTTTTACCGCCGCGTAAGAAAAATTGAGGTCACGCGAGTGGTCGATAAGGCCGTTCATCTGTTCGAATTCTTCGGCGGTGTAATCTTCTAGTAAATGCTTGTCGTAATGCCCACTCGCAACCATGGCTTTAACATGGTCATAGAGGTGCGGCGGTTCGAATTCGCCATAGGCCAGCTTGCGCAGATGGAAAATCGCCAAACGCGCAGCCAAATATTGATAATCAGGCGCGTCTTCAGAGATAAGGTCAGCGGCGGCTTTGATGATGGTCTCGTGAATATCTTCAGTTTTGATGCCATCGTAAAACTGAATACGAGACTTAATTTCAACTTCTGAAACCGAGACATTGTCGAGGCCTTCAGCAGCCCAACTAATCACACGATGGATTTTATCGAGGTCCAGCGGTTCACGTTCACCACTGCGTTTGGTAACAAAAAGTTCTTGATTCATGCGGCGCACCCACCAATTTATCGTTATGTTTCTTTGTTGGCACCACAAGATATGGGTATGGAATAGGCATTCCGTGTGAAAAATACACAATATCTTGGGTTGGATAGATGCTATGTATGCTAGCACTTATCGTAAGGGGATCAAGCGAGATTTTGTTAAATGTGAGCGGTGAAACGACGCTTTTTTCTGTGTGATTATCGCAAGGTCTTGTGTCTCAAGACTTTCACCAAAAGCAAGACCTTAAAAACTTTTATAAATAACTTTTTGCTCTTATAAATACAATGCTAATAGAACAAAGCTCTAAGCTAGTGGATTCAACGGCTACACAAGATATGGTGGTTAATCTGTGGCCGAAGTCTAAATATGGTGTTTTGCTGATGCTGTATGCACTTAGTCCGTGACCGGCATGCGAAGTGCGACAATGTAATTGACGTCAACGTTGCTAGCGTCCAAATAAAAGCCGCGCCATGGCAGAAAATGCATCCCGGTAATGGCTAGTGCTTTTGCACCCACCGCATCGGTCATGCGTAGCAATTCGGCGGGCTGAATAAATTTGGCATGTTCATGCGTGCCTTTGGGAACCCAACGTAGAATATGTTCAGCGGCCACAATACCGAGCAACCATGACTTGAAGTTTCGATTCAGCGTCGAAAACACCAGTGTCCCGCCAGGTTTAACTAACTTGGCCGCAGCGTGAACAATGCTCTCAGGGTTGGGAACATGTTCGAGCATCTCTAGGCAGGTAACGGCATCAAAACTGCCAGCGTGTTGTGCGGCGAATTGTTCAGCAGCTATACACTGATAGTCAATTGTTAACTGACTCTCAAGGGCATGTAATCGCGCCACTTGGAGCGATTGTTCGGCAAGATCAATGCCAGTGACTTCTGCGCCGGCCTGCGCTAAAGCTTCAGTAACTAAACCACCACCGCAGCCGATATCAAGTACCCGCTTGCCGAATACGCCGTCACAATGGTGCTGAATAAAATCAACACGTAATGGATTGATAAGGTGTAACGGCTTAAATTCGCCTTCAGGGTCCCACCAACGTGAGGCGAGGGCACTGAATTTTTCAATTTCTTTCAAATCAACGTTATCGGATTGCGCCATAGTACTTCTGCTTCGTGAAAAAACTCGGTACAGTGTACTCAAGCTAGCGACGCAAAAAAAGCACAACTCAAAATGCGTCGGAAAAAAGGATGCGAGGGCGCAGCGCTAAGGGTACAATGATGCGCCTAAGACAATTATAAGAAAGACAGATCGTTTAGGGATATAACTATGAGTGATCTCGCCAGAGAAGTCGTTCCGGTCAATATTGAAGATGAACTGAAAAGTTCTTACCTCGACTATGCCATGAGTGTCATCGTCGGCCGGGCCTTGCCAGATGTGCGTGATGGTTTGAAACCTGTGCACCGCCGCGTCTTGTTCGCGATGAATGAGTTACGCAATGACTACAATAAACCTTATAAAAAGTCTGCCCGTATCGTCGGTGACGTTATTGGTAAATATCACCCGCATGGTGATAGTGCCGTTTACGACACTATTGTTCGTATGGCGCAACCGTTTTCCTTGCGTTACATGTTGGTTGATGGCCAAGGTAACTTTGGTTCGGTAGATGGCGACTCTGCTGCCGCTATGCGTTACACGGAAATTCGGATGGCGAAAATTGCCGGCGAATTGCTCTCCGATCTTGACAAGGAAACCGTTGACTTTGTGCCTAACTACGATGGCACCGAGCAAATTCCAGATGTACTACCAACGCGTGTGCCAAACCTTTTGGTGAACGGCTCTTCAGGCATCGCGGTTGGTATGGCCACCAATATTCCACCGCACAACTTGAGTGAAGTTATCGATGGCTGCTTGGCCATGATTGATAACAACGACATCACTGTTGATGAGCTGATGGAATATATTCCAGGGCCTGATTTCCCGACGGCGGCAACCATTTCCGGTCGAGCTGGCATTGTCGAAGCATACAAAACCGGCCGCGGCCGCATTCATTTAAGAGCCAAAGCTGAAATTGAAACAGACGCCAATGGCCGCGAAGCAATCATCGTTAATGAAATCCCATATCAGGTAAATAAAGCGAAGCTCATCGAGAAAATCGCTGAACTGGTTAAGGAAAAACGTTTAGAGGGAATCAGCGGTTTACGCGATGAGTCTGACAAAGACGGCATGCGTATTGTGATTGAACTCAAACGTGGTGAAGTCGGCGAAGTTATTCTGAATCACCTGTATGCCAATACCCAAATGCAAGTGGTATTTGGTATTAACATGGTTGCGCTGGATAAAAACCAGCCACGTTTGTTTAACCTGCGTGACATGTTGGATTGCTTTATTCTACACCGTCGGGAAGTCGTAACCCGCCGCTCTGTTTATGAATTACGCAAAGCGCGTGAGCGCGCGCACATCCTCGAAGGCCTAGCGATTGCGCTCGCCAACATTGATGAAGTCATTGAGCTCATTCGTCGATCGCAAACAGCGGCCGAAGCAAAAGCTGGATTGATTGGTCGCTCATGGATCTTGGGTGATGTGGCAAACATGCTGGAACGAGCTGGCGTTGACGCAGCGCGTCCGGATCATCTCGATCCACAATTTGGTATTCGTGACGGTCAATACTTCCTCACTGAAGAACAAGCACAAGCAATTCTTGATTTGCGCTTACACAAGCTCACCGGCCTTGAGCACGAGAAGATCCTTGATGAATATAAAGGTCTATTACAACAAATCGAAGAATTACTGCATATCTTGAATAGTTCTGAGCGTTTGATGGAAGTCATCCGTGAAGAACTCGAGAAGATCAAAGCCGAATACGGCGATGCTCGTCGTACCGAAATTACCGCGGCTGCACATGATATCTCGATGGAAGATTTGATTAACGAAGAAGATGTAGTGGTGACCTTGTCACACCATGGTTACGTGAAGTACCAACCGCTCACCGAATATGAAGCGCAGCGGCGCGGTGGTAAAGGTAAGTCTGCGACCAAAATGAAAGATGAAGACTTTATCGAGCGCTTGTGGGTGGCCAATACCCACGACACGATTTTGTGCTTCTCGACCCGTGGCCGCATTTATTGGATGAAGGTTTACCAGTTACCGTTAGCAACGCGCACTTCGCGCGGCCGACCAATTGTAAACTTGCTGCCGCTTGAAGCAGATGAGCGCATCACAGCGATTCTGCCGACTCGCGATTATCCTGAAGACAAGTTTATCCTTATGGCAACACGGAAGGGCACAGTGAAGAAAACCCCAATGGTTGATTATTCACGTCCTCGTACTGGTGGCATCATCGCCCTGAATCTGAACGACGGTGACGAGCTCATTGGCGTGAATATGACTTCTGCAGGTGACGAGGTGATGTTGTTCTCGGACGCCGGTAAAGTGGTGCGCTTCAGCGAAGATCAAGTACGTTCTATGGGGCGTACCGCAACAGGTGTTCGTGGTATTCGTTTAGAAGAAGGCCAACGTGTCGTTTCGCTTATCGTGCCACGGCAGATTGAAGATGAAGTACCAACCATTCTTACGGTCACTGAGAATGGCTACGGCAAACGTACGCCAATTACAGATTACCCAGCGAAGAGCCGCGCCACTAAAGGTGTCGTTTCGATTAAAGTAAGCGAACGGAACGGTGCTGTGGTAGGCGCCATGGAAGTCGTCGATACCAACCAAATCATGCTCATCAGCAACAAAGGAACCTTGGTACGTACCCGTGTCAATGAGGTTTCAATTGTTGGTCGTAACACCCAAGGCGTGCGCTTGATACGTACTGGTGGTGACGAAAAAGTGGTCGGCATGCAACGTATTGATGACATCGACGAAGATGAAATCCTCGATGGAGAAGCTCTTGATGGCGACGTTGCCGAAGCTTCTGATGTAGACGACACTCAAGACGATACGAACTCTGAGGAGTAATAAAAGCATTATGTCAGCCCCGTTTAATTTCTCTGCTGGACCCGCGATGCTGCCAAAAGCAGTATTGCAAAAAGCTAAGGAAGAACTTACTAGTTGGCGGGGCTCAGGGGTCTCCGTCATGGAGATAAGTCATCGTGATCCAGCGTTTATGCAGATGGCATATAAAGCAGAACAAGACTTACGTGATTTAATGAAAATTCCAGATAATTACCAGGTCTTGTTCATGCATGGTGGTGGTCGCGGGCAATTTACTGCGGTAGCGCAGAACCTCGCCGGCCCGAATGATACTGTCGATTACCTTAACGGTGGTATTTGGTCGGATTTCGCCATTCGTGAGGCTCGTAAATACGTTGCGAAGGTCAACATTATTGGGAGTGCTATCGAAACGGATCAGGGCTTGGCTTATCCACCCCAGTCTGAATGGCAACTTAGCGAAGATGCAGCTTATGTGCACTATTGCCCTAATGAGACGATTGGTGGCTTAGCACTGCACACGATCCCTGAGGTTTCGGCGCCACTCGTCGTGGACATGTCATCGAATATTTTATCGGAGCCGTTGGCGGTCGAGAAATTTGGTGTGATTTATGCCGGCGCGCAAAAAAATATCGGACCGTCGGGCTTCTCGATCGCGATTGTTCGCGATGACTTGCTTGGTCGAGCGCAGGGCACCACGTCGACGATCATGGATTACACGGTACAAGCCAAAGAACGCTCGATGTACAACACACCAAACACTTGGGCATGGTATCTTTCGGGGCTTGTGTTCGAGTGGATAAAAGAGCTAGGCGGGGTGACCGCGATGGCTGAGCGTAATAATCGCAAAGCCAAATTGCTCTACGATTATATAGATAACTCAGCATTCTATTCGAACCCCATTCACCCCGATTTTCGTTCGAAAATGAACGTGCCATTTTTGCTTGCCGACGCGCAACTCGATGGCGAGTTCCTGCGGCTGGCTGAAAGTGAAGGCTTGGTTGGATTGAAAGGACACCGCTGGGTAGGTGGTATGCGTGCAAGCATCTACAATGCAATGCCGCTCGAAGGCGTTGAAGCTTTAGTCAGTTTTATGCGAGATTTCGAGCAGAAACACACGTAACCGCGACTTTTAACCATTGATACAGAACTTAAACAAGAACAACGCTATGACCACTTTTGATGCGAAACAACTTGCCAATGTTGGCGTACGAAATCTGCAACCTTATCAAGCAGGTAAACCGATTGAAGAACTAGAGCGAGAGCTCGGTATCAGCGACATTGTGAAGCTTGCTTCGAACGAAAACCCACTCGGTTTAAGTTCCAAAGTTCGTGCGGCCTTGCAAGAGACTCTCTCGGGATTGGCGCGATACCCAGATGCCAACGGTTTTTACCTAAAAGCTAAATTAGCGAAGAAATTTGGTATTTCGGCAACTCAAATCACCTTGGGGAATGGCTCAAATGATTGTTTAGAGCTGGTTGCTCGAACCTTTGTAAATGATAGCCATGAAGTTATTTTTTCTCAGCATGCGTTTGTTGTCTATCCGTTGGTCACTCAAGCTATTGGTGCTAAAGGCGTTGCAGTTCCGGCCGCAAACTATGGGCATGACTTAGATGCTATGCTCGCCGCCGTTACCGAAAAAACGCGCATGATTTTCATCGCCAACCCAAATAACCCAACAGGGACCTTCTTAACTGCCGACGAACTAGCAAGCTTTTTAGCAAAAGTGCCAAGTCACGTTCTGGTTGTCCTAGACGAAGCGTACTATGAGTATGTTCCCGAGGCCGAACGAGCACCGTCGTTTGATTGGCTGACGCAGTATCCAAATCTACTTGTCAGTCGCACCTTCTCTAAAGCTTATGGCCTTGCTGGTCTGCGCGCAGGCTATATGGTTTCACATCCCGAAGTTGCCGATCTAATGAATCGTGCTCGTCAGCCATTTAATATGAACAATTTGAGCCTGCGTGCCGCTGAAGTAGCGCTTGATGACGAGGATTATTTGCAACAGTCAGTGGCAGTGAATGCCGCTGGTATGGAGCAATTAGTCGCTTTTTGCGAGAAGCATGACTTAGCTTATATTCCATCCCACGGTAACTTTTTGACCATTGAAGTAGGCCCAAATGCTGCTGAGCTCTACCAGCAGTTGCTCCGCGCGGGTGTCATTGTTCGACCTGTTGCTGGCTATGAGTTACCGCATCACTTACGTGTGAGTATCGGCTTACCGGAAGAGAATGAAGCTTTTATTCGCGCTATGGAACAATTGCTTTAACGTGGAAACGCTGCATTTAAAAGGTCTTAACAGCTGCTCAGGCATTGTCGATCTGCCTGGCTCCAAGAGTATTGCCAATCGTGCCTTACTGATGGCTGCGCTGTGTGAACAAGGGCGAGTTACCGAGCTAAGCCACATGTTGCGTAGTGATGATACCGAGCGAATGCTCGAAGCCCTGCGCGCACTTGGGGTTGTCATTGAAGAGGTAACGGCAACCACTTTGCGCGTGCACGGTTGTGCAGGAGATTGGCCAAGCACGCCGCAGCAGCTCTATTTAGGTAATGCTGGCACCGCTATGCGGCCGTTGACCGCTGTATTAGCTGCAACTGCAACGCAACCCATCGTGTTGACCGGCGACGCCAGAATGCAAGAACGCCCCATAGCAGATCTTACCCAAGCACTATTGCAAGGCGGGGCCGATATTAGGTTTCTGCAAAAGCACGGCTATCCGCCATTGGCAATTCACCGCAAAATGCACGGCGGCCGACTGCAGGTCAACGGTAGTGCCTCAAGCCAATACATTTCAGCGTTATTGATGGCGCTTCCGCTGCTTACGCAAGATAGTGAGTTAGAGTTGGTTGGCACTGTCGTGTCTTGGCCTTACATAGAGCTAACGCTAGCGATGCTGAAAAGTTTTGGCATCAAGATTCATCAGCCTGAAAGACAGCGTTTTGTGATTGCCGGTGGTCAACGCTACCAATCACCTGAGCACTATTGGATCGAGGGTGATGCCAGCGCAGCAAGTTATTGGTTAGCTGCGGGCGTGCTTGGAGGCGGACCGTTGACGATTCAGGGGATTGGCCGTAAGAGCATTCAAGGTGACATCGCGTTCGTCGATTATTTACGTGAAATGGGTGGCAACATCGAGCTGTATGACGAATCTGCCGTGGTCTCAGGCGGGCGTTTACGAGGGTTCGATGCGGACTTGAATGCGATCCCAGATGCTGCGATGACCTTTGCCACGCTCGCCTTGTTTGCGGAAGGCGAAACTTGTATTCGCAATATTGCGAATTGGCGTATCAAAGAAACGGATCGACTGCATGCGATGGCGACAGAGCTACGCAAGTGTGGAGCGCAGGTCGAAGAGGGCGCAGACTTCATCCGTATTAAACCGCCAACCGCGTTACGCCATGCCCAAATCGCTACTTACGATGATCACCGCATGGCAATGTGTTTTTCGTTGCTCGGCTTTAGTGCCTCGGGTGTGACTATTGAAGACCCTTCCTGTTGCGCAAAAACGTATCCTAACTACTTCGCAGAATTTGAACGTTTATGCAGTTGAAATGAGACGTTTCCGCAAACTGTCATTAACTATTCTGTAAAGCTTCATCTAATTGAGATGCAATTTTCTGGCAAATCCGTATAATTGCGGCGCTTTTAGTTGCTAGAGGATGCTATGACCGATTCGATTCCCGTGATTACCATTGATGGTCCCGGTGGGGCTGGTAAGGGTACAGTCAGCCGCATGTTAGCGGAAAATCTTGGCTGGCACTTGCTGGATAGCGGCGCTATCTACCGAGTTCTAGCGCTTGCCGCATTGCACCATGACTTTGCCCCGGAAGATGAAGAAAGCCTTGTGGCACTCGCCAGTAACCTAGATGTGAAATTTGAAGTTGAGAGCGATGAAGCGCTCACACATATCATTCTCGAAGGCGAAGATGTGACGATGGCCATTCGTACTGAAGCGGTCGGTAATATGGCCTCGAAAATCGCAGCGTTACCGCGCGTTCGTGAAGCTTTATTGCGTCGTCAAAGGGCCTTTAAGGAACTGCCAGGACTAATTGCGGATGGCAGAGATATGGGCACAGTCGTGTTTCCAAGTGCTGCCGCAAAAGTTTTTCTTACCGCCAGCGCCGAAGAACGCGCCCAACGCCGCTACAAACAATTGCTCGAGAAAGGTTTTACTGCTAAAATCGACCAATTAATCGCCGAAATCAGAGAACGTGATGAACGCGATGCGAATCGTTCGGTAGCGCCTATGAAAGCGGCCGATGATGCGCTTTATGTAGATTCAACAGATTTGAGCATCGATGAAGTAGTGGATCAAATCTTACGCTTTGCCCATGGCAAGCTAACGAATACTGAGAAGGCAAGCTCATAACCTTGCCAACTTAGGGGTCTGTAGCACGGAAGCCAACAGATTGATTTTAACAACCCCATCTCACCGGATTGTTTGATGGATGTACTTAACTGAAGTAAGTTAACTCATATGACCGAAAATTTTGCACAACTGTTTGAAGAAAGCCTCAAAGAGGTAGAAACCCGCCCAGGTTCAATCGTTAAAGGTACTGTCGTTGCTATCAACCGTGACGTTGTATTGGTTGACGCAGGCCTGAAATCTGAAAGTGCTATCCCAGTCGAGCAATTCCGTAACGCTGACGGCGAAGTTGAAATCAACATCGGCGATCAAGTTGACGTTGCGTTGGATGCCGTAGAAGACGGTTTCGGCGAAACTATTTTGTCACGCGAGAAAGCGAAGCGTCACGAAGCATGGTTGCAGCTGGAAAAAGCCTACGAAGACCAAGAAACTGTTACCGGTATCATTAGCGGTAAAGTGAAGGGTGGTTTCACAGTTGATTTAGGTGGCGTACGTGCGTTCTTGCCAGGTTCATTGGTAGACGTTCGTCCAGTTCGTGAAACTGCGCACCTAGAAAACAAAGATTTAGAATTCAAAGTGATCAAGCTTGACCAGAAGCGCAACAACGTTGTTGTTTCACGTCGTGCTGTTATCGAAACTGAAAACAGTGCTGAGCGCGAAGAATTGCTTGAAAGCTTGCAAGAAGGCCAAGAAGTTAAGGGTATCGTTAAGAACCTTACTGACTACGGTGCGTTCGTTGATTTAGGCGGCGTCGATGGCTTGTTGCACATCACTGATATGGCTTGGAAACGCGTTAAGCACCCGAGCGAAGTGGTTAATGTTGGTGACGAAATCAACGTTAAAGTACTTAAGTTTGATCGTGAGCGCACGCGCGTATCACTTGGCCTGAAGCAATTGGGCGAAGATCCATGGTCAGATATCGCTGCACGTTACCCAGAAGGTCACCGTCTGCAAGGTCGCGTAACCAACTTAACTGACTACGGCTGCTTCGTAGAAATCGAAGAAGGCGTTGAAGGTTTGGTACACGTATCTGAAATGGACTGGACCAACAAGAACGTTCACCCATCTAAAGTTGTTAACTTGGATGACGTTGTTGAAGTTATGGTTCTTGAAATCGACGAAGAACGTCGTCGTATTTCACTTGGCCTGAAACAATGTAAGCCTAACCCTTGGGAAGAGTTCGCGAAGAACTTCAACAAAGGCGAGAAAGTCAGCGGTAAGATCAAGTCAATCACTGACTTCGGTATCTTCATCGGTCTTGACGGCGGCATCGACGGCCTTGTTCACTTGTCAGATCTAAGTTGGAACACTGCAGCTGAAGAAGCTGTGCGTGAGTTCAAGAAAGGCGACGAAGTGACTGCAGTAGTCTTACAAGTTGACGCAGAGCGTGAGCGTATCTCTCTAGGTATCAAGCAATTAGAAGAAGATCCGTTCAACAATTATCTGGCGGCCAACAAAAAAGGTGCTATTGTTACTGGTAAGGTCATCGAAGTTGATGCCAAGGGCGCTAAAGTTGAATTAGCCGAAAGCGTTGAAGGTTACGTTCGCGTAGCTGATATCTCACGTGATCGCGTTGAAGATGCAACAACTGAGTTGAAAGTTGGTGACGAAGTTGAAGCACGCTTCATGGGCGTTGACCGTAAGAATCGCACTTTGAGCTTGTCTATCAAAGCGAAAGACGAAGCTGAAGAGAAAGAAGCTCTTGAGTCAGTGAACAAGCAGCAAGACGAAGGCGACTTCACTAACGCAATGGCTGAAGCTTTCAAAGCAGCGAAAAGCGACGACTAAGAACGCTAAAGTGCTCGGCATTGACGCATAACAGAGGAGCTTAAGATGACAAAATCGGAACTGATTCAACAGTTAACGGCATTGTATCCAGAGCTTTCTCCGCGTCAGGTGGAAGATGCGGTGAAAGAGCTTATCGAACAAATGGCCCAACAGCTTGCTGGTGGGGATCGAATTGAGATTCGAGGTTTTGGTAGTTTTTCACTGCATTACCGAGCGCCGCGTACAGGTCGTAACCCGAAAACTGGTGAAAGAGTTGAGCTTGATGGCAAGTACGTGCCACATTTTAAGCCCGGCAAAGAGCTACGTGAACGCGTAGATAACATCAGTTAGACGGACGTTAATTTCGCGTCGAGTTCAGCAAAACGGCATGCTATAGTTAGGCATGCCGTTTTTTTATGAGTTGCGCTCACACTAAGCACTAGGACTTGTAATGCTGCGATTTATATTCATTGGTCTTCCCTTACTTATTTTGTTTTTGTTAGCTGTTGCCTTCGGCGCGCTAAACAAACACGCTATTACGTTTAATTTCATTATTGGTGAGACGAACTTGCCGGTTTCCGTGTTAACAGGGTTGTTTATCGGTTTAGGCTTTCTACTCGGATTGGCTGCCATGGCCGCAAAACAAGTGGCTTTGCGCAATGAAAACCGTAAACTCCGCAAGCAAATAACTCAACGCGAGAGCTCGAATGCTTGAGTTGTTGTTCCTGCTTTTACCGGTTGCAGCCGCCTACGGCTGGTTTATGGGACGCAATAGCGTTCGTAATGAGGACCGGCGTGAGCAAGAAGAATTCTCTAGGCAGTATGTAACCGGTCTTAATTTACTTTTGTCGGATCAACCCGACAAAGCGGTTGACTTGTTCATTCAATTACTTGATGTCGATACCGATACACTTGAGACACACTGGACATTGGGGAAGCTATTCCGTCGCCGTGGTGAAGTCGATCGTGCTATTAAGATCCATCAAAACCTAACCTCACGACCCACAATTAGTGAACGTCAGCGACGCTTAGCTATGTTTGAGCTAGGTTTAGATTATCTTGCTGCGGGTATTTTTGATCGCGCTGAAGAAATGCTTGTGGCGATGCAAAACGACAAGGAATTTGCTGAACCTTGTCAACGGTACTTGTTAGAGCTGTACGAATCGACGCACGAGTGGGATAAAGCCATCAAAGTTGCGCTAAAGCTTGCGCGTCACGATGCTAGCGCAGAACCGCTCGTTGCACAGCTTTATTGCGAGCTGGCGAGTCTCCAAGATGACCCAGAGTATAGCGAAAAGTATTACCAGAAAGCTCGAAAACATGAGCCTGACAATGTACGTGCTGCATTAGCCTTGGGGCGGATGTGGTACGAGCAGGGCGCACACAGTAAAGCGCAAAAGATTTTAACGGGTATCTTGGACGCTGATCCCGCATTTATTTCTGAGGCTTTACCTATTTTACAAGCTTGTTATGAAAGCCAGAATGACGACGCAGGCTTTATTCAGTTCTTACATAAATGTGTTAGTGAAGCGAATTCGACAACTGCGGCGATGTTACTCTCTGAGGCTATTGCTAAAACCAGTTCGATTGAAGAAGCGGAACAGTTTATGCAGTCGGCCTTGCTGCGCAACCCGACCATGAAAGGCTTCCACCAATTGATGGACTTTCACATCCGTGCCGCTGACGTAGGGCGTGCTCGTGACAGTTTACAGATGCTGCAGCGACTCGTGCAGCATCAACTTCAGCAGCGACCGAAGTATCGCTGTCGGCATTGTGGATTTGCTGGTAGCACATTGTACTGGCATTGCCCCTCATGCAGAGTTTGGGGGGAAATTAAACCTATTACTGGATTAGATGGAGATTAAATGACCGCTCAGCCGTTTATTTTCGTGGCGCTAGATTATCCAACAGCTGATGATGCATGGCCGCTCGTTAACCAACTTAACCCCGAAGAATGTGGCCTTAAAGTAGGCAAAGAACTTTTTACTGTTGCCGGACCTGACTTCGTTCGTGAGCTTGTTGGGCGCGGTTTTAAAGTGTTTTTAGACCTCAAATTTCATGACATACCTAACACTGTTGCGAAGGCAGTACAAGCGGCTGCCGAACTTGGTGTTTATATGGTAAATGTCCATGCTTCTGGCGGCGAGCGCATGCTTAAAGCGGCACGAGAAGCGCTGGCGAATGCAACGCAGCCACCGTTGTTGATCGCAGTAACCGTTTTAACAAGCATGACGGAAGACGATTTAAAGAGCGTTGGCGTAACCGCAACGGTTGCGGACCATGTTAAGCGTTTAGCTATGCTCGCGAAAGCAAATGGTCTTGATGGTGTTGTTTGTTCGGCGCAGGAAGCTGCAATGCTGCAAGCAACGTGTGGACATGACTTTGTTCTCGTAACACCGGGTATTCGGCCAATGGGCAGTGAGCAGGGCGATCAACGGCGGGTGATGACACCGACCGAAGCCGCGGCTCAAGGTATTCAGTATTTGGTGATTGGCAGACCTATCACCCAAGCTACGGACCCGGCAATGGCACTCAAACAAATACTGACTTCTCTGACAACGGAATCCGCTGGTTAGATTCGCATCTAAATACGTGCTCCACTAAGCTTCTGGTACTGCCTTGTGCAGTCGTTTTATGCAATTCATTTACCAGGAGCTTAGTTATGTTACGGAAAACTTTTACCACATTTTTTACCGCTATAGTGCTTGTTGCCGTAAGCGCATCAAGTGCCGCGGCGACGCCTTTACTGCCCACCGTAAAACCTACCCAACCGATGCAAGCTGTGCAACAACAGCTGGTTAAGGTCAATATTAATACCGCTTCAGCGGCGGAGCTAGCGATGTCGTTAACAGGCGTTGGTCAGCGCCGTGCGGAAGCGATTATTGCTTTACGAGAACAGCTTGGCGGATTTACCGATGCAAACCAGCTTATGCAGGTGAAGGGAATCGGCCCGCGCTTGATCGAACTTAATAAAGAGCGGATCGAACTTTAGTCACTTCCCAGTTGGGCAAGTTTAGCGAGACGACGGTTGTGTAGCCACCAGGCAAGGATGCCAAAAAGGATACCGAGGCCATGTAGCAGCCAAATTTGCTGAACTTGTCCGGCTGCCAAAAAACTTTGCCAAACGCCAATGAATTCGGCGAACCATTTTGCGATTAGGATAATTACTGCTGCGAACATCAGCTTGCGTTGGTTGCTCGATTGTGACGCGTGTAACTCGAGTAACAGGCCAATGGTAAGCAAGCCATGATTAACAATAGATAACCCGACGAAATGTTGCTCAAAACCAGTGATGGTTAACGTTAGGGAGCTACCAATAGCTATAATGATCAGTGCGTTAAGAAACGTGCGAACATTGAAGTAGCGTGCAAATAGTATTGTGATAAAGAAGAATGCTAAGGCATTGAGCAACCAATGTAATTCAGTAAGATGCAAAAAGTGTGCGGTGAGTAAACGCCAAGGTTCCTGCCAGACTTGCTGCGCAGCAAAATCGAATTCGGCGAGTAACGACGGATATTCAAATTGGAAGTAGTACGCCCACGCCGATGTGACCACAAGCAGTAGGCTGCAAATAAGTACTTGAATGCGATCAGACATAGGTCGTAGTTGTACCTTTCGACATTGTGATAAGAGTTTAAGCCCTTTATGATAGAAGCGTGCTTACCCCCTGTAAACTGTTATCAACCGCAAAGGAAGGATTATGAAACCTAAGATGTTAGCGGTCTTGCTGTTCACCTCAGCATTTGCGCTTAGTGCTTGTAATGATCTAAATCAGGAACAAGCTCAGCGTGATAAGCGTGAACCCGAAGCTGCAACAGGAGTTATCGCAAAAGAGGCGGTATTGAGTACAGACTTTATGGTTGCCGCAGCGACTCCACAAGCTGCAGCAGCCGGGCGTGAAATATTAGCACAAGGCGGGAGCGCAATTGATGCCGCGATTGCGGTTCAAGCAATGCTAACGTTAACGGAGCCGCAGTCTTCAGGTATCGGCGGTGGCGCATTTATCCTGTATTGGGATAATCAAACGAAGCAACTCTATACCATTGATGCTAGGGAAAAAGCTCCAGCTAGTGCAGGTCCAGACTTATTCTTGAATGCGCAGGGGGAGCCCCCTGAAAATTTTTGGAATGCTGTGATTGGCGGTCGCTCAGTAGGTACTCCAGGTGTTTTGAAGGGGCTTGAATTAGCGCATCAACGTTGGGGGAAGACCGCTTGGTCGACTCTTTTCAGTAGTACGATTAAAGCCGCGGAAGAGGGCTTTACGGTTTCGCCACGTCTCGAGCGCTTGTTGGCAATGGAACTTAATCCGGGCTTACCGAATATGGCTTCAGCGGCCGCGTATTTTTATCCTGACGGCGAGCCCTTACGTGCCGGCACGGTAAAACAGAATCCGGAACTTGCGTGGGCTTTGCAATTAGTTGCTGAGCAAGGTGCTGATGCTTTCTACCGCGGGCCTATTGCTGAAAAAATTGTTGCCGCAGTCAACTCGAGTGAAGTATCACCAGGGTTACTAACCTTAACTGACTTGGCAAACTACGAAGCCATTGTGCGTGAGCCAGTTTGCAATGGTTACCGTGTCTACACGGTCTGCGGGATGGGCCCACCAAGCTCCGGCGGTTTGACAGTCCTGCAAATCTTGGGGATTTTAGAAAACTTTCCGGTGGCAAACTGGCAACCCGATAGCGTAGAGTTTGCACATCATTTTACCCAAGCGTCACGTTTGGCATTTGCCGATCGTAACCGCTATATCGCCGATAGTGACTTTGTTGAGGTACCCATGAGTCACATGCTGCAGAAAAGCTATCTTGCTGAACGATCACGGCGAATTGGTAACCGAGATTTGCGTAAAGCAGTACCGGGAGAATTTAAAGCGTTAGCGTTAGCTGACGATATGTCACCGGAATTTCCCAACACAAGTCACATTTCGATTGTCGATAAGCAAGGCAACGCGGTATCAATGACAACGAGTATTGAAATGGGGTTTGGCTCCGCGGTCATGGCTAGTGGCTTCTTGTTAAACAACCAATTGACAGACTTCTCGCTGCGTCCCAGCGTTGATGGTCAACTGATTGCGAATCGAGTGCAGGGCAGTAAACGTCCTCGTAGCTCGATGTCACCGACAATGGTATTTGATGCAGAGGGTGATGATCTTATCCATGTTGTAGGCTCACCAGGTGGGGCGCGAATTATTAATTATGTGGCACAAACCTTAGTTGGTTTACTTGATTGGCAGCTTGATATGCAAGCGGCAATAGACTTGCCACATGTTACCAATCTTAATAATTATACGGCGTTAGAGAAGGGCACACCGATGGCCGATTTGCAACGAAAGTTAAACAGTAAAGGGCATGAGGCGCGCGTTACCGATCTCAATAGTGGCCTCCACGGCATTACTATTTTACCGAACGGACGCCTGCTTGGTGGCGCTGACCCGCGCCGTGAAGGTGTTGCTTTGGGTGCTAAAGATTAATCACGTTTTACGTCTGGAATATAATCCTCATAGCCCTCAGTGGCCATGTCTTCGAGTGGGATGAAGCGCATGGCTGCTGAATTCATACAGTAACGTAATCCTGTAGGAGCGGGACCATCCTCGAATACGTGCCCTAAATGGGAGTCGGCGTAACGACTGCGTACTTCGATGCGGGTCATAAACCACGAACGATCTTTTTTGGTGACGATAAAATCTTCATCGATGGGCTTGGTAAAACTTGGCCATCCGGTCCCTGATTCGAATTTGTCAGCGGATGAGAACAACGGTTCGCCACTCACAATATCCACGTAGATACCGTCACGTTGCTCGTCCCAATAAGTATTATCGAATGCACGTTCGGTCTTACCTTGTTGCGAAACTGCAAATTGTAATGGCGTTAGTTGCTCTTTCAAGGTGGCGTCATTAGGTTTTGAAAAGTTATCAAAGTTCATGCTAGACCTCTTTTTAGACGGCGCTTCAGGTTCGTTTTTAAAGCTCGTATAGTCGATTTCGTAAGCGTCACCCCATACGTTCTCGGTGAACTGAAAGCGCCCAGAGTTATTGGTATAAACCCAGTACCGAACAGGGTTTTTACGATAATAATCTTGATGATAGGTTTCCGCTTCATAAAAGGTTGTCAACGGCTCGATGGGGATAGCGACGGGGTCTTCATAGAGTCGCATAGCTTCGAGTTGCAAACGTTCGCGTCGAGCAATTCGTTGCTGTTGCTCATTATGATAAAAAATAGCAGGGCGATATTGCTTGCCGCGGTCGACAAATTGTCCATCCAAGTCTGTCGGGTCCATCATTCGCCAGAACGCTTGGATGAGGCCAGTATAGGAGACCACCGCTGGGTCATAAAAGACTTGTACGGCTTCGGTGTGGCCAGTTTGACCGCTAGCTACCTGTTCATATGTCGGCGCAACTTCTTCGCCGCCAGCGTAACCAGAGACAGCTTCGCGTACGCCAGGCACTTCTTCGAAAGCTTTTTCAACACACCAAAAACAGCCGCCGGCAAAAGTTGCGACGCGTTCTTCCGCGACTGCGGGTGGAGACGTAAGAAACAAGGCTAAACTAGTAACCCCCAGAAATACCGCACTAATAGATTTGCTTCCCATACTACCTCCACCCAGGAAATCTGTTAATTTGCCGCGAGCTGGCTCCTTAGCTGTCGCATGAATGTGTCGATGCGATCAGCATTTTTACCGACGTCACTGCGACCGACTCTTGATTTACTACGTACATCAACGCGAACTTGATCAGCTGCGTTTTCGAGACGGATGACGACGTCATCTTTGAAGCCAAACCAAAAAGTTGTGTCTGTCGCTTCAATGCGGCCTTCGGCAAGGTCACTGGCTACCAGTTGCCAGCCAAGGTCGTTGACAACGGTCAAAGCGGCTTGAAAGGTACGGTCATAGTCATTTTCAAGCGTTAAAGGTTGTATATTCGGGTAAGCTTGGCGCTGTTGATCTGCGGTTTCTTCGCCTGCGTAGTCAACGGGGTTTGGGGCCTCGGCGCGCAACGGGGCTATCGCAACAAACACTGGTGGATTCTCCAAATCGGTTGAGATATCGTGAATTGGAGGTACCGAGCGTGCAGTCTGCAATTGCTGATAGGGTAAGTAAAAACTTATAAAACCGATAATCGCGGCAATGGTGAGGGCCGCCAACGGAAGACCACGTGGGCGCTGCCAGATAAGGTAGACGATAATAAGTACCGTTGCGGCGACACCAATATAGGCGGCCCAGCGTAATAAAGTGAAGGCTATTGCTAACTCGACCCATTGCAAACGGTACAGTGGCCCAGAAATCAACAATAAAAAGCCGGCTAGAACGCCGACGATAACTAACAGTGAACCTAGTTTACGAATCATGACATGCTCCAGTGATGATAATTTTAGGCTTACGTTAAAGACTATACTCTAGATCAGAAGCAAAGGAAGACCTAATCAGGTGAAGCGAATAAAGCTATTGGCGGCCTTATTGAGTATTGTTTTGGCCACCCTAATGAGTTCAACTGTTTCGGCGCAAGACAGGTCGCAGCCGACCTCCGTACGTTTCTATGCATGGGCCGGGTCAGCCGAAGTTAACGCCTATATCCAGTGGGCAAGCCGAGAGTTGGCAGAATCTCACGCGATCACTTTACAGCATGTCAAAGTAGCTGATATTAGCGAGGCCGTGGCCTTAGTCTTGGCAAATTCGGCGGGGGAGTCAGATGCTGTTGATTTACTCTGGATTAATGGCGAGAATTTTGCGGCACTCAAAGATGCTGACCGTTTAGTCGGCGGACTCGAAGACAAGGTTCCGAATAGCCGACTGATTCGCAGGGATTTAGATTGGCACGTTGATTTTGGTACCGCGGTCGAAGGCTTCGAACTCCCGTGGGGGATAGCGCAGTTGCAATTGATTATGCACACAAAGCACGTCGCGCCCGCGCAAACTGTTGTAACACCGCAGGCATTACTTGAGTTGGCGAAACGCTCCCCTGGTCGCTTCAGCTACCCAAAGCCGCCGTCATTTCATGGTACCAGTTGGTTGAAAGCACTAGCGTTTCAACTTACTGATGATCCCGCTATGCTGACGCAACCAGCTGAACCGGCAACTATTGATACAGTGCTCAAGCCATTGTGGGGCTACCTTGACCGCTTACATCCTTATTTGTGGCATCAAGGTACGGAATTTCCGATCTCAGCGGGTCGTCAGCGGCAACTTTTTAATCAAGGTGTATTAGATAATAGTGTCACTTTTAACCCCAACGAGGTTCGGGCACTGCAATTACAAAACAAACTTGCTCCGGATGCGCGAAGTTTGAGTATCGGTGAACGTGCATTAACCAATTTTCATTATCTTGCGATCCCTCGTGCGAGTCGACGTCAACAAGCTGCGCTTGAGGTCATTAATTTCCTGCTGAGCCCTCGAGCTCAGGCGCGTAAAGCTGACCCTCAAGGGTGGGCGGATCCGAGTGTTATTCGTCTACCACAACGCGACTTGGATAGCCCTGATCCTTTAGTGGCAAGCCACCCAGAACCACATGTGTCTTGGAATGCAGTTTTGGAGCGGCAGTGGCTAGCGAGGTATCAGCGGTGAGGTTTAGCGGCTATGGCGTGGCCCTATTTGTGGGACTGTTTCTGTTTCTTCCTTGGGTGGTAGGACTGAGTGGCATAAATGGGCAAGTTCCGTGGCTGACTGCTGAACTTTGGGATTATCCGGGGTTGTCTCGCGTTATAGGACAAAGTCTCACGGTTGGTTTCACCGCTACAACGGTAAGCACAGTGCTAGCGAGTTTGATTATTTATGCTGAACAACGTCAGCCAAGTCGTTTATGGGCATTAACCTTTACGGCACCTCACCTTGCTTTTGCAGTTGCATTCTTATGGCTATTTACACCTTTTGGCTGGATTGATCGCTTATTGCCAGGTTCTTGGTCATGGTTCGAACATCAGTCTTTGCCAACCTTGACCTTGTTACTCATTAGTAAAGAGACACCTTTTTTAGTGGTTTTAGGTCGGCAACAGCTACGGCAACTACCTTTTGAAAACTGGCTTTTACAGGCCCGTAGTCTTGGCGCTTCAAGCTGGCATAGTTGGTGGCTTGTGGTGCTTCCTGCGTGGTTAAAGTCAATGCGCTTGCTGATTATTGCGGTCGCAGTTTACAGCGTCGGTGTTGTGGATATTGCAAGCGTTGCCGGCCCCATGAACCCGCCGCTGCTTGGTCCGTTATTGGTGAGTTGGCAGCAGCAGTTTGACGCGACAACCGTCAATCTAGCGGCCCAAGGGTTTTGGCTACTCATCGCATTAACGATGGTCATGGTTGCGTGGGTGTATGTGCAAGAAGCGCTCGTGCGAAAGGTATGTGGCCGTCAGTTGCGTCGCCACCGTGCCCGACAACCACGCAGCAGAGCGCAAGCCTTGCTCGGTGTCGTAGGTGGACTGCGGTGGCTTCTGTTTATCGTGAGTATTGCCAGTGGCCTAGCCCTTTTTGCAATGAGCTTTGCTGAAGGTTGGTTTTACCCAGCTTTGCTGCCCTCGGAGTGGTCGTTGCAAGGGGGTATTGCCGTGGTTAAAGATCTAGCCCCGCAGCTGCTTGAGACGTTGGGGGTCGCTTTGCTAACGGCAACGTTGGTTACCTTGGTACTGGTATGGACGAGGGAGTGGCAGCGTGCGCATAGCCGCGAACTTCCGGATCTCGTGTTCATTGCTGCACTCTTAATACCGCAAACGGCTTTAGTGCTCGCGTGGTTACACGCTGGTAGTGTGAGCTATGTAATTAGTAGCGAAACGGGTGCATGGTGGGTGACCGTCTATGCTCACTGTTGGTTTTCTTTTGCCTTTGCTTACCTAAGCTACGCACCGGCCGAGCGAGCCGAAACACAAGATCACCTTACGGTTGGCCGCAGCTTAGGTTTTAGTTACTGGCGCAGCTGGTGGTATTTCAAACGCCCGCAACTCAATGGTGCGTTGATGTATGCATTCCTCGTCAGCTTTTTGGTGAGTATTGCTCAATACGTGCCGACACTGTTGTTGGGACAGGGCTACGTGAGTACCTTAACGACTGAGCTGGTGGTGCTTAGTTCTGGTGCTGAGTGGCAAGCTCCGGCAGTGGCTGCTATGTTGCTTTGGCTGTTAGCTTTACTAGCTATCATAGTCCTCAGTAACGGCATTAGACGACTTCACTTTTCGCGCGATAAAAAGAGCAGTTGAACATGAATCAAGCTTCATCGAACGATACTCCGATTCTCATTAGTAGTTGTGTGTTGCGCTGGCAACAGGGACCGTTCATTCGCCTTCCTGAAATTAGCCTTGAACAAGGTGAAACGCTGGGAGTTATGGGGCCCAGTGGCTGTGGCAAATCAACTTGGTTGCGCTGGCTACTTGGCGTACCCCAACCCTATGTAACGATTTCAGGAACCATTACAATTGCTGGAAAAGTAATGAACTCATTGCCAATAGAGCAACGGAGTATTGGCCTAGTGATGCAAGAACAGGCGTTATTTCCGCATTATACTGTGGCAGAAAACTTAGCCTTTGCCCTGGCTCAGCAAAAATTGTCGTTGCGGGAGCAAAAAGCACTGATTAAGGAGCAATTGAACACGATTGGCTTAGCGAATTATGAAAATCGTAAGCCACATCAGCTCAGTGGTGGCGAAAGAGCGCGCATTGCATTACTTCGAGCAGCGCTAGCTAAGCCACAATTAATTTTATTAGATGAACCCTTTAAAGGCCTGGATCAAGCTCGTCGCCGACAAGTATGTGAATGGACCTACGCCTTTTTGCAAAGCCAAGGTATAGCCGCGATCATTGTTAGTCATGAGCAAAACGACCTAATTGATGCGCAACAGCAGTTAATGTGGCCACAGCCACAAGTAGATGAGGAGTTCGTATGATTGACGCTGTTCTTTATCGCCACTTGCAGCCGATCTTGAATAACATTGCCAAACCCTTGGTTAAAATGGGATTCAATGCCGATCAAATGACGCTCCTTGGGTTTGTTATTGGTTTGGGAGCTTTGCCAGCTTTGGCCTACGCACATTACGAACTGGCTTTACTCTGTATCCTGCTGAATCGCTTAAGTGACGGTCTTGATGGCGCGATGGCGCGCTTAACGCGACGCACAGACGCGGGAGGTTACCTCGATAGTGTTTGTGATTTTATTTTTTACATGGCAATTCCGTTGGGCTTTTTACTCGCTGCGCCGAACGTTAATGGTGTTGCCGCGGGGTTTTTAATGCTGAGCTTTATGGGGACCGGTTCCACGTTTTTGGCCTTCGCTGTGCTCGCTGGAAAACATGGCATTGATAACCCCAATTACCCGAATAAATCGCTTCATTACATGGGTGGGTTAACCGAAGGATTTGAAACCATTGTGGCTTTTTGTGTGTTTTGTTTATGGCCGAGTCTGTTTGTGTATACCGCCAGCATCTTTGCCGCTTTGTGTGGTTTTACTGCTTTGACGCGTTGTTATCTTGGCTATCAGACGCTGCGTCGCCTCGAGGCTTAGGTTGGCGAAAAGGAATTGCCAAGAGATAACTAAGTTTCGTGCTATCTTGGCCCGCCGGGTACTCCTTTAAGCCAATTTCAATACCGTCTGAGCCTTTTGTTGGTAAGGCATTGTAAGTGCCAAATAAACGATCCCAGATAGACAGGTTAAAACTGAAATTGCTGTCGGTTTCACGAGGGATTTGACTATGATGTATGCGGTGCATTTCTTGCGTGACAATGAGTGCGCGCACTGGACGCTCTAAACGCCGTGGTAAAGCAACATTACCGTGATTAAAGAGTGATGTCGCATTTAAAATAATTTCAAAGATCAACACGGTCATAGGCGCGATGCCGAAGGTCACGACGACGCCTATTTTAATCAACATACTAAGTAGTATTTCGACGGGATGAAAGCGCAAACCAGTGGTGGTATCAAAGTCTGTATCAGCATGATGCATGCGATGAACGCGCCAAAGAAGTGGAATTCGATGAAATAGCCGATGTTGCCAGTAAATAGCGCAATCTAAAATGAGAAAGCCGATCACAGTGATGAGCCATAGCGGCAGGGAAGTTTGCTGTAACAAGCCAAATGAGGATTCCTGCGACCAAACTGCAGCGCCAATGGCACCTGCAGGGATGAGCAAGCGCAACGTCAGCGTATTAATCACTACGATACCTAAGTTTGCCGGCCAACGTTTGCGTGCGGGTAGGGTGGCTGAACGTTTAGGTTGCCAATACTCCCACAGCAACATCAGCGCTAAAACGCCAACAAAACACCCCAGCCGCCACCCAAGCTCACTTGTCATGGGGAAAAACTAACCCACTTGTTTCGGGGCGCTATTGGCGTAGGGCGGCCAACCTAAGGTTTGCCCAGCCAAGAGGTGCAGATGAATATGATAAACCGATTGGCCACCGTCTTCGTTGCAGTTCATCACCACGCGATAACCATCTTTGGCAAAACCATGTTGCTGGGCGATTTTGCGCGCCACGACAAATAAATGGCCAACCAGCTCACGATCGTCTTCGGCAATATCGTTAATGGTCGCAATTGGTTTTTTCGGAATGATCAGCAGGTGCACAGGGGCCTGTGGGTTAATATCCTTGAAGGCGAGCGCACTATCGTCTTCGTAGACGATATCAGCATCGATTTCGCGACTGATGATCTTGTCAAAAATCGTCGTGTTACTCATAACTTACCTCATTTGACAGAGCCTATTTATGCTCATACTAGTCAACTCAGCCTCTGAGTACTAGCCCTTTCAAGTACAGCGACTCAGGAAAATTAGTGCGAACTGGGTGATCAGCGCCTTGGAACAGTCGTTCAATAATATGCAATGGGCGTTTGGCATCTAATGCAGCATCGGCGACCACTTTCTGGAAGAGCTCATTACTCAACAGCCCAGAGCACGAGAAAGTCATTAAAGTACCGCCCGGATTGAGGAGTTTACAGGCCATTCTGTTGATGTCTTTGTAGCCGCGACAGGCACTGTTTAAGTTCGCCTTGCTGTCGACAAACTTAGGCGGGTCCAACACGATAGTATCGAAACGTTCACCACGGTGATGAAAATCTCTTAGCGCTTGAAATACGTCTTGCTGTAGGTTACTTAAAGTTGCGAGGTCAAGTTGATTACGTTGGTGATTAGCGGTGGCTTGCGCTAAAGCACTTGCTGAAACATCAAGGTTAACCACTTCGCTCGCGCCAGCCTGAGCGGCAAATAAACCAAAACCACCACTGTAACTAAATGCGTTTAACACCCGTTTATTACGGCTATATTTTTGTACCGCTAAGCGACTGTCACGCTGATCAAGGTAGTAGCCGGTCTTGTGGCCTTGCACAATATCAATACCAAGCTCTAAACCGTTTTCATTGATCCAAATGAGGTCGTCGGCCTTCGCTTCGGCGTGGGCAAAGAGCACACCGGTGCGTTGTTCAAGACCTTCTTTATTGCGCACGTCGACATCCGAACGTTCGTAAATATTACACTCAGGAAAGACAGTGCGCAGGGCTTCAATAATACTGTCGCGCCAAAGCTCTGCACCGGCACTAAGGAGTTGGCAGACGAGCCAGTTATCGTATTTGTCGATGGTAATGCCGGGGAGCTCATCCGCTTCAGCGGCAACGACACGATAGGCGTTGCTGGTAATGGCCAGCCCGTCACGTAATTGCTTGGCCGCAGTAATGCGCTGCAAGAAAAATTCCGCATCAATACTTTCTTGCTGTTGAAAACTCCACACGCGTACACGTATTTGCGATTGGGGAGACCAGGCGCCATAACCAAGCCAGTCACCCTCAGCACTGTGAATGCTGACGGTGTCACCAAGTTGTGGCGTGCCTTTTACTTTTTCAATCGCGCCACTAAACACCCAAGGATGCAGGCGGCGAAGTGACTTACACTTTTGTGGTTTTAAATGTACCGTGGCGACCATCGTTTAACTTACTCGCATGCCTGGCTGAGCGCCATCGTGCGGATTCAAAATAAAGATATCTTTGCCGCCAGGACCTGCCGCAAGCACCATACCTTCGGACATACCAAAGCGCATTTTACGTGGCGCTAGGTTGGCGACCATCACCGTATGTTGACCGATTAAACTCTCAGGGTCGTAGGCAGATTTTATGCCGGCGAATACTTGCCGCGTTTCACCGCCAAGATCGAGCGTCAATTTCAGTAGTTTGTCGGCGCCTTCTACGTGTTCAGCATTGGCAATGCGAGCGACACGAAGATCGACCTTGGCAAAATCATCAAAATTAATTTCTGCTGCGATAGGGTCTTTACTCAGCTCGTCATTTGCAGTGCTGCTGGATGCTGCCGGCTGATTGGCGGCATTAGCTTCTTTAGAGGCATCAATCATTTTAGTTACGTTATCCATATCAATACGTTGCAAGAGGGCCTTGAAAGGCGCTATGGCATGATCTTTCAATACCGAGCGATGGCTGTCCCAATTGAAGTCTTCATTCAAGAAAGCTTGTACTCGCTGCGCCAATTCTGGAACCACGGGAGTTAAATAAATCATCAGCAAACGGAACAAGTTTATGCCAATTGAGCAAATTTCATGAACGCGTTCAGCGTTGGCTGGGTCTTTGATTAACTGCCACGGCTCTTCTTCGGCAATGTAAAAGTTGGCCTTATCTGCGAGCGCCATAATGTCGCGCATAGCACGGGAGAACTCACGTTTTTCAAAGGCTTCAGCAATGCTGTCACCCGCTGCCTGAAACTCTTCGAGTAGATTTGTTTCGTTTAAGTCGGCTTTTAACTTACCGTCGAATTTTTTCTGAATAAAGCCCGCGCAACGGCTAGCAATGTTGACCACTTTACCTACCAGATCGCTGTTTACCCGCTGCGCAAAGTCAGTGAGATTAAGGTCAAGATCATCAATCCGGCTCGTCAGTTTAGCGGCAAAGTAATAGCGTAAATAATCTGGGTCAAGATGATCCAAATAGGTACGCGCCATAATGAACGTGCCTTTTGACTTCGACATCTTGGTGCCGTTAACGGTGATGAAACCATGCGCCCAAACATTTGTTGGTTGGCGGAAATTTGCCCCTTTAAGCATTGCTGGCCAGAACAGGCTGTGGAAGTAAATAATATCTTTACCGATAAAATGGTAAACCTCAGCATCGCTGTCTGGTTGCCAGTAGCTGTCAAAATCCGCGTTGCCAGTCGTCGTGCAATAGTTCTTGAAACTACTCATATAACCGATCGGTGCATCCAGCCAGACATAAAAATATTTACCCGGTGCATCAGGGATTTCGAAACCAAAGTAGGGGGCATCACGACTAATGTCCCAGCGCTGCAGGCCAGCTTCAAACCATTCGTTAAGTTTGTTTGCCATTTCTTCTTGCAGTGAGCCGGAGCGAGTCCAAGCCTTTAACATGTCTTCGAAGGCTGGCAGGTCAAAGAAATAATGCTCTGATTCACGCAGCTCAGGCGTCGCACCGGAGACGGCTGAAGTAGGATTCTTTAGCTCGGTAGGTGCGTACGTGGCACCGCAAACATCGCAATTATCACCATATTGATCCGCCGCACCACATTTCGGGCATTCGCCTTTCACGAAACGGTCAGGCAAAAACATTTCTTTAGTTGGGTCATACAACTGTGAAATGGTTTTGGTTTTGATGTGACCAGCGTCACGCAAACGGGTGTAAATAAGTTCCGCTAGTTCTTGGTTCTCTGCACTATGGGTCGAGTAGTAGTGATCGAATGCGACATTAAAATCACTAAAGTCGGCCTGATGCGCGCGATTCATATCGGCGATCATTTGTTCCGGCTCAATACCCAATTGCTGAGCTTTCAACATGATCGGCGTACCATGCGCATCATCTGCACACATGTAGTGGCACTCATGGCCTCGCATCTTTTGAAAACGTACCCAAATATCGGCTTGGATATAACCCAGCATATGACCAATATGAATTGGTCCATTGGCATAGGGAAGCGCATTGGTGACCAAAATCTTACGCGGTGTTGTTGTCATCGAATTCGTCCGTCTAACTACCCATTTGAAAGTTGTAAAAGTGTACCTGAAACAGTGCTGGCAATCCACCAACAGTCACCGTATCATGCGGCATAAACGCGTGTTTGGAGAAGTTATGTTCTGGAAGAAATCAGAGTCGCAAAAAGCTGCGCCTGCTGATGCGCACTTTACCGACGAACAGCGTGCCAGACTGCAAGCATTCCGTCTGCCCAGCTGGCAACAGCCGGTACCCGACGATTGGTGGCAGAAAGAAGGTGACCGAATCATCTTGAATTTGCCTTTTGCTGCGCATGAACGGTTGCTGCAAGATCTCGCCAACGAAGATTGTTTTTCTGGCTACACGATGAGTGTGCGATGTACGATTGAAAAATTGCAAAACTCGCAACCTGACCTGCCGTTGGTATACGGGAACGTCATAGTGGTTTCATCCGGCAAGGGTGGGGTAGGAAAGTCATCAGTTGCGGTACAATTGGCCTTAGCATTGGCGGAAACCGGCGCGGTTGTTGGTATGCTGGACGCTGATGTTTACGGCCCTTCGTTGCCAACGATGTTGGGCGGTGCTGATGAAAAGCAAGCAATGTCGCCGCAGAACAAACTTATTCCTCATCTACGCCATGGTGTTCACGTAAGTTCAATGGGGTATTTGGCGGACGCCAAAGAAGCTGCTATCTGGCGGGGACCTATGGCTAGTGCCGCGTTACAACAACTGTTTCGCGACAGTCAGTGGCCACGGCTTGATTACTTGGTTGTTGATATGCCGCCCGGCACCGGTGATATCCAATTAACCCTCGCACAAAAAATGCCGATAACCGGTGCAGTAGTCGTTACCACGCCGCAAAATGTTGCTTTGGCGGATGCCGAAAAGGGCATTGCGATGTTTCGTAAGATGGGTATTCCATTAACCGGTTTGGTCGAAAACATGAGCTACTATCATTGTCCAAAGTGTGGCTTCGAAGAAGCTATTTTCGGTCGCGATGGCGGCCAACGTGTTGCCCAGAGCTACGACGTGCCGCTGCTAGCACGCTTACCTCTGGCGAGTGCTGTGCGCAAGGCTTTGGATGACGGCGTGCCGTTAGTAGTGTCTGAGCCTAAACATGAATTAAATCAACCTATTAGAGCTATGGCTGCGGCTATAGCGGGTCAGCTTTATTTGCAGGAGAAAGCAAAATGCGCCTAACGGATCGGCAAATTGTCAGCTACTTAGATGCACAAAGAATTGCCATCGAACCACGGCCCAAAGCAGAAGATATTAGTGGTGTCACTGTCGACATTCATCTGGGCAATGAGTTTCGCGTGTTGGAAGATCACGCCGCACCCTATATCGATATCAGTGGTCCGCGCGAAGCCATTGAAAGTGCGATTCACCAAATCATGAGTGACCCTATCGTTTTACAGCCGGAACAGGCGTTTTTTATCCACCCAGGTGAATTCGCCTTGGCTGTAACGCATGAGAGTGTGACCTTGCCAGCAGATATGGTGGGTTGGCTTGATGGGCGTTCGTCCTTGGCGCGGCTGGGATTGATGGTGCATGTAACGGCACATCGTATCGATCCAGGTTGGTCAGGACAAATTGTTTTGGAATTTTTTAATAGCGGTAAGCTACCTTTGGCGTTGCGACCGCATATGAAGATAGGTGCACTGAGCTTTGAGTTGCTTGATGAGCCTTGTGCGCACCCTTACAGTAAACGTAAGGATGCGAAATACAAAGATCAACGCGGCGCCGTTGCTTCACGCATTAGCGCCGACGATAAGGATTAACGGAGCGGTCGTGCGTGCGATGCCCCAGCAAAGATTGCGTTGGCGAGGGTGATCGTCAATCCGTCGAGATACGCACGATACGTAGGCTCTTGGGCGAAACTGATTACCATTCCACGTCCACGTGGCTGCCACATAAGATACGGTTTATGTGCCAATTGCTGCTTGTTTTCTGCCCAAAGGTAACCACTCGCCAATACTTCATCAGCTGACGCATAGGTAAGTAGGTTACGACCTTTGTTGATCGTTAACGGGCGGAAAATCTGATTGCCGACAGTGATACTGTTAACGGTTTCTGGAACCCCGGCCGTAAGCCAATGTTCTTGGTCAACGTCCAGCTTGGTGAGTACACCAGAAGTCCAGTAAGGGTCTGTGGTCGCTCCATTGACGTAGTCGTGTAAATGTTCCGTCGATTCTAATAGTAAACCGTCGACACGCGCTTCTTTGTGAACTTCAACTTGCGCGTCTTTGCTCGCACTTTCAAGCGCACTTGCTAGTAAGTCATTCTGCACTGCCCACGCTGAACTTGTGCCCATTGTGATAAGCACGCCACCGCGCTCAACCCAGCCTTTTAGATTGTTGGCACCATCTTCACCTAATGCGTCGGCGATGTTGCCATAACTCGCTGGTAGTAACAGCACTTGGTACTGACTGAGGTCGGTACGACGCAATTGCGCTGCGCGAATAGCAGTGACTGGGTAGCCCAACTGACGTTCAATCACAAAGCGGGTATGGCCAGCGTTTAAGCTGCTAAATGGCTCATCCCATGCCATGGCGATGCGCGGAGCGTGAACGTGCTGAACGTTATTGGAACCAAAGTTTGGCCCGTCAACAATCCAACTTGAGTCGACACCGTTAATTGTCGCGCCAGTCTCTTCAGCAAGTTGTGTCAGTTGCTCGACCAGCTTAGCGTCGTTGTCAGCACGCGTAAAAATTAACGAACCTGCAGGGTAACGTTCACCTGATTTAAGCGTAAAAGCGAGGTCACTCTGCTTAACGCTCAAGCCTTCGCGTAATGCTGCAGCCAGCAAGCGTGCGCCATTCATATCTCCCCACGTTGCTAAAAAGCCGACTTTAGCATCCGCATTTGTTAATTCTCCGGGAACGAGAGTGGCGCTGCTGGCGACTTGCAAGTCGGTACGCGGAGCGCGCTGACAGCGTTGTTGTGGCAGATTGAACATTAACGGCAAAGACCAAGCGGTGACGTCGTAGATTTGGTCGGGTAAATTATTAGCTCGTAGCCGTTCCTGCTCGTCAAGAAAGTCTTGCGCCATATTTACTTGTTCATCCAGCAACGTACGAATCATATAGTGAGCCGGCTGCGCACTGTCGATAACTAAGCTGCCAGCGGCAAATTCACTACCACAGGCGCTAAACGCTTGGTTACTTTGTTGAACGTTTACGCCATGCTGCGTAAGCAAGCCGGCGAGTCGCTGTACACCGGCACGATCACGTTTGGCATCAATATAAATAAAACGTTCGTCGCTCGCCTTACCGTCAGCAATTGCCTGCTGTCGATAGTTCCAGAAATTTTCCAACAAGCGTTTACGTTCACGGCTCGCGGTCTCGATGGTCGCTAACGAGGCGACAAAGTGCCGTTGTACGCCGTCACCGTAAGTCAGAATAGTGCCATCTTTGGTACGGAATTTATGCCCACGAGCTGATGCCATTTCGTAGGTCATTGCTAAAGAGCCGTGATAGAGAGGCCAACTTGCGCCGTAGCCGGGGTAAAAAGCATCAAAAATTTCCCGGGTGAAGTAATCGTAGCCATGTTCGTCGAACCAGCGCCCATTGTTCTCGCCAATGCGCCACAGTGATTCGCGTTGGCTCTTGGCGATTAATGGATTGTACGGCCGCGCTTCAGGGGTGAAATAATAGCTTTGGTCACCGCCCATTTCGTGCAAGTCGACAAAAATGAGGGGATAGGTGTCGAGCAGTGCGTCGACTTGCCCAGCTACTTCAGGCTGCGTTAAAGCAAGCCAGTCACGATTGAGGTCGAATAAGTAATGGTTACTACGTCCACTCGGCCATGGCTCGTTGTGTTCAGCCGAAATTCGGTCACTGCTATGTTCCATGCCTGCGGTCATGTAGTAACGACTAACGAAACGCGCTCGACCGTCAGGATTTTGTACTGGGTCGATAAATACGATGGTATTGTCGAGCCACTGTTGAGTCTCGGTATCTGCTGCGGCCAACAAATGCCAAGCTGTCAGCAATGCTGCTTCTGGTGATGAGATTTCGTTGCCATGGACACCATAAGAAAGCCAAATACTACTCGGTAAATCAGCAATGAGTTTTTCAGCTTGCTCGGCGTTTGTCGTTTGTGGGTTAGCTAAAGCTCGCATGCCGTCGCGAAATTCGGCAAGATTACTAGTATTTTCAGCATTACTAATTGCGACATAGTATAGCGGGCGGCCTTCCCAAGTTTGACCGTAATGAACAATCTCGACTTGTTGTGGATGTGCGGTTTCAAGTGCTTGAAACGCCTCGTAAATAGCTGCCGGGCTCGATATTTTACTGCCAATGGGGTAACCCAAAACTTCAGTTAAGTTGACGGGTGAATTCTGGTAGTCGACCGTTAAACCGAGACTGCTCGTTTCACTATCTGCAGGGAGCGGAGCGGAATGCGCCAAAGGTGCTGCCAGACACAGAAAAAGTGCGGCAGAGAGATGCTTTAACTTCATGATAAGAACCTTCTTCTTTATGCTGTTGTTAGTATTTTTAATGCGCGATTTAGTGCTTGCTGCAAGCTTACCTGATCATGCCGCTGCGGCGCAGTGCTATCCGCTTGGATACTATTTATGTGTGGCAAACTGAGTGCCGAGTCTGCATGGTTAGTGATGACGAGATCAATAATTTGACGGCCGAGGGCGCGCTCAAACCATTTTAGTCGCTCGCTCAAACAAAGTTCACCTGCAGGGCTGTGCTCGGGTAACAGATTATCAATAAAAATCACTGGGGCAGGGCTGGTTTCGATAGCTTCCACGATACCATCGACGAGTAACGGTGGCATGATCGAGGTGAGGAAACTTCCTGGTCCAATAATAATAAGTTCACTACGGCGTAAATGTCGTAACGCCTCAGGCGTTGCCGATACGCGGTTAGATAAACGTAAGTGGCTGGGCATATGATGCAATTGGTCAACCAATAATTCGCCGAAGCATTCGAGCCCTTCGTGCGTGTCCGCCACAAGGTCGACCGGTGTTTCGGACATCGGAAGCAAGCGCGTGTTGACGTTTAACAGCCGGCTTAATAACTGAATGCCATCCAGTGGACGCGCACTGATTTGATTTAATGTGTGGAGCAGTAAGTTGCCGAAGTTATGTCCCTCGAGCTGCGGGTCATCGGTAAACCTGTAATTAAGGACATCGGCGGCAAGCGGCTGATCAACCAATTGCGACAAACAGTTGCGGATATCCCCCCAAGCAATGGTCTTTTGTGAGCGGCGTAGCAAGCCACTCGCGCCGCCATTGTCGGTGGTCGCGACGATACCAACCAGACGCCGCTCCAGAAATCGTAAACTCGCAAGAACGCGCCCCAGGCCATGACCGCCGCCGATGGCTGTGACTTTTGTCAAACGCTCTAAGTCGGTAGATGCGTCTTTTTTCTCGCTGGAGTGCATGCGCGGTTCCCTGAATGGTTGAGTGCGTTTGTTGTGTGCTTGCTACTTTATGCCGCAGAGCTCATTTACGCAATTATTCTGACCCGTAGCGTTGATTTAAAGCGAACGCTTTTTGTTAGTTCTTTGCAAAACTCCTAAACTATTCACTATAAGGGACTAAAATTTGTTTACTAAACGACGGTAGAAATCGTTTGCACTGTAAATGGCGTGTAAAGGGTGTTTTCACCATTTCATTTACGGAATAGGTTCGTATAACATTCATCACATATTACATGAGGTATAGAGCCATGTTTAATAAATGTTTATATCGTAGTTTAATTGTTAGCGGTGTCGCCTTAGCCTTAACGGCTTGTGGCGGCTCTTCAGATAGCAACGACGACCAAATGGCGCGTTTCTCGCTTGGCGTAAGTGACGCTCCCGTTGATAACGCAGACGCCGTAGTCGCCTGTTTTAATGCCATTGAACTGGTGGGTAATGGTCAAGGAACTCAGACTTTTACTATCGGCGAAACCGATAACACTGTTGCCAGCAATGATGTCTGTAAAGATGAAAACGGTGACACTATCCCAAATACGTACGGCGTGGATCTATTAAGCTATACCGGTTCGGACTCAGCGAGTTTGATTGAAGGAATTGAAGTCGAGCCGGGTACTTATGGTCAACTACGTCTAGTTATGGCTGCAGGTTCTTATGTTCAGGTTGGTGACCAGCAGCTCCCGTTACAAGTACCTTCGAACGAGCTGAAATTCGATAGCCTTACGCTTGATGTAAGTGGCAATGCTGCATATACAGTGGAGTTCGATTTACGTCAGGCCATGGTGGATCCCGTTGGTATCGAGGGGTACTTCCTTAAACCGCGAGGCGTCCGCTTAGTGAACAATCTGTCGATTGGTCATATCGAGGGCTCGCTCGCTGAGGAATTATTAATTACCAATTCTTGCACAGTCGCGCCAAGCGACGTGTCTGAGCCAGTGGCTGTGGTGTATCTCTATGAAGGAAGTGACTTAGAGATTGCCTCCCTGGCAGATGTGGGTGGGGCAGAGACCCATCAACCGTATGCCGTTGCAGCGGTGTACTTTGATGGTGTTTCTGCCTACACCTTTTCTGTCGGTTACGTAGCGGCAGGTGATTACTCCGCTGCGTGGAGCTGCCAAACGGATGACGATCCTGAGGCAGACGATGACCTAACATTTAATGGATCTGTAAATGTTAGCGTTGATGGAGATGGTGCGGTGACGACTGTAGACATCTCTGGATAAACGCGCTGACACTTTAGTTAGTGCATGTTTATCACTTTGTTCTCCAATTTAAAGCCCCGCAAGGGGCTTTTTTGGTTTTCTGCGGCAATGGCTTTTTTTTCGATGCTAATCGAGCCATACTTAGCCCATCTTTTCTCGAACCTAAGTGATGCAGTATGCAAGAGAAGAAAACTCTGCTTAACCTTATTGCTGTGTGTTTAGTTACTTTTAGTCCTATCGCTAGCGCACAGGCAGAATGCGGAACTGGCGCCGACCAACAGTGTAGCTATGAAAGTACCCAGCTCTGCCTAGCTGATCATGAGCAACCGGTCATGCAAGTTGAAATCGCGGATTCTTTTGCGAAAAGAGCACGCGGACTTATGCATCGCGAACAACTAGCTGAACATCAAGGCATGTGGTTTGTGTACGACAGTGAACGTCCTGGCTACTCAGGATTCTGGATGCACAACACGAAAATTCCATTGGACATCGCCTACCTTGATCAAAACCTACGTGTTGTGAAGACCTTCACAATGCAACCTTGTACCAGCAAGAACTCTCGCAACTGTCCATCCTATCGACCTAATGCTAGTTATTGGTCGGCGTTAGAGATGAATGCGGGGTACTTCAATGACTATGACATCACCGTCGGAACCCAACTACAACAATGTAAACAACAGGAGAGCAACCGATGAAAAAGCTTTCGGTACTGGCCGCAAGCCTGCTTATTGTGGCATGTAGCCCAGCCAGTGAGCCTGAAACAACGACGTCACCACAAGTGGACGTTGATCCATATAGTTTCAACGAAAATTACCGCGATTACTTAGCGACATTAAGCTCAGATGAGTTTGAAGGCCGTGCGCCAGCGAGTAAAGGCGAAGAACTGACCGTGGCCTTAGTTGAAGAGAAGTTTCGTAGTTGGGACCTTAAGCCCTATAACCAAGAAGAAAACAACTACCAACAACAAGTTCCTTTGGTCAAGATGACACCGTACAGCGTGTCGAATATGTCATTCTCAAATAATGATCTGGGTGAGTTTGCCTACAAGCAAGACATGATGGCTTGGTCACCTCGAGTGCAAGAGGATGTTGCACTTACCGATAGTGAAATGGTCTTTGCTGGCTATGGAATTGTCGCTCCAGAATACGGTTGGAACGATTACGAAGGGCTTGACGTTGAAGGCAAAACCGTCGTCGTTTTGGTTAATGACCCAGGTTATGACTCCGGAGATCCTGAAGTCTTTAACGGCAAGGCGATGACTTATTACGGGCGCTGGACCTACAAGTTTGAAGAGGCTTCTCGGCAGGGCGCAGCGGGCATTATCGTTATTCATGAAACCGGTCCTGCGGGTTATGGCTGGGGCGTGATCGCCGGCGGTTCTCCAGTGCGCTTTGATTTGGCGCGGGAAAACAAAAACATGGACCGCACTGAAATTGAAGGCTGGATCACGACTGAGGCAGCAGATAAGTTGTTTGCACGCTTAGGCTCGTCTTATGCAGAGATGCGTGAGCGTGCGCAGCAGGCAGACTTTGCGCCAGTAGCGTTAGAAACAGCGATGTCAGTAAGCGTGCAAACTGATTTTGAGTATCTTAATTCGCCGAATTTGATTGGTTACATTGAAGGCAAAAGTAAGCCTGAAGAACATGTGATTTATATGGCGCATTGGGATCATATGGGAATGAACCCTATTGCAAGCGATGACCAGATTTATAACGGTGCACAAGACAATGCAACGGGTACAGCGGGCGTGATGGCAATCGCTGAGTTTTTCGCAAGCCAGCCACAGCCGGAGCGGTCGGTTGTATTTGTCTTGGTTACCGCAGAAGAGCGTGGCTTATTAGGTTCTCAGTGGTACGCAAATAACCCGATGTTACCGCTTGGTAAAGCGGTTGCCGGTGTGAATATGGATGTGCTTAATGTGTATGGACCTATGCGTGACATGGTTGTCGTTGGCCACGGTAACTCTGAATTAGAAGAGTACCTAGCGAAGTATGTTGAACAACAGGATCGCTACGTCGCACCAGAGCCAACCCCTGAAGCTGGTTCTTTTTATCGCTCAGATCACTTTAACTTGGCGAAAAAAGGCGTACCTATGCTGTATGCCAAGGGTGGTAACGATCACGTTGAACACGGCGAAGCCTATGGCAAAGAAAAACGCGCCGAGTACGTTCAGGTCGCTTATCATAAACCCGCTGATGAATATGACCCAGAGTGGGATCTGCGAGGCGTTCAGCAGGACCTTTGGCTTTACTATTGGATAGGCAATGAGTTAGCTAACTCCGAGGCATGGCCGAATTGGTATGCGGGCAATGAATTCCGTGCAATTCGGGATGAAACTGCCAGCGAACGCCAGTAAACTATACGATATTGGTTAAGCAACGGCGGCGACTTTAACCAGTTGCCGCCGTTTTTTATGGTTACGGAAAACCTGAGAAGGACAAACGGTGTTAAGTTACACAGCTGAACTATTTGGTGTTATTGCCTTAATTACGAATTTTATTGCCTACCGTCAACCGACGGCGGATCGTTACCGAGTGGTGTCAGCCATAGCGTTGGGATCTTTGTCGATTCACTTCTTCATGCTCGATGCCATCGCTGGGGGAATCGTTACCGGCATTGCCGTATTAAGAAATTTTATTGCGTTGCGCTGGCAAGGGCCTATCGTCCTGTGGAGTTTTGTCGCTCTGCATATTTTCTTTCTTATTGTGGAATGGCAATTTCCGATCACGGCATTACATTTTGCCGACGGCTTTCAAATCGAGTTTTCGGAACAACCGAGTCACTGGTCGATTTGGATTGCGTATGCGTCGTCGATTATCTTTACGGTTGGCTCGATAAAGTTAAACGATCCCGATTTGATTCGCCGATGGTTCATTTTGGCAGAATTGCTTGGTTTAGCCTACGCCATCATTGTCGGGAGCGTATCGGGAACTGTGTTTAATATCGTAAACCTTTCAAGCATTATTCTTAAATTGTTACAGGATAGACGGCCACAACGCTTGTAATTTGTCCTTGCCGCCACAATAGTAACTAGTAAGTTCCGAAGTAGAAGACGTGAAAACTATGCTTATATACATTCGTCAATGGCAAGAAAAAATGAAACCACAACCTGGTGCCAATCCACTGGTCGTTATCTTCAGTTGGTTGGTGTTTGGTTTTTTCTTGATTTTGGCGCTTGGGCTCGGTCTGTTGTTTTTGTTGGTCGGCTGGATTTTACTGTTACCAGTGATGTGGAGAAAACGTCGCGAATTGAAACAGATGTGGCAATTCAAAAAAGCTGCCCAACAAGCACAACGCGATGCACAACAACGCTATCAACAGCAACGCCAGCAGCGTCGCGACGAAAATGATAGCTCAGTTATTGACGGTGAGTATACGGTTAAAGACGACGACCACTCACGTTAGTTGTAATACGGCGGCGTGAAAACAACCTTTTCAGCACCGCCCAAAGCACATCGGTAAGAACGGCTATCGCCAGCGCAAATAATGCTCCAGTGGCTAACGCCTGCTGGTTTAATGGCACGTTGAAGCTGTATTCCTTGATTGTACCGTCGAGCAACTCTTCGTTGTGTTGCCACATCAGTGCCCAAAGCTGGGCAGGGTAACTTTGCTGATGTAGACGTGTTTGTTGTTCGAAGAGGGCGACGCGCGTGACTAACTTCTCGATAATTGCTGCTTCTTCCCGAAAAGCAGCTTCAGAGCTTGCTCGGTGCGCATCGATTAAACGCTCCAAATCACCATTGTAATAACGATCGGCAAGCGCTTGATAATCTTCATAATAGACCATCGCCTCAGCGTATTGCGCAGCAAGACGTTGTTGATATTGGTTGAGCAGGTTCGGTGCTTGTATACCCAGTAGAAGTGCTGCAGCGGCAATGATGAGAATAAAGTAGCGATAAATCATGACTAAGGTTACCTCAATGGCTTGAGATAACCTTAGCATGATGAGGGCTTATCAGCCTAGTCTTCTTCGCGTACCTTAGGTGGGAAGGTGCGACGTACGATATAGAACAACAACGGCACAAAGAAAATCGCCAAAATTGTGCCGCCGATCATACCGCCGATCACCCCGGTACCAATCGCTTGACGGCTAACTGCACCAGCGCCCGTTGACAAAGCTAATGGCAACACCCCGAAGGTGAACGCCAATGAAGTCATAAGAATAGGGCGTAAGCGCAAACGCACAGCTTCAAGCGTTGCAGTTAATAACTCTTTGCCTTGTGCTTGCAAGTCCTTGGCAAACTCAACAATCAGAATCGCATTTCGCGCCGAAACACCAACTGTCGTTAATAGGCCTACTTGAAAGTACACGTCGTTTTCTAAACCACGCATGGTCGCAGCAATCACAGCACCAAGCACACCCAGAGGAACGACTAACATGACCGAGAATGGAATTGACCAGCTTTCATAGAGCGCTGACAAACATAAGAACACGATCAACAGCGACAGCGCATAAAGCAGCGGGGCTTGGTTTCCTGAAATCTTTTCTTCGAGGGAAATCCCGCTCCACTCATAGCCGACACCGTCAGGAAGTTCATTAATCATCGCCTCCATCGCCATCATTGCATCACCTGATGACTTACCGGGAGCAGCTTCACCTTGAATATTCATGGCGGGTACGCCGTTGTAGCGTTCTAACCGCTGTGGACCAAAAGTCCAACTCGACGTCGCAAAGGCGGAAAACGGCACCATTTCACCTTGGTCATTGCGCACGTACCATTGGTTGAGGTCCTCAGGCGTCATTCGACTCTCGGCGACACCTTGAACATAAACCTTTTTCACGCGCCCCCGGTCAATGAAATCATTAACATAGGTTGAACCAAAGCCGTTGGCTAAGGTGGCATTAATCTGTTCAATGGACAGTCCTAATGCTTTGGCTTTTTGAAAGTCTACATTGATTTTGAACTGTGACGTATCTTCCAAACCATTGGGTCGGACACCAACCACGTCAGGGTTTTGTGCCGCCATACCCAACAATTGATTTCGAGCTTGCAGTAGGCCTTCGTGACCTAAACCACCGCGGTCTTGAATATAAAGATTAAAGCCACTGGCATTCCCCAAAGAAGGGATCGACGGCAGGTTAAAGGCGAAAATCATGGCTTCGCGAACCTGGCTAAAGTACCCCATAGCTTGGCCAATAATAGCTTCGATCTGTAGTTCGGGCGTTGTACGTTCTGACCAGTCTGTCATGCGCACGAATGCTAGGCCCGCGTTCTGACCTTGTCCACTAAAACTAAAACCGACCACCGAGAACACCGAGCGAATACCTGGGGCTTCATCAAGAAAGTAATTCTCGATTTTCTTCATTGTCTGCATCGACTGATCTTGGGTTGCCCCAGCCGGCAGCTGCATTTGTGTAAGGAATACGCCACGGTCTTCGTTCGGGATGAACGAGCTTGGCATGCGTAAAAACATAAATGCCAGCACCGCGAGAAGCATCATGTACAACACGATAAAACGAGCACTGCGCTTAATGATACTACCAACACCATTGGTGTATTTGGCGGTAACGCGGTTTAAGCCGCGATTAAAGCTACCCATGATGCCTTTGTTCTTTTTCTCGTCATCAATAGGCTTAAGCAGCGTTGCACAAAGGGCAGGGCTGAAGATAATCGCTACCATCACCGATAGACTCATCGCGGAAATGATGGTGATCGAGAACTGTCGGTAAACTGCCCCCGTCGATCCCCCAAAGAAGGCCATCGGCACGAACACTGCTGCCATCACCAAGCCGATAGCGACCAATGCGCCGGTAATTTGGCCCATCGATTTTATCGTTGCCTTGCGTGGTGATAAGCCTTCGTCATGCATCAAACGTTCAACGTTCTCGACCACGACGATGGCGTCATCCACCAACAGGCCGATGGCGAGCACTAAACCGAACATGGTAAGCGTATTAATACTGAAACCAAAGGCAGACATGATGCCAAAGGTGCCGAGCACCACCACCGGGATAGCGAGTGTTGGGATCAGCGTGGCCCGCAAGTTTTGCAGGAACAGTAGCATCAGCAAGAAAACTAAAACAAAGGCTTCAAAGAGAATCTTTACGACTTCGGTAATTGAAGTTTCGACAAATGGCGTGGTGTCATAAGGAATCACCAGTTCCACACCAGGCGGGAAGAATTGCTCAAGTTCAGCCACACGCTCTTTTACCGCTGCTGCAGTATCGAGCGCATTAGCTCCGGTCGCTAGGTTAACGGCAAGACCAGAGGCTGCTTGGCGATTGTAACGGGCAATCGTGGAATAATTCTCACCACCGAGCTCAACTTCGGCAACGTCACCAACTTTAACTGCCGATCCGTCGTTATTGACTTTCAGCAGGATGTTCTTGAATTGGTCAACCGTTTCGAGCCTTGTTTGCGCAATAATCGAAGAGGTTAAGCGCTGACCTTCAACCGCTGGCGTACCGCCCAATTGTCCTGCTGCTACTTGATTATTTTGCTCGCGTAGCGCCAAGACAACATCAGTCGTCGTCAGGTTATAGCGGGTAAGCTTTTGCGGATCGAGCCAGATACGCATGGCGTAGGGGGCACCAAATAATCGCACGTTACCAACACCAGGCGTTCGTGCAATAGGATCTTGCACGTTACTTGCGATGTAATCACCAAGGTCGATCTGATTAATTTCAGGATTATTCGAAATCAAGGCCAAAACCATCAGAAACGAGTTATTGGCCTTGGCTACGACTAAACCTTGGTCCTGCACAGCCTGCGGCAACAATGGCACCACTAATTGCAGCTTATTTTGGACTTGCACTTGGGCAATGTCGGGGTCTGTCCCCGCCGCAAATGTCAGCGTGATACTGGCATTCCCTGCCGAATCACTGGTTGACGAAAAGTACATTAAGTTATCAATACCATTCAGGTTTTGTTCAATCACCTGAGTGACACTTTCTTCCAGTGTTTCTGCCGTTGCCCCTGGGTAGGTGGCGTTGATTTGCACCGACGGTGGCGCAATTTCTGGGTATTGTTCGACCGGTAGCTGCGTCACCGCAAGCCCGCCACCGAGCATAATAATAATGGCTATTACCCATGCAAAAATTGGGCGATCAATAAAAAACTTGGCCATAAGTTACTTCACTTCTTCCGTTTGCACTGGCGCACCAGGCTGAATTTTTTGCAGCCCCTCGACAATAACTTGGTCACCAGCTGCGAGACCACTGCGAACAATCCACGCATCGCCACTGGTGCCGTCTAGCTCCAGGTAACGCTGTTCAACTTTACCTTCTTGATTGACGACCATAGCGATGGCTCGGCCCCGAGGATCGCGTGAAACTCCGGTTTGCGGTACTAAAAGGGCATCCTGCAAGGAACCTGAGGCAACTTCCGCCGTCACATACATGCCAGGTAAAATACGGCGTTCTGGATTGGCAAATTGTGCACGCAAGGTAATTGCGCTCGTGGTCGGATCGACAGTCACCTCGTTAAACAACAATTTACCTTCAGCCAAGACTTCGTTGCTACCGTTCGCAAATAGACGCACGCGCGGTTGATTGTCCGCCGCCATAGTGATGCGGCCCGAGGCAATTGACTGTTGTAATTGTAAGTAAGCTTCGCTGCCTTGTTGGATATCAACATAAATTGGGTCGAGCTGATGAATTGTTGTCAGCGCTTGCGTTTGACCAACACTTACGAGCGCTCCCTCGGTAAGAAGTGAGCGACCGATTCTTCCACTAATTGGCGCCTTTACCTTCGTATATTCAAGATTCAGCTCGGCACGCTCTTGCTCGGCGAGCGCTACTTTAAGCGCAGCCTTCGCCTGTAGATAGGATGCTTCTGCTTCATCATATTCTTGTTGGCTAACCGCTTTTTGTTGCAAAAGGTCTTGTAAACGATTAAATCGGGCACTACTTGCAGCCAGCGTGGCTTCAGCTTGAGCGACAGCAGCTTCGGCAGCGCTTAAGTCAGCTTGATAAGTTGATGCATCAATCTGGTACAGTGACTGTCCAGCTTCAACGGTACTACCTTCAGTAAAAAACTTCTGTTCTAAAATACCGCCAACTTGCGGTCGCACCTCAGCAGTACGAAACGCGGTAGCACGACCAGGCAAAGTCACCTGTAACTCGACATTTTCGGGTTGTATCGTGACGACACCCACTGTTTGCTGTTGTTGTGCTTGCTGTTGCTGTGCAGCACCTTCGTTACTATCGCTGCAGCCACTGACAAATAGGGCGCTCGCCAAGACAGTTGCCGCAATCGGTGATAGGGTACGTTGACGCATTAAAATCTACCTCATACATTTAGGGTGCGTAGTTTAGGTGCTCAATTATACATACATACATGAATGTTTGTAAGTGCGGATCACATATTTATTGGGCTTACGTTCACTTATTGGTAAAAGTTTATGTCATCGACCTTTCGTAAGAGTTTAATTGCTGGAATTGCTGTTTTTTGTCTCGGTTTACTCGCTATTTGGTGGTGGCAGGGCGCATCGACTGAGAAGGGCTCGCGCGAACGCAATGCGCAATATACCGAGCTTCTTGAATTATCGGGCCAACTCAACCGTGATTTACCTCGTCTTTTAGATCGTCAAACGCGTTTTGAGCGCGCTGAAGTGGTGAATTATGGTATGCGTTTCTATTACAGCTTAGTCAGTGTTGATCGCTTTAATCACGATGAAGCTGAGATTGCACAACAAGTTGAGCCTCAGTTACGCAATGCTTACTGCAATGATGAAAATTTAGCCTTCTACCGAGAACGCGCTGACTTCATCGAATTCCAGTATTTAGATCAAAACGAATTAAAGATTTTTCATTTTCGCTTTAGCCCTGCCGATTGTAGGGCTACAAAGGGGTAGATAGTATGAAGTTAAGTATCTCTATGGCATTACTTAGCAGCGTTGTTTGTAGTGCTGCTTTCGCGGCAAACCCTAGTTACCACGAGCAAGAAAAACTCCACGATATCGCTGCGGCGGTATCGCCTGAGCGTATCGAACAGGACATCACCAAACTTGTCAGTTTTGGTACGCGGCACACGTTATCAGAAACTGCGTCTGATACCCGTGGCATAGGCGCAGCACGACGTTGGATCAAAGCTGAATTTGATCGAATTTCAGAAGCTTGTGGTGGTTGCTTAGAGGTTTATTACCAGAGCGAGGTCATCAGTGGTGAAACGCGTATTCCTGAGCCGACTGAGGTCGTCAGTGTGATTGCGGTTCAGCGCGGCGCAGTTGACCCAAGCCGCTACGTAATTATGTCCGGTGATATCGATTCACGTGTTTCTGATGTTATGGACGCCACCTCCGATGCTCCCGGCGCAAATGACAATGCTTCGGGTGTGGCCGGCACACTCGAGGCAGCCCGAGTACTTAGCCAATATGAATTTGCCGGAAGCATTGTTTACGCTGCATTGGCTGGCGAAGAGCAGGGTTTGTTCGGCGGCAGAATTATGGCTGAGCAAGCGCAAAAGGATGGCTGGCGTATCAAAGCCGTGTTGAACAACGACATGATCGGCAACATCGAAGGTATCAATGGTGTCGTGAATAATACCACCGCACGTATTTTTGCCGAAGGCACCCGCATGAACGAGACGGAGTCCGATGCTCGCCGGCGACGTTTTACGGGTGGTGAAGTAGATTCGCCAAGCCGCAACGTAGCGCGTTATATCGATTGGATGGCCGATCGTTATATCCCGAACCTCGATACCATGGTCATTTATCGCCTTGACCGTTTCGGTCGTGGCGGACATCACCGACCCTTCAATGACCTAGGTTATCCAGGTGTGCGTATTATGGAAACCAACGAGAATTATCACCGCCAGCACCAAGACTTACGCGTCGAAAACGGTATCCAGTACGGTGATACCTTGGACGGGGTTGATTTCGATTATGCGGCTAAACTTACTGCGCTTAACGCCGTTTCGTTGGCAAGTATGGCGTGGGCTCCAAGTCCACCGGCCGAAGTGCAAATCAAAGGTGCTGTTAGCCCAGACACAACATTGTCGTGGCAAGCACCGAGTAATGCCGAAGCTGATTTAGTTGCTGGTTATCGCATCTATTGGCGTCACACGGATGCTCCTAATTGGGAGTTCAGTCGTGATGTTGGCAAGGTGACGGAATACACCCTCGAAAACATCGTTATCGATAATTATTTCTTTGGCGTCGCAAGCGTCAGCCAAGACGGTTTTGAGAGTCCTGTTGTGTTCCCAGGAGCCGCTGGAGCCTTCGGTGAATGAACCCCGAGCCACCTAAAAGTAATAACGCTCAGGCCAATAAGTGGCTTGAGCGTATTTTAGAATCCAAGCATATATTGTGGATGATTTTTGTCCTTTCGATGTTGGAAGCAACGATCATTCCCATTCCCCTCGAATTAGTGCTTATCCCGTTACTGCTGCACGAACGTGAACGCTGGTTTGCGGTTGCGACCGCGACCCTTGCTGGTTGCTTGATCGGCGCCAGTATCGGTTATGGTATTGGGCTGTTTTTATTCGATACTGCTGGCCAATGGTTACTCGAAACGCTGAATTATCAAGATTCCTTTAATGAATTCAAAGCCGAATTTAATGAGGATGGTTTTGTAACGTTATTGCTGGTTGGGATCACGCCGATTCCGTTTCAAGTCGGAATGCTAACCGCTGGCAGTACGGGTTATCCATTTCTGTTGTTTTTATTAGCCGCAGTTATTGCCCGCGGCATACGCTACTATGGCTTAGCCGTATTAGTAAATTGGCTCGGCGAGCGCATTCTCGCTTGGTGGCAAAAGCAGCAGAAACGCCTCGGGTGGGGCGTTTTAGTAGCTGGTATCGCAGTCTATTTAATCGTTATTTTTGTTTGACGTTAGCCATCACAAAGGCTGTAACGGGTTGTCAGCGATGGCCTCAATTAATTGCTGCAAGCCTTGAATACCATCCAAATCACGCGCAAACAACGGTAGAAAGGCGCCCGGTAGCTGCGCGAATACTGTTTTAATTTGCTTGCGATAGAGCTCTTCTTGTTGCCGCCGTAATGCCATAAATTCACCTTCGACGTGTTCTGGAAGGTTGCGATTAATCCATAGTCCTGCGAGCGGTAAACCTTGCTCTGTCAATTGACGCACGGCGCGTTCTGTTTCCAGGATCGGCAGTTTTTCGGGGGTCAAGACGAGGGCGATGGCAGTTTGTTGCGGATTTTTAATGCTATCGCGGGTGCGCTGGAAAAGCTGCTGTCGGTGGCGTAGGCGTGCAGCGATCGCTTGATTACGTTCGGAAAGATCAGGTACATCGTGCTGTTTAGGCTCCGCTAAAGGATGGTGCGGTGCGCGTTGACGAGATGATGATAAGTGATCTACTACGCCTTGCAACTGTCGTGCTTTATCTGACGTTTGTAGCATGCCTTGGGTCCAGGCTGACATTGCCTCAGGTAGTGTCAGTAAACGTAGCGTATGGCCAGTGGGGGCAGTGTCAAAAATAATTAAGTCATAGCCGCGCTGCTCGCGTTCATCGATGAGTCGCGCAATACTCTCGAGGATCGCTGCTTCTTGCGTACCCGGCGACTGTGCGGTGAGCTTTAACTGCTTTTCAATTTGTGGATAGAGCGTCGGCTTCACTAAGCTTTTCATGCCTGCTAATACATCAGCAATGTGCTGTTCTACCTGACGATCGGGATCAATTTCCAATGCATCTAAATTGGCGATTAACGGGCTTATTTCTGCGCCAATCGGTTGCGCGAAAGCATCACTTAAACTGTGCGCAGGGTCAGTTGAAACCACAAGTGTCTTGCGACCACTGTGGGCATGGTGGAGTGCCAAAGAGGCAGCAATAGAAGTTTTGCCGACGCCACCTTTACCACCGACAAAGATGACTGCCGGTGGCGCGTGCAAAAGGTCAATGGTCATCAGCAGCACCGAAACTCGTCAAAAGGCGAGTGCTCCATTCCCATACGCAAGTGCCACTCATGGAATTGTTCTAATAAGAGTGGCTGCAGCTCAAGCGTGTAATAACTTGCCGGATTTGGAATTCCCATCATTTCTGAGTACACGTAGAGCATAAATAAATCCTCTTGCTCACGCTTTGCCCGCGCCACCGCAGCGCGGTAGGGCGCATTGTAGTACTCGTTCGCAAATTGGCTGGCCTGTGCCAGCCAACCTTTAATGGCTTGAATTCGCATTTTCTTTGCGTAACCGATTTAAGGTAGACCCAGCCTCCAGAGCAATCCAGATTGCGGCGATCAGCACCAACAAGTCAAGACTGAATAAGAACCAGTCGGATGCCTCATAGAAGCCTTTAAGTTGAATGATTAAGGCAAAAATAGTCATAATCAGCAGGAATATTAATGGCAACAACGTTACATACATTGGCCGTTTGAGTTTAACCAACATCGTTGTGATAACCAGCAGCGTTAGGCCAGCCAGTAGTTGGTTAGTGGTACCAAATAACGGCCAGATCGCTAGGCCACCAGAACCATCAGCACCACCTGCACCAAAGGCAAGCAATAAGCATGAACCAACAGCGAGTAGGGTGGCTGGGGCCGCCTTTTCCATCCACTGAATATTATAAATAGAACCCCATTCTTGGAAGATATAGCGCTGTAAGCGTAAACCGGTATCCATAGTGGTTCCCGCAAAAAGTACTGCCATTACGGTTAGCAACGTTTCCGCAATACCAACGTTAAAGCCAAGGCCTTCTTGCAGAATACGTGCGCCGCCAGATACAAACGCGGTAACCCCGCCTTGACCAAAGCTATGATAGACCGCTTGCCAATCGGCGAGAGTTGCAAAGCCAGCGGTGACTGCAATGATGGTGGCCAACGATAACGAGCCTTCACCAATTGCACCGAAGTAGCCAACAAAACGCGCATCAGTTTCTTTATCGAGTTGCTTCGAAGTCGTTCCCGATGCGACCAAACCATGAAAGCCAGAAATTGCGCCACAAGCAATGGTAACGAACAATAACGGGATCAGTGACGGAGTGCCCTCAGGAGTGTCTGAGTTGAACGCCGGCGCTACCAACTCAGGTCCACTAATCAAGACTGCGCCATAAATTAGAATCAGGCCAATGAATAATTGTAGGCCGTTAATGTAATCGCGAGGCTGCAACAACATCCACACTGGCAACAATGAAGCAATAGCGGCGTACAAGAAGAGGATAAGAATCCACGTTGCATTATCTGATAACCCCATTATCGTCTCGGGCAATGCGAGTGGTGCTTCAGGGCCAGCTACGATTAAAGCATAAAGGGCGATGACACCAAGTATCGAGACGGTACCTAGGTTGAGCCATTTGCGGAAAATAAATTGACCAATAATGAGTGCGACAAAAATAGCGCCCCAAACCGGAACGACCGAACTCGGAAAATTAATCAGTAACCCAGAAATAGCTGTAGCGAATACGGCATTGACCATCAGCAATACCAAGAAAATGACAATCATAAATAAGGACTGCGAACGTTTACCTACCACGTCGCCAGTCAACGCACCGATTGAACGTGCGCGGTTGCGATTCGACGCCCAAATAGCTCCAGCGTCATGTACGCCCGCGAAAAAGATAGTACCGAAAATTACCCATAAAAACGCTGGTACCCAGCCCCAAATCACCGCGATAGCAGGGCCAATAATGGGTGCCGCGCCCGCAACAGAGGTAAAGTGGTGTCCCCAAAGAACGTATTTGTTGGTGGGAACAAAGTCGACGCCGTCTTCAAACTCATGGGCTGGAGTGCGAAAATTCGGATCGAGCTTATAGATCTTTTCGGCTACAAATTTGGAGTAAAAGACATAACCGAGAAACATACCGCCTAAACCGAGTAACATCAGTAAAATAGCGTTCATGTGACACCTTTTTGGTTTATGATGAGGTACAAAACGTCCTTTTTATTGCGCCAGATCATAAGCTCAACGGCGCAGGTACAACATTCGACAAAGGTCTAGTTTCATCAGCTCAAGGATAGTTATGTTTCGTTGGTTTGAAAACCGTTTAGATCCATTCCCGCCGATTACCGGTGAGCAACCGCCCAGTTCGTTGATTGCTTTTTGCCGTTATTTCACCCGTGGTGCATGGCCGTATATCTTTACCACTGGTGTGCTGATGACGTTGATCGCACTGACTGAGGTATGGTTGTTCAGCTTTATTGGCAATATTGTCGATTGGCTGAGTGTACAGTCACGCGAAACGTTTTTTACTGAACAGAAGTGGTGGTTGATTGGTATGACCGCTATCGTGTTGTTGGGCTTGCCTTTGCTGGTTGTTTTGCATTCGTTAGTAACGTACCAATCATTGCTGGGTAACTATCCGATGCGGATCCGCTGGTTGGTGCATAACTACCTACTGCGCCAGTCGCTGACGTTCTATCAAGATGAGTTTGCTGGACGAATCGCTACTAAAGTGATGCAAACTGCGTTGGCTGTACGTGAGAGCGTCATCAAACTCTTTGATGTGCTGAACTACGTCAGTGTTTATTTTATCGGTACGGTGGTGATTGTCGCGAGCGCAGACTGGCGTTTGGCCATGCCTTTGTTGGTGTGGCTGGGTTGTTACCTAGTATTATTACGCTACTTTGTGCCACGTTTAGGGCAAGTTGCGACGCGTCAAGCTGATGCGCGGTCGGTTATGACCGGACGCGTCGTCGATAGTTATACCAATATTCAAACGGTGAAACTCTTCTCTCATGCGCAACGAGAAAGTGCTTTCGCGCGTGAAGGAATGGAACAATTTCTCGGTACAGTACATCAACAAATGCGCTTGGTTACCAAGCTCTATACGTGTCTCTATTTACTCAACTCACTATTACTGTTTTCAGTAGCGGCATTAGCGATATGGCTATGGCTCGGGGCATTGATAAGTGTTGGCGCTATCGCCGTAGCGTTGAGCTTGGTGTTGCGCTTGTGGGGCATGAGCCAATGGATTATGTGGGAAGTATCGGCCTTGTTCGAGAACCTGGGCACGGTGCAAGATGGCATTAAAACGATAGCAGTGCCGCAACACATTACCGATGCGCCTTCGGCAAAAGCGCTTGCGGTACCTCGCGGTGAAGTTGAATTTGCGCATGTCAATTTTGACTACACTGATGATAAGCCAGTTTTACGGGATTTGAACCTACACATCAAAGCTGGTGAAAAAATTGGCTTAGTGGGGCGCTCGGGGGCTGGAAAGTCGACTTTGGTCAACCTGTTGCTGCGCTTTTATGAAGTGAATGATGGGCAAATCCTGATCGATGGACAAAATATTGCGCAGGTTACGCAAGACAGTTTACGCGAGCACATTGGCATGGTGACTCAGGACACTTCGCTGCTACACCGCTCAGTGCGCGGAAATATTGCCTATGGCCGTCCCGATGCGACGGACTCTGAAGTTGTGCAAGCAGCGGCGCGCGCGGAGGCAATGGATTTTATTGCCGAACTTGAGGATTCGCACGGGCGCCGTGGTTATGACGCTCACGTTGGCGAACGCGGGGTGAAACTATCAGGCGGCCAACGGCAACGTATTGCGATAGCGCGGGTGATGTTGAAAGATGCCCCTCTGTTAATTTTAGACGAAGCTACATCAGCTCTCGATTCCGAAGTCGAAGCAGCGATTCAAGAAAACCTCTACCGACTTATGGAAGGTAAGACGGTTATTGCTATTGCCCACCGTTTGTCGACCATCGCCGCAATGGATCGTTTAGTCGTGATGGACGAGGGACGTATTATCGAGCAAGGCACTCATGCCGAGCTACTTGCGCAGAACGGGCTTTACGCAAGTTTATGGGCGCGCCAATCAGGCGGTTTTATCGCCGATTAAAAAAGTTGGAATAAAAGTACGCGCTACGCCGTCTTGATCATGAAAACCTGGTCACAGCTACTGAGCGAAACCTATGACACAACTCGAATCGAATGCTTTACCACACACTATGATGCAGCAACGCTATCGTATGATTGCGCCTTATGTTGCCGGTGCACAGGTATTAGCTACGCAATTCATGCGGTGTCCGCAGCGTGGAAAGGATATGGTTCAAGATGCGCTCGAAAAAGCGCTGCGAACGCAACATTTTCCGCTCGAGAGTAAAGCTAAACCATGGTTTTTGCAGGTGGTACGCCATCGTTGCCTCGACGAGTTACGGCTCTTACAACGTCACACCGACGATTCAGTATTAACCGAGCTTGCGACGCAAACGCACGACTCACTGCCGCTCGTTGAGCAGAATCTAGTGCAGAAAGCATTGGCGAAATTATCACCAGAACAACGTGACTTGCTTGTTCTCCGTGAGTTCAACGATTGTAGTTATGCTGATATTGCTGCGATCGTTGGTATCCCTGAGGGCACCGTGATGTCACGCCTGCATCGGGCACGTATGGCAATGCGGCAGGCATTGCAACAACTTGGAGAGCGTTGATGACACAGCAAGAACAACCTTGTCAAAACATAGAGCCGTTGATTAGTGGCGCACTAGATAACGAGCTCACGCAGCAACAACGGCAGCAACTACATTTGCATTTAGCTTCGTGCGAAGCTTGCGCAAATTTGTATCGTGAGCTGGCCGAACAGCGGGGCGCGGTAAAACTTGGTGTACAAACAAACGACGTGCTGAACGAATCACAGAGTACGCGTATTTGGAATGCAATCGGTTGGTCACTATTGGTGCTTGGCCTTATTCCACTGGTGATTTACGCCATCTATCAGTTTAGCCAAGACACCAGTATTCCATGGTGGATTAAGTTAACCATCGGAACTACAGTGCTTGGGCTGATTTTACTCTTTATTAATGTGTTACGGCAACGCATGCAAGCGGCCAAGTCTGACCCCTACAAGAAGGTAAACTTATGAAACATATTCCGATTGTTACGACCGAGACGATTGCTGGAAAAACGATCACTGAACAGTTAGGTATCGTCCGCGGTAATACTATACGCGCACGCCATGTGGGGCGGGATATTCTTGCTGCCTTTCGCAATCTGGTTGGCGGCGAAATCAGCGATTACACCAAACTCATGGCTGAGAGTCGCGAACAAGCCTTAGATCGCATGCAAACAGAAGCGCTTGAGCTAGGTGCAGATGCGGTGGTAAGTGTGCGTTTCACCACATCTATGCTCGCTCATGGCGCCGCAGAGCTCTTAGTTTATGGGACTGCCGTAAAATTAACTGCTGATAACTCAAGCAACTAGCAACTAGCCACCATATCTTTACGTGAACTTTACGGACAGGTTTGCGATTTTTGCTTACTCTGCTAATACTTGAACAGTTGTAATCGCACTGCGAAGGGCGTGGTGCGGCTACATCTGCAAAGAACGTGGAGTTTACTCATGATGCGTAAATTGCTGATTTTAGCTATTTTCGCTGCAGCCTTTTATCAGTATTACTATGGCTTTGGCGCACATTTGATGCCAGACATCGATCTTGGTGAAGTCGCAGGCGATCTAAAACGCAAAGCTGTCGAAAAACGCGATCCAACCTTACTTACCTTAGAATGTCCTGCTGGAACCTATGTTGCTGTGGATGAAACACTGCAAACCGCAAATTGCCAACCGCGCTCTCGTTTGTAAGTAGCCGTTAACGACGCTTTACCTTCACTCAGCGCTCCAGTATCTTAAGCCTTCCAGCATCACTTTGTTTCAGGCGGGGAAGGCTACCCTTGGATTTAAGTCGTTTTGAACAGTTCTGGCTTGCTGAGCATCAGCGTTTGCGTGATGTGCGTGATCCGTCGTTACAGCAACAGCAATTCAAGCTAAATGAAATCCGGGCACACGGGCCCCAGAACCAACTTATCGAACGTGCTGTGTGCTTAAGCGAACGTCAAGGTTTGCTAAATCAGTTAAGCCATTGGCAGCACTTGCGACGTCTGTTGACCTTGGTGCTAGGTGTGCTTGCCGTAGTGATTGGTATGGGTGTCAGTCAAACTATTCTTAGCCAACCACAGCCGTTATCGTTACTCTTCGCGATCAACATCCTACTTTTACCAAACCTATTAATGTTGTTGTTTTGGTTAGCTTTTACGCTGCGCAAGCCCCGACCAAGCGGGATAACGGGTGTGGCTTATTCACTGTTGACGTTGTTACAACGCAAACGTGGAGAAAGTGCGCTTGAACAGAGTTGGTTAGCGCACGTGCAGCAGCAGCGACTTTTACAACCATTGATGGCAGTCGCGACACATGGGTTTTGGCTGCTCATAGCAATATCGTCGTGGCTAACATTGATACTCTACCTAAGTTTTAATGACTATACTTTTCAATGGGCGACGACAATCCTGAATGCTGAGCAGGTCGCGACGATTGCGCATGCCATTAACGGTTTGCCGCATTTCTTATTCTCTGCACAAGTGCCAACCATTGCTGACAGTGCGACGAATACTACTATTGCTGCACAAGCAGGGCGTTGGCTAGCGCTTTGCTTGATGACCTATGGCGTGTTACCAAGAGCGCTTGCTGCGTTGCTCGCCGTTGGGTTGTTTTACCGGCGCGCACACGCAATGGAGCTTGATCTGCAAGCCGAGGGTTACCACGCTGTGGTGAATGCATTGGGTGAATCTCGACAACAAACGAACACTGTCGATGCTGATACCGACAGTGATACTGCAATCCATTTTCATTATGCGGACCATGGCCATGGTAGCTATTTGTTAACTTTAGATTATGAGGCTGAACCTGAGTACACGACAAGCGCCGAACAGCTAGGGTTGGTTGCAACCTATGCAGACAAACAACACATGCTGCAACGCTTAAGCGCAAATCCAAGTGCGCAGCTACAGGTAAGGGTTGCAGCTCAATTAACGCCGGATCGAAGTAGTATCCAGTATTTAGCGGCGCTCGCCCAAACGACCCAACAGCTGACTGTGGTGCTTGTCCGTGGTTCACAAGCAACTTATTTAGCCCAGTGGCAACAACAATTAGACCGTTATGGAGTTGCTTATGTCGTCGCTTAAGATTGCGGTGGTCGGGCACACTAATGCCGGCAAAACCTCGCTATTGCGTACGCTATTGCATTCACGCCAATTCGGTGAGGTCGATCAACGACCAAGCACTACGCGAAGCGTACTTGAACAAGGTGTATGGTTAGAAGGGCAACAGCTTTTGGCCTTTTATGATACGCCTGGGTTAGAGTCCGGTTCGGAACTTTTTAATGAAGTTGAAGCCTTTGTCGAACAGTTTCGCCATGATGGGCCAGCACAGATTCGTGCCTTTCTTGCTAGCGCGTTGGCGGACGACCGGTTCGCACAAGAAGCGAAAGTCTTGCGCCAATTATTGCAGTCGGATGCCGCTTTTTATGTTATTGATTGCCGTGATCCTGTATTGCCAAAATATCAAGATGAATTGCATTTATTGACGCGTTGTGGGAAGCCGCTGATTCCAGTGCTTAACTACACTGCCGCTGCGGGGCAACAGGAACAAGCATGGCGGCAGGCTTTGGCAAAGCTAAGTCTCCATGCTGTTGTTGCTTTCGATACAGTGACACCGCCCGAAGGTGGTGAAGCCTATTTACTTGAAAGTTTGGCGACCGTCGTGCCGTCAGCAGCGGGAGCATTGAAGGAACTCATCGCCTGGCGCGGCAAGGAACGAGAACAGCGCCTGCATGGCGCATTGCATGCGGTTGCAGAACTACTGGTAGATGTTGCAAGTTACCAAGAAGTTGTGCCGCAAAGCGCTCCAGACCACGAACTACAAACGGCAATTGAACGTTTGCAACGGCGCATTCGTATGCGTGAGCAGGATACAGTACGTAGTATCTTGAATCGTTTTGCATTTTTACCTGAAGATGCGATAGCTGAGCAGCTTGATAGTGCATCTGGTGCATGGCAAGAGGACCTGTTTGCGCCCGAAGTACTAAAAGCCTGGGGCAAAGATGCTGGTTTTGGGATTGGCGCTGGAGCCGCAACGGGTGCCGGTATTGACCTAATGGTCGGTGGCATGAGCTTAGGAGCCGCAACAGCATTAGGTGCGGCTGCTGGCGGGCTTTATCAGAGTTGGCGTCACTTAGGCGAAAAGTTGAAACAACGTTGGCGCGGGCAACGTGAACTTCACGTTGATAATGCCACGCTCGCTGCGCTGACCGGTCGTCAGTTGTATCTATTACAACAGTTAGTACGGCGTGGTCATGCCGCGACTGAGACTCTTACCATAGCCAAATCTCATCGTGTATCACGCGAACAATTCAAGACGATAGAGCAGTCCCTTGGCCCCATATTAGCCCATACTCCGGACATTGATCGTCAGCGAGTGGTGACGGAACTTGCGGGAAAGCTAGAAGAGAATTGGTCGGCGTGACTGGATTTGAACCAGCGACCCCTGACACCCCATGACAGTGCGCTACCAAGCTGCGCTACACGCCGACCGAGCCCGTTATATTACTGCTTTTTTTTGATTTAACAAGCCATCGTCGGTACGAACGAAGTCAAGTGGTTATTTATTCGTCATTTTGTTGGCTAAAGCGTTGCAAATGCTTGATACCGTCGACCAACACCGGCGTAGCAGGGGCGACATTTGGCATTTCCTCGAGCGTTGTGTTGGCAAAGCTACGCACGCGACCATCAGTACTTATAACGGTTGTCGCATCAACATCATACACCACAAGATCACGCGCAAAGCTCGTCATCACTGGGAATTCACGTTCCTGCGGAAGGAATAAGTTCTTACCGGTTGCGAATGCTTCCACACCCCCAGCACAATCCATATAGCGCTGAGTGAGCGTCGGTGTAATATCCGTGAGTAGTGCGATATCTTGGGCGGCGAAAGAAAGGTTTTGCGTGTGAAACAACGGCACTTGCACGTTCTGTAAGCTATATACTTCACGCGGAGTTTGCGTGCTCGTGTTATTCGTCAAAGCGGTAACAATCACTTGCTGGCCCGCCACTATCGCCTTTGCTAGCTGTTCAAGGGTCGTGTTATTTAATTCAGACTGTAGCGAAAAGGTTAGGGTATCGCGATAGCTTTCCATGGTTGGTTGACGCAAGTAGCTGGCTACATCGAATTGTTGCAGGTCTCCGCTTAACTCGATGCGGATTTGATAATCTTTGAACTGCTTCCAGAAAGCTGGAACTTGTTGCTTAGCGGCCATCGGCTCGCTGTAAATATCAGCTAACCCGTAAAATAATTCGAAAACCCCGCCAGACACACTGGTTTGTCCTACTAAAGGTGATGCGAAGCGTTCTAACTGCGGCAATACTTCAAGTATGCGTTGCTGTTCAGTAGCCGTTAGTGAGTCAAAGACCACGACCAAGGTATCTCGAGTGACACCTTGGCGGGCACACATAAGTTCATGTGGCGGATAATTGAGGTCAATTCGAGCCGTACCCTTGAGTAGCCGATCGGTGGCTTGCGAACGCTCTTCGGCGAGCCAACCATGTTTGCTCATTAGCGTCTGTGCTGTGGTGGGATATGACAGCGGAAACAAATCGTCCTGCTTGGTGATCGGCGTGTAAAACACTGCATCAGCCCATATATGGATACTGTGGCTGGCCAAAAAGCACAGCACGAACACTGCGCTAAACGCAGCTCCCCAATGCTTCTCGCGTAAACGTTCCAAACGTTTCCAAGCGATGTTCGCTAAAGCTAACTCGAAGACCAGCAAGACGACAAAGACAAGTAACATACCTAAGAGTAGGACAAAGCTAGCGCCAGCAAAGGCGGTTTCAGCATCTAACGCCAACTGCGATAAGGAATAGGTATTTAAATGGTAGCCGTATTGACGGAAAAATAAGGCATCCGCTACTAATGCTATGAGCCCAAATGCTGCGACAAGGGTAGCCACGCCCTTGAGGAATCGCGAAAAGGGCACGATCAAACAAAACGGAAAGATTAAAATAATGAAGGTAATAAACGGCAAGAACGCAAAGTGACCGAGCCAACTAATGAGCATGTAAAAACCACCAAGCAAGGTGGATGGGGTATCAGCGGCTTCAATATAGAGCGTGCCAATGGCGAGCGCTAAAATGATATTGAAGAAGGTGAACCAGTGTCCCCAACTGATCAGTCGAGCAATTTTGTCACGGCGCTGTTTGCGTTGTCTCATGCGTGCCCTAAAAGTCTTATTTATTCAACGATTGTAGCAGGACTTTACCAAATTGTTCAGCTACTTGCTGAGCGCGCTGTGGCTCATAGTGTTGCGACAAGATATGCGTAACGGCATTGCCAAGCGTCATAAGTGCAAGGTCCACTGGCACGTTTTCTTTGTGTAGCGTCTCCAGCACGTCATTGAGAAGTTTTTCTTGCTGGGCGGCTTCATATTTTGACACGATTGGCATCGATTTTTTTCCTTACATGTTAGAATGCCGGCAATCTTATCACAGGCGCAACCATTTGCAGTAAGAAAGGAATGCAGCACCATGCAAGCAGATGTACAGCACAGTATCATTCATCAATTTTACACCAATGACGGCCAAATCGGGCTGCGTGTCGCACCGACAACACTCGCGATCAATGATGAGGTCGGCCTTTTGCTCGATGAACTGACAGAAGTCTACCAAGCCAAGCCAAGTAAAGGTTATGCGCGTTTTTTGCGGCCTGAGGATGAACACGAACGTAGTGTGGAGAGCAATTTTCCCGAGCTGCTCGAACATTGGCGGAAGGGGCAAGAGGAGTTTGTTAATTTCTCGCAAGAAAGTGCCAAGCTTTTACACCAACAACTACAACATTACGGCATTCTGGAAGCCGGTTTTTTGCTTGTTGCGAGCTACCGTGAACGCGGCCAAGATTTTTTAGTCGTTGCCTTTTTACCGAGTCAAGAAGGGGTCACCATCGCTGCCGATTTGAGTGTTGATAAATCCTCGCAGTTGGCGATTAGCAAAGTACAGCTGGCCGCGACGATTAATTTAAGCGAATGGGCCGATGAGCCTGATTCAACCACTTATATCTCGTTTATTAAAGGCCGCGCTGGACGCAAGGTATCTGACTTCTTTTTGGATTTTTTAGGGTGTGCCGAGGGCTTAAATGCGAAAAAACAGTCACAACAATTGATTGAGAGCGTGAGCCGTTATGCCCAAGAGGAACAACTCGAAAACGAGCAAGCGCGACAATTGCGCAAGTCCGTGTACGACATCTGTGACAATCAATGGCAACAAGGCGAGCCGGTACGCGTCAAAGATCTATCAGAACAATTACGAGAAGCTGTCCCTGTAGAGCGTAGCTTTGCTGATTTTAATCAAAGTCAGGCTGAGCGAGCATTAGTCGACGAGTTTCCTACCGATCGCTCAACATTGAAGAAACTGGTGAAATTCCAAGGGCAGGGAGGCGGTTTAAGTATCGGCTTTGACCAAGATTTATTAGGCGCGCGCGTTGAGTACGATCCACACAATGACAAGTTGACCGTGCACTGCACTCCGCCGAACCTACGGGACCAATTACGTCGCTATTTCGGTATTGACAGTTAAGACGCGGAATCCAGAAAATAAAAAACGCCAGCTCAGATAACTGAACTGGCGTTTTAGTTTTAAAGAGTCTTATTTCTGCACGGGTTATTTCTGCACAGGAATTATGTTCGTGGCGTGAAGACCTTTAGGACCTTCTTCGAGTTCGAACTCGACGTCTTGTCCTGCTTTAAGGGTGCGATAACCTTCCATTTCGATCGTTGAATAATGTGCGAAGATATCACCTTCACGGTCTTCTGCTTCAATGAATCCAAAACCTTTTGAGTTGTTGAACCATTTCACTTTACCGGTTGCCATACTTCTACTTCCTTTAATTCTGCAGTTACTATTTAATTATTGTTAGAATGACGTCGAGGCCTTTAAAAAGCCATTTGTTAACGCCATGTTTTACTCTAGGTGAGTTCTGTTCAGTGTCAAGCCAAATTTGTTTATTTAATGAACGGTGCGGCGGTTTTACATACACCTAATGGGTAAAATTCATCGGAAAGTGAGCGAAATTCTCGTTTTCTAGCTATAAATAGGTTAAGCATAGTTATGAGTAGTATGGACCAACAGCAACATGGAGCGGTGCATGATCGGCAGAGCGAAAAGGAAAAGCTCGCGCCACCGCCCATGTATAAGGTGATTTTGAATAATGACGATTACACCCCCATGGATTTTGTCGTGGAGGTACTCATTAAGTTCTTTCGGATGGATCAGGAACGCGCCACCGACACCATGTTGACCATTCATTATAAAGGCCGCGCTGTGTGCGGGGTCTATTCGGCAGAAGTTGCCGAAACCAAAGTAGTACAAGTGAACCAGTATGCGCGAGAACATGAACACCCGCTGTTATGTTCAATGGAAAAGGCTTAACTCGTTGACGAGTTGCCAACCCAATGCGCTGTCGTGGTCTGGTCCAAATGAGGAGTGCGTATGTTAAATAAAGCTCTAGAAATAACCCTAAACGATGCCTTTCGGATAGCGCGTGATCGTCGTCATGAGCTAATGACCGTAGAGCACCTTTTGCTAGCACTCCTAGATAATCCCGAAGCGTCGAAAGCTTTGCGTGCGTGCGGTCTCGAATTTACCAGGCTCAAACAAGAATTGTTGGCTTACATTGATCGCAGTACGCCGAGTTTCGACGTTGAAACAGCAGAAAGTGAAACCCAACCGACACTTGGTTTCCAGCGTGTTTTGCAACGCGCGGTATTTCATGTGCAGTCGTCAGGCAACAGTGAAGTGACGGGAGCAAATGTCTTAGTCGCTATTTTTAGCGAGCAGGAGTCACATGCTGTTTACTTATTGAATAAACACGACATCACTCGTTTAGATGTGGTGCATTTCCTGTCTCATGGACTGTCGAAGGTGGATGAGCCGATTATTCGTCAAGACGAAGATGACACCGAGCAGCAAGAAGGCGTAACAGAAGAGCAGGAAAGCTATCTGAAACGTTTCTGCACCAACCTTAATGCCCGCGCGAAAGAAGGAAAAATCGATCCGTTGATCGGTCGAGACCTTGAGTTAGAACGTTGTGTGCAGGTGCTATGCCGCCGACGTAAAAACAACCCGCTATTGGTTGGCGAAGCGGGCGTGGGGAAAACTGCGATTGCAGAAGGCCTCGCTTATCGCATCGTCAACAATGACGTGCCTGAAGTTATGGCTGATGCGACAATTTACTCGCTTGATATGGGTGGTTTGCTCGCCGGCACGAAATATCGTGGTGACTTTGAAAAACGTTTCAAAGCGCTGCTGAAAGAGGTCAAAGGGAAAACCCACGCAATACTGTTTATTGATGAAATCCATACGATTGTCGGCGCCGGTGCCGCGAGTGGCGGCGTTCTTGACGCATCCAATTTACTTAAACCGTTGCTAAGTAGTGGCGAGCTTAAATGTATTGGCTCAACTACTTATAGCGAATTTAAAAATATTTTCGAAAAAGATCGTGCCTTGGTACGTCGCTTTCAAAAGATTGATATTACCGAACCTTCGGTGGACGACACCACGAAGATTCTTATGGGCTTGAAAGAGCGTTATGAAGCCCATCACGGCATTCGCTACACTCAACCTGCTATTCGTGCTGCGGCGGAACTCTCTGCGCGCTATATCAATGAACGTCACTTACCTGATAAGGCAATCGACGTCATCGATGAAGCAGGTGCGAGTCAACGTTTGGTGGCACCATCGAAGCGCAAAAAGACGATTAACGTAGGTGATATCGAGCAAATTATCGCGAAAATCGCCCGCATTCCTGAGCAAAGTGTTTCGCGTTCCGATCAGCAATTGCTTAAGCAGCTAGATCGTAATCTGAAACTTGTGGTTTTTGGTCAAGACCAAGCCATCGATCAACTTAGTGCAGCGATTCGCCTGTCACGCTCAGGCCTCGGTGCTGAGCATAAGCCAATTGGCTCGTTTTTGTTTGCAGGTCCAACCGGCGTAGGTAAAACCGAGATTACCCAACAGCTTGCCAAAGCACTTGGTATTGAATTCTTGCGCTTTGACATGTCGGAATACATGGAACGCCATGCCGTTAGCCGCTTAATAGGTGCACCACCGGGCTATGTTGGCTTTGATCAAGGTGGACTGTTAACCGAAGGTGTGATCAAACATCCGCACGCTGTGGTGCTGCTGGATGAAATCGAAAAAGCGCATAGCGATATCTACAATATTTTATTACAGGTCATGGATCACGGTACCTTAACGGACAATAATGGCCGTAAAGCGGATTTCCGAAACGTGATTCTGGTGATGACCACCAATGCTGGTGTGCAAGAAACTGTGCGGCAGTCGATTGGCTTTAAACAACAGGATCATGCTCCCGATGCAATGTTAGAAATCAACCGAACCTTCAGTCCAGAGTTCCGTAATCGTCTGGATGGCACTGTTTGGTTTAATCATTTGAGTCCCGAAGTCATTGCGCAGGTGGTTGATAAATTTGTGACGGAACTGCAAGCGCAACTGGATCGTAAACAGGTCACCTTAGAGCTAGACGATGCGGCACGTGCTTGGTTGGCCGAGAAAGGCTACGACAAAGCTATGGGCGCACGCCCAATGGCGCGTGTGATTCAGGAGCATTTGAAGAAACCACTCGCCAACGAGATTCTGTTTGGCAAGTTAACGCATGGTGGAGATGTTAGTGTTAGCGTCGAGGCCGATGCACTGACACTAAAAATTGCAGAGCGCGAAGCCCGTAGTTCAACTACGGGCTAAGGGCAGGCGCGATTTAGCGCGCGCGGAAGACAATGCGGCCTTTGGTCAGGTCGTAAGGCGTTAGTTGCACGGTCACAGTGTCGCCGGTCAGAATACGGATGTAGTGCTTACGCATTTTTCCTGAGATGTGCGCAGTGACCACGTGGCCGTTTTCTAATTCAACGCGGAACATCGTGTTAGGTAGGGTTTCTAAAACCGTACCCTGCATTTCAATACTGTCTTCTTTTGCCATTCAAATCCTCGATTTTTTGCTAAGCTCGGAAAAAGTGGTCAGAATTCTAGCTGTTTTTACTACAAATTACCACTCGATTTGTGGTTTAGCACTCGCGGCTTCCAGAAATCTGGCGAAACGCTTCTCTGGTTTTCTCTAAAGTGGCGTACTAAGTACAAGAATTGTGCTCGTGGCATCTCGATCTGACCAAGCGATACTAAATGTGCGTTGGGGACTTGGGCATCGAGTAACTTACCTCCGGCGGCAAAAAAGTTTTCTGCGAAGCTTAAAAAAGCCAGCTTTGAAGCGTTGGCACTGCAATGAAACATACTTTCACCGCAAAAGATCCCATCGATAGCCACTCCGTACATACCACCAACAAGCGTTGTTTGGTCCCATACTTCGACAGAGTGCGCATATCCCAGTGCGTGCAGTTGTAAATAAGCATCTTGCATTGCCGCCGTGATCCAGGTGCCTTCTTGACTCGCATGAACTTCTGCGCAGCGCCGAATCACGCCTGCGAAATCATGATTCAGGGTTACTCGCAGCGGCGTGCGGCGACGGAAACGACGCATCGAACGGCTTTCATGAAGACTTGCGGGGGTGAAGAGGGCTCTCGGATCAGGACTCCACCATAACGGCGGGTCATCATCGGTAAACCAAGGAAAAATCCCATTACGATAGGCATTCAGTAGGCGTGCGACACTCAGGTCGCCGCCAACGGCAAGCAAGCCATTAGGTTCTCGCAGCGCAAGTTCTGCCGGTGGAAAGCTGGTGTCTTGCGCGGCGAGACGATAAACCATTAAGCCTTCGTTAAAGCATCAAGGTAACGTTCAGCATCAAGAGCAGCCATACAACCGGTGCCCGCTGAGGTGATCGCTTGACGGTAGGTATGGTCCATAACATCGCCAGCAGCGAATACACCAGGCACGCTGGTTGCCGTTGCATTGCCTTGCAAGCCCGACTGGACAATGATGTAACCGTCTTGCATTTCGAGCTCACCGTCAAAAATGCCAGTATTCGGTTGGTGGCCGATGGCGATAAAGCAACCCATAACCTCAAGCTCTGACAAGCTACCATCTTGAGTGTCTTTCACGCGAACTCCGGTAACGCCGCTGTCATCACCTAAAACCTCATCAAGGGTTTTGTTCAGGTGTAAGGTAACGTTGCCGTTCTCAGCTTTATCCATTAAACGATCAACTAGGATTTTTTCCGCACGGAACTGCTCGCGGCGATGGATAACATGAACTTCGCTGGCGATATTAGCTAAGTACAAGGCTTCTTCAACGGCTGTGTTACCGCCACCAACCACACAAACTTTTTGGTTGCGATAGAAAAAGCCATCACAGGTCGCACATGCTGATACACCTTTACCCATAAAGGCTTCTTCGGAATCAAGACCAAGGTACTTCGCCGACGCGCCCGTCGAGATAATCACAGCATCAGCAGTAAATTCTTGGCTGTCGCCGAACAAACGGAAAGGGCGCTGACTGAAGTCCACTTTGTTAATGTGGTCGAATACGATTTCAGTATCAAACTTCTCTGCATGTTGCTGCATACGCACCATTAGGTCAGGCCCGGTAAGGCCTTCTGCGTCACCCGGCCAGTTCTCAACATCGGTTGTGGTGGTCAGCTGACCGCCTTGTTGCATGCCGGTCACTAGAACTGGGTTCAAATTAGCGCGCGCCGCGTAGACCGCTGCGGTATAGCCTGCTGGACCAGAACCTAAAATCAACAGACGGCAATGTTTGGCTTCAGCCATTGTTCCTGTACTCCATTCTTAACAATTAAATTTGTGATGTGTGCATCAATACATTGGGGTTGATTGTATGGATTACAACGACCACAAACAAGAGACCCGCAACAAATGTGCGGGTCTCAAAAGCGGGGTGAACTGTAAACTTAGCTGCGAATAGCTTCAAGCGGATCTTGATAGTCCAAGCCCAGCTTTTCGCCCAAGTCGTCGTGCACTGCTTTGTAGGTAATTTTACCTTTGTGCATGTTCAAACCGTTGCGCAAGTGTTCGTTGTTTTCCATCGCTTTCAAACCATGGTTTGCCAAGGCTAACCCGAACGGTAGGGTGGCGTTGTTCAAGGCAATGGTTGAGGTGCGAGCAACACCACCTGGCATGTTGGCGACACAGTAGTGAACGATGTCGTCAACAACATAAGTCGGTTCTTGGTGCGTCGTTGCTTTTGACGTCTCGAAACAACCGCCTTGGTCGATGGCAACGTCAACCACAACTGAACCTGGTTTCATGTTCTTCAAGTGTTCACGCGTTAACAGCTTAGGCGCAGCTGCGCCTGGGATTAATACTGCCCCTACAACAAGGTCGGCTTCGCGCGAGAATTTATCAACAGCATCTACAGTTGAGTAAATGGTTTTAACACGACCCGCAAAAATGTCATCTAGTTGGCGTAAACGCGGCAGTGAGCGATCCAAAATAGTTACGTCTGCACCCATACCGACCGCCATTTTGGCTGCTTGGGTACCAACAACACCACCGCCGATGACCAATACTTTACCTGGTTCAACACCTGGTACGCCGCCCAAGAGGACGCCGCTACCGCCGTTGGCTTTTTCCAAATTGTGCGCACCTGCTTGAATTGACATGCGGCCAGCAACTTCGCTCATCGGTGCCAACAGTGGTAGTCCACCATTACGGTCAGTGACCGTTTCATAAGCAATAGCAGTAACGCCAGCTTTGCCCAACAAATCGGTTTGGGTTGGATCTGGCGCAAGGTGCAAATAGGTGTAGAGAATCTGGCCTTCACGCAATTGTACGCATTCATTTGGCTGTGGCTCTTTCACTTTGATGATCATTTCTGCTTTAGCAAAAATCTCAGCTGGATCATCAACAATGGTTGCACCGGCAAGCTCATAATCTTCGTTGGTAAAACCGATGGCCGCACCACCGTTGTTTTCAACGAGTACGTCGTGGCCATGTGCAACATATTCACGCACTGCAGCAGGGGTTAGACCGATACGATACTCGTGGTTTTTAATTTCTTTAGGTACACCAATTAGCATGACTTCATTCCCGTTAAGGTTGGCGGTTTCACATTAGGATTTACGGCGAGCATTATAGGCGAAACCGCTTCCGTGTTTCGTACTTTTTTTTATGCCATATACCGTATATAATTCGGTGCAAATAAACATAAAGCGTGAAAAAACATGTTTAATGCCGAAGAACCCGTACGAATCACTATTGACAGAATTGACCGTAAAATATTAAAGCTGCTGCAAGACGACGGCCGTTTATCAAACGTTGCTTTAGCACAACGCGTAGGGCTGAGCGCATCGGCGTGTAATGAACGCGTCCGCAAGCTCGAACAAGAAGGGGTGATTGAAAGTTACCATGCGCGGATCAACCCCAGTAAGCTTGGTGCTAACCTCATGGTCTTCGTCGAAATAACCCTAACGCGAACCTCTTCAGACTCTTTTGCGGAATTTAGTGACGCGGTACGTAAAACACCAGAGATTCTGGAGTGTCACTTGGTTGCTGGCGATTTTGATTTTCTTATCAAGGCCCGCGTGCCAGACATGCCTTCGTACCGCAAGCTCCTAGGGGAAACCTTGCTCACGATGCCAGGGGTGAACGAATCAAGAACCTATGTCGTCATGGAAGAAGTCAAAAACGATAATAAAGTTCTTATAAAAGGTTAGCAAAAGGCTCGTAAAACTGCTGAACATAACGCGCTGACACGCTACACTAGAAACAGTTCAACTAACACGATAAGAACAAGAACGACGCTAACAGGGAAACGACATGCATAAGATACGTGTTTACATGATGCAAACGCTGGGTGGCCTATGAGTGGTGCTCAACGCGTTTTAGAAGTAGGCCTCATCCTCTGCGGAGCGTTTGCCATTTTCTTGTTTTTGGCATTAGTCAGCTTCAATCCGGCCGACCCAAGCTGGTCGCAAACAGGGTACCAAGGCACGATTGAAAATGCCGCCGGCGCAATTGGAGCGTGGTTTGCTGACGCTCTGTTATTCGCTTTTGGTTTTGTTGCCTACGCCATTCCATTTGGCTTGGCGGGCTTAGGCTACGTCATGTTCCGCCAACCGCATCGGTTATTGGAACTTGATTACCTTGCGCTTGGCTTGCGCCTGATCGGACTCATACTTACGTTGGTCGGAGCGTCAGCACTCGCGTCGCTTAATTTTGCTGCATTGTATTCTTTTTCTGCTGGTGGTGTTGTTGGCGATGTTATCAGTAGTTCGTTGCTGCCGTATTTCAACCTGATCGGCACGACTTTATTGTTGCTTACATTTTTATGCACTGGACTTACGCTCGTAACAGGTATTTCATGGGTTTGGCTGGCGGATAAGCTCGGCGAATGGAGTATTCGTGGCACGTTATGGCTGTTCAATAAGCTCAGAACACAAATTGGCCAGTGGCAAGGTGATAAAGAAGCTAAGGTCTCAGGTGATGTTAAAGCGGCCGCTTTAGAAGATGGTAAAACGCGGGGGCAGAGCAAGGCGAGCGCTCTCAAATCGTTACCAGCGACTGAACGACATGATCGGCAAGAGCCTGATATCGATTTAGATTTGAGCATTAGTACCGACGAACCCGAGCCAGACTTAGGGCTATTTGGTGAACCTGACGTTGCTGAAGACGACGCTGTTGAGGTTAAACCTGCGACAAAGCAAAAGTCGAATAATTCAATGCAGGCGTTAGCGGACGATGATGAAGAAGCAGCAACACGCCAGCCAATGTTAGATCCACTACCGTCGATCGCATTGCTCGATAAACCGGCACAAACAGGGAACCCGCTCACGCCCGCAGAGCTCGACCAAATAAGCCAAACCGTTGAAGCGGTATTGCAAGACTTTGGCGTCGAAGTGAAGGTTGCAAACGTGCAACCCGGCCCGGTGATCACCAGGTTTGAGCTCGATTTAGCCCCTGGGGTAAAAGTCTCAAAAATATCTAATCTCGATAAAGATATTGCGCGCTCGCTGTCGGCGATATCCGTTCGCGTGGTTGAGGTTATTCCCGGTAAGTCGTATGTCGGACTCGAATTACCGAATAAGAGCCGAGAAACTGTTTTCTTTAGCGATGTGATTGCCTGTGACGCTTTTCAACAAAGCCAGTCACCGCTCACAATGGTATTAGGTAAGGGCATCTCGGGCCAACCGGTGATTGTTGACTTGGCGAAGATGCCGCACTTGTTGGTGGCCGGTACGACCGGTTCGGGTAAATCCGTTGGCGTCAACGTCATGATTCTGAGCTTACTCTATAAGAGCACGCCGGAAGAAGTGCGTTTAATCATGATCGACCCGAAAATGCTTGAACTCTCGGTTTATGAAGGTATCCCGCACTTATTAACCGAGGTGGTGACCGACATGAAAGATGCAGCTAATGCACTACGTTGGTGCGTTGGTGAAATGGAGCGTCGCTACAAGTTAATGTCGGCCCTTGGTGTGCGTAATCTGAAAGGTTATAACGCCAAAGTTGCTGACGCCCGCAATAGCGGTGAACCGTTGCGGGACCCATTGTGGAAACCGGGCGACTCAATGGATGAGTTACCGCCGTACTTGGAAACCTTACCTAGCATCGTCGTGGTTATTGATGAGTTCGCCGACATGATGATGATCGTCGGTAAGAAAGTTGAAGAACTCATTGCGCGTATCGCGCAAAAAGCACGAGCCGCTGGTATTCACCTTGTGCTCGCAACGCAACGTCCGTCGGTTGACGTTATTACCGGCTTGATCAAGGCCAATATTCCAACCCGCATTGCGTTTCAAGTACAGTCGAAGATCGATTCGCGTACCATTCTTGATCAACCCGGTGCTGACCAGCTGTTGGGGCAGGGTGATATGCTTTATTTACCGCCCGGCAGTGGCGTTCCAACGCGGGTGCATGGCGCTTTTGTTGATGATCACGAAGTACATGCAGTGGTGGCGGATTGGAAGAAGCGCGGCAAGCCAAACTATCTTGATGAAATTCTTAACGGTGACCCGTCAGAGGATGCGCTGCTTCCGGGCGAAAGTCTGGAAGATGACGATGCTGAAAGTGACCCACTTTACGACGAGGCCGTCGCATTTGTGACGGAAACACAGCGGGTTTCCGTTTCCAGTGTGCAACGCAAATTCAGAATTGGTTACAATCGCGCCGCGCGTATCGTTGAACAAATGGAACACAGTGGTGTCGTTAGTAGTGCGGCAAGCAACGGCCAACGTGATGTGTTGGCGCCGCGTCCGCCCCGCGATTAACATTGATAAAAAAGGGTCAAGTATGACGTTACAACGCAGCTTCATTGCTACAGCCATTGCAGTTTTCGCTTTCAGCTCAAATGCGATGGCACTAGATGCCAAAAGCGAACTGCAAGAACTGTTGGCGCCGATTAGTACGTTGCAAGCCGAGTTTCAGCAACATGTGTTGGATGCCAACGGAGACTTAGTGCAAGAGCTTAAGGGCGCACTGGCGTTGGCAAGACCGAATAAATTTTATTGGCATAGCGATGCACCGGATGAGCTCATTTTGGTCGCCGACGGACAAGCGGTGTATTACTACGACCCATTTGTTGAACAAGTCACGATTAGCGCGCAGAGTGAGGCAGCAAACCAAAGCCCCTTTTTATTGCTGTTAGATGCTGAAGCAAGTGCTTGGGCTGACTATGAAGTGAGTAATGAGGGGTTAAGTTTTCAATTGCAGCCGACCGCAAACGCTACGCAGCAGCAAAGCCTACAAGTGAACTTTGTCGCCAAGGAAGAGCAACCTGCGCAACTCAATGAGTTAATTCTTGATGATGGGCAAGGGCAAATCACGCGAATCCAATTACGCGATGTAAAGACCAATGTAGCCTTACCTTACACGACTTTTAGTTTTCAGATCCCTGAAAACGCCGTGGTCGACGACCAACGATCAACCCAGTAAGAGGGGCGCGTGGCTAACCAAAGTTTCGATTTTGCTCCCGATTTCCGTCCTCTAGCGGCCCGCATGCGGCCGCTGACGCTGAACGATTACGTCGGTCAGGAACAACTTCTCGGCGCAGGGAAACCGCTGCGTGATGCTATCGAACGTGGCCAACTGCACTCGATGATCCTCTGGGGCCCGCCCGGCACTGGCAAAACCACGTTGGCCGAAATTATTGCGCAATCAGGCGCCGCGGCCATCGAGCGTGTTAGCGCTGTAACCTCTGGCGTGAAAGACATCCGCGCAGCAATTGCGAAAGCCAAAGAAAATCAACAACAAGGCCAAAGAACCTTGTTGTTTGTCGACGAAGTTCATCGTTTTAATAAAAGCCAACAAGATGCATTTTTGCCGCATATTGAAGACGGTACTGTGGTGTTTATTGGTGCAACGACTGAGAACCCAGCGTTTGAGCTCAATGGTGCATTACTTTCTCGCGCTCGCGTTTATCGGCTCAAGGCGCTTGATGAGAGCGCCATCACGAAACTGCTACAGTTGGCCCTAACCGACAACGACCGAGGGCTTGGTGACCGTCAGATCACGCTCACCCAGCCGGCGCTTGATTACTTGGTCCACGCGGCTGGTGGTGACGCCCGAAGAGCATTAAATTATCTAGAAATCAGCGCTGACACCGTTGGTAACGGCGAGACCCTTGAACGGGAAATGGTGGTTGAGGCCATAGGTGGCCGACAAGCTGGTTTCGATAAGCAAGGTGACGTTTACTATGACTTACTATCCGCTCTGCATAAATCGGTGCGGGGTTCTTCGGCCGATGGCGCTTTGTATTGGTATGCGCGAATTTTGCACGGCGGCGGCGATCCACTGATTGCTGCGCGCCGTCTGTTAGCTATCGCGTCAGAAGACATAGGCAATGCTGACCCTCGTGCATTGCAGCTTGCGCTCAACGCTTGGGATACCTTTCACCGGGTCGGTCCAGCCGAGGGCGAGCGCGCGATTGCGCAAGCATTGGTGTATTGTGCGTTGGCGCCGAAAAGCAATGCGCTTTATCGCGCTTTCGGGGCAGCGAAAAAGCTTGCGGCGGAGCATCCTGATGCACAGGTTCCACATCATCTGCGCAACGCGCCCACCAACGTTCACAAGCAAGAAGGTTTTGGTGAGGACTATCGTTACGCCCACGATTACCCCAATGCTGTGGTGGCAGGCGAGCGCTATCTGCCGTCGGAATTAGGCTCAACTGTCCTGTACGAACCAAGCGAGCGCGGATTAGAACAACAATTGAAAGCGAAGCTTGAGTGGTTAAAACAACAAGACCAACAAAGTAATTGGCAACGGGGTAAGGATAATGACTAATCTACTTTGGGTAGCTTTGGGTGGTGCTTTAGGCTCGTTGGCACGCTATGGCACGGCAGTTTTAGCCTTAGGAATCTTCGGTAAATCATTCCCTTTCGGCACACTAATCGTTAACATAGTGGGCTCATTTTTGCTGGCTTTACTGTTTCTTGGCCAACAACAAGGTGCAGTGCATGAAAACACTTGGTTATTCCTTGGGGTTGGGGTGCTTGGTGCTTTCACCACGTTTTCGACGTTTTCGTTAGAGACGGTGTTGTTATTTCAGAATGGTGAGTTTCTTAAAGCTCTTACCTATGCCAGCTTAAACTTTATCTGTTGTATCGCTGCAGTAGCCATCGCTCTGGGGCTCAAAACTTATTTTTTATCGATGTGGAATTAACATGTTAGACGCTAAGTTATTTCGTAGTGAACTCGCTGAAACAGCCGCTCGCCTTGCCGAAACACGCGGTTATCAACTTGATGTAGCTAAGCTTGAACAGCTTGAGCAACGTCGCAAAGCATTACAGGTCCGTACCGAATCGTTACAGGCCGAGCGAAATTCCAGTGCGAAAGCGATCGGTAAAGCAAAAGCACAGGGCGAAGACATTCAGCCGTTATTAGCTGCGGTTGATAGTCTTGGACAAGAGCTCGATCAAGCGAAACATGAGTTGAACGACATTCAAAATGAACTGCATGAGATCATTTCGGGTGTACCTAATCTACCGGCCGAAGAAGTACCGCTTGGTGCTGACGAAGAAGACAACCAAGAAATAAGCCGCTGGGGCACACCACATGAGTTCGATTTTGCAGCGAAAGATCATGTCGACGTTGCCGCACAGCTTGCCCACGGCATGGATTTCGAAAAAGGTGCAAAGTTAGCGGGTGCGCGCTTTGTTGTACTGCAAGGGGCAATAGCCCAATTGCACCGTGCGCTTGCCCAGTTTATGTTGAACCTGCACGTTAATGAACACGGCTACACCGAAGCCTATGTGCCTTATTTGGTGAATCATGACACGCTCTATGGCACTGGTCAGCTGCCTAAATTCGGAGAAGATTTATTTCACGTACAAGGAGCCACAGAAAAGCAAGTGCCCTTGTCGTTGATCCCGACAGCCGAAGTGCCACTGACGAACTTATGGCGTGATGAAATTGCTGATGAAGAGCAGTTACCACTGCAATATGCCGCACATACGCCATGCTTTCGTAGCGAAGCTGGATCACATGGTCGTGATACCCGCGGCTTGATTCGGCAACATCAGTTCGACAAAGTTGAACTGGTTTGGTTGGTCAAACCTGAAGAGTCAATGGCGACTCTCGAGCGCTTAACCGAACATGCTGAACGGGTATTGCAGTTACTTGAGTTACCGTACCGGAAAGTACTGTTATGTACTGGTGACATGGGCTTTGGCGCATGCAAAACCTATGACCTTGAAGTGTGGTTGCCGACCCAAGAAACCTATCGTGAGATCAGTTCATGTTCCAATATGGGCGATTTTCAAGCACGTCGTATGCAAGCGCGCTTCCGTCGTAAAGGCGCCAAGAAACCTGAATTGTTGCATACCTTGAATGGTTCAGGCTTAGCGGTGGGGCGTGCGTTGGTTGCGATTCTCGAAAACTACCAACAAGCTGACGGTTCAGTAAAAATCCCAACTGTGTTACAGCCGTACATGGGCGGTAAAACCGTCATTCAACCTTAAGGCTCAAATACATTTCGCCGGTTTTGGCAAGCCCGCAATGCGCGTGGCTTGCTTCGCCGGGCCTTTCGGAAATAATCGATACAAATAACGACTATTGGCTTTATCCGGACCAAGTCGTTGGCCTATGGCCTTGACTAAGACTCGCATAGCTGGACTCGTATCAAATTCTCGATAAAAATCTCGGACAAAGTTCACCACTTCCCAGTGAGCTTCCGTTAACGTGATTCCTTCCAAGCTGGCAATATACTCGGCAAGCTCTGGACTCCAATCCGAGAAATTCGCAAGGTACTCGTGCTTGTCAGTAGCATAGCTACGGCCATTAAACTCAAACATGATTGGATTTACTCGCGTTTGCTAAGCCGACGTAGCTCACTGGCTGCGCATCCAGGGTCATCGCGACCCAACTTGCATCATTTAACTGCATCACAAAGGGGGGCAGCGCCTCAGCGCTATCGTCATGCAGCTCAAGTTCAGTCTGCAATACATAAGCAGGATAAGGGAATTCATCCAGTAGCTCAGGTGTTACCAACAGTTGCTCGAGCGCCTGCTCGGTAAAAATAGCCGTCAGATCTTGGCCTTGTGCGGTACTGACTAACAAGGCTTGATCGGCGTCTGAGAGTGGCCACGAACGGATGTAATAAAGAGCTCGTGGTGCGGGCAGGTCTTCATTAAGCAAAGTATCGTTACTGTTCATGAGCTACCTTCATTATTTTGCCGTAGTGCGTTTGCTGGCCAAGCATTAGAAACGCAAAACTTTACCGGCGCAAGCGAGGCGATTAGCAAGTTGTTGGTGATCGACCGATTGAACGTCCATAACCCAGTCTGTAGTGGATTCTGAGCCATTCTCAGTAACCACCAACGGTGCAGGGCATTCGTACAAGTCGAGTAGGGCATAGCGTTTTTGCAACGAGCGTTCAGAATGCAGCGCATCCTGGCCCTGCTGAAGATGCTGCAAGCCATCACCTAGCAGTACCAACTGCGGATTGAGCTCAAGTGTGGCCAGCGCTAAGTACATGGCTTGGCCATGCCAACTTGCGGGCGCATCGGGCGCTTGCGTTTGAATTACGTAGATCGTCATTAGAACTGCATCACCCGTTCAGCTTTTGCGGCAGCCATACTGAATTCGGTTAAGCCTCCTAGCGCAAAACCATCGTGCAAGTCCGCCTCAGACAATTGATAATCTTGTTCAACCACGGTAGCACAGAGCACCAAAGGAATGTCGTGCTGGGTGGCGAGCTTTAACCATTCGGCAGCCACAGGCGTGACTTGTGTACCCATGTGCTGGCCATGCAGCACGCCCGCTTCGTAGAAGAAGACTTGCTGAATCCGATGTCCCAACGTAAGCGCAGCCTGCGCGTAATGAAACGCTAACAGGCTGCGAGAGTCGTCGGGTGCACTATGCACCGAAAGAACAATGTCCGTCACAAGCTTATTCGTCACCGCCGAAGGCCATCAACAGGTTCAGCAAGCTGACGAAGATGTTATAGATCGATACATAAAGGGTGACCGTTGCTAATACGTAGTTACGCTCGCCGCCATGAATAATGGCACTGGTCTGCATCAAGATAGCTCCTGCTGAGAACAGAATAAACAAACCTGACAGAGCTAAACCAATCGCTGGCATGTTCAAGAACAAGTTCGCAATGAACAGAGCGATCAAGACAAAGAAACCGGCGACCATCATACCGCCCAAAAACGACATGTCTTTTTTGGTGGTTAAGACGTAGGCCGATAGCGCAAAGAATATCAATGCTGTACCACCCAACGCCGTCATAATAATTTCAGCGCCTTGCGGACCAATGGCGTTAATCATGCCTAAAATCGGGCCGAGGGTGTACCCCATAAAACCAGTCAAGGCGAACACCGAGAGCAAGCCCATAGCACTGTTTGCGGTTTTATGAACTAAAAATAACAAGCCATAAAAACCGACCAGTGTGATAATCATACCAGGGTTAGGCAGATCCATGCTCGCTGCCAAAAATGCGGTAAACGCACTAAAGGCCAACGTTAATCCAAGCAACATATAAGTGTTGCGTAATACTTTGTTGGTCTGTAGAACCGATTCGCCACGCTGGGTAGACGATACGTGAACTTGATTGTTCATGGACTTCTCCGTTGATTTAACTAACTGCACGCAGTGTATCCCAAAAGTGGGGGTAACAAGCAATGCTTTCAAGCTAATTTTGTTGCTAATTGTATAAAATGACAGCAAACGAACCAAATGATTCAAATTTTTGCTTTACAAGCCGATTCAGGCTCTTTATCATTCGCTTCGTCTTGAGGCACACAGCCACAGACACCGGAGAGATGGCAGAGTTCGGTTGAATGCACCTGACTTGAAATCAGGCGTGGGTTCACACCCACCGGGGGTTCGAATCCCTCTCTCTCCGCCAATTTCCCGAAAGCCCGCTAGTTCGCTAGCGGGCTTTTTTGTTTGTGCTTTATCATCTGGTCGTACCTGTTTATACTGCTTTATCTTCTTATACGAAAAAACATTACAACAAGTTTAGTTACCGAGGATGTTATGGAAGCTTTCGATCAGGTACTGCAACGGATTACACCGGCTGCGCAACAAGCAATTGAACTCCCAGCGGGGTGGGGGCAAGGTCGGGCGTTGTTTGGCGGACTTACTGCAGCGATAGCTTGGCAACATGGTCATGCTGGGGCTGATCCCGAACAACAGCTCAGGGCTATGACGGTTTCATTTGTTGCGCCGGTACTTGCGGGGCAAGCAAGCTTATCGCGTCGCGTATTACGAAAGGGCAAAAACGTTACGCAAATAGCAGTTGAGATTGTACAGCATGATGAAGTTGTTTTAGCTGCTCTTTTAACCTACGGTGCGGCCCGTGTTTCACAAATACGAGTCACTGATACCCCGGAACCTAAGAGCATTGAGCTCGATGCTGGTACGCCATTTCCACCGGCGAAAGTACTCCCCGAATTTGCCCGCGCATTTGATTACAGCGTGACGGTAGGAGGACTGCCATTTAGTGGTAATACAAGCCGTGAATTTGGTGGATTCATGCGTTTTAGTGAACTTAGCCAGCCGGTGACCATTGGCACCTTTTTAGGCTTAGTCGATGCGTGGCCACCGGCGCTCTTGCCGCACCTAACTGAGCTAGCACCTGCAAGTTCACTCACTTGGACGATTGAGTTTCCGTCACACCTTCCGCAACAGCTGACAAATGAATGGTGGCATTACGTCGCCACAATTGACTACGCGGCCGACGGCTACGGGCATACGCATGCGCACATTTGGGACAAGCAAGGGCAACTCGTAGCGATTAGCCGACAAACCGTGACAGTTTTTGCTTAGGCTTCATTTGACGTTAAAAAGCAAATCAATAAATGAGAATGACCATATGTTGATGCTGAGCGTGTAAGAGAATAAATAAACGTGATAATTTTGTTGTATTTTTGCTTGCACTCCAAACGCATCTCGGGCATATCTTGACTCGCACCGACATGGGGTTGGTGCGCTAACCGAAATTGTTCGGTGTCTTCATAAGGAAGCGAAGATGACAGAGTTCATCGTAGCTGTACCCTCACAGTTGGTGGGGTTAGGCATGGAAACATTAATCAACCAAGAGCCTAAATTTTCAGTAGTTGCAACCGTAAACAACCAACAACAATTACGCGACGCAATCGCTCGCGCTCCGTTCGCCACGGTCATCCTTGGCAGTCAATTATGCAGCGACGGTACTATTGAAGTCTGGCGTCGTATTCAGCGCCGCTATCCAGATGTTCATATGCTACTCTGGGCGGCACGATTTCAAGACGTACTTGATTTTCAGTGTAATCTCGAACGTGTCGAGGGGTATTTACTTGCAAGTGCGCAAAAAGATGAGTTTTTGAACGCTTGTCATATGCTGAGTAAAGGACGTATGTATGTGGCCGCAAGTGTTGCCGAGTATTTAGCGAAAAACCCAGCGCGACAACGGCAGGGCGAACTGCTAGCTAAATTAAGTAAGCGTGAAATTCAAGTCGCACAAATGATAGCGCAAGGACGTCGTTCCACAGCAATTGGGCAGCTGCTTAATATAAGTAGTAAAACAGTGAATACCTTTCGCTACCGAATTTTTGATAAACTCGGGATTAGTGGTGATGTTGAGCTGACGCATTTAGCGTTGCAAATGAAATTGGTAGATCTTGATGACGAGGTAGCAGTACAAGACGATGACGAAACAAGCGAAGGAGGCGTTCGACGCTAAGCGATTTCTACAAAGTCTGACGCATCAGCCCGGGGTGTACCGGATGTATGATGCGTCAGGCGACATTATTTACGTGGGTAAGGCGAAAGACCTGCGTAAACGTGTGGGCAGCTATTTCCGTAGCCAAGTGGACAGCCCGAAGACGCAAACGCTCGTCAAGCAAATCTGCACTATCGAAGTCACCGTAACCAATACCGAAGCTGAAGCGCTGATCCTCGAGAACAATTTCATTAAGAAATACCGACCGCGCTACAACGTACTGTTACGTGATGATAAATCCTATCCATATATTCTCGTCAGCGATCATCAGCATCCACGTTTAGCGTTTCACCGTGGTACGCGCCGCGAAAAAGGCCGTTATTTTGGACCATTCCCAAATGGTGTTGCAGTGCGCAATAGTCTGCGTCTGTTACAAAAACTTTTTCCCGTGCGCCAATGCGAAGACTCTTACTACCGCGCGCGCAGTCGACCTTGTTTGCAATACCAACTCAAGCGCTGCTTGGCACCTTGCGTAAAAGGCTACTGCAGCGATGATGAATATAACGAGCAAGTAGAGCTCGCCAAACGCTTTTTAGAAGGCAAGAACCAGGAGGTCATTGAGCAACTGGTGGGCAAAATGGAACAATCGAGTGCAGCGTTAGATTTTGAACGCGCAGCGCGTTTTCGTGATCAAATAGGCGCCTTACGCCAAGTCCAGGAACGCAATGCAGTGACCGGCAATCAACAAGAGCTTGATGTCATTGGTTATGCACGCCAAGGTGGAATTGCCGCTGTTCATTTGTTATTTGTCCGCGATGGCGCAGTGCAGGGCAGCCGTAGCTATTTTCCGAAGGTTCCAGCGAACACTGAAGATGCGGAAGTGCTACTGGCATTCTTGCTGCAGTTTTACTTGAATGATCAAGTGGAACGACGCTTGCCACGTGAGATTATCTTACCCGAGCAAAATGCCGCCAACGTACTTGATCCGGAACAAGAATTGAAAGCACTTGAACAGGCCTTGGCGCAGAAAATTCGCATGACACATAACGTCCGAGGCGAACGTAAACAATATCAGGTACTAGCACAAAAGAATGCAATGAACGCGCTCGATAGCAAAGCGAATCAAGCGAGTACTATGATGATGCGGGTTCGTGCCTTGGAGCAAGAGCTCGACTTTGGGCGTCCTATCACGCGTATGGAATGCTTTGATATTAGCCACACGATGGGACAGGAAACTGTGGCGTCGTGTGTGGTGTTTGACCAGCAAGGCCCGAAAAAAAGTGACTACCGACGTTACAATATTAAAGGCATTACGCCGGGTGATGATTATGCCGCGATGGCGCAAGCATTGCAGCGTCGCTTTGATCCACTCAAGCACGGTAAAGTTGATGCGGCACCGATGCCGGATATTTTGTTTATTGATGGCGGCAAAGGGCAGTTAAGTCAGGCGGAAGATTATTTTGCCGACTGGCCGACTGAATCGGCAAAAGCTGCGCCTTTACTCGTTGGTGTCGCAAAAGGGGAGTCGCGTAAACCAGGCCTAGAGACGCTTATCTTGGCTGGTAGCCATGCGACTATTCCGTTGGCTGCTGATGCGCCTGCATTGCATTTGGTGCAGCACATTCGTGATGAATCGCACCGATTTGCTATTACCGGTCACCGGCAGCGCCGTGCGAAAGTCCGTCGCACTTCGCGCCTAGAGGATATTCCAGGTATTGGTGCCAAGCGCCGACAACGTTTATTGCAAAATCTAGGTGGATTACAACAGGTAAAACAGGCTAGTATTGAGCAACTCGCAGCGGTACCTGGCGTCAGCCACGAATTAGCTGAAACCATCTATCACGCGTTTCGTGACGAATAAAAGGAACTCTCAGTCGCATGTGGAATATTCCCAACCTGCTGACCAGCTTTCGCATCCTACTGATCCCGGTATTTTTGGGCATTTACTATTTACCGGGCAGTGATGCTAACTTTTGGGCGGCGTTTGTCTTTGCTTTAGCGGCAGTTACCGACGGTTTAGACGGTTATATCGCAAGAAAATTTAATCAATTCACCAAGTTCGGTGCGTTTTTAGACCCAGTGGCCGATAAAGTCATGGTTGCCGCGTCGTTGATCGTTGTCGTTGAAACCTATGCAACTTGGTGGATCAGTGTGCCAGCGTTGGCGATTGTCAGCCGCGAGCTGGTGGTTTCTGCCTTACGCGAGTGGATGGCGCAAATTGGTTCACAAGCAAAAGTCCAAGTCTCGAATTTGGGAAAAATAAAAACTACCGCGCAAATGGTCGCTATCGGTGGCCTCATTTGGGAAGCCAATACCTTTGTTATCGTTACTGCGACTATTTTGCTGTACGTCGCATTTGTGCTGACGTTGTGGTCAATGTGGGAATATTTGCGCGCGGCTTGGTCAGATTTAAGCCAAGTGGATTAAAAATAAGCAAACAAACAGGTTAGCGGCAAAAAATCGTTGACCTTGCCGAAATAGACAGTAGAATGCGTCGGCACTGGATGCGGGAATAGCTCAGCTGGTAGAGCACAACCTTGCCAAGGTTGGGGTCGCGAGTTCGAATCTCGTTTCCCGCTCCAAATCCCGATGGCGGGATGGCAGAATGGCTATGCAGCGGATTGCAAATCCGTGGATCTCGGTTCGACTCCGGGTCCCGCCTCCATCGGAGTCTCAGGTACTACATCTATGATGTGCCCGGGTGGTGAAATTGGTAGACACAAGGGATTTAAAATCCCTCGCTGGTAACAGCGTGCCGGTTCAAGTCCGGCCCCGGGCACCACTTCCTAAACGTTATTTAAGTTCCCATTGAATTCACTCATGTACAGCCATTTGTATAGTCGTTACTATTAATCGATGTGGTTAATGTAAGGTGCTAAATAATGGGTTTATTAGCTTGGTTCGGCAACAAAATCGCTGGCTATCTGCAAAAACCTGGAAATGCGAGTCCTACTCCTCCAACGTCTGAATTTACCGCGCTGGAGCAAGCTATTGAGGTTGGTGACGTGTTGCTGATCGATGGCAATAGTCGCATCGCCACAGCGATCAAATACCTTACGCAGTCGACTTGGTCGCACGCTGCTTTATGTGTCGAAAAAGATAATGAGAAAGGGGTAGTGCTGTTAGAGGCGGATGTTGTTGAAGGGGTGCGTTTGGTGCCTCTATCATACTATCAATCTGTACATACGCGGATTTGCCGGCCCGTTGGGATTCGCCCCGACGATATGGCAAAGGCGGTAGATTATGCTAAGAATCGGTTGGGTCATCAGTACGATACAGGGCATATCTTAGATTTAGCTCGCTATTTAATCAGTACGCCACCGGTACCGGTCGAATGGCGGCGCAGTTTGCTAACTTTCGGCAGTGGCGATCCCACCAAGGCCATTTGTTCCTCGCTAATTGCCCAAGCGTTTCAATCGATTCATTACCCGATACTACCGCACGCGATGGAAGAAAAACTTATCAGGCGACATCATAGCCAATATGTGCCGGGCGATTTCGACATTTCGCCATATTTCGCAATCATCAAGCCTAATTTACAAGAGCCGTTTAATCCTTACCAATTGCAATGGCACGAACCAAGCGCGGCCCCTTAAAGGATAACTCCGAAATTGCGTTTCGGGGTCACTGAAAGCCGTCGCCCTAAATTCAGAATGCAACTCAAATGTCGATTTGTCGATTCACCAACTGATTAAATTCGGTCTAAGCCTTGGTTTGATAAGGTTGCAGTACGCACCATCTTGAGTTAGGCTGGCGACTCTTTTTTAACAGAAGGCCGTGATGTTGAGACAGGGTATTATCATGTTGGTGTTATTAGCGTTTCTGACTCAGGTCAGTCAGGCTATTGCTGACGTGCATCAACCTCATCAAACGTCACCTGAGCAACACCTCGACTTTGATCATGATGAAAATCAGATCAGCCCGCAAGAGTTGCCACAGAAGGGCTCGGTAAGTTTCGACTGCCACCATTGTTGTCACTGTCACGGTTCATTTCACATATACGCAATGAAAGCTGATAAAACGCTAATTTTACCGCGTTTGACGAGCACTATTGCAAATTACATTCAAGACTACACCAACCCTTTAGCATCGCCATTATTTCGGCCACCCATCTCCTCGTAACTACTGTCCACGCTGCTTAGCAGCGCATTAAACCTTTATGTTTACGCAGTAGTACGACTGAGGAGTCTTTTATGCGTCTATTAGTGACCCGCAGCAAAGTTTTATTTGCTGCTATGAGTCTGGTCGTTTCGACCGGCTATGCCCATGCGCAAGAACCCGCACTGCAGTGGCAACAAAGCGTACTTGAGCACCCGAGTGTGAAAGCCGCAGAGCGGCAAGCCGAAGCGATGATAGAGCAGGGCCAACAGCTAACTCAGCCCCTCTATAACCCAACCCTCTCTTCGCGTTTAGAGCGCGAAGGTGAATTCAATAATTACACAATTGGCCTGAGCCAAACGTTTGACTGGAGTACGGGGAATGAAGCCCGCGCCAGTCAAAGTGATGCTATGACTGTACTTGCCGAGAGCCTTTATGAGCAAGCGGCCACCGATCAGGCCAAAACCCTACTAACAGCTTATGTGCGTTGGTACGATGCAAAACAACGTTTCGCTCTTGCTGAGCAACAGGAGCAGATTGTACAACAAGCCATTGAACTCGTCGCTGAGCGAAGAAAAGCCGGTGATTTAGGTGCAATTGATGAACAGTTAACGGTGCTAGCTTTAAGTCGTCAGCTGCAACAATCGGCAGCGGCTTATCAACGTTTACAAACAGCGGAGGCCGACTTACGAGCTTTGCTTACAAGCACTGAGCTAACCGCACAAGCGATTGATCGCGAGCTGTTTAATGTTAAACCCAAATTAAATAGCAGCTGGCAACAACACCCAACGCTCACCGCAGCTTACCTGAAATGGCAGCTCAAACGGGCCGACATTAACTGGCAACGTTCGCTTACTCAAGCTAATCCAACCTTTGGCATCGAAGCTGGTGAAAGCGGTAATGAAAATGTCGTCGGTTTATCATTCAGCGTGCCTTTGCAAATCCGCAATAACTACACTGACGCTGTGCAGGCGGCAAACAATGAGGCGGTTGCTGCTGAGCAACGGGTTTTGGCTTTGCGCAAAGAATGGGAAGCTGCTCTCAGTTCAGCACTTAATAACTACCGCTTCGTGAAACGACAGTGGCAAAGTTGGGCCGAAAATTTCCAATCGCGGCAAACGACATCGATGCAGCTTATCAAACAGGCTTGGTTAACTGGTGATTTATCAACCACGGACTACCTCACTGCAATGCAACAGCAATTGGACAGTCAGTTTGCTGGTATTGAGTTGCAAACAGCCTATCGATTAGCGGCCATTGAATGGCTTTACCGCTCCGGTGGACTTAGTGAGCAACTAGGGTTGCCACCGTTGAGCCAATAAAATGATGACCAGTTTGGAGATAAAACAATGTTAATCAAACCTTTATACGCAGCAGTTATTCTCGCACTTAGTTCGCCAGTGATGGCGCAGGATCAACACGAGCATGCTGCCAAAGCCGAGCATAAGCCGCAACAGCAGACAGAAAAGCATGCGGAGGCAGGACATGAAGAAGGAAGTCATGAAGAAGGCGAGGGTGTTGAGCTTTCCTCGCAACAGCAGGCAATGGCAGAAATTAGTACGAGTAAATTGCAACGTAAAATCATCGACTATCCAGTTTATGCACCCGGTGAAGTGGTTGCCAATGACTTCAACAGTTATGTACTGAGTCCAAGAATTGATTCAACCGTACTTAAGCGATTTGTCAGTATTGGTGATCATGTCGAACAAGAACAGCCTTTGGCGACTTTGTTCAGTGCGACAATGGCAGAGGCTCAAAGTGGCTACTTGGTCAGCTTAAACGAATGGCAACGCGTGCAATCGTTAGGCGAGCAAACCGTTGGTGAAAAGCGTTTTGTTGAAGCCAAAAACGCATTTGCCTCTGCGCAGGCAAAACTGAAGGCTTTCGGTATGTCAATGGCTGCTATAGAAAGACTCAACAAACCCAATTACCCAATTGGTGAATATCAGCTTACCGCCGCAATAAACGGAATCGTCGTAAGCGATGATTTTAAACAAGGTCAACAGGTAAATGCCGGTCATGAACTGGTTGAAATTTTGCAAGAAGACCTGCTGTGGGTAAACGCGCGCCTCCCGGGCTCAGCCGATCTTGAGGTCAACTATGGTGATGCGGTCACGGTAGAGGTCAATGGGCAACGCTTTGCCGCCAAAGTCATTCAAGAAGGTCACACCATTGATCACAAAACGCGCACTCGCACCATTCGCTTAGCAGTACCAAATGAACACGACCAATTGCATCCTGGCTTATTTGCTGATGTTTATTTTTCAGTCGCCTCTGATAGTCCAGTTTTTGCCGTGCAAGATTCAGCCTTGATGCGCGCGCCGGATGGCGATTGGCAAATCTTCATTGAGCATGAACTCGGTAAGTTTGAGCCGCTAGAAGTGACTATCGTTGCTGAAAATGGTCCTTGGAAAGTGATCACAGGTGTTGATGAGGGTGTCACATATGTTGATAACGGCGCATTTTTTGTCGCTTCGCAACTCGCTAAAGGCGGTTTCGACCCGCATAACCACTAAGAGGAGGTTGTATGTTTCAGCGTATTATTCAGTTTGCTGTCGCCAACCGTCTCTTGTTGGTGTTAGCACTTTTCAGTGTAAGTATCGCGTCAGTTTTTGTGATACCAAAGCTTAATCTTGATGCCTTCCCAGATGTCACCAACGTACAGGTGACCGTGAATACCGAAGCGCCAGGTTTAGCCGCAACAGAAGTTGAGCAACTCATCACGTACCCCATAGAATCGGTGATGTATGCGCTGCCTGACGTTAAAGAGGTTCGTTCAATATCCAAAACAGGGCTATCCGGTATAACGGTTGTGTTCGACGAAAGTGTCGATATTTATTTTGCCCGGCAGTTAGTATTTGAGCGATTACAAGCCGCCAAAGAATTAATTCCCGAGGGTGTCGGGACACCAGAGATGGGACCCAACTCATCTGGACTTGGCCAGGTTTACCAATATTTACTCCTTGCCGAACCCGACTCTGGCGTCAAGAGTATGGAACTACGTAGTTTAAATGACTATGTCGTTAAGCTCTTACTGATGCCCGTAGAAGGTATTACTGAAGTATTATCTTTTGGCGGAAAGGTAAAGCAGTATCAGGTTAATCTAAATCCCGCGAAGTTACTCTCTTACGAGTTGACGCAGCAAGATGTAATGTCAGCAGTCAACCAAAATAATGGTAACGTCGGTGGTTGGTACATGCCGCGTGGTCAAGAACAATTGGTCATTCGGGGTACTGGTTGGCTCGATAGCGGTAAGGATGGTCTAGAGCAACTACGTCAGATCCCTCTCAAAACGGTTGATGGCGTTTCGGTTACTCTAGGTCAGGTCGCTGACGTTGAAATAGGTAGCGAGATTCGTCAAGGTGCGGTATCGATGTCTCGCAAGGTTGATGGCGAGGTCAACCAACTGGGTGAAGTTGTCTCTGGCATCGTGCTTAAACGCATGGGGTCAAATACCAAGGCCACTATTGACGGAATTAAGCAACGTATTCCGCTGATTCAGCAGGCCCTGCCTGATGGTGTGAAGTTCGAGCCGTATTATGATCAAGCGGATCTAATTCAAAAAGCAGTCTCGACAGTTGCGTATTCATTGCTAATTGCCTTTATCTTTATCATTGCTGTGTTGGCGTTGTTTTTACTCAACTTACGCGCCACATTTTTAGTACTACTGTCGATACCAGTGTCAATTGCCATCGCACTTATGGTGATGTCAGCGATGGGAATGTCGGCCAATCTCATGTCACTTGGGGGCATAGCTGTCGCGATAGGGATGTTGGTTGATGGTTCGGTAGTGATGGTGGAGAACATCTTTAAGCACCTGAGTCGGCCCGACGTTGAACACAAACACGAAGCGGACCAGCGGACTGAGTATCGTGACCCAGACCCGCAGGCAGCGGAACTCGATAATCACGGCATTAAACTTCGCATTAAAGAAGCTGCAAACGAAGTCGCACGCCCAGTGTTTTTCGCGGCGATGATCATCTTGGTTGTTTTCATGCCATTGTTTAGTTTTCAAGGTGTTGAAGCAAAGCTATTTGAACCCATGGCGATAAGTATCATGCTTGCCATCGTTTCTGCAGTTTTTGTGGCTATTATGGTGGTGCCGGCCTTAGCTAGCTATTTTTTCAGTCGCGGTATTAAACCGCGTGAAAACAAGCTTCTAAAACCTCTCGATAATGGTTATAAAAAGCTGCTAAGGCGCGCTTTGGCAGGTAAAAAAATCGTTATTGCAGTGGCTTCGGTTTTGTTCGTTGGAGCTTTGCTACTCGTGCCTCGTCTTGGCACTGAGTTTGCACCAGAACTGGAAGAGGGCACAATAAATATACGTGTCACTTTGGCGCCATCGTCGAATCTAGAAACGGCTTTAGCAGTGGCGCCAAAGCTCGAGAAAGTTCTCATGGAGTTTCCCGAAACTACTTATGCACTAAGTCGAATAGGCCGAGCTGAAGTTGGCGGAGACCCTGAACCGATCAGCAATATTGAGATTTATGTAGGTCTTAAACCGCAATCAGAATGGATCACAGCAACCGATCGTTATGCGTTGCAGGAAAAAATGGAAGCTAAACTTGATGCTTTCCCTGGTTTGTTGTTCAACTTTTCTCAACCCATTGCGACGCGCGTTGATGAGCTTTTGTCAGGAGTAAAGTCACAATTAGCGATCAAATTATTTGGTCCTGATCTTGATATTCTGGCGAGCAAAGGCGAAGCCATAGAGGCTGCGGTGAAGGAAGTTGACGGCGCAGTTGCGGTAGCCATGGAACAGATTCAGGGTGAAGCACAACTCGTCGTCTCACCAAAGCGTCAACAATTGTCACGCTACGGCCTTAATGTCGCGGATGTGTTACGTGTTGTCGATAACGGACTCGGCGGTGCTTCTGCTGGGCAAATCATCCGCGGTAATGAACGTTATGACATCTATGTGAGGCTGGCCGAAGCGTTTCGTGATACTCCGGAATCTATTCGCTCATTGCGCTTGCTAACGCCATCGGGCGCTTGGGTGACGCTCGGTGAAGTGGCTAATGTCGCAATTGAATCTGGTCCGCCGCAAATACGCCGTGACGATGTGCAGCGCCGGGTTGTGATTCAGTCTAATGTGCAGGGGCGTGATATGGGGAGTGTTGTCACCGATATTCGCCAAGCCATCAATGAAAAGGTTGATTTGCCAAGCGGCTATTCAGTCGACATTGGTGGCCAGTTTGAAAGCCAACAACGTGCTCAGCAACGCTTATCTATTGTAGTGCCGATATCGTTGACGATGATTGCATTCTTGCTCTATTTCGCTTTCGGAACGGTTGGCCAAGCGATGCTGATCTTGGTCAACGTGCCGCTCGCTGTTATCGGCGGCATCGTGGCCTTGTATGTTTCTGGGCAATACCTGTCGGTGCCCAGTGCAGTCGGTTTCATTACCTTATTCGGGGTGGCCGTACTCAACGGGGTGGTCTTGGTTGAAAGTATTAACCAACGTATAACCGATGGTCACACGGTTGATGCAGCTGTATTCGACGGCGCTTGGTCGCGCTTACGTCCAGTCTTAATGACAGCGATCACTTCAGCGTTAGGTTTGATTCCGATGTTGTTCGCGACCGGTGCTGGAGCTGAAATTCAGCGGCCTCTAGCAACTGTTATTGTCGGCGGTCTGGTGTCTGCAACTTTATTAACCTTGGTGGTTTTACCTGTTCTGTATCCTTGGTTTTCAAAACAGAAAGTCGCGGATCTTAGCCGTTAACACTGACATTTGCTGAAGCTAAAAGAAAAGGGGCTCCGTTTAAGGAGCCCTTTATCACTATCGCTATTCCATACGCAACGATTCAGGCAATAATTCCTCATTCACCTGACCATTTTGCTTGTACACCACACCGTCACGCATCACAAAATCAACGTCTTGGAGCAGGTTGATGTATTTCAGCACGTCACCGTTCACGGCGATGATGTCAGCGACTTTGCCTGGAGTGACGGAGCCATATTGGTCCTGCACGCCCATCATGACCGCCGGCCAGTAGGTTGCTGCGCGAATGGTTTCCATCGGTGAGAAGTCCATTTCATAGACCCATGTGGCCATTTCGCGCCACGTAGTTTGGCAATGAAACTTCATCGGAATACCAACATCGGTGCCAACCAGCATCACCACACCGGTTTCTTTTAACTGCGCAATTTTGTTTTTCAACGTTGGTTTACGCAACGGTACTAGTTGTGAATAGCTCAAATGTCCCGGTTTTTCGATAGACTGCTTGATGTCAGCGATAGTGTCTTCTTTTAGGCCACGATGCCAGCAGCTATTATCGAAATGCTCGTGGTTTTGTACGGTAGTTTCATAGTTGTACAAACCTTCAACGGTTGGTGTCCAAAACATTAAACCATCAAAAATACCGGTAGCTGTGCGCTCTTTTAGTGCCTCAAGCACGTCGTCCGGATAGCCCGGCGCAGTGGTAAGGCCGGTATGTTCAAAGTTATCGACGCCAACTTCAACACCTAAACGAATTTCGTCAGGCTTGTGGGCATGGGCGACGACTTTCAGCCCGCGTTTGTGCGCCTGCGAAACAATGGTTTCCATAACTTCACGGGGCATGTCGTCTTGGTCGATAAGTTTAACGATTTCCATGCCGGCATCCGCCAACTCATTTACTTTTTCAACGGCCTGTTCAGGTGTTTTTATCGGCCAGCGGTAATGGCTTTGCCACTCGTCGGTTTCCCACTGTAAAAACGGCCCTGAGGTGTAAAGGTTCGGACTTGGGATCTCTCCCGCAGCTACAGCTTCTTTGATTGCAACGGTATCGCCGAGCGGTGCTCCTAGATCGCGGACCGAAGTAACGCCAGAGAGGAGTAATTGCACTAGTGCTGCAGGCATGACCTCATCAACAAAACGATCGGCGTATTCGGCCTGCCAATGCGGGTAATCGGCGTGTCCGGTTAATTGAATATGCGCATGGTTTTCCCAAAGTCCTGGCAGTACGTCATGGCCCTCGGTTGATATAATGCGATAGCCGTTAGGTACATCAAGCTCACCGACGCTGCCTACTTTTTCAATGACACCATCTTTAATTAAGATCACGCTATCAGCAATGGGTTGTTCGGCGGTGCCGTCAATTAAGCGGCCACCCACTAAGGCGATGGACTCGGCGTAAACGGCTTGGCTAACGCCTAAGGCGAGGGCACTTGTTACGAACAGTTTTGTTATCGTTTTCATTGGCGTTTCCTTCTTGTTTTGTGCAGCTTTCAAGCTACGCCTGTCGATTTTTTCATGCAAGGCAAGACGCACGATTTCCGCTCAACCTGCAAAAAATCACGTCTAATCACCTTATTGGCTGTCGAGTCTTGTCGCTAAGACCATGGCACGCTACATTAGAATCAGCTGAAATTTCTAAGGGGCGTGCTATGGTCGATAATGCTTGGATGAACAGTGATACCTTGCTAATAGTCGCACAATGGCTACTTGGCTTATTTGTGCTGTTGCTGATCGTGGGTTTAGTTAGCATTATCGTGATGTACATCGTCGATAAAACACAGACTAAACATACCATTCGTCGTAACTTTCCCGTCATCGGAAGATTTCGGTATGTCTTTGAAAATCTCGGCGAGTTTTTTCGGCAGTACTTTTTTGCGATGGATCGCGAAGAAATGCCATTTAATCGAGCTCAACGCAGTTGGGTGTACCGTGCCGCGAAAAATGCTGACCGTACCTTAGCCTTTGGTTCGACCCGTGATTTAACGAAAAACGGCACCATCATTTTTGCCAATGCGCCATACCCTCGGCAAACAGAAGAGAAAACGCACCCAGAAGAAGTCGAAATTGGCCCTTATTGTGACAACCCTTACAAGCCGGTTTCGTATTTCCATATCTCGGGGATGAGCTACGGAGCGCTATCCCCGGTCGCGGTAAAAGCACTGTCGAAAGGTGCTAAGATCGCTGGTTGTTGGTTGAATACCGGAGAGGGCGGTTTGAGCCCTTACCACCTTGAAGGTGAATGTGATGTAGTCTTTCAGATTGGTACCGCAAAGTATGGAGTGCGCAACAAAGACGGCAGTTTGAACGAACTACGCTTAAAAGAGTTAGGTGAACACAAGCTCATTAAAATGTTTGAACTCAAACTTAGCCAAGGGGCAAAACCCGGCAAGGGTGGCATATTGCCTGGAATTAAGGTGAATAAAGAAATCGCTGAAATCCGCAGTATCCCTGAAGGCCAAGATTCTATTAGCCCGAATCGTCACCCAGAAATCAAAAACGATGATGAGTTATTGGATTTTATTGAACGAATTCGTTCTATTACCAATAAACCCGTCGGCATCAAGTTCGTTATGGGCGATCCAGGCTGGATTGATCAGCTGATTGACACAATCTTGCGTCGGGGCCCAGAAGCTGCTCCGGATTTTATAACCTTAGACAGTGCCGATGGTGGCACCGGCTCAGCGCCGCAACCCTTAATGGATTACGTTGGCTTAAAACTCTCTGAAAGCTTGCCTATTTTAGTCGATAAGCTGATTGCGGCTGGGCTGAAAGACCGAATTCGCGTGATTGCCTCCGGTAAGATGATATCGCCTGCTGATGTTGCTTGGGCGCTTGCTATGGGCGCTGATTTTATTGTTTCTGCGCGTGGTTTTATGTTTTCACTGGGTTGTATTCAAGCCATGCAATGCAACAAAAACACCTGTCCAACAGGCGTCACCACTCATGATAAGGACTTACAGAAAGGTTTAGATCCGGCAGATAAATCGGTTCGCGTTGCCAATTACCACAAATATTTAGAATACGGTGTGAATATTATTGCCCATTCCTGTGGTGTTTCAGATCCGCGGCAACTTAATCGCCGGCATGCGCGGGTAGTGACCCATACCGGCGACAGTGTGAGCTTGGCGGAGCGTTATCCGCCGCAAGCCCCCCGACAATCATAACGATTGTTGTACGCGGCTTTGCAGCCATTTACTGAAGGCAACCACGGCGACGGGGTGACGTGCAGCTTGTCGCGTCACCACGAAAACATCATGCTTGCCGTCAACGGCTTGGTCTTGGCTACATTGCAATGAACGAAATGCGGGGTGCTGTAAGTAAAGGGTATCGACCAGCGTCGAGCCTGTGCCATTACTAACGAGCTCTAGGCCGATACTAGGTTTTGCCACGGCCTGTACGGGTAGTGCCTGTGCTTGAACGGGAAAGTCGCGGCGATAAGCTTGCCACGCTTCGCTTTGTGGTTGCACCCACCAATGGCCGCTTGTGGTGATATCACTAGCAGCACTTACAGGTGCATAACGCGGGCTGTATAGATTTTGCTGCTTTAAATTGCGGTCTTTAATGCGACCATGTACCAGTGCCAAGTCAAACGCCCCCTGTTGCACACCCAGTGCGATAGCTGCATGGTGGTGATCAGCAACGGTGTCGTCATAAGTGTCGAGTTGCAGGCGAATATGCGGATAAATTGCGGTAAAATCGGCAAGGCGACTCGCTAGCCACCAGCGCAGGACATTACTCGGAACATAAATACGCAAGGTGGTTAAGGCTTCATCGCCGCTGACCCGCGCACGCTCAACACTTTGCTCCAGTTGTTGAAACAGCGCAAGCAGTTGTTCGCCTAACAGTTCTCCGGCTGGGGTGAGGGCATGGATGCGATTATCACGATGAAACAGCTGTGTGCCTAACTGTTCTTCAAGGGTTTGAATGTGCCTTGTTACAGCAGATTGGGATAACCCCAGCTGCTGGGCGGCATGCTTAAAGGAACTGGCATTCGCCGCAACCGCGAAGACGCGCAGGGCGTTCAAAGAATAGTTTTTAAGTAGCACAATGAGTCCTCGCTGTTAAATCGCAGCTGAATAATAGCACAACCATGGTTGCCGAAAGCGAAACTTCGCTTGCGAAAACAAGAATAGATTAACGACGAACGAGAACCAATAGCAATGTATTTACGTGAATTTATCGAAATCGCGGTTTTGCACTTTCTAGCCGTTGCCTCACCAGGACCTGACTTTGCCGTGACCGCGCGTTATAGCTTAGCTTATGGACGTCGCATCGGCCGCTACGTAGCCCTCGGCATTGGTGCGGGGATACTTATTCATGTGGCGTATTCATTACTTGGTGTCACCTTGATTATTCACCGCTACCAATGGGTTTATGCCTCGCTGCTTTTATTGGGAGCGTTGTACCTTGGTTGGATAGGTTGGCAAGCCATTCAAGCCAAACCCGCAAGTCAGGCGCCCGAGGCGGCCGCCGCGGCAGGTGAGCTTAGTCGCGCTAAAGCGTTTCGGGTTGGTTTCATTACCAACGGTCTCAACGTGAAAGCGACCTTATTTTTTATGGCGCTCTTTACCGCGATTATCGACCCAACTACGCCGACGTGGATCAAAACCAGTTATGGTCTCTATATGGCCGTTGCGACCGCCGCTTGGTTTACCTTATTAGCCACAGCCTTGACCATAGGTCCAATATACGAGCGAATTTGGCGTTTTGGTCATTGGCTTGATCGCCTCATGGGCGCCATCTTATTGTTGCTCTGCGTAAAGCTTATCAACGACTGGTGGCAGGTAATTCAAGTTCTCGTGAGCGGGGATTAATGCTATGATCCGCAACGTTAAATAGAAGTGGGTAAAGAGACACCTATGCAGTTATTTGTAAACGATCTTACAGTCATCGATTTTTCGTATTTATGCGCCGAGCGGGGCATTGTTGGTGAAAGTTGGATCGTCGATATCATTCTAGACGGCAGCCTCAACGAACAATCGATGGTGCTGGACTTCGGCAAAGTCAAAAAGCAGATCAAACGCATTATCGATGATGCCGTTGACCACAAGCTTGCTGTGCCCGCGGATCACTCATATACACGCGTTACCCATACTGATGATGATAGTAGCTACTGGGTTGATTTCTTGCGCCCACAAGAACGCTCCATTCATCTCTTTTGCCCAGCGGATGCCTTTGCCTTTATCGACGCTGAAGAAGTTTCCATGGCCAGTGTTAATGCTTATTTACGGGCGGTGATCAAACGCGAATTGCCCGGTAATGTAGCTGGTCTTGAGGTTATCCTACGCGAAGAAAACATCGCTGGTGCCTATTATCACTACACGCATGGCCTGAAAAAGCATGATGGTAACTGCCAGCGCATTGCCCATGGTCATCGCTCACAACTCCAGGTTTTTATTGATAACGCACGAGCGCCGCAGGTTGAAGAACGCTGGGCGCGGCGGTGGCAAGATATCTATTTAGGTTCACAAGAAGACACTTGCTCAGTTAATGAACTCAAACTGTCTTCTGCTGGCAAGCTGGTCAGCGATAGCAGTCACCAAGCCTATCGCTACACAGCGGACCAGGGCCTGTTCGAGTTAGCTGTGCCACACCAGGAAAATGATCTCATAGCCAGCGATTCAACCGTTGAATGTATTGCCGATTACTTAGCTCAAACCATAGCGCTGGAAGAAAACGCTCAGGGCCGAGTAAAAGTAATGGCGTATGAGGGCGTTGGTAAAGGAGCTATTGGCTATGCGTAAACTGCTTGGTGTGGCGCTATTGTTGTTATCTGGTGCTGCGAACGCGATGTCAGTTATTGAATTACATGGTGCCAAAACAGCCGGAGCTTTGCTGGTTGGTAAAACCGCTGCTGGTAGTGAGGTCAAACTCAACGATAAAAGCCTCGAAGTATCTAGCGAAGGTGTTGTGGTGTTTGGCTTTGAGCGTGATGCCAAAGGCCCGCAAACGTTAACGATTAAGCTTGCTGATGGCAGCGTACATAAAGAAGTCATCGCTTTAGAACCGCGCGAGTACAAGATTGATCGGGTTGAAGGTGTACCACAGCGTACGGTCACGCCAGATCCAGAACAGGTTGCACGTGCACGTAAAGAAGCTGCAGCGGTGTGGCGAGCGCGACAGACGCGAACCGATGAACTGTACTTTTTAGAGCCGGTAATTAGCCCAGCAGAAGGGCGAATTAGTGGGGTTTATGGTAGTCAACGTATCTTCAATGGCGAGCCTCGCAACCCGCACTTTGGGCTCGATGTCGCTGCCCCAACGGGCACACCTGTCAAAGTGGTATGGCCCGGCGAAGTAGTGTTTGCTGATCCTGATTTATTTTATTCTGGCGGCACCATTATTGTTAATCATGGTTTTGGCGTAACGACCACCTATATTCATCTAAGTGCCGTTAACGTTGCCGTCGGGCAACGCGTGCAACAAGGTGACGTGATTGGTGCGATTGGTGCGACAGGCCGAGCAACCGGGCCGCACCTCGATTGGCGCGTGAACTGGGGCGATGTGCGCCTTGACCCAGCACTCGTGCTTGAGCATTTCGATAAGCCGGTGTTTTAAAGCTTCAGCCAACGTTTTGCGTGCGTCGGCTCAACAACCTTTAAGACATAGTTGTTAAGCTTAGGAGCTTGCCAAATGAGCTCCACTGAAATTAATTCATCACGGCGAAATGCATGCACGATCACAACATCACCGGGTTGATAACGTTCAAAAACTTCTCGCATATTACTATCGGTAACCTGCAAATTATCAATGGCGATAACACGGTCTTGCGCACTCAAACCAGCTTCTTGAGCAGCTTCATCAGCAAAGACGACTTGTAGCTCGAGGCCATGCATTGAGGCTTTGAACTTGGCGCCTAATGCAACCGGCAAAGGAGTGGGGGCTGAACGACCACCAAAGCCATTGTCATCCTGCGTAGGTTTGCGCTCAATGGCAATGCCAAATTGCTCAAGCAGCTCGGCTACGGGAAGCGGCTCGGTGCTATTTACCGCTCGGTCAATAAACGCGTGTAGGTGAATACCGTATTCGTCCTGCATAAACTCCGCAAACGTCGTGTCGGTGGTCCCTTGCAACGTGGCGCCGTAACGCCGCCACAAATTCGCCATACACTGGCCGAGCGACAATGTATCGCGGCTCTCAGCACGGATAAACAAGTCTAGACAAAGCGCAATTAATGCACCTTTGGCGTAGTAACTCACGATTGCGTTTGGAGCATTTTCATCTTGTTTATAAAAACGATTCCACGCCTGCAAACTTGAATCACCTACGGTGTGCCGATCCACGCCAACACCCCGATGTACCCGTGCCAAGGTATCGCCAACTAAACCTAAATACGTCGGCGCATCGATTAAGCCAGCCTCGTGCAACACAAAATCGTCAAAGTAAGATGTAATTCCCTCATAAAACCATAACTGCCGCGTGTATTGCTCAGCAGCCAGTGAATACGGAATAAAGTCGTTGGGTTTAAGCGTTTTTATGTTCCAACTGTGAAAGTACTCGTGACTACATAGACTCAAAAACGTACGGTAGTCAGTGTCTATGTTTGGCCTTGTACCGGGGCTGACAAGGTCTCGACGAGAGCACATAAGTGCTGTTGAATTGCGATGCTCTAGACCACCAAAACCTTTGCCAACCACCATCGTTAAAAACAAGTACTCTTTAAATGGAACTTGCTTTTCGAATAGTAAAATTTGCTGTTCGCAAATTCGCGCTAAATCACCACAAATTCGTTCCACATCGGCGAAATTTCTTCCGGCGGTAACGAATGCGTGTTTAATTCCACCGGCGATAAACTCATGGATCCCCAAGTCACCAAGTAAAAATGGATAATCGATAAGTTCTTCATAACTCTCAGCGCGAAAGCGGCCAGCGCTGTAATGCTCGCCGCTTAATCGCGGCATTCCAGTGGCGACACGCCAGTGTTTGCATGGCTCGCTCAACTCTACGGTCAACTCAACGGATTCATCGGTTCGTCCAGCCACAGCAAGGCATAAACTACTATTGTTAAAAAAGCCCCAGAACTGATCAAGATAAGCGCTACGGACCGACAAATCGAAGGCATATACCTGATAATGAACGGTAAGTTCTGCTGCTTCAGCACAGTCAATTCGCCACGTTTGTTTGTCTACCGCGTGGAGAGTGAGGGCTTTACCATTGCTTTCGGCACGTAAATCAAGAATATTGCGCGCAAAGTCGCGAATCATATAACTACCTGGGATCCACGCTGGAAGCTTCAGTTCGATACTGTCATCGGTGTGGACATCAATACGTAAACGCACCGCAAACTGGTGGCCATGAGGATCAAGCGGAGAAATATGATAATGCATAGTTTTGACCTTAAGGATTAAAGTGACAACTACTCAGGCTTTGAATGGTAGCATGGGCAGATTTCGCTATGTAGCGTTTTGCATGCGATAAATGAACCGACAGGTAAAAGTTGAACGGGTATAATCAGTTCTAATAAGCAAATGAAATAGGGTGATAAATGCCTGTAGTTGGACGTTGGAAAGCTTTATTGGATGATCGCAACCGCTTTTTCTGGGTGCTGCAGGCAGCCGGCTGGTTTGGTTATGCGTTGGTGCAATACATTGGTTCACTCATGCACGAGATGCGTGATATCTATGTGTTAATTATCCTTCTCGGCGCCTATGCCGGATTTCTCTTGACTGTTCCGTTGCGTTATCTCTATCGCCGTATTTGGGACAGCCCGCCATGGCTGCTGATCTTGATTGTGCTGGCATCGGCTTATTTCTCTGCCAGCATTTGGGCTGTGATTGACAACGCTACCTACTGGGAAATTTATAAATTTGGTTTTCGTCCTGAAAACAATTGGTTTTATTTCAAGAACACCCTCGCAAAATTTTACATTATGCTAAGTTGGAGCGGTCTCTATTTCGGCATCAAATATTATCAAATGCTGCAAGATGAGAAACAAAAAGCATTAATGGCAACCTCCATGGCGCACCAAGCTCAGTTGAAGATGCTTCGTTATCAGTTGAATCCGCACTTTCTATTTAACACTTTGAATGCAATCTCCACGCTCATTTTGATTAAAGAAAATGATCTCGCGAACAAAATGATGAGCAAGCTAAGTTCCTTCTTGCGCTTTTCGCTGGATAACGAGCCCATTAAAAAGATCCCGTTGGCGCGTGAGATTGAGGCCCTAATGTTATACCTCGATATCGAAAAGGTGCGTTTTGATGAACGTCTGAACGTCACTATCGAAATAAGCGATGAAGCCCAACAGGCTTTAGTTCCAAGCTTATTTCTGCAACCGCTCATTGAGAACTCAATAAAATATGCCATCGCTAAATTGGAAGAGGGCGGAGAAATTAGCATAAGCGCCGAGCGTCAGGGCGAAGAGTTGGTTGTCATTGTCGCAGATAATGGTCCTGGAACAACAAAACCAACGCAAGACTTGATTCGTAGTGGTGGCGTTGGCTTAGCAAACACACGCGATCGGTTACAGGCCTTGTATGGAAAGAGCTACTCATTTACATTATCCTCTAACGGTCCTTCAGGCATGCGTGTCGAAATTCGCATCCCCTTCGAACAGGTTGAGGTTTCATGACAAGCAAAATCCGCACTTTAGTGGTCGATGATGAGTCACTCGCACGCCGCGGTTTAATCGTGCGCTTGCAGGATTTTCCCCAGGTCGAATTATTGGACGAGTGTCAAAGCGCACGGCAAGCACTCGAAAAGATCATTGAGCACCGACCCGATCTGATTTTTTTAGATATTCAAATGCCTGGTATGAATGGTTTTGAACTTTTACGCGAAGTAAAAGCCAAAGGCATTGAATTACCTATTGTTGTCTTTGTGACTGCATACGACCAATATGCGATCAAGGCCTTCGAAGTTCGCGCTATCGACTATCTACTCAAGCCGGTCGATCATGAACGTTTGAGCCTTGCTTTGGAGCGCGTCACAAAAAACCTTGCGCAGCGTGAACGAAATGCACAACAAGAGCGTATGTTGAACTTATTAGCAGACGCGACCGGCGAAGACTGCGAAGCGATCTTGCGGAAGCTTGCTGACAATGAAAATGTCGGCGCATCACGCTACCCAGAACATATTGCAATTAAGGAAAGTGGTGAAATCACTCGCGTTGCGATTAACTCCATCGAATGGGTCGATGCTGCGGGCGATTACATGTGTATTCACGCTGCCAATGAGACACATATTTTACGTCGGACGATGAAGGAGCTCGAGGAAGAGCTTAATCCGAATCGTTTTCAACGAATTCATCGTTCGGCGATCGTTAATTTAGACCAAATTGAAAAACTCTGTAGTCGCCAAAATGGTGAATATCATATTGTGCTGAAAAACGGCAAGGAACTTAAAGTCAGTCGTAGCTACAAAGAACGGATTAAGAAGCTTATTTTAAGTACTTAACTGCAAGCCACAAAGGAGCACAAACGATTATGACGAAATGGAAAACTATCATCATCATTGTGCTCGTCTTCAGTGCCTTCTTAACAGGTTGCTCGACGCAATTCGGTTATCGCTTTGCCGATACTTACCTTGAATGGCAACTCGCCAAGTACATAGACGTTTCCGGCCAACTGGAAACAGACGTTGATACTGCCATTGACGAGTTGCACATGTGGCATGCTCGATCTGAATTACCTCGCTATCGAGACTTCCTCGACACCATGCTCGACGATCTCGATCACGGCGCCGTTGATGCTCAACGTTTATTTGATTATGGCGGTGAAGTGTTCCATCTCTGGCAACGGATACGCAACCAAATCACACCCTATGCCCAAGAGTTTTTACCACGACTGAACGCGACTCAACGGACCCAACTCATTAAGAATTTACGTGATCGTTTGCAAGAAGAACGTAAGGAAGCGCAAGAATTAACCGACGATGAACGCTTTGAACGCAGTTACGATAGAGCTGTGGAGCGTGCAAGCGATTGGCTAGGCCGTGTTCACCCAGAACAGCGCCGGCTACTGCGCCGTTGGGTGCAAGAGCGGGACAACAGTGATGAACTATGGCTAGACTACCAAGCACAGTGGTTGAATCGTTTTGAAGAAATTTTAGCGGAACCGCAGGCTGAAACTTTTGCCGCTGAGCTGCATGACCTTTTTACTCAGCCAGAACAACTGCGCTCTGAGGAATTACACGCGCAGAACGCAGAGAATCGAGAGTTAGCAGTGGCGGTTATTTTAGTGATTTACCAAAGCTTAAGTTCGCAGCAAAAACAACATTTAGAAGCGAAACTGCGAGAGTACCGCGCCACGTTAACCGATTTGATCAACGAGTACGCGGTAACTACCGATTAGTTTATTTAACTTCAATAATTTTGCACGTATTGGTCGAACCAACGGTTTCCATTACATCGCCATGGGTCAACACCACCAAATCACCAGCGACAATGTGGCCACGGGCTTTGACTTCAGCTATCGCATCTTGCACCAAGTTTTCCGGTTTACTTTGCGTGGAGTCAAAGGCGATAGGGTAAACACCGCGGTACAGCGCACAACGATTACGGCTGGCGGTGTGTCGGGACAGTGAAAAAATTGGCAAAATCGTATGAATGCGCGACATCAACTTGGCAGTTGAGCCTGACTCAGTAAGGGCGATAATTGCTTTGACCCCAGCGAGGTGCGTTGCCGCATACATAGCGGTGATAGCCGTTGCTTCTTGCGTATTGGTAAAGGTTTCTTCGAGATCTTTGCGATCTAAACGCGCCGAAGGATGCTCTTCAGCACCGAGGCAAATTTCTGCCATCGCTTTTACTGTGGCAATAGGGTGCTTACCGGCGGCGGTTTCTGCTGACAACATCACCGCATCGGTACCATCAAGTACCGCATTGGCAACATCCATCACCTCAGCACGCGTCGGCATGGAGTTTTCAATCATCGACTCCATCATCTGAGTTGCAGTGATCACTACTTTATTTAATTGACGGGCACGTTCAATAATACGTTTTTGCTTACCGACGAGCTGTGCATCACCAATTTCAACACCTAAGTCGCCACGCGCTACCATTACTGCCTCAGAAGCTCGTATGATGTCATCTAGTGCGGCGTCATTCGCTACGGCTTCAGCGCGCTCAATTTTCGCACACAGCATTCCAGTGCCATTGGCTTCGCGCAATAAGCGACGAGCTTCGTTCATGTCAGCGCCCGAGCGAGGGAACGAGACAGCCAGATAGTCAACGCCGATTTCTGCAGCTAGCTTAATGTCTTCTAAATCTTTTTCAGTTAGTGCCGAAGCCGACAACCCGCCACCTAGGCGGTTGATACCTTTATTATTTGAGAGCTTACCGCCAACTAGAACTGTGGTAATCACTTTTGCACCTTCGACCTTATCAACCTGTAACCGCAAACGGCCATCGTCCAGCAACAGAATATCGCCCGGTTCGACGTCTTGCGGAAGTTCTTTATAGTCAATTCCGACCGCTTGCCCAGTGCCAGCATCGCGAGGCAAGTCGCCATCAAGGACAAAAGTATCACCTTCATCGAGAGTAACAGCGTCGTGCGTAAATTTTGCGATGCGAATTTTGGGGCCTTGTAGGTCACCAAGAATGGCGACATGAGTGCCTAATTCGCGACAAATTTCGCGTACCGTCTGCGCTCGTTGCTTGTGATCTGCTGCACTGCCGTGAGAAAAATTAAGACGAACCACATTAGCACCAGCTTTGATGAGTGCCTCTAGGGTGGTGCGATCATCGGTCGCGGGCCCAAGTGTGGTAACAATTTTAGTACGGCGTAACATGTAATACTCCTTGCTGCGGACGGTCAGGTAGATAGTGCTAAAGTTCTTATGCTTAGCTTGTCGCGGGATTATAGCATGAGCGGCAAAGGGATACAGAGCTTCTGGCACTTACCGGCGCTTTTAAGTACAATAGCGCGCACTTTTTTCTGTTTCGTTTCTTTTCACCGTAACGCAAGGGTAATCGCATGAGTGACCAACAGCAGGATTTGACCTTACAAAGCTGGCAGGAGCGCCAGGAATACGCCGAAATGATGCAACCGTTAATTGGGCGTTTGTACCGTAACTACGGCGTTGAAATTTTGGTCTATGGCCGTTCTCTGTTAAATGTTGACACCATCAACATTATCAAAGCGCATCGCTTGATTCGTCGTCACGAAGGTATCAAACTTCGTCTTCGCGAAAGCTTCCCATTCATTGAAGCACTAAGCAAAATGCGTTTGGCGCCGGCACGGGTTGACCTCGGTAAGCTTGCCTTTAACTATCTGCATAAGGACGCTGGCAAAGGCGCCTCAGTCGAAGACTACCTGCACAGTGAACTTGCTGACATCGTCGATAAAGCCGATGAAATCCCAGCTCAAGATGTTGTTCTGTATGGTTTTGGCCGTATCGGACGTTTGCTTGCCCGGCTATTAATCGAACGTAACGGCAGCAACAATAAGATGCGTTTACGCGCTATCGTGGTACGTGGCGGTCGCGACGGTGATCTTGAAAAGCGTGCGAGCCTGTTACGCCGTGATTCAGTTCATGGTCCATTCAATGGCTCAATTACTGTTGATCACGAAAACTGTGCGATTCGCGCCAACGGCACCAGTATCAAGGTTATTTACTCTGATGGTCCAGACCAAGTCGACTACACTCAATACGGCATCGATAATGCCATTGTTATTGATAATACCGGGATTTGGAAAGATGAAGCAGGGCTTGGCTTGCATTTGAAGTCAAAAGGCGTCAAGAAAGTGCTGCTGACAGCGCCGTCAAAAGGTGACATCAAGAACATCGTTTACGGTGTGAACCATGACATGATTCAACCTGAAGATTTAATCGTCAGTGCTGCTAGCTGTACCACTAACGCTATTACTCCAGTGCTCAAAGCGATTCATGATCATTACACAATTCGTAATGGCCACGTTGAAACCGTGCATTCGTATACCAACGACCAAAACCTCATTGATAATTACCATAAAGCGGAACGTCGTGGTCGTTCAGCACCGTTAAATATGGTTCTTACCTCAACGGGTGCGGCGAAAGCGGTTGCTAAGGCGTTACCTGATCTCGCTGGTAAGTTGACTGGAAACGCGATTCGCGTGCCAACGCCGAACGTCTCCATGGCCATCATGAACTTGAACTTGGGCAAAGAGACCAGCAAAGATGATCTTAATGCATTCTTGCGTGACCAAGCTTTACATTCAGATCTCCAAGCACAAATTGATTTTACTGCATCAACCGAGATTGTATCGACCGACCTCGTTGGCTCACGTTACGCTGGTGTAGTGGACTCACAGGCCACGATCGTAGATGGTGACCGCGCAGTACTTTATGTTTGGTACGACAACGAATTTGGTTATAGCTGCCAAGTAATCCGTGTTGCCGAACAGATGGCAGGTCAACAGCTAATGAATCTGCCAAAATAAAATGATCCACTAACAAAAGCGCCAATAGGCGCTTTTGTTTTGCCAATTCGAAAGTTAATCCAAAAGGGAAACACAATGTTCATTACAGCGCATTTTGATAGTGGCAACATTGATGTCATTAAAGCTGAAGAGGCAAGCAACATTGAATTGCAAATTCGCCGTGACAACCAATCTGACTTCTATCAGTGGTTCCACTTCAAGCTCTATGGCGAGGTCGGGGTAGACCACGTCATGCACATCACTAATGCCGGCCAATCAGCCTATCCAGACGGCTGGAAAGAGTACTCAGCATTAGCATCGTATGATCGTGAGACGTGGTTCCGGGTGCCCACCCGTTTCGATGGTAAAACGTTAACCATTGAGCACACGCTCGAGCAAGAAAGCATCTACTTCGCATACTTTGTGCCGTATTCGTATGAACGTCATCAAGATCTCATTCAGTGGGCGCAACAATCAAGCTTGGTTGAACATGTCTTTTTAGGTCCAACCTTGGATGGCCGCGACATGAACCTATTAGTTATTGGCGAGCCTGATGATACTAAACAAAAAATCTGGGTAACCGCTCGTCAACATCCGGGCGAGAGTATGGCTGAATGGTTTATCGAGGGCATGCTAGCCCGCTTGCTTGACGATGAAGACGGTGCTGTACGCAAACTCTTACAACACAACGTGTTCTACGTTGTTCCTAATATGAACCCGGACGGTAGCGTTCGCGGCCATTTGCGTACCAATGCGGTGGGTACCAACCTGAACCGTGAATGGGCCGAACCGAGCCTAGAAAAGAGCCCAGAAGTTTACTACGTACTGAAGGCCATGCAAGAAAGTGGTGTCGATCTTTATCTTGATATCCATGGCGACGAGAACCTGCCGTATAATTTCTTAGCGGGCTGCGAAGGCGTTCCATGTTACAACGAACGTCACGACAAGTTAGCGCAATTGTTTAAGCAGACATTGTTGGCGATCACACCTGAATTCCAAACTGAGTTCGGTTACGACGTCGATAAACCTGGTGAAGCAAACCTGACAGTGGCTAGTAATGCAGTTGCAGAGCGCTTTAATTGTTTGGCATTCACCTTAGAAATGCCGTTTAAAGATAATGCTAATCTACCAGATGAAGATTTTGGTTGGTCGGCAAATCGTAGTGCGCAATTGGGTGCTGACGTCCTGAGCGCGGTTTACGCTGTAGCAAATAACTTGCGCGATTAATGCGCGCAAGTTAGTTTTAAATAACCATAATCACAATAAATAACGATAACAATTCGCAAGGGGGACACCTTGGAAGCGATTAATAATTTTCTATTGCTGCTCGACAGCTACCTTGGCTCAGCAGCCTACTTTCCATATATTCTGCTCGGTGTAGGTATCTTCTTCACCTTGTACCTTGGCTTTCCACAAATCCGCTTTTTCGGACATGCATGGAAAGTTGTTACAGGGAAATTCGATAAAAAAGGTGCGCAAGGTGATACCAGTCACTTCCAGGCACTTTCGACAGCGCTATCAGGTACCGTCGGAACCGGTAATATCGGTGGCGTTGCTTTGGCAATTTTTCTTGGTGGACCGGCAGCCTTATTCTGGATGTGGGTGACTGCATTTCTTGGTATGACGACGAAATTTGTCGAAGTAACGCTATCGCATAAATATCGCGTCAAGACCGAAGATGGCACTATGGCAGGCGGCCCTATGTACTACATGGATCGTCGTCTGAACATGAAGTGGTTGGCGGTCATTTTTGCTATTGCCACTATCATCAGTTCTTTCGGTACCGGTAACATGCCGCAAATCAATAACATCGCTCAGAGTATGGAAATGAGCTTTGGTTTTGATCCAATGCTGACTGGTGGTGTCTTGGCCATTCTGTTAGCGATGGTCATTATCGGTGGCATTAAGCGGATCGCTGCCGTGACCTCAAAAATTGTACCGATCATGGGTGTGTTGTATGTGATTGGTGCGCTGAGCGTAATTTTTTACAATCTCGATCAAATTGGCCCATCGTTCGCTGCAATCTTTACGGATGCATTTACTGGTTCTGCCGCGACTGGTGGTTTCTTAGGTGCGACTTTTGCTTACGCCTTTAACCGTGGTGTTAACCGTGGTTTGTTTTCGAACGAGGCAGGTCAAGGTTCTGCGCCAATCGCTCATGCTTCTGCACGGGCAGATGAACCAGTTTCTGAGGGACTCGTTTCAATTCTAGAACCCTTCATCGATACGATTATTGTCTGTACCTTGACGGGTCTCGTCATCTTGTCGTCAGGTGTTTGGAATCAGAAACACGAGAACACTTTCTCGCGTACCGATTTAGAGATTGTCGCTGGTAACTACAACGACACGCTTGATGCTGACCGCACTGCGTTGTATCACTATTTGAACGACACCGATGAAAACACCATTGAGAAATTCACAGGCACCATTCAAGTAGAAAATGGTGAGGCGGTATCCAACGGTTATACCATGTTGCACGCGCGCTCAGTGGCCGAGAATGTTCGCTTTATCGTTGCTGGTGAAGACCCTTACACGGGTACCTTGCGTATCGACGATGGCCGTTTGATGAAGGAAGATATTGTCATCGTCGGTGAAAGCTTGGTGCATTCAGCAGCTTTAACATCGATTGCATTTAGTAATGGTTTCCTTGGTAGTGCAGGGGAGTACATTGTCCCAATTAGCTTGATGTTGTTTGCCTTCTCAACCGCAATTGCTTGGTCGTACTATGGTGACCGTGCAGTGGTTTACCTATTCGGGCAAAAAGGTGTCATGCCTTATCGCATCATCTATGTTGCAGGCTTCTTCGTCGCTTCGTTTGCTGATACCACATTAGTCTGGACGTTGTCCTATGTGGCGATAGTGCTGATGACACTCCCCAACTTACTGGGTATCTTCTTGTTACGCCGTGAAATGAAAGACACTGTGAAGGCTTACTGGCAAGATTTTGATGCTGAACAAGCGAAAAAGAAAGAGCAAGAGTAACGCAAGTATCATCCTTGTGAACCCTTGTAAGGGAGCCCGCCATGTGCGGGCTCTTTTTTTTACCGGTAGCTAACGGCGAACGCTTGAATTTAACGCTGAAACCCTTATATTGCTTAGTCTGATGTAAAAAGAGAGAGGATCTGATGGCACTCATTCGTTGCCCCTCCTGTAACAAACGCACTTCTGACAAAGCTAAACAGTGCTCACATTGTGACTATGTGCTTGCTGGGCGTAGTAAAGAAGACCTTGATCGCGAAAAGGAACGCGCGCAACAACGCCGCAAAGAGAAGCTTCTGAGCCAGTCGATGTTGGCATTATTGGTCGCTATTGCAGCTTTTGCTTATATCTTTATAGAGCAACCGCCCGAGGAATCTTGGTACGCAAAAATCAGTTACAGTTTACTGTTTTTAGGTCTGCTATGGTTTTTAGTTAATCGTGTACGTCTGCTAATGAACAAGCGAGAGCGTTAATGCAGTTTGAAGATCTGCTTGCCAGTATTACCCCAGAGACATTTGAACGTTTAGTTGCGGCCGTAGAAACAGGCCGTTGGCCAGACGGTGTCGCACTTACTGCGGCACAAAAAGAAAATACGATTCAGTTGGTCATGGCTTATCAAGCGAAGTACTGCCCATCTGATGAACCTTTTCGTATCGGTGCCGACGGCTTATTAGTCACCCGTAGCAAACGTGAAATGAAAGCCTCGATAGCATCAAACGAGCAAACAATTGCTTCTTTTCCTCTGCATAGTGATGAGTCCTAGATTATGAGTCGTACCGATTATTCATTGTTGCTTGCGCAAGCGCAGGCGATTACCGCCGGCGAAGAAGACTTGATCGCCAATTTAAGCAACTTGTCCGCACTTGTTTATGAAGCGCTGGAAGATGTGAACTGGGTTGGGTTTTACCTGACTCGTGAACCTAATAAGCTTGTACTTGGTCCGTTTCAAGGCAAAGTCGCGTGTTTGCGTATAGACTTTGGAAAAGGTGTTTGTGGAGCGGCTGCGAGCACGCAAACAGCTCAACGGGTAGAAGATGTACACGAATTTCCAGGCCACATTGCGTGTGATAGTGCATCGAACTCTGAAGTTGTCGTGCCGCTAATCGTAGACGGGAAGGTGGTTGGTGTTTTCGACCTTGATAGCCCAATTGTAGGTCGATTCAGTGAAGATGACGCGGCCGCGTTAAGCAAACTTGGACGTTTTATTGAAACACTCAATTGGTCGTCGCTCACCCATGTATAGTGAATTTGACATTTATACCTATTTAGTCAGTCATAGTGACATGGCTTTTTTTGAAGATGATGCCGACGAAGCCGTCGATCAAATGAACGAGATGTTGCATTATATTCACGCTTATAGTGAAGAAAGTGATACCCTCGATAGTTTAGAAGAAGTAGTACGCCGCACCTTGTTTGATTGGATTGAGAACCCCGATCTTTTGGGACTCGACAGTGATGAAATGCAAGCGTACATAATGGAGCAATTAGCTGACGCGCGTCAGCAGGAAAGCGATGATGATGAGTGAAGTAAAGAAGTTAACGAATAATAAAGAAGTTTTAGCTTACCTAGCGGCAAAATTTCCCGCCTGTTTCTCACTCGACGGCGATGCTAAGCCGCTTAAGATTGGTATTTTCGAGGAGCTCGCGCAACGTTTAGAAGATGACGAAAGCGTTAGCAAAACGCGTTTACGGACTGCGTTGCGCCACTATACGAATTCATGGCGTTATTTACGCGCGATGAAGGCGGGCGGTCAACGGATAGACTTAGACGGTAACGAAGTAGGTGCGGTCGAAGAAGAGCATCAAAGCCACGCCGCCGAGGCTCTTGCAGAATCTCAAGCTGCAGCCGCAGAGCGCAAGAAAAAAGCGCAAGCCGAACAACGCGCCGCAGCACCGAAACGCGACAAAACGTCGAAACCAAAGTTAACCTCTAAACCAAAAACAGCTCCCAAACGTAAACCGAAAAAGGCACCACAGCCAAAATTACAGGCAGCACAAGGCGACGATTTAAAAGTGGGTCAAAAGGTGCAAGTGAAGGCCGGCAAACAGCCTGTTGCAGGTGAAATCATTGAACGCGATAGGAATGATGTAGTGGTGCAACTTCATAATGGTTTAACGGTCAAAGTTGCAACAGACGCCATCTTTGTCGCAAAGCAGGAGTAGTCGTATGGCTCAATTAGCGCTCAAGAAAATAGCTCTCTCGGTAACCCTTAGCTTAGGCTTAGCTGGCACCGCTGTTGCAGTGCCACCTGCACACGATGTCGATGAACTGCCAGAACTTAAGCAAGAAGAACAGCACAGTGTCGTCAGTCAACGCGTAACCACTTATTTTACGCGCTACCATTTTAAAAATATGGAACTCGACAACGAACTGTCCGAGCGCATTCTTGACCGCTACTTGGAAATGCTCGACTACAATAAAATGATTTTTCTGCGTGAAGATATCGAGCAAGCAGCCGAATATAAGCACTTGTTCGACGATATGATTCACGCCGGTAAATTGAGCCCAGCGTATGCGCTATTCGATAAGGCGCTTAAGCGTAACTATGAGCGTTATGAGTACGCCCTGAGCCTGCTTGATCAAGAAAAGCCTTTTGATTTCAGCTTAGCTGGCGATCGCTACCACTATGACCGCGAAGATGCAGAGTGGGCCGCTTCCAAAGACGAACTTAATGAATTATGGCGGCAACGTGTAAAGTATGACGCTCTTAACTTAACCATGACAGGCAAAGAGTGGCCTGACGTCGTAGATACGCTCGAAAAGCGCTACAACAACGCCTTAAAACGCTTAACGCAAACCAATAGTGAAGATGTTTTTCAAACCGTGATGAATGCGTTTGCACGTAGTGTTGAAGCGCACACTAGCTATTTATCACCGGCAAACTCTGAGCGTTTCGAACAGAATATGAACCTCTCCCTTGAGGGCATTGGTGCTGTTCTGCAATCTGATTACGATTATACCGTTATCAGAAGCTTAGTCCCTGGTGGACCAGCCGATAAAAATGGCAATATCGCTCCTGACGACCGTGTTGTTGGCGTCGCTCAAGGTGCTGATGAGGACGCCGAATTTACCGATATTATCGGTTGGCGTCTGGACGAAGTCGTCGAGCTCATTAAAGGCCCTAAAGGTTCAACGGTGCAGTTGCAGGTTTTAAAGGCTGATCAATCAGCGAGCTCGGCCCCCAAAGTCGTCAAGATCGTGCGTGACGAAGTTAAACTTGAGGATCGCGCGGCTAAAGTAGAGGTCAAAACAATGGAGGAGGGTCCTTACAAAGGGCGCTCGCTCGGCGTTATTACCGTACCAAGCTTCTACCACAATGTGAGTGAAGACGTTAAACAACTCATTACCGAGTCCGAAGAGGCCGGTGCTGAGGGTATCATTATGGACTTACGCACCAACGGTGGTGGGAGTCTTCAAGAAGCGATTCGCTTGACCGGATTATTTATTGATTCTGGTCCCGTTGTGCAGGTTGCAGACGGTAGTGGTCGTCGTGAAGTCAATGGCGATCGGGATGACACAACCTATTACAATGGTCCGTTGGTAGTGATGATCGACCGTTACAGCGCTTCGGCGTCAGAGATCTTCGCCGCAGCAATGCAAGATTACGAACGTGCGCTGATTGTTGGTGAAAACACCTATGGTAAAGGAACTGTGCAACAGCACCGAGGGTTACAGCGACGCTTTGACTTCTTCGATGAACCATTAGGAAGCGTGCAGTACACCATCGCCAAATTCTACCGCATCAACGGTGGCAGTACACAGCTTAAAGGCGTGGCCCCAGACATCACTTTCCCGACCGTGACAGATGTTGACGAGTTCGGTGAGAGTAGTCTTGAAAACGCGCTCCCGTGGGACAAACTTGAGACGGCTGACTACCAGTCAGTAAATCTTCTCGCTGAAGAGAAACTGCAGGAACTACGTCAGCTGAGCCAGCAGAATATCGCAGCTAATCCAGAGTTTAACTACGTTATGGAAGATGCAGCCGAATACCGTCGTGAGAAAGAGAAAACCTGGGTCAGCTTAGTTTTGGCAGAGCGCGAAGCTGAGCAAGAGGCCGATGAAGAAAAGCGCCTCGCGCGCATGAACGAGCGTCTTCAACGCGCCGGCTTTGAACCGGTTGAAAAGCTTGAAGATGTACCAGAAGCCTTTGAGCAGCCAGATCCGTACTTAAATGAAACGTTGGTACTGAGTTTCGAGCTCATCGATACAATGAAGATTGCCATGCAATAAAATGCATCGCTTAGCCCAAAAAGCCGCCCGAGGCGGCTTTTTTGTGGCATCCTATAAAGAAGTAAAAGCCCAAGCAATAATAATAATAATAACACTACGGAACACTTGGTTATGACAGTTCAAAAAGCAATTGCCAGCCGTTGGTCGAGCCGGATGGCCTTCATTCTTGCCTCCACCGCTGCCGCGGTCGGTCTCGGAAATATTTGGAAATTCCCTTATATAACCGGCGAAAATGGTGGCGGAGCCTTCGTTTTAGTTTACCTACTGTGCATTGCCGCAATTGGCATTCCAATCATGATGGCTGAGATTATCATTGGCCGCCGTGGCAGACACAGTCCCGGTATTGCCGCACGAAAAGTAGCACTTGAGTCTGGCCGTAGCTCGACATGGCAGCTGACCGGTTGGGTCGGCATGGCGACTGGCTTTTTAGTCTTAAGCTTTTATGCAGTTATCGCAGGATGGGCGGCAGCCTATGTTTACGAGGCGGCAAGTGGGCACTTCGTTGGGCAAGACGTTGCCACTATCAAGTCCATGTTTGGCTCGTTAGTAAGTTCACCTGCAAGACTAACGTTTTGGCATGCCGTGATCTTGATCGGGGTAACGTTAGTGGTCGGTAAGGGCTTAAAGGATGGGCTCGAACGCACCGTTCGTTGGATGTTGCCCATTATGGTCGCGTTATTGGTCGCTATCGCAATCTATGCGGCAATGATCGGAGATTTTGGCGCTGCGCTCAGTTTTATGTTCGCCCCAAATTTTGCTGACCTCACTCTCAATGGCGTGTTACTCGCATTGGGACACGCCTTTTTCTCTTTGGGCTTAGCCTCGGGCGTTGTCATTATGTACGGTGCTTATTTACCGCGCGAAACCTCTGTCGTACAAACGACTCTATGGGTTGCCATGGCAGATACAGTGGTCGCACTATTAGCTGGTTTCGCAATATTTCCTATTGTATTTGGCAGTCAACTGACGCCCGAAGCAGGTCCAGGACTTATTTTTCAAACACTTCCAGTAGCCTTTAGCGGCATGCCGGGTGGTGTTTTCATCGGTACCTTGTTCTTCGTTATGCTCGTCATCGCAGCGTTCACTTCCGCAATCGCTATGATCGAGTCCGCCGTGGCATTTTTACAAGAAAAGTTCGATTGGGGCAGGTGGCGTGCTACCATCACCGCGGTCTTGACCCTGTGGCTACTGGGACAACTCACGATTTACTCTTTTGCTGGAGCAGCGTGGACCCAACTCGATTGGAGCGTCCCCGGCAAGACCTTAGCTAGCTGGTTTGATGTGATTGATTATGCAACAGGTTCAATACTGTTGCCGTTGGGTGGATTATTGCTCGCGATTTTTAGTGGCTGGGTCATGACACGGTCAGCCAGCCAAGATGAGCTGAACACACATCCGATGATCTTCCGCCTTTGGCTTTGGATGGTGCGTTGGTTCGCGCCCGTTGTTATCGTGATCATTTTCTTGCAGCTCATCGGTGTATTTTAAGCCACGCGACGACTGATTTTCTGCTGAACTAATTTGAGAAACTAATTATGCGAAACCAATCTTATTCAGCCTTTAAAGAGCCGAGTCTTTTACAGGCCGCGTTGCCTTTAGTAGTGCTTATTGTAGCACTCGCCAGTTCGGTCTATTTATTTGGCGAGGACTCGTCTTATGGACCGAATCAAATAGCATTATGGGTCGCTGGTGGTGTTGCTGTTATTATCGGCTTCGTTAATAACTACCGTTGGGAAGACCTCGAAGAGGGCATAAAAGAGGGGATTTCGGTTGCCCTGGGTGCTTTACTGATCATTTTAGCAGTAGGCTCATTAATCGGTACGTGGCTACTCTCAGGTACCGTACCTACGATGATTTACTATGGCTTAGAGCTACTTAATCCAAGTTGGTTTTACGCTGCTAGCGCCTTGATCTGTGGCATTATCGCCTTGGCCATAGGTAGCTCATGGACCACCGCAGCGACCATTGGTGTCGCCTTAATGGGCGTCGCTGCTGGGATGGGGCTGTCGCCAGCCATCACCGCTGGTGCCGTGGTTTCCGGTGCTTATTTCGGCGACAAAATGTCACCGCTTTCAGACACCACTAACTTAGCCCCCGCAGTCGCAGGAACTGAGCTCTTCGCGCATATTCGCTACATGTTCTACACCGCTGGACCTGCCTACCTTATCGCTCTTGTGCTATTCGCAATTCTTGGTTTGAATACCGACATCAATGCTAGTGTCGTGCAATTAGAGCGGATGCAACTTGAGATTTCCAACGCCTATAACATTGGCTGGGAAATGTTAGTTCCTCTCTTGGTCCTACTCGCTCTAGCCGCAACACGTAAACCAGCATTGCCAACGGTATTTTTTGGTGCTTTGCTTGGCGGTCTATGGGCAGTTCTCTTCCAAGGCGATGTCATTTCACGTTTGGCCGGCGATGACTCCGCGGTCGCGTCGCTGAAAATGGTATGGTTGGCGCTAACAGATGGCATCACTGTTGAAACCGGAAATAGTGAACTCGACTCACTATTAAGTGGTGGCGGTATGTCCAGCATGCTCAATACCGTATGGCTCATTTTAAGTGCGATGGCATTTGGTGCCGTGGTTGAGAAGATTGGCTTACTGCAACGCCTTATTTCCGGAGTACTTGGTTTCGCTAAGTCTACCGGCAATTTGATAGCAGCGACTTTGTTTACTTGTTTCGGTGCCAATTTGTTAACGGCTGATCAGTACATGGCCATCGTTATTCCGGGAAGAATGTTCCGCGAAGAGTACGAGAATCGAGGCCTCGATGCTCGAGTTCTATCTCGTACTCTCGAAGACAGTGGTACGTTGACATCAGCGCTGATCCCCTGGAATACCTGCGGGGCATTTATGATGGGAACGTTAGCTATAAGCCCGCTTGAGTATGCGCCTTTTGCTTTCTTTAACTGGCTCACACCGCTGGTTGCCATGTTCTACGGCTATACCGGCATTCGTATTCTCCGCCGTGACACTCAGCACGCCGCAGTAGCGCCTGCGCACACGAACTAAAGTAAGACAGAAGTAGGGGCTTTATGGCCGATATGACAACCCAGAAAACCGCAAAATTCCGGAGTGATTATCGCACTCCGGCATTCACCATTGATACCGTAGATCTCGATTTTCACTTGCATGACAGTACCACTCGCGTCGTCGCAGTAATGCGCGTACGGCGATTGAGTGCAGGGCCACTTGAGCTCGATGGCGAGCAACTACAGTTACGTCGCATAGCGATCGACGGAAGCGAGCTTGCAACCGCCGATTATGAGCTAACAGCGACACAGTTACGCATGGCTGATGTTCCAGATAACTTCGAACTCACCATCGAAACTGAAATCAATCCAAGTGCTAATAGTGCCTTAGAAGGGTTGTACAAATCTGGTGGAGCCTTTTGTACCCAATGTGAAGCAGAAGGCTTTCGTCGCATCACTTATTACCTTGATCGACCCGACGTATTAGCGATTTTTACGACGACCGTGCGTGCCGATGCAGAAACGTATCCATATTTATTAAGTAATGGAAACCTCCAGCGTAAAGGCACACTCGACAATGGTGAACATTTTGCCACTTGGCATGACCCGCACCCGAAGCCAGCGTATTTGTTCGCCCTGGTTGCTGGTGACTTTGATCGCCTGCATGATCATTACACCACTATGGAAGGCCGCGAAGTATTACTAGAGCTCTTTGTTGATAAAGGCAACTTGGCGCGCGCCGGATACGCTATGCAGTCCTTAAAAAAAGCGATGAAATGGGACGAAGAGCGGTTTGGTCTCGCTTATGACCTCGATCGCTACATGATCGTCGCAGTTGATTTTTTCAACATGGGCGCCATGGAAAATAAAGGACTTAATATATTTAATTCCAAATATGTTCTAGCCGACACTGCAACGGCCACTGATTGGGATTTTATTCACGTCGAGTCAGTTATCGGTCACGAGTATTTTCACAATTGGACCGGTAATCGCATCACCTGCCGTGACTGGTTTCAGCTAAGCCTAAAAGAGGGGCTTACAGTGTTCCGTGACCAAGAATTTAGTTCTGATCTTGGTTCACGTGCCGTGCATCGAATCGATGCAATTCGCGTGATGCGAAGCCATCAATTTAATGAAGACGCTAGCCCGATGGCGCATCCGATTCGGCCGGATAAAGTTGTCGAGATGAATAACTTTTACACCGTTACGGTTTACAACAAAGGTGCTGAAGTTATTCGTATGCTGCATACTTTCCTCGGCGAGCAAGGCTTTCAAGCGGGCATGCGGTGCTATCGTGAGCGTCACGATGGCCAAGCCGTTACATGCGAAGATTTTGTTGCTGCGATGGAAACTGCGAATGACACCGACCTCGCGCAATTTCGCCGTTGGTACAGTCAAGCGGGAACACCGACACTCACGATTACAGAAGACTACGACGCCGCACAAAAAAGCCTAACCATAAAGGTGCAACAACACACGCCGAGCACGCCCGGGCAAATCGACAAACAGCCGGTTGTTATCCCGTTGCTATTCAGTCTCTATAACGCCGCTGGGCAACGTCTATCAGTGACACATGAACATGTACAGCGACATGAGTCAGGGAGTGAACTCTGGGTAGTTAACCAAGCAACCGCAACGCTCACATTGACTGACGTCAATGAACGACCTGTGATTGCCTGGTTGGAAAACTTTAGCGCGCCTGTGAAAATCGAGAGAAATGTCGATTTAAGCGTTTACACCACGTTACTCGCCCACGCGGAACAAGAAGTGACCCGTTGGGAAGCAGCGCAACAAATGTATTTGCACGTGTTATTAGCTGGCGTTCGTCAACAAGGGCAGATAGACCTTCCGCAGGCGTTAATCGAAGCGTTACGGCACGCACTGCACGCAGCTTTAGATAACGCATTAAAAGCCCTTATTTTCACCCCTCCAAGTGCGGAAGAGCTGGTTGAATACTTTCAAGAAGATGCTCCGCTTGAAGCTATTGGCAAGGCGGTACAGCAACTTCGTGATGCCCTTGCAGAACATCTGGAAGATGATTTTGCTAAGGTTTATCATAGCCTTACCGCTGATGAGAAGGATCTTAGTGCGCAAGCGATGGCAGTGCGGGCCATGCAGAATCGCTGCCTTTACTATTTAGCCGTTGCCACGCCGCAAGATTATGCTCCTAAAGTATTGCAGCAAGCCACGCAAGGGCAAAGTATGACCTTGCAACAAGCAGCCTTAGAGTTTGCCGTTCATTTGGACTTACCGAATCATCAGCAAGCACTTGGGCAATTTGAACAACAGTGGCAAGAAACCCCGTTGGTGATGGATAAGTGGTTCGCCGCGCAAGCAAGTGCCCCGCAACCGGAAACCGTTGAACGTGTTGCTATGCTACTTGAGCACGACAAGTTTAGCTTGCGCAACCCCAATCGGGTATACGCACTGGTGGCCACCTTTTGCCGTAATAGTCTTTGTTTTCACCGGGCAGACGGACAAGGCTATCAGCTCGTGTTGCGCATAATTAAGCAATTGAACACGCTCAATCCACAGGTAGCTGCTCGTCTCATTACGCCGTTTTTGCAATGGCGGCGCTACGATGAAAAGCGCCAAGAACTGCTTAAGAACTGCTTGTTAGAGCTTCAGCAAATGGATAATCTAGCAAGTGACCTTGCTGAAAAAGTGAACAATGCTTTAGCCTAGCAAGCTAACAAGTTCCAATAATCATGCATAAAGCTATCATATTCATGTTCAGGCCACGTCAGCCGTGGTCTGAACACTGATTTTTCCTGTTTATTATCATTGAATAGCGCGGCTAAATGTCCGACAATAAAGGCTATTGGAAAAATCTGTGACAGTTCACAGTATTGTTCTACCTCAATAGGTTACAAGGATACTTAGCATGAACTCCGTTGGCGACAGCCAGACCCCCGTTATTCTGCAGAAAGTGGCCGCGCTCATTCAGCAACGAGCGACCGACCGCGCTGATATCATCCAAGACTTTGCCCTCCGTATGTTCCGCAATGTAGCGCCAGATGAACTTGCGCAGCGTAATGATAGTGATTTGTATGGTGCCATAATGGGGTTATGGCACAGCTTCAACGATTATCGCCCAGGCGAAAAAGCGTTGATTAAAGTTTACAACCCTGAAGTCGCGCGCCATGGTTGGGAGTCAGCGCATACCATTATCGAGATCATCCAAAGTGACATGCCATTTATGGTCGATTCCATTCGGATGGCATTATCACGCATGGGGATTAACTCGCATTTGTTACTGCATCTACCATTGAGCCATGAGCGAGATGGCGAGCAGCGGATTGCTAAGCTATTAAAGCCGGGTACGCGTGGTGACAACGAAGTTGATACTGTATTCCTTATCGAAATTGACCGCCAAACCAGCAAAGATGCGATCGCCCAATTAAAGCGCGAATTAGCGTCGGTCATGGATGACGTAACCTATTCAGTAACCGACTGGCAAGCCATGCGTGAGCGTATGGAGCACGTTGCCGAAGAGTTGAGTAACATCAATTATCCTGGCGACGCAAAAGAGTTGAAAGAGGCGCAACGCTTCCTCAAGTGGCTCGCAAAAGATAACTTCACGCTTATGGGCTATCGTCGTTACGACCTAAAAGCGGTAGAAGGTGACTACGTTATTCGCCAACAGGCAGATTCAAGTCTTGGTCTTATGCGAAAATCGGCAACCAACAAAGAAAGGTTAGTTTCATCGCTGCCCGAAGTAGCTCGTGATCTCACCTTTGACAATACCTTGCTGTTAGTTACCAAAACGAATTCAAAATCGCGTGTGCACCGTCCAGCTTACAGCGATTACATCGGTGTGAAGCGCTTCGATAAGAACGGTAAAGTTATTGGTGAAGATCGCTTTATTGGTTTGTATTCAAGTAGCTTCTACAACAATAGCGCGCGCGATGTGCCGCTAGTGGGTGAAAAAGTTAAGCGTGTCATGGATGCCTCAGGCTTTGCACCTAACTCGCATGCTGCGAAGGCCTTGCTAAATATCCTAGAAACTTACCCACGTGATGAAGTGGTTCAAGCAAGCGAAGATGATTTGCTTGATGTTGGGGTTGGCGTATTGCAAATGCAAGAACGCGATATGACACGGGTTTTCGTGCGGCGTGATATTTTTGGCCGCTTTGCATCGTGCATGGTGTATGTGCCGAAAGAGCGTTACAACACTTTATTACGGCAAAAAACCCAGAGCATCCTTGCTACTACTCTTAATAGTAAGTACGACGTTGAATTTACCACTTACTTTTCCGAATCCGCACTTGCCCGCACCCACTACACGGTGCGTATTGGCGAGAACGTACAGGACATCGACGTGAAAGAACTCGAACAGAATTTAGTTGAAGCCGCACGCACCTGGGAAGACAATTTTGAGCGCATTTTACGCAGCACCTTTGGTGAGGCAAAAGCGAATGCGCTGAACAAGAAATATGCGAATGCGTTCCCTCGCGCCTATAAAGAAGAAGTGCTGCCGTCAGTTGCAATAGCCGATATTCAACAATTAGAAGCACTCGATAAAGATCACAAACTAGGCATGTTGTTCTATCGTTCACGAGAAGAGAACGAGCAGAGTAAACGCATTCGTCTCAAGCTCTTCCATAAAGATGAGCCGATTCATTTGTCTGACGTACTGCCGATGCTGGAAAACTTTGGTTTACGCATCATTGGCGAGAGTCCATATCAGATCAAGGCCACAAATGGCGAAGTATTCTGGGTGCTCGATTTCCAGATGTTGCATAGCAATGCGACTTTAGACCTCGAAGCCAGCCGTGATTTATTCCAAGATGCATTTGCCAAAGTGTGGTCTGGGCATTATGAAGATGACGGCTTTAACCGCCTCGTCTTGAGCGCCGGATTGACTGGCCGCCAAGTCATTATTCTGCGGATGTTTGCCAAGTACATGCGGCAAATTGGTACAACCTTTAGTCAAAGTTATATTGAGAGTACCTTTAGTAAGTACCCAGTCATTGCAACCTTGATCGTCAAGCTCTTCTACAGCAAATTTGAGCCTGGCACGAAAAGTCGTAGCAAGAAAATTGAAGCACTGGAAACACGCATTACCAGTGAACTTGATAACGTCGCGAATCTCGATGACGACCGCATTATTCGGCGTTATGTCGAGCTGATTTTGGCAGCCTTACGCACCAACTTCTTCCAAAACGATGCCCAAGGTAACGAAAAGCCATATATCTCAGTGAAGTTTATGCCTGAGAAAGTTCCGGAGATGCCACTACCGTTGCCGAAGTACGAGATTTTCGTTTACTCGCCACGTGTTGAAGGTGTGCATTTGCGCGGTGGTAAAGTTGCTCGTGGTGGCTTGCGTTGGTCAGACCGCCGTGAAGACTTCCGTACCGAAGTTTTAGGCTTGGTTAAAGCGCAGCAAGTGAAGAACACCGTGATTGTTCCTGTCGGCGCGAAAGGGGGCTTTTTCTGTAAGCAACTTCCCGAAGAACGTGAAGCCTTCTTCGAAGAAGGCAAAGAATGTTATCGCACCTTCATTCGTGCTTTGCTGGATATTACCGACAACATTGTCGACGGTGAAGTCGTACCGCCAGTTGACGTTGTTCGTCACGACGAAGATGACACCTATCTGGTGGTGGCAGCTGACAAGGGCACCGCGACGTTCTCGGATATCGCCAATGGTATTTCGCAAGATTATAACTTCTGGCTGGGCGATGCCTTTGCTTCAGGTGGTTCGGTTGGTTATGACCATAAGAAAATGGGGATTACCGCACGCGGTGCTTGGGAGTCGGTGAAGCGGCACTTCCGTGAAATTGGTATCGACTGCCAAAACACTGAATTTACTGCTGTGGGCATCGGTGATATGGCTGGTGACGTGTTCGGTAACGGTATGTTGTTGTCGAAACACACGCGTTTGATCGCTGCCTTCAACCACATGCATATTTTCCTTGATCCTGAGCCAAATGCGAAGAAGAGCTACGCCGAGCGTGAGCGGTTATTTAAGCTGCCACGTTCATCGTGGGAAGACTATGATAGCTCACTTATTTCTAGCGGCGGCGGTATCTTCTCACGGAGTGCCAAGGCCATTGAGCTGACGTCAGAAATGAAGAAGCTATTCGGTACGCAGAAAAAATCGATGACGCCAACCGATATGATTCGCGCCATCTTGATGCTACCGGTTGATTTACTCTGGAACGGTGGTATCGGCACTTACGTGAAATCAACCAAAGAGAGCGATAGTGACGTTGGCGACCGTGCCAATGATGCGCTTCGCGTGAATGGTAAAGAATTACGTGCCAAGATTGTGGGCGAGGGCGGTAACTTAGGCCTAACCCAACTTGGTCGCATTGAGTACGCTGGTAACGGCGGTCGTATTAATACCGATGCTATCGATAACGTAGGCGGTGTCGACTGCTCGGATAACGAAGTTAATATCAAAATCTTGCTCAACGGTTTGGTTGCACAAGGCGAGTTAACTCGTAAGCAACGCGATCAATTGTTGTACGACATGACCGATGAAGTATCACAAATTGTCTTGAAAGACTGTCATCGTCAATCGCAATCAATTTCCGTTACCGCATTACGTGGAGCGGACCAAGTTAAAGAACTGCAGCGTTTTATTCATCACCTTGAACGTGAAGGCCAACTTAACCGCGCCCTTGAGTTCCTGCCTGATGATGACGAGTTAGCGGAACGCCAAGCCAATGGCAAGGGCTTCACACGCCCAGAATTAGCGGTAATTACTGCTTACGGCAAGATGGTATTGAAAGAAGAGTTGCTAGACGATGCGGTCATGGCTGACCCATTCCATGCGCGCTCGTTGATCAATGCTTTCCCGAAACCGTTACAAGAACCGTACGCAGAAGCAATGCAGGCGCACCCGCTGCGCGCTCAAATCATCGCAACACGTTTGGCGAATAACATCGTTAACGATATGGGGCCTAATTTTGTCTTCCGTAAAATGGATGCGACCGGCTCGACAGCCGCAGAAGTTGCTGCAGCTTATGTTGTTGCGCGTGAATGTTTTAACTTACGTGGTTTGATGGAACAGATCGAAGCAGGTAACAATAAAATTCCTGCAGATATTCAGAATCAAATGTTGTTCCAGCTACGTCGCGTTGTGCGCCGTGCCACACGATGGTTCCTGCGTCACCGTCGTCCAGAGCTCACGACCATTCAAGAGCAGTTGGACTTCTATCAGGGAGCGTTTAACGACTTACGTAAGAATGTTCTAAGTTACTTGGTTGCAGACGAGCGCACCGGCATTGAAAAAGAAATTGAGCGGTTGACCAACACCGGAGTCCCGGCCAAATTAGCTGAGCAAATTGCGATTCTGTCGACGCTGTTCTCCGCATTGGATATTGCCGATATCGTCCATGAAACCAAACGTAAGGTGGGTAGTGCTGCCAACGCCTATTTCCACTTAGGCGCTGCGGTATCATTGCATTGGTTCCTTGACCAAATCAACTCACAGCCTGTCGATAATCATTGGCAAGCCTTAGCCCGCGCGGCCTTCCGTGAAGAGCTTGATTGGCAACAGCGGTCGCTAACATTGAGTATGCTCAAAGGTGGTGATCCGAAAACTGATGGTATTGATGTGCTACAAGCATGGTTGGATGAAAATCGCGCCTATGTGGATCGTTGGCTGCATATGCTGTCTGATTTCCGCACAACCAAAACCCACGAGTTTGCCAAGTTCTCAGTTGCCTTACGTGAACTGATGTTGTTGAACCACAACTGCACAGCGGTGAATGTGTGAGTCTCTACGGCGCAGCACGTTGGTGCTTGTTCCGTTTAGACGCGGAGCAAGCACACGATCACTCGATGCGCATACTGCATAAGTATGCGCATACGCCTTTGGCCGCGGTTTGGCGGCAAAAAGTTGCGGCCAAACCCGTCACCGTTATGGGTATCGAGTTTCCGAACCCAGTTGGTCTAGCTGCAGGTTTAGATAAGAACGCAGAGTGTATTGATGCCTTTGCGCAAATGGGTTTTGGTTTCATTGAGGTCGGTACAGTCACGCCACGTCCGCAACCTGGGAACCCAAAGCCACGGTTATTCCGGATTCCGCAAAAAGAAGCCATCATTAATCGTATGGGCTTCAACAACCACGGTGTTGACTACCTTGTCGAGCAAGTTAAACAGTCTCGCTTTAAAGGTGTACTTGGCATCAATATTGGTAAAAATAAAGATACCCCTGAGGACCAAGCCGCAAACGACTATATTACCTGCATGCGTAAAGTCTATCCGTACGCGAGCTATATAACCGTGAATATTTCGTCACCCAATACTCCAGGGCTGCGCGCATTCCAGCACGGTGAAGCGTTAAATGCTTTACTTTCAGCGCTGAAGAAAGAACAAGCTGCTTTGACCACCAAGCATGAGCGTTATGTGCCTTTAGCCGTAAAAATCGCACCGGATGTGAGTTCAGAAGAACTCCAAGCAATGGCGCAAGCATTTGTTAAACATGAAATCGATGCCGTCATCGCAACGAATACCACGTTGAGCCGAAATGCGGTGCAGGGCTTACCTTATGCCGATGAGGTAGGGGGCTTGAGTGGCGCTGTACTCTTCGAGGACAGCACGCGAATAGTCCGAGAGCTGTCAGGATTTTTACAGAATAAAGTTCCAATTATCGCCGTTGGCGGCATTGACTCGTATGCTGCAGCACGAGCGAAACTAGCTGCCGGCGCAAGCTTAGTTCAGGTGTACACTGGCTTTATCTACCATGGGCCAAAACTTATCGCTGATATCGTGAATAACTTGTAATTAACTGCGTTCTTAGCTATGTTAAGGCGCAGTTAAGCATTATAAAAATCACAATAAGCGTTAACAGAAGGGGCTTTTCGTGCACGCATCGCAGCATTGGCGCTGGATCTATGATCCTGAGACGCAACAGCTATCGGTAGAACTCGATCACGGGTTAGTGCACAAGTGTCCTTATAAAAAATCACGCCTCATTCCAATGAATCCACTACACGCAGCTTTTACCATGGAAGATGCGACCTGTTTTCAAGAATTCTACGACGTACTCAGCGCCTACGAACTATGGGATCCGATGATGCTGACCCAAGCAGCGCTTAACCGCACCATTCTTGAACGCTTTGGCCGCCCTCAAATGCCGCAAAGTTGGTATTTTCAAAGCTGCACCAAGGCGCCCAATTACGAACTTGAGGTGGGGGCATTGGTAGAATTGAATTCAGGAATTGAAACGGCGGTATTTGCCATCACAGCAATCGATGATGAATTTGCCGAATGTATGTTGCTAAGTAGCTCGATGACACTGTCTGAAGTTAAAGAGATGCAACAGTTTGATTCAGTGAAAGTATTACGCAATCGACTGCAACCTAGTCATTATCTTCAACTCAACCTTGATGACGAGCATTTACGCCACGCCTGATTCGAGGCTCTTATGTTGCGGACATTTTCCTACCGTTTGCTTGCTAGTATTCTTGTGCTTAACGCTTCTTTTTCTAATGTAGTTCATACCATGCCGACAGCGAATCACCACCAAATAACCCTACGTATCATGACGACCAGTGATGTTCACGGTCAGATGCTTAATTACGATTACTACAGTAGTAGTGAAGTCGCTGAACAGGGCCTAGTTAAAACCGCGACACTGATTTCGCAGGCACGCCAAGAACAACCTTTTAATCTGTTGATCGAGAACGGCGATCTAATCCAGGGTTCCGCATTTGCTGATTACGCTGTTGCCGAATTTCCAGTCACTAAGGCGACGCACCCGATTATCCAAGCTTTAAACTATTTACAGTATGATGTGGCAAATCTTGGTAACCACGAGTTTAATTTTGGTCTCGACTATTTAGCCGCTACCTATCGTGATAGCAATTTTCCAGTTGTCGCTAGTAACCTAGAACTTTTACCCTCAGCACCAGCCGCTTTGCGCGAGAAACTTGTCAAGATTGCATGGATACAGCGGTCGGTACCTCAGCCGGGCGAGGGACCTAGTATTCCTCTAACGATTGCGGTTATTGGCGTCATGCCACCGCAAATCATGCAATGGGACCAGCATCATTTAAACGAAAAAGTAAATGTTGCGGCGATGCTTACCGCGACCGAAGAACGCGTTCAGCGGGCCCGCGCAGAGGGTGCCGACGTTGTCATACTTGCTGCGCACACGGGCATGCCAAAATCGACCGACAATCCTGATGACAGCGAACAGACAGGCTGGCTACTTGCTGGGGTGCCAGGAATTGATGCGTTATTGCTCGGCCATCAACATGAAGTTTTTCCGGGAACTTCCGTGTATAACCGATTATCTGGCGTCGATAGTGAAAATGGCCGAGTCCGCGGGGTACCAGCTGTGCAACCCGGTATCTACGGCAGCCACTTGGGTATCGTCGATCTTGAATTACATTATGGGCAGAAGACTGGCTGGCAAGTTACAACTGCACGTAGCGAAGCAAGAGCGGTAGAACCCTCCACCGCAATCGATTCAAAGCTTGCCGAGCGGCTACAAAGCGCACATGACGCGACCTTAGCCTTTATGCAACAACCCATCGGAAGCACGACGCAACCGCTAAGCTACAAAACTGCTCGCTGGCAACCGAGTTCTGCGGTTCAATTCGTGCAACGTGCGCAGCTTTGGCAAGCCCGCCAACTTATCACCGCAAGTGCGGTTGAAGAGCTTCCGCTATTAAGTGCGGCAGCCCCCTTTGATGCTGCTTTTAGTTCTAGCGATAGCGCTACAGAAATTTCTGCTGGACCACTAACTCGCGGGGCCATAGGTGATCTCTATCGTTATCCTAATACGCTAGATATCGTTAAGTTAAATGGTGCACAAATTAAAGATTGGCTCGAGCAGAGCGCTGCGGCTTTTGTGGCGGCGAGCGAGTCTAGCCCGCTACTGGATTGTTGGCGTTACCTCAATAGTGAGGTTGCTCATTATAATTTCGATACCTTGTTAGGTCTTGATTACCATATTGATATCACCGCCGAGCCGGGGCAGCGCATTAAAGATGTTCGGTATGCTGGTAAAACAGTATCCAACACCGATAGGTTTTACGTCGCTACCAATAATTATCGCGCAAATGGTGGCGGTGATTTCCCTCACTTAGACGGTGAGGCTACAATCCTTCGGGGTGCAGATATGCTTTCAGATGTACTGTTGAACTATTTGGGAAGTTTGCCGCAAGGCGTTTATTCAGAAGAGCTGCAATTACATTGGCAAGTAATTGGTTGCGGGGGCAGGATTTGAACCTACGACCTTCGGGTTATGAGCCCGACGAGCTACCAGACTGCTCCACCCCGCGTCCGATGCTGCGCATGTTACCAAGCTTTTCGTAGAACGCAAGCACGCATTGTGTTAACTGCTGCTTATTTCAGCAAATCCCGTTTAACTGCTGATTTTTCCTACAATTCCAGCAATACACTGGATTCTGCATGCCGTATAATAGCGGCACATTTAGCTAAGGATACGTCGAACACATGACTGCAACTTCACACTATTTCGCCACCTGTGCCAAAGGGCTAGAACCGCTCCTTTTTGATGAGCTGCAACAGCTAGGCCTCGAACAGGTTCAACAAACGGTCGCGGGCTGCCGTTTCGAAAGCGATTGCGAAGGGGCCTATCGTGTCTGTTTATGGAGTCGTCTTGCCAGTCGCGTGCTGTTGATGCTGGGGCAATGTGACGTTGGTCGTCAATTGGAGTCGGTAACACAAGCCATTAGTGAAACACTATGGCACGAGCATTTTACTGCTGAGCAAAGCTTTGTCGTTAGCTTTACTGGACAAAACCAGCAAATACGCCATACCCAATTTGGCGCACAGTTGGTTAAAGACGGTATTGTCGACCACTTCCGCCAGCAAGGCTTAGATCGTCCAAGTGTCGATCGTGAAAACCCTGACCTCCGTGTGCATGCCCATTTGCATAAGGATCGACTCACCTGGTACCTCGATTTAGTCGGCGAGCCTTTGCACCGTCGTGGTTATCGGTTGGAGCAGGGCGCGGCGCCGTTACGCGAAACCCTTGCAGCAGCCATTGCGCTCCGTGCAGGGGTAACAAGTGATACGCAAGTTCTTATGGACCCGTTCTGCGGTTCTGGCACCTTGCTACTGGAAGCCGCAATGATTGTGCTCGGTCATGCGCCGGGACTGCGTCGTCAGAGCTGGGGCTTACAGCGTTGGCGACAGTACCAGCCGCAACTCTGGCAGCAATTGATAAATGAAGCTGAGCAACGTTTCGCGCAAGCGAGTGAACGGTCGCAACTGACCATTTATGGCTCCGACAATGACCCTCGCATGCTTGGCATTGCCGATCAGAATGCCACTCGACTCGGAATTACCGATCGTTGTCACTGGCAAGCCAGCGATGCAACCAAAACCCAAGCTCCTAGCTCAACCGTTGGTCATTGCGTGATGTTGTGTAACCCGCCCTACGGTGAGCGACTTGGCGAGGAGGTTGAAACCTTGCTACTTTATCGTCGTTTAGGACAACAATTGCGACAACATTTTGCCGGTTGGCAAATTGCTATCCTCGCCGGCGACGAAAGCTTACTTAAACGTCTAAAATTACGGAGCCATAAAAAATATAAGCTCTATAACGGTGCTTTAGAGGTCATCTTGGCACTCTATGATATGCAAAAAGAGCAACTTGAATTTACTCAAGAGCAATCGAGCGATCTTGCTAACCGATTAAAAAAGAACTACCAAAAATTAGAAAAATGGGCGGCAAAAGAGGGGCTTAGCGCTTGGCGGGTCTACGACGCAGACTTACCTGAGTATAATGCAGCGGTTGATGTTTATAACGAACATTTGGTTATTCAGGAGTACGCTGCACCGAAAGATATCCCACCGGCTGTTGCTAAGGAACGTCTTTGGTATTTACTCGACACTTTAGCCGAAGTTTTACCATTTCCCGCAGCGAATATGCACCTTAAAGTTCGGCAAAGACAAAGTGGCAAGCAACAATACCAACGGCAGCAATTACGCCATGTCATTACCACGGTGCACGAATACAATGCACAGTTTGAGGTCAACTTAAGCGATTACCTTGATACCGGACTGTTTTTAGATCACCGTTGGGCAAGGCGTGAGCTAGGCCGTTTGAGTGACGGCAAGAATGTCCTTAATTTGTTTGCCTATACATGTACGGCGTCGGTTCAAGCCGCTTTGGGTGGAGCCCAACAAGTTACTTCAGTCGATTTATCAAAAACTTACCTTAGCTGGGGCGAGGATAATTTTCGTTTAAATGGATTACCCGTGCGCCAACACCAGTTTATTCAAGCGGATTGCTTGCAGTGGCTACAACGCCAGCCACCGCAGCAGCGTTTCGATGTTATTTTTCTCGATCCACCCACGTTTTCAAATTCGAAGCGTATGCAGGACGTTCTAGATATACAGCGTGATCATGTCATGTTATTGAAACTTGCAGCTCGACTACTTAAAGACGACGGGGTGATTCTATTTTCGAACAACAAACGTAAATTCAAGCTCGATCAGGAAGGGCTTAAAGACGCCTTTCTGCGAGCAGAAGACTGGACTTCACGTTCGATCAGTCAGGACTTCGCGCGGCATAAAGGCATTCATCACTTGTTTAAGGTGACACACCACCATGAGTGATTTTTACCTGTTAACGAAACCGCAGTGCCCACTATGTGACAAGGCGCTTACCGAACTGCATGGTTTAACGCTCGAACAGCCGATTCGCCTGCATTGGGTAGATATTACGCAACAGCCAGAACTGCAAGACGAATACGCTCTGCTGGTGCCCGTGTTAGTCCGTGCAAAAGATGATGCAGAATTACGCTGGCCTTTTAATAATCAACTCATGGAATTTGTTACTGCATGACCGTATTACGTATCCAACAAGCTCAACTTGCATTCGGCCGCGAACCTATTCTTGATCGTGTTGATTTGGTCATTGAGGAGGGCGAACGTTTATGTCTTGTAGGCCGTAACGGCGCTGGTAAATCAACCTTATTAAAGGCGATCGCTGGCGACATACAGCTCGACGATGGGGTGATTCAGAAAGTAGGTGATACCGTTGTCGCACGGTTGCCACAAGATCCGCCGGCGAACTCTGAACAAAGTGTCTATGACTATGTTGCTGAAGCCCTGGCCGATGTTGGTGCAGTGCTCAAGCGTTACCACGAAGTATCGCAACAGCTCACGCAAGATCCCGATGATGCATTACTTATGCGCACCCTAGCGCAATTGCAAACTCAGCTTGAAGCAGCCAATGGCTGGCAATTACAAACACGCATCGAACAAACGTTAACCCGGCTAGGACTTGACGAAAACATGTCGATGACTGCACTTTCTGGTGGCTGGTTACGGCGAGTTGCACTCGCGCGAGCTTTAGTTGTAGCGCCGGACTTATTGCTGCTCGATGAACCGACCAACCATTTAGATATTGATATGGTGCAATGGTTAGAATCGGTATTGCTCGACTTTCGCGGGGCAGTGCTCTTTATTAGCCACGACCGTATGTTTATTCGTCGGCTCGCCACACGCATTATCGATCTGGATCGCGGACAACTAAGCTCATTCCCTGGTAATTACGATGCTTACTTAGCGAAAAAACAAGAGCTACTCGAAGTTGAAGCCAATCAAAACGCCGAATTCGATAAAAAATTGGCGCAGGAAGAAGTATGGATTAGGCAGGGCATCAAAGCTCGACGCACCCGCAACGAAGGCCGTGTGCGTACGCTACAAGCGCTGCGCAAAGAACGACAACAGCGTCGTGAACAACAAGGCTCGGCACGATTAGCGGTGCAAGAATCACAGCGCTCAGGCAAGCTCGTGTTCGAAGGCGAACATCTTGAGTTGGCATTCGCGGACAAGCCAATTCTCAGAGACTTTAACCTAACCTTACAACGCGGGGACAAAATTGCTCTTGTTGGCCCCAACGGTTGTGGTAAAAGTACATTAATACGGTTGATTCTTGGTCAGCAAAAAGTTGACAGCGGCAAGGTAAAAGTCGGTACCAATCTTGAGGTGGCGTACTTCGATCAACATAGGGCCAAGCTTGATCCAGAAAAATCCGTTGCCGAAAATGTCGGTGATGGCAAACAAGACATCACCTTTAATGGGCGTACACGTCATATTCTTAGTTATTTGCAGGACTTTTTGTTTGCGCCACAACAAGCACGCACGCCGGTCCATGCATTATCCGGTGGTGAACGCAATCGAGCGCTACTAGCAAAACTCTTCTTACAACCAAGTAACTTACTGGTACTTGACGAACCCACCAATGATCTTGACATTGACACCCTCGAGTTACTTGAGCAAATCATTGCCGATTACCAAGGAACCGTCATTTTGGTCAGCCACGACCGTGAATTCGTCAACAATACTGCAACCAGTATTTTGCTGTTTGAAGGGGCGGGCAAGGTCACCGAAATCGTCGGCGACTTCCAAGATGTCGAACACTATTTACAACAACAAACAAGGTCCGTACAACATTCGACGTTGGCGAATGGAACTAAAGAAGCGGAAAAGCAGTCAGAGAACCCGAAAGTTAAAGGTTCAGCACAACCTAAGAAAAAGTTATCCTATAAGCTTCAGCGTGAACTTGATATGCTACCTGAACGCATTGAAGCTATCGAAAACGAACAACAGGAACTGCAGGCACAAGCAAACAACCCAGACTTTTATACGCGTCCGCATGACGAAACCGGACCCGTTTTAGAGCGCCTTGCAGCACTTGAAGAAGAGCTATTACTGGCACTCGAACGCTGGGATGAGCTTGAAAACTTACAAAAAGAGAGTAGTTAGATTATCTATGAAAAAGTTTACTTTAGGGGCCCTTAGTGTCGCCATTGCAGCATCTTTTATATCTATTGCGCAGGCGAACACATACAACATCCAGCAAGTTGAAACACCAGAGAAAGTTAGAGATCTCTTTCCCATAGCCATCAACGACAACCGTCATAGTATTGTGCTTGGGCAGCAGCCGAAAGACATCGAGTTCGATCTGACATTATTATCCGATAGCATCTTACGTAATATCGGGATCGATCCAGAGGTTGACGATCTTGAAAACTATCAACTATCACGCCAGCAATACGAAACCCTCGTTCGCGGTTTGCGCGACAGTGTAAATACTGATGTAAGCAACCCACGTGTGTCTTTCTATGACGCCGGTTATTTTGATGGGCAGTCGGTCGTTTTTAATGAATTTTTTGAAGACACTGACGCAGAAACGCCAGAAATGGAATATTCAACCGACCACATTTACAATGGACTCAATAACAACAATGTCCGTGTCGGTTGGGGTAGCGCGCCTTACAGATTCAATGAATTCACTTATACGACGGGCGAGGGCGACGACGAGCAAGAAGTCACCACTACCTATACTTCACGTGCATTTACCCGCCAAGCAATCTGGTCAAATGGTGATACAACAAAAACCTATCCAGCACCGGAGCAAGCCTATCTAGGTGGCGAGTCGGTTATGATGGACATTAATGACCAAAACGTTGCCGTCGGTTATGCGAGTGTTGCAGTTTCGCCAGCATCACAAGCTTTTGCTGACGACTGTCAGACACGTTTAGATGAAGGAACAGCGACAAGGTCGCTTTACACCTGTTTATGGCAGCGTTGGATCAATTTAAGTAATGCGACAGCGGCAAACCTGCAGAGCTTCTACAGCCGAGCAACGATTAACTCGAATCAGTCCATTTACGATATGCGTGCCATGGTATGGCAGCTTGACGTAAATGGTGAGGTGATCTCGTCACAGCAATACGGAACGTTAATGGAGCGTGGCGAAGAGGACGAGGGTGACTTTTCCAGCTATGCCGCAGCGGTTAACAATAATGGGATTGCAGTAGGCCAGAGTTGGACTTACTACGAAGGCATTCAAGAAGAAGGCCGTCGAATTAAAATGCCGGCAATTTTTATCGATGGTGAAGTTAAGCCGATAACCGAAGATCCAGTTTACTTATGGGGCGCCGCGACCGACATTAACGACGAAAATCAAGTCGTCGGTTTCTTGATTCGTCGCGTGCAAGGCATCAATCGCTACATCGGTTTCATTTACGATATCGAAAGCGAAACCTTGAGTGAACTTCCTTCGTTCTTTAATGGCTCTAGCACAATTGCCACCGCAATCAATAATGACGGCTTGATCGTCGGTACAGCTGAAATCGATGCGGATCTGTCGGCCCAGCGCCGTCGTGTTGCATTTAGTTATGAAAGCGCTGTAGAAGGTGCGAACTTCATTAATTTAAACGACGCTGTAGCTTGCGATTCGGGTTATTTTCTCGCTAGTGCCGATGGCGTTAACAACAGCGGCGAAATTGTTGCAACAGGTATTCGCCCAGAGGAAGTTACTACCGAAGATGGCGAAACTACCACCGAGCAATTTGCCAAAACTCTAGTTTTAGATCCTAGCTCGGGCGAGCTGAATAATTGCACGCAAGAAGAGGGTAAGATCGAACGACAGGGCGCGAGCACAGGTGTTTTTGGCTTCCTTTCTATGTTGTTGATTGGTGGTCTTATTACACTACGCCGCAAGTTTACCCGTTAACTAGAAAACTTGTTCTAAAAAAAGTTAATAACAGATCTAACGCCTTTTCAGTAGCTTATAGCGCAAACTGAAAAGGCGTTTTTTTTTGCTATTGAACTACCGCCTACAGTTGCTATCTATTATTACAAGAGTGAAATAATTTTCGCTCTTGCAAAAAATTGTAAAAGAACAACTGGACGAGGAAGTGAATGATGAAAAGACAGAAACGCGATCGCCTAGAACGGGCACACTCACAAGGTTTCAAAGCTGGTGTAGCGGGTCGTTCAAAAGAACTATGTCCGTATCAGAATCAAGAAATTCGTTCCCAGTGGTTAGGCGGTTGGCGCGACGCGCAAGAAGCGCGAAGTGTAGGGTTATATCGTTAAATTAATCTGTCCAGCGCACTAAATTTATTCAACTTATTGAAAAAAATCTTCTCTTGAAAGTAAGTAAGCCCGCCAACAGCAATCTGTTCGCGGGCTTTTTTCTATCTAGCACTCGGTAAAGATTTAGAAGTTAGACGTGTCCGTAAACAAGCCAACTTTCAGATCTTTCGCCGTATAAATGGTTTTACCATCGACTTCAACGCGGCCGTCAGCCATACCCATGAAGAGCTTACGCTTGATCACGCGCTTCATGTCAATGTGGTAGCTAACCTTTTTTGCGGTCGGTAAAATTTGACCAGTGAATTTAACTTCACCTACACCCAGTGCGCGACCACGACCCGGACCGCCAGCCCAAGCCAAGAAGAAACCGGTCAACTGCCACATCGCATCAAGACCTAAACAGCCAGGCATGACTGGGTCGCCTTTAAAGTGACAACCGAAAAACCACAAGTCTGGATGAATATCGAGTTCGGCGTGAATATAGCCTTTGCCGTATTCTCCACCTTCGTCGTTGATGGTCACAATACGGTCCATCATCAACATGTTAGGAGCAGGGAGCTGGCTATTACCAGGGCCAAACATTTCGCCTTCGGCACACGCCAAAAGGTCTTCGCGAGTAAAACTAGATTGGGTCATAACTACCTTGCCTTTAGTTCAAGTGCCGCTAGCTTAGCGAACACTTGTACGCTTAACAAGTCCGATTAGTTCCCTTTACCAGATCCGCTTGTACCACGGCTGCTCAGGTTCACAGTGTTGCAGTTCCTCTAAACGCTTCTCGATACGAGCGTACAGCTGTTTCTGATTCTCACCGGTCAATAACGCTAACGCATCAGCAACATCATCAATGGCGTAGATGTGGTACTTGTTGGCTTCAACAGCCGCAATAATGTCAGGTTCAAGATTGAGTTGGCTCATATTAGCTTTTGGAATAATCACGCCTTGTTTACCATCGAAACCGCGAGCTTCGCAAAGCGCAAAGTGGCCTGTGATTTTTTCATTTACCGCCCCAATCGCTTGCACTGCGCCAAATTGATCTACCGCTCCGGTAATTGCGATACCTTGGGCAATAGGGGCCTCGGCTAGGGCTGATAACAAACAACAAAGTTCGGCTAAAGACGCACTGTCGCCGTCGACCTCATAATACGATTGCTCAAAAACGATAGTTGCGGATAACCGCATTTCTTCACTTTTGGCAAAAACATTCGCAATGTAGGCCGACAAGATCATGACGCCTTTGGTATGAATACTGCCACTTAATTCAGACTTTCGATCGATGTCGATAATATCGCCATCGCCATAGTGCACCGTTGCAGTTATCCTTGAAGGCTCACCAAATTCACTACCGCCGATGGTAACCACAGTAAGACCATTCACTTGTCCAACAACTTCACCCTCCGTCGCAATGAAAACTTGGCCTTCAAGAATTTGCCGGCGACTAAGTTCCGCAATGTAACCTTCGCGTTGCTGTCGCTGTTTAAGCACCTGCAAGACTGCCTCATGATCGATGACCTCTTGTGCCTTAGCCTGTGCAACCGCACCGGCTTCGCGCAGCAATTGCATTAAGGCAATGGTATCTAGGGATAGCTCGGTTTGATAATCGCTTAACCGCGAAGCCTCTTTGAGGACTAAAGGCAGAGCTTCTTCGGTCACTGCTAGTGTTGCTGCCTCACGCTCAACATACGCCAAGTAATCAAAGTAGGGCACTAAGAAGGCATCTTGGCTTAACGAATAATGCGCTGAAAAATCAGCTAGATAAGGGAACAGGTTATCAAAATCCCGATCCAATTCACGTAGCTGCCCATAGATAGAACGATCACCCAACAGCAACACCTTAAGGTGGATAGGAACAGGTTCAGGTTGATAATAAGCCGCAATATTTGCTTCGCCAGGCTGTGGCCAATGAAACAAGCTGGTGCGCAGAATATACTTTAGCTTCCGCCATAGGCCCGGCTGCGTCAACAGTTCCTCGGCGTCGATAGCTAAAACTCCGCCGTTGGCTTTTAGTAGCGCCCCCGGTTGGATCAAATGGAGCTCCGAACTAATCGTGCCGGCAACAGATTGCAGACGGATGCCACCAAACAGGCTCGTATCCGTTACCCGATCACAAAGTACAAAATCATCCGTTTGCTGATCGGATTCAACAATAATGGTTGCCAATTCATTGCCGGGTAAATCATCAAAGGTTTTATCGGAAACTCGGGTCAAATAAGCATCAAAGCGGGCACTTGGGAACTTTTCCCTCAATTCTGTTAATAGCTTAGAGCGCTCCTTAACCGGTTGCTCAAAAAGTGACATTAAGCCCGTCAAAACATCGCGCGCAGCCCCCGCTGGAACGTTAACGCACAAAGGCTCGTTGGCTGAATCCGGATTCGCAAGATACAGCCAATCGTGCCGTTCAAAGTGCATCCATTGATAGCGTTGTTGAAGCTCTTTCAATACATCCATTACCCGTAGGCCTGGTGTGGTGACCATAAAACCATGGGCATACCTACCACCGATCCGCATTGTCTGTTCAATCGCCGCAAGAGCACGATTCTGACCCACTAATGGATTCGCGGATGGAGAAGCAGGGCGCTGTTGCGCCCAAGTATAGATAGGTGGTTGTAATTGTTCTGCTGCAACGCGCATGCGCTTACCTTTTTTAACCTTAGTTTGAGACCGGCTCGACGGTGTAGCCGCGCTCCCGTAAAAGGTTGATCATACCAGCTTTTCCGCCTAAGTGACCTGCACCAACAGCAATAAATTCACTGCCATCAGCCTGTAATTCCTCATCTAATGTGTCCTGCCAAGTAAAGTTACGCTGATCCAAGAGTACTTCTTTATATTCAGCGTATTCTTCCATCTCGGTGAACATACCGTACATTCCGTCAATATCTTCGGCTTTATACAGGTCGATCATGCGCTGTAACTCTGCTTTTGCTCCAGCTTCATCTTCAATTGCATCGGCCAGCCATTGAACTTGCTCCTCATGAGGAATTTGCTCAAACACGCCAAATTGAAATTCACGGGCAAGAGCGTAGCGACAGACGCGTTAAATTGCCACTACCAAAATGTCACAAAGCATCAACAGAGGGCGAAGCCTATAAACGATGGCGACGGCTCCAAATACACCAATTAGTAATTGCGCATAATGTATATTATGTTAAATACGATATTATTAAGGTTAGTTACAATAAGTAGGTATTCACATATTGACGTCGCTACGTGAAATTTTACCGGTTATACCCCTGCTTTTTAAAAAGCACGCACGTAGCGCACCATCGTAAAAATCGCACGCCATGTAAAAGGATTGGTATGGAAAAGATCAATTGAAAAAATTCGCTCGCAGTCTGATGCGTTATCGCTTCATGTAGCTCTGGAATGACTTCATTTGTTGCTGTAGTACATTTTCGACCGCAGGTGCCCAACGCGACAAATCATTGCCAGTATAACCACCAACACGATAGCGTACGGTCAAAGTTGTCATGTGCTCGTCAGGATTATTAGCTAACGACCAATCCATCACACCATCGACACCTTCGGCTTGCAACGGTCCTAGTCCGCCGCTAAATCTAACCAGGCTGTGAGGTTCAACTTTAACAACACGCAGATGCTCAGTGAATCTCATTTCATCTGCGATTTCACACAAACAACCTCCTGGTATTAGCCGTATCGACATATTTTCACTACGCCCATACCAAGTATGATCAGCAAGCCACCACTGACCAATATCTTGCGTCAAGCCATCAAAAACCAACTTTAGATGGCCATCAACCGGCAGCGAAAACTCAAAGGTAAAACCATCAGTTGAGCTATCGAGAATCTCAGCTTCTGCCTTGCTGACAGGCAAAAACAATGTGCCCACAAAAGCTAATGCTGCAGCACACTTCGTTAGTTTCGCGTTCATGCATCCTCCGCCTGCTCCATTTCTCGTTCAAGGCGCTGGGTTTCATCGGCACGAGGTTTGGTGAAACGTGCGAGCGCTAAATAAATCACAGGCGTTAAGTAAAGCGTAAAGAGTACTGCAAAAGCAAGTCCGCCAAAGACAACCCAACCAATCGAGTTACGCGCCTCTGCACCGGCACCTACAGAAAGGATAAGAGGCAATGCGCCCAACAGCGTGGACACCAAGGTCATCATGATAGGACGCAGACGAATACTTGCAGCGTGTTCAACTGCATCCCTTACAGACTGGCCTTTGTCACGAAGCTGGTCTGCAAATTCGACAAGTAAGATTGAGTTTTTCGCAATTAAGCCAATAAGCATTACCAGACCAATCTGCGAGAAAACGTTGATCGATGTACCGGTTATGAACAACGCAAAGAAGGCTGCAGCTATACCAAACGGCACAGTTGCCATGACCACCACTGCGCTGTTCACACTTTCAAATTGCGCCGCTAACACGAGCAAAACGATAATGAATGCCAATATGTAGGTCATCATTACTTCGCGTTCTGTTTCTTCGTACGCCTCGGCCTCTCCCAGAAGTACCATACCGATATTGTCTGGCAGCGTTTCATTGGCGATACTACGCAAGTTTTCCACGACTTGTTCAATTGGAATCGAGGTTGGCATTTGCATATCGACCTCAATGGCTCGGCGCTGCGCACGCCTTTCAAGCTCTGCCGCTACGCCCTCTTCACTTATACTTGCAACCGCCGAAAGCGGGACAACTTGGCCGTCTGCGGTGCCAACATATAGATTTGCCAAATCGGTTGGCGACTTTATTAAACTTCGATCTGCTTGAAGCATTATTGGTACCGCTTGGTCACCAATATTTAAGTCAACAAGGTCATCTCCGTTAATCGCTACCCGTAGCGTTGAAGAAATATCGCTGAGCGAAACACCCAAGTCAGCCGCACGACGACGGTCAATATTCACACGTAACTGCGGTTGTGTGGGTTGGTAACCCACTCGTGGAAAGCCCACCTCTGGCATTTCTTGCTGAACAGCTTCGCCAAATTTTAGTGCAGCATTATAAATGTCGATGTATTCATCACCAGTTAAGGCGACTTCTAGCCCACCACCTTGTCCACGTAGGTTCAAACTATTGGAACCAAAAGCACGTGCCGGAGCACCCGGGATGCGGCTTAAGGGTTCGCTAATTTCATCAATGATCTCTTGTTGTGAACGATCCCGTTCTTCCCAATCGGTCAAGCGTACCGTTATGAAAACCAAATTTGGGTCCCATTGCCCTACTCGCGTATTGATGCTCGCAACCGCCCCGCCGTTTACGTAAGGTAGTAGTATCTCTTCCATACGTTGCGCTTGACGATCCATAAAATTCAAACCGACACCATCTGGGCCGCGAGCAAAGATGCGGATCTGACCACGATCTTCTTGCGGCATAAGTTCGTTATCGACATTGAGATAGAACCAAACAGCACTTGCAGCAACCACTGTACAGCCGACAAAAACCAGTAATGCGTGATCAAGAACCCAATGAAGTGTTTGGCGGTAAACCTTTGAGAAACGACTTCCTAAGCGCGTCAGCACAGTCTCTTTATGCTCTTTTAAAGGTAAACGAGCAGTTAAGGCCGGTACTAATGAAAGCGCCACAAAGGAGGAAATAATGACGGCCGCCGCAAGCACGCCACCGAATTCACGGAACAATCTACCGGCGGTTGATGGTAAAAATGCAATAGGCACAAAAACAGCGACGAGCACTGCTGTTGTAGCAACAACGGCGAAAAAGACTTCACGTGTACCAATAACAGCTGCGGCACGCGCGCCTAAGCCCATCGAGCGCCGACGTTGAATGTTTTCCGAAACCACAATTGCGTCATCGACAATCAGACCAGTAGCCAAGACCAAGGCCAACAGTGTCAAAATATTAATGGAAAACCCTAATACCCAAATAACAGCTATCGCACCAATAAGTGCCACGGGGATCGAAGCTGCAGGGATGATCGTCGCTCGTCCTGAACCAATAAACAGCCATAACGTCGCAATCACTAAAAGAATAGTTAGCGCTAGTGACGTCACCACTTCTTCCACCGAACTGCGAATAAACTCGGCATCATCATCAGTGACTTGAATCGTTAACTCAGGATATTGTTTACGCAAATTCTCAACTAAACGCAGCACTTCGTCGGAAATCTCAATGGTGTTCGAGCGCGCTTGACGAATGATGCCCAGCCCCAGAACTTGCTTACCATCGAGTCGCGTGATGCTACTTGCGTCGGCGGGTCCAAAATAAACGGTAGCGACGTCCCCTACTCGAGTCGTCCCAGATATTACGATGTTTTCGACATCTTCAGGTGAAACTGAGCTTGCATCAGCGCGAACAATAAGTTGCTGATCCGTAGATTTCAAACTGCCAGCAGGAACATCAAAAGGCGCTTGACGCAATGCAGAGGCGACCTGAGTTACTGTAAGGTTGTAACTTGATAGCCGCAGCGGTTCAATAACCACACGCATCACGCGGCGACGATCGCCGGTCAAACGCACGTCGGCAACACCCGGTATATTCAAAAAGTTGGGGGCGAGGTCGGTCTCAACACGTTCGGTTAGCGCCGACAGATCCAACGTGTCGCTTGATATTGCAAGCGCGACGACAGATTCAGCATCATTATCAGCTTTGATGATCGAAACGTTTTCAACCTGCTCAGGCAAGCCGCGCTGGACACGACTTACTGATTCACGTGTTTCATTTGCTGCATTATCAAGATCAATACCAGGCCGGAACTCAATAACGATTCGAGAGCTGCCTTCCTCGCTCGAGGCTCGAATAGACTTCACACCGCTGACCCGCGCGGCAGCGCCTTCAAGTCGGCTGGTCACCTCTGTATCAACTGTTTCTGGTGCCGCGCCAGGATAACTCGCCGTGACCGATATTACCGGACGATCCACGTCTGGTAACTCGCGAACTTCAACGCCCTGTATTGCCGCTATACCAGCAATAATAATCAGCAGATTAAGGACAACAATAAGAACCGGTCGACGAATCGACATCGATGGCAAATCATTTAACTGCGGCGCCCACTTCATTTGTTCACGCCTCCATCATCGGCTAGACGTTCAACTGCTTGACCACGCCGTAGGGTTTGCACACCTTCAATAATCAGTTCATCGCCGAGTTGTAAATTTCCATCAACGAGGACTCGGCCCGGCAGACGTTGTGCAATACTGACGTCAACGCGTGTGGCTTTACCATCCTTAACCACCCAAACGTAAGCACCTTCAGGCCCCCACATCAAGCCAGCTTCAGGTACCGAAGGGTAACTATCCCCTTGCAAAGTTAAGGCGACACGAAAACTCATTCCCGGACGATAGCGATCATTTTCATTATTTAATAATGCACGAATCCGCAATGTACGGTTGGTTGCATCAATTCGTGAACCAACTTCATCGACGGTGGCTTGGAGTCGATTTTCTGCACGTAACCAAGAATAGACTTCGAGTTCAGCACCATTATTGAGCATTTCGGTTGCTTGCTCAGGAGCTTGAAAATCTAAATACAATTGATCACGTTGGTCCAAAGTTGTTATCAAGGTTTGCGGGGTAATACGATCACCGACTTGTACATCGGTAATGCCGACCACCCCAGCGAAGGGAGCTGTAATACGTCGGTCATCGACTTCGGTCTGCGCTTCTGCGACGGCTACTTCTAAGAGATCACGGGCAATAATTGCTTCATCCAGCTGACTCTGTGGTATCGCGCCACCCGCGCGGCTTTGACGCAAGCGCTCAACCGTACGTTCAGCATCGGCCAATTGTAATTTCGCGCGTTGTAAGGCAATTTGTTGGCGTCGATCATCGAGTTGCACCAGTAAGGCACCGCTGTCGACCTGCTCTCCCGGTTCGAAATTAACCGCAGTGACTTCATCGCCCACTGCGGGATAAATATCAACCGAGCGCAAAGCTTCCGCATAAGCGACCGCCTCGACCTGTTCCAACTTTCGTTCAAAACCTAACGGTTGGGTAACCACTAGCGCTGCTTGCTCGCGATTTCCCCATTGCTGCGCGTTGGCTTCGCCGATCATTAACTGGCTAGCAAAAATGGTGCAGCAAACTGCGCAGATAAGAGCGAGTCCACTCGTGCCTTGAGACAACTTCATTCAATCAAATCCTTGTAAAATACGTTTGTACAGCTTGTGTATAGTCTTATTTGAGCAAATATGATCAAAAAAGACCGCTCATCCTCGATGAACGGCCTTTTAGATACGCCAGTTTAAAACTTACTGTTGTGGCTTAGCTTTAAGCACTTCAGTGAGGCCTGCGACCGCTCCGCCTATGTCAGCAAGTTGTGCAGGTAAAATAAGCGTATTGGTCTCTTTAGCTAGATTACCAAACTCCTTCACGTACTGCTCGGCAACTCGTAAGCTCACAGCGTCTTGTCCGCCTGGCTGTTGAATTGCTGCGGCGATTTTACGAAGGCCCTCGGCGGTCGCTTCAGCAATGAGTTCAATTTCGCGTGCGCGCCCTTCTGCTTCATTGATCTGCTTTTGTTTCTCGGCTTCAGAAAGGTTAATGACCTCTTGTTTGTGACCTTCAGAAACGTTGATCATTGATTGCCGCTCACCTTCGGACTTCGCGATGGCGGCGCGACGTTCGCGCTCCGCTCGCATCTGCTGTTCCAACGCGTCCTTTATGCTCATTGGCAACTCAATATCAGAAATCTCGTAACGTAAGACTTTGATACCCCACGGAGCAGCGGCCTCATCGAGGGCTTGCACGACAATTTCATTGATACGAGCGCGTTCTTCGAAGGTTTTATCAAGATCGGTTTGCCCAATTACCGAACGCATCGTGGTCTGCGCTAACTGTGACGCAGCATAACGATAATCATTAATGCCATAACTTGCTTTGTGCGCATCAACGACTTGAATGTAGAGCACACCATTAATACCAACTTGAATGTTGTCGCGAGTTACACACGCTTGGCGTTCAACATCGATCACTTCTTCTTTCAGTGTGTGTTGATAGGCCACTTTATCGATAAATGGAATCAGTAAGTGAAAGCCTGAATCCAACGTACGGTTATAGCGGCCTAACCGTTCAACCACAAAGTTGGTCCGTTGTGGAACAATGCGCGCGGTTTTTAGAATGACAATAATGACAGCAACGGCAAAGCCAATCGCTAACACCGTACCCACATCTAAAGGCACCATCGTATCTACTCCTTGTTATTATTAATTAGTGTTAAATACTCTTTGCCGCAGCATTCGGCTTTTGCTTCGCTACCGTCAACTGGATTCCTTCGTTGGCGATAACCCAAGCGGTATCACCCGACTTTAATTCATCTTCAGAAAAGGCATCCCACTGCACTCCATTCAAGAGTACGCGCCCAGCCCCATGATTGAAGTCACGGATCACCTTAACGCGAGCGCCTATATCGCGCTGAAAGTTAGGCTTTGCCTCATCTTCATCAGCGGTGTACCCCATGAACCAGCGTTTGAAATGGCCTCGTGCAACGACTAACAAAACCAAACTAACCACACCAAAAACAGCAAACTGAGTTGCACTTTGCTCAATTACTTCCCAGTGCAATAAGAGCCCGGTCACAATCGCCCCAATCCCCAAAAAGACTGCAATAACACTGGTTAAGAGTAATTCCGACACGATCAATACAATGCCAATAATGATCCAAATTAAAGCAACGGACATGGCAACTCCTTAAGTATTTCAACCAAACACTACGATCGGCGTTAAAAATATGTTTCGTCGACTATAGCACGAGGATTTATCAAAGTGACGCTGAATTTGTTTCAAGTTACTACGCGCGGCGCCTAACGTTTACTCGAAAAGGTGAATGTCACACTAGTTGGCAGATTATTGTCAGAATGCGCTAATGGTATGGTCATACGCCATTCCATCTCCGACTCAGTGCAAGCGCCAAGATAAAGTGTCGCTTGCCACTCATTCCCTTCCGCAGAACGCCATTGTATAGGAATGCGCCCCATCTCCATGGACTCGCCTTCGACGATGGCCAACTTAGGTGTTACCCCAGCGGGAAGGATAAGGCGCAATGGCAGCGCTTGCTCCAATGGGACAGGTTGCTGCGGCATCGATAAAATAATCGTTTCTTGATACAGATCAATTTTTGCCACGGGTAACTGTTGCGTTGAATCAAAGCTACAAGAGATACTATGCAGCGCCAACAAAAGTAGCACAAAGACCCTACTTTTACTGCGGGAATAAGAAAAATAAGGTAAAGACCGATTAGTTAATTTCATGGCTTGCCCAAAATTTCCTCAAGTTGGCGTCACGCTTGGATTTTTAATGGATTCTTCCTGTATTTTTATGGCTATCCGTCATAAAATAGGGAGGTGTTTGTCAAAGTATCCGACAAGCGATCATCATTGTCACGTTACTCTGTTCTGAAGTCAGAGAATCAACGCGGAAAATAAAAATGAGTCAAACAAGTCCACAACAGATCGAATACAACCTCAAGGTCGTGCGTCAATTCGCTATCATGACCGTAATTTGGGGTATCATCGGTATGGCTTTAGGTGTTTGGATTGCGGCCCAGCTAATTTGGCCGGAGCTCAACTTCGATACCCCATGGCTAACCTACTCTCGTTTACGCCCATTACACACCAATGCGGTTATTTTCGCTTTTGGTACTTCGGCGTTGATGGGAACCTCTTTTTATATTGTGCAAAAAACCTGTCGAACTCGCCTTTTTTCTGACAAGTTGGCTGCGTTTGTATTTTGGTCATGGCAAACCGTCATTGTGCTCGCCGTGATTACCTTGCCATTAGGCTTAACTAGCTCCAAAGAATATGCGGAGTTAGAGTGGCCTATCGACATCTTGATCGCCTTGTCGTGGATTGCTTATGTAATGGTATTTTTCGGTACCCTAGTTAAGCGTCGCACCTCGCACATTTATGTTGCGAACTGGTTTTATGGTGGTTTTATCATCACTATCGCCGTGCTCCACATTGTGAATAGCATGGTGCTTCCGGTCTCCTTGACGAAGTCATATAGTGTCTACGCCGGTGCCGTCGATGCCATGGTGCAGTGGTGGTACGGGCACAACGCAGTAGGCTTCTTGTTGACTGCCGGCTTCCTCGGCATGATGTACTATTTCGTGCCGAAGCAAGCAGAGCGCCCAGTGTACTCATACCGTTTGTCGGTCGTTCACTTTTGGGCTTTGATCGGTTTGTATATTTGGGCCGGTCCGCATCACCTGCACTACACAGCACTGCCTGATTGGGCTCAGTCTCTTGGTATGGTGATGTCAGTGATTCTATTTGTGCCTTCATGGGGCGGTATGATCAACGGTATCATGACGTTATCTGGGGCATGGCACAAACTCAAAACCGATCCGATTTTGCGCTTCCTGATTGTTTCTTTGTCGTTTTACGGCATGTCGACTTTCGAGGGGCCGATGATGGCCATCAAGTCAGTAAATGCCCTCTCACACTATACAGATTGGACCATTGGTCACGTGCATTCAGGTGCCCTTGGTTGGGTCGCGATGATTACCATTGGCTCACTTTACTACCTGATCCCTCGCCTATGGGGCCAGACGCAAATGCATAGCGTGCGTTGGATCAACATCCACTTCTGGTTGCACACCATTGGGGTTGTGCTGTACATCGTTGCACTGTGGATTTCTGGTGTCATGCAAGGTTTGATGTGGCGTGCGGTAAATGCCGAAGACGGTACCCTTACCTATAGCTTCGTTGAGAGCGTAGAGGCATCGTACCCATTCTGGTTCATCCGTTTTGTCGGCGGCTTGTTCATTGTTACCGGGATGATTTTGATGGCAGTGAACTGCTATCGCACTATTCGTGCGGGCAAACCTACTGTCGAAACCATTAACGTTGCGCCGCGTGAAGCAGCCACGCATTCAGCTTAAGGAGTCGTCACTATGAAAAACGTTAAGCATGAATTCGTTGAAAAGCGCGTAGGCTGGTTGGCTATTTTTGCCACCATCGTGATTTCGATCGGTGGCTTGGTACAAATCACTCCGTTGATTTTTCAAAAACAAACGAATGAACCTGTGGTCGGTCTAGAGCCCTATACTGCGCTTGAACTTGAAGGTCGCGACATCTACATCCGTGAAGGCTGTAGTGGTTGCCACAGTCAAATGATTCGCCCCTTCCGAGCTGAAACCGAACGCTATGGTCATTACTCATTGGCCGGTGAGCACGTATGGGAGCGCCCATTCTTATGGGGCTCGAAGCGCACAGGCCCTGACTTGGCTCGCGTCGGTGGACGCTACAGCGACGAGTGGCACTACGTACACTTGATGGACCCTCGTGATGTGGTTCCTGAGTCCAATATGCCTGGTTTTCCATGGTTAGCAGAAAACACCCTCGACGGCGAATACACAGCCAAGAAAATGGAAGTATTCCGTCAATTTGGTGTGCCTTACACCGACGAAGACATCGCTGGTGCCAAAGCTGCGGTAGCAGGCAAAACTGAGATGGAGGCTTTGATTGCCTACCTTCAGTCCTTGGGCACGGCGTTACAAAAACAGGCCAACTAAGATGGATTACATCACCTGGCGTAGTATTTATACAGTTATCGTTTTCGTATTGTTTATTGGCATCGGTGTGTGGGCGTTCAGTAAAGCTCGAAAGAAGAGTTTCGATGAAGCCGCCAACTCAATCTTTGAAGAAGATGAGTTAGATCGCAGCCAACAAAACGATACTAAACAGGAGTCGAAGAACAATGAGTAGCTTCTGGAGTGCATGGATTATCGTCCTGACCCTAGCGTTTTTAGTCTTTATTATTTGGCTGTTGCGCTGGAATATGAACAACTATACCGGTATCAAAGAAGGTGAGCTCATGGATCATGAGTTCGACGGTATCGTTGAAATTAACAACCCCCTACCTCGTTGGTGGATGATCTTATTCTGGGTCACCATTGTTTGGGGCTTTATCTACCTTGCCCTGTTCCCAGGTTTGGGTAATTTTCAGGGTTTGCTCGGCTGGAGCAGTTCAAACCAAGAGGTTCGCTCGCTCGAAGAGTCGCGCACCGCTACTGAAGCGCATCGTGAAGCCGGTTTGATCGTACAGTATGACCGCGAAGTACAAGCTGCGGAAGAAGAGTTTGGACCCATTTTTGCAGCGTTATCTGAGCGCCCTATTCCCGAGCTTGCTAACGATGAAGACGCAGTCGAGATTGGCCAACGCTTATTCTTACAAAACTGTGCCCAGTGCCACGGGTCGAATGCTATGGGCGGTAAGGGCTTCCCTAACTTGACCGATGACAATTGGCTTTATGGCGGCTCGCCAGACGCAATCAAGACAACCTTGTTGCAAGGTCGTCAAGGTCAAATGCCGTCATTCAGTGGCCAGTTCAACGAGCAGCAAATCACTGAGTTAGCGACCTATGTACTAAGTATGAGCGGCCGCAAAGTTGATCCTGAGCTTGCTGCTGCAGGCAAGAAAAATTTTGCTGTATGCTCTGCCTGTCATGGCATGGACGGTAAAGGTAATCAGCAACTTGGCGCACCAAACCTAACTGATAACATTTGGTTATACGGTGGCTCGCAAGCAGCAATCGAAGAAACCCTGCAAAATGGCCGTAACGGCGTAATGCCAGCCTGGAAAGACATTCTGGGTGAGGACAAAATACACGTCATTAGTGCCTACGTTTACGGGCTTTCAAACGATTAAACTGAAAACCCCGCAAACGCGGGGTTTTTTCTAACGTCTATGTTTTTGAGGTGATTAACAATGGAAAAACCGTGGTATAAGCAGTTTTGGCCTTGGTTTTTAATGTGCATTCCATTCTCGGTGGTCATCGCCATGATCATCACCCTTTCGGTGGCCTCAAATTACGGTGACAACCCTATGGTGGTTGATAACTACTATAAGAAAGGTCGCGGCATCAATGCCGAAGTCGAAAAAGTACAAGAAGCGCAGCGCCGCGGTATTTCTTTTCGCTTTAAGCAACAAGGGCAAACCTTAATTCTCGCCTATGAAACCGGTGCGCCGAAAGAATTAACAGCATTAAACGTAAGGTTCTATCACACCACTTTGGCAGACAAAGATTTCTCGTTGGTACTTACCGCCGATGCAGAAGGCCTATTTCGTGGTGAGTTACCAGCCGAAGTCGCCGAACAGGATGGCAAGTGGACAGTAACTATCACGCCATTTGATGATAGTTGGCGCTTAAGCCAACAACTCCAGTTGCCGAGCTATCGCGAACTCGTTTTAGAGCCGCTAACTTACGGCGTTTAACTATGGCGAAAACATTGCCGCAACCACCGGCCGGATGCTGCTTTCACTGTCTGCAACCTCTTCCGAAAGACGGTGGTTACCGGGTTACCGTGGCAGAACAAAGCCAGAATGTGTGTTGTTTTGGTTGTCAAGCAGTTGCTCAGACCATTGAACAACAAGGCTTAGTACACTTTTATCAGTACCGCGACACAAGTAACCCTCTGCAAATTCCGTTATTACCGGACGAGCTACAGCAGCTAGAGGCCTACGATCAACGCGAACTGCAGGAGCAGTTCACCCAAATTGATGAAACTGGGCAGCGCACGACAACACTCTCCGTAGAAGGGATGACCTGCGCTGCATGTGCTTGGCTTATCGAACAACAACTACAACGCTTTAACGGCGTAGCCGTAGCCCGCGTGAATGCCACTACAGAGCGGGTTTTCGTTAGTTGGGATGAAACCCAAGTCAAGCTTAGTGAAATCCTGCAGCAAATTGCCGGTTTGGGTTATCGTGCTTTGCCGTTTCAGGCAGCAACACAAGAACAGGACTTTAAACGCCGACGTCGCTACTTTGTGCGTCGCATCGGTATCGCCGGCTTGGCGACCATGCAAGTGATGATGATAGCCGTGGCGCTCTACTTCGGTATGGTCAACGAGCTTGATGATAATCTCCGGCAATTTTTTTGGTGGATCAGTTTACTCTTTGCCACCCCGGTATTGCTTTACAGTGCGCAGCCATTTTATTTGTCAGCGTTACGTAGTATTCAAGCTAAACAGCTGAATATGGACGTTCCCGTCAGTTTGGCTCTACTCAGTGCCTATGGTGCAAGCGCCTACGCCACGCTAAGCAATACTGGCGAGGTCTATTTTGAGTCCGTCAGCATGTTTACTTTTCTGCTGCTGGTTGGACGGTATCTCGAGCTACTGGCCAAGCAGAAAGCTATCGCCACCGCAGCAAATCTCGTAAAACTACTGCCGGCTTCCGCACAGCGCGAAATTGAACCCGGTCGTTACGAATCTGTTGCCGTGAATCAACTCCAAGTTGGTGACGTTGTGCAGGTACTTGCTGGGCAAACCCTACCAGCCGATGGCGAATTGCTAAGCCAACAAACAGAAATTAATGAAAGTATGCTCACGGGTGAGAGCATCCCTGTGCTTCACCAACAAGGCAGTCAAGTTTTGGCTGGCACGCTGAACCAAACCCAGCCCATCCGTGTGCGGGTTCAAGCCACCCAACAAAGTACCGTGATGGCTAAAATTGCCGCCTTGCAAGATCAAGCGTTAGCCAATAAACCACGTCTCGCAGAACGCGCAGAGCGCTTAGCCAATCAGTTTGTGAAGCAACTTCTAATCCTTGCTGCGGCAACGTTTTTAGTCTGGAGTTTCATTGAACCAGCGGAAGCCTTTTGGGTAACACTCGCCGTGCTCGTGGCCACCTGCCCTTGTGCGCTTGCGCTTGCAGCTCCTACAGCGGTAACTGGGGTTATTCACCGACTCAATCGCTATGGCATCATCTTGCGCAACACTGAAGTGATTGAAACCCTGCGCGCTGTCCAAACCGTGATCGTTGATAAAACCGGGACCTTAACTACCGGGCAATTTAAGCTTACTGAATCCTCTTATCCCAATGGCCAACAGGAACTCGCCGATCGTCTCGCAAAAAGCTTAGAATTGCACTCCGAGCACCCATTAGCTGCACCTTTTAAAATGCTCGACGCTGAACTTGCAGTGACGCAGCTTAGTGACGTTGAAGTTAAACTCGGGGCTGGTGTTAGTGCAACATGGCAACCCATCGACAACGCTCCGAGCATCGCGATTCGCATCGGTGCACCACAGTTTATCGCAGCTTGGCACCCCAGCGTGCTTTCACACAGCAGCGCTAACGTCGTCCTGGCTACAGAAAGCCAGGTGCTCGCTTATTACCAGGTAGAAGATGAACTCCGTGATGATGCCCTCAATACCCTCGATGCACTTAGACAACAAGGGCTCGAGATTGTGATGCTCACCGGCGATCGGCAAGCGAATGCCCAGCGAGTGGCAGACCAATTAAATATTACAGCATTTTTAGCTGAATGCTTACCTGCGGATAAACTTGCGTATGTTGAACAGCAACAAAAGCATGGTGCCGTTATGATGATCGGTGATGGTATTAATGACGGGCCAGTACTGGCACAAGCCGATGTTTCGATGACCTTTGGCCAAGCCGCTGATTTAGCACGACAAGCCGCTGACGTGGTGGCCATGCGCAATGATTTTTCTGCTGTGCTGCAGTTATTTTCTTCGACGGCACAAAGTCGGCGGATTTTACGCCAAAATGTCACTTGGGCATTGGTGTATAATCTCGGTATCATCCCAATAGCGGTCGTTGGTTGGGTAACGCCTTATATCGCCGCTATCGGCATGTCGATCAGTTCGCTACTGGTATTAGCAAACTCGCTACGATTGTATCGAACCTCAAAAGACACGAGGTAGTTTTGGACAGCTTATATATCTTAATTCCCATAGCCATCCTCTTTGTCATCATTGCCGTGGTGATATTCTTCTGGGCCGTACGCAGTGACCAATTTGAGGATTTAGAACGTCAAGGAATGAATGTCCTCCTTGATGACGACGACCCGAAAACAACGACCAAACCGCGTCAACAAGACAACGATCATGACGCTTGACCTTTTTGCTGCCTTCCTGATGGGGCTCGCCGGTGCCGGTCACTGCTTGATGATGTGCGGTGGCTTAGCTGGTGCGATTCACCATCAACAAAGTAAGGTTGCTAACTTAAGTGCCCTGCTATTCTACAACGCAGGCCGTTTAAGCTCTTACATGATTGCCGGAGCTCTCGTCGGCTTATTAAGCCAAGCGGCAATCAGCGGTTTTAGCCCCGCACTTCTCACCCTACGTTTTCTAGCGGCCTTTTTCCTGATCGCATTGGGGTGTTATTTGGGCGGCTGGTGGCTTGGTTTAAGCAAGCTCGAGCATCTCGGCCGACCATTATGGCAACGACTCGCGCCCTACGCTGGGAAGTTGCGCCAAAGCAACAGTCTCATGAGTCGTTATGTTGCCGGGATGGTTTGGGGCTGGCTTCCTTGTGGCTTGGTTTATAGTGCACTCAGTTGGTCTGCCCTTAGCGCATCCCCAGTTAATGGCGCGCTTTACATGCTGGCTTTTGGCCTTGGGACCCTGCCGGCAATGCTGGCATTTGGTTGGTTTAGCGGTGCTTTGCAAAGCATTCTTAAGGGACAAGGCTTTCGACAAGCGATGGGGGTACTGATGATCGTTTATGGTCTTTGGGTAGCGATTATTGCTTTACGTCAAGCCTTAGCATTCAACTAGTTGGCTTACAGCGCTTTTTCTGACTAAACTGACATTTACCAATGTGCTTCAACGTGAGGTGTCAGATGTCGTGCGTCAACTCTATTTTGGTTGTTCTCGATCCAGACAAACAACAACAAAAAGCGTTAAATCGCGCCTTGCACTTAGCGCGGATTAGCCAAGCGAAAGTAACCCTAATGCTTTCGATCTATGACTTTTCTTATGAAATGACCACCATGCTGGCTGCTGAAGAACGTAATACCATGCGTGACAGCCTGATTAATGACCGCCGCGTGTGGATTACCGATTTATTGGAAGACTACAACACTCGCGATCTGCAAATTGACATCAAGGTGTTGTGGCACAACCGCCCCTACGAAGCCATTATTGAAACGGCAATCAACGGTCAACACGATATCATTGTGAAAGCGACGCACCCTCACGAAGGTTTAGCTCACCTGATTTTCACACCTACAGACTGGCACCTATTACGTAAAGCGCCGTGCTTAGTATTATTGGTTAAAGAACATGAATGGCCGGAGAACGGTAAAGTTCTCGCGGCGATTCATACCACCGGTGAAAGTGAACATCACGATAGCTTGAACACACGCATTATCGAATCGGCGCAACGCTTCGCCAAGTGTCTACATAGCGAAGTACACCTAGTGAACGCCTACCCTGGAGCTCCAGTGACTATTGCGGCCGAAATACCAGAGTTCGACACCGCTAATTATCGCGAAGTTATTGCCGAAAACCATCAAAAAGCACTTGCTGCGCACGCAGAACAATTTAGCATCGCTCCAGCCCAGCAACATGTTCGCGAAGGCTTACCCGAGCAAGTTATTCCAGAGCTTGCGGAAGAGCTTGATGCCGAGTTGGTTGTACTCGGCACAATAGGTCGCACAGGTTTTAGTGCGGCATTGTTAGGCAACACCGCGGAACATGTTATTGAGCAAGTTAACTGCGATTTATTAGCCGTAAAACCGGCGGGATTTGAATCGCCAGTTAAGGTATAATCCGCCCACTTTTTTGCGCGTGAGGCGCTTTGATAGTTAGTTCGGGTGGAAATGTTTTATGAGTTCAGCAAGCCTTAGCGACAGCGATAAGAAACAACGTTACAACTTCAACAAGCTGGAGAAACGTCTGCGCCGCCACGTTGGACGTGCCATCGAAGACTTCAACATGATCGAAGATGGCGACAAAATTATGGTATGCCTGTCAGGCGGCAAAGACAGCTATACCCTACTTGCTATTCTCCGTTTCTTACAAAGAATTGCACCGATTCAGTTTTCGCTCGTCGCGGTTAACTTAGACCAAAAACAACCTGGCTTTCCTGAGCATGTGTTGCCAACTTATCTTGAAAGCGAAGGTGTCGATTACCGCATTATCGAAGAAGACACGTACAGCATTGTAAAAGAGAAAATTCCAGCCGGAAAAACCACTTGTTCATTATGCTCTCGCCTACGGCGTGGCATTCTCTATCGCGTCGCAAAGGAGCTTGGGGCAACCAAAATTGCCTTAGGTCACCACCGCGATGACATGGTCGAAACGCTGATGTTGAACATGTTCTATGGCGGCAAGATGAAATCAATGCCAGCCAAATTGGTCAGCGATAATGGTGAGCATGTTGTGATTCGACCGCTCGCTTATGTTCGCGAAAAAGATATCGAACGTTACGCTGACTATCAGCAATTTCCTATTATTCCCTGTAATTTGTGCGGTTCGCAGGAAAACCTGCAGCGCAAGGTCATCAAAGACATGTTGCGCCAATGGGATCGTCAATATCCGGGGCGCATCGAAAGTATGTTTACTGCCATGCAAAACGTAGTGCCATCGCATCTTGCCGATAACCAACTGTTTGACTTTAAAAACATTACTGCCGATGGATTAGCAAACGAGCAGGGCGACACGGCGTTCGATCACAGTGTGCCGAATGACTTTCTCAACTATCGCAGTGAGGAAGATGAAGATGAAGCGGCCAGTAATGACCGCCTCGGGGTTATTCAGGTGCGGAATTTGAGCGTGTAGCCTGTTCGTCATCGAGGCCAGAAAAGCCGGGCTCGGCAACGGGCCCATCTTCATTAGCTGGATCAGCGAGCGCAGCAAGGATCAACGGGCGGTTCACGCGAATCATTGCGTTAAGCTCCTCAACGTAGGCTTCACCACGTTCAGAATAGCTTAACAAGCCTGGCGTCAAGTCTAACGCACGAATATCGCGTCCCAACAAGCGCTGCTCAACACGTAAGGATCGCAGTTCGAAATAAGCCGGATGCGTATTCAAATTACGCATATAACTCGCAATTGAGTCGTTAACGGACGAGAACTTGCGCACTTCGTGCACTGCCTCATCGCCGCGCGCCTGTGGGATCAAACCACAACCTTCGGTGAAGCACCATTGACCAAAAAGATTGAGTGCTTCAAGTGCAAATCGCGAAGTACCCCACGCAGATTCATTCGCCGCTTGCACTAAAACCAAGGTCTCTGGAACGACATCAACGCGCCGAATCAATAGTTCAAAGGTTTCCTCTGCCGCCTCATTACTCTCAAGACTAAAATCGACTCGGTATTGTTTGGCCAAATAAGCAAGCCAACTGCGTTGCTCTCGCGTAAGTGAGTTCGGGTTAAATAGCCATTTGGTGTGCAGCGCTTCTAGTCCCTGACGGTGCTCCGCAATACGTGCATTCTCGGCAGCAACCAACGGTGCAAGAAAGTCAAAGAACGCCTTTTTCTTGTCCGCAACTTGCTGGTATTGACTAAAGTCTGGCAACGACGTTACGCGCGGTGCCTGTATTGCAATATCCTTTGCCGGCACCACATTGTCATAAAGCCGGTAAGGATTCGCTAAATGCAGCGCCGTCGGCGCCACCACAGCAGCGGCGACCGCTAAAATAGCAAGCATAATTAAAACAATACGTAACATGCAGTCTCCTAAAGTTGAGCCTCATTCGGTTGCTGTTCAAGTTCAGCATTAGAATTAGGTACGCCAATAAGTCGGTTATAGATGACACCCACAACGTTAAAGCTCATTGGAAACGTGAATATTAGCCCCAAGAAAAGTGGTAACGCACTAATAAATATAACAATAAACAGCACAACATAGATACCTAGCACGGTAAACATCTTTTTATTCATCACCAAGAACGAAGCAATGATCGCTCGACTTATTTTAAGGCCCCGTTCCAACACCAGAGGTATCGCTAATAAAAAAGCGAATTGGAAATAAATAGCGGTCACCAATACTAGCGACACAGCTATTGCGCCAATACCAAAAATAAAGAAAAATAAAGCGGCGAGGATCATCACCACAACGCTCATGATGAAGGTAATGGCTAAAACTTGTGGCAAACAACGCAGGGCTTCAGCAAAACATTCGAGGCCAGGTTTCGCGTCTCGCGCATTTTTCAATCCCATCAAGGTCACGACAGCGGTAAACGGCGCGACAAAAATAATACTCAGCAACGACTGGAAGATCGAATTGCGCGGATCGGGTTGGTCCTGCTCCATCGGAAAAACTGACTCGGCAATACCAGATACCACACCATTCATAATGATCAACACCGCAACACCAAGTAGCATCATGGGTAGCGCACGCAGCGTGATATCCCAACTACGTTGGATGACATCACCCACCGCCAAGGGAGCTTCGCCACGTAGAGCTGCAGCGAAGTTATCGATTTGAGTAGCTTGTTTTTGCGGATCATTCGGTTTTGAGTCCTGCATGCGCACTTTTTCCTTTATACTTATGTTTTGCGACCTAGCCCATATTCTAACATTATTCTAAGCGACACTGATAAGTCTATGCCAAAGAAAAGCACTCCAGGGGCTCGCCCCTTTCGCCGCAAGAGCCGACGCAGCAAAGCCCCACAAGCGTCCGACCAACATCGCCCAGCGAACCCTAAGCTCGTTCTGTTTAACAAGCCGTACGGCGTTCTCACGCAATTTTCAGGGGATGCTGATGAAGCAACCTTGAAGCCTTATATTCCATTTAACGATGTCTATCCTGCTGGACGTTTAGATAAAGACAGTGAAGGCCTGCTCTTGTTAACCAACGACGGTTCGCTGCAGCACAAAATTAGCCATCCCAAGCACAAATTACCGAAAACCTACTGGGTACAAGTTGAAGGTATTCCCAGTGATGAAGCGTTACAGCAACTAGCTGATGGTGTTGAGCTCAATGATGGGATGACCTTGCCAGCCGACGTCATACGTATGGACGAACCCGCAAACCTTTGGCCACGCAACCCACCCATTCGAGAACGCAAGTCAGTCCCTGATCAGTGGCTATGCCTGACCATTCGTGAAGGACGCAATCGACAAGTTCGCCGTATGACAGCCGCAATTGGTCACCCTACCTTGCGATTGATTCGCGCAGCGATAGGTCCTTGGCGACTCGCAGGTTTACAGCCTGGTCAGTGGCGCGAAGTACCGCCAGTGTGGTAGAATTCGCGCGAAATTTTTGGAGTAAAGGTTGTTATGGCGAACGCAGATAAAAAAGTCATTGTCGGTATGTCAGGTGGAGTCGATTCATCGGTGTCCGCTTACCTGTTGTTACAACAAGGCTACCAAGTTGAAGGCTTGTTCATGAAGAACTGGGAAGAAGACGACAACGACGAATACTGCGCTGCGGCAGAAGATCTCGCCGACGCTCAAGCCGTGTGCGACAAGCTGGGCATTGAGCTCCATACGGTTAACTTCGCCGCCGAGTATTGGGATAACGTGTTCGAGTATTTCCTTGAAGAATACAAAGCTGGGCGGACCCCTAACCCCGATATCATGTGCAATAAAGAAATCAAATTTAAAGCGTTTTTGGAATTCGCAGCCGAAGCCTTAGGCGCTGATTATATCGCAACAGGGCACTATGTCCGTCGCCGTGAACATGACGGCAAATACCAACTACTGCGTGGGCTCGACAACAACAAAGACCAAAGCTATTTTCTTTACACTTTGTCGCACGAACATGTCGCGCAAACACTCTTCCCGGTTGGCGAGTTAGAAAAGCCCGAAGTTCGCAGAATTGCGGAAGAACAGGACTTAGTTACTGCTGACAAAAAGGATTCGACTGGGATTTGCTTTATTGGCGAACGCAAATTTAAAGACTTTCTGCAAACGTACTTGCCCGCTCGTCCAGGCCCAATTGAAAACGTCGATGGCGAAGTTCTCGGCGAACATGAGGGGTTGATGTACCACACCCTAGGCCAACGCAAAGGTCTTCATATTGGCGGCCTGGCGAATGCCGGCGACGAGCCGTGGTATGTCGTGGATAAAGACGTTGAGCGTAATGTGCTTATTGTTGCGCAAGGTAAAAACCACCCGCGACTGTTTTCCAAGGGCCTCATCGCAGGTCAGTTGCATTGGGTCGATCGAGTTGGCCCACAGGGTACACTTTCTTGTGTGGTGAAAACGCGCTACCGCCAACACGACATAGCTTGTCAGTTAAAAGTGATTGGCGACGACAAAGTACAGGTGGAATTTGCCGAACCCGTAGCCGCCGTTACCCCAGGGCAATCGGCGGTGTTTTACCTTGACGACGTGTGTCTTGGTGGCGGTATCATCGAATCGCGCATTGCCGACCATGAGGTTCTGTTGTGAACGAGTGGCAGCAACGAACCCTCGCGCTGGCAGCCATCGCACAAGCTTGTGCTGCCGTTAAACAGCTTGCACGACATGGTCAGCTTACTGAAGAATTCCAGCGCGATGCCCTCTTGCAAAGCGTTCTTGAGCAAGATCCTGAAAGTTTTAGTGCGATCTATGGCGACGTCACCAACCTAAACTTCGGCTTAAAAGTTCTGTTAGCGCAAATTGGCGCGACTCGTAATAAAGATGTCGAAATCACCCGCTATATGGTGGGTGTGCTTGCCCTCGCCCGACGTTTTGAACGCAGTGAGAAAGCCGTTGCGGCGCTGGGGCAGAGGATCAACCAACTACAGCGTCAACAACAAGACTTTCAATTCGAACAAGACACCATTCTCACGGGTATGGCAGGTGCTTATAGTGACTTTATCTCACCTCTCGGTCGTCCATTGCAGATTCATGGCAAGCCAGTCTTGTTGCAACAACAAAACGTACAAAAGCAAATACGCGCATTACTTTTAGCCGCGATTCGTAGTGCTATTCTTTGGCGCCAAGTCGGCGGTAAGCGCCGTCATTTTGTGTTTTCTCGGCGCCGTATGGTATCGACCGCCCTTGACCTTATTCGTATTAGTAACCCAAATCGACCTAACTCGGAGTCTTCGACATGACCCAATTATCCGCTTTGACCGCACTTTCTCCCGTTGACGGACGCTATGGCTCTAAGGCTGCAGCTCTTCGCCCGATGTTTAGTGAGTATGGCCTGATCCGCCAACGTGTGATCGTCGAAGTCCGTTGGTTACAACAGCTTGCAAACGTTAACGAAATTAGTGAAGTACCGGCATTTTCTGAGCAGGCAAATGTATTTTTGGAAGATTTGATTGCCAACTTTAACGAAGCTGATGCTGAACGTGTAAAAGCAATTGAAGCCACGACCAACCATGACGTCAAAGCTGTTGAGTACTTCCTTAAAGAACGCGTTGCCGAAGTTCCTGAGCTGCACGCAGTGACCGAGTTTATCCATTTTGCCTGTACTTCAGAGGATATTAATAACCTCTCGCATGCCCTAATGTTACGCGAAGCGTTGCAGGACGTTATGCTGCCGATCATGCAAGACTTAAGCGGCGCGATTAAAACGCTGGCCATCGCCAATAAAGCGGTTCCTATGATGGCACGGACGCACGGTCAGCCAGCAACGCCGACGACCTTGGGTAAAGAAATGGCGAATGTCTACGTGCGTCTAGAGCGTCAATTAGAGCAAATCGCTAACGTACCTTTATTGGGTAAAATCAACGGCGCGGTTGGCAACTATAACGCCCATTTAGCAGCATACCCGAATGTTGATTGGCACCACGTGGCTGAGCAGTTTGTAACCTCGTTGGGCTTAACTTGGAACGCCTATACCACGCAGATCGAGCCCCATGACTATATCGCCGAGCTATATGACGCGGTCGCACGTTTTAACACGATCGTTATCGACTTCAACCGCGACGTATGGGCCTACATTGCGTTAAATCACTTTAAGCAACGCACCATTGAAGGTGAAGTTGGCTCTTCGACCATGCCACACAAAGTGAATCCCATCGACTTTGAAAACTCTGAAGGGAATCTCGGTATTGCGAACGCCATCATGCAACATTTGGCGAGTAAACTGCCGATAAGTCGTTGGCAGCGTGACCTCACGGACTCGACTGTGTTACGCAACTTAGGTGTTGGTTTTGCTTACGCACTTATTGCCTACCAAGCAACACTAAAGGGTATTAGCAAGCTCGAAGTCAACGCCGATAACCTTATGCGTGAACTTGATCAAAATTGGGAGCTCTTAGCCGAACCCATTCAAACAGTGATGCGCCGTTATGGTATTGAAAAGCCCTATGAAAAACTAAAAGAGTTGACCCGCGGCAAACGTGTCAATCAAGCTGCGATGGCTGACTTTATTGATTCGCTAGATTTACCTGAAACCGTCAAAGCCGAATTAAAACTGCTCACCCCAGCGTCTTATATCGGTCGTGCCGTTCAGTTTGTTGACGATTTAGCTTGAGATGATGGAACTCAACCTTAATCGCGCCGATTTCCTTGCCAATCACTGGCAAAAGAAGCCGTTACTTTTACGTAACGGCTTTGCCAATTTTGCCGATTTAATAGAGCCGGAACTGCTCGCTGGACTGGCGATGGAAGAAGCCGTTGATGCGCGTATCATTCGCCAAGTTAACAACGGCTGGGATGTTGAGCACGGTCCGTTCGAAGACTATGAACGTTTTGGCGATGTTGATTGGACGCTATTGGTACAGGCCGTTAACGAATGGTTCCCTGAAGTCCAAGAGCTTTTATCAGCCTTTCGCTTTTTACCCGACTGGCGGGTAGATGATGTTATGGTGAGTTTCGCTACCGAAAATGGTGGCGTCGGCCCACACCTCGATCAATACGATGTGTTTATCATTCAGGGTGGTGGTCGTCGACATTGGCGAGTTGGTGAGCGGGCTTCGAATCTTGTCGAAGTCTGCCCTCATCCAGATTTAAAGCAACTTGAGAATGGTCAGTTTGAGGCTGTCATCGACGCTATTCTAGAACCTGGTGACGTGTTGTACATTCCAGCAGGCTGTCCCCACAATGGTATTGCGCTCGAACCAAGTATCAACTATTCGGTGGGTTTTCGTGCGCCAAACAGTGCTGAGTGGCTAGCTCAAATTGCCGACCAGCTATTGGCTTCTGAACTAAGCTTTCCACGCTATCAAGATCCAGAGTTAACCACTGAGTCGCCCTCCTACCAAGTTCGTGCGGATGAAGTTGCGCAAGTACGTGAGTTACTCATCACGCAATTGCATACAGCGATCGGCGCCGACGCGATTACGCGTGTGATGTCCCAGTCAAAACGGCCATTAGCGGCGGCAGAGAATACCCTCAGCACAAATGAATTATTAAGTTATGCCAGCACAGACATGCTTATTGGACGCACACCAGGAGCGCGGATCTTGCGCAGTCCCACTGGGGAGCTTTATAGCAATGGCGAAATACTTCCGCAGCTTAACGAAAGCGCAACCACAGCATTGTTAGAGTTACGTTCGGAACAACCACTGGCTCACTTGGACCAGATACTTGGTGATCGTCAGGCGTGTGAATGTTTGGTAGAACTGATTCAGCAGGGAGTTTTGTATTTAGTTCAAGAGGTAGCAGATGAGGACGACAGCTAACTCCTATTCATACCGTTAACTGTCGTTGTCTTTATTCATCGGTGAGCCGCGGGCTTTATTACTCGCGCTTACTGCCACAACTTTTCTGTTTGCACAGCGTCGTGAATCCCCTCAGCACGGCTCACTAAGTATTGCGCATACTTGATTTGTTCGGCATCTTGTTGCGCTTTAGGGTCATCAATAATAGCTTGCGCTTTCAACTGCCACTGCATCGCAATATGCCGCAATGCTTCACGTGCATCTTTCGCAGCTTTCGCACCGACAACATCCGTAGGCACATCCCCGTTCACCAGCCAAAGTTCCTTGCGATCTTGCGTGGTAAATTTCCACACTGCGACATAAGGAACCAGATAACGTGATTCTTTGGTGAGTACGCGATCAGTAATGATGCCGTTTTCGGCTAGATATTTGTTCGCCGCTTGAAATTGCTCACGAACCCAAGCTGACGCTTCTTCTTCAGTTAATTCAGGCTGCTGTTGATCCGCCATCGTTGTACTACTTCCCTTCTTAAAAACAGTGTCACAATACTAACTCGAAAGCGCCAAACGGCAAAGTCCGAATTACTGTAAACTTTGCTTGCAATAGTTTACGTTGACGTAAACGTATTATTTTCTCTTATTCACTAGCGCAGACAATTTGAAAATGCTAATGTGCGCGCAATTTTGGGATGAACGAGGAAACATCACTCATGTCTCTATTTGAGCATCAAGAGTTCGACCAACACGAGCAAGTCGTGTTTTGTCACGATAAAGAAACTGGACTTAAAGCTATTATCGCTATTCACGATACCACTCTAGGCCCTTCGCTTGGCGGTACACGTTTATGGAACTACGCGAATTCAAGCGAAGCTTTAACTGATGTCTTACGTTTATCACGTGGTATGACTTATAAAAGCGCCCTCGCCGGCTTACCATTGGGTGGCGGTAAAGCAGTTATCATTGGTGATGCTAAGACCATTAAGTCACCTGAACTTTTCCGTGCTTATGGTCGTTTCGTCGAGTCGCTGAGTGGTCGTTACATCACCGCTGAAGATGTCAACATTCGCACCAGTGATATCGCTATTGTTGCTGAAGAAACCTCCCATGTTGCTGGAACTGAAGGTAAAGCAGGCGACCCATCGCCACACACTGCACTAGGTACCTACTTAGGCTTAAAAGCCGCAGCCAAACACAAGTTTGGTTCTGACGATTTGAAAGGCATAAAAATTGCTGTACAAGGTCTCGGTGCCGTCGGTTATGACTTCGCTGAATACTGTGCCAAAGAAGGCGCTGAGTTGTGGGTCACAGATATTAATGACGAAGCGTGCCAGCGAGCGCAGCAAGAGCTTGGCGCTACTATCGTAGGTCTTGATGAAATTTACGGTCTTGATGTTGACGTCTATGCGCCATGTGCCCTAGGTGCGACCGTCAATGATCAAACCTTGCAGCAAATCAAAGCAAAAATTATTGCTGGTAGTGCGAACAATCAGTTAGCAACCCCTGCACACGACCAAAAAGTCATGGACATGGGTATTCTGTACGCGCCAGATTATGTGATCAATGCCGGTGGCGTGATCCACGTATGCAGTGAAGCTGCGCAAATGAGTCGTGAAGAAACGGATAAACGTGTGCGTGATATTTACGACACTTTAGACACCATCTTCACCCGTTCTGCAGCAGAACAGCGCCCAACTGGCCAAATTGCTGACGAACTTGCACGTGAAGTGATTGCCAAGGCAAAAGCGGCGAAACAAAGCGCTTAAAATTAATTCAAGCGCTCTGCCAAAAGCTGCAGTGGGTGTTGTACCTGCTGCGGCTTTTTGTTTTTTGACTGTGCGTTATCGGCAAACCGCCCCGCTTGGCAGCGACAGGAAAAACCCGTAACCAATGGTTGTTGGCTTGCGGCTAGCGGTTCACGCCAACTCAAGTCAAATAACTTTCGACTCGACGTTTGTTGCTCAGCCTCATGCCCGTAAGTACCTGCCATACCACAACAACCCGTCGCCACTGCTTGTGCCTCAACACCGACACTGCGCAACACTTGTTGCCACAGCTTCGCACTCGTTGGTAGTGCTGTCTGCTCAGTACAATGTAAAAAGAGTTCAGCAGATTCACTTGCTTCAGGCTTTGTTGGTTCTTGCTCTGAGTTGGACATGACCTTGGCTAGCCATTCTTGCGGCAACTGTACTTCGAAGGCAACTTGCTCTTCAGCGTAATCAAGGTATTCGTCCCGCAGACACAGCACTGTCGATGCATCGACACCGACGAGATTGAAATCAGCCTGCGCTAGTTGGTTGAGCTGACGGGTAACGCGCGTCGCAGTCTTGGTGAACTCCGACAAAAACCCTTTCACGTGCTGCGCCTTTCCATTACCAATAAAGTCCAACAGATAAGGCTGATAGCCGAGTTTTGTGATCACCTCAGCCAATGCTTCAACAACTTCTGCTTGGTAAAAGCTGGTAAAAGGATCTTGTACGATCACGACTGTTTGTTGCCGTTTTTCACGGCTTAACTTTAACAGGTCTTCACAACTTCCCGCTGACCAGTGGTGCTGACGCCAGCGCTTATGAAGGCTGGGCACCGATAACTTCGGTGTATCGACATAGCCAAGGGTTTTCTGCATCAACCATTGACTCAGCGGGTTATGGGTAAAGGTATTAAACAAACGCGGCAAACGCGCCATGAGTGGCGCGGTGCGCTCGATACTAGCCACCAAATAATCACGTTGCGGCCGACGATAAAGTTGATAATACCAGGCTAAAAATTTCGCGCGAAACGACGGCACATCTACTTTAACTGGGCATTGGCTGGCACAAGCCTTACAGGCCAAACAAGCATCCATCGACGCTTTAACTTGGTGATTAAAATCTCGTGAAAAACGTGGTTTCTTTTCTTTCAATAGCTCTGCACGGGGCTTAGGTGACTGACTCACGTCAAGCCCTTGCTCACTATTCAAACGTAACCACTCACGGATCAAGCTTGCCCGCCCTTTTGGTGACATGCGGCGATCACCAGTGGCTTTAAATGAGGGACACATTGGCGAGTCCGGAGCATAATTAAAGCATAAACCATTACCATTGCAGTTCATGGCTGCCTGATAATCTTCACGCACGTTCGCCGGAATTTGTCGATCAAAGTAGCCACGTTTACGCGCATCGACCGATACCAATTGTGCGGTCGCATGACCAAAAGGTGTCGCCAATTTACCTGGGTTAAGCCGATTATCCGGATCAAATGCAGCTTTAATTTTTTGCAATTCGGGATACAGCTCGGCACCAAAAAATGTCGGCGCGTACTCGGAGCGGTAACCTTTACCATGCTCCCCCCACATCAGCCCACCATATTTTGCCGTTAATGCGGCGACTTGGTCACTGATCTTGCGTAATAAAGCTTCATCTTCAGGGACTTTCATATCCAGCGCTGGCCGTACGTGCAAAACCCCAGCATCAACGTGACCAAACATACCGTAGTGTAAGTCGTGGGCATCAAGTAGTTGCCGGAATTCAGCGATAAAATCGGCCAAGGAATCGGGCGGAACCGCAGTATCTTCGGCAAAAGCAATCGGTTTACGCTCACCCTTGACCGCACCTAATAAACCTACCGACTTCTTGCGCATGGCATACACGGTTTGAATACTGACACTGTCACGGCAGACCTTGTAACCTACCACACCGTGCGTTGCCGGTCCGCCGCTAAGCTCACTATCGAGCGTTGCTAACAACGTTGCTAGCTTCTCTTCCAGCTCTGCGGCTTCAACTGCTGTGTATTCAACCATGTTGATACCAGCCATCGGCTCACCAGTGTCGCCTTCGGCAACAAAATCGCGTACTTGATGCCAGATGATATCGTTTCGGGCAAGATCCAACACCGTACTATCAATAGTTTCCACTGAGGTTGCCTGCGCTTTTACTAACACCGGAGCATGGCGCAGCGCAGCATCAAAATCCCGATAAGAAATGTTGACCAGGACTTTATGACGCGGAATTCGAGTTAAATTGAGTTTGGCTTCAGTGATGAACGCAAGTGTTCCCTCTGAGCCAGCGAGTAAACGCGAAAGATCTAGGGTTTGTTGCTCAGGATCATAGCAATGTTTGAGGTCATAGCCGGTTAGGAACCGGTTCAATGGTGGAAATTTCGCTTCAATAGCTTGGCGTTTTTCCACGCAACTTGCCAATGCTTGGCGATACAACGCGGCTTCTAGACTATCCCCCGCAGCAAGGCGCTCAGCTTCTTTAAGCGGAATGGCAGTTGTGTTGATCACTTCGCCATTAATCAATACGGCTTCTAACTCAAGAATATGGTCGCTGGTTTTACCGTAGACCAATGAACCTTGTCCTGAAGCGTCGGTATTAATCATGCCACCAATAGTGGCACGATTACTAGTCGATAGGTCAGGCGAAAAGAACCAGCCGCCAACGCGTACTGTGTCATTTAGGGCATCTTTCACCACACCGGTTTGGCAGCGTACCCAACCAGCTTCGGTGTCAGTCTCGGTAATGCCGTTAAAGTAACGACTGAGATCAACAATAATCCCGTTACTCAAGCTCTGGCCGTTCGTTCCAGTGCCACCGCCGCGCGGGCTAAAGCTCAGGCTTTGGTAGTCAGGCTCTTGCCCTAGTTGCAATGCTTTTTGCAGGTCCTCACGATGCCGTGGGTAAATCACTGCTTGCGGTAATTGTTGGTAAACGCTGTTATCGGTGGCGGCAATCAGTCGACCTGCATAACTATCGTCGATGTCACCAGCAAATCCTGCTTGCGTTAAGGCAAACACATAGCGACGGTACACCGGCTCAGTAGCCGGATAATCATCAAGTGCCGTCAACTCGCGTACTACAGGATCTGCCAAGTGAATCACCTCTTTTCGTTATTTGCTGTTTGCTGTTTGTGCGTTAACTAGCTGTTTTTGGCTAAGTAGAGCCAGGTGTCGACGACGGTGTCTGGATTTAGTGACACAGAATCGATGCCTTGTTCTACGAGCCATTGGGCGAAATCGGCGTGGTCTGATGGACCTTGCCCGCAAATACCAACGTACTTGCCTTTTTTCTTCGCTGCTTGAATCGCCATTGCCAGCATTGCTTTCACTGCTTCATTACGCTCATCGAACAGATGCGCGATCACACCTGAATCACGATCAAGACCCAACGTTAGCTGCGTTAAGTCATTCGAGCCGATGGAGAAACCATCAAAAATATCGAGGAACTGCTCCGCCAATAGCGCATTTGAAGGTAGTTCACACATCATGATGACCCGCAAGCCATTCTCGCCTTGCACCAAACCTTCCTCAGCTAAAAGTTCGATGACTTTGCGACCTTCTTCAAGGGTACGCACAAACGGAATCATGATCTCAACGTTGGTTAAGCCCATGTCGTTGCGCACACGCTTAATCGCCTCGCACTCCATCGCAAAGCAGTCACGAAACTCTTCTGAGATATAACGTGATGCGCCGCGGAAGCCTAGCATCGGGTTCTCTTCATGTGGTTCGTACTGACGACCGCCAAGCAGATTCGCATATTCGTTCGACTTGAAATCCGACATGCGAACGATGACGCGCTCCGGCGAAAACGCCGCACCCAATGTGGCAATGCCTTCAGTAAGCTTGGTTACGTAGTACTCACGTGGAGACTCATAACCAGCGATAAACGTACTAATTTGCTGTTTTAATTCATCACTTTGCTGCTCGAAGTTCAGCAATGCTTTGGGATGTACGCCAATCATTCGATTAATGATGAATTCTAGCCGTGCAAGACCGACACCGGCGTGCGGTAAACCGGCAAAATCAAATGCTCGGTCGGGATTACCAACATTCATCATAATCTTCAACGGCAAGTTTGGCATATCACCAATGTCCGAACGGCTCACGTCGAACTGCAATTCGCCTTGGTAGATGTAGCCGGTATCTCCCTCGGCACAGGAGACAGTTACCGCTTGACCATCTTTAATCAAGTCAGTTGCATCGCCACAACCGACAACCGCTGGAATCCCTAATTCACGGGCAATAATTGCCGCATGACAGGTACGCCCACCGCGGTTGGTGACGATGGCCGCAGCGCGCTTCATGATCGGTTCCCAATCAGGATCCGTCATATCCGTCACTAACACATCGCCCGGTTGCACCTGATCCATTTCGGAAATGTCATTCAAAACACGAGCTACACCGGCGCCAATACGCTGACCAATGGCTCTGCCGGTGGCGATAACGTCACTCTTCTGTGCGAGGCTGAAACGTTCGACTGACTGGCTATTCTTATTTGACTGAACGGTTTCGGGCCGCGCTTGCACAATATAAAGCTTACCGTCGATACCATCTTGTGCCCATTCGATGTCCATCGGGCGACCGTAGTGCTGTTCAATAATGACCGCCTGGCGAGCCAGCGCTTCAACTTCTTCGTCGCTAACCGAGAATGTTGCACCCTGCGCAGCAGGAATATCGACGATAGACGTTTGTTTGCCGTGTTCCGGGCTGTCTGAATAGACCATTTGGATTTTCTTACTACCCAAATTCCGGCGCAAAACCGCTGGTTTGTTCGCTTTCAAAGTTGGCTTATGAACATAGAACTCATCGGGGTTTACAGCACCCTGCACGACCATTTCGCCCAAGCCAAAACTTGAGGTGATAAACACCACGTCATCAAAGCCCGACTCGGTATCGATAGTGAACATCACGCCAGAAGAGGCAATGTCACTACGCACCATGCGCTGAATGCCAGCTGATAGAGCAACGCCGCGGTGATCATAGCCTTGATGCACTCGGTAGGAAATTGCACGGTCGTTAAACAAAGAGGCAAAAACGTGTTTGATGGCTTCCATGATGGCATCTATGCCACGTACATTAAGAAAGGTTTCTTGTTGACCTGCAAACGATGCGTCCGGCATATCTTCAGCTGTTGCCGAACTACGCACCGCAAAGCTGACTTCGCTATTACCACCACTTAGCGCTTCATAGGCTTCACGAATCGCTTTATCTAAGGCTGGCTGGAAAGGCGTCTCGATCACCCACTGACGGATTTTTTGCCCTGCTTCGGCCAAGGCTTTTACATCGTTCGTATCAAGGTCATCAAGCAGGCTATGGATACGTTCATTCACACCTGACTGCTCGAGGAATTCGTTAAAGGCTTCAGCAGTCGTCGCAAAACCGTTGGGAACTTCAACCCCAGCGCCTGCAAGGTTACTAATCATTTCACCAAGCGACGCGTTTTTACCTCCCACGCGCCCTACATCGTTCATCCCTAAGTGATCATACCAAAGTACGTAGTCGGTTACGGTTTGTTGCACGTCAAGTTCCTCGTGGTTGGGGTCTTAAGCATGGCTGCCCATTTTACACACATGCGTGGAAAAGGTTAAGATTCATCAAGCATTTCTAGCCTGAGAATCCATTCATGCGAACTATTTTCTATATATCAGACGGCACCGCCCTTACCGCCGAGGCCTTTGGTCGGGCTATGCTGTCGATGTTTCCGTTAAAAATTGAGCACAAAACACTCGCTTTTATTGACTCCGAAGCGAAAGCAGAACAGGCCGTTAGCAAAATCAATGCGGCACACCAAGCTACTGGTGAGCGCCCAATTATCTTTCATACTTTTGTTAGTCTAGAACTCAAACGCATTATTACCGGATCAAGCGGTAGCTGTTACGACTTTCTCGACTATCTGGTCGAACCCTTAAGTCGTGAACTCGGTATTGATGCCCAGCCGAAAACCAACCGTACCCATGGTATTCAGGAAAATGGTGGAATAAGAGACAGTTACGATAGCCGTATCGAGGCGGTGAACTACTCTCTCGCGAATGATGACGGCAGTAACATTGCGGACTACGACCAAGCGGACATTATTTTATTAGGCGTTTCCCGCACGGGAAAAACACCAACGAGTCTTTACTTAGCATTGCATTACGGGATCAAAGCGGCAAATTACCCAATCACTGAAGACGATGATATGGAAAATCTTCAGTTACCTAAGGCTTTAAAGTTGCATCGCCATAAAATTTTCGGATTAACGTTAGAGCCACAGCGGCTCCATGAGATACGTAGCAAACGCCGCGAAGGTTCGCGCTATGCATCAATGCAGCAGTGTCGATTTGAATTACAAGAGGTCGAGAAAATGTATCGACGCGAAGCCATTCCATTTCTCGATTCAACACGTTTTTCAGTGGAAGAAATTGCCGCTAAGATCCTCGCTGAGACGAATCTTGAGCGGCATCACTACTAGGCCTATTAACTCTCTTGTTCAGCGCTGGCGCGTGCGTCAGTGCTTTCAAAGATTTTGTCTGCTGAGGCAGCTACAAAGCCCGTGTAGAGTTTATTCGGTGCAATTTCATAACGCTTAGCAAATTCGTAGAAGCAACTTGGAATAACTTTTTCCATGTCACTAAAACGCACCGGCGCATGATCCGCCATGGTCGACGATTGCTCCAGATAAACGTCTGGTGAACCCTTGATTTCGCCGCCCGACGAGTTCAGACGAAAACCGGCGGTTTTAAGGGTTTCATTGACTTGTTCAAGCGACTCATAGTCCGGCAAATGATTCACGTTTACGGTAAAGTGATTGGCACGGAAGCCAAACGCAGCCATCCACGCTGCATATTCACTTTCTTCAAGTAAACGCTCGTAATCATTGCTGCTAATCTGCCAATGCGTACCCGAATACAAGAATTCAGACTGTTCTACTTTAGCGGGATCAATTTGCGCAACGAGCTCTTTAACGATGCCTTGCAATTCCGGCGAAAATTCTTCGACCAGCAATTCGCTAATAAAGATTTTCGGTAATGCAGGGTCATCGTGTTCAAAGTGCTTAGCTACAAGTCGCTTGGCTTCAAAATGATAATCTCCGCAAGCCTTGTAACCCATGGCTTCAAAATGCTTGGCTAAGGTCGCAAGACGTACAGGTGCCTGATTAAAGGTACGAAACGCGACATGATCATTGATGATATCGCGCCCCTGCCCTAAGACCTGATGCACTTTTGCTGCTGACGGAGTAAGTTTGATGTAATCGTTCCAAAGGTTCTCAAAAAACTGCTCAACCTGTTGTGACATATACTACTAAAACCTCGAAAATGTCAGTTAACCGCGGCCTTGACGTGCCTCACGGAGAGAATCTGCCACCAAGAATGCAAGTTCCAAAACTTGGTCGGCATTCAAACGCGGATCGCACTGGGTGCGATAGCGTTGCGTCAAATCTTGTTCACTAATCTGATAAGCACCACCGGTGCATTCAGTCACGTCTTCGCCAGTCATCTCCAGATGAACGCCACCTGGATAGGTGCCTTCTGCTTGATGAACCGCGAAGAACTGGCGTAATTCCTGATGTATGGCGTCAAAGTTACGGGTTTTCAAGCCATTCTCGGCTTTCACCGTGTTGCCATGCATCGGGTCGCTCGACCACACCACGTGACGCCCTTCACTTTTTACCTTGCGAACGATAGCAGGCAAGGCAGCCGCTAAATTCTCGGCACCCATGCGCGTAATCAGCGTCATGCGACCTGGCTCATTTGCCGGGTTCAAGGCGTCTAACAACGCAATAACGTCGTCAGGTTTAGTGGTCGGACCTATTTTAACACCAATTGGGTTGTGAATGCCACGCATGAACTCAACATGGGCATGATCCAATTGCCGCGTGCGCTCACCAATCCATACCATGTGCGCTGAGCAGTCATAAGGTAGCCCTGTCAACGTATCAGTCCGCGTTAACGCTTCTTCGTAAGGCAATAGCAACGCTTCATGCGAAGTAAATAGCTGTGTTTCATGGATCGTGGCATTGGTATCTGCAGTAATGCCTACAACTTCCATAAATTTCAGTGCTGATTGAATTTGCTCAGCAACCTGCAAATATTTATCTTTTAAAGGATTTGCTGCAACAAAACTCATGTTCCACTTATGCACTTTATGCAGATCCGCGAGACCACCCTGTGCAAAAGCTCGTAACAGGTTCAATGTCGCTGCCGAGTGATGGTAGGCCTGGACCATTCGTTGCGCATCTGGAACGCGTGCCACTTCGGTAAATTCTGGACCATTAATAATGTCGCCGCGGTAACTTGGTAAGGCTATACCATCAATGGTTTCTAAATCACTCGAACGTGGCTTCGCATATTGTCCTGCCATGCGTGCCACTTTTGTTACTGGGCACGAACCGGCGAAAGTTAAAACAATCGCCATTTGCAGAATGACTTTAAAGGTGTCACGGATCTTTGGCGCATTAAAGTCAGCGAAGGACTCAGCACAGTCGCCACCTTGCAATAAAAACCCCTGCCCTTGGCTTACTTGTCCAAGTTGTCGTCTAAGCGCTCGAATTTCTTCGGCAAACACCAACGGTGGGAACATCTTTAATTGTTGTTCAACGTTGTTAAGCTGTGCTTTGTCTGGGTAATTCGGCTGTTGTTGGATCGGTCTCTCGCGCCAACTACGCGCACTCCAGTTTGTCATGATGATCCTTACTACTTCATTTTCATTTGATGATTAACGTTGCTACAACTGTTCAAGAGCGGCAATCACTTTGTGGTTACCAACCAATTGTGCTGAACCATAGTCCGCTCGGTACTCGCCTCGGTACTCACATTGACGCGAGAACCACATAACGATAATACTTGCGAGAATACCAAACACAACCTCTAAAACCATGACTATTCCAAAATAAGCCAAACCACCCAGTCCTCGGCCGTCTGAGGAGGTACTTATTGTACCCCAATTCAATCGCACCACAGCTGAAATTTTGCTAATCTGACCGCACTTTAGTTGCTGTAAATAAGGTATTTTACATGTCCACACAATTGCTTTTATGCTCAAGTTCTAAAGCTGGTGATAGTGCCTATCTAGAACCCGTCATTCCGCATTTAAAAGAACGCTTGGCAGCACCGAGCAACATCCTTTTCGTACCCTACGCCGGTGTTGGCATGAGCTACGATGACTACACCGCAAGAGTAGCTACGGCTCTCGAACCACATGGTTATAAGGTAATCGGTTTGCATACCGAAGTTGATGCGCAAGCGGCGTGTCGCAATGCCGATGCGATTTTAGTGGGCGGCGGTAACACGTTTCATCTGCTCGCCCAGTTACAACAACAGGACTTAATCCCGTCGATTCGTGACGCTGTAGCAGCTGGGATGCCCTACATAGGCTGGAGCGCCGGCTCAAATATTGCTGGTTTAAGCATTCGCACCACTAATGATATGCCGATTGTACAACCGCGTTCCTTCGATGCCTTGGCGTTAGTGCCTTTTCAACTTAACCCTCATTACAGCGACTATCAGCCGCCGGGCTTTCACGGCGAAACGCGTGATCAGCGCTTAGCGGAATTCATGATCGTAGCGCCGCAGACCCCAGTGCTGGCAATTCGGGAAGGCACTTCATTAAAAATTGACGGTAACCGAATGGTCTTACTGGGTGAAACCGATGGCTGTGTTTTCAGCGCTGGTCACAAAGCTGTACTGCCACGTAATAGCGACATTAGCTCCTGGCTGGCAGGGAAGTAACCGGCAACAGCTTTAGGGTTGGCGGTTTTTTGAAACGGTATGCTCGCCAATAGAGGTGCTTGATAGTGCGTTTCAAGATACTCCGCCAGCCACAGTTCGTTCTCATCTGCTAACGCCATGGCTTCAGGCTGTGCTTGATTCGCCACCCAGCCCACCAAGTTCAAACCGCGCCGATGAATGTCTGCAGCAGTTAACAGTGCATGGTTTAGGCACCCCAATCGCATACCGACCACGAGTACAATGTTGCCATGCACTGCTGTAGCGAAATCCGCAAGTGACTCCGTCGCGTTTAATGGCACTAACCAACCGCCTGCTCCTTCAATAAGCAGCAGGTCATGTGCCACATCAGTAAGTTGTTCATGCGCGGTTTTTAAGTCAGCGACCGTTAAATCGATCCCTTGCTGCTGAGCGGCAAGGTGCGGAGCAACAGGCGCAGACAAACAAATCGGGTTTATAGCCTCATAGGCAACAGGCCCGCAGGTCATTGCCTGCTCCAACTGCAGTGCGTCACTGTTACGCAGGCCAGCCACAGTTGCGTCAGCGCCAGCAGCAACAGGCTTCATCGCTAAGGTCCGAAAATGACCTTCAGCTAACCGCTCTAACAGCGCAGCACTGACTAGCGTTTTGCCAACATCGGTATCTGTTCCTGTTACAAATACGCAAGTCATGTTTAATTTTCCTCAATAGGTTTTACACCTGACAACAGACCAATACGCCAATGCAGCTCAAGCATGCCATTGGCATTGCGGTGTTGTTCTAATGCTTGTTTCAGTCGTAAAAAACGCTCTCGCCCGTATAAACCAGTTGCGCTACGCGCGGTATAATTTGCCCCTACGCCCTTTAGTTCATGCAGCATTGCTTCCACGGTAGGAAACTCTTGCACGACATTCACCACTTCGCAGTCAATCTGCCACGGTAACCCTTGCACTTCCGTTACAAATGCAGAAAAGTCCAGCCATTGATTCGTGTGCCGCTGACCATCAACAGCAGTAAAACAATCACCCAAAGGCTGCAGTGAACCAGCAAGTACTGTCGACGCTGCAATTTGTGCCCCGGGTGCCAACACGCGATACCACTCCGCAAGTAAAGCGGATAAATCATTACTCCACTGCATCGCTAAGTTACTAAACAATAAGCCGACACTCTGTCGACGCAAAGGTAACTGCTCCATGTCCGCCGCAACGAGGTTCATACTTGGGTTATGGCGTTGTGCTTCGGTCAACATTGCTGGAGTAATGTCCATACCGAGATAATGACCACCCAACTGAGAAAGTTTCTCCTGGTGATGTGCTGGGCCACAACCAAGATCAAGTAGCATAGATTCGGCTGCTACTAAAGGACTTAAACGTTGTAATAATGCGTCGGCAATACCACGCTGCAGTCGATCGTAATGGGTATAGGTGCGCGCAGCGCGGGCAAAATAACGAGCGACCCGTTGTTTATCGTAGAGACTGGTAGCTTTCACGTCGCAAACTCTGCAAAACTGCGCTGCAATGCCTGCACAAGCTGGCGTATGTCTTTTTCATGATGTGCCGCTGTTAGCGTTAGACGTAAACGGGCCGTCCCCTCTGGCACCGTCGGAGGCCGAATGGCACTACACCAAATACCCGCTTCACGCAGTCGTTGACTCATATGTAATGCTGCGCCATCACTACCAATACGTAACGTTTGGATGGCATGGCGCGATGAACACAGCGGCAGACCTGCCGCTTGAGAGAGTTGCTGAAAGTACGCAACATTGGCGGCGAGCTTACTGCGTAAGTCGCTTCCCTCTGCACTGATAATAATTTCAACCGCAGCTTTAATTGCCGACGCTTGTGCTGGCGGCATCGCGGTCGAATAAATAAGTTCCGGACAGTAGTTCACTAAATAATCAGCGCTAGCATCATCGGTCGCAACAGCACCACCCGCGACGCCACAGGCCTTGCCAAAGGCTAAACTGATGAGGCCAACTTGTGCGACGGAGAAGTCTGCCGCTACGCTGCGCCCAGCGTCACCACAGACTCCGAAACCATGCGCATCATCAAGCATGACATCACCATGACCCGACGTATCAAGTAGGCTGACCAAAGCATCGTTGGTCAGCGCATCCCCATCCATACTAAAAATTGATTCGCTTATCAGTAGTGCGCTTTCAGGCTGCTTTTTCAACCAGCGCTCAGCAGTAGCAAAATCATTGTGTTGAAAGCGGCGCCAGCGTTGGCCACTGTGCTTTGCACCTTGCAGTAGAGAAGCATGTGCCAACCGATCAAGATAAAGATGGTTATACAATGGCCCAAGCGTCGTCAGCACACCCACGTTTGCCGCAAATGCAGAGTTAAAGAGAAGCACTCTGGGACGCTGCAAAACCTCACTGAGCAGTGCGCATAATTCGGCATGATGTTCCGTATAGCCAGTCACCAGCGCCGAAGCGCCCGCTCCTGCCGCTACGGCTTGCGCATAAGCGTCAAGCACCTTGGGGTGTCGACCTAAGCCCAAATAGTCATTACTGGAGAACTGCAAATACTTGGTTCCAGCAACAGCTATTTGAGTGCTTGATAATGGTGTAACCGACTGTAATAGCCGAGTTCGATCTTGCTCGGCACGTTGCTTCAGCTGTTTTGCCATCGCCACCATCACTGACTTTTGCAGCATAAGTAACGGCTCGATTAACTAACTTCGTAATAACGCACAGGCTGAGCCTGCTCTTGTATAGCATCTTCGATAACGGCCTCGTGGACATCATCACTGTAACCATCATGTTGCAGCGGTTCGATACCTAAACGCGTGAACAACAGCTGATCTTTGTCGGCTTCAGGATTCGGTGTGGTTAATAAACGTTCACCATAAAAAATAGAGTTAGCGCCGGCAAAAAAGCACATCGCTTGTAGCTCATCGCTCATGGTTTCGCGACCTGCGCTCAAACGGACAAAGGACGTCGGCATAATAATACGTGCGACGGCAATGGTACGTACAAACTCGAACGGGTCCATGTCATCAAGTTCTGCGAATGGTGTACCCTTGACCTTAACCAACATATTCACCGGCACGCTTTCTGGATGCTTCGGAAGGTTCGCTAGTTGTTGCAATAAACCGGCACGATCCGCGCGGCTCTCGCCCATACCAACGATGCCTCCAGCACAAACTTTCATTCCTGCATCACGGACATTACTCAGTGTTTGTAAGCGATCGTGGTAGGTGCGTGTACTGATGATCTCGCCATAAAACTCCGGCGATGTATCAAGGTTGTGATTGTAATAATCAAGACCAGCTTGCTGCAGCGCTTGCGCTTGCTCCGCTGACAGCATTCCCAAGGTCATACACGTCTCAAGGCCAAGTTCTTTCACGCCTTTGATCATTTCGATAACGTAAGGCATATCGCGATCTTTGGGATTACGCCATGCCGCCCCCATACAAAATCGACTGGCACCTTGCGCTTTCGCTGCCTCGGCTTCGCGTAATACTTTCTCAACCGCCATCAAGCGCTCCCGATCAACACCAGTATGGTAATGCGCACTTTGCGGGCAGTACTTACAGTCTTCAGGGCAGGCCCCGGTTTTGATTGACAACAAGGTACTCACTTGCACTTTATTACTGTCGAAATGTTGCCGATGAACTTGTTGCGCTTGAAACAATAAATCATTCATCGGTAGCGCAAATAGCGCTTCAATTTCTTCACGTTGCCAATCATGGCGTAAGCTAGCTGTTGTCATGGGTCAATTCCAATTTTTTGCGTCGAGCGTTGTTGAAGTTTTTATGCTCGAGAAGCATACCTTGATCAGGTAGACTGTCAACTTATTGCACCCACTTAAATTAACGACTGATTACTTTTTATGCAAATCACTGATTTAGATTTTGACCGCACGCATATTTGGCATCCCTATACGTCTCTCAAGGAGCCGCTGCCCGTTTACCCTGTAGCGAGTGCGCGTGGCTGTGAAATTGTCTTAGCTGATGGACGCCGTTTAGTCGACGGCATGTCATCATGGTGGGCAGCGATCCATGGCTACAATCATCCCCATCTGAATGCTGCGATCCATGCCCAAACTGAACAGATGAGTCATGTGATGTTTGGCGGGCTTACCCACCAGCCAGCAGTTGATCTCTGTCGCCGCTTGCTCAAGCATGCCCCGGCCTCGTTGCAGCACGTCTTTCTTGCCGACTCAGGTTCGGTCGCGGTAGAGGTAGCGATCAAAATGGCGGTGCAGTACTGGGCCGCCCGCGAACAGCCACAAAAGAATCGCATGGCGACGATTCGTGGGGGCTATCACGGCGATACCTTTGCTGCCATGTCGGTGTGTGATCCGGTCAATGGCATGCATACCCTATTCCGCGGCAGCTTGCGTGAACAACTTTTTGCGCCCATACCGACGGTGTCTCCTGAGCAAACCTGGCAGCCTGAAACGCTACAACCGCTGCGCGAGCTTATTGAGCAACATCACCACGAACTCGCTGCATTAATTTTAGAGCCTATCGTTCAAGGTGCAGGCGGTATGCGGTTTTACCATCCTGAGTATTTGCGTGGCGCGAAAGAACTCTGCGAAGCTTTCGACGTGTTGCTTATCGCCGATGAGATCGCCACTGGCTTTGGCCGTACCGGCCGTTGGTTTGCCTGTGAACACGCTGACATTGCGCCGGATATCATGTGCCTTGGCAAAGCTCTGACCGGCGGCTACATGACCCAAGCGGCGGTTCTCGCCAGTGCTGATGTAGGCGCCACCATAAGCGACGGACCGGCTGGTGGAACCTTTATGCACGGCCCTACCTTTATGGGAAACCCGCTGGCCTGTGCGGTGGCTAATGCCAGTCTCGACCTCCTTGAGCAAAACCAATGGTCTACACAGGTGACAGCGATTGCTGCACAACTTGAGCAAGAACTACGCTCATTAGCGAGTTTGCCTAGCGTCGCAGACGTGCGGTGCTTCGGCGCGATTGGTGTGGTTGAGATGCGAAAGCCGGTCGATGTAGCTGTCGCTCAACAAGCATTTGTCAAAGCTGGAGTATGGATCCGCCCGTTTGGCAAACTGGTGTATTTAATGCCGCCATACATTATTCGCCCCGAACAGCTCAAAAAACTCACACAAGCGGTTGCAGATCTGGCGCACAAGGCATGATTTCAGTGATTTTCGCTTGAGTCTTCGACAAAGCAAGGTAACATAGACGCTCATTTTTTTGATTGGTGTTTATACGGAGTTTAAGACGTATGTCCTTCGCAACAGTTGTCGATGTATTAGCGGGTAAAATCGCTGTTGGTGAACAAACCACAGTCCGCGGTTGGGTACGCACCCGCCGCGACTCAAAAGCAGGTATTTCGTTCATCAACATTCATGATGGTTCATGCTTTGATCCCATTCAAGCAGTCGTACCGAATGAACTCGACAATTACGATAGTGAAGTCTTAAAACTCACCACCGGCGCTAGCGTTGCGATTACCGGTACGGTCGCTGAATCGGCGGGTAAAGGGCAAGCGTACGAGCTACAGGCGACCAAAGTTGAAGTGTTTGGCTTAGTTGAAGATCCTGACACCTATCCGATGTCGCCGAAACCGCACTCCATGGAATATTTGCGTGAATACGCGCATCTGCGTCCACGCACCAATGTTACCGGCGCGGTGATGCGCGTGCGCAACTGTTTAGCGCAAGCAATCCACCGTTTCTTCCACGAGCGCGGCTACATGTGGGTAGCGACCCCTATCCTAACCGCATCTGACGCGGAAGGTGCGGGCGAGATGTTTCGCGTGTCCACGTTGGATATGATGAACCTTCCACATAACGAGCAAGGTGCTGTTGATTACAGCAAAGACTTTTTCGGCAAAGAGTCATTCTTGACGGTTTCGGGTCAGTTAAACGTTGAAACCTATGCCTGTGCTTTGTCGAAAGTGTATACCTTTGGCCCAACATTTCGTGCGGAAAACTCAAACACCAGTCGTCACCTTGCTGAGTTTTGGATGGTTGAGCCAGAATTGGCATTCGCTGATTTGAACGACATTGCCTATCTTGCCGAGGACATGCTGAAATACTGCATTAATGCTGTACTCGATGAGCGTGCCGATGACATGGCGTTTTTCCAACAACGAATTGATAAAGGCGTCTTAGATCGCCTTAACCATGTTGTAAGTAACAAGTTTGTGCATATGGACTACACCGACGCGGTCGAAATTTTGCAAAACTGTGGCAAGAAGTTCGAATTCCCCGTCGAATGGGGTACCGATTTGCAATCTGAGCATGAGCGTTATTTAGCTGAAGAGCACGTTGGCGCGCCAATTGTCTTGAAGAACTATCCAAAAGACATCAAGGCCTTCTACATGCGTCAGAATGACGATGGCAAGACGGTTGCCGCAATGGATATCTTAGCCCCTGGCATTGGCGAAATCATTGGTGGTAGCGCCCGTGAAGAGCGTTTAGACAAGCTCGATACACGCATGGAAGAAATGGGACTACCCGTTGAGCATTATGGTTGGTACCGCGACCTACGGCGTTACGGCACCGTTCCTCATGCCGGTTTTGGTCTTGGTTTCGAGCGGCTCGTCACTTACGTCACCGGAATGACCAATATTCGCGATGTGATTCCATTTCCACGCGCACCGAAAAACCTCGAGTTTTAATGCATCAGCCATCGCTGAATTTATCAGCGATGGCTTTTTCCGGTTTAATTGGCGTTGGCACGGCTGGCGTACCAACATAAAGAAATCCCACGATTGCATCCTCAGACTTGGCTCCCAACGCAGTTGCTACCGAAGCATCCTCGGCGAACCAACCGGTTCTCCAAATGGCACCAAGTCCCTGCGCAAAAGCAGCCTGCTGCATAAGTAATGTCGCACAGGCTGCACTGGCGAACTGTTCATCCCGTGGTACCTTTTCATGCACCTGATAGTCAAGTAAGCAGGCGATAACCATCGGTGCCCGCAACGGTAATTGACTCGCTTGCACACAAGCCTCTTCGCTTAGGCCTTTGGCTTGTGCGGCTGCTTGAAAGATACTCCCCAAATGTTGGCGGCGTACGCCCTGAAACACCACAAATTGATAAGGCATCAATGCCATGTGATCAGGTGCTCGCGCAGCAGCTTTTTGCATGATCTCAAATTGCTCTGGATTGGGGCCAGGCTCGATGAGACGTGGCATGGACGAACGGGTTGTTAAGAGTTCAAGCGCCTGCATGGTCGTGTTATCTATCCTTTAAGTGAAGCATGTCGCTAGCTTAGCAAAGGATCATGCTCTGTTACATTGTCAGGCTAGTTTATTTCATAAATGTTCAGTATTCTTCATCATTAACTAAATTACGAACTCGCAAAGGTGCTGACACATGAGTGGTATCGCTAACGTCTTTAAGAAACTTTTCGGTCTGATTAATGGTATCCGAAAGGTTCTTTTAAATGTCATCTTTTTTCTTCTTCTCTTTTTGGCTGTTGCGATTTTAATCGCTGATGACGAGCCAGTTATGGTGCCTGACAACGGTGTCTTAGTTGTACAGCTCGAAGGAGTATTAGTTGAAGAAGAAACTTGGGTTGATCCTATGGATCGTTTCTTCAATGACGCACTAGGTTCGCCTAGCACCCCACCCGAAACATTATTGAGCGACGTTGTCGACAGCATTGAGCGCTCGGCGAATGATAAACGCATTAGCGGCATTTACCTTGATTTACGTAACTTTGCTGGTGGCGGTTTAAATAAAATGCAGCAAGTTGCCGATGCGTTGCTGCGTTTCCGTGAATCTGGCAAGCCAGTTTACAGTTATGGTGATTATTACACGCAGTCACAATATTTTTTGGCGGCACACGGTGACGGCATCTATTTAAATCCGCTTGGCGCAATGATGTTCGAAGGGATGGGCGGCTACCGCTTGTACTTCAAAGACCTGCTCGCGAAGCTAAAAGTCAGTACCCATGTATTTAAAGTTGGCGCCTATAAATCAGCGGTCGAACCCTACACTCGCAATGACATGTCAGAGCAAGCACGTGAAGCGAATGCGCAACTTTATGATGCGCTATGGCAAACCTTCGTCACACGTGTTGAACAGCAACGTGACATTGATCCACGTCTACTAAGCGGCACGATTGATGACTTCCAAGCGATGTTGGCTGAAAATAATCAAGATATGGCCCAAGTAGCGCTCGAAGGGGGACTTGTTGATCAGTTAATGACACGTGAAGCGTTCCGTACGCAAATGATCAACCTTACAGGTCTTGACGAAGATGAGAAGAGCTGGCGTCGCATCAACCACCATAATTACCTTGACGCAAAAGCGATGCAACTTGAACTCGCTAGCGACGAAGATTCGGCTACCGATGAAATCGCCGTTGTCGTCGCCCGTGGTGTTATTGTCGATGGCTTCCAGAAGCCCGGTAACGTTGGTGGCGACAGCACTGCTGAATTGTTGCGTCGAGCACGATTGAATGACAATACCAAAGCCGTCGTATTGCGCATTGACAGTCCGGGCGGTAGCGGTTTTGCTTCAGAAGTCATCCGTCAAGAAGTTTTGGAATTACAAGAAGCTGGTATTCCGGTGATTGCTTCAATGTCATCAGTCGCTGCCTCTGGCGGCTACTGGATCGCCGCCAGTGCTGATCAAATTTGGGCCACTCCGACCACCATCACCGGTTCGATCGGGGTATTCGGTATGTTCTTCACTATCGAAGATTCACTTGCTCATATTGGCGTCTACAATGACGGCTACCACACCACTGAAATGCCAGTGATGGATATTACTCGTCCACTTCCAGAGGAAGCCAAAGTCGTCGTGCAAAGCTCGATCGAGAAGTTTTATCGCGACTTTGTCACTATGGTTGCCGACAGCCGTGGCATGACCTATGACCAAGTTCATGCCGTCGCCCAGGGCCGTGTATGGACCGGTGCTAAAGCCCAAGAACTCGGTTTGGTGGATAATCTTGGCGACTTGGACGCTGCGTTAAACGCTGCCGCAGAGCTGGCGGGGATTAGCAACTACGAGGTGGTTACCGTTGAACCGGAACTGAGTGCACGCGAACGTTTCCTGCGCGACTTCTTTGGTCAGGCCGAAGTTTTCTTGCCAGCTTCCCCGACTACACGTACCATCGACCCGATTAAACAACAGCTGCAAGGTGTTTGGCGCGAAGTGCAGGTGGTATCCAAGTTCAATGACCCGCAAGGGGTTTATTTGTTGTGTGAACTCTGCCCAATGCCCTAGCACCTCGATATTGGGTTTTATTTGGTTATGACACAACAACGCAAGCGTATTTATGTGGCCTACACAGGCGGCACTATCGGTATGCAGAAATCGGCGCAGGGCTATGTTCCTGCGCCAGGTTTTTTAACGGCATGCGTGAATAAAATGCCGGAATTTTTCCGTGCCGAGATGCCCCACTTTGACATTCATGAATATCAGCCCTTGATGGATTCATCCGATATGTCGCCAGAAGACTGGCAGCGTATCGCTGACGATATTCAGAACAATTACGCTGCTTATGACGGCTTTGTTATCCTGCACGGTACCGACACCATGGCATACACTGCGTCGGCACTGTCGTTTATGTTTGAGAATCTGGGCAAGCCAGTCATTATTACCGGTTCACAAATCCCGCTCGCCGAACTACGATCTGATGGCCAAACCAACCTGTTAAATGCGCTCTACATTGCGGCGAATTACCCGATTCACGAAGTTGGTTTATTCTTCAATAACCGTTTATACCGTGGTAATCGTGCGACCAAAGCTGATGCCAATGGCTTCAATGCCTTTGAGTCACCAAACTTTCGGCCATTGTTAGAGGCTGGCATTCAAATCAGTGTCAAAGCTGGCACCGTTAAACCTTTAGATACTGCACCTCTGCGGGTTGCGCCGGTAACGCCGCAAGCAATTGGCGTACTTACGCTTTATCCCGGTATTTCGCCTGTTTTATTCGATCACTTACTGCAACAACCGGTGAAGGCTTTGATTATGCAAAGTTATGGAGTTGGTAATGCTCCGCAAAATCGCGCCCTACTCGAGAGCCTCGAACGCGGCGTTCAGGCTGGCGTCACGGTGCTAAATTGCACACAGTGTTTCAAAGGCAAGGTGAATATGGAAGGCTATGCAACAGGTAACGCCTTAGCTGAAATCGGTGTCATTAGCGGTTATGATATGACCATTGAAGCCGCATTAACAAAGCTGCATTACTTACTTTCACAAAAGCTCCCGCAGGCAGAACTTGAGCGCTGTTTACAGACTGATCTGCGCGGTGAACTTTCAGCGTAATTTCGTTATGCTTTTACGACTAATTTCAGAACAACAACGATAAGAATCAATTATGGCTGCAACCTCACCTGCATTTTCTTCACGTATCGGTTTTATCTTAGCGGCGGCTGGATCAGCTGTTGGCGTTGGCAACATTTGGGGGTTTCCTACGCAAGCTGCCAGCAATGGTGGCGGCGCATTTTTGCTGGTCTATTTAGTCATGATCTTAGCTTTAGCCTACCCAATGTTGGTGGCTGAACTCACAATAGGTCGTCTACGCCAACAAAACCCAGTCGAGGCGCTACGTAATCTTAGTGAACGAAAAGGTTGGCGCTTCTTTGGCGCATTTACCGGCATTGTCGCATTAATGGTACTGTCATTGATTTTAAGCTTCTATGCCATCGTTTCTGGTTGGTTGCTAGCGTTCATGTTCGCCCCTTTGGCTGAGCTAGCAGGTTTCCCTCACGCTGCCGAATGGTTAACTGCATTTAGTGTCGAACGTAACCTCATTATGATGGGATTGTTTTTGCTCCTGACCATTCATGTGGTCCGCTCTGGAGTAACTGATGGCATTGAGCGCTGGTCGAGTCGGTTGATGCCGCTATTATTCGTGTTGCTGATTGCCATGGTCATCTACATTATGACGTTACCTGGCGCCACCGATGGCTTAAAAATGTACCTTACGCCCGATTTTTCACGGGTTTTTGATCCGAACCTCGTCATTCGCGCAATGGGTCAAGCGTTCTTTTCATTGTCGATTGGTGCAGCCTGTATGATGACCTATGGTGCCTACTTATCTAAACAAGAAAACTTGCCAAAAACCGCAGGCTGGGTTGCTGGTTTAGACACCACTGTTGCTTTCTTAGCGGGTTTATTGATTTTGCCAGCAATGTTCGCCGCGCAAGAACTCGGCGTTGTTATTTACGACGACGCTGGCGCCTTATTGTCATCGGACACGCTGGTCTTTACGGTGTTGCCAGCCATGTTTGATTCAATGGGCAGTGCCGGGTTATGGGTGGCCTTTGCCTTTTTTGCATTAATGGTCATCGCTGCTATCACCTCATCAATTTCAATGCTTGAGGCACCAGTGAATGCGTTACGTGAAGAAACTGGGCAACCGCGTTCACAAATGGCATGGATTGTCGGGTTGAGTATTGGGGCTGTGTCAGCGCTGATCATTTATAACTTTAACGCGCTTTTCGGCTTGGTGATCACCTTTACCACCGTCTACATGCAGCCACTCTTAGGCTTAACGTTTGGCCTGTTACTCACTTGGGTGCTGCGCCAGAATTACTTGCTAAAAGCATTGCAGGAAGGAGCGCCAGAAATCCAGAAGTCTTGGTTCTGGAAGATCTGGCCATGGTATGTGAAGTTCATCTGCCCTATTCTTATTTTATTAGTGATCTGGCGTGGTTAAACCTAAATCACCAACAATTGCATAAAGTCGTGCACGGGCGTTTGGCAAAAACGCTCGTGATCCGCGCATAACTCTTCTATTTTTGTTACCCGGCGAGACGGGAAACGCGTGGCTAGATTATTCACGAACTTCTGTTCTAGGACGGGTATCCCCTCTTCGCGACGTTGCCGATGGCCGATCGGATAATTTACTTCAACTTGCTCGGTACTGCTGCCATCGGTAAAAAACACCTGTATAGCATTCGCAATCGAACGTTTATTTCGATCCAGATAGTCTTCGCTAAAGGACTTATTTTCTTCAACTTCCATCTTTTCACGCAACTTATCTATTTCTGGGTGCGCCGCATGGAAACTGTCTTCATAATGATCTGCGTTAAGTTCACCAAAGAGTAGCGGAACAGCGACCATATATTGCAAACAATGATCACGGTCGGCAGGATTCGCTAACTTACCTTGCTTAGAGATAATACGAATCGCCGATTCGTGTGTGGTGATGACTATTTTTTCTATTTCATCTAATCGATCTTTAATCTGCGAATGTAGTGTGATTGCCGCTTCACAGGCAGTTTGCGCATGAAATTCAGCAGGGAAAGACAACTTAAATAGGATATTCTCCATAACATAACTGCTGTAGCGCTGTGGCACACTAAAGCACCACTTATCAGTAGGCTTTAATTGTTGATCTTTGTTTGTTTTATTAAACGCAACAGCGTAGAAGCCCCACTGCTCAGCCGATAGCGCACCCGGTATACCCATTTCTCCACGCATGGCTATATCAGCTAAGCGCACCGCTCGACTCGTCGCGTCGCCCGCAGCCCAAGATTTTCTTGAACCTGCATTCGGCGCATGGCGATAGGTTCGTAACGCCTGCCCATCAACCCACGCATGTGAGATCGCTGCGAGCATCTGTTCGCGGTTACCGCCAAGTAACCACGTCGCCACCGCAGTGGAAGCAACTTTAACCAGTACCACGTGATCGAGCCCAACACGATTGAAGCTATTTTCAAGCGCGAGTATGCCTTGAATTTCATGGGCTTTGATCATTGCTTCAAGCACCGTTTTCATGGTCAATGGTGACTGCCCACTTGCCACTCTCTGCTGCGAAATAAAATCACAGAGCGCCAGTATTGCGCCCAGATTATCTGAAGGATGCCCCCATTCGGCGGCCAACCAAGTATCGTTATAATCGAGCCAGCGTACACAGCAACCAATGTCCCAAGCAGCTTTCACCGGATCCAACACAAATGACGTTCCAGGAACCCGAGCACCGTGCGGGACCTGGGTTCCAGCTACAATTGGCCCTAAATGTTTGGTGCATTCGGGGTAACGCAACGCCAACAAGCCACAGCCAATAGTGTCCATCAAGCAATACCGCGCGGTCTGCCACGCTATGTCACTATCAATGGTTTCCTGTAAAACGTAATCGGCAAGGCTTTGAATTTCGGCGTCATAATCGGGACGATCATTTTGATCAAAGGTAGATCCCATAGCGTTCCTCCTGCAGTTACATGCCTATTAGCTGCGGTAAATAAAAAAACGCTCGGGACCAATTAAGAGTCCCGAGCCTAGGGGAATGGCTCAAGGGATTGAGCCGTGCGCTAACTCGATAAAATTCGAAGGTAAGTTTGAGTGTAGACAACAAAAAAAGATTTGCTAAATTTTTTTGTGATCTTTGCACTAATTTTTGGAATTAGCGTTGATGCGGCTCAACACGCTTGAAAAGTTGGAAGAAATTACGCGTTGTAGTTTCGGCGACTTCAGCCAAAGTTAGGCCCTTTATATCGGCGACACATTTGGCCACGTCCGCAACATAAGCGGGTTGGTTCTGCTTACCACGATGCGGAACCGGCGCTAACCAAGGGCTATCGGTTTCAATCAGTAATCTATCGAGCGGTAATTTTTTTACCACGTCGCGTAGCTCGCTGGCATTGCGAAAACTAGCGATCCCCGAGATGGAGATATAAAAATCAAGGTCATCAATGGCTTGGCGTGCCATCTCGTACGACTCAGTGAAACAATGCAACACACCACCGCAGGCCTCTGCGTGTCCATCGCGTAATAAACCGAGCGTATCTTCGCGCGCATCGCGTGTATGAATAATGAGCGGCTTATCGACCTCGTTGGCAAGCTCTATATGGTAAGCAAAACTTTCTTGCTGCACGTGCTTACTGTCTGGATCATAAAAATAATCAAGCCCTGTTTCACCCACGGCAACAACACGTTCATCACGAACATGCTCGGAAAGTTGCTCTTTGACCAGTGCATGTTTGCCAATGTACAGCGGATGCACGCCACAGGAAATCGCTACCTCTGGATAAGGTGTAACAAGATCCCGCATGCTTGGAAAATCTTCCAGAGTGACACCAATGCACAACATTTGCTGGACCCCAGCTTGTTTAGCATTGGCAATAACTTGTTCGATGGAACCATCGAATTCATCGAGTTTTAATTTATCGAGATGACAGTGTGAATCGATAAACACAGCGACCCCTTAACGTTGTGTTAGTTTACATGGTTGCTGTTGGCGCGCTCGACTCACCCAGGTGACCTAACAAGGTCTCAATACGATTTCGTAAGTGCGACTTGTCATCGGTGAACTGCACCCCGACACCGCGTTGATCGGCGCGTCCAGGGCGCAGTGGCGCTAGCCATACAACCTTCCCCTTAACCAGAGTCTCCTCTGAATCACCGGGTAATTGTACCAATAACGCCATCTCGTCACCAATCGCATAAGGGTCATCGGTTGCAACGAATAATGCCCCACCTTTGATGAAGGGCATGTATAAGCGACGTAACTGTTCTTCTGATTTTAAGTGAATTCGCTTCGCAGCCATGGCTAGAGCCACCTCATCCAGAGTTCTTGTAATAATAGAGGCCCATTGAGGCCGCTCTGTTCATTGGTTTGCTGTCGTATACCATAACATAATTGTAACCAAGAACTTAAATCTGTCACGTTATAATTCCTGTTACGAAGAAATTGTTGTAGCTCAGCTTGTTTGCTTGGCATAAGTAATTGTGTTTGTGCAGCTCCCTGCTGCACGCGCATGAGTTCTTGCAACCATTGCTCCGTTGCCAATAACCAGTCCTGCCAATCCGCTTTGGCTGGTGTTGGTAACGCCTCATCCGCAAGCAAAGCCCCACTTAATTCAGCAACATAATCGCGCGGGTAATCACCGCTTTTGACCCATTCGATGAGCGCCAATGGCCGTTGCCGGTAGCGCTGACAAGCTGTCATCTCTTCTTCAGTTAGAATACGTCCTAGTTGCTGTGCCAACCACTGTTGAATAGCTTCCGCGGATGGCGTGTTCATGCGTAACAGTTGCATACGACTACGCAATGTAGGTAATAACCGTTCAGTCCTCTCAGGCGTAACAATAAAATAGGTATCGCGGGTGGGTTCTTCGAGCGTCTTCAACAAGGCATTGGCAGCAGTCACCGAGAGTTTTTCGGCATCCTGTAACCATACGACTTTTGCCCCCGCTTGATTGGGCGTGTTGTGTAACTTGCCAAGAAGTTCACGCACTTGATCGACACTAATGGCACGCCCATCCTGACTCGCGAGTGAATAATAATCTGGATGATTTCCGGCTTTGTGCAGTAAGCAGCTCTTACACTCACCGCACGCTCGCTTTTCTGCCTGACTGCAAAGCAACAACTTGATCCATTCGGCAACGAATAAAGCGCTCCCAAGATCAACTTGCCAAGGCACACAATAAGCGTGGGCAAGCTTACCTTGCTGTCGTTCTCGCAACACTTGCTGCCAGTTTTCCCGTAACCATGGCAAACTCACGACTTATCCCCTTCCGTGTGCGAATAGCTCTGCTTCGAGTGCATTAACAAGTGCCTGATGCACTTCCGCCATCGGTTGGTCGGCGGCAATAACCTTAATACCGCGTTCCTGCCGAGCAATTTCTAAATAGCGTTCACGCGTGCGCTGGAAAAATGCCATTGCTTCTTGTTCAATCCGATCAAGTTCGCCACGGGCACGGGCTCGCTCAAGGCCAATTTCAGGATCTAAATCGAGTAATAAGGTTAAATCCGGGACAAAATCGCCAAGTACGAGTTTCTTTAAAGTTTGTAGCTTGGCATCGCCTAACTGGCGCCCTCCACCTTGATAGGCTCGTGACGATAAGTCATGCCTATCGGCAATCACCCATTTTCCCTCTGCCAGCGCTGGACGAATCACATTGTGAACCAATTGGGCTCGACTGGCATACATCAATAGCAACTCAGTTTCCGCCGTCACCTCTTCCTGCCACTGCTTTTTAACCAAATCACGCAAAGCCTCAGCCAGCGGTGTACCACCCGGCTCGCGAACAGTAAGCGTGGCAATACTTTTTGCTTGTAAATGGCTCACTAAGCTCGCAATTGCTGAGCTCTTGCCTGCCCCTTCAAGGCCTTCGACAACAATAAACTTTCCCTGCATGGGCTAATTCATTCCTCGTTGATAGCGATTAACTGCTTTATTGTGCTCTTCTAGGGTTCGCGAGAAAACGTGGCCGCCCGAACCGTCTGCGACAAAATAGAAATAATCTGTAGTTGCGGGGTGAGCGGCTGCACGTAAGCTTGCCAAGCTTGGCATCGCAATAGGTGTTGGTGGTAAACCATCAATACGATACGTGTTATACGCTGTTTCTTCCCGTAAGTGAGCGCGGGTCAAATTACCATCAAAATCAGCGATACCATAAATGGTTGTCGGGTCGGACTGTAAGCGCATACCTTTACGTAGACGATTCACAAAAACTGAGCTTACCTTATCGCGTTCGCCCGTTAGCCCGGTCTCCTTTTCAATAATCGAAGCCATAATAAGCAACTCGTATGGCTCTGTATAGGGCAATTCATCTGCCCGGTCTTCCCAGACACCATATAAACGTTGTTGCTGCGTTTTATAAGCCTTGCGGAGAATTTTCAGGGCCGAAGTACCGGCATAGAAATGATAGGTGTCAGGTGCTAACAAGCCTTCTAAACTAGGCCAACTTGCATCACTTGCTACTTGCTTTAATAGTTCACTGGGCGACGACGTTAGCGGCTGTAAATAATCATGCGCTCCTATGATTTCTAACCATTGCATGAGCGTTTGGCCTTCGACCAAGGTAACCGCAAATTGATGTTGCCGCCCAGCTTGTAACTGTTGCCAAAACTGCCGCAACGTCTGTCCATATTGCAGCTGATAAACCCCAGCTTGCATACGCTCGGGGTTAGCCCATAAACGACTCGCAACGTAACTCAGTTCGCTGGAATGCGGCCATATTTCTTGCTGCTTGAGCTGTTGCAAGACTGTTTTTGCATGCATTCCTGGTTTGATTTCCAGCAACACGGGTTCATCGCCAATGTCTAACGGAGAATCGAGAAGTTGGTGACTCCAATAAGCGCCACCACAAGCAAACAGGGTGAGTAGAAATATACCCGCAAAGAAGCTGATGAGTATGAATTGTTTTAGCTTTGCCACCAAGTTGTTAGCGCCTTAGGAAGTTGTTGCTCGGGTAACTTATGGTCGCCGATCTTCGCTAGTGGACGCAAGCCCAAAACAGTATTAGTTACGAATGCTTGCTCTACATTAGGTAGATCGTGCACGTTCACGCGAGATATTTGCACGTCACCCAAGGGGCGATCGGCTAAAATCTGACGCCGAACAATGCCGTCAATGCCTGCAAAATCAAGTTTTGGCGTATGCCACGCACCCTCTATACGCAAAAAGATATTGCTCGATGTCGCCTCAACAACCAAGCCTTCACTGTCGCACACGATCAGCTCGTCAAGCGAGCTACTGTCGCGCTCAGCACTGAGCATCACTTGCTCTAATCGATTGAGTGTTTTGAGTCCGGCAAAAAAACTGGAACGCGCCAAGGAGAACTGCGCAATCGCACAATTTAGTGAGTGTGTTTTGCGCTCGGGTAATGGTGAACTTGTAACATACCAGTTGCTGGTAACAGTTTGGGCGTAACCATAACCGCGCGAACCTGAACCGCGTGTAATGATTATTTTGATAATGGCATCAGCGGCGTCAATTTGCGCCAGACATTCTAAGACCTCGGCTTCATCCGGCAACCCCATCCGCAAACGCTCGCTAGCCGATACCAACCGCTGCCAATGCTGAGGCCACCAGCGCAGCTGGCCATTTTCACGCGTCAACGTGGTAAAGTGACCATCTCCAAATTGTAAGCCACGATCGAGCTCATGCGCCGTAATTTGTTGCCCGTTTTGCCACATAAAGATCTCGAATTCCTTACGCCAGATACAAAAAAGGCGGAATTTTCATTCCGCCCTTTGCAACCGTTTGGCTTAGTCGTTTGCGTGATTCGTCACGTAATCGATTGCCGCTTGAACAGTTTTGATTTTTTCTGCTTCTTCATCTGGAATTTCAGTTTCGAATTCTTCTTCCAGTGCCATCACCAACTCAACAGTATCAAGTGAATCTGCACCAAGGTCGTTTTCGAAAGAAGCTTCAGGTTTTACTTCTTCTTCTTTAACGCCCAACTGTTCGATGATGATTTTCTTTACGCGTTCTTCAATAGTACTCATTGTTACAATGTCCCTTCATTTAGGTATCGAGTTCAAATTTGCGCTTAGTGTAGTGAATGCAGCGGCATTAATAAAGGAAAAAATGCCCAAATGCCGAGAGGTCATACCCCTTGATCTGCTGTTTACTTACACCATTGCAAGACCACCATTCACATGAATAGTTTCACCGGTGATGTAAGCGGCTCCAGCCGACGCTAGAAATACCACTGTTGCAGCAATTTCTTCTGGCTGCCCCAAACGAGCCGCCGGAATATTTGCAAAAATCGCCTGTTTTTGGTCTTCAGTCAAGGCCTTGGTCATATCAGTATCAATGAAACCTGGCGCAACGCAGTTCACTGTTATACCACGTCCAGCAACTTCCTGTGCCAGTGCTTTGCTAAAACCTACCAAACCAGCTTTTGCGGCACAGTAGTTGGTCTGTCCAGGATTCCCAGTCGTTCCCACCACCGATGAAATATTAATAATGCGGCCAAAACGACGTTTCATCATGCCCCGAAGAACAGCTTTGCTCAAGCGATAGACCGATTTCAAGTTGGTATCAAGCACCGCATCCCAATCATCATCTTTCAAACGCATAAGCAGGTTGTCTTTAGTAATCCCCGCATTATTAACCAAGATATCGAGTTGACCATAGTTCTCATCAATTGCTTTTAGCGTTTCGGCAATACTTTCTGCATCAGTAACATCCAAACGGCGGCCTTCACCATGCTCGCCGAGATAAGCGGAAATATCCTCGGCACCACTATCACTGGTGGCTGTACCAATCACTTTTACGCCCTGCGCTACCAGTTGCTCAGCGATGGCTTTGCCAATACCTCGGCTCGCACCAGTTACGAGAGCGACTTGCCCTTCCATTGTTATTGTCATGATTGCACCTTTTGAATACTTTCAATTGTGTTAATTGCATCGCTTTGTAATGCCTTATCGATGCGCTTCGTAAGTCCACTTAGCACTTTGCCTGGGCCAATTTCGTAGAGTTCTGTAACGCCCTGCTTAGCCAAATATTGAATAGTTTCGGTCCAACGTACCGGCGAGTATAGTTGACGCACTAAAGCGTCGCGAATAGCGTCGGCTTCACGCTCAACGCTAACATCGACATTGTTCACGACAGGGATATTAGGCGTACGTAAGGTAATTTTTCCTAGCTCGACGGCCAGTTTTTCGGCCGCTGGCTGCATCAGCGCACAATGCGAAGGCACACTTACCGGCAATAGTAATGCGCGTTTTGCCCCCGCCTCCTTACACGCTTCTCCAGCGCGCTCTACAGCCTCGGCATGACCGGCAATGACCACCTGCCCTGGAGAATTAAAATTGACCGCACTTACAACTTGGTCACCGGCTGCCGCCGCACACGCTTCTTCAACGAGCGCATCATCTAAGCCGATAATTGCCGCCATCGCGCCAACCCCAGCGGGTACAGCCTCCTGCATTAGTGCGCCGCGTTTGGCAACTAACCGCACTGCATCGGCAAAGTCCATCGCACCACTGCACACTAACGCCGAATATTCCCCCAAACTGTGCCCTGCCAACCATTCCGGTGCCGGCACTCCTTGTGCTTCGATAACGCGATAAATTGCCACACTTGCGGTAAGCAATGCCGGCTGAGTGCGCTGAGTTTCATTCAGCTTTTCACTAGGTCCTTGCTGCACTAGCTCCCATAAGTCGTAGCCTAGAGCCTCGCTTGCTTCAGCAAAAGTTTGTTCGATCTGCGGATACTCAGTTGCTAGATCAGCCAACATACCAACCGTTTGAGAACCTTGTCCGGGAAAAACAAATGCACGCATAGTCGTTTCCTTGCTAATAATTGATAAGTGCTGAACCCCAAGCGAATCCACCGCCAAAGGCTTCCAGCAATAAATTTTGTCCGCGCTTAATACGCCCATCGCGAATGGCAACATCGAGTGCAATGGGTACTGATGCTGCCGACGTATTACCAGTGTCTTCTAGTGTTGTGATCACTTGTGACATCGGCATTTTTAGTTTTTTTGCGGTGGCTTTAATGATGCGCAGGTTTGCTTGATGTGGCACCAGCCAATCCAAATCGCTAGGCGACATATTATTTGCCGCCAAGGTTTCACTGACTAACGAACTGAGTTTACTTACCGCAACTTTGAATACCTCATTGCCCTTCATATACATCCAAGCTTCGCTCAACGCTTCAGCACTTTCGTCACTATGTCGTTGTACGTGATTCACGCCCAATAAGTCAGCAAACTCGCCAGCACTATACAGGTGTGTTGATAAAATTCCCGGTTCTGTGCTCGCTTGCAGTACAGCTGCGCCGGCGCCATCACCAAACAAAATGATGGTATTGCGATCATCTGGGCGACACAAGCGTGATAGTACATCGGTACCAATCACCAATACATTTTTATAAGTGCCACTGCGGATGTATTGATCTGCAACACTCATGGCAAATAAAAAACCTGAGCAGGCAGCGGCAACGTCAAACGCTGGAATATTTTGTTCGGTTAAAGCTGCCTGAATCTCGCAAGCAACACTTGGGAAAGCCCGATCATTAGAGGTCGTCGCCACGACGATAAGGTCAATGTCTTCAATCGGCAGATGAGCAGCTTGAAGTGCCTCTCGTGCGGCAGCAACACCCATGGTTACCGCATTTTCACTGGCACTTGCGATATGGCGTTGATGAATACCAGTACGCTCAACAATCCATTCGTGACTCGTATCAACACGTTGCTCAAGCATAGCGTTGGTCAGGCACTGTGCGGGAAGATAGTGCCCAGTTCCTGCAATTCTTGCAAACATATGAACCTTATTCTTGCTCTAAGAGAACTTTTTCCACCTGATCACGAATACGTGTCGGGAGGTCCTGTTGCGTCTCTTCCACGGCTTGCTCGATCGCACTTAAAAATGCTTTCGCATTCGCATCACCATGACTTTTTATAACAACGCCCCGCAATCCTATCAAACTTGCGCCATTATAGTGGTCGGGCTTCAGCCAGTCCCACGAACGTTGCAACCGATGGTAGAAAAGTTTTACAAACCAGCGCGTTAGCCAGTGAGCGTTGATATTAGCTCGAATATTGTTCAGTAGCAGTTCGGCAAGTCCTTCGCAGCTCTTCAGCGCTATATTGCCGACAAAACCGTCACAAACAATGACGTCTGCTTTGTCTGCGAACAGGTCATCGCCTTCAATGAAGCCAATATAGTTAATCGAATTGGATTGCTGGAATAACTGCGCGGTCGACTTCACGACATCATTGCCTTTAATGTCCTCCTCGCCCATATTCAGCAGCGCAACACGCGGGTTTTCAATACCAAGCACTTCACGCGCGGCGACCGCCCCCATGATGCCAAACTGAAATAAAGTATCGGAATCACAAACTGGATTTGCACCAAGGTCGAGTAAAAATGCGCTTTGTCCAGAAGCTTGCGGAATCGCCGACATTAGCGCCGGACGCAACACGCCAGGTAAGGTTTTCAGCGAGAAGTAAGCCTTTGTCATTAAGGCACCGGTATTACCAGCACTTACACAGGCTGCAGCTTGCTCAGTTGCAATGAGTTCGAGTGCGACACGCATTGACGAATCAGGTTTAGCGCGCAACGAGTAACCAGGTTTATCGGTCATGGTAACGGTTTGACTGGCATGTTGCAGTGTCACACGTTCATGTTCGAGAAGGTTTTTTGCTTGTAAGAGAGGTTTGAGTTCGGCTTCATCGCCGACCACAATGAAGTGATGTTGAGGGAATAGTTGTAACGCATCATGCAATGCGTCAATAACAATAGAGGGGCCATGATCGCCCCCCATTGCATCAAGTACCAGTGTCAGTGCGGCCATTGCCTCACTTCCGATTCTGGATTACTTGTTTACGACTTTACGGCCTTTATAGAAACCGTCAGCTGTTACGTGGTGACGACGATGCGTTTCACCAGAGGTAGAGTCAACCGACAGTGTAGGGCCGCTCAGTGCATCGTGAGAACGACGCATGTCGCGCTTTGAACGCGTTTTCCGATTCTGTTGTACAGCCATTTTACGCTATCTCCTAAGTTTATTTACGCTTTAACTCTTGCAATACGGCGAAAGGATTTTCCTTATCGCTAGGAGCATCATCAATTTTGCCCCATTGCATTGCATTACTATCTACCCGACATTCGCGCTCGTCGTGTTTGACCACCACAGGCATTGCCAATATCAGCTCATCTTCAATAATTCGATGCAGTTGGATCTCACCAAGCTCATCTAACTCTATGGCTTCGTAATCACTCGGCATATCGGTGGCCGTTTGGCGTTTGGTCACTGGAGCATAAGCAAAGTTACTCTCCAGAGCGACCACCATCGGGTCACCACAGCGCTCGCAAGCAACCGTGACTGAGACCGTGGCGTGCCCTTTCATGTGCTTGATGTTTTGCTCATCTTGATCAAACTCAAGTTCGGCATCTACATCTGCACAGGGCTCTACCAAAAGCTCTTGTAAACGTGTCATCGACTTACCTGGAACTAAGCCCACGTAACTCAATTGTTTACCGGCACTTTTGACCGGATCGACCGAAATAGGAATACGAACCTTCTGCATAGGGCGCGAATGTTAAAGGATTCAGCGCCCGAAAACAAGTGATTTTCAGCTTTTTATCAAGGGATTCATGCCCCACTCACGCAGCATCGCGAGCAGTTTAATGAGCGGTAAACCGATCAAACTATTTGGGTCATCGCCATGCAACCGCTCAAACAAGCTAATCCCTAATCCCTCACTCTTAAAGCTCCCTGCACAATTAAACGGTTGCTCAAGCGCAACGTAACCCTTAATTTCTGCATCGGTTAAGTTGCGAAAGTGAACTTCGAAAGGTTCCACGCAACTTTGCAGGCGTTGCTGCGCACTATCGTAGACAGCGAGTCCCGTATAAAACGTCACTATCTTGCCGCGCGCCGCCGTTAACTGTTTAATCGCGTTCGCTTCATTGCCAGGCTTACCCAAAATGCTCCCGTCGACCACCGCGACTTGATCAGAACCTACCAAAAAATGCGACGGATACTGTTCCGCCAACGCCTTGGCTTTTGCCACTGCTAAACGCTCAACTAACTCCGGCGCAGTTTCATTTTCGTGCGCTGTTTCATCAGTGTGTGGTGCCGCGCAAATAAATTCGGATACCACTTTTTCTAGTAACATACGTCGATAAGGTGAGGTCGACGCTAATACGAGCTTGGTCATACCCTACTCCTCACATTCTGTTCGTCTAAATAGGCAAGTAACTGCGACCAGTCGCTCAAAATGTGGCGCGGCTGGTAAGGTAACAGTTGCGCACTGCTATGAGCCCCAAAATCAACGCCCAAAGCATCAACACCTGCGGCTTGGGCCATTTTTAAATCATGGATCGAATCGCCAATCATCAAGGTTGCTGCCGCTGACACGCCTGTGCATGCCATAATTTCGTGAAGCATATGAGGCTCAGGCTTTGAACGGGTTTCATCGGCGCAACGCGTTACGCTAAAGAAATCTTGCAGTTCGCTCTCTACTAACACTCGGTCCAAGCCTCGTCTGGCTTTACCCGTAGCCACCGCAAGTTGGTAGCCGCGCTGACTGAGCTCAGTCAACATGGAGCGCACCCCAGTGAAAAGCGGGGTCGGTGTTGTATCTAACTCAACATACTGATCGCGATAAACCTGTAAAAACCGCTCATAATCTGCTGTTGAAAGGTTGCCAAATAAGCGTCCAATGGCGGGCTCCAGGCTTAAACCAATAATGTCGCGCACCGCTTCCGCAAGTGGGACTGGCAACTGCAAAGCTTTTGCGGTAGCCTGCATCGAAGAAACAATGCGGCCGATGGAGTCCATTAAAGTGCCATCCCAATCAAAAATAATGAGTTGGTAATCTTTCGCCACTTTTCACTAGCTCCCGAGCTTACGCACTGCTTTTTCAGCTAGACCTAATCCTTGCAGCGCTTTTTGCAGTATTGCATCGAGCGGTGCATTTACCGTAATCGTTTTACCGGTCTGCGGGTGCTGAAAACTTAATTGATGCGCATGCAAAAACAGTCGATTGAGCCCTAAGTCATGCATCGCACTATCGAATACGCGATCGCCATATTTGTCATCACATGCGATGGGATGCCCAGCTTGTAACGCATGAACACGAATCTGGTGGGTTCGCCCTGTGATAGGAGAAGCTTCAACAAGGCTACATTGCGCAAACGAGTGCAACACCCTAAATCTTGTTTCAGATGGTTTGCCAGTGGCATCAACGCGTACAATGCGCTCACCAGACTTTAAGGTGTTCTTTTGCAGCGGTGCAGCAATAAGTTTTACATGCGCTTGCCATTGCCCTCGCACTAAAGCTAGGTAACGCTTATCCATAGTCTTCGAGCGTAATTGCTCATGCAGTGCACGAAGCGCTGAGCGACGCTTGGACACCAAAATACAACCACTTGTTTCGCGGTCTAAACGATGCACCAACTCCAAGTGTTTCGCGTCCGGTCGTAATGCGCGCAAGCTCTCGATGAGTCCAAACTGCAATCCCGATCCACCATGAACCGCAAGTCCTGCTGGCTTATTCAAAACCATAAGTACATCATCTTCGTAGAGCACTTGGTTGTTCAGCGCTTGAACTTGCTCAAGGTTGGCCGACGGCAATGGGTTGCGTTCCGCCACTCGGACTGGCGGGATCCTTACTTCGTCACCAGCGCGTAAACGGTAATCTGGCTTTGCCCGTTTTTTATTCACGCGCACTTCGCCCTTGCGTAAAATGCGATACACCAACGACTTGGGCACGCCTTTTAGTTGCGCAAGCAAAAAGTTATCAATACGCTGCTCGGCGTAATCCGCCTCGATCTTAACCAAGCGCACTTTGTGTTGAATTGTGTTTTCAGGGGTCTCTTTCATAGGCGCTATATTAACATTTTGATTTTCACCTGACTGCTCTTTTTGCTTACTTTAATTTAGCTTGTACTGTAGTTCGGTTTCGTGGGATAATAGGGCTTCCGGAAAAGCCGCACCGGAGCAAAAAGATGAAGCGGTTCGCGAGCTGATAACAGCCTAGTACGCGAGAGAACAAACAAAAAATTAGTTGTGGCTTGGCGCAAAGCTATTTATAGCAACACAACCTCCACTTCACGATACAAAGGTAAGAAATTGTCCTTTGAGATCCTGATGGCATGGAACTGAAACAGACCAAGCCACGTCATGTTAACGCATATTTGCGACAACACGGTACGAACACAAGCGTATTTCGGCTTGGTAACCAATTGCGTACCTCACGTGAGTGTTAAAGAACACCACGGGAGGTGTCATTCTACGCTGCGATAGCGCGATGGCAGTCTACAATTCAATCTCGAAATAGCGACGGCGAGAACGCCCTCGTACTGTGTTGTGGCACGAAAATAAGAGTCACAACCATGAAAAGAATGTTGATCAACGCAACACAGCAAGAAGAGCTACGTGTTGCTTTGGTGGACGGACAACGATTGTACGATTTAGACATCGAAAGTCCGGGCCACGAACAAAAGAAAGCGAATATCTATAAGGGTAAAATTACCCGTATCGAACCAAGTCTTGAAGCTGCATTTGTTGATTACGGCGCTGAGCGTCACGGCTTTTTACCTCTCAAAGAAATCGCTAAAACCTACTTCCCTAAAGGCTACACATTCTCTGGCCGTCCCAACATCAAAGACGTTGTTTCCGAAGGCCAAGAAGTTATTGTGCAAATCGATAAAGAAGAGCGCGGCCAAAAAGGCGCTGCGCTAACCACCTTTATCTCTTTGGCCGGTAGCTATTTAGTACTCATGCCCAACAACCCTCGGGCTGGCGGTATCTCACGCCGGATTGAAGGCGATGAGCGCACAGAACTCAAAGAAGCCATGAAGGATTTGCAGCTTCCTGACGGTATGGGCTTAATTGTCCGTACTGCCGGCGTAGGTAAGTCAGCAGAAGAGCTCGAGTGGGATCTTAATGTTCTTGTCCATCACTGGAGTGCAATTGAAAAAGCTGCGGGCGAACGCCCTGCTCCTTTCCTTATTCATCAAGAAAGCAATGTGGTATTCCGTGCGATTCGGGATTACTTACGTCGCGATATTGGTGAAGTCCTTATTGATAATCCAAAGGTCTTCGAACAAGTTCGTGATCACGTAACGTTAATTCGTCCGGACTTCGTTAATCGCGTAAAAACCTATCAAGGTGACGTCCCGCTATTTAACCACTATCAAGTGGAAAGCCAAATTGAATCGGCCTTCCAACGTGAAGTGCGTTTACCTTCAGGTGGCTCTATTGTTATCGATCCAACAGAAGCACTGACTTCGATTGATATCAACTCGGCGCGCGCGACGAAAGGCGGCGACATCGAAGAAACGGCTTTCCAGACCAATTTAGAAGCTGCTGAAGAGATCGCACGTCAGTTACGTTTACGCGATGTTGGCGGCTTGGTCGTCATCGATTTTATCGATATGACGCCAGTCAAACACCAACGTGAAGTTGAAAATCGCTTACGTGACAGCTTGAAACAAGACCGTGCGCGTATCCAAGTGGCTCGTATTTCGCGCTTCGGCTTACTTGAAATGTCGCGTCAACGTTTACGCCCATCGTTAGGTGAGTCATCGAACCACGTGTGTCCGCGTTGTAATGGTCATGGCACTATTCGTTCAGCGGAATCATTGGCGCTCTCTATTCTTCGTCTCATCGAAGAAGAAGCACTGAAAGATAATACCATTCAAGTTCAAGCTCAGGTTCCAGTAACCGTAGCAACCTACTTGTTAAACGAGAAACGTAGTTCGATTAACGACATCGAAAAACGTCACTCGGTTTCTGTTTTGGTTATTCCAAACCAACATCTAGAAACACCACATTTTGACGTTAAGCGCTTGCGTAACGATGAAGTCGATGAAGCCAATAGCTTCAAGCTCATCGAGAAGCCGGAAGACACCTCAACCGAAGTGGTATTGAATAAAGACAAGCCAAGCTTCGAAGAACCAGCGCTAAAAGGCCTACAAGCTCCTGCAGCACCAACCCCAGCGCCTGCGGCCAAACCAAAAGCCGCTGGCCCATCGTTGTTGCATCGCTTGGGTAAATGGTTGAGCTCGCTATTTGGTGACGATGACGAAGAGCAAGAAAAGAAAAAACAACAGCAACAACGTTCGTCTCGTGAACGCTCTAATAATCGTCGCGGAGGCCGTAACAATCAGCGCGGTAATAACCGCCGTCGTGGTAATAACCGTCAGCGTACCCGTGACGATGACAAGAAAACTGACGACAAAACTGACAACACCAAAACCAATGACAAAGACGCTGCTACTGAACAGAAGCAGGAGCGTGGTCAACGTCGCGGTGGTCGTGGTCGCGGTCGTGGTCGCCAAAATGCGAACGCTCCAAAGCAAGATCAAGCAGCTACACAAACTGAAACTGCTGATAACAAAGCGGAAGACAAAGCTTCAGCTCCAACTAAAGAAGCAGCGCCTAAGCCACGTCGACAGCGGCGTAAACTAGAAAAGTCGGTGCGTGTTGGCAAAGAGGATAAAGCTCCGCAAACTGTCGACGGCGATGAAGCTAAAGCCGACAGCGCGAAGCCTGCCGAGCAGGCGCAAGCGAAGAAAGCTGAAGCCAAGCCAAAAGCTAAAGCTGCTGATAGCCAAGCTGAAGAACAGCTGACAAGCGAAACCATCGCCGCTGAAGAGGCTGTATCTGACGAAAATAAAGACAACAGCGAGAAGCGCGAAGGTCGCAATCGTTCACGCCGTAGTCCTCGTCATCAACGCGCAGCCGGACAACGCCGAAAAGAGGAAAAAGCAGCAGAGTCGACAGCATCAGAAAGTAATACGGATGCTGATAATGAAGATGCGGTGCAAACTGAGCTATCACTCACAGAACCAAGCGAAAATTCTGCAACCGAGGGATCAGCGCCAGACAGCTCAACAACAGACAGCTCAACAACAGAAAACTCAGCAACTGATGAGCCGCAAAAAGAAAACGCTGATGCTCAAGCTACAACCGCAGAAACAACACCAGCTGAGGTAACATCATCAGCAGATGAAAAGCCTGTCGAGGAGCCAGCTACAGCGACAAGTCCAACTGAGGAAGTTGAAGCTCCAGCGGCGACCGCACGAGTAGAAACTTCGACCGAAGAAGCGGTAGAAGTCGAAGCTTCACCTGAATCGGTAAAAGCGGACAACGAGCAAAAAGTAGCAGCCGAGCAACCTGCAGAACAACCTGCGGAGAGTCCTGCGGAGAGTCTTGCAGAGAGCTCTGCGGAAAAGCCAGAAGTACAGGCCGACAAGCCAGCTGTACGTCGGAGTAAGGTCAAAGGCAAAGTCGTTTCTGCACCAATGGCTAAAGCCACTGCGGAAGCCCGTAGCGATGCTTTCACCCCGCTCTCGGTAGCTGATGATAGCCGCCGCGCTGGTATTCAGAAAGCAAGTTGGGTTGCGAGTTTCAGTCAAGCACGTTCGATAGCACGAGCAGAAATGACGAAGTGCTCGCCTAACGCATAAGCGAAGCCCTTAAAACAATCTTAAAACAATAAAAGCCGGACAGTGTCGCCACTGCCCGGCTTTTTTATTTTCCTTTTTAGGTCCACTCTGGAGTTATTTTAAGTTCTCTTCAAATAACTTAAAAATACGGCGGTATTCATCTAACCAACTCGAAGGCTGACGGAAACCGTGCGGCTCGACAGGAAAAATAGCCGTTTCAAAGTCTTCTTTTTCATGTTCAATCAGACGCTGAACCAAGCGCACGCTATCTTGGAAGAAGACGTTATCATCCACCATAGGTGAATTGATCAACAATGCATCTTCTAAGCCTTCGGTAAAGTAAATAGGCGAGCTACGGCGATACGCAATCGGGTCATTGCTTGGCAAGTTCAAAATATTCGAAGTATAACCCGTGTTGTAATGTGCCCAATCGGATACCGGACGCAACGCTGCACCCGCTTTAAATAAGCCTGGTTCATTGAAAAGTGCCATGAACGTCAAGAAACCACCGTACGAACCACCATAAGTCCCCATACGCTCGGTATCGACATTCGTGTTCTCACCAGCCCATTTAACGACATCGACAAGGTCTTCAACTTCAGGCGTGCCCATCTGACGGTAAATCGCTGTCCGCCAATCACGTCCATAACCTTTCGAGCCACGGTAATCGAGGTCGAATACCACATAGCCTTGTTGATTTAAGTACGTATGGAACATGAACTCGCGTTGATAGCCTGACCAACCGGCATGCGCGTTCTGCAAGTAGCCAGCGCCATGAATAAATACCACCGCTGGATACTGCTCGGCACGTTCGGCATCATAACCTTCCGGATAATAAACCCGCGTGTAAATAGGTTCATCAACATGGCTCGAAGGCACTGGCACAATTTCCGGAACCGTCCAATCGAAACCCTGGAACTGTTCTGTCACAGTAGTTGTTAAACGCTCAGCTTCGGCAGCACCGCCTAGCGCAACACTATAGAGTTCGCTCGGCTGTAATGCACTTGAATAACTAAAGAGAACATTGTCACGATTCGGGCTAAGGCTAAACGACTCAACGATACCATCGAGATCAGTGAGGGCTTCCACTTCACCACCGGTCAAGTCAACACGGTACAACTCATAAATACCTGGATGTTCTTTGTTGGCGGTAAAATACAAACTTTGCGTAACAGGATCAGCGAATGGGTTTTCCGTTACAAACTTACCAGAAGTGAGTTGGTTTTGTTCCCCGTCTAACTGTTTAGTATAGAGATGAGCATAGCCATCTTCTTCACTTTGGAACCAAATGGTGTCGGCACTACCTGGCACAAAACCAAATTCATTATGCGTATAGTTAATCCATGCTTCGTCATGCAAACGATGCTGATTTACCAACTGTTTACCGGCAAAATCAACTGAAGCGATCCAACGATCTTTGTTGTCCCATGCTTCGAGCATCACAACCGCATTTTCACCTTGTTCAGACCAACGAATGGCGCCACCCATCAAGGTAATTGGCCGCGGCTCTTGTTTACTCTCGTAGGTTTTACCCTCGGCAGCATGGTTCTCGGCTTTCACTTCAGCCAATACGTCTTCATTCCAACCTGGCAAGGTATTGTAGGTAAACTGGGTTTGCTCGCCGTTGGTCAAGTCAAGCATTAACACTTGGTGTTCAACTGGCTTCGCATCCGCTACACGACGGCGCACCGACTCGGCTTTTACCCGACCATCTTCAGCAACATAATTGGGCATAATGTCGCCGTCATCGCGCCAACTTTGTGGTGTTGTGATAGCAACAATCATCTTGTCACCTGCTGGCGACAAACTGGCAGCTACAATTTGCTTATTCTCACCAAGATAGAAAGGCTGTGGCGCTAAAGAGCTGTTGGCGCCGGCAAGCTGTTCACGTTGATCTGCTCGGTCTTGTCGGTCACGACGTTCTTTTTGTACGAACTTGATGAGATCAACTTGCTCTTGGGCAATAAAGTCTTTTGGTTCACTCACAGCTTCGGGTTCACTATGCGTTGCTAGTGTTACAAGCTGTTCAGTTAAGCCCGTTTGCACATGAACCGCATAAAAGTCATTACCTTCGCGATACGCCAAACGTCCATCGGTTAAAAACATCAACTGTGACTGTCGTGCTTCGTCACGGGTCAACTGGCGTGTTTCACCCTGCGCCAGATCACGAACAAAGACGTTCCCTTCAAAGGTATAGGCGAGAAGCGTGCGCTCGTTATTATAAACACCATCGTTGTAAGCATAGTTGTGCAGCTTTTCGAGCGGCACTTTATGCGCTTCTTCACCACCTAAAGGCAAGTGGTACCAATCGCTCACCACGCTACCTTCACGTTTTTGTTGGTACAGCACGCCGCTGCCGTCCGCCATCCAGTAGGCTGAACTTGGCGAACGCGCCACCCAGTCTTGGTCAGCCATGATTTGTTTAATGGTCAATTCCCCCTGCTCTGCCTGAGCTTGCACAGCAGGAGCTTGGAGTTCTAACGTCGTTGGAGCTTGCTGAGTTGAAGCAGAGCTCGCGTCAGGTTGTGTAGCTGCACAGGAAGCTGCAACAAAAGCAGCGAGCAGCGAAACGGCAAATTTTGTTTTCATTCGATGGTTCCCTGTAGTTAATTCAGGCTCATTAAACCAAAATGCCCAGCAACTTACGAGCTGGGCATTGATGGCATGCGATGAAGTTCTAATTTCTTGCGATCAGGCTTCGGCATCGGGTTGCTGGCTGGGGTGCGCCGCAGCCACAAAGGGTAACTCTAATAAACGCTCGTAAACTCCCATCAGCAACGGGTAGTCATCTAGTTTAATACCGAACCGTTGTGCGCTAAACACTTGCGGGACTAAACACACATCGGCCAAGCTAAAGGCATCGCCGACACAATACTTACCAGCGACTTCTTCGAGATTTTTCTCGAAGGCGGTGAAGCTCTCAGCAAACCAATGATCGAGCCAAGCTTGCTTTTGCGCATCACTCACGGCAAGTTCATTTTTCAAGTACTGCTGTACGCGTAAATTGATTAGCGGTTGCAATTCACTCGATAAATCAAGTGCTAACGCGCGAATCGCTCCACGTTGCTGTGGCGTCCCAGGTAGCAGACTTGGCTCAGGGTACTTGTCTTCAAGATACTCAATAATAGCTATCGATTGATGCAAGATAACCTGACCATCTACCAACGTGGGAACGAGACCATTTGGATTGAGCTGCCGATAGGCACGCTGGTGCTGTTGCCCGCCATCTTTAAGCAGGTGAACAGGTAAATAGTTATACTCTAGCTCTTTAAAGTTGAGCGCGATACGCGTTCGATAACTGGCGCTAGAGCGCCAGTATCCATAGAGTTCCATATAGTCGACTCCGTTTCAGAAACGTTACTCAGGCTTATACTGTACGACCTTTTGGTCGATACTGCCAAAAATACTATTTCCGCCGGCGTCTTTCATTTCTATCTTGATGGTGTCACCAAACTGCATGAAGCCCGTTGTTGGTTTGCCATCGCGAATCGTTTCGATCATGCGAACCTCGGCAATACAGCTGTAGCCAACACCACCTTCACTGATGGCACTGCCGTGGTCGGTGCCCTGCTTATTCGACACGGTACCTGAACCAATGATCGCACCAGCACTTAAGTGACGTGTTTTGGCTGCGTGCGCTACCAATTGGGAGAAATCAAAGGTCATGTCTTCACCGGCATTTGGCTTACCGAAATCAGAGTTGTTATAGACACTTAGTAACGGCAGGTGCACTTTGTTATCGTGCCATGCATCACCTAATTCGTCGGGGGTCACCGCTACTGGTGAAAAAGCCGACGATGGTTTTGACTGGAAAAAGCCGAAACCTTTACCAAGTTCATTTGGGATCAAACCACGTAACGAAACATCGTTGACCAACATCAGTAAGCGGATGTACTGGCCAGCATCCTCGGCACTAACGCCCATCGGAACATCATCGGTAATAACCGCAACTTCGCCCTCAAAATCAATACCCCAAGCGGTATCCGCCATTTCGATATCATCTTTCGGCCCCAAGAAATCGTCTGAACCGCCTTGATACATCAGCGGGTCGGTCCAAAAACTTGGCGGCATTTCAGCGTTGCGTGCACGACGTACAAGTTCAACGTGGTTCACGTACGCACTACCATCAGCCCATTGATAGGCGCGCGGCAACGGTGATTCACAGAGGCTTTCATCAAATTCCACAGCATCGCTTAATTCACCGTTATTCAAAGCGGTGTAAGCCTTCTCAAGCTCAGGCGCAATGCCGTCCCAATCATCTAGAACTTCTTGTAAGGTCGCAGCCAAAGCTGGAACCGCAACAGCTTTCTTAAGATCACGACTGACCAACATCAGTTGACCATCGCGTGTACCATTTCGATAGGTTGCAAATTTCATAGATTATTTAGCCTTTTCGTCTTTTGCTTGCCAGCTGTACACATAGTCTGGGTTTTCAACCCCAGCACATACATCGCCCATGTCGAGCGGATTACGTGTATCAAGCATCACCGCAACTTCATCAGTGAATTTTTTGCGGTGCTCTAAGCCGGCTTGGAATGCTTTAGGATGCGGGCCATGAGTAAAGCCTGCCGGATGGAAGGTTACCATGCCTTTATCAATGTTATCACGACTAAAGAAGTCACCTTCGTGATAGAACAGTACTTCGTCGTAGTCATCATTGTTGTGATAGAACGGTACTTTCAATGCGCCCGGATCGGATTCAATGGGCCGTGGCACGAAAGTACATACAACAAAGCCATCAGCGACAAAGGTCGTGTGCGCTGAAGGCGGCAAGTGGTAACGATGACTCATTAACGGGCGTATATCGCGCCAATTAATCCGCACAGGGGCTAAGTCGCCATGCCAGCCAACGGCATCAAGAGGATTAAACGGGTAAGTAATCCGCGACACCTTGCCATGGCGTTTTACTTCAACACGCCACTCATCTTCGCTGTATTGTGCTTTGAACGCATCATCGATATCGGGCGTGTCTAAACATGCCGGATCAAAGATCGCATGATTCCCCACCAAGCCTTTTTCTGGCAACTGATAAGCACTATTGGTCGCCTCAATCATAACGATCTGAAGTGGTTCCAACGGCTCTAAGCGCCACGATGTCGAACGCGGGATACTGAAGTAGTCGCCTTTTTCTAAAGTTATATGGCCGTAGTCACAGAACAGCTCGGTGCGGCCCTCATGAATGAACAACAGCTCATCACCATCGGCATTTCGCACCAAAAAGTCCATTTTTTCACTGCAGTGCCAAATTCGAAATTTACACTGTGCATTGTGTAATAACAGCGGCACTTGCCATGGTGATTCTGTACCAACATTATCCAACTTATTAAAATCGAAGTTGCGCGGGCGTAAATCCCCTTCCCACTCGCTCCAACCCGTTGGGGCATGGCGATGATGAAAGTGCGTAGCCGGGCCAAAAAAACCACTACGCCCGACTTCACGTTCATAGATCGCCTGCTCCGGAAAGTCAGCGTGAGCTTGTTTAGAGCTCACTCCAACTTGCTTCGGAAAGCTGATCCATTTACGCATCGCTTAATACTCCTCGACGGATTTGATCTTCTTCGATCGACTCAAACAGCGCTTTAAAGTTACCTTCGCCGAAGCCTTCGTTACCCTTGCGTTGAATGATTTCAAAGAACACTGGACCAATTACGGTCTGGGTGAAGATTTGCAGTAAAATACCATCTTTCATCGGCGCGCCATCAATGAGAATTTGTAGTTCACGAAGCTCTTCAACGTTTTCTTCGTGACCTTCAACGCGCTCGTCGATTTTCTCGTAATAAGTATCAGGCGTTGGCATGAAATCCATACCAATTTTACGTAAGTCGCGCACGGTTTGATAAATATTGTCAGAGGTTAAAGCGATGTGTTGGATGCCTTCGCCTTTGTACTCACGTAAATATTCTTCGATCTGCGACTTATCGTCGTGTGATTCGTTAATTGGGATGCGGATTTTGCCACATGGAGCCGTCATCGCGCGGCTTAACAGGCCTGTAAGCTTACCTTCGATGTCGAAGTAACGGATTTCGCGGAAGTTACCGATACGTTCATAGAACCCAGCCCAGGTATCCATGTTACCGCGGAAAACATTGTGCGTAAGGTGGTCAACTTCGTACAAGCCTGCTGCGTGTTCACGCATTTTTTCTTTCCAGTTCTCGTAGAAGTCGAAATCATCAGCGTAGACACCCTGACCTTCGTACTTATCGATAAAATACAGCACGCTCTCACCAATACCATAAACCGCAGGAAACTCTGCTTCATTGGCGCCGAGTTGACGTTGGAATGGCTTAGCGCCATTTTCTACTGCATGTTCGAATGCGTGTTGGGCATCTTTCACACGCCACGCCATGCCGCATACGCTTGGGCCATGGTCTTTAGCGAACGCTTCAGCTTGACCACCAGATTCAGCGTTGATGATGAAATTAATGTCATTTTGCTTAAATAACCAAACTTCTTTGCTCTTGTGTTTCGCAACTTCTGTAAAACCGAGCTTATCGAAAAGATCTTTAAGTGCGGCGATACCTTCAGCATTAGGAGCGGTATACTCAACAAACTCAAAGCCGTCTGTTTGCAGTGGATTATAATTAATATCTGTCATTCTGTAGTCCTCGTTCTTGCGGCGGCATTCTTAGTGCGAATGCGACGAATGGTTTTGTAGTACCTAAGTTCTACTATGGGAAGGTCGGAAGTGCCAGTTACCAAGTGCAGATCACCCGAGGAGCGCGGTGGACACTTTTTGTAAAGGTTTTGATACAGATCAATTGTATTGTAGAAAGGTTATGCAAATCGACGAATGTAGTGTAGCTAAACACGTACATTCGCCGCTTCAATGCGTCAATAAATCTTTACTTGCTGGCAGGTTTACTGGTTTTTCGTCGTTGTTTACCAATCCCATAGTCACGCAGTTTATTGGCCACAGCGGTGTGCGATAAGCCTAGCTTTTTCGCAAGTTGCCGCGTGCTTGGGTAGCTCGGGTATAAACGTCGTAAAATCGTTGCTTCAAATTTTTTCACCGCCTCGTCTAGACTTCCTTCTTCAAGATCGACAGCGACATTCTCCTGCAGTGCTCCTGCTTCCGGTAAGTGCAGATCAGCCGCGCTTAAGCGCTCGCCTTCAAGCATCGAAACTGACCGAAATAAAACGTTTTCAAGCTGTCTAACATTACCTGGCCATTGGTAACGCTGCAGTAACTCGCGACAGTCTGGCGTTAGCAATACCAGACTACGGCCCAAACGTTGACAAGCCTGCAAGGTAAAATGATCTGCCAGTAGCGGAATATCGGTTTTGCGGTCACGCAACGGCGGCAGAGAAAGCGTCAGCACATTCAAGCGGTAATAGAGGTCTTCGCGGAAACTTCCGGCTTCAACACGCTCTAATAAATCATCACGGGCTGAACAAATAATACGAACATCAACGGTAACTTCTGCTTCTTCGCCAATTCGACGAAATTTACCGTCTTGAATAAAACGCAGTAGCTTTGCTTGCAAGCCGTTCGACATTTCACCGACTGCATCCAACAAAACTGTGCCACCATTCGCCTGTTCGAAAATCCCTTTTTTAGCTTCGGTATGTGGGCCCAAGCTCCCCATACCATGGCCAAACAACTCGCTTTCGGCCACATTATCGGGTAACGCTGCACAATTGACCGCTAAAAACGGCTGTTCGGCTCGCGGGCTTGCTTGGTGGCAGGCTCGGGCGAGCAATTCTTTTCCCACCCCGGTCTCGCCTTCAATAAGCAACGGCACGTTAAGTTCTGCCATGCGTCGCGCCTCTTTGATGAGCTTGCGCATGCTCGGATGTTCACCAAGCAGTTGATGAAATGCGTCGTGCTGGCCCGTACGTTGCCATTGCTGACTCAAAGGTTGTGGTTTACAGGTCAGCACGGCACCAGCAAAGCTCGTGCCGCCATGCTCATCCTTGACCCAAATCGGCATTAACTCGGCAAAGTATTTCGCGCCATTAACTGTCACTTGCGTGGTATGTGGTTCGGTCGGCTCGCGTTCCAACCAGCGTTGGACATTAAAGCCACTGAGCCACTGGGCTATTGGCGTACCCGGCAAATGCTGACGTGTATCAGAAAGCAATAACACTGCCGCATCATTCGCTATATCAATGGTACCTTTGGCATCAACCGATAACACCGGATCAGGAAGCTTGTTGAGTAGCAGGCTAAATTCAAAATGCTCACGTTCCGAGGGCATGAAGGCGACGGTTTTCACGTCCTTCACGTTCGGAATACGCCTAATCTCTGGCATCAAGTGCTGAAAGTCTTTAAATTCGAGCTCGGGAAAATTCAGAAATATTTTGCCTTTTGGGTCGACTTCGATACCGCGCAGATCTATTTCGCGGTCACGCAAAATCTGCAGCACATCTTGGCACAAGCCCAACCGATCATCACAGGTAATCTCGAGACGCATTGCTACTTCTTGTTGAAACGGAAAATGTAAAAAATAGTATACACAAAAAAGCCTCAACCCGTCACTAGGCTGAGGCTTTTTAACTTCAAATTTGCGCTTACACGGACTTATTCTGCGTCAAGCGCTGCATCCGTGCGGGCTGCCATAATGAAATCGTTTTTGTGTAAGCCATTAATCGCATGGGTCCACCAAGTTACCGTGACTTTACCCCACTCAGTGGTCAACGTCGGATGGTGGAACTCGGCTTCAGCAATGTCACCCACACGATTAGTGAAGGCCAACGCTTGCTTGAAGTTTTTGAACTTAAACACGCGCTCTAACTGCATCACGCCATCGCGACTCACAGGCGTCCATTCAGGAATTTCGCGCATTAATTCCGCGAGTTCCTCATCACTAACTTTTGGCGCCTCTGCATTACAGGCTTCACACTTTTGCTGTTTCAAATCAGACATTTATGACTCCAAATGGTCTTCAAAAAAGAGTTAATTGACGAACGACTAAGCGGCATCTTTCGGCGGAAACTTCGGCTCGAACAAGCCAAGTTCCATTGCTTCACGTACCAGCGCCATAATATCAAGATCTGCGATCTCAAAGAGTTTATCGGTAGATTCGATAGTGTAGTAGATCGGCTGCATGATATCGATGCGATAAGGTGTGCGTAAGGCATCAAGCGGCACCAGCGGCTTGCGCTCTGGCTTATCACTGTTAATCGCGTACTCTGTTTCGCCCGGTGACGACAAAATGCCGCCGCCGTAAATGCGTAGTCCATCAGCTGTTTTTAACAAGCCAAATTCGACAGTGAACCAGTAGAGCCGAGCCAAATAAACGCGCTCTTTCGGCGTTGCATCAAGTCCGAGTTTGCCATACTGATGCGTAAAATGCGCAAAAGCAGGGTTCGTCAACAACGGACAATGACCGAAAATCTCGTGAAAAATATCCGGTTCTTGTAAGTAATCAAACTCTTCCCGTGTACGAATAAAAGTCGCCACAGGAAATTGCTTATTGGCCAACAGTCGGAAAAACTCATCAAAAGGAATGAGCGCTGGAACCTGTGCGACCTGCCAACCAGTGGTGGCCTCTAATACTTGGTTAATCTCGTGCAACTGTGGGATGCGATCCTGCGGTAGATCAAGCAGTTCGAGACCATGTATATATTCATCACAGGCCTTACCCGGTATGTGTTTCAACTGGCGAGCAACCAAATCGCGCCATACCGCGTTCTCTTCGTCACTCCAGTCGATAATCCCATTTTCGTCTGGCTGGCGTGAAACGTATTGGCTTTGTTTACCCATAAGTCAAAGTTTCCCCTTGCTGTACTGTGTGTTCTGTCGTTTGTTGTTGTGCTTTTTTAAATGCTTGCGCTAAATCCGCAATAATATCTTCCACCGCTTCCAAACCCACCGAAATTCGTACTAATGTGTCGCTTATACCGGCCTTTGCGCGCGCTTCCGGTGTGTAGGGCGAATGTGTCATCGAGGCTGGGTGCTGAATTAAGGTTTCAGCGTCACCAAGACTCACGGCAATAGTAATCAATTCAAGGCTATCCAGTACCTGTCGAGCGCTAACAATGTCGCCCTTCAATTCAAAAGCAATCACCGCACCCGGACCATGCATTTGCGTACCCATTAAGCGTTGCGCTGGATGATCGGCAAGCCCAGGATAGTAAACGGTCCGAACTTGCGGATGCTGTTGCAAGTATTCTGCAACTTGCATGGCATTGCGACAATGTCGCTCCATTCGTACATCGAGTGTTTTAAGGCCACGCAAAATCAACCACGCATCATGCGGGCTCATTGTCGCCCCCATATCTTTGAGTGTGGTCATTTTAATCAGTTCAATATCTTCGGCGCTGCCGCATATGACCCCCGCAACCACATCACCGTGGCCGTTGAGGTACTTGGTCGCGCTGTGGATGACAATATCTGCACCCTGCTCACGCGGACGCTGCAACAGCGGAGTCATAAAGGTATTGTCGACAATGACTCGCGCTTGCTGGCGGTGTGCAATAGCGCTAACCGCAGCAATATCAATGATCTTCAAATGCGGATTCGCCGGAGTTTCAACGAAGACCATCTTGGTATTACTACGCATCGCTTGGGCAACGTTGTTGGCATCTGTCATATCCACAAAATCGACACTAATGCCAAACTTCGCGAACAAATGCGAAAAGAGCGCGAAACTACAACCGTAAATGGCATCAGCAACGACAACGTGGTCGCCCTGCTCCAAAAACGCCAACATTGTCGCTGAGACCGCCCCCATACCGGTTGCGCACGCAGCTCCAGCGGGGTAGCCCTCAAGTTGTGCGACGCGAGCTTCGAGCTCATCTGTAGTGGGGTTCCCTAAACGTGAATAGATATAGCCAGACTCTTCGCCAGCGAAACGCGCAGAACCCTGCGCCGTATTCGCAAATGAAAACGTCGCAGTTTGGTATAGCGGTGCAACCAAAGCGCCATGCTCATCCGGTTGTTTACCACCGTGAATGGTCATGGTCGCTGGCTGCCATTGCGGTTTGTCGTTATGGTTATTACGCATTGGCAGTTCTTCCTCCTCTCGTCGAGCACTTTGTCGACAATGCAAGAGTGCATGCTGCCCATGCGCAACGCAACTTGTCAGGGCGACGAAGTTGCGCTGCGGGTGTAACGCAAATTTTCCACTTGCGTCTTGAGCTGGATCAAATTAAAGGTTTTTAAGCTCGCGATCGACTTGGTATGCGTTTGAAGTAACGTAGCGTTCCATGGCCTGCAAGCGGCTTTCTAACTCACGGTACTCTTCATCAATATCGTGAAAAGCGCGGCGCGGCGCCTCGCCTGCTTGGTAAACGCGGGTTTTAACACCAACCGGCTTATGGCTATCAGTTGCTTGTGGTGCTGGCGTTTCATCCAAAATCATCCAGGCAGCGATGTAAAGAATGACCACAAAGCCATGACCAAAAATCACTGCAGTCACGACAATAATCCGCACTAACCATGCTTCAATATTGAAGTAGTTTGCGATACCGGCACAGACGCCGGCAACCTTGGCATTTGCTTTGTCACGCAACAGTTGTTTACGCGGCTTTTTGTCGTTGTCGTAACTCATTTGCGTTCTCTCCATGTTGGAGCGTCGGCATCAAGAATAGCTTCTAGCGTCTTGATGCGCTCGCGCATCTGTTCTGCTTTCTGGGCCAACTGCTGCAAATCTTGAATTTCTTCTTGCGACAAGCCCTGGCTAATTTTCTTTTTACTGCGGTAGTGCATGATGACCCAGATCGGTGCCACAAAAATCATGAACAAAATCAGGGGCACTGCAATCATCGGTACAAGTACATCGGCCATAATAAGGGTTCCCTATACTCACTTCTGGTCACTTCGCCGCTGGCGTACACCCGCAAACTGCGGGTGATGCCATGCCTGCGAATCAATTACTCAGCTTTTTTGTCTTTCTTAACACGAGCTTTCATTGCTTCAAGCTCATCAGAGATTTGGTCTTCACCTTCGAGCTCGGCAAATTCATCGCGTAAGCTCTTTTTACCCATATCATAGGCTTCAACCTGAGACTCTAAGTCATCAATTTTAGACTCATAGCGCTCGAAACGAAGCATAGCATCATCAATTTTGCCACTATCAATGCGCTTCTTCACTTCTAAACGGCTGCTCGCAGCGCGCTGACGCATGATGATGGTTTTTTGACGAGCTTTCGCGTCCGCAAGTTTCTCTTGCAACTGACCGACTTCTTCATTGAGCTTATTCAAGTGCTCATTGATGCGTTCGATGTCGCTCTCTAAGCTTGTCACTGCATCGTTAGCTTTGCGTTTTTCTACTAAAGCCAAACGCGCAAGGTCATCACGGTCTTTGCTCAAGGCAAGTTCCGCTTTCTTTTCCCACTCCGCTTGTTCGCTTTGGAAACGCCCCATCTGACGCTCAGTGTCTTTTTTCTCGGCAATCAAGCGCGCTGATGTAGAGCGCACTTCTACCAAGGTGTCTTCCATTTCTTGAATAATCAAACGAACCATCTTTTCCGGATCTTCTGCTTTATCCAAAATGGCGTTGATGTTCGAATTTACGATATCAGTAAAACGTGAAAAGATACCCATGTTCGTGTCCTCATCTTGTGATTCGAAACTGTTACTTTACGGTCACCAAAAATAATGCAGGTACCGTGCCAACTTTTTCAAATCGCATTAATTGGCTGATTTTTAGCTATTTATCGCCTTAAAGCAAATTTTTGTTTGACCCGCCACGGTTATCAAATACACTAATAATTAGTCAAATTTGCCACCATAAGCAGTTGCCAACAGACAACAACAATAAAGGGGCTCTTCATGCGTCGCTCAAGAGAAGCGGATAACCTTATCGGTGAGGCCAACAGCTTTCTTGCCGTCTTAGAACAGGTTTCGCAGATCGCACCACTCAATAAACCTGTTTTAATTATCGGCGAACGAGGCACGGGTAAAGAGCTGATCGCTGCCCGCTTGCACTTTCTCTCAGAACGCTGGGAGCAAAATTACGTTAAACTTAATTGTGCCGCGTTAAGCGAAAGCCTATTAGAAAGTGAACTTTTTGGCCATGAAGCAGGCGCTTTTACCGGCGCACAAAAGCGTCATGAAGGCCGCTTCGAGCGCGCCGACCAAGGCACACTTTTTCTTGACGAGTTGGCGAATACCTCAGCCTTAGTGCAAGAAAAAATCCTGCGTGTCATCGAATATGGTGAATTTGAGCGCGTTGGCGGAAGTAAAACTGTGAGTACCGATGTTCGCTTAATCGCAGCAACCAACGAAGATCTTCCTTCGTTGGCCGAACAGGGGCAATTTCGAGCTGACCTGCTCGACCGTCTAGCTTTTGATGTCATCACACTGCCACCATTGCGCGAACGTCGAGAAGATATTCTTGTGTTGGCAGAGCATTTTGCAATCCAAATGGCTCGCGAACTTCACTTTGAACTTTTTAGTGGCTTTACTGAGCGCGCTAAAAAAGCATTACTTGATTATCACTGGCCAGGTAATATCCGCGAACTTAAGAATGTCGTCGAGCGCTCGGTGTATCGCTTAGGTAGCGGTGCCATTCCACTTGATGAAATCATCGTCGACCCCTTTGCTAGCCCTTGGCGGCCGCAAGTCGCGGCGCACCGAACAAACGGCGATGCGCCAACGGCAACCCAACCATCTGCGGATGTTACCGCACCCACAAATGAATCCACGAGTCATTCAATTAATTTCAATCAAGGCCCGATTGAATTTAAGGATGCCGTGGCTAACTTTGAAACCGAAGTTTTACAACAAGCGCTGAGCCATGCACAATTTAATCAGAAGAAAACTGCGGAATTGCTCGGTCTAACCTATCATCAGTTGCGTGGTTACTTAAAAAAATATTCATTACTAGACGGGTCAACGAGCTAAATGCGCTTCACTCAAATCGCAATTGTGGTACCTTTCGCGACATTATCTGCTTTGCTAAGTGGCTGTAGCCCTACTGTGCACGATGCCGCGCCCTTACAAGAAGGTATCGTGTATTGCTCGGAAGGCAATCCAGAAAGTTTTAACCCACAGCTAGGTACTTCCGGCACCACCATCGACGCAAGCTCAGCCCAGCTTTACGACCGCTTGATCGACTATGACGAAACGCAACAAACCTTTGTTCCCGCACTCGCCACCGCGTGGCAAGCATTAGACAACGGTAAACGCTATCGCTTTAGCTTACGCGACGATGTCCAGTTTCATAGCACTCCTTGGTTCACTCCCACGCGATCGTTTAACGCTGATGATGTGGTGTTTAGCTTTCGACGTTGGCTGCACGAAGACCATCCGTATCACAATGTTAACGGCGGGAGTTACCCGTTTTTTACCGCCAGCGGCTTAAATAAGCTTATTACACAGATTCGGGCGATAGATGCGCATACCGTCGAGTTTGAGCTGGCCCGCAGCGACAGTTCTTTTTTAGCGAACCTTGCGACCGATTTTGCCATCATTCTTTCGGCCGAGTATGGCGCCGAACTGCTCGCTCGCGGCACGCCAGAGCAGCTAGACAAACGCCCGATTGGCACGGGTCCATTCGTCTTCGAGGACTTTCGCAAGGATTTGATCATTCGTTATCAACGCCACGATAATTACTGGCGCGAACCTGCCGCAATCAAGCAATTGGTTTATTCGATAACGCAAAGTGCCAATAAACGTATGCTGAAATTATTGACCGGTGAATGTGATGTTATTCCTTATCCACTGGTTGAAGAACTGGCATTATTGGATACTGGCGATGAAATAAAAATCACTAGCACGGTGAATCCCAATATCGCCTTCTGGGCATTTAATACCGAACGCCCGCCATTTGATAACGTTAAAGTTCGCCGCGCCCTCGCCCATGCCATCAACCGACAGGCTATTATTCAAACGGTTTACAATGGCAATGCGCGCCTCGCCACCGGCATTTTACCAGAGACCTCGTGGGCTTATAGTCCCGTCGACTTAACCTACGGTTACAACCCTGAGCGCGCCCGTGAACTGCTTGCGGAAGCCGGCTTCCCAGAGGGCTTTAGCTTTGATATTTGGGCAATGCCTGTGCAACGAGCTTACAACCCAAATGCACAAAAAATGGCGGAGCTTATTCAAGCCGATTTGGCACAAGTCGGCGTGCAAGCGAATATCGTATCGTATGAATGGAATGCCTTTCGTCGGCGTCTTGCAAGGGACGAGCATGACAGTGTTTTGATCGGTTGGATTGCGGATAATGCCGATCCTGATAACTTTTTTCGCCCGTTACTAAGCTGCGCTGCCCTAAACGTCGGAACAAACCGTGCCAATTGGTGCGATCCTAAATTCGATGATCTCTTACTTCGCGCAATTACTGTGGACAGCCTTGAACGGCGGAAAGGCCTTTATCATGAGGCAGAAAACTGGATGTACCGTGAAGTCCCCTTGGTCCCCATTGCCAACTCAATGCGCTTTCAGGCTTTTCGCAGCGACATTCAAGGTGTTGAGGTACCCGCATACGGTGGCTTAAGCTTCCGCCATGCTTATCGACAAAGTAAAGCCAGTGCCGCGGCAAGCGAGGCACAACAATGATCCGCTATACCTTACGTCGCTTAATTCTTTTGTTCGTAACATTGTGGTTACTGACCTTGTTTCTGTTTGCGTTAAACTATTTTTTTCCCGGTGACGCATTAACTAATATGACGGGGGTCCGCGCGAATGACGCGCTCGCCTACCAACGTCTAGTTAGCGAACGCAGCTTTGATAGCTCTTTATTTTCGCAATATTTAGCGTTCCTAGGACACTTCATTAGCGGCGACTGGGGACAATCGCTATCCACTCAACGCGACGTTTTTACTGACTTACTGCCGCTGTTAGGCGCAACATTAGAGCTCAGTGTTCTGGCCATGGCTTTAGCAATGGCTATTGGCGCACCGCTTGGTCTCTATGCCGCAGGCCAACAACGTGGCAGCATGGACCGCGTGGTGATGGGATTATCGTTGAGCGCCTATTCAATTCCTGTGTTCTGGCTCGCCCAGCTGTTTATTCTATTTTTTGCAGTCAAATTGGGCTGGACGCCGATTTCCGGCCAAGTGAATCCATTGTTCGACATTGATGTGCAAAGCGGCTCCATTTTGCTCGACATCCTACTTAGTAACTCTCCCTATAAAGGTGCGGCCCTCGCTGATGCAATAAATCATCTGTGGTTACCAGTCATTGTACTTGCCATCATGCCAGCAACCATGCTCATACGCATTACACGCAATAGCATGCTCGAAGTCTTGCAGCAAAACTATATTCGCTCAGCTCGCGCACGTGGCCTCAGCGAAACCCGCATTTTGCTACGCCATGCCCTACCCAATGCCATGCAACCCGTGGTTCGGCAATTAGGTCTCATGTTTAGTATTCTGATGAGTAATATTATTGTCACGGAAGTGATTTTTAACTGGCCCGGTGTCGGAAGCTGGCTGGTAAAAAGTATTTATGAGCGCGATTACCCAGTTATGCAAGGCGGCCTTTTTGCCATCGCTGCGCTCATCCTGCTGGTCAATGTTGCTGTGGAGCTGTTCCATGCTTGGCGCTACCCGCAAGTAAGAAAGGAACTTTATGCCGAACGCTAATATTTACTTTCAACAACGCGAACCCTCACCGTTGCGGCAGCTTTGGTTACATGTAAATAGTAACCCTTTCGCCGTGGTGGCGTTTTATATACTCAGTCTGGCGTTAGTCGTTATGCTCGGTTCCGCTTGGCTCACCCCCTATAGCCCTGACGCCCAATTTGCTGACGCAATATTGCAGCCGCCGAGCTGGGATGAGTCCGGCGAAATTAACTTTCTCTTCGGCACCGATGATCTTGGCCGCGACATTCTTTCGCGGATCATCGCGGGTTCTGTTTACAGTCTTGGTTATCCGCTTATTGCCGTAGTCATTGCGGCAGTCATCGGAATTAGTATTGGCGCATGGGCTGGAATGTCTCGTGGAGTGCAATCGTCGACCTTAAATCACTTGCTTGACGTGATCCTTTCGATCCCGTCACTCCTGCTTGCCTTGGTCATCATTGCAATGCTAGGGCCATCGTTAATCAATGTTATGTTCGCCATCACGCTGGTTTTAATTCCGCAGTTCATTCACGTGGTGCATAACGCGATTTACGATGAGCGTTATAAAGAATACGTTACCGCATCACGACTCAATGGGGTAACCCGTTGGTACATGTTAACGCGCGTCATCTTTCCAAACATTACCAGCGTACTGGTAATGCAAACCACGTTTGCCCTATCGACTGCAATCTTAGATATAGCCGCCCTTGGCTTTTTGGGGCTTGGCGTACAGGCTCCAGCACCTGAATGGGGAACAATGCTTGCTCGCAGTCTTGACCAAGTCTACGTATCTCCTTGGATGATGGTGCTACCTGGTTTAGCCTTGTTTTTGACGATTTTGTCAATCAATGTGCTGGGCGATAGTATCCGTGCAGCGATTGCTGAACGAGTGAGAAATTCATGAGTGCCATATTAGACATTCGCAATTTATCGATTGAACTCGAAACTGAAAATGGCCCTGTGCGAGTGCTCGATCGATTTAATTTGCAGCTAGCCGAGGGTGAGATTCACACCTTAGTGGGTGAATCCGGCTCAGGTAAAAGTCTATTGGCGAAAGCGATACTTGGATTTATTAATCCACGTTGGAAAATCACCGCGGACCGACTGTGGTGGCGGCATTATGATTTGTTAGCACTCAACGCCGCCCAGCGGCGTATAGTGACCGGCCGTGATATGGCGATGATCTTCCAAGATCCAAGCAGTTATCTCGATCCCAACGATAAAGTCGGCGCACAACTGCGCGAAAGTATTCCAACCGGTGAACTCAGTGGTGTTTACTTAAAGCGGCGCGTAGACCGACAGACTCGTGCTGAGCGTTTACTGCATCGGGTTGGCATCAAAGATACCGCCGATGTTATGGAACGTTATCCGCATGAACTTTCCGAAGGACTGGCACAAAAAATCAGTATTGCGATGGCAATTGCGCACAATCCTAAGTTGCTCATTGCCGATGAGCCCACCACGGCAATGGAACCGAGCACTCGCGGTCAAATATACCGCTTATTAGCGAAGCTAAGTGCGGGGCAAGGTATGTCGATCTTAATGATTACGCAAGATTTGACCGCAGTTATCCCCGAAAGCCAACGCATTAGTCTGATCTATTGCGGTCAACTCATGGAAACCGGTCCGACCGAAGAAGTCATGCAGAAACCTTACCACCCGTACACCGATGCGATGTTAAGTATGAGCCTTTCTGACCAAGACATTGCGCCAAAAACGCGCCTACCAACCTTATCGGGTGCTATTCCGACATTGCAACACATGCCCATCGGCTGTCGGCTAGGGCCTCGATGCCCTTATGCAAGACGAGCTTGTATTCACCAGCCAGCGCTCACCAAGCAACAGCAAGTACAATTTGCTTGTCACTATCCACTCCATAAGGATAGCGAACATGACTAAACTACTGGACGTTCAAGCTATTTCGAAATACTACGTGCATAAAGACGGTTGGATGCCAGGGCAACGTATTTGCGCCCTTGAACCTTTAAGCTTTAGCCTAGAGCGTGGAGAAACGCTCGCAATAATGGGCGAAACAGGTTCAGGTAAATCGACTATCGCCAAGTTAATTGCCGGTGCCGAACGCGCCTCAGCAGGCGAGATTTTTCTTAACGGGCAAGCCATGTCGAGCATGACGGACCAACAACGGTGTCGCCATGTTCGGATGATATTTCAGGACAGCCTGCGCTCGTTGAACCCGCAAATAACAGTCGGTAAGCAACTTTGTGAGCCGCTTATTTTTAACACGCAAATGAGTCCTCAGGATCAGAAACAGCGGGTTCACGAGGTGCTGCGGAAAGTTGGTTTATTGCCTGACCACTATCATTTTTATCCACACATGTTAGCGAGTGGCCAGCAACAGCGCGTATGTATTGCTCGGGCGATTGTTTTAGAACCGCAAATCGTTGTTGCTGATGAAGCCTTCGTCGCATTGGACCCATCGATTAGAGCTCAAATCATTAACCTTATCCTCGATCTTCAAGAAGATATGGGCATTTCATTCATTTTCGTCTCACATTCGGCGGAGATCGTGAAACACGTTTCAGACAAGATCTTAATAATGCATCGTGGTAAAATGATCGAGTTTGGAACAACTAGGGCACTGATAAATCATCCCGAAGAGCAACTGACGAAAACGCTGTTGCATTCGGAACATAAATATAAAGTGCCGTTACATTCAACAACGAAGGAGTAAAGCTTTGGAAACAGGTACGCTTATATCATTAGCGCTCTATTTCATAGCAATGCTGGGGATTGGTCTGTACGCGTATAAGAAGTCGACCGATGATGTTTCAGGTTACATGCTTGGAGGCCGCCGTTTAGGCCCTGGTGTAACTGCCCTTTCAGCCGGTGCATCAGACATGAGCGGTTGGATGCTTATGGGCTTACCCGGTGCGATTTATGTTTCAGGGGTATCCCAGCTTTGGATCGCAGTGGGTTTGGTCGTAGGTGCCTACCTTAACTACATCATCGTAGCCCCGCGGCTGCGTATGTACACCGAGGTGGCAAACGATTCAATTACCATTCCTGATTATTTTGCCAATCGCTTCGACGACAAAGCGCGCTTGTTACGCGTATTCTCGTCAGTCGTGATCATTATCTTTTTCACCCTCTACACCTCGGCGAGCTTAGTTGCCGGTGGTAAGCTCTTTGCCAGTTCAGCCTTTGGTTTGGACTACAGCTTAGGCTTGTGGGTAACCGCTGGTGTGGTCTGTGCTTATACCCTTTTCGGGGGCTTTTTAGCGGTGAGTATGACCGACTTTGTGCAAGGGTGTATCATGTTCGTTGCGCTGGTCTTAGTGCCAATTGTTGCGATATTTGACCTCGGTGGCATGGCCTCCGTGACTGAACAAGTACGCTCGATTAACCCCGACTTCCTCGACTATTTCCGTGACGGATCTATTGCCGACTCGACCGCGAATCAGTTGTCTTTTCTCGGTATCATATCGCTTCTGGCATGGGGTCTAGGCTATTTCGGGCAACCCCACATTATCGTACGCTTTATGGCTATCCGCTCAGTCAAAGATATCAAAGCAGCACGACGCATTGGTATCTCGTGGATGACGGTGTCTATTATCGGCGCTATGGTCACTGGTTTCGTTGGTATTGCTTATGTTGCTGAAACTAAAATGACCTTGGCCGATCCCGAGACCATTTTCATTATCTTCTCGCAATTCTTGTTCCACCCATTAATCGCAGGCTTCTTGCTAGCAGCAATCTTGGCCGCGATTATGAGTACCATCTCGTCGCAACTGCTAGTCACCTCGAGCTCACTAACGGAAGACTTCTATAAAGCCTTCTTACGTCGTGATGCTAGCGATAAAGAACTGGTATTTGTTGGGCGAATCTCAGTCTTGATCGTATCTCTGGTCGCCATTGCACTCGCTTGGAACCCAGAGAACACAATTCTTGGCTTGGTCGCTAATGCATGGGCAGGATTTGGTGCCGCCTTCGGTCCAGTGATCATTCTGAGCCTGTTCTGGAAGCGTATGAACCGTCACGGTGCTCTTGCTGGTATGGTAGTTGGTGCTGCAACTGTGCTGTTCTGGATCTATGCGCCAGTTGTCGATGGTGAAGCACTAAGCTCTTATGTTTATGAGATCATCCCTGGCTTTATTCTTTGTACGGTCGCTGTCATTGTCGTCAGCTTAGCAACGGCTAAACCGGCAAAAGAACTTGAAGACACATTTGATGAAATGGAACGTCAACTCGAACAATAAATCTTGTTTGAAGACATTCTAAGCAATACAAAAACGCCGCATTCATCTGAATGCGGCGTTTTCTTATCTATGAAACAACAAACTACAACTTAACCACGACGTTCGGCATAGAGCTCCAATTCACTTAGAATGTAGTCTTTCATACGCATGGTTGTTTCATAGCCAATATCGATAGCTTCATTACCGCGTTCAAACTCTAATAAACCAATGTGACCGAGTTTGGGCTGGACCAAAATATCCGGCGGATCTCCAGCAATACGTGCCTTGGTGATTCGTTCTTGCATGATGTCAATTGCACCGGCCATCACCCCAAACATTCCTGGAGCTTTATGTGATGGACCACTAAATTTATCAACTACGTTATCCCAATACTGTCCACTAGCGGTGAGGAAGTTCTTAAAGAAACCTTCATCCTCTTTGTCTTTATCTTCTTTCGCTAAATCAGTTTTCTCATGAGCTGCACCGGTATCGACTGCTGTTGTTTGTACTTTCGTAGATACACCATGGATATCGGCTTGCGGCTCAGGATGTGGAGGAGTGTGCTTTCCACGGGCCTCAATTGCTGCTGCATTCAATTGTGAGTTCAAATGTACTGCAATCACAAAATCTGCGCCAAGAGCCCGACAAAGTGACACTGGAACCGGATTTACTAAGCCGCCATCAACCAACCATCGACCATTATGCGCCGCTGGTGCAAGTAAACCTGGCATCGCACACGAAGAACGGGCAGCGTGGTAGATATCGCCCTTTCGTAACCACACCTCGCGCCCCGTATAAAGATCGGTCGCTACCGCTCCATAGATAATATCAAGATCCTCAATCTCTACAGAGCCAAAGCGTTCGCGAGCATGGCTGAAGACCTTTTCACCTTGGATAATACCGCCATGACTAAAACCAAAGTCGAGCAAGTTAAAGACTTGCCAACGTCCCATATCTCGAACCCACTCTTCGAGCTCATCGATACGGCCAGAAGCAAAACCGGCCCCCACAAGGGAGCCGATTGATGTTCCTGCAACCATATTGACTTCAATCCCCATCTCTTGAAGCGCTTTGATTACGCCGATATGGGACCAGCCACGTGCTGCACCAGAGCCTAGTGCGAGAGCAACTTTGACATAACTCATCGCAAATCTATTCCTTATTAAACTAAATCATCATCAGCTAATTCAGCGTCTTTGCTCTCACTTTTCGCTGCATCGCCACCCTTCACAGGTTTAGCGAGTAACTGTTCGCGTAGACGCTTTTCGATATCTTCAGCAATAGCCTTATTCTCGATCAAGAATTTCATAGCATTGGCTTTGCCTTGACCAATCTTATCACCATTATAGCTGTACCAAGCACCAGCTTTATCTACAATCTTTTGCTTCACGCCAAGATCGATAAGCTCACCCTCTTTAGAAATACCAGTACCGTACATAATCTGGAATTCAGCTTGCTTGAATGGTGGGGCTACTTTGTTCTTCACAACTTTCACGCGAGTTTCGTTACCTACGACTTCATCACCTTCTTTGACAGCGCCGGTACGACGGATATCAAGACGCACTGATGAATAGAACTTCAATGCATTACCACCAGTTGTGGTTTCTGGGTTACCAAACATTACCCCAATCTTCATGCGAATTTGGTTGATAAAGATGCACAGGCTGTTTGATTTTTTAATATTTGCCGTTAGCTTACGTAATGCTTGTGACATAAGGCGGGCTTGCAAGCCTACATGGCTGTCACCCATCTCACCTTCAATTTCCGCTTTGGGTGTGAGTGCTGCAACCGAGTCAACAATGACCACGTCAACTGCCGCCGAACGTACTAGCATGTCACAAATCTCTAATGCTTGCTCACCTGTATCGGGTTGCGATACCAAGAGTTCATCGACGTTAACACCAAGCTTTTCAGCGTAGACTGGGTCGAGTGCGTGCTCTGCATCAACGAAAGCACAGGTTTTACCCATTTTCTGAGCCTCAGCGATCACTTGCAATGTAAGTGTCGTTTTACCACTCGACTCTGGACCGTAGATCTCTACCACACGACCAAAAGGCAACCCGCCAATCCCTAACGCGATATCTAAACTTAAAGAACCGGTCGGTACTGACGCAATATCCATCGCTTGGTTATCGCCCAAGCGCATAATAGAGCCTTTGCCGAATTGACGTTCGATTTGGCTAAGCGCCGCATCAAGTGCTTTTTGTTTATCGTTGCTCATGGTAATGTCCGTTCTATTGAATGCGTTAAAATTGAGTATACTGTATTTTTATACAGTATCAAGAAATTTTTTCAAAACACCGCAGAGCCTCGCTGATCGTGGCTTCCCTCACCGCCGAGCGATCGCCCTCGAAATGGCACTTCCAGCTCATTTGGCCGCCCTTCCATGCGAGTCCAAACCATACTAATCCGACAGGTTTTTCTGCGCTGCCGCCACTAGGCCCCGCAATGCCAGTAACCGCAATGGCCACCTCTGTCGACGCCAACCGAAGCGCACCAACAGCCATTGCTTCTGCCGTCGCTGCCGATACCGCGCCGGCGCTTTGCAGCACCTCGTTTGGCACACCGAGAACACGCTCTTTCAGCTTATTACTGTAGGTAATGAAGCCGCCTTCAAGCCACGCCGAGCTGCCTGCAACGGCACTTAAAGCATACCCTATTCCTCCTGCCGTGCAGGATTCTGCGGTAGCAATTCGCCAGTTACGTTGTAGCAACCAACGACCGATTTCTACTGCCAGATCATAATGAGATTGTGTTACCATTTTGCCATTGGCACCTTTTAAAAATAACGCTACTACGGATAATAACAGGCATGCCGCAAGCGACAACTCCCAGTACAGACTTTTCTGCACATACACCCATGATGCAGCAATACTTGCGTATTAAGGCGGAACACGCCGACACGCTTTTATTCTATCGCATGGGAGATTTTTACGAATTATTTTACCAAGATGCGCAAAAAGCGGCTGAGCTGTTAGACATCTCACTAACTCAGCGCGGTGCGAGTAATGGTAAGCCGATTCCAATGGCAGGCGTGCCCTATCATGCAGCAGAAAACTATCTCGCACGACTCTTGCAGCTTGGTGAGTCGGTGGCTATCTGTGAACAAGTAGGTGATCCCGCAACCAGCAAAGGCCCCGTCGAACGTAAAGTGGTAAGGGTTCTTACGCCAGGCACAGTGACTGATGAAGCGTTGCTCAATGAAGGCAGCGAAAACTTACTCGTAGCTGTAGCCCCACAAGAACGCGAAGACCAACACCATTTTGGAATTGCCAGCCTAGATCTGGCAAGCGGTCGTTTCAGCGTCAGTGAAGTGACCAGCGAAGCGGCACTGCAAGCCGAGCTACAGCGCTTACAACCGGCCGAACTGCTGTATCCAGACACGGTGCAATGGCAAACAACGTGGCACCCGTGTGAAGCGCGCCGCGCACGACCTGACTGGGAGTTTGCGAGCGATAGTGCCCACGCACTCTTGTGCCGTCAATTTGCTGTGCAGCACCTTGACGGCTTTGGCGTTAGCCACTTGCCTGTGGCGTTAGGCGCAGCCGGAGCTTTATTAAACTACGTAAAACTAACGCAGCGCGCAGCTTTACCACATATCCAAGCCATTCATGCGGAACAAAGCAATGATGCAGTGCAGATGGATGCTGCAACACAACGCAACCTAGAACTGGTTACGTCACTTAGTGGCGGTACGACGTCACTTTTCACTACCATTAATCGCACCGCCACGGCCATGGGTGCACGTTTATTGCGACGTTGGTTACAGCGGCCGATTCGCAGCAATACAGAAATAGCAGGCCGTTACGATGCCGTGGCGACTTTACAAGACCAAGATTTAGATACCCTACGCCAACAGTTACGCGCCATTGGCGATCTCGAACGCGTTCTCTCACGCATCGCCCTACGTAGCGCACGACCGCGAGACCTGACGCGCTTACGTAGTGCGTTGCAGGCACTGCCAGAATTGCGTCAACAACTGAATGATCTGAGTGCACTCATGCCTTGGCATGCACAACTGGCCGAATTGCCCGAACTGCGCAGTACACTCGAAGCCGCCTTGGTTGAATCGCCTCCTTTACTCATTCGCGACGGCGGTGTTTTAGCCGACGGTTTTGACGAAGAACTTGACGAACAACGGGCTCTTGCCGCCGGCGCCACTGACTTTTTAAAACGAATAGAAACGCGTGAACGTGAACGCACTGGTATTCAAACCTTAAAGGTTGGCTACAACAAAGTGCATGGTTATTACCTTGAAGCGAGTCGTGCAGCAGCTGCGCACATTCCTGCGGACTATCAACGACGACAAACGCTTAAAAACGCTGAACGCTACATTATTCCCGAGTTAAAAACTTACGAAGACAAAGTGTTGCAAGCGCAATCACGTGCCTTAGCGCGCGAAAAATGGTTGTACGATGCATTACTCAATGAAGCCGCTGAACAGCTTAGTAGTTTGCAAAGCACCGCTCGCGCGGTGGCAGAGCTCGATGTATTGCACAGTTTTGCCAAACAAGCCCTCACCCACAATTATTGCCGTCCGTCTTTGGCTGCAGAGCCCGGCATAGCATTGCAGGCAGCGCGCCACCCTGTCATCGAGGCACAACTCGAAGAGCCCTTCATTGCCAATGACGTGCGCCTCGATGCGCAAGATCACATGCTCTTGATTACTGGCCCTAATATGGGCGGTAAATCAACCTATATGCGGCAAACAGCACTGATTGCTATTCTCGCTTACTGCGGCAGCTATGTTCCCGCTGCAGCAGCGCAACTCGGCCCTATCGATCGCATCTTCACGCGGATTGGCGCATCAGATGATCTTGCTTCTGGACGTTCCACCTTTATGGTCGAAATGACCGAAGCAGCAACCATTTTGCATAATGCTACACCGCAAAGTTTAGTGCTTATGGATGAGATTGGTCGGGGTACGTCAACCTATGACGGCTTAGCGTTGGCTTGGGCCTGTGCAGAAGCTTTGCTACAACAAAATCGCGCTTTGACGCTGTTTGCGACGCACTATTTTGAACTGACGCAGAGTATCGCGCAATTACCAGGCTGCAGGAATGTGCATGTTGAAGCAACTGAACACGACGATCACATCGTGTTTGAACATCGGGTCAGTGATGGTGCAGCCAATCGTAGTTTCGGTGTACAAGTTGCACAACTTGCTGGTCTGCCGCGCCCCGTATTACAGCGTGCCAAACAGGTTTTGTTAGAATTAGAAAAATCGCACACCCAGGAGCAACCGCAACAACAAAAATTGTCGCTCGAGCGTCAGTCAGAAGTGGCGTCGCCGACTCACCCATTGATTCAAGAACTGGAGCAGCTCGAAGTCAATGGCATGACACCTATAGAAGCTTTGCAGTGGTTGGCGCGATGGCAACAGCAACTTAAGTCATCTTCTTAAGTTGCTTATGACCATGAAAGGTTGTTAGTCGTACTGAAACAATGCGTCGAGGCTGAGACCTTGTTGCCGTAGCATATCGCGCAAACGACGTAAGGCTTCAACTTGAATCTGGCGCACTCGCTCACGTGTTAGACCTATTTCGCGCCCAACATCTTCAAGCGTGGCTGGCTCATAACCCATGAGACCAAAGCGCCGCGCTAAAACTTCACGTTGTTTGGTATTAAGGCTAGCAAGCCATTCAACGATGTGCTCCTTCAGATCATCATCTTGCATGACGCCTTCAGGACCGTGATCGTTTTCGTCCGTCAGCAAGTCAACTAAAGCTTTATCGTTGTCACCACCTAATGGCGTATCAACCGATGCAATGCGCTCATTGAGACGCAACATGCGGCTCACGTCCGCTACCGAAACATCAAGTTGTTCCGCGATATCCTCAGCGGTAGGCTCATGATCGAGCTTATGTGCGAGTTCACGTGATGCACGTAAATAGCTGTTTAGCTCTTTCACGACATGAATAGGTAAGCGAATCGTTCGCGTTTGATTCATGATGGCGCGCTCAATCGTTTGGCGGATCCACCACGTCGCATAGGTAGAAAATCGGAAACCACGCTCAGGATCGAACTTTTCAACAGCGCGGATCAGACCAAGATTCCCCTCTTCAACCAAATCGAGTAAAGGTAGACCACGATTGGTGTAGCGCCGTGCGATTTTTACCACGAGCCTTAGGTTACTTTCGATCATACGACAACGCGCCGCCTTATCGCCTTTGCGGGCAAGGCGTGAAAAATGAACTTCTTCTTCAGCTGTTAATAACGGCGAGAAACCAATTTCGCCAAGATAGAGCTGTGTTGCATCCATTTTTTTCTGGTAAGTCGCCCGATTAGCGATGATTTCTTCGAATTCGCTATCATCATCACTAGTGTCAGCGGCCGCAGATTTTTCCATTTCTGACATCACTGCTTGTTCATCGATGTCATCCACCTCATCTCGTCGACTCATTGTGACCCCCGTGGTAAATAATGCCGAGGATTTACTGACTTACCGCGATAACGGACTTCAAAATGAAGTTTAACCCGTTCGGCGTCAGAATTACCCATTTCGGCAATGGCTTCCCCTGCGCTGACCCACTGTTGTTCTTTTATTAACAGCTTGTCATTGTGGGCGTACGCAGTTATATAATCATCGTTATGTTTCAGGATAATTAAATTTCCATATCCTTTTAGCGCATTACCAGCATAAACCACTTTACCTGCCGCTGCCGCCGTTACGATATCGCCTTTCTTACCAGCGAAGTCGATGCCTTTAGGGCCCGTTACAGCGGCGGTGAACTCTCGAATAACTTGGTTCTCCGTGGGCCAACGCCAAGCAATCGCATTGCTTTTTGGGAACACTTCGCGCTTAATTTCTGGCCTTGGGAGAGCTGGCGAGTTCGTAACCTTTTCTTTACTTTTGTCTTCAACATACTCTTTCTTAGGAGTCTTATCAACGCTTTGTGGTGGATCTATTCGCTTTGTCGTAGTCAAAGGTTGGGATTTTTTCGCTTGTCGCGAGCTTTCCCTTAAGGTTAAGCGCTGGCCGGGGAAGATGGTATAGGGTTCACGCAAGCCGTTAAGGCGCGCCAGCATCCGTACGTCAATATTGGCGCGAAAGGCAATTGAATAGAGTGTGTCGCCCTTTTGCACCAGATAAGAGCTGCCAGCAAGGCTGTTCGCTTCATAGTCATAAATGCTGCGCCCCTGGTAAACTTTCTCAACAGGAGCGGGTTGCTGGCGTTGGGCACAGCCTACGAGTAGCAGCACACAACTGAGACTGACAACTAAGCTAACGCGTCCATACATAAGCAATTCCGGCGATGATGACCATAGCCCAACCGATACGGTCGACATAAGTTCTTAGCTTTAATGCCATCTTCGGCCCTCCTGTTTTCAACAGCCAAGCGACCAAATAGAACCGTAGACCGCGACTTATCAACGAGCCTAACACAAACGGGATGAACATAACCTGCAGCATCCCACCACTCACCGTAAAGAGCTTATAAGGAAGCGGTGAAAACCCTGCAATAAAAATAATCCAAAACCCGTAGCTTTGGAACCAAGTTGTCACTGTTGCCAATTTATCTTGGTAACCGGCCCACTCGACCAACGGTAACACTAACGGCTCGAAAGCAAAGTATCCCAGCCAATAACCGGCAATACCACCCAATACTGATGCAATTGTCGTTAAAAATGCGAAAAACCATGCGCGTTGCGGCTGCGTCATGGCCATCGGTGCCAACATAACATCCGGTGGGATTGGAAAAATAACAGATTCAGTAAAACTTAAGCCGACCAAGATAGCAGGCGCGCGACGATGTTGCGACCATTGCAAAACACGATCATAAAGCGCGCTAAACAGCTTCATGCCAAACTTCCTGGTACAAGGGGCACAAACTTGACGTCGCCGAGTTGCTTATGTTCGTAGTCATCACCAAAACGGCGAATGACCACTAAACGCTGTTTGATACTTCCCACAGGAATAATCATCACCCCACCATCGGCAAGTTGTTCCATTAGTGCATGCGGTATGTCACTAGCGGCGGCTGTCACGATAATGCCATCAAACGGCGCTTTGCTTTGCCAGCCTTGCCAGCCATCACCGTGCCGCATACTAACATTATGTAAATCGAGCTTTTTCAGGCGTCGCTTCGCTTGATACTGCAACTCAGCGATACGTTCTACAGAAAAGACCTTATCGACTAACTGTGCCAATATGGCTGTTTGATAACCACTGCCGGTACCGATTTCCAGTACCTTATGACAATGATGTTGCATCAAGAGTTGCGTCATTGATGCCACCATTAAAGGTTGCGATATTGTTTGCCCCTTGCCAATCGGCAGCGCGGTATTTTCATAGGCTTTATGCGCCAACGATTCCGGCATAAATAGGTGACGCGGAGTATTCGCAATGACCTCTAATACTTGATCATTGCTGATCCCCTGCTCTCGCAGCAACGCAACCAAGCGTTTTGCCATTCCCTGAAAATTTTGAATCATTATCGTTTTTTCTTGTTGTTATAATTAGTCTTTCGTTTCGTCAAGCCACGCCGCTAACGTGTCTTGGTGACTTCTCGCTGTCATATCCAAACTGATCGGCGTTATCGAGACGTAGCCCTCGCGCACAGCGTAAAAATCAGTGTCTTCACCGTCATCTTGATGCCCACCAATAGGGCCATACCAATAAATTTTACGGCCAAATGGATCGCTTGACTCAACCATGGTCTCGGCGCGGTGGCGACGACCTAATCGGGTAATTTTAATGCCCTTGAGTTCCTCATAAGGTACCGCCGGAACGTTAATATTCAGAATTGTGTCAAGGCGTAACGGTTGATCTGCCATTTTACTCACGATATCAGCTACCACACGAGCTGCAGTTTCATAGTAATCGTGCGTGCGATCGCCCATGGATACTGCAATGGCCGGGAGGCCCATGTAACGCCCTTCCATAGCGGCAGCAACAGTTCCTGAATAGAGTACATCGTCGCCCATGTTGGGCCCATCGTTAATACCCGACACAACAAGATCGACATCGTCCGCAAGTGGTGAGTTGGTACCCAAGTGCACGCAGTCGGTGGGAGTACCATTGAGCGAAAAAAAGCCATTATCAAGTTTCTGTACGCGTAACGGGTTATGTAACGTCAACGAATTACTAGCGCCGCTACAATTCCGATCTGGCGCAATAACCCGCACCTGTGCAATTTCATTAAGCGCTTCGTAAAGCGCTGCAATACCTGGTGCGTGAACGCCATCATCGTTGCTCACTAATAACTTCATCATACGGCTTCATCCTCTGTCACATCTTGCATTAATTCACGAAGTACGCTGGTAGCGAAACTCCCCGTCGGCAGACTAAACATTACATCGACGGTATCGGTATCGACGCACTCGAAAGCTGCTTGCTCAAGGTTTAGTAGCAATCGGCGGCGCGCTAGATCTACGCGCTTCTGTCGTAAACCATCAACTAAGTTTTGATAACCTTGTAACTGTTCATGCTCAAACGGACTCAAATGCTCTTGCCACGGTTCTTTGTAGCCGCCCGGCAAAGGGCCCGAAAGATGAATATCACCACTACGCCAACGTTCAATAAGTGTATCATCGAGTTGTTCCACTTGAAAAAACGAACGCGTCCCACTGAGTAGCATAAAATCGCCGGTCTCGGGGGTAAGTCGCTGTTGTTCGATACGCTGGCTGAGAAGCGTATTGAATAGGTAAGAGCGGATACTCGATAACAGCATTCCCTGTTGTTGACGGCTCCATTTTTTTGCCTTTTTATTACTTATCTCACCGGTTAGCCATGCTTCAGCCTTCACCAGGTTTTGGCCGTCGCGGCCAAACCGTTGCTCACCAAAATAGTTTGGCACACCATGTTGTACAAGCTGTTGCCAACGCTCTTGCAGCGCCTCTACATCGCTCACCTGACGCAAGCGCAAACGAAATGCATTACCCTGATGCAACCCCATTTTCAGCTTTTTACTGCGCAGGAAAGCACGTTCGACACGAAATTCTGGATGATCAAGCTGCTGCCAGTCGAGCAATGCTTTACCCGGCAGTTGCACTGAAAACCACTGCCAAGTTTCAGCCTGCCGATCCTTGAGGCCAGCATAACTGACGCTGCGCTCGCTAACACCGGCAAACTCAGCTAACTGGCGCGCGACAAAAGTTGTGTTAGCGCCTTTTTTATATACCCATAGCCACTGATGCTCACCCTCATCTTCGGCAGTCACGTCAAGGAGCTCCGTTACTTGAAAGTCGCTAGGTTGTTGCTTATAGCTGCCAGTCACCTGTGGACGACCATGCATATAACTCAGTTCAGCTAAGTTTGCATCAATCAAGTGGCGCCTCCTGCATCAGCACCACTGCATGGCAGGCAATTCCCTCTTTGCGACCAACAAAGCCGAGTTTCTCGGTAGTGGTTGCTTTCACATTGACTCGACTTACATCGGCACGCAACGTTGCTGCAATACGACCACGCATATCGGTAATAAACGAAGCCAACTTTGGCGCTTGCGCTACGATGGTAACGTCGAGATTGCCCAAGACATAGCCCTCTTGCGCAGCCATTTGCACCACCTGCGCGAGGAGTTCGGCGCTATCCGCGCCCGCGTAAGTTGCATCAGTATCGGGAAAATGGTGACCAATATCACCTTTACCCAAAGCACCTAAAACCGCATCTGTTATCGCGTGCAGGACGACATCACCATCGGAGTGAGCAATTAAACCTTGCTCATAGTCAACCTTTACACCACCTAGTACTAAAGGCTTGTCACTACCAAATTTGTGTACATCGTAGCCATGTCCTATGCGCATTTCGTCTCCTTCTTAAGTTTTTGCCGTAAGCCAAAGTTGGGCGAGCTGTTCGTCGCCCGGCAAGGTGATCTTAATATTACTGCGTTTACCTTGCACCAACTTTGGTTGCTTACCTAATGCTTCGATCACCGACGCTTCATCGGTTAACTGAGGGTTATCAACGCCTAGCCGAGTAAAGCCAGATAGCAACTCTGCACTGCGGAACACTTGCGGCGTTAACGCTTGCCAAAGTTGCTCGCGTGCCACTGTGGCGAGCGAGCGATGCTGTTCACTCGCACGCTTCAAGGTATCCGCCACGGGCAGCGCCAGTAGTGCGCCCACCTCGTCGGCTAAGGCGTGGTCTAGCACCGAGGCGAGTTCCTCAGCACTCAAACAAGGACGCGCCGCATCGTGAACAGCTACCCAAACAAAACCAGCAGCCGCAGCTGCAGCAACACCGCTTTGCACCGAAGCAGCGCGCGTCGCACCGCCCTCAACTCGGGTAATGGGTGTGGAAGTGTTAAAATTCAGCGTCGGGTAATACGCATCTTCAGCGCTTGTGGCAATAAAAATGTGGCTAATGCGCGGATCTTGGCTAAGCGCTTTAACAGTCAGCTCTAGCACAGTAGAGCCCGCAATCTGCAAGTACTGCTTCGGCCGCGTACTTTGCATGCGTCGCCCAATTCCCGCCGCCGGGACGATAGCTGCCACGCTGTTATTCTGGGTCATAAGTGGTAGGTTGTTTATTCGGAATGAGTCGGAAAAAAGTTTCGTCTTGTTTAATTAAGCCGAGCTCGTTGCGCGCACGCTCTTCGAGGGCTACTTCGCCTTCGCGCAAATCCTCAATATCGGCAATCAACACTTGGTTGCGCTGGCGTAACTTCTGGTTCGTTTGTTCTTGCCGCGCGACGTCTTCTTGCAAATGCCAATACTCCGGTAAGCTATTTTTGCCAAACCAGAGTCGGTATTGCAGTGCGACCAAAAGCACTAGGAGAAAGACTTTTAACAGACGCATCGCCACCCTCGCATGGTATGATTGTGCTAAGTATACCTTTCTTTCGCATCGAACCAAATGTTAACAGGCTAACATGGACTACTACCTTATCGCATTGATCATGTTTGCGGGAGCCTTTTTACAAGGAATTACCGGTTTTGGCTCCGGCTTGGTCGCCGTACCGCTATTGAGCCTACTGCTACCGCTCACCATGCTCACCCCAATGTTATCGTTAATCAATGTCGCACTCGCAGTGTACTTAGCATGGCTATTACGTCACTATTTAGCGCTACGGCGTTGGGGCCCCCTTTTTGTAGCGGGGATATTCGGTACCTTAATTGGTAATTACGCCCTCGCCTACGTGCCACTAACGACCTTGCAACTCGGTATGGCAATCTTTGTGATCAGTGCTGGGCTACTGTTTTGGTTTGGCATTCAACTACGACTACCCGCAAGACTCCCCCAACAAACAGGGATCGGGCTCCTGTCAGGCTTCGCGAATGGAGCGCTGACGCTTGGCGGACCGCCAGTGGTCTTGTTTTTAACCGCAAACCGCCTCGCACGTAGTGAATTCCGTGCAACTTTAGCGGTGTTCTTTTTAGCTCTTGGTATGACGAACGTGGTTTCCTTTGGCTTGCAAGGTCGGTATGCAACGATTGATCCGCTCGCATTATTAGTCTTGATCGTGGGCGCTTTGTTGGGAGCTTATGGTGGCCATCGTTTAAGCGGTAAACTCTCTGAACAAGGATTTCGGCGATTAACGCTATTGCTCGTTATTGGCGCAGGAATAATGGTGATTATCGGTCGCTAGGCTTAACTTAATAACTGCCAATCAATCGCAGTGGCGAGGAGGAGTTCGCGCAGCGACAAGGTGCGTGGGTCAATACGGCCTTTGTGTGACCATTGATGGCCGCACACCGCAGGTTGCAGCCAAGTTAACTCTGGTTTTGCCAACAACAGATGATCGCCGTCGCTCTCGCAGTTTTCACCGGTGAACAAGAACCAGCCAAACTCGTTGCAATGAACCCGACCTTGTTCACTATCAATACGATCAATGGAATCAAGTCTTACTTGTTGCAGGTGCGGATCTAAATTCAAAATGGGGACTGTCGTGCCGAGCTGCACATCTTTACTTTGCAGCCACTTCTCAAGCTTACGTCCTCGAGTGGCGGTGCTTTTGAGTTGCCTTTTCTGCGGCGTTTGCCAACTCGCATTTTGGACATCTAATTCACATGGACAACCGCAACTGAGCATTGCCCGAGCCGCATTACGAATGTAATAACTTAAACTACGTAGACGCCGCTGTAGACCGGCGGCGGAATTTACCTGAAGTTGCGATAACACAGCGAGTTCACGCTCATAAAGCGCTGTACAGAGCTCAGGAAAAGCGACCGGATCATAACCCGGCCGCTGTTCAACAACTTCGAATATATCGCGTTGTCCGCTCACTGTTTGGGCACCAGTCGCTTACTTAGCAGCCCGCACTTCGGCGCGACCACGGTAAGGAGCTTTTTCACCCAACTCCTGCTCGATACGCAAGAGTTGATTGTACTTCGCAACCCGATCAGAGCGACATAGCGAGCCAGTCTTAATCTGTCCGGCTGCGGTTCCAACCGCCAAATCGGCAATCGTCGCATCTTCAGTTTCACCCGAACGATGTGAAATCACTGCGGTAAAACCAGCGTCATTCGCCATGCGAATCGCCGCAAGGGTTTCGCTTAAACTGCCAATTTGATTGAATTTAATCAAAATGGAGTTGCCGATCCCCTCATCAATGCCACGCTTGAGAATTTTGGTGTTGGTGACAAACAGATCGTCGCCCACCAATTGCACTTTATCGCCCAAGCGATCGGTAAGGATTTTCCAGCCTTCCCAATCACTTTCGTCAAGACCATCTTCAATCGAAATGATTGGGTAACGCTCACATAAACCCGCTAAATAATCAGCAAACTCAGCAGCCGTGAAGGATTTACCTTCACCTGACAAGTGGTATTTGCCGTCGCGATAGAACTCTGAGGCCGCACAATCAAGTGCCAGAGTGATGTCATCACCCATGCGATAGCCCGCTTTCTCAACTGCTTCAACAATCACGGCCAAAGCTTCTTCGTTTGAGCTTAGATTTGGCGCAAAACCACCTTCATCGCCCACCGCTGTGCTTAAGCCACGCTCTTGCAATACTTTTTTCAGGGCATGAAAAATTTCAGCACCCATGCGTAAACCTTCACGGAAGTTTGGTGCTCCAACCGGTTGAATCATAAATTCCTGAATGTCGACGTTGTTATCAGCGTGCTCACCACCATTCAAGATGTTCATCATCGGTAATGGCATACTGAACTTGTTAGCAGTGCCGTTCAACTGAGCAATATGCGCGTACAGTGGAACGCCCACGCTAGCCGCTGCCGCTTTGGCGTTTGCCAATGACACAGCAAGAATCGCATTCGCACCCAAGCTCGCTTTATTCTCAGTTGCATCGAGATCCAGCATGATTTGGTCTACGGTGCTTTGGTCAGTCGCGTCCACACCCTTCAACCGCGGGGCAATGCGTTCATTAACGTTTGCTACCGCTTGTAAAACACCTTTGCCGAGATAACGACTTTTGTCACCATCACGCAATTCCAAGGCTTCGCGTGAGCCAGTAGAAGCACCACTTGGCGCGGCCGCGCGTCCCCAATGTCCGTCGGCTAAATGAACGTCAACTTCAATAGTTGGGTTACCGCGCGAATCCATAATCTCACGAGCGACAATTGATTGAATCGTTGCCATGCTAAAACTTCTCTCCTGTTTCGGCGACCTTCAGCCGCGACGTTGCTTCTGATACTTACCTGCAGCTTCAATAAAGCCACGGAACAGCGGGTGTCCATCACGCGGAGTTGAAGTGAACTCCGGGTGGAACTGTGCTGCAATAAACCAAGGATGCTCAGGGATCTCAATGATTTCGACTAAACGGTTATCATGAGACCAGCCGGAAATTTTCAAACCAGCAGCTTCAAGCTTATCGATGTAGGTACCGTTAACTTCATAACGATGACGATGGCGTTCCTGAATGACGTCTTCAGCATAAAGTTCGTATGCCTTCGTGCCAGCAACCAGGTTGCATGGCTGCGCGCCTAAGCGCATCGTGCCGCCAAGATCCGAATGCTGGTCGCGGAGTTCCTTTTGGCCTTGCGCATCCATCCATTCAGTGATCAAACCTACCACTGGATGCTTTGCGTCGGCATCAAATTCAGTACTGTTAGCGCCCTCGAGACCGGCAACATGGCGAGCGTATTCAATCAATGCGATTTGCATGCCTAAGCAGATTCCCAAATACGGGATTTTCTGTTCACGAGCATACTGCGCAGCCATGATTTTGCCTTGAATACCGCGTTCGCCAAAACCACCCGGAACGATAATCGCGTCAACATCTGCTAATTTCGCAACACCTTTGGTTTCGACATCTTGCGCATCAATATAGCGAATATTTACCGTTAAACGATTTTTTAAGCCAGCATGTGCCAACGCTTCGTTTACCGATTTATAGGCATCCGGCAATTCAATATATTTACCAACAAAGCCAACGGTAACTTCGCCACTGGGGTTCGACTCTTGATAAAGGACCTGCTCCCATTCCGACAGGTCGGCTTCCGGACGATCTAAGCGGAAACGATTCACTACCAGTTCATCTAAGCCCTGCGACTTCAAAATCGCTGGGATCTTATAAATACTATCAACGTCTTTCAGACCAATAACGGCGCGTTCTTCAACATTGGTAAACAAGGCGATTTTCGCGCGTTCGTTGGCGGGTAAAGCACGATCAGAACGACAGACCAGAATATCGGGTTGAATACCAATCGAGCGTAGTTCTTTCACTGAATGCTGCGTTGGCTTGGTTTTTACTTCGCCAGCAGCGCCTAAGAACGGTACTAACGTCAGATGCATGAACATGGTGTGGTCACGTCCGACTTCGGTAGCCAACTGCCGAATTGCTTCAAGGAAAGGTTGCGATTCAATATCACCAACGGTGCCACCAATCTCAATGATGGCGACGTCATACCCCTCGCCACCTTCAATAATGCGACGCTTTATTTCGTTAGTAATATGCGGAATAACTTGGATGGTCGCGCCTAAGAATTCACCGCGACGCTCACGACGAATAATATCTTCATAGACACGCCCGGCTGTGAAGTTATTCTTTTTGGTCATACGGGTACGTATAAAACGCTCATAATGACCTAAGTCGAGATCGGTTTCGGCCCCGTCTTCGGTGACAAAAACCTCACCGTGTTGAATTGGACTCATGGTACCAGGATCGACGTTAATGTACGGATCCAGTTTGAGGATAGTGACCTGTAGGCCACGTGCTTCAAGAATTGCCGCCAAAGAAGCTGCAGCAATACCTTTACCCAGCGAAGATACAACACCGCCGGTGACGAAAATATAATTAGTTGTCATGCGAAACCTAAGTCGTCAGGTTAAATGGGAATTGCTTCAAGACGGGAAAACAGTATACCTTAACGACTTAATTCCGACAATTTAAAATTACGCTAAGCTGTCCCGCTTTACTTGTTGCCAACACTCTTCAAGTTCTTCTAAGTTCATATCTTCTGCTGTTTTACCCGCTTCAGCAAGACGCTGTTCAATAGCTTGAAACCGGCGTTTAAACTTTAGGTTTGTACGCCGCAATGCATGCTCGGGGTTAACCTGAGCATGGCGCGCAAGGTTTACTACGGCAAAAAGTACATCACCAATCTCGTCTTCAAGTGCTTGTTGATCAATGTGCTCAGCATCGAGTTCCGCTTCGACTTCAGCGATTTCCTCTTGTATCTTTGCCAATACTGGAGCAATGTTCGGCCAGTCAAAGCCAACGTTCGCGGCACGCTTTTGCAACTTCTGCGCTTGTAAAATGGCCGGTAAATTATCGGGTATGCCCTGAAACACCGATTCAACCTCGCCCTTTTCGGCCCGCTCTTGTTGTTTTATTGCTTCCCATTGGGCTTTAATTTCGGCATCGGTTTGCGCATTTTCGTCACCGAACACATGTGGATGACGACGAATCAATTTGTCGGCTGTTTGTGCGGCCACTTCATCAAAACTAAATTGCCCTGCTTCGCTGGTCAACTGGGTATAGAACACCACTTGAAACAGCAAATCGCCCAGTTCGTCTTTAATCGCGGCAAGATTACCCTCAGTTAATGCGGCCGCGACCTCATAGGCTTCCTCAATGGTATAAGGGATTAAACTCGTTAATGTTTGTTTTAAATCCCAAGGGCACCCATGCTCCGGATCGCGCAAGTGGCGCATCACTTCCAGCAGCGCTGCCACGCCAGGAAATACCGTCGCGTCGATGTTCAGTTCTTCTACCTTAGTGACTGCCACTGCGTTCTACCTTATGAATACCTTTAACTTGTAATAATCGGTCAATAATCCGCTGCAAACCGGCTTGTCCTTCAATGAATACACCGAGTGAAATACGCGCCTGTTGGGTCGTCGTATCAAGCTGCGAATCAAGTTGTGCCACGCTGGTCTTCTCATTAGCCAAAATAGCGGTAATGTCATGCAGCAAACCATTACGATCATCGGCATCGATGCGTAAATCGGCACGATAACGACCTTGCTCCTGTCGACTCCAATGCACTTGCAAGCCGCGCTCGGGGTGTACCTCAAGTAGGTGTTTCAACTGTTCGCAGTCACGATGATGTACACTCACCCCGCGCCCTTGAGTGACAAAGCCCATAATGGGTTCGCCGGGCAATGGCTGGCAGCATTTTGCAAACTGCACCATTAAGTTACCAATGCCTTGAACACTTACATCACTATGTTTACCTGGCTTACGCTGATTTTTGCGCTGGAGACGCTCCAAACGCTCGGTCGCGGCATCAGGTGTTGGTTTCAGTTGATTGACCACCTGATTAAGCCGCACATCACCAGCGCCAATCGCGGCAAGCAAATCATCGAGCTGATTAAAGTTAAAGCGATCGAGTACCGTGCTCGCTTGGCTCAGCGGAATTTCTAACTTTTGTAACTCTGTTTCCAGCAACTCACGCCCGGCCTTGAGATTTTTATCACGATCCAGTTTCTTAAAATAAGTAACGACCTTGCTGCGCGCGCGCGAGGTTCGTAAATAACCCAAAGCTGGATTCAGCCAGTCACGGCGGGGCTTGCTATTTTTCTGAGTCAAAATTTCGACCCGCTCACCATTTTTGAGCGTATACGTGAATGGAACAATGTGTCCATCGACTTTAGCACCTACGCATCGGTGCCCCACTTGTGAGTGAATGTAATAGGCAAAATCAAGTGGCGTAGCACCGTGCGGCAAGTCGATAACTTCACCTTTGGGCGTAAACACGTAAACCCGGTCTTCAAACACTTGCGAGCGAATCTCGGCAACCAGATCGTCGTTCTCGGCCATATCTTCATGCCACGCAAGCAGCTTACGTAACCACGCGATTTTCTCTTCAAAGCCGCTTTGTTTACCGGTGTTACCTTCTTTATACAGCCAATGTGCAGCAACCCCGAGTTCGGCATCATCATGCATATCGGCAGTGCGAATTTGAATTTCCACATGCTTTTCTTCGGGTCCAATCACCACGGTATGGATCGATTGGTAACCATTCGCCTTGGGCGTTGCAATGTAGTCATCGAATTCCGATTGAATATGTCGCCATTGGCTATGCACAACACCTAGCGCAGCGTAACAGTCCTTCAAAGAGTGGGTAATAATGCGCACCGCACGAATGTCGTAGAGCTGCTCGAAGCTTAAATGCTTTTTCTGCATTTTCCGCCATATCGAGTAGATATGTTTTGGTCGCCCGTACACATCTGCTTGCACCCCTTCAACCTGCAAGCTTTGTTGCAATTTAGCGACAAAGTCGATGATGTAGTTTTCGCGGTCAACGCGGCGCTCGTGCAGTTGCTTGGCGATGGTTTTATAGGTGGTGGGGTGTAAATAGCGGAAGGCCAGATCCTCTAGCTCCCACTTTAATTGACCAATACCAAGACGGTTTGCTAGCGGCGCATAAATGTCCTGGCATTCTTTGGCGACTAAGACACGCGTTTCCTCGTCGGCACTTTTCACTTCGCGCAAAGCGCAAATGCGTTCGGCTAACTTGATCAGCACAGCACGGACATCAGCCACCATCGATAACAGCATGCGGCGAACGTTATCGATCTGCTCAACATTCGGTTTACCGTGCTGAAAATGCTGCAAATCACTAATCATTTGCATTTGTTGCACAGCATCGAGCAGCGCAGCAAGAGTTTCGCCATGGTCTTTAACGATAGCTTCACGGCTGATTGCTTGGGCCTGATAGGCAGGGCTGTAGAGTGCTGCTAACAACGAGTCAGTATCAAGGTTCAGAGCGGCCAAAATTTCGACCATTTCTTGCCCTTTCAGCAGCCACTCTGGATGTTTTTTTGCTTGTAAGTGAGCCTGCAGCTGCTGGTAATGCTCAAGCAGCTGCGTTTTTGTTACTTCGGCTGTCACATGCTGTAACCAGTCACCGTGTTGTTCCGGTTTATCAACATGGGTACTGCGCACATACACCACGACTATGCCTCCCGTTCAAACCACGTCAAACACTCAATGTGATGGGTTTGCGGGAACATGTCAATGATTTGTGCCTGACGCAAGTGGTAGCCTGACTCGACCAACACTTTTGCATCACGCGCTAGGGTATCTGGTGCGCATGACACGTAGATGATGCGTTGCGGCTGCAGCTTTGCAATTTCACGGATGGCGTGTGGCGCACCTGCTCTAGCTGGATCGAGCAAAACTTTACTATAACTTTTCGCGGCCCAGGGGTAAGCCTTCCAGTTTTGTTCAAGATCAGCATGAAACGCCGAGACCTTAACCGCATAACGCTCGGCATTGCGCTGCAAACGCTGCACCATCGAGGGAACCCCTTCGATCGCGGTGATTTGAGCGCCGGCTAACGCCAGTGGAATAGTGAAGTTTCCACTGCCAGCATACAGTTCAAGAATCGCTTCGCCTGCCTGTGGATCTAACCAAGCTAATGCCTGCCCTACCATCTTCTCACTCAACGTTGCTTGGGCCTGCAAAAAGTCGCCGGGTTGAAAGTCGAGTTCAGCACCTAAGGTTTGGTAACGCGGCGTGCTATGCTCACTCGTTGTTTTCTCACAAGGCAATGGCGTTGGCATGGTGTCCGGTGCACCACAATGTAACCACACCTGAACATCATGCTGGTTTGCAAACGTCACAAGTGCTTGGCGGTCAGCTTCTTCAGGAGTCGCTTGCAGTCGTAATACGATCAATCGTTGCTCGGTTTGCAGCAACTCGATATGGCCCAGCATGCTGACCAGCTTCAGCTGGGGCAATAAGGTGCGCAAAGGTTCTAAAAACTCATTAAGTTCAGGAACGGCAATTACGCAGTTATCCATTGCCACGATGGTCTTACTCGCCTGAGCTCGTAGTCCGAGCTGGAAACGTCGACGTTTCGTATCCCAATGTGTCGCCAAACGCAGGCGCCGCCGATACGCTAAGGAGTGATCGGTGAGCGGCTCTAACCAATGTTGCGCGTCGACACCGGCAAACTTATGCAACAACTCACGTACCACACGCTGTTTGTGTTCGCGCTGTGCTGATACGGCGAGGTGCTGTAAATCACAACCACCGCACTCATCGTAATATTTACAGGGAGCATCAACACGTTCGTCCGCGCTGCGGTGAATTCGTAACAGCTGAGCGTCATATTTGCCCTGCGGCTGTAAATCAATCACTTCGTTAGGCAGAGCGCCGCGCACAAAGCGTACACCCCGTTCGCCACGCACCACGCCGCGACCTTGATGATCGAGTCCTACCACAAGTTGCTGCTTCAGCGCAGGAGCTTTGGTTCGCGCGGTGGCCTTGCGCGTCGGCTTACGACTTGAATAGAATTGTGCCATGACGATTAATTTGGCCCAGCGGTACGCGCCTGTAACATAATAGTTTTCATATCGCGTACAGCCTGATCTAAGCCCACCAAAACCGCCCGTGCGACAATCGCGTGACCGATGTTAAGCTCAACCAATTCCGGTAAAGCCGCAACCGCTGCTGTGTTGTGATAGTGCAAACCGTGTCCAGCGTTCACTTGCAACCCTTTCGCCTGTGCATACTTGGCCGCATCATGCAGCAACAGTAAGCTGCGCTGCTGTTCACTTACTTCAGTTTGCTCGGCATAGTGCCCCGTGTGCAATTCAATAATACCTGCACCGGTTGCTACAGCCGCATCGATTTGTTGTTCGTCAGCATCGATAAACAACGAAGTTTGTATGCCTTGCTTACCCAGACGTTCTACCGCTGCAGTGATTTTATCTTGCTGCCCAGCGACATCTAAACCACCCTCAGTGGTTAACTCTTCGCGCTTCTCCGGCACTAAACAAACGTAGGCGGGCTTAATGCGACACGCAATCTTCAGCATTTCTTCCGTCACCGCCATTTCCAAGTTCATGCGCGTTTGCAGGGTTTGCGCGAGCACTTCAACATCACGATCGTTAATATGTCGACGATCCTCGCGTAAATGAATGGTGATGCCATCAGCGCCGGCTTGTTCGGCGATAGCTGCAGCAGCCACAGGATCGGGGTAACTTACACCACGTGCATTCCGAACGGTCGCCACATGGTCGATGTTAACTCCCAATAAAATTGAGTTACCTAAAGGCGCATGATGCATCAGTCTTTCCTTTTCATTTGTGCGAAGAGTTCGCGGCTGCGCAATGGCTGCTCACCTAAATAAGGAGCAAGCGCGTGCCGCATGATTTGTTTCATCGAGTTTAGCAGGTGCGCATCAGTGAGCTCAAACGCTGCTAAGCGTTGTAAAGTAGCTCCCGAATAGGTTCCGGGCATGGCAGCTCCGAGCGGCGTAAAACCTTGCTCAGCATTAAATCGATAATGCTTATGCGCGGCAATTGGATCACCTTGAGTATCAGCACACCAATCAAAAGCATGACCAAGATGGCACAACATACGCCATTCGAACTCACGCAACACCGGCTCTATTGGAAGGCGCTGACTCAATGCGTCAAGTGCATTCTGATAGTCGTCAAATAATCCGTCGACTGACTGATAGCTGGAAGTAAGACGTTGGATAAGTTCATTCAGGTAAAAGCCGCTATAGAGTGCGTTACCCTGCAATGGATAAGCGTTTGAGCGACTTTCTGCATGGCGAAGGTTTTGCAATTCGTGGCGACCTTGGGTCACTACGTAAAGCGGTGTGAAGGGCTGTAAAATAGCGCGCCATTGACTCTTGGGTCGCCGCGCACCTTTGGCGACGACCCGATAACGGCCGTGTTCCTGAGTCAACAATTCAACCAATAAGCTTGAATCTTGGAAAGGCCAACGGTGCAGAACAAAGGCCGGTTCCACTACACTTAGTCCTCGTTATAACCGAGACTTCGCAAGGCCCGCTCGTCGTCGGCCCAACCACTTTTTACTTTAACCCAAAGTTCAAGGTGAACTTTACCATCGATGAGGCGTTCAATATCCCGTCGTGCTTCAGTACCAACAGTCTTAAGTTTACTTCCGCCAGCACCAATTACCATGCGCTTTTGGCCATCGCGCTCAACGAGAATCAAAGCGTTGATGTGCGTCGTACCTGTAGGCGCTGTTTGAAACCGCTCAATTTCTACGGTGGTACTGTACGGCAGTTCATCGCCAGTAAAACGCATCAATTTTTCGCGAATAATTTCCGCCGTCATAAAACGTAACGAGCGATCCGTTACGTAATCATCTGGATAATGATGAGCGCCCGGCTTTGCATAGGCATGAACGACGTTGCGAAGCGCATCAACTTGCGCACCGGTTTTCGCCGATAATGGAATGATTTCGGCGAACGAATAGCGCTCTGATAGGCTTTGTAATAGCGGTAATAAAGCTTCTTTGTCTTTCACTTGATCGACTTTATTCACCACGAGTATAACGGGCCGTTGGGATTTCTTTAATTTCGCTAAAACCAGCTCGTCTTCTTGCGTCCAACGCTCGGCTTCGACAACGAACAATACAACTTCAACGCCACTCATTGAGCTCGTTGCCGCGCGGTTCATCATGCGATTAATGGCTTTTTTCTCGTCCGTATGCAAGCCCGGCGTATCGACATAGACGATTTGACGTTCGCCTTCAGTTTCAATCCCAAGAATCCGATGGCGGGTGGTCTGGGGCTTGCTCGAAGTGATACTGATTTTTTGGCCTAAAATGCGGTTCATTAAGGTCGATTTACCGACATTAGGACGACCTACAATCGCCACAAATGCAGACGCTGAGGTTAGGTCCGCATCGTGCTCTGGCAACTTGTCAGACATGGTTTGTCTCCTGTTGCGCTTGCAACATTTCTAAAGTTTGTGTGGCAGCTTGCTGCTCTGCTTTACGACGACTCGTGCCAGAACCTAAAACAGGTTCAGCTAACGGTTCAACGGTACAGCTTACGGTAAAACGTTGGTTATGAGCTTGCCCTTGAATCGTCACCACATCATAAACGGGTAGCTGTAATTGCTGCGCCTGCAAGTACTCTTGCAAGCGTGTCTTCGGATCTTTATGCCCAGCGCCCGGTTGAATCGTTTGCAGTTGTTGGGCCAGCCAATTGAGTACTACCTTACGGCATGTTTCTAAGTCGCTTTCAAGGTACATCGCACCGAGCAAAGCTTCCATTGCATCGGCCAAAATCGATTCGCGGCGATGCCCACCACTTTTCATTTCGCCAGGTCCCAAAACGAGAAACTTACCAATTTCAAAGCGTTGCGCGATTTTAGCTAGATTACGACCGCACACAAGGGTCGCTCGCATACGGCTTAAATCACCTTCATCAATCTTGGGGAATTTCTCGAATAAAGCTTCACTCACGATGATACCGAGCACCGAGTCGCCTAAAAACTCGAGTCGCTCATTATGCTGGGCGGCGGCACTACGGTGCGTGAGCGCTTGTTGAGCGCGCTCACGATCACGAAAGGTATAACCAAAGGCTTTCTCTAGCTCGCGTAAGGGTGGCTTTGGTAAGCTCACGATTACTCTACTCCTCCAAGTCGCTGCCAACGAATACCTGATGGGATCCACTGCGGTAAGGCACTGGTTGGTTTCCGATCCATTTCAAAACTCATCCAAATAAATACCGCCCGACCAACCAAGTTTTCTTGCGGTACAAAACCCCAGTAACGACTGTCTTCTGAGTTGTCGCGGTTATCGCCCATGGCAAAATAGGCCCCTTCTGGCACGATCCATTCATCGCGTGCGGTACCATTTTGCTGAAAATAATATTTCGAGCGATTACCTACCGTCGGGTCCACAAGAGTAGCATGCGAGACAGTCCCTAACTGTTCACGGAACTGTTGCAACGGCGTCGCGCCATTGAAAAAAATACCATCAGTACTTTCCAGATTGCGCTCAATCACCTCAAGCTCAGGACAATCCTGCATACCTTCTTCACAGGCCGGCTGAATGTACAACGTTTTATTCCGATAAATAATCCGATCGCCTGGGAGGCCAACAATGCGCTTGATAAAATCGAGACTTGGCTCCGGTGGGAATTTGAAGACCGCAACATCACCACGCTCAGGCGTGTCAACTTCAATCAACTCGTGTCGCCAAATTGGATCGCGCAAGCTATAGCTGAATTTCTCAACCAAAATAAAGTCGCCCTCTAACAGGGTCGGCATCATCGACGCTGAGGGAATGCGAAAAGGCTCGTAAAGAAACGAACGTAGAACCAAAATGACCAATAGGATCGGAAACACCGATTGCGCAAACTCAGCAATGCTGCCCTGCGGCGCAATACGTTCTTTCGCGTCATCTGAGAGCGTTTGCTGTAAACGCTTTTCTTCGGCTTCAACCTGGGCACGACGCTTAGGTTTAGCCACCTTAGCGTCATACAACCAAATCAACCCCGCCACAATGGTAATAGCGGTCAGCAACACTGAGTAAAAATTTGCCATGGTCTACCTTGTTGTTATTTCCCTACTTTCAGCACCGCGAGGAAAGCCTCTTGCGGAACCTCAACATTACCCAGCTGCTTCATTCGCTTCTTACCTTCTTTCTGCTTCTGTAACAGCTTTTTCTTACGGCTTACATCACCGCCATAACATTTAGCGGTAACATTTTTACGTAATTGCTTCACCGTTGAGCGGGCAATCACGTGGTTGCCGATGGTCGCCTGAATTGCAATATCGAACATCTGTCGTGGAATAAGTTCGCGCATCTTATCAACCAGTTCGCGACCTCTGCCCTGCGCGTGATCTCGATGCGTGATCATCGCCAATGCATCAACACGGTCACCGTTAATCAGCACATCCACGCGCACCATGTCTGCTTCTTGGAAGCGCTTAAACTGATAATCAAGCGACGCATAACCGCGTGACGTTGACTTTAGGCGGTCAAAAAAGTCCATCACTACCTCGGCCATCGGCAGCTCATAAGTTACCGCTACTTGTTTGCCATGGTATGCCATTTTGGTTTGCACGCCGCGCTTGTCGACACAAAGCGTAATAACGTTCCCCAAATAATCTTGCGGAACCAAAATATTTGCTTCGACAATGGGTTCATAGATGGTTTCAATATCATTGATCGGCGGTAGGTTTGACGGATTATCGACACTCACTTCGGCACCGTCAGTTTTCACCACTTTGTAGACCACTGTTGGTGCAGTGGTAATGAGATCAATGTCATATTCGCGCTCGAGTCGCTCTTGGATGATTTCCATATGTAGCATACCTAAGAAGCCACAACGGAAACCAAAACCAAGTGCTGCTGAGTTCTCTGGTTCATAAAACAGCGAGGCATCATTCAATGACAGCTTACCCAGCGCATCACGGAAGTTTTCATAGTCATCCGATGAAATCGGAAACATTCCGGCATAAACTTGCGGTTTAACTTTTTTAAAGCCTGGTAATGGCTTATCCGCCGGCGTCTTAGCTAACGTGAGTGTGTCACCTACTGGCGCACCCAGAATGTCTTTAATACCCGCGATGACAAAGCCTACTTCACCACAACGTAGGATTCCTGTTTCAGTCGGCTTCGGTGAGAAGAAACCGACTTTGTCGATCTGATGCGTTTGCCCAGTCGACATCACTTTCATTTTGTCGCCCGCACGCAATGTGCCATTCTTAACTCGTACTAAGGACACAACGCCTTGGTAATTATCAAACCAAGAGTCGATAATGAGTGCTTGTAGCGGTTCTTCGGCGTCGCCCTGCGGAGCTGGGATTTGTTTAACAATTCGCTCCAACACTTCATCAATGCCGATACCTGTTTTCGCTGAACATTGCACCGCATCAATCGCTTCAATGCCAACGATGTCTTCAATCTCTTCCGCAACACGCATGGGATCAGCTTGCGGCAGGTCAATTTTATTCAGCACGGGGACCACTTCAAGATCCATTTCGATCGCGGTGTAGCAGTTTGCAAGGGTCTGAGCTTCGACGCCTTGTGCTGCATCCACAACCAACAGAGCTCCCTCACAACCCGCCAAACTGCGCGAAACCTCGTAAGAAAAATCAACGTGTCCAGGCGTGTCGATAAAATTAAGCTGGTAGGTTTCACCGTCTGCCGCTGTATAGTGAAGCGTAACGCTTTGCGCTTTGATGGTAATACCTCGCTCCCGCTCAAGATCCATTGAGTCAAGAACCTGTTCGGCCATTTCGCGATCGGTCAACCCGCCACAATGTTGGATCAACCGATCCGATAGCGTTGATTTACCATGATCAATGTGCGCAATGATCGAGAAATTTCGAATATTTGCTTGCTTAAACGCCTTGTCTGGCATTCATGCCCCCGCAACTGCTAAAAGAAATACGTGAATAACCGCCGATCATACTGATAATACGGCCCAGAACAAAGGTTTTTCGGAGAATTTCAGTGCAACTGGCGTACTTGTAGTAGTCTTGATACCTGCAAATCACGCATTTGGTACCAACGCTTCAATGCGACAAAACTTGCTGCGAAGCCAACTAATGCGGTCACGATACTGACTCCCTCGCTCAACCCCAATAGTCCTTGCGTCATAATGGCAACGGCTAATAGCGTCAGTATTGGCACACCATAAATAATTAATGACGCTTGGGTAAGTGCTTGTTCAGGCATCAACAGTTCAACGGTTTCACCAACGGTAAACTGACCGTCTGGTCGTGCGACCCGAAATGTCGCACGCCGGTCAGAGAAGGCTTTGGAAATTATCCCAGCGCCACACGTCGATTGCTGAGCGCAACCTCCACACCCCGTCTGCAGCTCCGTCGATACTTCTAAATGATCGTTTTCGATCGCTTGTACCACAGCAACTTCACGAATCATTGTGCTCCCCCTACTTCGCAGTCAACACAACACTATCGGCGATACGTTGCAGCGTGTTCAACGGCAGTTTTCCGACCGCAGTGACGGCCAAGCCTTGCAGTTGTACATTATAAATTGACTCAGGGCCCTGCACGCCTAGGTTCGGTAGTGACTGAACGTCACCTTCCGCAATATATAACGAAAACTCGGTAAGGCCATCGCTGTACAAGAAGTGATCCGTAGGAAGACGAGTCTGCGCTAACAAACGATGATTAGAACGTTGTAATTCAAAGCCATCAGGCAACCATTGTGGTTGTGCACCGAACTGTGGCGCTTGACGATTACGACTATCCAGCAACCGCGGTGGCCGTTGCACGCCGCGAACGTCACTCAAACTAATAGGAACCGAATCAGCCTCATAAAAGTGAGTGACTTGCAGTTGCTCTAAAATCTCACCTTGCGGGGTCGTCATCTGCATTTTTAACAGCATACCTGAATCATTATCGATCCATAGACCGTAGTGATAACGATCATTGTCGCGGCTTAGCACGCGTACAAATTTGGTTTCGCGGCCCACCACTCGCACGCCTCGATCAGCTGCACTTACTTGATAGTGCGGTTTCAAAGCAGCAAAGTCTTGATAAAACGCGGCTGGCAATAGACCGTACGTTACATCTGTCGTGAGCGAATAAGATTGTTCAACCAACTGTGAATAGTAGGACGTTTCTTGTCCTAGGCGCACAATCCGCCTGTCGGGCCCGTTTAACATGACAATGAGTTCAGCCTCTAGCCCATCCGGAAAAGTGCCGTGTAGCCATTGCATCGGCTCCAAACGATCACCCGAGACGCGCACTAAGGTCGCTTCAAAGTTGAGTTCACGTAAAGCTTGGGACATTTCATTAAAACGTTGTTCAGCGGCTGGAACCTGTGTGGATTGCGCTGAGGCGTTTAAAAGCGAGGATTCTTGGGCGAAAGTTGGGCTTGCAAAAGCAAGCAGCAGCCCGACAAGGCTGCTGCCAAGTAGATTAGTTGTCATTCGACAGACGCTGTTCCTGTGTTGGTTCGTCTTCTGGAGCTTGCTGTTGCGCTTGTTCATTCAGTTGCTGAGCCTGCAAAGAGAGCTGACGTTGACTGTTGTGATCAAGCAAATAAAACTGCAACAAACGACGCTGTTGCGCAATCTCTGCTTGTGTAGGTTCATTGCTTTCTAACACCGTATTGTAGCTAACTGGGCTACGACCGCCAAGCGGATTAGTCACAAATGCTGGCTCGACACTTTCTTCAGGCATCACTGGTTGTGTCTGCTGCACCGTAAGGACGGCGACTAAAGCGACACTGGCTGCAATTGCCACGCTGCCAGTAGGTTTTAAGAGACGTTGCACCATTTGCCGACCTTTACCAAATCGACCTTGCACAACGTTACTTGGTTGTGGCTCTTGGGCAACTTGCGCTGCAATTGATGCACTAATATCAACCGGAGTCGCCGAAGTTGCCTCGTTTTTCATAATACGACCGATCAACGCATAACGCCCCCAAGCGTGCTGCGCTTCAGTGTCGCTTAACAAGCTATCAAGGTGCTGTTCACGCTCTCGCGCATCGAGCACTGCATCGTCAAGCAACGCTGATAGTTGTTCATAGCTACGGTCTGTCATATGGATTCCTCAAACTTTGTTAGCGCTCTAATAAGGGTCTTAGTTGCGCATCGATTGCTTCTCGAGCTCGGAAAATTCGTGACCGTACGGTTCCGATAGGACAATCCATCTCAATTGCAATTTCTTCGTACCCTAGTCCTTCGATTTCTCGCAATGTAATTGCCCGGCGAAGGTCTTCCGGCAAACTTTCAATCGTGTCCATCACCACATTCCGAATTTCATCGGTTAACAACAAACTCTCCGGTGATGCACCGTCGCGCAATGCTCCTGCGCTTTCTAAATAATCTGCTTCTTCAGCGTCCACATCAGTTGCTGGCGGTTTGCGCCCTTGGGACACTAAATAATTCTTTGCCGTATTCACGGCAATGCGATAAAGCCACGTATAAAACGCACTATCGCCACGAAAATTTCCTATGGCACGGTAAGCTTTAACAAAAGCTTCTTGTGCTACATCAGGCACATCGGCAGCCTGTTTGACATAGCGCGAAATCAGGCTCATTACCTTGTGCTGATATTTTTGCACCAACAAATTAAATGCTTGTTGGTCGCCCTGCTGCACTCTTAGCACCAGCGCTTTATCAGTTTCTTGTTCGCTCATTTGAGCCTGTTCTCCTTAACCCACATCTTTGTACTGCGAACCAGGCCCAACTACCTTTATTTATGCGTGCTGGTGGTTCAGACAGGGCTATACCCAAAAAGTTCGCAAATTTTTTCTAAACGAGTAAAATCGCTGCTATTCCGTTGGCAAAACAGCGCATTGCGCTCTACAAAACCCCTACTCTATGGAACAAGTCATCGATTATCAATGCGACGTGCTGATTATTGGCAGCGGTGCTGCTGGTTTAACCCTTGCTTTACATCTTGCTGATCATGCAAACGTCTTGGTGTTATCCAAAGGTCCGTTGACCGAAGGTTCAACCTATTATGCGCAAGGTGGTATCGCCGCCGTATTCGATGAGAATGATAGCATTGAAAGCCATATTCAGGATACTTTGATTGCTGGTGCCGGGTTATGCGATCCAGAAGCAGTCGCTTTTACCACACAAAATGCTAAAAAGAGCTTGCAGTGGCTCATTGACCTTGGGGTTGGTTTCGATCGGGTCGATAGCGCCGACGGTGAAAGTAAGTTTCATTTGAATCAAGAAGGTGGCCATAGTCATCGCCGCATTCTACACGCCGCAGATGCCACGGGGCGCGCAGTACAAACCACCCTTGTTCAACAAGTAAAAACGCACGCCAATATTCGTGTCTTAGAACGCTATAATGCCGTGGATTTGATTACCTCACGCCACACTGGGCAAAACTCATCCGACCGCCAGCGCGTCTATGGCGCGTACATTTGGAACCGAGCTGCCGAAAGAGTCGAAACGGTCGCCGCACGATTTGTTGCCTTAGCGACAGGTGGTGCCAGCAAGGTTTATCAATACACTTCTAATCCGGATGTTGCTAGTGGTGATGGTATCGCCATGGCTTGGCGTGCGGGTTGTCGTGTGGCGAATATGGAGTTCAACCAATTTCACCCGACCTGCTTGTTTCACCCAAATGCACACTCTTTCTTGTTGACCGAAGCTTTACGTGGTGAAGGCGCAGTCTTAAAGCGCCCTGATGGCACACGTTTTATGCCCGATTTTCATGAGGATGCCGAACTTGCGCCGCGTGATGTAGTCGCTCGCGCCATCGACTACGAGATGAAGCGTTTAGGCGCAGACTGTATGTATTTAGACATCTCGCATCAACCCAGCGCATTCATCAAGGAGCACTTTCCGACCATTCATGAAAGGTGTTTAAGCTTGGGTATTGATATTACCCAGCAGGCAATGCCCGTTGTACCAGCCGCACATTATACCTGCGGCGGCGTTATGACCAACTTACATGCCGAGACGGACATTCCGCATTTGTATGCCATTGGTGAAGTTGCTTATACCGGCTTGCATGGCGCCAACCGCATGGCTAGCAATTCACTGCTGGAATGCTTGGTGTTTGCCCAAGCTGCCGCAGCCGATATTTGTCAGCGCCTCAACGACGTCGAGCTGAAGCTTGAATTGCCGCGCTGGGACGAAAGTAAAGTGACTAACTCCGACGAGGAAGTCATTATTCAGCACAACTGGCACGAATTACGTCTGTTTATGTGGGACTACGTGGGGATTGTTCGCACCACTAAACGTTTAGAACGTGCGCTACGGCGGATTGAGTTATTGCAGCAAGAGATCCACGAGTATTACAGTAACTTCCGCGTCAGTAATAATCTTTTAGAGTTACGTAACTTAGTGCAGGTCGCTGAATTAATTGTGCATTGTGCAATGCAGCGCAAAGAGAGTCGCGGTCTACATTACACCCTCGACTATCCAGAATTACTTAGCGCCCCGTCACCGACAGTGCTCACGCCAAAGCAAAGCTAAACGCCTGCAGCGCGCATATGCGGTAGCATCGGTCCAGCTACCGCAACAAAACCACCAGCGTGGCGCAAGTCTTTGATCATTTGAACGAACACGCATGAAATAAATCAACACTACCCAAGGTGTTACAAATACCCAGTGCGGTTCAGACAACGCCAAGGGCCGCTCGCCCCCCAGCAACGTAAGCGTGTTTACGTTTTCGTCTACCGCCCAAACCGACGTTGGCAGCGCTATCAAGAACGATAACCAGCGCCAAGGTTGTTGGCAGCACAGCCACACGTCAAACCTTCACACGACTTAAAATATAATCGACCATGCTCTTAAGTTCCGCATCTTCACATTGTTGATGCCCCATGAACCAGGCAAATAGATCGGGGTCATCGCAGGTGAGTAAACGTCGAAAAGCAGCTTGCTGTTCAGCATTAAGGTCATCATAGGCTTCTTCAACAAATGGCATAAACAGCACATCAAGTTCAAGCATCCCGCGGCGACAAGCCCAGCGAAGACGGTTCTTGTCACGCAAAGAATCAGCATTCTGTTGTAATTTTTCCATAGGTTCCGACATCGCCCCTTGTATAATAAAAAACTGTCCCCACCTATCTGTCATAGACGTTTTGACATCAACGAAAGATAACGAGGTTGATTGTGCTAACAACAGAGTTTACCAAAGCTCCACCGGAATACGTAACAGTTTCCCTTGCTGATCACGGCGTATTGCAGGTTTCCGGACCTGATACCGAAAGTTTTTTACAAGGCCAATTTACCTGTGACCTGCAGCAACTCGATACGGAACACTGGAGTTACGGAGCGCACTGCGATAATAAAGGTAAAACACTGAGTAACTTTTTCCTCGTTCGTGAGGGTGATGGCGTACTTTTAGTGACGTCAAAACCTGCGATGGAAGCTTCTTTAGCCCAACTACAAAAGTTTGGCGTTTTTAATAAAGTTGAGATCAGAGATGCCACTGAGGATTTCCAACTGTTCGGCGTATTTGGTACCGCAGCACCTGCACGTTTGGCGGAGTTACTCGATGCGCCATTAGCGAGTGCTGAGTCTGCTGCAGTAAGCCGTACCGAACAAGCCATTGTCTTGAGCCTTGGTGCGCAACCTGATCAATACCTGTGTCTGAATCGGGGCGAAGCGCTACCGAGTAATTCAGCCCCTGCCTACTGGCAGGCGCTGGAAATCGAACGTGGCCGACCGACCCTATTTTCAGGTACAATACAAGAGTTCGTACCCCAAATGCTGAATCTACAAGCCTTAAATGGCATCAGCTTTAGTAAGGGGTGTTATATCGGCCAAGAGACGGTCGCCCGAATGAAATATTTGGGTAAACAAAAGCGTGCACTTTTTCGTTTAAGTGGTCACGGCAAGCCGGTCTCAGCAGGCGCAACTGTTGAGCAACAGCTTGGTGAAAACTGGCGACGTGCAGGTACGGTAATTAATGCAGTGAGCCGTACTGAACAACATCTGGATATTTTGGCGGTGTTACCGAGTGATCTCGATAATGACACCAAGCTACGTATTAAAGATGATGACGCGAGTCTCTTGGAAATTTACCCACTGCCCTATAAATTGGATGAATCATGACTCAAACCATTAGCCAAGACAAAGTTGTCGGTATTCACTACACCGTGAAAACCGCCGAAGGCCAAGTGCTAGACCAATCAAAAGAAGGTCAGCCTTTGCAGTTTATCTTTGGTCGCGGCATGTTAATCAAAGGCCTCGAAGACGCGTTATCTGGCAAAACTGAAGGCGACAAATTTACCGCGGACATCGATCCTGAGAATGCTTACGGCGAGCGTCACGACGGTCTTATTCAGAGCGTACCGCGTAGCTTATTTGGCGACAATCCTGTTGAGCCAGGCATGCAATTCCGTGCCAGCACCGATCACGGTGAACAGTCTGTTGTTATCGTTGAAGTCAACGATGATCAAGTAACTGTTGATGGTAACCACCCATTAGCTGGCGTTGCGCTTAACTTTGACGTTGAAGTTGTTGAAGTTCGTGACGCTGATCCAAGTGAACTCGACCATGGTCACGTTCACGCTGACGGCAACCACGATCACGAATAAGTCGTAAGCCGTTGTAGCATGAAAAAAAACGCACCTTCGGGTGCGTTTTTTATGCTTTGCAAATAACCCCTAAAGCTTTACTCTAAGCCCATACACCCGCCGTTAGAGGCTTAGCAAAGAATGTCGAAGAAATCGTACCCCTATTCCCCCGCCACAGCTCTGGCGCAATCGCTTGGCAGTATTGACCAAGAAACGCAAGCCGTGGTGCCGCCGATTCACGTTGCAACCACCTATTTACGCGGCAAAGATAACAGTTATCCAACCGGTAATGTCTATTCCCGTGCCGACAATCCAACGTACAAACCCGTTGAAGCATTATTAACAAAGTTAGAAGAAGGCCATGAGGCCCTGCTTTTTGGTTCAGGTATGGCCGCCGCGACAGCGGTATTTCAAGGACTTCGCCCGGGTGATCACGTGCTTGCGCCAAAGGTGATGTATTGGGCGCTGCGTAATTGGTTGCTCAACTTCGCCACAGATTGGGGACTAAACATCGAGTTTATCGACATGACCGCTGCAGAAACGGTCGCCAAGCATCTTAAAACGGGCGCAACCAAACTCGTTTGGCTCGAAACTCCAGGCAACCCACTATGGTGTATCAGCGACATTGCCGCTATCGCGAAATTTGCGCATGCCGCCGGCGCGCAAGTAGCCGTTGACTCCACCTGTGCAACGCCCTTGTTAACGCAACCATTAAAGCTCGGCGCCGATATTGTGATGCATTCAGCCACCAAATATCTCAACGGTCATTCCGATGTCATCGCTGGGGCATTAATTGGTGCTCGAGATGACACCTACTGGCAGCGTATTCGTGCCGTGCGCGCTCAAAATGGCGCTGTACCAAGTCCACATGACGCTGCACAACTATTACGCGGTATGCGGACCATGCATTTGCGCGTGCGTGAAGCGTGTCAAACCGCACAGTTTATCGCTGAGCAACTCGAACAGCACCCAGCCATCGCACAGGTTCTCTATCCAGGCTTACCTAGCTTCGCTGGCCATGCGATTGCCCAACAACAAATGCACGGTGGCTTCGGCGGGATGCTCTCGGTACGTTTAATCGGTGGAGCTGATGCGGCGATTCACGTTGCCGCACATACCAAGCTATGGAAACGGGCTACATCGCTCGGTGGTGTAGAGAGTTTGATTGAGCACCGCGCGAGCATTGAAGGCGAAGGAACACCGTGCCCAGAAGATTTGCTGCGCATGTCGTGCGGCATTGAAGACCGGCAAGAGCTCCTTGACGATTTTCTACAGGCGCTCCCCTAAGCAGCATCATAAAAAAGCCCCGAAACCTTTCGCTTTCAGTTTCGGGGCTTGTTTTCGTCGCAAATTAGTTAGTCTTTGCGTGGACGCATGTGCGGGAACAGCAAGACGTCACGAATCGAAGGTGAATCCGTCAACAACATCACCAGTCGATCGATACCAATACCCTCACCTGCGGTTGGTGGTAAGCCATGCTCTAGTGCAGTGATATAGTCTTCATCAAAGAACATCGCTTCATCATCACCCGCATCTTTTTGCTGCACTTGATGCTGAAAACGCTCAGCTTGGTCTTCAGCGTCATTCAACTCTGAGAAACCATTTGCGAGCTCACGACCACCAACAAAGAATTCGAAACGATCCGTAATGTGTGGATCTTCATCATTGCGACGAGCCAGCGGTGATACCTCAGCAGGATAGGCAGTAATAAAGGTCGGCTGGACCAATTTGTGTTCAGCTACTTCTTCGAAGATCTCGATTTGGACTTTGCCCAAGCCCCAATTTGGCTTGACCTTAATACCGATACTTTCTGCCAGCTTGGTTGCAGCCTCCAAGGTACTCAATTGTTGTTCAGTAGCATCCGGCAGGTGCTGCAAAATAGCTTCATTCACGCTCATACGCGCAAACGGCTGGCTAAAGTCATACTCAACGCCTTCGCTAGTGAATTGACTTGAACCGAGAATTTCTTCGGTCATACCGCGCAACATATCTTCGGTGAGATCCATCAAGTCACGGTAATCTGCGTAGGCCCAGTAAAACTCGAGCATGGTAAATTCTGGGTTGTGCCGGGTCGATAGACCTTCATTACGGAAGTTACGATTGATTTCGAAGACTTTCTCAAACCCACCAACAACCAAACGCTTCAGATAAAGCTCCGGCGCAATACGCAAATACAACTCCATGTCGAGCGCGTTGTGATGGGTCACAAACGGTCGTGCTGCCGCACCGCCCGGAATGGTTTGCATCATCGGTGTTTCAACTTCCAAGAATTGCTTCGCAGTTAAATAGCGACGAATGTAATCAACAACTTTTGAGCGCACAATAAACGTGCGGCGTGATTCATCATTGGTGATCAAGTCAAGATAACGCTGACGATAGCGCGTTTCCTGATCCGCCAGACCATGAAACTTATCAGGTAACGGACGCAATGCTTTAGTTAAGAGACGAACATCATCCACTTGCACACTTAACTCGCCGGTTCCCGTAATGAATAAGGTACCCGTCGCACCGACGATGTCACCAAGGTCCCACTTCTTGAATTCTTGGTTATAAAAGCCTTCTGGCAGGTTATCGCGCGCAACGTAAAGTTGAATGCTACCGCTCATATCTTTAATGGTCGCGAAACTCGCCTTGCCCATTATACGGCGGGTCATCATGCGCCCAGCCACCGCAACGCGGATACCTTTTTCGGCGAGCGCTTCTTTTTCTACATTGTCGTACTCAGCATGCAAGTCTGCAGCTAAGTCTTCGCGACGAAAATCGTTAGGGAACGCCACACCGCGCTCACGCAAGGCCTTTAATTTAGCCTTTCGTTGTGCAATTTGTTCATTTACATCAACGACTTCGGTGTTTTGCGTGTTCTCTGCCATGGTTTGGTTCCTATTTACAGTCCAGATTTCAAACTTGCTTCAATAAATGGGTCTAGCGCACCGTCGAGTACCGCTTGTGTATTACGATTCTCAACGCCGGTACGTAAATCTTTAATCCGCGCATCATCAAGTACATAAGATCGGATTTGGCTACCCCAACCAATATCTGACTTACTGTCTTCCAGCGCTTGCTTCTCGGCGAGCTGCTTTTGCAGCTCCATTTCGTATAACTTGGCACGCAACTGCTTCATCGCTGCGTCACGGTTCTTGTGCTGGGAACGGTCACTTTGACATTGCACAACAATACCACTCGGTTCGTGAGTGATACGAATAGCTGAGTCGGTACGGTTAACGTGCTGACCACCGGCACCTGACGCGCGGTAAGTATCAACCCGCAAATCCGCAGGGTTAATTTCGATGTCAATCGAGTCGTCAATCTCGGGATAAACAAACACTGACGCAAACGAAGTATGGCGGCGATTCCCCGAGTCAAATGGTGATTTCCGCACCAAGCGATGAACCCCAGTCTCGGTACGCATCCAACCATACGCATATTCACCTTGGATGCGGACGGTCGCCGACTTGATACCAGCCACCTCACCTTCTGATAATTCAGTGATCTCAGCTTTAAAGTCATGACTCTCGGCCCAGCGCAAATACATGCGTAGTAGCATATTGGCCCAGTCTTGCGCTTCAGTGCCGCCGGAACCCGCTTGAATATCGAGATAGCAATCAGAGCCATCTTGTGGTCCGGAAAACATGCGGCGAAATTCTAATGTCGCCAGTTGTTGCTCTAATTCTTCGAGCTCGCTAACGGCCTCGTTGTAGGTATCCTCGTCTTCAGCTTCTACAGCTAAATCAACCAGCCCTTCAACATCATCCAAGCCTTGAGCCAAATTTTGTAAGGTCTCCACGACCTGTTCTAGACTCGCTCGTTCTTTGCCTAATGCTTGCGCGCGCTCTTGATCGTCCCATACACTTGGGTCTTCAAGCTCACGAGTAACTTCTTCTAAACGCTCGACTTTTTGAGCGTAGTCAAAGATACCCCCGAAGCGCTTCACTACGTTCGCGCATTTCTTTTATGGCCACATAAGTTGCATTGGTTTCGAACATAAAACGAGCTTTCATCCAAGGTTGTTTACAAAAGGGACGGCATTTTACCGTAAAGGCAACAAATGCTCCACCAGCAGTTGCACATTGGTGCGTCCACGAAAGTGGTTCAACTGAAGTTTATAAACCAGTTGAGCTTTACGGACAGATAAATTTGGCCATTCTTGCGTATCAACATTAAAGGCAATTGCATCAAGCACTATTCCGTCAGCCGTTTGCACCACCAGCTTCAAATGATTTTGCCCAACAATGCGTTGTTGTACCAACTCGAAAACGTCATCAAACAAAGGTTCAGGGAAACCCTGTCCCCAGGGGCCTAAACGCTGCAGCTGGGCGACAAAGTCTTGGGTAAAACATGACGCGTCCAGCCCACCATCCGTCAAAATGGTGCGTTGCAACGCTTCAGCTTCTAACCATTCGGTCGCAACAGCAACGGCCGCATGTTGAAATGCTTCGAGGTTTTCCGGCGCCAGCGAAAGGCCTGCGGCCATCGCGTGTCCACCAAAGCGCTCAATAAGTTCTGGATGTAAGGTGTGCACGCGTTCTAATAAATCACGCATGTTTAGTCCGGGAATTGACCGTGCGGAACCTTTTAGCAATCCGTCATCACCCGCCGCGAATGTTATCGTGGGGCGATGAAACTGTTCTTTGACGCGGCCCGCGACAATGCCAACCACACCTTGATGCCAATCTTCTTGGTGCAACACCAATAGCGGTGGCAACTGCTCTTCCGAAAGTTGTAATTCAGCAACATAGGTTGCGGCACTCTCACGCATTTCGGTTTCAATTGAACGCCGCTCGGCATTCAAGTCATTAAGTTTTGCCGCTAATTCGGTGGCCATGGTCAGATGATCACTGAGTAAGCATTCAATGCCGATAGCCATATCATCTAAACGGCCCGCAGCATTTATACGTGGTGCCAATGCAAAGCCAAGATCGCTAGCTTGTAAGCGTTCTGGCTCACGTTGAGTGACGTGTAATAATGCGTGGATTCCCGGTCGACAGTGGCCAGCGCGTATGCGCTGTAAGCCTTGTTGCACCAACACACGGTTGGTGCCATCGAGTTTCACCACATCGGCAACTGTGCCTAGAGCAACAAGGTCCAGCCACTCGGCAAGGTTAACTCGACCCGCTGGATGTTGCTTGTCACGGGCGCAGGCGCGCAACGCCAACAGCACATAGAAGGCAACGCCAACTCCAGCGATCGACTTACTAACAAAGCCGCACGCAGGTTGATTTGGATTCACGATCGCGTACGCCGCAGGCAATTCACTACCAGCAAGGTGATGGTCAGTGATGATGACATCAAGCCCCGCTTCGTTTGCCGCGGCAACACCCGCGTGACAGGATATTCCGCTATCTACGGTCACCAGCAATTGCGCCCCTTGCTGCTGCGCATAGCGCACCACATTGGGCGACAAGCCATAACCGTCGGTGAAACGGTTCGGTACGCAATAGCTTACTTGCTGTGCGCCCATTTCCCGCAGCGCCGATACCATCAAAGCTGTTGACGTAGCACCGTCCGCGTCAAAATCACCACAAATGCAAATATGTTCCTGTTGTTCAATAGCTTGCAGGAGCCTAGCCGCTGCGCGCTTAGCGTCATGCAGATCGGTAAAGTGCGGGAGTTGTTGTAAACTGAGATCGAGTTGTTCCGCCGCTGTTAACCCTCGTCGCGCCAACAATTGGCGAACGATGTGCGGCAGCTCAGGCGGTAAACCACTGTCATCAACGTCAGCACGGCGCTTAATCGTCAGCGCATCAGTCATACTTTATCCCTGCTTTAGCATGCCCAGTAAACGGTTTGCATCCACTAAGCCGGGGATTAGTTCACCCGAGGGCAGTACCATCGCTGGCGTGCCACGCACACCAAATTTATTACCTAAGGCAAAATGTGCAGCAACTGGATCATCGCAGCTAGCAGCTGGTAAGCGCTTGTCATTTTTAGCGGCGTCAAGCGCTGCTTTTTGATCGGCCGAGCACCAGACTGTTTTTAACTGTTGGTACGCAGTGCCTTGGAGACCACTACGTGGCCAAGCAAGATACTGAATTGTAATGCCTTTACTGAGATAACTTTCGATAGTGTTGTGTAATTGACGACAATAACCGCAGGTAGGATCGGTAAACACTGTCACCACGTAATCCTCATCCGCCGCTTTGTAAGCGATCGTTTCATCAGCAACAGCAGCGACATCGCGCTGACGCATAGCACGAATGGCATTTTCGCTAAGATTCAACGGCTCACTACCGGTAATGTCATAAATACGGCCGCCAATCAGTTTCTTACCATCGTCCGCAACGTAAACGAGACCTTGATCGGTAATCACCTCGTAAACACCAGGAATCGATGACTCTTTTGCTGACTCGATAGTAAAGCCCATCTGCTGCAAATAACTGGTATTGAAAGCGGCAGACGCGTTGGCCGACGAATTAGCTGTCGCTTGGGCTTCTTGTTGCGGTGAACAAGCCAATAAACCAATAATACTCGCGGCCAAAAATAACTGTTTCATAGATGTCTCATTTAGCTTCATTGATAGGTGAAAGGTTATCTCGTTATGCCGTCCAGTGTAACGTTATTTGCTAGGAAACGCAGCCACTTTGCTAAGCACGCGGATGATGTGTCGCATGCAGTTGTTGTAACCGTTCACGTGCCACATGCGTATAGATTTGTGTCGTCGACAAATCACTATGGCCAAGCAGCATTTGCAACACGCGCAGGTCCGCTCCATGGTTTAATAAATGGGTCGCGAAAGCGTGGCGCAAAGTATGAGGTGATAAATGCGAACGAATATCCGCCTGCTGCGCATAGAATTTTATACGATGCCAAAACGCTTGCCGTGTGAGCGCACCACCGCGTCGGGTCACAAACACATAATCGCTGGGCACTTTAGTTAATTGCACACGCGCTTCTTTCGTGTAGCGCTGCAACCACTCTAAAGCTGTTTCACCAAGCGGCACCAAACGTTCCTTGTTGCCTTTGCCGACCACTCGCACCAACTCTTGCTGCAATGAAATCTGACTGAAAGTCAGTTGTGTCAATTCGGTAACTCGCAAGCCTGTTGCATAAAGTACCTCGAGCATAGCCCGATCACGCAATTGCACCGGATCGCTTACGTCGGGAGCCTGCAATAACGCCTCAACCTCGCTTTCGGCAAGACTATGGGGTAACGCTTGCGGTTGTTTAGGTTGGCGTAATCGCGCAGTTGGGTCAGCGGCGCAAAGGCGCTCCTGTACTGCGTAGGTGTAAAATTTTTTCAGGGCACTCAACGCCCGTGCGGTACTTCGCGGGGATAAACCTTGTTGCCGGCGCCAAAGCAAATAATCTTCGACGTCAGCACTACACACCTGAAGTAGTTCGGCATGCGCGCCGCGGTGCGCCAGAATGAACTGCAAAAATTTCTTTAAATCGGTCGCATAGGCAGCGCTCGTGTGCGGACTGACGCCCTGCTTCAGCCATAGGCGATCAAGGAAGGTGGCGATAATTTCAGCATGCTTTGTCGACAAAATAGACAACCTATGTGGAACAACAAGAAATAACCTTGGCTTTTATCATAGCGGGGTTTACAGGCCGCCTCAATCTGCTACTATGCCCGCCTTCGTGGAGGGGTTCCCGAGTGGCCAAAGGGATCAGACTGTAAATCTGACGGCTCAGCCTTCGCAGGTTCGAATCCTGCCCCCTCCACCATTTTCTTTGATTAACTCTTCTCCCAAGCAAGAACCAACTTTCCTTGTGTTTCGTTGCGGCGCATTTGCGTTAACGCTTGCTTCATTTCGCTCAGCGGATAAACTTTCTCGATCATCACTTGGCAGCGCCCGCTAGCCAGCAGCGGCCAAACATGCTGTTCCAACGCACGCATAATCTTCGCCTTCACTGGCAACGGTTGATTGCGTAGCGTACTGCCTTGAATCCGTTGACGCTTCATCAATAGACGGCCAGCATCAATGGTAGCCTCACGCCCTCCCATCAAGCCGAGAACAACGATACGGCCATCTTGCAACAAGACCTGCTGGTCTTGTGCTAAATAGTCTCCAGCAACGGGGTCAATAATAACGTCTGCCCCACCCCAGTTCTTCACCGCCTCAACAAAGCTTCCTTGCCGCCGATTCCAGCCTGCTTCCGCACCTAGCTGTTGGCAAAATGCGATCTTCTCGTCCGTACCCGCGGTGACAAAAACCGGATTATGGTTGTGCTTCGCAAGTTGCAGCGCTGCTAAACTGACGCTACTTGCGCCGGCATGAAGTAATAAACGTTCATGCGGTTGTATACCGGCAACTTCATAAAGATTAAACCAGGCGGTGGCAAACGCCTCACAAAGTGCGGCGCCTTGCGCAGCGGAGATCCCGCGAGGCAGTTTTGCCACTTGTTGCTCACTCACCACCACATGATCGGCGTAGCCTCCAGCAGCGAGCAAAGCACATACCTCATCACCAGGCTGCAAACGACTCACGGCTGGACCAACAGCGATGACCTTGCCACTTGCTTCTAGCCCTAAAATCTCAGAAGCACCAGGCGGAGGCGGATAATGTCCAGCGAGTTGCATTAAGTCCGCACGGTTCATACCACTGTGTGAAATCGCAATAACCACTTCGTCTGTGGTTGGCGCTGCATAGTTAAATTGCACGCGTTGCGGCTCACCATCTTGCGCTCGAAATCCTACCGCTGTATGTGTACTCATTAAAAGCTGCCCTTGTAAAGATGATCAATTGGCGACAAGGCGGCCACGTTGATAATCGTTGATGGCTTGCTCAATCTCGGCCTGCGTATTCATCACAAATGGGCCATATTGCGCAATCGGTTCACCAATAGGTTCGGCCGCCAATAACAGCATGCCAGCCTCGCCATGTGAGCGCAATGCAAGCTCGGCGTCGGGCGCCAAGCGCACCAATTCACCGCGTTGTAGTAGTGTGCCATTTAGCTCCACCTCGCCCTGATACACATAGGCCAAACGCGTTTGTTGACTGATTTTCCCTTGCTGCCAGAGTGTTGCATCCGAAAACTTTAAATCATACATCTGAAATTGTTGTTCCGTCTGCTGGATCGGCCCTTCGTGTTCCTGAAAATGACCTGCGATGACCCTTAAAGTAAGGCCCTCAAGCGCTACTTCTGGAATTTTCGTCGCCGGATAATCCGCCCATTGCGCAGCACTCATTTTCTCTTTTGCAGGCAAGTTAAGCCAAAGTTGGAAGCCCCACATTAGCCCTTCTTCTTGCTTTGGCATCTCTGCATGAATGATGCCCCGTGCGGCTTTCATCCACTGCGCACCGCCACTTTCAACCACCCCAGTGTTACCTTCTGAATCTTTGTGCTCCATGCGCCCCGCCAACATATAGGTAAGCGTCACAAAACCACGATGTGGATGCGGCGGAAAGCCCGCAATATAGTCGTTCGGATCATCAGAGCGGAACTCATCCAACATTAAAAATGGATCTTGGTAACGCAGGCTCGGTTGATTAATGATGCGTGTAAGCTTAACTCCAGCACCATCTTGTGCTGGCATTCCACGATGTCGACTTAGAATAGCAGTCATAGTACTTTTCCTCGCTGATGCGGCGCGGCAAAGTCAAGCGCTGGCCCGCGTGGCACAATTTGTGTCGGATTTATCATCGTATGACTTGCATAGTAATGTTTCTTTATATGATCCATCACCACGGTCTCAGCGACGCCTGGCACTTGATACAAAGCGCGAACATAGTCCCAAAGCGCAGGGTAATCGACGATTCTGCGTTGATTCGTTTTAAAGTGCCCATGATAGACCGCGTCAAATCGCACAAGTGTTGTAAATAGCCGCCAATCCGCTTCAGTAACTTCGTCACCGGCAAGAAAGCGCTGCTGCTGCAAACGTTTCTCAAGCTTATCCAATGTTGCAAATAATGCATCGAAGGCTTCTTCATACGCCTCTTGCTGCGTGGCAAAACCGCACTTATAAACGCCATTATTCACATTGTCGTAAACTTCGTCATTGATGGTATCGATAGCGTCACGGAGTGGCTGCGGATAGAAGTCCAGTTGATTCCCCGTAATAGCATTAAAGGCATCATTGAACATACGAATAATGTCTGCGGATTCATTGCTCACGATGGTTTGCTTTTGTTTATCCCACAACACCGGGACGGTGACTCGGCCACTGTAATTGGGATCTGCTTTCAGATATAACTGATAGAGGAACTCTAAGTCATAAAGCGGATCATGTAAGGCTTGTTGCTGGTCAGAAGCAAATTCCCACCCATTTTCGAGCATCAGTGGCTCAACCGCTGACACACTGATGTGTTCTTCAAGTCCTTTTAACTTGCGGAAAATAAGGGTGCGATGCGCCCAAGGACACGCATAAGATACGTACAGATGATAGCGCCCACTTTGTGCGGGAAATTCAGCATCCGGAGCGTCACTGAGCCAGTTTCTAAATTGCGCAGCACTGCGCTCAAAACGGCCACCATGCTTGTCAGTGTCATACCATTTATCGTGCCACTTGCCATCGACTAATAATCCCATGTTCACCTCAACGTCTGTGAAAGATAACCTAAGTATAATCTTAAACAAATCGATTGATGAGTGCGTTTATACGGGCTTATCTTTCGATAAAATAGAATGATTAACGGAAGCGAGTTCAAGTGCCACGCTTGCACTCAGCACGTCGGCATCGCGCTGTAAGTTTCGGTGAAGTTCACTGAAGCGCTCGATGAGTGCGCCATCATTGGCTTCCGCGAGTTGCTTTTCGAGTGCAGCAACCAAGGCTTCTGGGGTGACTTGCTCTTGCACCAGTTCTGGAACTAACGCTTCGTCGGCAAGTAGATTCGGTAAACTAAAAAATTTCGCCTTGAACATGCGCTTGATCAATTGATAACTCAACCAATTAAAACGATAGGCAACAGCCATCGGCCGCTTTATCAACATTGCTTCTAACGTAACTGTGCCCGAGGTCAACAGCAAGGCATCAGCAGCAGCCATGGCCGTGCGCGATTGTCCATCAATTAAGGTTAACGGTAAGTTAGGCGCCAATTGTTGTTGTAAGGCACGGAACTGCTCTGCACGGGCATTAGAAATCATCGGACTGATAAATTTTGCCTGCGGGTGCCGTTCGTGGAACTTTTCCGCAGCGGCTAAAAAGACCGGTCCCAACCGAGCGATCTCCCCGCTCCGACTGCCCGGCAATAGTGCCACTACAAAGTTATCGGTTAAGCCCAGCTCAGTCCTTGCGTCAGCCTTCTCCCAGTGCATCGGGATAACATCTGCTAACGGATGTCCTACGAATGTAGCGGGTAAGCCATGTTGGTCGTAAAAGTCTTTCTCGAAGGGCAATAGGCATAACACATGATCGACACTTTCCTTAATACCTTTAATGCGCCCTTGCCGCCACGCCCAAACACTTGGACTAACATAATGCAGTGTAGGTATTCCGTGCGCCTTCAAACGCTTGGCAATTGGTAAGTTAAAGTCTGGGGCATCAATCCCAATAAAAACTGCTGGTCGCTGTTTGAGCAAGGTTGCGACAATTTGTTTACGATGGCGCAGCAAGGTCGGCAAGCGGCCTACGACCTCAGCAATTCCCATGACCGCGAGGTCTTCCATGGGGACCAAACTGGTTAAGCCCTCGGCGGTCATCAACGGCCCGCCAACCCCAATAAACGTGACGTCTTGATGACGCTCTTTGAGTGCACGCATCAATCCAGCACCGAGCAAGTCACCAGAGTGCTCACCGGCTAATAAAGCAACAGTCAAAGGCTGTGATGCGTGCATAGTAGCTATGTCGTTAGATAGGTTATCAGCGGATAATACCGCGTGAGCTGTTCTGTACAAACTGAATCAATTCATTCAGCTCTGGCGCCTGCCACGTTTCTATTTCAGCGACGGCTTCTTCAACGGTTAAGCCCTTCCGGTAAAGCGTTTTAAAGGCCCGTTTTATATGTATAATCGCTTCTTTACTAAAACCACGACGTTTCAGACCTTCGCTATTAATCGTGCGCGGTACGGCATTATGACCCTGCGCCATAATATAAGGTGGGACGTCTTGAACGACCACGGAATTAACAGCCGTAAACGCATGTGCGCCGATATGGCAAAACTGATGTACGCCGGTAAACCCACCGAGAATCGCCCAATCACCAACATGCACATGACCCGCTAAGGTCGTATTATTCGCAAGAATTACATTATCGCCGACCATACAGTCATGGGCAACATGCACATAGGCCATCAACAAGTTGTTGCTGCCAATTTTGGTCAGGCTCTGATCTTGAATGGTGCCACGATGAATCGTCACGCACTCGCGAATAATATTATGATCGCCAATTTCGAGTCGCGTCGGCTCACCATGGTATTTCTTGTCTTGGCAGTCTTCCCCTACCGAAGCAAACTGGTAAATCTTATTGCCTTTACCTAAGACTGTTGGGCCTTTAACCACAACATGTGGGCCAAGCCAACAATCATCGCCAATGACTACATCAGGCCCAACAATACTGTAAGGCCCAATTTCAACGTTATTCCCGATGACCGCCTTGTCATCAATGATCGCTGTAGGATGAATCACTTAAGTTTCTCTTCTTGCGCAAATAATATCGGCACTGCAAGCGAGCTCGCCAGCAACTTCGGCACGTCCTTTAAAAACCCAAATCCCGCGACGTTCCTTCTCAAAACTGACATGCAGATCAAGTTGGTCGCCTGGGATAACTTGGCGTTTAAAGCGAGCATTATCAATGCCTGCAAACAAGTATAGGTCATTCGCTCCAGGCTTGCTTTCGGTAATCTTAAAGCCTAACAGACCGGCCGCTTGGGCCAGTGCTTCAAGAATTAAAACACCGGGGAAGATGGGATTCCCAGGAAAGTGGCCATTAAATAAATTCTCATTGATACTGATATTCTTAACCGCATGAATGTGTTTTTCCGCATCGCAGCTAACAACTTTATCCACCAATAAAAATGGATAACGATGTGGTAGTAAACGCATAATTTCGTGAATATCAAAAGCGGAGTCAGATGCTGACAAAATTCAATCTCCGTAGCTAGTGCGGCCGCAAGCTACGGCCGCCGAAGTGCTTAATCGCTAAGTTTTTTTTCAATCTTCTTCACACGTTGGAAAAGATCATCGAGCTGCCGATAACGTGCACCATTTCGACGCCATTCGCGATGTGGCGCTGCAGGAATACCTGAGGCATAAACACCAGGTTCACTAATGGCTTTGATGACCATTGAAAAGCCACTGATCTGTACATCATCACAGATTTCGATGTGTCCGTTGATCGCCGTCGCACCACCTATTAAACAACGCTTACCAATGCGACAACTGCCCGCTAGCACGGTACAACCCGCTATAGCGGTATCTTCGTCAATAAAGACGTTGTGAGCAATTTGACATTGATTGTCAATAATACAGCCACTAGAAATGATTGTGTCGTCTAGTGCGCCACGATCAACCGTGGTATTCGCGCCAATCTCAACGCGGTCGTGAATCACCACGCGGCCAAGCTGTGGAATCTTAATCCACTTGCCGTGTTCGTTGGCCCAACCGAAACCATCTGCGCCGATAACCGCACCGCTGTGCAACAAGCAATCACTGCCAATCACGCAGTTATGATAGATCACCACCTGCTGCCAAAGTTTGGTATTTGCGCCAATTTTCACACCAGGACCAATGTAACATCCTGCGCCAATTTGCACGTTGTCACCAAGCTCGGCGTTATCACTGACGATCGCAAAGGCTCCAATGGATACATTCTCGCCTATGCTGGCAGAATCAGCTACTTTCGCAGCCTTGTCGATCCCTGATGCTGCCACCGGCGTCGTATCAAGCTGTTGCGCAACTTTCGCGAAACCGGCGTAGGGATTTTTTGTCACCAACGCAGCAATGCCTTCGGGTAATTCAACATTGGGTGCGACAATGACAGCACTGGCTTGCGTCGTCTCCAGTTGAGTTCGGTATTTTTCATTGGCCAAAAACGCAATTTGCCCCGACGTGGCCGAGGCAAGCGTTGCAACGCCAGTGATGGTTTGTTCACCATCACCGACAACTTGGGCATCAATGACTGACGCCAACTGTTGCAATGTCATGGTTTGCATTCGACTTAGTTTCCACCTGTCATTTTTGCAACCACTTCGTCAGTCAAATTCAAACTGTCACCAGCATACAAAACTGACTGGCTGTTAAGGACCAGATCGAAGCCCTCAGCTTGAGCAACTTGTTGTGATGCTTGGAAAACTTCACGCATGAGTTTGTTGCGTTCTTCATTACCACGACGCTCGTTATCTTCTTGGAAGGCACGTGCTTTCATTTGGTATTGAGTTTCCAACATTTCCATTTCACGCTGCAAATCGCGGCGCTCAGTTGGCGACATAATTTGTGCGTCACGCTCTGCTTTCTCGCTCAAAGCCTGCATTTCACCGCGCATTTTCTCAAGTTCGCTAATACGTCCAGCGAACTCTTCTTGCAAACGGTTTGATAGTTCTTGTACCTGCGGTAACTGTTGCAACACAGTTTGCATGTCTACAAAACCAACTTTCTGTTGAGCTTCGGCCGCAGAGGCGAACATTGAGGTAGCAAGTACTGCTGCCGCTACTGTTGTTTTCATTAATGCTTTCACGTAACTACTCCTGTTATTCATAAATTCAGGCACGAGTATTTATTTTAGAATGTCGTACCAAAGTTGAAACTAAAGGTTTTGGCTCTATCACCCTCATAATCCTTGATTGGACGACCAAAGGCAAATGTCAGAGGTCCCATTGGTGAGAGCCACTGCACCGCAATACCGGCCGAAGCACGGTAAAGATCCGGCGAACTAAAGTCTTCTAGACGATAGTTAAGGTTGCCCACCTGTTGTAATTGGCGATACTCGTCATACTGGAACTCAGTATCCCAAACACTGCCGACATCAAGATAAATACTTGTGCGCACAGAGTTTTTATTTTCATCTTTTACCAACGGCGTCGGAATAATAAGTTCGATTCCGCCTGCATACATGGCGTTACCACCGACTGAATACTGGCTAACCGCAACGGTGTCAGCTCCTGGTCCTACTGGTAAATCCGTAGGGGTACCACCAAAACCTGGAGGACCTAAAATACTATCAGGATAGCGATATACAGCGCGTGGACCGATAGTATTCGGTTCGAAACCACGAAGATCGTCGTTACCGCCGATACGGAAGTTCTCATAAAACGGGAAGATGTAATCATTGCCGTTATCATCGGTGCCATAACCGTTGCCGTAACCGACATTTAAGCGGGTCAACAACACAAAGCTATGGTCGTCGGTAAGTGGCCAGTAATGTTTGAAATCGTAATTTACACGGAAGTAACGTACATCACTGCCCGGCACTGTAATTTCAGCATTAACTCGGTTCATTGTACCTGCGGTCGGGAACGTACCTCGGTTCAACGTAACGCGACTCCAACCCGCTTCTAATGACAACATATCAAACGCAACGCCAGAGTTTGGATCTTGCGCATCAATGTAGGGCTGATAGAAACGTTTAACCTGCTCGTAACCTTCTACATTGGTGACTTCTTCACGACGCAACATCGTACCGAAGTTAACGCTGCTCACTTCACTGATTGGAAAGCTCAGACTCGAGCCAATACCAATCCGCTTGGTATTGTAGCGGATGAGGTTCTCTTGCTGACCGGCATCAAACTCACTCATAAAGACCTGCCCAGACAGGTTAACACCGTCTGTTGTAAAGTAGCGATCCATATAAGACAAACTTAAAGTTCGATTAAAGCGATTAGTGTTGATGTTAATCGCTGCGCGGTTACCGGTGCCAAGAAAGTTATCTTGTGAAACACCTACACCGATTTGCAATTTCGAATAGTCACCATAGCCCAACATGAAGTTGAAAGAACCTGACGGCTGTTCTTTTACTAGGTATTCGATATCGACCAGATCATCACGACCATTTACCCGCGTGGTTGAATTTTCCACGGTTTCAAAGAAGCCAAGACGTTCAAGGCGTAACTTACCTTGCTCGACCATTTCGTCATTTAACGGCGCCCCTTCGAACTGACGCATTTCACGCCGCAAAACCTCATCTTCAGTTACCGTGTTACCGCGGAACTTGATGCGGTTCACGTAAACGCGTTTACCAGGATTTATCGAGAAGATTAAATCAACTTCTTTGTTCTCTTCATCGATTTCAGGAATTGCACGTACTTCTGGGTAAGCATAACCGTAGCGACCATATAATTTGGCGACAATTTCTTCGATATAGGTGACTTGCGCAGCGCTGTACTGCGTACCCGAATCGATTTTAGTTAACCGCTCAACCACGTCACGCTGACCACGGAGGTCACCGATAACACGCGTTTCATTGACGGTAAAAATATCACCTTCGTTGATGTGAATCGAAATATACACACCCGAACGATCTGGGGTCATACTGACCTGCACAGACTCAATCGCAAAGGTTAGATAACCGCGGTCTTTGTAAAACGATTCGAGTGTCTCTAAGTCACCACTTAATTGTTGCTTCTGATACGTACGAGCACCGAGGAAGTTCCACCACGGTAATTTATCTTTCAGTTCAAAGTTAGCAAGCAACTCTTCGTCGCTAAAAACTGAATTCCCGACGATGTTAATTTGTTGAATTTCAGCCGAATCGCCCTCTTCGAATTCAATTTCGAGACGCACACGATTACGTGGCAAGCGAATGATATTTACCTCGACTTGCGCATTATACTTACCGATCGAGTGATAAAAGTCTTCAAGACCGGTTTCAATGCTAGCAATGGTAGTTAAATCGAGCGGCTCACCTTCAATGATTCCTTGATCGGTTAAGCTTTGAACAAGCTGCTCGTCCTTGATATCACTATTGCCATCAAACTCGATTGCACTAATCGTAGGTCGCTCAGTAACCTCAAAAATCAAGGTATCGCCGACACGACGTACCACGATGTTATTAAAGTGCGTAGAGGAATAAAGTGAGCGAATTGAGGTTTGGATATTTTCGCTATCAATGCTATCGCCGACACGAATCGGTATGTACGTTAAAGCGGCGCCAAGCGCAACACGTTGTAAACCACGTACACGAATATCTTCAACAACAAATTCTTCCGCGCCATCGGCGCCTGTTTCAGCGCTGTAGGCTGGTAATGCAGCACCCGCCATAAGGGCACTTAAAAATAGCTTTTTCAACGTCATTCTGTGCTACTTATTTGTTTATTGTAAATGTAATCTCACTTAAACAATCGCAACAAGTCATTACTAATTGCTATTGCCATCAGTGCGAATATCAGTGCACCACCAATGCGGTAACTAATCTCTTGAACACGCTCTGAAACCGCTTTTTTGCGCACTCCTTCAATCCCCAGAAAGAGTAAATGCCCGCCATCTAACATGGGCAATGGTAACAGATTAATGATACCGAGATTAACACTGATGAGCGCGAGAAACCCTAAAAAGTAAACCAATCCATAGCTTGCTGAAACCCCTGCTCCCTCGGCTATCGCCACTGGTCCGCTGAGGTTGGTCACCGAAACCGTACCGGTGAGCAGCTTACCTATCATTTGTACGCTCAAAACCATAAGGTTCCACGTACGTTCTGCACCTTTTGTTAGGCTATCGACTATACCGTATTGCTGTACGAATCGATAGGCCTCTGGGTAGCTATCTCGTGCAGGCTCTACCCCTAAATAACCATACGTCCTGCCTTCGAACTCACGTTGTCCCATCGTCACTGGCACTTCGACTTCTGTACCATTGCGGACGATGGTAAGTACGACTTGCGCACCGGGCGCCGCCATAATCGCGTCTCGTATTTGAGACCATTCGTTAAAGAGAGTTCCATCCACCGCCAAAATTTTGTCACCAACTTGCAATCCAGCTTGCGCAGCGGGTGAATTTTCTTGGACAAACGCCAACTCGGTATAGACTGCAGGTTGAAATGGCTGAAAACCTAATGCACTGAAGGTCGGGATCTGTTCATCACCCAAGCGCCAGTTACTAATATCCAACTCAAACGTACGTTCGCGCTGACGCTCATCAACGACCGTAATCGTTGCACGTTCATTACCCAAAGCAGCAGCAAAGCCCAAGTTAACTTGCTGCCAGTCCTCGGTGCGACGACCGTTCACGCTGACGATCTCGCTGGGTGTTGGTAAATCGACTTGCGCCGCCACTGAATTAGGTGTCACTGCACCAACAACTGGTTTGACCGAGGGCACGCCGATTAAGAACATGCCCCAAAGCACCACGATAGCGAGTAAAAAGTTGGCCACTGGACCAGCGGCGACGATAGCTGCACGCTGGGTAACCGTTTTACTATTAAAGCTTAAGTGCCGCTCGTCTTGTGCGACATCATCTACCCGTTCGTCAAGCATCCGGACATAGCCGCCCAGTGGGATGCGGCTTACTTGATAGCAGGTACCGTCCTTACCTTGGCGTTGCCATAGCGCTTTACCAAAGCCAACGGAGAACGTTAATACCTTCACGCCACATTTGCGCGCCACCCAAAAATGACCAAACTCGTGAAAGGTGACCAATACCCCTAAGGTGACAACAAATGCGCCTAATGACCAAAGAATGTCTAGCATGAATAATTCATCTCAATTAAATTCGTTGCGTTCGCCCGCGCCTGTCCATCAACAGACAAAACCGCCTCTAAAGAGTTCACATCGTGCCCTGCGTGAGTTGTTTCAAGCTGTTTCACTACCGCTGCACAAACTTCCGCAATAGCGGTAAATCGCAAAGAACCATTCAAAAAGTGCGCAACCGCAACCTCATTTGCTGCATTCAATGCTGTGGTTGCCCACTGCCCCTGCCAACAAGCCTTAATCGCTAAAGCAAGACAAGGATAACGTTCAGCGTCAGCACTAGCGAAGGTCAGGTTTTGTAAAGCCATAAAATCGAGCGGCTCGACACCACTAGCAATACGTTCTGGAAAGCTTAAACAGTGCGCGATCGGCGTGCGCATATCAGGCCGCCCCATTTGCGCCAGTACCGAGCCATCCGCATAGCTCACCATCGAATGAATTACGCTTTGCGGGTGTAACACAACGTCCAATTGTGCGGCGGTGCAATTAAATAGCCAGCGGGCTTCAATATACTCCAAGCCTTTATTCATCATCGTTGCTGAATCAACGGAAATCTTTTGGCCCATATCCCAATTTGGGTGGGCGCACGCCGCCGCAGGTGATTGTTCGGTAAGTTCAGCAAGGGGCAACTCACGAAATGGGCCGCCAGAGCCGGTGAGAATAATTTTATCAATGCCCGCAGCGGCAAGGTCGCAGCTACCTAACTGCTGGGCTTCGCGCGGTAAACATTGAAAAATAGCATTATGCTCACTATCGACGGGTAAAATTTGCGCGCCACTCGTCAATGCTGCGTCCATAAACAATTGGCCAGACATGACCAATGCCTCTTTATTCGCCAACAGGACGCGTTTGCCTGCTTGCACCGCGGCAAGTGTCGGAGCTAACCCAGCACCACCAACAATCGCCGCCATGACGGTGTCATTTGCTTCGTTACTTGCAGCCTCTTGCAACGGGCCAAGACCACTCCGAACCTCAATCTTCGCTGTGGAAGGCTGACTGCTCAGCACCTGCGCTAGTTCTGCGGCGGCCTCTGGGCAAACCATGATGGCTTGCCGTGGGCGAAACTCGCTACACAGCGCCACCATCTGTTTGACGTTGGTATTCGCAGTAAGTACATCAATCTGAAAACGCTCAGGGTGTTCACGGACTACCGCAAGTGTATTTAACCCTATTGAACCTGTGGCACCGAGAATACAAAGACGATGCTGACTCATAACAACAACCACACATAAGCCAACGTAAAGACAGGAAGTGCCGCAGTTAAACTATCGATACGATCCAACAAACCACCATGACCAGGCAGCAAAGCACCGCTGTCCTTGACGCCAGCACAACGCTTAAACATGCTTTCGGTTAAGTCGCCAAAGACCGACACGACAACGGTGAGTAAACCGGTGAAATAAAAGCCACTGTATTGCTCAGCTGGAACTTGCATCCATTGCGCCACCACCATCATCACCACAAAAGCCAAGGCGATGCCACCAAGTAAGCCTTCCATCGTTTTGCCTGGACTCACCGCAGGCATAAGCTTATTTCGCCCATAGCGCACGCCAGCAAAGTACGCGCCGACATCTGCAGCCCAGACCAACAGCAAGATAAACAACAAAACAAAACCGCCAAACAGTGGTTCGGCACTATAATTCAGTGAACGCACCGCAAACAGCCCTGCTGCCGCTGGTACAAGTGTCAGATAGCCGAAAACACCAACGATCGAACGCGTCCGCGACCATAGCCGTCGACTATTCGGATAATTGAGAACTAGCAACGTCGCGATGACCCACCAAACGGCGCCCGCGACAAGGATCCAGAAATACAGCGGATGTAATGCTTTATCCTGCCAGATTTCGGTAACCGGGAAAAACCACTGTAAAGCAATCAATAAACCACCGACCGACGCGGTATAAAGTGCACGGCTACCAGCGCGACGTAACCCCATTATCGGGGACCACTCCCATGCGGCGCCTAACATGACTACGGTGATAACTGCGGCAAACCATTCCAGCGCCAAAGCGAAGACACAGTAAAGCGCCAAGGGCAGTAAAATAAGTGCTGTTATTAGACGTTGTTTTAACACGTTACTCCCCAGAAGTTACGTCAGTGTCGAGGATGGCTTGGCGCACTTGCTCGCTGGTCAGGCCGAAACGTCTTTCTCGGCAACTGAAGTCAGCAATAGCTTGTGCAAATGCCTGATCATCAAAGTCAGGCCAAAGTACATCCGCGAAATAAAATTCTGCATAAGCCAGTTGCCACAGCAAAAAGTTGCTGATGCGATGCTCACCACCAGTGCGAATGAGCAGATCAGGAACTGGCTGATCAGCCAAGGTCAACTGCTCTGCCAGTTTCTCCTCGCTGATTGCGTTAACGTTAAGCTTACCTTCTTGTACACTTTTCGCCAACTGCCTCGCTGCCTCGGTAATGTCCCACCGACCACCATAATTGGCAGCAATATTGAGTGTTAATGAGGTATTTTGCGCGGTCAGCGCTTCGGCTTCTTTAATGCGGTGTTGTAGTTTTTCGGAAAAACCTTGAGTATCGCCAATAATCTTCAGTTTTACGTTGTGTTTATGGAGTTTTTTGACTTCACGCTTGAGTACGGTAAAGAACAATTCCATTAACACCGAAACTTCTTCTTCTGGGCGTTTCCAGTTCTCACTACTGAAGGCGAATAGCGTAAGTGATTGAATCCCCTTTTTCCGGGCAAAAGCCACAGCACGCCGCACCGACTCTGCGCCCGCTTTGTGACCAAAAGTACGATGTTTACCGCGTAACTGCGCCCAGCGTCCATTGCCGTCCATAATAATGGCGACATGCTTGGGTAACCTTAATTGTTCAACCGAGATACTATCCATCAACGCTGCCGTAAAATGAAAAACGCCGTGCGAGTGTAACCGAACACGGCGCTTAGAACCAATGACATCAAGCGTGAACGCTTAAACTTCCATCAAGTCTTTTTCTTTCTCAGCCAGCGCTTCATCGATTTTAGCCACATAGGTATCGGTGAGCTTTTGAATTTCTTCAGCTGCGCGACGTTCTTCGTCTTCGGTGATTTCTTTCTCTTTTAACAGCTCTTTCAGATCGCTATTGGCATCACGGCGAATATTGCGTACGGCAACACGCCCCTGCTCCGCTTCAGCGCGAACGATTTTCACTAAGTCGCGGCGACGTTCTTCTGTTAATGGCGGTAATGGAATCCGAATCACAGTGCCGGCAGCGGCAGGATTCAAACCTAGATCAGAGGTCATGATCGCCTTTTCAACAGCTTGGCTTGCCGACTTATCAAAGACCGTTAACGCTAAGGTGCGTGAGTCTTCGGTAGTGATATTCGCCAACTGTTTCAATGGCGTATCCACACCGTAGTAATTTACCATCACGCCATCAAGTAAACTCGGATGCGCACGACCGGTGCGAATTTTAGAAATTTGCGAGCGCAACGCTTCGACTGACTTTTCCATACGTTGCTTAGCATCTTGTTTGATTTCATTAATCACGGTGCTTTCCCTTATTGAATTCTTTGATTAAAGCTTCTCAAGCATTTCTTCGCTTGCAATTAAGGTACCCTCTTCAGTGCCCATAATTACAGAGCGCAGAGCGCCTGGCTTATTCATATTAAACACGCGAATCGGCAACTTATGGTCGCGTGCCAGCGTAAAGGCGGCTAGGTCCATCACTTTGAGTTGCTGTTGTAGGACGTCATTATAACTTATTTGCGAGTAGAGTTGTGCATTTGGATCTTGGTTTGGATCTGCTGAGTACACACCGTCGACTTTGGTTCCTTTTAAGACGAGTTCTGCTTCAATCTCGATACCACGCAAACATGCTGCTGAATCAGTTGTGAAAAATGGATTCCCCGTACCGGCACAGAAAATCACCACGCGACCAGATTTCAATAAACTAATCGCATCGGCCCAGTTGTAACTATCACAAACACCGTTAAGTTCAATCGCCGACATCAAGCGCGCGTTGACGAAAGCACGGTGCAGAGCATCGCGCATGGCAAGACCATTCATGACGGTCGCTAGCATGCCCATGTGGTCGCCCACCACACGATTCATTCCAGCTTTCGCTAAGCCTTCGCCACGGAACAAATTGCCGCCGCCGATAACAAGGCCTACCTGAACCCCTAGTTCAACCAGCTCCTTGATTTCATGTGCCATGCGATCAAGCACCTTGGCATCAATACCAAAGGGCTCATCGCCCATTAATGCTTCGCCACTCAGTTTCAATAAAATACGCCGATAAGCTGGCTTGGTCATTGCGGTCATTGTGGGTGCTCCTTGTTTAGCATGATGTGCAGCATGAATCGTAAAAATTAAGTGGTTTCACTTTACGCGAAAAAAAACCGCATCCCAACCGAGTGGGATGCGGTTTCTTAGTTCTGACTGTACGTCGTCGTTCGCGACATTGGCATTAAGCCTTTTTCGCAGCAGCCATTTGTGCTTGTACTTCAGCAGCGAAATCTTCAGATTTCTTCTCGATACCTTCACCAACTTCGAAACGTACGAAAGTCAGTACATCAGCACTCTTCTGCTTCAGCAAATCACCAACAGTGATTGAAGGGTCTTTCACGAAAGCTTGACCAGTTAAGCTGATCTCACCAGTGAATTTACGCATACGGCCTTCAACCATTTTTTCTGCGATTTCTTGTGGCTTGCCACTTTGCATTGCGATATCCAGCTGAATTTGACGCTCACGCTCAACAACTTCAGCGTCAACATCTTCAGGCTTCACGAATTGTGGCGCGCTTGCAGCAACGTGCATTGCCAAGTCTTTCGCCAATTCTTCGTCACCACCAGTAATCGCAACCAATACACCAATGCGGCCGCCATGAACGTAAGCTTCAACGAGGTCACCACCTTCAATGGTGATAACACGACGTACGTTCATGTTCTCGCCGATTTTGGCAACCAACGTTTCACGTACTTCTTCAACAGTACCGCCGTCGATTGCTGTAGCTTTCAGCTTTTCAACGTCAGTTTCTTTGTTAGCAAAAGCTGCGTCGATAACTTTGCCACCGAATGATAAGAAGTTCTCATCACGGGCAACGAAGTCAGTTTCACAGTTCAACTCAACCAAAGTACCTACGTTACCTTCAGTTTTCGTTAAAATTACGCCTTCGGCAGCTACACGACCAGCTTTCTTAGCTGCTTTCGCTTGACCGCTCTTACGCATGTTTTCGATTGCTGCTTCGATGTCACCATTGGTTTCTTGCAAAGCTTTTTTGCAATCCATCATGCCAGCGCCAGTGCGCTCGCGCAGTTCTTTTACCAGAGCTGCTGTAATAGCCATGTGTCAGTATCCTCTAATTGAGTAGCTTATTCAGTTTCGTCTGCTGCAACGAAGTCGTCTGCATTACCTTCGGCAGGTACTGCGCCACGAGCGTCGTTCACTGCTGCTGCAGCGGCATTCAAATACAACTGTACCGCACGGATAGCGTCGTCGTTACCTGGGATAACGTAATCAACGCCGTCTGGGTTAGAGTTAGTATCAACCACTGAAATGACAGGGATGCCAAGGTTGTTCGCTTCTTTAATTGCGATGTGCTCGTGGTCAGCGTCGATAACAAACAATACGTCTGGCAAGCCAGCCATATCCTTGATACCGCCCAAGCTCTTCTCAAGCTTTTCCATTTCACGAGTGTTTACCAAAGCTTCTTTCTTGGTCAACTTCTCGAAAGTACCGTCTTGGCTCATTGTCTCAAGCTCTTTCAAACGCTTGATTGACTGACGAACGGTCTTCCAGTTGGTCAACATACCACCCAACCAACGATGGTTTACATAAAACTGGTTACAGCTTACTGCAGCTTCTTTAACTGATTCTGCAGCGGCACGCTTGGTACCAACAAACAAGATTTTACCTTTGTTCGAAGCAACGTGCTGCAAGTAGTTCAACGCATCGTTGAACATTGGCACGGTTTTTTCCAAGTTGATGATGTGGATTTTATTACGAGCGCCGAAAATAAACGGTTTCATTTTCGGGTTCCAGAAGCGGGTTTGGTGGCCAAAGTGCACACCAGCTTTCAGCATATCACGCATTGATACGTTTGCCATGATTCTCTTTCCTTTTTAAGGGGTTATGCCTCCATACATCCCATAGTTCGACCCTTAGCTTGCAGCTTCGAGCACCCCGACCTATGTGTCGATGTATGTGTGTGGTTTAGTTAATTACTCGTTATGCAATCGAAATTGCGGGCGCTTTATACCACGAAAAGCCCCGCGCACGCAAGTTTTTACTGGTGTTTTTGACTTCCCCGCAGCGCCCCTAAATGCTATCCTTTGCGCCATTCAATGACGACGAACCACAGGTTCTTATTAATAGATAGGACGAGGCATGAGTATTAGCATTAAAACGCCTGATGAAATCGAAAAGATGCGCGCGGCAGGTAAACTTGCAGCTAGTGTGCTGGAAATGATTGAGCCACACATTAAGGCGGGCGTCACCACTGAAGAGCTCGACAAAATTTGTCACGATTACATCATTGCGCACAATGCTTATCCGGCGCCGCTTAATTATCATGGTTTCCCGAAGTCCGTATGCACTTCTTTGAATCATGTGGTTTGCCACGGCATTCCGAATGAGAAGCCACTGAAGGACGGCGACATTCTCAACCTTGATGTCACCGTGAAGCTTGACGGTTACCACGGCGATACATCGAAGATGTTCGTGGTTGGCAAGCCCAGCATTCTTGCTGAACGACTCATTCGCGTTACGCAGGAGTCACTTTACAAAGCTATTAAGATGGTGCGGCCTGGCCTGCGTACCGGCGATTTTGCGGCAGTCATTCAACAGCACGCCGAGCAACACGGTTATTCCATTGTCCGCGAGTACTGCGGTCACGGTATTGGTGCTGTTTTTCATGAAGAACCGCAAATACTCCATTACGGCACAGCAGGCACCGGCGATGTGCTTGAAGCAGGAATGTGTTTCACCATTGAGCCTATGGTTAACGCCGGTAAACGCCACACAAAATTGCTGCGTGACGGTTGGACCGTGCTGACCAAAGATCGGAGCCTGAGTGCTCAGTGGGAACATACTTTACTGGTCACTGAAACTGGGGTTGAAGTTTTAACCTTGCGTAGTGACGAAGACCTTCCGCGTGTCATCGAGCACGCTGCCGCCTCTTAATGCTAATGAAGCGTTCAGTCGCTGACATTGCTTGGCCTGATCCGATTACGGTGACGGCCGGGCGTGACTGTTTAACACGCTACCAAGATTGGTCGGCTGAAGCTTTTGTCACAGCCGACATCGAGAGTTTGTTAACGGACCGCGCCGCATTTATTGATGAACTGCTGCAACACTTGTGGCAACAACTTGCTCTCCCTGAACAGGGACTCGCACTTATCGCCGTCGGCGGTTACGGTCGTGGCACTTTACACCCCCATTCTGATATTGATTTGCTGTTTCTTTTTCAAGGTGATTTAACGCCTACTACCGAAGAACGCATTCGTCATTACATTCAGCTGCTTTGGGATTTGCGCTTGGACGTTGGCCACAGTGTCCGCACCATTGAAGATTGCGCCCGTGAAGCCAAAGCTGATGCCAGTGTCGCGACGAGCATGCTCGAGCAACGGTTTATTGTTGGCGATGCCGACCAAGAACATGCGTTGCGACAGTTTTTGCACACTGAGTTTCCGTGGAGCAGTGATCAGTTCTATCACGCCAAACTCGACGAGCAAAACCAGCGTCACCTGCACTACCACGGCACGGCTTATAACCTTGAGCCGAATATCAAAAGCAGCCCCGGCGGCTTACGTGATATTCAAACCATTGGCTGGATCGCCAAGCGCCACTTCCACACCCAGAGTGATGAGAGTTTGGTGCAATATAACTTTATCAGTGCCGCAGAACTGCTCGAATTGCGCGAATCACAAGAGTTCTTGTGGCGGATCCGCTTTGCGCTGCATCTCGAAGCCGATAAAAAAGAAGATCGCTTACTCTTCGATTACCAACCCGCGGTGGCCGCTCGGTTAGGCTATAACGAATCTGGCAAAGCCGCTGTTGAAGCCATGATGAAGGACTTCTTTAACGCAATGGTCGGCGTCAGCGAGCTGAATGACATGTTATTGCAGTTTTTTGCGCAAACGATACTCAGCGACGCAAAAGATTTGCAACGCTACGCCATCGATGACCAGTTTAAGGTGCTTGGCGAGAGTATCGCTGCACAACACGATGAAGTGTTCCAAAACCCGCGCGCCCTACTCGATTTTTTCTTAGCGATCGCCGAGCATTCCGAGATTCGTTATGTGCGCGCGCACACCATTCGCTTGTTACGCAACGCAAGGCGCGAACTTACGCACCCGTTAAGCGATATCCCCGAATGTCGCGAGCGTTTCATGCAACTGCTGCGCCATCCACGTGGTTGTGGCTTAGCCTTCAAACTTATGCACAAACACAAGATTTTGGCCCATTATTTACCACAATGGGCGCAAATCGTCGGACAGATGCAATTTGACTTGTTTCATGCCTACACTGTCGACGAACACACCTATCGTTTAGTGCGTAATTTGTATCGCTATAACGGCCCGGAAGCTGAAGAAGAGTTTCCGCTTTGTGCCAAAATCATCGCTTCAATGGCTAAACCAGAACTCCTCTACCTAGCCGGGATTTTTCATGACATTGCCAAGGGCCGCGGTGGTGATCATTCCGAGCTAGGCGAACATGACGCACGAAATTTTGGCTTACAACACGGACTTGATGAAGCAGATACCGATTTAGTTGCGTGGCTAGTGCGGCAGCACTTATATATGTCAGTCACTGCGCAAAAACGCGACATCCATGACCCCGAGGTCATTGAAGAATTTGCCAACAAAGTAGGCAATCAACAACGACTCGACTACCTTTACTGCCTCACCGTTGCCGATATCCGCGCCACCAACAGCAGTCTGTGGAATAACTGGAAAGCGACGTTGCTGGAAAACTTGTATTTAGCGACCCAACGCTACCTTGAACAACAACAGCCTTCACCACAGCGAGAAATGCGGCAACGCATCCACCAGCATCAACAACATGCCATGGCGCTTTTATTGAGCGCCGGTTTTGAGGTACAAGAAATACAGGAACTTTGGTCGCGCTTCACTGCGGATTACTTTTTACGCCATCAACCTGAACAGATAGCTTGGCACTCACAATACATCTTGAATGTGAGTGACGATGACCTGTTACCTCTTATTTTGGTTGGCGATGAGAACCGCCAAGGCACTACCGAGCTCTTTATTTATCACCTTGAACATGAACATTTGTTTGCCGAAGTTGCGGCAGTACTGGATCACCAAAATTTAAGCATTCATGATGCCCAGATCCTTGCTACCCGTGACGGCTTTGTTATGGACACCTTCGTCGTCTTACAGGAAGACGGGGAACCATTGACCGATGCACGCCGCATCGAAGCCTTGAAGCAAGAGCTACATGATGTGCTGCGCGGCCGAGCCGCAGCGCCGAATACGCAACGGCGATTACCACGGCGCTTACGGAGTTTTCAGGTGCAGACCAAAGTCGAGTTCGTGCCTTCACGTAATGCGCGACGTACCGCCTTTGAGTTAACGGCGCTTGATCGCCCTGGACTCGTCGCCCAAGTCGCCCGCGTATTACAAGAGCTTGATTTGAATATTCTAACCGCGAAAATATCCACCGTTGGCGAACAAGCCGAAGACTTATTTATTGTTGCGACTGAAGCAAATACCGCATTAGACGAACAACAACGCATACAATTGCGTAAACAGATTATTGCCACACTCGATCATAATTAAGGAATCCCCATGAATGACTTAAAGGGCCGTATTGAAAGCGCCTTTGATAACCGTAATGAGCTTTCTCCCAAGCAGGTACCTGCGCAATTGCGCAAGGATCTGGAACAGGTCATCGAAGCGATCGACCAAGGCGAGCTGCGTGTGGCAGAACCTCAAGATGGTCAATGGGTGGTCAATGAATGGCTTAAGAAAGCAGTGCTCTTGTCATTCCGAATCAATGATAACCATCTAATGAATGGCGGTGAAACCCGCTTTTTCGACAAAGTTGACAGTAAATTCATTGGTTACGATGATGCCCGTTTCCGCGCCGAGGGAATGCGTGTGGTACCGCCAGCGATGGTACGTAAAGGCGCCTTTATCGGCCGCAATGTTGTCTTGATGCCGTCCTACGTGAATATTGGCGCATTTGTTGACGAAGGTACCATGGTCGACACTTGGGCAACCGTTGGTTCTTGCGCGCAAATTGGCAAAAATGTTCATTTATCTGGCGGTGTGGGCATTGGTGGTGTGTTAGAACCCTTACAAGCAAACCCCACCATCATTGAAGACAACTGCTTCATTGGTGCCCGTTCAGAAATCGTCGAAGGCGTTATCGTCGAGCGAGGCGCGGTGATCTCGATGGGCGTTTACATTGGTCAAAGTACTCGTATTTATGACCGCGAAACCGGTGAAATCCATTACGGCCGCGTCCCCGCTGGTGCTGTTGTAGTGCCTGGAACACTACCAAGTGCAGACGGCAGTTACAGCCTCTATGCGGCAATCATCGTGAAGAAAGTCGACGAAAAAACGCGCGCGAAAGTAGGTATCAACGAATTGCTACGCGCCGCCGAGTAAACGTTGATCAAGTGCATCTACGGCATTAAATGCACATAAAAAATCTTGCGGAACAGGCAGTTGTAACGCAACTGCCTGTTTTGTGTGAGGGTGCTGAAAAGTAAGTCCAGTCGCGGCAAGCAGTAGTCGATGACAGCCAAAATGCTCACGAAAGAACTTATTGTGGCGACCGTCACCATGATGCGTATCGCCTACAATCGGATGGCGCAAATGCGCCATGTGCCGCCGTAGTTGATGTTTACGCCCAGTCTGGGGCCGTAATTCCATTAATGAATAACGACTCGTTTGATGTTTTTTGCTGACGGCGTAGGGCAACTCGACTTGACGCAAACAACGATAAACCGTTACGGCAGGCTGCGCGGCTTTATCTTGATCTGCAAATTTATCAGCAATTTTATCCAGCTCCTCACGCAACGGGTAATCCAAAACACCGTCAGCAAGATAGCCGCGAACCACGGCATGGTAACGCTTTTCAACCCGCCGTTCAGTAAACTCAGCCGTTAATGCTCGAGCCGTGTCCGCAGCTTTGGCAAACAGCAGCAGACCAGAAGTAGGACGGTCTAAGCGGTGAGCGGGAAAAACATGTTGACCGATTTGATCGCGTAGCTTTTGCAACGCGAATTCACGCGCATCCTTGGCCAACCAACTACGATGGACTAAAAGACCACTCGGCTTGTCGATGACAATTAAATGCTCGTCTTCAAAAACAACATTTAAATCAGACATCTTCGGCGAGTGGATCGGCACCGCTGAGTACGACATCAAATTCACGTAGAATCGTGATCAAACCTTCATGGTTTTCCAATTCATGACGATACACATGAGCTGCCATGGGACTTACTGCAATATTCTGCGGCAACGGATGTTCACCATCGATCATATCCCACATGCGCGGCAGCATGATAAACTGCAACCACTGATGAAAATCGAGTTTATCAACCGCAAACGGCTCGCTGCTTTGCAGCTCATGCGGCGCGGGACAATCGTTTTGCCATAATCCTAAGCAATTTAACTCTGCTTCAAGGCGTTCGAGTAAACGTGCTGCACGTTGTCGTTGGTCCATCACTACCTCCACGACCATTTAATCGTTATAATGGCGCACATCTTTCAGCAAAATGTCCTGTGATGCAAGTCCAATGAGCATTTCTACCCTCTCGCAATTATTACGTGAAAGTCAAAGTGACTACCTTTGTTATGACCTTGGCCGCCGTGTACAAGCGATTCATACCACTGAATTCAATGCCATAGAGCGCCAACAAGCGCCCTATCCTTACCCAGTTCAAGGGCACGCGTGTTTCGCGTTAATTTTCTGGCCACAGCAGAGCAAACCAGAGCAAGAGCCGTTTTTATGGTTTCTGAAGTTTCCGCTTGATGAGCGCGGACTGCTCGAACAGGCAGCTGTGCAGGAATACCTTACCTCGGTGATCACTTTGCTTGGTCAGCAAATCACTCATGCCTTAACCGAGGAACAAGAGCAACAACTCCAACAAAGTCCTTATTTGTTTACGCCAGCGGAAGAAAAGCGTGCCGCGCTCCATGCGCAACTCAGTTTGCGTTGGCAGCGGCCGCCCTCAGTTCATTTCGAGTTGGCGCAGACCGCACTTGCGCAACCTGAACATTGGCAGCAAGTTGGCGTGCAGGGGTTACATGATGTCGCGGCACGGTTGGCGGAATTACCGGCCACCCAAACCGCGCTTATTGAACACTTTGACAGTTATCCTGCGCCCTTGCGGCAAGCCGCCGCCATAGCGCTCGAACACCAACAATTGCCTAGTTCGTTGGTTACTGCTTTAGCAACCAAAGTCGCTAACCTCCAAACAGGAGAGGTTCGCGCTGATCTACTGCGAAGCCTCGCTGGCAGCGCTACTACCGAAGCAGTTCAACAGGCTGTTCAGCAAGTGCTTGCCAACGCCAGTGTTGACGAATGTGTCATCTGTTGCGCCCGTTTGTGGCAAGCTTTTGACCCGTTGTACACACCTCATCTGAAGCTAGAACTATTGCTCACGGCACTTGCCCAGCATGATAACAAGATTTTTGCCGCATTGGTCACTGACCTCTTGCGCCTGCCGATGTTGCGGCCTCACCTGCTTGTGACCTTGCAACGCGATGACTTAGCTCAGCCGATTCGTCAGGCATGGCAAGGTTTTATTAGTGGAGCTACACATGCTAAGTGATGCGATCGTACTGATCGCGGTTGGCTTTATTGCTTTGTTGTTTTGGCAAGGACGGCGCCAAGCTGAGCTCGCCCGTGGGCATGCTCAGCGCTATTGCCAACAACACCAACTGCAGTTTCTCGATATTGCTTGGCAAGGGGGAAAATTCACCCGATCAGGCCGTCATTGGGGGTGGTTAAGTCGCTACCAATTTGCCTTTAGCAGCGACCGTGAACATCGGTACGAAGGGGAAATCACCATGCTCAATTTGCGCCTACAAAAAGTCGATACTCCAGTCTATCGCTTACCAGACGATTGAGACTTTCCGCCTCGGAATAAGCGCGCCCAGAATTCAGCGTACATCACCCAGTCGCCCAACAAGGAATACCAAGGGTGTTTAAACGTGGCGGGTTTATTATGCTCAAAAAAGAAATGGCCGATCCAAGCAAAGCCATAACCTGCGACGGGGATCCACAGCAACCAAAGCCACTGCTGAAAAACGATCGCCGCGGCAATAATCAACAACACCAAGGTACTGCCAATATAGTGCGTGGCACGACAACGCGGGTCACTGTGTTCCGCTAGGTAATACGGGTAAAATTCGCGAAACGAATGAAATGTTTTAGCCATGTGCCACCTCAGTTGTTGTTGCGGGAGCAAAAAAAAGCTCACCACTTACGGCACCAATCTGTAACGTATTCACTCGCTTAAAACCATGGGTTGCAAACAGGTTTTCATGGTGTGGCTGCGTAATAAGTACAGCGATACCTTGTGATTGCGGGGCATCTTCGAGTGCCTGTTGCGCCGCGCGCACTAACATATCACCCCAACCTTGCTGCTGATAACGTGGATTTACCGCTATGAACGCCAACATATGGTAATTCTCTAAGCCCAGCTCCTGAGCGATCGCAGTTTGGATAATTTCTTCTTTTTCAACCAATTGCTTGGTGCTTACATAGCCGGCGGTAAGCAGCATCTTCAAACGCCAATGCCAGTAGCGGCCTGGCCCAAAGCTTTTCCCAGGCTCGGTGAGACAAACCACACCAAGCAGACTGTCGCCATCAAACAATCCAATCATCGGCTGATCGGCTTCCCAAAACGCATGTAACTCTTCACGAATGGCAGCTCGCAGGCGTTTTTCATAATCTACTTTTTCGGCCTGAAACAACGACATAAGCAACTCGTCGTCATGATAAGCGAGATACAGCAATGAAGCTGCGTATTTTAGGTCTTCCGCCACTAAATAGCGCAGTTCACCTTGGAGTTCTATAGCGGTAGCTGTTGTTGTCATTTTATGCACCCTTACCCAAGTTGTGCTCAACTTATGTTGGCAATCTAGTGCTTACAAATTAGCCCATCCCCGTTGGGTTTTCTACCACTCTCGGAGTAGATTCACTTAAAAAGTCCGCTAAGCTCTCAGCTAAGATTTCATGATGTGGCTTACCAACGAACTCCAAACCCACGGCACCCGTTGCATTATCTAAGGTAATGAGCAAATCTTCGGACTCTTCCGCTAAGCCTAAGAACAGTGTAATCGGTTGTTTCAAACGCCGTTTCATCAGAACATGCCCAGCTTGGTTCGCCAACATACGCTCGGCATCTTCGGCGCAATGCATGTGTAAAAGCCATAGCGGATGTTGCTGCCACAACACGGCTAAATCGGCACTATACCAACGCGAAAAATAGGCTTTAAAGTCCTCATGGAAGGGTTCTTCGAGCGCATTCATGAGATCAGTAAAGTCAAGTGCTTCAGCTTGCCGTACGGGTTGCCAACGCACCGTGTCATCATTGCGTACAGCGCCTAAATAGATAGGTGCTTGCCATTCGTCATTGGCTTCGGTGACCAAGGCGACATCAGCGTCTTGGTAAGCTTGTTGATAACGTTGAATAAGATCGTCTAATGCTGCAGTGATCGTCATGAATAGCTCTCGCGTAAAGAGTCAGCACACAAACTAGCATCTAGGTTGTGCTGGCGGTACAATGTCCGACTGGCTGAACGACAAGCCGGATACGAAACACGCAGTTTAACAAGGTATACGATTGCAATGAAGCACAGTTCTGCTGAACACCCCCTCGCCCACCTTAACTTGGGCCAAGCCACCGCTTATCCTGAACGTTATGATGCAAGCCTGCTGCAGGCAGTGCCACGGCAACTGAATCGTACGCCGATAGGTATTTTGGCAGGTGCAGCTTTACCTTTTAAAGGTACCGATTATTGGACGGGGTACGAACTGTCGTGGTTACAGCAAAACGGCTTACCACAGGTGGCGATTGGCTACTTTGAAGTCCCTGCCGATAGCCCGAATTTAATTGAATCGAAATCATTCAAGCTGTATTTAAACAGCTTCAATGCCAGTCGTTGGGAAAACTGGGAAGACGTTCAACAAACTTTAAGTCGTGACTTAACTGAGTGTGCTGGTGCTCCGGTAACGGTGCACTTGCATCCCTTACATGCGGAACAGCATCAGATTGGTCATTGGCATGCCACCTCGATCGACGACACCGGCGTCAGTATTGATTGTTACGATTACAATCCTGAGCTATTACAACCGGCAAGTCATGAACATGTCACGGAAACGCTCTACACTGACTTATTGAAATCGAACTGTTTGATCACCAACCAGCCTGATTGGGGATCGCTTTTTATTCATTATCGCGGGCAAGCCATCGACCACGCCAGTTTGCTGCGCTATATTGTTTCGTTTCGCAACCATAACGAGTTCCATGAACAATGCGTCGAACGTATTTTCATGGATCTTAGCCAACGCTTAGTTATTGAACAGCTGAGCGTCTATGCGCGGTACACGCGCCGAGGCGGACTGGACATCAATCCATTCCGCTCGAACTTTGAGGCGGCTCCGAACATGAACAGATTGAGTCGTCAGTAAGCATAAGAAGATAAAGAAGGAACGACAACAGAATGAGAATTACTATTTCTCCACGGGGCAGCATGAGCCTGCTCTCACAATTGGAAATTGACCGTTTACAACAATCCAGTGACGAACAACTCTATCGACTTTTTCGCAATTGTTGCTTAGCTGTGCTGAATGCCGGAAGTAACACCGACAGTAGTGAAGAAATTTTTAATAAATACGAAGACTTTGACGTTAATGTCATCAAGTGTGAACGTGGTGTCCAACTTGAACTGGTCAACCCTCCTGAAGAAGCCTTTGTTGATGGCAAGCTCATCGCGGGTATGCAAGAGTTAGTCGAAGCAGTCTTGCGCGACATTCTTTTTACCGGTGAACGGTACAACGCGCAAACCTTAGATAGTGCAGATACCCACACACTTACCCATGTGGTCTTCGATATTTTGCGCAATGCCCAAGTGGTTCAACCTAACTTAGAACCTAATATGATTGTCTGTTGGGGTGGTCACTCGATCAATGAAATCGAGTACAAGTACACCAAAGAAGTTGGCTATCACTTAGGTCTACGTGCGCTTAATATCTGCACAGGCTGTGGCCCTGGTGCTATGAAAGGTCCAATGAAAGGTGCCACCATCGGTCATGCCAAACAGCGTATCGCCGACGGTCGCTACTTAGGTTTTACTGAACCGGGCATCATTGCCGCAGAGCCGCCGAATCCTATCGTCAACGAGCTGGTGATCATGCCAGATATCGAAAAGCGCTTAGAAGCGTTTGTACGCTGTGCCCATGGTATCGTGATCTTCCCTGGTGGTGCTGGTACTGCAGAAGAATTGCTTTATATTCTCGGCATTTTAATGCACCCAGCCAACGACAAACAGGTCTTCCCTCTCGTATTGACTGGGCCAGCGAGTAGCAAAGGTTACTTTGAAGCGATTGACGACTTTGTCGTCGCCACGTTGGGCGAAGAAGCGCGCAAACTCTACACCATCATTATTGATGATCCTGTAGCGGTGGCGCGTCACATGTGCAATGCCACCCACGACGTGAAAGAATATCGTCGCGAAACCGGTGACTCCTATTGCTTCAACTGGACCCTGCACATTGATGAGCCGTTCCAACGGCCATTTGCACCCACTCACGAAAACGTGGCAAATTTGAACTTGCACCGTGAACAAGAGCCTCAGCTGCTTGCCGCTGACTTGCGTCGTGCCTTCTCGGCTATCGTTGCAGGTAACGTCAAAGATGAAGGTATTCGAGCCATTCGTGCTAATGGCGTGTTTGAAATTCACGGCGAAAAAGAGATGATGCGGAAGCTCGACGTGTTGTTGCAGGCATTCGTCGAACAAGGGCGGATGAAACTACCTGGTTCGGTCTATCATCCTTGTTATCGAGTTATTACGGATTAAGCATCAGCGAGGCGCAGTTATGTCAAAAATGATGAAAATCATTTTAATCGGGTTTGTTATCTACCTTGGGATAACTGCGCTTATTCTCGCTGTCTATCAAGCCGACCCTGACAATATGAGTTGGCAAGAGCGCGAAACTTTTAACCTAAAGCAAATTGGTCGTCTTGACTTAGGGATCCCTAAAGAAGAGGTGATTCGCTTGCTAGGTTCGCCAGATATTAGTGAAGCCAAGGCTACCAATGGTGGCGAGGAATTGCTCATTCTGTTCTACCGCACACACCACGTGAAGTCCGATGGCATCACCACCCGCGACGAATGCACACCGTTACTGTTTAAAAACGGTTCACTTATCGCTTGGGGCGCCGATGCTTACGAAGATTATCAAGAGTTCTAAACGAAACAGCTATAACCAACGAATGTGGACGGTGATCTCTTCACGATCGTGATAGAGCTGTTTCGCCTGTAATTCAAACTTACCGCGACCATGCTCTTGTAAGGTGTCTTTGATGTGCTGAAGATACTCAGCGACTGCCGCGTAACGACGTTTCATCGGTAATTTCAGGTTAAAAATAGCTTCCTTACAGTCCCCTTCAAGTAACCAGTCCGTCATCAACTCACCAACGCGCGCAGGTTTTTCAACCATATCGCAGACCAACCAAGTGACATTCTTCTTTTTCGGTCGAAATTTAAAACCATCTTCTTGAATGTGTTTTACCTGACCTGTATCCATCAGCGTTTCCGCCATGGGACCGTTATCGACCGCTTGCACCATCATTCCGCGACGCACGAGTTGATAGGTCCAGCCGCCTGGTGCGGCGCCAAGGTCAACAGCATTCATGCCTGAGGAGACCCGCTCTTCACGCTCGTGCGCCGGAACAAAAACTTGAAATGCCTCGTCGAGCTTCAACGTTGAGCGACTTGGTGCATCGCCAGGCATGCGCAAACGCGGAATGCCCATGAGCCAAGGTGATTGGTTAAAACTATACGAAAAGCCGAGCACCACTTCACTATTACTGATAAAAAACGCATGCAACGTCGGTCGCCGATCACTTTCCTTGGCAGTCATCCACCCCGCTTGGCGTAAGCCTTGACGTAATGGCACGGTAAACTTCCGACAAAATTTGGAAAGTTCTTTGCCAACGTTGGTGTCAGGCGTTTCAACGCGCAGGGAGCCCGCAGGTTTCACGCCCGCAAAGTTTTCTTGCACCGTATCATCAAGCAAGGCGAGCTGCAACGCGGATACACGGTCTTGACTAGGTAAGTCTTTCACTTCGGCGAGAATGGCAATGAATTGACGGGTAAAAATCAGCTCATTAAGTACTAGCTTTTTCGCTAAATGCTCGGCTTCTTCCGCCGCACAACGATAGATCACATAGCCCTGTTGCGCTTGCGTCTGACAATAGCCATAACTGCCGAGTAATCCGGTTTTCTCTTGGAGTTCCGCCGCACAATCGCTCTCAAAGCCAGGACGGCAATAGGCAATAATTCCACTCATTAAATTGTTCGTCCTTTGCTTAAGGTTCAGGCGTTTTGTGCAATAAAGGCACAAACGCGGTCAATCGCTGTTTGCCAAACTTCACGACGTTCAACGCCGCTGCGCTTGGTAGGTTCAAAGCTGTGATCACCATGGGCGAGCCAGTGTACCGCTACATTCGCTGGTAAGCTGTATTCTGCCACTTCCGCGGGCTTGCCAAAACCGTCACGCTCACCCTGTAAAATAAGGTTGTGAGCGCAGTGGTTATGCAAATCATCAAGGCGCAACTTGTCGGGTTTTCCTAACGGATGGAACGGGTAACCAAGGCCAATCGCTCCCTTTGCCCCCACGCTATCCGCAATCCGAAAGGCAACACGTGCGCCCATCGACTTTCCCATCACAAATAGCGGCTTATGGTCGTCAAATTGGGCGGCAACAGTCTGCATGCAATGTTCCAACTGCGGCATTGGATTCGGTGGGCGTCGTACACCCGAGTCCATAAACTTCTGCCAATAAGGGAAGTTGAAGCGCACAATATCAACATCGTGCAACGCCAAACCCAAGGCAAAGTACTGCATAAAGTCGCTTTGTAAGCCGGCTCCCGCGCCATGAGCAAACAACACTCGCACCTTGCCATCAGGGTTATCACGATGTATGGCCACGCGTTGTGCATCACTCATAGGCATCCTCTTCCTCTTCAACCACTTTCAACAGCCAGTTGCGAAAGGTGGCGATTTTACCTATTTCTGACTGAGAGTCACGACAAACCAGATAAAAAGATTTCTCGCGTGGCAACACTTCGGGGAACAATTGGATGAGATGACCGGCATCAATTTCAGGCTTCACCAAAACATTATTTGCCAAAGCAATGCCTTGCCCATGCACAGCGGCTTTAAGTGCTAAGTTCGAATGGCTAAACACGGGACCATTGTCGCCTTTGTTTTTATCAATCCCTACGAGCTTGAACCAATCTTTCCATGCATTGCGCGTTTCGTCATGCAACAAGGTGTGATCAAGTAAATCCTTAGGCTCGCGCAAAGGTTTAGGGCCGTTCAACAGCAAGGGTGAGCACACTGGCAGCAAATATTCGTTGTGTAACTTATAGGCTTTTAGTCCGGGCCACTTACCCGCACCGTAGTAAATCGCAACATCAACATCGTCGGTTAATGAACCATCTACTTCATCTACCGCCCGGATACGTACGTCAATTTCTGGATAAGCTTCGCGGAAGCGACTTAACCGTGGCACAAACCACAAGATAGCAAAGCTCGGTGGCAGACTGATAGTCAGCGAGCCTCGCTCCGAGGCGCTCTTCAAGCGTTCGGTCGCTTGTACGAGATGATCAAAGATTTCTTTAAGTTCAAGAAAGTAGGTCTGCCCTTCGGGGGTCAAGAGCAGTGAGCGGTTACGGCGGATAAAGAGCTTTACCCCCAAAAACTCCTCGAGCCCTTTCACTTGATGACTAACAGCAGCTTGCGTAACAAAAAGTTCGTCTGCAGCGCGGGTAAAACTCAGGTGCCGCGCTGCAGCTTCAAAAGCTTTTAGTGCATTTAATGGGGGTAATTTTCTCATTATCTTCCGGTTAGAGTCGGACGCCTCCGTCTATTTCTATCACACGACCACTGAAAAAGTCATTTTCAATGATGTAACGTGCACTATGCGCAATCTCGTCCGGCTGGCCCCAACGACGCAGTGGCACCATGCTTAACGCACGTTCGATAGCTTCAGGCTTCATCGCTGCAGTCATTGGCGTTTCAATAAAGCCCGGTGCAATCGCGCCACAACGGATACCGAAACGGCCCAACTCACGCGCCCAAGTCACGGTCATAGCGACCACACCAGCTTTGGTCGCGGCATAGTTGGTTTGGCCAATATTACCGGCCCGAGCGACACTGGAAATATTAATGATGACGCCACCGTTGCCTGCTTTTGCCATATGCGCCGAGGCTTCGCGACCACACAAAAAGCTCCCGGTAAGGTTAACGTCGAGCACTGATTGGAATTGCTGCAATGGCATCTTGTGCGTGATCTCGCCGTCTTTGCATTTGATGAGCATGCCGTCGCGCAAGATACCTGCGTTGTTGATTAATACATTAATGCCACCAAAGTCAGCAACGATACTATCAAAAACAGCTTCCACGGCCGCTTCATCAGTGACATTGGCCACATAGCCTTTGACTTGCTTAGCGCCCTTGTCTTGGCAAATCTGCTCGGCTTCACTCAAGGTTTCTTGATTCATGTCGATCAGTGCTAACGCTGCACCTGCAGCGGCAAAATGCTCAGCCATAGCGCGGCCTAGCCCTTGGGCGCCACCAGTGATAACAATCGTGCTTTTTGCTAATTCCATCGAATACTCCTACTTCTTCATTTGTGGCGTAACATACTTGAAAATGCTCGAAAAGTCTTCTCGACCATGACCAAGTTGCGCCCAACTACGATAAAGGTTCAGCGTCAGTGAGCCCATTGGCGTGCTCGCACCACAACGCAGCGCAGCTTGTTGTGCTAAGCCTAAATCCTTTGCCATCAGGTCAACCAAAAAGCCACCTTGATAATCGTTGCTTGATGGTACGCCGTCCATCACGCCAGGGCACGGGTTGTACACTTCAAGGGTCCAATTGCGACCTGAGCTTTGTAACATGATTTCTGACAATACTTTCGGATCAAGACCATGAGCAATACCGAGTTGTAGTGCTTCAGACGTTCCCGCCATTAATACCGACAACAGCATGTTGTTGCAGATCTTAGCAACTTGTCCGGCACCGGCATCGCCCGCACGAAAGACATTCTTGCCCATGCCGTTGAGGACATTGCGCGCTTCGTCCACGGCACTCTCGTCGCCGCCACAAATAAAGGTCAAGGTACCTGCTTTCGCACCACCGACACCGCCTGACACTGGCGCATCAATAAAGCGAATACCATGGGGCGCGAGCTCAGCACTCAATTTACGTGCAGTTTCTGCACTGATAGTGCTGCAATCGATGACTAAAGTGCGCTTACTTAACTTGTGCTGCAGGCCCTGTTCGCCCAAATACACGGCTTCAACATGGTGGTCAGCAGGTAGCATCGAGATCACGAAATCGGCATTTTCGGCCACGTCTACCAACTGCTCGGCAACGCCGCACCCTGCCTCGCGCGCTTGCGCTAAAGCTGCGTCTGATAAATCGAAGACCGTTACCTGATGACCGGCTTTAACAAGGTTAGCAGCCATCGGGCCGCCCATGTTGCCCAATCCAATAAATCCAACTTTTGCCATTGTTCTTCCCCTTTTCTCTGCTCGAGTTAGCGAGCTAAGTTAACGACCTAGGTCCGCCAAAGGATGTTGTTCTTGTGCCCAAGGTGAAGTGAAAAATGCATCAACTTCTTCAGCATCGACTTCACCGACGTTGGCATGTTGCCACTTGGGTTGTTTATCTTTATCAATCAATAGCGCGCGAATACCCTCGGCAAAATCACCACGCGTGGCGCACTTCACCGACAAGGTCAGTTCTAAGCGGAAGCAATCTGCTAACTGTAGATCTTTACCAAGGTGCAGTTGGTTCCAGACAATGTGAGCCGTCATCGGGCAACCTTGCGCTAAGGTTTTGGCGGCCCGGCTGAGCCACTTATCGTCGCTCTCAACTGCAGTGATAGCGGCAACCACTGATTCAATGTCAGCACCGCCCGTCAACTCTTTGATCAAAGCATGGTGCTGTTCGACTTGCCCTGCTGGACGCAGTTTACTGTCATGTTCACCTACTTGACTCAAGACGTCGGTGACTTTTTGCTGGTTCAAGCTCTGTGTTTCGCCCCACTGCACCGCTGCCAACGCTTCTAAAACCTGTTCTCTATGTTCGCGCGCAACAAAATGATCGGCCAACTTCAAAAACAAAGCATCAGTGGCGTTCATATGTGCACCGGTCAGACCTAAGAACAAACCACAGCCTTCTGGCATGCTGTTCAAAAAGTGCGTAGCTCCGACATCAGGGTACAAGCCGATGGTGATTTCCGGCATGGCCAACAATGAGGTTTCGGTCACCACACGATGACTGGCACCATTCATTAGGCCCATGCCGCCACCCATAACAATGCCATCGCCCCAAACAATAAAGGGCTTTGGAAAGCTATGAATGGTGTAATCGAGGCGATACTCTTGACCAAAAAAATCGGCCACTTCATCGACGAGCTCACCGGGTTGCTCTTTCATCGCTTTGTACATGGCAACAATGTCGCCACCTGCACAAAAGGCCTTTTCGCCGGCACCTTCAAGCCAAACACAAGCAATGTCATCGTCGCCTGCCCAAGCATCCAACTGCGGTTGCAGCAGTTGGATCATGTCGAGGCTTAAGGCGTTCAGTGACTTTTCTGAATTTAAGCGTGCAATACCAATACGTTTGCCGCTCTCGGTTGTGCGTTCTTCAAATTGCACTACGCTCATGCAAACTCCCTAGCTACTGAAACAATGCTTACAGAATGGCACGGTCGATGTCAGCCAACAGGCGACGACCAATGATAACCCGCATGATTTCGTTGGTACCTTCCAAAATCTGGTGTACACGTACGTCACGCACATGGCGCTCAAGTGGGTATTCTTTGATGTAACCGTAACCACCATGGATTTGCAGTGCTTCGTTACACACTTGGAAACCTACATCAGTGGCAAAACGCTTCGCCATCGCACAATAAGTGGTTTTATCAGCGTCGTTGTTATCGACTTTAAAGGCCGCTAAACGCACCATCTGACGAGCTGCCACAAGTTCAGTGGCCATATCTGCAAGCTTAAACTGTAAGGCTTGGAACTGGCCGATTTCTTTGCCGAACTGGGTACGTTCCAACATGTAGTTGCGCGCAGTTTCGAGTGCTGCTTGCGCCGTACCTACCGAACATACCGCGATGTTAATCCGACCGCCGTCAAGGCCCATCATGGCAAATTTAAAACCTTCACCTTCGGCGCCGAGTAAATTCGCCGCAGGAATGCGTACGTCTTCAAAGGTCACCAAGCGCGTTGGTTGCGCATTCCAGCCCATCTTATCTTCTTTTTTGCCGTAGCTAATACCCGCTGCGTCGGCAGGTACCACAAAGGCCGAAATGCCTTTAGGACCAGCTTCGCCGGTACGGGCCATCACTACTAGTACGTCAGTACTACCGGCACCTGAGATAAACATTTTCGAGCCATTGATAACGTACTCATCGCCTTCTTTCTTCGCGGTAGTACGCAGACTTGCAGCGTCAGAACCTGAACCTGGCTCAGTCAGACAGTAGGAACCAAGCTTTTCGCCGGTCACCAACTCTGGTACCCACTGCTCAATCACTTCTGGCTGTGCGAAAGAGCCGATCATCCAGCTCACCATGTTATGAATGGTCATCATCGCAGTGGTTGCGGTGCAACCCATCGCTAGCTGTTCAAAAATCAGCGCCGCGTCGAGGCGACTCATGCCGAAACCACCCGCTTCTTCTGGGGTGTACATGCCCATAAAGCCCATTTCACCGGCTTTCTTAAAGACTTCAATCGGAAAGTGCGACGTTTCATCCCACTCTGCCGCATAGGGAGCGAGTTCTTTCTCGGCAAAAGCCTTCGCCGTATCGACAAAGGCCTGCTGGTCATCCGTTAAATTAAAATCCATGCCTCACCTCTTACTTCAAGTGAATGGTCATATTAGGGCCGCTGGCATCGGCGATATCGCTCTCGAACCAACGTGCAGTAATGGTTTTGGTTTCACTGTAGAAACGTACTGCTTGCTTACCGTAGGCGTGCAAATCGCCAAAGAACGAGCCTTTCCAACCGGTGAACGAGAAGAACGGCAGTGGTACCGGAATGGGAATATTGATCCCTACCTGACCCACTTCAACTTCGTGCTGGTATTTACGTCCTGCAGCGCCGCTAGCGGTAAAGATAGAGGTACCGTTACCGTATGGGTTTGCATTAACCAACGCAATGGCTTCTTCAAGCGTTTCGGTGCTGGTTGCACACAGCACTGGGCCAAAGATTTCGTTCTTGTAGATTTCCATGTCCGTTGTCACGTCACTGAACATGGTTGGGCCTACCCAGTTGCCGTTCGGGAAGCCTTCAACTTGGCAGTCACGACCATCAACCAGCAAGCTGGCGCCTTCAGCTTGGCCTTGCTTAATAAAGTTCTCGACGCGCTGCTTCGCTTGCGGGCTGATTAACGGGCCATAGGCCGCGTCTTTATCATTCCATGCGCCAGGACGTACTTTCTTCAACTCTGCAGCAATCTCTGGGATCCATTCTTTCGCGGCACCAACAAATACCGCCACTGAAATCGCCATACAACGCTGACCGGCAGCACCTACTGAGGCACCAACCAAGTTGCTGATCACTTGACTCTTGTTGGCATCAGGCATGATTACGCAGTGGTTCTTCGCGCCAGCGAAAGCTTGCACGCGCTTCATGTTCTCGGTACCACGGCGATAAATGTATTGGCCTACTGGCACTGAACCAACAAACGAAATCGCGCGAACCGCTGGTTCATCAAGAATAAAGTCCACTTGGTCTTTAGCACCATGAATCACTTGCAACACGCCCTTCGGCGCGCCAGCTTGCTCAAACAATTCAACTAAGCGTGTTGGCGTTAGTGGATCTTGCTCAGACGGCTTCAGGATAAAGGTGTTACCACAGGCAATCGCCAGCGGGAACATCCATAGCGGAATCATGGCAGGAAAGTTAAACGGGGTAATACCGGCGCACACACCCAACGGCTGCGTGTAGCTGTAGGTATCGATACCGCGGGCTACGTTTTCAACGGTTTCGCCCATTACCAGCGATGGAATGTTCGCCGCATGCTCAACCACTTCAATACCGCGCCAAACATCGCCTTTCGCATCGTCAAAAGTCTTACCGGTTTCGCTGGCAAGGATTTCGGCGATTTCATCATGGTGCTCTTTTAGTAACGCTTGATAGCGCATCATCACCCGTGCGCGCTCAGAAACTGGCGTTTCTTTCCAAGTTAAGAATGCCTTTTTCGCACTGGCTACCGCCGCTTCCATTTCTTCTTGCGTTGCGCAAGGCGCTTTAGCAATAACTTCTTGAGTTGCTGGATTGGTAACATCAATCCATTTGTCAGTTTTCGATTGCACGAATTCGCCATCGATATAAAGGGGGACCTGTTGCGTCATGGAAATAACCTCATGTTCTGTTTTTAATGACCCGTATTTAAGCATTGAACGGGTCGCTTTAACATTGACGATTTTGCCCCTATAATGGACAAAATTGTTATTTTAAACCTTTTCTCGGATGACAAGCCTATGAGCCAACCTTCGGCCTGGCCGTTACCCTCTGGTAGTTCACGTGTGGTGATGCCGCTAGAACTCATCGAGCACTTAGCTGGGCACCCGCTGACCCGCCATCTTTTTCCTCTTGCTTATGGTCATTACATTGCTGCCAAAGGCCATCATGTAGAGCGCGACCAGCACACCGATTACTTACTCATTTTTTGCCATCAAGGGCGCGGTAATTATCGTATTACCACCCCGCAAGGTAATGTCACGGGCGAACTTTCAGCAGGTCAGCTGTTATTGTTACCAGCTGGTTTTCCGCATCGTTATCAAGCCCATAGCGATGATCCTTGGAGTATCTACTGGGCTCACTATAGCGGAAGCTCCGCAGCTAAAAGCATGGACTTCCTTGGTCTTTCTTCGACCGCTGAGTCGGCCAAGTTTGTACTCACCTTAAGCGCTTGGCAAAACCTGCTTCCCATCGTCACCACGCTACTAAATTTACAGCACCAACGCTGGCAACGACATAATGCCGTCATCGCTGCCACCTTGTTGCAACAGCTGTTGGCGCAACTACCGCAGTTAGCCGAGCAAGCCCAGCAGTATCATAGTTTTGACCTGCTTGCGCTCGAACGGTTCATGCAAGACAATAGCCATCGCGATTTAGATCTCGAAGATCTTGCCGCTGTTGCTGGCTTGTCGCGCTACCATTTCGCGAAAAAATTCAAAACCGTCACAGGTACGTCGCCAATGCGCTATTTCAATGAGCTCAAAATTAAACTCGCCTGTCGGCAGCTTGATACCAGTACCGCCACCGTGCGTGCGATAGCGCAAAGCCTTGGCTTCGATGACCCGTATTACTTTTCGCGACTGTTTAAAAAAGTCATGGGCGTTGCTCCAAGTGACTATCGCGATAGCCACCAACCGCAAGCCTCGTCACCACAACAATAGGAGCAATTTTCCATGTGGATCCTTTGGGCCGTCACTTTACTTTGGGCCGCCAGCTTTTCGCTCATCGGCGAATTTTTAGCTGGTCGCGTTGATGGCTATATCGCCGTATTTATCCGCATGGTCTTAGCCCTGCTGCTATTTTTACCGCTTTGGCGACCACGCCGTTTACCGCTCACGAAACAACTTGCTCTTGCTGGTATAGGTGCCATTCAAATTGGCGTAATGTATTTATTGCTCTACCATGCGTTTTTGTATTTGAGTGTCGCCGAAGTTCTACTCTTCACCATTTTCACACCGCTGTATGTCACGCTCATTGACGATGTGATTTTCCAACGTAAACATTTACCCTTACGTTGGTGGCTCGCTGCCGGATTAGCCGTACTTGGTGCCGCAGTCATTCGCTTTAACACCTTAAGTGATAGTTACCTTTACGGTTTTCTACTCATCCAAGGCGCGAACCTTTGTTTTGCCGCTGGGCAAGTGTTCTACAAACGCTTACCACTGGGTAACGCTCGCAATCAGGTGCATGTCTTCGCCTTATTTTTTATCGGCGCTACCCTCGTTACCGGTCTTGCAATGCTCGCCTTTGCCAATGTCGAGATGCAGCCCACAAACGTTTTACAATGGGTAATCTTATTGTGGTTAGGGCTCGCTGCCTCGGGTCTCGGTTACTTGGCTTGGAACCTAGGGGCGAAGCGCGTCAACACGGCGCAGCTGGCGACCATGAACAACATGCTGATCCCCGCAGGCCTGTTGGTGAACTTCGTTTTTTGGGGGCAAGATGTCGATTGGCTGCGCCTCGCACTCGGAGCTGCGATTTTGGCCAGCTCCGTTTACCTTGCCTCCCGCAAACCTGTGGCTTAAAGCATTTCGACCGCAACGGCCACCGCTTCACCGCCGCCAATACACAACGACGTGACACCGCGCTGTTTGCCCTGACGCTTCAGGGCATGCAGCAAGGTGACCAACAAACGCGCGCCACTGGCGCCAATTGGATGACCTAAAGCGCAAGCACCGCCGTGCACATTCACTTTGCCATGATCAAGCTGCATTTCTTGAATCGCGAGCATGGTCACCATGGCAAATGCTTCGTTGATCTCCCACAAATCCACATCGTCTTTTTGCCAGCCGACGCGTTCCAATAACTTTGTCATGGCGCCAATCGGCGCTACGGTAAATTCAGCGGGCGCCTGCGAGTGCGTTGCATGCCCCACCACGCGCGCTAAAGGCTGTAAACCACGGGCTTGCGCATCACTTTCACGCATCAACACCAATGCCGCAGCACCATCCGAAATCGAACTTGAGTTCGCCGCAGTAATCGTGCCGTCTTTGGCAAAAGCAGGACGTAAGCCTGGAATCTTCTCCGGCATCGCCTTACCCGGTTGTTCATCAATGCTCACCGTCACGTCGCCCTTGCGCGTGCTATAGGTCACATCAACAATCTCGTTAGCAAACGCACCGTCTTTGATAGCGGTTTGCGCACGATTTAACGATTCAATTGCAAACGCATCCATCGCTTCACGATCCAATTTGTAATCGTCAGCCGTGCCTTGAGCGTAACACCCCATCGCTTTGCCTTCGTAGGCATCTTCCAAGCCATCTAGCATCATGTGGTCATAAATCGCGTCGTGCCCCATACGGAATCCCGCACGAGCCTTTTTCAGCAAGTACGGAGCATTCGACATGCTTTCCATACCACCAGCAACAACAACGTCGGCAGAACCCACATGCAGTAAATCATGAGCAAACATCACCGCCTTCAAACCTGAGCCACAAACCTTATTAATGGTCGTCGCACCGGCACTCTGTGGTAACTCCGCATACAAGCTCGCCTGCCGCGCTGGCGCTTGGCCTAGTCCCGCGGGTAGCACGTTGCCCATAATGACTTCGTTTACATCACTTGCTTGCAGACCGCTCTCAGCAACGGCTGCTTTAATCGCTGCGGCACCAAGGTGCGGCGCATCAACCGCGCTCAAGCTACCTTGGAAACCACCCATTGGCGTACGTTTCGCCGCCACAATCACCACAGAATCAGACATAAATACCTCTTAAAACATTGAAAGCGCTGTTTGCTGTTCGCTATTCGAAAAGCGTTGTTTGCTATTCGCTGTTTGCACGCTCACTGCGTTCGCTTTTCGTTGAAACAAAAACAAAAAACGCTCTAGGTTTAAACAAACAGCGAACAGCAAATAGCAAACATCGCTCTTCGCTCTTCGCTTTTAACCTTTACGTTAACGTCAACTTGATTTAAGCTTAACGCTCTACCACTACCGAATGCAAGCAAAAATGAACGATACCACCACCTACAGCATCGGCGAATTGGCACGGGAATTTGACATTACCACCCGCAGTATTCGCTTTTACGAAGATCAGGGCCTGTTGACACCAAGTCGGCAGGGACAGACACGCCTTTATACCAACAAAGACCGTGTGCGCTTAAAACTCATCTTACGTGGCAAGCGCCTCGGCTTTTCACTCGCCGAAACGAAGCGTTTGTTTGATCTGTATGACATGGAAAACAGTAGTGCGCGTCAGTTACAAACGATTTTTGAGTTGATCGATGAGAAGCGTGCGTCGCTGCATCAACAACTTGAAGACATTAAAGTTATTTTAGTGGAATTGGGTAATTTAGAAGAGCGTTGCCGCGATGAGTTAAACGAATTGCAAGACGCCAATGCCCAACCAGCCAAAGTTAGCCAGGAGTAGTTATGATTAGCCAATTCAGTAGTTTAAATTTTGGGCTCGGTGAAACCGCCGACATGATCCGTGAAACGGTAAATGCATTCGCACGTGACGAAATCGCTCCGCGGGCAGCAGAAATTGATGAAAGCAACGAATTTCCGGCTGATTTGTGGCGCAAATTTGGCGATCTTGGCCTACTTGGCATGACCGTACCAGAAGAATACGGTGGTTCTGGCCTTGGCTATCTTGAACACGTTATCGCGATGGAAGAAATCAGCCGCGCATCGGCCTCAGTCGGTTTGAGCTACGGCGCGCATTCGAATCTTTGCGTCAACCAAATTGCCCGCAATGGTAACGAAGCGCAAAAGCAAAAATATCTACCGAAACTTTGTACCGGTGAACATGTCGGTGCCCTTGCCATGAGTGAGCCAAACGCCGGTTCAGATGTGGTGAGCATGAAGCTTCGTGCTGAACTTAAAGGCGATCACTATGTGCTGAACGGCAACAAAATGTGGATCACCAATGGTCCTGATGCCGATGTCCTCGTGGTTTATGCGAAAACCAGCCCTGATAAAAATTCGCGCGGCATTACCGCATTTATTATCGAAAAAGACTTCCCTGGTTTCCGCACCGCACAGAAGCTCGATAAACTGGGCATGCGCGGTTCCAACACCTGCGAGCTTGTATTTGAAGACTGTAAAGTACCAGCTGAGAACATTCTCGGCGAGCTTGACGGCGGTGTAGAAGTGTTAATGAGTGGCCTTGATTATGAGCGCGCCGTCCTTGCCGCAGGCCCAATTGGTATTATGCAAGCCTGTTTAGACGTCGTCGTACCTTATATTCACGATCGCAAACAATTCGGTCAAAGCATTGGGCAATTTCAATTGATCCAAGGTAAAGTCGCCGACATGTATACCCGTACCAACGCGGCGCGTGCCTATGTGTATGCGGTAGCGCAAAGCTGTGATCGCGGCGAAACCACTCGCAAAGACGCCGCTGGTGCGATTCTGTACGCAGCAGAACTTGCCACACAATTAGCGTTGGATGCGATTCAGTTGCTTGGCGGCAATGGTTATATCAATGAGTACCCTACCGGCCGTTTGTTGCGTGACGCTAAACTCTACGAAATTGGTGCTGGTACGTCAGAAATTCGCCGTATGCTGATTGGTCGTGAACTTTTTAGCGAATCCGCTTAAGCAGGAGCTCTATTGTGACGGTATTAACCAGTTCGATTAATCCGAAAGACGAAACGTTCTTGGCCAATGTCAAAGCCATGCAAGAAGTGGTCGATGATCTTTATCAAAAGGTCGACGTGATCAAACAAGGGGGCGGCCCGAAATACCAAGAACGCCATTTAGCACGTGGTAAATTACTTGCGCGTCAACGTATTGAGAAACTGCTCGACAGTGGTTCGCCTTTCCTTGAAGTTGGCCAATTTGCCGCTTGGGAATGTTATGACGATACCGTACCGGCCGCTGGTGTCGTTGCCGGCATCGGTACCGTAGAAGGCGTGCAATGCATGATCGTTGCCAATGATGCCACGGTGAAAGGCGGCACCTACTACCCGCTGACCGTGAAGAAACATTTACGTGCACAAGAAATTGCTGAACGCTGCCACCTGCCGTGCATTTATTTGGTGGACTCAGGCGGTGCGTTCTTGCCACGCCAAGACGAAGTATTCCCCGATCGCGACCATTTTGGCCGGATTTTCTTTAATCAAGCCAACATGTCAGCGAAAGGTATTCCTCAAATCGCCGTGGTCATGGGACTATGCACCGCTGGTGGTGCCTATGTACCAGCCATGGCGGACGAAAGCATTATCGTCAAAGAACAAGGCACGATTTTCTTAGCTGGCCCGCCACTCGTGAAGGCGGCGACCGGTGAAGAAGTCAGCGCTGAAGAGTTAGGTGGCGCCGACGTGCATACGCGGGTTTCTGGCGTTGCTGATCACTATGCCATGAATGACGAACATGCCCTCGCCTTGGCGCGCCGCTCGGTGGCACGTTTGAACTATCAACCAGCGCAGCCATTAACGCCGAGTGAAGTCAAACCACCGCGTTACGCTGCTGAAGAGTTGTACGGCATTGTTGGCACCGACTTACGCAAGCCTTACGACGTACATGAAGTCATCGCGCGCATTGTTGATGACTCCGACTTTGATGAATTTAAACAGAATTACGGTACTACATTGGTCACTGGATTCGCCCGCATTCACGGCTATCCGGTTGGTATTGTTGCCAACAACGGTATTTTATTCTCCGAGTCGGCACAAAAAGGCGCACACTTTATTGAACTCTGCGCGCAGCGCAACATTCCCTTGGTGTTTTTACAAAACATCACGGGCTTTATGGTCGGTAAAAAATACGAAGCCGAAGGTATCGCTAAACATGGTGCCAAAATGGTGACCGCAGTGAGTTGTGCGCAAGTGCCAAAATTTACCGTACTGATTGGCGGTAGCTACGGCGCAGGTAACTACGGCATGTGCGGTCGTGCTTACGACCCGACGCTCATGTTCATGTGGCCGAATGCACGTATTTCCGTGATGGGCGGCGAACAAGCAGCGGGAGTCATGGCGCAAGTTACCAAAGACAATATGGCGCGCAAAGGTGAAAAAATGTCTGCCGCGGCAGAGAAAAAACTTAAACAGCCGATTGTCGAGCAATATGAACAGCAGGGACACCCCTATTATGCTTCCGCCCGCTTGTGGGACGATGGCATCATCGACCCTGCACAAACACGCACCGTGCTCGGCTTAAGCCTTGCTGCCGCTAACAATGCACCGATCGCCGAAACCAAGTTCGGCGTGTTCCGCATGTAAGAGGAGGCTGCATGAATTATCAGTATATTACGCTCGAAACCAGCAACGGTGTTGCAACGCTGACGTTAAACCGCCCAGAGGTTCACAACGCCTTTGACGACGTTATGATTGGTGAGCTTATCGATGCCCTCACGCAGGTCGATCAAGACAATGAAGCTCGCGTGCTCGTGTTACGCTCTAATGGCCGCAATTTTTCTGCTGGGGCAGACCTTGGCTGGATGCGTTCCATGGCAGACAAGAACTACGACGAAAACATTGCTGACGCCAGTGAATTAGCGCGACTTATGGCGACTCTGGACGAACTCAGTAAACCCACGATTGCTTTGGTGCAAGGTGCCGCTTTTGGTGGCGCTGTTGGTCTTGCTGCATGCAGCGACATCGTGCTTGCCGAAGAACGCAGTAGCTTTTGCTTAAGTGAAGTGAAAATTGGCCTCATCCCCGCGGTGATCAGCCCTTACGTTATGCGTGCCATCGGTACCCGACAGTCACGCCGCTATATGCTCACGGCGGAACGATTTAGTGCCGCCCAAGCACAACAAATGGGCTTGGTGCACGATATTGTCGATGATTTTGACAGCGCCCTCGATGACTTACTTGCCACGTTTTTGGCGAATAGTCCTGCAGCTGTTAGCGCCTGTAAGCAACTCATCGCTGACATCGACCAACAACCCATTGCCGCTGAAAGTCAGCGTCTCACCATTGAGCGCATTGCTGAGATCCGTGTCTCAGCCGAAGGTCAAGAAGGCCTAACTGCTTTTTTAGAAAAACGCAGCCCGAACTGGAAAAAGGATCCGCAATGATCAATAAATTGCTAATTGCTAACCGCGGCGAAATTGCCTGCCGCATCATGCGCACGGCGCAAGCGATGGGCATCAGTACCGTTGCTGTCTACTCGGCTGCGGATCGCCACGCACAACATGTGCAAATGGCCGACGAAAGCATTTTCATTGGTCCTGCACCGAGTGCCGAGAGTTACTTGGTGATCGATAAAATCATTGCTGCCGCCAAACAAACTGGCGCCGATGCGATTCACCCCGGCTACGGCTTTTTATCTGAGAACGAAGCCTTTGCCGATGCTTGTGCTGATAACAACATCATCTTCGTTGGCCCGCCAACCAGTGCAATCGCTGCCATGGGCTCAAAAAGCGCCGCCAAGTCGATCATGAGTGAAGCTGAAGTACCTTTAGTGCCGGGTTATCACGGCAACGAACAAGGTGTTAAGAAACTCAAGTCTGAAGCCGACGTTATCGGTTACCCGGTGCTACTGAAAGCAGCCTACGGTGGCGGTGGTAAAGGCATGCGCGTGGTTGAAAGCGCCAAAGACTTCGATGAAGCTTTACAGTCTGCCAAACGTGAGGCAAAAGCCTCGTTTGGTAACGATAAGATGCTGGTGGAAAAATTTATCACACGCCCACGCCACGTCGAAATTCAGGTATTCTGCGACCAACATGGCAATGCAGTGTATTTAGCGGAACGCGATTGCTCCGTACAGCGTCGCCACCAGAAAGTCATTGAAGAAGCCCCTGCCCCGGCCCTTAGCGAACGTACGCGCAAGGCCATGGGTGAAGCTGCCGTGCGCGCGGCACAAGCCATCGACTATGTAGGTGCCGGTACCGTTGAGTTCTTACTCGACACGGATAACAGCTTCTACTTCATGGAAATGAATACCCGTTTGCAGGTTGAACATCCAGTGACCGAAATGGTCACCGGCCAAGACCTTGTCGAGTGGCAATTGCGCGTTGCTAGCGGTGAAACATTACCACTCGCACAAGATCAAATCATGTTGCATGGCCATGCCTTTGAGGCGCGGATTTATGCCGAAGATCCGGCCAACGACTTTTTACCAAGCACCGGTACCTTGCATCATTTGCGTACGCCACAAACCTCAGCACATGTGCGGATTGATAGCGGTGTCGTCGAAGGCGACGAAGTGAGCGCGTTTTATGATCCAATGATCGCCAAACTCGTGGTCTGGGGTGAAGATCGCACCATTGCGCTGCGCCGCTTACTGCAAGCTTTGGATGACTATCGGATTGCTGGCGTACGCGCCAACATTGATTTCTTGCGCGCGATTGCGCGACACAAGGACTTTCAACGTGCTGAACTCACCACGCGCTTCATTGAAAAGCATCACGATGCATTGTTCCAAGCGCCTACCGCGGCAACCATTGAAGACTACGCCGTGCTCGCTACCTTAGCCGAGAACCTGATTGAACAAAGTTCTGCCAATGATGTGTGGCGTCATGCCCGTAACTTCCGTTTGAATCAACCTGCGCAATTTAGCTTGCAACTGCAACATAATGAGCAGGACTACAATGTTAGCCTCACGGCAACAGCAACCGGTTGGCGGAGCAACTACAATGACAGTAGTTGGCAGGGCGAACTTTACGGCGACCAGCTCAAGGTTAGCAAAGACGGACATAGCTTTAACGTCTATGTGATGCATACTGAACACGATATTACCGTATTTTCGAGCGCCTTGAGTGTACGCTTTGCTCGGCATTTAGTCGCCGACACCTTAGCGCAAGACACGGCTGCGGGTTCGATGAATGCTCCGATGAACGGTACCATCGTTGAAGTGCTCGTGAAGCAAGGCGATAACGTCGAAGCTGATCAGGCCGTCGTGATCATGGAAGCAATGAAAATGGAATACACCATTCGTGCCAGCCACGCCGGTACCGTTGAGCAAGTATTTTACGCCGCAGGTGACCTTGTTAGCGATGGCGCTGAGTTAGTCAGCATCAAAGCAGAAGAGGCAGAATAATGTCGGAACGCATTAAAATTGTTGAAGTTGGCCCACGCGATGGCCTGCAGAATGAGCAGGCTGTTACTACTGCCGCCAAAATTCAACTGGTGAATGATCTCGCGCTTGCCGGTGTCGATTACATCGAAACAGGCTCTTTTGTGAGTCCCAAATGGGTGCCGCAAATGGCTGACAGCGGCGACGTCTTTGCCGGGATCTCACGTCAATCTGGCGTTACCTACGCAGCATTGACGCCAAATCTGAAAGGCTTCGAGGCCGCGATGGCCGCGCGCGCTGACGAAGTTGCGATTTTCGGTGCGGCCTCAGAGGGCTTCAGTCAGAAAAACATCAACTGCAGCATTGCTGAAAGTCTCGAGCGCTTTACCCCGGTCTTAGCTGCGGCGGCTGACAATGGTCTAAAAGTCCGCGGTTACGTGAGCTGCGTGTTAGGTTGCCCCTATGACGGCGACATCGCACCGGATCAAGTTGCATGGGTCGCAGAAAAGCTTTATCAAATGGGCTGCTACGAGGTCTCATTAGGCGATACGATTGGCGTTGGCACGCCATTAAAAGCCCAGCGCATGCTCGAAGCCGTCGCCGCCAAAGTACCGATGGAAAAACTTGCGCTGCACTTTCACAACACCTACGGACAAGCGCTGGCTAACATTGCCAGCTGTTTGCCACTTGGCGTTCGTACCATTGATAGTGCTGTTGCCGGACTCGGTGGCTGTCCTTATGCCAAAGGCGCCAGTGGCAATGTTGCTAGCGAAGATGTCGTGTACATGCTTCATGGTATGGGCTACGACACCGGTATCGATTTAGCGCAACTGATCACTGCTGGAAAGCGTATCTGCAGCAACTTGGGCCAACAACCACGCTCAAACGTTGCGCTAGCCGAAATCGCCAAACACTCAAATTAAATCTACGGGGGCCAGAAAATGACAACGAAAATGCTGTGGCAACCTTCAGCGGACACTATTGCCGATGCGCGTATGACGCATTTTATGCAATGTCTGAATCAAGACCAAAACTTAGCGCTCGCCAACTACCACGATTTACATCAATGGTCGGTCGAGCACAGTGCAGACTTTTGGCGTTATGCATGGGATTATCTTGAGGTTATCGGCGAGCCAGGCAACCGTACGGTGGTCGACCAGGACAAGCTCCCAGGCGCACGTTGGTTCCCTGATGCTCGCCTAAATTTCGCCGAAAATCTGATGCGCTACAACGACGAGCGCATCGCCTTAGTGTTCCGTGGTGAAAATGGCGCACGTCAAGCATTGAGCTACCAAGAGTTACACCGTCAAGTTGCTCTTGTTGCAGCGCATCTGCGCAGTTTAGGGGTACAAAAAGGCGACCGTGTTGCCGCGATGATGCCCAATTGCTGTGAAACGATTATCGCTATGCTGGCCACCACCAGTTTGGGCGCCATTTGGTCATCGTGCTCACCCGACTTTGGTGTGCAAGGCGTACTCGACCGTTTCGGTCAAATTGAACCGAAGATTTTACTTACCGTTGATGGTTACTTCTACAATGGCAAAACCATCGATATCAGCGACAAGACCAGTGCCATTCGCGCGCAATTACCAAGCCTCAAACAGACGATTTTTGTCGCCTTCGCCGAGCTCGAGCAAGAGCTCCCCGAAGCCAGTTCCGGTTGGCACGCTATTGTTGCGAGCAAGCATGAAACGCCCGCTTTAGAATTCGTGCAGACAGACTTTAATCATCCGCTTTACATCATGTTTAGTTCAGGCACTACCGGCGTGCCCAAATGTATCGTGCACGGCGCCGGTGGCACCTTATTGCAGCACTTAAAAGAACATGCGCTGCACACCGACATCAACCGCGATGACGTGTTTTTCTATTTCACCACCTGTGGTTGGATGATGTGGAATTGGCTCGTGTCTGGCCTTGCCCAAGGCGCCACGTTGGTGCTGTTCGACGGCTCACCTTTTTACCCGCAACCGAGCGTGTTGTGGGACATTGCCGACCAAGAAGGTATTAGCGTGTTTGGCACCAGTGCAAAATACCTGTCTGCGCTCGAAAAAGCCGAGTGTAAACCACGCACCAGCCACCAACTTGACGACTTACGGGCTATCCTTACCACAGGTTCGGTCTTGGCACCTGAAAGCTTTGATTATGTTTATCGGGATATCAAAACTGATCTTTGTTTATCATCCATTTCAGGTGGTACCGATATCGTTTCTTGCTTCGCCTTGGGTTGCCCTATCCTGCCCGTTTACCGTGGTGAGCTGCAATGCCGCGGGTTAGGCCTCGATGTGCAAATTTTCAATGAACAAGGGCAAGCGGTACGCAACGAAAAAGGCGAACTCGTGTGTCGCAATAGCTTCCCATGTATGCCGTTAGGCTTTTGGCACGACGACAGTGGTGAGCGCTACTTTAATGCCTATTTTGCGCGTTTTGACAACACATGGGCCCATGGTGACTACGCCGAGCTTACCGATCACGACGGCGTGATTATTTATGGCCGTTCCGATGCCGTACTCAATCCGGGTGGTGTGCGTATTGGCACCGCCGAGATTTATCGCCAAGTCGAAAAAATTGATGCCGTACTCGAAAGTATTGCGGTCGGTCAGCACTGGCAAGATGACGAACGTGTAGTGCTATTTGTACGGTTACGTGATGGCATAACCCTCGACGACGAGTTGCAACAGCAAATACGTAGCACCATTCGCGCCAATGCAACACCTCGGCACGTACCTGCGGTGATTGCTCAGGTCAATGACATTCCACGGACGATTAGCGGTAAGATTGTTGAGCTTGCCGTACGGCAGGTGATTCACGGTGAGCAAGTCAAGAACACTGACGCGCTAGCTAATCCGGATGCCCTGCGTGAGTTCGCCAACCGTTCTGAGCTGCAGGAGTAGTCAGCAAGATGCAAGTGCGTTGGCGGTTGGTGCGACGGTTACTGCTGATCTTTTTTATCGGCTGTGTGTTGACCCTAGTGTCAACCCGGTTCATTTTGCTCGCCGAAGAACAAACCATCCGCCAACGTTTAAGCGACGACAGCCGTCAGGTTGAGCATCAATTACGCCAGATGATGCTCAACTATGCCTTTGCTACCGAGTGGACTGCGCGTAGTCTTGAAGTTGGTGGTATCGACTATGCTAAACAACTTAGTGACGAAGCAGCTTCGCTATTTCTTTATTACCCTTCTTTGCAACGCATTCTGGTTTTCGACACTGATTTCAACAAGCAATTTGAACGTTTCCGCGATGCTGAACAAGCGCTACCGGCGCAAGACTTTTCAACCAGCATCATTGCTGAGAACTTACGCCAAGAACCCGCCTTGCCGCACGCACAAAGTGCACCGGCACAGAACTTTTCTGAAAACCCAGCCGATATTGTCATTGCACTGCCGTTCAATACTGCAGAGCAGACGCATTACCTACTCTTGGTCGTCAACATTCATAAACTTTTCGATCAGTTGATCCGCCAGCAAATTACTGAAGGGTATCAAGTTGCGGTAAAACTGAATGAACAGACCATTTATCGTTTTGCTGGCACTGACGATCTGCGTGATAAGTGGTTAATCGAAAGGCCTTTGGTGTTTGCAATTAATACATGGGAATTAGAGCTTTGGCCGACGGCAGCAAAGCTTGCCGACATGTATTCAGCGAGCGCTAAGCTGGTCTTTTTTGGAGGATTAATACTGACCGCGGGCGGGTTAGTACTTGGCTGGCGTTCGCATCGTTTACACAAAGCGGTGAAAGAGCATCATCAAGAAGTAAAACAGTTGCGCAAGCGTCTGAAAAACATGCATGCGACCGAAGCTCAGTTGGTCTTTTTATCCGACCACGATGCGCAAACTGAATTGCCCAATAAAAATGGCTTAGCCCACCATCTTGAGGGCCTGCTCGAGCGCTGCGCCACCGAACAAAAGAACTTAAGTTTACTGATCATTAGTATTGATTCGTTAGCTGAGCTCAATCACGCGCTTGGCCATCCCGTTGGCGATGAAATCATTCAACGCATTGCCCAGCGCATCAACAAAGCCGTACCGGCGTCGGTATTTTTGGCGCGCACCAACATTGATACCTTTGTTGCCGTGAATACTACCGAGGACTGGGGACATTTAGCACTCGACCTCGCACGAACAATTCGTGAAGCGATTCGTCCGCAGTTGTTTATTGATGAACACGAAATTTACTGTTCGACATCCATAGGCATTGCACTTGCGAAAGACGCCAACTACCAACTCGAGACGCTCCTGCATAATGCCGATGCCGCCCATTATAAAGCCAAGCAACAAGGCTTTTTCGGCATTGAACAATACCAACCGGAACAACGCTATGCGCTAGGTGAGCGCCGCGAACGATTACATGCGTTGCGAATTGCGCTCGATAAACAAGAGTTGGAGTTAAGCTACCAGCCGATTATCCAGCTCCGAAACCAACGTGCTGAGGGAGTTGAAGGGCTCATACGGTGGCGCACTAAAACCGGACAAGTCATCGAACCCCAGCAATTTTTGCACCTGATGGAGCAAACCGGACTCATTTTTTCGCTGACTGAATTTGCCATTCGAACGGCGTGCCAACAGTTAAAACAATGGCATAGCGAAGGTATAGAGCAACTCACTATGAGCCTGAACTTTTCCTTACGCCAACTCACTATGCCCGAGCTACCGCAACTTCTCGAGCAACACATCAAGCGTGCCCAACTCGCCCCTGAGCACCTGCAGCTTGATATTAATGAGGCCGTGTTTCTGCAACTTTGCCAACATCATCACAGCACCTTAGATTGCTTTAAAAAGCTTGGCGTACGACTCTGTGTTAACCTGTTAGGGGTGAGTCATCAATTGCTTCAGGCCATGGAACGTTGTACGCCACAGGCCTTTAAAATAGCGCCGGAATTAATTGCGGAAATCCCTAACGATGTCGTGCAAACCGAACTCGTTGAAAGCATCATCCGTCTAGCGCAAAATTCACATTGTCAGGTCATTGCTGTTGCCGTTGAACATCAACAGCAAATCGACTTTCTAAAACAACGAAACTGTTATCTAGCGCAGGGGAACTTGCTAGCCCCACCGCTTACGGCAGCACAATTAGGTCGGCTGTTAAGCGCTCCATTCGTCGGGCAACAGCCACCATCAGCGTCTTTATAGGAGTCCATTATGCAACGCGAAAGTATGGAGTTTGATGTCGTCATTGTAGGTGCAGGTCCCGCAGGTCTTGCCACTGCAATCCGCCTTGCGCAACTTGCCCAAGAGCAAGAACAAGAACGCATGATCTGCGTCGTTGAAAAAGGCTCAGAAGTCGGCGCACATATTCTCTCTGGCGCGGTTTTTGAAACCCGCGCGCTTGACGAGTTACTGCCCAACTGGAAGGAACTTGGCGCGCCACTTTCGACACCGGTCACCGAGGACCACATTTTTTACTTTAACGGTGCCGAGTCCGCACGTCGGCTACCCAACTTCATGGTGCCGAAAACCTTCCACAATGAAGGCAATTACATCACCAGCATGGGCAACGTTTGCCGCTGGTTAGCTGAACAGGCCGAAGCTCTGGGTGTCGAAATTTTTCCTGGTTTTCCGGCCGCTGATGTCATCATTGAAGACGGCAAAGTAGCGGGCGTCATTACCGGCGACATGGGGATTGCTGCTGACGGCGAGCAAAAAGAGAGTTTCGAACCAGGAATGGAGCTCCGAGCGAAGTATACCGTCTTCGCTGAGGGCTGCCGTGGTCACTTAGGCAAACGCTTGCAAGATGAGTTCAAACTCAACGACGACGCTTCGCCACAGCACTATGCCATCGGCTTCAAGGAAATTTGGGATATTCCTGCTGAACAGCACCAACCGGGTCTTGTGGTCCACAGCACAGGCTGGCCATTAAATGACGATGCTACGGGCGGTGGTTATCTTTATCACGCCGAAGACGGTCAAGTTTATGTCGGCCTTATCGTTGACCTTAATTACGCAAACCCTTACTTGAACCCGTTCCAAGAGTTTCAGCGCTTTAAAACACATCCAGAGATTGCCAAAGTCTTGAACGGCGGTAAACGGGTGACTTATGGCGCACGAGCGATTGCTAAAGGTGGCTTTTATTCGCTACCTAAAATGACCATGCCGGGTGGCTTGCTAGTAGGCTGTAATGCTGGCACGTTGAACTTCGCAAAAATCAAAGGTAATCATACGGCAATGAAATCCGGCATGTTGGCGGCTGAATCGATTCACGAAGCCTTAACTGCTGAGCAGGCGCAGACTGAACTTACTGGCTTTATTGATAACTTTAAAGCGTCATGGCTTTACGATGAACTTTATCGCTCACGCAACTTCGGTCCAGCTATTCATAAGTTTGGTACTTGGTTTGGCGGAGCGTATAACACGATTGATCAAAACTTTTTCGGCGGTAAATTACCTTTTACGATCAAAGATCAAACTGCCGATTATGCGAGTTTAGGAAAAGCGAGTACCTATTCACCGATTGATTATCCAAAACCCGATAATAAATTAACCTTTGACCGCCTATCGTCGGTCTATTTATCGAATACCAATCACGAAGAAGATCAGCCCTGCCATTTAAAACTTCAGGATGCTGATATTCCCTTGACGGTAAACTTACCGGAGTATGCAGAGCCGGCACAACGTTATTGCCCTGCTGGCGTTTACGAAGTCGTTGAAGAAGATGGGCAAGCGGTCTTTAAGATTAATGCGCAGAATTGTATTCATTGCAAAACCTGTGACATTAAAGATCCAAGCCAAAATATTACTTGGGTAACTCCAGAAGGCACCGGCGGTCCTAATTACCCTAATATGTAAATACGTTTTCTATCAATTCGCACTCGCTGTATGATATCGCCGACGACAAAATAAGATTGTCGTCGGCGTTTCTTTTTCATCTAATGTAATTTCTTTTTATAACTTTGGAAGTAACAACAATGAGTGACTTTTTAGATATCCTGACGCACGGACGTCGTCTTAAAGCTGCGGTAAAGGAATTATCTATTCAAGAATTAGAACAAGTCGAACAAAAGTTAGTGAAAGTTATTGCTGACCGCCGTGAAGAACAGGCCGAATTGAAGAAACTTGAAGCTGAAAAACAACGAAAAATTGAAGAGCTTCGTGAAGCAATGGCTGCTGCCGGAATCGACGCATCAGAGCTATTGCAAGGCGAGGTTACAAGCACCAGCAAAGCTAAACGCAAGCGTGCGCCTAAGCCAGCAAAATATGCCATTGTTGATGCGAATGGCGAACGCAAAACTTGGACCGGCCAAGGTCGCATGCCCAACGCATTGAAAGATGCATTGGCCAAAGGTAAAAGTCTCGACGATTACCTTATTTAATAAACTCAATATCGGGCTCCGCTCGCAGGTGCAAGCGGAGCCAACTTGTTTCGTCGATGTTCGTTTATTCAGAAGCCTCTTCAGAGGCTTTCTTAAGCTCAGGGTCGTACTTCTCGAACCAATCACGAGTCATTAATTGCGTACGTAAATAATTAGAGGGAATCGAACCTGTTCCGTGATATTCGCCTTTCATAGCAACGAGCCGAGTTGGCACCCCACGCATTTTTAATGCTGAGAAATATTGCTCAGCTTCTTCAAAAGGTGTGCGGAGATCCTTATCCCCTGTCATTAATAAAACAGGTGTGTTGACATCGCCAACCATCTGCAATGTTGAATCTTTCAGCCAAGCGTCAGGTTTTTCCCAAAATGGTTCATCAAAAAATCGATACACCCAAGCCGGTACGTCAGAATAGCCTGCCATAGCGATCCAGCTTGTAACAGGACAACGGGATACAGCACTATTGAATCGATCAGTAACCGCAACCAAGTAAGTGGTTAGCACTCCTCCCCCAGAACAACCGGTTACAAATAAGCGATTAGGGTCTACCAAGCCAGTTTCAATAGCAGTATCTACACCAGAGAGTAAATCGCTACCATCTTTGGGGCCGGGGTACATTCCTTGGATTGCGTTCGCAAATTCGGCGCCATACCCAGTGCTCCCCCGAGGATTGGTGTACAGCACAATGTAACCATTAGCGGCAAAGTCTTGGAAGGTAAAGTTAAAACCAACGTTATACATAGCGTGAGGTCCGCCATGAATATAGAGCACCATAGGGTATTGTTTATTTTCCTCGTAGTTGGGCGGCATGACCATCCAGCCTTGAACTCGCGTGCCATCGTCGCTGTCGTACCAGATTTCTTTCACTTCTCCGAAATCCGTATTCGCAAAAATGTCATTATTAAGTTCAGTTAATTTTTTCGGCGCAGATTTACCATCAATATAGACATCGGCGGGCTGCTGAGCTGATGAGCGCACGTATCCCAAGGTACCATCTTTCGCAATAGAATCTAAGCCAACAACTTGCTCGCCGCTTGTAATTGCCTCAACCTCGCCTTGGAGATTGACTCGGTGTATGTTGATACTCCCATGCTTACCATAAGTAAAATAAAGAGACGTAGAACTTTCATCCCATAACATAGCTTCCGGTGCGCCAGCTAAGTCTCCCACCAAACGACGTTGCCGAGTGCCATCAATGTTCATGATGTACATGTGAGTATGTCGGTACGTATCATCTGCCCATTCCGGTGCACCAATGTAAGCAACGTGCTTGCCATCTGGTGATACCATCGGAGAGTGGAAATAACCATCGTGCGAAGTCATCGCTTCGACCTCACCCGAGGATAATTTAACTCGGTATATTAGAGATTTAAAAACATCGATATCGGAATTCTTTTGGGGTTGTCCATCGAAGTAAAGGTATTTACCATCTGCACTCCAAGATAGGTTCCCCCCAGTCGCTATAGCCCCAAGCCGACGCAGAGATACATTCCACTCTCCATGCGTTAACTGTTTTGCTGTTCCTCCATCAGTCGGTACGATGAAAACGTGATCAAAGCCGGTATTCGTCATACCGATACGATCTTGCCGATAGTGCAAGGTATCCATTACCAAAGGATCGTCATTCCATTTTGCCCCTGGTGGTTTTCCGGGTAGTTCCATACTCCACTTATTACTCTTAATTGTCCGTGCAATGTAAGCAATGTATTTACCGTCTGGCGACCACGCGTAATTACGCGGCGTTAATGCATGATGTGTAATTTGCGATGTAGCAGCAGTACTATCCATAAATCGCACGAAGAGCTGCGGAGAGCCATTCTGCCCAGAAGCAACATAAGCAATACGGTCACCATTCGGTGACCATTTAGCGTTGCTACCCTTCAGCAAAAAAGCATGCTTGGTTCCATCCGGTTGCACTTGCCATATTTCGCTGTCTAATGTGTCGTTGAACTTATCGATGCGGGTTCTATTGTAAAGTACGAGACTAGCATCAGGCGCTACTTGAACATCACTAGGACGCTCAAAATCAAGCCACTGCTCAGTTTTTAATAGTTGCCCAGCCAATGATGGCAGACTAACTGATAATGTAACTAAGGCAACAAAAAAGTATCTTTTCATATTATTATCGTTCCCATTTAACGAATCTAATAAGATCACTAGCAAGTAACGAGTAAACTATCAAGCAACCGTATACTGCGAATGGGGCGGACTAACTGATTTTAGCGGTAAGTTGGATATCGAATAATCACAAAAAAGCCCCAGTGTTCATTTCTATCACTGGAGCGCGATCGCGAGCTTCGTCAAACTCGTCAGAAACTCTATGGCAATACTTAATTAGTCGTGCAGCGTGATGGTAATTTCGCCAATGCCCGCGTCGATATTAATGCGCGCATCGCCATCACCTGAAGCACGGCCTGAAGCGCTAATAAAGTGACGCTCATTATTGGTATGGTCGCCACCGCGAATTTTCACCTCACCAATACCGACATCAGTTTTAACATCAGCGATAGCACCGTAAATAGCCAAGTCTACCTCGCCAACGCCAAGGTCAATCTGCAGATCAGCTGCATCCAATTCGCCACTAACTTCACCAACGCCCAAATCTAAATCTATTTCAGCGACTTGCGGCATCCGTATGACCCAGTGCAATTCAATATCTTCCTGTTCAGGGACACGTAAGCGCAAGGTGTCGCCGCTTTGCTCAGCGGCCAGCTCTACGGCATCTAAATTACCATCGTTGAAAAAGGCTGAATCCCCTTCTTCCGCGACCAGCTCAACTTCCAGCTCATCACCACTTGAGCGTTCGAAGGTCACCGTACCAACGCCACTTTCAATATCAATTCTGGTTGCTTTGGTGACTTCGTAGGTAGCGTTAAAGGTACGTTCATGGGCATTGGCTGTGCTCGCAAAAGGCAAACTCAACGCGGTAACAGACGCGATTAAAAAGAAGGCGGAAAACCAAACAGACTGTTGGCGTGTCATTGTATTTCTCCCACATTTAGCAATTTTTGTTGTTCGCTTTGGCTCTTAAGACGCTGATGAACTTCAATAAGTTGACAGCACTAAGAAACTTTTAGGTTCTCTAAAGCTTATGCAGGGTCTGTGCCAACTTTTTTTATTTGTTTTTATTCAGCAACTTATAAAGTTACTACAGTTTAAAACGGAAGGCGTAGTCGTACTATGATTCGCCAAAACCACAAAAATATGCTGAAATTCACCAACCATTTCAGTAGCACCAACATCATGACGCACACTATCGAAGCTGTGGGGGTGATACATTCGCCCTATGCGCAAAAATTTGCAATCCCGCGGCAGCCAGGTCTCGTTACCGCCGCTCGCGCTGAGATCGAACTCTACGCCGGTTTCGACGGTGAAGCAGTTCGCGGTTTAACCGACTTCAGCCACATATGGGTGTTCTTCTTGTTTCATGAAAATTTAGCCCAAGGTTGGCAGCCGCTGGTGCGTCCACCGCGTTTGGGCGGCAATACAAAAGTCGGTGTTTTTGCCAGTCGTTCTACCTTTCGACCCAATGGTATTGGTATGTCAGTGGTCGAATTGCTCGCTATTCAGCAACACAATGACAAAACCAAATTACTGGTACGGGGCGGCGATTGGGTCAACGGTACCCCAGTTATCGATATTAAGCCGTACCTGCCCTACGTCGATGCGATCCCATCGGCGCAAGGCGGCTATGCTCATACCGCTCCGGAACAGCATTTAACGGTCGTTTATGCACCGCAGGCGCTGCAACAATTGCGCGAACTTGCCAACGCATACGCCAATCTAGAAGAGCTCATAACCCAAGTCTTACAACAAGATCCTCGGCCGGCGTATAAACGCAATAAAGCCTCAGAGCAAATTTATGGCATGCAACTTTATGACCTCAACATTCAATGGCGCGTCGAAGATCAACAAAACCTTGTCATAAACATCACGAAAGACTTTTGACGGGGCGCCGCTACTGGTAGAATTCTCGGCAACTGAACGAATACAAAAAGGGATATCATGCGGACCAGTCACTATCTTTTGGGCACACTCAAAGAAACTCCTGCTGACGCCGAAGTCATCAGCCATCAACTTATGTTGCGCGCCGGTATGATCCGTAAAGTCGCAGCGGGACTTTATACTTGGACGCCAACCGGTTTACGTGTGTTACGTAAAGTTGAGGCGGTGGTGCGCGAAGAAATGGAACGAGCTGGCGCTCTTGAAGTGTTGATGCCGATGGTGCAACCGGCCGATTTATGGGAAGAATCAGGTCGTTGGGAAGATTACGGTCCAGAATTGCTGCGTTTAAAAGATCGTAACCAACGTGACTTTGTGCTTGGTCCAACCCACGAAGAAGTGATTTCTGAGTTGGTTCGTAAAGAAGTAAACAGTTACAAGCAACTCCCTTTGAACCTGTTCCAAATCCAAACTAAATTCCGTGACGAGATTCGACCACGCTTTGGCGTGATGCGTGCGCGCGAATTCATCATGAAAGATGCCTATTCTTTCCACCTTGATCAAGCAAGCCTGCAAGCAAGCTATGATGCCATGCATGCAGCCTACTGCCGCATTTTTGAGCGTCTCGGCCTCGATTATCGCCCAGTGATTGCCGACACCGGTTCAATTGGCGGCAGTTCGTCACACGAGTTTCATGTTCTGGCAGACTCAGGTGAAGACGATATCGCCTTCTCAGATAGCTCTGATTATGCGGCCAACGTTGAGTTAGCCGAAGCTGTGGCTCCTGCGACAGAGCGTCCTGCGCCATCTGCGGCAATGGAAAAAGTCGCCACACCAAACGCGAAAACCATCGATGCCTTGGTCGAGCAATTCAAACTGCCAATGACGCAAACAGTTAAAACACTGATTGTGCATGGCAGTGAAGAAGGCAAACTCGTGGCACTCATGGTCCGCGGCGACCACTCTCTTAACGAAATTAAGGCAGCCAAGCTCGAGCAAGTGGCCAGCCCACTGGTATTTGCCAGTGACGAAGAAATTCGTGCTGCTATTGGCGCGGGTCCGGGTTCATTAGGACCTGTCGACTTGCCATTTGAGTTGGTCATTGATCGAAGCGTTGCAGTTATGGCGGACTTTGGCGCCGGCGCCAACGAAGATGGGTTCCATTTCTTTAATATTAACTGGGAGCGCGATGTCCCTCTGCCAGTTGTTGCGGACTTGCGCAACGTCGTTGAAGGTGATCCGAGCCCATGTGGACAAGGCAACTTACAAATTAAACGTGGCATTGAAGTAGGCCACATTTTCCAGTTAGGCAAAAAGTACTCGGACGCCATGAAAGTGGGCGTGCTTACCGAAACTGGGAAGCATGAGAATTTGCTGATGGGTTGCTATGGCATTGGTGTTTCACGCATTGTTGCCGCCGCGATCGAGCAAAATCACGACAAGTTCGGGATTACTTGGCCGGAAGCTCTAGCACCATTCCAAGTTGCGATTGTACCGATGAACATGCACAAGTCGGTGCGCGTACAAGAAACCGCAGAACAGCTCTACAGCGAACTGAAAGCTGCGGGGGTGGATGTTTTATTCGATGATCGCAAAGAGCGTCCAGGCGTGATGTTCGCCGACATGGAGCTGATTGGTATCCCACATCAAATCGTTATCGGTGAGCGTAATCTAGACGAGCAAGCGGTGGAATATAAGAATCGCCGCTCAGGTGAGAAAACCAAGGTGGCCATCAGCGACGCCGTCGCTACCGTTCAAAACGCCCTGTAGCCCGCAGTTTTACTGCGGGTTCTATCTAAACACTTCGTTGTACCCCGCAGTTCTACTGCGGGTTATATCGAATTGAACAAACATGGTCCAAACGTGTAGCCAGTCCCGTGGTAGAACCACGGGCTACGTTTACTCTCTAGGCAAACATGGTCCAAACGTGTAGCCAGCCCCGTGGTAGAACCACGGGCTACCTTAACTCTCTTGGCCTGCTAACGGTTCAACGTAGTGCAAGTGCATGTCCCACGGAAAGTGAATCCAGGTTTCCTGCTCCAAATCAGCGACATAATCGTCAACCAGTTCCATACCCGCTGGCTTCGCATAAACCGTGATGAATTTAGCTTTGGGTAAACGCTCACGGAGGAACTTAAGCGTATTGCCGGTATCCACCAAATCGTCGATCACCAAGAAGCCTTCACCATCTTCCGTACAGCTCACATCTTTCAATAGCGTAACGCTATCGCGTTGACTATCGTGATCGTAAGAACTTACACAGACGCTTTCCACTAAACGCACGTTTAGCTCACGTGCAACAATTGCCGCAGGGACTAAACCACCGCGACTCACCGCGATAATGCCCTGCCATTGTTCCGCTGGAAGCTGGCGCCGAGCCAACTCTTTCGTTGCCCGATGCAACTCTTCCCAAGAAACGAAAAATTCGCGATTTGTATGCCATCCCATGATGTCTTACCCCAACCAAATGAATTTTGCGACAAACAACGCTGCCAATACGGCAACACTCCAATTTAACTCTTTATAACGTCCACCCAGTGCTTTTACGACGACATAACTGATAAAACCAAGTGCAATACCGTCAGCAATCGAGTATGTGAGTGGTGTCATTAGCAGTACCACCGCCACCGGCGCAGCTTCGGTCACATCGTCCCAGTTTACTGAACGTAGCGTGAACAACATTAACACAGACACGTAAATGATAGCGCCCGCGGTGGCATAGGCTGGCACCATTCCCGCCAAAGGCGCAAAGAAAATAGCCAGTACAAAAAGCACACCAACAATCACAGCAGTGAGACCTGTCTTACCGCCTGAGGCAACCCCTGAGGCTGATTCGATATAGCTTGTCGTCGTCGACGTACCGAGCATCGAACCCGCCACTGAAGCGGTCGAGTCAGCCATAAGCGCTTTTTCTAGGCGCGGAAGCTTACCGTTTTTATCGGTCATACCCGCCCGTTGCGCGACGGCCATCAGGGTGCCCGAGGTATCGAATAAATCGACAAATAAGAACGCAAAAATCACGCTCAACATCGCTACATCAAAAGCTCCGGCAATATCAAGCTGCATAAAGGTTGGCGCTAAACTTGGCGGCGCCGCGACAATACCGTTATAGGTTACATCGCCCAACATCCAGCCAATAAATGTGATCAACAGGATGCTGATTAAGGCGGCGCCTTGTATTTGTCGTGCCACCAAACCAATAATCAAAAAGAAGCCTAAGCCGGCAAGCAATACCGACAGCTGTGACATGTCGCCAAGGGTTACCAGAGTGGCTTCGTGGGCCACGATAATATTGGCATTTTGCAAGCCAATGAGCGCCAAAAATGCGCCGATACCGGCGGCAATGGCAAGGCGTAAAGTGGCAGGTATCGAGTTGATAATCCACGAGCGAATACGTAACGCAGAAAGTAAGAAGAATAGAATCCCAGAAAAGAACACTGCACCAAGCGCAGCTTGCCACGTGTAGCCCATGCCCAGCACGACGCTATAGGTAAAAAAGGCATTCAGCCCCATTCCTGGTGCCAGCGCAACTGGATAGTTGGCCCACAAGCCCATGATCAAACAGCCAATAGCAGCCGCCAAACAGGTTGCGACAAAGACAGCACCCTGGTCCATACCCGCTTGACTCAAAATCGATGGATTCACAAAAATAATGTAAGCCATGGTCAAAAAGGTTGTGATACCACCAATCACTTCCGCCTTTACCGAACTTCCTTGAGCTTTGATTTTAAAAAGTTTTTCCAATACCGATTGGAATCCACTCACACGCAACTCCCCCACTCTGTCGCTCACAAATGAACCGCTTTAAAAAATTGCGCTAGTGTACCTGAAAGCAGGCAAAATTGCTCGGTCTATCTCCTTTAGAATTATGTTAGAATCGCCCCAAAATGATCGGCAGTAAGGAGTTTTCATGCCTAAAGTAATCTATATCGATGCCAATGGTGGCGAATTTGAAGCAGATGTACCGGTAGGTCAGAACCTTATGGAAGGTGCGGTAGATAACATGATCGATGGCATTCTTGGCGAATGCGGTGGCGTAATGTCATGTGCCACCTGTCATGTGTACGTACCCAAGGAATGGCAAGACAAACTTCCGCCTGCGTCAGAACGCGAAGAAGACATGCTCGACATGGCTGTCGAACCGCAAGATAACAGCCGCTTAAGCTGTCAAATCGAAATGACTGAAGAGCTTGATGGTATTACCGTGCACATGCCGCGCTCGCAATTCTAAGGCGCATCGATCTGCATAAAGACTTCGTCATGATAACCGGTGGTGACACGGATCAGACCACCGAGCTGTTCATCAACCTCAGCATCACCGGTATCAACCAACAACGGCTTGCCGTTTAACTGTTGTAATTTTGCTTTCGTCGCCACGACCCAAATCGCTTCTTTGCCTTCGGCTTGCAGTAGCTGTGCCAGTAGTGCCGAACTAAGTTGCTGATTGCCACGGCCAAAAATATGGCCTTGCCCACCAATAACCGTCACCACCAAGCGTGCGGGTTGCTGTTCAGTAACCACCCATTGTTCCAGCTGACGAGCAGTAACATCACTCGCCACGAGCTCACCGTTTTTAATCACATCAACACCTAACAAGGTGTTCGCTAGACCCAGCTCGTCCATCACCGCAGCCACCGTTGACCCGGAGCCCATGATGTAAAGTACGTCGTCTTCCATGCGTTCAATAACATCAGCGGCAATGTCGGTAAGAACGAGTTCATCGCTCTCTTTGCCGCCCATTTTTACCGCTTGCACATAGCGCAATTCTTCCGGTACCAACATTTCCCCATAGCGCTTAGCGCGCACTGTGCCAGAACGAAATGCCGTTTCATCGATGTCCATCACGTCAGCATGAGTCACGGTGGTCAGGTGTCCTTGCAGGATCTGCACCACGACTTTGCCCGCCGCCCGCGGACTTACCGCGTACACGCCAGAATGTATTTTCACGCCAGCAGGAATACCTAGTACCGGCTGTTCACTTGGCACTACCGCATAAACGTCGCGCGCCGTACCATCGCCGCCAGCAAATAACAGTAAATCGACGCCGCTCTCAACTAATGCCTGAGTGAGCGCTTTGGTGTCGTCAGCAGTGCTTGGTTCGTGGCCGTGGAAGATCACTTCACAGGGGACCCCAGCTAGCGCACAACTGTCCTCGCCTAGACCATTGGCTCCAGTAAAAATACGGCAATCAACTTTGCCATTGACCAGTTCCTTTAAGGCTTGGGCTGCGCGTTTCGATGCTTTGGGTTCAGCTCCCAGTTCGCGCGCTCGCGCCGCAGTCTCGGCACCATCACTGCCTTTTAGCGCAACACTACCGCCAAGTCCGGCAGCAGGATTAACCACCAAGCCTAAGCGAAATTCAGTCATGCTACCCCCTGCAGTTCATGGATGTGGTTGCGTTCCGCTCGCAGCTCAGCAAGTTGCGGCCAGGGTTGCCCATAATGCTCGGCGAGTAGGCGCGCAAAACGCTCCGCACGTACGGGTAATCCGCTGGCCAAGTAATCACATAGTTGATCATGCACGGCTTGGGTGAACGCTTCACGATTCACTTCACACCCGCCAAGATTATCAACGCTCACTTGAAAAGGTACGCCAGCACAACGCGAGAATAACCATTCAAGGGCTTGCGGCTTGCGTTCAACTTTTTCAAATTGCGCTTGTTGTGAAGCATCGCGGCCATCGGGTTCGTACCAGTAGCCATAATCTTCCAGTTGGCGGCGTCGGGCGCCAGCTATACACCAGTGGGCAACCTCATGCAGCGCTGAAGCGAAAAATCCGTGGGCAAATAGAATTTGGTGATCTTCGGTGGCGTTTGCTGCAGGCCGATACCATGGCTCATCGTCACCGGCGACTAATACCGTACGATAATCCTGATAGAAACAACGATGAAAAAGCTCGATAAGCGTCGAATAATGTTTACTACTCATAATCCTTTCGCTGCTTACTTTCCATTTTGCGCACGTTGACGTAGCCAATGGTCAGCAATGACCAGCGCCGCCATCGCTTCTACGATCGGAACGCCACGAATGCCGACACAGGGATCGTGACGACCGCGCGTGACTACTGTTTGCGGCTGATTGAAGCGATCGATGGTCTGCCCGGGCTTGGTGATACTTGAAGTAGGCTTAAACGCTACTTCGGCAATGACTGTCTGCCCACTGCTAATGCCACCAAGCACACCTCCAGCGTGATTACTTAAAAAGCCGTCGGGGCTAATTTCATCACGATGTTCACTCCCGAGTTGACCAGCAACGGCAAAACCATCGCCGATACTTACGGCCTTCACCGCATTAATACTCATCAGTGCTTTTGCTAAATCAGCATCAAAGCGATCAAACACCGGTTCACCTAGACCTGCAGGGACTCCGGTCACTTCCAATCGCACTCTGGCTCCCACCGAATCACCTTGCTTAAGCAAGTCTTTGAGGTACTCACCGGCGGCTTCAGCAACTGTTGCACTCGGCATAAACAAAGGATTTTCATGAACCTGCGGCCAGGCAAAGTCAGCGCTATCGCGAGCAACACTATGCGGGCCAATTTGCGTAACGCCGGCGAAAAATTCGATCCCAAACTGTTCTTTTAACAGTTTTCGAGCAATAGCTCCGGCTGCTACGCGCATTGCGGTTTCGCGAGCAGATGAACGTCCACCCCCGCGATAGTCACGGAAACCGTACTTTTTATCATAGGTGAAGTCGGCATGACCGGGCCGGTAAAGGTCCTTGATAGTCGAATAATCTTTGCTACGTTGGTCGGTGTTTTCGATCATCAAGCCAATCGGCGTGCCGGTGGTGCGACCCTCGAATACGCCTGACAAAATACGCACTTGGTCTGCTTCACGACGAGCTGTGGTGTAACGACTTTGCCCGGGCTTACGACGATCGAGCTCATACTGTAAATCAGTTTCACTCAACTCCAGCCCCGGCGGGCAGCCGTCAATGATCGCCCCCAACGCTGGGCCATGACTCTCGCCAAAGGTAGTGACGCGAAAAAGTTCACCAAAACTATTACCGGGCATAGAAGATCCTACGTGCTAAAGGTTAAAAGCTGGCTTGATGCTCCAGCAATTCTTGTCGTGTCAGTAAGAATACGCCATCACCACCGCGTTCGAAAGACAACCAAGTAAATGGTACTTCTGGATACAACTCCATCATGTGAACCATTGAGTTACCAACTTCACAAATCAGAATGCCATGCTCGGTGAGATGGTCTGGTGCTTCACGCAAAATGGTACGGACCAAGTCAAGACCATCCTCACCGGCCGCGAGGCCTAATTCAGGTTCATGATGAAATTCTGCCGGTAAGTCAGCCATGTCTTCTGCATCCACATAAGGTGGATTGGTCACAATCAAGTCGTAGCGTTGGTCGGGTACCGCACTGTAAAGATCAGAAACCATTGGGAACACCCGATGTTCTAACTGATGGGCGGCAATATTCTCTTCAGCAACCGTCAGCGCGTCAGGTGAAATATCTAACGCATCCACCTCTGCATCTGGGAAAGCATACGCACACGCGATGGCAATACACGCACTCCCCGTACACAGATCAAGTATGTGCTGAGGCGGTTGACTTAACCACGGCTGGAATTCATTTTCAATCAGTTCAGCAATCGGCGAGCGCGGGATCAATACCCGTTCATCAACTTTGAACGGCAGCCCTGCAAACCAAGCTTCACCGATCAAATATGCCGCTGGTTTACGCGCTTCAATCCGTTGCTGAAGCAATTGTAAAAACTGCTCACGCTCTGCCTGCGTCATCGTCGCACGGCGAAAAGCATCCAATTGCGCAAGGTCAAGATGAAGAACATGTGCCAATAGCACCTGGGTCTCGGTATCGGCATTGTCGGTACCATGCCCAAAGAATACTTCAGCACTGTGCAGGCAAGTTATTCCCCAGCGCCAGAAGTCTTCAATCGTAGTTAAATGTTCGGTAGTGGTTTCAGCAAACTGCGTCAACGTTGTTCTCCACTCGGATAAAGAAATAAATTAGGCAGGCTCGGCAACCGCCATACGTTCAAAGGTACCCTGCATAGCATCAGCATTAAGCGTGAGCTCAGCAATACCCGCCGTGGGAAACAAGATGGGCTCCATACGCGCATCAAGCTCAGCCACCAAATAACTTACAAATGGCATGTGTGAAACCAAGGCAACATGATGTGTTCCATGCCCGCGGCGCTGCAGTTGCACAAAGAGCCAGTCGGCAAACTGTTGCGCATTCCCTTCCGGCGTAATATCGGCACAATCAAGCTGCTCGGCAGCTTTCACCTGCTGCGTCAGAATCGCGGCAGTTTGCCGGGCACGAACATAGGGGCTAACTAATAACCAATCGAGTTTCTCAACGCCCTGCTCGGCAAGACATTGTTGCAGCCATTGCGCATTCATGACCACTTCTTGTTCACCGTACGGACTTAGTGGTCGAATGGCATCGCCTTGCAGCGCTTGCGAGGGCATCGCCTCACCATGGCGCATAATGTACAACTTCACTTGCTTAAAGCTTTGCTGTTTCACTCTTCATCACCATCGGTATTCTCAACGCGGCGACGACGTCCACCGGTGACGGGGTCGGCACGACCATCATCCTTCGCTTGCTCAGCACGTTTGCGCCGAATTGCTTTGGGATCAGCGATCAAAGGCCGATAGATTTCGATACGGTCGCCGTCGCGTGGTTCATGTTCCAGCTTAACCGCCTTACTCCAAATACCGACTTTTTGCTCGTTTAGATCGATTTCAGGAAAATAACGGGTAATTTGTGACTGCGAAATACAGTCCGCCACAGAAGTTCCTTTGCGAACCCGCAAAGGAATGATCTGCTGCCGCTCCGGAGTAGCATAAGCAACTTCGATCTGGATTTGGTCTTGGCTCATTTAGGGAGTCCCGTAAACCTGTTCCGCACGCTTTACAAAAGCATCAACCATGCGGCTTTGTAATTCATTGAAGATATTACCAAATGCTAAACCAAGCAAGCGATTGGCAAATTCAAATTCGAGTTCCAAAATAATCTTGCAAGCATTTTCATCTAGGGGTTGGAAACGCCAACCACCACGCAAATAACGAAACGGCCCATCGACTAATTCCATACCGATGCGGTGCGGTGGCTCAAGTGTATTACGGGTAGTAAAAGATTTCCCGACCCCAGCTTTACTGATATCTAAACGGGCGACTTTCGTTTGCTCAGCCTGCTCCAGTACTTGCGCCGAACGACAGCCAGGCACAAACTGCGGATAACTTTCAATATCATTGACCAACGCATACATCTGTTCATCGCTATAGGGCACTAATGCGCTTCGTTCAATGCTGGGCATACCGATTCCTTGCCTTCCGTTAAAATGCCCGCATGATACCGTAATTTCAGGGTGTGATCATCCATTCTCAATTGTCCTATGGGTTTCTCTGCAGAAACGAATTTTCTTTTACTATTGGATGCGTATAATAGCCGCCATGAGCAAAGCAAAATCCCCCGCAAATTCAGGAACTATCGCGCTTAACAAAAAAGCGCGCCATGAGTATTTCCTGGAAGATAAATTCGAAGCTGGTATTGCCTTACAAGGCTGGGAAGTCAAAAGCATCCGCGCCGGGAAGGTGAATATCGCTGACACTTACGTCATCGTCAAAGACGGTGAAGCTTACCTATTGGGTGCGCAAATTCAGCCTTTACTGTCGGCATCGTCGCATGTGGTCTGTGACCCCGAGCGTACACGCAAGCTGCTGTTGAAAAAACGCGAGTTAGACAAGTTGATCGGTGCTAGCGAACGTGAAGGCTATGCCATTGTCGCTACCGCTATGTATTGGAAGCGTCATTTAGTTAAGCTTGAAATCTATCTGGCGAAAGGTAAAAAGTCACACGACAAGCGCGACACCATTAAAGAGCGGGATTGGCAACGACAAAAATCTCGCATCTTGAAACATAGCGTACGTTGATTTTTTTACTTTGCACGGGTTGACAGCCTGCCGTTGTCCCCGTAAATTAGCTTCCAAAGTTATTAGACAACTTCTTTTTTGGATTAAATTGAGTAACGTGATGAACACCTTTGTACCAGCGCAAGCTACACAATCAGCACAGTGGTGGTGGCATTTCCCGAACTAGCGGGCGATGCATCTGTGCGTGTTTACACGTCGATTCATGAGAAACCCGCTGCATCAGCGGGTTTTTTATTGCCCGCGCAGTCATTAAACAACGACAAGGGCAAAAAAGTGCATTTTGAAAATCAACTAGGCTACTACCAGACGTTGCACATGCAACTTCCGTACAGCGCAACAACGCAGCAGCTGTTTGCGACCTTGTGTGGTAATAAGCCGCACACATTGCTGCTTGATTCAGCCGAGATTCAGTCGCGCCAACACCTTAAAAGCCTGTTAATGACACAAGCGTCACTGCAAATCACCTGTCGTGCACAACAGGTCACCTTGCGCGCATTAACTGCCAACGGTGCCCAATTATTACCCTTCATGGCACAACAACTTGCGCCCTATGCCAAGTGCACTGGCAATAGCGATAGCCTCCAGTGTTATTTCAACGCCGTAACCACTCAGGATATCGACGAGGTGCAACGCCTACGGCAAGCTTCAACAGAACACGTACTACGTATTTTGCAACAACAGCTCAAGCCGTTGGCGGCGAGTCACGACCATGACTTTGCGCTGTTTATCGGTGGCGTGTTTGGCTATGACTATATTGCCAGTATGGAAGATTTACCTAAGGTTCCTACTGGCGCAAATAGCTGCCCAGATTATCAGTTTTACCTTGCCGAAAGTTTGGTTGTGATCGATCACCAAGCGCAAACAACAGAGTTGCTTGCAACCCTTCTTAGTGGTCCTGAATCGGCCAATTATTACCCGCGAATCGCGGCGCAACTTGGCGAAATTGCAGCACATTGCCAACTACCGGCACTGCCAGCGGCCAACCACGCGACGACCGCGCCCAAAGACCGGTCGGTGAGCGCTTCACCTAGCCGCCCAACATACGCCAGCTGGGTGCAGGAACTGCAAGAGCACATTGCCGACGGTGATATTTTTCAGGTGGTTCCGTCACGTCAGTTCAGCTTAGCCTGTCCCGATAGTTTGGCGGCCTACCAACAACTGAAAGCAAGCAACCCATCGCCGTACATGTTCTACCTGCAAAGCGACGACTTTGTGTTATTCGGTGCATCGCCAGAGTCGGCGCTCAAGTACACTGCGCAGACCAATCAAGTTGAGCTTTACCCTATTGCCGGCACGCGGCCGCGGGGAAAAAACAACGATGGCACTATTAATCCAGACTTGGACAGCCGTTTGGAGCTTGAACTTCGTTGTGATCAAAAAGAGCTAGCAGAACACCTCATGCTGGTCGACTTAGCGCGCAACGATCTTGCACGCATCGCCCAACCGGGTACGCGCTACGTTGCTGACCTGTTGCAAGTCGATCGCTATTCGCATGTTATGCACTTGGTCTCACGGGTGGTCGCGCAACTGGATGATGAGCTTGATGCGCTCCATGCCTACCGTGCTTGTATGAACATGGGTACCTTGGTGGGTGCACCGAAAGTAAGCGCTGCTCGGCTCATTCGCCACTACGAACAACAACGCCGCGGTAGCTATGGCGGCGCTGTTGGCTACCTTAATGGGCGTGGTGATATGGATACCTGTATTGTTATTCGTTCCGCCTTTGTTAAGGACGGAGTGGCTCACGTCCAGGCTGGTGCGGGCGTCGTCGCTGACTCGGTCGCTGAAGCCGAAATCGCCGAAACAGAAAATAAAGCGCGCGCTGTGATCGCCGCTATCCAAGCAACGTATTCAAGTGAAATGGAGGCGCCGGCATGAGCTCAGCACGCATTATTTTAATCGATAATATTGATTCCTTTAGCTACAACTTGGTCGACGAACTGCGCCAACTTGGTTATCCACTAAAGGTGTATCGCAACACGGTTTCGCTAGCGACTATTAAGGCTGAGCTCGATAGTTTTAGAGGTCCACAATTGATTTGCTTATCACCTGGACCTGGCCACCCGCGCCAAGCAGGGAATTTAATGGAAGTCATTGATTATGCCCGTGGGCGTTATCCGCTACTCGGCATTTGCTTAGGCTTTCAAGCGTTGCTCGAGACTTATGGCGCAAAAGTGCAACGGTGCGGCGAAACCTTACATGGCAAGAGCTCTTCTATCCGCTGTCAGTCCCATGCGGTTTTCGCTGAGTTACCCAATCCTCTGGTGGTCGCTCGTTATCACAGCCTTGCGGGTTATGACTTACCCGACGAAATTGAAGTTCTCGCAGACGTCGAGGCCGCCGGACAAGTCATTCCTATGGCAGCCTATTTCCCGAGCCACCATGCGGTCGGCTTTCAATTTCACCCAGAATCTATCTTAACTGGGCGCGGCACACAGTTGCTTGCGCAAAGTGTCAACTATCTACTTACCACGGAGCTGCAGTAATGGAAGTCATCAAACAACTACTCGCTGGTGAGAGCCTCTCACTTGAGGTAACCGAGCAACTCTTTGATCGACTCGTCAAAGGTGAACTCAACGAAATTCAAATCACCGCCCTCCTCACCGCCATGAAGATGCGCGGTGAACAGCCGCAAGAAATGGCTGGGGCAGCCTTAGCTTTACGCCGTGCGGCAAAGTCTTTTAAACGACCTGCGCGCTTAATTGTGGATAGCTGCGGCACTGGTGGTGATGGCAGTAACACCATTAATATCTCGACGACCGCCGCATTAGTCGCCGCGAGCATGGGGTTGACCGTCGCTAAACATGGTAATCGCAGTGTATCGTCACGGTCCGGTTCAGCGGATGTGCTTGAGAGCTTAGGTTTGTCAGTTACCCAAGATCCGGAGATCGCAGCTGAACAACTTGATCGCTTTAATTTTTGTTTTCTGTTTGCACCGCATTACCACCCCGGCATTCGTTACGCCATGCCAGTGCGCCAAACATTGAAAACCCGAACGCTATTTAATCTGCTCGGTCCGCTAGTGAATCCCGCCAGTCCTGACGTGCAACAGTTGGGAGTGTATGACCCAGCATGGTTACGCCCACTCGCGGAAACCCTGCGTTTATTAGGATGCCAACGGGCGATGGTGGTACATGGTTCGGGCCTTGATGAAATCGCTTTACACGGCACCACACAAGTGGTCGAATTACGCGATAATGAACTGCATGAATACCAACTTAGCCCTGCGGACTTTGGCGTTGCACAAGCGCCAGTAAGCGAGTTACGTGGCGGCGACGCAGACTTTAATGCCGCTGCCCTGATCAAAGTCCTCTCCGGCGAGGCGCCGGTAGCTCAACGTGATGCGGTTGCCATCAGTACCGCCGGTTTACTTTACTTAGCCGGCCACTATGCAACGTTGCAAGAAGCCACCCAAGCGGTCATTGCCCACCTGGCAAGTGGTAAAGCCATGCAACACTTGCAGCAGTTACAGGAGTTTAATCGTGGCTAAAAGTATTTTAGACACCATTGTTACGCGCCGTCGCGGGCGTCTTGTTGAACTAGCGCAGCACTACTCTGAACCTGCCTTACGGGCAAGCTTGCGCCCGAGCACGCGAAGTCTTGCCAGCGCTTTAGCAAAACCGCGTAGCAGCTTTATTCTGGAGTGTAAGAAGGCATCGCCATCAAAAGGGCTGATTCGTGAACAGTTTCATCCAGTCCAAATCGCCCAGACCTACGCACGTTACGCCGATGCCATTTCGGTCCTCACCGAGCCCGACTTTTTCCAAGGTGACTTCGCCTATTTAAGTGCGGTAAGCGCCAGTGTTGACGTGCCTGTTCTATGCAAAGACTTTATTGTTGAGCCCTTGCAAGTCTTGCTTGCTCGCCATTTTGGTGCCGACGCTATTTTGCTGATGCTGTCGATCCTCGACAATGAACAGTATCGACAACTCGCGAGCTTAGCCGCTGAACTGCAACTCGACGTGCTTACTGAAGTGAGCAATGAAGAGGAAATGGCGCGGGCGAAACAACTTGGTGCGACCATCATCGGCATCAATAACCGTAACCTGCATGATCTTAGTGTTGATCCGCAGCGTAGCAAAACACTCAGCAAGTTGGCGCCGCAAAATGCCTTACTCGTGGCTGAATCAGGGTATGCCAACAATGAACAAGTACGGGACAGTGCGCCATTTGTCGACGGCTTTTTAATCGGCAGTGCGTTAACCGCACAAGCCAACATCGATCAGGCCTGCCGCGAGTTGGTGTATGGTAAGCACAAAGTTTGTGGGCTCAGCAAACCACAAGATGCAATGGTCGTGCGCGCAGCAGGCGCGGCCTATGGTGGACTCCTATTCGTCCCCTCTTCGCCGCGCGCGGTAACCGTTGCACAAGCAGCGGAGCTTATCGCTACCGAACCGCAATTAGCATGGGTGGGGGTGTTTGCCGATCAACCACTGGACAACATCGTGGCGAGCGCCAAGGAGCTGAAACTTCATGCCGTGCAACTCCACGGCCATGAAGATGTTGATTACGTAACGCAATTACGTCAGGCGTTGCCCGCCACAGTGGAAATTTGGCGCGCGTTATCGGTTGCACCACCGTTTCAACTGCCCGCCATTGGTGCTGACTTTTATTTGCTTGATAACGTCAGTGGTGGCAGCGGACAGCAGTTTGATTGGGAGTTGTTAAGTGAGCTCACCGAGGACGAGCGGCAACGCTGCATTCTCGCTGGCGGTTTAGGGCCAGCAAACTTAGTTGCGGCCCAAACCACTGGGCTGACACGGTTTGATTTTAATTCACGCCTTGAACGCAGCAAAGGCGATAAAGATGCAGGTTTAATTCTGCAGCTCTTTCAACACATTCGACAGTATGGGAAAACAAACCATGAGTGATAACCCAGCGTACTTTGGCGAATTTGGTGGCCAGTTTGTGCCAGAAATTCTTTTGCCGGCGCTCGACCAACTCGAGCAGGCTTTTAACGATGCTCAGCAAGATCCTGAGTTTCAAAAAGAGTTCAGTGACCTATTAAAAAACTATTTGGGGCGCCCGACACCCGTCTCTTTGTGTCGCAACCTACCGGTGGATAGCCCAAACGGCACAAAAATCTACCTTAAGCGTGAAGACTTGTTGCACGGCGGCGCCCACAAAACCAATCAGGTACTCGGCCAAGCGTTACTGGCGAAGCGTATGGGCAAGCATCGCATTATTGCAGAAACTGGCGCTGGCCAGCACGGTACCGCAACAGCATTAGCCTGCGCCCTGCTCGACTTAGACTGCACCATCTACATGGGCAAAAAAGACGTCGAACGCCAACAACCGAACGTATTTCGGATGGAGCTGATGGGTGCCAAAGTGGTCCCCGTCGATACTGGTAGCGGTACACTCAAAGATGCTGTCAACGAAGCCTTGCGCGATTGGACTGCAAGCTACCATGATACTCACTACCTGCTCGGCACCGCGGCGGGCCCACACCCATTCCCTACCATCGTGCGTGAATTTCATCGCATGATTGGCGCCGAAGCCAAGCGGCAGATCCTTGAACAAGCCGGGCGCTTGCCTGACGAAGTCATTGCCTGCGTCGGTGGCGGTTCCAACGCGATTGGCATGTTCGCCGATTTCATTGATGAAAAAGACGTCGCCCTCGTCGGCGTGGAGCCTGCCGGGAAAGGTGTGAAAACGGCTCATCACGGCGCAACCCTAACGGCTGGCAAGCCAGGCATTTTACATGGCTGTAAGTCATTTCTAATGCAAACCGACGAAGGCCAGATTGAAGAAAGCTACTCCGTTTCTGCCGGGTTAGATTACCCAGGCGTCGGCCCACAACACGCTTACTTACTGAGTATTGGTCGCGCACGCTATGAATCCGTCACTGACGATGAAGCGCTCGAAGCCTTTAAACTGCTAGCTGAAAAAGAAGGGATTATTCCGGCGCTCGAGTCGGCCCATGCGCTTGCCTACGCCATCCGTCGCGCGCAAGAGCCCGATGCACCCGAAATACTCTTACTGAATCTGTCAGGCCGTGGTGACAAAGATATTGACCATGTACGTCGCATATTTGCTGCGCAGGCCGAAGCTCAAAAGGGAACGGAGGACCGCTCATGAGCCGCTATCAAGCCATGTTCAATAAACTCGAAGCTGCCGACCAAGGCGCTTTCGTTCCTTTTGTAACGCTGGGTGACCCTAATCCAGAACAAAGTCTTGCGATCATCGATGCTTTGGTTGCTGGCGGTGCTGATGCACTTGAGTTGGGCTTTCCCTTTTCAGACCCCGTGGCTGATGGCCCTACCATCCAAAAAGCCGCGATTCGTGCATTAAGCGCGGGAACCAAAATTGCCGACTGCTTTGCCATGTTGAGCAAAATACGTAGCCGTCATCCGGACATTCCGGTCGGTTTGCTCGTCTACGCGAATCTAGTGGCAAGTTCAGGGCTCGAGCGTTTTTACCAACGCTGTGCTGAGGCTGGTGTCGACTCGGTTTTGATCGCTGATGTACCAGCCCGTGAAAGTGGTCATTTTATCGCTGCAGCCAAAGCGAGCGGCATTGAACCTATTTTCATCGCGCCGCCAGATGCGAACGCCGAACGCTTACAACGCATTGCGGAACTAAGTGAAGGCTATGTGTATTTGTTAAGTCGCGCTGGCGTCACTGGCGCCGAGACCGGTATGCAGCGCCCTGCTACGGCGGTCATTGATGCCCTGAAAGACGCCAATAGTGCACCGCCTTTGCTCGGCTTTGGTATTGCCAAACCGGAACATGTTAAGGCTGCCTTAGCAGCAGGTGCGGCGGGTGCCATCAGCGGCTCAGCTGTGGTGAATATTATTGCCGAACATCTCGATAACCCGCAGCGGATGACCACCGAACTTACGAACTTTGTGGCCGCGATGAAGGCGGCAACAAACAATCGCGCAGCGCTACTGCAGGGCTCGGATAGTTAAATTCAAAGCCAGCTTGCTGTAACCTGGCCGGCACCACCCGCTGGCCAGTCAGCAACATTTGCGACATTTCACCCAACAGCAACTTGAGCGTCCAAGCAGGCACCCGCATAAAATGCGATTTGCGTAAAACTTTCGCAATCGTCTCACTAAACTCTGCCTGCGGTACGGGCTCTGGTGCAGTGGCATTGTAAATACCGTGGCAACTGTCTTGCTCAAGCAAAAACTCAAGCAGTCGCGCCATGTCTTGCAAATGAATCCACGAAAAGTACTGTTTGCCTGAGCCCAACGGCCCACCAAGGCCTAACAAATAAGGCGGAAGCATTTTTTGTAAGGCACTTCCCTCACTTGCTAAGACCACCCCAGTACGCACAATACACACGCGCGTTTTTTCCGATTGCGCAGCTAAGGCAAGGCGTTCCCATTCGGCACAAAGTTGCTGGGCAAAATCCTCGGGGCGTTCGACCACCTCATCCTCGGTCATCGTTTGGCTACCTTGGTCACCGTAATAACCAATCGCAGAACCACTGATGAAAACTTGCGGCGGCGTATCACTTTGTTGAATGAGTTCAGTAAGCTGACGCGTTATCCCCCAGCGACTTTGTTGAATACGTAGTTTTTGTCGCTCACTCCAACGTTTGTCAGCGATACCCTCGCCCTGCAAGTTAATCACACCGTAGAAATCACCAATGTTTTGTACTTCGTCTAAACTCGCTAAAGCGTGCACTCCTTTACCGAAATGCTCGATCGCGCGCTTCGGTTTGCGGCTTAACACCGTGATGCTATAGCGCTCACGCAGTCGCTTGACGAGTTCTGTACCAATCAAGCCGGTACCACCGGTGATTAAAAGTTTCATGCAATCTTTCCTCGTTCAGCTACCTTTCTCTTTAATAGAGTGTAGTCATTGCTGGTAGTCGACAACAAACTTTTCTGGCAAACTCGAACACATAAAATGTGAACGGAAACCACCATGCTGTTTGTACTTGAATATTTACCTATTGCGCTGTTTTTTATTTTCTACCTATTGGGCGACATTTTTCTTGCCACGGGCGTGCTCATGCTCGGTACGGTGTTACAGATCATCGCCCTTAAGTTTATGCGCGAAGTGATCACGCCGCGCCACTGGATCATTCTCTGGATGGTACTCATTTTTGGGTCCATCACGTTATTTCTACACGACGAATGGTTCATTAAGATCAAAGTCAGTGTCATTTACGTCGCCATCGCTTTGTTTTTGCTCATTGGTCAGCAGTGGAAAAAACGCAGCCCACTCCAGCAATTCTTGGGCGAAGAGATTAATTTGCCTGATTTCGCTTGGCGGCGGCTTACCTACGCATGGGTCATTTTCACCTTGGCCCTCGCCGCAGTAAACCTGTATATCGCGCAATACATGAGCCTTGATGCCTGGGTGAATTTCAAAGTGTTCGGTACCTTAGGTGCGACCTTGGTATTTACCATTTTCACCGGTGCTTACATGTTCAAGCATCACACTGATCGCGACAAGGATGCGGAAGAAATTGAGTAAGCCGTTCACCCTTGAAAGCGCAGCCGGCAGGCACATCACCGTTCACCATTTTAGTGCTGATAACGCCCAAAAGGTGGTGATCATGGCACCTGCCATGGCCGTGCCGCAAAGCTATTATCATGACTTCTGTCAGTGGCTCGCCCAGCAGGGTTATCACGTCTTAAGTTTTGACTACTACGCGATTGGCGCGAGCCACGGTGAGCAGCTGCGTCAAGTTGACAGCACCATCACCGACTGGGCACGTTACGACGCGCAAGCCGTATTAAATTATGCACTTAGCCATTTTTCAGTACCGGTGGTGTGGTTTGCGCATAGCATTGGCGGGCAACTATTCGGCATGTTAGAGCGGCACGATGAAGTTGAACGCATGGTCACCGTCGCAACTGGTACCGGCTACTGGCGCGACACCAAACCAAGTTTAAAGTACAAGTCATGGGTGTTGTGGCACGGTATTGTGCCCTGGTTATTACCGTTGGTGGGGTACTTTCCTGGCGTGCGACTTGGGATTGTCGGCAATGTACCCCGCAGTGCCATGGCACAGTGGCGCAAATGGTGCTTGCACCCTGATTATTTGGTTGGTGCCGAAAACCTATACCAGCGCTACGCCGAGGTGTCGACGCCAATCATTAGTTTGGCATTTAGTGACGATGAGCTGCTCACCCAGCGTAATATCACGGCTATGCACGACTTTTACGCGAATGCACCACAACGACGGCACTTTGTCACACCGGCACAGCTTGAAGTGGACGCCATTCGGCACTTTTCGCTCTTTCGTCCACGTGCGCAAGAACTTTGGGAAAAGTTGCTAGCGCCGCAATTGACGGCGACGCTACCAACCAAAGACTAGCTCGGCGCTAAGCTAGGCGCCGAATCAACTGCGCCGTATTGCGACGGATCAGTCGCGCACAAGCCAAACGGCCCATGAGCCCCACAATCACTGCCCCAGCCAGCGGTCCCACCAACCAGAAACGCCAGTGGAACGTCGCGCCAAGCTCAAACACTTGGGTTTGTAAAATGTACAAGGACAGTTCCATCGCTAGCGTTGCAATAAGCCCGCTGATAGCGCCGAGAATCACGAACTCGTAGGTAACCGCGCGACTCAACAGTTTCGCCGGTGCACCCAGGGTACGTAAAATCACTAGTTCTTTTTCGCGCTCCTCAAGTGACGCCTGCACCTGTGCTAACAGCACCAAGATACCGGCAACAATCACTAGAATTAAGACAAAAAGAATGGCCACACTGACCTGTTCAATCACGTCCCGTAACTGATCCATAATTGCATCAAGATCGATCAGCGACACCTGTGGGAATGGCTTAAACAATTCATAAAGCTCTTTCTTACGCTCTTCCGGCAAGTTAAAGCTCGAAATATAAGTCGCGGGAAAGTCTTCTAGCGTCGAAGTATTGAAGATCATGAAGAAATTGGGTTGTAACGAGCCCCAGTTGACTTCACGCACACTGGTAATCGGCACTGTGAATACCTCACCACCGATATTGAACTCAAGTTCATCGCCAACGCCAACACGCATTCGCTCAGCCACCTCACTTTCGATCGACACCTGTGGCTCAGCATTGTCGCCCCACCACTCGCCAGCAACCACTTCGTTATTCGGTGGAAGAGTGTCACGCCAAGTCAATGACAATTCTCTGCCAAAGCCTTCACGTTGCTCGCTTTGCACTTCGGCATCACTTTCACGTTCTTCTTTGCTAACTTCATCCACCACTGGCACGCCGTTCACTGCCGTCATCCGCCCCGGCACGATGGGGTACATGTCGTCAGCTTCGACGTTACGTTCCACAAAGCGTTGCTGGAGCTGCTCGACATCACCTTGGGCAACATTCACGAGAAAATAATTCGGCGCATCGTCGGGCAATTGCCGTTGCCAATCCGCCAACAATTCATGCCGCAGCGCAAGTACCAATAACAACAGCATGATGGCGGTGGAAAAGCTTAGCATTTGCACACTGTTCGCTTGTGCGCGTCGTTGCAGTCCGGCCATAGCGAGGCGCCAAGCACTGCCCGCTTGCATACCTGCTTGCCGACTCGCACGAATAAACAAACGACCGACCAGCAGCAACAAAACGGCGGCCAGTGCACCGCCAACAAACAATGCCGTTGATAAGAGCCATTGTTGGCTGTAGAGCCATAACAACAGGTATATGGTGCCGCCTGAAGCTACCCAATGCAGCCAGCGTAGGCGATCCGTACCAGTTAATTGCCGATTCAGTACCCGTAATGGTGGAATGCCAACCAGACGTAGTAGCGGATAGAGCGTGAACATTACGGCACTGACCAAGCCAGTACCAATGGCTAACAAATAACCACGTCCGCTGCCAGCCGGTAAGTTTACATCGAAATACTTGGCAACGAGATCAACCACTTGGCTTTGAATTAACCAGCCTAGCACCACGCCAATGCCGATACTGAAGGTGGTCAGTAACAGCAAATGCAGAATGAAAATCTTTTGAATTTGACGACGCTGTGCACCCATAGTTTTGAAAATCGCCACCACGTCATAGTTACGTTGGCAGTAGCGCTGCGCTGCGACAGCAACAGCAGTTGCCGCCAATACCACACCTAACAAACTGGCTAACAGCATAAAGCGCTCAGCACGACGCAAACTGCGCGCTAGCGGCGAGTCACCGTCTTCAACGCTACGCCAATTGTGGGTATCGTCATTGAGTTGCGGACGCAACCATTCTTCGTAGGCGTCAAGCGCAGCGGCATCACCGGCGTAAAGGACATTAAAGCGCACGCGACTGCCCGGCTGAATCAACCCCGTAGCATCAAGCTCGGCGTAGTTGATTAAAACGTTTGGGCTGTCGGTAAAAACCGAGAAACCTACATCAGGCTCATAAGTCAGCACCCGTGTTACATTGAAATCACTATCACCGATTTCAATGGTATCCCCGACTTCTAGCTGCAGCTCTTGGAACAAAGCTGCTGCCACCCAAGCTTCTCCGGCAGCTGGGAGACCTGTTGCCAGTCGATCTTGTGCATAAGGCTGGTCGGCCACGCGGAGTTCGCCACGCAGCGGATAACCGTCACTCACCGCCTTAACGTCCACCAATGCCAGCTGTTCACCAGCAAATGCCATGGAATTAAAGACCACGCGCTGAGCGGTCTGTAAGCCTTCATCTTGCGCCCTTGAAATCCAGTCTTCACTGACTTCACGACGCGAACTTAAGACGCGATCAGCCGCTAAAAACTCAGCGCTACGCTCGGTAAGCCCGGCCTGAAGGCGATCGGTAAACAATGCCAATGACAATACCGCTGTAACCGACAACACAATGGCCGCAGCCATAATTGTCAATTCTCCGCGGCGTAGTTCATGCTTTAATAGCCGCCACGAAATCTTATGCCACATCGCGTTCCACCTCGGTTAGTTGCCCAGCTTCCATACGCAACACACGCTGGCAACGCTCAGCGAGTTCGCTGTCATGCGTCACCATCACTAAGGTAGTACCCGACTCTTCATTCATCTGGAACAACAGGTCTTCCACTTTATGCCCCGTAGCAGCATCCAGGTTGCCGGTCGGCTCGTCAGCAAATAAAATCTTTGGAGTGCCAACAAAAGCACGCGCAATCGCAACCCGCTGCTGTTCGCCACCAGAAAGTTGATTTGGGTAATGGGTTAAGCGATCGCCCAAGCCAACCTTGGTAAGTAGCTCACGAGCTTGCTTTTCGGCATCCTTGTTGCCCGCCAACTCGGCTGGCAACATAACATTTTCGAGCGCAGTCAAACTTGGGATCAATAAGAAGGATTGAAAGATAAAACCAATTTTATCCGCACGAACTTTCGCCCGTTGTTCTTCATCCAAATCGCCCAAATTTACGTTATCTATAGAAACATTACCGGCACTAGCGAGGTCCAAGCCTGCAAGCAAACTTAATAGTGTGGATTTACCTGAACCCGAAGCGCCTACAATGGCAACGGTTTCGCCCGCAGTAATTTGCAGGTCAGTGGGTTGCAAAATGTGTAAAATACCCTCACTAGTTTCTACATCTTTTTTTAATCGAGTGGTTTGAATAAGCATCTATGAAAAACTTCCTAGTTAAATTGGGTTTAATTCTGTTCGTCGTTGTCCTTATACGTCCAGTTTCGGCAAATGTCTCACTGGTCGTGCTCGGCGATAGTCTTAGTGCCGGTTATGGCATGTCACAAAAGGAATCATGGGTAGGCATCCTACAGCAACGCTGGCAACAGACCTACCCCTCCATCACGCTCGTCAATGCGAGCATCAGTGGCGATACCACCCAAGGTGCCTTAAACCGCCTCAACGGAGTACTGGAGACCCATCAACCCGATGCGGTCTTTATTGAGCTCGGTGGTAATGATGGCTTACGTGGTTTCACGCCTATGGCAATTAAATCTAATTTGTTACAAATCATTGAGCGTTTGCAAGAGCAAGACATCAAAGTTGCGGTGAGTCAGGTGCGGATTCCGCCGAACTACGGTCGCCGTTACAGCGATATGTTTGCTGATATTTTCCCTGACGTTACGGAAAGCACTAAGACGTTATTGATTCCATTTTTCATGGAACAGATTGCGGTGAAGCCTGAATTGATGCAAAACGACGGAATTCATCCGAATCGTGAAGCTCAGGACGACATTGCGGACATCATGGAACCGCATCTACTGGAATTATTAGGAAAAGACTGAGAGCTAAAAGCGATGTTTGCTATTTGCTGTTTGCTGTTGGTTTAAACAAACAACGAAGAGCGAGCGCAGTGAGCGGACGAACAGTGAGGCGAAGCCGAACGGACGAATAACGAATAACGGTTTTGGAAGTGTGGCGTCCCCTAGGGGATTCGAACCCCTGTTACCGCCGTGAAAGGGCGGTGTCCTAGGCCTCTAGACGAAGGGGACCCTGGACTAAACTGCGATGTTTGCTATTTGCTGTTCGCTGTTGGTTTAAACCAAAAACGAGAAGCGAACGCAGTGAGCGTGCGAATAGCGAACAACGTTTTAAATTGTTGGCGTCCCCTAGGGGATTCGAACCCCTGTTACCGCCGTGAAAGGGCGGTGTCCTAGGCCTCTAGACGAAGGGGACCCCGGACTAAACTGCGATGTTTGCTATTTGCTGTTCGCTGTTGGTTTAAACAAACAACGAAGGGCGAACGCAGTGCGCGTGCGAATAGCGAACAACGGTTTTGAAAGTGGCGTCCCCTAGGGGATTCGAACCCCTGTTACCGCCGTGAAAGGGCGGTGTCCTAGGCCTCTAGACGAAGGGGACGCAGTCTTCCAAACCTATCAAAGTATGTGGTGGAGCTAAGCGGGATCGAACCGCTGACCTCTTGCATGCCATGCAAGCGCTCTCCCAGCTGAGCTATAGCCCCAGTACCCTGACAGCGGGGCGAATTCTATGGTAAATCGTTGCTAACCGTCAACCCTTTTTTTCGGCAATTTGAATCGTTTGCTAAAAAATTAGGCAGTTCGCACAAATGCTCACCAGCGAATGGGAAAAAACCACCCTACTCGGCAAAATGATAGATACGCTCAAGGGATTCACGATCTTGTACGGTAACTTCCATATCGCGCACTAAACCGTCTTCTAAACTGTAAACCCAACCGTGAATCGCCAACTCTTGACCACGTTCCCAGGCGTTCTGCACGATAGTGGTTTTTGCCAAGTTACGCACTTGCTCAATCACGTTAAGCTCACACAAACGATCAATGCGTGCGCTCTCGTCTAACGCTTCAAGCTCCAAATGGTGATCACGGTAAATGTCTTTGATCGGGTACAGCCAGTGATCGACAAGACCATGCGTACAGTTTTCGGTGGCTGCTCGCACGCCACCACACCCGTAATGCCCGACCACCAAAATATGCTTCACCTGCAAGGCATCCACGGCGTACTGAACCACGGATAAGCAATTAAAGTCGGTTTGAATAACTTGGTTAGCCACATTGCGATGCACAAAAAGTTCACCGGGTGCCATACCTACCACTTGATTCGCCGGAACCCGGCTATCGGAGCAACCAATCCACAAATACTCAGGGCTTTGCTGGGCCACAAGATCCGCAAAAAATTGCGGATCTTCTTCGATCATCAATTTCGCCCATTCTTTGTTGTTGGCAATCAGTTGCCGAACTTTTGGCATTCGAATTTTCCTATTGTTGCGCTTGTTCGCGCTCCATAATAAACGAAATTGCACGGGCGATGCGGGCAACCACTTGCTCTTGATCAAGAAGTTCTAAAGTTACATCCAGCGAGGGAGAGTTGCCTGAGCCAGTTGCCGCCACACGTAATGGCATCCCTACTTTACCCATGCCAACACCTAAGTCATCGGCAGTTGCTTGAATCGCGGCTTGAATGTGCTCCGCATTCCATTCGCTTACGCTGGCCAAACGGTCTTGCACTGCTTCTAAAGCTTCGCGTGCGACTGGACGTAAGTGTTTTTTCGCTGCGGCTTCATCAAAGCTTTCGTACTCTTCATAAAAATAACGCGCTGAGCTGGCCATTTCTTTCAGCGTTTTCACGCGGTCCGCCAGCAACGGAATAATTTTTTCCAGCGCAGGGCCTTTACTGACGTCAATGGCTTGATCGCTGAAATGCCACTGTAGATGCTCAGCAACGTCACTTACTGGCAATGCTTTCATGTAGTGCTGATTCAACCAATTCAACTTCTCAGTATTAAAAGCAGAGGCGGCTTTGTTGACGTCATCGAGTTTAAACTTCTCGACCATTTCATCGACGCTGAAAATCTCTTGGTCACCATGGGACCACCCCAATCGCACCAGATAATTCAACACCGCTTGTGGTAAATAACCGTCATCGCGGTATTGCATCACACTTACCGCACCATGACGCTTCGATAGCTTCTTACCGTCGTCGCCAAGGATCATGGATACATGCGCATACTCAGGCACTGGAGCGCCAAGCGCTTGTAAGATATTAATCTGGCGCGGTGTGTTGTTGATGTGATCTTCACCACGCACCACATGGGTGATGTTCATTTCCCAATCGTCAATCACCACACAGAAATTGTAGGTTGGTGTACCGTCACTGCGAGCAATAATCAAATCATCTAACTCGGTGTTGGCAAATTCGATCGGTCCGCGAATGTGGTCATTAAACTTGACTGAGCCCGCCTGCGGATTGCGAAAACGAATCACGTAGCGATCACCACCCACATTAGGGTTATCACGACAGTGGCCGTCATAACGCGGCTTCTCGCCCTTCGCCATTTGCTCTTCACGCATTTGTTCAAGACGCTCAGTAGAGCAATAACACTTATAAGCTTTATCTTCTTCAAGCAGCTTATCAATGTAGTGTTGGTAGCGGTCAAAACGCTTGGTCTGATAAAACGGGCCCTCGTCCCAATTCAAACCTAACCATTCCATACCTTCTAAAATGGCATCAATGGCTGGCTGTGTGGAACGCTCACGATCGGTATCTTCAATTCGTAGAACAAACTTTCCGCCAGCAGCTTTTGCTACGAGCCATGAGTAAAGCGCTGTACGTGCGCCACCAACGTGAAGATAACCAGTTGGGCTTGGGGCAAATCGAGTTACGACCGTCATATTAGTTGCTTTCTCCGCATCATTCGGGTTATTTTGCTGCGTAGTTTAGCAATAACTGGGGGTAGCCGCATCACTGGTTTTGCGAAAAGCGAAGGACTTTTTAGCTGAATTGCTCGAAACTCGCGCGAATCGGTGAAAAAGACAGCAAACAGTACTTGCGGGTATTATTTTTTGTTGACAGGCTTGCTAAGCGCCCTATAATACCGCCCCGCAACGCAGAGAAAACGGATGGTTAGCTCAGTTGGGAGAGCACCGCCCTTACAAGGCGGGGGTCACTGGTTCGAGCCCAGTACCATCCACCACTCTTTAACTTCTCTGCAGACCGATCCCAGGATGGTTAGCTCAGCTGGGAGAGCACCGCCCTTACAAGGCGGGGGTCACTGGTTCGAGCCCAGTACCATCCACCACTTCCTTGAAGCACCGCTGTTCGTAGCCCGTAGTTCTACTACGGGGCAGATTACCCCTTTTCGCGATGTTGGTCACTTGCCAACAACTGAAAAAACCGCCGTAAATGCCGCGAATACAACAACAACCAAAACGCCACTAACCACGAAAAAATAATCAACGCTTTCACAAAAGCAAAATGTGGCCAATTGCCCGCAACCAAACTTACCAGCAGTACACCATCAGCCAACCAGCTCGCCCACAATAGCCATGGCGCTATTCGAGCAAACTTAGGCACCCAACCCGGCAACTCATTCTTCATTTGGGTCAACATCACTAGCACAGCCAACGCCGGTAAACCAACGCTCAGCGTCAGTACAAATTGTTCCGTATTCGCATAAAAAAACTGCAACAGCCGACTGCGATCTTCACTAAAGGTCAGCGAGATAATCCAAGCAATGTAGCCACGCAAGAACAACGCCAGCACAAACACCAACGCTAGCGGTGTTTTCAATTGACCATCATTGGTTAGATAACGCTCGTCGCCGAATTGCAGTTGCATCCCTACCCCAATAACTTAATGCGTTCGCGCAGCTTCGCGACATCATCACGCAATTGCGCAGCCTTTTCAAACTCAAGGTCTTTGGCAGCTTGGTACATCTCTTTTTCTTTTTTCTCGAGGACCTTCATGATCGCCACGGGATCATTCAGATTAACATCGTATTTAGCTTCGGCCTCAGCGATGGCTTTGCGTTCATCATAGTTGCGCCGACGTTGCCGTGCACCACCCAAGTCCATCACATCGGTGACGCGTTTATTCAAACCTTGCGGAGTAATGCCGTGTTCTTCGTTATAGGCGATCTGCTTCGCGCGACGGCGTTCGGTTTCATCCATAGCGCGCCGCATTGAGCCGGTAATTTTATCGGCATAAAGAATGGCTTTACCGTTCACGTTTCGGGCGGCACGCCCCATGGTCTGAATCAGTGACCGATCAGAACGCAAGAAGCCCTCTTTATCGGCATCAAGAATCGCCACTAAGCTGACTTCCGGCATATCAAGGCCTTCACGCAGCAAGTTGATACCTACTAGCACATCAAATTCGCCTAAGCGCAGGTCGCGGATAATTTCCATACGTTCCACGGTGTCGATATCGGAATGTAAGTAGCGTACCTTGATGCCATGCTCGTCCAAGTAATCACTGAGATCCTCAGCCATTTTCTTCGTCAAGGTGGTCGCCAACACACGTTCATTGCGTTCCACGCGCTCACGTACCTCAGACATCAAGTCATCCACTTGCGTTGCCACTGGACGCACTTCAATCGTCGGATCAACGAGGCCCGTTGGACGCACAACTTGCTCAATAACTTCGCCGGCCGACTTTTCCAGTTCATAGGGACCGGGTGTCGCAGTCACATAAACGCGCTGCGGTGCAATGGCTTCAAACTCTTCAAACTTCAACGGCCGGTTGTCGAGCGCCGATGGTAAGCGAAAGCCATAATTGACGAGGTTCTCTTTACGCGACCGGTCACCTTTGTACATAGCACCGATTTGCGACACGGTAACGTGCGACTCGTCGATAATCATCAAGGCGTCGTCTGGCAAATAATCCAATAACGTTGGTGGCGGCTCGCCAGGTGCACGGCCCGACAGATAGCGTGAGTAATTCTCGATCCCCGAGCAATAGCCCAGCTCGAGCATCATTTCAATGTCGTATTGCGTGCGTTGCGTGATGCGTTGCTCTTCGATTAATTTATTCGCATCGAGCAACTGCTGACGGCGTTCTTTGAGCTCTTCTTTGATGCTCTCGATGGCTTTTAATAAGGTTTCACGTGGCGTGACATAGTGCGTTTTCGGGTAAATCGTCGCGCGCGCTACGTCAGCTTGCATGACCTGCCCGGTCAACGGCTCGAAAAAGCTAATACGGTCGATTTCGTCATCGAATAATTCCACCCGAACCGCCATTTCATCCGATTCAGCCGGAAAAATATCAATCACTTCACCACGGACGCGATAAGTACCACGCTCAAACGCGGCATCGTTACGTTTGTATTGCAATTGTGCCAGGCGGCGTAAAATATCACGTTGGTCAATGATGTCACCACGGCGCAGATGCAGCATCATTTTCATGTACGACTCAGGGTCGCCCAAGCCATAAATACATGAAACGGATGCGACCAAGACGACGTCGCGACGCTCCATCAACGCCTTGGTAGCCGACAAGCGCATTTGCTCAATGTGGTCGTTAATCGACGCATCTTTCTCGATAAAGGTATCGGTCGTTGGCACATAGGCTTCAGGCTGGTAATAGTCGTAATACGACACAAAGTATTCGACTGCATTGTTCGGAAAGAACTCTTTCATTTCACCGTACAACTGGGCCGCCAACGTTTTGTTGTGCGCAAGGATCAGCGTTGGTCGCTGGATCTTCTGGATCACATTCGCCATGGTAAACGTCTTGCCCGAACCTGTTACGCCAAGTAAGGTTTGGTGCGCCAACCCCGCATCGAGATTATCAACAAGCTTTTCAATTGCCTGCGGCTGATCCCCAGCGGGTTGGTAATCGGAAACCAGTTCAAAAGCACGCGCCATTACACAGCCTCCTGTTGCGAATTTTGCACATCTTGTGCCCATTCTTTCTGCAAGAAACGTCTAAACCAATACCATGCCAACATTGCAGTGATAAAATTAGCAACCACACCACCAATGAACAGCCCCGTCATATCCGCCAGTAACGAGCCGATATAACTTAGTGGTACAAACATGACAAAGAGCCGGACAATACTCAGCCAAAGCGCTGACATCGGCGCATGCATGGCATTGAAGCTCGAATTGGTCAAGATGATAACGCCCTGCATACCGTAGCCTAACGGCATGATGTAAATAAACAAACGAATCAAACGCGCTACTTCAGGGTCATCGGTGAACACCATTGCAATATAAGGCGCGGTCACCAACAGCAGTAAGTAGATACCGAGTTGCAGGACAATCACTGCGCGTAGCGCGGTGGTGTAGGCGTCCTTAACACGTTGGAACTGCATCGCCCCAAAGTTCTGGCTAATCAGCGGGGGTAAACTCATCGACAGCGCCAAAATGATCACGCTAGCTAAGGACTCAAGTCGCGTGCCTACCCCAAAGGCCGCAACCGCCGGTGCACCATAGCCAGCAATAATGGCTGTGAGGACGGCCATCGCAAGTGGAGTCAACATATTAGCGCCGGCGGCCGGCATGCCAATCGCTAAAATTTGTCGCGCTGACCGTAACGGATGCGCATCTTGCGGAACTTTAAGACTAATCAGGTCCTTGTACTTCAGATACCACAGCACCAAGACCGTACCGATGGTCCAACTGATAAGACTCGCTAATGCTGCTCCTTGCACGCCCAAAGCGGGCACGGGACCGAGACCAAAAATCAAAATCGGATCAAAAATCGCGTTGAGCAAACCGCCGGAGGCCATAATCAATGAGGGGGTTCGGGTATCGCCCGACGAGCGCAAAACTGCGTTCCCGACCATTGGAATCACCAATAACGTCGCCCCAGCGAACCAAATGTACATGTAGTCATGAATCAGTGGCAACAGTCGCTCTTGTGCCTGTAGCGCAGCAAAAATCGGATCCATTAACAGCAAGCCCACTACCGACAAGCTTGCCACTAACAACGCCGAAGCAACTAACGCAATGGTGCCGTCAAAACGCGCGTGTTCTTCGCGCCCGGCACCACGTTTACGGGCTAACACCGCGGAGGTACCAATCCCAAGACCAATCGCCAAGCTAACCACGGTAAAGGTGACAGGAAAGGTAAAACTGACCGCGGCCAACGGGTCGGTACCCAGCATACCAACAAAGAAAGTGTCGACCACATTGAAACTGATCAAGGTCAGCACCCCTATGATCACTGGCCACGTCATCTGCCACAACGTGCGTGGGATAGGGTCATTTACCAAAGATCGTGCCGATACTGCTGACGCCATTGAGCTTCCTAGAGTGTTTGCGCGGGTCAAATATAAAGTCACCTAGTGTAACGGATATCGTTTTTAGGCGCCATGTAAGCGCGGAAAATTCAAGCTAGATCCACTTCCGATCATGGACAACAATCAGTGAGGATCATATAGTACATACCTTCTTACGAACCACCTGCTTATGTTAGATCCACAGGAAATCGCCGTGAACTACACATTGTCTGATCGTGTTAATGCAATCCAACCCTCTCCTACCCTTGCTGTCTCGCAAAAGGCGGCCGAACTTAAAGCTGCTGGCCATGATGTGATTGGTTTAGGTGTAGGTGAACCTGATTTTGATACGCCTGACTTCATCAAAGAGGCCGCCAAGCAAGCCATTGATGCAGGCTACACCAAGTACACTGCGGTAGATGGTATTGTCGAGCTTAAACAAGCGGTCATCGACAAGTTTAAACGCGACAATCAGCTTACTTATGAAAAGAATGAGATCCTGATTTCTGCGGGTGGTAAGCATAGTATTTTTAATCTACTCAGCGCATGGCTGAATCCCGGTGATGAAGTCTTGGTGCCAGCCCCTTATTGGGTGTCATACCCAGACATGGCGAAGCTCGTTGGCGCCGAGCCTAAGTTTATTCAAGCTGGCATTGAGCAACGCTACAAGATCACCCCGGAGCAGTTGGCGGCGGCAATTACGCCAAAAACCCGTTTACTGTTTTTGAATAGCCCATCGAATCCAACTGGCACCGCTTACACCAAAGAAGAGCTCGCAGCGCTTGCTGAGGTGTTACGTCAGCACCCACAGGTGTTAATTGCCAGCGATGACATGTACGAACATATTCTCTGGGCAGATTTTCCGTTTGCCAACATCGCCATGGCGGCACCTGACCTTAAAGATCGCATCGTACTGCTCTCGGGGGTTTCTAAGGCCTATGCCATGACCGGTTGGCGAATCGGGTACGCAGCTGGCCCAGCGCCACTCATTGCAGCCATGAAGAAGATTCAGTCACAGAGTACCTCAAATCCTGCAAGCATCAGTCAATATGCAGCGCTCGCAGCGCTAAATGGCGACCAAAGCTGCATCGATACCATGATCAAAGCGTTCAAAGAACGTCATGATTATTTGGTGAAAGCCCTGAATGACATCCCTGGCGTTCGTTGCATTGAGGGCGACGGTACCTTTTATACCTTCGCTAATATTGAAGAAATGATGAAGGCTAAAAACCTAAGTACCGATGTTGAATGGTGTGAGGCGCTGTTAAACGAGAATAAGGTTGCATTAGTACCTGGTTCTGCGTTTGGCGCCCCTGGTCACTGCCGTTTGTCATTTGCAACCGACTTAGACACCTTAAAAGAGGCTGTCGCACGCATTAAAGCATTCGCAAGCAACGTCCGTTAACAAAGACGACAGTCCTGTCATATGAACTTTTTATAACAAAGCCTGAAACAGCTTCGTTTCAGGCTTTGCGAGCTGTCAAAAATTCACCAAAGTTATGAAGAAATACACAACCCCTGTTGCTTTGCTATACAGTTTTTAGTTTGTGTAAATGTATTTGGGCGCAAATCAAAGACTTACTGTAACCTTATGATTTTAAAGGGATTAAAAATCAAGAGTTACTTTTTAAGCAACCTCTTAATTCCGCCCTACAGCACGAGTTTCAAGGCTTCTCACATATTTGCCCACAAGGTTATCCACAGATTTAGTGGATAAGATCGGCAACCCCACGAGTGGCGCGAGTTTGCCCTCACTGTGGATAACCGCGACCGATTGCGTATTATGAGTTATGTTATAGTCGCAACGCTTTTTACGACTTGACAAAAACAATTCTCAGAGCCCCTGCACATAAAACGTGCAAACGCGCATTTTTGCTTGTTTTTACTATTGACAGCCCGCGCGGGCACCTTTAACATTCGCATCCGTTGTTTGATGTGTTCCCCAGTAGCTCAGTTGGTTAGAGCGGTGGACTGTTAATCCATGTGTCGTTGGTTCGAATCCAACCTGGGGAGCCAGCATCATCATTCAATAGCATTAAACAACACATTCCCTATCGATTCCCCAGTAGCTCAGTTGGTTAGAGCGGTGGACTGTTAATCCATGTGTCGTTGGTTCGAATCCAACCTGGGGAGCCAAGCTTTAAGCAAGCAACTCCGAACGCAAAAGTGCACGATAGTTATCGACCTCAGCACGCTTCCACAAACGTCTACTTAACTCAGCCACACTCTCTTGCGCACCTGACGTAAGCCATTGTGCCAAAGCTTCAGCTACATCTGGCCAATAACACTGTTGTGCTTCAGCTGTAGCAGCTGTAGCGAACCAATCCGCCAACCCCTGCTCAGTTAGACTGGTGAGCTGTGTCGCCAAACCAAGTTCTTCTAAACATCGCGCATTGGCTAGCTGCTCAAATTGGCCGGCTAACGGCCGCACCAACAGTTTTTTGCCATAGGTAAGTGCTTCACAGCTCGTTTCAAAGCCAGCGTTGCTGATAACTCCAGCTGCGCGCACAATCTGCTCAGCAAAACGTAGCCGCGAAGGCGGATAGTATTCAATTCCAGCAATACGTTGCCGCTTCGCCTCGGGATGAAAGACGCTAAAACTATACTGCGGAAACTTGACCAATAGACGGTGCACGCTCAGTAGCGACTCAAACGGCAAATACACCAGATAATGCCCTACTTCCGGCTGTTGTGCTGCCACGCGTTGATGCACAATTGGCGGCACAATGTGTGCGCCATCACTGATCCAATGCATGCCAACGATGTCTGTAGCAGGCGCAAACCAGCGCAGCATTTGCTGATACATCCATGGCAACTGTAACGACTTGGTCTTTCCCATAAAAGCATACTGACGGCCCATACCAATACAGCGCTTGCCTTGACGTTTAGCGGCCCAAGCAATAACCGGCTCATAATCCGTCACAACGAGGTCGTATGGGCTTAAATCTAAGGCGTTAACGTCACGCCAAAACTGGCGCCAATCGTTCTGTTGCACTGTCGCCTTCAAGTCGATGCGCCCGTCTTTGACCGCAAATGATAAGCCCTTACGCCATTGCCAAGTGCCAAAGGCCTCCATATCAAAGAAGTGTTCAGGCGCCCGCCCCGAAACTAAATAGTCGACTTGTACGGCTTTTGAAGCTAAGGCTTCGGCAAGCGCACTGCAACGACTCAAATGGCCGTTGCCAGTACCCTGCACTCCAATAAGAATTCGCATGCGTAACTCCTAACAAATTGCGCTAATGCGGTGCCTAATAAGGCACCAGCGACGATATCGCCCGGATAATGAACACCTAATAACAAGCGAGATAAGCCTACTGCTGTGGCCCAACTGAACCACAACCACGAAAGCTGAGGAAAGAAACTCGCGGCTAAGCCAGCGAATAAAAATGCGGCAGTGGTATGCCCCGACGGAAAGCTAAACTGATCATGGGCCTGGATAACGGCTTGAATCGACAATTTCTGATACGGTCGTGCGCGCTTTAGCACACGTTTAATTGCGATAAATAGGGGAACTTCAATAGCAAAGCCTAGTGCGAGTAACTGCAGCAAAACACTGCCATCTTTAGGCTCAGTAAGGTAGAGTAGGCAGGCAACAATGGCGTAAACATAACCATCTCCGGAGCGCGACACCCAGCGAATCCAGAACTGTTGCTGAAAGCTTTGCGACCGCTCAGAACACCAACAAAACCATTGCTGGTCGTAACGGCTTAAGGTAGCTAGCCAACGCACCATAACAGGCTCCTTGGTTCCTGTAACTGCAGCTAAAGTACGCGGCAAACATGGCGTTTATGCGACAGTCTTGTGAAAATTCGATGACAATTGCCGAAAAATTCCGCAAAAGTCGAATAACACTACAGTCTGTCGGTTGTTTCAAAGCTTCAAACATTCGATAATACGCAAGTTATTTGCGCAAATTTGGACGAGAGACATGGGTGAATACTTGCTGTTGCTTGTGGCAACGGTACTAGTGAACAATTTCGTGTTGGTAAAGTTTCTTGGTTTATGCCCATTTATGGGGGTATCCAATAAGCTTGAAACCGCTGTGGGTATGTCTGCGGCGACGACCTTTGTGCTGACTCTTGCCTCGGTTTGCTCGTATTTGGTCAATCATTATTTACTGTTACCGCTCGATCTGATGGCGTTACAGACCTTAAGCTTTATTCTTGTTATTGCCGTGGTCGTGCAGTTCACCGAAATGGTGGTGCATAAAACCAGCCCGACCTTGTATCGCCTGCTTGGTATTTTCCTCCCGCTGATCACCACAAACTGTGCCGTGTTGGGCGTAGCGTTATTGAATATTAATGAGAACCATAACTTTATCGAATCCATTATCTACGGTCTCGGTGCCGCCCTTGGTTTTTCACTGGTGCTGATTTTATTCTCAGCACTGCGTGAGCGTTTGGCTGCAGCCGATGTGCCTTTGCCATTCAAAGGAGCAGCCGTAGGCATGATCACCGCAGGCCTTATGTCACTCGCATTTATGGGCTTTAGCGGCTTGGTGACGCTCTCATGAGTTTAGTTTCTGCCCTTATTGCTATTGGTATTTTAGCGCTGGTATTCGGCCTCGTGCTGGGCTTTGCCGCGGTGCGTTTTAAAGTCGAGAGCGATCCGATCGTCGACCAAATCGATGCCATTCTGCCACAAACCCAATGCGGCCAATGCGGTTACCCTGGCTGTCGCCCCTATGCCGAAGCTATTGCTAATGGTGACGAAATTAATAAATGTCCACCAGGTGGTGAAGCCACCATTAAAGCGCTTGCTGACTTGCTTGGCGTGGAAGCAAAACCGTTAGACGCCGCGCACGGTGAAGAAGACGTCAAAAAAGTTGCGGTTATTCGCGAAGACGAATGTATTGGCTGCACCAAATGTATTCAGGCTTGCCCCGTCGACGCAATCCTTGGTGCTGCCAAGCAAATGCACACCGTCATCGCACACGAGTGCACGGGCTGTGACTTGTGTGTTGAGCCCTGCCCCGTTGACTGTATTGATATGGTGCCGGTTCCGACGCGACCAGAAAACTGGCAGTGGGATTTAGAACAAATCCCAGTGCAAATTGTGGAGGCGAAGCAGTAATGTCCTCAAGCGCAAACATTAAAGCGATTGAAGCAGGCCAAATTTGGTCGTTTCCTGGTGGTATTCACCCACCCGAGCGCAAAGAACTATCCAATCAAGCGCCGATCGCTGAAATGCCCATCGCCGACAACTACATAGTGCCGATCAAGCAGCACTCTGGCGCTGCCGGTGAAATCTCAGTAGCGGTCGGAGATCGTGTATTACGTGGCCAGCCATTAACCAAGAGTGGCGTGAGCATGGGCTTACCCGTGCATGCCCCCACCTCGGGAACGGTTACCGCGATTGGTCCTGGGCGTATTGCGCATCCTTCAGGAATGGCCGACATCGTCATTCGTATTGCTGCCGACGGCCACGATGAAGCAATAGCGCACACCGGATTAACTGATTACGAGCAGGTAGCGCGCGCTGATTTGCTCGAACGCATTCGTGCAGCAGGCATCGCAGGTTTAGGCGGCGCAGGCTTTCCGACCGCACAAAAGCTCGCCCTGCAAAGGCCGATTGACTACTTGATCATTAATGGCGTTGAGTGCGAACCCTACATTAGCGCCGACGACCGTTTAATGCGTGAACATGCAAAGACGATTTTAGACGGCGCCAAAATATTATTGCACTTAGCGGATGCCAAGAAAGGCTTGGTTGCCGTTGAAGACAACAAACCCGAAGCCATTGCTGCACTAAAAGAAGCACTCGCGGACTACCCGCAATTTAGTTTGCGTGTGGTTCCGACCAAATATCCGTCAGGTGGCGAAAAGCAACTGATTCAATTGCTGACAGGACGCCAAGTACCAAGCCGTGGCTTACCGATTGATATCGGCTTGCTGATGCAAAACGTTGGTACTGCGTATGCGGTGAGCCGCGCAATTCGCGATGGTGAGCCGTTAACGCAACGAGTAGTGACTGTAACTGGCGAAGCGGTAAGACGTCCTGGTAATTATTGGGTGCGCATTGGTACCCCAGTTGCCGAAGTGTTACGCGAAGCTGGCTTTGAGCGGCAAAGTGAAGAACAGCGAATTATCATGGGTGGTCCCATGATGGGCTTCACCCTGCCCGACACTGATGTTCCGGTGGTCAAAATCACCAACTGTTTGCTCCTACCTAGCGTTAGCGAGCTTGCCCCAGCGCAACAAGAAATGCCGTGTATTCGCTGCGGCGCCTGCGCGGATGTCTGCCCTGCGCAACTCTTGCCGCAACAATTGCAGTGGTTGGCAAAAGCGAAAGACTACGACGGTCTTGAACAGCAAAATCTGTTTGATTGTATCGAATGTGGCGCTTGCGCTTATGTGTGCCCCAGTGAAATCCCGCTGGTCCACTATTACCGTAAAGCGAAAGCAGAAGTGCGCAATATGGCGCGTGAAAAAGCCAAGGCTGAGATCGCTCGCGAACGTTTCGAAGCACGCCAAGAACGTCTCGAACGCGAGAAGGAAGAGCGTTTAGAGCGGCACCGCAAAGCTGCTGAGGCGCGCAAGAAAGCACAAGCAGAACAGGTGAACTCTGGCGGCGATAATCCGCAAGATGCAGTCCAAGCTGCGATTGCCCGCGCTAAAGCACGCAAAGCCGCACAGCAAAAAGCGGCGGCTGAGCAAGCAACGAATGAAGCCACGAATGAAGGCAAGAACGAGGCTAACGATGGAGAGAACAACGCATGACCTTTAAACTCGCGGCCTCACCACATAGCCATCAACGCCGAACTACACAGCAAGTTATGCGTTGGGTCTACATGGCGTTGATTCCAGGCCTGTTGGCGTTAATCTACTTCTTTGGGTGGGGCGTGATCTGGCAACTTGGCCTCGCTATCATTACCGCGTGGGTGGCGGAAGCTGCGTGCATGAGTTTACGTGGTCGCCCCATTGGCTTTGCTTGGCGCGATCATACCGCTCTAGTTACCGCTATTCTGCTAGCCATCAGTATTCCTGGCCTTGCGCCGTGGTGGCTGATTGTGATCGGTACGGCATTTGCGGTCATTGTCGTGAAACACGTTTACGGCGGCGTTGGGCAAAATATCTTCAACCCAGCGATGGCCGGTTATGTTTTGCTGCTGATTAGCTTTCCAGTGCAAATGACCAGTTGGCCGCTCCCACAGCAAATTAGTCAATTTGAGTTAAGCTTTCTTGATAGTGCTTCAGTGATTTTCACCGGTTTCACGCCTGCCGGTTATAACCTTGAGCAACTGCGTATGGGGGCCGATGGTTTAACCATGGCGACGCCGCTCGATAGCCTGCGGACAGCGTTGAATCATCAGTTAACTGTGGGCGAGGCGCTGCAACAGCCGATTTTTGGCGATCTCGCTGGGCTTGGCTGGCAATGGGTAAACCTTGCTTTCTTGTTGGGTGGCTTGGTGCTCCTGAAACAACGTATTATCAGCTGGCACATCCCAGGCGGGATGCTGTTAGGGCTTATGGTTCCTGCGACGTTGGCATGGATGTTCGCACCCGATCAAAGTGTATCGCCAGTAATGCATTTGTTAAGTGGCGCAACCATGCTCGGCGCCTTCTTTATTGCCACCGATCCGGTTACCGCAGCAACCTCAAATCGCGGCCGACTTTATTTCGGCTTGCTAATTGGTTTTATCGTCTTCGCGATTCGTACTTGGGGAGGTTACCCCGACGCCGTGGCCTTTGCGGTATTGCTGGCGAACATGACAGTGCCGGTTATCGATAAATACACACAACCCGTTGCCTATGGTCACGGAGGTCGCTCATGATTGCTAAAAGCATGCAACGGAATGGTCTGATCCTTGCAGCCTTTGCCATTGTCGCAACGCTACTGGTCATGTTAACCGCGCGTTTGACCGCCGAACCTATCGCCCGTGAGGAACAACGCGAGTTGCTGCAAGTACTTAACCAGTTGCTGCCAGCCGAGATTCACGACAACGACTTGTATGCCTCATGTCGCTTGATTGAGCACGATGCACTCGCTAACGAACCGACACCGATGTACCTTGCCACCTTGGCCGGCGAGCCGACTGCGGCGGGGATTGAAGTGGTGGCACCGAATGGTTACTCCGGAGCCATTCGTCTGCTTGTCGCTATTCGTTGGGACGACAGTGTGGCCGGTGTGCGTACGCTTAAACATCAAGAAACCCCAGGACTTGGCGATAAAATCGAACGTCGTAAAAGTAACTGGATCACCAGTTTTAACGACATGACGGTGAAAGGCAGTGATGACTCACGTTGGGCTGTAAAGCGTGATGGCGGCGTATTCGACCAGTTTACGGGGGCGACCATCACCCCGCGCGCGGTAGTGCAAGCCGTGGCCCGCGCTGTGCGAACCTTTAAAGCCAACAAAGAACAATGGGCGCAACAACCCACGAACTGTGGAGGTGCTGCATGAGTTACAAAGAAATCTCGTGGAATGGCTTGTGGGAGAATAATCCCGCCCTCGTCCAACTGTTAGGCTTATGTCCACTCTTGGCGGTCACCGCCACAGTGACTAACGCCCTAGGTCTTGGTTTAGCAACTTTATTAGTGTTAGTGGGCTCGAATATCACCGTATCGCTCGTGCGCGAATGGGTCCCGAAAGAAATTCGCATCCCCGTCTTCGTGATGGTCATCGCCACCTTCGTTACCGTGATTCAACTGCTGATGAATGCCTACGTCTACGGCTTGTATCAGTCACTCGGAATTTTTATCCCATTGATCGTTACCAACTGCGCGATTATTGGCCGCGCCGAAGCCTTTGCTTCGAAGAATCCTTGGCGAAGAGCCGCCTTTGACGGCCTGATGATGGGCGTCGGCTTTACCCTCGTGCTGATTGTGCTCGGTGGCATACGCGAAGTGATAGGTAACGGTACGCTGTTCGACGGCGCTGACTTACTTCTCGGCGATTGGGCTGCAGCGCTCCGCATCGAGATTTTCTCTGTGGACTATCCACTGTTGCTCGCTATTCTGCCACCAGGTGCATTTATCGCCATGGGCTTTATTATCGCCGGTAAAAATTGGATCGACCATTACCGCGAGCAACGTGAAGCTAAGCCGGTAAAAGAAGTCACTCGTGCGCGCGTTACCTCTCAGTAAGAAAGCAAAATAAGAAAAGGTTATGAACAAACAAAAACGCATCGAGATATTAACGCGTCTACGTGAAAATAATCCGAATCCAACCACAGAGCTCGAGTACAACTCGAGCTTTGAGCTTTTAATTGCGGTGCTACTGTCAGCACAGGCAACCGATGTTGGCGTGAATAAAGCGACGCGCAAATTATTTCCAGCAGCCAATACCCCAGCAGCCATGCTCAAGCTCGGCGTTGATGGCGTTAAAGAGTACATCAAAACCATCGGTTTATTTAATTCTAAGGCCGAGAACGTCATCAAAACCTGTGAGATCTTGGTCAATCAATATAACGGTGAAGTGCCTGAAGATCGGGACGCGCTAGAAGCCCTGCCCGGCGTTGGTCGCAAGACCGCTAATGTCGTGCTCAATACCGCTTTTGGCTGGCCCACGATTGCCGTCGACACGCATATTTTTCGCGTCTCGAACCGCACCAAGTTCGCCCCCGGCAAAACCGTGCGCGCCGTTGAAGATAAACTGGAAAAAGTGATTCCAGCGGAATTTAAAGTCGACGCTCACCATTGGTTTATTTTGCACGGCCGCTACACCTGCATTGCCCGCAAACCGCGTTGCGGCAGTTGCATTATTGAAGATTTGTGCGAATTTAAAGAAAAGACCTCAGACGAGTAAGGAGTACGACCATGAGAATGTTACATACAATGCTACGCGTTGGTGATTTGGAGCGCTCGATCAAGTTTTATACCGAACTCCTCGGTATGAAACTGCTACGCCAAGCCGACAACGAAGAATACAAGTATACCCTTGCTTTTGTCGGCTATGGCGACGAGAAAGATCATACCGTGCTGGAACTGACCTATAACTGGGGCAAAAGTGAATACGACATGGGTGACGCTTACGGTCACATTGCTATTGGCGTTGAAGACATTTACGGCTTATGCGAGCAACTCGAGGCCAAAGGCGCTGACGTGTATCGCAAGCCTGGTCCAGTCAAAGGCGGCAAAACCGTGATTGCCTTCGTGCGTGATCCCGATGGTTATGCCATTGAACTTATCGACCGCAAACCAAGCGACGATTTATGAGTGATTCAGACGCAAGTCTAATGAAACAACGTTTTCGCGGCTATTTGCCGGTAGTCATCGACGTTGAGACCGCCGGCTTTAACGCGAAAACCGATGCGTTATTAGAAATCGCCGCCGTAACCTTAAGGTTTGACGATGAAGGCTGGTTGCATCCCGACCAGACCTTCCACTATCACGTTGATCCGTTTGAGGGGGCGAACATTGAACAAGCCGCGCTTGATTTCAATGGCATTGACCCTGATTCGCCGCTGCGCGGTGCGGTGCCCGAAGAAGAAGCCTTAAAAGAAATCTTCAAGCCGATCCGCAAAGCGCAAAAAGACGCAGGTTGTCAGCGCTCGGTGCTCGTTGGCCATAACGCCACTTTTGATCATGGCTTTGTGATGGCTGCTGCCGAGCGAGCTAATTTAAAGCGTAATCCGTTTCACCCGTTTGTGACTTTCGATACCGCGGCCCTCGCTGCGTTAACACTCGGCCAAACGGTGCTGATCAAGGCCTGCCAAGCTGCTGGCATAGCCTTTGATAGCAAAGAAGCGCACTCAGCGGTGTACGATACCGAACGCACCGCCGAACTCTTTTGTTGGATGGTCAACCGCTACAAAAACCTTGGTGGCTGGCCGCTTTCTTCTTCATCTATTGAATCACCATTAAAGGAAGACTAAGTTGAAATACCCAGTAAGCCTTGCTGCCGCGATGGCAGCCGTTGTTGGTTTTGCGCCTAGCGCACAAGCAGAAATCCTATGGCAAGACGTCAGCCTGACCTACTTGAATGGCAGCAACTACGAAGTCGGCGATAGCGACCGCCAAGTGCTGACCTTCGAGCACGCCGCGGGCCATAGTTGGGGCGACTCGTTCCTGTTTGTCGACCGCTTAGACTCTGATGACGGTTTCACCGAAACCTACGCCGAATTATCACCGCGTTTCAGCGTGATGAACTTTAGCGATGATAGCTTCTTTAGCGGCGTCTACCTTGCCACCACTTGGGAAATCGGCGATGGTTTTGACAATTACCTAGTTGGTCTAGGCACCGACTTGCGTTTACCAGGCTTCGATTACTTTCAATTGAACGGTTACCGTCGCAGCAATGACTTTTACGAAAGCAATTACCAGCTTACCGCAGTCTGGGGCTTGCCGTTAGGTGGCGAATTCTACTATGACGGCTTTATGGATTGGTCATCGGCCAGCACCGGTCACGCTGCCGAAATGAACTTCACCTCGCAATTGAAGTACAACCTCGGCCCAATGCTGGGTTACAACAATCGTTTCTATGTGGGTGTTGAGTACGCGCATTGGAACAATAAATTTGGCATTGACGGCATCGATGAACGTAACTTAAATTTGTTGTTGAAGCTTCATTTCTAACGTTCATTACACAAAAACAATAAGGACACCCCATGGACGCAACGGCACCGAATTATTCAGGTTGGCAAGCACGTGTACCGCACTTTCTCGCCATTGTTATCGTTGCCACCATGGTGTGGTCCTACATCAATCCGGCAGATGTGACCGTGTGGTGGGCGGAAATGATCCCCATCATGGCCATTTTTGCCGGTTTGTTAGCCACCTATCGGGTCTTTCGCTTCAGTAACACCGCTTATGTGCTTATGAGCGTATTGTTGGTTATGCACACCATCGGCGCGCATTATACTTTTGCCAATGTGCCCTTTGACTGGGTTACCAACACCTTCGATTTCGAACGCAATCACTACGACCGCATCGCTCATTTTAGTGTTGGTTTTTATGCCTACGGTGCCGCCGAATTACTGGTACGCAAACAATGGGCGCGCCCTGTCACGGCAATGTTTTTCGGCCTGTTTTTCATTATGTCGGTCGCTGCAGCCTACGAGATGATCGAATGGCAATTCGCCGTCATTGAAGGTGGTAACGCAGGCATTGAATTTTTAGGTTCACAAGGCGACATCTGGGACGCGCAAAAAGACATGCTCGCCGACACCCTCGGCGCTATCGTCGCCTTGGTGCTGTTCGCCTTCTCTCGCTGGAACCGAGGTTAGTCGTTCAAGGCCGTTGTTTACTTCTCAGCGGCCTCAATTTCCTGAATCTTCTTCCACAGCTCGTCCGCTTCTTGACTGATGTGCGAACTGCCGCGGATGTCACCGTTGCGCTGCATTTCCATCGCTTTCTTTTGTAATTGCTCTAACTCTTTACGCATCTTCTTGGTCGGACTCGACTTAAATAATCCAAACATCTGGGTCACTCAATTTTGGGGTTTGAGTGTGGTACGTGTAAGACACTAAAACGGTTTCAAATCGAGTAGATTGCTAACTAAGCTTGATAGTCAGCCCTGTTGTAAACCTTTGCGTACCGAAATGCGTCAAAGTCTCAAACTAACAAGAAAATAGGCACCACGATGAAGCTACGTTTCGCACTCATAGCACTCCCCTTGCTTGCTCCGGTATACGCAGCGAACGCAGTACAGGTAAACAGCTCAAGCGATGAGCATCAACTTAAAGCCGATACCATCGAAAAGGGACTTACCCCAATTTATTCGATAAAAGGCGAAACGCCAAAGCACAGCATCCAAGACTTCATGGCGCGGGATAACATTCCGGGCGTAAGTATTACGTTTATTGATAGCGGTCGCATTGCGTGGTCGCGCACGTATGGCTACGCCGATATTGCAGCGCAGGTGCCGGTGACAACGGACACAGTTTTTACCGCAGCGTCTGTCAGTAAGCCTGTTTCCGCTACAGCAGCTCTTGCGTTGGTTGATCAGGGCGTCATGGATATAGATACCGATGTGAATAGTTATTTAGAAGGCTGGCAGGTGCCTGAAAATGAGTATACGCAAGACGAAAAAGTTACTTTGCGGCGCTTATTGAGCCACACGGCTGGCTTTGACCGCTATTTCCATTCGCGTTATGCGCCAGGTGTGCAGCGCCCCACCGTCGAGCAGATGCTCCGCGGCGAAGCACCGTCGAAAGACCGTGGCGCCAAGATGATCTATGAACCTGGTTCGGGCTACAAATATTCGAATCCAGGTTACTTGGTAGTTGAGGAACTCATTACCGATGTTACCGACCAACCATTTGAAAAAGTCTTAGATGAACGAGTGTTGCAACCCGCGGGCATGCAAAGTAGCTCGTTCGCTCAGCCTATCACCGGTGACTTAGCAGAGCGCAAAGCGACTGGCTATTCCGCCAATGGCAATCCCTACCCCTATGCTGCGTATGCCTTCAAAGCACTCGGCGGCCTGTGGACCACGCCAAATGACCTTGGCCGCTGGCTCATTACCTTACTCAATGACCATCATACTGGCGACGCCACCCTGCTTTCACAAAAGCTCACCCAGCAAGTCTTTAACGAACAAGGCGATCGTCTTATTTTCTCTCTATGGGCGTGGAAAGACGACATCGTATTCCGCCACACTGGGCATAACCCTGGCTTCACCTCGTTTGTTTTTGGTTCGGTCGATAAGCAACAAGCTCTCATCGTGATGACCAACAGTGATAATACTCAGGACCTTTTCGATCACTTGCAACGCGCCGTCGCCGACACCTACCAGTGGGATTACTTCCGCTCTGAAGTGTTCGACGTTTATAAAGGCGAAACCATTGATCGCCGCAAAGCCTCGCTGCAGTACGATTGGAACGGCCAGTACGTGAATTTCAGTGAAGAAAAGACCGGCTTTTACATGCAGATCAACAATGAGCGTTTCTTATTAACGCCCATCGCTGCCAATGAATTCTTAGCGCAAGAGAAATCTATCAAGGTTATCTTTAATGAAGAAAACCTTGATCAAGTCACTATTTGGAAAGCCAATGGTGACAGAGACACCGCGCAACGCATGTAGTCAGACACTTACCGTGTCGTTGCAGTGAGTCTCTTCACCAAACGATGAACCTCGGCGACAACCCGATCAGGTTCATCGCGCTTGTGAACTGCGTGGGTTACGTGTAGCTTCATGAGAACGGATTCACCGCAACAAACCCACAGAGGACGTTGAAATGCCCGTCTATGCGCTCAACCTTTTCGACATCGCCGACAAAGACGAATACCTTGCTTACGCGGGTCGCTCGGTGAAAGAAGTCACCGCCCACGGCGGCAAAGTCATCTCACTTGGCAAATTCAAAGAAGCGGCACAGGGCGACATCACGCCGCGCACCGTGCTCATTTTGGTGGAATGGGAATCCAAAGCCGCCTTCGACAGCTACTGCAACGACCCTGCCCTTGCCGATTTGCATCCACATCGCGAGAACGGCACCAGCAACTACATCTGGCACCTGTTTGATAAATTGGATGACTTGCGGCCGCTGTTGAAGTGATGCTTCGCGTTCTACTCGACTTGTTCTGGCTGGTTCGTCTGCAGGGGCTCGCCCTCATCGTTCTGTAACTGATAGTCATACGCAGCTTGCAGGCCGGTTTCATCTTCAGGTATCGCGGTGTCGTCATCAGTGCGCCCAGGATAAAATGGTGATAGCAGAGAAACAAGAACCCCTGCCGCGGCGAACATCGAAAAGCTATCCGCATAACCAAACTTCCCGACGAGCAAACCGATAATGGGCGAGCCTACGGCTTGACCTAAGGCGCAAGCCACGAAGGCTAATACAGGTCCCATTGATAGGCGCCCCGGCAATAAGCGAATGCCGGTCATCAAGTAGAGTCCCGTCAAACTCATGTAGGCTAGGCCGAAAACCAAAGCTGAAAATACAGCGAGATAAATCTGACCCGGGCTCGCGGCCAACAACGTTAAGCTGGTTGTCAGCATCATCAACATCAATGCGTGCGTGATAGCGGGGTTATTTCGATCGGCCAAGTCACTAATAATCGCCCCACCCAGTCCGGCAATACCTAAAGCTAACCAGAGCCAACCACTCTGCTGCGAAGAGAGTGAACCCAAGTTGATGGCTAAGTCTGGCCCAAACGTCCAGTACGCAGAGGCAATAAAGCCCATGGCAAAGGCAAACAGAAACAGACTTAACAAGCGCCGACATTGTCTCGTCGTAATCTTGGGCGGCGGCGCAGCATCTGTAGGTCTAAAACGCGAAACCGAGGGAATCAGATACCAAGCCAGAAAAACACCCATAATGGCAAATAAGGTGAACGATACATAGGCGTAGCGCCAGGCACCAACGAGCAATAGCACAGCAGGAACCGAGAGCGCGATACCGATGCTGGTCCCGGCGTTCATAACTGAACTGACACGTCCGTGGATGGAGCGGTCGACCAATGCCTGCATGGCGGCTGTGAGCGCCGGCATCATTAAGCCCGTGCAGATACCACAGGCGACGATTCCGACGCCGAGGAGAATTGGCCCTCGGGCTTGGCTCATCAGCGCCAACCCTACAACAGCAAATGCTGCAGATAAAACGGTGGTATTACGCGCACCAAAATATTTAGTAACGAGAGGCGCAACTAAACTGACAAGGACAAAGCTGATTAGGGGAAGCGCCGCGATGGTACCAATTGTGTTCGCACTCAGTTCAAGATCAGCTCGAATTTGCGGTACAAACAAACCAAAGGTAAACCGCGCCAAGCCAAAGCTTATCGCAATTAGCATGGCACCAGTCAGCGCAAAACGCATTCCTGAGACGTGCTGCATCGTTTCGTCTCCCGTCAATGGGCGGCGGATTTAAACTCGTTTCATCGTCTCGAGTCGTACTTGCAAGTCTAGGAGGCATTCTCGGATTTCGAAAGAAAAGCGTCTGTTCGCTAACTGCGGTCCGCAGGGTGATTCACGCCATCATAGGTCGGAACACCGTCAATTTTTAACGGATTAATGCCTTCCAAACAGGCCACATTAAAGCCATATTGGCTCGGATTGGAGCGACGCTGATGATGCGTGTAAATGCCGCATTTAGAGCAAAAGTAATGCTTTGCGGTCCGAGTGTTGAATTGATACAACGTCAGCAATTCCGCGCCTTTAACTATGTTGATACCTGAAAGTGGCACTGACGCAGCTATGGCGCCTCTTCGACGGCACATCGAGCAATCGCAACGCCGCACGTCGACAAGACCGTCGGGTAAGCTCAGCTCAATCTCTACCGCGCCGCAGTGACACGTGGCTTTGTGCTTGGCTTGAATGGGGACGCCATCTACTTGTTTTAGGTTTATCGTCATATTTGGTCGCATGCTCCGTTTTTGCTGTGGGGGTATCAAACCGTGCTTCCGCTTTGTGCCAAGTGCGGGCGTTAGCCCTAGCGCAATTAATTCTTGAATTAATGCTAACCAGCGAGTTCCCACTGCCGATCAATTTCCTCAAGTAAAATTTCTTGTGCTGCCTGCTCGGCCTCGTGGTTGGCAAGTAAATCTAAGAAATAACTGACCGAATTATTTTGCTTGATACTTTCCATGTATAAAGACCGTAGTGCAGCATCTGTCGTACGTGGAATATCTGACTGGCCTTTCTCATAACGAGCAATTGTTTGCTCAGAAACACCAAACCGTTTGCCCAAAATACGTTGTGAAAGGTTTAGTTCAATTCGTAAAAATTTAAATTCGAAGTTGGTTAGCGGCATTGCTTTACTCGCTATTGTTTTAGCCAGAACGCGATGGAGTCCCTCCAGATCATCGATACTGGTATATTCTTCATCATCTATCACATCTATCGAATAGCCATTTTTCAGGTACACATTAGGCAAACCGCTTTCAATGTATTGGTACATGGTCATCTCCTAATCTACCCAAACTGTAACAAGCACCGAACTCGGCGAGTCTTGGTGATTTTTTAGTACTACCGCCAACTCGATTATTTTTCCCGCGGCAAGTCCTTTAAGGTTAAATTTCCAATCGCCATTCAGCTCTTGGTAAGGTCCCTCTCTAAACACTGAATGCTTACTTTTTAACAGTGTGAGAATTTGGCGCGAGGTAACTCCCCGCTCAAGCATTCGTTGTTTCACATGCCGACTCCAGCGTATTCGAGAAGTAAAATTCTCCGCAAGATCATTAACGATGTAACGCGCCGTCATCTCAGTTAAAGGGAATTCAACTATTCCCTTTGGAGTGTTCTCGTCCATGAGCCACCTATCATTTTGATAGGTTATTTTGAGTTGGAACTTAGAAAATGTCAAGAGAGTGTTGGCTGACCTTTTGGTGCGATAATATGCAATGCATTAGGCAGGTTTTTTTATTTCCGCTCTTCGCTCTTAGCAGACTTCAACACCCTTAATTCCCCAGCTTCTCCATCAACAACAAAAGCTCGCTAACCACAAGTTCAGGCTCATCAAATTGCACGAAGTGACCGCTGTTCTCAGTTAAAACCGATCTGCCTTGCGGGAACGCGGCTGTCCACTCTTGCCAAAGTTCGCCCCACATTTTTCGTCCTCGGTCGGTGAAGAACAAGTTCGGCGGGTTCTCCATTTTCTTTATCGAAGTGATGACGGTTACAGGTATATCTTTAATTTGTGGGTAATCGGGTAACGGCCGCTTACTCCAAAAGTCTAGGTATTGGTTAGACATGCCGTTTTTCATGTCATCGAGTTTGATTTGCGCAATTTCTTCGTTGCCCTTTTCTAAGTCTATTGCGCGCAAAATATCAACGTCATGCTCGGACGAGGGATCTAACATCAACAGCGCTTTTAGTTGTTCGGGATAACCTGCTGCAAAATCTCGCGCAACGCTTCCGCCGTAGGAGTGAGCGATCAAGATAACGGGTTGTTGAATGCCTAATTCAATGAGCAAAGTACTCGCTTGGTCAGCGTAATCTCGCGACGTGAAATGCTGCTGAATCGCAGTAGAGTTACCGTTTCCCACGCGAGAATAACGAATGACTTTTGCGTGCTCTGAGAGGCGTTGAAAAACCGGGTCCCAATCAGACATGCCAGCGCCCCCGCCAGCCTCTAAAAGAATAATTTCACTGCCACTTCCGGCAATCTCGTATTCAAGATCATAGCCCTTAACTTTCACAAAGTCGGGATTCGCGAAAGCGACCACAGGAAACAACAGAACGAATAACAAGCAACGAGACTTCATTATTTTTCCTTAGAATTTTTATTCGTCATCATCTGCGATGATAGATGGGTGCTCACAGCGAGCTGGTCTACTTGCAGATTGCAGAAGCGGCAGCTTCACGTCAACTAAAGGTGGCAAAGCCCACTACGAAATCACTACCTAGAAACAGCTAGAGCGCCCACTCCTCGCGTTTGGCGACAAAGAAATCAAGAAAGGCCCGCACCTTTGCCTGCACCGGGCGTGAGGGGTGGTAGTAAGCGTAGACCTCCGCGCCCTCCCACCAATGCTCTTGGAGAACTGGGCACAGCTTGCCTTGCTTGATTAAGTCTTGGATAGCGGTGGTATTTGCCGGCGCGTTAGTCAGTCCAAGGCCTGCCACTGCGAGTTCAACGTGCCCTGCCACGGTTTTAATTTGGCACTCTGGCGTCACGTAGTGTGCTTGGCTGTCGTCACCCTTGGCAACCAGCACATTACTGGGTTGGTTGTGCAAGTAGCCTATAACCTTATGGAGTTCGAGATCTGCAAGTGTTTTGGGCGTGCCCTTTGCAGCCAAATACTCGGGCGAGGCAAATATGCCATAGGCCGATGACCACAGCGTTTTGCGCTTTAAGCCCGGAAACCGTTGGCCAAGGTAAGGTCCGACAGCCCAAAATACGTCAAAATCGTCGTCAAGAACGTCAATAATCGATTCTTTGACGTCAATCGAGATGCCCAACTCAGGATAATGCTCAGTAAACTCTGCAAGCCACGGCACGAGCGTTTCATCGACGATGTCATTGGACTGACAAACCACGCGCAGTTCACCGGTAACCGTGGTTTCGTTCGTTTCGCCAAACTGCACAAGTTCTTGGTAATGTTCCAAAAAAGCTTCGGATTTCTTCTTAAACTTCGCGCCAAATTCGGTGAGTACTAATTGGCGTCGTGTGCGAATGAATAACGCTTGGTTGAGTTCTGTTTCAAGGCGCTGAATTTGCTTGCTGATCGCCATCACCGTCTTCGACTCAGCTTCAGCAACGCGCGACATATTGCCGGTCTCGGCAACCTTACAAAATGCCCTTAGATCTCGGGGATGAATCACTTGCAAACCTTTAATTTAGTTTTTCTATACTATTAATACATTTATTTACACACCACAAGTCATTAATCTTTACGTATTCGCAAAAGTACAGAAGACGGAATACCAATGACGATTCAACCTACCGAATGGCTCATGCTGTTTATCATTGTTTTAATGCCAGTGTATAGCTTGTGGGAAGCCGATAAAGTCAAAATCGCCATTCTTGCGGGGAGGAAAACCAAGATCCGCGCTTACCAAGACGCCATGCTCTTCATGTGGTTGCCGACCCTAGTGTTGCTCGCTCTCATGGCTTATGGCGCATTTGCGCCTAGCGATTTTAGCTTGCTGTGGCTGGGTAACCTTGGCAACTGGATAGGTACGGTATTCGTTGTCGCTATTGCGGGTTACTTCGCCTACTCCGCTTATACGCTGATGCACAATGCTTCGGCGCGCCAAAAGTTTCGTGACGTTTCGCAAAATCATGATTGGATGATGCCGGTCAACAAAAGCGAACTACGCTGGTTCACCCTAGGTTTATCGGTGTCCGCCGGCGTTTGCGAGGAGCTTCTATTCCGAGGCTTTATCATCGGCGCCTTAGGCGACAGTCTAGGTGTTGTTGTCAGCTTAATTCTGAGCAGCCTTTTATTTGGTTTGTGCCATGTCTATCAGGGCTGGATGAACGTCCTGCGCACCGGCATCATCGGCTTGGTCCTCGGTGTCATTTTTATTCTCACGGAATCGCTTTGGGTGGTCATTGCCCTGCACGCACTCGTAGACATCTACGGTGGGATTGTCGGTTATCTTTTTCAGCAACCTGAAAAGTAAATTGCGTATTAAAACTAAACTTGCAAAATGTATCTTTTGGGATACACTTGAGGCATGAAAAGGATTCAGACGACCATCCAGTTCACGCAGTGGCTGGATCGCTTAAAGGACTTAAGTGGAAGAGCTCGGGTGCAAACCCGAATTCAGCGTCTAGCTATGGGCAATCCCGGCACACATAGAAATTTGAAACACGGGGTGTCAGAGTTAAAAGTTAACGTTGGACCAGGTTATAGAGTCTATTACACGGAGCGCGATAACCTTCTGATTGTCCTGCTTTGCGGCGGCGATAAAAACAGCCAACAAGATGATATCAAGCGAGCCTACAATTTAGTAAAAGGCTTGGAGTCTTCAAATGACAACTAAAACTTATGACTATGATGTAGCTGACCATCTGCGTACACGCGAAGAAATGGCGGCTTACCTCGAAGCAGCTATTGAAGAAAGCGACGGCGATGCCGCATTTATCGCAAGTGCGCTTGGTGATATAGCACGCGCACAAGGCATGTCTGAATTGTCACAAAAAACTGGGCTTGGTCGTGAAAGCCTTTATAAAGCGCTTTCAAAAAATGGCAACCCTAAATTCAGTACGGTACTTAAAGTAGCGAAAGCGCTTGGCATGCGCTTTGAGATTAAGCCCGCAGCTTAGTCAGTTCGCGTCCGCGATAAAACTTTCGGTCCGCCAAGTCAAGTAACGCGTGGTCTTCAGCGGTGTCGCCGTAGGCGAAAACTGTGCCGTAGTCATTGAGGTCGAGATAGCTTTTCACGCGCTCAGCTTTCGCTAAACCTGTGCAATCACCGTCGACATAATTACCAGTTAGGCGCCCGTCGACAGTCTCCAGTTGAACGCCAATGAGCTCAACGCCCACGGCTTCGCACCAAGGTTTCAAATACACCTCGAGGGACGCCGAAACGACAACAATTCGGTCGCCGCGCTGCTTGTGCCACTGAATGCGCTCGGCCGCTTCAGCGCGCAACACTGTCGGAAGGTAGTTCTCAGCATGGTCTCGTCCAAGCGCCTCAAGCCTCGCGCTCGTTACGTTTTTGAAAGCAAACTTAATGAGGCGCTGGCGAATCGTTGTGGCCTTTACTAGGCCCATTCGGTAACCCATGACCGATGGAGCTAATACAAAACGCCCCCAACTTTGCCGACGTGCAGAAACGGCACCTTTAACGAAAGCTGTGAAGGTGTCGGAATGAGTAATGGTGCCGTCAAAGTCGAACAAAGCTAAATTCATTGGCAAAATGTAAACAACCCGGCATTGATTTACAACTTTTCGTTTACAACTTTTCATTTACAACTGAGAGACCTGTGCGTAATCTCAAACAACTTATGGAAAGCCATACAAATCAACGAGGATGCACCATGTTTGCCGCCGCACTTTCATTCAAGCGCCTATTCGCTGTAGCCCTAACTTTAGTCGTCGCGGGTTGCGCAAGTGCACCTGAAGCACCAGCACCCAAAGCAGAATCTTTCACGCTTAAACACGCCCGCTTCGGTCACACCGCAGTGGCAGATGACGAAGCGATTTATGTGTTCGGTGGCACCAACGAACGTGGTTTTATTGGTAACATCGAGCGCATTGACCCGGTCACCAAAACTTCGACTGTGCTGCCTGTACGCATAATGCCGCGTCGCTATGCGTCCGCTGTTTGGGATGGCGGCGAGTTAATTTATATCTTTGGTGGCGACGGTTTTCAGCAAGGCAATTACCATGTCGAGCCAACGATTGAGATTTTTAATACCCGCACACGCAAAGTAAGCCGTACCAAGATGCACCTGCCGCGCCGTCTGAACAGCGCCGCACGGTTAGGTGAACAGATTTATGTCGTCGGTGGCTCAACCTTCGATGCCGACAGTGGCTTCCGCACAAGCCCGCTCGTGACCGCTTATAACTTCAACAATGAACAGTTAAACCGCTTGGCCGACTTGCCAGACGCGCGCGACACCCAGGTCTTTGCTGTGGGTGAATAGCCCATTCAACCACCCATTTCGACCATTCACACAGAAAGTCAGTGACAGTTACGGTTGTCCTTTCAATAATGGCACTATTGATTCGGACAACCGCGAAGCTTTATGCAACAACTGACTCGAAAAGACTATTTTATTGCCCTTGGTGGTCTCGCTTTTCTTAGCGCCAGCATCACCTTTGTCGACTGGTGGCAGCGCGGTCAAGGCGGCGTAAGCGAAGCGCTGCTAGCCGGCGGCATAGCTATTTTGTTGCTATTTTGGCTGCCCTTATCAGTCGCCCTCTACTCACTAAAAAAACTTAAATTGCATAAAACCGTGCAGGCGCTACCAGTGTGGTTGCTTTGTTTTTATTTCGGGTTCCGTTGCTGGGGCTTTGCCCTGTCGCTGATCTATCCATCCATGCAACTGGGCTGGCTCGATACCTTTTTCATGTCGCTACCTTGGGCCGTTGGAACCTACGTCATTTATCGTGCTTACATCACCTATAAGACGCTGCAAGCGGAACGCTTATTACGCAAGCAAGCGGAGCTTAATCAGTTAAAGCAAACCTTGCACCCGCACTTCTTGTTCAACAGCCTAAACACGCTCTCGGCCTTTATTGTGGCTGATCCACAGAAAGCTGAGCAACTGACCCAAGATCTTGCCAGTGTGCTGCGGCATAGTTTGGATACCGACAACCAAGCAACCATCCGCTTGAAGCGTGAACTTTTGGTGCTGCAAAAATGGCTTAACATTGAGCAGGCCCGCTTGGGGGATGATCTCCGCATTGAGCTCAATGTTGATGACGACGCATTGAATTGGCAGTTGCCGCCGTTTTTACTGCAACCACTTATTGAAAACTCGATTAAGCATGCCCAGCAACTCCCTATCACCATAGGTATCAACTGTACGACAAGTGAAGATAAGCTTTACCTACGCGTGAGCGATAATGGACCGGGTTTTCCCGACCAGCTGCTTCGCACTCAGGAGCACCCATCTGGCATAGGTGTCGGTTTAACCACAACGCTGCAACGTTTACGTTTGCTCGGCAATGCAGAGTACCAGCTAACGAATAACCACGGGGCAGTGATTTCTATTGTGCTGGAGGCCGACCATGACTAAGCGCATTGTGATTGTCGACGATGAAGAAGCGGCTCGCCTGAAACTGCGACAGTTACTTGCCAGCCTCTCGGAATGGCAGATCGTCGCCGAGTTAAATTCGGGGCGAGCACTCCTAGAAACCCTAAACACGTCTGCCATCGACGTCGTTCTGCTCGACATCAATATGCCAGGCATGAACGGTATCGAGGTGCTCACGACGCTGAACGCACAAGGTTTTAATGGCGAGGTCATTTTTACCACTGCACACAGCCGTTATGCGGTCGATGCCTTTACTGGAGCCGCCGCCGATTATGTGCTGAAACCCCTCGACGCAAGTCGTTTGCAGTTAGCCCTCGATCGCGCCGCACAAAAGCTACATGTAAAACAACTACAGCAGGCGCAGCAAGAACTCATCAGTCACGTAGGCCAACGTGCGCGGCCGCTTAAAGTCGAATCTATTGATGCCATTGTCACCCAAGACGGCATACAACTTGCGCATAGCGGTTCGCAGGTCTACCCGCTCGAGCACACACTCAAAGAGTTAGAGAGCCAACTTCCGCCCCATTTCTTGCGCGTCCATCGAGGAGCCATCGTCAATCGTTATCGGCTAAGCGAAGTCGAACGCTGGCTCAATGGCCGTTTGCTACTGCGCTTTTTACATTCGAACTTAGAGGTGCTCACCAGTCGTAACGGCGCCCGCGAACTCAAACGGCACTTAAAGATGTAGTGCATCCCCCGAAAAACTCAAAAAACTGAGGAACAACCATGAAAAAGTTAATTACACCAACCCTATTGGTGGGGCTTCTTACGGCCTGTAGTCAGGCGCCATCTCCCGATTTACACAAGCTCTATATCAACGATGAGCAAGCGCACCCGTTGGTGGTGCTGCTTGGTGGCAGCGACGGTGGAAATTATTTTGCTGCACCACAAATGAAGCCCTTGCTCGAGCGTTATCATGATTACGGCTTTTCGGTCGCTTCACTTGGCTATTTCGGCACAGAAAATACGCCCGATAAACCGCGAGAGCTTTCGTTAGAGGCGATTAATGAGAGGATTGCCCTACTGGCAGCTGACCCGGCAGTTAAAGATGAATGCGTTGTTCTTCTCGGCTTTTCCAAAGGCGCCGAGCTGGCGTTACTGCTAGGTAGTCACTTTGATACCGCCAATCATATCGTCGCAGCCTTCCCTAGCCACGTTGCTTGGAATGCGGTGAAAAGCCCGTCCAGCCAATCAGGGTGGCGTTTAAACGGTGAGCCCTTAGCCTATATCGACGCGCCGTTAGTCTCCTTTGACATGCTTTCGGGCATGATCACCGGCGAGTACGTCGACGCCTTCAACGATGCCCTGGCTGAAGCTTCACCCGCCGACATCGACGCAGCCCGGATTCCGGTTGAGCAGATTCAAGGATCGGTCACGTTGGTTTCAAGTAAGCAAGACCAGATATGGCCTTCGTACGACATGGCTTTGCAAATCGAAGAACACCTCAAGCAACACGATTATTCCCAGCCGACCTTACACATTGCCCTTGAAGGTGACCATTACAGTTATGATCGCGACACCATGCATAAGGTGTTATCGCAGCTAAAAGAGGTGATGAATCCTGACTGCGGATAGTTTCACTGGCTCGCCTTGATGACATGCTACGCGGAACGTTAATTGTCGACAATTATAACGGACATAAGGCTTTTTAATTAAATTTTTAATTGGTTAAACTGTATATTGTCGACAAACAAACAACGGACAACCCGTATGAACCTCTACACTCTTACCGGCTTACTCAATTCCATCCTTATCGTCGTTAGCCTTATTGGCGTATATGCTCAGCTGAAAACGATCTGGGTTCGAAAACAGCAAAACACCTCCACCGGCGAGGCGACTTCGCTATTATCGCTAAATCAGTTTTCCGTTAGTTTCCTCGCCTATCTCTCATTTTTTGTTTACGGCTACTCGATTTATCCATTTAACCATTACATTGTATGGCCCCGCTTAACGGCCGCCTTGCTCGTGGGCATGATTCTTTTTGAAATATGGCGAGATCGCAAGACTAAGGCGTCGTTTGTAACCTTTACAGTAGCTTTAGCGTTAGTGTGTCTGGCGACCATAGGCTTACTGCTTGGTAAAACGATTGCAGATCAGGGGCGTTACATTTCAACCACGCTTATTATTGTTATTTCGGTGATGATCGCCCAAGGTTACTACCACCAAATCAAATTGATTTATAACTCTGGCAACACCGGCGCAGTTAACATTCGAATGAGCCAATTCATTTTATTGATGGATGTATCGACGATCGCATTTGCGCTAACAATGGGTTTTGCAGATGGTTGGCCGCTACTCGTTTTAGCTATCACCAGTGCTATAACTAAATTGGTGATCATGTATTTATTCCGTTGGGTGAGAAAAAGCCCGTTAGCCAAACAACGGCGCAGTCTATCGACTTAAACCATATAAAACTCACGCCCTAAAACTACCCAACACAATAATCGCCATGCCAGCCAGCGCAACGCTGCCGCCGAGCCAGTCATAAAACGTCAAGGTTTGCTTGTCGACGGCGTAGAGCCAGACTAATGCAGTGGCGACATAGACTCCGCCGTAAGCCGCATATACACGGCCGCTTGCTGTAGGGTGAAGGCTGAGTAACCAAACAAATAAAGCTAGGCTAAAGGCTGCGGGGATCAACAACCATGCCGAGTACCCTTTCTTCAACCAAAGGTACGGCAAATAACAGCCGACAATTTCGGCCAGTGCGGTAATGATAAATAACAAACCCGTTTTCAGTAGAAGCACTTAGGTTCTCCGTGGCTTATTCGCCGATATCTTCAAACCAAAGTTCGGGCTTCTCTGCAATAAAGGTCGTCATCAGCTCAATACAGGTTGGATCTTGAAGCACGTCAACCTTAACACCGGCCATGCGCAGTCGCTCTTCCGCGCCCATGAAGGTTTGGTTCTCACCCACTATAACGTGCGGAATTCCGTACAGCTCAATCGCGCCCGAGCACATGCAACACGGTGATAACGTCGTATAAATCACACATTCTTTGTAAACCGATGCAGGCTGACGTCCGGCATCAGCAAAAGCATCCATTTCGCCATGCAAGATAGGGCTACCACTTTGCACGCGGCGATTATGGCCGCGGCCAATGATCTTACCGTTATGCACTAACACCGAACCAATCGGTACCCCGCCCTCTGCGAGTCCTTTCTGCGCTTCTTCAATCGCCGCTTGCATGAATTTGTCCATAGTCATTCCTTTTATAGTTTCAAATAAAGCGTATCAATTATTACCTAAGCCAAGCTTTCGCTTTTTCATATAAGCCGCCAGTGCTCGATCATCGGCATGGTCACTACTACAAAGCGCAGCATAAACACCCTGTTGATCCTCTTTTTTACGGTGTTGTCCGAGCTTTTCTTTGGCATGAATGTCATCGATCTCGATTTTAAAGCCAACGACAGCTTTACGTAGCCTCGCTTGGTAGTCTTCTGGCATAACATCGTTGGCTTCCAAGAGCTCAGGCTCATACTTGCGCACAAGCTGCTGCATTGCTTGTGCATTTTCGCTCTCATTTAACAGAGTCAGCACGCCATAACAATGCACCGCCGCATAGTTCCACGTCGGGACCGCAGGTCGTGAGCTGTACCATGTCGGCGAAATGTAGGAATGAGGTCCGTTGAATAGCACCATCACCCGCTTTCCCTCGGCAACTTCCCAGTGTGGATTTGCGCGCGCAAAGTGCCCGTACAAACAGCCAAACGCGCCCTCGTCGGGCGCCAAAATAAAGGGAAGATGCGTGGCGTTTAAGTTATCGGATACAAGCGCGCCAAAACCAAATTTTGAAATAAATTCAGCGATGGCTTGTGCGTCCGTCATTGCCATTTTTGTCGGAATATACATAGCTACCTTTTTTAATTTGACTCGACGAAACTTTAAATGAATTAACAGCATTATGAGTGGTGCTCTGCTATACTAGCACGCTATTTTTTGCGCATTGTGCGCAATTTGCGCCTGACGATGCGCCCGCCGAAGAAGTGAACTAACACCATGTCTGAAACAACACCTCCAAACACGCCAGAAACGGCGCCAAGCGTACGCGAGTTCGCAGAATTAAAGCTTAGCGACGCTCTACTGAGCAGCTTGAACGAAGCGAAGTTTACTGAAATGACGCAGGTGCAAGCCTACAGTTTGCCGAAAATTTTGCGTGGTGAAGACGTAGTGGTTCAGGCCGAAACCGGTTCAGGCAAAACGGTGGCCTTTGCTTTGGGGTTATTGAGCAAACTCGATACCGAATCTTTTGCACCGCAAGCGTTGGTGCTCTGCCCGACCCGCGAGCTGGCCGAGCAAGTCGCCGAGGCGATTCGCAAGCTGGCCAAGGTTATGGGCAACGTCAAAGTGTTGACCTTGTGCGGCGGTGCGCCGTCGAAAGTGCAAGCGGCGTCGCTCGAACATGGTGCGCACGTATTGGTGGGTACGCCTGGCCGCGTGCTTGATCACTTGCAAGCGCAGCGTTTAGATCTGGCGCGGTTGCAAACCTTGGTCCTCGATGAAGCCGATCGTATGCTTGAAATGGGCTTTCAGGACGAACTTGCGGGCATTATTGCGAAAACGCCAAGCATTCGCCAAACCTTGTTGTTTAGCGCAACCTACCCGCAAGGCATTCGTCAATTGACGAAACAAGTTTGCAATGATGCTGAGATCATTAAAGTTGCGGCTAGCCAAACGCAAATTTCAATTCAGCAACGCTTTTATCAGCTCGATGACGTGGTGCCTGCGCAAGCCGTGCGGGCTCTATTGCTCGAGCTGCAACCCGGCAACTGTATGGTGTTCTGCAACACCAAGGTCGAGACCCAGAACATTGCTGATGCGTTAAAAAGCAAAGGCTTCAGCATCCTTACGTTGCACGGCGATATGGAACAAAAAGACCGCGACCAAACCATGGTGCAATTCGCCAACGGCAGTGGTCGTGTATTAGTTGCCACCGACGTGGCCGCGCGTGGTTTAGATATTGCTGAGCTCGACCTCGTCATCAACGTTGGTATGGCGCACGACATCGCCACGCATACCCACCGTATCGGTCGTACCGGGCGAGCTGGAGCTGAAGGTCTGGCGGTGACGCTGATTGGTGGTAAAGACGACTTCAAGATGCGCTTACTTGAAGATACGCTGTCAGCGCCGATCAAATTACGCGAACTGCCTGCGCTAAACACCAGTACAGCGCCATTAACCGCAGAGTTTGTGACCTTGCAACTGAATGGCGGCAAAAAGCACAAGCTTCGCCCAGGCGATATCGTCGGTGCGTTAACCCGTGATAAGAAACTGAGCGTTGATGACATTGGTAAAATCAAGGTGCAAGCGCAGTGGGCTTACGTGGCGGTCAAGTCGGCCAAGGTGAATCATGCCCTGGCCTTAATCAACAATGACAAGATTAAAGCGAAGCGTTTTCGGGCATGGGCGTTGTAACACGCCCGTCACTTTAATCTTCGGCGGGCTTGTTCAGCTTTAGCTTACGACGGCTTGCGCCAGCTTCTTGAGGCTTTTTAGCGTGTCGAGATTGTGCCCAAGGCGACTCTGCTTTGGTTTCAGCTCGCTTACCACGCGGCGCAGGCTTGAGGCCATCTTTACCCACATTTTTTTGTTTAACTTTCTGCGGAGGCTTACGGCGACGATGGCCTTCTGGCGCTTCCGAAGATGAGTGCTCTATCGACTTCATCAGCTCGCTCATTTCGCTGTCAGTTAGGTTACGCCACTGGCCCGGCTGCAAGCGCCCAAGACTGACATTCATAATCCGCACGCGCTCAAGCTTACGGACTTCGTAGCCAAAGTATTCGCACATGCGGCGGATCTGGCGGTTCATACCTTCGATCAAAATCATGCGGAAGGTGAACTGTGACTCTTGGCGTACCTTACACCTTTTCGTTTTAGTCCCAAGAATTGGCACGCCACCAGCCATACCTTTGATAAAGTCAGGCGTAATCGGCCTATCGACCGTCACCACGTACTCTTTTTCGTGTCGATTCCCGGCACGCAATATTTTGTTGACCAAATCGCCGTTACTGGTTAGAAAAATCAGCCCCGATGAGTCTTTATCTAACCGCCCAATCGGAAAAATACGGCTCTTATGCCCGACAAAATCGACCATATTTTTCGGCTCGGAAGAGTCGGTGGTACTAACAATGCCAACGGGTTTGTTGAGCGCAATAAAGACAAACTTTTCTTTATCGGTCGGCTTAATATTGCGACCGTTCACCAGAACTTCATCGCCAGGCATCACTTGATCACCTAGCACCGCAGGTTTGCCGTTGATTTTGACCACACCTTGCTCGATAAAGCGATCCGCTTCACGCCGCGAACAAAAACCGCTTTCGCTGATAAATTTGTTTAACCGCTTTCCTGCCGACTCAGGCATAAAACCTCTGTTTGTGCTGCTAAGAATAAGAAACCATGGCTATACTCAACTTCTAAATACACGCAAGAAGGAATAAAACCGATGGCTAGTGTATCAATTAATTACGTAGAGCTACCAGCAACAAACATCGCAGCCACGAAAAAGTTCTTCAGTGAAGCTTTTGATTGGCGTTTTGTCGATTATGGCCCTGACTATGCATCGTTTCTGGGCGCCGGTCTCGATGGGGGCTTCTACACCTCAGAACTTAGTGCCACCACCGCCCAAGGCAGCGTGCTCGTCGTGCTCTACAGCCCGAAGCTAGAACAAGCGCAGCAATCAGTTGAAGAAGCTGGCGGCACCGTGATTAAGCCGATTTTTGAGTTCCCTGGTGGCCGCCGCTTTCACTTCACTTGCCCCAGCGGCAACGAATACGCCGTCTGGTCAGAATAAGCACCACAATTACTTGTGCGCCATCAGCGCATTAAAGTAACGGTAAAACGCCGCTTTCTTTTTCATATCGGGTTGCGTTTCTTGCTGAGTTGAATGCAGTTTTTTCATGGCATGTCTCCTTTTGATAGATGATTTGCTTAACATCTTTGATTAATAACAAGGAGCATGCTAAAACCTAAACCAAGGTTTAGGTAAAGAGTTTTTTATGGATTTATCAGTAGGTCAGATTGCCGAGCGTTGCGGGGTCAATGTCTCAGCGATTCACTTTTACGAGCGCAAGGGGCTTATTCATAGCTCGCGCAGCACTGGTAATCAGCGGCGCTTTGGCCGCGAGGCTATTCGCCGAGTATCTATTATTAAAGTCGCGCAGCAGCTTGGGATCAGTTTGGAAGAGGTCGCAGAAGTCTTCGAGCCATTACCGAAATTTGGCGCACCGAGCAAAGCAGATTGGCAAAGCGTTGCTGAGCAATGGCAGCAACGCTTACAACAACGCATCGCAAAACTTCAGCGGCTCAAAGATTCGCTCACGGGCTGTATTGGTTGTGGCTGCCTCTCCATGACTGCGTGCCCGCTTTATAACGCGGACGACAAGCTCGCCCAGCAAGGCCCCGGCCCAGTTATTTTGGAGCGCTCGTAAAAATCGCGCTGGCTTTTTGGAACACAACCGATTCCTCGATGGCGGGTCGATCGAGCGGATTGCCCCACCACAAGCCTTCGTTGTTCGCTAAAACAACAACGGTGATGCCGCGCTCAGGGAACTTAATGTAGGCTGCGGTGAAGCCGATTTCTTCGTCCCAGCCTGAGTGCCAAATGATTTTTTCACCATCAACCCACTGAATATATCGACCATAGGCGTAAGGGATCTTTTTACCTTCGGCGGTGATGTATTCGGTGGTGGTGTGCGCCATAAACTCAGGCGACAAGATTTTGCCCGAATCTAAAGCAATATCAAAACGTGCAATATCACCTGCGGTCGAGCTGACGCCAGCACCACCGGCCATATGGCGTTCTGGGCTCCGACGGTAAACGTAGTGGTTGTCTTCAATACCGTAGCCGCGCGAACGACGGAAAAATACGTCCATGCGCTGCTCGTCCCATAAACCTGCCATGGAGTCCTTCATGCCTGCTGGCTCAAATATCTCTGTGTTGATGGCCTGCGCGAGCTCGTTATGGCGACCTTCCGCCATGGAGATAGGATTACCCCGCTTCGCTTCAAGAAACCGCGATAAACGCGAGTAGAAAATCGAATTGTAGAAAAAGTTACTGTCGACTTGGCCGTTCACTACGTGGTTCAAAGCATGTTTGAGTTTAAAGGTTTGGTCACACTGAAGGTTTTTGCCAAACACAATACCTGAGCCTGCCAACCACGTGCAGTAGTCCTCGAAGCCCGGCGTTGAGTTCAAGGTATCATCAAAACTAAGCTCGCCATTTTCGATCAGCTTCAAAAACGTTGCGCCGACAAAAAACTTACTCACCGATGCAATCCAAAACGGCGTTTCGGTCGTCACCGGCACCTGTCCCTCTAAATGCGAAATGCCGTGCGCTTCTTCGTAGACGATTTCACCGTCTTTCACGACCGCAACGGAAAGCCCGGGAATATGTTTCTCTTTTTTCAATTCAAGTAAAAAGCTTTCGAACGCCTGCGTCTGTTCCTCAATAGTGTTCGACGCAGGTTCAGAAGCAAATAAAACTGGGCTCAGCAGTATGGCTAAGCTCAAAAATGTGGTTTTTAGCATGTGTTCTTCTCTTTTCGTCACTCCATTCGTACCCTTAAAGTCGAGCGACGAACGAAAAAAGTTCATTCACCAGCGTGAGTTAATTTTTCCATGAGGTAATTAGTTAGCGTTTCGCCGCGAACGATAACCTGCTGCTCGCGAACAAGACGAAAACCAAAGTGCTCAAAAAAAGGTCGAGCGGTAATGCTTACGTTGGCGTAAAAGCGCGGATAGTTATGTGCAAGGAGTTTGCTCATTAAAGCTCGGCCCACGCCTTGGCCCTGGCTTGAGGCACTGCAGAAGAAATGGTCGATATAACCGTCGGCTTGCACATCCGCAAAGCCAACGATGCTGCCGTCTATCTCGGCGATATAAGGCTGATTCCGCTGCAAGCGTTCGAGCCATGCTTCGCGATCATAGCCATCAGGCGCCCATGCCGCGATCTGTGCCGCAGTGTAGTCACGCTTATTCACGTGCCGCACGGTCTCGTTGAACAGTTCGCGAAGGGCCTCAGCATCGGTCGTCTGAAAGCGGCGCAATTTCACCTTGATAGCCTTGGTGTTCACTGTTGCGTCAACCACTCAGAGCGCAACAGACTTAGCGTGAACCAGCCGAAATAGGCACCATCTTTTTTAATCGTATCGCGCGCCAAGCCTTCCACCTGAAAAGCGAACGCGTTCTGGTAGAACTTCAGCGCGCGTTGATTAAACTCAAACACGTTCAGATCAATGCGATGAAAGTTTAGTTGGTCAAACCCAAGCTTCAACAACGCCGCAAACATTGCTCGGCCATGCCCCGCTGAGCGCGCCTGCGGGTTCACCATGGCCACACCGATATGGCCAAAATCATTCTGCCGATCAATACGCGTAAAGTGCACCATGCCAACGGCTTTCCCGTCAACACAGTACTTGAAACACAGGCGCACGTCCGGGTCGCCCGAACTCTCAACAAAAAAGAGTTCAAACACCTCACGTTTCAGCGGGTAGCTAAAAGCATTTCCACAGACTTTGAAATGATCTTCCGGATCAGCAAGCCAACCTGACACTAATTCAAAGTCATCTTTCTGCAATGGAACTAACAATGCACTCTCCTACTTTCTTTCGTGATTGCAATCGCGCCGCACGCGCCCTAAGCTCAAGCAATGTAACCAGAACAAGGTGTTTGAGCAAGATGAAAACAATCGGTTTAATCGGCGGCATGAGCTGGGAATCTACGCAAACCTACTATCGCTTGCTCAATGAGCAGGTGCGGCAGCGCTTGGGTGGCTTGCATTCTGCGAAGGTTATTCTCAACAGCGTCGATTTTGCTGAAATCGAGCCTTTACAGCATCAAGGCGATTGGCAAGGCACCGCCGATATACTGGTGAAAGCCGCTCAATCACTCGAAGCGGCGGGCGCTGACTTTTTCCTGATTGGCACCAATACCATGCACAAAGTCGCGCCAGAAGTGCAAAAAGCCGTAAAAATCCCTTTGTTACACATTGTCGATGCCACGGCAGAAGCACTAAAAGCCGACGGTATCACCACCGTTGGTTTACTCGGCACCAAATTCACCATGGAACAAGCGTTCTATCGTGAACGCCTAGAGGCCCAAGGCCTAAAAGTTATCATTCCTAACGAAACTCAACGTAACTCGGTTCACGAAGTGATTTTCAAAGAATTGTGTTTAGGCGTCACCACGTCAGCGTCAAAGCTGGCTTATCTCGACATCGTAAGCGACTTACATCAGCAAGGTGCACAAGCGGTTATTCTCGGCTGCACCGAAATCGGCATGCTCATCAAACCTGCAGACACAACGGTGCCCCTCTACGACACCACCGAACTGCACGCCAACGCCGCCGTCACTTACGCCCTCAAATAAAAAAGGCCGCCCAACCGGGCGGCCTTCTATGCTTTAGACAAACAGCGAATAGCAAATAGCTAACAACGCTTTTCGTCTTTACAGCTTACCTGCGTTTTTAGAAAGGTAGTCAGCTACGCCTTTCGCGTCAGCTTTCATACCTTCGTCGCCTTCTTTCCAGCCAGCTGGGCATACGTCGCCGTGCTTCTGGTGGAAGTTCAACGCGTCAACCAAACGAATCATTTCGTCAATGTTACGGCCTAATGGCAGGTCGTTAACGATTTGGTGACGTACAACGCCGTCTTCGTCGATCAAGAATGACGCACGGAAAGCTACGCCCGCTTCTGGATGCTCAACGTCGTAAGACTTACAAATAGTGTGCTTCACGTCAGCAACCAGTGGGTATTTAACTTCACCGATACCGCCGTCTGCTTCAGCAGTGTTACGCCATGCGTTGTGCGTGAATTGTGAATCGATAGAAACACCGATAACTTCTACGCCACGCTTTTTAAACTCTTCCAAACGGTGATCGAATGCGATCAACTCAGATGGGCACACGAAAGTGAAATCAAGTGGGTAGAAGAAAACAACCGCTTTCTTACCTTTGATTTGCTCGTGCAAGTTGAAATCTTCAACAATTTCACCAGTTCCCAAAACTGCAGCTGCAGTGAAATTAGGAGCTTTACGGCCTACTAATACACCCATGTTAACTCTCCATTTTTGTTGCTTTAACTAAAAGAATCTAACGTCAAAACTATTAATCTTCAGAAGGCGCAGGATGACGCTCTGCAACTTCATTAATCAGTTCTTGCAGTTCACCCTTCTGGAACATTTCCAGAATAATATCACAACCACCAATAAGCTCACCCTCTACCCACAATTGTGGGAAAGTTGGCCAATCAGCGTAATTTGGCAATTCTGCACGAATGTCCGGATTCTGTAGAATGTCGACGTAGGCAAAAGCCTGGCCACAACTCATCAAAGCTTGCGAAGCTTGTGATGAAAACCCACAGCTTGGCAATTTAGGTGAGCCTTTCATATACAACAGAATCGGGTTTTCAGCGATCTGCTGCTTAATTTTCTCTACAGTTTCCATGCTTTCATCCTCACTTCAATAGGCATTCTCGGCAATGCGAGTTATGAATTTCAAGACAGCAAGTTTAACATAGCCAGCAACGCAAATGCAGTACATCACGCCGCCAATCGGCTGGTGTAATGACAATTAAATAATTGCCTACTACCCTTGAAATAATCTTTTCTGCCTCAATCTGAGTATATTGAGTCTGCAAGATTCGTTTTCAATGGTAAAATGAGAACGAATTCAACAAATTCACAAGAACAACGAATGGAGAGTCGAGACATGGCATTCGAATTACCAGCATTACCTTACGAAAAAAATGCATTAGAACCGCACATTTCTGCAGAGACGCTTGAATACCATTACGGTAAGCACCATAACGCTTACGTTACCAAGCTTAACGATGCTGTGAAAGGCACCGACATGGAAAGCAAGTCGCTAGAAGAGATCATCAAATCTTCTTCAGGTGGCGTCTTCAACAACGCTGCGCAAGTTTGGAACCACACGTTCTACTGGCACTGCCTGAGCCCAAATGGCGGCGGCGAGCCAACTGGCGCATTAGCTGACGCAATCAACGCTGCGTTCGGTTCATTCGACAAATTCAAAGAAGAGTTCAACGCACAAGCAGCCGGCAACTTCGGCTCAGGTTGGACTTGGTTGGTGAAAAAGTCTGACGGATCTGTTGCCATCGTCAACACCAGCAACGCCGAAACTCCGCTTACTGACGAGTCAGTGACGCCAATCATGACGGTAGATGTATGGGAACACGCTTACTACATCGATTACCGCAATGCGCGTCCAAACTACTTGAACGCATTCTGGAACTTGGTGAACTGGGATTTCGTAGCGAAAAACTTCGCTTAATTCCGATACCTTAGAATAAAAAAGCCTCGCTTATGCGAGGCTTTTTTTGTTCAGGCTTTACGCTTTATTCGATAAGGTTCGCTGGAATATCACCGCGCATACTGTGCCAAATACGGCCGGAGGCATAACCATAGTCACGCACGAGCATGGCAGCTTCATCCCGCTTCTCTTCGGTCGCAACAGCTTTTAAATCCGCGTAATACTTACGCGCCAGCTTGCGTGCTTCGGGATTTGAGAAATAGAAATTACCAATCCGCGAGTACAAGCCTTTAAAGCCATTGAGTACCAGCACGTAAATTGGATTGCCCGATGCCATGGCGAGATCGTGGTTAAGTTGGTAATCATATTCGGCGAAAGCGTCCGCAGTATCTTCTAAACCTTCAGCCTGTTCAAGAAGCTCGGCCACCCGATCCGGTGCGTTACGTACTGCTCCACGAATATAAATTGCACTGATATTGGTGCGCGCTGATAACAGCTGGTCTACCAACTGTGGCATACCGTCTTCATCAAGGCGTGCAAGGGTTTCCAGAATATTTAGACCAGACGTTTCCCAAAAGTTATTCACCCGCGTTGGCTTGCCATGCTGGATGGTCAGCCACCCGTCGCGTGCCAAACGTTGCAAGACTTCTCGCAAGGTCGTTCGGGTAACGCCGATAAGCTCTGATAATTCACGTTCAGCGGGCAAAATCGTGCCTGGAGCGAAATGCCCATTCCAGATCGATTTGACGATATACTCTTCTGCGAACCCCGCAGGGCTCTGTGCCTTGATGATCATTAACTCGCCTATTTGCTTGATAATAGCGCCTGATTTTATCAGGCTTTCCAATGGTCGGACAAGTTTTGTCGCAACAGGTTTACAGAAATCTATCGACTTCTGTGTGCAGCTTAGCTATTTTGACGCAACCAATTGTTTAACGCATAAAATACAAACGAGATAAACCATGCGCTTTCTAGCAAAACTTCCTGAACAACGCATCGCTTGGGCGTTGCTTGCCGCTACCGCTTTTGGCCTCTTTGGTACTGCGCTCTACATGCAGTATGGCATGGGTCTTGAGCCATGTGTGAAATGTATTTACCAACGCTTCGCAATTCTTATGATTGGCGTTGCGGCATTATTACCACTAATTGCGCCAAAGCTAGGGCTGGTGCGTCTCGTCGGCTTCGCCGGTTGGTTGACCGCAGCCATTTGGGGCTTTTTGATTGCCAACGAACATGTGATGACGCAACAGTCGGCAAATGCCTTTTTCGCGGTCTGCGATACCTTCCCCAACTTCCCTAAGTGGTTCGCTCTGCATCGCTGGTTCCCGGAAGTCTTTAGTGCGACAGGTTTATGTGGCGACATTAATTGGCAGTTTGCTGGCTTGAGTATGCCGGAGTGGATGCGAATTATTTTCGCTAGCTATGCTGGCGTCGGTATCGTGGTCCTATTCAGCCGCTTACTGAAATTCCGCTCTATTTAATCGCGGTCGTTTAACGGCCAAGTAACAATGCGCAACTCGAGGTCCTCATGGACCTCGTCTTCGTTTTGCACACACTGCGCTGCGCTAATACCAGCCGCAACCATCGCCGCCTGTGAGCCATCGTTCAACAACGGGTGCCAACTTGCTAAGCCACGCCCCTCGGCCAAGCGTCGATACGCACACGACGGCGGCATATAATCAAGGTCATGCACATTTTCCGGAGTGATCACCACGCAATCAGGTACATGCTTAGTGCGCTCGGCATAATTAGTGCAGCGTGCTGTTTCGGTATCGAGTAAGACACAGCTTACATCGGTGTAGTGCACGGTTTCATCGGCATCGTCGGCATCAATCAGCTTGTGTAAGCAGCATTTGCCGCAACCGTCACAGAGTGACTCCCACTCATCGTGGCTCATTTCCTCAAAGCTTTTTCGCTCCCAAAACGGTGCTTCAGTCATTGCCAATGACCTGTCCTGACCAGCGCAAGGATTGCTCCCCCAGTTGCCAACTTAACGCGAGCTCGTCATCTGGCTGCAAGGGTCCCACCCCTGCCGGGGTGCCAGTGAGCACCACATCGCCAGCTTCAAGAGTAAATACATGACTTATATGCGCAACTAATTCGGCAATGGGCATCAGCATTTGCTGCGCATCACCTTGTTGCTGCATAACACCATTCCGAGTCAGCTCAAAACTGCTTTCCTGCACGTGTTTAAGGTTTACACCGGCGTTGGTTAACTCAATCCAAGGCGCCACTACGCAAGCGCCGTCGAAAGCTTTGGCGCGTTCCCACGGATGCCCTTGCTGTTTGAGCCTATCCTGCACATCGCGCAGGGTGAGGTCGAGCGCTAAGGTTGTTGCGTCAATTGCAGCACTCGCCTCGGCAACACTCACCCGATGCAGTGGCTTGGCAATGCGCACGGCTATTTCAAGTTCGTGATGACAGGCACCTTGTTGGGTTGGGATCCGCACCGTCGGGAGCTCAGCCCAACTACTCGGTGGCTTGATAAATAATAACGGTTCGTTAGGGATAGGATTATTCAGTTCTGCTGCGTGAGCCGCATAATTGCGGCCCACACAGACGATTTTCGAGGGGCGTGATGCCATAAAAGGTAAGGTTAACGCGGAAAACGAATACGGTCAGATAAATAACCGACCGCAGCGACGAAGTAATGTGACCGATTCCAACGCATCAACGCATCATAATTTGCGTAAGCTAGGTACACACGGCCTTCTTTGTCGTCAGGAATAACTACCGCAGCTTCAATGTCCGCCCGCGTTGGCAAATCAGTACCATCGAGTTTACGCACGCCTAGGGCTTGCCACTCGGCGAGCGTCTTTTTGTTCTTGAGTTCTGCCATCGACACATCAAAATCTTCCGGCAATTGCACCTGGCGACCCCAAGTGACGTCAACGCGCCAGCCGGCATTCTTCAGGTAATTCGCCGCCGAGGCAAAAACATCACCCATCGAATTCCAAATGTCTTTGCGCCCGTCGCCGTCGTAATCAACGGCATACGCCATGAAAGAGCTTGGCATAAACTGAGTTTGGCCCATCGCACCGGCCCATGAGCCTTGCATCTGTTCAACATCGATATGGCCTTCTTCGATAATGGTCAAAGCTTGCCATAATTGGTTTTTGAAAAACTCCTCGCGACGGCCTTCATAAGCCATCGTGGTTAACGCCGACACAACATCGAAACCACCAGTGTAACCACCGAAGTTTGTCTCGATCCCCCACAGTGCAACGATAAAGCGCGGCTGAACACCGTATTTAGCGCCAACTTCTTCAAGTAGCTCTTTGTGTTCATTGTATTTCTCTACCGCTTGTTCAGCCTTCCACTCCGGTACTGCACGCGGTAAGTAGGTGTCGAGCGTAAGCTTAAACTCTGGCTGGTTTTTATCTGCACTTACTGAACGCTCGTAGAATTTCGCATTAGCAAAAGCTTTCTCGAGCGTTGCTTCGCTATAGCCCTTTTCAATCGCTTCAGCTTTGATCTTTTGTACGTAGTCAGCAAAACCGGCTTCATCGGCCGCCAATACAGCTTTAGGCGCGACCACAAAGGCCGTAACAAGGACCACTAAACTGATGAGCTTCTTCATTTTGCCAACTCCTTTTTTAGTAAATTTTCTGGCGGGGGTGGAATCTGTAGGTAAAAGCCTGGATCATCGAGGTGTTGCTTCAACTCATCAACGCTCAGTCGGGCAAGCTTACGATCAGCTTTAAGCGCAATCGTCATCACATGCTGTGGCTCGCCAAAACTTTTTGCCAGCGTGTCGGGCAACAACGAAAAATCGGCCGGATGCGCCAAATACAAATAGGTGTCCGCACGTTTCGGACTGCGATAGACGGCACACAACATGTGTTAATCGCTCTCTTTAATCAGGGCTTCAATCGATGCTCTAAGCTTAGCTCCACGCCAGCTTGCAAACAAGTCAGGTAGCGGTAATTCGTGTTGTGCATGCGATGGAATATGTACACACCAATGCAGCACATCATTGATCTGCCGACGTGAGGCGACCAGTGCTGCTGGGATAGCAAGCTCTTGCGCGACATCTTGCGCCAGCGCTTTGATTTTGTTGAACAGCACTTTGTAACCACGAATGTCGTTGATACGCTGCAGTTTGAGTTGTAACGGGCCATTTTCTTGGCCTTGACGAATGGCTTCTAGCATTTGGTCGCCGGCATAACGTATGGTCACTGACGACAACTCTTTAATGCTGTGCAACTGCCCTTTACTGCTTGGCATGCGCCGCGCGATGTCTAATAAAACATGATCTTTGGCGATAAAACCCAAAGGTAAATCAGCACTGCGAGCGCGTTGAATGCGCCAAGCAACAAGTTCACGTAAGACACTCAGTTGTTCAGGGGTGCATTGCCAGGCATTACCAAAATACAAAAACAGCCAGGTGTCAGGGATCTGTTGCGCGCGTTTCTCGGCCTGCCAAGCACTTTCCTGCAGAATCAATTCAAGTTTCTTCTGCTGCTCAGCTTGCGCCAATAATTGTGGATAAACCTCTGACAAATACAATACATCGGCCGCGGCATAATCGAGTTGCTCTTGCGCCAACGGTCGTTGCATCCAATCCGTGCGCGACTGTGATTTGTCCAGCTCAACACCCAAGCGTTGTTCAATCATTGCGGCATAGCCGAGCGCATCACCTTCACCCAGCATTGCTGAGGCGATTTGCGTGTCAAAAATGGCGTTGGGTAAGCTCCCCATGTGCAAATTGAGGATCTCGTAATCTTCGCCACCGGCGTGAATAACAAGGGTTTTCTGCGGGTCTGCGAAGAGTTGCCACAACGGCGCTAAACCATCCTCGCTGCTATCAGCATGCAATTCTACAGGGTCAATCAGCGCAATGTGATGGTCCGCTTGCACTTGCACGAGACCAAGTTTGGCATAATAGGTACGGGTGCGGACAAATTCCGTATCAACAGCAAGGAAGTCAGCCCGCTGCGCTTGCTGACAAAAGGTCAGCAAGTCATCAGGCTTAGTAATTAACTGGTACGACTGACTCACGCGTCTTTGCTCGCTCCAGCTTTGGCTTCCTCTTCGTCACGTAGTTCACGACGCAAGATTTTACCAACATTCGTTTTCGGTAGTTCGTCACGGAATTCGACAAACTTAGGGACTTTGTAACCGGTCATATTCTCGCGCGCAAAATCAATGAGCTCACGCTCGGTCAACGAATCATCTTTGCGCACAATGAAAACTTTTACGGCTTCACCCGACGAGTCATGTGGCACGCCCACCGCTGCAGCTTCCAGCACTTTCGGGTGATCCACCATAACGTCTTCAATTTCATTCGGGTACACGTTAAAGCCAGAAACCAAAATCATGTCTTTCTTACGATCGACGATTTTGAAAAAGCCATCTTCGTCCATTTTGCCGATATCGCCAGTCATAAACCAGCCGTCTTTCATGACTTTATCGGTTTCATCAGGGCGGTTTAAATAGCCCACCATCACTTGTGGACCTTGGACCTGTAGCTCACCGACTTCACCTTGCGCTACTTCTTCACCGGTGTCGGCATCGACCACACGCACTAATGTTGACGGTAACGGCACGCCAATGGTGCCATTATAATGCTCGATATCCGTTGGGTTGACGGTAACCACCGGCGAACACTCGGTTAATCCGTAACCTTCCAACAAGCGCGATTTGGTCACACGCTCCCAATGTTCTGCAACCGAACGTTGCACCGCCATACCGCCACCAAGTGCGATCTTCAGGTGCGAGAAATCAAGATCTTTAAAACCAGGGGTGTTCAGTAAGCCATTAAACAATGTGTTCACGCCGGAAATCATTGAAAACGGGTGCTTACCGAGTTCTTTTACAAAGCCAGCCATATCGCGCGGGTTAGTGATCAGAATGTTCTTACCACCGTGCTTCATAAAGGTGAGACAGTTCGCCGTTAAGGCAAAGATATGATACAGCGGCAACGCAGTGATGATGGTTTCTTCACCGTCATTCACCAAAGGTGCAACAACTGCTGAAACCTGCTCAAGGTTAGCCACCATATTACGGTGAGACAGCATAGCACCTTTGGCCAACCCCGTAGTACCACCGGTGTATTGCAAGAACGCTAAGTCGTCGCCAGACATGGTCGGGCGTTCATACTTCACTTTACTGCCTTTACTCAGTGCGTCGTTAAACTGCACCGTGCCGGTTAATGAATAACTCGGCACCATGCGCTTGACATACTTCACCACGAAGTTGACCAACCAGCGCTTCGGCGCTGGCAGTAAATCGCCAATGCTGGTGAGAATAATATGTTTCAGATCGCTTAAGTCATCGGCCACTTTCTCAAGTGTATGAGCAAAGTTATCTAAGATAACGATACCTTTAACCTTGGCATCGCTGAGCTGGTGCTTCAGCTCACGGGGGGTGTACAGAGGGTTAACATTCACCACCACCATACCAGCGCGTAAAATGCCAAATAATGCCACTGGGTACTGCAATAAGTTCGGCATCATCACAGCAACGGCGTCGCCTTTTTGTAAACCTTTCGCCTGTAGGTACGCAGCAAACTTTTTTGACTGTTCATCCAACTCGTGAAAGGACATTTCATGGTCCATGTTCACGTAAGCAGTACGATCACCGTAGGCGTTGACACTTTGCTCGAAAATGTCGACCAACGAATTAAAATGATTCGGGTCAATCTCTTCAGGGACCCCTGCCGGATAGCGTTTTAACCAAATTTTTTCCACGCGCTTGTGCTCCTGACTCATTCTATTTTTTGCCAATCATCGCATATCCGACCAGTTTAGACTAGCCGTTTTGGCCTGCCAATAACGTAGTAAAACAGCGCCACACCGCTTTCGGCTGCTCCATGTGTACATGATGCCCGCCTGGAACTTCAAGCACATTGAGTTGCGGTACCGCTTGACGCCACTCAGCCAACGCGATGTGTAAACGGTCCTTATGCCCATGCTCACCCAGTATCAAACTAAACGGGCAGCTTATCTCACTCAGTATCGTACGAATTTGCAGCGGCGTCAGGCGCATCACCGATTTGGTCCGCAACTGCCCATCAGCCCGAAACCGTAAGTCGTCGGCGGCAAGTTGTTCGATACCACGCTCGACTAACACCTCGGCAAGCTCCAAAGAAAAGTCGCCCGCCTGCGCTCGCGCCGCTACAGCCGAAGCCATGTCAGGGTAATGCGGGCGGCGTTTACCTTGCTGCTTTAGGCGACTGCGAAAACCTTGCCGTATATCATCAAGAATAGCGCTTTCTGGGCTACTTAGCAGACCGAAGGCTTCGATGCTTACTAAATGTGTAATGCGCTCTGGCTCTATCCCAGCCCACAAATTACCGACAAAAGCGCCCATCGAATGGGCCAGCACCGCGACCTGATGCCACTGCTGTTGTTCACAAATTTGGACGGCATCAAAGACATAATCCAGAAAAGGATAATAATTACCGGCGGGCCGATGATCCGAATGACCGTGGCCAGGCCAATCCAATGCCACCAGTTGGTAATCATTGACGAACTCGCTCGCAAGAAACGTTTCAGCGATGGGCAAAAAGCTATGGGCATTATCAAGCCAACCATGCAAAGCTAGAATAACTTTACCATCGCTGGCACCCCATCGCAGACCTTTAACCTGCCCCCAGCCCAGCTGAAATGAAACAGGCTCGGCAGAGTGCCGAGCCTGTGAAAAAAGTGCTGTCATCCTTAATTACTTCCGTCGTTATCCGATTTCTGCTGCGAGCGCACTGGTACTGGGTAGTACACTCGGTACGGCGGAGAGTACCAATAATGCCGATACCAAAGCGAGCTATAGTCGACTTCAGCGGTGTTCTTATCAATCTCTTTCCACAAATACTTGCCACTCACATTTAATGTAGGAAACAAGTAAGGATATTCATCAATCTTATCTTCAACTGGTGCGCCGATGGTGCCCGTAAAGGTTACACTGCGGCCTTTTTCATACACCATAGGGTCAATAAAACCGTCAATAAACGCTCGAAATCGTCCATCACTGCTATCCTCGGCAATCGGACGCCCGTAGGAATTAAGCGCATAATTAACAACTTCGATAATCGTGCCTTGGTTGTTGTTGCGAACTTCGGCAATGACTCCACCCCAACGCGCTGTTTGACCTTGCGTTGCTTCAGGGTTGTCCAAGGCTGTACTGTACTTCACCAAATTGGTATTTTCAGCGACCGCTAACTCATCGGGCACTGCCGAACATGCACTCAGGGTTAACGCTGTAAGTGCTGCCAGCCAATACTTCAACATTGTTCGTACTCCTTTTAGCTACGCCCCGGTAGCTTTTGCCAAGTAACTTCGTTACGCACATACAAAGGCTCGAGTTGCTCTGCTGATACTGCGTGAGTTTGCTCCGCCAACACCAACATGTCTTCGGCTAAGGGCAACGTCACATCATCTAGTACGTGAATTTCATTCGTCGGATTCAACGCATCGCCATAAGCTTGCCAACCGGTACCCGCTCCTACTACTTGGATACTGTGCTGTGCGCTAAGTTCACTGCCAGCCACCACCGTTGGCCACCAAGCTTGCTCAGTCACCGCGCTTAACGCAGCCATCTGCGGTGGCACTTGCTCCTGCACTAAGCCAGCTGTTACTGAGTAAGCTGCCAAGTAGACTTCGTTCATTCGTGCATCAATCGCACAAAGCACTCGTTCAGCATTATGCTTGCGTACTGCTTGCTGTGCTAAAGCTGCTAATGTAGAGACGGGATAGACTGGTAAAGTGTGACTGAAAGCTAAGCCTTGGCATATCGCAACACCAATGCGAACCCCCGTAAAACTGCCTGGCCCATAACCACAAACAATACCGTCAACTTCGGCTAAGGTAATGCCAGCTTCTGCCATGACTTCTTCAACAAAACCGAGCACACGTTGCGAGTGCTCACGAGGGGTGATCGCGGCGCGTTGATAAACCTGATCATCTACTTTTAAAGCCACCGAACATTGTTCAGTAGCGGTATCAATGGCCAGCAAGACAGCACTCATGCAGAAGTTTCTCCGTTAATTTCTTTCAAAAAATCCAGTGCTTGCGCTAAGTCACGGGTGCGACGCAACGGTGGAAGACTCGCCACAAACAGTTGTCCATAGGGTTTCGTCACCAACCGTTGATCACAAACGATCAGCACACCTCGATCACCGCTGTCGCGAATCAGACGCCCTGCGCCTTGCTTCAACGCAATCACAGCTGGAGGTAATTGTACCTGAGTAAAAGGCTCTGCTCCACGCATGCGGCAATCTTCGATCCGTGCTTGCAATAAGGGATCATCAGGCGCGCCAAACGGTAATTTATCGATGATCACACAGGTAAGCGCTGAGCCACGGACATCAACCCCTTCCCAAAAGGACGAGGTGCCCAGCAGCACACCATTGCCAGCCGTAATGAAGTCCGCCAGCAATTCTCGTTTATTGGTCGTGCCCTGCACAAATAGCGGTCGCTCGGTCAAATTCTCGAGTTGCCGCGCAACCAATTGCAACATGCGATGACTGGTAAATAACACAAAGGTACCGCCGCGCGGATTGGCATCGAGTACCTGTGTCGTGATTTGCACTAATGCATCCAGCATTTCACGTTGCTGCGGCTGTGGTAAGAATCGCGGTACGCACAACATACCTTGTTCGCTAAATGCGAATGGACTTGGTAAACATAAAGTATCGGCGCTTTCTAATCCCAATAAACGGGTAAAATGGCCGAAGTCATCGCCAATCGCTAACGTCGCCGAGGTAAAAATCCATGCGGCTTCGGACTCACGGACATAGCTACCAAACTTATCGGCAACTTGCAGCGGCGTTTGATGTAAAACCACGTGCCTTGGCGTTGTTTCAAACCAAAAGCTATACCCAGTACGCTGGGTGTTTTGCAATAACTGCCAAATATGGATGAACTGCACACAACGTTCATACAACGTATCGAGATCCTGACTGCGACCTAAAGCGCCTTTGACCACCTCGCGAAAGAATTCAAGATTCTCAGTGAGTTGCGCTGCCGCGGCTTGGATTTTTTCATCTTGCGATTGTTGCCGCCAGTTGCCACGCTGCGGATCGATTGGGAATGCCAAACGCCAATCACGTAAACTCCCCAGCAACTTGTCCGCCGCTTTATCTAACTGGCGTAAATCCTTTAATTCGGTCAGATAGATGGTCTTCGCGTCTTGCGCCATTTCACTTAATTGGCGACTGCCGAGAGCTTCACCGAAGTACTGGCTCGCGATATCGGGAAGTTGATGTGCTTCATCAAACACCAGTGCATCAGCATGAGGAATAAGTTCACCAAAGCCGACATCTTTAAGCGCCATGTCGGCAAAAAATAAGTGGTGATTAACCACCACAATATCAGCTTCGAGAGCACGCTTACGCGCTTTCACAAGATAACAGTCATCGTAGCTAGGACAATCGCGTCCTAAACAATTATCAACAGTGCTCGTAACCTGCGGCAATACTTCGGCGTCTTCGGGCAAGCTACTCAAACCACCGATATCGCCATCTTCGGTGCGTAACGCCCAGCGCTTAACTTCAATCACCTGTTTTTGCACTGCCAACGATAAATCATTGCCCTGTGCTTGGGCCTGCTCAAGACGATGAATACAAAGGTAGTTGCTGCGCCCTTTCAATAGGCTAACTTGTTTATCCGGCGCAATAGCGTCACGTAACGCTGGCAAATCGCGGTGGAACAATTGTTCTTGCAAAGCTTTCGTACCGGTCGAAATCATCGCGCGGCCCGAACTCTTTAAAATCGGCACTAAGTAAGCGTAAGTTTTACCAGTACCGGTTTCTGCTTCGACGACCAACTGCCCTTTCTTTCGCAACGTCGCAGCGATTGCTGCCGCCATCTCTGTCTGCGCAGGACGCGGCGCAAAACCAGGTAAGGCTTTCGCCAAGGCGCTATCGGGCTGAAAATAGGAGGTTACTTGCTGGGTCATGAAGGTGTGTCTACGGCACTGGTGAACTTTAGCCGCTAGGTTAGCGTAATCATGTCAAAATGGCTATGCAGCGATGGTTAAAAATGGTGGTAGCAAAGTTATACAACTTGCCATACAAGAAATCACAAAAACCAGCAAAACCAAGGTTGAAAGGCTTTTTATAAAACTATACAATCCTTATCAACATTGAGTCATGTAGACGAAGTAGGAACATTTTATGCGTTATACAACTTGGCACCACCATCATTTCGGACATTTGAGTTAGCCTCGTTGTAAACGCGGAAGGCTAACACGTTGGTGGTTGCCTTCATCACATTGAAACCCCGAAAGGCAACCTTTCGGGGTTTTTTATAGGAGATTTATTCATGGTTGTAGATACCAACTCAAAACGCTTAACCATTGCGATTCAAAAGTCAGGCCGACTAAGCAAAGAGTCGATTAAGTTACTCGAAGCCTGTGGCGTAAAATTCACACTACACGAGTCGCGTTTGCTTGCGCACAGCAACAACCAACCCATTGACCTGCTTCGTGTGCGCGATGATGACATTCCGGGCTTGGTCATGGATGGCGTGGTTGACTTGGGTCTGGTTGGCGAAAATGTTTTGGAAGAAGTTCGCCTTGAGCGCGTTGCTACCGAGCTGCCTGCCGAAGTTACCCGTTTGCGCTCCCTTGAGTTCGGCCAGTGCCGCCTGTCACTAGCGGTGCCAAAAGAAGACGCCTACCAAGGTGTGCAAGACCTTGCGGGTAAACGTATCGCCACGACCTACCCTTACCTGTTGCAAGACTATCTGAAAAAGCAAGGCGTCAATGCCTCCACCGCTATACTTACGGGTAGCGTAGAAGTCGCACCGCGTGTAGGGCTTGCCGACGCCATTTGTGATCTGGTTTCAACCGGAGCGACCCTTGAAGCCAACGGCTTAGTCGAAAAAGATGTCATCTTTACCAGTCAAGCACAGTTGATTCAACGACCGGAGCCTTTGAACGCCGACAAGCAAGCCATGGTGGATCAGTTGTTGCCGCGCTTAGATGGTGTACAAAAAGCTCGCGAGAGCAAGTACATCATGCTACACGCGCCGCGCAAAGCGCTTGAGCAAGTCTCAGCGTTATTACCCGGTGCCGAAGACCCAACAATTTTGCCACTCAGCCACACCGATGAGCTGGTGGCCGTACACGTGGTCAGTACTGAAACGCTATTCTGGGAAACTATGGAAGAACTGAAAGCGATTGGGTGTAGCTCAATCCTTGTGTTGCCAATCGAAAAAATGATGGGGTAATGAGCATGTCTGCCACCGAGCTTTGTTTAACCCAACGGTGCTTTAATTGGGCCGCGCTCGACGCGAATGAACGCGAAGCCTTGTTGCAGCGCCCTACGCAGAGCGTTTCGAGCGAGCTGAAGGCCACCGTCGATGCCATCATTGCGGCAGTGCGCAGTGAAGGAGACACGGCTGTCGTGCGTTACACCCAACAATTTGATTGTGCCGACTTAACCACATTGCGTTATCCAAGTGAACGTATTGCTGCCCAACTTGCCAAGCTCGATGCGCGGACCAAAGCAGCTATCGACACCGCCTACGGCACCATCCGTAAATTTCACGCTGCCCAGCAGCCGCAGAACATTCGTTTAGAAACGGCTCCGGGTATCGAGTGCGAATTGCGCTACACACCTATGAATGCAGTTGGTTTGTACATCCCAGGTGGCACTGCTGTGTTGCCTTCTACCGCGCTAATGCTTGGCGTTCCTGCGCAGCTGGCGGGTTGCCCGCGCGTGGTTTTAGTCAGTCCGCCAAACCAACAAGGCGAGCTTGCCCCAGCTCTGCTTTATGCCGCGCAAAAGTGTGGCATTACCGAGATTTATCGCTGTGGCGGCGCGCAAGCCATCGCTGCACTGGCTTATGGCACTGAAAGTATCGCCAAGGTGAACAAGATCTTTGGTCCCGGCAATAGCTTTGTCACGGCAGCCAAGCAAGCAGTATCACAAGACCCTGCCGGTGCCGCCATTGATATGCCTGCCGGACCATCAGAATTGATGGTGATTGCTGACAGCGGCGCTAACCCCGCTTATGTCGCTGCTGACTTACTTTCACAAGCTGAGCACGGTGCCGATTCTCAAGTACTTCTGCTGACCGATTCAGACACCCAGTTAGCCGCTGTACAGCAGCAATTGGCACAGCAACTCGCACAACTTTCACGCGCTTCGACTGCCGCGCAAGCACTTGCCAACAGTGCGCTGATCCAAGTGCGCGACCTTGCTGAAGCGGTGAGCATTAGCCAAAGCTATGCGCCTGAACACTTATCAGTGCAGACGGCGAATGCCGAACAGCTTGCCGAGCAGCTTACCAACGTCGGCTCATTGTTTATTGGCGCCTTTACCCCTGAGTCAGGCGGCGACTACGCCACAGGTACCAATCACGTGTTACCCACGTACGGTTTTGCTGACACCGTCAGCAGTCTCGGCTTGCTCGACTTCTACCGTCGCTACACTAGTCAGAAAGCCACGCGTGAGGGCCTAGCAGGCCTTGCCGATGCGATTGTTGCCCTAGCTGAGGCCGAGGGCTTAGATGCGCACGCCCGTGCGGTCACCGTGCGTTTGCAGGAGTCGGACTCATGAGCAACACGAGCTTTATTACCCAATTACAGCGTCCACACTTAGCCGCGATCACGCCTTATCAATCGGCGCGGCGCAGCATGAGCGGTGGTTCAGTATGGTTGAACGCGAACGAAGCACCACAGACGCCGGCTTTTCCTGAGCAACAAAGCTGGAATCGTTATCCGAGCTTTCAAAGTACAGCATTGAACCAGGCCTATGCCGATTATGCCGGGGTCGCTTTAGAGCAAGTATTAAGCTGCCGTGGTAGTGACGAGGCGATTGAGCTACTGATTCGCAGCTTCTGCGAACCCCGTGAAGATGCAGTGATGATTACGACGCCCACTTATGGCATGTATGCCATTAGTGCGGCAACGCACGGTGCTGATGTGGTCGACTGCCCGTTGCAAAAAGCTGATGACGGCAGTCTGCAACTCGATGTCGAGACCATGGTCGCCCGCGTGCGGGACACTAGCACCAGTCGAGTTAAGCTCATTTTTGTCTGCAGCCCATCAAACCCGCTTGGCAATGAAGTTGACGCTGCACGTATTGAGCAGCTCCTGCAACAGGTCGGTGAAGACGCTCTAGTGGTGCTCGACCAAGCCTATATTGAGTTCGTTGCCGAAGATTCTGCGCAACGCCAAGTTGCCGACTTGCTTGCCAAGTATCCGCAACTGGTCGTTTTGCGTACCCTGTCAAAAGCGTTCGGGTTGGCGGCGCTGCGTTGTGGTTTTGCGCTGGCACAACCGGAACTTATCGACATTTTACGTAAAGTCATTGCGCCCTACCCGCTACCTGAACCCACGATTGCGGGCGCAACCACAGCCTTGAGCGCATCTGCAATTGCGCAAATGAACGCTCAGTTGGAGCAAACCCTTGCGCAACGAGAACGACTGCTGGCTGAGTTGCAAGAGCGCAGCTGGGCCAACTCCATTTGGCCCAGCGTGACGAACTTCGTCTTGGTTAATGTGCCCGATGCTGCAGCTTTGGTCACACAGTGTCAGCAAGCTGGCGTGTTGATCCGCAATCAATCGAGTCAACGTGGCCTTGGCCAATGTATTCGTATTAGTATCGGTAACGCTGCCGAAATGGACCGCTTATTGGAGGTACTCCCCGCATGAGTGCACAACGTATTTTATTTATCGACCGTGATGGCACCCTTGTCGAAGAGCCACCGGTAGACAAACAGCTCGACAGTGTTAGCAAGCTGGTGTTTGAGCCGCAAGTCATCCCTGCGCTGTTAGCGTTGCAAGGCGCTGGCTATCGCTTAGTGATGGTGTCCAACCAAGATGGCTTGGGCACCGACAGCTTTCCGCAGGCCGACTTTGACGCCCCGCATGAACTCATGATGGCGGTTTTCAGCTCACAAGGTATTCAATTCGACGATGTGCTGATTTGCCCGCACTTTCCAGAAGACAACTGCAGTTGCCGCAAGCCTAATTTAGGCCTCGTCAAAGACTACTTGCAGCAAGGCAAAATCGACTTCACCGATTCCTACGTCATTGGCGATCGTGACACCGATATTCAACTGGCCGAAAATATGGGCATACGTGGCTTGCGCTACGATCGAGAGCAGTTGAACTGGCAAGCGATTCAACACCAATTGCTCGATCAACCACGTACTGCTAGCGTCAACCGTACCACCAAAGAAACGGCGATTCAGATCGACGTCGATCTTGATGCCCAAGGCCCCATCGCAATCAGTACAGGCGTTGGCTTCTTTGATCACATGCTGGAACAAATCGCAACGCACGCGGGCATCGCCATGCAAATTCAAGTGCAAGGTGACTTGCACATCGACGAGCACCACACGGTAGAAGACACCGCCCTCGCCCTCGGCCAAGCGTTGCGCCAAGCCTTAGGCGACAAGCGCGGTATCGGCCGCTTTGGTTTTGCGCTGCCGATGGACGAGTGTCGCGCAGAATGTTTGATCGACCTGTCAGGGCGTCCTTACTTGCAATTTTCGGCTGATTTTAGTCGCCCGCAGGTGGGTGAGCTATCGACCGAAATGGTCGAACACTTTTTCCGCTCGATTGCCGATGCCATGGCAGTATCGCTCCACGTCAGTACCACTGAGGGAAATAGCCATCACCAAGTTGAAAGCTTATTTAAGGTGTTTGGCCGAGCCTTACGTCAGGCCGTCGCCCGCACAGGGGATGGAGCCCTACCATCGAGCAAGGGGATGCTGGCATGAGTCTGGTGATTGTCGATACCTCGTGCGCCAATCTGTCATCCGTTAAGTTTGCCTTTGAGCGCTTGGGGGTGAAACCGCTTATTAGTGCTGACCCAGAGCGCATTCGCAGCGCGGAACGTGTCGTTTTACCCGGCGTTGGTACCGCCAAAGCGGCGATGCGCAATTTGCAGGCATTAGATTTGGTCAACACGTTGCGTGAATTAGAACAACCGGTTCTTGGTATATGTTTAGGTATGCAACTGATGACGCAATGGTCTGCCGAAGGTAATGTTGATTGTTTAGGCTTAATCCCAGCACGTACAGTGGCCCTTGAAAACAGCGGACAACCGTTGCCGCACATGGGCTGGAATACCGTCAACGCAGTGGGCACCAACCCGTTGTTAAAAAACATCTCGGCACCTGCCTACTGCTACTTCGTGCATAGCTACGCGGTAGCGATTGATGAGAACACGATTGCGAGTACCGATTACGGCCAACAATTCGCCTCGATGATTCAGGCCGGCAACTATTTTGGTGCGCAATTCCACCCTGAACGCTCAGGTGCAATAGGTGCGCAAATCTTGAAAAATTTTATGGAGTTAAGTGATGCTGATACCCGCACTTGATCTCATCAAAGGCGAAGTTGTGCGTTTGCAGCAAGGTGACTTTGCCCGCCAAACGACCTTTGCTAGCGATCCTTTGCCCATCGCCCAGGACTACGCCAAGGCCGGCGCTGAATGGTTGCACGTGGTGGACTTGGACGGTGCTCGTGATCCGGCGCAACGTCAAGTCAGCACTTTGCAACGGCTAGCCGCAAAACTGCCGATGAAGCTACAAGTCGGTGGCGGTATTCGCCAGCGCGAAGACCTTGAGCAACTGTTTGCCTGTGGCATTCAACGCGTGGTCATCGGCTCGTTAGCAGTGAAACAACCGGAATTAGTTGCCGCATGGCTCGAAGAATTCGGTAGCGATGCCATCGTGTTGTCACTTGATGTGAGCATTGCTGAAGATGGCAACGCTTACGTAGCCACTCACGGTTGGCAAGAAACCTCAGAGCTCACTTTAGAACAAGCCATCGAACGCTTTTTACCCTATGGATTGCGTCACGTTTTGTGCACTGACATCGCCAAAGACGGCATGCTGGGTGGTTACAACCTTGAACTCTATCAAGGCTTGAAAAAGAACTACCCACAACTGGTCATTCAGGCTTCGGGCGGCGCTGCCCAGCTTGAAGACCTGCGCCAATTACGTGCTTTCGGCTGTGACAGTGCGATTTTGGGTAAAGCATTGCTGACCGGTAAGTTCACCCTAGAGGAGGCTTTCGCATGCTGGCCAAACGCATAATCCCCTGCCTTGATGTTCGTGATGGGCTAGTCGTCAAAGGCGTGCAATTTCGTAACCATGAGATTATCGGCGACATTGAACCGCTCGCCGAGCGGTATGCCCAAGCGGGAGCCGATGAGTTGGTCTTCTACGATATTACCGCCTCGTCTGATGCCCGTGTGGTGGATAAGTCATGGGTCGAGCGTATTGCCCGGCGCATTGATATTCCCTTCACCGTTGCCGGTGGTATCAGTTCGATTGACCAAGCCCGCGAATTGTTAGCGATGGGCGCCGATAAAATATCGGTAAACTCGCCAGCGCTGCGAGATCCAGAGCTGATCAATCGCCTTGTTGACGAGTTTGGTCAACAGTGTATTGTCATCGGTATCGATAGCTTTTTCGACGCTGAAAGCGGCCGTTATTTGGTCTATCAATTCACCGGCGACGAGAGCAAAAGTCAACGGACCCGCTGGCAAACGGCCGAATGGCTTAAAGAAGTTGTCGCTCGCGGCGCCGGCGAAATTGTCCTGAATTGTATGAACCAAGATGGTGTTCGCAAAGGCTATGACATTGCCCAATTGCAAACCATGCGGGCGATCTGCCCAGTACCTCTGATTGCTTCAGGTGGCGCCGGTAACGCTGATCACTTTCAGCACGTGTTTGAACAAGCGAACGTTGATGGCGCCTTGGCAGCCTCAGTATTCCACAAAAACACGGTGGTCATTGCCGATTTGAAACAGCAATTGCAAGCGGCCGGCATTCCGATGCGGTACTAACGAGGAATTTATTCATGAAAGTGACTTCAGACAACCTGCAACAGCTCGATTTTGCCAAGCAAGATGATTTGCTGCCCGCCATCGTACAGCATGCACACACCGGCACCGTGCTCATGCAGGGATATATGAATCCAGCAGCACTTGAGCAAACGTTAACCACAGGGTTAGTGACCTTTTACAGTCGCAGCAAGCAACGCTTGTGGTGCAAAGGTGAGTCATCAGGTAACACGCTAAAATTGGTTAATGTGCACAGTGATTGTGACGCCGATAGCTTATTGATCCGTGCTCTGCCCGCTGGACCAACCTGCCATTTGGGAACTGAGAGTTGTTTTAGCAGTGACGGCTTCAGCGAACAGCCCACCTTAGCGCAATTGATGCGTGTGGTGCAGCAACGCGTTGCCAATGCCGAAAGTAAGAGTTACACCGAACAATTGCTCGCCGCAGGCACCAAGCGGGCAGCACAAAAAGTTGGTGAAGAAGGCGTTGAAGTCGCTCTTGCTGCCGCGACTCACGATCGTGACGAGTTATTAAACGAGAGCGCCGATCTGCTTTACCACTTGTTGGTGGTTCTGCACAGTGAAGAACTTGAACTCAGCGATGTACTTGAGGTTTTAGCTCAGCGCCGCCGTTAATCGGCAGCGCTTTCCTGCTTTATACCTGCGAGTAAATTGCGATCGTAGCGCTGGCTAACCTTACGTAATCGCCAGGTTAGCAGCACGGCAGCAATCGACAAGCCGATGATAAACCCGATCCACATCCCGGCGGCGCCCATCGCTGGCACAATGAGATCGGTGCGCGACAGCAAAATACCAATCGTTAAGCCGAAAGGCCAATAAGACACAAAGGTGATCAACATGACTGCTTTGGTGTCTTTGTAGCCGCGCAGGGTCCCCATCGCTACCGCTTGGAAGGTATCAGAGAGGGTGAATATTGCTGCTAAGCCCATGAGCGTCGCGGCAAGATTGATCACGGCATTATCTGGCGTATACAAACTGGCTAACCAGCCGCCGGCAAGCCACATAATTAAACCGTTGACTGCCGCGAATGTCATGCCATAGATGGTCGCAAGTTTATGACTCAACATCGCATTCGCTGGATTTCCCGCACCCAGAGCAAAACCAACGCGTAAGGTCACCGCCATCGATAAACTTAACGGCACCATATACACCAAGGAAGAAATATTCAGCGCGATTTGATGGCTGGCAACCATAGTTGCCCCTAACGGCGCGATGACCAATGCTGCAGCGGCAAACAGGCTTACTTCAAAAAACATCGCTGTGGCAATAGGAAAACCTAAACGCACTATGTACCAGATATCATCCCAATCTGGCTTAAACCATTGGCTGAACACCCCAATTGCTTTGAAGCGCTTCGCCCACAAGACATAAAGCAATAAACCTAATGCCATCACCCACAGCACAATAGCCGTTGCCAAGCCACAGCCCGCACCACCCAGTGCTGGCATGCCTAACTTGCCGTAAATCAAGATATAATTGACCGGAATGTTCACCAACAAGCCGATGACACCAATCACCAACGACGGCACCGTATGTGACAAACCCTCGCAAAAGTTGCGCAACACCATATAGAGTACCAGCGCTGGCACAGCCCAAATTAAGTAACCTAAATAATCGAGCGTGATCGTACGAAAGTTGTCTTCAACCGCCATAGCATTGAGGATCAGCGGCGCCGAAAGAATCACGGCCACGCACAGTAAGCTGCCAATCAACGAAGCATAAAAACCTTGCTGCACCATATTGGCGACTTTATGGCGCTTATTCGCACCATCAAAGTGCGAAATAATCGGTGCCAACGCTAAACCTAAACCAAACACCAGTAGCGTCGAAGGAAACCAAATACTCCCGCCTACTGACACTGCGGCAAGGTCTGTCGCACTCACCCGCCCCGCCATCACGGTATCAACCACACCCATCAGCATTTGCGTAAGTTGCGCAACCAAAATCGGCCCGGTTAAACGGGCAAGTTTTTTCGATTCTCGCCACCAGTGGTCGGGGCGAGGCAACTGCGCTGTACGGCTCATGGCAATCTTCTCTTTGGTAGGGTTTAATTTGCGTCAGTAAACAACTGATAGGCTTCATCTAATGCGGCGCATAGGCGCTCACAATCAGCGGCCGTATTATAGGCTGCCAGCGACACTCTGACCACCGCGGACTGCTGCCAAAAGTTCATTAATGGCTGGGCACAGTGGCTTCCCGCCCGCACCGCGATATTTTGCTCGGCCAAATAACTCGCGAGGTCAAATGCGTGTACATCAGCACTGAAAAAACTTAGCAGCGGTAAGCCTTCGTCACTTGGCTGCGGCGGCAACAGTTGTAGCCACTGTCGTTGCTGTAATTGCCTACGTAGTTGCTTGGTTAAATCCAGCAAGTAATCGCTCAACCCTGCCGCTCGCTCTGCCGTCAGCCACCGCGCCGCCGCCGCGCAGGCAATGATGGCAGCGGTATTGGGTGTGCCTGCCTCAAACTGTTGCACGCCACTCATCCACTGCGACTGTGCTTCGGTTACCTCGGTGACCATACCACCGCCCAACAACCAAGGTTCGAGCTTTTCTTGCAACGCACTGGCAAGGTACAGTACCCCGCAGCCCGTCACGCCATACATCTTGTGCGCCGAAAACGTAAGGGCATCACAGCCAAGCTGACGTACATCAAGGCTAACACTACCCACCGCTTGTGCAGCATCAACGACGGTTACAGCACCTTGTTTGCGCGCTTGCTCCGCAATTGCGGCCACCGGTAAACATTGACCGGTGACATTACTGGCCAACGTGACCGCCACCAACTTACAACGCTCGGTAATCGCAGCACGCCAATTTTCTTCCAGAGCTCCGGTGCGAGGATCAAGATCAAGCCATCGTAGTTGAAGCCGATGCTGTTGTACTAACCGTTGCCAAGGTAGAAAATTCGAGTGATGCTCGGCCCGCGACAGAACGATTTCGTCACCCGCTTGCCAGTCGAGTTGCAGGCCTTGCGCAAGCAAATTCAAACTATGGGTTGCACCAGCAGTAAAGGCCAAGTGCTCAGGACTAGCACCGATCCAAGCTGCCAATTCCTGACGTGCCCCCTCAAGTTGCGCCGTCGCGTGGCGAGCTAAAGGATAACTACCACGATGGGCATTAGCGTGCCCTTGCTGGTAATAGGTCAAATACGCTTGCAACACCGTGTCCGGTACTTGGCAACTGGCGGCACTATCAAGATAAACCAGCGGTGGCTGCTCAGCGCTCGCTGGCTCGCGAAACAGAGCAAATTGCTCTCGCGCCGCTACATACGCTTTAGTCACGAACGAACTCCGCTTTCTGTGCCCCCGCATGCTCAGCAATAAACCTTTGCAATTCAGGATTCACCAACTGGGGATGCGTTAATGGCCCCATATGGCCACAGGCTAATTGTTTTACTTGTACATCAGGTAATACCTGCTGCAGTTGCTCAGCGACCCGCTTGGCACTTTGCTGAGTCTGGCTGCCAGTTAACAGTAATACTGGCTGAGCAATGCGGCGGTAGTCCACTAGCTTGTGCGGTTCGCCCATTAATGCAGCAAAGTCCATCGCAACCTTCGCTGCTTGGCTCGCCATAAGCTGTTGCACTTTTGCTGGCAGCGCAGCAAAAAAGCCCGGCTGATTCCAGTAATCAACAAAAGTAGTAGTGCTTTGTACCGGATCATTGGCATCCATCTGCGTCGCAATTGCTTCTATTTCTTGGCGTGCGGCTTCATTGGCTTCAAGCACATGAAAGGCGACTGGCTCAAAAACTGCCAGCGCCTGCACATTTAAGAGCTTCTCGAGCGCTAATTTCAGTGCTAAGGCACCGCCATAAGAGTGTCCTATCAAGCAGAGCGGCTCAGCTCCTACTAGTCCCTGAACCCCTTCAACAATACGCGGCACTTCATCACTGAAACGAAAGGCCTCAACCTGCTCAACATCAGCCTTAGGGGCCTTACCGTAGCCCAATAAGTCCACGCCAATAATGTCGTACTCAGCCTGTAATTGCTGGATCAACGCACGCCATTGACTGGTGTTACTTTGCGAGCTATGCAGCAACACCAAGCTCGGCCCGTTGGGGTTGCCAAAGCGCTGAAAGCCTTGCGGCAACGCCTCACTCATACCGCCATCCCGAACGCGTAGCCCAGCATGTAGCCAGCTTGAACGAGTAACACAATGAAAGTACCTAATACGCCAACGGTACGCGCCCAAGATGGGCCAATGCTCATGCGCAAGCCTAAGGCATGACAAATACGGGCAACGAACAATAAACCACCCATTGCATGTAACAACATGGTCGGTGCACCACTGAGTTCCATCAACACTAGTAGTAGCAACATTAAGGGCACATATTCCGCGAAATTGGCATGTATCCGAGTGGCTACTTCCAAGTCTTTCGAGTCGCCGGTACCAATGCCCACACGGTCACGCCAACGCAGACGTATTACTGCGACCGAAAGTGCAAAATAAAGTAAGGTCAGAAGACCTGCATAAATCATACTAATTTGTAATTCGACAGCCATTTTTCTTCTCCTTATGGTCGACTACAAAAAAGCCCACACAAGGTGGGCTTCGAAACTTACTTGGTGACGGGGCTGCTTAACCGAGCAGTTCGCCAAGCTCTTTGCTAATCGTTTCAACATCACGAGTTCCATCAACTTTGTGGAACGCCGTCTTGCCCTGCTCCGCTAGTGTACGATAATACGCCACTAATGGCTCGGTTTGTTCATGATAAATTGCCAAGCGCTTACGCACTGTTTCTTCTTTATCATCATCACGAATAATCAGGTCTTCGCCAGTAACGTCGTCCTTGCCTGCTTGTTGCGGGGGATTATGCTCAACGTGATAAACACGACCTGAACCAGGGTGAACGCGACGACCACCCATACGCGCAACAATCACATCATCAGGTACAGCGAACTCGAGTACAACATCAACGTCAATACCGGCTTCTTGCATGGCATCCGCTTGCGGAATCGTGCGCGGAAAACCGTCGAGAAGGAAGCCGTTTTGGCAATCAGGTTGCGCAATACGCTCTTTCACAAGGCCAATCATAATGTCATCAGAGACCAGCTTACCAGCATCCATGACTGCTTTCGCTTGTTGCCCTAATTCAGTACCGGCCTTAATTGCAGCTCGTAACATGTCACCCGTGGAGATTTGCGGAATCCCAAAAGTTTTCATCAAGAACTGCGCTTGAGTACCTTTCCCGGCGCCAGGTGCGCCCAACAGGATAATGCGCATTTACAACCCTCTTTCCTAGTTTTGTTGGTGTGCGTTGGATTAAGGTCGAACTTTACCGCCTAGCGGCGTGCAATACAAGTCCGAGCATTGCCGACTTTCGTCGACAATGCCCGATGTTCTAGCTTAATTTGCCAGCACTCAATTCCATCATCAGACGGTTTAAACGCGTGACAAATTGCGCTGGATCTTTCAAGCTACCGCGCTCCGCAAGGGTTGCTTGATCCAAGAGCAGATTTGCCCACTCGGCAAACTTGTCATCACTTTCCAAGGCGACGACTTGCTGTACCAAATTGTGCTCCGGGTTAAGCTCGAAAATATACTTGGTTTCCGGCACTTTTTGCCCTGCAGCTTCCATGAGCTTGGCCATTTGCGTGCTCATGTCATTATCGTCTGTCACGATGCAAGCAGGTGATTGCGTTAAGCGATGGGTCACACGTACTGACTTCACTTTGTCGCCAAGCGCTTTTTCAAAACGCTCAACTTGTTCTTTGAATGACGCTTCTAGTTCCTCTTGCTGCTTTTTATCTTCAGCATCATCAAGGTCACCGAGATCAAGATCGCCGCGAGTTACACTTTGGAATTGCTTCTCTTTGTACTCACTCAGATGGCTCATCAACCACTCGTCAATACGTTCTGACAACAGCAGAACTTCGATGCCCTTCTTGCGGAAGATTTCCAACGCTGGATTATCGCGCGCCGCTTCGTAGCTGTCCGCAACGATGTAGTAAATCTTATCCTGCTTGTCGGCCATGCGCTCTAGATAGGCGTCCAAGCTTACCGTCGCTTCTGACTTGTCTTCATGCGTTGAAGCAAAGCGTAATAAGCTGGCAATTTTCTCTTGGTTCGCGTGATCTTCAGCTGGCCCTTCTTTCAACACCGTACCAAACGTATTCCAGAACTCTTGATACTGTTCTGGCTGGTCTTTGGCGAGCTTGCTAAGCATGCCCAATACTTTCTTGGTGCTACCACTACGCATGGCTCGGGTGATTTTGTTGTCTTGCAAGATTTCACGCGAGACATTAAGCGGGAGATCGTTTGAGTCCATCAAACCACGGACAAACCGTAAGTACGTCGGCATGAGTTGCTCTGCGTCGTCCATAATAAAGACACGCTTCACGTAGAGTTTAATACCGTGTTGCTGCTCACGATTCCACAAGTCCCAAGGTGCGCGCTTCGGAATGTACAGCAAGCTGGTGTATTCCTGCGTACCTTCAACTTTGTTGTGACTCCACAACAGAGGATCTTCAAAGTCATGCGCGATGGTTTTATAAAATTCTTTGTACTCGTCGTCGTTGATCTCAGACTTTTCGCGGGTCCACAAAGCTTGGCCTGAATTGACTGCTTGCCATTCTTTGAGTTTGCCGTCGTCATCACGGTCTGGCATTTCAACTGGAATACTCAGATGATCAGAATACTTGGTGATGATGCCGCGCAAGCGGCCTTCATCGATAAACTCGTTAGCGTCTTCGCGCACATGCAAAATAATATCGGTGCCGCGTTGTGCTTTTTCGATCACTCGAATATCGAATTCCCCCTCACCTTTCGAAGACCACTCAATGGCTTCGTCGGCAGCTGCGCCTGCGGCACGGGTGCGCACCGTAACACTGTCGGCGACGATAAACGCAGAGTAGAAACCTACACCAAACTGGCCAATCAAACGGCTGTCTTTGGCTTGGTCACCAGAAAGCTGGCTAAAGAAGTCTGCAGTGCCTGATTTGGCGATAGTACCGAGGTTACTCATCACCTCGTCGCGGGTCATACCAATACCGTTATCGCTAATGGTAATGGTACCGGCATCTTTATCAGCACTCACACGAACGCGTAGTTCAGCGTCGTCAGCTAGCAAATTGCTGTCACTGAGCGCTTTGAAACGCAGTTTATCCGCAGCATCTGAGGCATTAGATACCAACTCGCGTAAGAAGATTTCCTTGTTCGAATAAAGCGAATGAATCATCAAATGAAGCAGTTGCTTCACTTCGGTCTGAAAGCCATGGGTTTCGGCTTGACGGGTCTCCGCCATAGTGATCTCTCCTGCACTATTGTTGCTAACACTTAGGCAGAGATGGGGGCACCTGGCGGGTTTTCAAGGGAAAAATTAATCGAATTCGACACGTTTACGTCCGCTGAAGGCATGCCCAAGAGTGGCTTGATCGACGTATTCCAATTCGCCACCCACTGGAACTCCGTGGGCAATCCGTGAAGTGGACACATCATGTTGACGCGCAAGCTCAGCAATATAATGAGCGGTAGCTTCGCCTTCAATCGTTGGATTGGTGGCCAGAATGATTTCACTGATGGGCTCACGCGCCAAGCGTGCGGCAAAACGATCAAGGCCAATATCTTCTGGGCCAATGCCGTCGAGAGGCGAAAGATGCCCCATAAGCACGAAATAGCAGCCTTGATACTGACCTGTTTGCTCGATCGCTAACACATCCGCAGGGGTTTCCACGATGCATAATAACCCGCTATTACGGCGCGCTTCATCACTGCATAATTCGCACGTCGGCGCTTCTGTGAGCGTTCTGCACACGTCACAATGGCCAACACGTTCAATCGCTTGAGCCAACGCCTGTGAGAGTTGTAAACCGCCATCGCGCTGGCGTTCCAATATTTGAAAGGCCATTCGTTGGGCCGATTTAGGCCCAACACCAGGCAACATTCGCAACGCTCGGATCAGCTCATTGATCGCAGGACTCAGTCGCATTCCATTAACCTTTAGAAAGGTAACTTCATACCTGGTGGCAAGTTCATGCCGCCAGTGACTTCCGCCATGCGTTCTTTGGTCGTTTGCTCGACCCGACGAACAGCGTCATTAATTGCCGCAGCAATCAAATCTTCCAGCATTTCTTGGTCTTCGTCTTCCATCAAACTTGGGTCAATGTGCACGCGACGAACGTTGTGATTACCTAACATGGTAACTTTAACCATACCTGCACCAGCTTCACCGGTGACTTCAAGGTTAGCAATTTCTTCTTGGGCTTTCTGCATGCGCTCTTGCATTTGCTGCGCCTGCTTCATCATGTTTCCCATTCCACCTTTAAACATATCTACCTCGTCTCGTTTCTTAAAGCGGTTGTACCGAGTCGTCAATCAACTCGGCACCAAAATGTTGTTGCAGCGCTTGCGCTAGCGGGTCTTCCGCCAATATTTGCTTAGCAGTTGCCAGTCGTTTCGCATCAATCGCTTGCTGAATCTCAAAAGGTGTGGGCTGCGCAGTGTTTTTCAAGGCGACTTCGGTTAATTGCAGGTCTAAATTGTCCTGCAATGCTTGCGTAATCGTTTGTGCGACCGACTCGTTCAATAGGTGCTGCCACGCTTCTCGAACCCACAAAATGTAACCGCTGTTTTGCTTCTCAAGCACGCTGTTACGTGCCAATTGCCGAGCTAACCCATTCAAATCTAGATTATCAATCAACGCCGACCAGCGATCAATTTCAGCAGCGCTGCGTGTATCGTCGGGAATTTCTAGCGTTTCATGCGCCTGCGGCGGCACTGTGGCTTGCGTAACTTCACTGTTACTCACATTCGAGACACTGCTATTGCTCGTCGAACTCGATGGCTCAGGTTGCGGTTCTGGCTCCGGCTTTGGTTCTGGCTTTGGCGCTGGTTCGGACTGCGCTAGCTTTTCAGAATTTTTTTTTTGCTGCAACATCGCCCGAGTTTCCAGCAACGAAGCCAAACTATCTTGCGAGCTTGCTGTTGAATGCTGCGGCGCTTCCTGACGCTCCGGCTGTGATGCTCGCTCTAACTGAGGTTCCGGTTCTGGCTCTGGTTTAGTTTCAGGTTCTAGCTCCGGCGGCGCCTCAGGTTGCTGCTCCGATTGCGCCACAGGCTTTGATACCGGCGCTGGCGCTGATCGCATCGTCACCTCAGTGCTATCGGCTGGGGTGCGCTCAATAAGCTCCACACGCTCGGGACGGAATGCCAGCATGCGCAGTAAGGTCATCTCAACACCACTACGAACATCAGCGGCAAAATTCAAATCTCGCCGACCTTGAATCAATATATCGTAATAGACTTGGAGCAACTCGGCGGGTAACTGTTGCGCCAAGTGCTGATCTTCAACTGTCAGTCCCAAGGTTTCAGCAACTTCTGGTACCGCCTGATAAAGTGCCAATTGGTGCACGTAGTTTTGTAGCTCGCCTAACAAGTTACTTAAATCTGGTACCTGTCCAGCAATGCGCGCTAATGTCGTCAATAGCTCAGCACCTTGACCGGTGAGAACTTGTTCCAACAACGTCGCTAATTCGAAGCTAGGTACCGCACCCAGCATCTGTTGCACGCCAGCCATAGTCACCTGTTGCTCGCCCTGTGCAATCGCCTGATCGGTCAGACTCAACGCATCGCGCATACTCCCCCGTGCGGCACGAGCAATGGCAGTCAGCGCCGCGTCATCATAAGTTATGCCCTCTTGCTTGAGCACATAGCCTAAGTGACCAGCGATCTCTTGGCGATCTAAGGCTTTCAAATTAAATTGCAGACAACGCGATAAGACGGTGATCGGCAACTTTTGTGGATCCGTTGTCGCCAATAAAAACTTCACGTGCTCAGGCGGTTCCTCTAAGGTTTTCAACAAAGCATTAAAACTATGCCGCGACAGCATATGCACTTCGTCAATCAAGTAGACCTTATAACGGCCCTGCGTGGGCTTATATTGCACGTTATCGAGTAGCTCGCGGGTATCTTCGACTTTGGTACGTGACGCTGCGTCAATTTCTAACAGGTCGACAAAACGACCTTCATCAATGGCTGTACAGGCGCCACATTGGCCACACGGTTCGGCGGTGATGCCCTGTTCGCAATTTAGGCTTTTGGCGAGAATGCGGGCTATGGTGGTTTTACCCACGCCGCGGGTTCCAGTGAGCAACCAAGCGTGATGCAAGCGACCTGACGCAAGTGCGTTCATAACAGGTTTGAGAACGTGCTGTTGGCCGACGACTTCTTTAAAAGTATGCGGACGCCATTTTCTGGCGAGCACTTGATAACTCATGCTTGGATTCCTTGTCGAACTCGGGTAATCGATGACATTAAGATGCCCTTACGTTACCTCAAAATTCACACAGGGTATAGTACGGAATGCTGGCTTGTTGTAGTCGCTTGGCACCTGGTAAAGCGTTCAGTGCGATAATAAACGCACACTCTTCTACCGTTACGTCCGCATGTTTCATCAGCTCCACAGCCGCCAAAACCGTGCCACCTGTTGCCAAAAGATCATCGATGATCAGCACGTGGTCAGTCGCGTCAAGAGCATCGGTATGCATCTCTAGCGCATCCTCACCGTACTCCAACGCGTAACGTTGCTGAATAGTCTTGCCAGGCAACTTACCGGGTTTACGTAAAGGTACAAAGCCGATGCCTAAGGCATAAGCAAGCGCCGTACCAAAAATAAAGCCACGAGCTTCGATGCCAACAATCTTCGTCAACCCTTTACTTTGGTAACGCTGCACTAAAGCTTCGATGGTTGCTTTAAACGCTTCACCATTGGCAAGTAAAGGAGTGATGTCACGAAACACGATCCCCGGTTTGGGATAGTCATGGATGGCTCGGATTGAGTTCTTGATGATATCGGTCATGATGCAGAGGAGCGCTTGTCGGGATGCGCTTGCGGATGCATGGTTTGCCACAAATCGGCAAGCAACTCGAGTAAACGCTGTTTATCTATAGGTTTTGCCAAACAGAGATCGGCACCGCTACGACGGGCGCTATCTTCGATGTGTTTGACGTCTTGGGTCGACATCAACAACATCGGGGTTTGCTTGTAGGCATCTAAGCTACGCAAGTTACGCAGTAAATTCATACCGTCCAACAGCGGCATCTTGTGATCCGCCAAGACCACGTCGAAGGTATCAGCTTTGGCACGGTTGAGCCCGTCTAAGCCATCTTCTGCGCAGGTCACAACAAATGGCGTTTCCGCGAGGATGTCGAGAAGTTGTGCACGAGTTGCTGGTTTGTCTTCGACCAACAAGAGTTTGCGAGACATAAGTTGCCTTATCGTGATGAATGTTTACGCAGTTAGGTGTTTAAACCACTGCAAAACTGCTGGTAAGCACGGTACGCCAACAACGACCAGTACTGCTAACCAGCCGATCCATGGCTTACATGATGGATCGCGGAAGCTCTTATGGTGAGCCATTTCATTATTAGCCATATGGGGAATCCTCATAACTGCAGCTAAATTTTGCGGGGCGGATCATACTCGATTACGGCTTCGTGAACAACACAAAGCGTTCGCAAAAATCTTGAATGAGTGCCAAAAGGCCTTGCGCCAGTTGCTCTGGAGCATAGTTAGGGAATTGGACCTGTAAACCTTCAAACAGTTGCGTAAAGGTTTGTGGTTGGTTGCGTAATTGCTCCAAGGCATAGGCTGTCAGAGTGTTGATTTGCATAAAACTCACCACCTCCGCCTCCGGCTGGCGGTACACTAAGGCGCAATACGGTTCAGCTAGCTGAGTGTCAGGTTGCTGAGTGCGACTTATCTGCGCGACTGGATAGTAATAAATCGCAACAACTGCCGTGGGATTAAGATAGAGGACGGTGTCATCTGAAAGCTCACCTACCACTCTTAAATTCTCATCGAAATCTGCGTGTAACACATCCACTTCAAGCCGCTCATAATGCGCAAGTTCAAATAACCAGGGAGGAAGCTCATTAGCGTCACACTGCGCGACATCTAATGTCGCAAGAAATTGCACAAACTCAGCCCCAATTTCGGAAAATAACGGTGAGTTCGCATGGTGCTGCGCGATAAAGCTATCGACAAGTGCCTGCCACTGGTCCTTTGCGAGTACTTCTTTTAATACCGGGAAGCCCGCATCCAGAAACTGCCGAATGTTGTTGTGAATCAGCCTTCGATAGATTGCCAAACGCCGCGGTTCAATAGCGTTCAATGCTTCATCTGGCTGCCGCTCGGAGCGCAGCCAAGCGGCCAATTCATGCTGTATTTGTTTGAAGTCTTGGGTCACGTGCGCCAACAGTTTGTTGTTGATGGGTGGTAATTTTATTCATTTCAGTCAGCAATTGTGACAAAGGTGGGATGTTAAAGTCTCGCTCTAAAACCGTCGGGAAAATACCATGTTTTGCATAGGCAAAATCGAGCAAATCCCATACTTCTTGCTTCACATCTGCACCGTGAGTATCGACGAACAAATCATCGTACTCTTCAGTATGCCCCGCGATATGCCCATAAACGATACGCTCGCTTGGCAGCCCAGCAATAAAGTCATACGGATCATAGCGATGATTGACGCTATTGACGAAAACATTATTCACGTCCAACAGTAACTTACAATCGGCTTGCGCAAGCACGGCATTGATAAACTCAAGTTCTGTCAATTCATTACCGAAACTGGCGTAATAGGAAACGTTTTCAAGTACCAACGGGCGCTCGATAATGTCTTGTACTTGTTTTACGCGCTGCACAACATGGTTGACGGCATCTTGCGTAAAAGGGATGGGTAACAGGTCATAAAGTTGACCCGCAGCAGAGCAATAACTCAGATGCTCGCTATAAATTCTGATATCAAAGCGATCGAGAAACGTCTTTACCTGCTTAATAAAATCGACATCGAGTGGGTCAGGACTGCCGATGGATAATGATAAGCCGTGGCTTGTTAAAGGCGCCTGCTCACGAATACGATCTAAAGTTCGGTAGGCTTGGTTTCCCCGCGGAAACCAATTCTCTGGCGCAAGCTCCCAAAAACCTACGTTGGGAGCTTGCGTTAAGACGTCATCCAGAAACTCACGGCGTAAACCAAGTCCTACGGTCTTCAGCATTACTTATGCGCCGCCACACTTGCCTTCGCCGCATTTACCTTCGCCACATTTGCCTTCTTTGGCTTTTTCCTTGGCTTTTTCTTTGGCTTCATCATGTGCGTGCTCTTTCATGTCAGCTTTGCGGTCTTCACCACACTTGCCTTCGCCGCACTTACCTTCGCCACATTTGCCTTCTTTGGCTTTTTCTTTCATTTCTTCCTTTTTCATGTCGCCGCATTTGCCTTCACCACATTTGGCTTCACGCTCCTTGCTTTCTTCTTGCTGATAGCCAGAGCCCATATCAGAATAGCTAAAGGGATTTGCTGCGGCTTGCATAGAAAGACCACCTGCTAATAATGCACCTACGGTGACTGCCATTGATTTTTTCATGTTGCTCATAGTTGTAGTCCTCTGTTGTGTTATGTCATACGACACTTGTTAACTATAGCTGTTCTACAAAAAAAAGCCCCGCTTGGCTAGCGGGGCTTTACAACTTTTTTGCGTCGTTAGGCACTATTTCGCTTACAACGACACACCTAAGTTGCTTGCTTTGCTGCGAATATAAGATTCCCAACTACGTGCATTACGGCGTTGGTTTTCAAACTTCTGCGCTTCTTTAACATACTTCAGCGCTTCGCTGAATTTGTTTTGATAGAAATACGCTTCAGTCAGTGACATGTACACCGCACCTGGTTCGTCGTAGCCTTGATCTATCGCATTTAGATAGGCTTGCGCTGCTTGCGGATATTCTTCCGCACGCAAATGCGCTGTACCTTTCTTACGATAGTAGTCAGCACGATCTTCACGCTCGTCAGCAATCTCAGCTGCCAATGCGTACATTTCGGCTGCACGGCTGTACTCACGTGCCATTTCGAAGTTGTTCGCGGCACTTTGATAGTTCCGCGCAGTCTTCTCAATGTCACCAGCATTCAAATGTTTCACCATCAAACGTGCTGAGTCATAAGGAATGCCATTGTTAGAGTAGAGCTGAACGAGAGCTTTAAACTGGTTTTCTTTCTCAAAGTAACCCGCCAGATATGCAATTTCTAATGTTTGCAGAGCTTTATCTAGTTGCTCTTCCAACATGTAGATCATACCTAACTGATTCCACCAGTTCTTTTCCCCTGGGAAAATCTCAAGACCAGACTCGAGAACATTGATTGCATCAGCGTACATTTTGCGTTCGTAATACGAAGCAACTTTCAGTACGTATGGGTTCTTGTTTGGCTCTTCATAACTTTGAATTGCCAAATCTGCTGGGCGAATTACCTTTTCGAATTGCTTTAACTCGTAGTAGGAGTTCGCAATACGCAAGAATACATCACCGTTAGCTTCACCCGTAAACTGCAACCATTGGCCGTAGTACTTAAGTGCTGAGCGATAGTCTTCAAGTTGCAAGCTCAAGTCGGCAGCGAGTTTAATCGCTGAAGCCTGATCTGACCAACCTAAAACGTCTGCATCTGCCGCACGGGTGACGCGAGTAAAGGCGTCATTGATGCGATCATCAGCGGCGTAAAGGTTACCAAGAAAACGATCAACGTAAGCTTGGTCAAAAGCTTCGCGCGGTTCTACTGCTTCAAGTTCAGCAATAGCACCTTTGATGTCTTCTTGTTCGCTGTAGAGCTCAAAAGCAGCCATGATTCGACGTCCAACGCGTTCTGAAACCGTTAAGTTACGACGGTTATCTTTACGCTGTTGAATTTCTTCTGCTGTAGGCAAGTTGTAATTAATGTCTTGCGCGTTAGCGACAGGCGTACCCGCCGCTAAAACGCCACACAATACACTCGCGCTAAGAAGCATAGTGAGTTTTTTGTGCATCATTATCATTACTCCTGATCCAGGCTGAAGTCGAGTTGGACTGTCTGGCCCGGCTGCTCTACTGGCTTACCATCAACCATCTTCGGATTGTACTTCCAACGCAAGAGCGCACGACGTGCTTCTTGGTCAAATACCCGACGAGGATTTGAATCGATAACTTCGACGTCAGTAACACCGCCAGTCTTATCGATGGTAAAGCGCAACATCACCCAACCTTCAACACCATCACGTGCTGCCGCTGGTGGGTAGCGTGGGTTAATACGTACCACAGGTACTGCTTCCCCATCACGCATCATTCCACCACTCGCATCAAAGCCAGTGTCGGTACCACCTACGTCAACATCAAACCCAAGGTCCAAGTTCATACCATCGGCATCTGAGTTATCAGGCTCGTTTGGTGGCGTCTCCGGCGGCTGAGCCGGTGGAGGCGGAGGTGGTGGTGGCGTACGGCGACGCTGATCCACTTCCGAATCCGGTGGCTGAGTCACAATCTCAATGACTGATGACGGTGGAGGCGGTGCATTTCGCCCGTCGCCCCCGCTGATCAAGAACGCCATGAACGCGAACAGAAGGAACGTAGCTGCAGCACCTAATAGTATTGATACTATAAAGCGCACCATATTAATCGTCCTCTGCGGCTATGGATATCTTGTCAATACCCGCTTCCTTAATTTGATCCATGACTTCAACGACAACACCATGTTTGGCTTCTTTGTCCGCCTGAATCACTACGATATCAGTTGGCTGTTCTGCCAAGAGACGCTCGATGTTGGCGCCTACACGCTCAACATCAACCATACGCTTGTCCATCCATACTTCGCCATTCGCGCGAATAGCGATAAAGATGTTGGCAGAAGGTTTCTTCTGCGCCTGACTAGCTTCTGGCTTGTTCACGTCAATACCAGCTTCTTTAACGAAAGAGGTGGTTACGATGAAGAAGATCAACATGATGAATACGATGTCTAGCATCGGCGTCATGTCGATCGCTGCATCTTCCTCTTCACGAATACGTTTACGTGCCATAATTCTTCTCTCTTAATGATGTGGCAAACTGTCGACCAACTTGTCACGAGCACGTTTCACTTTTGACTCTAAACGAGTCGCAAAGAACATGCCTGACAGTGCTGCAACCATTCCGGCCATTGTCGGGATCGTCGCCATCGAGATACCGTCGGCCATCAAACGAGGGTTACCGGTACCCTGCGTTGCCATAGTTTCGAATACGGTAATCATACCGGTTACCGTACCCAATAGTCCGATAAGCGGACACATGGCGATGGTTGTTTTGATCAACAACATACGTGCATTCAGTTTATCAGCTGCCTCGGAAATCCATGCTTCACGGATCCTGTGAGCGTACCAAGAGGTGGTGTCCTTCCGCGCGTCCCACTGTGCGATGATATCTTTCTTCATCTTAGGGAACACTGCGGTAAGGAACCAGAAGCGCTCAATCATGAGTACCCACATGAGAAAGAGCGCTCCCATGACGAAATATAAAACGTCGCCACCGGTGCTCAGAAAATCCCTGATAGTTTCCCAAAGGCCCATCAGGTAAAGCATAGGATTACTCCTTCTCCGCGTGCGCGGCTACAATACCGGCAGCTTGTTCGTCCAACGTGTGAACGATCTTCTTAGCACGACCCGCAACAACTGCGTGGATCAGAATTAATGGCAATGCAGCGATTAGACCCATAGCGGTGGTTACCAACGCCATTGAGATGTCGCCTGCCATGATTTTCGGGTCACCCGTACCGTACAAGGTAATCGATTGGAAGGTACCGATCATACCGATAACCGTACCCAATAGACCGAGTAGTGGTGCGATTGCCGCGAAAATCTTGATGATGTTAACACCAGAATCGATACGTGGCGTTTCACGCATGATGGCTTCATCAAGTTTCAGTTCAAGGTTCTCAACGTCGTCAGACTTGTTGTCATGGTAGACTTTCAAGATACGACCAAGAGAGTTCTTCTCTGAAGGATTACCTGTGTTCTTAAGCTGAGCACGGATTTTCGCGCCTTCTGAACCCAAGGTAACGATTTTCCAGATAGCAATCAGGATACCAAGGATAAGAACTACAGTGATTACATAACCAACTGTGCCACCTTGATGATACTGTTCTTCAAGCGTCGCTTTTTGCGTTGCAAGATTCAAAATCTGGCCACGAGCAGGGTCAATATAAACGCCTTCGTAACCTGATTCAGTGCTCAAGAACGAATCAGCTGCTGAAAGAATGTAGCCTTCTGGCTGCTTACCTAACGGCTGGATTTCTTCAGCTTGGTCGTTGTAGACGAAGTATTCGCCGTCAGACAACAAGTTGAAAACACCGATACGCGTTACGTCACGTTGTTCAGTAGAACCGTCCAACAAAGTAACTTCAGCAGGGAAAGTCACAACTTTGCCCGACTCTTTCATTTCGGTTAACCATGCCAACCAAAGCTCTTCAAGCTCTTCAATGGTTGGAACTTCACGTGCTTCAGCAATACTTTCCAAGATGTCTTCACGACCTGGGTACTGTGAGCTCACGATTGAAGTCGCGATACGACCGATGGTTTCGCTGGCTGCACCACGTGCAACACCGACGATCTCACCCAAAGTACCGAGTTGGTTTTGCAGTTCAGTTTCTTTGTTCGCTAAAGCGATTTCGTTCTCAGAAAACTCAGTCTGTAAACGCTCACCACGTGCGCGTTCATCAGCCAACTGCTTCTTCGCACGATTCAACAAGGCTTGCTTGTCGGCGCGGTCAGAAGTGAACTCAGCTTCACGTTCAGCATTAATACGCTGAGAAGCTGCGCGGTTTTCTTTTACCAACTCGAGCAATTGCTCAAGTGATTTTGCGTTGGATACTTCTTGCTCTTGTGCGTATGCAGAGCTCGCACCCATGGTTAGAGAGAATGCTGTAGCTACCAGCAAAGATTTCACTAGTTTGTTCATTCTGCACGCTCCGCTGCATAGATTGGCAATTTAAGAAGATCTGGTGCGCTTTGCTTACGCGCCATACGGATGGCTTTCGTTAAAGGAGCTAGGTAGGCGTCGTCAAGGACTTCCCACTGACCAGCTTCTTGGTTATAAATCCAACCGTTTTTCAGATCCAGCGATTGCGCCATCAGCGCAGAACGACCAAGGTGGAAGAAGTCAACAGAGATTTCTTCGCCTTCAAAGTTCAATTTACCTTCATAGGCAATCAAACCAGAACCGTAGTCCATTTCAGCTTGATAAGCTTCAGTGATCTGACGGAATTGCTCAGACGTGGTTACGTTTGAGTTTTCCATCACGTCACGTAGACGCTCAACACGCTCTAAACGACGGTCGCGGTGGATAGGAATATCCAGCTTAACAAACTGCTCCAAAGCGTCGATCATCTTGTACATCAAAGGAACAACACCTTGTTTGGTGTCTTCGATGCCGTCGATCTGACGCTGTAGAGAAGCCAGTTGCGCGTTCTGGTCATCAACCAAACGTTGTACGTGATCGTTGTAGACTTTCAGCTGTTCATACTGGTCTACAATGCCACGGTATTCGTACAGCAATTCATTTGACTGCTCGAACAACGAATTGATTTTTTCTTGTGAACGTACATCAGCTTGATGCGTTTTTGCGCCTTCGCTTTGCAGCGTAGGTACTGATTGTGCAGCAGCGGTAGCGCTGCCTGCCATTGCAAGCGCACCAACAAGGGCCGCTGCAACTTTGCTTTTATTGATTACTTTGGTCATAGTTCCCAACCAATTTGATTTAACTTTCTGCTGACAACAATTAGAGCCGTCAACTTCCCAGTTATTTGAGTGACGAAAAGAGTTTAATCAACACTTGCAGCTATTGCTCACGATATTGAGAGCAATAATCTGCTCAATACTCCCACGATCTGACAAACCCTGTCAACCTGTGAAATGAGATTATTCCTAGCCTAAAGCTGCATAAAGATGCAATTACAGGTTCTTAACAAAACGTCAATTTTGCCCTTCTGAGTTTCCCTCTGAGTATAGCCATTTTTCTCTAACTTTGACGGATTTTGACAAGGAAAGTTCAGCCCGCAACTGCGCCGGTAACAGGTGCATTTCTTAAAGAGTTATCTTGCCTTGCACTTGCCGTGCGAACGCACGCTGGGGTACTCTGACAAACACACTCTGATAGGAATAGTTAATGCCAACTGAAAGCACGGTATATCAAAGACTCCAGCACCAGATCGCACACTTGCGTCAACAGATCTTGGCATTACGTGTTAGCGAGGAACAATTTCAAGATTGGTTCGATGCGCAGCTTTTTAAAACCACGCATAGCGCACCGGAACATTACTGTGATGAGTTAGCGACGAACGTACGCCAACTGGAACGCAGTCAAAGTGCGGACCAACAGCAATGGTTGGCCCTGCGCGTTGAGCAACAAATGCTGGCCTTAAGCCGCGCCGTCGCCTTTTTCCAAAGCCGACAACGACGAAAACCCTAGCGCTGCTTTTACCCGCTCTGGTAGTTCTGGCAACGCACTTTTCGGTAATAGATAGGTCGACATTGCAAAGAAATCTTTGAAAACTCGGTTTTGTTCTGTGGTACGGCGTAAATAGTCATGCCCTGAGCTACCGCCAGTACCTATCTTAGTACCCAGCATCCGCTGCACCATCATTGCGTGTTTGTAGCGCCATATGGTGAGCTTTTCATCCACTTCAGCGAGCGAGGTAATCACTTGCCACGCTAAATTAAATGCCGGCTCCTCGCGATACTGCGTAATAAACAGTGCGCTAAGCATAGCTCGTTGCGATAAACGCACTGCGTCGCTTTCTTGCAACACTTTATAACGTTCGTTATCAAACAGCGCCGCAAAATTGTCTCGGTTCGCCTGAATTCCAGCCAGTTCAGTATGCAACTGTTCCTCATCAGCAGCATTTTCACGAATGATGGTTTCATCATGATCAAGCGCATCGTTCACCGCCGCTTGATACATATCCCAAAATTTGAAGTCCTTAAATTCAAGAAAAGGCATGCGCGCCAACCAATCATCAACGCAATCAAACAGCGTTGGCTGCTGTTCAAGTTCTTCTAGGTAGTTGCGATCCTGCTCATTCAAACGGTTGTAAAAGGATTGCTGATCAAAAGCAATACGCGTTTTTCGCGTCAGCCCTAAACGAATTTCAAGTTCCTTGAACTGAATACTCTGGAAACCGGATGCTGGAACTAAATAGTCGCGAAACTCTAAAAATTCCTGCGGCGTCATCGTTTCGATCACCGCAACCTGATCATTCATTAAATCTTGAATGGTCAGTACTCGGCGCAAACGATGTGCTACTAGATACAGTGCTTTATCGTCGAGCTGAGGCTTACTGAAGTCGGCGTGAATTGCACGTAATTCGTGCAGTACTTGTTTAAACCAAAGCTCATAGACTTGGTGCACAATAATAAATAGCATTTCGTCATGAGCTTCAGCGCCATATTTGGGGCTATGGGGTTGTTGTGCAGAAAGTAAGGTATCGAGTTTCAGGTAGTCGCTGTAATACACAGCATCTTTATTCTTAGGCATGGTTCAGCTCTTCGTGATTCGTCCGCTGCGCTGTTCGTTTTTCGTACGCTGCGCTATTCGAAAAAATAAAAATGATTAGACCGCAAAGCTGAAGCTGATGCAATGCCCCGAAAAGCGAAGCGGACGAACAACGAAGTGTACGAAGAGCGAAGCGGACGAATAACGCTTTTGGAGTTTTGAAGGGAGGGTGGCGGCCCTGCCAGCCACACCCCGGCACCCACATCCCTGACTACGGCTGCTCCCTTCCGGGCCTGACCGGGTTCACCAGTTCGTGTTGCGGGGGGACCAACAGGGCCACCATAACGGCGCGCATTATCCATGATCCGTAAGCGCCCCGCAAGTAAAGTGGGTGCGCTTGCTTAGAAAACAACCGTTTTACGGAAATTATTTTTTCTTGTGTAGTCGTTGGGCAATAGCTTCGCGGGCAGCGTCCGAATGCAAGGCTTTAATAAACACCTGTGCTTCACGTGAAATTCGGTCGGCGACGGCTTCCGTCGGCTGTTTCATCAGGTTTTTGGTTGCTCGGAGGCCGCTTACGGGTTTACTCGCAAGCTGTCCAGCAAGCGCTTCCGTGGTCGCTGCTAATTCATCTTTCGCGACGACTTTATTCAAAAGACCATAGGTCAGCGCAGTAGTGGCATCAATGGTATCGCCAAGTAGCAATAGTTCTGCAGCACGCAAATGTCCACACAGTAACGGAAGTAACTGACTCGATGCCGCTTCCGGCACCAAACCAAGATGAATAAACGGTAACGCAAACTGCGCATCATCACTGGCTAGCACTAAATCACAATGCAGCAGAATCGTTGTACCGATACCAATAGCCACACCTTCTACACTGGCAATCACTGGCACACTTAAGCGGCTAAGGGTGAACAGAAATTCAAACGGTGGCGAGTTTTCATCAAGCTCGTCAGCGGCTAAAAAATCATGCAAGTCATTACCAGCGGAGAAGTTGCCACCGGCACCTTGCAGAACCACGGCAGCAACTTTACCATCGCGCTCGGCATGTTCCAGTGCGGCACTTAGATCCAAGTACATTTGCTGAGTTAATGCATTTTTCTTCTCTGGACGATTTAAGGTGATCCAGACAATGCCGTCACGTTGCGCAACTTGGATGTGTTCACTCATGCTCACGGCGCTCCCATGCGGCTTTGGTTTTTTGGTGCATTGGCAGAATCAAGTCAAGCGCGGTTTGGCCGTCGCTTGGCAGTTGTTCATCGTTCGGCTGTAACGGCGTCACGCGCTGGCCCCATTTGATGATGCCAGCGCCACAGGTGAGTCCGCCACCAAAAACCGCAGAGACAATGGTATCGCCCGGCTTAACAATGCCCTGCTCGACTGCTTCACAGAATGCAATAGGCAAGGTTGCCGACGAGGTGTTGCCATATTTTTGAATGTTAATAACGGTTTTTTCTTCCGGTACCTTACACATTTTAGCAAGGTAATCGATGAGACGTTTATTCGCTTGGTGCGGTATTAATGAATCGATATCGGCTGTGGTCAATCCCGTCTCGGCAAATACTTTTTCAACGGCGAGATTCATGCCTTTTACGGCACGTTTGAAAATCTCTTGGCCGACAAAATTGAAGGGCATGATGCCATCGAAACCAAAACGGTCGAAACTCATCCCAAATTCCAATGCAAGAACGTCGCGAGCATCGGCGTCACAGGTGACATGTGAAGCGAGTAAGCCACACTCTTCGTCCGACGCTTCGAGGACCATAGCCCCGGCGCCATCACCGAACAATACAGCACTCTCTCGTTTGGTCCAGTCGAGAATACGGGTTAAACGTTCAGCGCCAATAATAAGTACTTTCTTGTGCACACCTGTGCGAATCGCTTGGGTTGCGTAGTGCATACCATACAAAAAGCTACTGCAGGCGGCATTCAGATCGAACGCTGCCGCATATTTGGCACCCAAGTCACGTTGCACTGCGGAGGCTACATTAGGAATAATTTCGTCAGGCGTGCAGGTACCCACCAAAATAAGATCGAGGTCATTCGCGTCAAGCCCTGCCGCAGCCAGCGCATTGCGCCCTGCGACCGTCGCCAACTTAGACGTTCCTACCGAGCTAACTCGACGTTCTTCTATCCCTGTACGGGTGCGAATCCATTCATCCGACGTATCCAAGAATGTCGCCAAGTCATCATTCGTCATGACCGCAGGCGGCAAACATTTACCCCAACCTGTAATTTCTGCGTATTTTTTCACTGTTTAAAACCTATAGTCACTGCACGTTTTTCGCTATCATAGCACGAATGTTAATAAGAGAAATGTCCGACCAATGGCAAAATCAACAACCCCTACCAGTGCGCCCTCGCTCTTAGTAAGTCCTGCGGGACGTTGTCAGTTAAAACGCTACCCGCTGCGCACCAACGACCCTTTACAAGCATGGGACGCGGCGGATGAGCTATTGCACCAACACATAGCCGCAGACGTTACTGCTCTGGAAGCGACCCATCAACCATTAGTACTTAACGACCAATGGGGCGCCCTGCTTTTACCTTTCGCGCACTGTCAGGTCACAACGGTCAACGACTCCTTCGTCAGCCAGCAGGGTCAACTTGCAAATTTAGCCTTAAATCAGTTGTCGACCGAGCTAACGCAGCTTGACCCATTGGCAACATTGCCGCAAGCAACTGAGAGTGTTTGGCTCAAGATACCGAAGAGTCAAAGCCTACTGGAATTCCAACTCGCCAAGTTAAGTAGTGAATTGCAACCGGGTACACCGTTGCGCGCAGCGGCAAAGAGTAAACTGTTCACACCAGCAGTTCGCGAGCTCTTTGCAAAGTACTGCGATGAGATCGACATCTCGTTGATCCAACGTAAATGCCGTGTACTCACAGCTCGGGTGCGATCGGTACCGCTTAACACCGAGCACTTTATGAGCAAATGGCAGCTTACCGAGCATAACCTTACGCTGCATCATCATGTTGGCGTGTTTGCCCGCAATCAACTCGATATTGGCGCACGATTATTACTTGATAACCTGCCCGAACCAGGTGCATCAGAGGTCATTGATCTCGGTTGTGGCAACGGTGTTTTAGGCCTTGTTTATGCGCAGAGCTCACCGAGTAGCGCAGTGACCTGGGTCGACGAGTCCCATTTAGCGGTAGCTTCCTGTCGCCTCAACATCGAACAGAATCTCGCTACCACTCCAAGTTATCGTGCCGTTACTGATGATTGTTTAAGCCAATTCACCAGCCACAGTGTTGACCTTGTTTTATGCAACCCTCCGTTTCATCAAGAGCATGCCATCACGGAGCATATTGCTCGGCAAATGTTCCGTGATGCCAAACGCGTACTGCGTAAAGGCGGCGAAATGCGACTGGTAGCGAACCGTCATCTACCGTATTATCACCCTTTAAAACGCCTCTTTAAACAAGTGAAGCAGGTTGCTAGTAACGCCAAATTTGTGGTGTATAGCTGTCTGACGTAAAACCCGAGCAAAAGGTAAATTATGAAAGCGTTGTTTAGCGCCCTACTGTTGTTGGTTGCCAACCTAACCGCAAGTGCGGTTGCACACGCCGATGTGCAGCCCGATAACCCGTTCCCACGAGTGAAGCTGGTGACGAGTCACGGCGATATTATCGTTGAATTGAATCGTCACCGAGCACCACTGACGGTCGAAAACTTCCTTAAGTATGTTGATATCGGTAGTTATAACGGCACTATTTTTCACCGTATCGTGCCTGGTTTTGTCGTACAGGGTGGCGCCTATGATAAAGAGCTGGTCGCCAAGAAAACCGGTTCACCGATTCCTAATGAATCGGGCAACGGCTTAAAAAATAAGTATGCCACCATCGCCATGGCGCGCGAAAATGATCCGCATACAGCAACCCGCCAGTTTTTCTTTAACGTCGCTGACAATCCATCGCTCGATCCTGAGGACGGCTGGGGCTACGCGGTATTTGGCACCATTGCTGAAGGCTATGAAGTGCTCGACAAACTTGCTGAAGTCGAATCCATGCCGTTTCACGCCGAAACCGGTTGGCGTGACTTTCCAGCCGAGCCACCGGTGCTGATTCGTGCCGAAGTAATGCCGCAACAATGAGTTCAACTGACACCCAACAACCATGGTACAAAGACTTCCGTGTCTACCTAGAGCCGCGCATTTGGGTCATTTTCTTATTTGGCATCATGAGTGGCTTTCCCTGGGTCTTGATTGGTTCCATGCTTTCCGCATGGTTACAAGAAGCAGGCGTGTCACGCAGTGAGATTGGTTTGTTCGGCATGGTTTTTGTGGCCTATTCGGTCAATGCGCTATGGTCTCCCCTTGTCGACCGCGTCAAGCTGCCGCTGTTGCAGCCGTGGCTTGGCCAGCGACGCAGTTGGTTAGCACTCTGTTTAGTCATTCTGATTGCAGCAACGCTTAGCCTAAGTGGCCTCAATCTTGCGCAAAATGCCTTTTGGGTAGCGGCCGGCGCATTAGCGATTGCGGTAGCCTCAGCAACGCAGGATATTGCCATCGACGCGTTTCGCATCGAGACGTTTAGTCAAGACGAAAGTCATCTGCAGTCTGCCGGCGCAGCAATGGCGACTGCGGGCTGGTGGACCGGCTACAGTGGCCTTGGAGCACTGCCGTTTTTCTTGGTCGATGGCACCGCGTGGGACTGGCAAGCAGCTTACAAAATCATGGCAGGCGTTCTCGCCGTACAACTTATCATTGTCCTGGCCGTACGCGAATCAACGCGCTATCGAGCGCAATTGAAACCCTTCACACGCTGGCAGGATTGGTTTCGCACAACCTTAGTTGATCCCATCGCTGAATTTTTTAAACGCGCCGGCTGGCGTCTTGCTGTCGCAATCTTAAGCTTTATCTTCTTATTTAAAATCGGCGAAGCCTTTTTAGGCCGTATGAGTATCGTCTTTTACAAAGAAGTCGGCTTTACCAATGACGACATCGCGGTCTATTCGAAAATGGTGACGTGGTGGGTGACTATCGTTTTTGCCATCATCGGCAGTATGGTCAACGTGCGCTTAGGGACCATGCGCGGACTATTTATTGGCGGCATCGCCATGGCGGCCAGTAACCTGATGTTCGCTTGGATCGCTGTGGTGGGTCCCGACACAAATTTGTTGCTCGCGGCAGTCATCATTGATGGCTTTACCGGTGCGTGGTCGACGGTGGCCTTCGTCGCGTTCATTAGCCTGCTCTGTAACCGTGCGTTTACCGCAACACAGTATGCACTTTTAGCATCACTGGGTAATTTAGGTCGCACACTCTTATCGTCCTACAGTGGGTTTGTCGTCGATTGGCTCAACGGTGATTGGTCGTTGTTTTTCATCCTAACCGCCGTCATGGTCACTCCAGGATTATTGTTATTAATCGTGCTGCGTAAAGCGTTGCATAGGATCCAAGCACCAAGCGCTGACACGGAGTTGGCTCGTGACAAGTAAGTTACCGTGGTGTGTTATCGGCCAAGGTGCATTAGGCAGTCTTATGGCCGTCCACCTTGCGCAACAGAACGAACAGGTGCAACTCAAGCTCCGGCGCACAGGTTCTACCGAAATTCGTTTCGACGGGCAGACATTTCGCTTCCAGAGCAATGTTCAACTGTTGCAGCCGAGCCTTATTTTCGCCGCTGTGAAAGCCTATCAAGTCGTCCCGCTCATCGAAGAGCTGCGCCGCTATGAAGCCTTTGCGGAGTCAACGTTAATCCTCAGTTACAACGGTATGTTGGCCAACGAAGAAGAATGGCTACGCCCGCAAGACTGGCATTGGGTAACAACCCACGGGGCCTATCGTGACGGCGCTGAGGTGGTTCACGGCGGTCATGGCCAAAGCTGGCTAGGGACAATGACTGGAACTGCAGAAAAACCGGAGTTCTTTACCGCTTTAGCGCGCGCACTACCGCCCTTGCATTGGCAAGCAGATCTGCGCGTGCGACGTTGGCAAAAACTCGCCATCAATTGCCTTATTAATCCGTACACGGTGCTTCACCGTTGCCGCAACGGCGAACTTCCTCAACACGTTGCCCCCGCAGAATGGCGATCAGTGGCCGAAGAAATTGTCCGTTTGGCTGCCTACCAGGGGGTGACTTTAGCTACCGATGACTTGCTGACACAGGCGCAACAGGTAGTTGAGCAAACCGCCCGCAACCGCTCATCAATGCTGCAAGACTACTTGCATCAACGACCGATGGAAATTGCCTATTTGAATGGTTTTGTCGCTGCGGCAAGCGCCGCAGCGGGCTGGATAGCGCCAACAAATCAACGCTTAAGCGAACAAGTTCAATCGTTATCTTCGATGAAGTCGACGACTTCTAAGCCAAACCCAGATAACGCCGAGTAACGTTTAGGCGAACTCATCAAATGCATCTTGTGCACGCCAAGGTCGGCAAGAATCTGCGAACCAATACCCACGTTACGTGACGCGTTCGACGCCGCTGCACTTGGTTTTTTCTCGCCACGATCTTCGGCAGCAAAACTTTGCACTTGCTCTAGAATATCGTCGGTCGTTTGCGTCCGCCCAATCACCACGAGCACGCCACCATTACTACCGATGTAATCCATCGCATGACCTAACGGCCAACTGCGTTGACTAGCACGATCGGTTGAAAATAAGTCGTTAAAGGTGTCTTGCAAGTGCACACGAACATTGACGGGCGCATCTTCGTTAATCTCACCATGAATAAGCGCATAATGAACTTGTTTATCAATGGTATCTTGGAAGGTGATCAACTCAAATTCGCCGTAACGCGTCGGCAAACGACACTGTGCCTTGCGTTCTACCGTTTTCTCGGTGAGCGAGCGGTACTCGATCAAATCAGCGATGGTGCCGATTTTAAGGTCGTGCTCAGCAGCAAATTTTTCCAAATCTGGACGGCGCGCCATGGTGCCATCTTCATTCAGCACTTCGACGATGACAGCCGCTGGTTCAAAGCCGGCTAAGCGGGCTAAATCACAACCTGCTTCAGTATGACCAGCACGGTTCAACACGCCACCCTCTTTGGCCTTTAACGGAAAAATGTGCCCCGGCATAACCAAGTCATCTGGTTTGGCGTCTTTCGCTACCGCAGCTTGCACCGTCCGCGCACGATCAGCGGCAGAAATGCCGGTGGTCACCCCTTCGGCGGCTTCGATGGATACGGTAAAATTCGTCGCATAAGGAGCATTGTTCTGATTCACCATCAACGGTAAACGTAACTGCGCACAACGCTCTTCAGTGAGCGTTAAACAGATCAGGCCACGGCCGTAACGCGCCATAAAGTTAATCGCTTCTGGCGTAATGCAGTCAGCGGCAATGATCAGATCACCTTCATTTTCGCGATCTTCATCGTCCATCAAAATAACCATTTTGCCTTGGCGAATATCTTCAATTATTTCAGCCGCACTGTGTAGTTGACTCACGACGTTAATTCTCCTCTGCTTACTCCGCCGCTATGCAGCGGACGAGCAATAATACGTAGATCGGTGCCAACTGGAGTGACACTCTCGTAAACTAATTCCGGCGCCTGTTCAACGCGCTCAAATAGCGGCAGTTGCAACAGCCCTCGGCTGTCAGAACCGAACAATTTCGGCGCCATATAAATAACAAATTCATCCACGAGCTCAGCAGCCACTAAAGCGCCTGCTAGCTCTGCACCGCACTCGGTCCAGACATCATTGATGTGCAATTCCGCTAGCTTGTCGAATAGACTGCGTAACGGTAACCGACCAGCACTTGCCGGTAAGGCAAGCGTGCTTACATGCGCGGGCCACTGGTGTTCATTTGTTGATGCGTCCTGTGCGGCATCAATGACCCGTAGCACCGGACTATCAATCGCATAAAAATTAGCGTTTGGTGGCAACTGTGCCTGACGATCAAGCACAACTCGCAAAGGTTGATGTTGCACCTCAGGGTGACGCGCGGTCATTTGCGCTTGGTCCATCATTACGGTACGTGCGCTGGTTAAGATCGCACCGGCTTGGGCGCGGTAACGATGCACGTCATGACGAGCTTCTGAACCAGTAATCCATTGGCTTTGGCCATTCGCAAGAGCGGTGCGGCCATCAAGCGTCATGGCCATTTTCAGACGTAACCAAGGCCGTTGGCGCTCCATACGAGAAATAAAACCGCGGTTTAGCCGTCGTGCGGCATCTTCGAGTACGCCCACAACAACTTCAATACCGGCGTCACGCAGGCGCGCAATCCCCTGTCCGGCCACCAATGGATTTGGATCTTGCATAGCGACCACCACCCGTGTCACTTGCGCCTTAATCAAAGCATCTGCACAGGGTGGGGTGCGGCCATGATGGCTGCACGGCTCGAGGGTTACATACGCCGTTGCTCCAACGGCTTGCGCTGCTGCCTCACGCAACGCATGAACTTCGGCATGAGGCTCACCTGAGCGTTCATGCCAACCGCGCCCGACTACACGCCCGCGGTGCTCAATAACACAACCGACAAGGGGGTTTGGCGCCGCACTAAAAGCACCGCGTGCAGCTAGCTCCAAAGCCTGCTGCATGTAGTGTGCGTCTGCTTGTAAGGTTGGCTCGTTAAGCTGGGCCATGTGTGGCTCCTCGCTTAGTCGTTGAGACGGGCGATTTCTTCACCAAATTCACGAATATCGTCAAACGCACGATAAACGGACGCAAAGCGAATATAAGCGACTTTATCGAGGGCTTTTAAGTTATCCATGACTAAACCGCCGATCACTTGGCTGGTGATTTCGCGTTCACCCGTCGCACGTAACGCCGACTTCACGTTCTGAATGGCTTGCTCCATGGCCTCTAGGCTCACAGGGCGCTTTTCAAGCGCGCGCAATAAACCAGCCCGCAACTTGTCTTCATTAAAAGGTTCACGCGAGCCATCGGACTTAATTACCCGCGGCATAATCAGTTCTGCGGTCTCAAAGGTCGTAAAACGCTCTTTACAGTCAGTACACTCACGACGACGGCGCACGGAAGCACCGTCCGCAACCAATCGAGAGTCGATAACTTTAGTGTCTTGAGTACCGCAAAACGGACAATGCATAACTTTTCCTTTGGGCTACTTTTCCTTTGGGCTAGTAAAGCGAATTAGCCATACACTGGAAAACGCTTGCACAGCGCTTTCACATCTTCACGCACGCGCGCGATGGTTTCTTCGTTACCGATATCATCAAGCACGTCGCACATCCAGTTAGCGACTTGCTCAGCTTCAGCAACCTTAAAGCCGCGACGCGTTATCGCCGGCGTTCCTAGGCGTAATCCCGAGGTGACAAAAGGTGAACGTGGATCGTTCGGCACCGAGTTTTTGTTCACGGTGATGTAAGCACGGCCCAAGGCGGCGTCAGCATCTTTACCCGTGATATCTTTATCGATTAAATCAACCAAGAACAAGTGGTTTTGTGTGCCACCCGAAACGATTTTGTAGCCACGCTGCTGCATCACTTTCACCATCGCGTTCGCATTATCAAGAACCTGCTGCTGATAAGCTTTGAATTCCGGTTCCATCGCTTCTTTAAACGCTACCGCTTTAGCGGCAATCACGTGACACAGAGGACCACCTTGGCTGCCAGGGAACACTCCACTGTTTAATTTTTTGTGCAGTGCTTCATCATCTTTACCTGACAAAATCAAACCGCTACGTGGTCCGGCAAGTGTTTTATGCGTTGTAGTGGTCACCACGTCAGCATGTGGAATCGGGCTTGGATACAGGCCAGCCGCAACTAAACCTGCAACGTGCGCCATGTCCACTAGCAAATAAGCGCCAACTTCGTCGGCGATTTCACGGAATTTCGCCCAGTCAACGATGCCTGAATAAGCTGAGAAACCTGCGACGATTAACTTAGGTTTGTGCTCAAGCGCTAATTCACGCACTTCGGCGTAGTCGATTTCACCGGTACTTTCATCAAGACCGTACTGCACAGCTTTGTATAACTTCCCTGAAAAGTTGACGCCTGAACCGTGGGTCAAGTGCCCTCCATGGGCCAAGCTCATACCTAATACCGTGTCACCCGCTTCCAACAAAGCCAAGAAAACTGCCGAGTTTGCTTGCGAACCAGCATGGGGTTGGACGTTTGCGTATTTAGCGCCAAACAATTGCTTGGCACGCTCGATAGCCAAGTCTTCAACCACGTCGACATATTCACAACCGCCATAGTAACGCTTGTGTGGATAGCCTTCGGCATATTTATTGGTCAGTTGCGAGCCCTGCGCTTGCAACACACGTGGACTGGTGTAGTTTTCCGAGGCGATAAGTTCAATGTGTTGCTCTTGGCGCTCAACTTCGCCAGTCATCGCTTGCCAAAGATCGGCATCATAATCGGCAATGTTCATGCTGTTTTTTAACATCGGGGCTCCTGACTTCTAACGGGACAACATTTGTGGCGGTAGTTTACCAATATACTTGGGTTCACGCCAACTTAAGGGTTAAAATAGCGACCATTGTCTTAGCCTTAAAAAAAGGAACCGTTGCTGTTATGGCACAATATATCTATTCCATGTCGCGGGTAAGTAAAGTGGTCCCGCCGAAAAAGACCATTTTGAAAGACATCTCCTTGTCATTTTTCCCAGGTGCTAAAATTGGCGTTTTGGGTTTAAACGGCGCAGGTAAGTCGACCCTACTTCGCATCATGGCGGGCATCGATAAAGAAATCGATGGTGAAGCACGACCGTTAGCAGGTATTGAAATTGGCTACCTGCCGCAAGAACCGCAACTCGACGAAACTAAAACCGTGCGCGAAACCGTTGAAGAAGCGGTTGCCGAAGTTAAAGACGCATTAGCTGAAATCGACCAGGTGTACGCTGCCTATGCAGACGAAAATGCCGACTTTGATGCTCTAGCGAAACGCCAAGGTGAGCTTGAAGCTATTATCCAAGCCAAAGACGGCCATAACCTTGAAAACATCCTCGAGCGCGCCGCTGACTCACTGCGTTTACCGCCGTGGGATGCCAAAATTGCGGTACTTTCGGGTGGTGAACGCCGCCGTGTCGCTATCTGCCGTTTATTGCTGAGCAAACCAGACATGTTGCTGCTCGACGAACCGACCAACCACTTGGACGCTGAGTCAGTAGCCTGGCTCGAACGCTTCTTGCATGACTACGACGGTACCGTCGTGGCCATCACCCACGACCGTTACTTCCTCGATAACGTCGCTGGTTGGATCCTTGAGCTTGACCGTGGTTACGGCATTCCATGGGAAGGCAACTACTCCTCTTGGCTAGAGCAGAAAGAGAAGCGCCTCGAGCAAGAAGAAAAAGCCGAAAAAGCCCGCCAAAAGAGCATCAAGCAAGAGCTCGAATGGGTACGCCAGAATCCTAAAGGCCGCCAAGCGAAGAGCAAGGCACGTATGTCGCGCTTTGAAGAGCTGCAAAGTGGTGATTACCAGAAGCGTAATGAGACCAACGAACTCTTTATTCCACCGGGTCCACGCTTGGGTGACAAGGTTGTGGAAGTGCACGACTTGAAAAAATCCTATGACGATCGCGTGCTGATTGACGGCTTAAGCTTCAGCATTCCGAAAGGTGCGATTGTCGGTATCATCGGCCCTAACGGTGCGGGTAAATCGACCCTATTCCGCATGCTAACGGGCAAAGAGCAACCGGACGCCGGCACCATTGAACTTGGCGACACCGTCCAGTTGGCCAGCGTTGACCAGTTCCGTGATGACATGGACGACAGCAACACGGTGTGGCAAGAAATCTCTGACGGGCAAGACGTGCTGCGCATCGGTACTTTCGAGATCAACAGTCGTGCCTACGTTGGCCGCTTTAATTTCCGAGGTAATGACCAGCAAAAACGTATCGGCGAGTTGTCCGGTGGTGAACGCAACCGAGTACACTTAGCTAAACTGCTCAAAGCTGGTGGTAACCTGTTGTTGCTCGATGAGCCAACCAACGACCTTGACGTCGAAACCCTGCGGGCGCTCGAAGAAGCCTTGTTGGAGTTCCCAGGCTCAGCCATGGTTATTTCGCACGACCGTTGGTTCCTCGACCGTGTGGCGACACACATCTTGGATTACCGTGATGAAGGCCAAGTGAATTTCTATGAAGGTAACTACACTGACTACGAAGCTTACATGAAGCAAACCCACGGCGAGCAAGCGATGGAACCACACCGCATGCGCTATAAGCCGATTGGTTAAGAACTCTTTATTGAGCTAGTACGTCACACTAAACGTTCGCCTTCTCCACTGATTAGGCGAACGTTTTCTTTTCTAACGTCCCTGGCGCAAACTGATCCACGGCGATTGCCGTTAAACGCAACTGTTCAATTTTTTTCAAGCTCTTCGCTTCGTCTGCGGTGATTAAATCCGCTTTACGAGCAGCTTTGACCAATTCGTCGCCCGCCAAGTCAGGTGGGATCTCACCACGTTTTTCGGCTTTCTGTAGACGTTTATAGAGTGCTTCATGCTCCTTCATGCCAACGAACGCCAGCTCCATGTGACCGGTCATATCTTTCGGGTCATCTTTCCAATAGCACAAGAAGGTGTGCCGATCACGCGTCACTCCTGGCACCATCATATCGTCGGCAATGTCTTGCAAGAGTTCATCATTAGGCGCTTCGTAGTGAATACCCAACGGGAAAATTGCCAAGCGCAACGTCCAGGCGATAAAACGATTTGGAAAGTTTGCAAGAAAACCACGAAAAGCCTCGCCAATCTCGTACAAGTGACGTTGCACTGCATAGTCCACGTAGGCCATGTCGCCATTTTGACGACCATCATCTTCGTAACGTTTGAGCACTGCGGAAGCCATGTAAAGATGACTAAGTACGTCACCTAAACGCGCCGATAGCATCTCTTTGCGTTTAAGGTCACCACCTAAAATCAACATCGCAACGTCTGCGGTTAAGGCCAGCGCCCGGCTCATACGGGTAAGATGTTGATAATAACGGGCTGTGGGACCACTAATTGGGCTGGCGTTGAAGCGCGCACCGGTGAACCCCATCCACAAACTGCCAAAAAAGTTGCTGGCAGCAAAGCCGATATGCTTAATCAACAGCTCGTCAAAATCACGTAAACCTTGCTCTTCGTCGGGGTTTGCCGCAGCGTCCATCTCTTTCAGTACGTAAGGGTGGCACCGTGTTGCCCCCTGTCCGAAAATCATCAAGTTGCGGGTAAGAATATTGGCACCCTCAACAGTGATCGATACAGGGGTTGCCATGTAGCCATGACCGAGATAGTTTTTCGGTCCTAACTGGATACCTTTACCGGCGTGTATATCCATCGCATCTTCCATCACCTGACGGCCCATTTCCGTCATGTGGTATTTGGTCATCGCGGTAATCACCGATGGGCTCTTACCTTCACATAAGGCAGCAACGGTTAAGCGCCGCATGGATTCAATGCTGTAGTTGAAACCACCAATCCGCCCCAACGCTTCTTGCACCCCCTCAAATTTACCAATCGGCAAACCGAACTGTTGGCGCACGTAAGCATAGGCTCCGGTCATTCGTTGTGCGACATGCCCCGTCGCAGTGGCTAACGCAGGTAATGAAATCCCTCGCCCCGCCGACAAACATTCCATCAGCATACGCCAGCCCTTGCCAGCGTATTCTTGACCACCGATGATCCAATCCAACGGGATAAAGACGTCCTTACCGTAGGTAGTACCATTCATAAAGGCTTGATTCAACGGGAAATGACGCTCACCGGTTTCCACCCCAGGGTGGTTCGTAGGAATCAGCGCACAGGTAATACCGATGTCTTCTTTATCACCCAACAAGCCCTCTGGATCGTAGAGTTTGAAGGCCAAACCCAATACCGTAGCGACCGGTGCAAGAGTGATGTAACGCTTATCCCAATTCAGGCGGATACCGACCACTTCTTTGCCGTCATGCTCGCCTTTGCAAATAATTCCAGTGTCAGGAATCGCGCCCGCATCCGAACCGGCTTCGGGTGCAGTTAAAGCAAAACAGGGAATATCGGTACCATCCGCAAGTCGCGGCAACCAATAATTTTTTTGTTCGTCAGTACCGTAATGGCTCAACAGCTCGCCTGGCCCCAATGAGTTCGGCACCATAACCGTCACCGCTGCGCTGATAGATCGGGTCGCAATGCGGGAGACGATGTACGAGTTTGCGGCAGGCGAAAAATCTAAACCACCGAACTCTTTGCCAATGATCATCGCAAAAAACTTCTCTTTGCGAATGTAATCCCAAACTTGTTTCGGTAGGTCACGATCTTGCTGCACGATCTGGAAGTCGTCGAGCATGGCCAACAGTTTTTCCAGTTGATGATCAATAAAGGCCTGTTCTTCTTCAGTAAACTGGGGTGGCTTGTGTTGATGGAAACGATGCCAATCAGGACGGCCACTAAAAAGTTCAGCATCCCACCAGACATCACCGGCGGTCATAGCTTCACGTTCGGTATTCGACAACGGCGGGAGCACACGCTTAAAAAAGCCAAACATTGGACGACTAATCAAACTCCGCCGAATTTCTTTCACCGCAAACAACAACACAGCGGCGACAATCAGTAGAATGAGGATTTCCATAGCTTTCTTTACTCCACAGTTGAAGAATGACTTGCTGCGTCTAGGCCGCCGGCAAGAAATGGAATGAGTCGGTCGATCACTTGATCGGCAGCCACTGCTTCACCAAAGTCTGCGGCGGCTATTTCTCGCAACGCTGGCCCCGAAACTTGCGCAAACACGGTAGCCCCTAAGACGAAGTGTAGTCGCCAAAACATGTCGACCGGACTGAGTTGCGGATTCGCTTGATGCAAAGTATCAAGCAGTAACGCCATGACTTCGCCAAAGTGTTCCATGGTATAGCGACGCAGATGACCCTGTATTTCAGCATAGGCGAAACCCAGCAAACTGAGAAATAAAGTCGGGCCGTGTTTTCGCACTTGCTTTAACTCAGCGAGCGGTTCGCGGAAGCAATCGAAGACATCACGGGTGGAAAAATTACCACGCGCATTCAGCACAGTGAGCTGTTCAGCAAGCTTAGGCATGAAGACTTCAAGGTAACGCGCCATTACCGCTTGAATGAGCGCCTTTTTGGAGCCGAAATGATAATTGACTGAAGCCAAATTAACGTTGGCTTCAGTGGTAATTTGCCGCAAAGAGGTTTGCTCAAAGCCTTGTTCTGCAAACAAAGCTTCAGCAGCATTAAGAATTTTTTCTTGGGTTGTGATGCGCTTGGCCATCTTCACCACCGTTTGGAACATCCATTTTAAACATGCGTTTTAATTTAAAGCATGTTGCGCATGGGTGCAAGGTGGTAAATCAGCCTTTCAACCTAAACGTTCGAGGTATCCAACGGGGCGAAACCTTTCACGAGGTTATCCACGGCCTGCATTTGTTGTAAGTACGGCTCTAGCTTACTCAGCGGTAGTGCACATGGGCCATCGCACTTCGCTTGATCAGGATCAGGATGCGCTTCGATAAACAATCCAGCCAGCCCTAATGCCATACCTGAGCGCGCCAGCACTGCGGCCTGCGCTCGACGACCATCGGCGGAGTCAGCGCGACCACCTGGACGTTGCAATGCGTGTGTCGCATCGAACATGACAGGAGCCATTTGCCGCATTTCGTCCATACCGAGCATATCAACGACAAGGTTGTTATAGCCAAAACAGCTGCCACGTTCGCATAAAATCACTTTATGATTATCCGCTTCGGCAAATTTCTTCAGAATATGACGCATTTCATGAGGCGCTAAGAACTGCGGTTTTTTCACGTTTATGACCGCACCCGTTTTTGCCATAGCAACAACCAAGTCGGTTTGCCGCGCCAAAAACGCCGGTAATTGCAGGATGTCAGCCACTTCTGCCACAGGTGCCGCTTGATGGGGTTCGTGCACGTCGGTGATCACCGGAACATTGAACGTACGCTTGATTTCCGCAAAGATCTCGAGCCCTTTATCAAGTCCCGGACCACGGTACGAATGAATCGATGAACGGTTCGCTTTGTCAAACGACGCTTTAAAGACGTAAGGAATTCCCAAACGTTGGGTGACTTCAACATAGTGCTCAGCTACGCGCATCGCCATGTCACGTGATTCGAGCACATTCATGCCGCCAAATAATACGAACGGCAAGTGGTTCCCCACTTGCACGTCACCGACTTTGATCACTTCAGTATTAAACACGTCGTATCCTTAACCAGCTGCGATTACGCGTAGAATTTGTCCACAAATATAGGCCATGTAAGTACCTAATGCATAACCAAGAACCGCTAATAGTACACCTACTGGTGCCAATGACGGATGGAATGCTGAGGCCACGACAGGTGCCGACGCGGCCCCACCGACGTTGGCTTGGCTACCTACGGCCATGTAAAACACTGGTGCTTTCAGAAGACGCGCGACAAGCAACATCAAACCAGCGTGAATAAGCATCCAAATGCCGCCAATTAAGAAGTACTTCGGCACTTCCATAATTGCGCTCACATCCATATGCAAACCAATGGTCGCAACGAGGATATAAACAAACAACGAACCAATTTTGGATGCACCGACGCCCTCAAGTTTACGCGCCTTAGTAAACGACAGCGCCACACCCAAGGTCGTCGCAATGACGATCAACCAGAAGAACTTTTTATCTAAGCTAAAGTCCTTTAATACCGGCATGTTGTCAGCGATGTAAGGCGCGATAAAATCAGCACCTAAGTGGCCAAGACCCGCCACACCAAAACCGACAGCTAAGATGAACACCAAATCAGGTAGTTTGGCTTCGCGACGGTGCTCGGCCTCATATTTCTCGACGCGTTCTTTAATCGCTTCAATACCGCTGGTGTCAGCACCAATACGCGCATCAATTTTTTTACTGTTTGCTGCCATGTAGAGCAACACAGCCATCCACAGGTTTGCGACAATAATGTCGACGGTAACCATGGCTGAGAAAATTTCTCCACCGACTTCGTAAACTTCCTTCATCGCGGCTTGGTTTGCACCGCCACCGATCCAGCTACCAGCGATAGTGGTCATCCCGCGCCATACCGCATCAGGGCCAGCACCACCAAGCATCTCCGGGAAAATCGCCGACACGATCAGCAATGCGATCGGTCCGCCAATGACAATACCGACAGTACCCGTAAGGAAGAGAATCAAGAGTTTCGGGCCAAGGCGAAATATTGCCTTTAAATCTAAACTTAAGGTCAATAACACCAAACAGGTCGGTAGTAAGTAGTCCATCACCAACGGGTAAATGGCGGTCTCACTACCGTTTACGATGCCGAACGTATTCAGCAACGATGGCACAAAGTAACAAAGCAACAGAGCTGGCACCCACTGATAAAACTTCTGCCAGAATGAACTCGTACTCTGTTGGGTATAAAAAATGGCACCAAGAATTACGGCCAATAAGCCGAAAATAATACCATCATTCGTAATCAAGGGAGCAGCTTCCACGTTCACCTCTTATCGTTATTATAATTAATGCAAAACGGTTTGCGGGGTTGTCCAATTCTCTAACTGTAAGCGCAATAACTGGGCGCTTGGATCATCAGGGCATTGTTCGACAAAATACTGATAATCGTCAACCGCTACGTGATTGCAGTCCAGTTCTTCCAAAATATAGCCGCGGTCACGTATCTCGTAAGGATCGTCGGGCAAAATAGTGAGTAACATATGCACAGTGGTCAGCGCATCGGCAAAGCGCCGATCGCTAATAAACGCATGCTTAAGCTCACTCAAATAACGCACTAAAATATGCTTTTGCTCGGCCGCTTCGAGTTTGTCCCAGCTAAAGTCTTCGCTACCTTCGGTAGCATCTTCAAAGCGCTCCTGCACCTGCTCGCCTAACAGCAGGTCACCGCTACTTGGATCAACAAAGTAGCTATGCTGATCGTGGTCAAAGCGCAATAATGGGTAGTCTGGAAAGTCAATCAGCTCAAGCTCTAGACCAAAATAATTCGCAGCTTCTTGTAAGAGCAGCGCCAAACTAAAGGGTTCGCCGGTGCGCAGGCGAATAGCCCGATCGACCAACACCCGTTTATTGGTTAGCAGCTGTTCAGGCGCCTTGCTGAAGCCGAGCTGCCAGTAAAATACGCGGCAGAGTTCCCGCAGGAGCTCCACGCCATCTAGCTCCGTCAACTCTGAGTGCTCTTTTAAGCCACTCAGCTGCTGGTAAAATGAGCTGACATAATGATCGCTATCCGCATGAAAAACGCGACTCACCTCCCAAAGAATTTCAATGGTCGGTAACAGTTCATGTTCAACATGTTCTAAGTACGAAAACCGCATAGTACTTTGCATAGCATCCTTTATTCAGAGTTAGCCCAAAAATCAACCAATCAACGCTTGCTTACTGAAGGCCACATGGAACAGAAAACCAATCCAGCCCAACGCGACAATGAAACCACCGAAGCGCAATGCTGTGGTTTGTGCTTTCATCGCCACTAAACCAAACGCAATGTAACCCACTAAACCAAGTAATTTATTACCTAACCATGAGGTTTCCCATGGCCATTGGCCCCAATGCAACAACATACCGACGATCGTCAACAATAAGAAGGTATCAATCACATGGGGAACAACTTTAACCCACTTCTGTTGTGCGACCTTGGCATCAATGCTGCGCCAAAAAAAGCGAAGCACAAATAATAACACACTTATGGCCACGAACGTGACATGGAGATGTTTTAACGCGATGTATGGGATCACTTTGAGTCCTCTTGTTCTAATTGTTGTTGCACCGCGGCAGCGGCGGCTGGATAGTCGCTCGTGAGTAATTCGACGATGCGTTTAAGACGGTTTTCCAATTGCTGACGTTGCTGCTCCACCTGCATAATATCGCGATATGAACGCAAGGCGGACATCACACTCGTAAACAGTTTTTGTGACGTTAGCTCGGTCTTCGCTTTGTAGTCATTAATATCATAATTGAGCACCACCGCACGTTCAGGAGCTTGACCAGGTTGCCCCGTGCGCAGGATGATCCGTGCTTGTTGATTGCCTTTGTGCTGGCGAATGTAATTTGCCACCTGCAGACCGGCATCATCCGTTTCCATGACGACGTCCAACAAAACCAGCGCCAAATCCTCATGGGCATCAATTTGTGCCTTAGCTTCCGCTATAGAGTGAGCGCTGAGAAACTCCAGTCCCGCGCCTTCAAAGGTCACGTCCATCAGTGCTAATCGGGTCACCGCATGAACTTCTTTCTCGTCATCAACGATCAAAATTTTCCATTTCGGTCGCTGCGGGGTCGCCTCTGATGTTTTCTTTTCCGGTTGTTCATGGGCAAATAAGAATTCATTCGACATCCGTCTCGCTCCCTTTATCTGATTCCCATTGGCCAAAGGTTATGCGCTCCAGATTAGCATAATCGCGTTGACTTTGTACCTGCCCATAACCCGCCTCATGCAGCGCTAAACGACATCGCTCCGCCTGTTGCCAACCATGTTCCAAGACCAGCCAGCCGTTTGCGTTCAGGTAGCTCCGGGCGGTTGTTATGATTGTTGCTAAATCAGCAAAACCGCTCGCTCCAGCCACTAAAGCAGAGTGTGGTTCAAAACGTACATCGCCTTGTTGTAAATGCGGATCGCGAGCATCAATGTACGGCGGATTGCTTACAATTAAGTCAAAGCGCTGGTCGGCAATGTTACGAAACCAATCACTTTGTTGCACTTCAACAGCAAGTCCTAGGCGCGCGGCGTTCGCTTGTGCCAGCTTTACGGCATCGATAGTTTTATCTACCGCCACAACTTGCCACCGCGGTCGCTCACTTTTCAGCGCCAGCGCAATGGCTCCGGTGCCCGTACCAAGGTCAAGCACGCGCGCTTGCGCCGGCAAGGATAATTGCAGTGCTTGTTCAACCAAGCACTCCGTATCCGGCCGCGGGATCAACGTGCTCGCATTCACCTGTAAAGGCAACGACCAGAATTCTCGTTCGCCGAGCAGGTGCGCGACTGGTAATCCGGTCGCCCGCTGTTGCAATAGCCCTTCAGCGCTCTTTAGTTGCTGCTCATCGAGGACTTTATCAGGCCAAGTATGCAAATAAGTGCGTGAACACGACAGCACATGCGCAAGTAGCACTTCGGCGTCCAATTGCGGCGTTGCACTTGCCGCTTGGCTTGCCTCGATACATGTTCGCGCATGGCGCAACCAAGCCTGAATTTGCACCCTTACCCCTGTTGCTCAGCCAAGGCGGCGAGCTGATCGGCTTGGTGCTCTTGCACAATAGCATCAAGAATGAGGTCCAGCGCACCATTGAGGACTTCATCCAAACGATAAAGGGTTAGGTTGATGCGGTGATCGCTAACGCGCCCCTGTGGATAATTGTAGGTACGAATCCGCTCCGACCGGTCGCCACTGGCAACGAGACTGCGACGAGTTGCTTGTTCTTCGGCCAAACGTTTGTCATCAGCCGCTTGTTGCAAGCGTGCTTGCAATACTGACATCGCCTTGGCTCGGTTTTTGTGCTGTGAACGTTCGTCCTGGCACTCCACCACAATACCTGACGGAATGTGGGTAATACGAATCGCCGAATCGGTACGGTTAACGTGCTGACCACCGGCTCCCGAGGCGCGGAAGGTATCGACGCGTAGATCCGCCGGATTGATCTCGATGGCTTCTGCTTCAGGCACTTCTGGTAGCACTGCGACCGTACACGCTGACGTGTGCACGCGGCCCTGTGACTCGGTTTCAGGAACACGTTGGACACGGTGCCCACCCGATTCAAATTTCATCCGCCCATAAGCGCCATCACCAGAAACGTGCGCAATCACCTCTTTGTAACCGCCGTGCTCACCTTCGTTGGCATTGACAATACTCACCCGCCAACCATGTTGCTCGGCATAGCGGCTATACATGCGGAACAAGTCACCAGCAAAAATGGCTGCTTCATCACCACCTGCTCCAGCACGGATTTCTAAATAACATGGACGATCATCATTGGGATCGCGTGGCAACAAGAGAATCTGTAATTCCTGCGCCAGCTCTTCTTGCTTGGCTTGCGCAGTTTCGAGCTCCAGCTGACCCATTTCTCGCATTTCAGCATCATCTTCAGCGAGCATTTCTTCCGCCGCTGCGGCGTCTTCTTGGGCTTGCTGATAATCACGAAAACACTTCACCAACTCTTCTAATTGAGCGTATTCACGTGAGAGCGCACGAAAGCGCTCTTGGTCCGCAATAATGCCGGCATCACTTAGCAAATGCTGCACTTCTTCGTAGCGCTCTAAAAGGGCTTCGAGTTTGCGGGTAATCGAAGGATTCATCATAGCTTAAGAAACCTTAATCGTTATCGTTATAGAGTTGCTGAAATACCGCGAGCGTTTGGTAATCGCCTTTCGCTCCGGCTTCACGCAAGGTTCTGGTTGGTGCGTGTAAAAATTGTTTAGTAAGCCTTTGCGTGAGTTCAGCCATCACCTCTTCGGCAGGCTTACCAGCCGCCAATTGATTGCGAGCACGTTGTAACTGATCCTGCGCCAGTTGCTCAGTGTGTTGCCGAAAATCACGCAAGACATCGACATGATCCAGACCACGCAACCACGTCATAAACTGCTCGGTTTGCTCGAGGATCATCGCCTGTGCTTGCGCCGCCGCTTCTTCACGGTTACGCATGTTTTCTTGAATGATGCCTTGCAGGTCATCAACGCTATACAAATAAGCATCGCTGAGCTCATCCACTTGCGCTTCAATGTCGCGTGGGACAGCTAAATCAATGAGCAGCATGGGTTTGCGTTTGCGCTGCTTCAATGCGCTTTCAATCAAGCCTTTGCCAATGATCGGCAGTGTGCTCGCGGTCGAAGAAATAACAATATCAGCTTGCGGCAGTAACTCTGGCAGTTCGCCAAGGGTGTGCGCTTGCCCGTTGAACTTACTCGCCACGGTTTCAGCGCGCATTAATGTCCGGTTAGCGACCGTAAGCTTATCGACACCGATTTCGGTTAAGTGCTGTGCCACCAATTCGGCGGTGTCGCCAGCGCCCACCAATAATACCGATGCGTGCGTTAAATCCGCAAAAATGTGTCGCGCCAAATTCACCGCAGCAAAGGCTACCGAAACTGCGTTTTCTCCCACCGCAGTCTCACTGCGAACGCGCTTAGCAATGTGAAAAGTTTGCTGGAACAAGCGCTCGAGAATGCCACCCACGCTAGCTTGATTTTTGGCGAACTGATAAGCCTGCTTCACTTGTCCAAGGATTTGCGGCTCACCTAAAATCAGCGAATCAAGACCGCTTGCAACACGCATGAGGTGATCGATGGCAGCAGCATCAGTGTGGCAATAGCTGTGACTTTGCAAGGCCGTCGCAGGCACTCCGTGATAGCCAGCTAGCCAGCCGAGCAATAAATCGCTCGACGGCCCATTTTGGCCATCGGCGTGGCAATAAATCTCGGTGCGATTACAGGTCGACACAATCACCGCTTCACGCACACCCGTCTGCTCACGCAGGGCTGGCAGTGCGCTATGCAACTGCTCAGGCGAGAACGCTATTTGCTCACGTAAGTCTACGGAAGCGGTTTTATGGTTAACACCGAGTGCAAAAATAGTCATAATGGAAAAAAGCGAGCCTCTGGCACAGCAAAACGCCGCTAATTGTACGTTAAAGGCCGCATGATGAAAAGCACACCAAACCTTGGACAAGTCCATGAAACTACGCTTATTGCTCTTGTTTTCACTGATTTTGACTGGCTGCGCAGCGCCACCTGAAGAAATTCCGATGGACGCAATCGATGCGAACGCTGTGGCTCGTCATCAAGCTCAAGTCGACGCATTGCAACATTGGCAGTTACGCGGGCAAATCGCCCTGTTTAATTTAACTGCTGATGAGCGTGACGCGGTTTACCTCGAGTGGAAACAATCGCCTGAGCGCTTACAGCTGCGCTTTTATCATCCACTAAAAGGCACTTTGGCGCGGTTAGAACAGGATGCACAAGGAGCAACCTACTACGATGAAGACGAGCAAGCCTATTATGGCTACAACGCCGAATCGTTGGTGGCGCGGTTGTTCAACTTTGAGCTGCCCATTATGCTGTTACAGCAGGTTATTGTCGGCGGCCGGCCGCAAGGCGCCGAACAGCAGCGCTACCTGCTGCTCAATAACCAAGAACTCGCAGTGGCACCACTAATGAGTTACCTGGTCACACGCAATGAGCAACAATGGCAAGTGCAATTAAATAACTACGAACAGCAATCTGGACAGCTATTTTTGCCGCACAATGTTGAACTGCGTAGTTCAACCTGGCGAATTAAGTTACGGGTGAGCGAATGGAAACTTTAGTTTTACCCGCGCCAGCGAAGCTAAATCTATTTTTGCATATCACTGGGCGTCGTGACGATGGCTATCATGAGTTACAGAGCGTCTTTCAGTTTTTAGATCTGCACGATGTTTTAAGCTTTACGCGCTTAACGACACCAGCGATTGAATTTCAATGTTCAGCTGCCGCACTCAACACCGCTGATAATTTGGTGGTACGCGCAGCACAGCTCCTGCAAACGAAGCAGTCGGTAAAGCAAGGGGTACGCATCATTCTGGATAAACGTCTCCCCTACGGCGGCGGATTAGGCGGTGGTTCGTCGGATGCGGCAACAACGCTGCTCGCCCTTAATCGACTATGGGACTTACAATTCAATGAAGATCAGCTCGCTGAGCTTGGCTTACAACTAGGGGCTGACGTACCTGTTTTTGTGCGCGGGCACGCCGCATTCGCCGAAGGCATTGGCGAGCAGCTGTACCCGGTACAGCCTAGCAGTCCTTGGTACTTGGTCATTGATCCCGGCGTCCATATTAGTACCGCGACACTGTTCCAACACCCGGCATTGCAACGGGACTGCCTACCGCTCGCTCGCGAGACTTGGCAGCAGCAAACCACACAGAATGTCTTCGAGCCACTAGTCCGCGAACTGTATCCCGAAGTTGCCAAGGCCCTCGACTGGTTGGTAGAATACGCGCCAACTCGGCTTACCGGTACCGGCGCCTGTCTCTTCGGTGCTTTTGAAAGCCAAGAATTAGCGCGTGCTGCGCTCGCACGGATGCCCGCCCAATGGAATGGCTTTGTCGCACGTGGTTTAAACGAATCCCCGGTCTGCCAGCAACTGCGGCAGGCTTCAACTGACAACCTGACCAACTAAGATTGAGGTTTAGTGTGCCTGACATGAAGCTCTTTGCTGGCAACGCCACGCCAGAACTCGCCCAGAAGATTGCTGACCGACTCTACATCAAACTCGGCGATGCCGAGGTTGGCCGTTTTAGCGACGGTGAAATCAGCGTAAAAATCAACGAAAATGTCCGTGGTTCTGACGTTTTTATCATCCAATCAACATGCGCTCCTACCAATGACAACCTCATGGAACTTATTGTCATGGTTGACGCCCTGCGTCGCGCATCGGCCGGTCGTATCACTGCTGTCATGCCGTATTTTGGCTATGCTCGCCAAGACCGCCGCGTACGTTCTGCACGTGTGCCTATCACCTCTAAAGTCGTCGCAGACTTTCTCTCGAGTGTTGGTGTTGACCGTGTTTTAACCGTTGACCTCCATGCCGAACAGATTCAAGGCTTCTTCGATGTCCCAGTCGACAACGTCTTTGGTACCCCTGTCTTGCTTGAGCACTTGAGTAAACAACAATTCCATAACCCTGTGGTGGTTTCACCAGACATCGGTGGTGTCGTGCGAGCGCGAGCAATGGCCAAGTTATTGAATGACATCGACCTTGCCATCATCGATAAACGTCGCCCGCGGGCAAACGAATCGCAAGTAATGCACATTATCGGTGACGTGCAAGATCGCGATTGCATCATCGTCGACGACATGATCGACACTGGCGGTACGCTTTGTAAAGCTGCTGACGCCCTGAAAGAAAACGGTGCACGTCGAGTGTTCGCCTACGCAACGCATCCAGTTTTTTCTGGTGGTGCGGTGAACAACATTCGCGAATCGAACATTGACCACGTTGTGGTCACCGATAGCATTCCATTAAGCCCTGAAATGAAGGCCTTAGATAAGGTTCACCAGTTAACCTTGAGCGGCATGCTATCAGAAGCATTGCGCCGCGTGAGCAACGAAGAATCCATCTCGGCAATGTTTGAGTATTGATTGAATTTTGTTGGCGCGGGTGGTACTATTCCGCGCCCTCGAAAATGAGCGAGGAAAGTGTCGGGATTTGGTCGCGAATCACCGACTTATTTTTATTTAACGGAGACACTCCATGTCGGATATCGATTTTACTATTCAAGCACAACTGCGTACTGATACAGGGAAAGGTGCGAGCCGCCGCCTGCGTCGCGCAGACAAAGTGCCTGCAATCTTGTACGGTGCGAACAAAGAAGCTGTGTCATTGACCCTTGATCACAACAAAGTGAACAACATGGCCGATTACGAAGCTTTCTACTCGCACATTTTGACCTTGGTCATCGACGGCAAGAAGCATCAGGCTATCTTGAAGGACATTCAACGTCACCCATACAAGCCTAAGTTGACTCACCTTGACTTCCAACGCGTAGAAAAAGGTCAGAAGTTACACACCCACGTACCACTGCACTTCTTGAACGAGAAGACTGCGAAAGGCGTGAAAGACGAAGGCGGTGTTGTTGTTCACCACGTGAATGACGTTGAAATCACTTGTTTGCCGAAAGACTTACCTGAGTACTTGGAAGTTGACGTAGCAAACATGGCGATTGGTGACACCTTGCACTTAACTGACCTTGCATTGCCAAACGGCGTTGAATTGGTCGAGTTAACCAAAGGTGAAGACCATGACCAAGCGGTCGTTTCTATCACTGCACCACGTGTAGAGAAAGAAGAAACTGAAGAGACTGAAGAAGTTTCTCCAGAAGTACCAACCGCTAAAGAAAGTGAAGAAGAAGACAAAAAAGACGAAGAATAAGGCATTATGTCGACAATTCGTCTACTCGTGGGCCTGGGAAATCCAGGCCCCGAATATTCCCAAACCCGCCACAATGCAGGCTTCTGGTTGGTCGAAGAATTCGCCCGCCGCTATAGCTTGAGCTTGCAACCCGAAACAAAATTCTTTGGTCATACCGCGCGCTTACAAAAAGGTGCATGGGACTTACGTCTGCTCGAGCCGATGACGTTTATGAACAAAAGCGGAAAGTCGGTAGGCGCTTTGGCGAACTTCTTCAAAATCAAGCCAGAAGAAATTCTGGTTGCTTATGACGAATTAGATCTGCCTCCAGGCGTTGCCAAGTTCAAAACTGGCGGCGGCAGTGGTGGCCACAATGGCATCAAAGACATGATTGCTGCCCTTGGTAGCCCTGATTTTCATCGCTTACGTATTGGTATCGGTCATCCGGGGCACAAAAGCAAAGTGACCGGCTATGTGTTGGGTAAAGCGCCTGCACAAGACCAACAGTTGATGGACGATACCATTGCGCAAGCATGCAACAGTATAGAATTGTTGCTCGATCAAGACATGCGCGCTGCACAGCAGCAGCTGCATAGTTTCAAAGCACAGCTTTAACGTACAGAGAGAGAATAAGTATGGGATTCAAATGCGGTATTGTTGGTTTGCCGAACGTTGGTAAATCTACTTTGTTTAACGCCTTAACCAAAGCTGGTATCGAAGCAGCTAACTTCCCTTTCTGTACCATTGAGCCAAATACTGGCGTGGTCGCTGTACCTGATCCGCGCTTGGACAAGCTCGCAGAAATTGTGAATCCACAACGCGTGCTGCCAACCACCATGGAGTTCGTTGACATTGCTGGCTTGGTCAAGGGTGCATCGAAAGGCGAAGGCTTGGGCAATCAGTTCCTCGCTAATATCCGTGAAACTGACGCCATTGGTCACGTGGTACGTTGCTTCGAGAACGACAACATTGTGCACGTTGCTGGTCAGGTGAACCCGCAAGAAGATATTGAAGTCATCAATACCGAACTGGCGTTGGCTGACCTCGACAGCGTCGAGAAAGCGATTCACCGTTTAGGCAAAAAAGCCAAAGGCGGCGACAAACAAGCCGTCGCTGAAATCGCCGTGCTTGAGAAGTTATTGCCAGCGCTTGAAAACGGTGACATGGCACGCTCGGTGGAACTCAGTAAAGACGAACGTGCAACCATTCGTTCGTACAATCTGTTGACCTTAAAGCCAACCATGTACATTGCTAACGTCAACGATGACGGCTTCGAAAACAACCCGTATCTGGACAAAGTGCGCGAAATCGCTTCGAAAGAAGACGCTATCGTGGTTCCTGTTTGCGCGGAAATTGAAAGCGAAATCGCCGAGCTTGATGACGACGAGAAAGCTGAATTCATGGCTGATTTAGGCATCGAAGAACCGGGTTTGAACCGTGTTATCCGCGGTGGTTATGAGCTTCTGAACCTGCAAACCTACTTCACCGCAGGTCCTAAAGAAGTACGCGCTTGGACGATTCCTGTCGGCGCTACTGCCCCGCAGGCCGCAGGTAAAATCCACACTGACTTTGAGAAAGGCTTTATCCGTGCCGTCGTGGTCGCTTTCGATGATTACATTACTTACAAAGGTGAGCAAGGCGCGAAAGAAGCAGGTAAACGTCGTGAAGAAGGTAAAGATTACATCGTAAAAGACGGTGATGTGATTTTGTTCCGCTTTAACGTTTAAGCGCCAAACGCAAAGAGTCCTCAGAAAAGCCCACTTCGGTGGGCTTTTTAGTGCTCACCTGTCTCGATAGGGAGATCGTCTCGACTCCCCCACTCCGACCATGACCCGTCATAGAGCTTCACCTGCTGATAGCCAGCAAGTCGTGCCGCCACCAGCAAAATGCAGGCGGTGATACCGGAGCCACAGGTGATAATAAGAGGCTGCTGCTCGCTAAGCTCGGCGAAGGTCCGCTGAAGTTGTTGAACATTGGCATACCCGTCTCCCTGCAGAACCATAGCAAAAGGCAAATTTTTCGCATTAGGCATGTGCCCCGCACGTATCCCCGCTCGCGGCTCTTCTTTCTTGCCCGCAAACCGCTCCGCTGAACGCGCATCCACAATAACAGCCTCACCGCTTGTCGAAGCGTGCAGCACCTCATCGCAGGCGGCAAGCCACTCGCGCTGCAATTGCGCAGTGACCGTTCCGGTGCCCTTTGCGGCTTGGTATTCATTGGCAACTGGACGCTGCTCCGCCAACCACTTTGGCAAACCACCATCCAAAATGACAGCGTTCGACAGGCCCATGGCCTGCAATACCACCCATGCTCGAGGCGCGGAGTAGATGCCTTGATTATCATACAAAACCAGAGTGTCGTCAGGATCGACGTCATTATGCCGCAACCATTGTGTGACTTGCTCAGCCGAAGGAAACGCGTTGGGCAGCGACGCGTTTGTGTCAGTCAACTCCTGCTCCAGCACAAGGTTGCGCGCGCCAGGAATCACCTGTAAATGGTCGTATTCAAGCGGAGTACGACCGATAACCTTTTGCATGCTGGCGTCAAATACTTTGACCTGTGGATCATCTAGACGTGCCGCGAGCCATTCGGTTGAGACAAGCGTCATAATTAACGACCTACGATTTCGCCATGGAAATCAGCAAGAATATCAAGCAATTGGTTTTGCGCAGAAACAGGAATCTCATGTTGTTCCATGGCATCAATTAAATTTTCCACAATCGCATTAAATTCAGTACGGGTAATACCCATGCCGGTGTGAACTTCAATCATATTGGCGCCGTCATACGTGCAGGGCCCGCCCACTAACTCGCAAACATGCAGACTGATCATGCGATGAAAACGATCAATGTCGGCATTTTCAAAGTGCTCGATCACCCGCTCGTCTTCCGCAATCTCCAGCACAAAGGTCGCCATGAGGTCATCAATGCCCTGTTTTTCACCAAGTTCCTGGTAGAGGGAACTCGCATGAGCGCCCGCACTGGCAAGCAGGAGAACGAAACTCATCAAGGTCATTTGCAAAAATTTCATCGCCGCTACTCCTTAGAAGCTCACCTGTAATGACGCATAGGCACCTGTTTGATCAGGCAAACCTGCGATCGATTTGAGATCAACATACGCGACCACCAAAGCGACCGATTTAGTTGGGAACCAGCCGACAAACACGTCACGCCAGTCATACTCTTTGGCAAAGCCCAAATTATCGGGCTTCTGACGATACTCCACACCAACCAGCCAATAGCGATTAACGAACATCCCCAAACTGGCTTCGCTCACATAGTCATAACTGTCATTCTTATCGCCGCCAAAACCCAGCAAACCTAATTGGTTCGCTTTCGTTGCCCGCAGTGTGTAGTTGGCCACCCAAGTTCTATCCAAAGGGCCTGCAAGCCAGGCTTTCGCGGCACTAAAGTAAAAGTCCGTGCCGCTGTCGTCTTGCGCGCCAACCGCAGCGGGCAAGCCGTAAGTTTGGTTGCGCTTGTGTTGTAATCCAACGCTTAACTGCGGCATATCGCCATAAACTAAATCGCCCGCGAGTCGCACCTTAACGCCGAAGATATCTTGTTTTAGGTCTCCGCCAATAGTGTTCAGGCCTAGGCGTTGCTGAGCGAAACTTACTTCAACACGATTATCGTAGGTGAAGTTAAGGCTCTGCACGCCCAACTGAAAGTCTTCGACATCCGCAAAGTTGGCATTCACGGTTACGCCCCACTCGCCTTCCTCAGCGTAACTCGCGGTGGTTGCCCATGGCACGATACCACCACCACCAGAGCCCTCGATAGAGGTCACAGCGCCGGTCGCAAGCAATTTCCCATCATCAGCGTAAACTGTTTGGCAAGCCAAGCTGATGCCTGCAATAAGGCCAATCCCAACCTGCTTAGCAAATGCATTAATCATCATTGAATGCCTTTTTCTCTTTCACATTAAACTTTGGAGCTTCGTTTATAAGCCACTGCTCAAATTCCACTGCCACCAAGGGGCGACTAAAATAATAGCCCTGCAAGGTATCGCACCCCATCTTTTGCAATAGCAGCCAAGCGGCTTCTTCTTCGACGCCCTCAGCGACGGTGTGCAAGTGCAGCTGATGGGCTAAAGTTAATGTTGACTGCACAATAATACGGTCACTTTCATTGCTATTTAGACCGCGGATAAAGCTTTGATCCAGCTTCAATTTGTCGAGCGGAAGATGCTTCAACTGCGCTAACGACGCGTAGCCCGTACCATAATCGTCGAGCGCTATCTTACAGCCTAGTTCACGCAGCTCGCGCAAGCGCTGTTGCGCCTTTTCGAGGTCAGCCATCACCGCACTTTCAGTGACTTCCAGCGTTAATTTAAAAGCATCAAGATGGCGTTTATCGAGTTCCGTAGCGATGAACTGAACAAAGTCATCAGACTGCAAATCTAAAGCGGATAGGTTCACCGACATTTGCACATCGACGCCCTGCTCCAACCAATACTGTTGTTGATTCAAAGCCGCCTCGCATACCCATCGCGTCACTCGGAGAATATCGCCGGACTGCTCGGCGAGCGGAATAAATTCATCAGGTCGAATCACGCCCAACTGTTCGTGTTGCCAGCGAATCAAAGCTTCTGTACCAACCACGCGACCCGTTGTACAATCGATTTTAGGTTGATAATGCAACTGCAACTTGCGGCTTGCGATGGCATCGGGCAATGCCTGAAGAATCTGCAAGCGACGCAAATAACTCTCGTCACTCCCCTGCTGATACGACGCCAAGAGTTGCTTCTCTGCACGCGCCAACTGTGCGGCTAATTGCGCACGCCGCAACAACACATCGACTTCAGCCCCGTATTCCGGAAAGCGCACTGTGCCAGCTCGAAACTCCAAGCGATAGCTCGCCTCACCTACATGCCAACGTGTGCGCTGCAGGGTTTTGAGACTTGCGCCAAGTTGCTCTTCTGCGGCGGTATCACAGAGCACCACAAACTCATCACTCGCCAAGCGCGCAACAAAACAATCTGCAGCAAACACTTCACGCAAACGCTTAGCAACGTGTTGTAAAACTTGGTCTCCGAAACTTTGTCCTAACCTATCGTTGAGGGCACGAAAGCGCATGATGTTGAGTACTAGCATGACCCCACTCTGTCGCGCAGTCAGGCGTTGTTGAAGGTTTTTATAAAATGATTCGCGATTCGGTAAACTCGTTAGCAAATCATGCTCGAGTTGATACACAATGCGTTGCTCACGATCGGCAATGGCCTCACGCATAGTGTCAAAAGTTGCCCCTAACTGGCCAAACTCGTCTTGGCGTTTAAGGTTCAAGGGCGCGTCATAGCGACCTCGGCGCAAGGCTTCGGCTGCTTGGGTTAAACGCGCGAGCGGCTGGTTAAAATACCTTGCAGTCGCAATTGCTAAGACCAATGCAACCAACAACGTTGCAAAACCGAAACCTAAATATTGCGTGCGCAAGTTCTGAAAAGCTTGCGTCGCATCGAGCCGCGAGGTACTTACCAACAATTCAATGGCATTAAATGTCGACAAATGTCCAGCGAGTTCCTGTTCTTCTAGCCAAGCGGTAAGCTGATCTTGGCCCGCCGCGGTCAGCAACTCTTGTTGCAATGGTTGCTTTAAACTCGAGGCGAGCACCCGTTGTCCCTGGCTATCAAAGAATGTCAGATCAGTATTGGTCAGTTGCTTAAGCGCATCGGCAAGTTGGTCATCGATAATAAAGCCCAAGGTTGCGTAGGCGATAACATCTGGCGCGCGCACAGGCACGGTTATCAGTTGAAAGAGTTCACCGTCAATCAAGCGCACGCCACGTAACGCACTAAAATCGGTTCCTGTTGGCAGTGCATGTGTACTTGCTAATTCTTCACCGTCGACGCTATACAGCGCCATCAACTGCGTACCAATGCGATCACCATGGTTCACCATGGCGGAAACGAGGGTTGCTTGCTCACCACTAGCGACGGCCTCACGAAAGCCAAAATCATCAGCCAATACCTGTGCCGCTTGTTCTAATTGCTCGCCCCGACGTTTAAGTAGCTCACCTAATACCCGCTCACTCACGGCGAGTTCACGCTCCACCGTCAGTTCAGCCTGCTTTTCAGTAGCAAACGTCACCGCGATCAGCGTGGCCAGTAGCACGCCGCCAGCCAAACTGATAAAGAGCAGCAGTAGCCGAGAGCGAAAACTAATGCGCATGGTCTTTTAACTTATTAAAGCGCTGCTGCAGCGGTGATGGCGGTGGTGGGTTTTGCTGTTGCGGCGCGACTTGGAGTTGCACACGCAGCTGCGCTTGATCGCTCGCTACGTCAAAGTGGCGCTCGGCGGTAGTTTCATCACCAAGCCCAGGATACCACACATGCACCTGCGTAGCATCGCTAGGTGCTTCAAGTATCACGAGGCCATTGTCATCCGTCAAACGTGATTGCGCATGCGGACTCACATACAAATAAGCCCGCATGTGGTCATGTATATTACAACCTAACACCACAATGCCTGGCTCTGGAAAAGTGATCGCCGGAGCCTCGCGGTTACTATACAGAGGTAACTCAAAGGTTTTCGCTGGCGAAAACGAATACACTTGATGGCGGATATTATCGCTGTTCGGGAAGTTCACCGTTGAGCCCGGCTGGATCGTTGAAATAAATGGGGTGAACAAGCGATCGACCTGGTCAATGATGGCTGCTGTGGGTGCTTTTGCTGCGGGCGCAAAGTCGATAGAAACGACCGCTTGCGGGAGCACTTGCCCGTTAGCGTCAGTAACCACGATTTCAAGTTCACGCGCCTGACTTTGAACCATCGTCAATCCGCCAACAAACAAGAGCGTCGGCAGTAAAAGTCGCAGTGAGATTTGAAAGTTCAGCATTTGCACCCCATGCTTAATAATAATTAAGTGAATCCTTAGAAGAGGAACTAAGTATGTCGAAACAAGCTCGTATCGAAAAAGATAGCATGGGAGAAATTGAGGTACCAGCAGAAGCGCTCTGGCGCGCGCAAACCGAACGTGCTCGACAGAACTTTCACCTCAGCAGCCTCCGTTTTCCCGCTCGCACCATCAGTGCCCTAGCCCATATTAAAGCCGCTGCCGCCCAAGCCAACGCTGATCTCGACTTACTCACCGAAGCTCAAGCTGCAGCTATTGTAAAGGCAGCCGACGCAATTAGCGCAGCGCCGGATATGAGCCAGTTCCCCCTCGACATTTTTCAAACCGGCTCTGGCACCAGTACCAACATGAATATGAACGAAGTTTTGGCAGAAACGGTTCACCGTGCTAACGGTCCCAAGGTGCACCCGAACGACCACGTCAATTGCAGCCAGAGCAGTAATGACGTTATTCCAACCAGCATTCAGGTCAGTTGCGTATTGGCTTTGCATGACGAATGGCTGCCCGCTATTGTACATTTGCAGCGCACCATTGAAGAGAAAGCGCAAAGCCTAGAAGAAGTGGTGAAAACCGGTCGCACCCATTTAATGGACGCCATGCCGATCACTATGGCGCAAGAGCTACGTGCTTGGAGCACGCAACTGCATCACTGCCAGCTCAACATTAACGAAGTTTGCGAGCGCTTACGTGCCCTGCCCCAAGGCGGCACCGCTGTCGGCAGCGGCATTAATGCCCCACAAGCCTTTCGCCAGCAGTTTTGCCAGCATTTAAGTGAACGTACCGAACAGTATTTTCACCCAGCGACCAATGCCTTTGCCGGTATTTCGGGGCAAGAACTCAGTCTACAACTGGCCGGCGCATTAAATGCCTGTGGCGCAGTGTTACTGAAAGTCAGCAATGACTTACGCTGGATGAACAGCGGGCCATTGGCAGGGCTGGGCGAAATTGAACTCAAAGCCTTGCAGCCCGGCAGCAGCATTATGCCCGGCAAGGTGAACCCCGTCATTCCTGAGGCCGTGGCTATGGTCGCAGCGCACCTTGCAGGCAGTTACCAAACCATTGCCACAGCGGCACAACAAGGTAACTTCCAACTCAACGTGATGTTACCGCTAATTGCGTATCACCTGATTGAAAGCATTGAGATCAGCGCCAAAGCCATGCGCAGCCTCGCCGATGACGCCATTGCTGATTTCAATGTTAAACATGATCGCCTCGAGGAAGCACTCGCACGCAATCCAATTTTGGTCACGGCATTGAACTCGGTGATTGGTTACAACGAAGCGGCGAAAATCGCCAAGCGAGCTTATCAGGAGCAACGCCCTGTCATCGACGTCGCCGAAGAAATGACCGACCTTTCACGGGACGAACTTGAAGCCTTACTCGATCCGAAAAAACTGACCCACGGGGGCATTCCCGGCGGCGACTAATTTAAACTCAGCAAAGGAGTAACTATGAGCGAACATGTTGTCATTACAGGCGCTAACCGCGGTATCGGTTTAGCCCTCGCCACGCAATTTAAGCAACGCGGCGCAAACGTCACCGCCGTTTGTCGAAAGCCATCAGCCGAACTAGAACAACTTGGCGTCGCTATTATTGATGGGATTGACGTCACCGACGCAAAAGCGCGCGAGCTGCTCGCCGAGCGCCTTGCTGACGAGCCGATTGATATTCTTATCAACAACGCCGGGATTCTCGAAGGCGACAACTTTGACAGCTTTGCCACCGACAGCATGCAACGCCAGTTCACCGTCAATGCTGTGGCACCACTAGAGTTGAGCCGCACGCTGCGGCCACTATTGAAGAAAGAGAGCAAGTTGATTTTAATCACCTCGCGCATGGGCTCCATGGCCGACAATGGCTCTGGCGGACAATACGGTTACCGTATGAGCAAGGCCGCACTTAACGCCGCTGGCGTCTCACTGGCCAACGACCTCAAAGATGCTGGAATTGCGGTCGCTATGCTGCACCCCGGCTACGTACAAACCGACATGGTCAACAACCGCGGCGACATCAGCGCCGAAGAAGCCGCCTCGCGCTTGGTCAAACGCATCGACGAGCTCACGCTCGCCACCACCGGTTGTTTCCGTCACAGTAATGGGGAAGAATTGCCGTGGTAAAGATACTGGCGTTGATTAAATAACCAAACGAACGTTTTTTTGAGCAATCGCGCCAGCAAACGCGTTTTTTTGCGAAAAAGAGGTTGACGCTTGAGTCCCTGATTTGCATAATACGCGCCGCACTCACCGAGCGCAGTTTGAAAATTTTTGGTATGGCTACGTAGCTCAGCTGGTTAGAGCACAGCACTCATAATGCTGGGGTCGCAAGTTCGAATCTCGCCGTAGCCACCAACCAAATTGCAATGGGCGGACGTGGTGGAATTGGTAGACACGCTGGATTTAGGTTCCAGTGCCTCACGGCGTGAGAGTTCAAGTCTCTCCGTCCGCACCAACCTTTCACGGTGAGCGCAAGTTTTTAAGCCTAAGTTGGGGTATAGCCAAGCGGTAAGGCAGCGGGTTTTGATCCCGCCATTCCCAGGTTCAAATCCTGGTACCCCAGCCACTTAAAAGCTGTTTTCCGAGAGTTGGGGTATAGCCAAGCGGTAAGGCAGCGGGTTTTGATCCCGCCATTCCCAGGTTCAAATCCTGGTACCCCAGCCATCTCACTGCTTGTTGCGGTGGTGGCGGAATTGGTAGACGCGCTAGCTTCAGGTGCTAGTGTCCGAAAGGACGTGAGGGTTCAAGTCCCTCCCTCCGCACCATCTTATACATGGTGGCCGCAACGATGCAAAGAAACCGCCCTTCGGCGGTTTTTTTATGCTTGCTTTTCAACGACTACCATCCCATAGCCGTTTTAATAATCTGTCGTTTTAATGGCTTGATCTGCGCTACGGCACCTAAACCAACTGCTATGGCAGCGCGCGGTAATAAATGTTCGCTACGGAAACCAAAGTGAATGGCATCCATGGCACGCATCATTTGTTGGTTCACGTGCACTTGCTGTCGCTCGTAACTTGTCAGCGCTGACGTCAGTGGTTCTGCAGCCAGGCGCTCAAAAAGAACCTGCACATCCGCAAAGCCTAAGTTCACGCCCTGCCCAGCCAGCGGATGAATACTGTGCGCGGCATCACCGATCAGAGCCACACCTCGAGCATCAAAATAACGCAGCGCACGCTGGCGGCGTAATGGAAAGCTTGCCTGTTTTTGTAACTTGTAAGGACCAATCACATCAGCGAAAGTAGCCTGAAGTTTTTGCTCAACTTCGGCCTTTGTCACATTGTGCCACTCTTCTTCTGCACGGTAATCGATGAGACATGCTAAATGTCTACCCAGCGGCAATAGTGCATAAGGACCGTCGGCGCGGAAAACTTCCCATGTTTCGGTCGGCAACGGTTGTTCAACTTCAGCAATCGCCAATAAGCAACGCATGCCGTAATCCCAGCCGCGCATGCCTATGCCAGCAGCTTTGGCCACGGCAGAATTGGCGCCATCGGCACCCAGCAATAGATCGTAGCTCAGCGTCTTACCATCGCTAAGTGTTATCACACGTTGCTCAAGGTCGTAGTTCTGTACTTCTGTTTCGGCCAGCAACTTAGCGGCCTCATGCGTGCGTAGCAATTGCCAACAGGCGCGCACTAAGGCTTCATTTTCGACCATCACGCCTAACCGTTCAGCATTGACCTCATCAGCAGCAAAATGAAGTCTTTGTCGATCGCGGGTGGTGACGCTTAAACCGTCATAGCTGAAGAACTTTTGCGCATCGACATGAGTCCAAACGCCGAGCTGTTCCAACCATTCCACATTTTTTTGGTGAACTGATGAAATGCGTAAATCCCAATCGCCGTTCGCTGCGGCAGCATCAGGTGCCGCACCGCGTTCAAGCAACGTTACTTTGTGTCCGTCACGCAGCGCAGCAACTGCCGCACTCGCTCCCACCAAACCACCGCCTACAATCACAATCTGCATCGTTAGCTCTTACCCAGTTAACTTAGCTCGCATAATAGAAAACACAGCTCCAAGTATACACAGCCCCGCCACTGAAATAACTGTTCGTGATAAGATATCGGTTCATTTTATCTTTCCTTACTGAAACTAAGGCTTGCATCTAAGGCGTGAATCTATGGCAGTTATGGAAACTCCTCAACGCACGGTCGTCATTGCGTCTTTGCTTGTATTAGCTGCAGAACTTTGCTTTGCCGGAGTAAGTGCTATGGTCAAGTATTTGAGCACTGACGTACCGTCTGAGCAACTGGTGTTTTTCCGCAGTCTCATGACCTTTGTCGTACTCTTGCCATGGCTATGGCGCAAAGGCCCTGGTGCATTTAAAACGAAAGCTTGGCGTTTCCACTTAACCCGCGGTATTGCTGGCCTAACAGCCATGTACCTATTTTTTTATGCCATTGCCACCATTCCTCTTGCGCAAGCGACGCTGGTATTACTGTTGTCGCCATTCTTGATCCCAATTATCGGACGACTTTGGCTCAATGAACTTGTTCTTCCGCAAACCTGGATTGCGATTACCATTGGCTTTTTGGGCGCATTCGTGTTTTTAAACCCCGTCAGCGCTGAGTTATCGCCGGTTATTCTCGTTGCCTTTATCGCTGCTTGCTTGGCTGCATTCACCAAAACACTGATTCGACAAATGTCAGCGACGGAGTCATCAAGCAAAATCGTCTTCTACTTCGCTGCCCTTGGCACGCTGCTGTCGGCCATTCCGCTGCTGTGGCTTGGTCAAGCTATCGCCGCAGAACACTGGATAGGCATTGCCGTGATGGGCTTGTTAGCCGTCGGAGGACAGCTTGGCATGACCAAAGCCTTCTCCATCGCCCCCGCCGCAAGAGTCGGTGTGTTCACCTACAGCTCGGTTATTTTTGCAGCGCTGATGGGGTATTGGTTCTGGGACGAAGCCATTACCTGGTACATGCTCGTTGGCGCCGCAATCATCACTGTGGCAGGTTATCTTGCCATTCGTACAAGACGGAAAGCAGAAAGCAGCGGCAAAGTTGGCAGTTGAGGTCAGAACAGGCTAAAATAACGACCCTTTTGACATACACCAACGCAAGTGAGCGCAACAATTTTATGAGCAAGAAGTTATACATCAAAACTTGGGGCTGCCAGATGAACGAGTACGACTCTGCAAAAATGGCAGATCTACTGAAGGCAACCCACGGCTATGAAGTCGCAGCCGAAGCAGAAGATGCTGATTTGATCCTGCTCAACACCTGCTCGATTCGTGAAAAAGCCCAAGAGAAAGTGTTTCATCAGCTCGGTCGCTGGAAAACGCTGAAAGACAGCAAGCCTGACCTCGTGATCGGGGTTGGCGGTTGTGTGGCTTCACAAGAAGGTGAGCACATTCGTAGCCGTGCGCCATTTGTCGATATCGTGTTTGGTCCGCAAACGTTGCACCGCTTACCAGAAATGGTCAAGCAGGTGCAAAGCGACCATACACCAATGGTAGATATCTCATTCCCAGAGATTGAAAAATTCGACCGCTTGCCTGAGCCAACATCAGATGGCCCTTCGGCGTTTGTTTCAATCATGGAAGGTTGCAGCAAGTACTGTACGTTCTGTGTGGTGCCCTATACCCGCGGTGAAGAGGTTAGCCGTCCGGTTGATGACGTGCTCTATGAAATCGCACAATTGGCAGAGCAAGGCGTACGCGAAGTAAACTTGCTTGGGCAAAACGTGAACGCCTACCGCGGCGAACACTTCGATGGCTCGGTCTGCCGCTTCTCAGAATTGTTGCACTTAGTGGCTGCAATTGATGGTATTGACCGTATTCGCTATACCACCTCGCACCCGGTGGAGTTCACCGATGACATTATCGAGGCCTACGCGACCATTCCAGAACTGGTGAATCATTTGCACTTGCCAGTGCAAAGTGGTGCTGATCGCGTGTTGACGCTGATGAAGCGCGGCCACACCGCGCTTGAATACAAAGCACAGATTCGCAAGCTGAAGAAAATCCGCCCAGAGATGGCTATGTCATCTGACTTTATTATCGGCTTTCCAGGCGAAACCGACGCGGATTTCGAAGCGACCATGGACTTGATTCAAGCTATCGACTTCGACTTAAGCTTCAGCTTTATTTACAGTGCGCGCCCTGGAACACCAGCGGCGGACTTGCCTGATGACGTCACTGAAGAAACTAAGAAACAGCGTCTGCAGCTTTTGCAGCAGCGCTTGAACCAACAGGCACACGCCCATGCGCGGCGTATGGTAGGCACTGAACAACGTATTTTGGTGACCGGCCCATCGAAGAAAGATCCGATGGAACTGAGTGGCCGTACCGAAAACAACCGTGTGGTCAACTTTGTAGGTGACCCACGCATGGTCGGTAAATTCGTCGATGTGCAGATCACTGACGTATTTGCAAACTCACTGCGCGGTGACGTGATTCGGGTTGAAGATGAAATGGGGCTGCGTGTCGATACCGCACCGCAAACCATTCTTGCGCGCCAAGCACGCACGCAACCTGATGAGCTTGGTGTGGCTAGCTTTATTCCGCCACAACAGTCGTCGTAAGCAAGCTAAAAGAGGTTCTTTTGAGTCCACAGCTCACTACATTAGATATAAACCTAGAGCCGGCAGATAGCCGGCGTCTGGCCGAGCTCTGCGGCCCGTTCGATGAAAATTTAAAGCACATTGAACGCCGCCTCGGCATTGAAATTACCTACCGTAACGATGCCTTTCGCTTAATTGGTCCGCAACATACCGTCAACGCGGCAGCAAAGCTGCTACGTGACCTGTACGTTGAAACAGCGACAGTTAAAGGCAAAGCTGGCGAAATCGAGCCGCAACAAGTGCATTTAGCGATTCAACAAGCGAATGTGCTCGAGCAAGGGAAAGGCGACCCTGCGGCTGAGAAAATGACGCACATCAAAACCAAGCGCGGCATGATCAAGCCGCGTAATCATAATCAAGCCGAGTATGTGCGCGCGATTTTAAGTCACGACGTCAATTTTGGTGTCGGCCCTGCCGGTACCGGTAAAACCTACTTGGCCGTAGCAGCCGCTGTCGATGCCCTTGAACGTCAAGAAATTCGTCGTATTCTGCTCACCCGCCCCGCAGTTGAAGCCGGCGAGAAACTTGGTTTCTTACCCGGTGATTTAGCGCAAAAGGTCGACCCGTATTTGCGTCCGCTCTACGATGCCTTGTTTGAAATGCTTGGTTTTGAGCGCGTCGAGAAACTGATCGAGCGTAACGTGATTGAAGTTGCACCACTCGCGTACATGCGTGGACGCACACTCAACGACGCCTTTATTATTCTTGATGAAAGCCAAAACACCACCTGTGAACAGATGAAAATGTTCTTGACGCGGATCGGTTTCAACTCACGTGCCGTCATTACCGGTGACATTACCCAGGTTGACTTGCCGCGTGGACAAAAGTCAGGCTTACGGCATGTGATCGAGGTTTTACGCGACGTGCCCGATATTAGTTTCACCTTTTTCCAAGCCGGCGATGTCGTGCGTCACCCCGTCGTGCAACGTATTGTGCAAGCCTATGAAGACTTTGACGGCCGCGCATGATTGACTTAACAGTTGACCTGCAAAATGCCTCGGCAGCGCAACATCTGCCGACGGCCGAACAAGTTGAGGCATGGGTGCAGGCGGCTTTACAAGGCGTCCAATGGCAAGACGGTGCAGCTGAGCTGACCGTGCGCATTGTTGATGAAGACGAAGGCCGCGAACTCAACCATAGCTACCGGGAACGCGATTACGCGACCAATGTGCTATCGTTTCCGTTCACGGCACCGATTCCGATGCCCGTGACTTTGCTCGGTGATCTGGTGATTTGCGCCCCCGTGGTGCAACGCGAAGCCAGCGAGCAGAGCAAGACCTTAGTGGCACACTGGGCGCATATGATTGTACACGGCACCTTGCATTTGCTAGGTTATGACCATATTGAAGACGCTGAAGCGGACCGTATGGAACGCCTCGAAACGACTATTTTAACCGGCTTAGGGTTTGCTGACCCTTATGTCGAAGTTGGTGACTAAACGGAGCAATACCAGCTAATGAGCGATGACCATCCCCACTCTACCAACGGTTCTGCGCGTAAATCGTGGGCAACAAAACTGTTGCAACTGTTTACCGGAGAGCCGAACAGCCGCGAAGAGTTAGTCGATCTTATTCAGGACGCTGAAGAACGCGACCTGATTGATAACGACACCAAAGAAATGATTGAGGGCGTGCTTGACGTCGCCGAACTCAAAGTGCGCGACATCATGGTGCCGCGCTCGCAAATGGTCACCATCGACATTAATCAAAAAGTCGATGAGTTCTTACCTATTGTAATTGACGCCCAACACAGCCGTTATCCGGTCATCAGTGAAAATAAAGACCATGTTGAAGGTATATTGCTCGCCAAGGATTTGCTGGCGTATGGCTTTGGCATGACCGACGATGAATTTGCGCTGACCAAGGTCATTCGCCCTGCGGTGATTGTGCCAGAAGGCAAACGTGTCGACGTACTGCTGAAAGAGTTCCGCTCACAACGCTATCATATGGCGATTGTGGTCGACGAGTATGGCGGTGTTTCCGGCCTCGTGACCATTGAAGATATTCTGGAAGAAATTGTCGGTGACATTGAAGACGAAACCGACTACAACGAAGACACCAAAGCCGATATTCGCCGTATCAATAAATCCCGCTACTCGGTGAAAGCCTTAACCACTATCGAAGACTTCAATGATTACTTCGAAACCCAATTTGGTGACGAAGAATACGACACCATTGGCGGCATGGTTGCGCATGGCTTTGGTCACCTGCCCAAGCCCGGTGAAGAAATTGTTTTAAGTGGCATTAATTTCAAAGTCACTGGCGCCGACAAACGTCGTATCCAACAATTGCAGGTGAGCTTTCCCGAGCCACCCCCTGAGCAAGAAGCGGACGTTTAACCATGCCACGCACAACGCGACGTTGGCAGGCAGCCCTTAGCCGCCTTGCCTGCCTAGGGCTTGGCGCCGTGCTGGTATTTAGTTATGCGCCGTTTGCGCAAGCATGGCTACCGTTTCTGGTCATGCCTGCCCTGTTGTGGCTTTTGCAAGATAAGAAACCAAGTGATGCTTGGCGTTTAGGGTATTTCTTCGGTCTCGGCTGGTTTGCTGCTGGACTCAGTTGGATCTACGTTAGCATTGATACCTTCGGTGGCTTACATCCCATCGCCTCTGTTGGCATTCTGTTACTCTTATTTGCTTATCTCAGTCTATTTCCCGCCTTGGCTTTATTCGCGTGGCGCTGGCTTAACGTGCGTTTTGGCGCAATAGGCTATTGGAGCCTACCACTCACCTGGTTAGCGGCGGAAGCGCTGCGTGGTTGGTTGCTTACTGGATTTCCGTGGCTCGATTTAGGCTATACCCAAACCGATACTTGGCTCGCCAGCTACGCCAGTTGGTTTGGTGGCACCGGCCTCAGCGTCATACTGATGACCATTGCCTTACTCACGGTCCGTACCATTGAACAACGGCATTGGCGCGCACCTGCTGTCATCGCAGGCCTGTTGTTGTTGCCGTTCGTGTTGAGTCAGCTCACCGCCATCTCGCGTACCGGAGAACACGTAAAAATAGCACTGGTGCAAGGCAACATCAGTCAGTCGATCAAGTGGGATCCCGATCAACACTGGCCGAACCTGAATCTCTATTTGGACTTAACCAGGACACTCTACAACGACCATGACGTGGTGATTTGGCCAGAGTCAGCGGTTACTATGCCGGAACCCTACACCGATGACATTCTTGCCATCATGCACGACGAAATGGCAAAAACCGAAACCGGCTTAATCACTGGGATTATCGATATTGGCGGTGACGACTACTACAACTCAGTCATTGCGCTGGGACAAGACGGTAGTTTCGGAGTCGAAGAAGCTTACCACCACGGTCACAGCAATCGCTTTCAAAAGCATCAATTATTACCGATCGGTGAATTTGTGCCATTTGGTGATTTGCTCCGCCCCTTGGCTCCACTCTTTAATTTGCCCATGTCATCCTTCAGTCGCGGCGCCTACGTGCAAGCACCATTGCGCGCTAAAGGCTGGGACTTTAGCACCGCTATTTGTTATGAAATCGCCTTTCCACAGCAGGTATGGGCGAATTTTACACCAGGCACGGACTTCTTACTTACCGTTAGCAACGATACTTGGTTTGGTCGCTCCCACGGCCCCGCCCAGCATATGCAAATCGCCCGTATGCGCGCAATCGAGCTGGGACGCCCATTGATCCGTGCCACCAATAGTGGCATCACCGCGATGACCGACGAACGCGGACAGTGGCTCGCGCGGGCTGAGCAGTTTCAAGCCGCCACGCTGTCAGCACAAGTTCCGATCGTGCAAGGCTTAACGCCATTTGCGTTATGGGGTGGCTACGGTGCTTGGTTGTTAGCGATTTTGATCCTGATTGGCGGTGCATTACCCGTAGTCATTCGCCGCTAAAATCAGTAAACTGTAAGCACTTTTACTAGCGTCTCTTCATTAACAGTTGGAACACATCATGGAAAATATCTTTGCAGCAGTCCTGTTTGCCCTGTTAACCGCAGCTGGCACCTTGGGTGTCTCAAGCATTGGCATGTTTCTCTTTCACCGCAACCCAGACGATCGCGACGCCGAACAGCGCGAACGCTTCGAGTATGGTTTTTTTGGCCTTGCCGGCATCGTGGTGATGTTAGTGATGTGGTACGCACTGTAAGTTTTTCATTTTAGCCAGCGATTTAATGGGTTCTCAGATGTCAAAGTTCATGCAGGATAATTACGATCCAGCACAGATTGAAGCTGCCGTACAGCAGCGTTGGGAAAGCGACAAAGTTTTCGAAGTTACCGAACAACCAGGTAAAGAGAAATTCTATTGCCTGTCGATGTTTCCGTACCCTAGCGGTAAATTACACATGGGCCATGTGCGCAATTACACACTTGGTGATGTGGTAGCCCGCTATCAACGTATGCAAGGCAAAAATGTCCTACAACCAATGGGTTGGGACGCCTTTGGCCTACCGGCAGAAAATGCCGCAGTCGCCAACAAAACGGCACCTGCCAAGTGGACTTATCAGAACATCGACTACATGCGTAACCAGCTTAAATCGCTCGGTTTTGGTTACGACTGGTCGCGTGAAGTGGCAACCTGCCGCCCCGACTATTACCGTTGGGAACAGTGGTTCTTCACCAAGCTCTACGAAAAAGGCTTGGTGTACAAGAAAAACGCTACCGTCAACTGGGACCCAGTAGACAACACCGTATTGGCCAATGAGCAAGTTATCGATGGCCGCGGCTGGCGTTCAGGCGCCAAAGTAGTACAAAAAGAGATACCTCAGTGGTTTATTAAAATCACCGCCTATGCCGATGAGTTACTTGACGATTTAGAGCAACTTGAAGGTTGGCCTGAGCAGGTGAAAACCATGCAGCGCAACTGGATTGGCCGCTCTGAAGGCGTTGAAATTGACTTTTCCGTGGTCAACCATGAAAAGCCACTAACGGTTTACACCACGCGTCCGGATACCCTTTATGGTGTCACTTACATGGCAGTTGCTGCGCAACACCCATTGGCGCAAGAGGCTGCAGCCAGCAACCCTGAGTTGGCAGCTTTTATTGAGAGTATTCAAACCACCAAAATGGCCGAAGCGGACCTTGCCACCATCGAGAAAAAAGGCATGGCAACTGGTTTTCATGCTAAGCATCCACTGACTGGTGAAGAAATCCCCATTTGGGTCGCCAACTTTGTTTTGATGGACTACGGCTCAGGCGCAGTCATGGCTGTTCCCGCGCACGACCAACGTGACTGGGAGTTTGCCACTGCTTACGACTTGCCTATTCAGGTGGTGATCGACCCCGCCGAAGGTGAGCACGACATTAGCCAAGCCGCAATCACCGCCAAAGGCACCACGGTCAACTCAGGGCCCTATTCGGGTATGAGCAGCGCCGAAGCCTTTGATGCTATCGCCGCAGAGTTGAGCCAACAAGGTATTGGCCGCCGTCAAGTCAACTATCGTTTACGTGATTGGGGGGTTTCGCGCCAGCGCTACTGGGGCACGCCAATCCCAATGCTCAACTTGGCCGATGGCTCCTCGGTACCGGTGCCAGAAGACCAGTTACCGGTAACCTTGCCGGAAGACGTTGTGATGGATGGTACCCAATCACCGATTAAGGCCGACCCTGAGTGGCGTAAAACCACCTATAACGGCGCGCCAGCAGAACACGAGACCGATACGTTCGATACCTTTATGGAGTCGTCTTGGTACTACGCTCGCTACTGTAGTGCAAACTTCCACGACGGAATGTTGAATCCTGAGCAAGCGAACTATTGGCTACCTGTGGATCAATACATCGGCGGTATTGAGCACGCCATCTTGCACCTCTTGTATGCGCGCTTTTTCCACAAGTTGTTGCGTGACACCGGTTTAGTCAGCTCAGACGAGCCCTTCAAACGCCTACTCACGCAAGGTATGGTCTTAGCTGACAGTTACTACCGTGAAGCTGACGACGGTAAGATCACGTGGTACTCACCACTTGATGTTGAAATTGTCGAACGCGATAGTAAAGGTCAGATTGTCAAAGCGATCTTAACGACCGACGGTAAAGAAGTGCATTACGGTGGTATGACTAAAATGTCGAAGTCGAAAAACAACGGCATCGACCCGCAGGTTATGATCGATAAATACGGCGCTGACACCGTGCGATTGTTTATGATGTTTGCCGCGCCGCCGGAAGCAACCCTTGAATGGTCTGATTCTGGTGTCGAGGGCGCACAACGCTTCTTGCGCCGCGTCTGGCGTTTGGTTGCCGACTATCAAGCGGTGGCCACGCAAGAGCATAGCAACGACTTTAGCCAACTATCGAGCGCACAAGAAGAGCTGCGACGTGAAGTACATCGCACTATTGAAAAAGTTAGCGATGATATGGGCCGCCGCCAGAACTTTAACACTGCGATTGCGGCGATCATGGAACTCTTGAACAAGCTGCAAAAAGCCAGCCTCGAAGACGCCATTGACCGTGGCATCATGCGTGAGGCATTAGATGCGATAGTACTGATGCTTGCACCAGTCACACCGCACTTAAGCGAAACGCTTTGGCACGAACTCGGGCACGACAGTGACATTACCTTCGCACCGTGGCCGCAAGTCGATGCATCAGCCTTGGTCGCCAGTAGTATTTTAGTTGTGGTGCAAGTGAATGGTAAGGTGCGTGGCAAGATCAACGTGCCCGCCGATGCCGAGCAAGATGCCGTTATTGCTGCTGCGGTGGCGGATGAAAATGTTCAGCGTTTCATTGACGATAAAACCATTCGCAAGCAAATCTATGTGCCGGGTAAACTGGTGAATATTGTCGCGAATTAAGGTCGCCAATTAAGGTTGGCAATAAAGGTTCTAAGCGGAGCTGTTAAGACAAAGGAAAAGCCACAATGCGTAATTTAGTGCTCACTCTCACATTGCTGTCAGTAGTATCGCTAGCAGGTTGTGGCTTCCAGTTGCGCGGTAGTTATCAACTGCCGCCGCAACTGCAGCAAGCGAGTATCTCGGCACCGCAATTTAGTGAAGTCGCTGAACAAGTGCGTGAACGCTTTACCTTAGCGGGTGTCGAGGTTCTTGCCAGCAGTAGCAATCAGTACGCCAACATCGACATCGTACGCGATAGCCTAACTCGGCGCACGTTAAGCCTTTCCGCGAGTGGTCAGGTGGCCGAATACGAACTTATCTACACCGTCGACTACGTGTTGCGCGCGCCACAGCGAGCCGAGAAAGCATTGCAGGTCGAAGTCTTCCGTGATTACCAAGACGATCCCAACTTTGCCCTTGCCAAAACGCGTGAACGCGAAGTGTTAGTCGCCGAAATGCGTGAACAAGCTGCACAACAACTGTTGCGACAGGTCATCGCTCAACTTGCCGAGAGTCCATAATGCAACTGGCGGAACTCGAACAGCACCTGAAAAAACATGGCCTCCCCGCTTTACTTTCAGTGTTTGGCGATACGCCATTGTTGCTCGATGACGCATTACAATTGGTGCGTGCGCAAGCACGCGCTCAAGGCATCGATGAACGGACTCGGTTTATCCAAGATCAGCAGTTTGACTGGTCACAGCTAATAGAACAAGGCGCCAACTTTGGCTTGTTTTCCAACCTTCGCTTGGTCGAACTAGAGCTCCCTGATGCGAAACCTGGCCGTGAAGGTGCCGAAGCCCTCAAACAGTATTGCGCGGAATTACCGGACGACCAAATACTGGTTATTACCGGCCCCAAACTCAAACAAGAGCAACTTAAAGCCAAATGGTTCCAACTATTGCAGCAAGCTGGCCCGGTAGTGCAGGCCAACAGCCCTGACCGCCGACAGTTACCTAACTTTATTCAACAACGCAGTCAACGTCACAATGTCAGCCTAACCAGCGATGCAGTGCAGTTATTAGCCGATTGGTTTGAAGGCAACTTGCTTGCGCTCGATCAAGAACTGCAAAAGTTAGCATTAACTGATTTGCCGCAACCGCTTACTCCGCAAGCAATCATGGATGCAGCCCAAGATCAAAGTCGCTTTACCGTGTTTGCCTTACAAGAAGCGATTCTTGCTGGGGACCTTAAAAGCGCCTTGAAACGTTTGCAAAGATTGCTCGAAGAAGAAGCCGAAATTGCTATTTTGAATTGGATGCTGCAACGCGAGCTACAAAAGCTCGAGCGCTTACAGCAAGGCAACCTTGGGTCTCGAGAACTTATGTCACTGGGGATTTGGCGCAACCAAGAAGGCGCCTACCAAGCCTTTGCTAAGCGCATTAGCCGCGAGCATTTAGCGCGTTTAAGTCGCTTACTTGTCCGTTTAGAATACGCTTTTAAACGCGACTCAGGCGAAGACTTTGCAACGCTGTACTGCCATGCGGTCGTCTTGCTGTGCGCTCCTGCGAAAGAACCCGAATTCATAAGCTCATGTTACGCATAATTTTTGGTGGCACTTTTGACCCCATTCATAACGGTCATGTGACCACCTCATTGGCGGCATTCGCCGAACTCAATGGCGACGTGATGCATGTTATGCCAAGTGCGCAACCGCCCCATCGCGACTACCCCGGCGCCAGCGCTGAGCAACGTCTTACCATGGTTGAACTCGCCTATGCGGGAAACCCTCAAATTGTTGCTGAAGATTGGGAGCTTAAGCGCGACGGCCCGTCCTACAGCCTACTTACCTTACGTGAAATGCATGAGCGCTGGCCGCAGGATAAGCTTATTTTTCTACTTGGCAACGATGCATTTGCCAAACTTGATAGCTGGTACGGCTGGCAGGAGCTCCTCAATTACGCTGACTTAGCGGTCATGCAAAGGCTTGCGCAAGACACGCCGTGGACAACCGCAGTCGAAGAGCTAGTGCGCACGCATAGCAACAAAATCCACCTACTCGACCCCCCCAATATTGCCGTCTCAGCAACCGAATTACGTGCTGCAATTGCCAGTAACACCGCGTGGCGAGAACAAGTCCCGGCCCGCGTTGCGCGCTTTATTGAACAACAGCATTTGTACGGTCGCTAGGCACTGCTTTTTCCGTCGCGCTCGTGGTAAACTAAGCCGCTGAAATACATCATGGAGAATTTCACTTTTGCAAGCTGAACAATTACGCGACTTTGTGGTCGATAAACTTGAAGATTTAAAAGGTCGGGATATCAAAGTACTTGATGTGCACGATCAAACAGATATCGCTGAATACATGGTGGTCTGCTCGGGCAACTCGAAAACGCACGTAAAGAGTCTCGCCAACCATGTTGCGACCGAAGCAAAACATCATGGCATCCCCCCTATTGGCGTTGAAGGAGCTGAGACGTCCGAGTGGGTATTAGTTGATCTTGGTGATGTGGTTGTACACGTTATGCAAGAATCAATCCGTGACTTTTATGAACTTGAGAAGCTCTGGGGTCCGCGTTAATGCGCATTAGGTTGATTGCTGTCGGACAGAAAATGCCCGATTGGGTCACCACAGGTTATAACACCTACGCCAAGCGACTACCCGCTGACTGTCAGCTCGAACTGATCGAAATCGCGGCGGGTAAACGCGGTAAAAACGCCGACATCGCACGGCTGACTAAACAGGAAGGCGATGCTATGTTAGCGGCTATCGGTAAAGGTGACCGCGTGGTCACCCTTGAAGTCGGTGGCCGTGCATGGGACACCCCGAAGCTTGCCGAACGCTTAAGCGCTTGGCAAATGGATGGCCGCGATATCAGTCTGCTCGTCGGCGGTCCTGAAGGACTCGCATCGGAATGCTGTGCCATCGCAGATGAACGCTGGAGTTTATCGGCACTCACGCTACCCCACCCGTTGGTGCGGGTTATCCTTGCAGAAGCGCTTTATCGCGCTTGGAGTGTCAACGCTAACCACCCGTACCACCGTGAATAAATGATGAGAAGACGCCGTACCACGATTCGCGACCACCATGCCGAGAGCGCTTTATTCGGGCGCCGAGTGGTTGTTGCGCTGGTGATTGTGGTGAGTGTTTTCATGATTTTGTTAGCGAACATGTATCAACTGCAGGTTAAGCAGTTCGAAACCTTCCAAACGCGCTCGAATGATAACCGCATCAAAGTTGTACCCTTAGCCCCCAACCGCGGCCTCATCTATGATCGGAACGGCAAATTATTAGCAGAGAACATTCCTGTATTGAGTCTCGAAGTGGTTCCCGAACGCGTCGAAGACCTAACGCAAACACTCACAGACCTAAGTAATTTACTTGGACTTACGCAAGAACAACTCGATCAATTTGAACGTAACCGCAAACGCGAACGACGCTTCGAACAAGTTATCTTGCTTGACCAAATGAGCGAAGCGCAAGCAGCGCGCTTTGCTGCGCGGCAACACGAATTTCCTGGCGTCAGCATTGAAGCCCGCCTCGTCCGTTATTACCCCTATGGCGAGACGCTCACCCACGCACTCGGTTACGTTGCCAAAATCAACCAACGTGACGTGCAACGCCTTAAAGAACAGGGCATCAATGCCAATTATGCAGCAACACGCACGATTGGTAAGCTTGGTGTCGAAGGTTACTACGAAGAACAACTGCATGGCACCGTTGGCTATCAACAAATTGAAGTTGATATTCACGGACGACAATTACGTACGTTAGAAATTGAACCGCCGATCCCCGGCCAAGACTTAGTGCTGGAAATAGACATTGAGCTGCAATTACAAGCGCAAAAAATATTAGGCGAACAGCGCGGTACCATCATCGTCATGGACCCTGAAGATGGTGGCATTTTAGCAATGGTGAGCCAACCAAGCTATGACCCCAATTGGTTTGCCCAAGGTATCTCGGTTGAGCAATACCGAGGCTTGTTGAACTCACGTCATTCACCATTACTTAATCGCGCCACTCAAGGGGGGTACCCGCCAGCCTCTACCATCAAGCCTCAACTGGCCGTAGTAGGCCTAGAGGAAGGCACGATCACCCGCGACAGCCAAGTTTGGGACCCCGGTTGGTTTCAAATTAAGGGCGTGAATCACAAATACCGCGACTGGTTATCTTGGGGCCATGGTTGGGTTAATGTCGACACCGCTATTATTGAAAGTTGCGACACTTTTTATTACGACCTTGCGCTAAAATTAGGTATCGATACGATTTCAGAGCACATGTACCAATATGGCTTCGGCGAGCTCACCGGTATCGACATCGGCGAGGAATCAGCTGCCGTAATGCCTAGTCGCGGTTGGAAGCGCGCCCGCTTTAATCAGCCTTGGTATGCCGGAGAAACTGTTTCTATTGGTATCGGGCAAAGTTACTGGACGGTCACCCCGATGCAACTTGCGGTTGCCACGGCAGTCATGGTCAATCGTGGCGGGCGGCCTGTGCCACGTTTACTCGGAGCGATTCAAGATGCGGGAATTGAGCTCCCCGCGGTTATTGAACAAAAACCGCCAGTACAGCTTCGTAATCCGGAGCACTGGGATATTGCCCTCGACGGCATGGAAAAAGTCGTTTCCAGTATCAAGGGCACTGCTCATAAAGCATTCAAAGGTGCAGATTATACCTCGGCAGGTAAAACGGGTACTGCGCAAGTTCGCAGTATCGGTCAAGATGAAGAATACAATGCTGAAGAAATCGCCGAACGTTACCGCGATAACGCTATGTACGTGGGCTACGCCCCAGCGGAGAATCCTGAAGTGGTCATCGTAATCACTGCTGAAAACGTGATTGGTGGCGGTGGTTCTGTGGCTGCACCGATGGCGCGTGAACTGCTCGATTTTTACTTCGCTGCGAAACAACCTGAAGAAACGGTGGCCGCCAATGCTCCCTGAACAACAACAAACGTCTTGGTTACAACGTTTACATATCGATCCCCCGCTTTTTCTGGCGTTGCTAGTGATTTCGGTGGTGAGTTTGTTCACCGTTTATTCCGCTAGCGGCGAGAGCATGGCGATGACCGAACGCCAGGTTATCCGTGTCGGTGCAGCATTTGTGGCCATGTTCGTGATTGCGCAAATACCACTCGATAGTGTGCAGCGCTGGTCACTACCGATTTTCAGTGTCGGGCTTGTTTTACTTGTTGCTGTGCTCTTAGTCGGTGAGAGCAGCAAAGGCGCACAACGCTGGCTTAACCTAGGTGTTGCGACGATTCAGCCCTCAGAATTAATGAAACTTGCGGTACCCATGGCGATAGCCTGGTTTATCGCTGAACAAGGTATGCCGCCAACACTAACACGGCTTGCAGGCGCCTTTCTGTTGCTCATTATCCCGGTGCTCATGATTGCTAATCAACCAGATCTGGGAACCTCATTACTGATTGCGTGCTCAGGAATTTTCGTGCTGTTTCTGGCCGGTATGTCATGGAAGCTTATTGGCTTTTTCGCCGTCGCCATTGGCTCTTTTATTCCCGTACTGTGGATGTTTTTGATGCGTGATTACCAGCGGCAACGGGTACTAACCTTCTTAGACCCCGAGCGTGACCCATTAGGCGCTGGTTACCAGATTATTCAGTCGAAGATTGCGATTGGCTCTGGCGGGATCGAGGGCAAAGGCTGGCTGCACGGCACCCAGTCACAACTAGAGTTTTTACCTGAACGTCATACGGACTTCATTTTTTCCGTCTTTAGTGAAGAGTTTGGCTTGCTTGGCGTGGTCGGTCTGTTCGCCTTGTACGGATTTATCATTTTTCGCGGCATGATTATTGCGATGCGCGCCCAACGCGTGTACCAAAAGCTTTTGGCCGGCAGCCTCACCCTAACCTTTTTTATCTACGTGATGGTTAATGTGGGCATGGTTTCGGGCCTGCTACCGGTGGTCGGCGTACCACTACCTCTGATCTCTTACGGTGGTACATCGATGGTGACATTGTTCGCCGGTTTTGGTTTACTGATGGCAATCGCGACGAACCGTCGCTTGGTGCATGCCTAAGTCATGGAATAAGGCGTTTGCAGAAGTTTTACGGCTTTATGACTACCTATTGGTCGCTGCTTGTGCCAAAGTTGTCGCTGAACACTACTAACGCTAACACTCTTTGTTTAGGACTCACGATCAAGCATGACTCGCGTACTTATTAGCCTCGCTTTGACTCTTCTGCTGCTCGTCGGTTGCAGTTCTGCACCGAGCAGTCGTTATAGCCAAGCTCATGATAGTATCCCGAGCCGCTTACCCCATGCTGATGAACTGGTTGAACCTACGCCGAAAACACTCCCCCCAAGCCGCCAAGGTAACCGCACTTATACCTTATTCGGTAAAACCTACAACATCATGCCGGATGCCCGCGGCTACATCGCTGAAGGTACGGCTTCTTGGTATGGTGAAAAGTTTCACGGTCACTTAACATCGAATGGCGAAACCTACGATATGTACGCCATGAGTGCTGCACATAAAACCTTGCCACTGCCTACTTATGTGCGTGTTACGAACCTTGCCAATAATAAGTCTGTAGTGGTTCGGGTGAATGACCGTGGTCCCTTCCACGGTGATCGTATGATCGACCTTTCGTACGTTGCCGCCTACAAACTCGGCATGCTTGCCACCGGCACCGCGCGAGTTCGCATCGAAGCTTTGCACCCGGAGGGTGCCAACCAAGCATTGGCGGTTGCGCCACCACTCGAACCCGATACGCAAAGTCAGTATTATATTCAAGTGGTCGCGGGGAGTGATCCACAGCGTCTCGAACAAGAAGCTACGAAATTAGCACAAATCTATGAAGTACCTGCAACTACTCGAGCCAAAAATGGTCTACATGCTGTAATGTTGGGGCCGTTTGCCGCAGCGCAAACCAATCAACTACTCCTACAGCTCAGAGCTGATGGCTATAGCGATGTTTTTCGAGTGCCGGTGAGCCCATAGACGCTGCCTTTCGAGTGCGGCTGTGCTACTATTCGGCGCGCTAAATCCATATATTAAGACAACGTAGAGAAATCAATCATGCAATCTGTCGTATCACAGTTGACGCGTGCCGTCGCCCTACTTGCGGGTCTTGTTAGCATCGCCGCAAATGCCGCGATTATCCCGCCAGCCCCACAAGTTAATGCCAAAGGTTATATTTTGGTAGATTACACCACGGGCTACGTGATCGCCGAGGGGAATGCCGACGAACAACTCGCCCCCGCAAGTCTGACAAAAATGATGACCAGCTACATCATCGGTCGCGAAATTCAAGATGGTCGTGTAAGCCCGAATGACTTGGTGACCATCAGCGAAAATGCTTGGGCAAAGAACTTCCCAGAATCGTCAAAAATGTTTATCGAGGTTGGTAAACAAATCAGCGTAGCTGACTTGAACCGTGGCATTATTATCTCTTCGGGGAACGATGCCTGTGTCGCTATGGCCGAGCATATTGCCGGAAGCGAAAGTGCCTTCGCTGATTTGATGAACAATTATGCGTTCGAGCTTGGTATGACCAACAGCCACTTTATGAACAGCCATGGTCTTCCAGATCCAGAACAATACACTTCAGCACGCGACATGGCGACAATGGGCATTGCGCTTATTCGTGACGTCCCTGAAGAGTATGCGATTTACAGCGAGAAAGAATTTACCTTCAATTCCATTAAACAATACAACCGCAACTCTTTATTGTGGGATGCCAGCATGAACGTTGATGGCATCAAGACTGGTCACACCGAAGAAGCCGGTTACAGCCTAGTATCTTCAGCAGTTGAAGGCGATACACGCTTGGTGGCTGTAGTCATGGGCACAACGAGTGAGCAAGCACGTAAAGTTGAAAGTAAAAAGTTGCTTAACTATGGCTTCCGTTACTACGAAACAGTACAAGCTTACAGTGCCGGCGAAAGCTTTGTTGATCAGCGTGTCTGGGGCGGTGAACAAGACACCGTAGCACTTGGTATTGCTAATGACGCCGTTATGACATTGCCACGCGGCCAACGCGAAAACTTGAAAGCCAGTATTGAACTTGCTCAAGAACTTGAAGCTCCGATTGCAAAAGGTACCGAAGTTGGCACCGTAAGTATTCAGCTCGAAGGCGAAACCCTCGTTTCCTATCCGTTGGTCACCTTAAATGACGTTGCTGAGGGCGGTGTGTTTAAGCAGCTTACCGACTGGGTACTACGTAAGTTTGAAAGCGAGTAATTATTTAGTTTAAGGGGGCGAACATGCCTGAGAGCGTCTATTTAAATGGCGAGTGGCTCGCCCCGGAAGCTGCAAAAGTCTCGGTTTTTGACCGAGGCTTTTTATTTGCGGATGGCATCTACGAAGTCGTACCTGTCTATCAGGGCCAACCTTTTCTCCTCGAACACCATCTAGCGCGACTCGAACGCTCACTTGCTGCACTTGCGATCGAAAGCGCCGGGCAGCAGTTTTGGCTTGAGCTTATAGATGACCTTTTGGCACGCAATCAAAGCGACAACGCCTTAGTGTATATCCAAGTCACCCGTGGAGCAGAGGCGAAACGCTCCCATCTGCCGCAAGGACCGTTGGCGCCCACTATTTTCGCGAGCGTGTCAGCCATGCCCGTGCACTGGGATGTTCCGGCCCCAGCTCAAGCTACCTTACTCGAAGATATTCGCTGGTTACGCTGTGACATTAAGAGCATCAGTTTGCTCGGCAACATCATGCTAAAACAGCAAGCCCAAGCTTGCGGCGCCTTAGAGCCCATCCTTCACCGTGATGGCTTGATTACTGAAGGTGCTTCAAGTAACTACTTTGCCGTTAAAAACGGTGAACTCTATACGGCACCTACCGACCACTTGATTTTACCTGGCATCACCCGCATGTGGGTCATTGAACTTGCGCGCGAATTGGGAATACCGGTTCACGAGCAAGCTTTTGCGGTGACTGACCTAGCACAATTGGACGAGCTTTTTCTTACCAGTTCCAGCCGCGAAGTACAGCCGATTGGGCAAATTGATGATATAATCATCGGTCAAGGCGGTTGTGGGAAGGTCACTGAACAACTGGTACATGCTTTCCACGCCAGCAAGCGCCAACTCAGCGCGCAGTAAAGTACAGAGGAGTAGGTAATGCAAAGAACCCGTTTTGACGAGCTGGTTGAATTCCCTTGCCACTTTACCTTTAAGGTAATGGGCTTGGCGAAACCAGACCTTCCTGACGCGGTGGTTGCGGTTGCGCAAGAACATGCGCCGGGCGATTACAGCCCGACCGTAAAGCCAAGTAGTAAAGGCAACTATCATTCGGTTTCGATCCAAGTGCGGGTCGAAAGCCAAACGCACATTGAAACGCTATACCACGCGTTAGCGGCCATCGAAGACGTACGCTATGTCCTCTAAGCTGATTATTCGTCAGTTAGGTCGACAGCCTTACGAACCCGTATGGCAGGCGATGCAAAATTATACTGACCAGCGTGACGAAAGCTGCGCCGATGAACTATGGGTGCTCGAACACGAGCCGGTATTTACACAGGGGCAAGCTGGCAAAGAAGAGCATCTTTTAGCGCCCGGCGATATCCCGGTGGTGAAAGTCGACCGCGGTGGTCAAGTGACTTATCACGGCCCAGGACAACTGGTGGTCTACTTTTTACTCGACCTCAGACGTCTTAAAATTGGCGTACGCCAACTCGTGACCCATATCGAAGAAACGATCGTAGCCTTAATGGCGGAACATAATGTTACGGCGGCTGCGCGTCCTGATGCACCTGGCGTATACGTTGATGACGCTAAGTTATGCTCGTTAGGCCTAAGAATTCGACGCGGTTGTTCATTTCATGGGCTGGCACTCAATGTTAATATGGACTTGAGTCCATTTTTACGCATAAACCCCTGTGGCTATGCTGGTATGCAGATGATTCAAACCGCCGAGCTCGGTGGCCCTGCAGAAGTAGCTCAGGCCGCTCAACGTGTTACTGCACTCTTTGCAGAACGATTGGGCTATCAAGACATTCACCAACAGACAGGATTCGACAACGCTTATGTCCAAGCCAGTTAGAGTTGAACCGGGCGTCAAACTACGCGATGCCGACAAGATGGCATTGATCCCGGTAAAAGTGGTCCCAACTGAACGTGACCAAATGTTGCGTAAACCTGAGTGGCTGAAAGTGAAGTTGCCAGCCTCAACGCAACGTATTGATGAAATCAAGCAAGCGATGCGCAAGCATGGTTTACACTCGGTTTGTGAAGAAGCTTCGTGTCCAAACTTACCTGAATGTTTTAATCACGGTACCGCTACCTTTATGATTTTAGGCGCGATTTGTACACGGCGCTGCCCATTCTGTGACGTTGCGCACGGCCGACCGTTACCGCCTGATCCTGAAGAAGCGGTTAAACTCGGTGCTACTGTACGTGACATGAAAGTGAAGTATGTTGTGGTTACCTCGGTAGACCGTGATGACTTACGCGACGGCGGTGCGCAACACTTTGCCGACTGTATTCGCGAGATCCGCGCGCACAGCCCTGGCATTCAGGTCGAAGTCTTGGTACCGGATTTTCGTGGTCGCATGCAGGTTGCGCTCGATATTCTTAGCGATGAAGCGCCTGACGTTTTCAATCACAATTTAGAAACTGTACCGCGCATGTACAAAGCTGCGCGCCCAGGTGCTAACTATAAATGGTCACTGGAGTTGCTGCAGCGCTACAAAGAAGCTCGCACGGATGTTCGTACTAAGTCAGGTCTTATGGTAGGCCTCGGCGAGACCAACGAAGAGATCCTCGAGGTTATGCGCGACTTACGTGCACATGATGTCGATATGCTCACTATTGGTCAGTATTTGCAGCCAAGCCGTCATCACTTGCCGGTAACACGCTACGTTACCCCAGACGAGTTTGAAATGTTCCGCGAAGAAGGCGTCAAAATGGGCTTTACCCATATCGCCAGCGGTCCGCTTGTACGTTCTTCATACCACGCCGATCTGCAGGCCGCCGGTAAAGAAGTCAAATAGCTGATAAGGAGTGCGCGATGAGTATCTTGATTTGGTGTTTGCTAATTGCCGGCTTGCTACCCATCGCGGCCAAAGCGCCAGTAGTGTATTTTCAGAACCGCGATAATGGTTACGACAACCGCCACCCACGAGCCCAACAACAACGCTTAACGGGTGCGGGAGCACGGGCTGTAGCCGGTCACTACAATGCCTACGAGGCGTTTCCTTTGTTCGCTGCGGCAGTACTAGTGGTGATTGCTACCGACCAAGTTACAGAGTTGAATCAATGGCTTGCGGTAGGCTTTATTAGCTTTCGAATCCTTTACCACGTGCTCTACCTGGCGAACTGGGACAAACTACGTAGTTTAGTCTGGTTTTTCGCCCTACTCTGCCCAATTATTATGATCGCGCAGACCGCTACGGCGTTGTAACTTCAGCGCCGTTTCTAAGTAAACCGCTGGCCAATAGTTAACATCGTGGTACTCCATCGCAGTTAAGCGCGCCACTGGCTTCCAACTATAGACACCCGCAACTCCAGCGCAGGTTTTGCTAGCGAAAAGGCCTACGTCACTATCTTTTGCAGAACCTAAACGCCAATAGCCATCGGCTTGCTGTTGCCCCAATATACGCCAATCAGACACCGCATCACGCCAAGGTAAGCGGCGCCAAAGTTGTTTTAATTGCGCGCTTGAAAGCTCTTGTTGTTGAGTCGTCACCACATTCAAAGACGGATGATTATAACGGCCACTGCAGTAATGTTGCGCAAGGCTTGGCGACATTTCATATTCGTCAGCAAAACCAAGCCAATGAGCCATTTCATGGGCAAAGACACTTAATTGTGCGGTGAGTGGTAGCACCATTTGCGTGGTCGACGCGCTCGCAATTTCAGCTTGGGTAAAAACAATATGCCGCTGCGTAACCTCGTGCGGCAACAGCGGTAAATCACAACGCATGTGTTGGCGTTCGCCAGATGCAGTACATTGCAGGGACGCCGCAGTGGTGTAGTAGCGCGGTTCAAGGCAATCGCTCAGGCGAGCTAATGGATGACTTTGCCAACGTTGCAGAACCGACTTTGCTATCTCAGCGCCCTGTTGCGGCAGCCATACAGAAATAATCTCATCGCCCGCTTCACAGGTTGTTGTCTGCGCTGCTTGTGCGAATGGGTTATAACCCATAGCACCATCGACGCTGGTCATTTGTGCCCAACTCAGGCCATTGACCAGCAATGCGGCCGTTGCTAGCGCTAATTTAGCCTTATTTACGTTGTGCTTGTTGAGTCGCACGCGCTTGACTCGCATCCATTTCAATGGCGGCATAGCGATGCTCTAAAAATAAGTGCACGTTGGTCGCCAAGGCTAACCGAAAATAGACCGCAGCGGTTTCCCACTTGCCCTGCAACTGCTGTAGTTTGCCCAAATAGAAATAAGCCTCACACATTCGCTCGGCTAGTGTTTCATCAGCGCCCAATTGCTTCGTTGCATAACTCTGCAAAAACTCTTGCTCGCTCATCCCCCCAACATAGAGGTCGACAATCCCCCATGCCCAAGCATCAGAGTTCGTCGCTAAGCGCGCTGCCGCAAGTTGCTGCGTTGCTTGCTCCGCACCGTCAAGCTCAACCGCCGCTAGATAGCGCCAAAGAGCCCGGTACGGATCGTCTGGGTCGGCGTTATAAAAGCGCTCAAAATCGGCAAGTGCGAGGTCAAAACGACCATCATAATAGCCCGCTACACCGCGATTTAGGTGTGCATAAGGATGCTCTGGCTCAAGCTCAAGCGCAGCATCCAAAGCTTCATAAGCATAATCAAACTGACCAACTTGGGTGTAGTGAATACCTAGATAATTGTAGGCATCGGCAAGTCGCGGCTGATAATCCAGCGCCCGATTAAAATCGATTCGTGCCAGCGTTGCTAGCCCAAGCGCATCATAAAGGCTACCGCGGCGATACAGCAACTGCCCCATAGCTTCTGCATCGAGTTCGTCTTCACCACGGGTGATCACTTCCGTCAGCTTAGCCACTTCCAGTTGGAATCTACCATCAGCCACTTGGGGGGTCGGTACCACTAGGTTGGCGAGCATACCCTGCTCTTTTTGCGGCGTTACCGTACAAGCGCTAAGCGCTCCTATGGTTAATAACACGGCAACGACTTTCGCGTAATTCATACCACTTCCTTTCTCGCTGGTGTGGCTTCCATCATAGCGCAACTTTCAACAAAAAAGAAAAGGGGCCGAAGCCCCTTTTCGTAGAGAATTGTAAAGATCCGAAACGCGACTTACTCCGCTTCGTCTTGACCTTTCTCTTCTGCATTGTCTGCTGACTCGGCAGCTTCAGCTTGCGCTGGTTTCTCTGCTGCGTCTTTCATGCTCAAACGTACGCGGCCTTGACGGTCGATTTCCAGTACTTTCACTGGAACAGTTTGGCCAACAGTCAGGTACTCGTTTACATCGTTCACGCGCTCTTCAGCGATTTGCGAGATGTGTACCAAGCCATCTTTACCAGGCAAAATAGTCACGAACGCACCGAAATCGACGATACGTGCAACTTTACCTTGGTAGATGCGACCGACTTCAACGTCTTCAGTCAACTCTTTAATACGGTCAATCGCCGCTTGCGCTGACGCTTGGTCAGTGGCAGCAATACGCACAGTACCGTCGTCGTTGATCTCGATGTTGGTGTTGGTGCTTTCCGTCAATTCACGAATCACTGCGCCACCTTTACCGATCACGTCGCGGATCTTGTCCGGATTGATTTTCATGGTGTGGTAACGCGGAGCGAAATCAGACAGTTCTTCACGAGCGCCAGAGATCGCATCATCCATCACAGTCAAGATGTGTAAACGTGCAGCTTTCGCTTGCTCAAGTGCCTGCTCCATGATTTCACGAGTGATACCGTCAATCTTGATATCCATCTGTAAAGCAGTCACACCGTCTTTACTACCGGCTACTTTAAAGTCCATGTCGCCAAGGTGATCTTCGTCACCAAGGATGTCAGAAAGTACGACGAACTTATCGCCTTCTTTCACCAAGCCCATAGCGATACCTGCTACAGATGCTTTGATAGGTACGCCAGCGTCCATCAATGCGAGCGAAGTACCACACACAGAAGCCATTGAGCTTGAACCGTTCGATTCAGTGATTTCAGAAACCACACGGATGGTGTACGGGAATTCGTCCTGTGAAGGCATTACCGCCTGCACACCACGCTTCGCCAAACGGCCGTGGCCGATTTCACGACGCTTAGGTGAGCCAACAAAACCGGTTTCACCCACGCAGTATGGAGGGAAGTTGTAGTGCAACATGAAGCGATTGTTGCTTGAACCCACCAAGTCATCGATCATTTGTGCATCGCGCTCAGTACCTAAGGTTGCGGCAACCAAAGCTTGGGTCTCACCACGTGTAAACACAGCTGAACCGTGTACGCGCGGCAATACGCCTGTAGCGATATGCAAGCCACGGACCATATCTGGGTCACGGCCATCGATACGCTTCTCACCAGCGATAATACGGCTACGCACCACGTCGCTTTCTAGCGCATGGAAGATATCGCCGATTTCTTTTGCATCAAGTGTTTCATCTTCAGCGGTTAATTGGGTGACGACTTCATCACGCAACTTGCTGATTTGCTCATAACGCTCGGCTTTCTCAGTAATACGGTAAGCATCACCGATACCCTGTTCTGCCAACGCTTTGATTTTGTCTTTCAATGCAGTGTTTTCTGCAGGAGCTTGCCAGTCCCACTTCGGCTTACCAGCTTCAGCGGTAAATTCGTTGATTGCAGTGATCACTGATTGCATTTGCTCGTGGCCATAAACCACTGCGCCTAACATCGCATCTTCAGACAGTAACTGTGCTTCAGATTCAACCATCAACACCGCGTTTTCTGTACCAGCAACGACCAAGTCAAGCTTAGATTCAGCTAACTCGTCCAAAGTTGGGTTCAACACGTATTCATCGTTAAGAACACCAACGCGCGCTGCACCGATTGGGCCAGCGAAAGGAACGCCAGCAATTGAAAGTGCAGCAGATGCACCAATCAACGCTACGATGTCAGGGCTTACTTGTGGGTTTACTGAAACGACAGTGGCGATAATTTGAACTTCGTTCTTGAACCCTTCAGGGAACAGCGGACGAATTGGGCGGTCGATCAAACGCGACGTTAAGGTCTCGTTTTCAGATGGACGGCCTTCACGCTTGAAGAAACCACCAGGGATTTTACCCGCAGCGTAGGTACGCTCTTGGTAGTTAACTGTGAGTGGGAAAAAGTCTTGCCCTTCGTTGGCTTCTTTTTTGGCAACCACAGTCACCAAAACAGTTGTATCGTCCATGCTCGCAAGCACGGCTCCGGTCGCTTGGCGCGCCATCGCACCAGTTTCTAGTGTCACTGTGTGACGACCGTATTGAAATTGCTTAGTTATTGGATTCACGTTTTTTTCCTTTCCTACTTTCTTCTTGATTACGTTCTTTGCTATTTGCTATTTGCTGTTCGTTATCTGTTTTGATCTATCAAATAGCGAACAGCGAATAGCCAATAGCGCTTTTATAAGTAAAAAGGGGCCTTGCGGCCCCCTTTTTCGAACATTGCTTAGCGACGTAAACCGAGTCGCTCAATCAGAGTCGCATAACGCTGATTGTCTTTACGCTTCAGGTAGTCCAACAATTTACGACGTTGGCTTACCATGCGCAACAAACCACGACGTGAGTGATGGTCTTTTGCGTGTTCTTTAAAGTGGCCCTGTAACTCGTTAATGTTATGGGTTAACAAAGCGACTTGAACTTCTGGTGAACCAGTGTCGTTTTCGCCTTGGCCATAATCTTTAACGATTTCAGCTTTTTGTGCCGCAGTTAGTGACATAAATTACTCCTAGTAGTTAAAACAGTCAGTGCCAATCACTAATTCAGCACCGACGCGATCGCCGAGCATTATACGTACTCAGCTAAATTTTAGCAATGCTAAGCACCCGCTTCGGCATAATTTTATTGTCGCGCCAAAAGCCTAAACCTAACAGTTCGTGCTGGTCGGCAGTTTTCACGCGCAGAATCACATCTTCAGGTTGCGCAGTTGCGTTGACCGCTTGCGCTGGATTCCCCGCTGTGAAGCGCGGTCCATCATTAGGCTCAATAAAAACTTCAGGGATTTGTTGGATCACCGTATCGCAAGGTAACAGCAAGGCATCCAACGCGGCGAAATCACCGCTTCCGGGGTCACATTGCGCGGCACGAGCAGCGAGTTCTTCAGGGGTGACCATGGTACCCTCTACCCCTTCAATCCAAGTGCGTCGTAGCGCCTGTACGTGAGCTCCACAGCCTAAATACTGGCCCATATCGTCCACCAAGGTGCGAATATAAGTGCCCTTTGAACAAGTCACTTCAAGGGTCAACAAGTCACCTGACAGCTCAATTAGACTAATTTTATGAATGGTGATAACGCGCGACTTGCGCGGCACATCAATGCCTTGACGCGCATAGTAATACAGTGGTCGCCCCTCATGTTTGAGGGCAGAGAACATCGACGGTGATTGCTCTTGCGCTCCAGTAAACTGCGCGATAGCCGCTGTCAGCTGTTGCTCAGTAAAGTTTATTGGCCGCTCTTCAACTACCTCGCCTTCAGCGTCACTGGTACTCGTGCGCTGCCCCAACTTTGCCGTGACCACATAGGTTTTGTCAGCTTCTAAGGCAAAATGAGAGAGTTTAGTCGCTTCACCAAAGCACAGTGGCAAAACGCCGGTTGCCAATGGGTCCAGCGCCCCAGTATGGCCACCTTTACGGGCATCAAAAAAACGCCGCACCTGTTGTAGTGCGGCGTTTGAGGTAAGTTCCAGAGGCTTATCTAAGACAATCACGCCGCTAATTTCGCGACCCGATTTACGTCGTCCCATTAGTCGTCTCCGTGCTCATCCTTAGAGTGCGTGCGTTCTTCGTCACGACGGATCGCGTCATCAACCAAACGTGACATACGAATACCTTCGTTCAACGACGGATCATGTACAAAACGCAATTCTGGCGTTATCCGCGCACGTACACGCTTACCCAACAATGAACGGACAAAGCCTGAGGCGTCGTTAAGCACCTTCAGACCTTGCTTCACTTGCTGGTCATCGTCTTGTAAGAAGGTAACGAAGACTTTGGCATAGGCCAAATCGCGCGAGACTTCCACTGCTGACACCGTCACCATGGATACCCGCGGATCTTTGATTTCACGTTGCAGTATCAGCGCTATTTCACGCTGATACTGCTGACCGACCCGTTCTGTACGACTATAGTCTTTCGCCATAAGGGTTATAGACTCCGTTCGACTTGGACGGTTTCGAAGACCTCAATTTGGTCACCAACTTTAACGTCGTTATAGTTCTTCACGCCGATACCGCATTCCATGCCGTTACGTACTTCCTGCACATCGTCTTTGAAGCGACGTAGTGACTCAAGTTCACCTTCATAGATCACCACGTTGTCACGCAATACGCGGATAGGCGCAGAGCGCTTCACGATACCTTCGGTGACCATACAGCCGGCAATTGCCCCAATCTTCGGCGACTTGAACACGTCACGAACTTCGGCCAAACCAATGATCTGTTGCTTGAACTCAGGTGCAAGCATGCCGCCCATGGCTTGTTTCACTTCGTCAATCAGGTCATAAATGACACTGTAATAACGCAGGTCCACACTTTCTTGCTCAATGACTTTCTTCGCTGAAGCATCGGCACGAACGTTAAAGCCCACCACGATAGCATTTGAAGCACTGGCAAGTGACGCATCAGTTTCAGTGATACCGCCAACGCCGCTACCAATGATATTGACTTTCACTTCATCAGTAGAGAGTTTCTGCAACGAATCTGCAATGGCTTCCAAAGAACCTTGTACGTCTGATTTCAGAACGATATTAAGTTCCTGTACGTCGCCTTCTTGCATGTTCGCAAACATGTTTTCCAGCTTCGCTTTCTGCTGTTTCGCAAGCTTCACGTCACGGTATTTACCTTGACGATAATTCGCAACTTCACGAGCTTTACGCTCGTCTCGTACAACTGTTGCTTCATCACCAGCTTGTGGCACGCCAGACAGACCTAGAATCTCGACTGGAATCGAAGGGCCAGCTTCTTTGATTTCACGGCCAAGTTCGTCGCGCATCGCTCGGATACGACCATATTCAAGGCCACAAAGAACGATATCGCCTTGGCGTAAGGTACCTTCTTGAACCAAGATAGACGCTACTGGGCCACGACCTTTATCAAGGCGTGATTCAATTACGATACCGTGCGCCATACCATCAGATACAGCTTGTAAATCAAGTACTTCGGCTTGCAACAACAAGGCTTCAAGTAACTCGTCGATACCTTGACCGCTGTGTGCAGACACTGGCACAAACTGTACGTCACCACCCCAGTCTTCAGGGATAACATCACGCTGAGCAAGTTCATTCTTCACGCGATCTGGATCTGCTTCCGGCTTATCCATCTTGTTCACGGCTACCACAATCGGCACGCCAGCAGCTTTCGCGTGCTGAATCGCTTCAATGGTCTGCGGCATTACGCCGTCATCCGCTGCAACGACAAGAATAACGATATCCGTTGCACTGGCACCACGAGCACGCATTGAAGTAAACGCTGCGTGACCTGGAGTATCCAAGAAGGTGATCATGCCATGGCCGGTTTCAACGTGGTAAGCACCAATATGCTGCGTAATACCACCGGCTTCGCCTGAAGCGACTTTAGCTTTACGAATGTAATCCAGCAGTGAGGTTTTACCGTGGTCAACGTGACCCATAACGGTAACGACAGGTGCGCGTGGCGCTTTCGCCTTTTCTTCACCTTCGTTACGTTCAGCAAGTACTTCTTGCTCGAGCGCATTATCGCTCACCAACTGAACCTTGTGACCCATCTCTTCAACAACAAGCGATGCTGTTTCTTGGTCAAGGACTTGGTTAATGGTAACCATCTCGCCCATTTTCATCATGGTCTTGATGACTTCGCTCGCTTTTACTGCCATACGGTTAGCAAGCTCACCTACGGTGATGGTTTCGCCAAGCTTCACTTCACGTTCAACTGGTGCTGCAGGCTTATTAAAGGCTTGCTGTAGAGTTGAACGCTTCGAGCCCTTACGACGTTTTTCACGACGTGGAGCTTCATCACGCTCATCATCTTTCGCACGACGCTTCGACTTTTTACGATTACGACGCTCTTCATCGACGTCCTGCTCGTCTTCCGCTTCCTGTGCATACTGAGAGGTGGTGAAGTGAACGTCTTCTTGCTCAGCTTGCTTACGCTTGGCTTCTTCTTCTTGCCAACGTGCTTCATTTTCTTCAGCAAGTTTACGCGCTTCTTCAGCTTGACGTGCCGCTTCAGCCTCAGCTTTTTTGCGAGCTTCTTCTTCTTGCGCCTTACGTAATTTTTCAGCTTCAGCTTTCGCTTCGTCTGCTTTCTTACGCTCTTCTGGCGTCATCGCAGCACGCTTTTCAGCTTCAGCTTTCGCTTTAGCTTTTTCTTTCTCTTTGCGCGCAGCTTCTTGTTTGGCCTTCTCTTCCGCTGCTTTCTGCTCAGCTTTAGCTTTGGCTTCTGCCGCAGCTTTCGCCTCTTCTTCTTTGCGTTTTGCTTCAGCAGCCAAACGTTCCTGCTCAGCTTTTTCTTGCTCAGCTTTTTGCTCTTCTTCGAGCGCAGAACGCTTCACATACGTACGCTTCTTCCGCACCTCAACTTGCACAGACTTACTACGCGGACCGCCGCCAATGCTAAGCGTACTCTTCTCTTTCCGCTTCAACGTCATTTTGCTCGGCTCTTGCGGGCCTTTGCCGCCATGTTGCTTGTTAAGGTGCGCCAACAGCGCTTGTTTTTCGTCTTCAGTTACCGAATCGCCAGCTGACTTTTTCATGCCAGCTTCAGCAAATTGGGTCACCAAACGATCAACTGTCGTACCTACATCTTCAGCTAGTTTATCCAGCGTTACTTCTTCCATAGTCCGTCGTACCCCCGTTGATCTTATTCTTCGTCACCGAACCAGCAAATATTACGCGCTTGCATAATCAGCTCACCAGCTCGTTGTTCGGTTAACTCTTCAATTTCAGCAAGATCATCAATACCTTGCTCAGCCAGATCTTCAAGGGTAATGATCCCTTTGCTGGCAAACACATACGCCAAATGACGATCCAAACCTTCTAAGTTCAAGAGGGTCTCGTCTGGCTCTGCGCTTTCAAGTGATTCTTCATCTTTCAGTGCTTTCGTTGTTAACACTGCACGTGCACGATTACGAAGTTCGTCAACGATATCTTCGTCCATGCCTTCGATAGCTAATAACTCGTCCATTGGTACATAAGCGATTTCTTCAAGTGTTGAGAAACCTTCATCAACCAATACCGCGGCGAAATCTTCATCGATAGCGAGATGCTTAGTAAACAAATCAAGCAAACGCTGCGCTTCTGCTTCGTTCTTCTCGGTAAACTCTTCTTCAGACATCACGTTAAGCTGCCAGCCAGTCAGCTGACTCGCCAAGCGTACGTTTTGTCCAGCTTTACCAATCGCTTGAGCTAAATTACCTTCTTCTACGGCGATATCCATGGTGTGCGCATCTTCGTCCACAACAATCGACGCTACTTCAGCAGGCGCCATCGCGTTGATCACGAATTGTGCTGGGTTATCGTCCCACAAGACGATGTCAACACGCTCACCACCAAGCTCACCAGAAACAGCTTGCACTCGCGCACCACGCATACCTACACAGGCACCGACGGGGTCAATACGGCGATCGTTACTCTTCACCGCAATTTTAGCTCGTGAACCTGGATCGCGGGCTGCGCCACGGATCTCGATCATCTCTTCGCCAATCTCTGGAACTTCGATGCGGAATAATTCCACTAAGAAGTCAGGATGCGTGCGGCTCACAAACAACTGCGCGCCACGCGCTTCAGGACGAACATCGTAAAGCAAACCACGAACACGGTCGCCTACGCGCACCGACTCTCGCGGTAACATCTCTTCACGATAAATCATCGCTTCGGCATTATTGCCAAGGTCGAGTAGCACGTGTTCACGGTTCGCGCGCTTCACGATACCGCTGACAAGCTCACCCACTTGGTCTTTGTATTCATCAACCACTTTCGCGCGCTCAGCTTCACGTACCTTTTGCACGATAACCTGTTTCGCAGTTTGCGTCGTTATGCGGTCAAACTGAATCGAGTCGATTTGCTCTTCGACATAATCGCCAGCTTCTACCGACGCATCTTCATACTGTGCCGCAGCCAAACTAATCTCGCGATAAGGATGCTCAAGCGGCTGCTCAGTGTCGTCGACCACTAACCAGCGACGGAACGTGTCAAAATCACCGGTAGTACGGTCAATACTGACGCGTACGTCGATATCACCGTCATATTTTTTCTTGGTTGCATGTGCCAGCGCAGACTCTAGCGCTTCAAAGATCTTGTCTTTCGACACGTCTTTTTCATTCGAAACAGCTTCTGCAACTAATAAAATCTCTTTTGCCATTATCTTGCCTCGCCTGCGCAATCCTTAGTTAAACTGAGGAACTAAATGAGCTTTTTTAACTGTTGAGTAGCTAACCTTCAGTGGTTCACCATCAACTTCGAATTCAACCTGGTCGCCATCAATTGCTTTGATCACGCCCTTAAATTTGCGTTTGTTTTGCTGAGCCATGGTCAGCTCTACCGCCGCTGTTTCGCCCAGATAGTCTTGCATTTGTGCCGCACTAAAGAACGGTCGCTCCATACCGGGCGACGAAACTTCTAAGTAATACTCACTTGAGATTGGATCTTCAACATCCAATAACGCGCTTACTTGATGGCTTACATCGGCACAGTCATCAACACTAATACCGTTTTCATCATCAATATAAACGCGCAGAGTTGAGTGCTTGCCAGCGCGAACAAATTCCACACCCCATAACTCAAACCCTAGCGCCGCCACTGCAGGCTCTAGCATCTCGACTAAGCGTTCTTCAATACGTGCCAAATTCTTGAACTCCTGAAACAAAAAAAGGGCGTAAACGCCCAGTGTTAGTGCTGCCAATTCGACCGCTAGTTCCTAGCCGTACCGCATTGCAGCAGAGGTCACATAGTAAAAAGCCCCGAACTGCTGCGGGGCTTTTAAAACACTGGACCCTTTGTTAAATGGTTGCGGGGGCAGGATTTGAACCTACGACCTTCGGGTTATGAGCCCGACGAGCTACCAGACTGCTCCACCCCGCGTCCGAAAACGTGTCCATATTATAAGGATTCCCGAAGGAAACGCAACCAACATTCAGTTGCTCTATTTGGTGCGGATGGCGGGACTTGAACCCGCACGCCCGAAAGCACTACCCCCTCAAGATAGCGTGTCTACCAATTCCACCACATCCGCAAAAAACAGTTACTTAGTTTGACTCAGGTACGTCGCTTGAAGAGTTAGGAACTTCTTCGTCAGACGCTGGAACTTCGTTCATGCTTGGTGCTGGCGTTTCGATAGTTTCGAACTCGCTTTCAACATCACCATTACCTGAAGAAAGATTACCTAGAACCAGACTTAATACAAAAAAGATAATCGCTACGACGGCTGTAGTACGGGTCAAAAAGTTACCTGAACCGCCTGAGCCAAATACCGTATTTGATGAACCAGCACCAAAAGACGCACCCATGTCGGCACCTTTGCCCTGCTGAATCATGATAAAACCGATCAGCACGATGGCTACGATAAGATACGCAATCAATAAAAATTCGTACATAGTTAACTTCTCCGGGCTTGCGCTGCGCGACAAATAGCAAGGAACGCTTCTGGTTCAAGACTTGCGCCGCCGATCAAGCCGCCATCAATATCTGCTTCTGCAAACAAAGTTTCGGCATTCTCTGCCTTTACGCTACCACCATACAGAAGTGGTACGCTCGTGCCCGCAACATCATACTTCTGTTGCAGCCACTGTCGAATAAATGCGTGAACTTCCTGTGCTTGCGCCGGGCTAGCTGTTTTACCAGTACCAATAGCCCAAACGGGTTCGTAAGCAACAACCACCTGCGCCATTTGCGCACTACTTACGTTTTGCAAGGCACTTTCTAGCTGCGCTTGCACGACCTGCATGGTCTGTTCCGCTTCACGTTCCTGCTCGCTTTCGCCGACACAGAGAACGACTTTAAATTTCGTCTCGGAAGCACTTAACGCTGCAGCAACTTTCGCCTGAATCCGCTGTTCAGTATCGCCATAGAACTGTCGACGTTCTGAATGTCCAACGAGCACGTATTCAGCACCGGCTTCAGCGACAAGATCTAAGCTATGCTCACCAGTGTGCGCGCCTGCAGCATTTTCGTTGACGTCTTGCGCACCAAGGTGCACTTGGTCATAAAACACTTCACTTTGCCACGCCGCAAGTAACACTGCTGGAGGACATACCGCGACAGTCACGTCAGCTAACACTTCCGGCGCATCGCGCAAGGTCTTTGCCAACTGCTTCACTAGATGGCGTGAGCCATTCATTTTCCAGTTAGCGATAACTAACGATTGCCGTTGCATAGTTGCCTCTTGGTCTTAAGTTGCTACCTCAAGAGCGGCGAGATATTACATAACCTGCCGCTAACTTACAAGTACTGAATTCGATAAATCAGCGAGACTGCTTATTAATTCGCCGCCGCCTCAACTTCGCCAGCAATTTGTTGCGCGAAGGACTTGGTGATCTGTTCATCACGGCCTTCAACCATTACACGAATCAAGGGTTCTGTACCTGACTTGCGTAACAATACTCGGCCCTCATCGCCCAAGCGTTCTTCCACGTCTTTTACCGCGGCTTTGACCGCTTCATCGCTGAGTGGATCGGAACCGGCTTTGAAGCGGACGTTAATCAACGTTTGCGGGTACTTTTCAAACCCTTTCATTAACTCTGCCAAGCTGCACTGCTCTCGTTGCATCGCAGTAAGCACTTGTAACCCAGCAATAATACCGTCACCAGTGCTATGAAATTGACGATTGATGATATGGCCAGAATTCTCACCGCCAATTTTCCAATCGCGTTTCACTAATTCTTCCATCACATAGCGGTCGCCAACTTTGGCACGCACAAACGGAATATTCCGCTCAGCAAAAAATTTCTCGAGGGCAAAGTTCGACATCAATGTGCCAACGATACCACCTTGTAAAAGGCCATCTTGTTGGGCCGCACGAGCAAGAATGTAAATAACATCGTCACCGTCGATGATGCGTCCTTCGGCTGTGACCATCATCAAACGGTCACCGTCGCCATCCAAGGCGAAACCGAGATCAGCTTTGTGCTCTTTGACTGCCGCTTGCAACGCAGCCAGATCCGTTGCACCACAGTTTGCATTGATATTCACGCCATTTGGCGCAGTACCAATTTCAATCACTTGTGCACCAAGTTCACGCAAAACGTCTGGAGCGATGTGGTAAGTGGCGCCATGGGCACAGTCCACCACGATAGTTAATCCGGTGAGCGACAGTTCACTCGGAAACGCACTTTTACAAAACTCAATATAGCGCCCAGGAGCGTCGTCGATACGACTAGCGCGCCCCATTTGTTCGGACGGCACACAGACCAACTCTTGGTCTAATAAACGTTCAATCTCACTTTCCACCGCATCAGGCAGCTTACTTCCCGAATCAGAGAAAAACTTAATACCGTTGTCGTAATAAGGGTTATGCGAAGCGCTAATCACAATGCCAGCAGCCGCACGAAAATTACGCGTTAAATACGCCACCGCGGGGGTTGGCATCGGCCCAAGAAATTCAACACTCACACCAGCAGAGAGCAATCCTGCCTCAAGCGCAGACTCGAGCATATAACCCGACAACCGCGTGTCTTTACCCACCAAAACGCGTTGATTGCCAGACTTCGACAATACAGTTCCTGCCGCCCAACCTAATTTAACGGCAAAATCCGGAGTAATAGGAAAGTCACCGACACGTCCGCGGACGCCATCAGTGCCAAAATACTTACGTTGACTCAACTGAAATCTCCAGCCAAGGTTGCAGCAACTATTTTCATTGCATCAACCGTTTCCCTGACATCATGCACGCGAATAATACGTGCCCCTTTCATTGCTGCAATCGTTGCGGCAGCAAGACTCGCTGGTAGACGGTCGGTTACGTCGCGGCCAGTAACATGACCCAACATCGACTTACGCGACACGCCAATCAACAACGGTAACTGCAGTTCATGAAAGGCCTGCATGCGTTGTAATAACTGGTAATTATGCCTTACAGACTTACCAAAACCAAAGCCCGGATCGAGAAAAAGACGTTCTTTATGGATTCCAGCTTGTTCGCAGGCGCGAATACGGTCCTGTAAAAACGCCTTTACTTCAACAACCACATCATCGTAGCGCGGTTCATGCTGCATCGTGCGCGGCTCACCTTGCATGTGCATCAAGCAAACATCAGCGTCATGCTGCGCCAACAGCGCTAGCGCGCCATTATCTCGCAGGGCACGAATATCATTGATCATTGCCACCCCCTGCTTTAAGCCTTCAGCCATAACCGCTGTCTTGCAGGTATCTAACGAAATCGCCACATTCGTTTCGGCGCGCAGCTTTTCAATCACTGGGATGACACGGTCGATTTCTTCTTGCACTCCTACGCTATCGGCACCAGGGCGGGTCGATTCACCACCGACATCGATATAGCTCGCCCCGTTGGCAATCATCTGCTCTGCTTGGCGCAGCGCTTGGTCGAGGTGGTTAAAACGGCCACCATCGGAAAATGAATCCGGTGTGACGTTTAAAATACCCATCACTTGGGGAAGTACGGCTGTGCTCATGGCTCGATCCTCATAAAAAAGCCCCGAAGTCGGGGCTTTCTTTTTAACTGGCCGGTGCGTCACCCGGCTTACCATCTGTCAACGGTCGTTCTTCGGAACTTGCCGTTGCACCACCACTGGTATTGTTATCTTGGTCCGGCTTTTGCCAGTCACGCGGTTCACGTACATCACGACGATTCATCAGATCATCAATTTGATCGGCATCGATGGTTTCATATTTCATCAGTGCGTCTTTCATCGAATGTAAAATATCGATGTTTTCTTCAAGAATACGTTTCGCGCGGTCGTAATTGCGGTCAATGAAGAGCTTAACCTCTTGGTCAATCGCTCGCGCGGTATCATCTGACATGTGCTTGTGCTGAGTCACTGAACGACCAAGAAAAACTTCGTTCTCATCGTCAGCGTACAGCAATGGGCCCATTTTCTCAGAAAGTCCCCATTGAGTTACCATTTTACGCGCAATTTGCGTAGCTCGCTCAATATCGTTAGAAGCGCCGGTCGTCACTTTCTCATCGCCATAAATGATGGCTTCAGCCAAACGGCCCCCAAACAAGCTTGAAATCATACTCTCAAGATGTTGCTTGGTGTGACTCACACGATCTTGCTCAGGCAAGTACATGGTGACACCTAAAGCGCGACCACGTGGAATGATTGACACTTTGTAGACCGGATCATGTTCTGGCACTAAACGACCAACGATGGCGTGACCAGCTTCGTGATAAGCGGTCATCGCTTTTTCTTCATCAGTCATGACCATTGAGCGACGTTCCGCACCCATCATGATCTTATCTTTGGCTTTATCAAATTCTTCCATCGCCACGACACGTTTGTTATTACGCGCCGCAAATAGCGCAGCCTCGTTCACTAGGTTTGCTAAATCGGCACCCGAGAACCCAGGCGTACCACGCGCGATAACTGATGCATCAACGTCATCACCAAGCGGTACCTTACGCATATGTACTTTTAAGATTTGCTCACGACCTCGCACATCTGGCAAGCCTACAGGTACCTGACGGTCAAAACGGCCTGGGCGCAAGAGCGCAGGGTCAAGTACGTCTGGACGGTTGGTCGCCGCAATCACAATAATACCTTCATTGCCTTCGAAACCATCCATCTCGACTAGCATTTGGTTCAAGGTTTGCTCACGCTCATCGTGACCGCCACCAAGGCCGGCACCACGTTGACGTCCTACCGCATCAATCTCGTCAATAAAGATGATGCAAGGCGCTGACTTTTTCGCTTGTTCGAACATGTCACGTACACGCGACGCACCGACACCGACGAACATCTCGACGAAGTCTGAACCAGAAATTGAGAAGAAAGGTACTTTTGCTTCACCAGCAATGGCCTTTGCAATCAACGTCTTACCGGTACCTGGAGGACCGACCATCAGCACGCCTTTCGGGATCTTGCCGCCAAGACGCTGGAATTTGCTCGGGTCACGTAAGTAATCTACCAGTTCAGAAACTTCTTCTTTGGCTTCATCACAACCGGCGACATCGGCAAACGTGGTCTTAATTTGATCTTCGCTCATCAACCGAGCTTTGCTCTTACCAAAGCTCATGGCTCCACGGCCACCGCCGCCACCTTGCATTTGTCGCATGAAGAAAATCCACACCCCGATCAGCAATAGCATCGGGAACCACGAAATAAAAATCGAAGTCAGGATACTAGGCTCTTCTGGTGGTTTACCTACCACTTCGACGTTGTTTTCTAACAAGTCGTTTAGCAAGTCAGGGTCATGCACTGGCATTACCGTGGTAAAGGTATCGCCTGTACGCGACTGCGCGGTAATCATTCGTCCGTCGATGTCAACTTTGCGCACGCCACCATTGTTCACTTGTGACACAAATTGACTGTATGCGACCTGCGAACCATTGTTTGCACCGGGACTGAAACTATTGAACACTGTCATCAAAACAACAGCGATCACTAGCCATAGAATTAGATTTTTTGCCATATCGCTCAAAGCTGACTACCTCATTTACTTGCGTTGCATGCGCAACAGCCTACTACAATTTGTATCCTGTCGCTACCAAATAGACCTCACGAGAACGTGCTCGAGACGAGTCTGGTTTGCGCGTTTTCACGGTTTTAAATGCCGCGCGTACGTCTTTCAAAAATTCTTCGAAACCTTGTCCATGGAATACTTTGACGACAAAACTGCCATTCGGTTTCAAAACTTGGTGGCACATGTCTAATGCCAACTCAACCAAATACATCGCACGTGGTTGATCGACATTATCGTTACCACTCATGTTGGGTGCCATATCCGACAGTACTACATCTACGTTTTTACCACCGATGCGGTTCAATAAAGCATTCAACACACTTTCGTCGCGGAAGTCCCCTTCAAGAAAGTCTACTCCAGCAATCGGGTCCATCGGTAAAATATCACAGGCAATGACTTGGCAGTTACCCTGCAGCGTCTCTACCACATACTGCGACCAGCCACCTGGCGCAGCGCCAAGGTCAACCACGGTCATTCCCTGTTTCAGGAGCTTGTCTTTATTCTGAATCTCTTCGATTTTGAACACCGCACGTGAACGTAACCCTTTCTTCTGGGCCTTTTGTACATAATGATCACTAAAGTGCTCTTGCAGCCATCGGGTGCTGCTTGCTGATCGTTTTTTTCCCATTGCCTCAATACCAAAACTGGCTTCTTCTACCCAGATGGCGGTAGAATAGCGAAAATTCAAGTGATAGTAGGATATTATTACATGGCCGCAGGGTTAACATTAAGCAATAAACAAAAACAGCACCTAAAAAGTCTGGCGCATAGCCTGAAACCAGTCGTCTTGTTGGGCGCTAACGGCCTAACGGAAGGTGTAATGGCCGAAATTGAACTGGCGCTTAATCACCACGAATTAATTAAAGTGAAAGTGCCAGAGGAAGATCGTGAAGTGCGTGAGCAAGTCTACGCAACCATACTTGCCCATACACAAGCTTACCGTGTGCAGGTCGTCGGTAAAATTTTAACCCTCTACAAGCCAAGTCCAGAGGGTAAAATTCAACTTCCTCGTCGATAAACTCTATTTAGTCACGTGCATCGTAGCCCTACGATGCACGTCTTTGTCTTGACCGCGCTTTCGTCCTCTTCAGTCTTCGTCGTCCGACGTGTCATCTGGCTGCCAACTCAACGCTAATGCAATTTGATTCAAAGCAAAGTCAAGTCCGATATGATCGGCGCGCGATGCTAAATAAGTATCCACCAACAACTGCTGATTACGCGGCGTTTCCGGTAATTGATAACGTCGTAGGAATGGCTTCACCTCGGCTGTCGCCCGCAGTACCTCCTCGGTGTCAGAAGACGGCTTGTAGTGCAGCATAATCGGCTCGTCCACATGTAAGTCCGACGGCCGTGGATAATCGAGTTGCTGGCGTGGCGCAAAAAACCAATCCAATGAAATACCGACGCGCAAAAGCCCTTGGACCAAATGATCATAGGTGACATTCTGGCGTTGTCGCCAGTTGCCATAAGTGGACTGTGGAATACCAAGCCGACGCATTAACGAGGCAGTTGACTCATCGCCAAAATACAGTCGTAACCGCGCAACCACCTCGTCCATATTGAGCATTTCAACATTGCTTTTCTGCGGTCCTTGTGTAGTATTTATCTCTGTGTCATTTGACATCTTTTTCCCTTAAATAGTGTCTTTTGACTTCTAAAACAATTCATTTGAATTCTATGTGAACTCACAGTGAATTCACAAGAAAACATTCAACCACAGCTGAGCCACAATGGATAGTCAAAAAATAAAAATGGAATTAGCGCAACGCGGTTTCGACTTTTCGATGCTCGCAAAAGCGTTAGGCAAAAGCCCGTCCCTCATATCGAAAGTGGCCTCGCGAAAGGCACGTTCGCGCTCGGTGGCTGTTGCGCTTGCCAAAGTATTGGAGCGCCCCATCGAAGAAGTCTTTCCGGATGTGCAAGACTATTATCAAGGTGCTCCACAGAGTGGGAAGGAGCGCAAACAAAAAGAGCGCGAATTAATCGCGTTCTTAAATGATGAGAAATAACAAGTCGTTAGACGTGGATTTTAAATATACTCCACACTCACGACTTCGTATTCAACTTCGCCGTTAGGCGTGTTCACTCGCGCCACGTCATCTACTTGCTTGCCAATCAGTGCACGAGAAATGGGTGAATTCACAGAGATCAGGTTCTGTTTGATATCCGCTTCATCATCACCAACAATACGGTACTTCACTTCTTTATCGGTTGACGTATTGTAAAGTGTCACCGTCGAGCCAAAGATGATTTTGCCTTGGTTAGGTACCTTAGTAACGTCAATAATCTGTGCATTTGACAGTTTTGCTTCAATCTCTTGAATACGCCCTTCACAAAAACCCTGCTGCTCGCGTGCAGCGTGATATTCGGCATTCTCTTTCAAGTCACCGTGTTCACGCGCATCGGCAATCGCTTGGATGATGCGTGGTCGATCTTCAGTTTTTAGACGCTTCAATTCCTCCCGCAGCATCTCGGCGCCGCGGGTCGTCATTGGAATTTGACTCATGCTGTTTGAACCCTTTTATGTAATGACTGCAGTGAATTTACCCGTGCTCGGTCATCTGCAGTATTTGCTTTAACAGTGGCAAAGGCTGCATTTAACGTGGTGGTGTAAATCACTTTATTCAAGAGTGCTTCACGACGAATGTAGACTGAGTCTTCAATTGCCTGGCGCCCTTCTACGGTATTAATGATGTAACTGTACTCGCCGTTTTTAATTGCATCAACAATATTTGGCCGGCCTTCTTGCAGTTTATTCACTACCGAACAGGTAATACCTTCTTCGCTAAGCATCTTCGCTGTACCGCGAGTGGCCTCTAACGAGAAGCCGAGGCCAAGCAAACCACGCGCAAGATCAAACAAGCGTGCTTTGTCGCCATCACGTACCGACAACAATGCTTTACCTGCTTTCGCCAGCGCTTCACCAGCACCAAGGTTCGCTTTGGCGTAGGCTTCTTCAAAGCTTTCACCAACACCCATGACCTCACCGGTAGAGCGCATTTCTGGCCCGCGAATTGGATCCACACCTTGGAATTTAGCGAACGGGATCACGACTTCTTTCACCGAGAAGTAAGGTGGAATAACTTCTTTGGTATAGCCCTGCTGCTGCAAGGTCTGTCCCACCATCACCCGCGCCGCAATCTTCGCCAACGGCACACCGGTCGCCTTCGAGACGAAAGGCACTGTACGCGCCGCACGCGGATTCACCTCAATCAGGTACACTTCATCATCTTTAATGGCAAACTGTGCGTTCATAAGACCATGAACGTTCAATTCAAAAGCTAGCTTACGCATTTGCTCGCGTAGCTCGTCTTGAATTTTGTCGCTTAACGAGTAAGGCGGCAAGGAACAAGCTGAGTCACCTGAGTGCACGCCGGCTTGTTCAATGTGTTGCATAATGCCGCCGATGAACAAGTCTTGCCCATCACAAATGGCGTCTACATCCACCTCAATCGCATTGTCTAAGAAACGGTCCAGCAACACCGGTGCCGAATTCGAAACTTTCACAGCATCGGTCAAATAACGATGCAAGTCGCTTTCATCGTAGACGATTTCCATGGCACGGCCACCCAGTACGTAGCTTGGACGCACAACCAGTGGGTAGCCAATACGCTCAGCTTCACGCAATGCTTGGTCAACCTTGGTGACCGTAGCGTTTTCTGGCTGCTTCAAGCCTAAACGACGTACTGCACTTTGGAAGCGCTCACGATCTTCTGAACGATCGATAGCGTCAGGCGAGGTACCAATGACAGGAACGCCATTCGCCTCAAGTTCACGAGCCAACTTCAATGGCGTTTGGCCACCGTACTGAACAATCACACCTTTCGGCTGTTCAACGCGCACGATTTCCAGCACGTCTTCCAAAGTGATCGGCTCGAAGTACAAGCGGTCCGAGGTGTCGTAATCGGTGGAAACCGTTTCTGGGTTACAGTTGACCATGATGGTCTCGTAACCGTCGTCGCGCAGCGCAAGCGCGGCATGAACACAGCAATAATCAAACTCGATACCCTGACCAATGCGGTTAGGACCACCACCAATGACCATGATCTTCTCACGATCCGATGGCGCAGCTTCACATTCTTCGTCATAGGTCGAATACATGTAAGCCGTATCTGATGCAAATTCTGCCGCACAGGTATCAACACGCTTGTAAACAGGTACCACGTTGAGCTCGTGACGACGACGGCGAATTTCTGCTTCAGCGACATCAAGAATGTCGGCAATACGTGCATCCGAGAAACCTTTGCGCTTCAATACGCGCAATACACGCTCGTCGAGCCCCGCCATGCCAAGCTTCTGTATTTCAGCTTCCAGCAAGACGATTTCTTCGATCTGAATCAAATACCATTCATCGATGCGGGTCTGCTCAAATACTTCGTGTACCGTCATGCCTAATCGGAAGGCATCGGCAATGTAAAAAATGCGCTCGGCACCTGGTTCTTTAAGCTCACGAATAACTTTACCGCGTGCTTCTGGGTCAGACGGGTCAACCATAGGATCAAATCCTGTGGCGCCAATCTCTAGGCCACGTAGTGCTTTTTGTAATGACTCTTGTTGGTTACGACCAATTGCCATCACTTCGCCCACCGACTTCATCTGCGTGGTCAAACGGTCATTACAACCGGCAAATTTTTCAAAGTTGAAGCGTGGGATTTTGGTAACTACGTAGTCAAGTGCAGGCTCGAACGATGCCGGAGTTACGCCTCCAGTAATTTCGTTCTCAAGTTCATCAAGGGTGTAACCCACTGCCAACTTGGCCGCAACTTTTGCAATTGGGAAGCCCGTAGCCTTTGATGCCAACGCTGAAGAGCGTGAAACGCGCGGGTTCATCTCAATCACTACCATGCGGCCAGTGTTTGGATCGATACCGAACTGGACGTTTGAACCACCGGTTTCCACACCGATTTCGCGCAACACTGCCATCGCTGCATCACGCATCAACTGGTATTCTTTGTCCGTTAACGTTTGCGCTGGAGCTACCGTGATCGAATCACCGGTATGAATGCCCATCGCATCAAAGTTTTCAATGGCACAGACAATAATGCAGTTATCATTTTTGTCGCGTACCACTTCCATTTCGTATTCTTTCCAACCGATCAACGATTCGTCAATCAACAGCTGATTGGTGGTTGAAAGGTCGAGGCCACGACGACAAATTTCTTCAAATTCTTCGCGGTTATAGGCAATACCGCCACCGCTGCCGCCCATCGTGAACGACGGCCGAATGATGCATGGGAAGCCCAAGCGATCAAGTACATCAAAAGCTTCGTCTAAATTGTGCGCGACTTCGGCATTTGGTGTTTCCAAACCAATCGCCTTCATCGCTTTATCGAAACGGTCGCGGTCTTCAGCTTTATCAATCGCATCAGCGTTCGCGCCGATCATTTCGACATTGTATTTTTCCAAGACACCGTGTCGATCCAAATCGAGCGCACAGTTCAACGCCGTTTGCCCACCCATGGTCGGCAGTACTGCGTCTGGACGCTCAACTTCGATAATTTTGGCAACCACTTCCCAGTGAATCGGCTCGATGTAGGTCACATCTGCCATCTCTGGGTCAGTCATAATGGTGGCTGGATTCGAGTTCACCAGAATGACTTTGTAGCCTTCTTCACGCAAAGCTTTACAAGCTTGCGCGCCCGAGTAATCAAACTCACAGGCCTGGCCAATCACGATTGGGCCAGCGCCTAGAATGAGGATGCTCTTTATGTCGGTACGTTTTGGCATAATTAAATTCGTCCTCCGTTCCGGCAGCGCTTAGGCGTGCTGGCTCATCAATTCAATAAAGTGATCAAACAATGGCGCGGCATCGTGCGGCCCTGGACTAGCTTCAGGATGTCCTTGGAAACTAAAGGCCGGCACATCCGTACGGTGGATGCCCTGCAACGTGCCGTCGAAGAGTGATTTGTGCGTCACTTTTAAATTGTCCGGAAGGTTGTCTTCGGTGACCGCAAAGCCATGGTTCTGACTGGTAATCATCACGCGGCCAGTGGCTAGATCTTGCACCGGATGGTTGGCACCATGGTGACCAAACTTCATTTTGCCAGTTTTCGCACCGCTGGCCAGCGCTAATAGTTGGTGACCTAAACAGATACCGAAAATCGGTAACTTCGCCTCAATTAGCTCGCGAATCGCAGTAATCGCATAGTCACAAGGTTCTGGATCGCCTGGCCCGTTCGACAAAAACACACCGTCTGGATTCAGTGCGAGGACATCCTTCGCAGGTGTTTGCGCTGGCACCAAAGTGACTTTACAGCCGCGGTCCGCCAACATACGCAAAATATTACGCTTACAACCATAATCGTAGGCAACAACATGAAGCTTAGGCTCAGTTAATTCCCCAAAGCCTTCGCCTAGTTGCCAACTGGTGCTCGTCCACTCGTGTGGCGTCCGAATCGTCACCTCTTTGGCGAGATCCATACCTTGTAGTCCCGGGAAACCGCGGGCAAGCTCTAGCGCTTTGTCGATATCCAGTTCGCCATCGACATTACCGGCCATGATACAGCCGTTTTGCGCCCCTTTCTCGCGCAGAATGCGCGTTAATTTACGCGTATCAATATCCGCAATACCTACCACATTTCGCTGCCGCAGATAGTCACCTAGTGATTGCTCTTGACGGAAGTTGCTTGCTTTAAGTGACATGTCACGGATCACCAGACCTTTAGCCCAAACGCGGTTGGATTCTTCGTCTTCGTGGGTAGTGCCGTAATTGCCAATATGGGGATAAGTGAGAGTAACGATTTGTTCAGCATAGGAGGGATCGGTGAGAATTTCTTGGTAGCCGGTCATGGCGGTATTAAAAACAACTTCGCCGACTGCCGTGCCACCGGCACCGATAGCTGTGCCGTGAAAAACAGTTCCATCCGCAAGCACCAAAATGGCTTTGCTCGCTGAATGGCTCGCTAGAATACTCAAGGTTAACCTCCGTACATAAAAAAACGGGTGAATCAAAAATTGACTTCCCCGTTGATTACCTTGCACCAGCTTAAAAGTGCGCGTTTTCAGCTTGCCAACTTTGCGTCGGCAAATTGGTCGTATTCTATAAAAAAAGCGCTGCTGCGTCTAGCTAAATTTGTTTCAGTAACGTCGTAAGGTGATCCCTTAAGTTTAAACTGTCCGCCATGCTATAACGTCCAGCAGGTTGCTCAACAAGCCACTGCGCAGCGTGCACAGCACCGCTTGCGAAAATACGTCGATCCGTCACTCGATGCTGTAACTCGATGCGCTCCCCTGGCTGTGCAACTAATACCGAATGTTCACCAGTGATATCGGCGGCCCGCAGTACCGCAAAACCGATGCTGCCCGGCTCGCGCAAGCCATCACCTCGAACGCCTGCATCGACGTCAGCGAAGTTCGCACCACGGCCTCGAGCAGCGGCCTTGCCAAGTAATAGTGCAGTACCCGATGGGCCATCACGTTTAGCACTATGATGGGCTTCGGTTATCTCAATATCGGCAGCAGGCAGACTCGCACTGGTCAAGTGCACCAATTGCTCGAGTAAACAAACACCGACGCTGGTATTTGCCGCATAAAGCAGTGGAATCGATTTAGCGGCACTCTCTAACAGCCCCTCATGTTCGGTGTTTAACCCTGTTGTACACACCACAATAGGCACACCCAAGCGCTGCGCGAGCTGCAAATTGCTCGCTAAAGCTGCAGGTAAACTAAAGTCGATAAGGGCATCAACAGCGCCGGCTTGCAGTTCGCTGCCAGCACAAAAATTTAGTCCGGCCAAGGTAGGCTGCCCAAGACGGGCTGAGTGCGCGCTTACCACTGCCGCAGCCGGCACTAATTCAGACTCAGACAATTCTTGCAGGACCGCCTGCCCCATGCGCCCACTAGCGCCAATTACTCCAACTCTCATCAAGATGTCGATTCCATTGCTAAAGTTTGTTCGCGTTCCTGCCGACCCAAGACGACGGAAACCGCCATATCGCCGGTTACATTTGTTGCTGTACGCATCATATCAATAATTCGGTCGACCGCAGCGATAAAAGCAATACCTTCAAGCGGTAAGCCTATCACATTTAAGGTTACGGTCAGCATCACTAAAGCAGTGCCGGGCACGCCCGCTGTGCCAATCGATGCCAAGGTAGCTGTCGCGGTAATTAACAAGTAGTCAGTGAACTCTAGCGGAATACCATAAAGTTGCGCGATGAAAATCGATGCAATAGCCGGATAAATGCCGCCACAACCATCCATATTAATCGTCGCGCCTAGTGGCAACACGAAACTCGCATAAGACTTCTTCACCCCTAAACGTTCCGTGATCGCTTGGTGCGCCGCCGGAATCGTGCCAAAACTACTACAGGTAGTAAATGCCACGAGCTGCGCCGAAAACACAGATTTAAAAAAGTACCAGGGCGACATCCCAGCCAAACGCACCATAGTGCCGTAGGTTAAGAAAATATGGAGTAAGCACGCCAGATAAATGGCTCCAATAAAGGCCGCCAATGGCGCCAAACTACTTAGCCCATAATGCCCCACAACCCAAGCCATCAGGCCCAATACCCCAAAAGGCGTCAGTTCCAACACCATTTTGGTAATACGGTACATAACCTGTGCACCAGACTTTAGTACATTACCTAAAGCCCGAGCTGGTTCTCCCACTTGGCGAATCGCAATCCCCACTAATGCAGCGAACACAACAATCTGCAAGATCTTACCTTCGGCTAATGCCGCAAACGGATTCACCGGAATCATGTTCAAAAATACTGCAGCGGGCCCTGGTACCTCTTTCTCTTGATAATCTGCAGCAGCACTCAAGTCTTGTGTCGCAGTCACGTCCAACAGACTACCGACACTCAAACCAATGAGACTGGCAATCACCGCAGTGAACAAGAATAGACCAACCGTCTTCGCACCAATCTGGCCAAGACCTTCGCCTTCACCAAACTGCAAAATAGCATTCACAATCGCACAGAAAATCAGTGGCGCTACAAGCATTTTCAATGCTCGAATAAATACATCGCCCAGCGGCTTCAGTTGCACCGCTACGTCAGGCACCAGTAAACCGGCCACAACACCTATTACAAAGGCACCCAGCACCCGTTGCCAGAACGGAATCGCAAACCACGCTTTCAGCATACATCCTCTTCGCTGTTGAACTTTTGCGTATTGTACGGGGCTTCCGTGATTTACGATTAGATCGAATTGTTATGCGTTATGCGTTATTCGCACGTTCGGCATTACGGGTAGCCCGTGGTTCTACCACGGGTTATGCTGAATTCAACGAAAATGGTCAAAACGTTAGGTTTGACCCGTGGTAGAACCACGGGCTACCAACAGCAAAGAACGCTGTTAAGGTTTCGGGCAGTTCGCGCGGGGGGCTTGGCGATAGGTTGGCATTGCTTCAGCGCTTAGTTGCTCTAGCGCATCGATGCGGGTTTGTGGCGATGGATGCGTTGATAAGAATTCTGGTGGCGTTGGCCCGCCTTGTTTGGCCATATTTCGCCACAACTCTGCCGCTTCACGCGGATCATAACCGGCCGATGCCATGTACTGCATCCCCAGTTCGTCTGACTCACTCTCGTGAATCCGCGAGTAAGGCAAAATATAACCTAATTGTAGGCCCACACCGAGCACACCCATCACCAGCGCCGCTTGGTCACTATCCATTTCTTGACCGATGAGCATACCACCAAGCTGCAAACCAAGACCTGCCGCAAACTGATTCGACATCCGCTCATTGCTATGTTGAGCAATCACGTGGCCAATTTCATGGCCGATAACCGCGGCTAACTGATCGGGAGTTTCGGCAACATCGATGAGTCCGGTATAAACGCCAATCTTTCCGCCCGGCAAGGCAAACGCATTCACCTGCTCACTCTCGAATACCGTTACGTCCCACTGCTGCTGCGACCATGGTGATGGCAGCACCGAGATGAGGTCATTGGTAATGCACTGCACATACTGATTGAGTGCTGGGTCTCGTGAAACCTTTTCTTTTTCTTTAATGGAGCTATAACTTTGCGCACCCAGTTGAGCCAGTTCATCACTGCTAAATAGTTGCAGTTGCGAACGACCTGTCGGCGATTGCGTACAAGCCACCAGTCCAGCGACTGCCGTTGCAATGAAAACCGTCTTCAAGGTGCGCATATGCTTTCTCCTAACTTTCGCCTCCGCGACTAGCCACGGAGGTCATCAAAGAAACGTTTTACGCCATCGAAAAAGCCTTTTTCTTTCGGGCGATAACGTGCGGCTTCATCGCCACTGCCCATCGACTCATCCAGTTGACGCAACAAATCCTTCTGCTTTTCTGACAAGTTGACCGGTGTTTCCAGCACCACTTTACAGATAAGATCGCCAGTCGCTCCAGTACGAACTGAACGGACACCTTTGCCACGCAAGCGGAACAGCTTACCGGTTTGCGTTTCCGCAGGTATCTTCAGTTTCACCTTGCCTTCCAATGTCGGCACGTGAATGTCGCCACCTAACGCTGCATGCGTAAAGCTTAAAGGTACTTCACAATATAAATTATTGCCATCACGTTTGAAAATTGGATGCTCGCGCACGTGAACCTGCACATACAAGTCGCCCGCTGGAGCGCCCATTTCACCCGCTTCACCTTCACCATTTAAGCGGATACGGTCGCCGGTATCAACGCCTGCCGGAATTTTTACATTCAGGGTTTTAGTGCGCTCTACGCGACCTTCGCCATGACAGGTGCGGCATGGATCTTTAATGACCTTGCCGCGCCCACGACAGTGCGGGCATGGCTGCTGCACCGCAAAGAAGCCTTGGCGCATTTGGATGTGGCCAGCACCATGACAGTGTGAACAGGTTTCTGCGCCACTACCTTTGCGCGCACCTGAACCGTCACAATCTTCACATTCTGACAGTTTCGGTATCTTCAGCTCGACTTCTTTACCACGCACCGCCTCTTCCAGCGATAATTCAAGGTTGTAGCGTAAATCAGCACCTCGTGCCGCTTGCGCACGACCACCACCGCGCCGGCCGCCGCCAAAGATATCACCGAACACATCACCAAAAATATCCGCGAAGTCGGCTGCGCCAGCACCGCCACCACCAAAGCCACCTTGGCCTTGTTCAAAGGCTGCGTGTCCATATTGGTCGTAGGCTGCGCGTTTTTGTGGGTCCATAAGGACTTCATACGCTGCTTTCACTTCTTTAAACTTAAGCTCTAGCTCTTTATCACCCTTGGTACGGTCTGGGTGATACTTCATCGCCATACGCTTATAAGCTTTTTTGATGTCGCGTTCGCTGGCATCTCTGCTTACGCCCAGCACTTCATAAAAATCTGGTTTCGCCATAATCTTGCGTCTTCCACTTTTCCTAATTTGCTTTGTCCTGATACAAACACACGGAGGCCACCTGCTGGCAACCCCCGTGCGTTGTTATCACAGACACCCGGTGGGCGTATGCTTACTTTTTCTCGTCGTCTTTGACTTCCTCAAACTCAGCATCAACAACATCGTCGTCTTGCTTCGCTTGTTGCTCGCCAGCATCGGCATCAGCGCCAGCTTGCTGCGCTTTTTGCTGCGCTGCTTCCATGAGCTTGCTCGACGCCTCAATAAGCGCTTGCTGTTTGGCTTCGATTTGTTCTTTATCGTTCGCCTTCACAGCTGCTTCTAGCTCACCGATAGCCGCTTCGATTTTCTCTTTCTCTGCGCTATCTAAGCTGTCACCAACTTCTTCAAGTTGCTTACGAGTCGCATGCACTAAGCCGTCCGCTTGGTTGCGTACTTGCACCATCTCTTCGAACTTACGGTCTTCCTCAGCGTGTGCTTCGGCGTCACGTACCATTTTCTCGACATCTTCGTCGCTTAGACCTGATGAAGCTTTAATGGTGATCTTTTGTTCTTTACCTGTGTCTTTATCTTTCGCAGACACATGCAAGATACCGTCAGCATCGAGGTCAAAGGTTACTTCGATTTGCGGTACACCACGTTGGGCTGGGCGAATACCTTCTAAGTTAAATTGACCTAATGATTTGTTGTCTGCCGCACGCTTGCGCTCACCTTGGATAACATGAACAGTTACCGCTGACTGATTGTCTTCAGCAGTTGAGAAGGTTTGCGACTGCTTCGTAGGAATCGTCGTATTCTTCTCGATCAGTTTGGTCATCACGCCGCCCATGGTCTCGATACCGAGCGACAATGGCGTTACGTCAAGCAACAAGACATCTTTCACGTCACCTTGCAACACACCAGCCTGCACCGCAGCACCCACAGCTACTGCTTCGTCAGGGTTCACGTCACGGCGTGGCTCTTTACCGAAGAAATCGGTCACGGCCTGCTGTACTTTCGGCATCCGCGTTTGGCCACCGACCATGATAATGTCTTGAATATCGCTGACCGAGAGGTCTGCATCTGCAAGTGCTTGTTTAACCGGTTCCAATGACTTACTGATCAAGTCTTCAACCAATGACTCAAGCTTGGCGCGCGTTACTTTAATCGCCAAGTGCTTAGGACCGGTGTTGTCCGCAGTAATATACGGCAAGTTCACTTCGGTTTGCTGTGCAGATGACAATTCGATCTTAGCTTTTTCGGCCGCTTCTTTTAGACGCTGCATTGCCAAAGGATCTTTGCGTAAATCGATACCTTGGTCTTTCTCAAACTGCTCAACCAAGTAATTGATTAAGCGGTTGTCAAAGTCTTCACCACCAAGGTGAGTGTCACCATTGGTAGCAAGTACTTCAAAGGTATGTTCGCCTTCAACTTCATCGATTTCGATGATTGAAATATCGAAAGTACCACCACCTAAGTCATACACAGCGATGGTGTTATCGCCTTTCTTCTTGTCCATACCGTAAGCAAGTGCAGCTGCGGTTGGCTCGTTGATAATACGCTTAACTTCCAAGCCAGCAATGCGGCCAGCGTCTTTGGTTGCTTGGCGTTGCGCATCGTTAAAGTAGGCAGGCACAGTAATAACTGCTTCGGTCACTTTCTCACCAAGGAAGTCCTCCGCAGTTTTCTTCATCTTTTTCAAGATTTCAGCAGAAATTTGCGGTGGCGCTTTCTTATCGTCATTGATCTGAACCCATGCATCACCATTGTCCGCTTCGACAATTTTGTAAGGCATAATGCCGATGTCGCGCTGCACTTCATCATCTTTAAAACGACGACCAATCAAACGCTTAATTGCAAATAGGGTTTTATTTGGGTTGGTTACCGCCTGACGCTTGGCCGGCTGACCCACTAAAGTTTCACCGTCGTCTGTAAACGCTACTACCGAAGGCGTTGTACGATCACCCTCAGCGTTTTCGATAACGCGTGCTTTGTCGCCATCAAGTACAGCAACACACGAATTCGTTGTACCTAAATCAATACCAATAATTTTGCCCATGACTGTCTCCAAACTCCAACATTCAAAATACTTCGTTATTCCTGATATGGGGCATCTCTAAATTTTTTCAATGCCCGCTCAGGTAATTTATCTTTGGTTGACAGTGTTATGGGGTTGCGAAAAAGGATTACAAGCCTTGTGGTTAATTTTTTTCTTAAACCCAGCCTTTTGGACGCGCAGCTGTTGGGTAGTCCTTCATGCCCAACGCTCGCTGGAGCCAGAGTTCATGTGGCGGTAGCATCTGTCGCGCCATTTGCAAACGTTGCAAAATTGCCGGATTGACTTGGGTTGGTGGACGGCGCTCACCGAACCATTGATCACATTCCTCTTGCAAAAATTCCATGCCATACAAAATGCATTCGTAACTTTCGTGATTCCATAAGCCGCCCGTATCTACTGGAGAGCGTGCATCCATCAGACCAGAACCGAGCGGTGGCAGCGCACCATCGGCTTGCCCAACAAGCGCAGCGAAATTTTGGTCTTGAAAGTCATGAGCACTCGGTGGCTTATGCCGCCAAAACTCAAACTTAGCTTGCAAGCGATCAGTAATGTGCTCACGCTCTTGTACGGTACGCCAAAACTCGGTATCAGTGCGCTTCGTCAGGCAGTAATGCATGTTGATAAAATCGAGAATTTCATAATAACGGTTGGTCATCAGACGGTTATATCGTGCAGCAAGAATTTCTTGATCTTCTCGGCGCCAAGGAAAGTGCTCAGCGAGTAGCACCGCACCTAAATCACTCAAATAAAGTCCGGTCGATTCAAGTGGCTCAATAAAACCGCCAGATAAGCCAATAGCGACACAATTACCTTGCCACTGTTGATGACGTCGCCCTGCTTTAAAAGGTATAAAACGGCACGGTAAATCATCGGTATTGCCGCCCTGATAGGCGCGCATTTCACGCTCGGCTGCCTCTTCATCAATGAAGGCACTGGAATGCACATAACCAATCGAACGACGGGTTTGCATGGGGATATCCCAAATCCAGCCGTTCGACAACGCTGTAGCGGTCGTATAAGGCCGCACCATGCCTGGATAATGCGTGTCATATGGCACGTGCATCGTCACCGCACGATCGCAAAGCAGGTACTTGCCAAAATCTTCGTAGCCAACGCCCATTTCTTTTTCCAACAGCAGCGAGCGGAAGCCGGTACAGTCGACAAAAATATCCGCCGTGATTTCTTGGCCTTTGTCGGTGGTAACACTCGCAATATCGCCATTGGCATGCTTCTTCACTTCCGCCATATTGGCCATGGTATGTACAACATTTCGAGCGGTGGAGAAGTCACGCAGATAATCGGCAAATTTTTGCGCATTCATCTGATACGCATAATTAAGCCGCGCCCCCATGCGCCATTCACCAAACATAACGGGGGCGCGCCCCCACTCACAAACTAAAGGCTGAATCGAGCAGGTTTCCATGAACGGCACACTGCGGTCAGAGCGAAGCCAATCACTACCGGCGTAATCAATAGGTTGAGCGCGTAGACTACTGAACGGATGGTGGTAAAAACTGTTGTCATTGTGAACCCAGTTCACATATTTGATCGATTGCTTAAACGTACCTTCGGTGACCCGCATGAATTCCATTTCGTCAATACCAATAGCGGCGAGTAAGTGTCGCATCGAGGGAATCGTTGCTTCACCGACCGAAATACGGGGTGTGTCAGGTGATTCGAGTAGCTCGATATCAACACGATGGTCATTACCCCGCCGATTTAACGCGCCATTGAGATAAGCAGCCGCCATCCAGCCAGCCGAGCCACCACCGACAATAAGAATCTTCCGCTTTTCCATAACCTACTCCGCTTAGTGCGTTGTAATTATTCGTTGTAACCGAGTAACGTTCGGAGGCCCGGAGCTGCATAATCAACCAGTTTACGTTGTTGCTCAGGTAGCTCATTCGGGATCGAAAATGCTGTATTGCTCAAGTTATCGCGGTAGGTCCCGCTTTGCTCGCGATCCGCACCCACGCGGATACGCTCGCGCCAGTCCGCTGGAAATTCGCGTAAGTTAAGCGGTGCCAACAATTCGCGGAAATACGACTCTGCTTCATCGCTGTCGAGATTGACGACGTTGTCGCGCAACTCCTCGTAGCGCACCAGTTTCACACCCGTGCCCAACCATGCTGCTGCGTTATTATCGAAAATATCAGCCAATGACGGCACTTTTTGGTGGATACCAAAAATCATCATGTTGAGAATCTCTTCAAGATTAATTTGCCCAGCCTTGAGATGCTCTAAATTACCTTGAAAATTATCTGATAAGAAGAAACGTGCGCGCGCTAAAACCCAGTCGTAAGGGTCACGGACCACCACAATATGCTGCGCTTTGTGAAGCGCGATGCAGGCCTCGTCAGAAAAAAGCAAATGCCCCCAACTTAATTTGGGCTGCAACGGATTAAACGCTCCGACATGCTGCCGCAAAACCGGAATTTGAATGAAAGTATCGTGGTATTGCTGGTTTACGGGCACAAACATCCGAAAGATATTGCGAATTAAATGGGTGCCACATTTCGGCACTGAATTCAAAAAAACGGGAACGGTTAGAACTTGTTGGTCAAAGTCCTGATTACGTTCGTTAAGAGTATCAGGCTTGGTCACAATACGCGCCATTGTTTGCTCACTGTTGTTGTTATTCGTTCTATGAGTTTGCCATTTTCGCGGCCTATAAAAAAGAAAATGCCGACAAAAAGTCGGCATTTTATCTTAGTGCTTGTGTCTACACTGCTAATTAAAAGTCATAAGCAATGTTGACGAAGGCACGGCGACCTAACCAGTCGTACTGACTGTAGAAGGCTGCGTTACCTACACGCGTCGCGTAGCTGCTCGAAGAAATCTGAGGAGCTTCTTTATCGAATGCATTCGCAACACCAACAGTGATACTCAAGCCTTCGTCGATAAAGTCACGAGTTGCAGAGAACGCATGATAGATCACCGATGGAGTAGCAAGGTCGATACGAACCTCCTCACCCCAATAAGTAGCATCATCACGGTACTCGCCGTCACCATACCACTCGTGGTTCGATGCTTCACCGATGTAACGTGCGGTCCAGTTATAGGTCCAATCACCTTTCATCATCGCAAAGTTGAAGTTACCCACGTGCTCAGGGCGACCTAAGCGACCAGCGCGGTCTTGGCGCTCACTGGTTGGTAGTAATTTGCTTGAAGCTTCAATCTGATACGTGTGCTCATAACTCAATTCGAACTCAGCGAAATCAGTAGAGAACGGATAGCTCATTTGCAAATCGACACCAGTATTCACTTGGCTTGCGATGTTCAAGTAATTACCTTGAACTTCTTCAACGCGCAGGTCAGTTTCATTACGGAAGAACTGATCACATAGCGGCTCTGATTCGAAGTTCTGTGACGAATAACAACCACCAACGATTTGGCCTGCGCCAAGCAGTGTTACTTCACCTTCGATTTCGATATCGAAGTAGTCGATACTCATCGCGAAATCAGTGAAGCTTGGTGTCCAGACGAAACCAACAGTGTTCGCAGTAGAAGTTTCAGCTTTAAGCGTACCGAAACCACCACCAGTGACGACTGTGGCTGAAATTGCACCACCAGCGTAATCTTCCGGGATGCCGTCAGCAGCACAGTTTGCCGCAACATTATCGGAAATATTACCCTGTTCGAGATTCTCACCCCAACGAATACATGGATCAACACTACGCTGGCTTGCGAAGCTTGACTGGTCGTTTAGGAACAATTCGTAAAGCGCTGGTGACCGGAACGATGTACCACGTGAAGCACGAATACGGAAACCTTCAACCACTGACCAGTTCAAGCCCGCTTTATAAGTAGTATCGCTACCATAGGTTGAAACGTCAGTGAAACGACCTGAAACCGAAACATCCAAGCTTTCCATTAATGGCAAGTCTCGAACAACTGGGATTTGCACTTCTGCAAAGGCTGCGCGCGTGAATGATTTACCACGTGTGATACCTGCAGATGACATACCCCAGCTGTTACCCTGAAGTGTCACTTCTCCTGGGGTATCATTGATCTTATCTTGCTGGAACGATAGACCCGCTGCCATGCCTACAAAGCCGGCTGGGAGTTCCATTAGATCACCAGTAATAATACCTTCCAACGTGCGTTGGTTATAAATGGTGTTACCGGTTTCAGAACCGAACAAGAATTCTTGCATTTCTGGGCTGATATTACCCGCCAAGAATTGCGGATCGAGCCACGGTACATCTTTACAAGGAATACCACGTACCGACAGCTCCATACCTTCACATGAGCCGGTCAGGAAGTTCTGATCGAAAATCGCATCTTGGTAGATGATTTTCTGCTGATAGTCACCATCACTGCGACTGTCTTGGTAGTTGATATCCCAGTACCAATCACCGATTGAGCCTTCGATACCGGCAACAAAACGACGATAATCTACAGTAATTTCGCTGCCCGAGTGATCCGTGATCGGCGTTGGGCTTAACCACTGCGCACCTGTCCAGCCTTCGCTACGCGTATCACCAGAGAAGAAGTTTTCGTTGTAGAGGTAGCTCCAGAACTGACGATAACCATTTGTGATGGTTTTACGACGGTTTAACAACACTTCGGTGTACAAAGTTGTGGTATCTGACGCCCAGTATTCACCTTCAACAAAAACAGTCGCAACTTCAGTTTCTGGTGAAAGCGTTTCTAAGTCTTGGAAAGGATGGTCGGCATTGGTTACACCGAACGATTCACGGTCATAAGCGACTGGGTACCAGCCTTCTGGGGTACGCATAGAGTTAGGACCGGTCGCGCGATCGTTAAACGAGTCGAGGTACTGACCTAAGTCACCATCGTAATCATACTGCGCTTTTGCACCTGGAGGTACTTCGCCCGAGTAGTCATAGATCCAAACATGGCCCCAAAGTAAGTCATTACAATGGTATTCGTTGGTACGTGGATCAACTACATCGACACGCTCACCTGAATCTGGGTCGAAGAAGTAAGGGGTACCACAAGCAAATACATCACGGTCACCACGCGCAAGCTCTTGGGTGCGCTGGTAGTCACCGACTACGCGTAATGAGCCGCTGTCAAAGCTACGGCCCATGGTACCGCTTAAGCGGAACTGAGCACCGCCGTCGTCCATCGGCTGACTCATGTTCAGGTTGAGGCTACTTTCATCACCCGATTTAGTGATAATGTTTACAACACCAGCAACAGCGTCAGAACCGTAAAGTGAAGAAGCACCATCTTTCAGGATCTCAACACGCTCAACGGCAGACAAAGGCATGATGTTCAAGTCGAACGCAGAAACCTGACCACGAGTACCCGCAGGGCCGATACGGCGGCCATTCAACAATACCAACGTACGGTTCGCGCCTAAACCACGCAGCGAGAAGGTTTCAGTACCCGTACCACCTTCGGTGACAAAGGCAGTTGAAGTCGCCGCTGTGATTTGGTTTGAACCCGCAGCAACGGTAGAAGTACGCAATAAATCACCAAGCGTGACAAGACCTTGGTCAACGGCGTCGCTGGCATTAATGATTTCAACAGGAGCGGCCTGGTCGAGGCCATCAGTGCGGATGCGAGAACCCAAAACTTGGATTTTCTCTTGCGGTTCTTCAGTTACCGCATTGTCATTATCTTCGTCTGAACCGGTATCTTGCGCTAAGGCTACAGGGCTTGTTGCGGCGAACACGCAACCCATAGCGATAGCCAAGCGACTCAGCTTCAACTCTTCGAGGAATGTAGTCATAGGACATCCTTTATTGTTTTTATGATGATTATCATCTAAGAGGAACTCGAAAGCGCAGGCTTTTCCTCCCCCTAACGCTTGATAATAAACCATAAGAACAACATTACAACCTAAAAATGTTGCTCAGGACGCCCCTAGACTGGCTTCTTTGTTTCAAACCTGTGTCAGTTTTTTACCACCATTACCATCGCTGGACGTAATAAACGTCCGCTCAATGTGTAGCCTTTTTGCATCACCGCCAAAATAGTATTGTTCTCTTTGCCTTCAGCAGCTTGCATTGACATCGCTTGATGCAAATCTGGATTAAAAGTTTCTCCTTCTTCGCCAACCGCTTCAACACCAAATTTAGTTAGCGTGCTCAGCAGGCTCTTGTGCGTAAGCTCAATACCCTCCAGAAAGTTGGCATTAATGCTTTCTTCTTGGTCTGCGATCGCTAGCGCGCGTTCGAGATTGTCGACCGTAGTCAACAATTCATTGGCAAACTTCTCCAGAGCAAATTTATGCGCCTTCTCAACATCTTGCGCAGCGCGACGACGCACATTTTCCATTTCGGCGACAGCTCGTACGGCACGATCTTTCGATTCTTCCGCCCGCTGCTCCGCTTGACTGAGTGCAAGCTCCAGCTCAGCAATACGTTCGTCTGCTACGGTTGACAGTACTTGCTCTTCACCGCTGTCTTGCGTCTCGCTTTCTGTCTGCTCTACAGTTTCTGGCTCGTGCTCATCAACTGCAACTTTTTGTTCATTTTCCTTCGCAGAATCGTGTTGGGTCATGTTTCGTTACTCTTTCAATGTGATATAACTAAGCTTGTGCTCTGTTATGGGGGCACGATTTTTTGATTCAAGGTATTTTGCATAAAAATCGAGGGAAGTTTTATGGCAAATCCACAGGCGCTAGCCTTTCAACGCATTGCTCTACTCGGTAAGGTCAATCATGAAGCGACCCGCGCCACGCTCCTTACCTTAGAGCAAGAGTTGGGATCCCTTGGTTTGGATGTCATCATTGAAGAGCGCACTGCGCAACAGCTCGATCGGCGTGAACGAGCGACCCTTCCCCTCGAGCAACTGGGTGAAGCCGCAGACTTAGCAGTGGTCGTGGGAGGTGACGGCAACATGCTCGGCGCGGCACGCATTCTTTGCGAGCATAACGTCGCCGTGGTCGGCGTTAACCGCGGCAACCTCGGTTTTCTTACCGATCTTGACCCCGACCATGTCATGCAGCAACTTCGTGCGGTATTAGCGGGTGACTTTATCACTGAAGAACGCTTCCTATTACAAGCCGAAGTCATCCGTAATGGTCATCGCCATAATGTTGGTCGTGCGATCAACGAGGTCGTGCTGCATTCTGACAAAGTCGCCCACATGATCGAGTTTGAAGTTTATGTCGACAGTGACTTCGTTTATAGCCAGCGTTCTGATGGATTAATCGTAAGCACGCCTACCGGCTCCACTGCGTATTCGTTATCCGGTGGCGGACCAATTTTAACCCCGGGATTAGACGCGATTAGTTTAGTTCCTATGTTCCCACATACCTTAAGTAGTCGCCCCATCGTGGTCGGTGCGAACTGTACCTTACACCTCAAACCTTCACCGGATAATGGTAATTTGCAGTTAAGTTGTGACGGCCATATGCGCATGGAAGTACTCCCCAACGACGAAGTGTTGATCCACAAATACGCCTATACTTTGACGCTATTACACCCTAAAGATCACAGCTACTTCAAAGTGTTACGAAATAAACTCGGTTGGGGTAGCCGACTCTTTTAAGCTCTGACTTGCATTACTGTATAAATACTGTATAACTACTGTATGTAAACACAGTAGTTGTAGCACGTTATGCGTAAGGAGCTTTTTTATGTTGGTGCATCTACACGTTCGCAATTTTGCCGTCGTTCGGCAACTCGACGTTGACTTTAAACAAGGTATGACCGCCATTACCGGTGAAACCGGCGCAGGAAAATCAATTGCTCTCGACGCTCTCGGGCTTTGCTTGGGCGACCGTGCCGATAGTGATGCCATTCGCCCTAGTGCAGAGAAAGCGGAAGTCATCGCAAGTTTTCAACTAATCCCGTCAGGCCCCGCACATGAATGGTTAACGGCACAAGAGTTGCTCGACGAAGATGAACCTGAACACTGTGTTCTGCGTCGTGTCATAACCCGCGAAGGGCGTTCTAAAGCGTGGATCAATGGTTGCCCTGTGAACGTCACACAATTGAAGCAACTAGCGCCGCTGTTAGTGAACATTCACGGTCAACACGAACACCAATTGCTCACCAAACCGGAACACCAGCTTGAATTACTTGATGCGTACGCACGCCATGATGACCTGCTTAACGATGTTAGCTCGGCTTATCGCCAATGGTACGATTTGCGAAAAAAACAAAAACAAGCGATACAACAACAGGAAGAGCGTCAAGCACGATCACAACTGATCCGTTATCAAGTGGAAGAGCTGGATCAATTCGCACTGCAAGAAGGTGAATACGAAGAGCTCGAACAACTGCATAAGAAATTGAGTAACAGTTCTGCTTTACAAGAAGACAGCCAATTTGCGGTCAATGCCCTCTTCGAAGGTGAGCATAATAATGCCTATGGGTTAGTTCAGGCTGCCGTACAACGCTTGGAACAGCAACTCGACAATGATCCAACACTCGAGCCCGCAGTTAAAATGCTGACTGAAGCCAGTGTCCAAATCGAAGAAGCAGCCCGTGAATTACGTCATTACAGTGACGCTATCGAGCTCGACCAGGATGCTTTAGCAAACGCCGAGAAACGTGTCACCCAAGCTGTGCAATTAGCGCGCAAGCATCAACTTGAACCAACGGCGTTGCCAAGTTTACATGCGCAATTGAAAGCTGAATTAGCAGAGCTCGACGCCGCCGCGGATGCGCTGGCTAACTCTGATGAAGCCGTTCAAGTTGCCGCACAACATTATCGATCATGTGCTGCAAAGCTATCGGCACAGCGCCAACACGCGGCAAAAGAGTTAGGTGAACAAATTTCACAATCCATGCGTGAATTAAATATGCCGCATGGGCGCTTCGTTATTGCAGTGGAGCATCAAGCCGATGCACCAGCAACACGTGTTGGCACCGATAATGTGCAATTCCAAGTTACCACCAACCCAGGCCAACCGCTGCAGTCATTGGCTCGGGTCGCGTCCGGCGGTGAGCTTTCGCGTATCAGTCTTGCGGTACAGGTGATTGCCGCCGCACAAATGACAACTCCGACACTAATGTTTGATGAAGTTGACGTTGGTGTAAGTGGTGCTACTGCCGCTACAGTTGGTAAATTATTGCGCCAACTTGGCAAGCAAAATCAGGTGATTTGCGTGACACATTTACCGCAGGTTGCCGCCCTAGCTCACCAACAATTACGGGTAGATAAAACGACCGACGGTGAGCATACTGAAACCCAAATGACCGCCCTTGATCACGACAACCGTGTGATCGAGCTAGCACGGTTACTTGGGGGAGATCGCATTACCGATACCACCAAAGCGAATGCCAAAGAATTATTGGCAAATGCTAGCTAAATGAACGTTTCCGCAATAAATAGGTCAATCTAAACTCTGCAAGGCTAGTTATTCAGCCTTGCTTTGTTTATCATCAGAACTATTGAACTCCATAAACGAGAAGTAAAGTCTATTTTATGAAGAAATTATTGTTGGCAAGCCTAGTGATCGCACTGAGTGGTTGCTCCGTATTTGATGGTCTAGTACATCGGATTGACGTCCCACAAGGTAACTATTTGGAGCAACGCGATGTTGACCAACTGCGCATCGGTATGAGCAAAGAACAAGTGAATTATGTTCTTGGCGCACCGGTCGCCGAAAATGTATTTGCCGACGACACTTGGTACTATGTATTCAACATGGATTCTGGCAGTGGTGATGATTATCGTCGAACAGTGACGCTCACTTTCGTTGATAATAAACTCACAGACTATGCTGGTGATTTTGATCGTCCAAAGAATTTTGACACGCCGCTGGATCAATAAACAGGCTGTTGCCAGCGCACTTCCGTAATTTTAAGCACCGAATGGGGAGTGTATGGAACCGAGCAACAGCCTCGAGCGCTTCACTGACATTATTAAAAGCCCGACTGACCATCGCCACTATGCGATGGTTCGCTTACCTAATGGCTTGCGCTGTGCGCTCGTACACGATCCTGATGCACAACAGAGCACAGCCGCTGTAGCGGTCGCTGCCGGTCACTTCCAAGATCCCAATGACACCCAAGGACTTGCTCACTTCCTCGAGCACATGCTGTTTTTGGGAACCCACAAATACCCCGAAGCCACTGCTTACCAAGACTTTACTCATCAACACGGCGGTCACCACAATGCGTGGACGGGAACTGAGTACAGTAGTTACTATTGCAGTGTGGACGCCACAAGCTTCGCCGCTGCTCTCGACCGATTCTCGCGCTTTTTTTACGAGCCGACATTCAACCCTGAATGGATTGCCAAAGAAGTTAATGCGATAGAGTCTGAGTTTCAGATGAAACGCAAAGACGAGTTACGACGGTTGTATCAAGTCCACAAGGCAACCGCCAATCCTGCGCATCCCTTTTCAAAGTTTTCCGTAGGGAATTTCGCGACACTTACAGAAAACGGTGACACCACCGGCCTAGACCATCGCATGCGTGAGTTTTTCGCGACCTGGTACCGAGCCAATCGTATGACACTTGTGTTGGCGGGCCCGCAATCACTGGACGAGCTAGAACAATTGGCGCACCAGCACTTTAGCGCCATCGTCGGCAATGGGCCTTCTGCTAGCCCAGAACAAGCAGCTCTTTATTTACCTGAGCAGCGTGCGGTGCAACTCAATGTTCGTCCATTAAAAGACGCTCGCCGTTTAATACTTGCTTTCGCACTACCTAGCATCGACGACGACTACCCCTACAAAACCACAAGTTTCATCGCTCACTTATTAGGTTACGAAGGACCTGGCAGCCTCTACGCTGAACTGCATCACGCAAATTTAATTAATAGCTTAGCTGCCGGTGGCGGTATTAGTGGTAGTAACTTCAAAGACTTTAACCTCAACATGCAACTCACTGCGGAGGGGCTAGCTAAAACCGATCAAATTATTATGGCAGTGCTAGGAGCTGTTGAACGAATTAAGAACGAGGGGCTTGAAGATTGGCGTTACCGTGAGCGACAAGTCGCTATTGCTAACGCATTTCGTTTTCAAGAGCCAGCTCGGACGGCCGACCTTGCGCCACAACTTGCTATCAATATGCATCATTATGAGCCGCATGACTTGATCTTTGGCGACTATCGCATGGACCAGCTCAATACCACTAAAGCTCGCGAATTACTGAATCTTATGCACGTGGACAATTTGCGTGCAACGCTGATTCACCGAGAGGTCGAAGTCGATCAGCATGAACCGATTTATGGTACTGACTATCAACTACGTCCGTTCACCGAAGAGCAGAAGGACAAGTGGCGGAATGCACAAACAAAAAGCATTCAATTGCCGGCGCCCAATCCTTACCTCCACCCGTTAAGCTCACCGTTGCCGCTGGAAGAGCCGATTTCACGGCAACCACAATGTTATCAGCTAGCGGAAGGCCTCACGTTGTGGCATTTACAAGATCCTGATTTTAGAGCACCCAAAGCGCACATTTATTGTCAATTTACGTTGCCAAATGTTACGGCGAGTGCGCGTCATTACGCCAGCGCCCGCCTCTGGTGTGAACTGATGATCGATCGCCTTAATGAAGATTGTTACGATGCCGAAATTGCGGGCCTACATTTTAATATTTACCCACAGCACTATGGCATCACTTTACACATAAGTGGTTACTCGCAAGGTATCGTAGAGCTCAGCAAAGATCTTCTGCAGCGCATGCGTTCGACGTCTTTCAGTGACTCGCGCTTCGCCGATATCAAACAAAAACTATGTGTCAATTGGCAGTCAGCGCTTGCGAACAAACCTCTAAATCTGTTGTTTGCTCGCTTAAATGTTTTACTACAACCTCATATGTATGCACTTAGCGATCTTGCAGAGGCCCTCGACACTATTACCCGCGCAAGCTTCGATGCTTGGCATGAGCAATTATTTGCAGCGGTTGAATTAAAGCTATTTGCCCACGGCGATCTGACCCCGAACGTACTTAAGCCCTTGACTGACTGTGCGTCACAAAGCTTTTCGATGCAAGCTGACTTGCAAGCCAACATGCCAGCCACACGCGACCTCGAACAACTTAAGCACGCTGGGAAACTCGACGCTCGTGGCCAACTTGAAACGCACCACTCTGATCATGCGGCAATGCTGGTTATCCAAGGCCCTGACACCAGCGTCCTGCAACAAACCAATATGTTGTTGCTCAATCAGTTTATTCAGCCGCACTTGTTTAATGAACTTCGCACGCGTCAACAACTCGGTTATCTGGTGGGCAGCACCTATATGCCGATAGAGCAGCGCCCTCATCTACTCATGTATGTGCAATCGAGTAACCAGCAAGCAGAGCACTTATGCGACGCACTTGACGAATTTAGGCAGCATTTTTTAAGTCAATTCGATGATCGTATTCACGATGAACTCGAGCAAGTGAAGGGATACCTCATTCGTAAGTTACGTGAACCAGATACCAATTTACGCTTACGTAGTCAGCGTTTATGGAGCACTATTTCGCCAGCTGATGTAAGTTTTGACCGCCTTGAACAAATGGCCCTAGAGCTTGAATCGAATACAACTTTGTTTTTCATCAAGCAATTAGCCGAAATCCTAGCTACAACGGGGCATCACGGCTATATTACGGCAACTCCTAAAGAACTTTGACAGCCTCGAGATTATTGGGTAACTTGAGCGGTATAACAAAAATAAGAGTTGTGGCGAAACACAACCCAACAATGGGATGACACGTGCGCTTTGATACACAATTGAGAAAGTGGTGGTCGGCTTGCACCCAAAACAAAATAGTTCTGGGCCGCATAGCTGTCGCTTTTTTACTGTTGCTAACTAGTGCATTTTCGCTCACTAGTCTAACCCCGTCAGCATACGCTCAAGTTGGCTCGGGTAATGACTGGCGTGTGGAGCTGATTACCTTACGTGTTGCCAATAAGCCCATAAGTGCCGATACCCTTGACGAACGCAATCTCGCGCAACTTTACAATGCGACACAACTGCATGTTCCGCGCTTGCAAGAACCGCTCACCATTGAATTTGGCGCACCTTATGCGCCAAGTGCTCAAAAGCTTCAATACCGTTATAAACTGGACGGGTTTGACGCAAATTGGATTTATACCGATGCGGACTATCGTCGTGCAACGTACACCAATCTTGATTTCGGCAATTATACGTTTCGTGTAGAGGCCTCACCAAACGGTAGCTATTGGTTCGGTACACGCACCATCGAGCTTGATGTTGCGGCCCCACTTTGGTTGTCGCCATGGGCGATAGCTTTATACGCGGCGTTGCTCATCGGCATTCTCGTCGGCGTTGGTGCCATTATTAGCACGCGGCGACAAGCCATTCACCTCCTGCGCGACAGTGAGGAACGCTTAAAGCTGAGTTTGTGGGGCAGTGGCGACCAACTTTGGGATTGGCATATCGACACCGATGAGTTACATCGCCATAACACATGGCGTCAGTTAAAGAACTTCCCAGAGGATGGAATTCGCTTTGGTGATGACACCGGCAAATCAAATATCCATCCTGCGGATCTTGCCAAAGTCCGTTGGACGCTGCGCAATTATCTTGAAGGTAAAACCGACCACTATGAACAAACCTATCGTGTAGCCTCACACAAAGGCTGGATGTGGGTTCTCGATCGCGGCAAGATTGTTACCTACGATGAGCAACAGCGCCCGCGCCGAATGACCGGGACCTTAAAAGATATAACGCCACTGGTCACCGCTGAAGAGCGCTTAAAGATGTTGGCTGCCTCGATCACTAACATTTCCGATGGCGTCTGTATCTATGACGCGCAATTTAATGTGGTGGAAACCAACCAGTCCTTTTCACGGATCACTGGCTATCGTCGCGACGATATGATTGGCCGTTCACTGCGCTTTAGTTTGTACAGTCCAGATCACCTTGAACAGATCAAGCAAATAGTGCAACAGCAAGGAACTTGGCATGGCGAGCTAGAGGATTTGCGTAAGGATGGCACCGTTTATCAAATGGAGCTTACCCTTGATGCCATCCGTGACGAGAGTAAAGAAATTTCGTATTACGTCGCTACCTTCTCAGATATCACCGATCGTAAAAACGCTGAACGGGAACTCCGTCGTCTTTCGAATACCGACACCCTAACGGGCCTACCGAATCGCTCTTACTTCCAAGTCAGCCATTCAAACTTAGTACGCAAGCGTATTATGCATGCCCTGCTGTTATTCGACTTGGACGACTTTAAGAAAATCAATGACTCACTTGGGCATGAAGTCGGTGATCACTTACTCATGCATGTTGCCGAGCGTGTTGGTGAAGTGGGCCGCCCACAAGACACCTTTTATCGACTCGGTGGCGACGAATTCGTTTTGATGCTTGAGGATACGACTGACGTACGGGTGATCACCTCCGCCGCTAAACGTATTTTAGAGTGTCTCTCGCAACCATTTCATATTAGCGACCATGACATCGTGGTCAGTAGTTCGATAGGTATTGTTGTTTACCCGAACGACGGACAATCCTCGCAAGAGCTACTGCAGAATGCTGATACGGCAATGTATCATGCGAAAAATCGTGGTGGTGCTACGTACCAATTCTTTAATGAGTCGATGAACAAAAATGCCGTGCGACGGTTGCAAGTTGAAAACCAATTACGGCACGCTCTACGGAATAATTATTTGCAGGTGCACTACCAGCCCAAGGTTTCATTACGCACAAATAAGTTTGTCGGCTTGGAAGCACTGGTACGGCTTGAGATACCGGACGTCGGCGTCGTCAGTCCCGCCGAGTTCATTCCACTCGCCGAAGAAACTGGACTTATTATCGATGTCGGTGAACGCGTGTTACGGCAAACCTGCCGCGATATGCGCGAGTGGGTTGAAGCGGGTGCCGTGCAGGGCCGCGTGGCCGTCAACCTGTCAGCGAAGCAGTTTTTGCAGCCCGATCTAGCCGAACGCATCATGGTTATTTTGCAAGAAGAAAAGCTTCATCCAAGTTATTTAGAGCTAGAGATTACAGAGGGCGTGGTTATGGACGATCCCGAACGCGCGATTGAAATCATGACCGAGCTGAATAACCTTGGCATTCACCTAGCGCTCGATGATTTTGGTACTGGCTATTCATCACTCGCTTATTTGAAGCGCTTCCCGATTCAAACATTGAAGATCGACAAGGCCTTCATCGACGACATCAATGGCGCTGAACGTGACCGCAACATGGTCGCATCGATTGTCGCCATGGCGCACAATTTAGGTCTTGATGTGGTTGCTGAGGGAGTCGTGAACTTAGAACAAGCAGCGACCTTGAGCAACTTACAGTGTGAGTTTGCGCAAGGCTTCCTCTTTGCCGAACCGCTGCGCAGCGAGAACTTTCTGGCCCATATTAGCACCACCCTTGCGACGCTAAAAAACAGTCCTTAATGCGGCTGCCAAAGCACATTGTCGCGACCCAACGCGCGCAACAAGGTCATACGTTTGTGTGAGATAAATAACGGTAGAACAACCGGGCCAAGCATCAACGCCGCGAACCCCCAGCGTTTAGCCCCCATGGCATTGCGTAAAGCTTGAATATAAACAAGTAGCGCAGACAACAAACAACACAGCGCGATCAACAAAACAACCTCCTAAATAATGGCTATGAAGTCAGCCGAAACTGCCTGCATAGCCACCTACTTCGTATTAGTCATCGTCATTATAAAACGAACGGCCTTCATTTGCCATTTCGACCAACAACGGTGCTGGCTCATAACGTTCGCCATGTGCTTTAGCATAGCCGCGCAGTTGGCCGACAACTTCAGCGCAGCCTAGGCTATCGATGTAGCGGAATGGGCCGCCACGAAATGGTGGAAAACCAATACCAAAAATCGCGCCTATATCGCCATCTCGCGGACTACGGATGATCCCTTCGGCTAAGCAATAGGCGGCTTCATTCAGCATTAAAAACACCGTGCGACGTGCTATTTCATTACCACTAAGCTGCGCATTTGGCTGAACTCCGAGCAGGTTGTATACGCTGCTATCGACTTCCTTGCCAGGCTTTTTACCGCTATACGCATAAAAGCCCTTTTTGTTCTTCTTGCCTTTGCGCTCGTCATCTAACAGCTTTCCAAACGCATCTGGTGCGCGAAAGCGATCGCCAAGCTCGTTGGCCATAATTGGCGCAACTTTCGCCGCAACGTCGATGCCGACTTCGTCCATTAATTTCATCGGACCAACTGGGAAGCCAAATTTAACCAAGGCTTTATCAACCGCTTCAATAGGTTCGCCACCGAGGACCAGACGTGCCGCTTCATTCATGTAAGGGGCAAGAATACGATTAACGTAAAAGCCTGCGCCATCCTTTACCACGATCGGCGTTTTGCCTTGCTTTTTCGCTAGCGCCACGGTCGTTGCAATGGTCGCATCGGAGGTCTTCGTATGAGTGATAATTTCCGCCAACGGCATTTTGTCTACTGGCGAAAAGTAATGCAACCCAATCACATTCTCGGGACGCTTGGCTTTTGCGGCGATTTGCGTAATCGGTAAGCTCGATGTATTGGTCGCGAAAATCGTATGCTCTTGCGCATGTTCCTCAATATCAGCGACCATCTTTTGCTTCAGCTCAAGATCTTCAAAGACCGCCTCGATTACCAGATCGGTGCGCTCGAACCCAGAGTAATCGAGGGTACCGCTGAGTCGTAGCATGGTCTTTTCTAATTCAGCACGGCGCATATGCTTACGTTTAACTTTCTTGTTTAGCAGGTCATAGCTGTACTTCATTGCATGCACAATGCCCTGTTCAGCAATATCTTTAATGCGCACAGGAATCTCGGCTTTTGCTGCTGTTACATAGGCAATTCCACCGCCCATGAGACCGCCGCCCAATACGCCAACGCGGCTTACCGAGCCGGGTTTAGTATCACCAGCACCCGTTTCTTTTTTCATCGCCGTTGTCGCAAAGAAAATACCGCGTAATTGCTTCGATTCTGGTGTCATCGCGAGCATGCCAAATTGGCGCGCTTCGTACTGAAGCCCCTCTTGGAAGCCATGGTCAGCGCCATAGGAAATCGTATCAATGATGGCATCGATCGCCGGATAATTACCTTTAGCCTTTGCCTGCGCCTGCTCGCGCGCTTTCTTGAAAATGATGCCACGACCAAAACGAGTGCCTTCAAGGCCTTTATTGAGTAAGCTGTGGTGCACTCGTTGTACTTTTGCTTTGCTCTTTAGCGCCTTCTCAACGGCCGCTTCAAGCAAAATACTACTTGGCACAACATCATCAACAATACCCAGCTTTTTAGCTTGCTTAGGCCGCAGCTGCTTGCCGGCCAAAATCAACGGCAGTGCTTTTTGAATGCCAATCAGACGTGGCAAGCGCTGAGTACCACCGGAGCCCGGCAGCAAGCCTAATTGCACTTCAGGTAAGCCTAACGAAGTTTTGTCATTATCCGTACAAACGCGGTAATGGCAGGCGAGTGCCAACTCTAAACCACCGCCTAAACAAGCACCGTCAATCGCTGCGACAACAGGTACCGACAATTGCTCGATGCGATCAAACATCGCTTGCCCTTGGCGCGCAAGACTTTCCGCGTCAGCAGCATTTTCGCAATCATCAATCATACTGATATCAGCACCAGCGACAAATGAACCCGGCTTATCACTAATAACCACGATACCTTTGAGCGTACTCAGTTGCTCAAGTTTGCCCAGTACCTCACTTACCTCTTCAGCGAAGCTCGCTTTCAAGGTATTCATTGATTCGCCAGGCACATCGATGTGAATAACCGCGACGCCATCGTCACGCGTTTCTAAAGTAAATGCGCGTTTCGTATCAGTCATTAGTTACTCTCCAAAATCATTGCTGAGCCAAGCCCACCGGCAGCACAAGCGGTGGTCAACGCGGTACCGCCACCACGACGTTTAAGTTCACGCAAGGTTTGTGTGATCATGCGCGCGCCGGTTGCAGCAAATGGATGGCCGTACGCAATCGAACCGCCCAGCACATTAAATTTATCCATATCAATCTCACCAATGGCTTCGCTGCGTCCGAGTTTTTCCGCCGCGAACTTTTTACTGCCAAACATTTTTACGTTCGCCAATGTTTGTGCCGCAAAGGCTTCATGCATGTCGATTAAATCAAGGTCGCTTAGCTTCATACCAGCACGGTCCAATGCTATTGGCGTGGCGAATGAAGGCCCCATTAGCATGTCTTTCTCGACACCGATGGCGCTAAACGCATAACTCTTGATGTAGCCCAAAATCTCATAACCTAAGGCCTTCGCCTTGCTTTCAGTCATCAACAGCACCGCTGCCGCACCGTCAGTAAGTGGCGTGCTATTCGCTGCTGTCACCGAACCGTGTTTACGATCAAACACAGGCCGCAATTTCGCATAGCTGTCGAGCTGACTATCACTGCGAATCGTGTTGTCACGGCGTAAAAAGTCTTTATACGGTTCCGCAAAGGCAGTCATGACCTCAGCGTCGAGCTTACCTGCTTCCCATGCTTCATGAGCAAGCGTGTGTGAACGATGCGCTAGGGCATCTTGATCGGCGCGGTTGATACCATGAGTCTTCGCCATTTGCTCGGCTGTGTCGCCCATCGTCAGACCAGTACTATATTCCGCAATCGCCGGCGGTACTGGGAGTAAATCTTTGAAACTCAGACGCTTTAAAACACTCAGTCGCTGACCTAAGCTACGCGCTTTATTTAAATCAACCAACGCATGCGCCAACTTGCGCGAAACGCCTATCGGTAACACCGAAGAGGAATCTGCGCCGCCAGCGATACCGACACTAATGTTGCCAGCGACCATGGTTTCAAGCACGTTTACGGTTGCCTGAAAGCTGGTAGCACAGGCACGGGATACGCTATAGGCATCGGTGTTAACCGGCAAACTGGTACCGAGCACGATTTCACGAGCGATATTCGGTGCCGACGGCATTTGCACGACTTGGCCAAAAACCAATTGTTCAACTTCTTTGCCATCTAAGCCATAGCGGTTGAGCATTTCTTGCACAACCATCTTACCTAAATCAAGCGCTGGTATACCGTGATAATAGCTTGCTTGCTTGGCAAATGGAGTGCGGAGCCCAGCGACCACCGCTATGCGATCCCCCTGTGGCGTAGTCAGTTGCTGACGTGACGTCATAATTCACTACCTCTGTTCGGTAAATTGGCGGATTTCTGATCTGGTCAGACCTCACGATTTATTACAAATTCTAGCGGTTTCATCCCAAGAATTAAACTCTTGTTTTAGGTAAAGTACATACTAGAGTATAGACACAGCTATCACATTAGGGGTTAACATGGCCGCAGAACAGTTTCAAAGCCTGCGAAATTACTTAGACAGCCAAGTGCTCGGGCAACCAGAGTTCACCGAAAGCTTGCTGATTGCCGTCCTTGCCGACGGTCACCTCTTGGTCGAGGGTCCACCTGGTCTCGCCAAAACACGCGCCGTGAACGCCTTAGCCAAAGGGATTGAAGGAGACTTTCATCGTATTCAATTCACCCCGGATCTGTTGCCTGCAGATTTGACCGGTACCGACATCTATCGGCCAGAAACTGGCGAGTTTGTCTTTCAAAAGGGCCCGTTGTTTCACAATGTGATCTTGGCCGATGAAATCAACCGCGCTCCCGCAAAGGTCCAATCCGCGTTACTTGAAGCCATGGCGGAGCGCCAAATTACGGTGGGGCAAACAACCTATCCCCTACCCGGCTTATTTATGGTTTTGGCAACACAAAATCCGTTGGAGCAGGAAGGTACCTATCCTCTCCCAGAAGCACAGCTTGACCGTTTTCTTATGCAACTCAATCTCGATTATCCTGCGGCCGAAACCGAGCTGGATATTTTGCGTTTGACCCGCGGCGAAGAATTACATGGCGACGTGGCGATGCCCGCCCCGTTAAGCCAACAAGATATCTTCGCAGCGCGCAAAGAAGTATTAGAAATCTTTATGGACGAAAATGTCGAAAATTACCTCGTGCAACTGGTGATTGCTACACGACAAGCCGAACATTATTCGAATGACTTGGCTCGATGGTTAAGTTACGGTGCGAGTCCGCGCGCAACGATTGCGCTTGATCGATGCGCCCGTGCGAAGGCCTGGTTAGCCGGGCGCGACTTTGTCACGCCAGATGATATTCAAGCTGTCTTCGCGCACGTTTTACGTCACCGCATTATTTTAAGCTACCAAGCCGAAGCGGATGGCGTAACCGCTGACCAAGCCTTACAGGTTATTCTACAAGAAGTGCCAACCCCGTAGGTGATTATGACCAACGCAAGCGAATGGCTGCAACAATGGCACAGCGATGGCATGCACGTCGGTAGTGCTGAATTAATGTACTACCGTAGCAAAGTCGGTGCCTTCGCACGGCATCGCAAACTACATCCGCCGAAGGCACAAACTGGGGCCTTGCTCAGTAAAACAAGGGGCCGAGGTATGGAGTTTGACGAAGTCCGGCATTATCAAGCGGGTGATGATGTGCGCGCCATCGATTGGCGCGTTACAGCGCGAACCGGCACCCCTCACACTAAACTTTACCGTGAAGAACGTGAACGTCCGGTAATGTTTATCGTGGATCTATCTCCCTCACAGCACTTCGGTAGTCAGTTGTTGTTAAAGAGTGTCCTTGCCTGTCACATCACTGCTGCAATGGCGTGGCTTGCTGTCCAACGTGGCGATCGCGTCGGTGCCCTGCTCGGGCACCCACAGCGCCACGTAGAGATTCGCCCACAGGGACGCCAACATGGCGTCTTGCGCATTATTCATAGCCTCGTAGAACTGCAAAATGAAAGCTTAGCAGCGTGGCAGCAGGCGCCAGCGGATGGCTCAACTGCAACCTTAGATGACTTGCTCCAACGCGCCCAGCAGGTCGCTAAACCCGGAACGATTATTCACATCATCAGCGACTGGCAGCAGTTCTCCGAGACCACCTTTACGCTGTTACAAGCACTGCAACGCCATTGCAGTCTGCAAGTGTTACAGTGCAGTGACCCGCTCGAGCATCAATTCCCTGAGTCTCTCGCACAACAAGACATTGCGTTGAGTAATGGTCAACGCCAACTCGAGTTTCCAGCGGGTGATAGGACTCTACGCGCAAGCTACACCGCGCAGAGCGCGCAACAACAGCAGCAACTTTGGTCACATCTACAGCAGCTACAACTCGAGTTACACCAATTTAGCGCAGCACGTGCTCTCGAGGAGCAATGGCCGGAGGTGATGTTGTAATGACCAATCCCGCATTGAGTGAACTCAATCCTATTATCGCCGCGCCTGCAGCATCTTGGTGGCCGTTAGCGCCGGGTTGGTATGTGGTGGCAATCACGGCAGTGAGCCTTACGCTGCTGCTAACCCTAACCATCGTGCGTGCGATTCGGCGACGCCGCATCAGACGCGCAGCCTTGCGCCAACTGCAACCGGGGTTAGCGCTTAATGAGCTCAACTTACGCATAAAACAAGCATGTATGGGTTATTATCCGCGCAAGCATATTGCCCAACTCAGTGGTCGCCAGTGGCGCGACTTCTTGCTGCAACAGCTGAGCGAATGCAACGCGGCGCGCTACTACGACCTTCTCGTCGAAGTTGAGCAAGCGAGTTACCGCCCGCTTGCCGAACAAGCAGAATTGCAGCAACGTTACTATGAATTTACTAAGGCTTGGTTAAAGCTTGCGCTACCACCGAGTAAAGCACAACGGAGGCGCATGCATGATTGAGTTTGCTTGGCCTTGGCTGGCTTTCGCTTGGCTGTTGGGACCTGCACTGTGGTGGCTGCGTCGGCCACAACAACAGCACTTCTCAACCTTACGCGTACCACAGCTACTGCAACTTAATGAGAGCGCGTCAAGACAACCACGTTCGTTGTTGCGTAGCGTCATACTCTTTATGTTGTGGAGCTTACTCATTGCTGCATTATGTCGTCCACAATGGCTTGGCGAACCGGTACAGATCCGCAGTGAGGCCCGCGAGATGGTGTTAGCTGTCGATTTATCGGGGAGTATGGAAATCGCTGACATGAAAATCAATGGTGAAGAAGTGAATCGCCTTAGCATGGTCAAGCATGTTGTCAGTGACTTTGTCGAACGGCGAAAAGGCGACAAGATGGGGCTTATTCTGTTTGCCGATACCGCCTATGTGCAAGCACCAATCACCTACGATTTAGCTAGTGTGAAACAATTACTCGAAGAAGCTCAGCTGCGCTTGATCGGCGAACGTACGGCTATCGGTGACGCAGTTGCACTGGCGGTGAAACGTTTTCGTGACAACGAAGAAAGCAATAAAATTCTCATCTTGTTGACCGATGGCCAGAACACCGCTGGCTACGTCTCACCAGAGCAAGCACAGCAACTCGCCAGCTACTATGGTGTTAAGATTTATGCCATCGGCGTGGGTGCTGAAGAAGTGATTGTTGATAGTTTCTTTGGCCAGCGTAAAGTCAATCCAAGTCGGGATCTTGACGAGGCAATGCTGCAAGGACTAGCCCAAGCGACCGGTGGTGAGTATTTTCGCGCGCGCAGCACCGAAGAGCTACAGCAAATCTATCAAACATTAGATCAATACGAGCCCGTCAGCGGTGATGAGCAATTACGTCGACCACAGACCGAACTGTATTACTGGCCTGCCGGTCTCGCTTTTGCACTCTTCGCATTGAGTTGGCTAGTGGGGCAACTACGCCAACAGCGGCGGAGGTCAGCAGAATGAATTTAGAGCTATTCCATTTCGTTCGACCATGGTGGCTGCTCGGCTTTTGTGTTGTGCTATGGGTCGCCTTAGTACTTTGGCGCCGGAGTAAACAACAACAGGGGTGGTATCAAGTGGTTGCACCGCATTTATCAACTTTGCTGGTTGCCGATAAGAACCGTCAGCGCAGCTCGATGGTCGGTTGGCTGTTGCCGCTCGCTTTAAGTAGTCTGGTCTTAGGTCTAGCAGGGCCTACTTGGCAGAAAAAGCCGCAACCCGTCTTCCAGTTGGACGCTGGGCAAGTCATCGTACTTGATGTTTCACAGTCCATGTTGGCCACCGATATTGCACCAAACCGCCTCACCCAGATGCGTTTCAAGGCAATGGCACTCGCCAACGAACAGCTCGATGGTGAAACTGGGCTTATTGCTTATGCTGGTGATGCTTATGTGATCAGTCCGTTGACTACAGATTCTCGAAGTCTGAGTAACTTGATTCGCGCCCTGCGCCCCGAACTCATGCCCGTGCAAGGCAGTTACCCGCTCGCCGCGTTAGAGCTCGCTGATCGTCTGTTGCGCGAAGCTGGCTATGCCGAAGGCGATATTTATTGGTTCACCGACGGTATCGATACACGCGATCAACAAGAACTAACAACCTTTGTGCGTAACCATCCACACCGTATTGCGATTCTTGGTTTAGGCACCGAACAAGGAGCACCGATTCAATTAGCCAACGGCAATTTACTACGCGATGCGGCGGGCGATGTAGTGGTGCCGAAAATGTTAGCCAGCCGTTTAGAACGCTTAGCAGAGCTTAGCAACGGTCGCTTTAGCGCATGGCGACAAGATCAACAAGACCTAGAATTTCTCAGCAGCATGCCACCACTCAATCGCGAAGGCAGCGAAAGCGAGGACCAGCGCGGTGATGCTTGGGTCGACCAAGGTCCTTGGCTCATTGGCTTAGCCGTGCTCTTGGTACTACCGCTCGTGCGACGCAATGCGTTTCATTTTGCGCTGGTTTTGCTACTTGGTCATCTTGCGTTGTTTACGCCACCCAGCGCTCACGCGCAAGCGACCAGCAACGACCAAGGCCTTGCATGGCATGAACAACTTTGGCAAACCCCCTATCAACAGACCGATCAGGCATTACGGGCCGAGGACTATGAAAGGGCCAAGCGCATTGCTGAAGATCCGTGGCAACGTGGCACGGCCAACTACGCGCAAGGCAATTATGAACAGGCCTTGCAAGACTTTTCCCAAGTCGATAACGCGCAAGGCTACTACAATCAAGGGAATGCCTTGATGCAACTTGAGCGCTTCGACGAAGCAGCAAATGTCTATCAAGAGGCGCTTGAACGTGATCCCGCATTGACGGAAGCCCAGGAAAACCTTGCTTTGGCGAAGCAGTTAGCTGCCGCACAACAAGAGCAGGAGCAACAGCAACAAGGACAAGGCGAAGGCCAACAGCAACAAGAAGGTCAACAACAAGGCGAACAGCGCAGCGACGCACAAAGCGAGCAACAACCCGCGGAGCAAAGCGGCACTGAAGGTGAAGCGCAACAACAAGAACAAGGTGCCGAGCCACAAGCCGAAGCACCACCGCAACCACAAGAAGCTGGCACAGAATCAAACTCAACTGAAGCTGAAGGCGAAGCGGCCGATCCCCAAGCGATGCCGAGCGCCGATCAACTCAGTGAAGAGCAACGCCAACAAATGGAAAACTGGCTTAATCGCATCGAAGATGACCCAGCTATCTTGCTACAACGAAAAATGGAGCTTGAAGCACGCCGCCGAGGTCGCGAGCGTCTGCCCCAAGGAGTCGATAAACAGTGGTAAAAACAGTACGTCACTTAGCCTTTATAAGCGCATTGATGCTCGCGTTTGGTTTCGCTGGTTCGGCGACTAATGCGCAAACAAATTCACCTAAAACAGTCGTTATGAGTGTCGATAAAAATCCGGTTGCCAGCGGTGATACTTTTATCCTAACGCTCACTGTCGATCAGTTTATTGAGGACCAAGAATGGCGGCCAGCTGAACTGCTCCCAGATTTCGACGTCATGGGTACTTCAAGTAGCAGCACCACCCAAATCATCAATGGCGCAACCACGCGCGAAAAAACATTTCGGACAGTGGCCAAGGCGCCGCAACAACCTGGTGATTATGAACTCGGCCCTTTCACTGTTGCCGGCGCAACGTCTAATCAGCTCACGTTGCAAGTTCTCCCAGCGGACGACCCAGCGCTTAGTGAGCAGCGTGACGCTTTCATGCGGGTGGAACTTGATCGCGACGAAGTTTATGTGCAAGAGCAGGTCGTATTAACGACCAAGCTTTACCTTGCAGCGAACTTGCATAGCGGAAATATCATTCCACCAGAGCTAGAAGATGCGGACATTCGCCAAGTTGGTCGTGACGAAGACAGCACTGAAGTCATCGACGGACGCATGTTTCAGGTTTTCCAGCGTAGTTTTGTGGTAATCCCGCAACGTTCTGGTGCCCAAGAAATTCGCGGCCCAGTCTTTCAGGGGCAAATCAACGTCGCCAGCAACCGAACGTTGTTTCCAAGCTTTTCTTCGACGCGCGCGGTGACCACAGCGGCGACTGACCTGCCGCTAACGGTGAAGCCGATTCCGCAAGATTGGCCAAAGCAACACACATGGTTGCCAGCCGAGCTCGTTACCTTATCGGTGTCGGTCGGAAACGAGGGCAGCACGCAACCGGAAGATGAGCAATTGCAAATCACTCAGGGAGAGCCGCTTACGCTCACCTATCGCCTGACTGCGGTTGGCCCACTTGCCGACCAATTACCACGTTTGGACGAACTGGTTCGCCAGCTGCCCATTGGCGACGCCAGTATTTATCCAGAAGCCCCCGAATCAGCCATGAATCAGCGCAATGGTCGTTTAGTATCGCAACAGACCTTACGGGTTGCGATTATTCCACACAGCGCTGGCACACTCGAAATCCCCAGCCTAGAGCTGCCCTGGTTCAATACCCAACTACGTGGACGGCAGCAAGCAGCTGCGCCAGGACAAAGCATTTTGGTAGCACCCGGTGTTAGCGATGGTCGCGATGTGCAACCCACTGCTGCCCAACAAACGCCAGAACCTTCAGCGCCAAGTGCAGATGAAGCGAAAGCTAACACCGAAACGGTGACTTCGCCCACAGCAACAAGTCAACGCGAGTTACGCTATTGGCAGTATGCGGCAGGAGCGCTCGCAGCACTATGGCTGTTAACCCTACTGTTCTGGTTTCTTCGTGCACGTCAGCACAACACCGGTACGGCCCATCAGGAAGATGCTACGTCATCGGCAAGAGAGGGCAACGCCCGCGCAGATCTTCGCGCTGTGCAACGCGCCTGTAATGCAAACGACGCAATGGCCGTGGAGGTTGCCCTCAAAACGTGGATGCGGGCGCAGTTGAAACTTTCTGGACAACTCAATGCGCTGGCTGACTACTTTGACCACACGCCATTGCGCAGCCAACTTGAGCATCTGCAGAGCTCGCGGTTTTCAGCAGGGCAACATGATTGGCAAGAAGGAAAAGCGCTATGGCGAGCCTTACAGGGTGCTTTACAGGCGCATAAAGAACGCCAGCGCGGGCAACCTTCAGAATTGCCACCGCTTTATCCCCAATAACCACTCTTTACCGATGTACCCATAAAAAAACGCATCCCTAGGGATGCGTTTTTGAATTCCAGAGCGCTTCGTTAGCCGACTAGTTTTGCGTCTCGTCAGCCTTGTTGAGCAGGATTTCAATCTCAGCATCAGCACGCAGCGCACTCACCACAGCTTGATAGCTTTCCTGCATGTAACTGTTAACGAGCTGGTCCTGCAATTGTGCAGACTGAGCTTCGTCGACAGTGCCAGCTTGCACGCCGGTAAGCGCAACAACGGCAACGTTGCCACTACTTAAGTTTGCCGTATCAACAGTAACCGCACCTGCTGCTGGAGCACGCAAATTAAATAACTTCTGCACCACAGCTCGTGGATGTGCGGCCGCTTGGCGAGACACATTATCTAAAGCGACAAAGTCAATTCCTGTTGCTTCGTCCGCCTGCAATTGCGCAACAACTTCTGCCGCACGCTCTTCTGCCATCACTTGCGCCCGTTCACGACGAACCTGCTCAGTGACTTGTGCACGAACTTCATCAAGGCTTTGGGTTGAGGCAGGCTCATGACCTAATACGCGTACAACTACCGACTCAGTGTCACTCACTTCAATGAGTTCGCTGTTCAGTTGCTCGCGGATCAATTGACCATTAAATACAGGTTCCAGAACCGCCGGCGAGTCCAAAGGTGCCGGAGCACTATTGCGACTAAAGAACTCAGTTTCTTGCACTTGTAAGCCAAGATCCTCGGTAACTGGCGCGAAGGTATCTGGGATCTCAAAGGTCAACTCAGACACTTGTTGCTGTAGTTCGTAGTAACGCTGCTTAACGCGGTCGTCTTGCAAATCAGCGATGATTTCTGCACGAACTTCCTCAAGTGGCGTTACCGAGCCTTCTTTGATATCCGTCAGTTTGATAATGTGATAACCAAAACTCGTTTCCACTACACCAGTCGTATCGCCAACATTCTCCAGCGCAAACGCAGCTTCTTCGAAATCAGCATCCATAGTGCCTTTCTCGATAAAGTCTAAATCACCGCCCTGCTCACCTGAGAATACGTCATCCGACTTTTCTTGTGCGAGTTCAGCGAAGTCGGCACCGGCTTCTAAATCAGCCAAGATTGCTTCTGCTTCAGCTTTTGCCGCTGCAGCGTCTTCACCAGACTCAATCAAAATGTGCGAGAAGCGGTACTGAGGCGCAGTTGAATACTGGCTCATATTACCTTCATAGTAGGCTTGCACCTCTTCGTCCGCGATTTCGATTTCTTCAGCAATGCTACCGGCATCAACGAGCACATAGGCCAGCTTCACTTTTTCCGGTACTGCGAACTGCTGAATATTATCGTTGTACCATGCCTCTACTGCTGCCTCATCGACCTCGACCTGCGCAAGATAATCCGCCAGCGCAATTTCCGTATACTTACCGCTGCGAGTCTGCCCGATCAACTGCTGCGTTGCATCAACCTCGCTGGGCAATACAAACTCACTAGAAACGATCCCTTGCACCAACTGCTGGGTCACCAAGTCGCGGCGTACCACTTGGGCAAATCCGTCGGGAGTGTAACCTAAGCTGCGCAATGTCGTTAGGTACAAGTCGTTGTCGAACTGGCCAGCAACTTTAAAGCTCGAAATATCACGAATCGCCGCCTTAACTTGGGCAGCTGAAACACGCAATCCTTGGCCTTTCGCGGCTTGCTCTAATAATTTTTGATTCACCAAGTCATTCACAACTCGCGTACGAAGTTGCTGGGTAAAGCGCGGATCACGCGCCATCTGGTCGTAGAAGTCGCCCATTTGCTGCTGCTGACGGGCTCGCTCATTTTCGACCGCTCGGTCAAACTCTGCTTGGGTAATTTCCTCGCCATTCACTAATGCGACCGAAGGCTCAGGCTGATTAGCGATGTAGCCACCAATCCCAGCCAAAGCAAACGTTAACGCAATGAGTACAAGAAATACCTTGACCCAAAGGCTTTGTGACCCTTCACGAATCCTCTCCAACATAATCGTCTCTTAACCTCAAAGTGTTCTGATTTTTTCCGCGCGTTATTCTATCCCATTACGCAGAAAAAAAATAACCCGAAGACAGGCTTCGGGTTACTTTCTCTATTCGCTGGCGGAACGGACGGGATTCGAACCCGCGACCCCCGGCGTGACAGGCCGGTATTCTAACCAGCTGAACTACCGCTCCGCAGAGATTAGTTTACTGAGTCTTTCAGTGCTTTACCGGCTTTGAAAGAAGGTACTTTTGCTGCAGCGATTTGAATCGTCTGGCCAGTTTGTGGGTTACGGCCAGTGCGAGCTGAACGCTCACGAACTGCGAAGGTACCGAAACCTACCAATTGTACTGAATCACCCTTTTTCAAAGCATCAGTTACTGCTTCAATAAAAGAGTCCAGAGCTCGACCTGCAGCAGCTTTTGAAATTTCTGCTCCCTCTGCAATTTTGTCAACTAACTGAGACTTGTTCACAGTATCATCCCCTTAGATTGTTATTATCAGATTTTGCTTGGTTCCATTAGCTTTTAAATGGGCCAGCGAAGGTTATAACAAGCTTGAACATTCTGTTCAAGCGGTTCAACAGGTCTCCGACTACTTTTACGTTTCCCTGTCGTTCAAGTGCCACGTCAGGCGGTGTTTAAGGTTTCCCCTGACCATTCACTTTGACTCTAGGCTACCACAAGATTTTCGATTGAGAACCCTTTTTCACAATTTTTTTGACGAAAGAATGCGGGCTGTAGCCATGTTGCGGCCTCACAGCCCGCATTTTACCGTCTTAATGGGCTTTTTTACCTTCAGGTTGACGCTCTAATGCGACCGCCAAAACCTCATCAATCCATTGTACTGGCTGAATCGTGAGGTCACCTTTTACGTTATCGCTAATTTCTTGCAGGTCGCGCTCATTATCTTTCGGAATCAGCACATGCTTGATGCCGCCGCGATGAGCCGCCAACAACTTCTCTTTCAAGCCGCCAATGGCCAGCACTTCGCCGCGCAAGGTGATTTCTCCCGTCATGGCAACGTCGGCACGCACTGGAATCTGCGTTAATGATGAAACCAACGCGGTCACCATCGCAATACCTGCACTTGGACCATCTTTCGGGGTTGCCCCTTCCGGCACATGCACATGAATATCGCGTTTTTCGTGGAAATCATCGGCGATGCCAAGCATGTCGGCACGACTGCGAACCACGGTTAATGCGGTTTGGATTGACTCCTGCATGACGTCTCCGAGTGAACCGGTTGAAGTGATCTTGCCCTTACCCGCAACATTCGTCGCTTCGATGGTAAGCAAGTCGCCACCCACCTCGGTCCATGCCAAACCGGTGACTTGGCCAATTTGATTACTTTCTTCTGCTTTACCATAATCAAAACGCTGTACACCTAGGTATTCCTTAAGATTATCGGCGTTGATTTCGACCTTTTTGATACGCTTATCAAGCACGATTTTCTTCACGGCCTTACGGCATAAACGAGAAATTTCTCGTTCCAAGTTTCGCACCCCAGCTTCGCGCGTGTAGTAGCGAATGATTCCCAAAATAGCGTCATCTTTGATGGTCAGCTCTTTTTCTTTTAAGCCGTTACGATCGAGTTGCTTCGGCAGTAGGTGCCGTTTTGCAATATTGAGCTTCTCGTCTTCGGTGTAACCGGCCAAGCGAATAACTTCCATACGGTCGAGTAACGGACCTGGAATATTCATACTATTAGAGGTTGCGACAAACATGACGTCGGACAAATCATAATCAACTTCCAAATAATGGTCGTTGAAATTGATGTTCTGCTCGGGATCAAGAACCTCAAGCAATGCCGACGCAGGGTCACCACGCATATCAGCCGCCATCTTGTCGATTTCGTCTAATAAAAACAGTGGGTTACGCACACCTACCTTGGCCATTTTTTGAATTAACTTGCCGGGCATCGAGCCAATATAGGTACGACGGTGACCACGAATTTCAGCTTCATCACGCACACCGCCGAGCGCCATACGAATGTATTTGCGCCCCGTTGCTTTAGCAATGGATTGTCCTAATGAGGTTTTACCGACCCCAGGAGGGCCGACAAGGCAAAGAATTGCACCTCGAACCTTAGTGGTCCGCTGTTGCACCGCTAAATATTCAAGGATGCGTTCTTTGACTTTCTCTAAACCGTAATGGTCGGCATCCAAAATCTTCTCGGCATTAGCTAGATCCTTCTTGATACGCGAACGCTTCTTCCATGGCACCGAGACCATCCAGTCAATGTAGCCACGAACCACGGTTGCTTCGGCGGACATCGGCGACATCATTTTCAATTTTTGCAGTTCAGCGCGGGTCTTCTGCTCAGCTTCTTCCGGCATTTTCGCATCTTGGATCTTCTGCTCCAGCGCCTCAAATTCATCTGGACCATCTTCCATCTCGCCCAATTCTTTTTGAATAGCTTTCATTTGCTCATTCAAATAGTACTCGCGCTGGCTTTTCTCCATTTGCTTTTTCACACGCGTACGAATGCGCTTCTCAACCTGTAACAAGTCGATTTCGCCTTCCATCAGCGCCATTAAAAACTCTAACCGCTCGCGAACTTCAGTGATTTCCAGAACCTTTTGCTTATCGTTAAGCTTCAACGGCATGTGCGCAGCCATAGTATCGGCCAAGCGATCAGCTTCTTCAATTCCTGACAACGACGTCAAGACTTCCGGCGGAATCTTCTTGTTCAGCTTCACATAGCCTTCAAACTGGTTGACCGCAGAGCGAATCATCACCTCTTCTTCTTTATCCGACATCGCCTCAGACTCAAGGTAGTGAACTTTCGCCTTGAAGAAGTCCTCGCTCGCCTCAAACTCGTCGATCTCAGCCCGTTGAGAGCCCTCAACCAGAACTTTGACGGTGCCATCAGGCAGCTTTAAGAGTTGTAAAATGTTCGCTACTGTACCGATCCGATGAATATCTTTCTCTTCCGGCTCATCAATACTGGCGTCCTGTTGTGCGGACAGAAAAATCTGTTTGTTGTTTTCCATCGCAGCTTCTAAACAGCGAATCGACTTTTCACGTCCGACGAACAGCGGGATGACCATATGCGGGTACACCACGACGTCACGCAACGGTAAAACTGGAATACTCAGGTGTTCAACCCGTGCTTCGCTCATAATTGTCTCCAGATGGGTAACTTCAAGTCCGATAAATTTATCTTACTCTCTAATATGAGGCCATGTAGATAAAGTTCAATGTTTGGCATAAAAAAAGGGCCTAAAAGGCCCTTTTTGCACATTTTTCATGCTAATCAAGGTGCTTATTCACCTGAGGCATGCTTTTCTTGTTCTTGGTTATGGTAAATCATAATCGGTTTGGACTCACCGGTAACCACCGATTCATCGATGACCACTTTCGCCACATTATCGATCGACGGCAGGTCATACATGGTATCCAGCAAGACGCCCTCAACGATGGATCTGAGACCACGAGCGCCGGTACGACGCTGCATAGCTTTACGCGCAATCGCTCGCAAGGCATCATCACGAAACTCGAGTTCCACGCCTTCCATATCGAACAGCGCTGCATACTGCTTGGTAAGCGCATTTTTCGGCTCTTGCAGAATCTGCACTAAGGCATCTTCATCAAGCTCTTCTAACGTCGCTAACACGGGCAAACGACCAATAAACTCTGGAATCAAGCCGTACTTAACCAAATCTTCAGGCTCAACTTGCTGTAACAGGTTCGCCATCTTTTCAGCCGCTTTGTTTTTCACTTCGGCGCCGAAACCGATACCGGTACCCGTGCTTACGCGTTGCTCGATGACTTTTTCAAGTCCAGCAAATGCACCACCGCAAATAAACAGAATTTTTGAGGTATCCACCTGGACAAATTCTTGTTGTGGGTGCTTGCGTCCACCTTGCGGAGGAACTGCCGCCACGGTACCTTCAATCAGCTTCAATAAAGCCTGTTGCACGCCTTCACCAGAAACATCTCGAGTAATCGATGGATTGTCTGATTTACGTGAAATCTTGTCGATTTCATCAATGTAGACAATACCGCGTTGGGCTTTTTCGGCATCGTAATCGCACTTCTGCAGCAACTTTTGAATAATATTTTCGACGTCTTCACCAACATAACCGGCTTCGGTTAAGGTGGTGGCATCAGCCATGGTGAAAGGAACATCAAGGAAACGCGCAAGGGTTTCCGCTAAATACGTCTTACCTGAACCAGTAGGGCCAATCAGCAAAATATTACTTTTGCCAAGTTCAACTTCGTCTTTACCCTTTCCTGAGTTTTGCAGGCGCTTGTAATGGTTATAAACCGCTACCGCAAGCACGCGTTTAGCAAATTCTTGACCGATGACATAAGCATCAAGATGATCACGAATCTCGCGTGGGGTCGGCAAACGATCAGAGCTTTCGCTCGGCGCAATGTTCTTGATTTCTTCTTCAAGAATATCGTTACAGAGCTCTACGCACTCATCACAAATAAAAACCGAAGGTCCGGCAATAAGTTTGCGAACCTCGTGCTGACTTTTCCCACAAAAGGTACAAAACAACGGCTGTTCGCCATTACCTTGGGTGTTATCAGACATGCTACTCTCCAGCTCGTTGCGTCAATACTTTATCAACTACACCGTAGTTTACTGCTTCTTCAGCCGACATAAAGTAATCACGGTCAGTGTCTTTCGCGATTTGCTCATAATCACGCCCAGTATTCTCTGCCAACATGCGATTCAAGCGTTCTTTAATATCAAGGATCTGGCGAGCATGGATCTCGAAATCAGACGCTTGACCTTGGAACCCGCCCAGCGGCTGGTGGATCATGACGCGCGAGTTCGGTAAGCAGTAACGTTTACCTTTGGTACCGCCAGCCAACAAGAAAGCGCCCATACTCGCCGCTTGGCCCATACATACCGTGCTTACATCGTTCTTAATAAAGCGCATGGTGTCGTAAATAGCCATACCCGCCGTTACCGCACCGCCTGGTGAGTTAATATAAATATAGATGTCTTTGTCCGGATTTTCTGACTCCAAGAACAACAACTGCGCCACAATCAGATTCGCCATGTGATCTTCCACTTGGCCACATAAGAAAATGACGTTCTCTTTTAACAGGCGCGAATAAATATCGTAAGAACGCTCCCCTTTAGCGGTTTGCTCCACTACCATGGGGACTAACTGCGCGAGCGGATCGTGCGCGAGTTCCGACATAGAAACTACTCCTAAAATAAAAAATGGCTCGTATAAGACTATACGAGCCATTAAACCAAGTTGCGAGTCATTCCGTCAACGCTTAGGTCGCGGAATCAACGAACTTACTTCTGTTTCGGGTTCATCAACTCGTCGAAGCTGGTCTTTTTCGCCGAAACTTTAGCTTTACCAAGAACGAAGTCAATTGCTTGATCTTCAAGTGCTACATTGCGCACTTGTTGCATCAATTCCTGGTTGCCTTTGTAATAGGCCACAACTTCTTCTGGATCTTCGTAAGCTGACGCATTGTTAGCGATGATTTCGTCAACTTTTGCATCGTCGACTTTAATGTCATTGCCACGAATAACTTCACCCAACAACAAGCCAATTTTTACACGTTCTTTCGCTTGTTCTTCAAACAAGTTAGCTGGTAACTCAGGCATTTGTTGAGCGTTATTACCGAAACGCTGCATCGCTTGACGACGCAAAACGTCAATCTCTTGCTTAACCATCGCTGACGGTGTTTCTACGTCATTGTGTTCAACCAAGCCTTTCAATACTTGCTCTTTCACTTTGCTTTGTACGGTGTTCTTCAGTTCGCGTTCCATATTTTTACGAACTTCAGCTTTAAGTGCGTCAATGCCGCCCTCTTTCACACCAAACAACGCAACAAATTCGTCATCGACTTCTGGTAAAACTTGTTCTTCAACTTTCTTAGCGACGATATCGAATTCAGCTTCTTTCCCTTTCAGGTTTTCAGCGTGATAGTCTTCTGGGAAGGTGACTTTAATGGTCTTTTCTTCGCCAGTTTTCATACCGATAATTTCGTCTTCGAAACCTGGGATCATGCGACCCTGACCAAGTTCTAAAGCGAAGTCTTGCGCTTTGCCGCCATCAAATTCTTCGCCATCGATGCGACCAGTGAAATCGATCGTGATACGCTCACCTTTCTTCGACTTACGCTTCACTTCTTTCCAGCTCGCGTGCTGCTTACGCAACGTGTCGAGCATATCGTCGACATCTTTTTCAGTGACGGTCACGTCAGGCTTTTCGATTTCGATTTTATCCAAACCTTGTACTTCAACTTCTGGATAAACTTCGAAGGTTGCAACGAACTCAAGGTCCTTACCTTCTTCATTGATTTTAGGCTCGATGGAAGGAGGGCCTGCAGGATTCATTTTTTCCTGCATGATTGCTTCGAAATATTTGCTCTGCATCAGTTCTTGTGCAGCGCGAGCACGAGCTTCTTTGCCGAATAATTTTTGCAATACATTCGGTGGTACCTTGCCTTTACGGAAACCGTTAATGCGACGGTTACGGTACTCGTTCTTCAACAGCTCTTTGACTTTTTCGTCGATGGTTGCCGCTGGCACAGTAATGGTGGCGCGGCGCTCTAATCCTTGGGTTGTCTCTACAGAAACCTGCATTGCTTTCTTACCTCGGCTTCACTATTGGCCTTGAGCCCACCACGATTGGGGCCCTTGAAAATGACGCCGCATTATAGCGAAGGGAGGCGAGAGAGTCGAGTAGTGCAGGTTATCTTTTTGTCGAAGTTAGCCACTAACTCGCGATTTCGAAACGATCACGGCCATTATGTTTCGCGCGGTACACGGCGTTATCAACCTTCCGCATCACATCATCAGGCGTACTCGTGGCCGTCGGAATAAAGGTGTAAATTCCGACACTTATGGTCAATTGAGCTGCACCCTCACAGGAGCTAATGCGCGCCAGTAAGGTTTCTGCGCGTTGTTGTGCTTCGGCCTCGGTTAACAATGGACAAATCGCTAAAAATTCATCGCCGCCGAAGCGACCAATCGTTTCACCACTGCGCTGCAAGGTGTGCTTCAGCTCTTGCGCAACACAGCGTAACGCCGCATCACCGACCATGTGCCCATGTTGATCGTTCAGTTGCTTAAAGTGGTCAATGTCAATCATCATCACGGTGAGGACTTGCTGTTTACGCTGTAACCGGCTGAGTTCGCTACTTAATGCGGCATCGAGCCCGCGCCTATTTTTCAGTTCGGTCAGCCCATCTTCATGTGCCAGTTGCGCTAACCTTGTATTGGCTGCCCGCAATTCCGCTTCCATCTGTTGTAGCTGGGCTTCGGTGCGGTGGCGCGCCAACGTGTTGGTGATCATGTCCGCCACCAAGCGCATTTGCCGCACATCTTCATCACTCCAGTCGCACTGTCGATGCACAAGATCACAACCAACAAAGCCAATGAGGCGTCCCTCCAAATACATGCCTACCGCCATCATTGACTGAATATTTTCGCGCACCAATTCAGCCTTAAACCCCCCCGCTTCATCAGGCAGCTGTGCTGTATCATTTACCAAGATCAGGCCGTTCGCCTTCATTTCGCGAAAGAACCACGGCATTGCCGAGGCCGGAACGCCTTGCAGGTCGTCTTTGTGGGCGGTAATACCGTCATTAACCCACTCATGCGTATTAGACATCTCGTTGTAGTCATTAGAAAACAAGAAGACGTAACAGCGATCCTTACGATCGTTGCTACCTAATGCCGCAAGAGCATTCTCGATATGTTGAGCAGACTCAGCGGGTGATGCGTTGATCAGGCTGGTACTAATTTGCGAAATAAGATACGCAAACTGCGCGGTCGAATGTGTTGTTATTGTAGTTGATTCGGTCGTCATGCGTAATGAACTCGTCATTTTTATTAACGAAACTTTAGCAATATGCGCTAGTTCAGACAGAATTTCAACTTAAGTGGGCGCTAAAATATGGAACAGAAAGGTTTATTTTTTTGAGAGGGAGATAATGGTCGGCGAGACTGGATTCGAACCAGCGACCCCTTGGACCCAAACCAAGTGCGCTACCAAGCTGCGCTACTCGCCGTAAATGGGGTGGCTGATGGGACTTGAACCCACGACAACCGGAATCACAATCCGGGGCTCTACCAACTGAGCTACAGCCACCACTACTTACTTTGACTTACTTCAACGTGCTTTGTCATGCCAGGGCTAAAATGGCGCACCCGGCAGGATTCGAACCTGCGACCGACGGCTTAGAAGGCCGTTGCTCTATCCAGCTGAGCTACGGGCGCATGGTACTAACGCTTGCTTAGAATGGTCGGCGAGACTGGATTCGAACCAGCGACCCCTTGGACCCAAACCAAGTGCGCTACCAAGCTGCGCTACTCGCCGACATCTAAGTAAACCCGTGCAGGACGCGGCCTGACAACGGGGGCGAATAATACCCACTCGGCTAGGCAGCGTCAAACATTTTTTTGCCCAAATTCACTGACTGACGATTTTTAAAACAATTCGCTGCTTAATTATACGTACCTTCATGAATTATCCCTAATCTTAACTACAATCAGCAGCGGAAACATGCAAAAATACACCACCAAATTGACCTTCACATTCTATTTATTTGGGGAATCCAATGACAGCGCAACTTATCGACGGCAAACATGTCGCCCAACAGGTTCGTGAACAAGTTAAACAACGCGTCGCTGAACGTGTACAACAAGGACTTCGCGCGCCAGGTCTAGCGGTCATTTTGGTAGGTGAAGATCCCGCCTCTGAGGTTTACGTCGGCAGCAAGCGACGCGCCTGTGACGAAGTTGGGTTCACATCGAAATCGTATGACTTACCCGCCTCGACCACACAAAGCGAGTTGCTCGCTCTGATTGATAAGTTAAACAATGATCCAACTGTCGATGGCATTTTGGTACAGCTCCCTCTCCCCGAAGGCCTTGATGCACAAGAGCTGCTCGAACGCATTAACCCCTTTAAAGATGTCGACGGCTTTCACCCCTTTAATATGGGGCGCTTAGCGCAACGTAATCCAGCGTTGCGCCCCTGTACACCGCGCGGCGTCATCACCCTTATCGACTCGATTGGTGTCGACTTGCATGGTTTACATGCGGTTGTCGTAGGAGCTTCTAATATTGTCGGTCGACCTATGAGCCTCGAACTCTTGCTCGGTGGCGCTACCACAACCGTCTGTCATCGCTTCACCAAAGACCTGCAACACCATGTTGAACGCGCAGATGTGCTGGTGGTCGCGGTGGGCAAGCCAAACTTTATTCCTGGTGCTTGGGTAAAGCCTGGTGCGATAGTCATTGATGTCGGTATTAACCGTGGAAGTGATGGTAAGTTAGTTGGCGATATCGAGTTTGCCCCCGCAGCCGAGCGGGCAAGCTATATCACACCAGTACCTGGCGGTGTTGGCCCAATGACCGTTGCCACGCTCATGCAAAATACCCTACAAGCCTGTGATACTTGGCACTCACCGCAGCGAGCCGAGACTAACTAAGGCACACGATAGCCACTCAATAACGGGTAGGCAACCTTATGCTCTAACGCCCAAAGAGGTTGCCCACTAAGCATTTGGCGTGAGTGGCAAAACTGTTGCGCAGCTGACGCATTCGCATTTTTCAGTGCGGCAAGCAGCGCTGCTGCGAGCGGTACCTGCAACCGCAAACACCACCACACTTCAATTTCTAACGTCCGCTCAGCTTGCCATTGCTCAGCATCAGCCGCCTCTGCTAAACGCAAACTGGCATGATCAACAGCTAACTCCTTTACCCACTGTTCCGACGCAAGATCATAACGTTGCTCAGCATGTTCCTGGAGAACTTGAGCAGTCGGCCGCAGAATTTGTAATTTCCCAGCCCACTGGAAACGCGCCCATTGCCGTGCAGTTGCTGCCAATTGTGCCTGCCAGCGTTCAGTTGTCGACGGCGGTAATGCTACGAACCACTGAGGTACAAGACTCGCCATGCCAACAATAAATGTTCTCTCCATCACAGCACGCTGACCATGGTTGATGGTGCCTGCACGTGCACTGTAGTTGGTTGCGGTTTGCACTGTGGCATGTGCCAAGGCAATCCATAACAGCTGCGTGACTAAAAGTGTTGTGACGAGAAGAATCGGGAATACGATTAAACTTTCGACCAGCGCTTGCCCCCTCTGCTTGGTGGTAGGCAAGCTCACTGGCATCCACCATTTGCCAAACATAGCTGCCATTGTTCATGCAATTGCTGCACACGATTCGCCAGTAGCACAACATCATGACTACCAAGCGTGGCATTGCTTGCTAGCAGGTCAGTGACACTCGCGCTTGCAGCCTGTACCTGATTAAATGTTGCTTGATCTATGAGTGCCGAGGTTGTGACCACCCGCTCAGCAATCACGTTGCCCGCATTATCAAGTGCATGTCCGTTCATATTCAGGTCAACTTCCATTTGGTTGTACTCTGGTGCTGTGACGTCGACCGTGCGATGCAAATAGCGCTTATGGAGTGCCAGCTGAACCGGCTCAAATACATGCAGGGTCAGTTCATTAGTGGAGTTAACGTGTGCTCCTGGAACCTGCTCACTTGTACGCTGGGCAACGGCAAGATCGGTCGCTGGTAAGGCTAAACGCAGCATATTGGCGCTCAGTTGCAATCGCCATTCACCTGGCCACGGTTGCCAAACGGCGGCGATATAGCCTTTGCTAATCAGTTCGTTCAAACTTGTCGGTGGACGACGTTCCTGTAACCAGAAGTACTCAATGGCCTTTAGCATTTGCTGTGCCACTGGCAAATCATTCACCGCCAGCGCGTTTCTGTTCTGTTGCGTGAGCCAATGTTGACTAAATAACAGCAACGCTGAAAGTAAACTTAAGGCAATCACTAACTCGATTAATATGAGTCCCCGCCGCTTCTGCATTAGTCGCCCTCCTGCAACTCAATGAACAAACGATGCTCGTTACGTAACCATTCTGTGTTGCGCTCAATTATGTTGATGCGCGCTTCTTGGCGTCGTTCTTGCTGCGTGTTGATGTAAATCTCTTGACGTTGTACAAAAATGATAACGAGCAATGCGAAGCTGCCTAGCACCGCCAATGCAATAACCCACTCGGCAAGCAGAAATCCGCGCATTAGGCTTGGTCGCACCGCAGTTCCACACTGCATCGTTATCACCTTTTGGTTATCCTTGGAAGCGCAGTGTCAGAGTACCCGCACTGTATGTGCTATCCACGGTGTATTCGGTGAAATCTCGTGCGAGGCGCGCTCCTTCACCGTCCTGACCAATGCCTGACACCGTGACAACATAACGACTGCTATCCGATACATCAGCGTCAACATTGATACTTCCACCCCATGGATTGATACTGGTGCCATCCCCCCAACTTTCAGGAATCGCTGCAATCGCCGACATCGACGCCATACTAATGCCAGTAAAATCGCCATTGCGCGGACGCCAAAGCTGTACGCCAGACTGAATGGTCACAATTTGGTTCTTGGCGTCACTCACTCGCGCATTGCCAACGGCCCAATCGCGAACCACCAATGTCCCCACAGTTGCTAACGCAATAATCGCTAGTACTGTAAGCACCTCAATAAAGGTGAAGCCCTGCATTCGACGCGACATTTTCATAGTCATAATTCACTTTCCTTGTTTAAGTTTTCCTAACACTAACGAACGTGTTGTTGAGTTACTGCCATAAGCATCGCTCCCATACCGCCAACGGTAATAAGCAGTAGCCATAGAATGAGCCCATAACAGCAGAGTTGCATGGTCACTCGTAAGCGTTGCAAAGCCGTCGCTGCATCTGCGGCGGCGTAATTCGCAACGCGTTGCAAGGTTCCATGTTCGGTTGCATTTCGACTACCGTTACTGAGTCGAAATAACATTCGTGGTGACAACAAGCCACAATCTAAAATCGTCGCCAGCAAGCGCTCTCCGTTAGCGAGTTTTTGCCGGATGTTCGGAAGTATCGGTGCCAGCGCACCCGTACCAAACTCCTGCATCGCTTCCAGAGCTCGATCGAGCCGAACACCGGCGCGTAGGAGAACGGTTAACGTTTGCAGCAACAAGACACCATCGAAATAGCGGCGTATCACAAAAGCGTTGTGTTGCGCCAGCCAACGCCAAAACACATAACGAAAGTCAATAAGCGGGTAAGGTCCCCAGCACCAGATCAAAATAGCAGCTAAAGCCATCCCTATCGCGAACAACCAAACACCTTCGGCAATACTCATAAGGTGCAGACTTAGTAGTGGCCAACTTATTTCGGCAAGGCCCGCTGTGAGCTTCGGCAAAACCTGAGTACCTACTGCATAGCAAGCGAACATGCTTACGAGGAGCATGATGAACGGGTAAATAAGCGGTCGCCAGAATGCTTGCAGGGCCGCACGGCGCTGTTGCTCAAACTGGCGCTGCGCAGCCACGAGCTGTTCCAACAGACCACTTCGTTCGCCAACGCTAACCAGCATGCATAGATCTTGCGCAAACCATTTACGCATGGCTGTCGCCATAGGTTGTCCGCGATAAATAGCCGCCTGTAAATCGGTGACAGCTTGTTGCTCACGAAACATTTTTTGTTGTGCCGCATGGTGCTGAAGTTCACGACAAGCTTGTGCGACCGTTAGCCCATCGCCGAGGGCTAAGGCAATATCTTCAAGGAGCGCTAGCTGCTGTGCGCGGCGCAAAGGCTTGCTTAGCCGCAGCGACTTGAATGACTTTCCATCTGGCATTCCTTTGCCTCCTGTAATTGCTGATCGAGCGGTTTCCATCCGTGGCTGATAAGCTCCGCTCGATAATCATCCAACGTATTGCTGCGTAGTGCGCGCCGTAACCCGTCATTCACATCAAGATACTCACCAACAAATTGCCGTTTGCCAGCTTTTGTCCCCTGACATTTCGGGCAGGCTGTTCGGTCGTCTGGCACCCAATTTGCGCAATGCTGACAATCTTGTTTGAGCAACCTCTGTGCTAGGACGCCTCGAATAACGCCAGGTTGAGCAAGCATCTCATAAGCTAACCCTAAATCATGCAAGCGTTGTAACACCCCAAAGCAATCATGAGCATGCACGGTTGCGGTCACAAGATGTCCTGTCAAAGCCGCGGTATAGGCTGCTTGTGCGGTCTTACTATCACGAATTTCACTAATTGAGATCACATCTGGGTCTTCGCGCAAAGCAACTTTAACCATGTTGGCGAAATTTAATTCTGCGTGGTCTGCAATAACTGGTTTTTGCTCGATATGTGGCTGAATAATTTCAATGGGGTCCTCGAGCGAAATGATTTTATGATCAGGTGGGATCATTAAGTTTAACGCTGCTAAGGTCGTTGTTTTTCCCTGTCCAGTAGGTCCGGCGATCAGCAACATGCCACGAGGCTGTTCCAACAACAGATGTAATTGCGCAATGAGATCCGCAGCAACACCAAGATCTTGCAAACGCAGAATCTGTTGACGTTCGATTTGTACGCGCATGGTTACTGCGAAACCATTCCGAGTCGGCGATTTCTGCACGCGCAAACGAATACGTTGTGGCTCACCGTGCAGCGCCACGACCACATTAATGCTGGCACTCGATAACCGCTGTTCGTCAAATAATTCATGAAAGTCATCTGAACTGGTATTCAGTGCAGCTGCGATCGCCGCGACTAAAATTTCGCGCGGACGCTCAAGGTGGCCAACCAAGCGACCGTGCACTCGGAATGCTAAGCTCGCATGCCGTGCGTCGAACACCAAATGAATATCCGATGCTTCCAACACTAATGCTTGGGTCACCAAATCTTCCAAAGCTTGCTGGGCTCTCGTACGATCAAAAGTCGGCTCGTCATGTTGGCGCAAGCGTTGTGTCCGCGTCGCTTCTGCATCATGTAAAAACCTACGAATTTCCCGTGCATCACCAAGTAGTTGCTGGCGAAAAGCCTGACGAGCTTGCAACTCCTCCTGCAAACGCAAGAGCGCAATCGAGTCGCGCCGCCACGAATCACGACTGGCAATTAAATAACCCTCAGTGGTCACTACCACCGCGGTTCCTTCTTCGCTAGCAGTTTCAGTCAACCCCACGCATTCTTGTAAATAAAACTCATCAGCAATTGCAGCTTGCCATTCAGTATCAGTAATGTAGCGCATTAGCGAACCTCCGTGAGTGCTATATCGCGCCGCCACTGTCCTTGCACGAGTGTCAACTGATGCCCTTGGCGAACGAGTTTAAGGCCATTTGGCCCTGGTAGCTCAACGCTTACGAAGTACGGCCGGCTATCACCCTGTAACCATACTCGTAACTGCGTATCCACTCCGACGACACCCAGTAGCTTTAACGTATTCAGGGGATTCTCAGTCGCTGTGACATGCGCCGCAGGCTGCGGATCAACCTCGGCGATTTGCGCTGCGAGCTGCGCAACTTGTAGTTGATGTTGCAGTTTGCGTACTTCTGCCGCCGCCTTCAACTCGGCCAACTCCTCAATACGCAAAGCGCTGACACTCGCCAATTGCTGCTCCAGCTCACGCCCTGAAGTAGCGTCTACCACAGGGGTCGAAAATAAAAGTAATGCAAGTGGATAAACCATTATGATGCTCCTTCCATGGAAATGACCTGTGGTGCATACAGGTGAACCTCTAGTTCCGACCGCAATCGCGGCCCGGCTTGCAAGTTCATTTTCACGATTCGCAAGTGCGGATGATTAAGCAATTGACTCAATCGCGCGAGTTCAGCAAAGTCTGTCTGCAAAAACTTAAGAACAAATACACTTTGGCGATACTGCGCTGTCGCCAGCGCTTGTCCCTGTTTTACTTCAAGAGTGGGGAAATAACGCTTAAGTCGCCTCTGCCAATCAGCTGTATCGAGGCCAGTGACACTAAAGCCTGCTTTCTGGCGTGCAAATGGTACTGTCGGCCACGCGTATTTTGCCGCAGCTTGCTGCCTTTGCGGCAGTACTTGCCACGCGGCATCAAGCTGATGCGGCAGTTCCTCGGGACGACCATACGTTGCCCGTAGCGACACATGTAACTCCTGACCGCGCAACTCAGCTGAATGCCATTGCCACCCAGCAAGGTGGTTCATACCATGAAAAAGGTTTGGTAATTCTTGCAAAACCTTGGGCACAACCCCTTTCGGATCTGGCAGTGCTTGCTGAACCTTAACTTGCTCGTTCACTTGCACAGGTTGTTCCGGCCATAGATACCACCCCAAAGCGGCGGCAACCGTTAGGGTCAACAATACGGCTATAAATAGACGTTGTCGTTGCTGCCACGTTGTCGGTAAGGCGATATCACGTAACTTGGTTCGTTTGTCGTGTGGTAGGTCGCCAATATCCACCTGATTCGTGTGCAATTGCCATTGCGCTAAGTGGGCAAGGCAATAATCATGTAAGTGTTGTGGAACAGAGCTCGCCAGCAACAATGCTGAATGACGTCTCGTTTTACCCGTAAGCCGTTCGAGAAGTAGTTGTATGTGAGCGAGCCCGGTTTCATTGGCCGTGCAAGCAACACAATGCTGCAGCAGCGCATTCGTCCACACCACTACAACAAACTGCTCTCGCCATACAGCTAGGTATATACCTTGTACGACGTTTCGGTAGTGACGACGTACGGTTGCCGCAAGGTCATACATCGGCGTTACTTCGCGGCTACACACCAGCCAATAACGCTTTCCAATACGACTAATATTGTAAGTTTGCATGCCACGCTCGCGTGCGACTGCCAGCGCCTTAGTAATAGCACTTGCAGAGCGCTCTTGCTGCCGCCAACCATTAATAGCCCACACCGCTGTCATCAACCGTTTCCTCTGGTCACAATGGTCGGCGTTAACAAGACCAAGGTTTCGCTATGCCGCTGCTGCTCAAGTTGTTGGCCACCGAGCATAATACTTAGCCAACTTTGTTGCGCCTGAAGCTGAGACCGCTGATTACGCAAACCAGACAAGAGTAATGTTTGTCCATCAGCAACCGCGGCTTGCATAAAAAATTGCTTACGGTTGGTATGCGGCGTTTGAATCAACTGGTCGCCTGACCGCACTTCATCAATGCGTTGCAGATCGGAAAGTTCAGTTGATAACTGGAGAATAACTTCGCCTTCGCGAATACTAGGTAATAAATAAAGCTCGAACCCCGTTGTTACGACTCCCGGTTGCAATGTTGTCGTAGCTCCCACATTCACTGTGCTTGTGGTTCCAGCCGAGGCTAAATAAGTCGCATTATCCTGTAAGGCAATTTTAGCTATTTGATTGTTTAAACTTACTACTCTTGGTTGGTTATTGATTGTCACCAAGCCTTGCTGCTCAAGTGCTTGAATAAAGAGTTCAGAACCTGCGGCACGTCCACTTTGACGCTGCCAGAACAATTGCCCACCAAGGGCATCGGCAAGTGCGCCACCACCCGCACCTAAACCTAGAACCGCATTACCACCGGCCGTTTGCGTTAATGCCTGCCAATCGATGCCAAGTTGTTGCTCATCATTAAAATTAACTTCAATGATCTGCACTTCAATGGCGACCTGACGGGTAAGCCTCTCGTTTTGTTGCCGCAGATAACTCGCAACCGCTTGCACATGATAAGGCGTGTCACGCACCACCACCGACGTTGAACTCTGATTTAAGCTCACAACACCGTGCTCGGATACCAATAATTTTAGGGTGCGCGCCAAATCATCCCAGACACTTAGACGTTCGTTACGAAAGTTACTGTATTGCTCACTCGATCGTTGCGGAGTACCACCTGAGGGCATCCCTTGCCCGTCATTAGCGACTTGCCTCGTCGTATCTTTATTCCCCATAAAATATTCGCTAGCACCGGCAATAAACGCCACGTCAAATTCCATCGTTTGCCAGCGGCTCCAACGCAACTGTTGATCATCGTACTCAACATGCCAGTTCAAGTGATTGGCAATAGCCTTGATCAAGTCCCCGCGGTACCCTTTGAAAACTAACGAAACCTCTTGTTCAGCTAAGTTGGGATCGGCAAACGCAAAGGTTACGTACTGGTCAGTGAATACCGATGCAAGTAGGCTATCAAGCGGCATTGCGTTGACCTCGACCTGCACTTCTTGGCTATACCAGACGGGCTCTTGTTGCAGTGTTTCGTCGAGCGCTGGCACGAAAAAGTCATCGGCGTATTGAACTGTCTCTGCCGCAACGGCGGCTGGATAGCGCAACTTGGCAAGCTCAGCCAACGCCCTCGACTTGCGCTCTTCGAGGTCATGGGTGTTAGGTGTTTGGCATGCTCCAAGCAGCAACACCACACTGATCAGCGCGTATCTGGTCATCATTGCACCTGAGCGGTTGGCGCTACCACAGCCATGTGATTAGCGTACAAAGTGAGTTGCAGTTGATACGGTTGCAGGATTTTGGTGAGTGCGCGCTGCCAATCGTCGGCCGCAAACTCAAAGTGAGTCGACCAACGATAATGTGGTGATGCGCGCCAATCGATGTATTCAACATCGAAACCTTGCTTAATCAAGCTTTCGACTTGTGGTTTAAGTAAGCCGGGTTGCAAACGCGCGGTAATGGCTTGCGCGGCAGCTGCTTCTGTAACTGCGGCGCGCTGCGGCTTAAAAGGTTCAGCTGCGAAGGAAAAGCTCGGGCAGGTCGAGGCTGCTACGGGGGAGTCAATTTGACTGTAACTTGACGTGCACCAGATCGCGAGCGGTAATGCCAAGTAGGGCAAAATTCTACGGATAACTTGAGAAAAATAAACGCCTTGGCCCATGTAGTGACCTCCATGTCAGATTGCACCGTTGTTCCGTCACGGTGTCCTCTAACTGTAGTCACTGCCCTCACCCGCCGCAAGCGGGTAAGAGCGGATTCTAGCGAGCGTTATTTCTTACGCTTTTTAGTTTCTTTGACCTGCCATTTACCATCGCGATAGTAAGCCTGCCACCCCGTTGGCTTACCATCGGCTTCGGTAATAACATACTGCTCTTTTTGTTTGCGGCTGTAGCGAACGATCGCTTCATTACCGTCATCATCCTCGGTCGGCGCTTCGGTTAAATAATGAAACTTCTTCGGAATACGATCCTTAAAACGTTGCAACTCCGCAACTTTTACCGCACGTGTTTCACGTGACTTTGGAAACGTATTCGCCGACATAAACACACCAGACGCACCATCGCGCAGCACAAAATACGCATCAGAGTTCTCACATGGTAATTCTGGGAATGGCACAGGATCTTCCTTCGGTGGCGCTGGTTGACCATTTTTCAGGAGTTTTCGTGTGTTCTTACAGTCATCATTGGTGCAATCAAAGTATTTACCAAAGCGCCCCGTTTTCAGCTGCATGTCACTACCACAGCGATCACATTCAAGCACTGGCCCATCATAACCTTTGATGCGGAACTCACCATACTCGACCAATTGCCCGGGACAAGCAGGATTGTTACCACAAACATGTAATTTGCGCTCTTTATCAATCAAGTAGCTGTCCATCGCGGTACCGCACTCCGGACAACGTTTTTTCGCCCGCAACGCTTCCGTTTCCGCTTCGTCGTCATCACTCACTTTGACAGCTTCTTCGCCAGGCAACAGATTCAGCGTTTGGGTGCAACGTTCCTTGGCTGGCAGCTCATAACCAGAACAACCTAGAAATACGCCGGTCGATGCTGTGCGTATGCCCATTTTGCGGCCACACTTCGGACAATCGATATCGGTCAGAACCATCTCATTGCCACGCATACCGCCAGCCTCCGGCGGTAGCTCGGCTTTCTCAAGTTTCTTCGAAAACTCGTCGTAAAAAGCATCTAAAGTTTGTTTCCAATCACGCTTCCCTTCCGCAATGTCATCGAGCGCCTGCTCCATTTCGGCGGTAAAATTGTAATTCAATAAGCGCGAGAAATTTTCGACTAAACGATCATTGACGATTTCACCCATTTTTTCGGCATAAAAACGACGGTTCTCAACTCGCACGTAGCCACGATCCTGAATGGTCGATATAATCGAAGCATAAGTCGACGGGCGGCCTATGCCGCGCTTTTCTAACTCTTTTACCAATGACGCTTCGCTGAAACGTGCCGGCGGCTTGGTAAAGTGCTGTTGCGGATCCAATGCCTGTAAATTCAAGACATCGCCTTTCTTTACATCCGGCAACGTCGCGTCATCCGCATTTTTGGAGCCCGCAGGCGGTTGCACTTTCGTCCAACCGGCAAAGCGCATAACCCGACCTCTGGCCTTCAATTCATAATCCCCCGCGCCCACGGTCAAAGTGGTGGAGTCGTAGCGGGCTGGTGTCATCTGGCAAGCGACGAATTGTCGCCAAATGAGCTCATAGAGACGCTGAGCATCGCGCTCCATATCACGCAACTGTTCCGACTTAACACTGACACTCGAGGGACGAATTGCCTCGTGCGCTTCTTGCGCATTTTGCTTGGCGCCATACACATTCGGCTTTTCGGGCAAGTAGTCTTTACCGTACTGCTTACCAATGAAGTCGCGACATGTTGCCACTGCTTCCTTACTCAAGTTGGTCGAGTCGGTACGCATGTACGTGATGTGACCCGCTTCATACAGACGCTGCGCCAACATCATGGTTTTCTTCACACCATAACCGAGTCGCGTGCTCGCTGCTTGTTGCAGAGTTGAGGTGATAAACGGTGCCGATGGTCGGCTGCTCGTTGGTTTATCTTCACGGTCGATAACTTTGTAGTCCGCCGTCTTGAGTGCAGCAACAGCCTTATCTGCGGCGGCTTTATCACCAGCCTTGAACGTTTTTCCAAGGTACTTCGCTAACTGCATGCGCAATTCTTGTTTCTGCGCAGTGCTTAGGTCAGCATAAATATCCCAGTATTCTTCCGGTACAAATGCTTTAATCTCGCGTTCGCGTTCAACCACCAAGCGTACCGCAACCGACTGAACTCGCCCTGCCGACAAGCCTCTGGCAATTTTTTTCCAAAGCAATGGTGAAACCATAAAGCCCACCACCCGATCAAGAAAGCGGCGGGTTTGTTGGGCGTTCACGCGGTCAAGGTTAAGGTGTGCAGGCTGCGAAAACGCATCTTGAATCGCATTCTTGGTGATCTCGTTAAAGACCACCCGACGAAAGCGTTCGTCGTCGCCACCAATAAGCTCGCGTAGGTGCCAAGCAATGGCTTCCCCCTCGCGGTCCAAATCCGTTGCGAGATAGACGGCATCGGCTTTCTTCGCTAGCTTTTGTAGCTCGCTGACAACCTTTTCTTTGCCGGGTAAAACTTCGTAATGTGCTTCCCAGCCGTGCTCGGGATCTACCCCCATCCGGGCGACAAGCTTCTTGAACTCGCGCGCCTGTCGATAGGCTTCTTTTTGTTCCGGCGACATCTTGCGCACTTCAGCTGGTGACTTTTTCGCCACCTCCGCAGTGCTGCGCGTAGGTAGGTCACGTACGTGGCCGACACTCGATTTCACGACGAAATCGTTGCCTAAATATTTATTTATGGTCTTAGCCTTGGCCGGCGACTCGACAATTACTAGCGATTTTGCCATGCGTCCTTCGTGTCCTAATAAGATGGGATCTTTTTTTAGATATATCGCTTCTGTTCACAGTAAACAACCATGCGAAGCAAATTTAATAAAAATTCGTTGATTACTTATAGCTATGCAAGCGCTCCTCGGATCACCTTGTAAGACGCGGACTTACGCCACTTCAGGGCTTACACAAGAGGCCCGTTGTGGGTATAATAGCCGCCAATCACTTGCTTGCAACTGCAATGGAGGAATTCGTGAGCACTCAACATTTTGAAGTGAACTTCGACGGTCTGGTTGGCCCTACGCACAATTACGCGGGTCTATCCTTTGGTAATGTCGCGTCACTATCCAACGCTAAAGCCGTTTCCAGCCCTCGCTCCGCAGCCAAGCAAGGCCTTGCTAAAATGAAGGCCCTACACGATATGGGAATGGTTCAAGGCGTCTTTGCACCGCATGAGCGCCCTGACATTGCCACCTTGCGCCGTCTTGGTTTCACTGGCAACGATGGCGAAGTTCTCTACAAAGCCGCCACCGAAGCGCCGCAAATTTATCAGGCTGTGTGCTCCGCTTCAAGTATGTGGACGGCAAATGCAGCAACGGTATCGCCGGGCGCAGACACTGCGAATGGGAAAGTCCACTTTACCCCCGCTAACTTGACCAATAAATTCCACCGTTCATTGGAGCCGATGACCAGCGGCCGTATTTTACAAGCTATGTTCAATAACTCACGTTATTTTGAACATCATCTGCACTTACCTGACAACGAGCATTTTGGTGATGAGGGTGCGGCGAACCATACGCGATTGTGTAGCAACTATGGCCACGCCGGTGTCGAGATCTTTACCTTCGGACGTTATGCATTTGACAGTAGTAAGCCGGCACCAACGAAGTTCCCTGCACGGCAAACCTTTGAAGCGTCGCAAGCGATTGCGCGTTTGCATGGCCTGAGTGACGAAAATACAGTCTATATTCAGCAGAATCCGGATGTTATCGATCAGGGTGTATTCCACAATGACGTCATCGCGGTAGGTAACCAGAATGTCTTGTTCTACCACGAGCAAGCCTTCTTGGATACCGAAGCGAAACTTGCTGAAATTCAGCAGAAATTCGGCGCTGAGCCGGTACACTTTATTTGTGTTAAAACCAGCGAAGTCTCTGTGGAAGATGCGGTACAAACTTATTTGTTTAATACGCAGTTGCTGACCATGCCAGATGGCAGCATGGCCATCATCGCGCCAACCGAGTGCGAAGAAAATCCGCGCGTGAAGGCTTATTTGGAAGATTTAGTGCAGCGTAATACACCTATCAAGAAAGTGCACTTCTTTGACGTTAAACAGAGCATGCGTAATGGCGGTGGTCCGGCTTGTCTGCGCCTAAGGGTTGCTATGAATGATGATGAGCTTGCTGCAGTCAATCCAGCCGTGATCATGAACGATGGACTCTTTACTCGCCTTAATGAGTGGGTAGATAAGCATTATCGCGAAGAATTGAGTGTGGATGACCTGCGTGACCCACAGTTGCTGAACGAGTCGCGCGGCGCACTCGACGAGCTGACGCAAATCCTGAAATTAGGCTCGGTTTACCCGTTCCAACTGGTATAAAAAAAGCCCGCTTCGGCGGGCTTTTTGTTTGTTCATGGTAGCCCGTGGTTCTACCACGGATCCAACTGCGCATTTCAACCATGCTCGTTCAATTCGATATTTCCCGTGGTAGAACCACGGGCTACTCGTCGTCGCTTTCGTTGTGCAACTCAAGATTGGCATCTTCCTCGCCATCGCCACCGTGACGCGCGACATCATTGCGTGCGGCGTCGAGACGATCAAGATAACTTTGATTGATGTCGCCGGTGATGTACTCGCCACTGAATACCGAAGTTTCGAACTGCTGAATGGAGGGGTTTTCTTCTTTTACCGCAGCGATCAAATCTTCAAGATCTTGATAGATTAAACCATCCGCTTTAATCAATGCATTAATCTCGTCAGCTTCACGGCCATGGCCAATCAATTCGTTCGCACTTGGCATGTCAATACCGTAAACGTTCGGGAAGCGAATCTCGGGCGCTGCAGAGGCAAAATAGACCTTCTTCGCACCAGCTTCACGAGCCATTTCGATAATTTGCTCTGACGTGGTACCCCGTACAATGGAGTCATCCACCAACAAGACATTTTTGCCGCGGAACTCAGCACCAATGGCATTCAGCTTCCGTCGCACTGACTTACGACGTTGCGTCTGACCCGGCATAATAAACGTACGACCAATATAACGATTTTTCACGAAGCCTTGACGGTAAGGTAAGTCGAGGACATTCGCCATTTCTAGCGCAATATCGCAACTGGTTTCAGGGATGGGGATCACCACATCAATATCAAGATGAGCATAGTCTTGCTTGATTTTCTCGCCGAGCTTACGTCCCATATTCACCCGTGAGGCATAGACTGAAATTTTGTCAATAAACGAGTCTGGACGGGCAAAATAAACGTATTCAAAAATACACGGACAGTGTTGTGGATTATCCGCACATTGACGTGAGAACAGCTCGCCATCTTCGGTAATATAAACCGCTTCACCTGGCTCAATATCACGCTCGTACTTGAAGCCGGTTCCGTCAATGGCAACACTTTCTGAGGCGACAATGTACTCGTTACCATTTGGTGTTTCGCGCTTGCCTAACACTAACGGGCGAATGCCCCATGGGTCGCGAAACGCCACAATACCGAAGCCGATAATCATAGCTACCACCGCATAGGCGCCACGGATTTGCCGATGAACACGACTTACCGTTGCAAAAACATCATCTGCTGTAAGCTCGAGGCTCTGTTGCTGATAGAGCTCATGGGCAAAAATGTTCAACAGAATTTCTGAGTCAGAGGTCGTGTTGATGTGGCGACGTGCTTTGGTGAATAACTGATCTTGGATCTCTTGGGCATTCGTAAGATTACCATTATGCGCCATGGCGATACCGAACGGTGAATTCACGTAAAACGGCTGTGCCTCGGCAGAGCTTGAGCTTCCCGCGGTCGGATAGCGAACGTGTCCGATCCCCACGCGACCGGCCAAACGATGCATGTGGCGTGTATGAAACACATCACGTACGAGGCCGTTCGCTTTACGCAAGCGCAACGTATTGTTGTGCACCGTCATGATGCCTGCGGCGTCCTGCCCGCGATGCTGCAGCATGGTTAAGCTGTCATACAACGCTTGATTGACCGGATCTTTACCTACTATACCGACGATTCCACACATGCTAGAACAACCTCATTGACTTAATTGGGGAGGAAACTCGAAGTTTGCTCGAAATACTCAAAAAACCATTGGATAAATACGCCGAAATGCGGGATCAGCAATGACTGCTGCCACCAATCGGTGCCGGCAAGACCGGTAAAACTATCCAAGAAAAACAGTAAGGCGCTGACAATTAAAACACCGCGCAGCGCACCAAACACACCACCAAGCACACGGTCTGTACCGGTAAGTCCCGTTTTGTGAACAAGCTGCCCCATCACGTAGTTCACGACTGCGCCAACAATAAGCGTGGTAATGAATAGCGCCAATGCAGCAACCGCATTACGCACAATGGGATCATCGAGACCGGTGAAATAAGAGGCGAGATCGGCGTAGTACCAACTGGCAACAAAAAACGCCGCTACCCATACGACCAAAGACAAGGCTTCTTTGATGAAGCCGCGTACCAAACTGACTAAAGTCGACAAGCAGATAACAATTAAAATAGCATAATCGATCCAGACCATAAGGAAGTTCCTAAGGCTGTTTAAGACGCGCGCAGTTTAACAGAAAAACAGCTGAAAAACGCCACTTTTTATTTAGCTTTACGGTTCGTAACTGACAACCCGACCGGAAAGACCTGTGAGCTTTTGTAATTCGGGAAGTTGTGCTTCAAGTTCGGCTTCGCTAAGCGCTGGCCCGACGAATAAGCGGGTAAGTGTTTTGCCATTCACTTGCGCCGCTTCGCTGTAGGCAGCAAAGCCATGCTCCTGCAGTTGCTTAATTAGTGCAGCAACCGACTCGGCATTACTAAAGGCGCCTAATTGAATCACATAACCTGGCTCAGACAAGGAGGTGGTTACCGGTTGTGCAGGCTCTGTGTTGACCTCTTCGCCCGCAGGTTCGGCAACGCGAGGCGCATCTTCTGCGGTAAGCTCGACGGTATCAGGCAACGGCTCCATTTCATCAACTTCGATCGGTGTACCAGCGAGTTCTTCACTCGGTAGAACCACGGTTTTCTCAATCACCTCAGCATCAGGTTGCATCGGGATTGCTGCTAACTCTTGCTGTTGCTTCACCTGCTTCCCATCCAGCAACTCTGGCAAAATAATGACTGCTAATGCAATTAAGATGATGCTACCTACGATACGGTTTTGAAGTTGCGACGCCATGCTTACTCCGCTTGAGGAATTTGACTAACAGTGTAAAACGAGCCACACACCAATACTAGTGTTTCTACGCTTTCCCGCTGCGCCTCTGCACAAGCCGCCTGGTAGGCGTCCGCAACCGTCGAAAAGGTATGCACCGATGCAACACTACCGGGCGCCATTTCGTCCGCTAAACGCAAAGCTTTAGCTCCCCTAGGGCCTGCTAAATCGGCGAAAAACCACTGCCCTACCACCGGCGCTAATGCAGCTAATGTACCGCGAATATCTTTGTCGTGGAGCATTCCTACAACGGCCATGATGGTGTAATTGGGAAAGCGGCTGCGGATGTGCTCGGCTAAAAATGTCGCCGCATGGGGGTTATGTGCGACATCCAGTAACACATTTGGTGAGCCGGGACGAAACTCAAGTCGCCCATGTTCACGCGCTGTCTGAAGCCCCTGCTTAATCGCCTGTAAAGACACCGGTAAAGCCAGCTTTTCGAGAGCCTTCAGTGCCGTAGCAGCGTTCGGTAACGGTAGCTGCGGTAGCGGTAGCTGCCGCAGGACACTGGATCGCCCAACGTAATCCCAGGTTTCAGTATCAGCATTGCGCCGATAGTGAAAATCGCGACCTACCCGTGCGGGCTCAATGCCACGCTGCCTTAACTCAGCCAAAACAGTAGCGGGAAAATCAGGCTCGCCGATGATTGCTGCTTTGTCAGGGCGGAAAATACCTGCCTTTTCCCGCGCGATGCTTTCGCGATCAGGACCAAGAAAAGCGACGTGGTCGATACCTACAGAGGTGATCACACCAACATCAGCAGCGATACAATTCACTGCATCAAGACGCCCGCCCAGACCGACTTCTAAAATCCAAACGTCCAATGCTTGCTGCTGTAACAACCAAAATGCCGCCAAGGTACCAAACTCAAAGTACGTCAGTGACGTGTCACCCCGCGCTTGCTCAACCGCGTTAAACGCCTCAACGTGGTACTGTGCATCAAGTTGCTGAGCATTGATGCGCACCCGTTCCTCATAATCCACTAAATGTGGTGAAATATAGACACCGGTAACATAACCTGCGGCGCGCAACATCGTCTCAAGGTAGCGAACAGTGGAGCCTTTGCCGTTGGTACCAGCAACCGTGATCACCTTCGCTTGGCCAGGCGCAATTCCTAAACGTTGCGCGACCGCCTGTATTCGCTCTAAACCGAGATCAATTTCGCTAGGGTGCAGGGCTTCTAAATAGGACAGCCAGGCATCAAGCCCGGCTGTGACAGAAGGTGGTTGAGGTGTTGCGCTCATGAGCGTTTGATCAATACTCGTCCGCCAATGGCGCATGGTGTTGGAACTTCGCCAACAATGCAGCGATGCGGTTACGCATTTGCCGACGATCAACGATCATGTCAACGGCGCCATGGTCCAACAAAAACTCTGCACGTTGAAAGCCTTCAGGTAAAGTTTCACGCACTGTTTGCTGGATCACGCGAGGACCAGCGAAACCAATCAAAGCTTTCGGTTCGGCAATATTAACGTCGCCCAACATAGCTAAACTTGCAGAGACCCCGCCCATCGTCGGATCAGTTAACACCGAGATAAACGGTAGCCCTTCTTCACTCATTCGCGCGAGCGCTGCCGAGGTTTTCGCCATTTGCATCAGTGACATTAAAGCCTCTTGCATACGCGCACCACCCGATGCCGAAAAGCAAATCAACGGAATACGCTCACGTAGACAAACTTCTGCAGCTTTCACAAAGCGAGCGCCAACTACTGATGCCATGGAGCCGCCCATGAACTCAAATTCAAAGGCTACAGCAACCACAGGCATACCCTTAAGTTTGCCCTTCTGCGCAACCAAAGCGTCTTTTTCACCAGTTGCTTTTTGCGCTGCCGCGATACGATCTTTGTATCTTTTTGAATCACGGAATTTAAGAATGTCTTTCGGTTCTAACTCCGCACCAATCTCGCTCGCGCTATCGCTATCAAGAAAGCTCGCAAGTCGACGTCGTGCCGACATACGCATGTGGTGATCGCACTTGGTACAAACATGCAAATTGCGCTCTAGATCTGCGCTGTAAATAATGGCATCGCAACTGGTGCATTTCGTCCACACCCCTTCTGGGATGTTGCGGCGTTTACCACTTTTTGGTTTTGCAAGAATTCGCTCAATCCAGCTCATATCGTGTCTTAATTCTCTGTAAATGACTTCGGCAAAGGCCCTAAATTCCCTGTATTAAAGCATACTCTGCACTGACCTTGCAGTAAAAAGTGGTCTTATTAGTGGTTTGCCTCTGGCAACCACAGGGGCCCGGGGGGCAACACTGGCAGTGCATATTGTTCAGGGTAATCCACCTGAACGAGATACAAACCTTCGGCTTTCGCTGTGGCGGCTGCCAAAGTACGGTCTTGTTTTGCTAAGAGTTCCGCGGGCCATGCTAGCGACTGCTCGCCGCGTCCGACCGCAAGTAAGGTGCCGACGATATTGCGAACCATATGATGCAAAAAGGCGTTTGCGGCAATATCAACGACAATAAAATCTTGATGACGGGTAACATTGATATGCGTAACGCAACGATTTGGCGAATGCGATTGGCATTGTGCAGCGCGAAAAGAGCTAAAATCATGCTCGCCGAGCAGGCCTTGCGCTGCTTGATGCATTTTATCTGCATCAAGCGCAAAGTGGTAATGGCTGACGCCGCGCCCTAAAATGGCCGGACGTAAACGCGTATTGCAAATAATGTAGCGGTAACGTCGACCTGTCGCACTAAACCGCGCACTGAAGTCCTCAGGGACCTGTCGCACCCAACGTACAGCGACGTCGTGTGGAAGGTTGCTGTTGATGCCCATCGTCCAAGCTGCATCACTACGTGGTTCTTGGCTATCGAAATGCACCACCTGACCGGTCGCATGCACGCCGGCATCAGTACGCCCAGCACAAACAACTTCAACGGGGTGGTTTGCAACCTTACTTAAAGCTTTCTCAAGAACCTCTTGAACGGCAACGACCTCGCGCTGCCGTTGCCAACCAAAATACTGACTACCATCATATTCGATACCCAGCGCGAAGCGCGTACTACTCATCGACCGCCCTGTTCAGCTAACTTCTCTAATAATTCTGCCGCATCACGCTCGGCTTCTTCATCACCACAGCCCTTAATACTCTCAAGTAACTCACGTGCATCATCGATTTCGCCCATATCAATATAGACTTGGGCTAAGTCGAGTTTCGCCGCTGGTGACTTGCTTTCATCGAGCATGGCTTCGGTACCTAAATCAATTTCATCAGAATCGCTGCCTTCACCGCCTAAAGCTTCATTGAGCTTCTCTTTATCATAAGGATCTTCTTGCTCTTCACTGGCTTCGGTTTCAGCTTCTTCCATCAAACTTTCAATCGACACATAGTCTTCGTCATCTTGACGCTCTGCTACATCCTTATCGCCAGCTTCATCTTCATCCAGACGCAAGCCGCCAAAGGAATCTAGGGCGTCCTCAAGTTCTCCACGGGTGCGTTGCTCATCATCCAAATCTTGTTGTTCGACTGGTTCGGCTTCAGCAACACGAAACTCAGCAATATCTTCCGCAGGTTCAGTCACTTCCGATTCTGGTTCAGTTTCCTCACTCGGGAAATCCATCGCCAACAGTTCATCGACTTCTTGCGACATCGGATCCGTATCATCATCGCCTTTATCGGTTGCCGAGGATGCGTCCGACGCATCGTTTACATCTTCATCACCACGTTCACGCAAATATTCATCGAGGTCAACATCGGTCACTTCCGCATAGTCGGGTTCTGCGCCTTCTTCTTGCCAATTTGCTGACTCTTCATGTTCTGTTGGCTCGACTTCTGGTTCGACTTCTGTTGCGTCTTCTGCGCTCGCGTCTGGCGCCGAACCACCTTCTTCGATTTCACGATTAACGCGGCGTATGTAGAGCGCAAACCCGATAATACCGAGCAAAATAATCAGCAAGCCGCCAACGATGGCTATTTGCAGCGGCTTCAACAACCAATCGAGCCACGTTTCTTGCTTCCGCTTGCTGATGACCGGCGGTGTCTTGGTTTCTTGCTCAACTTGTTGATTTGCGGTGGTTGTCGCAGGGACAGGCTCCGCTTGCTTCGTTTCGGTGGCTGGCTCAGCGGCAGGATTCAATGTCTCTGGCTCGGCAGCAATGGTGTCGCTGGTGACTTCTTCATTGCTTAATTCCTGCGCCATCAATTCCATTTCTGATGATGCTTGTTGTTCCGCATCAGCTCGGGCACGCAGCTCATTCAGCTCGCGCGTAACCGCAGCTAAACGACTTTGTAGTTCACTATTTTCACCTTGCAAGTTTTCGATCAAGTCGATCGAATCAGACAATTGAGTACGCAGCGCTTGCATTTCGGAAACCGAAATCGCAATTTCATTTTCCACACTGGTATCAGCAACCGGCTCAGAAGCATCGTCGGCGGTTTCCGGTGTTGTTTCTGCCGCATCAGCGGTGGTGTCCGCAGAAACTGCACTGACTGCAGGCTGCGCTGATTTGACAGCTTCACCAACAACCGGGATATCCAAATAGAATCCCGTCAACATAAAGTCCGGACGGTTATCGCGGAAGGCGCGTGGGTTAGCAGCGACAATGCGGTCCATCATATCGAACATACTTACGCCTTGCTGGCGACCATAGTAACCGGCAATACTCCACATAGTGTCGGTGGGTACAATCGGACCAAACTGATCGGGTTGCCAGCGCGAAGCACGCGCCCCCTGTTGCGCTACGGCTACGGCTGAAAACGCCACGACCAGTGCCAATGCTGCCGCTATGATAATCCGTGCCATCACTTTCCCGTCCTTATAGCTGTCATTATTGGAACTAAGTGAAATCAAAAACTTACTCAAATATAGTCTTTTATCAAATGTTCAGCAATTTGAATACTGTTGGTTGCAGCACCCTTGCGTACATTATCCGCCACTACCCATAAGTTGAGGCCCTGCGGATGCGAAATATCATTGCGTACGCGTCCAACAAAAACATCGTCGTGCCCAGTAGCATCGCTAACCTGCGTCGGAAAATCCTCATTGGCATCCAGCAACACCACACCCGGAGCTTGCCGTAAAAGATCCTTTGCTTGTACCGCATCAATCGGCTGCTGAGTTTCAATATGCACGGCTTCGGCATGCCCATAAAACACAGGAACGCGCACGGCTGTGGCGTTCACGCGAATGCTCGGGTCACCAAATATTTTCTGCGTTTCCCACACCATTTTCATCTCTTCTTTGGTGTAGTCATTATCCAAAAACACGTCAATTTGTGGAATGCAATTAAACGCCATTTGCCGCGCAAAAAAGTCGTTTTCTAAGGGGCGCCCATTCATCAAGCTCGCCGTTTGTTGCGCCAAAGCGTCCATCGCTTCTTTACCAGCACCCGACACCGACTGATAAGTTGCCACATTGATGCGTTCAATACCAACCGCATCATAAATTGGTTTCAACGCTACCAGCATCTGAATCGTCGAACAATTCGGGTTAGCGATAATATTGCGATTGCGAAAGTCCGCTAAGGCGTGAGCGTTCACTTCGGGTACAACTAACGGAATATCTTCTTCGTAGCGAAACTCAGAGGTATTGTCGATGACAATACACCCGGCTTCAGCGGCACGTGGCGCAAAGGTCCGTGAAATGCTGCCGCCCGCAGAAAAGAAGCCCAGCTCCACTTGTGTCCAGTCAAACGTGTCGGCATCAAGAACTTCAACGTCTTCGCCTTTGAAAGAAATAGTGGTTCCCGCGGAACGTTGACTCGCCAATGGGAATAACTGTGCAACCGGGAAGTCTCGCTCGGCCAGTAGTTCAATCATATGTTGACCCACCAACCCTGTAGCTCCTAAAACCGCAACATTAAATGCTCGCGCCATGACTGCCCCTTTACTCTATCTGAAATGTTAATTGTGTTAGACGCTTACGCCAGTTTTCGTCCTGCGCCCAAGTTCCTGTTTGCAAGTGTAGCTGACTCAACTCAGCACGCACAGCGTAGTTCCGCCGCAAGGCATCAAATTCAGTGGCCGTCAGTCCAGTTTGTCTTAATAGCTGGTCATCTTGACGGATGTCATACACCTGCAACACCCAATGCGCCAGCGTTTGCCAGTCTGGCGCCTGCGGCGCATGCTGAAGGCGCGACTGACCTTGCGCGTAGCTTTGCAGGAATCGTTGAAAACTTGGCAATTGTAGAGCTAAGCCTTGATCCGTCAACCACTTTTTCAATAGTTGCCAGCTCCCACCAAGCTTACCGGCAAAGCTGTGTCCAGCGATATGTGGCGTTGCTAAGGACACTCTCTTTACCACTTCTTCATGCAACTGCGGCTCATGTTCCCATACATCAAGTACCACTTGGAGTTGTGTATCCTCACGCAAGTGCGTCAGCAATGCCTGTTCGTCGATCACAGGCCCGCGACTAGCATTAATGAGCATTTTCTTCTGCTCAGAAGCAGTAAAGGTCTCGAGCGCACGAGCATCAAACAAATGGTGGGTTGCATGCTCACCCTTCGTAACCAATGGCACATGAAAACTGATAACTTGCGACGCGAGCACCCGTTGCCAGTCTGCATGCACATGGGTAGCACCTTGCGCAACAAGTGGAGGGTCATAGTAATGCACTTTCAACCCTAGTCCGGTCAAACGCTGTCCAGCCGCAGTCCCAGTATTGCCAGCACCAACAATAGCGACTTCACCGTTAGGCAGGCTACCGTTTTGTAAGCTTAATGCCGCCACCGCACTTACAACATAGTCGCCGACTGCGTTTGCATTCACCCCTGGGCAGTTGTGAAAGCGTATTCCAGCTGCTTTGAGCGCAGGTCTATCAACATGATCGGTGCCAATGGTGGCTGTTCCCAGCCACTTCAAGTTTGGCGCGTGGGCGAGCAAGCCAGCATCAACCGTCGTCACTGAGCGGATAAATAATGCATCAGCGCGTGCGAGCAGCTCCATAGGCGGTTGCCGTTCGCTATAGGTACTCACCTCTAGCGGCGTCGAAGCCTGCGTGTTTAACACTTCGATAAGACGGGTAAAGCCAGGTAGGTTGGCATCGGCAACAAGTAACATAGACCTTCGCTGTCACAGCAAAAACGATAAGGCTAGCATACAAAAAGGTGCGCCATGGCGCACCTTTTTATTCATCGCTACACTTTGGTAAGTCTAGCCGTGTTAGTTCTGATACTTACGCAATACCAAGGTTGCGTTGGTGCCGCCGAAGCCAAAACTATTCGACATCACAGTCGTCAATTCCGCTGGTTGCATTGCGGTTACGATGTTCATGTCTTGTGCTGCTGGATCTAAATTCTCGACGTTAATCGAAGGGGCAACAAAGCTATTGTTCAACATCAACAGCGAGTAGATAGCTTCATGCACGCCCGCAGCACCAAGTGCGTGACCGGTCATTGCTTTGGTCGCACTAATCAGCGGTGTTTGCTCTGGGAACACTTCACGAATCGCTTCAAGTTCCTTGGTATCACCCACCGGCGTGCTGGTACCGTGCGTATTCAGGTAATCAATCGGGGTATCGACTGTCGACATTGCCATTTGCATGCAACGCACGGCGCCTTCGCCCGATGGAGCAACCATGTCATAACCATCCGACGTTGCGCCATAACCGACGATTTCACCATAAATCTTCGCACCACGAGCCAAGGCACTTTCAAGCTCTTCGATAACCAAGATACCGCCACCACCAGCTGGGACGAAGCCATCGCGATCGGTATCGTAAGTACGTGAGGCTTTACTCGGCGTATCATTGTATTTGGTGCTCAGCGCACCCATGGCATCGAATTCCATACCTAGGGTCCAGTGCAGTTCTTCACCACCGCCGGCAAAGACACGATCTTGCTTACCAAATTGAATAAGCTCAAGAGCATGACCGATACAGTGTGCAGACGTCGCACACGCCGAACTAATGGTGTAATTCACACCTTTAATTTTAAATGGGGTAGCTAAACACGCAGAAGTGGTTGATGCCATACAGCGTGGAACCATGTAAGGCCCTACCCGCTTAACACCTTTTTCGCGCAAGATGTCGGCTGCTGCCACTTGGTGTTCACCAGAAGCGCCGCCGGAACCGACCACCAAACCTGTACGTGGATTGGACACCTCGTCTTCATTCAAACCTGCATCTTCAATAGCTTGCGCCATGGCCATGTAGGCATAAGCGGCAGAATTCCCCATGAAGCGGAATGCTTTACGATCGATATGATCAGCTGGGTTGGTACGTACCGGTCCCCAGACTTGGCAACGCAAGCCCATGTCGGCAAATTCTTGAGAAAACTCGATACCAGAGCGGCCTTGTTTAAGGGACTCTAGTACTTCTTGTTGGTTTAAGCCGATACTGGACACAATGCCCATACCGGTTATCACTGCTCTTCTCATTCTGGTTTCCTGTCTTGCTGAGCGCCTGTGTATGGTAGCTGTTCTGAATAAAAAAGTGGTCTGCTTTCCGCAATATTACCGAATTATTGTTACACTATTGCGCACTATCCATATGCCAGTGTACGGATGTCCTGTGACCGATTCCACTCACGCTCAAATACATTTTAATGAATTCGGTATGCCCGTGGCGACCGCCTTCGACGATATCTATTTTAGCAACCAAGATGGGTTGGCCGAAAGCCATTACGTCTTTTTACAGCATAATGATCTCCCGCAGCGCTGGCAATCACACCCACTCGATACCTTTGTCGTTGCCGAAAGCGGCTTTGGTACTGGCTTAAACTTTCTCGCCACTTGGCAATGTTTTTTAGAGCATGCGCCAACTGCACTTAAGCTACATTATATCTCATTTGAGAAATTTCCTCTGCGCCAAAGCGATTTACAGCAAGCACTAAGTGCTTTTCCACAGTTGCAAGCGCTTGCGCAAGAACTGATACAGGCCTACCCGGCCGCAGAACCGGGTTGTCATCGACGCGTATTTGCCAACGGTAGAATAATCCTCGATCTTTGGCTCGATGATATTCACGCTGCTCTCCCACAGTGGTTAGTACACGCGCAACAAAGTGTCGACGCGTGGTACCTTGATGGTTTTGCACCTGACAAAAACCCTGACATGTGGCGCGCATCATTGTACGAAGCCATGGCTAGCAGCGGCCGTCCGGGCGCTACCTTTGCAACCTTTACCGCCGCCGGAGCGGTACGACGCGGACTTCAAGCTGCCGGTTTCGCCATCGAAAAAGTGAAAGGTTTTGGCCGCAAAAGAGAAATGTTACGAGGCCATTTACCCGTTGCACAAGACCATGCCACCACAGCATCAAGCGCGACCCCACGGGAAGTGACCGTGATCGGTGGCGGCATCGCTGCGGCATGCACTGCCTTCGAATTACAGCAAGCCGGTTATCAGGTCAAAGTGATCAGTCCCGCAATTGCAGATGGTGCCTCGGGCAACCCTCAAGGAGCTGTGTACCCGCTCCTTCATGCGGAGCGCAGTCCGCTCGCTGAGTTTTTCACGCAAGCCTTCGGCTACGCCTGTCAATTTTATGCGCAAAACTGTGCGCAAGACTGGTATCCCTGTGGCGTCGTACAATTGGGATATACCTCAGCACGCGCCGAACGCTATACGAAAATCAGTCGGTCTACGGATGAGCAAGGCCCCGGTTATGCCCCGCAAACCGTCCGCTATTTAACTGCAAGCGAAACGCAAGCACTCTGGTCTGCGTTGCCAGCTTACCCGAGTCTCTGTTATCCGCAAGGTGGGTGGTTACGTCCGGCGGCTATCGTTGCGCAGCTACTTAAGGACTGCCACGTCGAACACCAACTACTTGCCAACGTAGAGCCACAAGCACAAGGCTGGCAGCTTACTTTCGCCGATGGGTCAACACGTCACAGCCAAACCGTCGTGCTCGCCTGCGGTGCGGCACTGAAACAGTTGCTCGAATCCTTTGCGGTGCAACTACAGAACGTGCGCGGACAAGTCACCCAAGTCGCCGCGACCGCAGTAACCCAACACTGCCCGGTGGTGGTGTGCTACAAAGGCTATTTCACCCCAGCAGATCAAGGTAGGCATTGTGTGGGTGCGACTTATGCGCGGGACAGCGAAGATTGCCGAACACGCTCCATAGATCGTGACGAGAATATGGACAACCTGCGTGCTAATTTAGCACCGGCAAACTGGCCTCACGAACTCAAGCCGATAGCCGATCGCGCGGCGGTGCGTAATACCACTCGGGACCACTTGCCGATGGTCGGTGAACTCGCACCGAACTTATGGGTGATTGGTGGTTTAGGTTCGCGAGGATTTACTGCGGCGCCGTTAGCGGCTAGCACCCTCGTTGCAGCGCTGCAGGGCCAGCCATTACCAATGCCCGCAAGCCTTTGGCAACGACTGCAGCCGCAACGTTTGCAAACACGCTAAGCGGCAGCCTGTTCCAGACGTGCAATCATGTCGGCAATGTGCTGCTGGTCTGCGGGGGCTAATTCATGTTTGGTTTGTTCGACGGCAGCGCGCAAGGTCGGCAAAACCGCCTCAGCCTTGGCCTGTTCTTGCAGTTCAAGTTGCGCGACAACTAAATCAAAGTGACCACGCAAATAGCCGCTGGCAAACAATTCATCATCAGTACCTTCGGCTACGGCTCGGTCAAAAACCTGCTCCAAGCGCTCAATATAAAGTGCAAAATCCTGCTCTGCCACGCTGTCTACCTCGCTTATGACTTATTGGTTAGCTATCAAAGGTTAGCTATGAAAGGTTAGCTATGAAATTAGCTCTCACCGTGAAGCGGCGTAGGATACCACATGGCACACGCAATCTGATACACTTAGCACCATCATGTTTGGCAATAGCAACACACCGAAAAGGAACCCAGCGCAGTTATGACGGCAGCGACCCCACTTCCCCAGATTGGTCTGTTTTATGGCTCAACCACTTGTTTCACAGAAATTGCCGCGGAAAAAATTCAGCAGCAATTCCCAGCCGGACAAGTCGAGTTGTTCAACATCAAGGATGTGCCATTGCAACACGCAGAAACCTTCGACGTGCTGATCTTCGGTCTCTCGACCTGGGACTTTGGTGAGATCCAAGAAGACTGGGAAAGCCATTGGGAAGAAATTGCCGCACTTGATCTTAATGGTAAAGTCGTGGCGTTGTTCGGCATGGGAGATCAAGTCGGTTATACCGATTGGTTTCAAGACGCACTTGGCATGCTGCATGATGAACTGGCCGCCAGCGGCACCGTTCGCATCGGTTTTTGGCCAAATCAAGGCTACGACTTTGCCGCATCAAAAGCACTCACAGAAGATGGCGAGTTTTTTGTGGGGCTCGCCCTCGACGAAGATAGCCAATACGAATTCAGTGATGACCGTATTGCGCAGTGGGTTGCGCAAGTCAAACAAGAGCTAGCCGAAGTCTTAACCTAACGCTATTCCGCTAGTCTTCCAACTGCAAGCGTTGCCGCCAAAACAAACAACGTTCGGCGGCCTCGTGCTCGGTATACGGCTGCCGCGGCGAGTGCCCCCACACTGGGCCCGGCCATGCTGGGTCTTGCGGATGACGCAACACCACATGTATATGCAGTTGCGCGACCACATTGCCAAGTGCCCCCACGTTTAGTTTAGCCTGCGGTTGCCACTGTTTTAAGGCACGACTTACTTGCTGAATTTCAGCAGCCAACTGTACTTGCTCCACCTCTGGAAGCTCCAGAAATTCGACCACTAAAGGCTTTCGGGGCACCAAAATCAGCCAGTCGTAACGCACATCATCAAACAGCAACACCTCACACAATGGCAATGCACCTAGTCGCAAAGTATCGTGCGCTAACCGCTGATCGAGGGTGAAGGCATTACTTTCATTCGCAGGTTTGTTATAACCCATACATGACTCTCTTATTCTTCATGCTTTCTTTAAGGACAACCTCATGAAACACTTCATGTCGGCATTGCTGGTTATGGTTTGTTGGCTTGCGAGTAACACGGCGTACGCGAACACCCCAACCATCAATGAATTTACCGAATCGATGCAGCCCCACCAAGGCTTTTTTACTTTTTATCATGATAGCCAGAACGGTAACGTGTATCTGCAAGTACCGCGAGCACCACAAAAGTTTATTTTCCAAACCAGCCTACCATGGGGCTTGGGTTCCAATGACATCGGACTCGATCGTGGGCAACTTGGAGCCACCCGACTCGCGAGTTTTTACTTGGAAGGTAACAAAGCACTGTTAATGCATCACAACACCTTCTTCCGCGCCAATTCGGATAATACCGCCGAGCGGACGAGTATCGATGAAGCCTTTGCCGACTCAGTGATTGCTGGTTTTAGCGTGGTTGCAGCGAATGAGACAGCCGTGCTCATTGACTACACGCCTTTCCTACTCAGTGACACCCATGGCGTTGTTCAGCGCTTGCAACAAACCGAACAAGGTAGCTATAAAGTTGCCGCGGATCGCAGTGTGGTTTATCCAGCGCGCAGTAAAGCTTTCGTCGACAATACCGAGCTGGAGGCGAAGGTCACTTTTAGTGGACAAGGTAAAGGTCGCTATGTGCGCCAAGTTGCACCGGATGCTGATCACCTAACCCTACACCTGCATCATTCGTTCATTCGCTTGCCTGACGACAATTACACGCCACGTGAGTTTCATCCACAAAGTGGCTTCTGGGCTGAAGAGCATCGCGATTACGCAGCACCGCTAGGTCAGCCCATGGCGGTAAAATACATTCCTCGTCATCGTTTACAAAAAGGCGAGACCATTACCTATTACCTTGACCCAGGGGTGCCCGAGCCCGTCCGCACCGCTTTGCTTGATGGTGCGCGCTGGTGGCAGGATGCGTTTGCGGCAGCCGGTCACCCGAATGGCTTTGCGGTGAAAGAATTACCCGCCGCAGCTGACCCCATGGATATTCGCTACAATGTGATTCAGTGGGTCCATCGTGCCACCCGTGGTTGGTCTTACGGTTCATCAGTCATCGACCCGCGTACTGGTGAGATACTTAAAGGTCATGTGACTTTAGGGTCATTACGTGTGCGTCAAGATATGCTTATCGCGCAAAGCCTATTAGCCCCTTACGCCGATGACTTTACTCCGGAACAACAAGAGCAACTCGAAAGTACCATTAAAGCCATGGCGCTGGCACGAATTCGCCAGCTATCAGCGCATGAAGTGGGTCACACCCTTGGCATTGCGCATAACTTTGCCGCCAGCAGCCGCGATCGCGCCTCGGTGATGGATTACCCACATCCGCTCATTAGCCTAAGCACTGAAAACAATGGCCTTACCCTTGCCGGCGCTTATGCCGAAGGCATTGGTCTATGGGATAAACAAGTTGTGCGTTATGGCTATGGCGACACGTCCTTAAGCGCCATTCTGGATGAGAATCAGCAACTTGGCTTAAGCTTTATTTCCGACGCCGATGCACGGCCCGCTGGTGGCGCCCATCCCGATGCGCACCTCTGGGACAATGGCAGCGATGCCGTTACTGAATTGGAGCGGGTTTTGGCCGTGCGCCGTACCGCACTGCAACAATTCGGGCTCGCCAACCTAGCGAATGGCGCCGTGGTTAGCGACCTGCGTACCCTCTTGGTGCCGCTGTATTTGCTGCACCGTTATCAAACCGAAGCCGCGGTAAAAATGCTCGCTGGTGTGCACTACAACTATGCAGTGAAGACCGCGGACAGCAGTGCCGCAGATGTAGCTACGCGACCAGTCAATGCAGCACAGCAACAGCGAGCTCTCGCCATTCTTACAGCGACCTTGACCACCGAACATTTGCAGCTACCACAGGCCGTTGAGAAATTATTATTGCCGTATGCCTATGGCAGCAGCGCTACCCGAGAGAATTTTACTGGGTATACGAGTTTGGTACCGGACGCAGACACCATGGCGGCCAGTACCGCCCGTTTCACCCTGCAGTTATTGTTAGATCCAGCTCGCCTGGAGCGCTTAGCGCAACAACAACGATTTGATGCCGATATCCCGTCTGTCACCGACGTACTTGCGAGCATCGCCACTGCAGCGATCGCACCAGCGCACAAGGTTAATGCCAGTAGCACCGAACAACGTTTGGCTTTTGAGGCATTGACGGCAGTAGTTGAGCTCTCTACAAAAGCACCGACGGGTGTCGTCAAATCAGCGACCTTCGTGTTTTTGCAAGAGCAACTCGAGCGCTGGCAACAGCAACCCGTAAGTGCGCATCAGCGTTTCATTGTGCGCGCTTTGCAAGGCCTCTTACATGAACAACGCGACTGGCCACTGACACCAGCTCCAGCTTTGCCGCCGGGCTCGCCCATTTAGGCTGATTACTTAGCAAAAAAAAAAGCGCCCTGCATCGCAGCGGCGCTTTTTTTATCAGTGCAATTGTCGCTTTAATCTAGATCGGCAAAAAACGAGTCCGGCAACCATCGTGGACGTTGCTCATCGTTGGCAATCGTTTTACCAATCTCAAAGTTAATATTGGTAAACACCACACCAGCCTCATAGTTGATGGGCAAGCTCGGTTGATCGCTTGGACGGTGATAGTGCTCAGCGAAGAACTCGCCCCAGATCTTGCCGCCATCTTCATCTTCACCTTTAGCGGTAAAACCAGTCATTAAGAAAACCGCTGGAACGCCTTTTTTCACAAACGGATAATGATCTGAACGGGTAAAAATAGCTTGTTCTGGCATCGGATCTTCACTCAACTCGATACCGTATTGCCCTGCTGCCTCAGCCACTGAGTCACCCAACGTTGAATGGGTAGAGCCAAACGCGATAACGTCAGCAAAGTCATACAACAACACCGGCATATCCAAGTTTACGTTTGCAACAATCTGCTGTAACGGTACGGTTGGGTAGTGGGCAAAATAATCGGCCCCCAACAAGCCACGTTCTTCGGCGGTGACTGACAGGAACAAAATGGAGCGCTTCGGGCGTTCTTCAGCTTCAACGAACATGCGCGCCGTTTCCAGTAACACGCTCACACCGCTGGCGTTATCCATGGCGCCATTGTTGATATGATCATCTTGGCTCAAGTCTTGGGTTACGCCGATGTGATCCGAGTGTGCGGTATACAACACATACTCGTTCTGCAATTCCGCATCAGCACCTGGCAAAATCGCTGCCACATTCGGGCTAGAGATCTCTTCATGGCTTGATTGACGCGCTAAAGTGACCTTGCTATTCAGTTCGAATGGCTTTGGCTGTTCACCTTTTTCAAGCTGTGCAAACACCTCATCCAAACTAATCGCAGCATTTGCGAACAACGATTCTGCGGCACGATAGTCAACATAAGCAGAACCTTGTAACTTTTTGTACGTCACATTAGGTTCACCCTCTGGATTTAACCAGGTCACCCGCGGTGCACGTTGATACATCGCACTCACTTTGAATGGGCGAACTTCTTCACGCATTGGTGTATGCAGTGTGATAACACCAACGGCACCACGCTCCGCAGCAAATTTAGTTTTACTACTGTTTAAATGTGCCCCCTCTTCACTTGGAAGCTCCTCCGGGCGACCAGAAACCATCATGACCACTTTGCCATCCACATCAACGTTGGCATAGTCATTCAAGCCAAACTCTTCGGACACCAAACCATAACCGACAAAAACAACCGGTGCGGTGACCGTCGACTCAGTAGTATAAGCACTTGGTCCGGTAAGAAACTCTTCACCATATTCAAGTTCAAAAGTTTCAGAACCGGTATCGACGATCATTTTCGCGCTACCTTCGACCAATGAACTACGCCGAAACGCAATACGCTGATAATAACTGCCGTTATCGCCTGCTGGCTCTAGCCCTAAAGCTTGAAACTGTGCAGCAATATACTGCGCAGCGATTTCGTGGCCACGACTACCAGTGTCACGTCCTTCTAAGGCATCACTTGCCAGAAATTCTAAATGCGACTGCAGCGCATTTGCATCAGCCGAGACCGTCGCAGTCTCAGCCTTCGTCGTTTGTTCGCCGCAGGCCGTCAATAACGCAGCCAACGCCGCTGCGCTGACCCAAGTTTTTACTCGCATAAGTTCAGGTTCCTATCACTCAAGATCAAAAAATTCGTCCGCTGGAAGTGTACCTAAGCACAACTCAGAACAGAAGCGATTGCTGTAGAGCTTTGTAATCGTTTGTTTCAAATTCTAAGAAAGGCTTGAATTGTTATAGTATAACATTACAATAAATCCAAAATGATCATCCGAGGACGCAACTATGATGAAGTACAGCCCGATCGCACTTGTGGTAGCCCAGCTGCTTGCACCTGCAGCCTACGCCCAAGATGAGAACAAAGATGAACAACACCAACACGAAAATACTGAAGTTATTGTGATCAACGCATCACCATTAGCACGCACTGAGCTTAACTCAGCGCAGCCAGTATCAGTGATTAGCGGTGATGAACTACGTGAAAAACAAGCCCACACGCTTGGTGAAACCCTTGCGCATGAACCTGGTATTAACTCGACCCATTTCGCTCGTGTTGCCTCTAGTCCCATTATCCGCGGCCTTGATGGTCCGCGTGTCAAAGTAACCCAGAATGGCCTAGATAGCGCGGACGTATCGCGCGGCAGCCCTGATCATGCTGTCACCACCGAGACATCGGTGGCACAACAAATTGAAATTCTTCGTGGTCCCGCAACCTTGCTGTACGGCAGTGGCGCTATTGGAGGAGTTGTGAATGTCGTCGATGAACGCATCGCTCAAGAACATGTTGGTGGCACCCGCGGCTTTTTCGGCGGTAACCTAGCAAGCGTCGATGATTTACGTGATGTGAATGCCGGCGTAAGTACTGACATCGGCAATACAGTATTACACGTCGATGGCTTCGCCCGTAGTAGTGACGACTACCAAGTACCAAGTTTCACCAACGATGAAGGCGAAACAACCGACACCATTGAGAACTCTTTCGTTGATGCGCAAGGTGGTACTCTTGGTTTAAGTTACTTATTTGACGGCGGCTTCATCGGTGCATCCTACGCACGCCTTGACCAAGAATACGGCATTCCAGGCCACCATGCACATGAAGAAGAACATGGTGAAGAGGAGCACAGCGACGAACCACACGAAGAAGAAGCACACGAAGAGGAAACCGGTCCATTCGCCGATCTCAAACAAAACCGCTGGCAACTGCATGCCGGTCTAGAAAACCCATGGCAAGGTGTTGAACAACTCTCGGTTCGTTACGCTTACACTGACTATCAGCATCAAGAAATCGAAGATGCCGCGCCGTCAACCACCTTCACTAACGAACAGCACGAACTCCGCGTGACCGCCAACCATCAGCTTACCGACCAATGGTACGGTGCTTTTGGTTACCACGGCTTCTTGCAGGAGCAAGCAGCTTTTGGCGAGGAAGCCTATACACCGGCCAGCGAAACTGACCGCCACGGCCTCTTTTGGTTGATCGAAACACGGGAGAATAAACTTAATTACCAACTCGGTGTACGTTATGAGAATGTCAGCATCAACGCTCCAACCGTAGAACTCGGTCGCCAACAACATGACTTTGACCCATTATCGGCATCATTCGGCGTAACCTATCAATGGCACCCTGCTGTTATGTTCAATGCCAATTACAGTTTCGCGCAGCGCGCACCATCGGCGAACGAAATTTTTGCCAACGGCGCACACTTAGCAACACAAACCTATGAGTTAGGCCTGAACTACGACGTTCACGCAGAAGCTGAACATTTGTACGTGATTGAGCCTAATGAACGTTCGATCGAACTCGAAACCTCACATTCTTTAGACCTTGGGGCACACTTTGAAACGGGTGAAAATCACTTAAACATTAACCTGTTCGTTAATCGTGTGAACAACTTTGTGTACGAAAGCTTTACCGGCTTGAACAGCGTTGATTTAGCTTTTGACCACGATGACCACGCCGACGAAGAAGTGCATGAAGGGGAGCCTGAAGGCGAACACGATCATGAAGAAGGCCTCCCTGTCGTGCAGTACAATCAAGAAGATGTCGTGTTATTTGGTTATGAAATCGATGGTCGTTGGCAATTAGCACCTAACTGGCGCTTAGATGCCTTTAGCGACTACACTCGCGCATACGCTATCGATAACAACGCAAACCTGCCACGTATTCCCTCACAGCGTATTGGTGCTGAATTTACCTATAACGAAGGTAACTGGGAATCGAGCCTTGGTTATGTCTGGTATGCAGAACAGAATCGAGTTGCTGCTAACGAAGAGCGTACACCAAGTTATGGCCTGCTAAATGCGCAGTTTAACTGGTTCCCGCAAGGCTTCTCACGCTATAACTTAAGTGTGTATGTTAAAGCTGAAAACCTGACCGACAAACTCGGCTACGTTCATACCTCGTTCTTGAAGTATGACGCTCCTGTTGCTGGGCGTAACTTCAGTATCGGCTTGCGAGGTGAATTCTAGCGCAAACCCGCTGCGCTTTATCGCAGCTTGACCGAGCTCGCTTGCTGCTTTGTTACACTGAGGTCACTATTCGCGAACTTTAGTGTCGACAAGGAAGCAGCAATGCGAGCTCTGATTTTTACGCTACTCCTAGCTACGCTCACCACCTCTGCCGTTGAGGCGCAGTCCACCGCTGCGGCGGAAAACTTCGGTGAGCAACGGCTGAGCATCGAGCGGATGTTTTCTGCTCCTGACCTGACCACCTCAGCGCCAAGTCAACTGCGTTTTTCTCCCGATGGGCAGGTCATCAGTTATTTACGCGGCAGTGCCGACAACCCCAACATTAATGATTTATGGCTTTACGATATTCGCAAACAAGAACATCGCCGTTTGGTCGCAGCCAGCCAACTGGTTGACGACCCGGCGGCAATGTCTGCAAGCGAGCGAGCGCGACGCGAGCGCCTGCGCATCCGCGCCAGCGGCATCGTTGATTATCAATGGGCCAATAACGGCCAGCACTTATTGATTCCACTCAGTGGTCAGCTCTTTCTCGTCGATCTTAAGTCTGCCAACGTTACCCCATTAACTGACAGCAACAGCAGTGTTACCGATGCGCGCTTTTCGCCACAAAGTAACTTTGTCAGCTTCATTGAACAGAACAGCTTGTTCATCCTCGATCTCGCCGAAAACCGTCGCCAACAAGTGAGCCCAGCAGCCACCGAAACCCTGCACTACGGCGTGGCCGAGTTTGTTGCGCAGGAAGAAATGAAACGTATGACTGGCTATTGGTGGAGTCCTGATGAGCAAAGTATTGCCTTCACCCGAGTGGACACGAGCCCGGTCGATCTACAAACACGTACCGACGTGTACGCCGAGCGCACCGAAGTGGTGCAACAACGTTACCCTTTTACCGGAACAGCGAACGCGGATATTGACCTAGGAATTTGGCAGCGCGATAGTGCTGAAACGACTTGGTTGAAACTTGGACAACGGCATCAAGAAGGTTACTTGGCTCGCGTTAAATGGTTACCCGATAGCTCTCAGGTCAGCTACCAATGGCAAACCCGCAAGCAACAACAGCTCAGCCTCTATTTACAGCCGCGCACGGGCGGTGACGCGACCGCAATTCTTAGTGAAAGCAGTAACACTTGGGTGAATTTACATGATGACCTCATCTTCTTAGCCGACGCGCGCCACTTTATTTGGGCCTCTGAACGTAGCGGCTACAAGCACCTGTATTTATATCGCACCGATGGCAGTTTGATCCGCCAATTGACCAGCGGCGAATGGCAAGTTGATAGTGTTGCCGCCGTCGACGACACCACTGGCTTTGTGTACTTTATGGGCCGCAAAGAAACGCCACTGGAACGCCACCTCTATCGGGTGAGTATGACCACTACCAACCCGAGCCAACCAACTCAGCTGACCCAAAGACAAGGTTTTCATACGGTCGATTTTGCCCCCAACCAACGCAGCTATATCGATTACTATTCGAGCAGCACACAACCGCCGCAAGTCAGCTTGCACGGCCCTACAGGAGAGCGCATTGCCTGGTTGCATGAAAACCAAATTAACGGCAGTCATCCGTTAGCTCCTTACCTTGCACATTGGTCGTACCCGGAGTTCGGTACCCTGCGCGCCGACGATGAGCAAATTCTGCATTATAAAGTAACGAAACCTGCGGTCATGGTCGACAACCAAAGTTATCCGGTCGTGGTGATGGTCTACGGCGGGCCTCGAGCTCAGCGCGTGACCAACAGCTGGGGTGATTATTTTACGCAATACTTGGCACAGCAAGGTTATGTGGTATTCCATCTCGACAATCGCGGCAGCGGTCATCGCGGCAAACAATTCGAGCAAGTTATCTATCGTAACCTTGCTCAAGCAGAAGTCGCCGACCAAATGAAGGGGGTCGAATTTTTGCGCAGCTTGCCTTACGTTGCCGATGACAAGATTGGCGTATTTGGGCACAGCTATGGCGGCTACATGGCCTTGCATTTAATTTTACGTGCGCCTGAACACTTCAGCGCTGCAGTTGCCGGAGCCCCAGTTACCGATTGGCGTTTATACGATACGCATTACACCGAGCGCTATATGGGCACACCGCAAGACAATCCTGACGGTTATCGGGCAGCCGATGTTTTAACCTACGCCAAAGACCTCAAACAACCGCTGTTGATTTATCATGGAATGGCGGATGACAACGTGCTTTACACTCATACAGCTAAGCTGACGTATGCCTTGCAGCAAGCAATGTTGCCGTTCGAGCTTATGGCTTACCCAGGCAAGCAACATGGGCTTCGCGGGCGCGAAACGTCAATACATCGGTACCAGATGATCGCAGACTTTTTTGCCCGCCACTTACAATAAGATATACTAAGCGCATCGATAATCCTCAAGGAGTGAAACTGATGCGCTTTTTATCTCGCCGTTTGGTCATGCCGAATGATCTGAACTTTGCTGGCTCTTTATTTGGTGGCCGAATTCTCGAATGGATTGACGAAGAAGCCTACATCTTCGCTGCGTGCCAGCTCGACGCCAAAAGCCTCGTTACCAAACATATCGGCGCAATTAGTTTCGAAACGTCAGCCTACCAAGGCGATGTTGTGGAATTTGGTTTAGGTGTGAAAAAAGCCGGTCGCACGTCGGTTACCCTCACCTGCGTGGTGCGTAATAAGCAGACCAAGCAAAATATCTGCGTTGCCGATGACATCGTGTTTGTCCATATCGACCCCGCCACACGAGCACCGCAACCTCATGGCAAAACCCTTGCCGAACTCGAGTCCATTAAAATAGAAACGCCGGAATAAATCCGGCGTTTTTTCTTTCTGGCGTGCTTGCCGTGTTATTACTTGTGCAAATAGGCACCGGCAAAACACGTTACTGGCGTACCACTTGGCTTGCCATGCTGCCAATCACCACCTTCCACGCCACTGCCAGCAATATCAACGTGAACGTAAGGTAATGGATGGTCACTGTCATTGCCATGGCGATCGAGACCCGAGGCAATCGCTAAAAAGGCCATCGGGAATTGATGCCCACGCTTGGTGCTTACCGATGGACCATTATTGCTCGACAACACGTCATCTGACTTCGTCCGCGGCGCAACAAAACTGAAATCCTCGCGGCGTGACCAGCTTACTTCCGCTGGGTCACCATACACTTCGCCAGCTTCCCAAAGCTTGTCATGCAAGCCTACAGCCCGAGCGGGACCATTCGGTACTAATGCTGTGTAAGGCCCCTTGGCCAAAGCTGCATGCCCCGTCAATGTCGCCACACTGAACAGTTGCGGACGTGGATAGTTGCTCGCCTGCACGCGCAAATGCGAGAGCAAGTCAGCCAACACCAAACGACCTTCCGCATCAGTGTTACCAATACGCACACGCACACCGCTGTGCGCCTTGATAATCTCATCTGCGACAAAGGCTTCGGCGCCAATGCTGTTACGCACCACGCCTAGCTCAGCCACCACACTCACTGTGTCTGGGCGCATTTCCGCCACGGTTTTCATAAACCCAGCGACGCCTGCAGCACCACCTTTGTCACGACTCATACCGGCCATGTGACCGCCAGTTTTGAGGTCAGCACCACCAGTGTCGTAGACAATGCCTTTACCAGCAAACATAAGGGTTTGCTCAGCTGCTGGCGCATCATACTCAAGGCGAACGACGCATGGCCAGTGGCGCTCGACACCTAGTGACGCACGGCCCACTGCCATTAATAGTGGATACTCGTGTTGCAACTGCTGAATGTCATCAATCACCGTAACTTTGACTGGTGTATGGGCAAACGCTTGTTGGCAATACTCAGCAAAACGTGGCGGCGCCATGCGCTCCGGCTCGGTACCACACAGGTCGCGCGCGACCCGCTTACCCGCTTCAACCGCACTCAACCAATCGGCGTCAAGCGTTCCCACTACGCCAACGTTAGTGATGGTCTCAATCGTCTCTTCACCAAGCGCCTCGCGTGCTTCAAGTGGTTCATACAGCGCTTGGCATAACCCCCAATAGGCCACCGCTTCAGCCTGGCCGTAACGTGCGTCGTCTTGCGTACCAAACACCACTAAAAGCGGCTGCTTTACGCCTGCTTGCTGAGCAATGTGCGCGCCTGCTGCTGCAGCATCGGCAATATTGCGTACGTCATCGTAATCACGGGTTAACGGTCCCGTTGGCGCCGCAATCAAACGGCCACCAAAGACATCGGCAGCGAGTAATAACGGCTGTTTGCCCACACGTTGATCGTATTGCGCTGCTTGCGCAACAAAGTCGGCAAACTCAGGTGGGAGGTTTTGCGCAAAATCGCCAACCAAAATCACTGCATCATAATCACTGTGTGCAGCGCTGTAACTTTCAACTACTTCAACTGTTGGAAATGCCATAGCTATCCTCGTTGTGGTCAGTTTAGACACGACGCCAGCGGGTGCCTTGCGGCGTGTCTTCAAGTTCAATACCTAGTGCGGTCAATTGGTCACGCGCCGCATCGGCAGCCGCCCAATCTTTTGTCGCGCGGGCGTCATTGCGTTGTTGTATCAAAGCTTCGATCGCCGCAGCATCGACAGCCTCCCCAGCACCACTTTGTAAAAAGGCTTCCGGCGCTTGTTGTAACAAGCCGAGAATGCCGCCTAAGTGACGCAAGGTTGCCGCGTGCCGCGCTGCTATGCTGTCATCGTCAGCACGATGGATTTCACGCGCTAAGTCATAGAGCACTGGCAAGGCTTCAGGTACATTAAAATCATCATCCATAGCTGCCGCAAAGCGCTCTTGAAAAGGCGCGGCTAACTGCGCATCGACGGCGACTTCTGGGATATCACGCAAGGCGGTATACAGACGTTCCAAGCCGGCCCGAGCCTGGTCTAAATTATCGGTAGAATAGTTTAACTGTGAACGATAGTGGCTCGAAAGCAAGAAAAATCGCACTGTCTCGGCATCGTATTCCGCCAAAACATCACGAATCGTAAAAAAGTTACCCAGCGACTTCGACATTTTGACCGCGTCAACCTGCACCATGCCGCTATGCATCCAGTAATTCACATAGTCATGATCATTGGCACAGCAACTTTGTGCTACTTCGTTTTCATGATGTGGAAAAATCAAATCCGAGCCACCACCATGAATATCAAAATTTTCGCCAAGATGGCGTTTATTCATCGCTGAACACTCAATATGCCAGCCTGGGCGACCTTCCCCCCACGGCGAAGGCCAACTCGGTTCGCCTGCTTTCGCGCGCTTCCACAGCACAAAATCAAGCGGATCGGTTTTATTCTGCGCCACATCAACCCGCGCCCCCGACTGCAATTGCTCCAAGTTTTGACGACTTAACTTGCCGTAATTCTCGAAGGTGCTTACATCAAACAGCACATCACCGTCAGCGGCCACATAAGCATGGCCGCGCGCGATTAAGGTCTCGATCATGGTGATAATGTCACCCATATGGCCGGTCACCGTGGGCTCAATGTCAGGACGCACCAAGTTCAGTGCGTCAAAGTCATCGTGCATCGCCTTAGTAAAGCGTGCGGTAACAGCGTCAATCGCTTCATTATTTTCATTAGCACGATTGATAATTTTGTCGTCAACATCGGTAATATTACGCACATAGGTAACTTTATAGCCTTTTGAGCGTAAATAACGCACTACCACGTCAAAAGCTACGTAGGTGCGAGCATGACCAATGTGACAGTAATCGTAAATCGTTACCCCACAAACATACAGCTTCACCTCACCTGGGGTGATCGGCTGAAATACTTCCTTACGACGGCGCAGGGTATCAAAAATGGTCAACATGCGATTTACGACTCCAACTTGTTAGCTTCTTGAACTGATTATGATACCGCATGCTGTAGCCTTCTCACAAACAGTGCTAAACTGTCGCAAATTTTTCGCTAAAACATCAATGGAGTTCGTCCCATGCATGTAACTTTGCATACCAATCATGGTGCTATCAAACTTGAGTTGTACTCAGAACAAGCACCTAAGACTGTTGAAAACTTTTTGCGTTACGTTCGTGAAGGCTTTTACGCTGAAACCTTATTTCACCGCGTGATTAAAGGCTTCATGATTCAAGGTGGTGGTTTTAATCTTGAAATGGTACAAAAGAGCACGCACGACGCCATCGAAAATGAAGCGGATAACGGCCTGAAGAACCTGAAAGGGACTGTCGCGATGGCACGTACGCAAGATCCGCACTCTGCCACCAGCCAATTCTTTATCAACGTTGCCGACAACGAATTCCTTAACTTCAAGAACGAAAGCGTCGGTGGTTGGGGGTATTGCGTGTTTGGTAAAGTCGTCGAAGGTATGGACGTGGTTGACAAAATCGAGCAAGTTTACACCACCCAAGCTGGCTTCCATCAAGACGTGCCGAAAGATGATGTAATCATCGAGAAAGCGACAGTTGAAGGCGAGTAAGGACAACTCGCTTTATGGCCACCTGGTTCATTTCTGATCTGCATTTAAGCCCTGCGCGGCCCGATATCGCTCATCTGTTTTTTGACTTTTTGCGCGACACGGCCCGCAGTGCTGACGCTCTGTATATTTTGGGTGACTTATTTGATGCTTGGATCGGTGACGATGATACCAGTGCCTTTGCGGCGCAGGTGCAAGACGAACTGCGCCGTTTTACTGACCACGGTATTCCCACCTATTTCGTGGCCGGCAATCGCGATTTCCTGATCGGTCGCCAGTTCGCTGAGCGAACCGGTGTAAAGTTACTGACCGACCCCTACGTGATTAACCTCTATGCAACCCCTACGCTAATCATGCACGGTGATTTGCTCTGTACCGATGACCATAGCTATCAACGCTTCCGACGTTGGATTCGCAAACCTTGGTTAACGAAGTTCTTGCTCGCTTTGCCATTGTCAGTGCGCATGCGCATTGCCAATAAGCTCAGGGCGACAAGCAAAACGCAACAACCGTTAAGCGAAGAGCAACTGGCGATTATGGATGCGAATACGACAACGGTCATTGACTACTTTGCGCGCTATAACGTGCGACAAATGATTCACGGCCATACCCATCGTCCTGCGGTACATCAACATAGCGTCGATGGCACCACAGCAACACGCGTTGTGTTAGGTGATTGGTATACTCAGGGCAGTATGCTCAAAGTGACTCACGAAGCGCACAACCTTATGCAGCAACCGCTCCCTGCGGCAGGCCGCTGTGGAACTTAAAGTCTGCGTCAGGTGCTAAAATAAGCTCCGCTTCGCGCTCGCCAAAAAACGCAATCCGCGCACTGATGTCTGCACCGGCAATCTGTTCGGCTAAGGTAAGATAATCCTGATAGTGCCGCGCTTCAGAACGCAATAGCGATACATAGAACTCACTCAGTTGCGGAGGCAGCAAGGGCGCTAATTTAGCAAAACGCTCACAGGAGCGCGCTTCGATGTATGCCCCGCAAATCAATTTATCAATCAGCGTTGCAGGTTCATGAGTCCGAACATGGCGCAATAACTCTTTGGCATAGCGACTTGAAGTTACCTTGTCGTAGGCTACCCCGTAGTGTTCTGCCACTTCGAGAACCTGATAAAAATGATGCAACTCTTCTTTAATGAGCAGCACCATCTTATCAATCAGTTCCGCACTATAGGGCTTATCGGAGCGCGGTATCATTTTCTTTTGTAGCCGATTGTGCTGCGGCAACGTGCGCCAATCACCGATGAGACGATAGGTATAGTCCTCATAGGGCGCTAACCAAGCCAACAGCGCATCACCACTGGCCTGATCCACTGCGTAACGGCGAATTAATAACATTGCACTTTGTGCGGCTTTTAGCTCACAAACCATATGATCACGCAACAAGACCGGCAAATTCTCAGTTTTTTGCGCTTCAGCTAGCCATTCATCAGGCGTCTCGCATTGTAAAAAACTACGAATAGGTTCTAGCAAAGGTTTAATTTGAGCTGCATTCATCAGAGAAACCGCGGATTAAGATTAAAAAGTAGGGAGTAATACGAATAACATCAAGGCCTCGTAGTGTACTCATAAACTTGCGTGGTTGTCACTGAAAAAGCCTTGACACTGTTGAAAATCCGACCAATATAGATGTTAAGTCGGAGCTAAAAATCGACGCTAAACGTACCAAAGAAGTGCGTAAACGAAACCATAATAAATGCAGTTATAACAATAATAATAGTCTATACAACAACGAGAAGTAGAGGTTCACCATGATTTTGAATCACATTTGGGGACTGTACGCACACCCTCGCGAAGAGTGGAAGAGTATTGATGAGCGGCACGAAAGTTTGACTTATGCGCTAAGTCACATTCTTCTTATCGCGCTTATTCCGTGTGCGGCGGCCTATTATGCATCAGCTCATCTGGGTTGGAGTATTGGTGCGCGAGAGGCCACATTTTTAACTCAAACAAGCGCACTATCAATGAGCGTTGCCATGTATGTCGGTATCATCGCGGCCACCTTCGCCTTGGCCTATCTGATCCACTGGATGGCAAAAACCTTCGGCGCATCGCCAACGTTCACACAATCCGTTGAACTTGCTGCGTACACTGCAACTCCGGTCATTATGTCGGGCGTTGCTGCGCTCTATCCAGAATTGTGGTTTGTAACGATGGCGTTCTTAGCGGGAATCGCTTATTCAGTTTACTTGCTCTATTCCGGCGTACCTATTCTGATGCATATTCCAGAAGAACGCGGCTTTATTTATGCGAGCTCGGTGGTAACTGCTGGGCTTATCTTGCTGGTTATCTTAATGGTAGGTTCAGCAATGGTATGGACCAATGGCTTTGGTCCGCAATACATGTAATTTTTGTAAACCAACCCAGAGCCGACCGCAGGAATCTTCCTTGGTCGGCTTTTTTTATGGTTTTATCGCAGGAATGCAGAGAGTACTAAAATCGTCTGCGCTTTTCTGGTAGTCTTTGCCAGTTCATTATTTTCAACTCTCAGGAAAATGTATGCGTGATAATAAAAAAAAGCTTAGCTTAACAACGCGTATCGTCATCGGTATGTTCGCGGGCATCCTCGTTGGCTTTCTACTTAAACTGCTGTTCCCGGAAAGTGTTTTAGTCGAAGGCTACCTGACCAAAGGTTTATTCCACGTCGTCGGTCAGATCTTTATCAGTTCGCTGCAAATGTTGGTGGTCCCGTTAGTGTTTGTGTCGTTGGTGTTGGGTACCTGTTCGATTAGCGACCCGAGTACCTTGGGTAGACTAGGCGGCAAAGCCGTAAGTCTATACATGGTCACCACCGCAGTCGCAATTACCTTTGCCATTTTTGCTGCTGTGTTGATTCAGCCAGGGGCTGGCGTTGAAATACAATCGGACGCAACCTTTGAACCGTCACAAGCACCGTCGCTTGCCCAAGTCATTATCGACCTGTTCCCGAAAAACCCGTTTTCGGCAATGGCCGATGGCAACATGTTACAGATTATCGTATTCGCACTGTTGTTCGGAATCTCAATGGCGCTTATCGGTAAGTCTGGCGAACGCTTGAAGGGCGTCTTTGATGATTTTAACGACGTCATCATGAAGCTCGTTGTGATTTTGATGAACTTGGCACCTTACGGCGTGTTTGCGCTCATGGCCAAGCTCTTTAGTGAAACTCAGTTCGAGACCATTTTCAGCCTTGGTAAATATTTCTTACTGGTCTTCTTTGTCTTGATCTTACATGGCGTTGTGACCTACTCGGTGATCCTCAAAACGATGACCGGTCTGAGTCCATGGATGTTCTTGAAGAAAATGCGTGAAGTACAAATCTTCGGCTTCACGATCTCAAGCAGTAATGCCACCATTCCAGTTACGCTCGAGACCGTCACCAAACGCCTTGGTGTGAGTAACAAGGTCGGCTCCTTCACGGTTCCGCTTGGCGCTACCATCAACATGGATGGTACTGCCATCATGCAAGGTGTGGCGACGGTGTTTATCGCCCAAGTCTACCTCGTCGACTTGAGCATTGCTGATTATGCGATGGTAGTCCTCACTGCGACCTTAGCGAGTATTGGTACTGCTGGTGTCCCAGGCGTTGGTTTAATCATGTTGGCGATGGTGCTTGGCCAAGTAGGTCTTCCCGTCGAAGGGATTGGTTTGATCATTGGTGTTGACCGCTTGCTGGATATGACGCGCACAGCCGTCAACGTAACCGGCGATGCCATGGTCAGCTTGATTGTTGCGAAAAGTGAAGGTGAACTCGATGAAAGCGTCTTCAATGATGAGCAAGCCGATCTTAAAGAACGTGATGTTAGCGAGCAACTCTAACGCTCGCTAAACTCTCTGTAGGGGCGTTTTAGAGCGCCCCTATACCTGCCCCTAACTCACGCCAGAAGAACCTTGTCAGACCCTGCATATCCACCGTCATCGTGTCTGTGTCCCCACGCAGTGCCTGTTGAATAAGTTGTTCCAATAATGGTCCTAACACACCATTGACCCATTCATTGGTCGTTTGCGCACTATTGAGCGGAGGTAAGCGCAGTCGTTCCAGCTTGACACTTACCAATGGCTGGCCTTGATCAAACAAGTTCACCACCACATCCTCAAGCTCGACTCGGTTCACCTGCCATAGAATCTGTTCACTGGCGCGCTGGACTGGCAATTGGCTTTTAACTTTCTCAACCAAGGTATGCAAGTTGGACTGCCCTTCGGCAAAGTAAGCAATGGTGAGTTGCGCATTTTGAATTGTCGCACTATCCAGCTGCAGCTGATCCTGTTGCTGGGTCAGCCAATCACCGGTCAAGCGGATCCGTTCAGCCCAGAGGAGCTGATTCAATCCCGCATCAAGCTCGGCCACTCGGGTGGCAACACCAATATCCGTCGCAAGAAGCTCCGCCGTTAAGGTATTGAGCTCAAAAGAATCGTAGCTAAACGTTGCATCGTAACGCTGATCGACGCGCTCTGTCAGTTGTTCAGCGACACGCTCGGATAGTGTTTGCTCTGGAACGGCTTCAGCACAGCCTGAGACACTCATTAACAATGCCATAGCACTTAATCTAACTAACTTCATCTACTCTGGACCTATGTTGATTTAGCGTTTTTGATGGCGCTCACGATTTTCGTGCTTCTGCTCCGCGTTTTTGCGGAGCATTACGTACACTGAACCGGCCCCACCATGATGTCGCTGGGCACTATTGAAGGCCATAACCGGATCGAGCTGCTTTAACCACTTCACCACATAACTCTTCAACAGTGCCGGATGGGGTTTTGAATGACGGCCCATTCCGTGAACCACAATTGCGGAACGCACCCCACGACGATGACAAAGCTGAATAAAATCAAATAACGCCTCACGGGCTTGGCGTAGACTGTGATGATGCAAATCGAGACTTGCTTCGATACCATAATCACCACGCTTCAGGCGTTTAAATACGCCGTGCTGCACGCCATCGCGACGAAACTCAACCAACTCTTCGGGTTCAACTAAGTCAACAAACTCCATCGACAAATAATTAATGTCGTCTTCAAGCTGACGCTCGGCAGCTTGCCGACGCGCTTCTTGCGCTGCCGTCGGCTTCGTTTTCTTTACCGGTACAACATCGTTGTTATCGATAGGCTTAACATCTGCCATTTGCTGCCTGAACTCGGCAAGCTCCTTCGCAAAGTCATCAGCAGGTTCATCTGAAAAATCGTCACGCATCACAACTCCCGATTACGATTTACTAAGAAACTCTCGGATACTCGTAAGTACGGCTGTTACGTTTTTTCCGATCCGCTCACCCAACGGTCGTTTCTCTTGATAACTCACTTGTAAAATCATTTGCTCGTTGGCGCGTTCAAGCAACCAAGAATCACTTGTTGAAATCGCATCCACCAAAGCAAATTCTTTGGCTTGTTGTGCGGTCCAGTACTCCCCTGTCGCAACTTTTTCGAGGTCAACTTGTGGGCGATAAAGGCCGATATGCTGCTTAAACTGCGCATGAATGTTTTCTAGGTCTTCCTTAAACTTGCGCCGCCCGGCATCGGTGTTTTCGCCAAATAACGACAATGTGCGCTTGTAATCACCCGCGGTGACTTGCTCAAAGTCAACGTCATGCTTTTTGAGCCAGCGGTGAAAATTCGGCAATTGCGCCACCACACCAATCGAACCAATAATAGCAAACGGGGCAGCTACGATTTCGTCGGCAACCGCGGCCATCATATAGCCCCCGCTCGCCGCTACTTTATCGACACTCACCACCAACTTAAGTTCAGCGTCGCGCAAGCGCTGCAATTGTGCTGCAGCCAGTCCATAACCATGGACCACGCCGCCCGGGCTTTCTAGCCGCACAAACACTGTGTCTGATGGCTTCGCTGCGCCGATGACCGCGTTGACTTCACGGCGTAAGTTATCGACTTCATGCGCATCCATACTGCCTTTAAAGTCAATCACAAATACGCGTTTTGCGTCTTCTTTACTCTCTTTGCTTTGCGCTTTCTCGCTTTTTTTCTCTTCCTTTTGCGCCTGTTTGAGTTGCTTCTTATTCAGTAATTCGTGCTCGATAGCTTGCGCCATTTTTCGGAACTGTTTTGATAAGTTGCGCACGTGCAACTCACCTGACTGCTTGCGCTGACGCTGTGCAGCGTTGGCGATAATCCCTACCATTAAGCCAAAGGCCAAAATAATAATGGCTGCCTTGATCACAAAGTCAGCTATTTCTAAAAGAAATTCCATAGTGTCCCCATGCTCTTATTTCACAATGGCCATAAAAAAGGGCCGACGAGCGGCCCTTTGAAACTCATCTGTAAGCAGTATACAGGTTATTGTTGAATCACTGCAGGGTTGCTTACCGGAATTGCCGTTGCATTGGTGCTAAACCAACCTGCCGCTTGCAACTGCATTTCCATCGTCGCTGCAGCCGAGGCGCTTGGATCAACAATCGAACCATGACTACCCTCGATAAAGCGAACTGCACCAGAAATCTTCGAACCATCAGTGCTTGCGGTTGTTTGCGTGATGGTCGGTAATTCAAGTGCCGTGATCAGCGGTTCAGTACCGGCTAAAGGCTTGCCTTCTACGGCATTCGGAATAACTTGGTCCGGTAAGAACTCAGCGCCATTACCAATCACTTCGATCAAGTGAATCGGGCTGTCGTTACCCACCGCCTGCGCTGCGTAGTTAATTGGGTCAGCAGAGTCAATCACCGACTGTGCAGCAAAGGCAAACTGCTCAAACACACCATTAATCTGTGCTTGCTCAGCCGCGCTTAGGCCTGACCAGAACTGCGTATAAACCTGCACCAACAAGCCTTGGAACTCTGGCGAGCTAGGTGAGATGCCGGCCTGTTGCGCAGCGCCATTCACGGCAGCCGCAAAATCGGCATTCGCAGCATAAAGGAGTTGACCTTTGATGACTGGACCAAATGAGTTAGATGCTAACAAGAAGTTGGCAACACTCGCACCTGGCGCCATCAATGAGCTTGCATTAACTTTAAACAGAGCTGATGCAGGAGCAAGCTGACCACTCATAGGTTCATTTGCCATAGCGGTAAAGCCTGTACCAGCAATCGCGCCAAGCGAGTGACCCACAAAGAAAACGTTTTGACCATTGAGCGGAGCGCCTTGCGCAGCATTGAGACTTAAACGTAAACCGAGCAAATCAGAGATTGACTGGCGCAAGTTATCACGAGCAGTCAACAAACTGCCGAGATTCATGTACGCAGTCGGGCTACCGGTCGTTGCGTTAATCGGGCCAAAACCACGATCGCCATGCAGCGGATGGTCAATTGCCACTGTTGCGAAACCCATCACCGCTAGCGTTCCGGCAATACCGAAAGCATTGGTCTTCTCACCAGTAATACCATGTTGGAAGATCACCACCGGCCAACCATTTGCTGGTTCGCTCAATGGGTCTAGACCTTGCGCAGCGCGTACCATATTCGCCATGTTCACGTCTGGTACGGTAACCACTGCTGGAATGTCCATTGCAGTAGTGGCTGCAGGAACAGGGTTATACTTGGTCAAGTGACGCTCTTCGTCGATACCAGGGAAGTCATAACAGTTGTAAGGTGGTAGCAAGCGCGAAGGATCTTCAAACGCCAGCGGATCGATCGCTTCTGCTGGTAGCGCTCCGGCGCCTACAGCACCAAGAATCGATGCAGGGCTATCACACATTGCTTGCCAGCGACCATTCAACGGTGCTTGCTGATTTTCAGCTGTAGGCACTGGTAGATAATACGGCAAGGTGACTTGACCTTGATACAATACTGCCGAAGAAGCAGCTAAATACGCAGGGTCTTGCGGATTGGCTTGCAAACGACCTGCACCGACTAAAGCATCACCTACCGTGATTCCCGTAGGTTGCGCCATCAAAGCAGGACCAGCACCAGAAGAGAACTGTTGTGCCATCAAGCCTTTAATTGCACCAAATACGTCATTAATTGACTGGGTGGTAAAGCTTGACACGTAGATGATATCTTCTTTCGCGACACCAAATGCATCCAGTGCAGCCTCGTGACTATTAATCAAACGCTGTAAGCCAACTCCAGAAGCATCGCCTGATACTGGATCGGTATCCGCATTACGCTTCATTAAGCCATAGGTTTGCGAAGGGCGAACATCACGACCAAGTTCGTCTTGGATGTTGCTGGTCAAAACAGCTGCGTAGCCAGTTTTCGCCTTCAGTGGCTTCAGAGGAATGACAGCAACGCCATCAGGTCCTGTTGCACGAACAATAAAATCAACACCATGTGTCAACTCGCCAGCGACAGCACAAGTTGCCGCAGGACTCGCCGCAGCACACTCAGGACTTACCGCTGAGCCGCCCATGATCGTTTCAAAAACCCGCACACTGCCAGCAGCTTCAAGGGAAGCAGCGTCAACAGCGATTTTGTTACCATTTTCATCTTCTGGCAACGAGAAGCTAAAGGTCATCGTTGAGTGCGTACCCCAACCGTCAAGGCCGTTTAGCGCAACTTGCGGATTTGCATTGTCGGTAGGATCTGCGACTGGAATATTCAACGTTCCATCGACACTACCGCTTAAAAGAATATTTGAAGGCACCGGCACTGCGCCGTTGCTTGGGTCAAACACTACCCGTGTAGCGTTGACTTGAAAATCGACTGTTTCGCTTTGTGGCGCTTCGTCACCACTGCCACAACCGGCTAGGGTAAAGGCGCTGGTAATCGCCGTTGCAAGCAAGAGTTTTTTCATGAGGCTTCCCCAATCCTTGTTCGTGTTGTTATGTTTTGAGCACCTACAGATGCTTTTGTTTATCTTGCCTATCATCGCTTTTTCTAACTGGTAGGACAAGACACACACTTAACAAAATTTTATACACCGCTGAGGCCCAAGTTGAAAGTATTTTTCAAGATTTTCTCGGCAACAGCTGAGAATCTAGATAAAAACCAGTAAACTTGAGCCAATCATTCATTTAACGAGTAGTGTAAGCCGAAAATGAGCAAAATGCATAACGACAACGTAGCAGACTACAGCCTCGAAGGGAAAGTGATCTTGGTGACGGGTGCTGGCGATGGCATCGGTAAAGAAGCCGCACTCACCTTTGCTAAAGCCGGCGCAACCGTCATCTTGTTAGGCCGCACAGTAAGTAAATTAGAAGCGGTTTATGATGATATCATTGCCGCAGGCGGCGCCGAGCCAGCGATTGTTCCACTCGACCTTAAAGGCGCAACGTTCACCCACTACCAAGGCCTGTGCGCTACTATTGTCGAGCAGTTTGGTCATCTTGATGGACTCTTACATAACGCTAGTTTGCTTGGCGTACTATCGCCTTTCGAGCACATCGATCATGGCAATTGGCATGACTTGATGCAGGTGAACGTTACTGCCCAATTTCTAATGACCCAAGCACTCATGCCCGCATTGAAGAAGGCTGAGCATGCCAGCATTGTCTTTACTTCCTCAGGTGTTGGCCGCAAAGGCCGTGCATTCTGGGGTCCCTACTCGGTGAGCAAATTTGCCACCGAAGGATTAGCGCAGGTTATGGCTGACGAATACGAGGGGAGTAACATTCGTATCAACGTCATCAATCCAGGTGCCACTCGCACTTCGATGCGGGCACGGGCCTACCCTGCAGAAGACCGAAGTAAATTGAAAACGCCTGCCGAGATCATGCCGACCTATCTGTATTTAATGAGCGACGCTAGCCTTGGCGTCAATGGCCAATCACTAGACGCGCAGTAACCTAAGAAAACACGCCGCTCGAAAAAGTTGGCGTGTTTTCTTAGTTGACATATAGGGTACGGGGGTATAGATTAACAACATCAACTCATGGAGATGCTTCGATGAAAACAACGGTTACGCCCCATCCTGATGCACTTAAAAAGAATCTCAGCCAACGCCTTAGTCGCATTGAAGGGCAAGTGCGCGGTTTGCAACGCATGGTCGATAACGACATTTATTGTGATGATATCCTTATGCAGGTTGCATCAGTGCAAGCCGCGCTCAACGGGGTTGCGAAGAAGCTTCTTAGTCAACACATGCATAGCTGTGTGAAGGCACGTTTACGTGACGGCGATGACAGCGTACTCGAAGAGCTTGATGTCACTATCGAACGCTTGTTAAAACGCTAATACTCAGTAAGGGAGAACAGAATGGCTACCGAAACACTGCAATTACAACTCTCCGGTATGAGCTGTGCAGGCTGTGCAAAGAGTATTGAGCGAGCACTACAAAGCTGTGACGGTGTAACCAGTGTCAACGTTAACTTTGCGTCAGAAATCGCCGCTGTTACTGGGGACGGTTTACAACCCAAGCAGCTTATCACTGCCGTACAAGATGCCGGCTACAGTGCGCAATTGATTGATCGCAGCCAAAGTAGCCCAGAAGACCAGCGCGACGATGCTCAACAGCTTCAGTTTTTCAAATTCTTAGCGGCGGCAATTCTTTCACTGCCCTTGCTCTACACAATGTTCGGTCATTTCAGTTGGACTTCGGGCATTCCAGTTCCCGCTTTATTAATGAGTCCTTGGCTGCAATTACTGCTCGCTACCCCCGTGCAATTCATTATGGGCTGGCAATTCTACCGCGGAAGCTATCATGCGCTACGTAATGGTGCGGCCAATATGGATGTACTTGTTGCCCTTGGCACCTCGGCAGCCTACTTTTACAGTATTTACCTTGCTTGGTTTGCGCCAGATTACCACCCGCACGAAGGACTTTACTTTGAAACCAGCGCCGTTCTCATCACTCTGATTCTATTAGGTAAGTGGTTTGAGGCTCGTGCCAAAGGTCGATCGTCCAGCGCGATTCAAAAGCTCTTGCAGCTGCAACCGGAACGCGCTTTACGCGAACTTGCCACCGGTGATACCGAAGAAGTTGCTGTTGCCGACCTCAAGGTAGGCGACATCATTCATGTACGTCCGGGACAATCGATCCCTACTGACGGCAAGGTTATCAGCGGTGAATCGGCGATTGACGAGTCGATGTTAACCGGTGAAAGCATGCCTGTCGCCAAACATGACGATGACGTCGTCATGGGCGGCACCATGAATACAACAGGCTTTCTGCGCGTCGAAGTAAAACAAATTGGTGCTGAAACCGCCTTAGCCAAAATTATTCAAATCGTCGAACAGGCGCAAAATTCAAAAGCGCCAATTCAGCGCTTAGCTGACCGCGTAGCGAGTATCTTCGTTCCTGCTGTCTTGGTGATTGCTGCGCTTACCATGTTGACTTGGATCGTCTTCTTAGCCCCTGGCGACTGGCGTTCAGCTTTTGAGGCGACCGTTGCCGTGTTGGTCATTGCCTGCCCATGTGCCCTTGGCCTCGCTACACCAACGTCGATTATGGCGGGCTCTGGGCGCGCTGCGCAGGCCGGCATTTTATTCAAACAAAGCGATGTGCTGGAACGCACGCAAGCCGTTGACACCATCGTATTTGATAAAACCGGGACACTCACCGAGGGGCGGCCGAAACTTACTGACTTTGGCCTCTTCAACCAAGCGTTACCGCAAGCGACTGTCGCAACCCTCGTACACAGCTTAGAGAAGCAGTCAGAGCACCCGCTTGCGCAAGCCATTGTGAATGGGCTCGTTGCCCATCTAGGCAATGACGATGGCGCAACCGACGCCCCCAAAATACAGCAATTTAATGCACATCAAGGCAAAGGCGTCAGTGCCAAGGCAACCTATCATGACCACAGCTATCAAGTGTTTATTGGCAGCTTGCGCTTGTTAGAAGAACAAGGTGTGCATGTAAATGACCATGCCCAGCAGCTCCTCCGCGAACTGCAAACACAGGGCAAAACCGCCATGGCCATCGCTGTCGACGGTGAGTTACATGCCTACGTTGCGGTCGCTGATACGCTCCGCAGTACCAGCAAGGAAGCCCTGCAAGCGTTGCGTCGACGTGGCCTCAAACTGATCATGTTAACCGGTGACAATAACCATACGGCTCAGGCTATTGCCCAAGAGCTAGGCCTTGATGATGTCATCGCTGAGGTTTTGCCGGAAGATAAAGCAAATCACATTAAAGAATTACAAGCGACGGGCGCTACGGTGGCCATGGTCGGTGACGGCATCAATGACGCCCCGGCCCTTGCCGTAGCCGACATTGGGATTGCCATGGGCACGGGCACACACGTCGCCATTGAGGCGGCGGATATCGCGCTGATGCGGGCTGACTTGAACGGTCTAGCACAAGCCTTAGAGATGAGTCGCTTAACCGTTCGTAATATACGACAAAACTTATTCTGGGCGTTTGCGTATAACGTTATAGGCATTCCTATTGCTGCCTCGGGCTTACTTGCTCCATGGTTAGCTGGTGGGGCAATGGCGCTAAGCTCGGTTTCTGTAGTGCTCAATGCCTTACGGTTACAACGAGTCAAGCTCAACCGCCAATAAGCGTTGTGGTCGGCGATAGGTTAGTTTATCGTAGGACGAAGACTTTAAACGAACGGGAAATTTATGCTAGTCAGCAGTGCGTTATTGGCTTTGGCAATCGATGTACAAGTGTTAGCCACACGTCCCGACGTCAATTGGATTGGAGTGAGTAGCCCCAGTCCTGACGTGGTTTGGATCAGTGGCAGCAAGGCTACGATTGGCCGCAGTACCGATGGCGGTAACACTTGGCAATACAGTCAACCCACCTCAAATGACTTGCAATTTCGTGACATCGAAGCACTCGATGACCGCCACGCCTATGCGCTTAGTATTGGTAATAACGGCGACTCGCGTGTTTATCACACCAGCAACGGTGGCCGTGACTGGCAGTTAAGCTTTCGTGCCGGTGGCAATCAATTTCTGAACTGTTTGGCGATTTCGCCATCGCGCAATGAAATTTGGGTCTATGGCGACAGTATTGATGGCCAATGGGATCTGGTACGGAGTCCCGATGGCCGCAACTGGCTCCCGTCACGCAATGCTATTGACGGCCCTCCGCAAGGCGCCGAAGGCGGTTTGGCGGCCAGCGGTGGCTGTGTGCGCTTTCGCAATAACGTTTGGGCAATAGGGACCGCCAACGCGAGTACTGCACGACTGCTGATTAAAAGTAGCTTTGGTATTCGCTTTAAAGCCATCGACACGCCAATCGTCGCAGGCCCGAGCGCCGGTATCGCGAGTGTTTGGCCATTCTCAGAAAAACATGCCCTACTCGTAGGTGGTGACCTCAATCATCCCGAGCGTCGGCCGCGTATTGTCGAGTATAAAGATGGCGACTTTACGCCATTGGCAGAACCTCCTCTTGCAGGCGCCTTGTACAGCCTCACGGTGACGCCTAACAAGGGCTTAATTGTTAGTAACCCTGCGGGCGTGGCGTATCTTCCCACGAGTGCTAGCGAGACATGGCAGGTTCTCACTGAAGCCAACGTTTGGAACAGTGTTTGCAACCTAGATTCGTGTTTCTTGGTAGGTAAGGATGGTTACGCGGCGCGCCTTAGCGTACCGCAGAACTAAAGCCGAGGCCTTCAATTAACCTAGCAGCGCCATACCGCCGGTTAAATGGCTGACATTACAAAAGCCAAACCGGCTGAGTGCACGGGCCGCCACGGCACTACGATGCCCAGAGCGGCAGAGACACACAATCGGACGTTGTGCGTAGTCATCGCGATGCTCATAAATGAACTGAATCAAGCGTGTTAACGGCACGCTCATAACCTGCGCCGGTAAATCGAGCGGCGTGACTTGATGCTCTTGTTGTTCACGCACGTCCACCACTAGTGTTTCAGGGCGGCTAAGCCACTCTTGTTGCTGTTCCGGCGGGATGTCTACTAAATCGCAGCCGCACGCTTCGTTAGTTAACTCAGCAAGTTGCTCGGCTATTGCAAAGTCTTCATCCCATTTGCCACACAGCAGCGTTTGCGCACTTACTGCTTGCTGTAACAATTCCACCGACGCTTGCTCACCCACAAAAGCGAAATCTACTTGAGCTTGGCTTTCAGGAGCAATCGGTGAACTCAGTAAGAAAATCGGTTGCCGGCTGCCCACCCGATATAAACGTCGGTTGCCAACCAATAAACAACCGCTGGTCGGCAATTCACAACCTTGCGGTGACTGACAATCGGCTTGCGCATGCAACGGCCACCCGACATTATCTCGTTCAGCATCACAGCCACTGGCACAAACAATCTGCGCAAGCATCGCCGCGGTGCTCTGCGCACCTTGCTGCTCCGTGGTGACCACCGCTTTAACTCGGTAATGTTGGCATTCCACCAATTTCTCGATGCGCTCCGCCAGCTGTGGCACTGGATCAATCACGGCCATTTCGCGAGCCTGCCGATCAATGATTAAATAGCAACATTGCGCGTCGAATCTGAGCTGTACCACGCCATCCAATTCACTATCGAAATCTTCGTTGGTGTCACTGACCAACAAGCAAGAGTGCCGTAGCGCCTGCGCAGCTTCTTTAATACGCATACATGCCGCATCAATCGTTTGTTGTTCAGTCGCTGGGCCGAAAGATAAACGCACCGCCGACTGGGAACGCCAATCTTCGAGCCCCATCGCATCAAGTACAAAACTTCGCGTAACTTTGGAACTGCACGCGGAACCTGAACTCACGCGAATATTCGCCGCATCAAACACATCCATGATGTCACGCGATGGCACACCGCGTACCGAAAAGTTTAACGTGGTTGGCACCGAATATTCGAGTACGTGATTAAGTTCTAGTGTCGGAAAAGCCTCGCGTAATGCCCCGAGTAGCTGATCACGGTAGCTTTGTAACGTCGCTAATGGTTTAAACACCTGTTGCGTTTGGTCGAGCAACAATTCAAATAAGGTGTGCAAGGCCGCAATGCCAGGCAAGTTTTCTGTTCCGGAGCGCAAGCCCTGTTCCTGACCACCACCGATAATGAGTGGCGTAAAAGGGCGTTGCTCACGCACATAGAGGAAGCCGATCCCTTTGGGACCATAGAGCTTGTGCCCACTAAAAGGCGCATAATCGATGCTCGTTTCAGCAAGCTTGAGGTCGCCTTTACCGAGCATTTGTACGCAATCAACCATCCACGGGACTTGTGGCGCCTGACGCCGAATCACTTGTTCAAGTTTGGCGAGGTCCTGGCGCACACCCGTTTCATTATTCACCGCCATAGTGCAGATCATTAACGCGTCAGGGGCGTGTGCTTCAATAAAATCAAGATCCAGCAAACCATTCCGATCAACAGGGATGGCTTTCAGCTCTGCTTGAGTATCCAGTAGCTTGTTCCAATGCGCCAACGCCTGCGGTACAGCCTTATGTTCGGTGGCTCCGTAAAGTAACCACTTGCCGGCAGTTTTTCCTTGTGTCTTGGCGTAGCTAAGCGCTGAAAGCACTGCAGTTTGAATACCTTCGGTCGCACCACTGGTAAACACCAGTTCACCGCGCGGGGCACCAATAACCTCACGTCCCAAACGACGTGCATTGTCGAGAATATAGCGCGCTTGCAAACCGGTGATGTGACTGCTACTCGGGTTACCAAAGACTTGCTCCATGGTGTGCGAAACAGCCTGTGCAATTTGTGCCAGCACCGGTGTCGTTGCGTTGCAGTCTAAGTAAATTTCATCGGCTTTTGGACGTATTTGTACAGGCGTGACCATGGTAACTGCTACAACCTCAGCTTTTTTATTATTGGTTTATGAAGGTATTAGTGAATACGGTTTTTCTGCCACTCTTCTTCTTTGGCCATACGCGCTTTTTTGTCGTCGCACGGCTCATCGCAATCGCAAGCTTTATCCATACCGAGTGCTGAAATGCCACCACAGCTACCCGAGATTGATTTCTTCTGCACAATGAACCCAACCGACATGGCTAACACCACCACCAAAAAGATGGCGAAAACAAGTAAGAATAATCCCATGCGGACCTCCTAGGTTACTGCAAATAAGGTTTGAACGCGGTACTAGTGTACTCTTTAAAGTCACCGTTTTCACGTGCGATCAAAAGTACGGCAAGCCCCTTTTCTTCAGCAAACGCCAGCGCTTGCTCAGGCCCCATCACCGTCAATGCGGTGGCGTAGGCATCAGCATCCATACACGTCTCTGCCAGCACTGTTACTGAGACAAGATTATGCTGGATTGGTTTACCTGTGCGCGGATCGATAATGTGCGAATAACGCACACCATCTTGCTCAAAATAATTACGGTAATCACCAGAAGTTGCGACCGCGTTATTGCCCGGTTCAATGATACGTTGCGCCGCACGTTGGGTATTATCTGGTTTTTCAATCGCTATGCGCCACGGTTTGTTACCAGGTTTAACACCCCTCATGCGCATTTCACCGCCGATTTCGACCAAATAATTTTGGATTTCCATCTGCTCAAGTAGCCGCGCTACGCGGTCGACACCATAGCCTTTGGCAATGGTTGATAGGTCAACGTAGAGCTCAGGAATCCGTTTCTGGAGTTGGTGGTTTTCAACACTTAAATGTTGGTAGCCCGTTGCTGCCTGCGCTGCAGCTAACTCTGCTGCGGTTGGAGTAACCTCTGGACGCTGTTGTGGGCCAAAACTCCATAAGTTTACTAGGGGTCCAACCGTAACATCGAGCAAGCCATCGGTTTCTTCTGCTATCTCTAACGCGCGGCGTACCACCGTTTCAAGTGAGCGAGAAACCACTACAGGCTCGGTCGTTTGGCGCTGATTAAAGCGCGACAATTCAGAATTGGGGTCATAGGTCGACATCTGACTGTTGATCTGCTCAAGTACCGCATCCACGCGCTCTTTAATCTTCTCAGCTTCGTGCCGCGGGTTCGCAGAAACATAGCGAATATGATAAGTCGTGCCCATGGTCTCACCGGACACCGCTATTTGCTGCGGCGCATGCGAGCATGAAACGAAAAAGGCTAGCCCAATAAGGGCTAGCCAGAACATACGTAATGATGAAGTCATCACTTAATTAACCACCGAAGTCGTCCAACATGATGTTTTCGTCTTCCACGCCTAAATCTTTAAGCATGTTGATCACTGCCGCATTCATCACTGGCGGCCCACACATGTAGAATTCACAATCTTCTGGCGCGTCATGGTCTTTCAAGTAACGCTCATAAAGAACGTTGTGAATGAAGCCCGTGTCACCATCCCAATCGTCTTCTGGTTGCGGATCTGAAAGCGCAACATGCCACTCGAAGTTGTCATTTTCACGTTGCAACATATCGAAGTCTTCAACGTAGAACATTTCTTTTTTCGAGCGAGCACCGTACCAGAAGCTGATCTTACGGTCGGTGTTCAAACGACGTAGCTGATCGAAAATGTGCGAACGCATTGGTGCCATACCTGCACCACCACCGATGAAGACCATTTCCGCTTCGGTTTCCTTCGCGAAGAACTCACCGAATGGACCTGAAATGGTGACTTTATCACCTGGCTTCAAGCTAAAGATGTACGAAGACATTTTACCTGCTGGCAAGCTCAAGTTGTTTGGCGGCGGCGTAGCGCAACGCACGTTCAACATGATGATGCCTTTCTCATCTGGGTAGTTCGCCATTGAGTAGGCACGAATCGTTTCGTCATCAACTTTGGACTCGATGTCTAAGAAGCCAAAACGTTCCCAGTCGCCACGGAATTTCTCTTCGATATCGAAGTCTTTGTAGCGCACATGATGGGGTGGAGCTTCGATCTGAATGTAACCACCAGCACGGAACGGTACTTCTTCGCCTTCTGGCAACTGCACGACAAACTCTTTGATGAAGGTCGCTACGTTGTCATTAGACTTAACGGTACAATCCCACTTACGAATACCGAATACCTCTTCAGGCAATTCGATTTTCATGTTTTGCTTCACGTTGACCTGACAAGACAGACGCACGCCTTCACGCGCTTCTTTCTTGTTAATGTGGTCTTTCTCGGTTGGCAGGATATCACCGCCACCCTCGATTACTTTCACGGTACACTGCCCACATGAACCACCGCCACCGCACGCCGACGATACGAAGATACCCGCGTTAGCTAGCGCACCTAGCAACTTACCACCCGGTTGGGTTGTGATCTTCTTATCTTCGTCATCGTTAATCAAAATCTCGACATCACCCTGAGGTACCAATTTTGATTTGGCGAACATAATCACCGCAACCAAAATCAATACGATCACGGTAAACATGCCTACGCCGAGCGCTATAAGTGTTAATTCTTGCCCTTGCATCGACTTTTACCTCTTAATTATCCGTTGCTTTCGTTACCGGTGCTTACAGGGATACGCCAGAGAATGACATAAAGCCCAAACCAATGAGACCGACTGAAATAAAGGTGATACCAAGACCACGTAGGCCATCTGGTACATCTGCATATTTCAGCTTCTCGCGCACCGCAGCTAGAGCAACAATTGCAAGTGCCCAGCCAACACCGCCACCAATACCGTAGACGATACTTTCAGTGAAGTTATAGTCACGTTCAACCATGAACGAAACACCACCAAAAATCGCACAGTTCACGGTAATCAACGGTAAGAAGATACCTAGTGCGTTGTATAACGCTGGTACGTACTTATCGAGTGTCATTTCGAGAATCTGTACCAACGCCGCAATAACGCCGATAAAGGTCAAGAAACGCAAGAAACTTAGATCTGCGTCTGGAAAACCAGCCCAACTCAAAGCGCCTGGTGCCAAGATATTGTGGTAGACCAAGTTGTTCACCGGTACAGAGATACCTAGTACCACGATTACCGCAACACCAAGACCAAAAGCCGTACTAACCTTCTTCGATACCGCCAAGAACGTACACATGCCCAAGAAGAACGATAGTGCAAGGTTCTCAACGAAGACCGATTTAATAAATAAACTAATATATGCTTCCATCATCGGCTCCTTAGTCCTTCGGCTCTACTTGTTCTGGACGGAATGTACGCAGAATCCAAATGAATCCACCAATGATAAAGAAGGCACTCGGCGGCAAAATAAGCAAGCCAACCGGTTGATACCATCCTCCTTCAGAGGCAAGCGAAAGAATTTGATAACCGAATAGGCTACCTGAACCAAAAAGTTCGCGGATAAAACCAACAAACAACAGCACTACTGAGTAACCCAAGCCATTACCAATGCCATCAAGGAACGACAGGCCTGGTGAGCTCTTCATGGCGAACGCTTCAGCGCGCCCCATAACGATACAGTTAGTGATGATCAAACCAACGAATACTGACAACTCTTTCGCAATACTATATGCGTAAGCACGCAGTACCTGGTCGACAACGATAACCAAGCTAGCAATGATCGTCATCTGCACGATAATTCGAACACTCGAAGGAATGTGATTCCGAATCAATGAAATAAACAAGTTCGAAAATGCAGTTACCAAGGTCAGTGCAATACACATAACCACAGTGTTTTCCATTTTCGAAGTAACTGCCAACGCCGAACAAATACCGAGAATTTGCAAGGCAATAGGGTTGTTGGCAAAGATCGGTCCAAACAGGACTTCTTTCATTTCTTTTGCACTACTAGCCATTGCTCAGCTCCCCCTTGCGAATTTTTTCAAGTAATGGGCCATAAGCCTTGTCGCTGAACCAATACTCAACGAGATTATCGACGCCATTACTGGTCAGTGTCGCACCCGAAAGTGCGTCAACATCATGGTTCTCTTGGGTAGGGTTCTTCATTACGTCGAACTCAACTTGTTCATTACTATCGCCGTAAATTTCTTTACCTGACCACTGTGCGACCCATTTCGGATTCTGGATTTCACCACCCAGTCCCGGAGTTTCACTATGTTCATAGAAATTCACGCTGCGAACGGTGTTCAAGTCTGGCTGCAATGAAATAAGGCCATACATGGTACCCCACAGGCCATAACCACGGATGTAGAGAACTAAAGTCTCAAGTTCACCTTGGTCATTATTGATAAAATAAACCTTGGTGACATCTTCACGCGTACCGATACCCGCTTTGTCTTCGCTTTTCTCAAGCTTAGTACTCCAGTCGGGCTTGTTCGCCGCAGCAATCGGATCGTAGTTGGTAGCATTTTGGCCATTCGCCTGCTCAACCAACTCCAACGTATCAAGATTGATAAGCTTGGTCTCAACACGCTCGTTGAACAACGCGACAACGTCAGTACTAGGCTCTAGCAAGCCAGCTGCATCTAATACGTTACGCTGCATATCGAGCGCAGCATTTTTCTGCTGCATCGGCTTCAAGCCGACTGCAGCACCAGACACGATGATCGCACACACTAAACAGAGGGCGACCACGACAAATAGCGTTTTGCCTAAGGATTCGTTCTTCTTAGCCACGAGCTAACCTCCGTTTAATGTTCGCCTGAACAACAAAGTGGTCAAACAATGGAGCAAATACGTTCGCAAACAGAATCGCCAACATAATGCCTTCTGGGTAAGCAGGGTTTACCACACGAATAAGTACGGTCATGGCACCAATCAAGAAGCCATAAGCGAACTTAGCTTTATTCGTAAACGAGGCCGATACTGGGTCGGTCGCCATAAACATCATACCGAAGGCGAAACCACCGACAACTAAGTGCCAGTACCACGGCATTGCGAACATGGTATTGGTGTCACTGCCTATCGTGTTAAACAACAACGACAGTGCGACCATACCGATGAACACACCTGATACGATGCGCCATGAGGCAATGCGGAAGTAGATCAGGGCCAAACCACCGATCAGAATCATTAGTGTTGAAACTTCACCCATTGAACCTTGGATGTTACCTAAGAAGGCATTCCACCACATGTCCATGTCAGCAAAATAGTTTTCGCCGATAGCCGCTTGACCAAGCAAAGTTGCACCCGAGAAACCATCAACAGCTGTCCATACTTTGTCGCCCGAGATTTGCGCTGGGAAAGCAAAGTACAAGAACGCACGGCCGGTAAGCGCCGGGTTCAAGAAGTTACGACCGGTGCCGCCGAAGATTTCTTTACCAATGACCACACCGAAAGTGATACCTAAGGCAACTTGCCATAGTGGAATCGTCGCTGGCAGGGTTAAGGCAAACAAGACCGAAGTAACGAAGAAGCCTTCGTTGATTTCGTGCTTACGAATGCTGGCAAACACGACTTCCCAGAAACCACCGACAATAAATGTCGTGGCGTAAACCGGTAAGAAGAAGCAAGCGCCGTACCACATTTTGGTACCCCAGCCCGCGTTGGCCATATCGCCGCCTAGCATTTGGAATAGACCAACCTGCCAAACGTCGGCCAATTCGTAGCCGTTACCAAGTGCCATAAAGGCTTGGTTACCCACGTTATACATACCCCAGAACATTGCTGGGAAGGTCATCATCCACACCAAAATCATGATGCGTTTCAGATCCACATTGTCTTTAACGTGCGTAGTTTTTTTGGTTACTTTGCCAGGCGTATAGAGAATCGTGGCCACTGCTTCATAGAGGGCATACCACTTTTCATACTTGCCGCCTTTCTCAAAGTCTGGCTCAATCCGCTCAAGATAATTTTTTAAGCCCATGATTAGCCCTCTTTCTCGATCGTGGTCAACGCATTACGCAACACTGGACCGTACTCGTACTTGCCTGGACAAACATAAGTACAAAGCGCCAAATCTTCCTCGTCTAACTCCAAGCAGCCCAGTTGTTGAGCTTCATCGGTGTCACCAGAAAGCAGATCACGTAACAAAATGGTTGGCAGAATATCTAACGGCATGATGCGCTCGTAGTTGCCGATCGGCACCATGGCACGGTCAGAGCCGTTGGTAGATGTGTTCATTGCGAACAGCTTCTTCGGCATCAAGTGTCCGGCAAAAGCACGGGTCACAGAGTGCTGATTCACACCTGGCTTGAGCCAACCTAAGAATTCTTTCTCATCACCTTCAGGCAGTACGCTTACTTGCATATGGAAGCGCCCTAACCACTGGTGGGCATCGTCAACTTTGTGGCCATTCAAGATAGAGCCGGAAACGATGCGCTGTTTACCTTCAGCAAGTTCACCTTTGATGAGCTCGTTCAGGTTCGCGCCCATGTGGGTGCGCAGCAAACGTGGTTTAGTTACACCAGGGCCGCCAAGAGCAACCGTGCGTGGTGTGAAAATCTCACCTGTGGTAAACAACTTACCGTAAGCGATCACGTCTTGATAATTGATGTGCCAAACCTGTTTCTTCATGCTAACAGGTTCTAAGTAGTGGATATGCGTACCGACCAAGCCAGCTGGGTGAGGACCTTTGAAGCTCTCAACCTGTGCCTGCGCGTCGCCAGTGTCAACTTTTGCGTCAGCAGCTTTGGTGACGTACACCTTGCCTTTGGTCAAGTTGCCCAACACTTTCAAACCATCAACAAAAGCTTGTTGCTCTTCGTTGATGATTACGGTTGGGTCAGCAGCGAGTGGATTGCTATCCATGCAGTTGACAAAAATCGCTGCTGGCTCAGCGTCAAGCTTCGGCGAACGGCTAAACGGACGCGTGCGTAGAGCGACCCACTGACCTGAATCATTCAATTGTTCGACGACTTTCTCGCGATCCAAGTTAGTAAGCTCTTTGCTGTCGTACTTCGCAAATGTTTCTTGCTCGTCGCCATCAATTTCGATGACTACCGCTTGCAACACTCGCTTAGCACCACGCAATACGTCTTTAACAACGCCTGCAGCTGGAGCTGTGAATTTAACCCCTGGGTTTTTCTTGTCTTCGAAAAGTACCTGGCCTTTTTTTACGCGGTCCTCAACCTTGACATGCATGGTTGGGCGCATACCCACATACTCTTCACCCAGAACGGCAACGGTGGTGATGGATTGACCATCTTCAATAGTTTGCTGGGGAGCACCCGTAATTGGGATATCCAGCCCTTTCTTGATCGTAATCATACGCGTTTGCACTACTCGTTAGGGAAGATGAATCTTTCTTCAGTTACACTGACTAGCAGCTCTCTGAAACCTGATAAATCATATAGTTAGCGCACTGAAACTCAACGAGCCGAGCATTCACTGCGCTGACTGAATTTTGTACATAGTCATCTAGGGCGGGCATTTTAGCACTTTTGTGCGGTGCGTTACCACCTTACACCGCACAATTTTTGTGGTGATTTCTTTGATTTGTGTCGGCTTATGACCAGCTCACAACGGGATCCACATCGGCATCATAATCAACACCTTCCATACCAAAGCCAAACAGCTTCAGAAAGTCCGAGTGATAGCCCTCGTAATCGGCCAATTGATGGAAGTTGTCTTGGGTCACTTGGTCCCAAAGTGCTTTTACTTTCGCCTGCGTTTCTGGGTTGGTTTCTTTGCCATCCATGCGCAAGCGACCGGCCGCATCCCAGTTTGGCTCATCGGTATAAAGGCCTTCGGTGAACAACCGGTAAATTTGTTCGATACAGCCCTCATGAGTGCCCTCTTCTTTCATCACCCCATAAATCAGTGAAATATACAGTGGCATCACCGGGATCGCTGAACTTGCTTGGGTAACCAAGGCCTTCAACGAAGAAACATAAGCCTCAACATTTAAATTTTTGTGATCGCCGCGAATTGCAGCGGCGGCGCGATCTAAATCCTCTTTGGCCTTACCAATGGTTGCGTGACCGTATATCGGCCAAGTTAATTCTTTGCCGATATAGGTATAAGCCGTCGTTTTCGCATCTTTCGCCAACACTCCGGCCGCATCAAGCGCATTCAACCAGCGCTCCCAGTCTTCGCCACCCATCACTTTTACAGTGTTATAAATTTCGTCGTCGTTGGCTGGCTCTAGGGTGATTTCTTTCACCAAATCTTTATCGGTGTCATAGGTTTTTGTGGTGTAAGCCTTACCCACAGGTTTCAAGGTCGAGCTATAAAGTTCACCAGATTCAGGGTCTTTACGCTTCGGCGACGCCAAGCTGTAAACCACAAGATCAACTTGGCCAAGATCGGCTTTAATCCGTGCAATGGTTTCTTCTTTAATTTCATCAGAGAAAGCATCGCCATTGATGGTATGGGCATACAAGCCCGCTTTCGCCGCTTCGTCATGAAAGGCAGCAGTGTTGTACCAACCAGCTGTGGCTGTTTTCTTCTCGCTTGGCTCTTTTTCGAAACACACGCCAAGCGTATCAGCGCCAGCACCAAAAGCTGCTGTAATCCGTGACGCAAGCCCGTAACCTGTTGAACAACCGATCACCAACACACGCTTAGGAGCGGCGGTTATTTGCGGTTGTTGCTTGATATACTCGATCTGCTCACGCACATGTGCCGCGCAACCGATCGGATGGGCATTGGTACAAATGAAACCACGAATTTTCGGCTTAATAACCATAGTTCTATCCTGTTCTATTTTACTTGTGCCGCAGTGTAACCGACCACCGTCGGAAAACACATCTGATTAGTTGCTGCCACCACGGCAAGCAGGTGACGCTGGGACTTCGTTCAGTTGTTGCCATTCGTCGGGGCTGTAGGTGTGCAAAGCCAGCGCATGAATCGGCCCAGCTAAGAGCTCTGCTAAAGCTTTATTGACCAATCGGTGGCGCTGTAACAAACGCTTACCGGTAAAGGTTTCACTCACCACTACTAATTTAAAATGCGAGTCGTCGGTTGGCGTGCCATGGCGGTCACTTTCGTTGATCACCTCAAGATGTTGCAGCGGCATCGCGTTCCCTAATGCTGCCGTAATTGCTGTTGCGGTGGGGTGTTGCGTCGTCGTATCAGCCATTCAATTAGTCCTCCTGCGAGCTATCTAAAGCACTATAGCAGATGGCGTCATCACGCCCTAGGCGAGCGAGTGCGTCGGTCAATGATGGTGGCGGAGCATCGGCAGGCGCGGCGAGTCGATACGATTGTGAGCTTACCGTGCCCCACTCTTGCCACAACAAAATGGCATGATCTTGATAGATAGCTGCCAGTTGTTGGAGACCTAACCTACGTCGTTCTGGTAACGCAGAAGCCTCTTGCACAAGGCGCCAGCGATTCAAATCTTCTGCGTCGGCGAGTAAGGCATCGTTCATTTTATTGCGGCAAAAGCTAAGCTGCAATGTGCCGGCACTCAGTTGCCAATCGCGATTAGGTAAGTCTTGGAGGTTGACTTCAGCAACCACATCAAGCGCAGCAGCTCCCTCGGCAACCGGTGGCGGCGAGCAAGCCGAAAGCGCAAAGCTCGACATGACGAACGTCAGTAATGAAAAACCTCGAAGCGAAGCATAGTACACGGTGATACCCTTACGACTTAATAAGCGTTAGCGCATCATACCTAAGATTAATGAGGGGATAAACTCAGAGGTTCAAGACGAACATCCCTGTTCCGACGAAATGGTGTCTATCCTTAACTCCATTTCTAGATCCTGAGTCACACCTTAGCCACCCTGATGCGTTAAATCAACCTTTGCGCAACACTTTTTACACTTTATTTACCGTTTTCATCAGGTGATTTGTCTTTTACTTGTTGTTCTTTATGTTCTTTTTCTTCTTTTTCACGACTCTGCTTCACAGCCTGCTGTTCAGAGATTTCATCGGCAGTGATCAGCGCCACAATTTGCCAACCTGGCTTCGGCTCAAAAGTATGATCGGTGGTAAACACATGGAACACCTTGCGTTCGTCAATGGCAAACATCGGAATCGCACGATTGCCATACCGTTCTTGATAGTCGGTAAAGCTGAAGCTCTCAGTAATCGTAGTGGTCTTCATTTGCGCACCTTGGAACGTCAGACTCGCAAGTTTCGAGAACGTCACTCCCTTACCAAACAACTTCAAGCGCTCACGATAACTTTCGGAGAGTTGGTTGCGTGCTGGGGCATCGTGTTCTGTACTCGGTAACCCATAGATTTTCTCTGAGGCAAACCAATCCATGTAGTGCAATGCAACCACTGGATTTAACTGCTTGTACGGGGACAAGATCAAGACCTTACCAATGCCGGTCATATCCATGTTGTTTTCAGCGTGCTCAGAGGTTGGATTACCGAAATACACCGGCAAGTTCTCCATGCGGGCGGTTTTAATGTTTTCCCAGTTGGTATCCGCGAGCAATACCGGCAAATCATGCTCACGCAACGCCTTGGCTATCGCACGTGCAGTTGCGTTGGCGCCGAAAATAAGAAAACCATGAGCTGGCGGTTCACGTAGCTTCAAAGCGTGCGCCAGCGGCTTTGCTGTTAGGCTTTGCAGTACGACGGTACTAAGAATGACCAAAAACACCAACGGCACTAATAATTCTGCGTCCGTCCAGCCGGCTTGTTGCAACTTCAACGCAAACAATGCCGATACGGCGGCGGCCACGATACCGCGTGGCGCAATCCACGACAGCAATAGCTTTTCTCGCACATTGAGTTGCGTTCCAATCGCTGACAGCCACACACTTAGCGGACGTACCGCAAAAATAATAATCGCCAACAAAATGACTGCTGGCAGGCCGAGCTGGCTAAAGGCTTCGGTATTCAACCGCGCAGCAAGAATAATAAACAGTCCTGAAATCAGCAGCACGCTGAGCGTCTCTTTAAACTCCAAGATGTCATCAAGGTTGAGGTTACGCATATTCGCCATAACCATGCCCATGACCGTAACCGTTAACAAGCCAGACTCATGCTGTAGCGCGTTGGATAAGGCAAATACCCCCAGCACTGAGGCTAATGTCGCAACATTCTTGAGGTAATGTGGGAACCAACCTTTGTGCAAGGCGATGCCGAGGAGTTTGCCAGCGGCGTAACCTAATGCGAAGCCAATACCGATAGTGATGCCAAAGGCTTGGAACGCATGCAACAGTCCTGCACCCTGGCTCGCAATGATAAATTCGTAGACCAAAACCGCCAGCAATGCGCCTACTGGATCGATGATGATACCTTCCCAACGCAGAATGTTGGCAATATTCGACTTAGGCCTTACCGAGCGTAACATCGGCATAATTACGGTGGGTCCGGTCACCACCACCAAAGCACCAAACAGCGCGGCGAGCTCCCAACCAAAATCCATCAGCAAGTACGCGACAATTGAAATAGCGATCCAGGTGACCAGCATGCCAATGCTAACAAGGTGAGTTACCATTCGCCCATGACCACGGATTTCTTCCATTTTCAGGGTTAAGCTCCCCTCAAACAGAATAATGGCAACTGATAACGACACCAGCGGGAATAAAATATCGCCAAACACGGCATCCGGTTGCAGCCAACCAAGACCAGGACCAACCACCATCCCGACAATCAACAACGGTAGAATTGCAGGGATCTTGAGCCGCCAAGCTGACCATTGACAGAGAATCGATAGAACGCCGATGAGGGCAAGAGCTGACATATTTGACATATAAAGTGTTACTCCCTGTACAAAGCAGTTTACGGCGAGCCGGAGAAAAAGCTGATCTGGCTCAAGAAAGATCACTTCTCTTCTTGTTGATAATCATTCGCATTTGCGTACAATACAGTCATCGACAGTCAAATGCTCGCCCGTTTTGGGTCTGACTTACTACGAGGTTCTCAAGTTATGAGATTAGCTAACATGAAAAAATTCGTGTCACTCAGTGCTATCACTTTAGCATTAACGGCAAGTGTTGCCCACGCAGCAACGGTAAACGTGTATTCTGCGCGAAAAGAAGCACTTATCAAACCCGTTTTAGAGCAATTTACCGAAAAAACGGGAATTGAAGTACGTTTATTGACCGGCGGCGGTGATGCGCTCCTCGCACGCTTACGTAACGAAGGCGAAAACAGTCCTGCAGATCTCTTTCTTACCGTCGATGCTGGCAACCTCCATCGCGCGGCCGAAGCTGGTATTTTCCAACCGATTACTGACGCCGGAGTGCTCAACAAAGTGCCCGCCAATCTGCATGGCGCTGACAAGCTGTGGATCGGTTTAAGTTTGCGCGCCCGTCCGTTGTTCTACGCCAAAGACCGCGTCGACCCAAGTGTCCTGAATGGTTATGAAGACCTTGCCGCAGAACGCTGGGACAACAACGTTTGTATCCGTTCGTCCGACAATATCTACAACCAATCACTCACCGCCGCCTTAATTGAACATTGGGGCCCGGAAAAAACCGAAGCGTGGGCTAAAGGCTTGGTCGGTAATCTGGCCAAACCTCCAGTAGGTGGCGATCGCGACCAAATCAAAGCGGTCGCAGCTGGGGTTTGCGATATTGCCGTAGCAAACACTTACTATTTAGGCCTCATGGAAGCTTCGAACGATGCTGACGAACGCGAAGCAGCAAGCAAAGTCGCTATTTTCTGGCCAAATCAAGAGAGCTTTGGTACCCACGTCAACGTCTCGGGAATTGGCCTCACGAAGCATGCGAAGAACACCCAAGAAGCACAGCAATTGATCGCGTTTTTACTCTCTGAAGAGGCACAGCGTTGGTACGCTGCAACCAATAATGAGTACCCTGCGGTAAATGGCGTCGAATGGAGCGAACGTTTACAAGCATGGGGCGAGTTCAAAATGGATTCTATTGAGATGCGCTACCTTGGCGAAAATAACGCTGCTGCGGTTAAACTTATGAACCGAGCTGGCTGGCGTTAATGCAAGCACGCGGGCGGCAATTCTCCCTCGTAGCTTCAGCGTTAGTGCTGGGGCTACCGCTTTTTGTTATCGTTTTCGCCCTCTTGCAACTGCTGTTTGGGGGCGACTTCAGCACCCTTGGTCACCTCTGGAAAACGGTTATTCCGGAGTACGTCCGACACTCCTTGTGGTTAATGCTCGGGGTTGCGGTAGGCGTCATCACTCTCGGCGTAAGTACGGCGTGGCTGACCACTAGCTGCCGCTTTCCTGGACAAAAAATACTCAGCTGGGCGCTCTTGTTACCGCTGGCGATGCCGGCATACATCACCGCCTACACTTATACGGGGATGTTCGATTACAGTGGTCCTGTACAGGACACCTTGCGGACAACCTTTGGTTGGGGCTACGGCGACTATTGGTTCCCACAAATTCGTAGTCTCGGTGGGGCTATCGTGGTGCTGAGCTTAGTACTCTTCCCCTATGTTTACTTAATCACCCGTGCGACCTTTTTGCAGCAGTCCGCTACAACCTTAGAAGCTGGCCGTAGTTTGGGATTAACGCCGTGGCAATGTTTCCTGCGGATTGCCTTGCCCTTAGCACGGCCCGCTATTGTTACCGGAACCACACTGGCGCTGATGGAAACGCTCGCCGACTACGGTACCGTGCAGTATTTTGGGGTAACCACCTTCACCACCGGAATTTTCCGCACTTGGTATGGACTTGGTGACTTGACCGGCGCGTTGCAACTGGCGGGCTTACTGTTAGCAGCGGTCATCAGCCTCATTCTGTTGGAGCGTTGGTCACGCAAGCAAGCACGCTACGATCAACGTAACCCGCGCCCTGCCACCCCTTTCGAGTTGCATGGTAGAAAGGCTTGGCTCGCCAGTATCGCTTGCTGGCTACCATTAGTGTTTGGCTTTATTTTACCGGCAGTGCAACTGGCGGCATGGTCACTCGAACGTTGGCAAGTATGGACCACGGGCGACTTCTGGCAGTTAACTTGGAATAGCTTCGCCCTCGCCTTTATGGCGGCAATTTTAGTCGTCATGATTGCCCTGTGGTTGGCCTATGGCCGTCGCCAATTGCCAACCCGCGTCGTCCGCACCAGCGTCGCCTTTGCCGGGTTAGGTTATGCCATTCCTGGCTTAGTCATCGCCGTAGGCTTATTAGTGTTGCTCACATCAATTGACAACGTCATTATCGCTGCTAGCCAACGTTGGTTCGACTACAACCCAGGCTTGCTGCTATCGGGTACCTTATTTGCATTACTTTTCGCCTATGCTGTGCGCTTTTTAAGCGTCGCTATACAAACTGTGCAGGCCGGCCTCGCGGAAATTCGACCCAGCATGGACGAAGCCGCTCGAATTCACGGTTATAAGCCCTTGCAAGTGCTGCGGCTCATTCATCTACCGTTATTACGACCGAGCGTACTGACCGCGATTATATTGGTTGGCGTCGACGTTTTGAAAGAGTTACCGGCAACCCTAGTATTGCGTCCGTTTGATTTCAATACGCTCGCAGTGCGCGCTTACGAAATGGCCGGTGACGAACGTTTGGCTGATGCCGGTCCGCCCGCTTTGATGATGGTGATGGTGGGTTTGATACCGGTTATTCTGCTGTCGCGAGCTATGTTAAAGTCGCAACAAAATGCCCTGAAGGAGCAAGACTTTGTCCCTGTTACAGCTTGATCATTTACATGTTCACCTTGGTCAAAATGCGATTGTTCGTGGCGTATCCGTGCAACTCGCGGCAGGCGAAATCGGTTGTTTGCTTGGCCCTAGCGGTTGCGGAAAGACGACGCTGTTGCGAGCTATAGCAGGCTTTCAACAAGTAGCTGCGGGCAGCATTAGCCTCGCTGAAAAAACCGTCTCTGCACCGGCTTACACCCAAGCACCAGAACAACGGGGCATTGGTATGGTTTTTCAGGATTTTGCCTTGTTCCCCCACTTAACTGTCGAAGAGAACATCAGCTTTGGCATGCGCCATGCCAGTGCGAAAGAAAAACTCCAGCGGGTGGATGAGCTGCTTAATCGAATTGGCTTGCCGGGCTACCAAAAACGCTACCCACATGAACTATCGGGTGGCCAACAGCAGCGTATTGCCTTGGCCAGAGCACTCGCTCCTAAGCCGCGCCTGTTATTGCTTGACGAGCCCTTCTCAAGTCTTGATGCTGAATTGCGCGAGCGGCTTGCGGTCGAGGTCCGTGAGTTGCTCAAAAAAGAGCAAATTACCGCATTGTTGGTGACCCATGATCAGCAGGAGGCCTTTGCCATGGCCGATAAAGCTGGCGTCATGTATCAAGGCGAATTGCTTCAGTGGGATACACCTTACCAACTTTACCATCAGCCGCGTCACCAAATGGTTGCGGACTTTATTGGCCATGGGGTTTTACTGCAAGGTACGGTGAATTCAAGCGGCTCAATGGCGTCGCCATTGGGTATGCTCGAACATCCGAGCTTGGCCAATGTTGCAGGCGGCACCCCAGTGAGCTTTTTGGTACGTCCTGACGACTTGGTGCCCGATCCCGAATCGCGTTTACGCGGCACCATCAAAGCACGTGGTTTTCGTGGCGCCCACAATCTTTACAGCGTCGAGTTAGTCAGCGGTGTTGAAGTCTTGACCCTTAGCGCTTCACACGAGCAATTAGAGGTCGGCGCCGAAATTGGGCTGCGCCCAGACTTCGACCACCTTGTGGTATTTGCTGCCGATCACTGCGAGTTGCCAGGCTTCCATAGTCAGGCCCCCGCCTTTCGTCCGGTATTACCAAAAGCGCAAACGGCGTAACAGTAAAAATTCAACCACAGCGATGACGCCAAGTGCGCCACAGAAAATCCAAAACGCGTTGTCGTTATCGACGCCTGGCATGCCACCAATATTAATGCCAAATACCCCGGTCAAAAAGCTGATCGGTAAAAACACGCCAGCAACCATCGACAACCAATAGGTATTGCGATTCATTTTTTCTGCCACTTCCTGCTGCAAATGCTCACGCAACATCCACACTTGTTCTAATAGCATTTCGAGCGATTCAAGTTCACGTTGAATGCCGTCGCGTTCATTCACCAACCACTGCACATTTTCGGGTTCCAACCACTTTGGCGCATCCACACCAAAGCGCTCAATCGCAGCAAGTTGTGGCCTGACAAAGCGAACTAAACGCAGCATCCGTCGATGCAATTCGGTGAGCTTACGTTGGCGTTCAGACGTCGTTCCTTGAGCATCGTCTTCTAGGCTCTCCATTTCGACTTCTATGACATCCAACAGTTCTTCAAGACGATTGTTCATTTCTTCAATTAGGGTCACTAAGAAGTCGTTGAGTGATTCAGGTCCCTCCTGTCGCTGCAAGCGCTCACGAATGACCCCAACCGAACGAATAGGCCTTTTGCGAAAACTATAAATAGCGCCTTTGTAATAGAGAATACGTAGACTGAGCATATCTTCTGGACGCTCGCCTTCGGTCAAGTTAACGCCCCGCAAGATCAGCAGAAAGCCTTCGTTACTGCGCTCAAAACGTGGTCGCGTATCCTCTTCTAATACAGCATCAATCAGTGGCGCTGGAATCCCTGAAGCCGCTAACCAGGTATCAATGCCTGGTAAATCGCGCTGAATGTGAAACCAACGCTGTGGGGCACCTTGTAGGTCATGCTCGATAGGTTGTGCGGGATGACAGGAGAAATCCCAACTATCGATCATAAAATCTGGTCGTTGCGTTAAGGTTGAGTTCGCCATGTAAATTCCTTCCGTGCGGTTGCTGCAACATTTTCTGCTTTAAGGTTACAATAGCAGCCAATTGAAATAACCTCATTAAAAAGGATCGTGCATGTTACTTGCTGTTGTCGCTGTAATTGTTGGCTTAGCTTTGCTTGTCTGGAGTGCTGACCGGTTTGTTGATGGAGCAGCTGCGACCGCAACCCATCTGGGGATGCCCCCACTCTTAATCGGCATGGTGATCATTGGCTTTGGTACGTCCGCCCCCGAAATGGTGGTATCAGCATTAGCTTCGTTACAGGGAAACCCCGGCTTAGCTTTAGGTAACGCCTTCGGCTCAAACATCACCAACATAGCCCTCGTGCTGGGTATTACCGCAGTTCTCGCGCCAATTGCCGTAAGCAGCCAAGTACTTAAACGCGAAATGCCGATTTTGATTGCCATTACTTTACTGATGGCGATCCCACTTTACGATCTCACCATCACCGCGATTGAAGCCTGGATGATTCTAGCTATTTTTGCTGCCTATATGGGCTGGAGTATTTACCAAGGCATGCGCGGTAAAGATGACGTACTCGCGGGTGAATTTGATCAGGAACTCAAAGAACACAAAATGCCCCTTGGCAAAGCCATTGTTTGGCTGGTTATTGGTCTTGTACTTCTCGTCATTAGCTCACGTGTCTTGGTTTGGGGTGCAGTCGATATTGCCGTCGCGTTGGGGGTGAGTGACTTAGTCATTGGCCTAACTGTGGTGGCCATTGGTACGTCGTTGCCAGAACTCGCATCAGCCATAGCGGCGGTCCGCAAAAATGAGCATGACCTCGCTTTCGGTAATGTCATTGGCTCTAACATGTTTAACACCCTAGCTGTGGTGGGGATTGCCGGCGCAATTCATCCTGTAAGCCTAGAACCTCTGGTATTAAGCCGTGATTGGGTTGCCATGACGGTGCTAACTCTATTATTGGCGATTTTCGCCTTCCGCATTAACCGTCCAACGCGACTGAACCGAATCCACGGTATCGCGCTATTACTTTGTTATACTGCTTACACGATCTACTTACTCAAAACGGGCTTCTAAATGATCGACGAAAAGGCAATTGCAACCGCACAACGACTTGGCTACGCCGGCTTAATCCCTTTCTTAGCCTTTACCCTTGGTGGACTGCTTGATGTTTATGCAGACCACGCAGTGCGCCTTTTCGTCATTTATAGTGCGCTTATTCTTAGTTTTCTTGGCGGCATTCACTGGGGCGTCGCCATGCAAAGCGAAGGTAGCCCTACCCGCGCTTTCAAATGGAGCATGCTGCCGAGCATCATAGGTATCGTGCTCTTTTTTGCCGGGATCTGGGTATCGCCTTTATCCATGTTGACGATTCTTGCCCTTACCCACTTGTTCTGGCTTAACTTTGAAAAACGCCATCTAAGCGAACAGCTTTGGTACTTAGAGCTTCGCAACCGCCTCACCTTCACGGTTGTTGCTCTGCACGTGATCTTGATCATTATTTCGCTGTAAAGCTGACGCAAAAACAAACAGCACTGTTGCGAATCATTCGTATTTGTATTAGTATTTAGACCAAGTACTCAACGAGGTCTTTATGTACGTCTGTCTTTGTAAAGGTGTCACCGATAAAACCATTCGTCGTGCCGTGCACGAAGAAGGCATCAGTACGATGCGCGAACTCCGCCAAGAATATGGCGTAGCATCGCAGTGTGGCTGCTGTAAAAGTTGCGCCAAAGAAGTCCTCAGCGACGCTGTGAAAGAGCGGAATAAACGCTTTTTAGAAGAAACCTTGTTGCCAACGGACGTGTGCTACACTTAAGCTAGGTTTTAAATTACCTAGGTTAGGAGTAGTTCATGCAAGGCGAACCCAAAGTTCTTCAAGAACTTAATCGAATTCTTACCCGTAAGTTAACTGCCATTAACCAGTACTTTTTACATGCTCGTATGTATAAAAACTGGGGTTTTGAAGCACTGAATCACACCATTTATAAAGCTTCGATCGAAGAAATGAAGCACGCTGATGACATCATCGAGCGGCTGCTATTTCTTGGTGGTATCCCTAACTTACAAGATCTTAGTAAGCTCTTCATTGGCGAAGACCCGCGCGAAATGCTGCAACTGGATCACAAAATCCAACTCGCCGACGTCGAGGCCATTCGTGACGCGATTGCTCAGTGTGAAAAGCAGCAAGACTACGTTAGTCGCGACATGCTCGCTGAGATTTTGGAACAGCAAGAAGAGCATTTAGATTGGCTCGAAACCCAGCTCGACTTAATCACCCACTTGGGGGCTAACACCTACCTGCAAACCAAACTGCATAAGGAGTCTTAAAATGACTTTAGACAGCGCAGCTGTGGTGAAGCAGCTTAACCGTTTACTCGCGTTTGAATTAACCTCAATCGATCAATACACAGCGCACTCACGCCGCTACGAAGATATGGGCTTAGACAAATTGTATGAGCGCATCAACCATGAAGTTGATGACGAGCGCGGCCATGCGGACTTGTTGATCCGCCGGATGTTATTCCTTGGTGGCCGTCCAGATATGGATGCCCGTGAAAAGCACACCATCGCAGACGATGTGCCGACCATGCTTGCCAACGACCTTGAACTTGAGCGCAACAATGCCAAAACCCTGCGCGAAGTCATCGACTTTTGTGAACAAGCAGGTGACTTTGTCACGCGTGACATGCTCGTCGGCATTCTTCGTGATACAGAAGAAGATCATGCTTACTGGCTGCGGCAGCAACTTGAGTTGATTGACCGTTTAGGACTGGAGCTTTACCTGCAGGCACAAATGTGAGTAAAACACCTACAGAACAAGCCACGGACACCATCGATACGGTGGTGTCTACCGTTTCGGGCGCATTTCATTGGCTCGAAAAAGAGCTTTTTAGCGTTGGTGAAACCGCCGTCACCTATGGTTCGGTGTTTCGCTTTGTAGCGATTTTATTTGCCACCTACATTGTCTCAGTGCTCATCCAAAAGGCACTGCAACGCTATGGTGACATGCGCAGTAGCTTTTCACGCTCATCACTCTATGCGCTCAAACGGATCACCCACTACATTATTTTGCTCGTGGGCTTTTTAGTCGCTGTTGCTTCCATCGGCATTGATTTAACCAAGTTTGCGATCTTTGCCAGTGCCTTGGGTATTGGCGTAGGTTTTGGCTTACAAAACCTGATCAGTAATTTTAGCGCCGGTATTATTTTACTCTTTGATAAGACGCTAAAAGTGGGTGACTTTGTCGAACTGGAATCAGGCGTCACCGGTGAAGTGAATGAAATCAATATTCGTAGCACCATTATCACCACCAATGACAATATCGACATTGTCGTACCAAACTCTGAATTCGTCGCTGGCCGCGTTACCAACTGGACCATGCGCGATACTTATCGACGCATCAAGGTTCCCTTTGGTGTTGCTTACGGCACCGATAAGGAACTGGTCAAAAAGGCTGTATTGGAAGCCGCGGATAAAGTGCCACACACGTTGACCGACACCTCTCACCGACCACCTCAAGTGTGGTTAGTTGAGTTTGGTGAAAGCAGTCTTAACTTCGAGCTCGTGGTGTGGCTAAAGCCTGAAGCCGTCAACCGCCCCGGCGCAGTTCAAGCAGCGTTCTTATGGGAAATTCACACGGCTCTCATTGAGAACACTATTGAGATTCCGTTTCCACAGCGTGACTTGCATATTAAAAGCTGGCAAGCCGATGATGCGATACGTGTGGCCAAGGGCGCCACAGAAAAAAAAGCCCCTGAGCCGGAGCCAGAGGCAAAAGAGCAACCCTCACATAACGATGCTGCCGACGAGATCTAGCTGCCAAGCTGCTGCTTGAGCTCGTCGACACAACTCGGATCGTCGATGGTCGATGGAATACTCACTTCGGTATCGCCATCGGCCAGTTGCCGCAGCAAGCGCCGCAGAATTTTACCCGAACGGGTCTTGGGCAGACGCGGCACCACATGAATTTGCCGCAAACAGGCCACTGCGCCAATCTCATCACGTACCCGCTGCACCAAGCGCGCACTCAGTTCCTGCGGTGCAATGTCCACACCATCTTTGACAATCACTAATCCCACTGGGATCTGCCCTTTGAGCTCATCACTAACGCCTATGACGGCACATTCGGCTACGGCAGCGTCCATGGCCAAAATCTCCTCCATTTCGCCGGTTGATAAGCGATGGCCAGCAACATTAATGACGTCGTCGGTGCGGCCCATAATGAAAACATAGCCGTCATCATCTTTGTAGCCACCGTCACCACTGCTATAAAAGCCCTTAAATTCGCGCAAATAACCCGCAGAAAACCGCTCAGAATTGCGCCAAATCGTGGTCAGACAGCCTGGCGGTAAGGGGAGCTTAATCGCCACAGCGCCCTGCTCGTTTGCTTCAACTTCGCTGCCGTCTGGCGCAAGAATACGAATATCATAACCCGGCACGGGTAGTGTCGATGAGCCAGGTTTTATCGGATGCTCAGCGATTCCTACAGGATTCGCACATATCGGCCAGCCCGATTCGGTTTGCCACCAATGATCGTACACCGGCTTTCCGGTCATCTCTTGGGTCCATTCTAAGGTTGGCGGATCTAAGCGCTCGCCAGCCATGTAAATGCGCTCTAACTTGCTCAAGTTATGAGGTTTTAACTGGCGAGCCTCAGGATCTTCCTTTTTAATGGCTCGAAAAGCCGTCGGCGCGGAAAAGAGAACACTTACACCATACTCCGCACAAACGCGCCAGAAAGCACCAGCATCCGGCGTGCGCACTGGCTTACCCTCATACAGAATAGTCGTAGCGCCCGCCAAAAGTGGGCCATAGACAATATAGGAATGACCTACCACCCAACCCACATCTGAGGCCGTGAACATAACCTGCCCCGGTTGCACGCCATACACCACATTCATCGAATAGCGCAGTGCCGTGGCATAGCCACCGGTATCGCGCACGACACCCTTGGGTTTTCCAGTGGTACCCGAGGTGTACAGAATATAAAGCGGATCGGTGCTTTTCATTACCGCACACTCGGCTGGGGTAACATCAGATAGCGATTGCTGCCAATCGATATCACGCGGAGCCTGCAGCTCCGCTTGGCACATTGAACGCTGCCAAACCACCACATGCTGTGGCTTGACCTCGGCCAACTCAATAGCTTTGTCGACAAAAGGCTTATAGGGCAATACTTTATCGACTTCCACACCACAGGACGCGGTGATGACCAGTTTGGCTTCCGCATCGTCAATACGCACCGCCAACTCATGCGGCGCGAAGCCACCAAATACCACCGAGTGCACCGCCCCTAATCGCGCACACGCCAGCATGGCAATCGCAGCTTGCGGGATCATCGGCATATAAATAACGACCCGATCCCCCTTCTTCACATGGTATTTCTTTAGCAACCCAGCAAATTGCGCTACTTGATCACGGAGTTCACGATAACTGTAACGCTCCTTTGTTTGCGTTACTGGCGAATCATAAATCAGTGCCGTTTGCTCCCCACGCCCATTATCCACGTGGTAGTCAAGGGCACAAAAAGCCATATTCAGCTCGCCATCGACAAACCAATCGGCCGTACCGTCTGGCCGCAGTTGCATGATTTCGCTAGGCTCATTAAACCAATGCAAGCGCCGTGCTTGCTGCAACCAAAACCGCTGCGGCTGTTGCAACGACGATTCGTATTCGTGGGGGTAGTTGTTCATGGCTGAAGTCCTTTATCCTGCTGCGATGGCTTAACTGTAGCGCAGTATGGGATTCTGCCTATTCGACTTGAGTCGTAAGAGCCGTTATTCGGGTAGCCCGTGGTTCTACCACGGGAATTCTCGAATTCAACGACAATGGTTAAAACGTCAGGCTTGCCCCGTGGTAGAACCACGGGCTACGAACAGCGAATAGTAAACAGCGCTCTTGTTTTTGGCCCTTTGATGGCCTATCATTGCGGCCGCTTTTGGAGAGGTGTCCGAGTGGCTGAAGGAGCACGCCTGGAAAGTGTGTATACGGTAACCCCGTATCGAGGGTTCGAATCCCTCTCTCTCCGCCAACTACTAAAAAACCGCCCCCGTGGCGGTTTTTTGTTTTGCACCGCACGCCAGTGCGGCCCAAAGGGCGAAGGCCATGGATGGCCTGAGTGAATCCAAACCTCCACTTTAAACGTACCCATTGTACTCAATCCAGTTTTCGTTATGATGAATCTGACGGTTTTTTCATCAAGGAGTCGTACTATGTTTCAGAAAGTGATTGGAGGTGCTTTCGTTTTAGCCGCTGTGCTCGTCGCAGGTCAGGCCCAAGCGAATGAAGAGGCGGAAAAGTTGGCGCAGAACAATGCTTGCACAGCTTGCCATGGTATTGATAACAAGATTGTTGGCCCAGCTTATAAAAAAGTCGCAGCGAGTTACGCAGATGATGCAGACGCCTTGGCAAAGGTCAAAAACAGCATCAAAAATGGTGGTAAAGGTAAATGGGGTGAAATACCCATGCCAGCGCAGCCACAATTGAGTGATGAACAACTCACTTTGCTGGCCGAGTGGATTTTAAGCCTTAAATAACCGTACAGGTTACCTACCGAGTAGGATGCGACATTGGTCGTGTCCTGCTCCTTTTCCCTTTGAGCCTCGTTATAGTGAATAGCATCACTCATGAGGAGGCAACCATGAAAACCAAACTACTTTCCTTTTCTCTTGCGGCTGGACTGGCCCTTACCAGTGGCATCAGCGCCGCAGCCGACCGCATTACCGGTCATCATTTTGCGACCCGCTCTGAAGCGATGGCCCCCAATGCCATGGCCGCCACAAGCCAACCGTTAGCGACGCAAGTGGCACTCGATATTATGCAGCAAGGCGGTAATGCCATTGACGCCGCGATTGCGGCAAATGCGGTATTGGGCTTGGTTGAACCAACCGGGAATGGTATCGGAGGCGATCTTTTCGCAATTATTTGGGATGCTGAAAGTGAACAACTTTACGGTTTGAACGCTTCGGGACGCTCGCCGCAAAGCCTCACGCTCGAGTACTTCAAACAAAATGGTTATAGCTCGATTCCACCACGGGGCGTTTTGCCTCTTTCGGTTCCTGGCACCGTTGATGGTTGGTTCGAATTACACGAAAAATTCGGCCAGTTGCCAATGGCCAAGGTCCTTGCACCAGCCATCGAGTATGCTCGCCAAGGCTTTCCGGTCACTGAGGTTATTGCCTATTACTTCGAACGCAATGCCGAAGTGCTGCAAGAGCAACCGGGCTTTGCCGAAGTGTTTATGAAAGACGGTCAACCACCGCAGAAAGGTGAGCGTTTTACCAACCCTGACCTCGCCAACACTTTAGAGACCATCGCTGAGCAAGGCCGCGACGTTTTCTACAAAGGCGATATCGCGAAAACCATCAGCGACTTTGTAGCTGAGCATGACGGTTTTCTTTCGTACGACGACTTAGCAGAGCACTCCTCGACGTGGGTTGAGCCAGTAGCGACTAATTATCGTGGCTATGACCTGTGGGAGTTACCACCGAATACCCAAGGGATTGCCGCTCAGCAAATTCTTAATATTCTTGAGAACTTCGACCTTGCGAGTATGGGTTTTGACAGTGCCGAATACATTCACCACTTTGTCGAAGCCAAGAAACTCGCCTTCGAAGATCGCGCCAAATACTATGCCGATCCAGCTTTTAGCAAAGCTCCCGTCGAAGGTCTGCTCGATAAGGGCTACGCCAAAGAACGCGCTCAGCTCATCAACCCTAACAAAGCCGCCAACGCAGTTGAAACGGGCAACCCACCAACCGAAGGCGATACCATTTACCTGACCACCGCCGACCAAGCTGGCAACATGGTATCGTTGATTCAAAGTAACTACCGTGGCATGGGCTCGGGCGTAACGCCGACCGATTTGGGCTTTGTACTCCAAAACCGTGGTGAGTTGTTTGCCCTTGAAGAGGGTCATGCAAACGTATTCGCCCCGGGTAAGCGTCCATTCCATACCATTATTCCGGCCTTCGTTACGAAAGACGGTAAGCCAGTGATGAGCTACGGCGTGATGGGTGGTGCTACGCAACCGCAAATGCATGCGCAAATTTTAATCAACATGATTGATTTTGGTATGAACCTACAAGAGGCTGGCGATGCGCCGCGCATTCTACACTCAGGTTCAAGCCAGCCGACGGGTGAGCAGATGACAGACGGCGGTGTCCTGAGCTTAGAGAATGGGTTCTCGGCCAAAACTCGGCGTGAACTCATCAAGATGGGCCATACCCTGCAAGAAGCGGTCGGCCCTTACGGTGGCTACCAAGCTATCTGGAAAAACCATGAAGAAGATGTCTATTATGGTGCTTCCGAGAGTCGCAAAGACGGTCACGCGGCAGGTTTCTAATCCAATAGACAGACCAGCCACGTAGTTATCACAAAGGAGGTGTTTGTGCGTTGGTTGATCTTATTAGTATGTGTCATTGGCATTGTGGTCGGGGTGAGCTCCTGTAGCGCCCCTGGCCGTTTTGCCGATCGTAACCCTTACGTTACTCCCAAAGATACCAACGCTATCGATTTCTTTATGATGCGATGGTTTGGTGACGACCCTTGGGCTGATCAAATGCAAGAGTACAGCAATGATCCGAGCCTCGTGCCGCAAACCCGCATTGACCTTGGTGCACTACTGCAACCCAGCACTAAGCCGCAACTGACTTGGCTCGGACATGCTACGTTCTTATTGCAGTACCAAGGCCTCAATATCCTTACCGACCCTATTTTGAATGGGCGGGCGTCGCCGGTCAGCTTTGCAGGGCCTGAGCGTATTACTCCTGCACCACTTAGTGTTCAAGATTTACCGCCTATCGACATCGTCGTCATTAGCCATAATCATTACGATCACTTGGACGAAGAAACCATTGCGGGGCTCGGCGCTCAGGTCAATTATATGGTCCCGTTAGGGCTCACCGAATGGTTTGTAGAACAAGGTATTAGCGCCGAGCGTGTGTACGAATTCGATTGGTGGCAACAACTCAATTTTGGCCCTGTTACTGTTACGGCGACGCCAAGTCAGCATTGGTCAGCTCGCAATCTATTCGATAAAAACGAGACGCTGTGGGCGAGCTGGCACCTACAGGTCGAAGACTGGCAAGTATGGTTTGGTGGCGACACCGGCTATAACCCATTTCAATTCAAGGAAATTGGCACACGCTTTCCCGCTATCGACGATGCACTTATTCCCATCGGGGCGTACTTGCCACGCTGGTTTATGCAGCCACAACACGTTAATCCTCCAGAAGCCCTGCAGATTCACCAAGATCTCGGCGCAACCCGCTCCTACGCCATGCACTGGGGTACTTACCAACTCGCCGCCGAAAGCCTAAAGCAAACGCGAGGAGACTTAGCCGCTGCAAAACAGAACGTTGCGAACGACAACAATGAACAACTCAAAATTCTAGCTATCGGCGAAACCAAGACAATCATACAAGACTAAAAGTAAATAAAACTTGACTTATCTAGTCCCTTGCGCAACTCTATGTAAAACACACTTTACTTTTGGAGAATACTTATGGGTTGCAACAGAACAAAAAAGAACACGTTAGGATTAGCGCTTTGGACCGCTGCGTGGTTAATCTCGACCGCGGCTGCAACCGCAGTCGCTACCACGTATGCTGAAGAGCATTACGGACTCAAACTCGCATTAGTCATAATCAATTTAGTGATCGGTGGGGTTATGATTGAAATGAACCGACGCCATATTATGGCTCTTGATGAGCTGCAGCAGAAAATTCACTTACAGGCGATGGGGATCACATTAGGCGTTACCGTTATTGTAGGGCTAGCCTACAACATCGCAGATATTGGTAACCTCTATGCCGGTGACGCTGAATTTTCTTATTTACTCATCTTGATGAGTCTTAGCTATTTGTTTTCGATCATCATCGGCACACGGAGATACCAATGAAAAATAGACTCAAAGTGCTCCGTGCTGAGCGCGACTGGACCCAAGCGAATCTAGCCGACGCGGTTGATGTTTCGCGGCAAACCATTAATGCGATTGAGAAAGGCAAATTTGATCCAAGTCTGCCGTTGGCCTTTAAGTTTTCGCGACTATTCAATACCCCTATAGAGGCGATCTTTTTCGATGAGGGTGATCGTTAAAAACAAAGTGCCATTTTGCCATGAGCTAAGGTAAGCTGAAGGCATGAGAGTTTAACGCTGAAGAGGTGGGCATGGACTTGGTTTTGACGGCACTCATCGCCAGTGCTATCACAGGTGGGTTAACAGCGGTTGGCGCGTTACCGGTGCTGTTTGGACGTCAACCCTCTGAGTCCTTTAACGACACTCTGCTTGGCTTCGCCGCTGGGGTGATGTTAGCCGCCTCGTTCTTTTCTCTTATTGTGCCGTCAATTGAAATAGCGACTGAGCTCTATGGTGAAGGTCCAGCACCCGCTTTGATTGCCGTGTTTGGCATCTTACTCGGAGCGGTCGCCATCGCCGTAATGGATCGCCTACTTCCACACGAGCACTTTATTTCCGGCCCTGAAGGCCGTTCATCAGAAAAAATTGCTGGAGTTTGGCTGTTCGTTTTTGCCATCGCCATTCATAATTTCCCTGAAGGACTTGCCGTTGGCGTTGCCTACGGTAGCGGCGAAAGTGATGCCGCGTTCTCATTGGCGTTGGGTATTGGCCTGCAAAACCTACCCGAAGGTTTAGCTGTTGCGGTAGGTTTAGTTGCTGTGGGGTATAGTCACCTTAAAAGCTTTGTGGTTGCGGCACTTACCGGTCTTATCGAACCTATCGGCGGTTTAGTCGGCGGTGTCTTTGTAAATATTTCACAAGTTTTACTGCCCTGGGGCCTCGTTTTCGCAGCAGGTGCTATGCTCTTTGTCATCAGTCACGAGATTATTCCCGAAACCCACCGACGTGGTCACCACCGACGCGCTACCGCAGGCTTAATGGTTGGCTTAGTGGTGATGTTATTCCTTGATGTGTGGTTAGCAGCATGACAACAATTGCTTTTTTAGGTTATGGCGATATCGCCGAACGCACCAGCTCGCTATTGCAGTTTGCTGGATTTACGCAAATGCGTGGTATGTGTCGTCATCCTGATAATAAGAACAACCCCGCCCATATCGAGCTACTCGCTGGCGATGCGAGTAACGCTGCTGACTTAGAGCGTTTAGTTGATGCCGATGTCGATGTTGTCGTTATTACCCTAACGCCAAACCGAAAGTCGGAAGATCCGTATTTCAACGGCTATGTGCTGCCCTGTCGGCTGTTGCAACATCAATTACAAAGCCAGGGATTAAGACCTCGTATTATCTATATTTCAAGCACGGGCGTTTATGATCAGCGCGATGGCGAGTGGATTGATGAGCGTACGCCGGCAGAGCCAAGTGATCACCACGGTCAGATGTTACTTCAAGCCGAACAGACCATCGCCACCGCAACCGATCAGGTAAGTATTTTGCGTTGTTCAGGGATTTATGGGCCAAACCGCACGCGGCTTGCTGAGATGTTAATTTCGGGCGAGGCGGTCATTACACCAGCTTGGACGAATCGGATTCACGCCGACGATGTCGCAGGCTTTATCGCGTTTCTGATTCAGCACCCCGATAAGCAGCAGCCAATGTTCCTCGTATCGGATGATGAGCCGTTACCGCAAGAGGCTGCTTATGGCCGTTTAGCCGAGCGCTTGGGAGTCGATTTGAGCACCTTTCCACGCAGTGATGATATTGGGCGTCGAGGCAGTAAGCGAATTAGTAACCGCTTACTGCGGGCAAGCGGTTACCAACTGCAACATCCGACCTATACGCCGCGCTGATCGGACGCTTAGGTCTTTTTGAAGTTCAACATACGCTGTAATGGCCGCATCGCCTGTTCAGCGAGTGCTGGGTCGACATGAATCTCGTGCGTCGCACCACCATGCTCTAATGCTTCAGCAATGGCTACCAGGCCATTCATTGCCATCCACGGACAATGGGCACAGCTGCGGCATGTTGCACCTGCTCCAGCGGTCGGTGCTTCAATGAAGTGTTTGCCTGGTGACAGCTGCTGCATCTTGTAAAAAATACCGCGGTCGGTCGCTACAATAAAGGTATCATTCGGGAGCTCTTGGCTGGCTTTAATCAACTGCGAGGTCGAACCCACCGCATCGGCCATTTCTACCACATGGGCTGGCGACTCTGGGTGCACCAAAATGGCCGCTTCTGGATAAACTTTCTTCAGATCTTCTAAGGCCTTGGTCTTGAATTCATCATGCACCACACAAGCGCCCTGCCACATGATCATGTCGGCACCCGTCTGCTTCTGAATGTAATTACCTAAATGCTTGTCTGGGCCCCAAAGAATGGTCTCTCCTTCGGCATCAAGGTGATCAACAATATCCAACGCAATGCTCGAAGTAACCACCCAATCGGCGCGCGCTTTTACTGCAGCTGAGGTATTCGCATAAACCACAACTGTTCGCTCAGGATGCGCGTCACAGAAAGCCGAAAACTCTTCGATTGGGCAACCGATATCAAGTGAGCAGGTTGCTTCTAACGTTGGCATCAGAACGGTTTTGTGAGGCGTGAGGATTTTCGCCGTCTCACCCATAAATTTAACGCCAGCGACAATCAAAGTGTCGGCGTCATGATTCGCACCGAATCGCGCCATCTCGAGTGAATCCGCAACGCAGCCACCCGTCTCTTCGGCCAATGCCTGAATTTCAGGATCGGTATAATAGTGTGCTACCAGCACAGCATTCTTTTCTTTTAGCAACTGCTTGATACGCGCAATGTAAGCCGCTTTTTCAGTGTCGCTTAAAGGTTTAGGTTTGGCCGGGAACGCGTAGTCGAGCTGGTCAATAACGCGGGCTTGAATCTCTTCAGTAATACTCATGCTGCTACTTCACCACATGCGAAAAAAAGTTAGAGTAGTATACTGCAAAACAAGGCTAGGGTAAAAAATCGTGGTGGGTCGTGCAGGATTCGAACCTGCGACCAATTGATTAAAAGTCAACTGCTCTACCAACTGAGCTAACGACCCACGACTAAAGAAGGGGATGATGAGAAGATTGGTGGGTCGTGCAGGATTCGAACCTGCGACCAATTGATTAAAAGTCAACTGCTCTACCAACTGAGCTAACGACCCAATCTCATCGGTTGCTGCTTATCAGCGGCAACGGCGGCATAGTTTACTTAAAATGCCGCGCGTTGCAACTGCAATTTGCAGATATACGGTGCGTTTGCTCAATTAGCGAACACTTCGCGTAAAAAACCACAGGCTTTTTACAAATTTGCTAAGCGTTTCTCAGCTAATCCGGCCGGAGTACTGTTTGGGTACTCGCTAATAACCTTCTCAAAATAGCTACGTGCAAGCTGACTTTCACCTTGTTGTTGGGCAACGATACCCAACTTCAAAATGCTGTCACCACGTTTATTGCTATCAGGGAATTGCTCCACTACAGCGGTGAATTCCTGCTTCGCTTCGTCAAATTGACCTTCCGCATACAATAACTGACCAAGCCAGTAGTGTGCATTAGGAACGTAAGTCGAATTCGGGAATTGCTGAATAAACTTACGGAATTCAGGAATCGCGGCGTCGTAGCGACGATCTTCCATGACTAAGCGAATCGCTTTGTCATAGGCATCGTTTTCGCCTAAGTTGTTTGAGTACTCAACTCCGCCAGAAGCGTTCGACGACGGTTCAGCAACCGTAGATGGCTCAGGATTCACCGGTGTCGCCGCTAAACGACGATCGATTTCCTGATAAATTTCACGTTGCCGCTGCAAAATCTGCTCAAGCTGGTAGGCATGCTCTTCGGTTTTGCCGCGCAAATCAGCGACCTCATCCTGTAAGCTTGCCATTTGATCCAGCAGCGCCATTTGCGCAGCGTTACGCGCATCCATCACCCGTTCTAGTTGCTCTAAGCGTTCTTCGACACTGCCACTACCTAACTTAGACACCGGTGCCTGTGCGAACACGACACCGGGGACAACAAAGGCTAGCACTAGACATAATTTTTGCATTGGCTTAACCGTATATTGCTTCATTTAAATGGTGCTTAGTAAACCAGTACACCGCGACGATTTTTTGCGTACGCCGACTGGGTAGAAGCATTTACCAATGGCTTTTCTTCACCGTAAGACACGGTTTCCATTTGGTTTGAACTTACACCTAGGTTTTGCAGGTACTGTGCTACCGCTTTCGCACGACGCTCACCGAGGGCGATGTTGTATTCTGGAGTACCACGCTCATCTGCGTGACCTTCGATGGTGACAGTAACATTCGGGTTTTGCACTAAGAAGTCAGCGTGCTCAGAAAGCATCTGGGCATATTCAGAGCTTACTCGTGAATCATCAAACGCAAAGTAAACAATGTTTTCTTGACGCAAGGTTTCCATTTGTTCAGCACGGATTTCTTCAGGAGTCTTAGTGCGCTCCGCAGAATCCAGCTCAACACCAGAACCTTGTTGGTCTTGTTGTTGCTGATTGGTTTGTTGATTTGCTGCATCATCGGCACCTTGGCTTGAGCTACAGGCAGCCAAAGTCAACATAGGTACGGCGATTAGCAGGCTTTTTAGTAACTGGTTTGCGTTCATGTCCGCGATCCTTAGTTCTCTGTTTAATTAATATTTTTAGGGTTCGTTCTGTATAAAACTAGCGTAAATATGGCGACCACGAAGGCGACTTAACTTCACCTTCACGGGCTGGCAAACGGGCCTTAAAGCGACCGTCTACCGAAACCAACGCCAACACTTGTTGGTTGTTATGAGTAGTACTGTAAATCACCATACTGCCATTTGGCGCTAGACTTGGTGATTCATCCAACGACGTTTGCGTTAGAATTTGCAGGTTACCACTCGGATAATCTTGCTTAGCAATATGATAGTTGCCTTGCGTGCGATTTACCATGACCACTTGTTGGCCATCAGGCGTATAGGTACCGCCGAGATTTTGTTCGCCCTCGAAAGTAAGTCTACGCACCTGACCTGAATCTAAATTTACGCTATATAACTGCGGTCTGCCACCCCTTTCTGAGGTGAATACAAGGGATTTCCCGTCAGGTGACCAATTCGGTTCTGTATCGATAGCGTGATGCCGCGTTACACGGGTTAGACGCTTGCTTGCAACATCCATCGTGTAAAGCTCAGGATTGCCGTCTTTCGACAGTACCATAGCCAGCGTGCGCCCATCCGGAGACCAAACTGGACTACTATTAATCCCCGAAAATGATGTCATCTTTTCACGCCGAGTGGTGTAGATGTCCTGCACAAAGATTTCTGGGCGTTTGTTTTCAAAACTCACGTAGGTAAGCTTATTGCCGTCCGGCGACCACGATGGCGACATTAACGGTTCAGGACTACGTAGTAACACCTTTTCGTTGTAGCCGTCATAATCAGCCACCACCAGCTCATAAGGCTTTTCGCGATTGTGGTTGACCGTAACGTAAGCGATGCGCGTCATAAATGCACCAGGATCGCCCGTCATCGTTTCATAAAACACATCCGAGATTCGGTGCGCGTACTGACGGAACTGATCACCGTTGATGACGCTGCGACGCGCATCGAGAATATGATCATTTGAGCTTACCAGCTCACCGCCACGCAACACGCGTGAGCCACTAGTAATTTGCCCGCGCAATACGTCAATAATTTGAAAAGCGACGGTATAGCGGTCGACGGCATAGGGTTCGATGGTCCCCACCAAAACCGCTTCTACCCCTAAGCTCGCCCAACTCGGGTAGTCGATTTCCTCCTCCGAGCTTGGCATTTGTGGCATCGCATTGGTCGGTATCGGGTTAAATTTACCACTACGCATCAAGTCCGCTGCAATAACTTGTGTCAGCCCCTCAGGCGCTGGGCCGTCACCTAACCACCGAAACGGTACGACAGCGATCGGACGCGCACTATCGATACCGTCAGTGATAACGATCTCAAGTGATGCCTTGGCCGGACGATACATTAAGCTCACCACAATTGCGGTGACTAAAACAAATGCTAGCTTTTTCATCATACTCATGGGCGTTGCTACTTCATTGTTTAGTTAAATTCAGGAGCGAAGGTCAAATTGATATCTTTCATCTTCGCGAAAACTTCAGGGTCTTCAGATACAGGTAGTGTACCTGCTTTTAGCACCGCATTCTCGGTTGCTTTACAAACTCCTGGGTCACCACTTACGCGATTCACTGAAATCACGAAACCACTGGACGCTAAGCGAATGTTTACCACGCACTGCTTACCTTGCATGGACGAGTCAGAAATTAAGTTGCGCTGAATTGTCGCCTTAATCAAGTTGGTGTATTTACCTAACTCGCTTTGAACTTGCCGTGCCTTCGCCGCCGCTCGCGCCTCACGCTCGCGTTCTAATTCTTCTTGCATCTGACGCTCACGCTCCGCTCGCGCACGCTCTTCGGCTTCTTTGCGTTTACGCTCTTCTTCACGGCGACGCTCTTCAGCTTCGCGGCGCTTACGTTCTTCTTCCGCCTTACGTGCTGCCTCTTCTTCAGCTTTGCGGCGCTGCTCGGCTTCTGCCGCCTTGCGTTCAGCTTCACGCTGTTGTTTCAGCGCAGCTTCTTTCTCTTTAGCCAACCGCTCTCGCTCGGCACGCTGTTGCGCTTCAAGCTCACGTTGACGTTGCTGTTCCGCTTCGCGCTGACGTTTTGCTTGCTCAGCACGACGTTCGAGTTCGGCAATTTCATCTTTGCGCTGTTGCTCAGCTGCACGAATTTCCTCAAGCTGCTGCTCAACTTTTGCCTTATCGACAGTGGCGGCCTTCACAATCTCTTCTTGTGGCACAACCTCTTCCGAGAGCGGCGCGTCAAGCGTTACTTCCATCGCCTCAGGTGTACTTGGTGAGAACTTAAAGCCTGCGACTAAAATAATGACCACACCTAAGTGCAGCGCCACCGACAAAAGCAGTGGAACGGTCATTTCCTGCGGCCATGTATACTTACCCTTCTTCACATGCGCCTCGCTTAACCGTCGGTGTCTTCAGTCATTAAGCCCACAGATTCAATCCCCAACTGCTGCAATAATGCCATTAATTGAATCACTTGATTGTAGGAAACAGCACCATCGCCATTTACCATAAAGCGTGTTTCCGGATCGTTAATCAACTGCGCTTGCACACGTGCTGCCAAAGTTTCCAGCGGCAAAGGCTCATTTGGATCGCCAATATTATTGATTGAATTAATAAAATACTGACCATCACGGTTCACAGACACAATCACCGGCGGCTTACTTTCTTTGTCAAGCGGCTCGGCATTGGCGTTAGGCAAATCAACTTGCACGCCTTGCGTGATCAACGGCGCTGTTACCATAAAAATAATCAGCAACACTAACATCACGTCGATGTAAGGTACGACGTTGATCTCGGAAACTGGCTTACGCCGTTTTCGATTCGACGTCATCATCATGAGGCATTACTCGCTGCTGCTTTAGGTTGAGCGCTTTGGCGCTGTAAAATCGCCAATAACTCATCCATAAAGTTCAGGTATTGGTTATCTACTTTTTCAACTCGGTTAGCAAAACGGTTATAGGCAATAACCGCCGGAATCGCCGCAAATAAACCCATGGCTGTTGCGATCAACGCTTCGGCAATACCCGGAGCAACCATCGCAAGGGTTGCTTGCTGTACCGCGCCCAGACCAATAAAGGCGTTCATAATCCCCCACACCGTGCCAAACAGACCGACATACGGACTAATCGAACCAATAGTTGCGAGTAAACTGAGGTTGTGCTCGAGGCGATCGACTTCACGCGAGTGCACGACACGCATCGCACGGTACGAGGCCTCTAGAACTTGTTGCTGACTTAACGCAGCATTACTACGCAAGCGTGCGAATTCTTTAAAACCTGCATAGAACAATTTTTCCATGCCATTTGCGTTTTGCGCGCGCGCGCCAATTTCTTGATAGAGCCGAGCCAAGTCGACGCCAGACCAGAAACGATCTTCAAACGCCGTCGCTTGCTGACTTGCGGTTTGAATAATTTTCTTCCGTTGAAAGATCATCATCCAACCGAACACCGAAAAAGCAAGCAACATCAGCATGACTAACTGAACTACAAAACTCGCTTCAAGAATCAACGCAGTGATCGACATTTCAGCTTGCACGCTTAAGCACCTCTATTATTTCTGTTGGCATCGGTACCGCCCGAACGGCGTTACCGTCTTCCCCTAAATTCACACAGGCCGCTTTGACCTGAGCCTGACATAAAACTGTGCCTTGTTGATTTAGCACTTGTTGTGTAAACACGACCGACGCGCGTTTCAACCGTTCGACCACAACGGTTACACGCAGTTCATCGTTAAATCGTGCTGGCCGTAATAAATCCATATGGACCTGCCGAACCACAAAACCCAGCCGATGAGCTAACCACGTATCCTGTTCTATTCCCAACGAGCGTAACCATTCTGTTCTGGCGCGCTCAAGGAATTTGAGATAGTTGGCATAATATACGATACCGCCGGCATCTGTGTCTTCATAGTACACTCGGATCGGCCACGAAAATGCATTTGCTTCGACCATACTTGCAAGCTTTCCTCTATTTCAGTGAATGCGCAACCTTGCACCGCTCAAAGTTTATGTAAATTTTTTGCATGATTAAAAAGTAGCCAGACATTTTTTTATTTAACCGATTTTACCAAAAATCATTATGTTGTTGATTGAATTGATTATTTTTGGTCTTACCAATTTTAGTGTGTTTATTATTTATTCACACGTTACATCATGCTATTAGTTTTTCTTATGCGAAGCGCAATTTTTCTCGTTTGAACAGATGTCCGACCTCCGTATAATGCGCTGCATATCAGTTACGAAGAGACCGGTTGTCACTTCTTCCTGTTATTGTTCCCTGGATTTAACTTCCTTGTTGTTCTGTAGTTTTGGCCCGCTTCCCAGCGGGCTTTTTTTTGTGCGTTATTCGTGCGTTCGGCATTACGGGTAGCCCGTGGTTCTACCACGGGTCAAACCTGACGTTTTGACCATTTTCGTTGAATTCAGCATACCCCGTGGTAGAACCACGGGCTACTTATCTAAGCCGAAGTGCGCGTAGGCGTGCGGTGTCGCAATTCGACCACGCGGCGTACGCTGCAAAAACCCCTGTTGAATCAAATACGGCTCCAATACATCTTCAATAGTATCTTTTTCTTCACCAATCGCCGCCGCAATGTTATCCAAACCGACGGGGCCACCCATAAATTTTTCTATGATGGCCAATAACAACTTCCGATCCATATAATCAAAGCCAGCTTCGTCGACATCAACCATTTTCAGAGCGGCAGAGGCAATCGGCAAATCGATTTTGCCATTGTTGCGTACTTCGGCGAAGTCACGCACACGGCGCAACAAGCGGTTGGCAATACGAGGGGTACCACGAGAACGTCGTGCGATCTCGCGCGCCCCGGCGTCGTCTAGATCTAAGTTTAAGTAGCTCGCTGAGCGTTGAATAATCGTCGTAAGTTCGGTCACATTATAAAATTCAAGTCGTTGCACGATGCCAAAGCGATCACGCAGCGGCGAAGTTAACGCCCCGGCACGCGTCGTCGCACCTATGAGCGTGAACGGTGGTAAATCGAGCTTAATTGAACGTGCGGCAGGTCCTTCACCGATCATGATATCTAACTGGTAATCTTCCATCGCTGGATACAAGATCTCTTCAACCACCGGACTTAAGCGGTGGATCTCGTCAATGAACAGTACATCATGCTCTTCGAGGTTGGTCAGTAACGCCGCTAAATCGCCTGCTTTCTCGAGTACCGGCCCGGAGGTTTGGCGAATATTAACGTTTAGCTCGTTAGCAACAATATTTGCCAGCGTCGTCTTGCCCAGTCCTGGCGGACCAAAAATCAGCAAATGATCGAGTGCCTCTTGCCGTTGCCGAGCCGCTTGAATGAAGATCTCCATCTGTTCGACCACATGCTCTTGCCCAGTATAATCGGCAAGTTTTTTGGGCCGAATTGCACGGTCGATGAGTTCGTCATCGCCTTGGGTCTGCGGCTGGTTAATACGGTCCGGTTCAATCATAAGAGCCTCAAAGGTCGTTATTCGTTTCTCGTACAGGTACCCCGTGGTTCTACCACGGGTCAAACCTGACGTTTTGACCATTTTCGTTGAATTCGGCATACCCCGTGGTAGAACCACGGGCTACTTCGCTCTACATATTTTTCAATGCGGTGCGGATAAGCTCTTCGCTCGACGCACCTTCATTTGTCTTCATCGCTTGTGCGACGGCCTTCTCTGCCTGTGCTGGTTTGTAACCTAACGCCAACAAAGCACCCACCGCATCGTCGCGCGGAGAACTTGCCACCAACGTCGACTGTCCATCGCCAAAATCAATAGGTGCTGCGTCAGTTGCAGGTGTCGCGCTGCTCCATTGCTTCAGCCGATCGCGCATTTCCACCACTAAACGCTCAGCAGTTTTGCGTCCCACTCCAGGCAGCTTAATTAAGCTCGATACGTCATCATGAGTGACAGCTTGAACAAACTGATGTGCAGTCATCCCAGACATGATGGTAAGTGCCAACTTCGGTCCAACGCCTTGTGCCTTAATCAGTTGGCGGAACAGTGAGCGCTCGGCAAAGGTATTAAAGCCATACAGCAATTGCGCGTCTTCACGTACCACAAAGTGCGTGATAACGGTCACCGGTTCACCCACGTCGGGTAACTCGAACAGGCACGTCATTGGCATTTGCACTTCGTAGCCCACGCCGTGCACGTCGATCATGATCTCGGGTGGCTGTTTGCTAATTAGGGTTCCGGTAAGGCGACCTATCAACGTCCTCTCCTTGTGCTTTTATGGGTTGCCATCAAAATGGCCTGATTTCGGTTGTGCGCGTGGCACATGGCCACCGCTAAAGCATCAGCTGCATCGGCTTGTGGTCGATGGCTTAACTTTAACATAGCCACCACCATATGCTGTACTTGGGTCTTATCTGCCGCTCCCGTACCTACCACAGCTTGCTTGACCAAGCGCGCGGCATATTCGGCCACGGGAAGGTTAGCGCAAGCTGCGGCGACAATTGCCGCGCCACGCGCCTGCCCTAGCTTCAACGCTGAATCGGGATTACGCGCCATAAACACTTGCTCAATGGCAAATTCGTCTGGTTGAAACTGCACAATGAGTTCACTCACGCCATCATGAATGACCTTGAGTTTTTCGGCAAGTGACAATGGCTTACGGGCGGTGCCAGCAGCATTGATGCAGCCACTGGCAATGTAGGAGAGTTGATTCCCTTGCTGACGGATCACGCCATAGCCGGTCATCCGCGAACCTGGGTCGATACCCAGAATGATCGCCATTAGCCAATGCGCTCCAGAATGTCGTCGGCAATATCGGCATTGTGATAGACCTCTTGCACGTCGTCCACCTCTTCCAACGCGTCAATTAATTTAAGAAATTGTTCGGCGTCTTTTTCATCAAGCTGTGAACGGGTTTCCGGAATAAAGCTCACTTCCGCATGAGTCGCGGCAAATCCCGCTTGCTGCAAGCCGTCCTTCACTGTGCCAAATGTATCTGGCGTGGTAAAAACATCAAAACTACCATCTTCATTGGTAACAATGTCTTCCGCCCCAGCTTCGAGTGCAGCTTCCATCAATGCATCTTCGCCAGTGTCAGGGCCAAAGCTGAGCACGCCACGCTTATTAAATAAATAGGCGACTGAACCATCGGTACCCAGGTTGCCGTTGTGTTTAGTGAATGCGTAGCGCACTTCCGACACGGTACGGTTACGATTATCGGTCATGGTTTCGACGAAAATGGCCACCCCGCCAGGTCCATAGCCTTCGTAACTGAGCTCCTCAACGCTATCGCCTTCCAGATCACCACTGCCACGTTTGATCGCAGTATCGATGGTGTCTTTTTTCATATTATTCGACAGAGCTTTGTCGACGGCTGCGCGTAAGCGCGGGTTGGTGTCAGGGTCGCCACCGCCTTGCCGGGCAGCGACCACAATTTCACGGATAAGACGAGTAAAGATTTTGCCACGCTTAGCATCTTGCGCAGCTTTGCGATGTTTAATGTTGGCCCATTTGGAATGACCTGCCATTGTGTCGCTCCTCGTTAATCGTTGTCGTTGGCTTCCTCAGCTACCTTAACGGCTACGCCCAACTCCTGCAATGCGTCTGGGTTTGCTAAACCAGGAGCATCAGTCAACACACAAGCTGCCGTGGTGGTTTTCGGGAAAGCAATCACTTCACGAATCGAGCTGGCGCCCACCATCAACATGACTAAGCGATCAAGACCGAAGGCTAAGCCGGCGTGCGGCGGTGTACCGTATTTCAGAGCTTCGAGTAAGAAGCCAAATTTTTCTTGTGCTTCGTCTTTCTCAATGCCCAAGATTTCAAATACCGCTTGCTGCATCGCATTGTCGTGGATACGTACCGAACCACCGCCAACTTCAACGCCATTCAGCACCATGTCATAGGCATTCGACAAGGTCTGCGCTGGATTGGCTTTGAGTTCCTCTGGCGTTACGCCTACCGGAGCGGTAAACGGGTGATGGATGGCGTGTAATTCACCGTCATGCTCTTCAAACATAGGGAAGTCAACCACCCATAACGGACGCCATTCATCGCTGACGAAACCGTGCTCTTCGCCGACTTTCAAACGCAACGCACCCATGGCTTCAGCGACCACGGTCGCATTGTCTGCGCCAAAGAAGATAATATCGCCATCGGCAGCTTCGGTGCGCTCAAGGATGCCCTGCAAAGCGTCATCTGGAATGAATTTCAACACGGGCGACTGAATACCGTCGCGGCCCGCTGCGAGATCATTCACTTTCAACCACGCCAGACCTTTAGCGCCGTAAATACCGACAAAGTTGGTGTACTCGTCAATGTTTTTACGTGAAATATCACCTGCTTTACCCGGTACTTTCAACGCCGCAACACGTCCTTTCGGGTCATTCGCCGGACCAGCAAAAACTTTGAATTCGACGTCTTTTAACAAGTCAGCCACGTCAACCAATTCTAGCGGGTTGCGCAAATCAGGCTTATCACTACCAAAGCGACGCATCGCTTCGTGCCAGCTCATTTGTGGGAAATCACCCAAGTCGATGTTTAACAGCTCATTAAACAGCTTACGCACCATCTGTTCAGTCACCGCCATCACTTGGTCGGCGGTCATGAACGAGGTTTCAATATCAATTTGGGTAAATTCTGGCTGGCGATCGGCACGTAAATCTTCGTCACGGAAGCATTTGACGATTTGATAATAACGATCGAAGCCCGACATCATCAGCAACTGCTTAAACAACTGCGGCGATTGCGGCAAGGCAAAGAACTTGCCTTTATGCGTGCGACTTGGCACCAAGTAGTCACGTGCACCTTCAGGGGTGGCGCGCGTCAACATTGGCGTTTCGATATCTAAAAAGCCAGCGTCATCCATAAAACGACGCACCGCACTAGTTACCCGCGCACGGAACTGCAAGTTGTGGTTCATATTTGGGCGGCGCAAATCGAGATAGCGGAAACGCAAACGCGCTTCTTCGCTCACGTGCTGGTTAAAGTCAATCGGCAGTGGCTCTGAACGACTCAAAATCTCGAGCTCATCGGCCATGACTTCAACTGTGCCGGTCGCCATGTTGGCGTTGACTTGGCTTTCAGGGCGAGCGCGCACGGTACCTTTTAACCGTATGCAGAATTCCTGGCGCAGCTTATTGGCGTTTTCAAACAGCGCCGCTTGATCCGGATCGAATACCACCTGCACCAAACCGGTACGGTCACGCATATCGATGAAAATCAGACCACCGAGGTCACGACGTTTATTAACCCATCCACAAAGGGTTACCTGTTGATCAACAAGACTCTTTTCGAGCTGTCCGCAATAATGGCTACGCATGGGAGCTTCCCTACCACAAGTTAGAATTTACAAAGCGCCACATTATAACGGACTCACAGCAATTGTCAGTAGCGCGGGCCGAATAAAAACCTCAAGTTTTAGCCCCCAGTGCGTTAAACTATAACCATTCAATTGAATTCATGGTGTTGAAAACATGAGTAAGTTTGACAGCAAACCTGATGCTATTTTTGCCGAGCCGCTCACGCAGGTGAGTGACTTTGCCTTTGACCAACATGTGGTTGAAGTCTTTCCCGACATGATTAACCGTTCAGTGCCGGGTTACCAAAGTATTTTACAAGGCATTCACCAGCTCACGCGACGCTTCGCGCAAGCCGATAGCACCTTATATGATCTTGGTTGTTCACTGGGGGCGGCAACGCTCGCCATGCGCCAAGGCGCACAAGGCTTAACCGGCGTAAGTATGGTCGCTGTCGACAATTCAGCAGCAATGGTGGAGCGCTGCCGTCTACATCTTGAGGGCTACCGCAGTGACATCCCTGTCGTAGTAAAATGCGAAGACATCCGCCACACCCAGATCGTCGATGCGTCTGTGGTGACCATGAACTTCACCCTCCAGTTCGTGCCACCGGAGCAACGCCAAGCCATACTGCAAACCATTTACGACGGCCTCAAACCTGGTGGCGTACTGCTACTCTCAGAAAAGTTTAAGAGTGAAAATACCGGTATGGACGAAGTACTCGTAGATTTGCACCATGAATTCAAACGCGCAAACGGTTACAGTGAATTAGAAATTAGTCAGAAGCGTGCAGCGATTGAAAATGTGATGCGCATCGATAGCCTCGAAACGCATAAGCAACGCTTAGAGGAAGTCGGTTTTAGCGCGGTGCAAGTATGGTTCCAATGCTACAACTTCGCCGCTTTAATCGCAGTGAAGTCGTAGCCCGTAGTTCTACTACGGGGTATCTCGAATGCAGCGAACATGGTCAAAACGTCTAACGGCGTTCTTCGCTATTCGCTGTTTGCTGTTTGTTTAAACAAAAAGCGAACGCAGTGAGCGTGCGAACAGCGAATAACAAACAACGGTTTTAAGGGATTTTATGTTTAAAAACGATCTCATAGCTGTGGCGCAATCGCCGCTTAGCCACTGGCTCACCCACTTACCGCAACAGCTGGCACAATGGGAAAAGCAACAGCAACACGGCGAACTGCATAAATGGCTGCGTTGTGTCGCACAATTACCCACGCTTGAACCAGAACAGGTTGTCTTGGGTGATACGGTGACGGTGCGCAGCGAGAATGTCAGCGAGGGTGAGCAAAATCGTATTCGTGGGCTGTTACAACAACTCACGCCATGGCGCAAAGGGCCGTTCCATTTGCATGGCGTCGACATCGATACCGAATGGCGGTCGGATTTTAAATGGCAACGTGTTGCGCCTCATATCGGTGACCTAAGCGGACAGCACGTCCTTGATGTCGGCTGCGGTAGCGGCTATCACTTGTGGCGCATGCTCGAAAGTGGTGCTGAACAGGTCTGGGGAGTCGATCCGGGGCAGCTGTTTATGGCCCAGTTTATGGCTGTACGCCACTTTATGCCCCAAGCACTACAACAGCGTGCCCACTGGTTTCCGCTTGGCGTAGAAGACCTCCCTGAATTAAAGGCGTTCGACACGGTATTTAGCATGGGCGTGCTTTATCATCGCCGCTCTCCCATCGACTTTCTCACGCAATTGAAAGCACAGTTGCGCACCGGCGGCCAATTGGTGCTCGAAACGTTAGTCGTCGAAGGTGACATAAATACCGTACTCGTGCCAGGTCAAACCTATGCCAAAATGCGTAATGTGTGGTTTATTCCAAGCACTGCTGCACTGCTCCATTGGCTTGATCGTTGCGGATTCAAAAACGCCCGTGTGGTTGACGAAAACGTCACTGAGCTGAGCGAACAACGCGCAACGGAATGGATGACAGGCCAATCGCTAGTGGACTTTCTTGATCCGAATGACCACAGCAAGAGCATTGAGGGTTACCCAGCACCGCGCCGTGCTGTGGTCATTGCCAACAACTAATCAGCAACATCGGAACGGAGCATGTGATGGCTACCAACTACCGCCCAAAGACCACCATTGAGCAATGGCGCATTCTGCAGGCGGTCGTCGATTATGGTGGCTATGCGCAAGCCGCTCACGCCTTGAACAAAAGTCAAAGCTCAATGAATCACGCCGTGGCGAAGTTGCAAGATACCCTCGGCGTGCAGTTGCTGCAGGTCATTGGGCGCAAAGCTGAGCTTACCGAAATTGGTGAAGTTATGCTCCGTCGCTCACGGCAACTCACCGTGCTCGTCACCGAACTCGAGCAATTAGCGGTCAACCTCAAACAAGGTTGGGAGCCGGAGATTAAACTTGCCGTCGAAATGGTCTTTGACCGTAATCTTCTACTACCGGTGTTACGCGAGTTCCAACTGCATAGTCGCGGCAGTCGGCTGATCATTGAGGATACGGTTCTGACCGGCTCCGTCGAGGCTATTACCGAACAGCGTGCTGATATTGTCATTAGCCACCAAGTTCCCAAAGGTTACGTTGGTGAACCCATTTCGCAGTTTCAAATGCATTTAGTCGTCAGTAACGATCACCCCCTTGCTGGGCTGCCCCAACCGGTGAGTCCTGACCAACTCAGTCAATACTTACAAATCGTGATCCGAGATACAGCGCAGAAACCACTTGAGCAACAAGGCTGGCTCAAAGCGGAGCAGCGTTGGACGGTCAATAACTTCAATGAAGCGCTGCAGCTGATCGAAGCTGGGATTGGTTTTTGTTGGCTGCCGCCGTTTATCACAAAAACCAGCACTCAACTCACGGAATTGCAACTTGCCGGCAGCTCCCACCGCGCTGGCGCAACCTATTTGGTGTTGCCCAAAGACGAAAAAACCGGGCCTTGCGCCCGGTTACTGTACGACATGTTGGTGAGCGAACTCACCAACACTTAACGCTTAAAGTTTATCTTGTTTTACTGGCTCATTTGCATTGATAGCCACATGCTCCGGATCAGGTTGACCGGCCAGGGCTTCCCATTTACGGGTTTTCAGTGCAATAAAGAACACGACAACACCGACACCAATACCGAACAGCGTGATCTGCATGTACATATCAGGCATGGTCGAGGTGTTTTCAGGGTCTAGGTTACCCGCAATCAGACCTGCTAACAGGCTACCGATAGAGTAAGTTAACACGAAGATGCCCATCATCTGGCCAGCCATGCGCTTCGGCGCCAGCTTACTTACCGCACTTAACGCTACCGGGCTCAAGCATAACTCACCAACGGTGTGCAAGAAGTACACGGCTACCAACCAGTTTGGCGACACTTTCATGCCTGATGCTGCCGCTTGTGAAGCGAAAAACATCACGATGAAACCACTTGCCATGATGATCAAACCCAGTGCGCTCTTAAAGCCATACGATGGGTTAATCATCTTCTTGGTCAGGTTGACCCACAGGGCCGCAAAGAACGGTGACAACGCAATCAAAAAGCCTGAGTTCAGCATCTGGAACCAGGTGGTTGGAATTTCGAAAGTTCCCACCATACGGTCGGTCAGATCACGAGCGAACAAGTTCAACGAAGAACCAGCCTGCTCAAAGCCTGCCCAGAAACAGATTGACGCAATACATACTAGGAACAGTGCGCCCAGACGTTTTGCTTCGTTCTTGGTTAACTTACCAAACAAGAAAATACTTAGGTAATAAACAAAAAATACGATGGTCGCTGCTGCTGCAACATATTGTGCAATCGCAACCGGATCAATGGTCATTGCGCCAGTTGAAGTGGCCACAAAAACTACACCAAGGCCTACCAAGAACGCAGTGATGATCATCCAGCTTAGGCGACGACCATTGTCAGACAGTGGCTTCGGCGCATCTTGGCCAACAGAACCAAGCTTTGGCAGAGTCATGCGGTACTGCACCAAACCGAAGAACATACCTACGGCTGCGGCACCAAAGGCCCAGTGCCAACCCACATTTTCCATGAGATAGCCGGTGACCAAGTAACCGATCAATGAACCAATGTTGATACCCATGTAGTAAAGGGTGTAACCGGCGTCACGACGGTCATCACCATCGTCATAAAGCTGACCTACCAGAGCACTGATATTCGGCTTTAACATGCCCGTACCAAGTACGACAAGAATCAGACCGAGAAAGAACGACGTGTCCGAAGGAATAGCCAATACGATGTGACCACACATGATCACAATACCGCCGTACCAAGTGGCACGTTGACCACCGATCAAACGGTCAGCAATCCAACCGCCAGGCAAGCCCATGAAGTAAACCGCACCGGTATATAAGCCGTAGATTGCGGTCGCAGTGGCAACGTTCATCGCCAAACCGCCGTCTTGCAGGGCTGCTGTCATGAAGAGTACAAGTAGCGCGCGCATGCCGTAATAACTCATGCGCTCCCACATTTCCGTAAAGAACAAGGTTTGCAAGCCGGCTGGCTGGCCGAAAAACCCGTTGTCTTGTTGTAAATTATTCTTAGGTTCCATACCTATTCGCCTTCACTAGTTTATCGTTATAGTGTTTTAAAACCGTATTACCCTACCTATTTCGAGGCGAAAAGGAAACAGAAAGCGACCAAAAGCAAAAAGAAAAGGAGGGATGAACCCTCCTTGTTGAAACTTTAAACAGGAAACTTTACACAGTAGCGTCAGCCAATCGACTTCAACCACTCTTTCATTGCTGGGCCAAGATCGGGATGACGAAGTGCGTGCTCGACAAATGCTTGCGCATAGCCAAGCTTATTACCGCAGTCATTACTGCGCCCTTTCATGTAATAGGCATTCACAGTCTGACGTTCCAGTAACATCGCCATGGCGTCCGTTAATTGAATCTCATTACCGGCTCCGACAGGAGTCCGTTCTAACAGCTCCCAAAGATCGGCAGGGAATACGTAGCGGCCAACTACGGCAAGATCCGAGGGCGCTTTACCCACCGCCGGTTTCTCGACGAGTTGCTTGATCGCTGCTTGTTCGCCCGGCGCCAAGTCACTGCCATCAATATCGGCAATACCGTATTGATCGACTTTGTCGTGCGGTACTTTTTCGACCATTACCTGGGCGGTACCGGTTGCAGTAAAATTACGCACCATCTCGGCTAGGTTCTCACGGCGCAAATCACAACTTGAGGCGTCGACCAGCACATCAGGTAACACCACAGCAAACGGCTGATCATCAATCAATGGCCGCGCGCACAGCACTGCATGGCCAAGACCTTTAGCAACCCCTTGGCGGACATGCATAATCGTCACACCTGGTGGTGTGATCGCTTGCACTTCAGCTAATAATTGGCGTTTTACGCGCTGCTCAAGTGTCGTCTCTAATTCAAAACTGGTGTCAAAGTGGTTCTCAATCGAGTTCTTACTCGAATGGGTCACCAAAATAATGTCCGTTAGCCCTGCTGCTGCACATTCTTCCACAATAAATTGAATGAGTGGGCGATCCACTAGCGGTAGCATTTCCTTCGGAATAGCCTTCGTAGCGGGTAACATCCGTGTACCGAGTCCGGCAACGGGAATGACGACTTTTTTTACCATGTCATCGGGTCCTTGTTTTCCAAAACGTGTTTCCAAAACAGCTGTCGTTAATCAAATTGATCGTAGAAATCGTCACCTAAATCTTCAGGCTCACTCGGGTCCGCTTCTTGTTCCGGCGGGTTGCCATCATACACCTTGTTACGCCAGCTCTGATAGTAGGCTTCGCGCACGAAACTATAGGGATCGAGCGAGTTTTCCATCAACGCTTGCTGCTCTTGCAAACGCAAGCGTAACTCGAGGGCTTTAATGGTGACCCGCGCAACACTCACCGGTGTATTCAAGTCATCTAACGGAAAGTACCAACCATCGACTAAGTCCCCACCGCGGTCGACCGGAACCGTCGGTCCCATCGCCGGCAACATAAGGTAAGGTCCATCGCCCACGCCCCACGAGGCAAGCGTTTCGCCAAAGCCTTCATCACGGCGGCTGAGTCCCATTTTGTCGGCAACATCAAAGATACCGACGACACCCACAGTACTGTTGATCAAAAAGCGCCAAAACGAAATACCAGCGTCTTTAAACTTACCTTGCAGAGTATTATTAACTAAATACGACGGTTCGCTGAGGTTTTCGGCAGCATTGAGCATACCCGTTCGCACGGGTTGCGGGATCTTCCCGTAGGTTCGCGCTACCGGCCAAAGAACGTTTTCATCAAGCGCTTCATTAAAGTCCCAAACGTCGCGGTTCACTTCTTCGAATGGGTCGCGCGGATCTGCATAAGGGTCATCGGGCGCGGTTGCGCAGCCGCTCAGACCTAATAGCGCCATTACCACAACTAACACATAGCGTTTCAAGCTATTCTCCTTGTTTATTCACCTGCCAATGTCTGAGAAATGATCAACGTCACCTCAGCGCTGGCTCTTGCCTCAACAACTTTTGCCTCAGCGCCTAAATCGCCGCGAGCAATTTCAATTCGATCATCGGTAGAAATACGCGCCTCAACCTGCCATTGGTTCAATTGACTCATTTTGTAGTCAGGCAGCATCGCTTGCGCGTCCGACAACAGAACCTCAACTGGAAATTCACTTACCGGTTGACGCACTACTGCGGCAGGCATCGGTGCACCATCAACCGCTTTAACGAAAACAAACAACGTCGCATCGGCAGGTACTTGTGCACGTAGCGCCTCACTAATTTCCACCGTAACACGCAGCTGTTGCGCTCCTGCTGCTTGTTGTTCTTGCGCATCACTCAGTGCCTCTTGCACAGCACCACGACGCGGATCATTCGCTGGCATCAACTGCATGAGCAACTGCCACGCTTGGACCGCCTGTTCATAGTCGCCACGTTGATAAGCGACGGCACCGGTTAGCGATAATGCATCGATATTCTGCGGTTCCACTTGCAACAATTCTGACAACAAACGCGCAGCTGTTTGCAGTTGCTCTGGACCACCTAAATTAATCAGTAACTGGGCGTAGCCAAGTAAAATTCCGGGGCGTTGTGGCTCCAACTTATAGGCATGCGCATAGGCTTCTAACGCTTGCTCGTAACGCTGCAATGCTGTTGCCGCACGAGCGTACAGCATCCATGTTAACCCATCACCACCATCTTGTTGTAAACGTTGACGCAATCCTAACGCAAACGATTCAAGTTCGGCTTGGGTCGGCGTGCTCTGCTGATTATTCAGCACTTGCTGCGCTAGCTCAGGTAAAGCCTTACGTGCTTCATCGGCCTGCTGTTGCTGTGACCAGCTCCCAAACAAGGCATAACCCACCACCGCAAAGACAACAATGATCACGGCAGGCAACCAGATGCCGCGACCAATCGCGTGTTCTTCCAGTTGTTCGAGTTCAGCATTCTCACTAACAAAGCGCTTATCGAGCTCACGCTCAGCCGCGCGCAAAGCGTGCTCGCTCAGGAGTCCATCGGCATTTTCCTGCGCCAATTCTTGCTTGCGTTGCTCATACAGCTCACGGTTCACATCGAGTCTTGTGCGCCGCTGCGCTGTTTGTCGCACACCGAAAAAAAGGACCAAGACAAAGACCAATAATGCCAGTCCGGTCATGCTGAGGATCAGTACCACGTTCATCGTTCCTCATCCTTGTTTGCTTGGCTTTGCAATGCCGCAAGGCGCTGGCGTTCCTCATCACTAAGTTCGACCTCAGCGCTACGCTGCTGGCGAACCCGAAACACGATCACGAGACCACCAATGGCCACTACCACAATCGGCCCCCACCACAAGATACTCGTGACAAAAGTGACTGGCGGTTGATAGTGCACAAAGTCGCCATAACGCGCGACCATAAAGTCAATGACCTCTTGCTTCGTCGCACCCTCTTTCACCATAAAATAAGTGCGGTCCCGCAGGTCTCGCGCCAATTCGGCGTTCGAGTCGGCAATACTTTGGTTTTGACATTTCGGGCAGCGCAACTCATTGATCAGTTCTTTGAAGATTGCTTCCTGTGCAGGTTCATCAAATTGATAGGCTTCGAGATTCTGGGCTGAACTTGGCATACTCAACAGTAACGTCGCCATGAGTACAGTTGCCGTTAGCACGATTCGCACCATTTCGCTTATCATTTGCTTTGCTCCCCGCTTGCATTCGCTGCAAACTCTTGCCTTAACTTGCGATAACGCTCGCCCAATTCACCGCGCCAAACACGCTCATTCACGTCACCCACATGGCGGTAGCGAATATGACCTTGGGCGTCAATTAAGAAGGTTTCAGGTGCGCCATAAACGCCTAATTCTAGCGCAACACTTCCAGTCGCATCGAAAAGATTGACAGTATAAGGGTCGCCTAGCGTATTCAGCCAATTGACCGCTTTATCGCGTGAGTCATCCTTATAGTTCAAGCCAACAATAGCAACACCTTCCGCCGCTAACTTATTAAGGTATTCGTGTTCAGCACGGCAGGTTGGGCACCACGTGGCCCAAACATTCAAAAGCATGGGCTCACCGCTAAGCACAGCTTGCGTATGGGAGCGCTCTGGCTGATACAAGTCTGGCACAGTAAATTGTGGTACCGGCTTACCTACGAGGGCCGAACTCAATTCAGTAGGATCAGAAAAAAGACCACGCAGCAAAAAGCCAACTAACACCACAAAAGCGATTAGCGGCAGCAGTAAGACGACCCAACGCCAGCCCTTATTCATGCTGCACCTCCAGCTTTCTTCAAGGCACGATAACGCTTATCACTAATTGCTAAAGCACCACCTAACGCCATCAACAAGGCTCCACCCCAAATCCAACGGATAAATGGCTTCACATAAATGCGTACCGCCCATGCATCACTATTCTCTAATGGCTCACCAAGAGCAACATACAAGTCGCGCGTGAATCCAGCGTCAAGGCCAACTTCCGTCATACTCATACGTTGCACGGTGTAAAAGCGCTTTTCGGTAACCAGAACGGTAATCTTCCGGGGGCCGGAGTACACCGAAAACTCCGCATGGTCGGTGATGTAATTCGGACCTTGTTGCTGACTTAAAACATCAAACTGAAAACGGTAACCTTGCACCACAACGCTATCGCCAGGCGCTAGGCGCACGTCACGTTCAACTTCGTATTGACTGACTGCAGCAATGCCGATCAGGGTGACGGCAAAGCCTAAATGCCCTAACACCATGCCCCAATGACTACGCCCCAGTTTAGTTAGACCTGCCAGCCCTTGCTTACGCTGCGCAACCCGCAGGCGCAATTCGGTGACTAGCGTCATCGTGATCCATAAACTCATCACCACGCCTAACACCGCCATGGCTTTAACTTGTTCGGCGAGTATTGCCGGTAAAGCGTAACCGATCCCCAAAGCGAGCAGCAAAGCCAGCACCAAGCTATTACGGAGCGGTTGTAATTCTTGCCGGCGCCAACGGAATAACGGCCCTAGCCCCATCAGCAAGACAAATGGGACGATCAACCAAGTGAACATTTGATTAAAAAACGGTACGCCGATCGAAATCGAGCCCAAACCAAGCTCTTTATGCACCAGCGGCAATAAGGTACCGAGCAACACCACTAAGGTGGCCGCGATAAGCAATATGTTATTGCCGAGGAGCATGACTTCGCGCGAGACCGCTTCATATTTGGTATGGCTTTGCACCACTCCAGCACGCAGTGCAAAGAGCAACAACGAGCCGCCGATGACCACCGCTAAGAGGCCCAAGATAAACAGTCCACGGGCAGGGTCCGTGGCAAATGCATGCACCGAAACAATGACGCCTGAACGCACCAAAAATGTCCCCAGTAAACTTAAACTAAAGGCTGAAATGGCCAGTAGCACCGTCCACGATTTGAACGCGCCGCGCTTTTCGGTGACCGCTAAGCTGTGTATTAGTGCAGTACCCACCAACCACGGCATAAAGCTGGCATTTTCAACTGGGTCCCAGAACCACCAGCCGCCCCAGCCAAGTTCGTAATAGGCCCACCAACTTCCAAGCGCGATGCCTACGGTCAAGAACGACCAAGCAGTGGTCGCCCAAGGTCGCGACCAACGCGCCCACGCAGCATCAAGCTTACCCGTCATCAACGCCGCAATGGCAAAGGCGAAGGCCACTGAAAAGCCGACATACCCCATATACAGCAATGGCGGGTGAATAATCATCCCAGGATCTTGTAAGAGTGGGTTCAAATCTTGGCCATCAACTGGAATCCATGGCAACGTCCGGTCAAACGGATTCGACACCGATAGCATGAATAAGTAAAAGCCAATACTGATCATGCCGAGAATAGCTAATACGCGCGCCATCATCGTCACTGGCATACGCCGCGAAAACATCGCCACCGCAGCTATCCATCCGGCTTGCATCAGCATCCACAATAAAAATGAGCCTTCGTGCGCGCCCCAAACTGCCGTTATTCGATACGCTAAAGGCAACTGCGAGTTGGAGTTTGCGGCAACATAAGCAATACTGAAATCATTAACCACAAAGCCCCAAGTCAGCGCCGCATAGGCTATCGCGGTGAACAAAAACTGGCCGTAGGCAAGTGGACGCGCCAGCAACATAGCACCGCTATGCCCTTTATAGGCTCCCCATAGCGGGTAAATGGCAAGAATGAGCGAGAAGCCAAGTGCCAACGCCAGAGCAAATTGACCGATTTCAGCAATCATTGGTCACCGCCCTGCTCGTCATAGACACCTGACTGATTAGGATTGACATGCTTTATGCCTTTCATCTGTTCAGCGAGCTCTGGCGGCATATACTCTTCGTCATGCTTTGCTAAAACTTCCGTCGCTTGCATCACCGTCGGCTCGACCATCACGCCTTGCGCGACAATGCCCTGACCCTCGCGGAATAAGTCCGGCAAAATACCGGTGTAAAGGATCTTAACCTCAGGCCCAGTGTCAGTAACGCGAAACTCGACTTCCAGCGTTTCCGGATTGCGGCGTACCGAGTCTTCGACCACCATGCCACCAATGCGCAGGCGTTGTCCCACAGCTGGCTTGATTGCGTCTGGGCCTTTACCCTCGACCACCTCACTGGGCGTATAGAATAAATCGATGTTTTGCGACAAAGCATACAAAATAATGCTGAATGCAACTGCTACACCGGCCACCAAACCTAGCGTCCATGTTAAACGTTTTTTTCGTCGGGGATTCATCGCCATCAGGATACCTCTTGCTGCCGTCGCGCCAGTCGTTGTTGCCGCTGTTGTTCTTGCACAAATTCACGTTCCAACTTGCTACGGGCACGCAAGCCTTGCACAACCAATAGACCCATAGCTAAAAAGCTGACACCAAACGCCAGCCAAACATAAAAACCATACCCGCCCATCTCGATGAAGGCTTGCCAACTCTCAAACTGCATTAGCGTTGCTCCCCCGTCGTTGGTGAAACCTGAAGCACATTTTTAACCCAAGGTCGGCGCAATTCTTGGCGCAAGATTTCGGTGCGCATCCGCTGGAAAATAAGTGCAGCCGCTAGCAACGCAAAGCCCAAGATACATGTGAGTAATGGAAACAGCATACTATTCGCCATAGGCGGACGCTCGAAGACCGTTAACGTTGCCCCCTGATGCAGCGTGTTCCACCACTCGACTGAGTAGCGAATGATGGGAATGTTGATCACGCCAACCATTGCCAGAATACCTGCAGCTTTCGCGCCCGTGCGGTTATCACTAAACGCGTAATAAAGCGCGAGCACACCTATGTACAGGAATAAGAGAATGAGTTGAGACGTCAGTCGCGCATCCCACTCCCACCACGTACCCCACATCGGCTTGCCCCAGACCGCGCCGGTGAACAGCGCAATAAAGGTAAAAACAGCCCCAACCGGCGCAATCGCAGCAAGTGCCCAGTCGGCCATTTTCAACTGCCAAACTCGGCCAATAAATGCTGCAACCGCCAAGCTCACATAGATACTCATCGAAAACATCGCCGAGGGAACATGAATAAAAATAATTCGATAACTATCGCCCTGCTGATAATCCGCCGGCGCAAATAAAAGCCCCCACACCAGTCCGCCGCCTAAAATGAGGACCGCGCCAGCCGTTACCCACGGCAGCCAGCGACCAAGCAGATGATAAACCGTTTCGGGTTTTGCGTAAGGATGTAACCACCGCCACATGTCAATTCACACTCACTCGTATTGAGGCTGCTACCGCAAACGGCGCCAACAGCAAAGTTAATAAACTTAAGCCGGCCAATAGTAACACTTGCGGCCACGCAGCTGTACCCACCAAAGCGGCTTCCACAGCGCCACTAGCAAAAATAAGTAACGGAATAAACAGCGGCAGTAGTAGCAAACTTAACAGTGCGCCGCCTCGCCCTAAGCTTACCGTCAGAGCAGCGCCTATAGCGGTCATCGCACTCAAGATCGGCGTTCCCACGAGTAACGTTGCCAGCAACGTACTCCAACCAGCGATCGGTAGTTTTAATAATAACGCGCACACTGGCGCAAGGATCACCAATGGCAAGCCGCTCAATAGCCAATGCACGGCTATCTTACCGAACGCCAGCAGCGCTAAAGGCTGAGGTTGCAAAGTGAGTTGTTCAAGCGTGCCATCTAGGTAATCTTCTCGAAACAAGCGTTCTGAGCCTAATAACGCGGATAACAATGCCGCCACCCAAATCACACCTGCCGCGATGCGGCCCAAAATATCAGGGCCTGGCCCTACCGCGAGTGGAAACAAACTGACCACGATCAAGATAAACAGCAGCGGGTTGAGAATATCGCTGCGACGGCGCATGACCACCATCAGGTCACGACGCATCACGGCGGTAAGCGCAGACCAATTAGCCGGTTGCGTCATAGCTCACCTCCTTGAATACGGATGCGCTTTAACTGTTCCGGACGCCAAGTTAACGCTTGGTGCGAAGTCATCACGATGGCTCCGCCTTGTGCTGTATGTTCAGCAAAACGCTGCTGCAATAGGTCAATGCCGCGTGTATCAAGCGCGGTAAACGGTTCATCCAAGATCCATAACGGCGCCTTGCTATACCACAGGCGCGTGAGTGCGATGCGCCGCTGCTGACCTGCCGATAATTGACCAGCAGGCAAATCTTCAAGCCCTAACAAACCCACCGTCTCGAGTAACTGCCAAGCATCGACATTGGCAACCGCCGTCAACTGTGCTTGTAAGCGCACGTTCTCAAGTGCCGTTAACTCAGCTTTAACTGCGGGTTTATGCCCCATAAACAGGGTGTGTTGGCGCCATTCTTGGGCGAATGGAAGTTGCTCAGGGAAAAAGCGAATGGTACCGGCTTGCAGTTCGACGAGTCCAACCAATGAACGTAATAGGGTCGATTTTCCGGCGCCATTCTCGCCTTCAATATGAAGAACGTCGCCAGCATTGAGGGTGAAGCTGAGATCGGCAAAAAGCGTGCGGCCGGCACGCTGCGAAGCGAGCTGTTGTACATCTAACAGTGTCGACATGATGATAGGCGTTCAACTACCGAGGCAATCGTTAAAAATTGCCTCGATAGTATCACAAGTCGTAGAAAATCGGATCAGTTAATGCGTAGTTCAATGTCTTGCACGACATCTTGGCTAATTTCTTGCACCGCTACCGAACTTGGCGATATCGTTGCGTTGCCGCCGCTATAACCAAATGAAATCGATAAGCTCGTACCGGCACGAATACCAGGACACGAATAACTTGCTGTGCTTGTGTTACCGATCGTCGAGAACTCACAGGTTACGTTAAGATCAGAAGAGCTGATCGAAAGGTCACGGAAGTCACTTGACTTACATGCTTCCCACACCCCAGTTTGACCCGTGACTTTGTAGTACAAGCAGTTAATTTCGCCAGTAATGGAATACAGTTGTGTTTCGTCGTTGTCTTGTGCGATAACGGTCACCCCAAGATCGCTGGAGTAGAACACACCTTCATCAAACGGATGAACAGCGTTGCTGTTCAGGATACTGGCATTCCCCGCACCTACGGTGATATCGACTGACGTCGAGCCACCCGCTACGGTGCGTAATCGACCGCGACTATAGGTTCCATAGTAGTCATTCGCCGGATCGACAATGGTTTCAATCGGCTCATTCGTAACCGTCGCCACGGCGTCATTGGCGGAATCCCAATCCCCTAAGAGCGTCAGGTTAACTTCATAAAACGGTACTTTGGTAAGCCAGTCTGCTTCACCATTTTGAATCGCTGTGACAACTGCACTGCGATGCGAGTCGGTCATTCGATCGAGATAAATAGCGCGACCGATTAACTGGTAGGCACCAGGAACCACGCGCATGTCACGTCCACTTGGCGGGCTTGGTAAACTTTGATTCAACACTAGCGCCTTCACCACTGCACGAACATAGTCAGTGTACTCACCGCTGGTGGCGGCATTCACGAGATATTGCGAGCTCATGGCGGTAATGGTTTCCACTTTCCAATCAGGATAGGTCACGTAATAACCATCTACCCGACGCAAGCGGCATGACTCTTCGTAGACATCATCTAACCCAGCCTGCACCGGTTGACCATTCACATTGGTAAAGTGCCGATGATCACCGCTAGGTACGCGCAACAGCGAACTTTCTTCGCGATAAACGTTGCCGCTAGAGGCCATAGCATTACTGTCATGGTGATCGCGACAACAGATAGTGCAGAGTTCCGGCTGATTGGTATCGGCTGGTTCCCCTACCATTTTTTGCGTGGCTTGCGAGCCATTAGGATCAAGAACTAAATAGTCACCTTCTAGCACTAACCTTGCCGGCGTTAAGCCGTTTTCAGCAACGCCAACGAAGCGGCAAGAGCAATTGACGGTAACAAAATCCTCGATGCGCTGCGTCTGCGTTTCTTCATCATAGGTGACCGTATCGAACCTGACCTGCAGCTTGTCGCCTCGTTTAGCGACTTGCGGTGTTGGTTTGGTGGTTTCTTTAACTTGATACTGTTCTGCACCATCATTTTCGGTCAAACGCACCGCGATAACTTCCGGTGCAGCACCGGGATTATAGGTGACGCTTGGTTGCTGCCGCGGATTCGGCTGTGTTACCACTAGACCGCCATCGCGCGATTCGATTTTACTGAACCACGCTTCCATATCCAGCGATTCAGCATCGCCTGCGCGCTCAGTCCAAGCAACGGACACCGTTACATTCTTGATATCTGGCTCTGGCGGCAACGGATCCGGTGCGCTTGGATCACTTGCCGGGATCCAGCCACCAGCGCTCCAATAACGCTCTGCAACCGTCCAGCCCACAGTAAAGGTTTTACCTTCTCGGTCAGCGGTTTCGGAGCCCGCCGCTAAATTTGCGTACTCAACAAAACGTAATTCTTCGATTTTTTCTTGCGCTAACTCCATCGCCGCGGTGCGCTCTGCTGCACGGGTCGATGACTGAATAAACATGCGTTGCAGGCTCACTAAGCCAGCGACACCTACGGCAATGATCACCAAGGCGACCAATACCTCGACAAAGGTAAAGCCGCGACGGTTGTGTCGATTAGAAATCATGCCAACTTCCTCCTACGCGGTAGAGTCGACGAAACTCATCATTCACTACCACATTTCGCAATACATCCAAACTGTAGCGAACGGTCAAATTACCGTTCGATAGTTTAGGGTCTTGGCTCGCCATCACCGAGCCCTCAACGTAGGCACCACCGTTGAGTGTAATTTCATATTGGGTTGTATTTCCCGGCGTCGTAAATTGGAAGGCCATCCCATACAAGGTGACATCACCGTTCATTTTAAAATCACCGTCGTGAATCACAATCAATGCTGGCTCAGCAACAGAGCCAACATCGTTACTCGGCATATCACAACTACCGGTAATCCAAATCAAGCCTGTGGTATTCGGGCCTAAACTCGAGCAATCAGGCAGTACCTGATTCGCCATGTCACGCAAGTCTTCCCAGTTCTCCTCTGGAATACCAAACAGATAGTCCAATAGGTCATCGGGGAAGTTAGGGTCATTATCGAGAATATCGACGCCGTGATCGCCACGCTCGCTTAAAGTTTGGGTTGAACAAACGCCATTATCAAATTCAAACTGACCACAGGTCGTTCCGGCGCCATTTACATCAACATCATCTTGCGTCCAAATCGACAAAGGTACGCCGTCACCACCACCATTCGGGTTAGCAACCACTTGGAAACTACCCGACACGTTGACCCCTCCGCGAATCGCCAAGGGTACATTGGGACCACCACGCACCAACGACATGACAATCAGTTCTTGTGCCGCTCGTTGGGTAGCCGAGCCATCGGCAGAGTTCGCAACTACATCCACCTCAACCACATCAACATCGCCGCGTGGTGTATCTGGATAAGTGACGTTGGTAATCGTCGCCGTATAATTCGCACCAGCAATGGTTCCATTGATGGTGCGATCGAGGTTATTGCGATCCGCATCAATCTCTTGAATTGTCTGCTCCAAACCGGCATCCGCCACAATACGCGCTTCTTGCATCGCCAAGTGGTTACGCATAATCCGTTGCTCTTGCGCTTTAAACTTTGCCGTATACAAAGTCACAAGAATAATAATCGCTAGTAACAGCACCGTAAGGGTGACTGTTGCAAAACCACTTTGCTGTAAATACTTACGATTAAAATGCATTGCGAATTACCACTTCACTAGTCATCGTTCTGGTGATGTCAGGGTCAGAAGGCATTGCTACCTCCATCACGACAGTCACACGCTGTTCATTTACTAAATCGACCATTTGCTCGGTAAGCGTGAACTCTAAATCGTTCACGAGCAACATCTCGCTACTCGTCAAATTCTGCCAGCCACCTCCATCACACCCTGCCGAGGCTTGGCGGCGTTGCACTTGGTTTTCGCGTACACGAAAGCCCATATTCTCCGAAGAACCATCATGCGTGCCATCGGCATCTTCATCATAGCTAAACAAAACACAGCTATTAGCTTCTTCGCCGGAGAATTGTGAAATGACAATCGTATTATTGAAGGCAGTGCTGGCATTGGCTGGGTCATACACTAATTCCGCTGCATCACCCCGATAACCTGTGCGGCGTAATTCTCCAACCATCAGGTCCATTACCGTGGTCGCCTCTTCATGCAATTGACTCAGTTTCAAACTTCGGGAGTTCACCCCCAACGTATTTGAAAACACAGCAGTAAGCGCTGCCATCAGCAATAAACCCAGCGTAATGGTGATCATAAGCTCGACAATAGATAAACCTTTCTGCCGTTCCATCAACATGCTGTGTAATCTCCAATTTGCCCCGTCGCTTTACAGTAACGAACACGCCCCAACAAACTCACGACGACGCGAATTTCCGCTTCAACCGTCCCGCCATCATCTGTCAAACTGTAGGCGACATGACCCGCATTCCCTTCGGCTAAACCACGCATACCATCAAAGCGAGTATAGTCGCCGGCAGAAAAGTTTGCGGCGACATTGACATTCGTGTATTCCGAGCCGTTCACTTGCCGCAACACGCCGTTGATACTGCAATCTTCCGTTAAGCAGTCACAGTCGTTGCTGACCGCTACCGCCGCACACCAATTCGCGCCATCCGTGTCCCACACGACAAAGCGCTCCTCGGTCGTACGCAATGCATCCGAGCGCGCATATTGCAATAGCGCATAGGTATCCTGCGCCGCACCTTGCAAACGCATAGATTCAGCCATACCAAGCATCAGCGGCACGCCGGCCCCTATAATGATGGAAAGGATAACCAGCGTGACCAATAACTCGAGGAGTGTAAAGCCGCGTTTAACTGCCGCCCAAGGTCTCATAAGTGCTCTGCGCATTGCGAAATTGCCAAAAATAGCGTATCTATTTAGTTATAGTTTATTAAATTACAGTGTAGTGCAAAAATTCATCTTTGACGACAAGGCAAACAAATGCAAGCTAAATTAAAGCAGGCGGGGATTACACTTATCGAACTTATGGTGGTCGTGGTTATCATTGGCATCATCGCTAGTGCTGCCTACCCGAATTTTGTCGATTACGTGCGCGAAGCCCGTCGAGCAGATGCTATGGGGCAGTTGTTAACACTACAGATGGCACAAGAAGAATATCGCTTAAAGAATACCAGCTACGCAGATATCGCAACATTAGGTATTACCTTGACTAGTGATTATTATACTTTTTCGGTGAGTAATATCGGTAACGAAACTTATACGCTTACGGCAACAGCGACAGGTGGGCAGGCCAATGACACCGGCTGTACCACCCTAACCCTGAATCAAAATGACCAAAAATCACCAGCTGCGTGTTGGGAGCGTTAACTCTTAAAGTTCTACCACCCGCAGCTCTGGCGGAATTGAAAAGGTTATGTTCTCTTCGCGACCACTGCGCTCGTTAACTGTGTGGCCACCCCAGTCTTGTAACTGTTTAATCACATTTTGCACCAAAACCTCCGGTGCCGAAGCCCCTGCTGTTACCCCAACGCGCTGAACACCTGCGAGCCAAGCTTGATCAATGCAGGTCGCATCATCGATAAGAAACGCCGGCGTCCCCATTTTTTCCGCAAGTTCACGCAAACGGTTCGAGTTAGAACTATTTCGAGCCCCAACCACTAACAGTAAATCGACTTCTGCGGCCAAATCACGCACTGCGTCTTGGCGATTTTGTGTGGCATAGCAAATATCGTCCTTACGTGGGCCTTGGATGTCCGGAAACTTGGCTCGCAACGCATCAATCACATCCGCAGTATCATCAACCGACAATGTCGTTTGGCTCATGTAATGCAACTGTTGCGGATGTTTGACTTCAAGTTTGGCAACATCGGCTACCGATTCCACCAAGTAAATACCACCGTCAGCATTGGAGTACTGCCCCATTGTGCCTTCGACTTCAGGGTGCCCTTGATGGCCAATCAGCACACATTCGTGGCCCTTGCGACTAGCGCGCGTTACTTCCATATGTACCTTGGTCACCAGTGGACAAGTTGCGTCGAATACCTTCAAACCACGGTTTTTGGCCTCTTGGCGCACCGCTTGCGAAACGCCATGCGCTGAGAAAATCACAATGCTATCGTCGGGCACTTCTTCAAGCTCATCAACGAATACTGCACCTGCCTTACGCAATGAGTCGACCACGTATTTGTTATGCACAACCTCATGACGCACATAAATCGGCGGTTCAAAAATCTCTAGCGCGCGTTCAACAATGGTGATCGCACGGTCAACACCCGCACAAAAACCACGTGGATTTGCCAGCACAATGTCCATTACGGATTTACCTCAATAATTTCGACCGCGAATCGTACGCGTTGTCCCGCCAACGGATGATTAAAATCAATCGTTACAAACTGCTCATTGATCGACCGCACAATACCAGGAAGTTCCGTGCCATCGGGTTGTGGAAACGTAAAGATTTGCCCTACTTCTGGCAATTCAGCGAACTTTTGCGTTTCCACTTGATAATAGTTGTCTTTGTTCGGTTCGCCAAAGGCATCTTCCGGCGCAAGCTCAAACTCACGCTCATCACCAGCCTTCAAACCTACGAGGCAACTCTCGAAGTTTTCCGTAAGTGAACCGTCACCCATACGAAACTTGGCGGGCTTACCCGACATTTTCGTACTGTCAGCCACCGAGTCATCGGTCAACTTAATCGTAAAATGCAAAATCACTTCCCGACCATGCTCGATCGGTAGACGACTGATCATGCGCGTTGCTCCTGACGTTGCTCAAAGAATGCTTCGAGTAGCATTAAGATGGCGCCACAAGTTATCGCCATATCGGCGACGTTGAAGGCTGGCCAATGCCAGTTATCCACATAAACGTCGATAAAGTCGATCACGTAGCCGTACATTAGGCGATCAATGACGTTTCCCACAGCCCCAGCAAGGATCAGTGAAAAAGCTAAGTTCTGACGCCACATGCCCACCGGATTACGACGCAACCAAACCAGTAAGATCACACTAACCGCAACTGCTAATGCAGTGAATAGCCAGCGCTGCCAACCGCTTTGGTCACTTAAAAAGCTAAACGCCGCGCCAAAATTTTGCACATAGGTAAAGTTTAGGTACGGCATAATTTCAATGCTTTCATACAACTCAAACGCACTCAGAACCCACTGCTTAGTGGCTTGGTCAATAATAATCAGCAGTAACGAGAGCCACAGAAACTGTAACCCGCTCAGGCGCTTTTGAAAGTCTGGTTTTGGCTGTTTAGGCAAAACGACGCTCCTCACCTTGTCCATCAACGTTTGTCACGCAACGTTGGCAAAGCGTTGGATGTTCAGCGATACTGCCCACTTCTGGGCGGTGGTGCCAGCAACGTTCACACTTTTCATTGTCCGACTTGTTCACTTTAACCCACAAGCCTTTGACGTCGGTTGCAACAGCGCCGTTTGGTGCCGCATCGACCGTCTCGACTTGCGTGCCCGACGTCAGCAATACAAAGCGCAGTTCGTCGCCTAAGCGTTGTAATTGAGCAGCTAAGTCAGCCTGCGCATACAACGTCAATTCGGCCTGTAATGAGCCACCGATCACATCATCACGGCGCGCTTGTTCTAGCGCGCGATTCACCGCATCGCGAACTTCCAGCAATTGCTGCCAAAATGCATTGTCTTCACTGCTCACACGAATGCCGTCGGCGGCGCGGTACCATGACTCAGTAAACACGTACTCACTGCGTGCTTCACCGTTGCCATTTTGCTGCGGCAAGGCCGTCCAAATTTCTTGCGCAGTGAAGCTACAAATCGGTGCTAACCAACGTACTAGCAGTTCCGCAATATGATACAACGCCGTTTGACACGAACGCTGTGCGACACTGTCACGCTTCGCGGTATATTGGCGATCTTTAATAACGTCAAGATAGAAACTGCCCAATTCAATCGAACAGAAGTGCATTAATTTTTGTACGACAACGTGGAATTGATAGTTGTCATAAGCATCGAGCAATTCATCTTGTAAGGCGACGGCTCGAGCAACAACCCAACGATCCATAGCTACCATATCGTTAGCTGCAACCGCATGCTGCGCTGGCTCGAAGGCATTAATATTCGCCAACAAGAAACGCGCCGTGTTACGAATACGACGATAACTATCCGCCGACCGCTTCAAGATCTCATCAGATACAGTCATTTCACCGGAATAATCAGTAGCAGCGACCCACAAACGCAGGATGTCGCCGCCAAGTTTATTCATTACTTCTTGCGGGGCGACGACGTTGCCAATCGACTTGGACATCTTGCGGCCTTGCCCATCAACCGTGAAACCATGAGTAAGTACTTGCTTGTAAGGAGCTTCTTGGTACATGGCAACACCAGTCAATAATGACGACTGGAACCAGCCGCGGTGCTGGTCAGAACCTTCTAAGTACAAGTCAGCAGGCCATTGTAAACCTGGTGTTTTGTTGAGCACCACTTCATGGGTAACGCCCGAATCAAACCAAACGTCCAAAGTGTCCGTTACCTTGCGGTAGTCTTTAGCTTCATCACCCAGCAACGCTTCTGGCTCAAGGTCAAACCAAGCCTGAATACCGTCTTTTTCAACACGCTTAGCTACTTCTTCAAGTAATTCCAAGGTACGTGGATGCAACTCATCATTGTCGCGTCGAACAAATACAGCAATTGGGTTACCCCATGTCCGTTGACGCGAGATACACCAGTCTGGGCGGCCATCAACCATGCTTTCGATACGACTTTGGCCCCACTCAGGTACCCAGCGTACTTGTTTAATCTGCTCCAGCGCTTTGCTTCGCAAGCCCTGCTTATCCATGCTGATAAACCACTGCGGCGTCGCACGGAAAATAATTGGCGTTTTGTGACGCCAGCAATGCGGGTACGAGTGGTTGTACGCTTCATGATGTACCAAGCGGCCGTTGTCTTGCAGCGCCTCAACGATGTTGTCGTTAGCTTTCATCACGTGCTGACCTGCGAACATCGGCGTATCGTCTTTGTAGACGCCATTGTCACCTACAGGGTTATACACCTCGATGCCATAACGTTGGCCTACCAAAAAGTCATCAACACCGTGGCCTGGCGCGGTGTGCACACACCCCGTACCCGATTCGGTGGTTACATGCTCACCTAAAATCAACGGAACTTGAATATCAGCAAACAACGGATGCTGCACTTTCATGTTTTCCAACGCCGCACCTTTCGCAAAACCGAGCTTGTGGTAGTCATCGATATTCCAGCGCGCCATGGCGGACTCAACCAATTCGTCGGCCAGCACAAAACGCTGCGCCGGACGCTCATCGGTCGCCTCAACTTGCACTAAGGTATAGTCCAACGACGGATGCAATGAAATTGCACGGTTCGCCGGAATGGTCCACGGTGTGGTGGTCCAAATGACGACGCTTACTTCGCCCGCACCAGCATGGCCTTCGGGATGGTCAAACGCAGCAACCAACTGCTCTTGATCCACCGCCAAAAAGTCCACATCGATCGCTGGCGAACGCTTGTCTTGATATTCCACCTCAGCTTCAGCCAACGCCGAGCCGCAGTCTGTACACCAGTGCACCGGTTTAAAGCCTTGTTGCATATGGCCATTCGCAATGATTTTACCAAGAGCTCGAATACTGTCCGCTTCTTGCTTCGGATTCATCGTCAAATAAGGGTTGTCCCAATCACCGAATACACCTAAGCGTTTAAAGTCTTCACGTTGCTGCTCAACCTGCCCCATCGCATAATCACGGCACTTTTGCCGGAACTCAGCAACCGACAGCTTTTTACCTGGCTTGCCATGTTTCTTCTCGACTTGCAGCTCAATCGGCAAGCCGTGGCAGTCCCACCCCGGCACATAAGGTGCGTCGAAATCGCTAAGCGTTTTCGCTTTCACGATCACGTCTTTCAGAATTTTGTTCACCGCATGACCAATGTGAATCTGACCGTTCGCATACGGCGGGCCGTCGTGCAAAATAAACACTGGCTTACCCGCTTTCGCAATGCGCACCTTGCCGTAGACGTCGTCGGCATACCACTGCTGCAACATTTGCGGCTCGCGCTGAGCCAAGTTGCCACGCATCGGAAACTCGGTTTCCGGTAAATTCAGCGTGTGTTTATAGTCGGTCATTAGTTAGGTTCCTTTTTCGAGATCTTTTGTAGCCCGTGGCTCTACCACGGGGCAGGCCACACGTTTCAGCTACGTCCGTTCAATTCGCTATCCCCCGCAGCAGAACTGCGGGCTACGAGTAACGTCTTTGCTTTTTCAGCGTCGGCGACAATTTGTTGCTTCAGCTCGGCAAAATCGGCGAACTTTTGTTCCGCACGAATAAAATGTGTCGGCACAACTTTTAACTGCTGGCCGTACAAATCACCAGCGTAATCGAATAAATGCACTTCAAGCTGCATACGCTCGCCATTCAATGTCGGTCTACGGCCAATATTAGCAACTCCTGCATGCATTTTGCCATCATTGCTTTGCACCTGCACCGCAAATACACCTTGCAAAGGTGAATGTAGCCGCTTTAACTGGATATTTGCCGTGGGAAAACCAATCGTTCGGCCTTTTTTCTCACCATGAGTCACACGGCCTTCGAATGCATAGGGACGCCCTAACATGGCTGCTGCTTGAGCAAAGTCACCGGTTTTTAATGCTTCACGAATCGCCGTACTGCTTACGCGTTGCTGCTGCTGTCGATAGCTATGGGTATCCACTACCTCAAAACCAAGCTCCGCACCGGCCCGTTGCAACATAGCAAAGTCGCCCTCGCGACCATGACCAAAACGGAAATCATCACCTACTACCAAAAACTCGACGCCTAGCTGCTTCACCAGCACTTCATCAATAAAGGTACGCGCTGGTAGATTGGCAAACTTACGATTGAACTCAATCACAATATGGCGATCGATGTCTTGCGCTCGCAGCGCCAAATGTTTCTCACGAAAATTGGTCAGGCGCGCAGGCGCACGATCCGGCTGAAACAACTCTTGCGGTTGTGGCTCGAACGTCATCACCGTCGCCGGCACTCCACGTGCCAACGCCTGCGACTTCACCTGCGCTAGCACGGCTTGATGGCCCAGATGCACACCATCAAAGTTACCGATGGTGAGCACACAGCCACGGTGCTGGGCACGAATATTGTGAATTCCACGAATGAGTTGCATGTAGGCCTTGCGGATCCGTTGCGCGAATCGTTTAACAAAGCGGCGATTATAACAGGCTGTGCAAGGGGTCACCAGACACTAGGGCGTCATTAGTACCAGTTTGAATAACTGATCACGCAAGTTCTGTCGTGTACGAAGGAACAATAATACCGACACATGGGTACCACGTTCCTCACCAAGTCGATAGATAATCCGAACCTGTGCCTTGGTATCAATAAACTCGTAATAGTGCCCGAAACCTACAACTTCGCTCTCGATACATTGGCTACAGCCCATTGGAAACGCGCTTACACGCTGCTCAAAACGGTCAAGGATGTTATCGATGTAACGCTGCGCGGCCCGGTAACCAATATCTCGAGCAAGATATTTTACCCAATCTCTCGTCTGCAATTTAAATCGGCTGGTGTAATCAATCGCGATCGTCATCTTCCCCAAGCTCCTCTGCCAATCCTTTGAACAGATCTTCTCGGCTTACCACACGACCAGCGCGAACATCCTTTTCAGCTAGGGCTATCATTTTCAGCATCGCCATTTGTTCTTGCATGGCTTCATATTGAACAGGGTCTTGCACCACATACAGAGGCTCGCCGTTTTGGGTCACCAAAACAGGCTCGTTTACATCCATGGTGGCCATTTCTTTTTTAAAACCAGAAACGGTGGTTACGCGGGGGCGTTTAACGGTGTACATGGCACTGACTCCTTGCTGGTGTTAACAGGTGTCAGCTTAGACGAGAATAGCGGCAAAGTCCAAATTTAGACCAAATATGGACCATCCGAAAAGCGTTGTTTGCTAACGGAGTTTAACGCGTAGCAACAGCAAGGCCGCTAAGAAGATGCCGGCACCTGCACCAACTAACAGTGCCAACTGCCACACCCGCTCCATAAAGTCGACGGCGAGCCACCACTGGCGATTCGGCCCTAGATAGAGCAGTAAAGCAATCATAGCGACAACCGCTAGCGTAACTTTTACCAGATAGGTCAGCGTGCCTGGATAGCGCTTAAGAACGCCATCACGCCAGAGGTTATACCCCAACAGTCCCGCGTTGACCGCAGCCGACAGCGAAGTGGCGATAGCTAGGCCCACATAACCAAAAGGGATGGCAAAAATAACGTTAAACACCATGTTGGAAACCATGGCGATAATGCCGTATTTCACTGGACGTTTGGTGTCTTGGCGCGAATAAAAACCCGTCGCGAGCACCTTCACCAACATAAAACTCAACAGCCCAGAGCCGTACGCAAAAAGACTGTAAGACGCCAAACGCGCGTCTTCTGGAGTGAACTCGCCACGCATAAACAACACCATCAGCATCGGTTCGGCCAGCACAATCAACCCCGCCATTGCCGGCAGCCCCAGCAGCACCACCTTGCGGATGCCCCAGTCTAACGTGCGACTGAACTCATCGGCAGATTTATCCACATGGCGCGATGACAACGCTGGCAAAATCACCGTCGCAATGGCAATGCCAAACAAACCCAAAGGGAACTCAAGTAAGCGATCAGAGTAGTACAACCAACTAATTGAACCACTCATTAAAAACGACGCAATAAAGGTATCGAGCAATAAGTTAATCTGGCTTACCGACACACCGAACAACGCCGGGATCATCAACTTGCGAATTTTAGTGACGCCAGGGTCACGCCAGCCCCACTGCGGACGCACCAGCAACCCCGCACGTTTCATAAATGGAATTTGGAACAAAAACTGCACCAAGCCACCCAAAAACACACCCCAAGCCAGTGCATATTCAGGTTGCTCAAGCTGCGGCCCCAACCACAACGCCGCCACAATAATCGCAATATTCAAAAACACAGGCGTAAACGCCGCCACCGCGAATTTGCCCAGCGTATTGAGCACCGCCCCGGCAAGCGCCGTAAAGGTAATAAACCACAAATAAGGAAAGGTAATGCGCAGCAAATCAGAAGCGAGCACAAACTTATGCCCCTGCGGCCCATCGGTATACCAATCCACAAACCAGCCCATACCGAATAGCGCCGCCACAATAGGTGAAGCAATCACCCCAACCAGCGTAACCACCGTCACCAACGTACCGAGCGTGCCCGACACCCGCGCGATCAGCAATCGTTGTGCATCAATATCCTTACCCTGCCGATACTCGGTTAAAACCGGCACAAACGCCTGAGCAAAAGCTCCCTCAGCGAACAATCGCCGCAAAAAATTCGGAATTTTGTTGGCAAAAAAGAACACATCGGCCGCAGCACCCGCACCCATCAAGTTCGCGATCACCACATCGCGCACAAGCCCGAGCACGCGCGAAATCAGTGTCATGGCACTAACAATAATGCCGGATTTCATAAGAGATTTAGACAAGCGAGCTCCAATTCTTTCGCAGAAAACTAGCTGAGGGTTCTACTTAAGCCAGTTAGTTTCTATTATATTTCGTTCAATGTCACTCCCACTGCTACAACACAGACAAAAAAGCCCCAGCTTAATCAGCTGGGGCTTCAACTTTGCGTTAAGATTTAGAACTTCATATTTAAGCCGATGCTGTAGGTGCGTCCCCACGTCCAACGCCCAGCTTGCAGTTCCTTACGATTAGGGTACCAGTCGCCGACATTTTCGACTTTGGCGCGGAAGCGCACCGTGTCAGAAAAGTCATAAACCATACCTAAGTCGAAGGTTGTAATGCTAGGTAGTGAATTGTACGGCGTACCATCAATATCGATGTACTTATATTCGTCAGTGTTATTCACGTTGCGCGAACCTTCACCTGAGTAACGCACGTCCAAGAATGTTAACAAGCGATCCAAACGATGCGCGATCTTGAAGTCGCCACGCCAATCTGGGTTATTGTACTGACCGGTTGAGTCAGAAAAGTCAAACCCAGTGTTAGAGGTCGCATTTTTCTTCAGGTTATACATACGCAAGGTCATCGTTAAGTCACCCATGCCTTCTGAGAACCAACCTCCAACAAGAGGGAACTCATGCAGCGCTTTGTGATAACGACCGGCATATTCAATTGCTTCGAACGAACGTAAAGCTGCGTTCACATAACCCGACTCAAACGCATCGATGGTTGGCAATTGGAAATCCGGACCGCGAACGAACATGTCGCAGAACTGGTTCGGATAGTTCGTCGCATCGTAACAAGCTTCCATGATATTCGTCAGCGAGAAGCTCGTAATTGCGTCCTCAATATCGATCTCAACCCAATCCACAGATAGGTCTAAACCTTGAGCCCAGCTTGGTGCATAAACGATACCGATGTTTTTGCTTTCAGCTTGTTCATTAGAAAGGTTTGGATTACCACCGGTATAGCCAAAACGCGAAGCGTTCGTTGCAATACTCACGAAGTCCTCAGGAATACCTTCGGCGTCACAGTTACGTTGGCGCGTTTCTGGATCAGGACCGTTACCGCGGTTTGCACCATGACATGGATCGGCTGCGAATGATGAAATTTGTACGCGAGGCAAGAATAACTCGGTAATTGCCGGAGAGCGCACAGTTTCAGCAACGTTAGCGCGGATGATCAAGTCTTCGATAGGTCGATAGTTCAAACCTACCGCCCATGCATTATCGGTACCTGAACGACTGTTATCCATGCGACGGTACGACGTTTCCAACGAAGCCGAGTAAACCAGTGGAATATCTTGCGAAGGATCCGCTAAAGGAATGTAAAGCTCGCCGAAAACGTCCTTGGTGCGATATTCACCACCTGTTGAATTATCGCTAAAGCCCATAAATTGGTCAGTACCATCAGATTTGAAGTCAGCGTATTCACGACGTGACTCAAAACCAACCAATGCGCTTACAGTACCGCTTGGCAAATAGAATAAATCACCAGAGATGTAAGCCGACAGGATGTCTTGCTCAACGCGAGTCTTACCCATCGACAAATAGGAAATATAGTCGATAGAAGCTTCTGAGGCCGTTCCGAATGGGTTGAACGGTGAACAATCGCCAGGACGACCAAGGATCGATTCGGTACCGCGCACACCACTACCTTGTGGAACTAACTCATCACCATACCCATCGACATAGTTGAACTTACAGTCGATTTGGCCGGTCTCTGGGTTGATACCCACATCCATGGCGGTAAGCCAACGCCAGTCATTAATCGCTGTACTTTGCGAAAATACAGACGATACGCCTCGTTGATAACTCACTTCCCAATCAAAATAACGGTTGGCGATATCGAATTCGCCATCAAAGCCAAAACGAATACTACGTACATTTGACTCGTTAACAACTTCACGTTGACCAAGGTTCAGCCAACCACGGTGCATGTAGAAATCACCAGGTCCACCAAGTAAACCTTCTAGCTCACTGCGCGAACTATCGGTTAAGAAAGGGTTGTCGGTAGAGAACCGCAATGCAGCACCGGTACCACCGAAAACGCCTGAGCTATATAGCGTTGCCTGATAACCTGGGTTTGCTGCATCTGATGAATTCGCAAAGGTAGTTAAAGAGAAATTAACGTCGTCGGTCAATTCATAATTCGCTATTGCTGTAATGTTGACGCGTTCATACCCCTCTTGTGCGGTGTTTGTCGCGACAAGATCCAGGCCGTCACCACCTGATGACCATACGGCATTACCCGTAGCAACCCCCGGATCATAACCGACTAACGAGCCAGAACCATCCATTGCAAATTGGTAGAAGTTACCGTCACCCCACTGGCCAATACCGAAGTTTGTTACCGCCAATGGCCCCGGAGTTACAAGACCGCTAAATGACAAGATACCAGCTCGCGGTTGAGGATAAAGACGCAGTTGGCCTGGGTTGTAGTTACCATCGGGATCAAGCACACGATCTGCCGCAGATGGCTGCTGGAGCGTCCAACTATCGCGTAAGCTTGGAACTTCAGACGACAAGACATTATCGGTTTCATTGTATTCGACGGACAGCACAACGTTACCGCGGCCACCACCGAAGTTTCCACCTAACAAGGTACGGAACGAAACCTCATTCGCGATACCATCTTTATCTTCGTAATCAACGCTAACTTCGGCGCCTTCGTAATCTTTTTTCAGAACATAGTTAACGACACCTGCGACCGCATCTGAACCGTACACGGCTGCACCGCCAACTTTTACCACTTCAACACGTTCAATCAGTGAAATCGGGATGTTGTTCACGTCAACCTGAGAACCTGGAGCACTACCGCCTCCTACAGGAGAGTTCGACGATACAAAGCGGTGGCCATTCACCAATGTCAACGTACGCTGCGAACCCAGGCCGAAAATGTTAATCGTATTCTGACCAACACCTTGGCTAGAGGCGCCAACGTTAGCACCAATGACCGGTGAAGCTGCGGCTTGAACGCCTGGAATCTCTACGACAGCGTCAGCGGCATTGGTTAAGCCACGTTCACTAAAATATTCACCGTCAACGACAGTCATCGGCTGGGTTGGCTCTAAGTCGGTACGCTTAATGCGAGAGCCGGTAACCTCAATACGTTCGACAACTTCTTTTTCCGCAGTTTGCTCTTCTTGTTGGGTGTTCTGCGTGTTCTCTTCGCTTTCAGTCTGCTGCGCTAAAGCAACGGAGACAGGCGCCGATAATACGCCTAGCGCTAAGGCAAGCTGTATACAACTTGAGAGTTTATTTTTCTTATACATGATTAACCTCAATTGTTGGATTGTAGTTTTTATTTCACCTTATAAAGAGTGCATTCAATTTGGCATAAAGGGACAAGCGCCAGGGAGAAACACTTAGCAACTTAATGAAACATATTGAAACACTCTGAAATATTTATGCTTGTTTTGTGACCGCATGTCAACGTCCAATCTCCCGCGACTTAAAATTTTTGCGTTGTAAGCAACTAAAGACAAAGAATCATTGCGGAGGGTTATGATCTTTTCTTGACTTTAGCCTCGAAAACAGGCATATTCCCCGCCCTATAAAACCAATGCACATAGTTAACGAATTTTAGGAGTTCACCTTGGCTAATATTAAGTCTGCGAAAAAGCGTGCGGTACAAGCGGAAAAGAACCGTCGCCACAACGCGAGCCGTCGCTCAATGATGCGTACCCAGTTGAAAAAAGTAATTGCTGCTATTGAAGCGGGCGACAAAGCGGCTGCTCAGCAGGCATTTACTGGCCTTCAACCGATTCTTGACCGTTACGCGACGAAAGGTCTTATCGGTAAGAACAAAGCTGCTCGTCATAAGAGCCGCTTAAGTGCGAAAATCAACGCGCTTTAAGCTTCCTAGCTTTCTGAAAAAACCGGCCTCATGGCCGGTTTTTTTGTGCCTGATCACATTGGCCTCCTAGGCCGTTTCTGGCAAACTACCTCTTGTTATAAAAACGATAAAAAAATTAAGTTGCTGTTCGTCGAGAACAACAATACAAGGGGGGAGATTATTTTGCGAAAACTGACACTTGGTACCGCATTTGCGGCGATGGTCCTCGCTGCGGTCATTGCGCCTACGGCGCACACAAAAGAACCTGTCAAACAATACACAGTTGAAGACTTTTTCACCCACCCGGTTTATAACGGCGTTATCATTTCGCCGACGGGAAAATATTTCGCGATAAAATCAACCGAAGGCATCAATGATGCAATTTTCGTATATGACCGCGAAGAGAAGAAAGTGGTCAGCAAGTTTGCGTTTGGGGAGTATCAACGTTTTTCCAATATACGTTGGGTCAACAACGAAAGACTCATCTTCACTGGGCGTAAGTTTGTTGGCTACCTTGACGAGCGCGGCTCGCCACCAAGTTTATATGCAGCCAATGCCGATGGCTCGAACCGCCGCGAGTTAATTCGCTGGGGCAGCTCTGGCTGGACCTTTCTAAGTTCGCTCCCCAACGAAGAGGATTATATTCTCATTGGCAAACTATACGGTGGCGAAGATGGTATGTTCGCGCATAAATTAGATGTGAATGACGGTCGCACCTATTACCTGGATGATCAGCCCAAAGACCCAGGTCGACTGCTTGCCGACAATACTGGTACGTTGCGCGCGAGCTTTAACTATGAAGAAGACGAGGACGATGAATTTGGTAAAGGAACCTTCATACTAAACTACAAACCCTATGGTTCAGATGAATGGAAAAAATACCATATGGAACAGTTCGATGAAGGAGGCACACTCAGTTTCATCGGGTTCTCTGGCGACAACCGCTATGCTTATGTGGCCGCTGACTTCGAAACAAAAACTCGTGCTTTGTATGAGTTCGATACCAAAACCGAAGAATTCGAGCAAATTTACGTCAACCCTATCGCTGATGTCTCAAACATTATCTATGGTTCAGATGATAACCCTATTGCCGTTGAATCAATGCCTGGGGCGATTGAGCGTCATTACTTTGCAGACTCGAATGACGTAACGCTGCGTAAAAGCCTGACCGACGCTTTTAACGGTGAGAACGTTTACGTGACAAGTACGACTGACAAAGGCGACTTAGCAGTCGTCCATGTCAGCTCAGATATAAACCCGGGCCAGTATTACATTTTCAACCTCGATACGTTAGAAGCAAAATTTATTGCGTCGCCCTACCCGACGGTCGACCCAAATGACATGGCCTCCGTGCAGCCGATTACGGTAACGGCGCGCGATGGACTTCAACTACATGGCTATCTAACCATCCCTAAAAACTATAACCAAGACCGCGACGGCGCACTCCCTACTATCGTGAACGTGCATGGTGGCCCTCATGGCCCGCGCGACACTTGGGGATTCAGTCCTGAGAATCAGTTCTTCGCAAATCGCGGTTATGCAGTTCTGCAAATTAACTTTCGTGGCTCGGGCGGCTATGGTGACGAATTCGAGGAAGCTGGCTACCGTAAGTGGGGCCGTGAAATGCAAAATGACGTAACGGATGCCACTTTGTGGGCAATCGAACAAGGGTACGCTGACAGCGACCGCATTTGTATCTATGGTGGCAGCTACGGTGGTTATGCTTCGCTGATGGGAGTAATTCGGGAACCTGACTTGTATCAATGCTCGGTGGGTTATGTCGGCGTCTACAGTCTGCCGGTCATGAAAAGCTCGGGCGATATCCCTAGAAGTCGCAGTGGCCGCAAGTACCTCGACCATGTCTTAGGGACTGACGAGGAGGTCTTGAAGGCGAATTCACCAGCTGAGAATGTTGATAAGATCAAAGTCCCACTTTACATTGTGCATGGTACTGAAGACGTACGTGTGCCGATGGAGCAGTATAAGGCACTCACTGAGGCCCTTGAAAAGGAAGGAATCCCCTATCAATCGATGCTGAAAGCAGAAGGCCACGGCTATCAAATTGAAGAAAATCGCTACGAGCTCTATGAAAGCTTAGAAGCGTTTTTCAATAAACATATTGGCGCTGAATAGCCTTCAGCGCCGCGCGAATTCAACGGGTCTCCGTAGCTCAGCTGGATAGAGCAGCCCCCTCCTAAGGGGCAGGTCGCAGGTTCGACTCCTGCCGGGGACGCCATAAAATTGTCATCGTGACAAATGAGGAGTAAACATGGAACATTGGTCAAAGTATTGGCATCACCACGGTGTGCTCAATAGCTTCGCCGAGGGTGACGCGAACAGCGGTTACACCGGCGATTTAAAAAAGTTCTGGGAACAGCACATCAAGACGTTACCGCAAGGAGCAACCATCGTTGATCTTGGTACGGGCAACGGGGCATTAGCCATGCTCGCTCATGACTTCGGCGTGACACATCAGAAAGACTTCATCGTGCATGGAATCGACGCAGCAAAAATCGATCCGCCACAGCAATTTTCGAAGTCGCCAGCCCTTGCTAAAAAGCTAAAAAAAATCACTTTCCATAGTGAAACGCCCATCGAAAGATCGCCGTTCAACGAAGCAAGTGTTGACGCGTTCGTTGCACAATTCGCCCTCGAGTATGGGCAGCGTGATGAAGCGCTCAAAGCAACGCTGAAGAGCCTAAAGGACAATGGCCAGCTCATCGCTGTCATGCATCACCACGACAGTAAGCTGGTGAAAGACTCCAAAGTGGGGTTTACCGTGTTGACCTCTATTTTAGAGGAATCACCGCTGTTTCAACAAAGTGACATGCTACTCGACCTGGCAGCACAAGCCGTTCCGCAACTTGGAGCTGAGGGCTGGGCAAACTATCCCCATAATAAAATCCTTACACGTACCGTTCAGTGGACGATGAAGACGCTACAAGAAAAATACGCTAAGCCGGCAGAACTGAATTATGTGAATGATGTGGTTCGTCGAATTGCTCGCATCTTTGAGGCTATGAATGCGGACAATATACAAGAGAGTAGAAACCGCCTCGCGCATCAGTATCACTTGCTCAATGACCATCGTTTGCGTTTGAAAGATCAACTAGATGCCGCTCTCACCAAAAAAGACGCAAGTGCATACGTGAAAGCGAGTGAAAAGCTCGGTGTGAAGGCTGAGCTCGATGTTCTTGAAATTGATGGTTCCCCCTTTGGCTGGACCCTTTCTCTAACTAAATAATTTCTTCATTTTTCGCAATATCAAAAAGCCGCAAACAGTGCGGCTTTTTTTGTATCTGTCTTTCGCTTCGGAAAGCATTAAAAAAACGGGACCCGAAGGTCCCGTTTATCATTACGTTATGTAACTAACTTCTAGCTTAGAAGTTTTGTTGGAAACGTACATAGTAGACACGACCCCAGCCGTTGTATAGGCCGTAGTTGTAGTCACGACCACCGAATGGTTCAAGCGTAGGAAGTTTTTCAAACGCGTTTTGAACACCAACAGTGAATTTGTTATCCCACTGAGTATCGTATGATACTTGGATGTCATGAGTGATCCACGTGCCTAAGTGACCTGTACGGCTTACACCGTCAGCGCCATCTGGGTCAGCACTAACGTCAGTATACTGGTCGCCAATCATGTTGATATTGTAGGCAACAGTCAGGTCGTTAAGCGTGTAAGTGTTAGTGAACACACCGCGCTGACGTGGTGTACCTGGGTCACGAGTGATGTTACGACCGCCATCAACTGAGTAGTCGAGGATGTGGCTCAACTGGAAGTTGTTGGTTAATGCACCAAAATCACCGAAGTCCCAGTTTGCACGAAGGTTAAAGTCGATACCGCTAGTCTCAAGCGTACCCTCGTTACCGAAGCCTGCGTCGATGCGAGTAATTACGCCGTCAGCGTTACGAGTTACACCAAGACCTGGAGGAATTGGGTCGCCCGCTTTTTCACGGTTGATCAACGTTTGTGAACCAAATGAACGGATACGCTCTTCGATTTCGATGTTGTAGTAATCGACAGCGAAGCTAATGTCTTCTGTTACGTTCATCGCTAAACCAGTTGCGAACTGTTTAGACTGCTCAGCACCCAAATCTGGGTTAGCAATGTAGTACGCACTGATTTGACATGGTTGATTTGGATCACCAACAAGTACTGAACAGGTTTCAGGGTCGTTAACTGAATCAGCAGAGAACGAAGTCTTCTGAGTCAAGATATCCAATGATGGTGCACGGAAACCTTCACCGTATGAACCACGCCAGATGATATCGTCAGTGACAGACCAACGGAAGCTTACTTTAGGAGCAAAGTTGCCACCGAAGTCAGAGTAACGGTCATAACGGCCAGCGAAGTTCAATTCGAAGTCATAAGTTACTGGAACCAATACCTCGAAGAATGCCGCGTTTACAGTACGACCACCACCAGCAGAGTTACCTGCTGAACCACCAACTAAGCCAGCTTCTGACTGTGAGTCATATTGGTCAGTGTAACTTTCTGAGCGGTGTTCGAAACCGATGAAGCCTTGAACCATACCAGCATCAGTTGATGCGATATCGAATGCAGTGTTCGCATAGTACTCATCGATGTCGAAGTTAGAGATACGTGAAGTCGTTACAACACCAGCAGCTAGTACGCTGTCAGGGTTTTCGGTTGGGTTCTGGATATCATAACCGAAGCGGCAGTTTGCAGGGTCGAAACTGCCATCTGAACAATAACCTGGGTTAAAGTCGTTGATGTTGCCCCAAGCTGTGTTTGCTGCAAGGTAGCCATTACCGATTTCAGTGGTGTTGTTGCGAACACGGCGATAACCGAAGTCAACAACCATGTCACCGATGTTACCTTCGAAACCAAGCAACAAGTCTTTGTTTTTGTTGGTTACGGTAGTATCACGGTTACCCATCGCTGCGAAACGGTGCCACAGGTGTACTGGACGATTTTCGCCTACATAGTCTGGGTCAAATGCAACCGCGTTAGGGTTGTTTGGATCATAGAACCATGCGTCTGGGTTTGTCGGGTTGTTGTAGCTATCAGCAGGGGTATCTAATGAACCACCGTAGTAGAAGTTTGAATCTGGTGCTGGAGCGTAACGACCAAACGACTCGGTTTCAGCAACGCTAGCGTTCGCGTAGAATTTCCAGTCCGCATTGATTTGGTGCTCACCTTTCAAGAACAAAGATTCGTTCGCTGATGATGCTTCGTTCGCGTTAGTCGCGTTGAAGTTATAGCGGCAAAGGTCGCCCTGCTTGTAGAAGTTTTCAGACCCACAAGCACCTGGAATGCCTTGGAAGTTGAATGGTTCGTCAAGCGGGTAGTAGTTCGCACTGAAGATTGACGCGCCTGGAGTTACCCACGGGTAAGCGTTTTCGAATACGATGTCACGCTTGTTCCAAGATACACCACCTAACAAAGAAGTGTTTGCATCAGAAGAACCGAACAAGACACTACCGTTTTCGCGGTCACCGCCTTCGCGTGGCACAGATACTTCACCCTGACCCAAGGTGATTTGAGCACCGTTGTAGTCTTTACGAGTGATAACGTTGATTACACCACCGATTGCGTCAGAACCGTAGATTGCAGATGCACCGTCAGACAAGATTTCGATACGCTCTACAGCACCCAATGGGATAGCGTTCAAATCTTGGCTAGAACCGGTAGATGGAGACATGGTCAAACGACGGCCGTCAACGAGGACGAGTGAACGTGATGCACCCAAACCACGCAAGTCAACCTGAGAAACACCCTGTGCAGAGCTACCAGATTGAGGACGGAATGAACCGGTTGTGTTGAAAGTTGTGTTACGAACGATGTCAGCAACAGAGATATCACCTGAAAGGTCGATAGCTTCACGGTCGATAACTGTTACCGGAACTGCACCTTCCATATCGGTACGCTGGATACGCGAACCTGTTACTTGAATACGCTCTTGCGCTTCTTCTTGTGCTTGCTCTTCATCTTCTTCTTGTTGGTCTTGCGCCATTGCTGCACCTGACAAAGCAAGTGAGGCACCACCAAACATAAGAGCTAAGCGGATCGACTTAGCTAATTTGTTATTAGTATACATATCTTCTCCCTGGATCACTTCTTAGAGTGATGACTAGTTTGAACAGGCAAATAGTTCGACTAAATGCAAGTTGTGGACATAGCAAAAAACGTGATGAACTTTACGTTTTTTAACTTGTCCTTGCCCGATACTAATCAAAAAAAACCGATTCGGCAACATAGAATCCGCCAAAAAATGAGCATTTGTGGTGTTTTTCTGCACGTCTGTTGTAGAAATATCTTTACTTGCTCTTGAATACATCAACACAAAAACTACAACTTTTTGAACTAGCGTTGATTTTTCTCTTCTCTAACACCGCTACACCCCTCTCATTGAGGACATTCTCAACTCAATTGCGAGATTTATCACTTAACCTGCGCGGTGCTGCACTTACCCCCTAGTTTGCCTGTTGCTCTACCGATTTTCGGCGAGCAACTTACAACTAAATTATCCTAGGGAGTTTCCGCAATGATGCAAAAATCCTACCTTGCTCATTCAGTGCAGGCAGCTTTAGCTATTGCACTGCTTAGTGCAATGCCGATGGCAGCCATGGCGCAAGACACGAGCACTGATACACAAGCAGAAGAAAAAGCTGATGAGCGTATTCAGGTGACCGGTTCGCGTATTCCACAATCTACTAACGTCGTAAGCTCAAGCCCAGTCTCACAGGTTACCGCTGAAGAATTTGATTTCTCGGGTACCGTGCGTACCGAAGACTTAGTGAACGACTTGCCACAGGTGTTTCCTGGGCAAGCCTCGACCGATACTAATGGCGCTACCGGTACCGCAACGATTTCGTTACGCGGTTTGGGCACGTATCGCACGTTAGCCCTCATCAACGGCCGACGCATGGTAATGGGGTCGCCCGCCCAAGCTGGTATTGCTGCCGACCTTAACCAAATCCCAGCCGCACTCATTAAAAACGTGGAACTATTAACGGGTGGTGCCTCTGCAACTTATGGTTCTGATGCAATTGCCGGTGTCGTCAACTTCATCATGGAAGATGAGTTTGAGGGCGTAAAATTTGGCTACCAAAACAGCTTCTATCAGCATAACAACAATAATAACGGTGAAGCTGCACAAGCCAATCTAGAAGCCGGTTTCCCATTGCCTGACAGCAATGTCACCGACGGTCACATGAACGACTATTCATTGATCATGGGCGCAAACTCGGCCGATGGTCGTGGAAACGTTACGGTGTATGCCACCTACCGCGACATCCAAGGTATTACACAGAATAACCGTGAAAGTAGCGCTTGTGCGCTCGCCGGTGGTCCTGGCGATTGGAGCTGTTCAGGTTCGTCAACAATTCCAGACGGCCTATGGTTAGTTGGTAGCGACGCCTTGGTTAACGAAGGTGGCGAGCTTATCCCTTACGATGGCCGTGCCTACAACTATGCACCACTTAACTACTTCCAGCGCCCTGACACGCGTACAACTTTAGGCGGTTTTGCCAAGTACTATGTGAACGAACACGCCGAGTTCTTCGCCGAAGTCGGTTACATGAAAGACCACAGCTTGGCGCAAATTGCCCAGTCAGGCTCGTTCTTCTTGGACGTAAACTTCAACTGTAGCAACCCATTGCTCACTGATTCGCAATATCAAACAATGTGTGCGGATCGCGGCTATGGTGCTGAGGATAGCTTTACCGCTACCTTCGCTAAGCGTAACGTTGAGGGTGGCCCGCGCTATGCTGACCTACAGCATATCTCACACCGGATGGTTGCTGGCGTGCGTGGTGACATCACCCGTGACTGGACCTATGACGTGTCCTTCAACGTTGGTGATGTTGCCTACACCGAAGTTTATCAAAATGATATGAGCAATACTGCGATCGTTCGCGCACTCGATATTGTTGCCGATCCAGAAACCGGTGAAGCGGTTTGTCGTTCTGCTTTACAGGGGCTCGATCCTTCTTGTGTGCCTTGGAACGTTTTCCAACCTAACGGCATTACTGATGAACAGTTGGATTACTTGACCTTACCGCTGTATGCCAAAGGCGAAACACAATTGCGTGAGTTCAATGCTTACACCGTTGGTGACTTGAGCATGAGCGACTTCAAATCACCTTGGGCCTACATGGGACCATCGGTACTGTTTGGTTACACGCACCGTAGTGAAGCCATGCGTTACGAGCCTGATTCAGCCTTCCGTAGTGGCGACGGCGCAGGTCAAGGTGGTCCATCAGTACCGGTGAATGGCGACTTGAGCGTCGACGAAATCTATACTGAAGTTCAGCTACCGCTTGTTGAAGATGCAGCGTTCGCAAATAGCATGGTTGTCGACCTTGGCTATCGTTACTCAGATTACTCAACCGGTATCACCACCGATACCTATAAGCTTGCCTTAGGTTGGGATGTCAATGACGCTTTCAAAATCCGTGCCAGCTTTCAAAGTGCGATGCGTCACGCTAACATTCGCGAGTTGTTCCGCCCACAAGGTCTAAATCTGTTCAACATGGACGAAGACCCATGTGCCGGTACTAACCCTAGTGCGACTTTCGAGGAGTGTGCTCGCACCGGTGTGACCGAAGAACAATACGGTCAGATCTTCGATAACCCAGCCGGTCAGTACAACTACATGCAAGGTGGCAATCCTAACTTGCGTCCAGAAACTTCAGAGACGAAGTCAATTGGTTTTGTCTGGCGTCCACATTGGGACAACGACTTTGACTTCTCGGTCGACTACTTCGACATTGATGTTGAAGACGCAGTTGGCATCGTTGACTCTGAGTACGCACTAGACCAGTGTTTGACCACCGGCGCAGAAGCTTACTGCTCGCTGATCACGCGTAACGCTAATGGTTCAATCTGGCAGGGTTCAGAGGGCTATATTGCGGCGACCAACACAAACATTGGTTACTTACGCCGTACTGGTATCGACATCAATTCGAACTACCAGATCCGTCTTGAAGACATGGGTCGTGTGAAGTTCAACTTGGTAGGTACCTACTTCATCAACTTCGATGAATTACCGCAGCCTGGCTCAGACTTGATTGAATGTGCCGGCAAATGGGGCGGCAGTTGCTGGTCACCTAAGCCAGAGTGGCAGCATAACCTGCGTAGCACTTGGATCACGCCTTGGGATATGACTATGTCAGCCAACTGGCGTCACCTTGGCGGTGTCGATCACGTTAGTGGTGAGCGAAGCCTTGCTTCTGAAAACTACCTCGACCTGACCGCACAGTTTATGGTCTACGAAGGTGGTCGCTTTAGCGTCGGTGTGAACAACGTATTCGATAACGATGCACCTTTGCTTCCTGGCGGCATTTCTGACAACGGTAACACCTTCCCATCGTACTACGATGCCCTAGGTCGTTACTTCTTCGCCGGCTTCGAATACAAATTCTAAGCTAGCTAGAAACACAAAGACAAAGCCCCGCGACGCTGCGGGGCTTTTTTGGGTTAGTCTTTTGGTAACAAGTGTTGCTCGAAAAACAGTACCGTTGCCTGTTCATAAATATCACGGTTCTCTTTCTTACGATAACCATGCCCTTCATTGAGCGCATTCATGTACCACACCGTTTTGTTAGCTTCTTTCAAGGCCGCGACGACTTGCTCCGCTTCGGTCACAGGCACACGCGGGTCATTTTCGCCCTGCACAACAAACATCGGCACATTGATTTTATCCACATGGTTATTCGGACTAATCGCCTCTAAATGTTGGCGCATGTCTGGATCACGCTCATCGCCATACTCGGCACGACGCAGATCGCGGCGATAGCTCTCAGTGTTCGTCAAGAACGTCACGAAATTCGAAATGCCGACAATATCAACCGCCGCTTTCAGTCGGTCGCTATAGTGCACCGAACTTGCCAAGACCATGTAGCCACCGTAGCTACCACCAATGACCGCCACACGTTCGGCATCGAGATCGGGCTGGGTTGCAATCCAGTCAAGTAAAGCGCCGATATCTTTCACTGAATCCTCGCGTTTAAAACCATTGTCCAAGCTTACATAGTCCTTGCCATAACCAGCTGAACCACGAACGTTTGGTGCAATGACCGCGGCTCCAAGTTCTTGTAACCAGAGTTGCACCGTACTACTGAAGTAAGGCCGATACTGTGACTCTGGTCCGCCATGAATTGAAATGATCACGGGATGTGGACCTTCGGTCTGCGGTTTATAAACAAATGCCGGCACTTGCAGGCCATCAAAGCTTGCAAATCTTACCAGCTCGGGCTCAACAAAATTGTCAGTGTTCAAACCACCGACCTCACTATACGTCCACCGCGTTAACTGATCATTAGTATCGAGTAGGTAAACGTCCGTTGGCGACTTCGGCGTATTGATACTTAACGCTAGCTTTTTCCCGTCAGGACTAAACGTCAGCCCGCTGGCCACACCAATCGGCATGCCCTCAACACGAGTAAAAGCGAAAGTCATGGGATCAAACCGATAGAGCTGACTCATACCTTCTTCATTAATGGTAAAAGCCGCTGTGCTACCGTCCTCGCTCATCGCAAAGTTATCAACATTCCAATTGATGTCCTTCGTAATCAACCGTACTTCATTCGTTTCGGTATTACGGAATGCTAACTGGGTAAAATTAGAAAATTGGTCGGTAGTAAAAAAGTAACCCTGACCATCTTTACGATACGCCAATGGGAAGTTTGCGTTCGTCCCCACGTCGCTGCCTTCAAGAAGTTGGAGCTCCCCTTCGGCTAACTCTAATTCATGGATTCTAACGTCGGTGATGCTACGGTACTGCACGACCAATAGTTTTTCGCCATTAGGATGCCAGTCTACCGGCCCCCACCAACTGCCATCAGGTGCCGCCAACACTAACTCGGCTTGCTCTGGCATGTTCGGATTCATCACCCAAATATCATTCGAACGACCATCACGTCGGGTACTTTGATAAGCAATCTTATCGCCTTCTTGATTCCATACCACCGCGCCATTACGCGACTCGCCGTCACTGATCATGTGGTAGTCGCCGGTCTCCGAATCGAGCATGAACAACTGCGAAAATTCATTGCCTCCGGCATCCATACTGAAAATCATCGTGTTGCTATTCGGTTGGCGACTTATTCCACCGACTGGCTCATCAAAAAAGGTGAGTTGTTGCCGATAACCCCCTGCTTCGCTCACTTTATGGATTTGTGCGACATCACCAAAGCGTGTGCTGATATAAATAGCGTCACCATCACTGGTGAACTCTCGAAAAGCAGCCGAGCGGACATTCTGAAAGCGATTCAATTGCTCGCCGATCCGTTCAGGGATTTCTGGAATGTTTTCCAGCACTAGGTTGCCGTTATTGAGCGTTCGCGTGGTGTCTGTTGCTTCACTTTGCAGAGCATGTGCTTGCGCCAGTAGCAAGATACTGGTGGCACCGAGCAGAGCGGCAACGCTTTTGCGGTTGATGAACATGGTTTTATCCTCGTTATTCGTTGTTCGTTATTCGTGCGCTGCGCTGTTCATCCGCTGCGCTGTTCGATAGTTAAGGCCTCTTAAAGATAGGCTGTAAATGAAAAAAAGGGAAAGTTTGGAAGTATAATTAAATGTTTAATATTTAAATAAAACAATGATTTAAGATGTTTTAAGAACGATTAAGAAGGCTTAATTAGTATTTCGTCCCAGCCATTGCCATAGTTTTCCCACCGAGCACAGAAGCAACCGGAACAACACTGCTAGAAACGAGGTAAGCTATGACAACTCCAATAAATTACATCCCTGTGAAGTCCATTGGCCGGATTCGTTTTATTGCCGTTGATGACATTGTTTGGATCAAAGGCGCAGCCAACTACGTAGAAATTCACCTACCTGATGGTATGGTTCTGCACCGCGAAACTTTATCTTCATTAGAAGAACGACTGGATCCCGAGCTGTTTGTGCGGGTGCATCGTTCAGCAATTGTAAATATTGAACATTTGCACGAAATCACCAGTGAACTTGGCCGTTATTCGTTGGTCGAACTCAAGAACGGGCAAGAAATTCGCATTGGTAACGCCTATCGCCGCGATCTGTTTCAAAGTTTAGGCTTAGATGCGGTCAGTTAACTGCCGTATTGATGAAGGCAATTGCTCCGTTCGTAACAAATTAAGTTTGCACAGCGCACATTGCAGTAACCTTGAAGGCGGTTGATGCAGTTATCCACTCTCCCTGGATCGCGATGACTGTTTAAAACCATCCTTCCGTTTTGGCCGCTCTCCACTGTTGGGGAGCGGTTTTTTATTTCAACAACTCTTTCAACGGTGCGTCGTCACTTCCTGCGTACTGATAAGCTTGCGCCAGAAAGAGTTCACCGCAAGCAACGGCATCAGAAAACGCATGGTGCGCGGCATAATCAGGTAAATGAAAACGCTGACGACAAGCCTTTAAGGTGAGTGAACCTCGGGCGATGTGATGTTGTTGCTGGTGCAAACGCTGCGCCTCAAACGTCAAAGTGTCAAACTTCGCCAGCGGCTGTAACTTTACTTGATATTGCTTGGCAAAACGTTGCAAGAACTGCCAATCAAATTGCACATGATGACAAATCAACACCGCGCCTTGTAGCTCGCGAGCAAGTTGCGCCAATGCCATCTGAGGCGCCTCAGCAGCTTCGAAATCCCGTTGCACCATGCCATGTACCACCGGTGACTGCTTAAGTTCTGGATTCACTTGGGTCACAAAATAGTGCGCACTACGGTGATCGATAACAGGGGGCCTTATGGTAACCCAGCCCATCGCTAAAACCTGATCCGTTTTCGGATCTAAACCACTGGTTTCCAAATCAAGAGCGATGTAGCGATGCGCGCGCCAGCTCTGGTTGAGCTGTCGGTGACGTTGCCAATAACGTCGTAAGCCTAGCCAAATGCTCATCACCCAGTACGCCCAAACTTCAAACTGACGCCTTGCTGGCAATCTTTTAAGATACGAAACGCTGACTTAAGCTGTCGCCGTGACAAGGTGCTAAGGTCATCGGGATCAAGCGCATTCTTCGGTTGCTCAGTTCCCCATACTGCTAACTGGTGCTGCAATCGCAGTTGCGTAAGAAATTGCCAAGCTTCGGCCAACGCCTGATTGTCTTTGCGGTTAAGGAGTTTGCTGGCTTCCAATAAGTGCAGTCGTGCAAGAGTACGAGGCTCGGTCAACCCAGCATGCAAACTGTAGAGTCGCACAATGTCATTGATCAGGGCGAGACCATGGCGTTTGATATCGACCAAATCACTGTCTTTACCAGATTCAGTGCCTCGAAACCGATTGAACAAACCCAAAGGAACCTGCACGTTGGCCTGCAGTCGCGCTAAGTTACCCAAGAAAAACTCGGACTGACCAAGTCGCGCAACATCTTCTCGGTAGGCCTGGTACAAACGCTTATTACCTTGCACATTGCGACTATCGAAGAAAATTTGGCAATACATGAGCGCCTTCGGTGTGGGTGACTCCGTCCATGAGGTGAAACGCTCCAGCCAACCTGCCCGCGTACGTCGGCAATCCGGATTGGATGCCATAATATTACCTGGGCATTTGGGCACCCCGCAGTCGGCAAGACCTTCACAAACGTAGTCTCCTAAACCGGCAAACCATGCGAGCTGCTGTTCGTTCAAATCGTTAGCAAGTAGTAACCCATTATCTTGGTCAGAGCTAAGCGTCTGGTCCTCGCGCCCCTGCGAGCCAAACGCTAACCAAACATAAGCCGCAGGGGCCACACCATGCTCACGCTCGTAAAAATCAATAAGCTTGCGCGTCATGGTATCCGTCAAACTCGCTAACAAGCGGCCCACCGCCGCCGCGTCATTCATTCGCAACGCGAAACTATGCATATAATCGGGAATATGCTGCGCTTCATCGACCAAAGCCTGGCGGCTCTGTGCCTTGTTTAGCGCACTGATGAGCATCACCGGTTCACTTTTTTGCTGCCGCATCAAATCCGTATTGGTCAACATACCCATCGGCCGATCCTGCTCATCAAGCACCGGAAGGTGATGAATATTTTCCTGTGTCATCAACGTTAATGCGTCCAGTAACGTTTGCTGCCCACGAATAGTCGCTGGCGCTTGCGTCATCACCGCATTCACGTGAATGCCATAATCAAGTCCCTGCGCCACCACCCGATTGCGCAAGTCACGATCCGTTAAAATTCCTACCAGCCGCTCATCATCCACCACGAGTACCGATGAAATCTTCTCATCGCGCATACACTGCGCAGCTTCTTGGATCGTCGCCGTACTTGCCAGCCCAATCGGCGTCCGCGTTACTACCTCACTCACCAATCGCTGCAACGAATCTCCATATGCATTAGCAGGGGCCGCTCGCTGTCCTTGCTGAGAAAGTAAGCGTTGTTCGTGCGCTCGAATAAAGTAATGTTCAAAGGCGCGTGAATGTTGGCGTAACTGATCGAAAACATCAGCACTCAAGATATAAACGATACCGTCTTCAATCACTTCAAGTTTATTGACGACCCCGCGCCCCGTGAGCAATGAAGGAAAACCGAAGAGGTCGTGGGATTCCAGGCGCTCAATCAATGCACCATCAGGCGTAAGCAAATCAAAACCGCCTGAACGCACAATGTAAAGCGCCGGACTGTGTGCCCGAAATAGCTCATCGACATTATGTTCGTTTAGGTAAGCGGCTTTAATTTGCCCCGCTGCCCATTGCCGTTGTTCTTGACTGAGTTGGTCAAACGGCGGGCAATCGAGCAAAAAACGATTCAACTCCGCAAAATCTGGCTGCATATACCCCCCGTAACCCGTGGTTCAACCACGGGGTATTTCGAATTCAACCAACATGATCAAAACGTCAGGTTAGACCCGTGGTAGAACCACGGGCTACCCATTTACACAAAAAAAAGCCCGGCGGCAGCCGGGCTATGCATTTAGTGACTTGACGCGCCGCCCGCTCCTTTCGGATAACGAATCGACTCAACCAAGTCTTGGGTGTCTTGCGGTGCATCACCGGTGAGCTTATGGACCACGTAGGCAACGATGAAGTTAATCAACATACCTAGAGTACCAATACCCTCTGGTGAAATACCGAACAGCCAGTTCGCCTCGACGTTCGCTGCTGGATTCACAAACTTGAAGTAAATAATGTACGCCAAGGTGAAGACAATACCAACAACCATACCAGCGATAGCACCTGTGCTATTCATACGCTTGTAGAAAATACCCATGATGATCGCAGGGAAGAAGCTTGCCGCGGCTAAGCCGAAGGCAAAGGCCACCACCTGCGCCACGAAGCCTGGCGGATTAATACCAAACCACGTCGACAAAGCGACAGCTACAGCGGCCGCAATCCGCGCCCACATGAGCTCTTGGCGATCCGTGATATCGGGGGCCAAGGTGCGCTTCAATAGATCGTGCGAAACGGATGTCGAAATAACCAACAGCAAGCCCGCGGAAGTTGACAATGCAGCAGCGACACCACCGGCCGCTACAAGCGCCACTACCCAAGCTGGCAAGTCAGCAATCTCCGGATTTGCAAGGACCATAATGTCGCGGTCGACGGTCATTTCATTGCGCTCGTCACCCGAGTAGAACATCTTGCCGTCGCCGTTCTCGTCTTCCCAAGAGATTAAGCCGGTTTTTTCCCAGTTCTTAATCCACTCAGGAGCATCAGAATACTCGACACCCGTCAATTCTGGGCCATTCACAGTGTTAATCAGATTCACTTTGGCGAACGCCGCAATCGAAGGCGCAGTCAAATAAACCACCGAAATAAACACTAACGCCCAACCCGCTGAACGACGTGCATCGCGTACTTTCGGTACGGTGAAGAAGCGTACAATAACGTGCGGCAAGCCAGCAGTACCAACCATCAAGGCACAGGTAATGGCAAACACGTCAATCTTGTTCCGTACGCCTTCTGTGTAGGCAGCTAAGCCCAACTCTTCAGACAAGCCATCCAAGCGCGCCAGCAAGTAATTACCCTCGCCTGCCACACCTTCAGCAATGGTCGCACCAAAGCCGGTTTGCGGCAAAATGTGACCCGTCATGTAAATCGAGATGAAAATCGCTGGAACCAAGTACGCAAACGCTAACACGCAATACTGCGCGACTTGGGTATAGGTGATCCCCTTCATGCCGCCAAGTACGGTATAGAAGAACACGATGACTGCGCCGATGAAGACACCAGTGGCGATTTCAACTTCTAAGAAGCGCGAAAACACCACACCCACACCGCGCATTTGCCCGGCAATGTAAGTGAACGAAATCAAAATTGCGCAAATAACAGCAATGGTACGTGCGGTTTGCGAGTAGTAACGGTCACCGATAAAGTCGGGCACCGTAAACTTACCGAATTTACGTAGGTAAGGTGCTAGGCACAGTGCCAACAACACGTAACCACCGGTCCACCCCATCAGGTACACACTACCGTCGTACCCAGCAAACGAGATAATCCCTGCCATCGAAATAAACGATGCCGCAGACATCCAGTCAGCCGCAGTTGCCATACCATTCATCACCGGATGAACACCACCACTGGCAACATAGAAGTCATTGGTAGAACCTGCACGCGACCAAATTGCAATGGCAATATAGAGGGCGAAAGTCGCGCCAACGATAATAAACGTGAGAGTTTGAATATCCATGTCGCGGCCCCTTAGTCTTCGTGAACTTCGTATTTATTATCAAGCGCCGCCATGCGTTTCACATAAATGAAGATCAACACAACAAACGTGATAATGGAGCCTTGTTGGGCAAACCAAAAGCCCAACTTAAAGCCGAAAAAGGTAAACTGATTGAGCCAGTCCACCAAGATGATGCCAAATCCATAAGACACTAGAAACCAGACTGCCAACAGCTTAAGTACCAGTCCGATATTCTCGCGCCAGTAGGCTTTAGCGAGTTCTTCGCTTTTGAAAGCCATAACGCCCTCCAGGTTGTTCTGTTATTTTTTATTGTTGCTTTGTGCATTTAGCAATCTAGTCGGCAATTGCCTAGCGAGAAATACGACATTGGTCGAAGGCCACTTCATAGCTATAAAAAAACACCGCCGAAGCGGTGTTTTCTTTGGAATCTCGCCTATTCACCAAGATGTTTGGCAAAGAAGGCCAACATCTTCTGCCAACGTTCAATATTGTTCTCGGGCAAAAAGAAACCATGCCCTTCATCCTCTTTATATAACCACTCGTAAGGGTGATTCCGTTCTTTCAAAGCATCACGTAAACGAAATGCATGGGTTTCAGGAACACGTCGATCGGCCCCACCTTGAATGATAAACACCGGAGCCTTGAGCTTTTCGACATTATGCAGTGGTGACTGAGCTTTGCGTTCTTCCGCTTCAGCTGGCAAGACACGGTTTAAGTAATTACGACCCGCCAACGCTTGCGGAATGTCGCCCTCTTCAAACATTAAATCAAGGTCATAAACACCCACAAAACCGACAATACATTGGTACTTATCCGGTTCACGAACGCCGCTTTGCAGCGCCGCATAGCCCCCATAAGAAGCACCGTAGACGCACACGCGATCAGGGTCGACCATACCTTGGTCAATCAGGTAATCCACCCCGTCCGTCATATCGTCAATCATGGTTGTGCCCCAGTTCTTATAACCGGCCTCAAGAAACTCTCGGCCAAAGCCACCAGAGCCGCGAAAATTCGGTTGTAAGACTGCGTAACCATGCTCAGCAAATACTTTCGCGTCGCTATCTATCCCCATTAGACTGTCTTTAACGCCATGGGGGCCACCGTGCGGCAATAAAATCAACGGCAAGTTTTCGGCTTCTTGATCTTTAGGAAGCGTTAAAATGGCCTGAATCTCTCGTCCGTCTCGGCTCTCGTAAATAATAGCTTCTGTCTTCGGGAATTTGTGCTTCGCTAACCAAGGTCGTGACTCCGCAACAGGAACCAACTTGCCCGCGCTCCGATCAAACATATAGAACGACGGCGATTTGTTGGCTGAGCTAACACTCACAATCAATTTACTGTTATCGCGTGTGGCCGAGGTAATACCTACTGCTTGTTCAGGAAAGGTAGCCATTAAGCTTTGTAACAATCGTGAATAGTCAGCGTCTTCAACGTCCGCAAAAAAGAAACTATCAATCGTCGCATATTCAAATGCCGCACCAATGAGCTCGTTGGCGCGACCATCCTTGATGCTCATAATGGGTAACAGGTCAACGTTCGGGTGCGTCGCCAGCACGGTCTCCTGACGCTCACTCAAATCCATCACACTCAATGAACGGGTATCGGTTTTGCTGTTGCTCAGGCCGACCACTTGATCGCTATTTGGCAGCATCCGCAACGGAACAAAACCTCCTTCGTCCGAAGCATAGCTCGTCACTTCATACCATTCTTGATTTGCGCCATCACGCCCTAAAATAACGGTTTTGTTATCTTCTTCAGGATCAACACCCACAACCATGCGCGATACCCCGTCACTATCAAGGATTACCGACACATTGGTATTACGATAAGCGCGCAATGGGATACGTCCTTCAGAGCGCTTACGTCCAGAATCGATTTTTATGGTATACAAATCAAGGTAGGGTTCTTGTGAGGTAAAACTACGTTGATAAATCATCACCGCATCAGGTTCTTGCGGCAAATAATCAACCACTTGCGCGAACACGTATTCACCACTTTTGGAACGCGGCCCAGTCAGAATAATTTGATTCGAGCCATCGGCATCCATGGCGAAAATTTCGCCAGTAGCTGCGGGCATTTCCAACGGTCCTACTTCACGCGCCATAGAAAAAATAAGCCGTTCATCATTTGCCCAATTAAATGATGCGACGGACTCACCCTCGCGGCCTTGAGTAATACGCAAGATTTCATTGTCATCGATGGCGATAACAGTTAACTGCACAGTACCCTTTTCGGTTCGCGACGTAGCGGCCAAGTAATCCCCACCTGGGGAAATTTTTACATCTAAATATTGTGACGGACGAGCGTATAGCTCCAGCAGCTCATCGTTAATTTCGAAGCTCTGCGCAACACTGCTTGAGGTTAGAGCAATCAACCCCAGTAAAATGAATCGTTTCATGTTGCCCTCTACGATTTATTCGACAAAAAATCTATTCGACAAAAAAGCCCCACCGAGGTGGGGCTTTTATCAGTTCACAACATTCTCGGTGACCGCAGCTTAACTTAGAAGCTGTAAGTAAGGTTAAAGAATGCGCGACGGCCTAAGTAATCCAACTGTGAAGCAAACAATGGTACGTTACCCACTGTATAAGATGCTGCTGGACTGACTAACGGCGGCTGCTTGTCAAACAAGTTAGCAATACCGAAAGTCACTTCCATACTGTTCGACAACTGCGTATTCGCAGACAATGAATGCAGCACGTAAACTGGTGTTTCAGCGACGAAACGTACTTTATTGCCACGATACGTAGTGTCATCAAAGCCGTAATAGTCATACTCGTCAGTCTTGTCGTAGTACGTGATGTTCCAGTTGTAGCTCCAATCGTCACGGCTCAAGGTAGTGTTGATGCTACCAATGTGACGTGGGTTACCGATGCGGCCAATGTACTGGCTTGGCTCGTCAGTAGAGAAGCGCTGGAATGAACGTTGGATCTGGTTGGTATGATCCCACTTCACGCGTAAATCACCAAACTCGAATGAGTCTTGGTAAGTCACAACAAAGTCGATACCACGAACGATCTGCTCAGCAGTATTCAAGTAACCGCCACGTACTTCGATGATACTCCAGTCGCCATCTTCAGAGCCGTCACGACGGTCAAACTGATCGCAGAATGGTTCATTGGCAAAATCTTCAGAAGTGTAACATTGACTCAATACCGCAGAACCGGCAACACTTGAGATTTGGTCGTTGATGACGACGTCATAGTAGTCAACAGACGCTGCAAAAGTGCCTTCTGGGCTGGTATAAACCAAACCAATGCCTTCTGAAACTGAAGTTTCTGCTGCCAACTGACCTGCACCACCACCAGTGATTGAGGTCATTGAACCACCGCTACCAATCGCATCAGTGTAACTTTCTGGAATGCCATCTGCCGCACAGTTCTCACGAATACGCGGGTTAGTTGACTCAACCCAGTTCAAACATGGATCCGCGGTTTGCCCGATGAAGCCTGTTTGGTTTTCAAGATACAGCTCATACAAAGCTGGCGCACGGAATGATGTGCCGCGTGAAGCGCGTACACGGAAGCCGTGACCAATACTCCAGTTCATGCTGGCTTTGTAAGTGGTATCGCTACCGTACACGTTAACATCAGTCCAACGACCTGAAGCGGTTAAATCTAGCGCTTCAATCATTGGTAAGTCACGTAACAACGGCAGTTGGAACTCGGCATAAACCGCACGAGTAAAGGCTGAACCAGCGGTAATACCTGCACCTGTTAAGCCCCAAGAATTACCGTTACGGGTATGAATCCCTGGCGTATCGTCGATTTCGTCACGCTGCCAGTAAACACCCATTGCCGCACCAACCGGACCTTCAGGAAGGTTAAACAAGTCACCTGTGATGTAAGCATCCAACGTGTCTTGGCGGTACATAGTGTTACCAGTGTCGATACCGAACAAGAAGTCAGCTGCTTCTTGGCTTGGGTTACCGTAGATGTTGCTTGGATCAAACCAGTCGTAAGTCACACATTCTTTGTTTGAGAACTCGGTCACTTGGCCTTCACAAGGTACGCCAAGCAATTGGTACTGAGCCATCAACATTGAGTCACGGAAGATGATATCTTGCTCGTACTCACCGCTGTTATGTGAACGTTGATACGAAACGTCCCAGTTCCAAAAGCCAATCGCACCTTCTAGACCGATAACCGCACGGCTGTAATCAACAGTCGTTTTATTACCGTAATGCTTGGCATTGTAATGTACCGGCATAACATAGCTCGTACCGTTACCTGACCAACCCTCTACAGAGTTGACTGGAACATAACCACCGATGTCCGCAGTCCAGAACTGACGAACACTTTCCGACTTAGTCACACGACGGCTATGCAAGAGCTCGCCGTACATTGACATCGAGTCAGTTAAGTCATAATCAGTTTGGAAGTAAACCGACGATACTGTGGTACGCGGGATCATGGTTGCGTTTAAGCGGCCTGGGTGACCGCCACCATCCATCAAGGCGTCCGTTTCGCGATCGTAACCAGCCCAATACCAGCCATCTGGTGCTGAGTCTACGCCTGGGTTGGTTTCAGAAACATGTGTGTAACCAAAGTCGTTATAGTCGTACTGAATACGGCCGCTTGCCACGCCTGGCGCGATGCTGGCATGCCATAAACCGAAACCACTCTCACTACAGTGGTAATCACCGGTTTCAGGATCGATTGGATCATAACGCTGACCAGTATCGTAATCGAACAGGTAACGTTGTGAACAATCAAAATAGTCACGGTCTTTGCGTTGTAGACCAGTGTTGACGTTGTGGTCGGCCACTACACGCCATGAGCCACGGTCAAATGCTTCACCGTAAGTCGCATTCACACGAAAACGCTCGCCGCCTTTTTCAAACGGTTGCGTACCAGAGATATTGACTTCACCACCTTCGCCACGCTTGGTGATAATGTTAATAACACCAGCTACCGCGTCAGAACCGTAAAGTGAAGATGCACCGTCTTTCAGGATTTCAACACGCTCAACCACACTGATCGGCAAGGCGTTCATGTCGAATGCAGAAACTGCACCACGGGTACCTGCTGGTCCGGCACGACGGCCATTCAACAGAACTAAGGTACGGTTTGCACCTAGACCACGCATTGAAATTGATTCAGCACCGCTACCACCGTTAGTCACAAAACCTACAGAGTAAGCAGAAATGAGCTGATCCGAGCCCGCAGCGACTGTCGACGTACGTAGCAATTCGCCAAGAGTGTTCAAGCCTTGCTCTTCAGCTAGTTCAGCGGTAATGATTTCAACTGGGGTTGGGTTATCTAAACCGTCAGTACGAATACGAGAACCTGTGACTAAAATTTTCTCAGCAGGTTCTTCTTGTTGTGCTTCGTCTTGCTCTTCTTCAGAGCCTTGATCTTGCGCATAGACGGGGGCACCCGCCAAAAGCACAGAGCCGAATCCGGCCATCATAATGGTACGGATCGAGCTCGACAAATATGACTTCTCAATCATTTGTCTCTCCCTGGGATTATTGATTAACTCTTTACGAGCTTATTATTAGGCAGAACCTTAAGGTTGCTTTAGCCAAGTCTATGCCTGTTCAAAACTAGACTTGTGAACAGAAGTGAACCATAGAAAGCGAGCAATGACAACAAAAATTAACATAGTTGTATCGTTCGATTGTACTTTTTTTGTTGCTTACCAATAGCGTAGATTTAACAAACTAGACCACTACTAGACCACTAAGTATAGAGCTATTAACTAGAGACAGAATGTCGGATAAATGCGTTAAAAAGCATTAAATTTTTATGCGTCGCTATTAAAGGATCGGTGTAAATACGAAGAGAAAATAGTTATCGAGCAAAGCTTTATTAACATTTCGTAACAAAATCGGTAGCTAACACCAGTTCAAACCCTTTAAGTTGTATATTTTTCAACCAAGACATTTTCTTCAGACGCTCCACCAAAGTCGAGCTTGACCCCAGGTCACTCCTCAAGCTAACTTCGATAAGTTCGAATCCACGCTTTTGGAAGCCACAATGACCCTAGTCCTAATTTTCGCCGCACTTGCCTATATCGCAACACTATTCGGCGTCGCCCACTACGGCGATAAACCGGGTACATGGGCAAATCGACTGAGTTATCGTCCGTCGGTTTATAGTATGTCATTGGCCATTTACTGTACTTCGTGGACGTATTACGGTGCGGTAGGTAACGCTGCCAGTTTTGGCTGGGCTTACCTACCAATTTTGTTAGGCCCGTTTTTACTATTTCTGATTGGTCTCCCGCTCATCGAAAAGCTAGTATCGGTCAGTAAACAACAGAACATCACCTCGATTGCGGACTTTATTGCCAGTCGCTACGGCAAGCGCCAACGCCTTGCCCTATTCGTCACCTTAATTGCTGCGTTAGCGACCATTCCGTATATCGCCTTGCAACTCAAAGCGGTGGGAATGACGTTTTTGGTGCTTACCGAAAACACCACAGCGCTTACAGAATTCTCCATCAATGAGCTGGCTGCTGCCGCGCTTATGGCAGTTTTCGCCATGCTGTTCGGCACGCGCCACATTGAAGTCACCGAGTATCGCAATGGGATGATCCTCGCGATTGCTTTTGAGTCAGCGGTTAAATTGGTTGCGCTACTTGCAGCGGCTTGGTTCGCTTGGTCGCTCTTTGCCGACGTCTCGCCTGTCAGTATGTGGGAGCAAATCAGTCGCCCCGAGCGCCCAGAATGGTCATGGCAAGCCGTCGGTGAGTTTGATTTTATCGTGCAAACACTGATGGCAGCTGGGGTTATATTGTGTCTGCCGCGGCAATTCCACGTTACCGTTGTGGATAACGTCAACGTCGACCATCTGCGTACCGCGCGATGGGGCTTTCCGCTCTATCTTGCACTCATTGCCGCAGCCATAGTGCCCATCGCGTTAAGCGGTAATTTGTTTTTGGGTAACGGCGTTGACGGCTCAACCTACGCTTTGCAGTTACCCTTGCTGCACGATCAGACTTGGCTCGCAGTTTTTATCTTTATTGGTGGTTTTTCGGCTGCCACCGCAATGGTGATTATTGCCTCAGTAACGCTCAGCACGATGGTCACCAATGACGTCATCATGCCGCTAATTCTACAGCGCGGCCAACGCTTCCCGTTTGCCACTCCAGAAAGCCGCAAGACCTCAGAAGTGCAATCTTTTCAAGGGCGACTACTGCTGATTCGTCGGATTGCCATTGGCGTGATCCTATTACTCTCCTATTTATGCTATTACCTGTGGGCGGCTAACACAGGCCTCGTCAGCATAGGTCTGTTAGCCTTTTCCGTCGTTTTACAATTGCTGCCCGCTATCCTTGGCGGCCTCTATTGGCGACGCGGGCATGCGCGCGGTGTTTATATTGGTCTTGGTGTCGGTCTGATGGCGTGGTTATTCAGTGTCGCCTTGCCTATGTACCTGCCACACGAGATCAACGATACCAGCATCATCACCCAAGGTACGGTCATCAGCTTGTTACTCAACACCGCCGCGTACGTGGTGTTTTCCTATGTTGCCCAACCACGCCTGGTCGATCGCATCCAAGCAACCGCTTTCGTGATGCCGCGTAACGCGGTGCAAGAACACACCATAGGCCGGCATCACCAAGCCACCAATGGTGACATGTTACTGCTACTAAAAACCTTTGTCGGCGAAGAACGTACGCGCCAATTGCTTGCGTATTTCAATGATGCCCAACAAGCATTCATCGATGACAGTAATAAAGAGGATGTCGCCCGCCGCGAATTCATCGACTACGTTGAACGCGCGCTCACCGGAGTGCTCGGGGCAGCAACCGCGCGCTCGTTGATTGAAGCAGCCCTACGTGACCGCCGACTCCACCTTGAAGAAGTCGTGCACTTCTTCGACGACACGACACAGGCCCTGCAAACCCAGCAGTCCATTTTATTCAGTTCACTCGAAAACTTAGCGCAAGGCATTAGCGTGGTCGATGCCGAGTTGCGCTTAGTGGCGTGGAATAAACGTTACCTTGATCTCTTTGACTACCCCGAAGGCATGGTCAAACCGGGACAGCCTATAGCAACACTTATTCGCTATAACGCCGAACGCGGTGAGTGTGGACCCGGTGAAATTGATGAGCTGGTCAGTAAGCGTTTGAACTACATGCAAATGGGCTCACCACACCGTTTTATTCGTCGGCGTGGCGATGGCCGAGTCATTGAAATGGTCGGCAACCCGCTGCCCAATGGTGGCTTCGTCACCAGTTTTACCGACATTACCGAGCACGTTGAGACGGCCCAAGCCCTCGAAGAGGCCAATATTGACCTTGAGCAACGCATGAATACTCGGCAACGTAAAATTCGTGAGATCAATAATGAGCTCACCGAAGAGATTGAACGTCGTCGCAAAGTCGAGGTGGAGCTCAAACAAGCCAAACAGGAAGCCGAAGAGGCGAATGCATCCAAAACCCGCTTTTTGGCGCTGGCGAGTCATGACATTCTGCAGCCCCTTAATGCCGCACGGTTGTATTTATCGGCAATGGACGAGAGCAACCTGAGTTCCCACAACCAACAACTGAGCAGCAAGCTCGATACCGCATTGGCCTCGACAGAACACCTACTTAGTACCTTATTGCAAATTGCGAAAATGGACCAAGGCGCACTACAACCGAGTTTTCGGCATGTACAACTGAGCTCGGTGTTGCAACCGCTGATCCATGAATATACCGTGCTTGCGCAGCAACGCGGAATTGAGCTGCGCAGCCATTGGCGCGATGCTGTTATCTACACGGACCCAACGTACCTACGGCGGATTATCCAAAACTTTCTTTCCAATGCCATCAAGTACAACCGCGATCATGGCAAAGTGTTGCTAAGTGTGCGGCAACGGGGCGAGCACCTACAAATGGCGGTGTGGGATACCGGGCCCGGAATTACCAGTCAACAGCGCCATCGAATCTTTGATGCCTTTTACCGCGGCCAGAACACTCGCGTTGAAGGCGTGGGCCTCGGGCTTAGCGTTGCCAAACGTATGAGTGAGCAACTGCACTGTGAACTTAAACTTAGCAGTGTTGAAGGACGTGGAAGTTGTTTTATGGTGACCGTGCCGAAAGGTGCCGAAGCACAGGTTTATCAGCCGCAGGCTGAGCAAGAACACGGCACTCCAAGCGATCATCTGACCTTGGTGTGCGTCGACGATGACCCCGAAAACCTCAGTGCCTTGCGCGCCTTGCTGGAAAAATGGGGCTGCACGGTCGAAACCTTTACCAGTAGCACAACTGCTTTGCAGTATGCGAGCACGCACAGCGCACCCGATGGTGTCTTGTTAGACTACCAACTTGGCGATGATGAACATGATGGACTCACACTGGTGCAGGCGCTGCGCGAGTTTTGGGGCGAGACATTAACCGGCGCACTGGTCACTGCGATGCGTGACGACCACGTGCGTCAACAGGCACGCCAACAGCAGTTACTTTTTATCGCCAAGCCGGTCAAGCCTGCGCAACTCAAAGCCCTGCTGCGGCACTTACAAAAACTAGCGGTCTGATGCATGCACCGCAACACAGCGACCACCTTGCAAGGTAACCACTGGGCGAGGGAGCACTTCACAGGTGCCCATGATGCCAAACTCTTGTTGATAAGCTTGCTGTAACTCACGATGCTCATTAATGAGCTTCGTTAAAACCTCTGCATCCACCGTCGACGTCGAGTAACCCAAGTAGTAGTCGGGGCCACCACAAGGACGGTGGCCGACCTCTGCTAAACGACATTGTTTGGCGTCTTCGGCGTACGCCATTCCTACCATTGAGCGGATCTGTTGGTCCATCTCAGTGATCTGATTTTGCATCTGCTGTTGATCTTGCAGCGCAATTTCTGGTTCCGCCACCGTCTCTTGTTGGGGTGGCTGGCACCCCATCACGAGCAGCGATAGCCCCATCACGCCAAAGGTTTGCCATACCGTGTTCATACTTCGACTCCCTTACGACGGCGCACGAACGCCAACCCAGAAGCAGCTAATGCGAGCCACCACGAGAAGCTCCCTGAGCTCTCAGTATCTGGATCTGGGATATTTCCTGACGACGGTGAAACAACAACATTCACCGTAGCGGTGTCCTCAAACTCACCATCACTAGCGGTTAACTCAAAGCCGAGAGTTGAGATACTGCTAACGATCGGCGCAGTAAAGCTTACCTCTTCACCTTCTGAGGCCGATAACGTGACATTAATCCCCGAGGTTTGACGCCACGTATAAGTTAAGGTATCCCCGTCTGGGTCGGTGCTTTCCGTAGCACTTAGCACGACGCTACCACTACTTTCTACGTCAGATGGTGTTGCGCGAGCAAAGGCTGTTGGTGCCTGATTTGCGCCACGCAAATCTACAGTGATAGAGGCCTCGCTACTACTCAAGCCATCCGATACCGTTAAACCGAAGGTAACGCTGGCGGCTGTTTCCAATTCCGGTACCACAAAGCTCGCTTGGGCACTGTCTGCGTCAATTAACTCAACCACTGGACCGTCGGTTTGCTCCCAGTTGAAGCTAAGCACATCCCCCTCAGCGTCGGTCGAGGCACTGGCATCCAGCACAACCGTCGCAGCGGTTGCTTGTGCGCTATCAACTTCCGTAATCAAGATGCTTGGTGCGGTATTCACAACCTGCACGCTTACCGTACCAAGGGTAGTTTCTTGACCCGCTTCATCCACGCCGCGATAGGTGAAACTATCATCGCCAACGAAACCTGCATTAGGCGTATACTCAAGGTTATTATTGCTGAGCACGGTTACGGTACCATTGCTCGGCGCCGCAACCACTTCTGCAGTCACCGCACCCGTGGCGCTAATTTCTTGCGGTAATACCGCGTTATAGCTCTGCGCCGCGTTGGCAACCGTCACTAAGGTCAGCAGTTCACGGCCTGGCGCCGCAAAGGTTTCACTTAAGTCGATCGCCGTAGGTCGCTCCCATGCGGTCGACACAGCGCGATCAGGCGCATCAGCGATGGTGTCCACCTGCATGTCAAAAGCAATTTCGACTGCGGCACGTTCGCCTCTTAGTAACCGCGGTTGTAGTACATCACCGGCACTCGGATACTGCCCTGAACCTTCAAAGTAGTGCTGCACACCAACCACACCAAGAGCATCTGCTGCCGTCTCGGCACCAATCGTCAGATCGTCAGGCGCCGCTACCGGAATATCAATGTAGTTGAAGTAAACATTGTCCGTACCCAACTCGGCCCAAAACGCAAAGCTGTAGCGATCACCACCGACGTCGTCGTATTTACGGACGCTCTCAAATTCAATAGCCAAATAACTTACGTCATTCGTATCGGTTAATACCGCGTAATTTATTTGGCCACCACCGGCCTCTGGGCCCATCTCGAGATCAGTCCAGAACGGCGCCCAAAATGCATTCGGTTGGTCAACATCTGGAATCGCACGATTTGTAGCAGTGCTCCCAAAGCCACTGGTATTATCGCCAGCACCAATGATGCCGTTGGTTGAAATGACCACCGAGTCATAGCGCACACCATCGAGATACAGGCCCCCGTTAGAACTGATATCAAAGGTAAAAAGAGTGTCATCACAACCATCTGCACAAACATTGTTGGGCACCGAACCACTCAGCTCTTCAATGGTTGCCCCAGCAAAGAACTCATTATTGGCGTTGTTCACCTCAGCTACGTCAGCTTGGTCGGTTTGTTGACCACGCCACACAATGGTATCGCCCTCAAGCCCCGAACTGGTAGTCGTCGAGCGGACACTTGTAACATCAATAGATGCTTCGTCTGCACTCGCACCTGCGGGCAACTGCACCGTCAACTCGACTTCACTTGAGCTAGTGCCCAGTGCCCCGCGAGCGTTAACGCTTATAGGCTCACCTACAGCAACGGTGCCAGCGGTATGCGCGACGCTCACAATAGCTTCGTTATCAGAAGAGCGAGCATAAATGGCAATCGGTAAGCGCATATCTGGATGATTGTCTGAGCTACTTAGTAACAACTCGCCGAAATGCCAGCCTTCCTCGGCATAGCGTGAATCAACTTCGATCGCCATGCTCAGCGACTCACCACTGTCGAGTGCAATTAAACTTTCCGACAAAGTCGCCGTAACGTCCGGATTCGCAAAGATAACTGATGCATTAAAGCTGACAGCGGCATTACCAATATTGGTGAACGTACGGTCGAACGTACAACCAATCGCACAGCCGTTGTTCGCGAGTGACGGTTGATCAACCACGACATTGGTTGCGGCTGCATTTGCCACATTTAGACGACCCGTACCACGGTCAAATGGCGTTGTCTCAGAGACCAAATCATGACTGCGTAAACCACTTTCCGTTGAGGTCATCAGCAATGATTTCAATTGTTCTGGAGTCAAGTCAGGACGTTGTTCAAGCAGTAAGGCGGCGGCACCCGCAACATGCGGTGAAGCCATCGACGTGCCTGACTTCAAACCGTAGGTATTATCGGGTACTGGCGCAATAATTGAACTTCCTGGCGCCGCGAGGTCAGGCTTCAAGAACGTTGAGTCGCCATTCGGCCCACGGCTACTAAAGCTTGACATGGCATCAACCAAATTCTCATCGATCCGCAGAGCCGGTGCGTTAATCGTTGCCGTATCGCCACTTTGCCATTCTTGTACGATAGCCACGCCGGCATCTTGCGTAATCGATACCGATGGTAACGTGGCTTCACCCATATTCATGGTCACGGTACCTGGTTCGTTGTTGTAGACGATCATCGCCACCGCACCAGCCGCTTGTACATTGTCAGCTTTGACACTGAAGTTACATGAGCCGCGCTGAACCAAAACGATTTGCTGCGCAAACTCGCCGCTGGCAAAACTTGAACACGCCAAGCTATCACCGGCATTGCCGGCAAGTGCTAACGAACCACTAATCGGATCGGTAATCGTAAAGTTACCAACACCAATAATCGCATCGAGGCCACTAAATGGACCAGCATCCACGGTAAGGCTAATCGCTCCACCATGTTGACTACTCGCAACACTCAAGCCATCTTCAATACAGGCTGGGCAACCAACGGTGCGCTCGCCTGGACCATCGTTACCCGCTGCTGTTACGGTTAACACCCCCGCTTCTTTAGCTGCGGTAAATGCCGCGCTGTATGGGCTATCTGCTGGATCTCCACCAGGGCCACTACCCCATGAGTTATTGATGATATCGGCGCCATCGGCCACCGCATCTTCCAACGCTGGCAACAGCATCGAGGTACTACCTGAGCCTTGTCCTTCTGGGTCGCTAAACAGCGCCTTGTACACCATCAAGTGAGCGCCTGGGGCAACACCGGTAATATTCACACTGGCACCATTCAAGGTCACCGTCGTCGGATTTGCCGCTGCTGTACCAGCCACATGCGTACCATGACCGTTGTAATCCGCGGGGGATTCGACTTCATCAGGATGAATCTCGCCAGTTGGCTCATACCAACGGGCAACAATGATTTTGTCATTACAGAACGTTGGCGTAGTGGTGCAATAATCGTCCTTGGTAGGGCGTGCCACCGGCGGATGACCATTATCAGCAAAGGAAGGATGGTCTTGGTCGATACCGCCATCAATAATAGCAATCTTTACGCCACGGCCCGCGTCAGCTTGCCCACCAAGCTGACTCCACACCGCCGGAGCATTAATGAGATCCATTGAGGTCGCTGTCGTGGCGTAAAAACGTTCATCTTCATAAACCCGCTTCACCCCAGGAACTTGCGCTAATTGCGCGCGCATGGCCGCGGCATCTGCAACTTTCCCTGGAAGTTCAACCACCAAACCATTAAAGGTTAGTGTTAAATGATGCTTGGCTTCAAGATTACCAACGCGGGCTTTGAGGTTGCGTAAAACCTCGTTTTGCTTGCTCAGCAAATGCGCTTGGTAAGTCTGCACAGGGGCCGATGCGAGCTGCAACTTTGCTGTTCCTGTGGCTACTGGACTGGTCGGTTCGAAGCCCGCTAAACCACCTTTATACACTGCTGCGGCTGGATCGTGCAGCTCGACAATAAAGCGCGTCACATCATAACTGCGTACCATTTTGCGCGCCAACTCATCGCCCTTTTCGGGCTGATGTTGTTGAATAAGTTGTGGTGTCTGCACTGGTGTTTGCTGGACTTGTTGCGCAGCCACACCAGTCACCGTAAGCGACGACAAAACTGCCAACGCTGCCGCCGAAGGCCGCAAAATGAAGCCGTTAGTACTCATGGTCATCCTTCCTACATCAATGTGATCATTATTATTAGGACTAAGTTATCACGAAAAAATTCGATCAGGTACGGGATTTGTGTAAAGAATGTTACAGGAATTTACAATAGCGTGAGGCGCCTAGCTCACTGGCGCTTCAAGTTGTAAACGTTCAGCCAGCAAGACCGCCTGCGTGCGGCTGTAGACACCGAGCTTACGGAAAATCGCCGTAATATGCGCTTTTACCGTGGCTTCGGTAATATTGAGTTGGTAGGCAATTTGTTTGTTCAGTAAACCTTCGTGCAATAGATAAAGCACCCGATATTGCTGCGGTGTGAGATCAGCGACTTTGCGCGCCAATTCTTGATCTTCATCGCTAATACGATCAAGGCGACCACGAACCTCAGCAGGAACCCAAGTATCACCTTGTAAAATGGCATCAATTGCCTCGGCAATTTGTGCCGACGGTAATGACTTAGGAATGAAGCCTAAAGCACCAAAGCCGATACACTTGGCGACCACGCTGGCCTCTTCCGAACCAGAAATCACTGCAACGGGTAGTAAAGGAAAGTCTTCACGAATACGAATCAAACCGTAGAGATCGCCACTACCCGGCATGTGCAAATCGAGCAGCAACAAATCAAGGTCGTCGTCATCGTTGAGTGCGGCTAAAGTTGCGTCAAGATCGCCCGCCTCACGCAATTCCAGATTGCCATAATGATTCGCGAGCGCGCCTTGCAACGCCTCGCGAAATAACGGGTGATCATCAGCAATTAAAAATTTAGCCATGGTATGTAGCCCGTAGTTCTACCACGGGCCAAATCTCCCACATCGAAGATAGTGATTTAATTCAAGTTACCCCGCAGTAGAACTGCGGGCTACGACTCCACATCAACGGTAGCGATTCAAATCAAGTTACCCCGCAGTAGAACTGCGGGCTACGACTCTACATCAACGATAGCGATTCAAATCAAGTTACCCCGCAGTAGAACTGCGGGCTACCGTTATTTATTCAAACGATTATCAATCAGGGAATCTACCACACTTGGATCGGCGAGCGTAGAAGTATCGCCAAGGTTTTCGAACTCATTGGCGGCAATCTTGCGCAGGATCCGACGCATGATTTTACCCGAGCGCGTTTTCGGCAAGTCCGGTGCCCAGTGAATAAAGTCTGGCGTCGCAATCGGACTCAGCTCTTTACGCACCCAGTCCCGTACTTCTTTGGTCAAATCATCGCTGACTTCTGTGCCCGACATCGCGATCAAGTACACATAGATACCCTGCCCTTTCAGGTCATGCGGATACCCCACTACGGCAGCCTCAGAAATCGCCGGATGTTCGACCAGCACACTTTCTATTTCTGCCGTACCCAAGCGGTGACCCGAAACGTTCAAGACGTCGTCCACGCGACCGGTAATCCAATAATAACCGTCTTCGTCGCGACGCGCGCCGTCACCAGAAAAATACAGGTTCTTGTACGCAGAGAAGTAAGTCTGTTCAAAGCGCTCGTGATCACCCCATAACGTGCGAGACTGCCCCGGCCAAGAATCTTTAATCACCAAATTACCATCAACTGCGCCCTCTAGCTCATTACCGTCAGCATCAACTAATGCGGGCTGAACCCCAAAGAATGGGCGCGTCGCAGAGCCAGGTTTCAAATCGGTTGCGCCTGGCAACGGCGTAATCATGATCCCACCAGTTTCGGTTTGCCACCACGTATCGACAATCGGACAACGACTGTCACCCATGACTTTGTGGTACCACTCCCACGCTTCTGGATTAATCGGTTCCCCGACGGAACCTAGCGTGCGCAGCGATTCACGCGAGCTTGTATCCGCGGCAGCAGTGCCTTTCGCCATCAGTGCGCGAATCGCGGTTGGCGCGGTGTAGAGAATATTTACACTGTGTTTGTCGACAACCTCACCAATACGGCCGACGCCTGGATAGGTTGGTAATCCTTCAAACACCAGCGTCGTTGCACCATTCGCCAACGGCCCATAAACGATGTACGTATGCCCAGTGATCCAGCCTACATCTGCTGCACACCAATAAACGTCGTCTTCATGGTAATCAAATACATATTCGTGCGTCATCGACGCCCACACCATGTAACCACCGGTCGTGTGCAAGACCCCCTTCGGCTTACCCGTCGAGCCAGAGGTGTACAAAATAAATAGTGGATCTTCGGCATTCATTACTTCTGGCTGGCATTCAGTGGCCACATCTTTCACCAACTGATCCCACCATACGTCGCGACTGTCGTCGAAACCCACATCGCCATGGGTGACTTTGGCAACCACGACATGTTCAACGGTTGGACACCGGTTATCTTTCAGCGCTTCATCAACGTTTGCTTTCAAAGGGGTGGTTTTACCACCACGGCGACCTTCATCGGCAGTAATGACAACCTTCACGCCACAGTCATTCACACGGTCAGCAATCGCATTCGGTGAAAAGCCACCGAAAATAACCGTATGTACGGCGCCAATCCGCGCACAAGCCAACATTGCGTAAGCAGCTTCCGGTACCATCGGCATATATATTGCAACGCGATCACCTTTCTCGACACCCAACTTTTTAAGGCCATTGGCAAAACGAGACACTTCCGCATGCAGCTGCTTGTAACTAATTTCTTCACTAACCGACGGGTCATCGCCTTCCCAAATGATCGCCGTTTTGTCACCACGTTCAGCTAAGTGCCGATCGACGCAGTTATAGCAAGCATTCAAAGTGCCGTCTTCAAACCATTTTATGGTGATATCGCCCGGCGCAAAGCTGGTATTTTTGACCTTGCTGTAAGGGCTAAACCAATCGATACGCTGCCCTTGCTCACGCCAAAAGCCTTCAGGTTCTTCAACACTTTGTTGATACATCTGAAGGTAACGATCGTTATCAATGTGTGCTCGGTTCTTCGCTTCGGCCGGCACTTTGTATATGTTCTGCTGCATAAAACCTCCTAAAGCCTGTAACTGCATTGTTCGCTGTCTAGGTAGCCCGTGGTTCTACCACGGGGCCATCTCATTTAACGTACATGGTCAAACCTTCCGGTGTGACCCGTGGTGGAACCACGGGTTACGAACAACGAATAACGCATTTTTGTTTTGCTATACCTTCAGTTATTGGGCCGCGTTCGACCATTAGACCATAGTCTAGATTGATTATTTGCCCCAACCATTCGATGCTTTTCTGCGCAACTGCAAACAACAAGGAGCATCGCAATGCTGCCAAAAACATTAACAAAATCGCTGATTGCCAGTGCCGTACTGGGCGGAATCGCCATGACACCGGCCCATGCTGCTGACCCTGAGTGGAGTTTCAGCGGCTACATTAAACTTGATGCCTTTATGTCAGATTATCAAGATGGCACCGCACCATCTAGTGGCTTTATTGGTCGACAATTCTACATCCCCAGCACCACACCTGTGGGCGGTAATGGAGACGACGTCGTCACCGACGTGCATGCACGGCAATCCCGTTTCTTCTTCGATGTTAGCCAAGAGTTGGACAACGGTGAAACCGTAAAAGCCCGTATCGAACTCGATTTTATGACGGTACCCGTCGGTGACGAACGTATCACCAACTCCTATGCACCGCGATTGCGCCAAGCCTATTTCACCTACGGCAATTGGTTGGTGGGACAAGCTTGGTCAAACTTTCAGAATCTCAGTATCTTACCTGAATCAGTTGATTTCATTGGTGCGACCGACGGTATTATCTTTGCCCGTCAACCGCAAATTCGCTACACCCAAGGCGGATTTAGCGTCTCGGCCGAAAACCCCGAAACCACAGTCACACCATTTGGTGGCGGTGGACGCATTACGTCGAGTGATGGGGTAATGCCTGATCTGACTGCTAAGTATGTCGGTAAAGCCGGTGATTTGTCATACAGCATTGCCGGCTTAGTGCGCCAGCTTGCCCATGACGTTGATGGCGACGGTAGCGACGAAACTGCATCAGGCTACGGTATCTCGGTAGGTGCAAAATGGCAGCTTGGGAAAAACGACATCCGAGCCTCGTTTCAAACCGGATCAGGATTTGGTCGCTATTTAGGTTTAAATACCTTCAACGCTGCCGTAGTTGATGCCAATGGTGACCTCGAAACGATTGATTCTTCGGGTATTACCTTTGCGTACCGACACGTATGGAGTGAGAAAGCGCGTTCCAACTTTGTTTACAGCCGAGGCTGGGCCGACAATGATACGGCTTTGACCGGCGTGAACGGCACTGAATACACCCAACGTATCGGCGCCAATTACATGTACTCCCCAGCTAAAAACCTGACCTTTGGGGCTGAAGTCTCGCGCGCTACTCGTGAAACCGAAGCGGGTGTCGATGGCGACATGACGCGCTTGCAATTCATGGCCATGTACAGCTTTTAAAACGGTAGCCCGTGGTTCTACCACGGGTTCAATCTGACGTTTGACCATGTCCGTGGAATTCGAGGCCCCCGTGGTAGAACCACGGGTTACCACGAGCAACAGTTTTTAAAGGTTTTTTAAAGGCATTGGGCGGCCGAAGTAGTAGCCCTGCAGGTAGTTACACCCCAGTTCGGTCACAAATTCGGCCTGCTGGGGTGTTTCAATTCCCTCAGCTAACACTGCAAAATCAAGACTTTGTGCAATTTTTATCACACTCTCGATCAACACCCGATCACCTTTGTGATGGCGAATTCCGGCAATAAAGCTGCGGTCGATCTTAACCACATCAAGCGGCAAACGCTTCAGATAACTTAAGCTCGAGAAGCCCGTGCCGAAGTCGTCAAGCGCAATACTCAAGCCATGTTTGCGTAGCGTCTGTAAGCGTTCAATCGCGTATTGGCTGCCCTCAAGTAGGATACTTTCGGTCAGCTCAAGCTCAATCCATGTACCACGACAGCCGGTTTCAGCCAAAGTGTTAAGCACAAAATCGACAAAGTTAGCGCGATTAAAGTGTAATGCCGAAATATTCACCGACATCCGCAGTTTAGGCTCGCGCTCTTGCAGCTTAACGGCGTCCTCGCAGGCACGTTTAAAGACCCACTCACTCAACGGAATGATCTGCCCAGTCATTTCCGCTACCGGAATAAAGTCATCAGGTGCAATTAAGCTGCCGTCGCTTTGAGGCCAGCGAATTAACGCCTCGACTTGTATTGTTTGTTGATCATTACTGCGGACAATCGGCTGGTAATGTAACTCCAACTCGTTGTTATCTATCGCTTCTTGCAAATTACTACGCATTGCCGACGTGGTAAGCAAGCGCTTAGCCATGTTCGGTTCATACTCTAGTACGTAGTTGTAGCCGAGTTTTTTCGCTTGGTGCATTGCCATATCAGCCCGTTGGATGAGCTCCAATGGCGTACTTACGTCTGGTGTCTGATGGGCGACGCCAATGGTTGCCGTGAGATAAACTTTGTTGTCACCCACACGATAGGGCTGAGCCACTAAATTCATGATGTCTTGCGCCAAACTCTTTACCCGCTCAGGGAAAGCCGTGGCCCCGTCGAGCACTAAAATAAACTCATCACTCGCAAAGCGCGCTAATTCACTCCGCCGCGGTTGTTCACTTTGCAGACGCTCAGCCAATTGGTTCAGAATTTCGTCGCCGACATGCAAACCAAGACCATCGTTAATGAGCGTAAACCCATCGAGGTCGATAAACAGCACCGTGACATCTTTGGTTTCGTAAAACTTTGAGCCGATATACTGCTCAATACTCGCGCGATTCCACAGACCAGTAAGTGCATCATGGTGGGCTTGATAGAATAACTGTCGGCCTTGTACTTCTAACGAGACATTTCGCTCCACTGCAAGCACCACAAGCAACACTAAGCCAATGCCGCCGACGATAATGAGCATCTGTAAGTTGGAAGTTTCTTGCAAGGTGTCGAGACGATACAGATAGGCTTCGGTGGGGACACCAGAGCTGTAATACATCGATAATTCGCTGTCATACAGCTTAATAGCCTTGTCGCGCAGATACCTTGCCGTCGGCTCAGTAACCCAAAAGCCAGCGCGATCCATCCACCGCCCAGGCCTTACTAACGTGTACGTTTCAATATCGCTGTCGACCGTATTTAGCATAGCAATGCCCAGCATTGCTCGGACATCGAGCACGGCCAGCACCGAGTAAATCCCCGTATCAGGCATGCCCTCAGGGTCGACAAAATCCACCGGAACACGGACGACAAGCTTCGCAGTAAGATCCTTGACCGCGAATTCAGGAACAAGAATTTCCGTCTTAGAAACGTTGCGTTCCAAGCCATCCATTATCACCTTGTCGCTCATTACGGCTTCAAAATAACTCATCCTCGACGGCTTAAGACGCTCAAAGACTACGGTTTTGTCAGGTGCAACAAGGAATAACGCATCCAAATAATCGACATCTTTCAAATAAGTTACGATGTCGACTTCCATAAGCTCTGAGTGGTCCTGCAACGGATAGGTTTCCCAGCGCTGGCCTAACCGTTCAAACAGTTCAATGATGCTCTCCCCCATCGCCGTCCGACTTTGCCGGAGTTGCTGTACCGCACGTTCGCCGTCAGAGCGTAACTCAGTCATTTGCGTGTGGAACATGCCCACGCCGAAAACCATCACAGTGAGCACAGCTAAGGTGGTAAAATTGGCCGAGGTTGGCGACAAACGGGGCAAGCTACGGCGACCGCGATAATGGGTCGCGTAAACAGCAACACCGGCAAGAATTGCGGCCACACAGACGACCAAACTGCCGGTTGGGTGCTTCGCTAATAGCGGCGCCTTCAAAAACAAATGCATCAACAAGAACGCAAAGCCGATACCCGCAAAGGCTAAGCTATAGCCCGCATTGGCTTGCAAAAACAGTTGCTGCCAGGGGTTACGTTGCGAAGCTTCGGGAAAAATCGGTAAGAGTCCGATCGCAAGCGGGGCAAAACTAAGGTAAGCAAACCAAGGAATTTGAGCGTCGAAAGCGTCAAAAAAGCTTCCTGTACAGCCATCGATAATGCCCACTAAACAGAGTACTGCGAAGCCTGATGATAGCCGCTGTGCCTGCTTGTTTTGCCGGAAGTAGCTACGCAGCAATACTGCTGTGCCTATGCTCACCATCATGACTTGAAAAGACGAGCTAATAGAGTGATAAAGCAGTTGTTGCGACGGTTCTAAAAGACGATAACTAAGGATCAGCACCCCTGCGAAGAATAACGCAGTGGCCGCTACCAGTTGGAGGACAGCTCTAGCCTGTATATCAGTATTTATTATTTTCATCGGCCAGTGTGAAACTTTTAGTTAACGATACTAACTCATATAAACACAAAATTATTCGCTTGAATAGCCTCTAAAGGTTATGTTACCTTTTTGTTTATCTCGTGTAGCGTGTTATGGATAAAACCCACTAAAGAAGGATCTTCTCTCCCATGAAACTACTGCTGATACTATGCGCCTGTGTCGCATTATTAACAGCGTTTTGGGTCGCAAACATGTTCGTCTGGCTATTTGTTGGACTTGGACTGATTTGCGCATTAAGTTTAGGCATAGTACAGCGTCATAGTGAACTCTCGAGCCTCGTTGCCAGCGCTTTCTTCATCGCCAGCGGCTTTACCTCTTTGCATGTAACGATTACCAGCATGGCAAGCAGCTCGGTTAGCCCACAGGTGACCACTTTTGCCGCTCCTGTGGTATTGATCCTGATGTCGTCCTTGCTCTTCTGTGTGGCAATGGTTGAGCGTCATGCAGCAATGAGTGACGATGCTCCTGTGAGTACAAAAGCCACGTTAAAAAGGCAAGTGCTGTAAACACCTAATTGGAGGCAGGCCTTTGCCCGCAGCGCGCAGTGTTATTCATCATGGTGCCTTTCAAGGTGTCACCGGTTCGTGTCATCAGTTGTTTCTCACTGCTGAAGACTCGGTATTAATTGACTGCGGGTTGTTTCAGGGAGTTGAAAGTTCCGCTGGTTCGCAGGGCTCGGCGTTAGCGCCGGCAATTGATTTTCCGCTTGATTCAGTTCGAGCACTGGTCGTTACCCATACGCATATTGACCATGTCGGTCGCATTCCTTATTTACTAATGGCTGGGTTTCGCGGTCCGATTTATTGCACACGCGCGACCGCGCTACTGTTACCGTTAGTGATTGAAGATGCGCTCCGTTTGGGGCTCACTCGCGACGCAACATTAATCGCTTCAGTACTTGAGCTGCTGCGTTCATTACTCATTCCAGTCGAGTATGATACCTGGCTAGCTTTAGAGGTTGGCGCAGCGGTTGAGGTTCATCTTCGCTTTCGCCAAGCCGGTCATATCCTCGGATCAGCTTACGTCGAGTTTGAATGGATAAACGGCGTCGATGCCGGCTTTCGCATCGTCTTTTCCGGCGATATCGGCTGTCGCGGTACTCCTTTATTACCTGATCCAGAGCCACTTGAGCGTGCCGATATCCTTTATTTAGAAAGCACCTATGGCGATCGTTTACACGAGTCACGCCACGACCGCGAAGAACGACTGCGCAAGGTCATTGAGCGCTGTGTGGCTGATGGTGGCGCTGTGCTTATACCGGCCTTCAGCATCGGCCGTACCCAAGAATTGCTGTACGAAATCGAGGACATCATTGCCACCCACGGTTCCTTTTGGCCAGCAATCACCGTTATCTTAGACTCGCCCATGGCCGCCGCCTTTACCAATCTGTACCAGGAGCTAAATAGCCTATGGGACGCTGAAGCGCTCGCCCGTAATGCCAGTGGCCGCAATCCATTGGACTTTGCTCGCTTACACGTGGTCGAAAGCCATGCCGAGCACGAACGCGTCGTTAATTATCTGCGTAGTACTGGCGACCCCTGCATCGTCATCGCAGCCAGCGGCATGTGCGCCGGTGGCCGTATGCAGAACTACTTACAAGCACTCTTGCCGGATCCGCGTACCGATGTCGTTTTTGTTGGCTACCAAGCCGAGGGCACCCCTGGTCGCGAAATCCAAGAGTATGGCCCGCAAGGCGGTTACGTCGTCCTCGATGGCGAGCGCATTTCGATTCGCGCTGGCGTGCACACTCTTGGCGGCTACTCCGCTCACGCAGACCAACGTGAATTACTCGACTTCGTCTTAACAGCCTCGCACGTTGGCCGCGTCCGCCTCATTCACGGCTCACCCAGCGCTCAACAAGCCCTCACGGCTCTGCTCCGTCAACACCACATCACCAGCCCCTAGGTGTGCCGTTGGCGCCTGAACCAGTTGAATATGTTCCTGTTGCAATAGCCACATTGTCACACGCGACTGCCCGATACCTCCGCCAATCGTGGTTGGGAATTCTCCTGCGATAAGCTTTTTATGCCAAGGAAGATCTAGGGAAGGTAGCGCGCCCTTCAGGGCCAGTTGCTTGACCATCACCTCTGGAGTGACGCGTATCCCCATCGACGAGAGCTCTAGGGCATCATCTAAACCTTCGTGCCAAACCAGTAAATCACCGTTTAAACCATATAAACCGTCATCGTTGGCGGATGTCCAATCATCGTAATCAGCGGCTCTATCATCGTGCTTGTCACCATCACTTAACACACCGCCAATGCCAATAATAAAAACCGCTCGGTGCATACGCGTTATTTCTCGTTCACGCTGTTTTGCAGATAAGTTCGGATACATTTCACGCAGCTCTTCACTATGAATAAAAAATACCTCATCAGCATAACTGTCGCGCCAATGCTCAGTGGCAATAGCCGCTTCTCGTAGCGCTGAATAGATCGCCCGAACTCGGTCTTTTAACGTGGATAAAGTTCGCATCTCTGCAGCAACAACCTGCTCCCAATCCCATTGATCAACTTGAACGGAATGACGCGAGCTCAAAGACGCTTCATCAGGTCGCAGTGCTAACATATGAGCAATGACCCCCTCGCCCGGTTGCGCTTGATACTTTGCTAAAATTGCACGTTTCCATTTCGCTAACGAATGCACAACCTCATACTTTTGTCCTTCAGCACGGACGACCAAGCTCACCGGCTTTTCATGGCCACTAAGCGTATCTTGTAAACCACTTTGGCTAGGTACAATGAGTGGAGCCTGAACGATAGCTAGATTTAGTTTTTTACATAGCCGTTGGGTGATTTCATGTTTAAGCGCATAAGCCTGAGAATGCAGTTTTAATTGAGTTATAGACATGGTTCTTTCCTTTCATTAATTGTTTTGTCTATAATCTTCCCAAAACCGGTAAAACTTCAATAGCATTTAAAACATAAAGGTATACAACAATATTTTGATTAATATAAAGTGCATTTGGTGATACTTTATTTATTTTTATAGTCGGTAGAGGTGGATAATTTAAATGATCGATAATCTGGATAAATTCATCATGCGCACACTGCAGCACGATGCTCGTGTTTCATACGCCGAAATCGCGAAAAACAGTAACGTCAGTCCAGCCACCATTCATGTTCGCATCGAAAAGCTGCGCAAAGCTGGCTATATAGACGGCACCCATGTCCACCTCAATGCCAAAAAGTTGGGTTATGACGTTTGCTGCTTTATCGGAATTAACTTAGCGCGAGCCGGTGATTACCCTAGCACATTGAAGAAACTTGAAGCGTTACCAGAAGTTGTTGAAGCACATTATACGACGGGGCAATACAGTATTTTTATTAAAGTGATGGTCCAATCCATTAGCGATTTACAGCAACTTTTGATTGAAAAAATTCAACCCATTGATGAGATACAAGCAACAGAAACCTTGATCAGCCTGCAACAGCCCATACTGCGCCAAGTTTCAGTTTAACTGCGGTGCGATTCCGTATCGTCACTTTTATGGTCACGTAAGTTTCGCAACTGCCAGTTCCACGTATCGCGCATCATGTCGTCTAGCGAGTAACTGGCACGCCAGCCAAGCCGCTCTGTCGCATAAGTCGGATCAGCATAACACTGCGCAGTATCGCCGGGCCGACGCGCTACGACTTCATAAGGAACAGTGCGCCCAGACGCCGCTTCAAAGGCTTTTATCATTTGCAACACCGACACCCCAACACCGGTACCCAGATTGACCACGTCGTAGCCCCGAGACTCGAGCCCTTGCAGTGCCGCCAAGTGTCCTTTGGCCAAATCAACAACGTGGATATAGTCACGCACGCCAGTGCCATCTGCAGTCGGGTAGTCGCCACCATAAATTGGTACACGCTGCAACTTGCCACTCGCTGCTTGCACGATTTGCGGCATGATATTGGTCGAAGCCGCGCTGAACGTTTCTCCTATGAGCCCTGACTGATGTGCTCCTACGGGATTAAAGTAGCGCAAAGCAATGGCCGCCCACTCAGGATCAGCGTCGCAAAGGTCGGCAAGCAACTGCTCAACCATGTATTTCGATGCGCCGTAGGGATTTGTCGTCGCGCCCGTCGGACTCGATTCTTTCAATGGCACCGATTGCGGTTCGCCATAGACCGTCGCCGACGAAGAAAAAACAAGTTTTTTGACACCGTGCTTCGCCATGGCCTGACAAAGTTTTAAAGTGCCAACAAAATTATTCTCGTAGTATTGAAGTGGGTTCTGAAGACTATCAGCTATCCCTTTTAAACCAGCAAAATGAATGACAGCTTCGATGTGATACTGCGAAAACACCTGGTTCAGTAGTTCGCTATCGCACACGTCACCGGTAATCGAAACCAGTTTACGGTCGGTGATTTTTTCAATCCTACACAGATTGTCTTGTGAACTATTGCAGAAGTTATCGAGGACAACCACCTCACTTCCACGGCTGAGTAATTCGACAACCGTGTGCGAACCAATGTAGCCGGCTCCGCCTGTCACTAGGATCATCGGTGGTAAATTCCTTTCTCGTTGATACTGAAAATGAACTTGGCAGGATTCCTTGTCACGATTCCTTGTCACGAAGGGAGGCCTGCTCTCCCTTCGTGACCCCTATGACTTCACACCTCTGGCATCCATGCCAGCGCTGTTCCATAGCTTGGTGCAGAATAGGAAGCCTTACTTCACTATTCAGTTAAAACAACGCCATACAAATCAATAAAATAGATTGTTTGTTCAGCATTATTTGAGTTAACCTTACATGAATAAAATCAAAATTGGAACAACTTGTTAACACCAAAAAAACATTGATCCTAAGCAGCTTCTCTCAATATTCAGCTTGTTCTGGAATCAAGATTTTAAGTGCTCTCGCTTCAAGCGAGACACGCAACTCATCATCGCAGTACACCTCACCGTCAATCACATACTTTACTTTAGAACCATCAGCATGGCGAACGATAACCGACTGCGCCTGAGTATGCCCAGTATTCGTGCCGATACTGTCCTCGGTAAGTCCTGAATAAAGCAGCTCGAGCAAACTCAATACGTTTCGTTCACCAGATTCTTGTGGTTCGAGCCAGGTCAAATCGAGCTTGCCGTCATCCATCATCGGGTTACCTCGGCCCTGCGCCAACAACGTCGTCAGTGGCGCGGCATTGGCAATAATTAAGCTGCTCGTTTGCCACGTTTCAAATGGCTCGCCGTTCAACGCCACCTCAAGCTCCATCACTTTATTCTCGTTGACCGCTTGCCATAACCCGCTCAAGTACGCCAGCTGTCCAAGTTTATCTTTAGCCTTGCGATCAGCCTTAGAAATCATCTGTTCTTCAAAGCCCACCGCAGTGCACAGCAGCATCGGTTGGTCATTCACAATGCCGACATCAACTGCGTGACAGCGCCCCTCAATGACCGTGGCGCACGCTGCATTAACCGGCGAAATTTTCGAACTCAGACCCCACAATGCCTGGCTCAATGAGTTCGCCGTACCCATTGGAATAATGGCCATGACCACATCGGTATTTCGGAGCACACTTGCTACCTCGGTAAGCGTACCATCACCGCCAACCGCAATGACCAATTCAGCACCCTGTTGCAGCGCAACCTTGGCTTGTTCTGCAGCACTCGTTTCTTCTGTCGTTTCAAGTACCTTCGTTGCAAAATAAGGCGCTAGAAAGTCGAGTATTTTATCCCGTTCCTGCCCCCATTTGCCGCCGCCAGAAACTGGGTTTGCGATAATCCATACAGCCTTCGCCAACATAGGTTTATTGCTCGCAGCAAATTTCTCGAGTGCACGCTCTTGCAAACTATTGAGGCGTGCAATTGAACGCTCACGCTGAATTGACGCCAGCACTTTATCTACGCTCTTTGCATCCGTTCGCATAAGCATATAGGCAGCAACCATGAACACGGAACGTCCACGGCCAAGCGCGCAGTGTACCAACACCTTACGGCCTTCATCATGCTGGTGTTGAATCCACTGTAATGCTTCATGAATTTGATGATCGGATGGCGCAACATGATCAAGCACAGGCAAGTTAAGATACGTCATTTCTGCTTCTTCAGAAGCCCAGTCCAGCGCATCAAACTCAGCCGTCACATCAAGAATCGCACGGATGCCCTCGTGTTTGAGCTGTTCTACATCAGACGCGAACAAGCGACGACCAACGTACAAGCCATCTGACACTTCATGCCATGCAGCGACGTTATCGCGGCGGCGCGCCAACCAGTTGTAAATGCTCACGCCAGCTAAGAACGGAAACAGCAACCACCTAATATACCAAGGAATTCTGCCACCTTGCCGCTTACGAAATACGCCCGCAATGTTAAACCAATAGGCAGCCGAAATAAGCGACAGCGCCACAACGCACCACAACAACACTACCTTAGCGAGCCAAAAAGGCGTGTAAATGGCAGCAAACAGCGCCACTAGAGCACCAGCCAAATAAGCCGTTGGAACCTCGGGGCGGATGTGCATATCAATACTCCTTACAAAAGAGAGGGCTGCCCTCCCTTTTGTAGCACAAAATGCCGCCGACCTCCCGAATCCGAGTAGCCTACCTCCGACCCGTTTGAAGTAGCCCGCAGTTCTACTGCGGGGTATAGTCGACCCGTTTGAAGTAGCCCGCAGTTCTACTGCGGGGGAGAGTCGACCCGTACTAGAAGTACGGGCTACACATATGTGCCGCATGTCGCTATGATACGGGGCTTGATGCGCAGAGAGATGCAAAAGAAATGAGCACAAACAATATTGTGTGGCACAACCACCAAGTGGCGCGCGAACGGCGCGCCGCGCAAAAGCAGCAGAAACCTGTCGTGTTATGGTTCACAGGACTTTCAGGTTCCGGTAAATCGACGATTGCCAATGCCGTCGACGAAATGCTCAATCGTAATGGCAACCACACCTACCTGCTCGATGGCGATAATATCCGCATGGGCCTCAGCAAAGGCTTGGGGTTCACTGAGGAAGATCGCATCGAAAACATCCGCCGTATCGGCGAAGTCTGTAAGCTTTTTGCTGACGCTGGGCTGATTGTACTGAGCGCTTTTGTCTCACCCTTTGCCAAAGACCGTGAGCAAGTGCGCGAGCTACAACACGTTAACGAATTTATTGAAATATTCGTGGATACTCCTTTAGAAACCTGCGAGCAACGCGACCCTAAGGGGTTATACAAAAAGGCTCGTGAAGGCGCGATTCCAAACTTCACGGGGATCAGCTCACCTTATGAGACTCCCTCGAGCCCTGAAATCCACATCAAAACCGCCGAGTTGAGCATTGAAGATGCCGCCCAGCAGGTTATCGACTACCTACGTACTCACGCCTACATCGATTAAATTAAGGGACTAAGAATGCTAAGCCATGACAGCTTAAAAGAACTCGAAGCCATTGCACGCAAAGCCGGTGACGCAATTATGAAGATTTATGATGCGCCAGATTTCGAAGCGCGCATTGCGGTGCAGGCCAAAGGTGATGACAGCCCTTTGACTCAGGCTGATTTAGCCGCGCACGAAGTGATTAAGGCCGAACTTACCAAGTTATCCGACAGGGCGCTGGCGGCATTACCGCAATTGTCGGAAGAATCGGCCAATATTGACTGGCAAGAACGTCAGCGATGGGAAAACTATTGGCTCATCGATCCGCTAGACGGCACGAAAGAATTTATTAAGCGTAACGGCGAGTTCACTGTCAACATCGCACTCATCGAGAAAGGGCAGCCCGCCGCTGGGGTGGTGTACGCACCAGCGACGCAGACCATGTACAGTGCCGCCGCCGGCAAAGCCTACAAAAATGGCGATGTTATCAAGGCGCGCCAAGAGGCCGACCCAGCGACGTTGAAAGTTGTTGGTTCGCGCTCGCACGCTTCACCCGACATGCAGGAGTACCTTGATCAACTCGACAAGCCTTATGAAATGGTGCCAATGGGTAGCTCGCTGAAGTTATGCTTAGTGGCCGAAAGCGAAGCGCACCTGTACCCGCGTCTTGGGCCAACCAGCGAATGGGATACAGCCGCAGCACATGCCGTGGCATTAGCAGCGGGGGCGGAGGTGATGACCCTCGACGGTGAACCGCTGCAATACAACCAGAAAGAGTCGCTGTTGAATCCGTACTTCATTGTGAAGTAGCCCGTACTTCTAGTACGGGTCTAACCACCCACCGACTCGGTGCTAGTAACAACCACCCCAGTGAGCCCCGTAGCTCCCCCGCAGTAGAACTGCGGGCTACATGGATTCCAAACATCCCCCGTAGTAGAACTACGGGCTACATATATGTACAATCAAACGCAATCAAGAATGCTGTAGGGATGCGAAAATGAGCAAAAAACTGACCCACCTAAAGCAATTGGAGGCGGAGTCGATTCACATCTTCCGTGAGGTGGCCGCCGAGTTCCAAAATCCGGTGATGCTGTACTCTGTCGGTAAAGACAGTTCTGTGTTGCTCCACTTAGCGCGCAAAGCATTCGCACCAGGCAAAATACCCTTTCCACTGATGCACGTCGACACCACGTGGAAATTCAAAGAGATGATTGCGTTTCGCGACCGCATGGCGAAACAACACGAGTTTGAACTCATTACCCACAGCAACGCAGACGGCATCAAGCAAAACGTCGGGCCATTCAGTCATGGCAGCGCAGTGCACACCGACATCATGAAAACTCAGGCGCTCAAACAAGCCCTCGACAAATACCAATTTGATGCTGCTTTCGGCGGCGCCCGGCGAGACGAAGAAAAGTCCCGCGCGAAAGAACGGGTGTACAGCTTCCGCGACCAGAAGCATCGCTGGGACCCGAAAAACCAGCGCCCAGAGCTCTGGAACATCTACAACGGTAAAGTCCACAAAGGCGAAAGCATTCGTGTGTTCCCGCTAAGTAACTGGACTGAGCTCGACATCTGGCAATACATCTACTTAGAAAATATCGAAATCCCAGAGCTTTATTTCGCCAAAGAGCGCCCCGTCGTGCAAAGAGATGGCACACTGATCATGGTCGACGACGACCGTATGCCGCTCGAACCTAACGAGAAACCAGAACTGAAAATGGTGCGCTTCCGCACCCTCGGCTGCTATCCGCTCACCGGTGCCGTTGAGTCCAGCGCGGCGACATTACCAGAAATCATTCAAGAAATGCTGCTCACCACCACATCAGAGCGCCAAGGCCGTGTTATCGACCACGATAGCGCCGGTTCAATGGAAAAGAAAAAGATGGAAGGGTATTTCTAACATGAGCCACGCATCGCCATTAATCGAACAAGACATCCTGAAATACCTCGAGCAGCACGAAAACAAAGAGCTTCTGAGGTTCATTACCTGCGGTAGTGTCGACGACGGCAAAAGCACCCTGATTGGGCGCCTGTTGCACGACAGTAAAATGATCTTTGAAGATCAGCTCGCTGCGATCACCAAAGACAGCAAGACCATGGGAACCACCGGCGATAAAGTCGACCTCGCCCTGCTCGTTGACGGCCTCCAGTCTGAACGTGAACAAGGCATCACCATTGACGTGGCCTACCGCTATTTCAGTACCGACAAACGTAAATTCATCATCGCCGATACTCCAGGGCATGAGCAGTACGTTCGTAATATGGCCACCGGCGCCAGTTCCAGCGACCTTGCCGTGATCCTTATCGACGCACGCCACGGGGTCCAAACCCAAACCAGAAGACACAGTTTTATTGTCAGTCTGCTCGGCATAAAACACGCTATCGTAGCCGTGAATAAAATGGACCTAGTCGATTACCGCCAAGAACGCTATAAAGAAATTCAAGACGAGTACCTTAAACTCGCTGGTCAACTCGATATTCCCGATATTCACTTCGTCCCGATTAGTGCCCTTGACGGCGACAATGTCGTCAACCGCAGTAAGAATACGCCTTGGTTCCGTGGTCGCACATTGATGGAGTATCTCGAAACTCTAAAAATCAACCGAGAGCCGGAACATCAAGACTTTCGCTTCCCAGTTCAGAGTGTCAGCCGTCCCCACCCAAATTTTCGCGGCTATGTCGGCACCATCGCCTCAGGCAAAATAAAGAAAGGTGACACCATACGTGTGCTACCGTCAGGTAAAGTAAGTACCATAAAAAGCATCGTCACCTTCGACGGTGAGCTCAATGAAGCTGAAGCCCCGCAAGCCGTTACCCTTACGTTAAACGATGAGATTGATATTAGTCGTGGAGACATGATCGTAGAGAAGGACGCTCTACCTCACATGTCTGATCGGTTACGTGCCAAAGTCGTATGGATGCATGATGAACCCTTGGTACCTCATCGCGACTACTACGTTAAAATGGGTAGTAAACTCACCAACGGCAGTTGCGAAATAATCCACCATCGCATCGACGTTAACACGCTTGAAGAGCAAGCCACAGCCATTCTTGGACTAAACGAAATCGGTACACTCGATATTAGCCTACAAGAGCCGGTAGTCTTTGATAAATACAAAACAAACTCAAAAACCGGAGCCTTTATTATCATCGACCGCATGACCAATGTAACGGTTGGTGCGGGGATGATCGAACAACCATTGGTTGAGGCAACACAAAAACCAAAAGCTTTCAGCGACTTTGAAAAGAGTTTAAATAGCTACGTGCGCAAGCACTTCCCGCATTGGGGCGCCAAAGACATCACCAAACGTTAACGCAAACCAACCTAATGGTCATGAATGCCGGCAACTACCGTTTCAGCGACTTCAGCCGCATCGGCATCGTCGTACTGCTAGCCTATAGCGTAACCGCGGTACTTCTTATACCGCGGGTGTTCACTTGGTAAAATTACTGCGACGTCAGTTGCATTGTTTTATAACTTCCGGTCACCGACAAGGTTTTCACTTGCACATCGCCGATGGTTTCTTTAACAACTAAGCGCGAACGCATGTAGTCGGCGTCACTGCCGTTTTGCACACGAATATTAAAAACAGCGGGCAAATCAATTTTCACCACACCACGACGATCCTCTAGTCGGTAGACGTCAACGATACCATAGCTCTCGGTACCACTCTTGGTGGTCACTTGGATGTCGCCACCATCAGCGAGGCACGCCTGCATCGAAACTGAGCCACCATGGCCCACCTCACAGGAAATCTCAGCATAATACGGATACTCTGCCGCGTGGCGGCGCTGCGCAGCAAGCTCACGCTGGCGTTGGCGCTCTCGTTCTTGCTTGCGTTCCGCCACTAACTGACGATAGTTTGCGTTTACGGCTTGCGCCGAAATGTTGACTTGCAACGGCTCAAGCATGAGTGGCACCACCTCAGATGCCTCTGGCTCCTTGTCATCAAACACCACAATGGCCGCGTCCCGCAAAGTCAATAACTGTCGGTCGTCACTGATTTGCAGCGCAACCCATACTTCACCGGCCTCCGACTTCACCGCCTGTTCCAAGGCTTGTGCAGTTTCGCGCGCAAGCTGCGCATCAGCAATTAATTCAGGATCTAACGCCATCCCTTGTTGCAGTTCAAAACGACCGGCCTTGACCGCGACGTTGAACAATCCTTGCTCGCTATCATAAGCAAAGCGGCTGAGCCGCAACGGTTGACTCGCCCTCGTAATGGCTTCTTTATAAGCACTAAGCTGACTCGTCGCCTTGCTATTGCCATTCCCCGTCCCCACAACATCATGCAAGGCTAATTGCACCAACGACGGATAGTCGTCAACGTTAAAGTTCCAACGGCTGCCTGCAGTCCCTGATCTGACGAGCACAACTGCTTCATCGTCAGCGCCCAGCTGGCTCTTTAAATCCGCATAAAAAGTCTCAGTTTCCGCCGCAATACGCTTAGCTTCTTGCTCCTTGCGCAACTCAGCTAGTCGCGCCTGCTCAGCCTCACGTTCTAAGCGCGCTTTACGCTCCGCTTCGCGTTGCTGGCGCAAGGCTTCTTGGCGCTTCTGTTCAGCGATCAACGCACGTTGCTCTTCTTCAAGTTTTGGCACTACAGCGGCGGCTGACTGCAACTGCTGTTTGACCTCCAGCATATAACGCGAGCCCGCACAAAAGCTGTACAATAAAACACCCTCAGTTCGTGTAACCTGCATGCGCTTGTAACGACGGCGCGCGTCGATATAGCTATTGGTCGCCTCAACCATATCGTTAAAGTTCACATCGATGAAATTAAACACCTCGTTGAAACCTTGGTTGGCATTCGCCTGCCATCCTTGCAAAGCTTCAAGGTCTTTCACTTCACAGTCGCCGTCTTCCAGACAGCTGGGCGGACGATGGTAGTCCACCCCCTTGATATAGCTTCTTTTAACATCCGACCATTTGTATTGTAACGTGCCCTCAAAGACCTCACTCGGACCCGATTGGTTATAGGAAAAGAAGTCACTTTCGTACTTTAAGCATTCCGCTTTGAAGTCTTCGAGCTCCTTAAGGCCTATACGCTCACTGGCAGGTCCATCGGCACTAGCGGCTTCATCAGCTACTGCCGCATTGATGGGGAGTAGCATCACCGCCATCAGGGCGGCACGGGACATAGTTAAAGACCATTTAGGGGCAGATAATTTCATTGCAACAACCTTTTAATGCGTTCGAGAACTCCTCGCACTATAACTTTATCGATTCATCGTTACAAATACTCAACAACCAACACGCTTACGTAGCCCGTAGTTCTACTACGGGGTTCGCGTAAATCATCGACAATAGCGGAAACGTCAGATTGGCCCCGTGGTAGAACCACGGGCTACGTCCGAGTCCATACACCCCGTGATGGAGCGACCGACGGCGGGCGATTCGGGATATCCCGTGGTAGAACCACGGGCGACGTGCTAGGCTGAATTCGAGGCTGTGAACAGTTCACGGCGACAGCATGAGGAAACCCCATGGCGACTATCCGCACGACGCCCGAGGAGCTTGCGCGCGCTTTACAGCGCGTGGCCCTTGGCGACCGACAAGCATTTAAAACGCTTTACGGCGCCACTGCCGACAAGCTCTATTCGGTAAGTTTACATATTTTACGACGCGCCGATTGGGCTGAAGAAGCTCTGCAAGACACCTTTATCAAAGTTTGGCACGGCGCCGGTGACTACTCGAGCAACCGTGGTTCGGTGATGAGCTGGCTCATCAGTATGATCCGCTACCGCTCCATCGATATGCTGCGCAATAAAAATAACCAGTCGGTGAATGTTGACGATCTGCCGGAACTGCAGACCGATACCCAGCTGGATCAGGCCGTTGCCAATAGCGAATATGCGCAACAACTCGAAAACTGCTTGCAAGAACTCCAGCCTGACTCACGCCAAAGCATCCAACTCGCCTTCTTATACGGACTTAGTCATAAAGAAGTGAGTGATCACCTGAGCACCGCCTTAGGAACGGTCAAAAGTTGGATCCGCCGTGGGCTGGATAGTCTCAAGAGGTGCCTGTCAAAATGAACTATCAAATTACTGAACTACAACACGCTTTGGCGGCACGCTTCGTCATTGGCAGCATGCGTGGTAGCGCACGCCAGCGTTTTATTCGTCTGCAAATGCAGTTTCCACGATTACGCGACGAAGTTATCTTTTGGGAACAGCACCTTAATGAACTAACGCAGCAAATCCCTACGCAGCCAGCCCCGCAATCAGCTTGGACCAGCATCCAACAACGTCTTGGTTGGGATGCTGCACCCACAACAGCATCTGGCAAAACCTCATGGTGGGCATGGCTGAGTAGTATCGCTGCAGCGGTCTTGTTGGTCGTGCTGGTGCAACAAACACTCCTCACTGAACCGACGCCAAGCACTGATCGCATTGCGGTGATTCAGAACGAGAGTGCTCGCACGCTATGGTTAATTGAGCAACGCGACCAACAGCTGTACGTCTCGGCAACCGCCAACGTCGATCCGCTGACCAACGAGGACTACCAGCTCTGGATGTTGCCAGCCAATGGTGAAGCGCCGATTTCGTTGGGTCTACTGCCGCAACAAGGACAACGCACTTTAACCGTGCCGGCCGATCTCGATCTTAGCCAAGTCGCAGCGCTTGCGGTAAGCCGTGAACCACTCGGTGGCTCGCCAGAAGCAATACCGACTGGACCGGTTGTGTTCACTACGGATTTACTGAGCGCACAAAAAACTTAAAAAAAGTTGCATCCAAAAGTTCCTCTCATTCGGAGTTAGTACTGCAGTAGTAAAAAAGCAGTAACAACATGAAGTAAAACTCCGTAATGAGAGGAACTTACAATGAATACAACACAACGTTTTAAAACCCATACCACCGCTGCGGCGGTTGCGGCTGTCATGCTTGGCACCCTCAGTCACGCAGCTATCGCCTCGAGTCACCGCGAAGCGCCAAATATTACCCGCTTCCCCACGCTCGACTCGACGGACTTTTACGTCTTTAACAGCTACGAGCCAGGCCGCGAAGGCTATGTAACCTTTTTAGCCAACTATGTGCCGTTACAAGACGCCTACGGTGGCCCGAACTACTTCGCCATGGACCCCGCAGCCGTTTATGCGATTCATATCGATAGTGACGGTGACGCCAGCGAAGACTTGAGTTTTGAGTTTCGCTTCCAGCAAGAGTTGCCAAACGGTGGCGTGAAACTCACCATTGGTCCAGACGGCAATACGCGCGATGTAAGCGTACCGCTCAAGCACGTCGGTGGGATTAGTGCAGGTGATTCTAGTGCACTGAACTTCAATGAAAGCTACACCTTAGAAGTGGTCGGCAGCAGCGGCTCAAGCAGCACTGTTACCGGTGGTAGCGGCGAAACCGCGTTCACTAAACCCTATGCTTATGTAGGTAACAAAACCTTCAGTAGCCCAAGCGCCTATCAAAACTACGCCGATCAGTATGTCTACGACATTTCGATCCCCGGTTGTAGCTCCATGGGCCGCGTGTTCGTTGGTCAACGCAAAGACCCGTTCACGGTCAACCTTGGTAAAACTTTTGACCTCGTGAATTACGTTCCAGTGGAAGGTGACAGTGCACCAGGAGCCGGCGACGGCGGTGGTTTTCCGGGCGGCATCACCCAATCAACTGACAACGACGACTTGCGTGACAAAAACGTCAACACTATCGCCCTTGAAGTACCAGCCTCATGTGTGACCGGCAGTGGTAATGGCGTGATTGGCGCGTGGACCACGGCGAGCTTGCCACAAGCACGCGTGCTGAATCCTGAAGCCAACTTGGCGAAACCAGAAGTCAACGGCGGTGCTATGGTGCAGGTCTCACGACTCGGTTCACCATTAGTTAACGAACTCGTGATTGGTATCGACGCTAAAGACACCTTTAGCGGTGCTCATCCAAGCGACGATGGCCAGTTTGCCGACTATGTTACCCACCCATCCTTGCCAGCGATTTTAGACTTGCTGTTCCGTGATGCGGTGAACAACACCCTTGGTACGAACTTCGAGACCATCGCGCCAACGAACTTCCCACGCGAAGATCTGGTCGCTGCCTTCTTGACCGGATTCCCCGGCGTCAACCAACAAGCCATGGTGACCGCATCTGAGATGTTGCGCCTGAACACGGCCATTCCAGCTACGCCAGCCTCGTTGCAGTCGCCGTATGGTGTCGCAGGTGATGACTTAGCGGGCTTCCCAAATGGTCGCCGTCCAGGTGACGATGTGGTCGATATTGCGCTACGTGTAGTGATGGGCGCTCTGTGTCACGAGATTCCAGTGAATGGCACACCGGTCAACCTTGGCTACTGCGCACCAGAAGATGCCAATGTCGGTAACGTACCGTTCACCGATGGCGCACCACTGGATGCTAGTTTCGTTGACGATAGCTTCCCGTACCTAGTAACGCCATTGTCAGGTTCAGGCGCGGAATAAGGAGGACGTTATGAAAAGCTTATTCTCAAAAAGCGCCTTGTTGTTAGTACTCGCTTCGGCGTTTGCCTTGGCAGGGTGTGGCGGTAGCTCTACTAAAGCTGGCGATGATAACGGTGGAGACGGTGGCGGCGATGGTGGAGGTGGAGGTGACACCAGCACCTCATACCGCCAATTCGTTCGCGATGCGTACGCTCAAGCACCAAGTGACATGCCCTTGACCGTCAACGACAAGGAATTCACCTTTGACGTGATGGATACCGCCGAGTTCAACGATCTCGTACAAGGAGGTACCATCGATGGCGGCTCATAACACACTCATGTGCGTTATTGCCGGTGCGCTGCTCCTGTTCGGGGGCAGCGCCCTTGCCGGCGAACGTCACCTCAGCGAGCACGGAAGAGAAGACAGCACTCTGCTGCAACAAGCTGACGCATTGCAGTACAACCATGAGTTTGATGCTGCGCTAAAGCTGCTCTCGCGCATCGTTGCGCAAGGCCAGCATGTGGAACAAGCACGGTTGATGGAGGCACGGATTTTTCTTGCGCAAGGTCGTATTGATGCCGCACGTGAAAGTTGTGCCGCATTAATGGGAAAAGCTTCGCTAACAATCACTGGTACTTGTTTGCTTGAGGTCAGAGGTCGTGCGGCTTTCTCGGAAAATGACCAACAAACACTCGAGCAAACCTATACCCAACTGCAACAACTGGCCGTTCCGCTGCGAGCTGAGCGAAGTGCTCAGATGTCACCAGCGATATTCGTTTGGCAACGTCAGTTACTCGCCGAACAAGCCTTTCTGTTAGGGCGCTTTGCAGAAAGCATTCAATGGTTAAGTTATGCCAGCTACAGCGTGCACCCGACCGTGAACCAGATCAGACTATTAGATAGTTGGTTGGCGATGCAGCAACCTCAGAAGATCTTCGAAGTGCATGAGGACTGCCCGCAGGTTGGCGAACTGCCAGCTGACAGTATTATTGTGCGTCTTGCGGCGGCTGAACTTGCGCGAGGTACTGAGGAATGTTGGCAAAAGCTGGCAGCAGAACGCATGGAGATTCGGATCGCACGTGCAGATCCGTTACATACCTCTGACCTTGCTTTTTATTTTGTACATGTTGTGCCGAATGCGGCGCAAGCGCAGCAGTATGCTTCGCAAAATTATGCGGTAGCGCGCGAGCCTGCCGACCAGCGCTTACTCCTTGCTGCGCAGGCATTACCGACTCAACCGGAGACCGCTAATGAAGACTAATTCACTTTCACTGGTGCGGAAGCTGTGCGTTTGCAGCTTTGCCATTCTGCTTGTTCCTCTGCTTCAGCAAAGTGCCGCAGCACACAGTTTCAGCACCAGTTTTTTAACCCTAAGTGCGCATGAAGACAACGCACAGTTGCGCTGGAGTTGGCGTTTTACCGCGCATGACATCGAAGCGTTAACCGGCAGCCCGGATGCCGCAGCGGCATTGCCGTTGCTCGGCGAGTGGCTGCGCTTTAATGACGACTGCCGTCCTGAGCCGAGCACCGCGATCGACGCCGGTGTGCATGCGGGTGAGCAAACCTACACCTACAGCGGCACCGCGCCCTGCGCGTACAGCACAGACATCGACTACACCGTGCGGCACATCTTCGGCCCCCTGCCCGACCATAAAGTCCTGCAGCGCAAAAGTAGCCCGTAGCCCGTAGTTCTACTACGGGGTTGGTTCCAATCATCGACAATCGTGGCAACGTCAGATTGGGCCCGTGGTAGAACCACGGGCTACCAAGCGCGAGCGTGAGTTGACCCGCTCGGGAATTGCGGGCAACATGAGCGGCACTGTAGCGCAACTGAAATAACAAGCATGAGCAAGACGTATCGTGGCGATCACCGCCTGGGCGAGATTGAGATTCTGGAAGAAATCAAAGTTTTTGAGAATCGCTTCGCGACTCTTTACAACGACAAAGTTGTTTTTCCTAGCGGGGCCACCGGCGAGTATCTACGTTTTTGGTGGAACGCTCCGTATGGCGTGCTTATTATCGCAACCACCGCGCAACACCAGCTCCTACTGCTCCGCAACTTTCGTCATGAAGACCGCAACTGGCAGTGGGAGATCCCAAAAGGTTTTGGTGAACCAGAGCTTACCCCCGAAGCCTGCGCCGCAAAAGAGCTGCACGAAGAAACAGGCTTCGCTGCCAGCAGTTGGCACAAGCTGCACACGCTCGACACACATGGCACGCCAACCCACGTTTTCCGTGCGACGCTAGCCGCTGAACAACTTGCCTCGCCGGAAACGTCTGAAGCCATCGCACAAGCCAAATTATGCAGCGTAGACGAATGCCGCCAGCTGATTGCTGCCGGCCAAGTTCACGATCCCATCACCTTGTACGCGATCACCCTGCTAGAGCTCGAGCAAGTGCAACAGCAGGCCTAAGAGCTCGCAACTACCGAGGTATACACCGTTTCTGGCCGCTCACTCAGGCGCCGCTCCGCACCAATTTTTTCATCTTGTTGCGAACGCTCTAACTGCGCCGCATACAAATGCCGTTCAGCATCCAGTTTCCGCTGGTCACGCTCATGCATTTTATCCAGCACCGAGCCGACAAAGAAGTTCGCCATGGTCAGCGCTCCGCCAGTCAACGCATCACCAGTGAGCGCCAAGCCAAGTGAGTAAGCGCCAGCCTCTTGGCCGACTTTACGCATGCTCTGCAAATGCCGATAAACCTTCTCAGCACGTCGTAATTTAATGCCAAGTTTGCGCCGAATAATCATGTTATCAATCAAGCGCTGATACACAATTAGCGCTTCCGTCACTTCGCGCAGTTCATCTTCGTTACGGACCGGATTTTTACTGCGCTTTTGGTAATCTTTGTATTCAGGCGTACTGCGTAAATAAAACACGTCTTCCAGCTGCAATTGCGCCAACGCCTGTTGATAAGAGCTCAAGTTCAAGTCGGTTTGTAGTGCCAGTACCGAGGTGACTTCAGTGGCTGTTGCCGCAGTTGTCGCATCGGTGCCGGTGACGAGGTTAAAGGCTTCTTCGTGCAACGGTGAATAAATCGGGTCCGCCGCCATCACGGTAGGAATGCCGGTAATATACGGTGCATCAGAAATTTTCATTAGCAAATCGCGGTGGCGCGCCCACGTTTCGGCGTGGCCGTTAGCGGTCAAATCGGCGCCTAATCCTTGCTGTAAGTAAATACGTCCGAGCCCTTGGTTACGCTCGCTTTCTTGATTTAAGAGTTCGACGATATAGGCATGGTCATCGATGCCAAACTGCCCCATCACGTGGGGTAGATTCATGATGCGCATCACGCCGTTGGTGTAATTGTCGCGAAGCTGGGTGTAGTTGTAGAGTGCGATTTCACAGCGTGAATTGATCAGTTCAAGATCGTCATTGGCTTGGAATTCATCAGCATTTTGGGTGCGCTGCTTACCCTCAGCAACAAAGGCATCACGTACTTGAGTTAACGCATGTCCTTGTGGTGCATCGTCTGGTGCGCGTACCGCGACCGACAAAATATCTTTGTTCAAGACTTGGCGAAAGTCTTCATTTTTGGTCAGTAGGCGGCGGAAATTCATGCAATTGACGGCTTGTGCATCAGAGAGCATCAGTTTCTCATTGAACAGCAGCGCATGCTTGAAATAGCTGGCGAAGCTATCGAGTTTGCTATGATCCCACGCCAGCGGCACTTCAGTGTCCGCGAGCATCCAATACGATGGGGCTTGTTTCATCAAAATTCCTTGGCTCTTCAATTTATAACGCACCAGCAGTGTAGCCCGTACTTCTAGTACGGGGGGCGCATCAACCATCCCCCGCAGTAGAACTGCGGGCTACGTCACAACGCACCAGCAGTGTAGCCCGTACTTCTAGTACGGGGGGCGCGTCAACCATCCCCCGCAGTAGAACTGCGGGCTACGTCACAACGCACCAGCAGTGTAGCCCGTACTTCTAGTACGGGGGGCGCATCAACCATCCCCCGCAGTAGAACTGCGGGCTACGTCACAACACATCAGCAGTGTAGCCCGTACTTCTAGTACGGGGGGCGCATCAACCATCCCCCGCAGTAGAACTGCGGGCTACGTCACAGGGTCGAAATCGGTTATGCTAGCAGGCAGACAACATTAGGTATACTAGGGAATAACAATGGATTATCAACTAAAATGGTTCAAGCCTGGTGAGCAGCGCTACGTCAAAGGCTATCTAAATGGCCGCCGACAACCGTCGATGTTGATGCATCTTACGCCTTCGCCACAACTTTTAACCTTTTTCGCAAACGAAACAACGCAGGCGCCGCAGCTATTCCAACAAATCCAGCAATGGTGGCAAACCCATTTACACCGTGAGTTTCCAACTACACGCCAGGTACACGACTGGCAAACCCTCCTGTTGCTACTGAGCGACTGTACCGAGCACTTACTTAGCTATCTCGGCTATCGCATTTTGCCACACAATGACCACACCACGCTGCCGCCGCAAGCCCAGCTCACGCAAGCCGAATCAACGGTGTTGGTCAGCGTCCCCCATTGCTCGCCGCAACTCGTAGCGCGTGCATGGAGCGTGGTCGTCATGGTTGCTGAACTTCACCTACGTGAAAAGCATCGCCAAACAAACGACAACATGCCCGCCGAAGATTGGTTGATGAAAGTCCTCACGCCCCTACGTGAGCCAATGAAAGAAGGCATCCACGAGAACTTTTCTAGCGCCGCCTACGAATTGGATATTCCCATGTATCCACTGCATGGACGCCTCACGCAGTTCGGCCAAGGCCACCGGTCACAATGGCTCGAACACAGCTTTACCGAGCAAACCAGTGTCTTGCCCGTGCGAGCCGCACGACATAAATGGTACGCCAACCGCCTATTACGGCGCGCCGGACTACCAGTACCCCCGCAGTTTGCCGTAAAAGATCAAGCAGAAGCCTGCACCGTCGCCAAACGCATCGGTTATCCAGTGGTCGTGAAACCAGCCGATCTCGATGGCGGCGTCGGCGTTGCCGCCCACCTAAGCAACGAAGCCGAGCTCATCGAAGCTTACAAGAATGCCCGCGAGCACAGCCAAAATATCGTCGTTGAACAACACGTTGAAGGGCGTGACTATCGCATCCAAGTGCAAGACAACGAAGTGGTCTTCGCGGTCGAGCGCGTTCCTGCCGGCGTCATCGGTGACGGCAAGCACACCATCGAACAATTAACTGCCATTGAGAACAATCATGAGCGGCGCCGCGAAGGTCCGAAAAAGAATTTAGCCACCCTGAAGCTCGACGACGAAGCCTTAAAATTACTGCAAGCCCAGCAAATGACCAAAACAAGCATTCCGCAACACGGCCAATTTGTCATGTTTCGTCGCATCGCCAATATGTCTGCGGGCGGCCGCCCCGTGCCAGCGCTTGACCACATGCATGAAGACAATAAACGACTCGCCATTCGAGCCACGCAAGCACTACGCCTAGACGTTGCTGGCGTCGACTTGATCATTCCCGATATTAGCGTGTCATGGTTGGAATCTGGCGCGGCGATTTGTGAAGTTAATGCCTGCCCAGACCTTGGTCATACAGCGGGGCTACTTTTGTACCGCAACCTGCTGCGCAATCGTATCGAAGGTAATGGCCGCATCCCCGTTTATGTGGTCATCGACCAAGCCAACCCCGACGCGCCGTCAACGCTGCTGCAACAAACCGTCGCCAAGCTTAACCAGCAAGGACTAACCGTAGGCTGGAGTGACCACCATGGTGTCAGTGTCAACCAAGAAACCCTCACGCGCGGTCTACAACACTTCGCCACCGCCTTTAATATGCTGAATTCGCAACAGAACGTTGCCGCTATGGTGTTACGCTTGAACGACCCCAGCGTACTCGAACGAGGATTACCGATGGACAGAATTGATGAGGTGCTATGCGCGACCGAGGCCGATCACGCAACTGCTTTGTATGAACTCGCAGAGCAACAGGTTATTTAAATTCGCGCTCGTGGAACCACAAATTGAACGCCCACTTCTCACCGGCAACGACGGGCATCCCCGCATGCAGCGACTTTGGATGTACATCCGTAGTACCGCGCACCACATTTTCAAAGACCAATAAGCGGCCTGGCTTGGGGGCCACATTGATATCGAGTTTAGAAAAGTAGGTGGAACCGCCGCTTGCTGGCGAATTGATATAACCCAACGCGGTAAACAGCCGTTGCCCGCCACGCGCAGTACAACGTTTACCGCGCTCAGTATTCATATCGTAGGCATCAAAATGCGAACGGTATTCCTGACTTTGGTCGTAATGAATCACCTGAAAGCTCTCGGCATTGCGTAACGGCAAGCCAACCTGCTGCGCAATACGACTACCAAGGTCTGTCACGACCATTGAATGTTTGTGGCTAATCCATGCCAATTGATTGGTTCGCGCTTTACTGTAAACGCCTTCGGCGTCTGAGCTGACTTTCGCACGTTGCATTTGCTCACGGGCGGCATTGATCAGCTGCTGCGCCTCAGACTCAGTGAAAAAGTCATCAATGATATAAACAAGTGGATCCTGACTGAGCACGTACTTTCGCAATTCAAGCATCATGTTCTTACCCTTTTGCTACCGAGCCCCACAAGGCTAAAGCATCATCTATTTGCGCCAATTCTTCAGCGGTCAACGCATCGCGTTTATGCAGCGATTCCTTTTTAAACGCCAAAAACTCAGACGGCGGTGGCGTCGCAATAAAATCAGCAATAGCTGCCATAGTGCTTTTCATCGATTCGCCGACGTCTTCATAGTGCAAGACCATAACATTATCCGGAAAACGCTTCGCGACTTCATCAATTCTTTCCATATGACTCGCCCACCGAAACACATCGCGTTGCAGGTCAGAAAGTTGCTCTTGGTAAACTTTAGCGTTTTGCGGAGTTACCCCTAAAAAACCATTGGGTTTGGGGTAATGGGTGTGGTTTTTGACCCACTTCAAAACCCCGCCATGCTTTTTCATCGAATAACTCACAGACTGCACATTACGCTTGAGCGCTAAAAACTTTGCCTTTGGAAACGCTGCAAGCAATTGCTCAACATTCCATAAGTTGGGGTGCGTTTGATCAAGAAACAAACCGTCTACTTTGCGCATCATGTAGGCGTAATAGCCAAGCTGAAAAATCGACAGCTGCTTTTGCGCAACCGTGGCATTACTGATCGACCAAAACATCTCCGGGCTTTCCACCCCGCCATAGTAGTCTGACACCTGGGGAAATTTATTCACACAGCGACAGAGCATGTGCGTTCCTGAACGCCCTGTCCCCACCACAAATACAGGCCCGTTTTGTTGCCGATCTCGCGTGACATAAGCCCACAGGTAAAGCGGGTACTTAAGCAATTGTCTGATTCTTCTCGCTATCCTTCTCATTACACATCCATCGTCTTCGTGTTACCAACGAACCTCATAGCTCGCTATTACGTTTCCAAACGAATCTTCGCGTCCGTTCTCGTAGGTGTCCTTCCAGCCTTGTAAGCCAATCTCAATGCGCCCCGCGCCCAGCGGGTAAAAAGCCACCGCTTCGACCTGCTGAATTCGTGCGATACCGGGGCGGAACTCAGGTAAATACTGCCAACGCGCAAGCCGACCGAAGCTATTATGATCGCGTCGCACGCGGGTATCTTGCAAACGCACATCGTAACCATGACCGTTATTCCGGAACGTCGCATAGCCTAGCGTCGTAAGACTGCGCAGGTCACTGCGGTCGTGTTCAGCATAAACGCGTGACAGGCTACCAGCTTCAGAGAAGCTCCAATCGAAACCAACCATATGGCCATTGCCGCGCACCCCTTCAACATCATGCTCACTGGTGCTGCCATAGAAACTGAATTGATACGGCAAGGTCAGACGCGCATCGAAAGCCCAATTCTGTGAAGTATCGTCAAGCTCAGATTCAGTGTACTGCAGCCCTAACTCAAGCATCTCATGAGCGCGCCAGCCGGCCCGTACACCAAAGGCTTGCTCGCGCTGCCATGTTTGCGTGTCGCCTTGCAGCAAAAATTCCTCTTCACTTTCGCCCCAAAACGAGGTGAATGTAAAACGTTGCATCGCACCGCTCGCCGCCGATGGCGTATAGGTCGCTCGCACCGAGCGTAACGGCAACGTACTCAAGGTTTGCAGGCCATCTTTCGCTGACCCAGGTGACCACCAGTTTTGCACCTGATCCATCGACAAGGCCCAGTCACCCACCATCACTGCCGCGTAGCTCCCCTGCCAAGACAAACTATCGGTCTTCACCCGAGGGTTCAACGTCACGTCGCTGGTGCGATAAGTAACGCGCAGCCGACCTGCGACATTTTGGCCAATACGCTCATGCGTAATGGTGGCAAAAGCTTTACCTTCCATCGGTCGATGGTAGCTTGGCTGAGCGCCGGTGTCCGTCGTACCAGCAATTTTGAAACCGGAGTAATGCCCGCGTCGATGATACTCAAGCAAATGACTCAACTTGTAATAAGCGGTACGCTGCAACGGCGTTAGCGTTGCCGGATCAAGCCGCTCAAGATCGGCGATCAATGGCCGCCACATCACTGGGAAAGTAGTCACCGGTGCCGACAACAAACCTGCATCAGCAAGCACTTGCAACGAATGACGAACATGTAGCTCTTCAGCATCAAGCCAAGGCGTCGCTTGCACGCTTGGCACTACTGAAAGCGTTAACGACAAGCAAACGATGCTCAGCAGGTACCGTAACCGAAGTCCTAGCCTTCCCGTTAGCATTGCTGTTGTTCTTATCATGGGGTCATCCAACTTCTTCTTATTATTGTAGTGGCAGCGCCGCCCGCAGCTTGGCCTTGTCGCCTTGATAATAATGCACGGCAACCTTATCACTCAAGGTTTGTACTAGCGCGTCAACATCGCTCATGGTAAAGACCTCATGAGCCTTCGCGTGATCGGCGTCAGTAGTGCTGTAATAATCCAAGAATTTAAAGTCACCACCCAAAACCTTATCGCTAAATCGCATCCAAAGGTTAGGAATACCATAGCTGTCGGCAAGAATCAGCCCGTGTAGTGACGACGACAAAATAGCCCGACACTCAAGTAGATCATTGATAAAGCTTTCCGGGTGCTGACGCACACTAATCAACTTGGCATTCAATTGCCGCGCCAGTTCTTGCACTGTTGCCAAGTCTTCGTCGACATAATGCGCAACAATTCCCACGTCATATTTAGGTTCTTGGCCTTCTGGACGATAAATGTCAGGCATCAAAATCGCCGGATCACCTAACGGCAAATCACCGACATCGAGGCCTTTTTCGCGCAGTAAAGCGAGCGTCTTATGACCACGCACAGCACCAATTTGCGCAGCGCGCAGCTGGCTGTAATCAAACGGCTGGTTTGGGTCAATCACACCGCTACCCCACACCCAGCTGTTCGGTGAGCCGAAATGCATAATACTACCCACTCCAAGTACGTGAGGAACCGCATCGGTTTCAACACGTTGCACTTTGCGCCCAGAAATAGCTTCGGTTAAGTACACATTTAGCACGTCACCAACGTTTAGCGTGCCGTGGAAGTATTTAAGCGGGAGGACGTCAGCACCTTGGAGCTTGCGCTCTTGGTTAAAGCGGCGTCGATAAACTAGCTTACGTTTAACGTAGTTTGAGACTCGCTTGTAAAATGACATTATTGATACCAACACTTCAACACAATTCCTTCTAATTCATTACTTATTGCGATGCCGTAAACCAAAACGGCTAGGAAATAAAAAGCGAGCGATAACCTGTATACCGAATTTCAGCGATTTAATCTCTAACAGCTTTTGCCAAAGGAAAAGCCAGTCTATTTTCCGACCAACCTGAATCGATGCGTTAACGTAACTAATCGAAAAGGAGTGGATACGCTTGTTAATGAGTCTTACACCCAGCTTACTAACATCTTTCGTACGCTTCAGCTCGGTGAGCGTATCTATCGTTGCTCTGATTCCAGCGATGTGGCTATCGGTACGGCGAATTGTCATTGTTGAATTTGGCCGTATACGTCGCCGAAAATAAATCGTATCTCTAACCACAAAAGTTGTACATGCGAAGATCAGCGGAAATAGTATTTCTTCATCCTCATGATAATAACTCTTGAACTTCAGTTCATTATCCGTCCACATACTCTTCTTAGATATATATAAGCAGGGACTGCATGAGATAGAACCACGCTGCGCGAGAGCTTTGAGAAAGGCTTCTCGATTAGGAAAGCGCCCCTCAAAACCCCGACGATAATCTGGCGTCAAGACATTGTCATGGCGCTCTCCTTCATAGAAACTTTCCCCAGCAAAGAAAAGAATCGATGGAAAGTCATTTCCTCTAAGTACGTCATGCATCTCTTTGATAAAGTTAGGCTTTAAAAGGTCATCCGCGTCAAAAAAATAAACATAGTCACCTGATGCTTTGTCTAAGCCAATATTACGCGCAATGCCCTGACCTTCATTTTGTTTACTAACGATTTGCGATGGGACCTTGAACGCATAAGTATTCAACAACTCAAGAGTGCGATCTGAACTTCCATCATCGATTACGATTATCTCATCAGGCAAAACAGTTTGTTCGTGCAATGAGTCAAGCGCTGCAACGATATAGTCTTCAACGTTAAATGCAGGAATGACTACACTAATTCTGACTTTGTCTTTAAGTTCGGAAGTCACTAGTTTCTCTTATGCCGATTAATTGTGCCGTAACAATCGCCCCATGACGAGTTTGCTTTTGTCGACAATAAAGTTGCGTTCTGCTCGTGTTAACCCAAAGACGATAAGGAACAGACCATAAAGCACCAGTATTGTTGCCAAGTTCACGAGTAGGTTTTCACCTAGCAGGTACAAGAAAAACGCAATTCCTGCACCTCCAATACTTCCTAATAATGCACAAGGCAGTAATACTTTTAAAAAGTAGGAAGATATGGAATAAACAAATATGCGACGTAACATGATAATACGAACAAACATCGCAACGATGGATAATCCGATAAGCACCCAAAATGCAGACTGCGGCGGATATCCATATGAAAATGCTACATATACCATCGGCAAATTCAATAACTGCACCCCAGCCACCATAAATTGGTAAAGTCTTATGCGACCAGTTGCTTGCGACACTGCCATTAAAGGCTTACACGTCGAATCGATGATTATATTTACCAGCAACAATTGCACGAAAATCGTCGCATAATCAGGCACTTCCACCAACCAAACGTCGAGTATCGCTTGAGTATTGAATAGCACAGGAAATGCTAAGAGCGTTATCAAGAAAAAGTTATAACGCGAGCCATTAAACATCAGTGCCGTCGTATAATCCAAGTCCCCGGCCGAATAAGACTTCATTAACTGAGGGTTTATGGCTTGCTGCAAATTCATCACGAAGCTGCTTAGGGCATGTCCAACTTGCGCTGCAATTGTTCGTGCAGCATTTAGTGCGGGACCAAAAAAGATGTTCAGCAGTATATTCACACCTTGACTGGCAGCCACACCCGAAAGGGTTCCCCACATGGTCCAACTTGAATGGGAGAATAATTCTTTAAATAAAGAAGTGTTCCAATGAATTCGCAACTTAGCTGCCTGAAACTTGCGTAGGCAATAACCAATATAAACAGTAGCAACCAAGGCAGCAACCAACGCCATCAGTACGCCATAGCTTTGCAGTACGTCGAACCCCAATTTACCCAATAATAAGACCGCAGCAAGCTTCAAACTTGCATCCAGAATACTTACCCAGGCGTAAACTCGCATGTGCTCGTGTGCGATAATCAGCGCATTAAATGGCACCATCACAATCGTGACGAGAAAGCTTAGAACCGCAAAGTGATAAACAAATAATGCAGCATCCATTCGTTCAGCTGGAATCGTAAGCTCCGAAGCAACAAACCGAATACCAATGGTTTCAGCAACAAGAAGGACGCCCAAAGCGATAAGCACATGTATATTCAAGCTCATCAAAAAGGTTGAATTCACAGCTTCAGGGTTCTTTTTTCCCATCGCATGAGATAAAAACCGCGTGGTCGAAGTTGACATGGCACTCAAGACAAAACCAAGCATGGCGACAAAACCAGCCACAACGTGATAAATACCAAAATCTTCAACACCAAGAACATCAAGAACAATTCGAGAGGTGTAAAGTGACACAGCCATAGTAACGAGCATTCGGGTATACAAAAAACCGACGTTCTTCACTAGCCGTGACGTATTTTTAAAACTCATTTAGGTCATTCTTCGAATTATACTGACGGTGCTCGGATCGAAGGCCTCATCACTTTCGCCGTTGAGCACTGAGAGAACAGTCTTGGCAACTTGTTTACCACGTTCAACACCCGGTTGATCAAAGGAATTGATATTCCAGATCACCCCTTGCGCAAACACCTTATGTTCATAGGCGGCAATCAGCGCCCCAAAGCTTTGCGGGGTCAACTCATCAACGAATAGCAAGTTCGATGGGTGCTGGCCAGGATACGATTCACCGTCACCAAACCACATCAAGCGACGGTGTGCCAAGCAATTTGCCACCGACAGCGTTTGTTGTTGACGCAAACCTTCTTGTACGTCGGGGTTAAAACCTGGTGCTTTGCGGTGCAGCACTGCGACAAAATCAGCGGCAAAATCATCGTAACCTTGATGCAGGTGCTGGAAGAATGCGTGCTGGCCGTTGGGTCCAAAACCGCCCCAAATGATGGGTCCCGTTGGGTAATCGATTCGCTTACCGTCGCGATCTTGTTGTTTACCGTTACTTTCCATATCGAGTTGTTGCAAGTAACTCGGTAAATACCTTAAGCGGCCGTCGTAGGGCAGCACTGCAACGTTGTTCAAGCCGCGCTCTTCGCGGTTATAAACGCCGAGCAACGCCATCAACAGCGGAATATTCTCGAGCAATGGCGCACTTCCAAAGTGCTCGTCCATGGCCTGTGCGCCTTCAAGCATTTTGGCAAACTGATTGGCGCCAATACTTAAAGCAATTGGTAAACCGATGGCTGACCACAACGAATAACGGCCGCCAACAGAGTCCGCGAAGCTAAGCTGTTGTGCCGCAGGAATGCCAAAATCGGTCATCGCTTTATTGTTGCTGGATACGCCGATAACGTGCTGTGCCAACCACTGCTTTTCATCTAACCGCGGTTTAATCCAGCGCTTTACCGTGTCGACATTGGCTAGGGTATCGATGGTGCTAAAGCTTTTCGACGCAATAATAAACAGTGTAGTTTCAGGATCGACGATAGGTAACACTGCGTAGAGCTGGCCGCCATCCATCGAGCTAACGAAATGCACGTCAAGCTGGTGCTCAACGTTGTCATCGGCAAATTCTTTGAGGGCGAAACTGCCCATCATGGGGCCAAGGTCCGAGCCACCGACACCTATGTTAACGACATCAGTGATGGGTTTACCCGTTGCACCTAGCCATTTGCCGCTGCGTAACAGACGAACGACTTCGGAAAAACGATTGCGCCCACCCGCAGCAGCAACCACCGAGTGGCGACTACGGTTAAGAACGTGGGTGACTTTGCGTCCTTCACTCGGATTATCGTATTCGCCTTGCAGCAGTTGCTCGCGGAGTTGTCCGAAGTTTTTCGGCAAGCGCTTAGCGGCAAAGGCCTCGATAGCGTCAGCATCAAGGCCTTGGAAGGTATAATCGAGGTTTAAATAGTCCGTCGTTACTTGCATGGTGTCCTGTTTTGGTCCTTCGTCGGTGTTCGACATAACCCGCGGTAGCCCGCAGTTCTACTGCGGGTCAAATCAGCCATTGGCTCGGTATCAAACTATACCCGTGGTAGAACCACGGGCTACGATCATGTCGCGGTGTTCGGCATACCCCGTGGTAGAACCACGGGCTACAGTCCGCTTAGAGCGGCGAGTGCTACACCAACTTGATACATGATCTGGGTTGCGGTGGTCCACAACTCGATGTTGTTCATGTATTGCGTATCCATCGGAACGACGATGGTGTCGCCTGGCTCGATTTGCGCAAAGTTACCTGAACTGAACCATGAGCGACGCTCAGGCACCACCACGCTGCCGTTCGCCTTAATCACGTAAATACGCTCATCATCGGCTTTCTGACGTAAGCCGCCGGCACGCTGAATATATTGCTCCAACGAAATACCAGCTTGGTGCTGATACGAGCTCGCTAATTGCACCTCTCCAATAATCGACACGGTATTTTGCATCGTCGGTACATACAAACGATCACCATCTTTTAGCTGAATCTGGTTTCCGTTGGAAGCAAGAAGTTTATCTAAATCAATGATTAAGCGACCAACAGCTTCAACATTAGTTAAGTCGCTTAACAGCTGGTTCATCTCGCCATAGGAGACCGAATTGCCAGAATCGGTGATGGTGTTCGAGGCAATATCGCGACGCAGTTGTTGCGCCAGCTCGCCTAAACGACGACGTTCAGCTTCACGCAAATCTTCACGGGTAAAAACCGCACCACGCAAGAAGGCAAAATCAGTGAAACCACCGGCTCGTGCAATAAGGCTACTCAATGTTTCGCCACGACGAATGGTATAGGTACCAGGGAAGCGAACTTCACCTTCAAGGGCAACTTCGAGCGTGTTTTGCCACTGTGGAATCGGTAGAATCTGCACGCGGTCGCGGCCTTGAAGCGCAATCTCTTCTGCACCATCAAGTACGTCTTTCACGTTAAACGGCACATAATCAGAAGTCGCCTCACCGTCGCTATTAATACGCGTTCGAGTGATTTCCGCACGCGCAAGATACGCCGACTCACGAAGCCCACCAGCTGCGGTGATAAGCGATTGCGCATCAGCGTTTTCGGTTAGCGGATAAATCCCCGGAAAACGAACTTCACCATTGATGTAAACCAAAGGTAAGGTTCCAGTGGCGCTAAACTGGTTGCGTAGCTGGTAAAGCACCGGCTGCAACAAGCGATATCTGGAAAACTGCGAATAATAGTCCTCGTCATGCTCTTCTTCACCGCGCCCCTCTAGGGCGAACAACGATCCCAACTGACGATCCAACTGCGCCGAAGCCTGAGGCTCGGTGCTTTCTATTTCCTGAGAATAAATCCCTTCGCCTATCAAACGATCGAGATATTGCTTGCGGTAGACTTCAACCACACGTTGACGCTCTTCGCGCGCTTTTTCGGATTCAGTTTTCAGCCAACTGGCTAGTTGGTTCTTCTCAGCTTCAACCGATTCATAACGGCTAAAAACCACTACTTGGTCACGCGGTTGCAGCGCAAGGTTTTCACTCTCAACCCCATTGATCGCCCGCGCCACATCGAACTGATGAACCTTGATACGACGGCGATCTTCGCTCGAACGCACCAATAAACCAAAGGTTAAATCCGTAATCGGCAACAACGCAGACTGATAGCTAGGAATCAGATCTTTGATGCGCATACCTTCGCGCCACTCATAAGTGCCTGGACGTACCGCTGCACCAATTAGCATGACGCTATCCACTGGTTCCTCAGCTACCGCGGCAATGGCCACGCTATCGCCACCACGCAAGTCATAAGTAATACCCTGCCGCGTTAAATCCACGGTTTCAATCCGACGCACACCATTACTAATACGCTCAATCTGTACCGACTGTTTATACGCTGTCGGCAATAAACCACCAGCAAAACCCAAAACATCGCGTAACGTATCATTGTCTTTCAGTTCGTAAATCGCCGGTCGTAACACCTCGCCATCCACGCTAACCGTTTCACCGCGAGTAGGAATAAAGACCACATCGCCAGACTGTAAACGCACATCGTTTTGCGCATCCCCTTCGGTGAGCAACTTATAAAGGTCGAATGTCGCAACCGTATCGCCGCCACGCTTCACCTGAATCGCACGCAACGACGCAATTTCGCTAACCCCGCCCGACGCGAACAGTGCTTGACTGACCGTTGACAACGAACTAACCGTGTAGGCACCTGGTTTATACGCCTCGCCTACGACGAAAATCTGGATGCTACGCAGCTCGCTCATCGACACCGCGGCTTCCATACCGATCATGCGCTCCTTCACGGTGGCACGGATGAGCTCTTTGGCTTCGTCGTAGCTCAAGCCAGCTAGGTTCAGCGGACCCAAGCTATCAAGCGTGATCATGCCTTCATTATCAATGGTCGCAGTGATGGTTGAATTGGACTTGCCGTAAAGCTGAATACGCAGCGCATCACCTGGGCCTAGAATATAGTCGGCAGGTACAGGGGTATTCGTGAGCGCATTAAAGCTGGTCGGTTCGCCACTAAAAATCTCGTAGCCGTAGGGTTGCAAGGCGCTGTCATCTTCGGCTAAACGCTTCTCTAATTCACTTGGACTTAACTCATTAAGGGGACGTCGTTCTTCTTCGGTTTGCGTTGCACCGTTGCGTGGCTGCATTGTTGACGACGAATCATTACTGCGAGGCTGTGATGCTTTCGCTTGTGCTTCAAGTTCACTTAGAGTCAGACCAAATTGGCGGGCGATGGCTTCTTGCTGAGCGCGCGGCATCCGTTTGATCTTTTCAATCTGCTCCGCGGAAAGCTCCATATTTTGTGCCATAACAGCGACGCTAGGCACTGCAACTAAAACCATACTTAAAGCAAACAGTGACGCCTTAACGACACCTGCAAATTTGCGCTGCAACCGTGATTTCACGCTGGTATTCCCCTTTTAATTATTTATTATCTGCTGCCGGTTCGATTTCGCGTTTTCTGCGCACCCATGAAACAATGCGCCAGATGTTCTTCAGCATCAACAAGTAGAGCACAAAAATGCCGACAAAAACGCCAAGAACAAGCGGCTCAGGCGCGGCTGACCATTCCAGTACAAGGCCAACGAACATTAGGCCTGTCGCTAGTGCGCTAATCACCCCTAATGCTTGCCGTGAACTAAAGCCCGCGCGCATAAAAATGTGGTGCAAATGTTCGCGATCAGGCTGGAAAGGCGACTGCCCTTTCAATACGCGGCGCGCCAAAATCGCCAGCATGTCCATCAACGGTACCGCAATCAACCAAAGCACCGCAACCGGACGAATTGCTGTGGCTTCGCGACCTTGTTGGAGCCAAAGCTCTTGATAAGGCGCCGGATGCGTTAACATGATCAGCATCCAAACGATGGTAAAGCCGATCAACATCGAACCCGCATCGCCCATAAAAATCTTGCGAATATTTCGTGATTTTACGCCCACATTCCTGACCAAATACGGAATCAACGCACCAAATAAAATGGTCGCCACCATCGCAGGCAAAGCTAACCCAGCTGATAAACTTAAAATAAAGATGCCAGCGAAGGCAACCATCGCCAATGCGCCTAACAGACCATCAATACCATCAATCATGTTGTAAGCGTTCATGGCCGCAACCATCGCTAACAAGGTAAATGGCATGGCAAACACACCAAGTTCAACAACGCCAAACCCTAACAAGTTACCTAGTTGCGCAATCTGCACATCAGCGCCAAACACCACAACAGCTGCCGCTAAAAGCTGCGCAATAAAGCGTAAACCCGCATCAATATCGTAACGGTCATCGAGTGCGCCGATCAGCACCATGAAACTTGAAGCTACTAAAAACAAGCGGAATTCGGGGTTCACCGGCACTACAGCCAGGGAGAGTATAAGCATCGTCCCGTAAACGGCTAAACCGCCCACCAACGGAATTCGCCCTGTGTGCTGCTTTCGTTCACACGGCGTATCAAGCAGTTCAGTTCGCTGAGCGACCGGGATCAAAATTTTGCACAAGACACTCGACAGGAGCGTGGCAATCGTTAACACCAATAAGATGCTCATTAACTTTGATTTCCTTTTCTAATCGCTGCCAAAAACATCGCGCGTGTAGACTTTTTCTTGCACGTCTACCATCTCCTTCGCATGACGATTAGTAATAATGACATCACTCATCGCTTTAAATGCAGTCAGATCATTTTCAACATCCCAACCTTGGAATGTTGGCCCTTTGATGGTCGGCTCATAAATCACTATTTTTACACCTGCAGCGTCCAAACGTCGCATCACACCTTGAATTGCAGATGAACGAAAATTATCCGACCCTGCCTTCATCACAAGTCTATACACACCCACCACATTGGGCTTCAGCTTCAAAACGTCGGAGGCAATAAAGTCCTTTCGCGTGCGGTTTGCTTCAACGATAGCTCCGATCATGACTTGTGGGACATTATCATAATTTGCCAGCAGTTGCTTCGTGTCTTTAGGTAGGCAATACCCCCCATAACCAAAGCTTGGATTATTATAGTGCGCTCCTATGCGAGGGTCGAGGCACACACCGTTAATTATTTGCTCCGAGTTTAGTCCATGGTGTGCAGCATAAGTATCAAGCTCATTGAAGAATGCCACACGCATGGCTAGATAAGTATTTGCAAACAGCTTAATCGCTTCCGCTTCGGTAGGAGCGGTAAATTGCACGGGCACATCTTCGCGCAAAGCCCCGTCCTTCAAGAGCTGTGCAAAGGCCTCTGCGGCGACTCCTTGCTCCCCAACGATGATGCGAGAAGGATACAAATTATCATAGAGCGCCTTGCCTTCGCGCAAAAACTCCGGCGCAAAAAATAAGTTATCGATCCCCTTATCGCGGCGCATACGCTCAATAAAACCGACCGGTATCGTCGAACGAACCACCAGTGTGGCCTCGCTTTCGCAGGCAACAATACCGTCGAACACAGCTTCGACACTACTCGTGTCAAACCGATTGGTTTCAGTATCATAGTTGGTCGGCGTGGCAATCAGTACCCATTCAGCACCATTAACTGCTGACGCTAAATCCGTGGTCGCTGATAAATGAAGATTTTTGGTAGCGAAAAAGCTTTCGATTTCTTTATCGACGATTGGGCTTTGGCGACGGTTCACCGCTTCAACACGCTCACGGTCAATATCCACGAGCACCACATCGTGCTGTTGCGCCAATAAAACAGCATTCGACAGGCCCACATAGCCCGCTCCAACCACTACAATTTTCATAATCACAAAAGAATGTTAAAAATTTTGCGTGTAGTTTACGATACTGAGTAATTTCAGCAACTGACATTTGGTAATTTTTACACTCAAAGGCTCTAAGTGAATAGCAAATTAGCAACGCATTCGCTAAAATCGACGGCCAAATCAATAAAGAAGGACCTAAAATGAGTCAAAAGCCTCTCATTATTTTCTCTAGTGAGCAGTTTGTCCAAAGCGCCAAAGCACTGAGATTGTGGTGGCTCGTGGTACCTCTTTTTCTTGGACTAACGTTTTGGGGAATAAAGGCTGTTTTACCCACTGAATATGAAGCATCTGCAGTGTTAGCTCCTAGTGAAGAGCGCACTGGTGGACTTGCTGAGCTTGCCGGCGGCTTATCTGGATTAGCTGGACTGGCCGGCATTGATATCGGCGCATTGCGGTTAAATAATACGCAGCTCGCAATTCAGATTTTACAGTCTCGTACCTTTTCTTATTTGATCATCGAAAAATACGGTCTCATGCCTTACTTGTTAGCCGTCGAAGGATGGAATGATGAGAAGCAACAACCGATTTTCGACAACGACATTTATGACGCTTCTAACCAAAGCTGGAAGGGCAACAAGCCCCCAGAGTTATGGGAAGGTTACGCCCCTCTGCGCGAAATTGTTTCAATTGAAAACGATCGTACAACTCGCGTTGTTAAATTAGCTGTTACTCACGTAGACCCTGTATTCGCAAAGCGCCTAGTTGAAATACTAGTTGAAGAAATTAATGACTACATGCGCGCGAGCGACAAAAAGAAAATAACCAAGCAGATTGATTATCTAACATCTACAGTGAGCGAAATTCAGCAAGCAGAAGTTCAGCAATCGTTACTCTATCTTCTTCAAGAACAGTATAAAAGAGCGATGCTGATTGAGGCGAATAAGGATTATGTTTACGAAGTCATTGATCCTGCAGTTGTTCCGCAAAAACCTGTTGGTTTCTCAGGTTTAGTCTGGCTAATTGTTGGATTAATTGTTGGCGTTTTTCTAATGCTCACACTGAATATTTTACACGCGTATCGATACGCCAACACCGATGACTAATCTGACGTTAGTTGATTATTTCAAGTGGGTTTTCCGTCATTGGCTTTTAACACTCTCGTTAGTGGGCCTAGGAGCTCTCTCTGCATATACCTATGTGAATATGTTACCCAAAGTATATCGCTCTAGCGTCATTTTCACCTTAAACCCAGCGGCTTATCATCAAGGTATACTTAGAGAAGTTGATGATTCGGTAATAGGAGGGCACACCGCAAAAACTTCCGAAGCTCTTACAAGGCGTCCAGAAGTTCGTTTTGCGTTTTATGCTAGCAGCATGGAGTTTGCCGAGCGGGTCGCAAAAACCTTATATGCAAAATCTCCAAAAGTGGACGAATTTTTTCAAAGCCAAGAAGAATTTACCTATTTTGTGAAACAATATTTGGATTATTACCGTTTTCAACTAGACGAACTGCACATCATACACTGGCATAACTTGTATCGAGCTGGTTTAGTCGAAGAGCTGAAATTAATCGTTTCAGAGCTAAATACTGTAATGCTTGAACAGTTGATTGCAGAATTAACTTCTCAAAAAGAAAAGCTTGGAGAGTTATTTGAGTCAGCCACTGACCCCAGCTTTCAAGAAGTTATCAGTTTGCAACTAACCATTGTGAACACTCGACTTTCTTTACTTACAACGAGCGATTTTAAGCTCATCAATTACACATCTGAAGTTGAAGCACCTACTGGTTCTGTTTTCCCTAAACGAATATTCGTTATGGTCACATTCATGCTCTTTTGGATGATTGTTGGACTGACGGGGTTGAGCTCATACCTCTTGATCAAAAAGCGACGACAAGCACGAAAGGTCACCGATGAACGTTATACTTTCTAAGTCACAGCTAGGTTGGCTACTGTCAGTCGCACTTGTTTTTCCAATCATCTGGTTGGACACGATGTATGGCGTACTATCTTATGTAGGTCTCGACTTCTTAAGAATCAGTTTGTTGTATCGCACGCTGTTATTACTCATAGGCTTTTATTTAGCCTATACATTGACTGGCCCCATACCTTGGGTGATAAAAAGCTTTATGCTTTTTTGGTCTTTGATGCTTCTGGTTTCTACGTATCCAGATGGTGAAATTCTTTTCACACGCGACGTAAACCATATGATGCGTCGAATATACCCCTTCTGCGTCCTTTTGATTTGTTTAAGCTTATTGCAAAAGTTTGGTGATAAGACCGAGCTCTTTTTAAAGGGGATCGCACACTTTGGATTGATCTTTAGCATTGCAATGATTTTTTCGTTAGTAACAGGGATCGGCAATCAGAGTTATGGCGATTACGCTTTTGGGGTTCAATCGTTTTATATCGGCGGTAACGATGTAGGCTTAGCGGCTTTGTTGAGCTTATGTGTTCTTTTCGCAAATCTATATAAAAAAATCAATTTTCGGAATCTTATTAGTGTCGGAGCATGCATACTTAGTGTAATGCTATTAGGAACAAAAGCGGGATGGGCTGCCGGAGCGCTTATTACTGCGAGCTTTACTTTTGTGATTGCGTTGTTCTTAAGACCCAAATCAAAAAAACAAAAGTTCTTAAAAGTTGGCATCATCATCTCGGTAGTATCGAGTATTTCCGTCGCCTCAGTATACGTAACCAACAACTTTGATTCTTTTAAATTTCAGTTTGAAAGAGCCTCCGAGATACTAGAAGGAGAAAACCCTCGCGCTCGATTAGTTGAGTCAGCTAATCGCCATTACGACACGTATCCTCAGCAAATATACTTAAAGGGAGATGGAGCTTCCTTTTTTGAAGGCGTTGGTCGAGAGTACTACGTTATAGATAACAACAAAGGCTCGTTTGATGTTTACCGCGAAATCGAGCAAGAGTGGCAAGATGCAGTGGGGCATTACGGTGTTCCTTACGCAACATTCTTATTCTCAACTCACTGTTTCTTAATTTTACTAACGGTAATTTTATTTTTTAAATGGCCAACGGTCGACCACTTTGCATTCTGCTTAGCTTTATTTATTTATCTAGGGCACGGTATTATGGCTGGCCATGCGTTTGTTAGCGGCCAGCCTAGCCACCTTGTAGCAGTTATTTATGCCATTACCCTTTATCGACTTTCCATTCTGTCAAAAACCGACAAAAACCAGCTCAAACCACGAGTTAACGGTTCATGATTCGAAGTAAAGTACTTAATCCACGATAATAGACGTAACGAAGCGAGAGCTTTTTGCCCTGGCGACCCAAAATCCTACTTTTCATCGAATAGGTTTGTGAAGGTTTGAATGCATCTCTATGTTTCTCGATGAATTGATAAAAACCCTTGACTGATTTCGGGTTGCTTGAGATGCGAGTTTCACCATGTGAAACATGAACATTCATCAAAGGCTCGCTAATGCGCTTAGCTGTTCCAAATTTACACACTAAACGATAAAAACATTCGTAATCCTGAAGCGAAACGAAACTTTCATCAAAACCGCCAACCGCTAAAAATTTCTCTTTGGTGGTCAAAACCTGATTACCCGCATTATTTAGATAGAGCTCAGTATCAGGAGTCATTATCATATCGGTTGCCAAAATAGGCTTAGATTTTTTATTTGTCACCCACAACAGTCCTGTCGAGACAAACGCATACTCTTCCGAATATGCCGCAACCATTTTTTCAATCCTCGTAGGTAAGAACTCATCGTCATCATCAAGCCCAGTGACAAAGGTTCCATTTGCAGCCTTGATCGCCTTATTGCGACTTGCGCAAGCTCCAACACTTTCGTCATTGTGAATGACGCGAATATTTGCGTGCGTTTCAGTTAGCTCATCTAGGAAGCTAGCGGTGTCGTCCGTCGATGCATCATTGACCACAATTAATTCCCAGTTGGGATAGGTCTGAGCTTGGACGGAAGCGATCGCTCTTTTTAAAAGATGTAATCGGTTTTTGGTTGGCATATAAACCGTCACTAACGGCTGATCACTCATCGTACATCCCTATTCTTTATAGTTTACCGCTTAAATCAGCGAACAAATATTTAATTAAACTTCGTTGTCTTAAAATTCGACTTGGTTGGCAACATAAACGGTAAAGCCATTCTAAATGCATGGCGCACGCCCATGTTGGCGCTCTTTTCACAGCCCCTACGTAGACGTCGAACGTTCCTCCAACCCCTTGATAAAACGCTTCAGGATAGGCTTGCTGAAGACGATAGATCAGTCTCTCTTGTTTCGGCGAGCCAAGAGCAATGCTTATAATTTTAGGTTTATGGTTAATAAGAGCATTAATAACTTCGCTTTCGTCGAAAGAGTAACCATCGCATGCATACACTACCGATACGCCAAGCTCTTTCAGTCGCGATACTACCTTTTGGCTTACTTCAGGCTTAGCTCCAATCAACATCACTGGTATTTCTAGCTCAGCACTTTTTACCATCAATGCTTGCCAAAGATCACAGCCAGGTATACGTACGTTTGAGAACCCTTTGCGACGTATCGTTCTCACCACTCCAATACCATCAGCATACCTTAATACCGATGTATCAATAGCCGACCTTAATTCTTCGTCGGTTTTGGCCAGCATCACCTTTTCCGGGTTAATTGCTATAGCCGAACCTTGTAAAATATCACCGCCATTGATGACACAATCAACTGCCTCATCAATAGACTTGAAAGGCCGAACTGCAATTCCGCCTACCATTACCTCATTATTGCTCATACGTTAGACTCATTTAAGTAAGCCAAAAGAGCATCAACAATTCGCGAGCAAGCCTTACCATCGCCGTATGGGTTCTGCGCTACACTCATGCGAGCATATTCGTCACGATCGGTAAGTAATTCACTAAGGCCAATTTCTATATTTTCCTGCTGCGTTCCAACCAATTTGACGACCCCAGCAGTAACAGCATCAGGCCTTTCTGTTGTATCTCGCATTACCAATACCGGCTTGCCAAGTGAAGGGGCTTCTTCTTGAATTCCACCTGAATCCGTTAAAATTAGATAGCTCCGCTGCATCAAATACACAAAAGGGAGATAATCTTGCGGCGCAATAAGATGAATTCTTGGATGGCTTGCCAATAACTCACGCACAGGTTTTTGCACATTTGGATTTAAGTGCACGGGGTAGAGAAACTCGACATCCTCAAAACGATCTGCAATGTTTCGGATGGCTCGACAAATTCGTTCGAAGCCTCCGCCAAAACTCTCGCGTCGATGCCCGGTCACTAAGACTAAACGCTTACTCTTGTCGAGAAAGCTGAACTGATCATCGAGACGGCCACGTAGTTCGTCATCACCCTTTAGCAAATCCGCAACGTCAAGCAAAGCATCGATGACGGTATTACCGGTTTGAATAATAGTGGCGCGGTCATAACCTTCATGCTCAAGCGCTTCAACTGCAGAGGCGGTCGGCGCAAAATGGAGATTGGTCAATACCCCAGTTAGCTTGCGATTAGCTTCTTCTGGCCATGGCGAATAAATATTACCAGTACGAAGCCCTGCTTCGATATGTCCCACTTTATGCTGACCATAATAGGCCGCAAGAGCTGTCGCAAAAGTCGTTGCGGTATCTCCGTGAACCAACACGAAATCAGGCTTCACCTGCTCAAGTATAGGTTTGAGACCTATCAAAATAGAACTCGTAACATCATGCAGAGTTTGACCTGGCTTCATAATGTTCAGATCAAAATCTGGGTTAATGGCGAATAGCTGCAATACCTGATCTAACATCTCGCGATGTTGCGCTGTAACACAAACTTTACACTCAATATTCGGGTTCGCCTGCAATACCTTCACAAGGGGCGCCATTTTTATGGCTTCGGGCCGCGTCCCAAACACCACTAATAATTTCTTTTTCGTCATTTGGCCTGTCTTACAATGCTTTCGTTAAATTGGATGAAAGACTCAGCTAGTTTTTCGCTTAAGTAATTCCTTAGAACATGTTGCTTACCGTTTTTCGCTAATTCCACTCGGTTCGCATATGCCAGCTCAATAGCTTTAGCTAACGTCGATGGTGACGCATCGTTGACCAAAATACCTGTTTCGCCATCTAAAACAACATCGGGAACTGCGCCTTGGCGTAACGCTACAACTGGTAAACCTGCAGCCATAGCTTCAATGAATCCCATACCAAACGAATCATACCGTGATGGAAGACAAAATATATTGGCTTTCTCGATGACGGCTAATTTTTTATCGTAATCAACCCAGCCTAGAAACGACACGCGCTCGTTAAGCTTCAACTTTTTTACAAGTTGCTTTAAGTCGTCCTCTTGCGGACCACTACCAGCAACCAATAGAACATAATTGTTGGGGAGTGCTTTGAGTGCATGAACAACATCAGCAACGCCTTTCTTTTCGAGCAGACGCGCCATTGCAAGTAGCGTTATCTGACCTTCTGGAGGCTTTATCGAAACAGGCTGATGAGCAATGCCTTCTAGCTCTACACCTAACGGGTTTCCTATTACTGCAATTGGGCACGGTAACGCACCTAACTTACGTTCAAATAGACGTTGCCACCACGGCGTCAACACCGCTATACCGTCAGCATTACGCAACATAGCTCGAATAAAAAAACGACCAACGGGACTGAGCAAATACGCTTCCATTTTTGCGCTATGGAAGTGATAGATAACTTTACCACCAGCCCTCTTTACCGCACGCGCGAGTAACCACTTCCGAAAAAGTGACAGCCACGGGCCACAGTGCAACCAAGCGGTATCCTTTGCGGTAACTTCATTCCGTAAAGTTCGATAGGCTGATAAAAATCGGCGCTTCTTGTCTCGTTCACTATGAGAACTTACTGCGCGGAAACCATAATCTCGCAATACTTTTGACTGCGTAAACCCAACAAGCGCTGAGCTTATTCCTCCTTTTCCGACCTTTACGGCAGTACTAACAATAAATAACATTCAAGGTCCCTAATGATCCATAAGTCCGCGCGTATCGATCCAGGCTAAATGTTCAATTTCACCTCGGCTGATAGCTTTAAATTCATTATGATCAACAAGTAAAACCGCAACATCTGCATGCTTCAATCCGAAGTCAATTTCAACCAGCTTTGCGCCCTCAACTGGGTTTGCATCAGCCTTAATGTGAGGCTCGACAACGTAGGTTGTCCCACTATGTTTGGCAGCAATTTCCTTCGCAATCGCCAAAGCCGGACTTTCCCGCAGGTCATCAATATTAGGTTTAAACGCTAAGCCCATACAGGTGACCGTCAATTCCGAAATGGATTTTTGTTTTTGCGCAGCGACCCGAGTCAACGTCTCAAGTACACGATTTAGCACCCACAGCGGTTTACTATCATTTACTTCTCGTGCTGTGCGTATTAGCTTTGCAGTCTTTGGAGCCGAACTGACAATGAACCAAGGGTCAACTGCAATACAATGCCCGCCAACTCCTGGACCTGGCTGCAGGATATTTACGCGTGGGTGTCTATTCGCCAATCGAATAAGTTCCCAAACATTTATGTTTAGCTCATCGCATACGAGTGACAACTCATTTGCAAAAGCAATATTAACATCCCGAAAACTATTCTCGGTCAACTTGGCCATTTCAGCGGTACGAGCATTGGTTTTTAAGCAGTTTCCCTTAAGAAAAATCGAGTAGAGGTCGCCTGCAGCTTCGCTGGATGCCTTCGACAAACCTCCGACAATACGATCATTTTGGACCAACTCGTCCATAACTTTTCCAGGCAAAACTCGTTCGGGACAATACGCAACCAATACGTCGGCACTATCACCATATTCGCTAGGAAATTTAAGATCAGGCCGCGCAGCTGCTAACCAATGTTCCATTTTTTCGGTGGTACCAACAGGCGAAGTAGATTCAAGAACGATTAAATTACCAGTCTTTAGTACTGGAGCAATTGCTTCTGCCGCTGCCCGAATATAGCTTAAATCACCGTCACGATTTTCGGTGAATGGAGTCGGAACTGCAATTACAAAAGCGTCAGCGGCCTCAGGTTGGGTAGTGGCGCGCAATTTATGTTCCGCAACCGTGTGTCGCACAACTTCCCTCAGCCCCGGTTCGACAATATGGATTTCGCCTTTATTTATGGTGTCTACGGCAGCTTGATTGATGTCGACTCCGATCACCTCGGTTCCTTCACGCGCAAAAATTGCAGCTGTGGGGAGGCCAATGTAGCCCAAACCAATAACGGACACTTTACTAAACTGTTTACTCACAAAACTTCCTTCGCCAATCAGTGCGTGTTTGAATTGAGATTCCGTGAAAGCGCGGTATTATACCCTATTATTTCTCAACACCGAACCATATGCTCACCATTGAAATCAAGGGAATTGGATTCAACAATAAGGGCGCCGAGCTCATGCTTTCAGCCGTTATTGACCATTTTAAAGTTGTTTATCCAGATGTTCGCTTTGTAGTAGAGCCACCTGTCTCTCGCCGACAACTCAAACACTTTGAGTTGATGCTCAAAGCACGTTATTTGAGGAAAGGGTACAACACTTTGCAGTTTCTGAATATTTTCCCAAAGTTTATTTTACACAAACTAAGCATTGTAAAAAGCTCGGAAGTTAATATTGTCCTTGATGCCAGCGGATACGGTTATGGCGATCCTTGGGCACCGGGCATTATAAAAAACAAGTTAGCTTTAGAAATCAATAGGTTAAAATCAACAAGGATTCCTCTGATTCTTTTACCACAAGCATTCGGCCCGTTTGAAAAAAAAGCTGTCAAAACAGCATTTCTGCCTATCTACAATAATGCTGATTTACTCTTTGCGCGAGATGAGGCTTCATTAAAGTACCTCTCTGATTTAGGAGTTACACAAGCGGAAGTTAAACAGTCTCCGGATTTTACCAACTTAGTTAAGCCCACGCCCTACTCTGACTTCCAACCTTCTCTCAAATCGGTATGTTTGATCCCAAACCTAAAAATGCTTCGCAATGCCCTGGTGTCTACGCAATACCTGAATTTTTGTCGTGAAGTTTTGGAAAAAACACATAACGAAGGCTTCGAGCCCTTTATTCTCGTGCATGAGAAAGCTGAAGACACAACGCTAGCAAAACAGCTGTTACACGGACTAGATGGACTTGATATTCCGATTGTGACACCTAACACAGCAAAAGAGTGTAAATGGGTCATTGGTCAATCACACCTTGTCATTTCTAGTCGATTCCACGGACTCGTCAACGCTCTCAGCCAAGGAATACCTTCCTTTGCTACAAGTTGGAGTCACAAATATCAGGCGCTACTCGCTGATTATGAACATGAAAGTTACTTGATTGACCTAAACAAGACAGCTGATGAGGCGTCCCGTGTGATATCTCTACTGAAAGATAGTGAGAAGATGACTCAGATCCGTAATCATCTTGAAACTCAGTCAATCAAGCAAAAAGAACTCACACGGAAGATGTGGAAACAAGTTGAACAAAAGATAAACCAGCTAACTCGTTAGTTAAACTACAAATTTAGTGCTGAACGGATTTTTTCCCCAACAAGGGGCTGAGCTTCAAGCGAAAAATGATTTTCATCACGAAGCAACAGCGCGTTTCCATTCGTTATTTTACAGTCTCCCCCCTGATTGCAAAATAGTGGGACGAGGTCAACGTAATGAATATCTAATTCTTTCGCCAACTTCTTCTCGCGTTGAAGTAATTCGTAGTTTGTTGTTTCGCTAAGTTTATATTGGCAGTCACTAAATCCATTACCTTCACTTAGAGACTTAACTATACAGCCCTCAACTCCAGGAAAGTGAGGTGTGGACGAGACAAGATATATGTCGTAATTCAATGACTTTAACTTATCAAACGTCGCTTTTACTTTACTCTTCCAGCGATAGATTGAAATACTCTTTGACGACGACACCAGTACGGCTCGCTGATTCGTGCTTTCCAAGCTTTGTAACTTCTCAAAAACCAAATCATTATAATCTGGACACGTTATCAATTCTTTCCGAGGTGCTTCTTTAATTCCCACTACTGGCGGGCATGCGGACAATGTCATTTGCCAGACTCCGGCATCACCCACAACCTCAGCGACTGCCTTACCAAGGTGCATCGCATGGGAGTCTCCCCATAAAATATACTTGGGATCAGCACTTGACTTGCAACGTGGGTCATCAAAACTTGCTCCAGAGCAAGCGTTACTTAACCCATAATTTTGAGCTAATCTAAGAAATTCTTCATTTCGCTCTGGAAAACCTTGCTTCATATGTCCGTAAATACCACTTGTCGAAAACGCAACAATCCCAACAAATGAGAACACAAATACGTTTCGACGAGTCCAAGTTCGACTTTTATTGTTACGGAAGGGTTGCTCAATCACGTAATAGGTTATGGTCGCAAGCATAAGCGTTGAAATAACGACAAGAGCACCAACTAAGAGACTAGGTTCTTCAAATGTCTTCGCGCGATAGAAGGCCAGCAATGGTTGATGCCATAAGTAAGCACTGTATGAAATCAGACCTACGCCGACAAAACCTTTCCAGCTCAAAAACTTGTTGACCCAATTTGATGGTGCGGAAGAGCATAAAACCAATACGGTGCCTAGTGTCGGCACTAACGCATAAAAACTAGGAAACGGTGTCCTGTCATCGAACGCGAAAATCGCGAGCAAAATAAGTCCCATTCCAATAACACTGAACAACTGTTTGGTTTTTGATGCTTCGCCAATTTTCAATTTATCGGCGTGAACTGCAACGAGTGAGCCCATCATCAATTCCCAGGCTCGAGTCGGCAGTAGATAAAAATTGAAGCTAGGGTTAACGCTCGAAAAATACTGCGCGGCTAATAAACTTACGATGAAAATGAGCCAAAAGGTTATCGCCATTGAACGTAAACTCAAACGCCAAAGCAATAACATGGCAATCGGAATAATGACGTAATACTGCTCTTCTACGGCCAGGCTCCACGTATGCAGGAGCGGCTTCATTTCTGCAGCAACGTCAAAGTAGCCGGTTTTTAAAAAGAAATAGATATTTGACGAAAACAGGGCAGTAGAAACGAGACTTTGAAAAAACTCTTTCAATGCAAAGGGGTCAAGCCACGCCCAAGCAAACGGAATACACGCCAGCATGACAGCAAATAACGCTGGTAAGATCCGACGAGCACGGCGCTCATAAAAATGGATAATACTAAACTTATCTTGAGCTAACTCTTTAAGAAGAATGGACGTAATCAAATACCCACTGATCACGAAAAAAATATCGACGCCAACATAACCACCACTGAATAGCTCGAAGCCAGCATGGAATAAAATTACGGGGAGAACGGCAAATGCTCTTAAGCCATCAACTTCAGAACGGTATTTCATTTAACTTCCTGTGCACCAAAATCCATCGTTATTGCCGCATCAAAACGCGGTCATCCTTCTTCGCTGAATACGCCACGCCGCCCTCGGGGTCGGCGTAACCCACCGCCATTAGCATTATGGGGCGCTGGTAGGGTTCGAGCTGCAATTCTCGCTGCATGGCGCGTTCGCGCTGCTCGATGTCGGGCCAGTTAATTGGACAGGTTGCAAGGCCCAAGGTTTCGGTAGCGAGCATCAATTGCATCGCAGCCAATGCGCCGTCAATGTATATGCAATGGCGGTCGCGTTCAAGTGGATAGGCACTTAAATCACCTACCACCACAATCAATGCTGGGATCTGCTGCGCAAAACCGACTGTACCGCCGGCAAAGCTGGCCACCTTCGCCGCACGCGCGGCATCGTTAATCACATAAAACGAATAGGGTTGGCGATTGCAAGCCGAAGGCGCTAGCGTCGCCATGTTCACTGCGCGAGTCAGCAACTGTTCTGGTACCGCTTCGGGCAAATACCAACGTACTGAACGCCGCCGCCGAAATAACTGTTCAAGGTCATCGGCGTTAACCGATAACGCCGGAGCGTCTGCGCGACGATACGGCACCGCTCCCGAGTTTGTTGCATCGGCGGTTGTACGAGTTGTCCATAGCTCACGCGCTTTGGTAATCACTGGGGTGTCTTGCACTACGGTAAAGTATTCATGCAGTACATCGTGCGCCCAGTTTAATTCCGCTGCGGCAATAACCTTGCTTTGCTGTGCGCGTAGGAACATCTGCACGGTTTCTTCAATATAGGCTTCGGCAAACACCGCGCGCCGCGGGCGCATGATCAGGCCTTTTTCCAGACGATGAGTGTTACGGCGAAGCAACGCATAGCTCTGTTGGTCTTGGTTGAGCGAGCGCCAATAGGCACGGCGGCCTTGTATTACGCCAAAATGTTCGCGGGTGAAGGCGCGACTGAAAAGTCCGTAATACAGCGAGCTGCTCCAGCGCCAACGCGCAAACAATGGCAACACCCAACGACTCACACGCGCAGGCCACGCCCGCAACGACGCCTTTAATTCCGACGGTAAATATCTGCGAGCGAGTGAGCGAAGTCCCATAGTCGCGTTTCTATCTCTTTATGCGTCAAACAGTTGTCCAATGCCGACAAGTTTATCAGCAACCTTCGGTGAATGCATTAGTCCGTGTTGTTGGCGTTGGTCCGCACATGGGTACCCCGTGGTTTTACCACGGGTCCGACCCGACGTTTCCGGTATACCCGATCAATTCGACATCCCCCGCAGTAGAACTGCGGGCTACGACATGGGGTAGCCCGTGGTTCTACCACGGGTCCAACCCGAACATTGCGCGGTGATTGTAGCCCGTGGTTCTACCACGGGTCACGCTCGAACATTGTGCGGTGGTGGTAGTTACCCCGTAGTAGAACTACGGGCTACTTCACCACACGCAGGTGTGGCTTTTCCCTGGGGACTAATTCCTCATCACCATCTAACTCAGTCTCGCTTGGGAAAGTGAATGGCGGGTGACTATTGAAATCGACTAATTTGATCTTGGATTCAGAAAACTTTTGGAAGTTGAGCAGATAAGCAGACAACCAATCCCCCCGTGAACATTCTTCTGTAGCTTCATAACATGGAATTCCGATGTGATAGTGCCAAAGGTGATGCTTTCTCGCGTATTGTACTTTTGCTATGAATTTGGGGTCGTTTTTATCAACGTCAGTAGATTCTTTCATTCGGCCCGGGAAAAGGTCTGTATCACCGAATCCGTGAGCTAGATAATTAGCAATGAAATGATTAAACTTTTGCTTATCGGAGAGTTCAGATGGATAGCAATGCGGCGGCTGTTCGCTCGCATTCATATAAATTTTCAAGAAGTGGTAGCTTACCGTCAGTTGTCGTTCCATGACACGATTCCTTTATTTACTATCCCTCAAGTGTTTGCATCTGATAGTAAACCTGCTCCATTTGGCGTTGAACTTCTTCTGGCGTCATTGCGCCTTTGAGTTCAACAACCTCTTCACTGTCGCGACCTTCAACAGCAGCTTCCATTCGCGGAAGATCGTAGGTGTAGTTAGTTTTTTTATCATCATAATTGCGTGACATGCGTTGCTTCTCCATTAGCGATGCGAATTGTCAAAATCGACACCTATTGTAGTTGTTGTCTATAAAACAAGCAAATCCATGTCATTGGTAGCCCGTGGTTCTACCACGGGTCCAACCCGAACATTGTGCGGTGGTGGTAGTTACCCCGCAGTAGAACTGCGGGCTACGACATGGGGTAGCCCGTGGTTCTACCACGGGTCCAACCCGAACATTGTGCGGTGGTGGTAGTTACCCCGCAGTAGAACTGCGGGCTACCATGTGACGCGGTGGTGGTTGTTACCGGCGCCAATAGCGGTAGCCGAGGGTTAGCGGGAGCAGCAAGGCGTGGGTCATTTGCCGGGCCATGGGGCGGGTTTTGGCGCTGCACCAGAAGCTAAAGTAGCCTGCCATGGCGTACGCCAGCACGGTCGCAAGTGCAGCGCCCATGCCGCCGTAGCGCGGGATCAGCCACAGGTTGGCCGCCACGTTAAACACCGCGCCCAAACCGTGCGTCACCAACGAAAACGGCATGTACCGCTTGGCCAACAGCCATTTACTCGCCACCGCGCGCATAAACACAAACACACCGGCCCAGATATGCACCGCCAGAATTGCGGCGCTCGCTTGATACTCCGCACCGAAGAGCCAAGGCACCACCACAGGCGACGCAAACGACACCACTACGGCGATACTCAGCGAAAGCAGTAACATGGCGTCCACTAACTGTTGCACGCGCGCTGTGAACCACTGAGGGCGTTCCTCGCGGTGCTTCATAAGTACAGTAAAATAGGAACTGACAATGGCGACCGCCAAAAAGTACCACGCTTCGGAAAGTCGCGCGGCCAGAGCGTAATTGCCCAAGACGTCATCGCTGGTCATGTGACCGAGCATGATCTGATCGATTTTCAGGTAGATTGCTGCGGCGACGCCGGACAGCAACAACCAACCGGTTTGCCGAAAAAGTTGTCGGGCGTAATCGAAGGAAAAATCGCGCAGGCTTAACCAGCTGCGCGTGGCTTGTCGATAAAGCAGCAACAAGCCGCCGTCGGTGAACACATAATCTGCGGCAAACACCACGGCGATCCAAAATAAGTCTTGCGTCCACCAGGCGACCAGAATTTTGCCGATGCCGCTAACGAGCACGACGCCACTACGTACCAAACTGATCGGCTTGTGGGCAAGTTGCGCTTGAAAGAAAAAGCGCACCACCTGCACGGCTTGGGTGACGGTCGCTAGCGCCAGTACGGCGAGGGCCATGCGGGCGTCGAGTGCAAGGTCATTGGCGAGCAGCACCCAGGCCAGTAATAAGCCCAGGCCGAGAACGGCGCCGATGAGACGCATGCCAAGGGTGGTGGCCATTACTTGCTTGCGCGAGTGATGCCCCTCGACCAGCTCGCGAGTCACCACGTCGTTGACGCCAAGAGCAGCTAGGGGCAACACCAACGTGACCGCGGCGAGCACATAGGCCAACTGGCCAAACACTTCGGGCCCAAGCGCACGCGCCAACCATAGCGTCACGACCAAATTCACCGCCATGGTAAATACGCGTTCAATCATCATCCAAGAAGCGTTTGCCAGCACCGCTCGCGTCATACCCAACCCTGAAGTCGCAGAAAAGCCCTTAGCATACACTGGGGCCGCCCGCGGTTCTACCACGGGGGAATCCGAACATTGTGCGTAGCCCGTGGTTCTACCACGGGTTTAACCTGACATTTCCGTCATGATCGATGAATTGGGCATCCCCCGCAGTAGAACTGCGGGCTACCATGTGACGCGGTGGTGGTAATTACCCCGCAGTAGAACTGCGGGCTACGGGCTACTAACGCGCTGTGAATCATTCGGCATCCAGTTGCGGTCGTTGCCGATGGTGTAGGCGGAGTGCAGCGCTAACAGGTCGGGTTCTTGCGCGACCACCACGGTCAGTGCGATGCGTTGGCTGGTATGCAGCAAGCCCTTGGCGAACAGCGCCTCGCGCACCACGCCGGCGAGCTTGGTGACGCCGGTCGACGCACGTAAGTCACCCACTAACGCCTCAGCTAACTCATGGCGCACGCCATCAGCATCCGTCACCTCTATGTAAACCTTGGGAATCTCATCACCCGCAGCAAACACCTTGCGGTTGGTCAGGTACAGAATCTGATCCACCCCAACCCCAGACTGCGCCGACACCTGTTGCACCGCATACGGCAGAGCAGCCACCGTAAATGCCGTGCCATTCAAACCCCACGCACCAAGTGCAAGCGGGTCAAGGTCAACGGTGTGCTCCTCTCCAAAACCAACCACTGCGGTCAGCGTAAAATCCCCATGAGTAACCACTAACTCACCGTTCAAGCGCAAGCTCAACAGCTGCGATGCCAATAAGTCACTGCCGTCGGCAAGCTGCGCATTACAACGCCACTGCAACGCGTCGGCGGTCACCTCTAGCCATACGCAGCTCGAACTCGGTAGCTCCACGTGCGGACTCAAGTCGCCCGGCTCCAGCTCCCCTGCCCCTAAGCCCAACCAAGAAAACCGATCACTGCCCGACAACGTGTAGGTCACGTTCTGCGGTACAGCCGCAAGGTCTAACGCAGCGGTTTGCAACTGAAACTCGGCGCTATCCGTGTCAGCGTCACTGTCGCTAGCACCAACCACAAACAGTCGGCGGTACGGCTCCTCCACCGCGACCGTGCGATCAAACACCTCTGTCCCGACCTTCATTTGCCATTGCGGCTGCAGGGTAACAAGCGTGGCGCGGTCCTCGTTGTGCACATCAAGTTCATCAGGCACATGGCCAGGCACATCCGGATAACCATCGTAATTGGTGCGCGACACCGTCATCACGGGGTAGCTCGACGCATTCAGCGCCACTAGCTTAGCGGCATCCAGCGACACCGCACCAAAATCGATGGGCGCCCCCACGGTGGTTAGTTCGCTCGGACCATTGAAGTCGGTAATGCGGAACTTGACCCATGTCAGATCTTCGGCAGCAAGATAGCCGCTACCAATGTTGTCCAAGGTCAGCCCTTTGTAAGCACGCAGCAGATCAGGCGCGGCCCAGACCCGCAGAAAATGCTCGGTTTCACTAATGTAACCACGACAAAGCTCGTCGATGGTCAAGTACGGGTAGGTCGTTTGCGACTCATAATGCCAGTGCGTGTACTGCGGATTCGCAGCCACCGCCGTGTGACATGGGTGGTCGCGGTCATCACCGACATTGAAGACAAAGTTGGTGGTCGGCAGGTTGTATTCTTTCTGACTCTCAATATACAGCTGGGCGGGCAGGCTCGAAGTGTCAACCACACCCTCGCCTGGAAACTGCAGAATAATAAAGTCACCGCGGGCATAACTGTCGCGAAGCTCCATGTGAATCGATGAAGAATTAAAGCTATCGGTCAGCGAGAGGTATTCGGGTGAGGTTCGTACTGCTTGGGTTTGTTGTAAGTCAGCACTCAATGCCATAGACGAGAAAAAAGCCGCGGCGCCAAGCGCAACGGCTGCGAAACTACTTTTACACATATCCATATTCCTTGTTTTTTGTCATACAGCGCAACAGCTTTCAAAAGCCTGCGGTACGAAATGCGCCGGTGTCCTCATTCCTTTTACCGCGCTTTCTAAATTACCCTAGGAATATGATTTGTAAAGAATTATCGTACTTTTTATGTCGCAAATGTCACACAACCTCGTATGAGTACCCCGTAGTTCTACTACGGGTCTAACCCGAACATTGTGCGATGGTTGTAGTGGGTAGCCCGTAGTTCTACTACGGGTCCAGCCCGAACATTGTGCGATGGTTATAGTTACCCCGCAGTAAAACTGCGGGCTACACGCCCACAAAAAAAAGCAAGCGCCAAGGCGCTTGCTTTCTAGAATTATCAATGAATTAACTTAAGTTAAGCTGCTTTAGATAAACGCTTCATTTCAAGTGAGTTTTCAAGCTTCTTCCGAAGAGCTTCTACTCGCTCAGCGCTCTTACGCATTTCCTTAAGTAACATATCCACTTTCTGTGCATCGTATTTCATCACGTTCTCCCTTTAAGTGAATGTTTTAAATATAGGGCAAATCATCAAGCTCCGCAATCACGGCTCCCAGAGTAGTTACAGCCAACGATGCTTGTTCAATACACCTTCTGCAATTTGAATTTGTCTCGAGGTGAAAATTTGCTTTCTTTTGTTCCATGCGTGAACACGTGCTACGAGCTCATCTCCATCGTTGGTATTATCGTGTTTCTTCAGCCAGTGTACTGTCGAGAGTAATTCAAGTCCTTGCGGAGACTCAAAACCTTCAACCAACTGTGAAACACGTTCAAAGCGCTCCCGAGTATCCGAATAAGCTTTAAGATACTCTTGAGCTTCTTGTACGGCACCCGGTACTAAATGCAATTCCTTCTCAGGTGAATCTCCACCATCAGCGTAACCAGAAATAAAGTGTCCTTCTAACGCATTTAGCACATGACGAAGGTTTTGTGCATAGGGTCCATAATGCGCTTTTTGATATCTCAGACGCAACGGTTCTCCAGCTTCTTGCATAAAATACAAAAGCTTATGTACTTCAAGGAGTGAAATTGTAGGATCAAGAAGCCCTTTTAAGTAACGCTCCATAAGCTCGATAAGTACGGCTCTTCCAGCAGTCATAAGCGGCGTTTTTTTACTTTTAGCTATTTGGTCAGTTTGTGGAGCTCCGCTAGGCTCAAATACAAGAATCTCGACTTCACTCAAAGGGCGCATGGCTGCTTCTATTCGCTCGCGCACAACGTCCCAATCGAGTCCTCCTAATCCAGCTCCCAATGGCGGAATGGCAATAGACCCAATGTTCAATCTTTTGATTTCTGCGACCAGTGCTTGCAATCCTGCGTCGATATCTTCGAGTCGACTTGCACCCCGCCAATGACGTTTCGTTGGGAAGTTAATAATAAAACGTGGATTTGCAAGTTGCCCTGTTTCGAACACAAACATCTGGCCCGGCTTAATCTGGTTGTTTTTGCATGCCATAGCGTACGCTTCGAAGTTTGCAGGCCATGCTTTTTTAAACTGTAGCGCAATACCTCGCCCCATGACACCGACACAATTTACGGTATTCACGATAGCTTCTACGTCTGCACGCAAGATATCTCCACGCGTTAGTTCAAGCATTTTTGCGGTCTCCTTAGTAATACCAGTCAGGCCTTATTGTAATCGAGGGTTTGTGCTCTGTAGCGCAGACTGCATTTGTCACTTGACAGTTCTCGATTGAACACCAATCTCCTCGATGAGATGCCACGGAAAACTTTCCTCCATAAGAAACTCTGATTGCTTTCCGTCTTTGGACAAACGCCAATCCCTCGCATTGATGGCCGCCCAGTTAAGTTCATTCAGCTGACTCAAATCATTTCTGTCTTCAAAGAACGCGGAGCCAGCATTCGATAATGTAAAAACCCAACGTCGCTGATGCTCTTGTGCCCATTGAACACTTTCGTAAAGATCTGCTTGTAAATGAACAATCTCAGGTTGCCCGCCTCTATACGTCAATTGATCATCATTCGCGCAATGAATCATGAACAGCATGATAGAGCGAGGGCAAAAATAAAAAGGCACACATTGACCAACATACAAGTCTGGATAACTGCTGAGCATGTTTTGCTGAAGTCGACGCAGTTTGATCGAACTTAATCCGATCGTAGTCCCCGAATCGACAGTATTCTGGTTTATTCGAGCATCACTCAATAAGCCGTTGGAAGCAATGATCGCCGGAAGTCTATCGACATGAACAATATGAAATATTTTGGGTCGTGCGGGTATGCTCATTTTACTTTCTTATTGCTAACATTAACTTCAGAATAGATCGGTTCACCCCATTTTGGAATTATTCATTATCGTCATTTTTTGTAATGCGTAGCCCGTGGTTCTACCACGGGTCCAACCCAACGTTTTAACCATCGCCAAACATAAAAAAACCCGCAGTAGAACTGCGGGCTACATCGGGTCCAACTCGAACATTCTGCGGTGGTTAAAGTTACCCCGCAGTAGAACTGCGGGCTACGATGTTAGCTTGGCCCGTTGCCGTCGTAAACACGTTGCGAATCGTTCTGCACCCAACCGCGGTCAGAACCACCAACGTTGTAAGCCGAATACACCTCAATACTGGCAGGATTCTCAGGCACGGTCACAGTAATCGAAACCTTCTGCGAAGCATCCAGCAATCCTCGAGCAAACATTGCTTCACGCAACGCACCCGCAAGCTTAGTGATGCCTTTACCAGCTGTCAGACCACCAAGGTCATCGCTACTAAAGTGCTCACGCTCACCTGACTCCGTGATCACGTCAATATAAATCGGTGGCTCAAAGTCACTGTAGTCTTTCTGACTCTTATTGGTCACATACAGAATCTGGTCGATACCGGTGCTGCCCGCATCGACTGACGCTTGCGCTGAATAAGGCATGTACGGAATATGGGTTTCAGAACCGTTAATATCCCACTCGCCGTAGTCAAGCTCTGCTAACTCTACGATGTAATCCGGTTGATCACCACTGCGCAGTGTATACGGTATGCTCGTCGAACTTGAGACACCATTGGTAAGAATGCGACCTTGCGCTTTGAACGTACCACTTGGAATAATCGCGGTGCCATTCGGTGTCAATGTAAGATCACTTCTATAATGTGAAAGAGCAGTTGTTTCACACACTGAGACCAGCTCACTAACGGATACGAATTCAATTTCACAGCCAGCAGTAGCGCTTGCTTGACTACTAAAATCAAATGAATTGGGGTCATTCGGAGATTCGTCAACAATCCAACTGAACATATTCGCACCCGAATAGGTCACACGACGTTCGTAAGGAGCGGCCCAACCGTCGAAACCACCGCTTTTTCCATCAATATCCCAAATTACGACGTCATTTGAGCCCGACGTAAATGCAATACGATAGTCATTGATGACATCAACGGTGCGATCAAAACCCCACGTGCTATCGTTCAGCATTGGGCTGTAATACTGATATTGAATCGCAATCGACACTAGGCTCACAGAGTTTTCATCAGCTACATCTAACGGGTCAGGTGTATCGCCCTCGGTATCTGGATAATTGTCGTAGCCCGTACGCGAAATCGTCTCCACCGATAGGCTATCTAGACCTTCCAACTCAGGAGCATTGATCGTTACGTTACCAAGATTAAGTGAGACCCCAACGGTGGTATCACTGCCACTACCGGTAAGCTCCGTTACGCGGTACTTCACCCATGTTTGTTCATTCTCAGCATCATAACCCGCGGTCACGTAATCGAGCGTCACGCCCTTCAAACCACCTCCTGCAGTGCTTAATGCACTTGGCGCTAAAGGACTGGTATCGACAATAGTCTCGCCTGGAAACAGCAAAATAACGAAATCGCCCACGGCGTATTCATCACGCAAAGTAACGGTGATATCGCGCGTGTCAAACGTTTCAACAAACGACAAAAATGCGTACGAAACACGTACATCGTCCGTTGAAATTCGAGTCGCGGGTAATGCCGTTGCGGTTCCATTCACGAATAGTGCTGCCATCGCAGCTGAGAGTAAGGTTAGTTTTTTCATCAGAATTCCTTGCGAGCCGCTTACTGTGTCGAACGTAAGTAATGACTCTATTTATTGTTGTTAGATCAGCGTTTTCACCTACGTAGTCTAAAAAACAATCACATTGATAACAATGGGTTGACAAGGTTCATATACCATACACGCACGTTGATATTTTGTTACTACTGGTACCCCGTGGTTTTACCACGGGGCAAACCCGAACATTATGCGATGGTTGTAGTCAACCCGCAGTAGAACTGCGGGCTACATCATCGGATCGAGTAGGAGGAGGCCTTACGGCCTCCGTCCTCTCACACCACCGGGCATACGGTTCCGTACCACGGCGGTTCATAAGTTATATTTGAGCTGATGGTAACTGTCCATCAACGATACCAATCCCAGTCTATCAAACAACTTCTTCGGTACTGCCTGATTCATGTGCGACGTACCTGCATTCCACCATGGACCACGCCCATTGGTGGTACTTAGCATTGCACGTTTCTCATTAATACCGAGGCGCATCAACATCCGCTTTCGGGTTCGACCTCGTTTCCATTGTCGCCATAGGATCTTTCTTAAATGGCGACGAAGCCAGCCATCAAGTTCATTGAAGACTCCTTTCACATCTGCGTGATGGAAGTAATTTATCCAGCCACGTAGTTTAGGGGTCAGTTCGTTCACCGTTTTACGGATGCTCCAGCCTCTGGCCATTCGCAGTAGAGCCTTAATGTTGTCTTTAAAGCGTTTCACGCTTTTATCGGCAACCCGTAGCCGGATATTATATCTCCGGTTGCACACCGTGTAACCAAGGAAGCAGCGCTTCCATGGTCGGTCGGCGGCACTCTTGTCGCGGTTGACCTTGAGCTTCAGGTGCTGTTCCAGGAACTTAGTCGTCGAGGCAAGCACTCTGTGCGCGGCGCGTTCACTGCCTACATAGATGTTGCAGTCGTCTGCGTAGCGACAGAAGCTATGACCTCGTTTCGTCAGCTCCATGTCCAGTTCGTGGAGTAGGACATTCGATAGCAAGGGTGAGAGCGGCCCGCCTTGCGGCGTGCCTTCTGTTCGTGCTGTCACGATTCCGTTTTCCATGATACCTGCTTGTAGGTAGCGGCGTATCAGTTTAAGCACGGTTCTGTCTTTAATAACACGGGCAATGCGCGACATTAAGAGGTCGTGATTCACCCGGTCAAAGAACTTTGCCATATCAATGTCCACCACCCAGCGTTTACCCGACTCCATATAATCCCGGGCTTGATGCACCGCTTGCGCGGCGCTCTTGCTTGGTCGGAACCCGTAGCTGTGTGGTGAGAACATCGGCTCGAACTGGTCGCTCAGTACCTGATGCATTGCCTGCTGGATAAGGCGGTCTATCACACACGGGATGCCCAGCATCCGTATGCCTCCACCGGGCTTGGGTATCTCGACCTTACGCACCGGTTGCGGTTGATAGCTGCCTTCCAGCAGTTGTTGTTTGATAGGCTGCCAGTGGGTTTGCAGATAGCTTTTCAGCTCATCTGTTGTCATTCCATCTACCCCCGGTGCGCCTTTATTTCGGCATACCCGTTGGTAAGCTTGCAGCATATTTGACCGGTTGGTTATCGCTGATATTAGCTCCATATCAGCCCCGCTCGGAGAGGTTCTGATTGATGCCGCGATGTACTGCACAACCTGACTGTCCAACGTAGACTTCTGGTCTCGCGGTTTGGGTCAGGTGAGCCTATCGCTCTTGCTGTGGTATGTAACATCATCGAATCAACAGGCTCCGATTCATAACCTATGTTCAGCCCTTCAGTTGACGGTGACCAACCTACTACGGCCTCGGCTGACTTCTGCTGTTCCATCCTGATACCTCACAGCATCAGTAGCCTAAGGCAGAGCAACAGATCTCCCAGGGTAATGCGCGTGACCGTCCCACTTATACCTGCCGCATCTACGTTCACAGTTTCCGTGTAAGTATTGGGCTTTAATAGTATTGGCTACCTTACCCACTATAGACGCCTCGTATGCGGTTTCTGTTCGTCAGGTCAGTGTTTTGCTTGCCGCTTCCTTCAGATTTTACCTCGCGGTAGACACCCTTGCGGTTCAGCTAGTGATTCCCCTTACCGGGCTCACAGAGGACTTTCACCTCCAAGTCTTCCTGTCAGCACCACCTGTACAGGAACAGCGCTCATCAAGGCGCTACGCGCCGTGCCTGGCGCACCAAAAAAAAACGCTCCCCGAAGGGAGCGTTTGTCTTTCTTCAGCTAGAGCTGAATCAATTGCTAACGTGTTTTACTGTAATTAGTTAAAAACGCGTTGTGAATCGTTTTGTACCCAACCGCGGTCAGAACCACCAACGTTATATGCTGAGTATACTTCGATTAGATCTGGATCTTCATCGATTACGATTTCAAGTGCAACTTTCTTGCTAGAAGTCAACAGACCTTCCGCGAATAGTGCTTGACGTACTTGACCAGTAATCTTAGTGATACCAGCATCAGCTTTAATACCGCCTAAGTCGGTGTTGCTCAACGTACCTTCAGTACCATCTTCTAAGATGTAACGTACTGAAATGCTTGGCACGATACCAGATCCATAACCAGAGCTATTTTTGTTAGTTACATAGATGATTTGATCGATAGCTAAACCAGCTTGATTGGCTTCGCTTTGCGCTGAATAAGGCATATAAGGAATAAAGGTTACTGAACCATTAACATCCCACATACCAAGGTCCGCAGACTCTAGGTCTGTAGAACCTGTAGCTGAAGCACCGTCAGAATAGTTAACAACTGCATCAATAGTGAAACTACCGCTGTTAACAACTTCAGTACCGTTTAGAGTGAAAGTAAGCGTCTCAGCAACACCCAAACTTCCAGCAGCACAAGTAAATGTCATTTCACCGGCAGTGTGAGCAAGATCTGCGCCACAGTTTGCTGGATTAAAAGCAACTTGGGTACCGTAATCAAAAACAGTGTTGTTCGGGTCACTATCAGCTAACCAACCAAACATGTTGTTGCCAGAGATAGATACGTCCGCGTCAACAAATGTTGCTTTAAGAGCAAAAGCTGTCGGTACGCCATCAACATCAACTGTGTTTTCACTAATAGTAAATGTCGCTACGTCTTGGTTGGTAGGTGCATCAACAAACAATGTACGGTTAGAAGGATCTTTTACGTCAACAGTTTGATCGAACGGGGTCGATACTGAAACTGAGAACTGATCACCCGTTGCGAACAAAGAAGCTGAATCTGCTGTGTCAAGCGGGTCAACACCAGTTTCAGTTGCAAGGCCACTACCTGAGTAGTTTTCGTAGTTAGGACGAGCAAAGTAGGTTACGTCATAGCTAGAAGAACCTTGCAATGCTGAACTATTTACAGTTACAGAACCAAATGGAACTTCTGCAGCTACTGTTGAAGTACCTGAAGTACCAAGATTGGTCACACGATACTTAACATAAGTGTTGCCTAGATCATCAGTGTCAGACAATACGTAGTCGACAGTGAATGATTTAGTATCGTAATCGTTTGAACAGTCGGCTGAACCCGCGTAAGTTCCTGAAGCAGGATCACATACCTGACCAGCAGCTGTCGCGCTGTCATCTGCACCCACAATCACTGATTGCGATGGAACGCTGATGCTGGTTGCCAGGTTACCTAAAACTACTGAGTTTGTACCAGGAAAGGTCAGGATCAGAAAGTCGTTCTCTGTATATTCGTCATCAAGAGTCACAGAAATAGCGTTAGAATCTACTGTGCTATTGACTTCCAAATATTCGTTAGACACTGTCGTTGTGCTGGTAGTCGCGATGTCTGCAGCCATCACGCCTGTGCTAACGCCAGCAAGAGCTAAGGCGACTAGCGATTTTTTAAACATGTTTGTCATGATGTTCTCCAATTTCATGAAATAAGAGTCCTTGGCGCCTGCCAACTCCTCTGTTGTTTATCAAATTGGCCCTGATTAGAGACCGCTCCGATAACTTTGGGCCACGTTAACAAGTTTTTATTGAGTTAGCCGTTTCCCAAATTCTCTGTAGGTCGAGCGCACTAAAATATGCCCTTCCCCCTGTTAAATGTTCTTTGCACGTTACTTTACCGTGTTTTTATAAACTTGAATAGTGTCGGCAGCAACATTTATGCAAAGTTGTTAGCAAGGTTAGTCGTTAAGCTCAATCGTTGTCAAGCCATCTGCTATTGTTTGTCGAATTTCTGCCCACTGATCAGTTGAGTCAATAATTCGTGGTGTAATAAAGATGACTAACTCGGTTTTCTCGCTGTTCCCATCCTTGCCTTCGAACAGATTACCCAATAAAGGAATATCTGACAACCCTGGTACTGAGCTGTTGCCATTTTGTTTGCTTTCTGAGATCAAACCACCCAATAAAATAGTCTGTCCGCTTTGCGCAATCACCTCGGTCTGAATGGCTCGCTCGAAGATACTCGGACTACCCGCAACTGATGGCCCGCCAGCCGACGTATTCGAAATGGTTTGGTCAATCTGTAACACTACCAACCCTTGCGCATTAATTGTTGGGGTGACGTTAAGTTGCACACCGGTCTTCCGATACACCACATTCTGTGTCTGACTTTCAAAGTTTGGGTTTGTCGTCGTCGAACCAATGGTTGGGATATCATTCCCCACATTAATCGACGCTGATACGCCGTCACGTACAACGATGGTCGGATTCGATATGACGTTAATGAGACTTGAGCTTTCTTGGAGGCGCGCGCGCACTGATGACACGCCGTCGCTCCAGTTCACAAAAAAGCCACCCATATCACCAACACCAAGGGCGCCTAAGGTTCCGCCAGTGATCTGGCCGGAACGAAACGCAAACTCGAAGCCCTGCGAAAATTCATCGGTAAGTGTCACTTCGGCAATGGTCGCATCAAGCACCACTTGCTTCGGCATCACGTCCAAACGCTTAATAATAGGTAGTAACGCTTTGTAGTCGGTACCCGTCGAATTAAAAATAATGGCGTTAGAGCGCTCATCTACAGTCATTCGCAGGTTTTCATTCTCAGCTACGATGGCGCCGCCCGAGCGAGCACCAGTGTTGCCCGCGTTGCTGCCGCGTTGCGGTTGCGCTGAACGCGTATCGCGACTGGTATCTCCGCCAAAGCCACCACCGCCAATGAGTGCAGAAATTGACTCACCCAAGTCACTGGCTCGCGCGTAGCGCGGGTGGTATACATAATACCCTTTTTTGGTGCCTTGACTCGGTTGATCAATCTTCTTCGTCCAGAACTGCGCGCGCTCAAGGACTTCTTCATCTGCAGCAAACAACGCTACCGCACCAAGCTGCATGACTGGGACCGCTAGGATGGCAACACCACTGGTTGGGTTGTCGCCCACACTAATCCCTTCGGCGCCCATTAAGCTTTCAAGTTGATCAATATAATCAGTTGGGCTAATAAAGGTAAGTTCAACCAATGCGATGTAACGTCCACGTGTTGCGGGAACATCTAATAGCTGGATTAAATCGAGTAAACGCAAAATCTCCTGACGCTGGCCTTCAGCAAAAAAGGCATTCTGGCTGAGTTCTGCGGTAATGCGTACATCGGTAAGCCCGCGAATGGTTCGTTCTAGGCTCGGTTTAAGCCCATATTTTAACGGGATCACTTGCAAAATGCGTTGCGCGGTGTCGGGTACGTCTTGAAAACGCCGTCCTAAACCAATCACCACATTACTTCGTTGTTTGGCATCTACTGGGTACACGTAAAAGGTTTTGTCACGCAGCGAAACGTCAAGCCCTTTGTCGTTCATTAACTGCCGCGCTAAGCGAAACAGTTCGCGCGAACTGACCGCATCACTCAGGTTTAACGTCACGGTTTGTCGCAGCTCATCCTGCGTCGCAATCACATAGTTCACGGACAATGCTTTGCCAAAAATGGTTTCAATAAAGGCACGCATTGGCAGTGCGTTGGCGCTTACTTGCTGCGAGTCGCTGTCGCTAAATTGCATTGCAGGGTCAGTATCGCTGCGTAACTTAGCAGCATCAGCTTGCAAACTGTTAATCCGAGAAAAGCCACCCTCTCGCACCGATTCGTCGCTTTCTTGCAGCACGCTATCATTTACCACTTCAGCATTTTCGACTTCCATACGATCCGGATTGATTGGAATACGGTCGGTTGTTTGCGCGCAGCCCCATAGACTTAGCGCAGCAAGAAGTGTGAGTGCGGTTTTTGCCTCGATTACCTTCATAATTCTGCTATTCCTCTGCGTTGTGCTGGTCATCGAAAATCGGTACGACGATCGTCTCGTCAGCACGCTGGAACACAATCTCGTTCACGCGGACCGCGCTCACGTTGTACTCCCCTAAAGCTTCACCAACCGTGCGTTCGATAAGCTCGACGCTGCGGTCATCATTATTTTGTGCTTCCATAATAGCGACTTTCTGGGCGTTTTCTGTCGAAATAAGAATCGCTCTAAGTCTTATGCGTAGCGGCCCTACATCCACTCCACCAGGTAATAATGCTTGCTCAGCATCATCTTTGTCGCTGCTTGACGCTTGTTCAATCTGCTTGCGCACTTGTTCACGCTCGGCAAACCACGTTTGTAGCTCATCAAGGACTCGCGGTGTCGCCACTTGAATCTGTCCTGCGGATGCTAAATCTCGAGCGATTGAATCATTGTCGGCGCTTGCGATCCAGACCCGTTGACTAAAATCGAACAAGCAAAGTAAAGTCAGTGCGCCAGCCACACCTAAAGCGCGTTTGTCGATGTTTTGCAGACGCGAGGTCAAATTCATGAGCCCTCCTGGCTAGGCCTGCGCGTCGCAATCTCGAGCAGCAGCTCAATTTGCATCTGCGGGTCGCTCGATCTACCGCCGCGACGATTATTGCTCTTCCGTAAGCTAAAGTCGACATAGCGAATGGACGGCAATTGCTGCGTCATTACTAAGTGAGCCTCAGCCAATTGCGAAACAGCTCCACTTAAACGAATTTTTGCGCGTTGCACTTGCACCGTATCGGATACAGCTTGGCTCTCGGTTAGCCAATTAAATTCTTCTAGGCGTAATGAATGCTCACGCGCAACCCGTTGTATCTCACTTTGCAAGTCAATACGAAAAACAGTGCGGTCTGTTGCTACCGGAATAGCCTCGAGCAATTGCGCTTCGTTCGATTTAACTTGTTCGGCTAATTCCGCAACCTTTTGTTGGTTTTCTAATAACTGCTCACTGCGGCTTAATCGCTGTTCAAGCAAGCGCAGTTCTGTGTGCTCTTGGTCCTGATACTCCATCAGCGGCACAATCATAAACTGTATCGCTGCTAATACTCCCGCAATCAACAGAAGATTTTGCTGTGACTTAGTCATCAGTGGCGTCCTCTGCTGCAAGCTGCTGTGCTAGCTCGAATTTAATGATGAAGCGTTGCTGATTGCCGCTGGCTCGCACGGGAGAGTCAAAATCTGCATTAACCACCGCTGGCGAAGCACTCAATTGCTGTATAAACGGCAAAGCACCATCGGCAACAGCGCTGAGCATCAGGCTCTTAAAGTCACCGCGCAGAAAGTTTAAATCAACGTTTTGTTCTTCAATCACTCGGTAGGTGCGCCATAAGTTGTTCACGGCTTGCCAATTGGCTTGGTGTTGTTGCAATGTTTCGATCGTTGCTTGGGCGTTCTGCATTGCTGACTGCTGTTCTAACACAACACTCACGTCGTCTTGCATAGCGGTCAGTTGGGACTCTAGCCACCAACGCTGCGCCATCAAATAACCACTGGAGAGCACCGCATAGAGCACAACGACTGCGCCACACGCCACCAACGTTTGCTGCCAAGGAAAGCTTTTTGTTTGCCCGGAGCCTTGCCAACCCTGTTGCCAAATTGCTACACCAAGCTTACGCACGCCACGAATAAGCAGCGCTTGCAGTTGCGCCTCGCTGACCTGTTGTACCGCTTCGCTATGACCCGCACCTAGAGCAAGTTTAGCGGTTGTCGCATCACGCAACAGCGCTGACTTGCGCGCGGTCTGCCATTCTTTGCCTTGTTTATGCAAAAAATAAGCTGCTTTAGCACTGCTAACCTCATAAAAGCCGTCGTTTAACGCCGCGGCAACAACAAGAGTCTCGGGTAACACCACGTAACCGTGCTCAGCAAGCTTTTGCCCTTCTGCCGTGAGTTCAACAGTCAGCACTCGACGCTGCCCGTCTTGCTCATGCCCGATAAAATGCAAAACACCTGGGGCCGAATTTTGTAACGTTAGAATCTTTCGTAATTCGCGCTGCGATCGAATCGCAAAACTTTGCCACTTTTCTTGATAAAAAGTACGCGCCAAAACGACGACGGGAACACGTTTTTTAGGGACCGTGACAGCCTTAGCCTGAGAACCTTGATACCATTGCCCATCCGCGTTGACACGCCAAAGGCCACGCTCTAGTTGACTTGCTAGGCGCTTGAACAGACTCGTTTGCTTAGGCTTGGCTTCACTCATTCGGTATGCTTTTTTCTTCTCGTAGATAGCGCTTGTATTCTATCGTCCTTGGATGTTTATCATGCGTGGCGTAAATCACACCGCGCCGAAGTTGTTCCCCAGTTACCGGGTCAGTCACTGTTACACGCTGTTCGTCGCTCGGATACAAAGATACGCCAAAGCCTGTGTCTTGCCCTGAAAATTCTTCGTAAAGACGCGGGTTATACTCTCCCGAGCCGCGCAACGCTGTGATAGTATCAGCTTGCCCAGAGGTGAGCAAGACAGGGAGTAAGCCATCTGGCGCCCAAGCGCCGTTAAATGGCATGATCTTGGTGGTCACATAAGGGCGGATTCGTTCAATAATTGCGGACGTCCATCCGGGCACACTGGTAAGTTCATTAATGTGCTGAAAGTACAATCTATCGTCACGGTACAACTGCTCACGCAAGGTCAAGATCATATTATTGGCCTCAATCGAGGGCACGCCGGCGCGCACAAGCACATCGCGTAGCTGATCGTTGGCCTGATTGACCCCAACCAAGCTTCCAATGTTTTGCATCTGCACATCAATACCTTCAGCTAAACTTTTATACGCTTGTCGGTTGGGTAACTGCACGCGCATCACGTAATTATGAAAGTTCAAACCAGCGATGGGTTTACCTTCGCGCAACATATCGCTCCAATCGTTGGTCAGCATTAACATATCGAGGTAATTCGCTGCGGAGTGCAAAGCTAACTGCTTTTCGGTTTGCTTTTGCAACGCCAAGGCACGGTCTACCTGGCCTTTGGTGGTGTTGGACATAATCAGCAACAACACTGAAATGATGGCGACAATAAGTAACACTTGAAAGAGTGCCATGCCCTGCTGCTGTTGGCGCAATTTAGACATCGGAAGAATACCCTCCCAATATGTCGATCGCATTATCAGATACTGTGATTAACCAACTCATACCATTTAAATTGATCCGTATGGCAATAGGGTGGACCACTCGAGCCAAACCGTCATATTCGTTAAACCAGCGCGGCTCTAATACTTCACGGTTTTCTGCGGAAATCACGTCGCGGCGTTCATCGTAGTTGTTCCAGCCAAAATAGCTAAAGTCGAGTTCCGCGATGTTGTCATAAATCACTCGCCGGAAGTTAAACGGTAGATTTTGCTCTGGCTCTTCAAGACGAAAGCCTTTTAACGGCGCTTCTTCATAAATTAAGCGCCATGTACCGTCTTGGTTTTGCTCTTTGAACAATCGGTAGACCGCAGGCACTGTCGGATCTTGCACACTAGCTGACGAGACGGCGGTAAAACCTTCTTCACGACCAAGGAAGTAAAAGCCCAAATGGCCTGCTTGGCGGTTCTTATGCACCACCTTGGCAAAGGTGCTTTGCGTCACCCGCTGCACCAGCGTGGTCAAATGATGTCGCTGCATGGCGTCGTTCATGCTGCCTTTGTTGCGTTGCCAGTTTTGGGTGAAGTAGTCATAGGCGAGCGCACCGCCGAGCATCAGCAGTGACAACAGCACCATGGCGATCAGGGTTTCAACTAAGGTGAAGGCGCGCTGAGTCTTTCGTCCCATACTAGCTCCTCGTAGTTGAATTCGCGGCGGCTGGTGCCAAACTCCATGGTCAGGGTTACGGCGTACAAGCGATAACGCGGGCCGTACTCACGAAAGTCGAGTTCGGCGTCGCTAAAGTATTTTGCCGGTGCTTCGTAGGCCACTTGCTCGGCCTTCCAGGTCGCACGTACGCCTTGGCTAAACAGTTCTTGTTGGCGGCGGTCGGTGTGTTGCAAGTCAAATTCGATGGCACTGCGGAGCACTTCAACCTGAGTCAGTATGTGCGTTACTTCGGCGGCTTTGGCTGAGTTGCGCATATTATTTTGAAACGCCAGCATTGCGGTGACCACCGACGCGGTGAGTATGGTCATGGCAATCAACACTTCAATCAGGGTAAAGCCAGCACTAGCGCGACGCATCACTTGCCTCCTGCGTGTCTTGCTCGATGCGTGGCATATTCAACGCAACACTGCGCTCATTTGATGCTTCAAACCAGTAAAAGAAATCATTTGACCAAAAACCATGACTATTTAACTCAATTGATTGGTTTTTGAATTCAATTGAATTGAAATGAGCAATAATTGTGTCATTTGATGCTTTTTGGATAGAAATGCCATCATTTGATTGATTATTTTGCTCATATTCATCAATTGATGTGTTTTTGGACTCAATTGATTGCATAAATAAATCATTTGATATTTCTGAGCCCGTTTTTACAATCATTTGATTGTTTTTAGTCATCAAATGAATGTTTTTGAACTCGGTGTAGGCTTGAAATTGCAGATCATTGAGCAGGCGTAGCAACTGCTCCCGCTCTTGGGTGACTTTGCTGCGTTCGTATTGTTGCAAGGCGACAGGGCCAACGAGGCTGGCGGCGATGCCAATAATGCTTAACACCACCAGCAATTCGATAAGCGTAAAACCTAGGCGGCGTCGGCGGATCATATTGGCATGTCTGTGACGGCAGATATGCTCAGCATCATAATGACCACCACACTGCCTACCACAGCTCCCATGAAAAGAATCAATGCTGGTTCGAGTAAACTGGTGAAACGCGTCACCCAGTTGTAAAAGGTGCGGCGCGAACGGTCGGCAATCTCGCCAAATACGCGCGCGAGTTCGCCGCTTTCTTCACCGATTTTCAGTAGCGCCGCATAATATTGCGGGTACAGGCGTGTCTCACTGAGTGACTCTGCAAGGCTATTACCGCGGTTGATTTGCTCAGCAGCGCGGGCAACTTCTTGTTGCAGGCTCACCGTGCGCAAGGTTTTCTGCGCCAGTTTGATGCTACGGTCAATGGCCACACCGGACGACAGCATGACATTTAGCGCGGCATTAAAACGAATACGCTCGACCAGCAAGTTAGCGCCCGACACCACGGGCATGCGCTCACGCAACCACGAACGAAATTGCGCGACGGTCGGATGCGTCCGCCAACGCCACAGCACCAGCCCGCCGCCAGCGATAGCTGCCACCAGCCATAGCTGATACTGAATAAAGAAGTCACTCACTGCCAACAATGCCACGGTGTAACCCGGCAGACCTTGCTGGTCTTGGAACAAGGTGGTTAAGTTTGGCACCACGAAATTGAAGATAAACACAATGGCGGCAATACACACGGTCAAAATAACCGCTGGATAAACCAAGGCTTGTTTGATTTTGTCACTCAGGTCGAGCTGGTATTTCAGTTCGTCAGATAGGCGCTCAAAGGTCGCGGCCAGCTCACCGGTTTCTTCCGCGATTTGCACCAAGCCGACATACAGTGAGCTAAACACGGCATATGGCTGCAACGACGAAGATAACTTCTCACCTTGTTTGAGCTTTTGCAGTACGTCGCGCAAAAACTGGCGAAGCGCTGGTTTTTCAACGTTTTGCAGCAGAATTTCGAGGCCTTTGTCGACTTTAAGGCCCGACTTCAGCAACAGCGCCAGTTCTGAGGTAAAAAATTCAACGTCTTTTAAGTTCAGTTGCCGATCACCAAACAACGCTGCGCCGATGTCTTTTTGTTGCGGCTTTAAGCTCGACACCAGCAATTGCTGGGCGCTGAGTTTGGCTTTGGCGGCGGCTTCATCGACCGCTTCGACGGTGCCTTGTTGCTGCACCCCGCTCGCGTTGTAGGCGGTGTACTTGAACTGTGCCATTAGCCTGCCACCCGCACCACTTCGGCTAAGGTTGTTTCGCCGCGCATGGCTTTCAATACGCCGTCTTCAAGCAAGTTGCGGAAGCCCCGCTCGCGGTTCATACGCCGCGCTTTGGTCAAGAACTCCGCGTCGCCGAGTAAGGCTGTGAGCTCTTCGTCACAACGCATGTATTCAATCAGTGCCACGCGGCCTGAGTAGCCGGTGTGTGCGCATTTGTCGCAGCCTACGGCGCGATGAAAATCGGGTTGCACGCCAAAGCGTTCTTGCATCCACTGCATTTTCATTTGCCGATACTGTTGCTCGCCTTCGGCGTCCGGCGCTTTACAATGTGGGCACAGTTTACGTGCCAAGCGCTGACCAACAATCACTTTAATCGCTGCGGCCAGCAGGAATTCTTCAACGCCAAGGTCTAGTAAACGAGTGTAGGCGCTGGCGGCGTCATTGGTGTGCAAAGTACTAAAGACCAAGTGGCCGGTCAGCGCCGATTGCAGTGCAATACCTGCGGTTTCAGCATCACGGATCTCACCGACCATGATAATGTCGGGGTCTTGTCGCACCACCGAACGCAAAGCATTGGCGAAGGTAAAGCCAATGTCACTTTGCACCTGTACCTGGTTAATGCCGTCCAGTTGATACTCCACCGGATCTTCAATGGTGATGATTTTCACGTCCGGCGCATTGCGGCGTGATAAAAACGAGTACAAGCTCGTGGTTTTACCAGAGCCGGTTGGGCCGGTCAGCAAGATCACGCCTGACGTGGCTTGAATATCTTTCAATAACTCGGCTTCGACGTCGTGCTCGATACCGAGTGTTTTCACGTCGTAAGCAAGGCTATCTTGCAGCAAGAAACGCATGACCACGGACTCGCCTTCGCCCACTGGCAAGGCCGACACCCGCACGTCCACGTTCAAGCCGTCGATGCGCAATTCGATTTTACCGTCTTGCGGCCGCCGCTTTTCGGCAATGTCCATATTCGACAGCAACTTCAAGCGCGTGACGACTGGCAACACCATGTGCATGGGAATAAAATCGGCCTCATGCAACACACCATCGATGCGGTAACGCACGCGGCCTTTGCCCTTCCACGGCTCAATGTGCATATCTGATGCACGGCGACGCAGCGCCTTGGCCATCAAGTTGTTCAATAGGTTTACCGTTGGTGCTTCTGAGGCAAGTTCGCGCAGGCGGTCTTCTTCAAGCACACTCAAGTCCGCGCTGTCACTGCGCTCATTGGTGCTTTGTTGGTAGCGATTGAGCAGTTGGTTGTACTGCTCGTCGGTGGCAATCACCAATTGCAGTTCAGGCGCTTGGTGCACCGCAGCAAATTCAAGCAGTTCTGGTTTGGTCGGATTCACCACCGCAACGCGAATGGCAGCTTCCGAGACGGCAATCGGCAGGCAGTCGTGCGACATTAGCTGTCGCAGCAAGCTCTCGGGAAGTGCTTCTTGTAGCGCTTGCCACTGTTCATCGTCGTCGAGTAATGGCTCCAATTGCGCGCTGTCGAGCTGCGGTAGTTCGTAGACTTCTGCGTAATAGGCTGGTAAGTACTCCGAACTTAACGCCCCCATGCGCACCAAGATCTGTTCCAGTTGGCCGCCATTACGCGACTGGAACTGTAGCGCTTTGCTTAAATCGTCGTGATTCACGCGAAAGCGCTCGGTAAATAGTTGATGCACAGTTGTCTCGGTCATTTCAGAATAATGTCGGCGTTCGTGTCTTCGCCGCCTTCACTGCCATCGGCACCCAATGACATAAGGGTAAACGGCTTGCCGTTATCACCTGGCATTTTGTACACGTAGTCGTTGCCCCACGGATCCGGCGGTACTTCTTTTGGAAAGTACGGGCCTTGCCAGTTAGCTTCGTCGCTCGCCAGCAATTGATCAAGCTTCTCTGGATAACGCCCCATATCTAAACGATAAGTATTGAGCGAGGTTTCCAGCATTTTCATCTGGGTCTCAGCGGTTTTGATCTTCGACGAATCGACTTTCGAGAACATTTGCGGCGCAACTAAACTGGCCAGCAAGCCTAAAATCACGATAACGATCAACAGTTCGATCAAGGTGAAGCCGCGTTCACTTCTCATACATCCACTCCATTATTCTTTATAGAAAGGACTACGCTCGTCGGTGGAGTAGAACAGCTGAATTTGACGATTCAACATTTGACCACCATCGCGGGTGAGCGGCGTCCAACTGATCATGCCGCGGTTCGGGCTATGCTCAGTCTGTAACAAGTCGACAGGTATACTAATATAAAAGCCTTTGGTAAAGCTACCTTCGCCGTACTCTCGCGACGATAAATTGGTTTTGGCGGCATAGGCCCCCACTACGACACCGCTGCGGAATTTATGTTCCACATTCATTTGTACGCCGTTGTCCTGCGCCAAGAAGCGCCCTGCGGCAACTTTGAACAAAGTATTTGGCATAAACTCTGGCATGTAGTAACCGGTCACATGGCCGGTAAAGGTGTCGTAATCTAAGAAGCCGGTATGGCTATTGTAGTCACGTTGTTTCACCCAGTTTAAGTCAACGCCAACGGCCCAGTTGCTGTCGAGTTCGCGATACAACAACTCAGTACCTACACCACCGAACATGCGCTCGAGGTAACCGGCGTAATAGCTGGTGTATACATTCGGCGCTAATTGATTAATGTGGCTCAGCTGGAGGTTTTCCATCCAGATGTCACTGAAGGTCGCGTATTCGCGCACGTAGGTTCGTACCCGTGGCACTTTTGAATTGTACTGATCGACTAAGAAGTTAAAGTCGTCAAAGTTGGTCATCAAGTTGCCACTAAGGGTACCGTGCAAGAACGTTCCCGGTGCTACCCACATCGCTGCATTCACGTCGAGACCAAACTGATACATATAGAAGTTTTCTGGGTTACCAAAACTTTGCTCAAGGAACGGCTTCACACTGAGCGTTGGCCAAGTGATTTCGTTTTTGGCGATAAAGAACGGTTGGTCTTCGTAGGTTTCTAACGGCGTGTCTTTGCGCGTGAAGGCATCATCGATGGTGGTGGTGAAGTCTTGACGCTGGATCGCAGTACGCGCAGTGGCGATGTCGATTTCGGTGGTGTGGGTTTGGATTAAACCGCGGCGGTTCACCACGTCAATTTTTTCAACCCATTCCGGCATACGCTGTTCGGCAACTTTGGCGATGCGACGCAGTCCTTCTGCTTGCTCACGGAAACGTAATTGTTCACCGTAGACGCGTATGGTATCGATGTCATCAGAGTCTTCACTACGCGCAAGTTGCATACGCGTCGGCTCAACCCCGCCGTAAAAGCGGAGATCATTTGCGAACGCTAATACGCTGCGCCGGTTGGTGACATCGTTAATCCGCGGCAACGAGTTGCGCTTATTCGGTTCTGGCACTTCGCCACGTTTCGACTTCACTTGGCCGATTTCATTTAAGTCAAAGCTGGTCGAGAAGCCGAACATCCAGTTTTCGCCACGCTCGTAGCTGATTTTGAGCGTGAAGTGGTCGCCTAAGGCGTAATCGGCACCAAAGTTCCATGCGGAATCGGGCTGTAAGTCACCTAGGTAACGTTCGCGACTGTAATCATTACCGTCGTACTCGGCTTTCAATACGAGTGGATCGAATGGCGTTTGATAGGTCAGACCGCCGAATACGGAAGTGCGTCCGCGGAACCATTTATCGACTTCAAAACGGCCGCCGTAACCGCTGTAGCCGCTTTCGCGACGGCAAAAAGCATCATCAATTTCGCAAAACGGATTGTCTATGTTATCGCGGTTACCCATGTAGCCCCAACCAAGGCCAACGGTGAAATCGAGTGGCCCAAATTGTTTGCTGGCGACAATGTATTCACTAGCGAAGATGCCGGTGCCCGCTAAGTCACGCCAGCCAACCGCAACTTGCGGCAGCCAGTAGCTTTCTTTCAATAAGCGGATTTTGGCGTCAAAACCTTTGTCTTTGCCGGTTTGATCGCCACTAAAATTAGGATCGGCGCTGTAACGAATCGGGCGAATGTCGTTGTAGCGCACGGTGGTTTCTAACCATGGGAACAACTGCAAGCTTAGCGCAATTCTGCGGTATTCTTCGTTGTCGTAATACAGTCCCGAAAGTGTGCCATAGTCGGCAAACCGCGCTGTCGGCATTTGCATTAAACCGACACCACCAAAGTCTGATTGGTTTGCGGTGTCGGCTGCTGAATCTGGAGAATAAGAGAGCGCGGCGGTGACTGCGAGAGCCACCAAACTTCGGGAAACAACGGTCATGATTGAGGGTTCCAATAACGTGCGAGTTCTACAAGTTGTTGACCTAATGACTGCCATTGCTCTGGTAAGTCAGTCTTCGGCAGGTCAACCAAAATGAGGCCACCGACCGGCGGCATTGCTTTATCGTTTTCATAGTAAGCCACATTTGACGACTCCGTATGTCCCGTTAAGAACACTAGGTCGACACTGGTTAGCCCATGATGATTATTGAGAATACCACTACGCTCAAGTACGTCGCGCACGGAATCTTCTTCAGTAAAAGTTACTTTTTGCGCACCGTCGGCGGTCACTAAGGTTGCGTACCATTGGTTTGGCACTTCACGTGGTGGTAAAAAGCGATACGTGCCTTCTGGCAAGGTTGGGTTGTACTTTAAGCTGCTTACGGCATCGGTGAAACTACTAAAAAAGCTTGGACGCTCAAAACTGGTTCCCGATTGTTCGTCTTTACGATCAACGATCTTTGCGAAGCCCAACCATTCGGCACCGATCAGTGGCCACGTGCTAATTGCGGCATGCCATTTTTGTAATTTCGCTGCAGCGGCTTTGTTACCTTCGGTTTGCGTCCACTGCGCAAGCCCGTCGAGCTGCTTTAATAGCGCCTGACGTTGCTGATGGACTTTACGTGTTTGTTTCTGGCTGAGCAGCCGGCTCACCGGCCAGTATGCAGCGGGTTCCAACTCTGCAGCACGATAGATCTGCATAAGATTAGGTAAGCGCGTGAAACTGTACATTTGTTGGTCGATATTGACCTTCACCACGCGATCAAAAGGCGTCGCACCGTCTGGTTGCTTGGCTTCGGCCATTGCTGTCGTTGGTACAATCGCTAAACAAGTTACTGCCGTGAGTAAACCCCAAATTAGCTGAGAAAAAGGCCCGCATCGCATTTACAAATCTCCATTGAACGGTTTAATTTCCTGTAAAATACCATAGCCTAAATCTTTAGAGAGATAATGTTTTGCAAAGACAACGCGTCCATTCACTGCATAAAATTCGTTACTGAAGTTTTCTCCAGCAAAAACACCACGTTCGACAATTTTGGTGGCTTGTAGTTCAGTTCCGTCAGGGTGGCGATAGGTTTGTTGCGCTGCCACTTCGAAGGTAGATGATACTTTGATTTGGCGCAACACGTTGCTGCCATAATTACCCAATTCTACGGTGCGCTGCCAACTGTTATGACAATTGCTTTCGGTGTGTTGTGCTGCAGTCTGACGCACCCAACAGCTCAGCGGATCTGATGCCCAATCACTGGTATACAGCGGCACGCCTGGCATATTCGAGCTGCTGATCACACGGCCAAAGCGCGTGACAAAGGCTTCTTCACCGCCAGTGCGGTAAACCCGCTGTAACTCGGTTGCGCGATCGAGTACCGCTACAATACGCCCTGACGTTTCGGTGTCAAAGTAAGCCGCTGCATATGGCAAATCGGCGATTTCAGCTTCCGTTAAAACAACATCGTCATTGCCGAACAACGCTTCTTCAGCAGCGCCAGCAAGATTTTGCATACGCACACTGCAGCCTGAAAGTGCGAAAACGAAAACAACAAGACTAGCAAAACCGATCAAACGCATGAAAGTAAACCTTATTGACGGAAAAAGACGATAACGGAAATAAAAAACGCTCAAAAAAATACCGCAGTGCGCACCTGCGGTATTTCGTAGTTAAAGCCTGGGCTTTTTCACTACCGACTTACAACGTTGTTGTGGTCGTTGTAGTGGTGACTACCGGAGTAGTCGTAGTTGTTACCGGAGTCGTAGTGGTCGTCACTGGTGGCTCTGGTTCTGGCTCAGGTTCAGGCTCTGGCTCAGGTTCTGGCTCAGGCTCTGGTTCTGGCTCAGGCTCTGGTGGTAGCGGCGCTTCAGAGTCAGAATGATCAAGCGTGGCAAAAACTGTCAACGCGGCAATAGTGCCGGCTGCAATTGTGCCCTTGGTGAAGTGACCTACACCTTCGTCCTGACCTTCAGAAGTACCCGCACCGGTCTGAGCCATAGCAACAGGGCTTAAGATTAAGCTCACTGCGGCTGCTAAAGCAGTACGTTTCATCATAATTAATACACCTCTATGTGCTTATTGATTGGCCAATCAAGGAAATTTCTTCCCTAGACTTCATGAGATTAGCACTTTGTACTAATCTTGTGAAGCCTGTTTAAACAAATGTACATCCATTTGTGGATATGGAATACCGATGTCATTTTTATCAAGTGCGATCTTGATTTCACGCATCAAATCCCAGTACACCGGCCAATAGTCGGTACTCTTTACCCACGGACGTACAATAAAGTCGACTGACGAGTTGTTCAAAGCATGCACCTGAATGTTCCACTCAGGATCTTTTAACAAACGCTGATCGGCTTTTAATACGCTCTCCAACACTTCCTTGGTCTTATGCAAGTCAGCGTCGTAAGACACACCAATCAACAGATCTACACGACGCGTATCTTCGCGACTGTAGTTGGTGATCGGCTGCCCAGTGATCTGCGCATTAGGTACATATACAACCTTATTGTCAGGGGTTTTCAATACCGTTTGGAAAATATTTACTTCGTTAACGGTACCCGACACACCACCTGCATCGACGTATTCGCCAGCACGGAACGGGCGGAACATGATAATCAGCACCCCCGATGCCATATTGGACAGTGAACCCTGCAACGACAAACCGATAGCTAAACCAGCAGCACCCAAAATGGCGATGAACGAAGTGGTTTGCACGCCCACTTGTGATAATGCCATCAGGACTGCGGCAATGAAAATCACGCTTTTGACGATAGCACTTAAAAAGCTAATCACGGCGCCATCCACGCCTTTTCGCGTCATACCGCGACCAAGTAGCTTGGCAACGCTATTGGCGATCATCTTACCGATGATCAGAATTAAAATGGCGACCACAAACTTGATGACATAGCTGACAATCAAGTCTTGGTTTTCGGTTATCCAGTTCATGAATTGATCCATGTTGCGACTCCTTTTTTGTTATTGCCGCTGATAGTTGGCCTTAAATTAAAGCGTGAAATTAAAGCGGTACGCGCCGGTATTATCAGGGCGACCCAAAAATACGAGCATTTCGGATACTTCACGCGGCGTTTGCAAGCCAGGCTTTAGCGCACCTTGAATGCGAATTTGCGGTGCTTGCTGATTGCCGCCAACGGTCGTCGTAAAACTTAAACCTAAACGATTATTCGCTGCCATTTTAGCAACTATTTCGTTTTGTGCCGAACAACTTAAGGCGGTTCCGAACTCACCGAGTTCACTCCAGCGGTTATTGAAACGCACCGCTGTGCCGCGACTTTTTGCCGTGGCCTCTAGTTGGTTACACCATTGGCCACTAGCAAGATCAGTAAGTGTGTAATTGTCGAGCTGCAATGCCCAACGGCCATCTAAGGTGACTGGCACGGGTAGCCGATACGCTTGAATTGCTTCTTGCAGGTTGCCACTGAATTCGCCTTGCAGCTTGACACTACCATTCAGGCCAACGCTCGCTGTGCCTTGCCCCGTAATAGTGTTGCTTTGCGGAATGGTGAAATCAAGCAGCGCTTTGCCGCTAACAAGCGCCAGCGGTTTTAGTTGCCATTGAATGTTCTGCAAATTTACCGTCACCTGCGGACTAGCTGGGGCGCTGATGGACGCTTCGCCATTCCACAAAGTACCGGACACCGCACTTAGGCTGATACCACTTTGTTCAGGAATGAACCCCAGCACGGCGCGTGCTGGGGCGAACACCACTAAACCAATTAAATAGACGGGAATTAACCAAAGTAACCAGCGCCAACTCATGCCAGCCCCACTTTTAGACGACGTACGTGCACATGGCCCGGCTTATTGCCGCGGGTGATATCAAGTTGTTCGATGTTCAGGCCGCCTTGCGCTTGCAGCGCGTCTAACAGCGCTAGCACTTGGGTAAAGGGAACGTCATTCATGACCACCACCAGTGACTCACCCTCAGGGCTCATGCGTCCGACGTCAAGCTGGAAGCTGCGCGCTTGCTCGGTAATGATGCGCGGAATGTCAGTGGCTTGTGTGACGGCGCCGCTGGTACGATTTGGCCTTTGCGCCTGTTGGCTTAATGCAAGGTAGCGCCCAGCGTTTTCGCGCACCCAAGCGAGCGTTTCTTGTTGTGCGCTGCGTTGTAACTCGCGCTGTTCGATGCCGTTTTGCAACGGCTGCCACATGGCAAAATAGACCACGCAAATCGCCAGCACCACGCCAGCGATGCTCACTAACAAACGCTCGCGACTGTTCAGTTGCTGCCAACGCAGATGAACTTGTTCTTGCAACATAACTTAGGCCCCCCCGCCTGCGGTGACTTCTAACGCGCCACTCACCACGCCGTTCTGATTGGTGACTTGCCCTTGGTTGACGGTTAATCCGGTTTGGCTCGCCGCTTCTTGAAAGCGTTGTAGATTTTCGAAGTCTTCCACATTCACTTGCAGTTGTAGCGTGCCATTGTTGTAGCGCACGCGATCGAGCTCGACACTAGGTGTCGCACGGAACGCTGGTTCAAGTTGGCCAAACATGGCAAGGCCTGCATTGGTCGCCGTTGCTGAGTCGGTTGCTGTGGCGCTGGCACCGACACTGCTCAGCTGTTGCCGCAATTGGCTCCGCACGTTAACGATACGCGTGGTGTTCGGAAACGCTTCACGGTAGGTCGATTCGATGGCCTGTTGCAATTGCTGATTTTCTTGACCGAGTTGCACATAGGTCACGAATTGCTGGGCAAAGACCACAACCACGGCCACCGCAGCTGCAATCGCTGCTGGCTGCCATGGCATCGTCACGCTTTGTTTGCGGCGCTTGCGCACCACGCGGAATTCGCCGTGACGTAAATTGATGGTGTGCTTCGCGTGGTCGGCGGTAGCGACTTGCAGCGGCAATTCATACTGCGCACTAATGTCACTGGCCTCACTGTCGAACAGTGGCGGCACATCGGTACTGTAGGCCTGCCACTGGCTTTCGCGCACCAACAGGCTCGCGCCCAAGCGCAGTTTCACGCCTTGCTCGGTCACGGGTAAGGCAAAATAATCCGGATAGATCGCGTCGGCTTCGATGTTCGCCTGTTGCAGCGCGGCAAGCCAGTCTTGCATATGCGCCTTGCTCACCACGGTGACGGGGATTGGCGTATCCATACCTGCTGGTTTCGCATTGGCAGGCCAAGCAAAGTGCAAACTGTCGATGTCGCTGGCCAGCTCGTCTTCGAGGCTGTTCGGAATAAGCTGCGGCAACAAGCGCTGCGAGCCCGCGGGCAAGCGCACTTCGGTTAAGAGCACATCTTGCCCCGGCACCAGCACGGTAACGTTGCAGCGCTGTGCTTTATCGTGGAGCTGACTGAGCTCGCTCGGGTCGTTAAGCTCGCCACTGGCAATGACTTCTTGCTGGCTGGGATGCCAGATCAGCCAACGCACAGGCGTCGCCAGATGAATATAGAGCTGTTCCATTAAGGTTCTCCTAGTCCACGCAGCAGAACGACACTGTCATCTTCTGCCACGTAGAGTTTACTTTGCCCACGTAATTCCATGTCGCCGAATTGTACTTGGGTATCTAACTCGAAATAATTACTTTTTACCACCAAATCGTCAAACATCCCGCCCAGCGATTCGGCGGTAATGCCACTAGGGCGCGGTACGCCACCAAAATTTGGATTGATGGGCTGTCCGCTGGCTTGCGCCAAGATGCTGTTGTTGCGCGCATCTTCGATGCCATCATAGCCGTCGTCAGGACGATTCTCGAGGGCAGCCTTGCCTTCGTCGACAGTCAGCGCACCAAGGGTGATGGCATGGACTAACTCGCCGTGCTCCACCGTGTTGAAGTTTAATTCGTTTTTGTTGCTGTTCGGGATCACACAAACATACGGCTTCAACGCTTGGTATACCGGTTGGGTGATACCGCGGACGAGGCGCAGCTCGCTTTCATGAACAAAAAAGTCGTTGGCAGCTTGGTACGGCACGTTAAGACTCTCATAATCAGAACGTTCGGCACCATAGCTACTGGCCATTTGTTCGTCGCGGTCGAGCCAGTCCGCCATGCTCTCGACGATAACATCGGCTTTGTAATCGTCAATATCTGGCATCGCCGCTTGCAGCAGCATACGCATTTGGACTTTCCGGCGCACCAGCTGTTCGGTGCTCAGGCTGTCGCCTTTGAGTGCGTTCAGGTTGAAGCAGCTGTGTAGATCTTTAATCGCCACATTAGCGTTACCGCCACCTTCAAGCGGATAGACTCGCTCTTCTTCAGTTTGCAAGTACCAGACTTGGCCTTGATGGATGACGCCCTTGCTGTCTTTGACTTGTAGCTGTAGCAATTGCCGTGCGATTTCTTCGGCACTCAGCCAATACCAATAGGCTTGTTCGCTTTGCTGGTAGTTCATGGTGCGAATAACGTTCATTTGTAAACGCTTGCTCAGCTGCACTGCCAGCACGGTGACCAAGGCCACCACGAGCAGCACCATGATGAGCGCGACGCCGCCCTGTTTACGGGGAAGGCTGATTGGAACTTTGCGGTTCACTAAAGTCGCCTCCGTTTAAAATAAATACGCGTACGATTGTGCCCCAGCGCTCGGTTTCGAGGGTGACTTCGACGCCGTCAGGGATTTCCATTGGGCCGTCTTGTTCGGCCTGTGGTTGCTGATTCGGTGTGATGCCTAAGCCGCTGCGCTCGCTGCCTTTGATGATGGGCTCAACCTGAAATTCGGTCACGCCTTCAAGCACTACGCGCTCGGTTGGGTCACTGGTGGGACTCATATCGGCGTAGGTGTAGTGTTGGCGGACCAGTTGTTGGTCTTGGTTAATGATGTAGCGCACGGGTTGCAGTTCGCTGCGGGCCAGCAGGTTGCCAGGATTGAACCAGCCTGCGCGCACGTAGTAGTCGCCTTCGGGTGTGCGCCGTGACACGGCTTGGCGTAAGTCGTTCTCGATCATCAACATGGCTTGTTGCAACTGTTGTAATTCTTCACGTACTTCGGCGCTTTGTTCGTTGGTGCGCATCATGCTGTTCACCACCGCCGCGCTGGCCAAGCCAATGATCGCGAACACCACAATCGCCACCAACACCTCAACCAAGGTAAAGCCCGTATGCACCAGTTGGGTAGCCCGTGGTTCTACCACGGGGTGCGCCTGACGTTTCGGCAATGGTTGTTGCGTTCGAAGTGTAGCCCGTGGTTCTACCACGGGGTGTACCTGAAGTTTCGGCAATGGCGATTCAATTCGACCATGCCCCGCAGTAGAACTGCGGGCTACAACGGGGTGTGCCTGACGTTTCGGCAATGGCGGTTCAATTCGAGGGTGACCCGTGGTAGAACCACGGGGTACGGGTTGGTCGATGCGCGGGGTCATTGCGGGGCCCTAAGGTAGCGGCCGAGAATATAGCTTTTCTCGGTGCTGTCTTGACTGGGGCGGACGGTGACTTCGACGTAGCTGACGTCGGCGGTCACGGTTTCGGTGAAGGTGGCGCGCCAGTGCCATTGCTTGCTGGCGACGGTTTCGGTGCCCTGCTTCAGCTCGCGCGGATTCTCGCTCAAAGTGATGCGCGCCAAGGCATTCGCGGCGGCATAGCGCGCCATGGTGCGCTCTTCCATATAGGCGAGATCGTTCAAGTGATTGGTTGCGGCAGCAACCCCAGCCAATGCCGCCATCGCAAAAATCGCCAGCGCCGCCATCACTTCCACCAGCGTAAAGCCCGCATGCTTGGTAGCCCGTGGTTCTACCACGGGGGGAATCCGAATTGAACAACCATTATCGAAACGTGGGGCACACCCCGTGGTAGAACCACGGGTTACCACATCGGCGCAACGTGGGGCACACCCCGTCGTAGAACCACGGGTTACCACATCGGCGCAGCGTGGGGCACACCCCGTGGTAGAACCACGGGTTACCACATCGGCGCAACGTGGGGCACACCCCGTGGTAGAACCACGGGTTACAACATCGGTGCAACGGGGTACCACAACGACGGCGGGGGTGGACATCACTGAACCTCCTCCGCGCGTTGCAGGGTCAAATGGTAGCCATCTTCACTGCGTAGCACCCAACCTTGTCCATCAAGGCTGTTGAATGGCTGCAGACGCAACGTAAAAACCGAAATGTCGCCGCTACCCAAAATCCACAATTGCGGCTGCTGCGCTTCGCGCTCCTCGGTGCTCGTCGCTTCATCTTCTGGCGGCGCAAAAAACGCTTCCACCGCATCTTCGTCTTGCCCGAGCAACGCTTCGTTTTCACTCTGCAGCTCAAACACCACATCCTGCGGCCAGTCCTGCGCCCTTAAACCGCGAAAATCAAGCGGCTGCCACTGCTGCTCGCGCCACTGCACGAAAGTGTAGCCCTGCTCGTCAATCCGCAGACCTAAAACCGCATGCCGCAACAGCGCATATTCCTGCGCATAACGAATCCGTTGATACAAATCCTCGGCCGCGTCATCCAATGCATCATCTTGCTGGTCAGGCACGACAAAGGTGACCGCCACCGCCATCAAACCAATGATGGCAATGGTGACCATCACTTCAACGAGGGTAAAACCCTTAGTTGTTTTCAAGGTTCCAGTTACCGATGTCATCGTCGGTGCCTGGTTGACGGTCTTCGCCGGCAGAGAAAATATCAATATCGCTGTATTCGCCTGGGCTCAACAGCATGTATTCCGAACCGTAAGGGTCCAATGGTAAACGCTGAATATAACCACCACGGCGATAGTTGCGCGGTAATGGGTCAATGGTAGGCTCTTCAATAAGTGCCTCAAGCCCTTGCTCGGTGGTCGGAAACACACCGTTATCCAACTTGTATTGCGACAGTGCATTTTCCAGCGCCACAATGTCAGATTTCACTTTTTGACGGTTGGCTTGATCGGCCGAACCTAACACATTAGGTAGGATAAGCGTCGCCAACAGGCCCAAAATCACGATCACCACCATCACTTCGATCAGTGAAAAACCTTTGTTCTTTCTCATACTTCCTCCATTTATAAACCGACCGCTTGATTAAGCTGCAAGATCGGCTGAATAATTGCCATTACAATCACTAAGACCACCGCAGCCATGACAATGATCAGCGCTGGCTCAAATATTTTTAACGCGACATTCATGGTGTTTTCAAAGTCGCGGTCTTGATTGTCCGCGGCACGTCCGAGCATCTGCTCCAACTCACCGGATTTTTCACCGGCAGCAATCATATGCAGCATCATCGGCGGGAACAGTTTGGTTTGCGCCAACGCGGCACGTAACGAAGAGCCTTCGCGGACCCGATCAGCCGCCTCGGTAACCGCATGTTGCATGGCACGGTTGCCCAGCACTCGTGCGGTGATTTGTAAACCTTCGAGCAAGGGCACCGCCGAAGCGGTCAAAATACTCAACGTTCGCGAAAACCGAGCGGTGTTAACGCCTTTAATGACCCGCCCCACTAACGGAACTTTCAGTTGCCACGCATGAAATTTGTCGCGCCGACGTTCATTTCTCAACAGCTGGCCAAAAATCACTAACCCCACCAGAACCGCCACTAAAATAAAGGGCCCGAAGGTTTGTAAGAACTGACTAACAGCCAATAGTGCACGGGTAATAAACGGCAATTCTTGACCCAAATCACCAAACTGCTCAACGATTTGTGGCACTACCGACACCAACAAGAAAATGATCACGCTAATCGCCACAAAGGTCAGCACCGCCGGATACACCAACGCCTGCACCAATTGCCCCTTGAGTTGATTGCGTTGCTCGGTGTAATCCGCCAAGCGGTTCAACACTTCGTCGAGGTGGCCGGAGCGCTCACCAGCGGCAACCATGGCGGTGAACAGCTTGTCAAAAATATGCGGATAGTCGCTCATGGCAACCGCCAACGCGTAGCCTTCGACCACGCGTGAACGTACCGCCATCACTAATTTTTGTAAACGCGGTTTATCGGTTTGTTCGGCAACGGCAAATAACGCCTGTTCGATAGGCATGGCGGCGGCCACTAAGGTGGCCAATTGACGAGTAATCAAGGCAAGGTCGGCGGAGCTGATTTTGCGCACTTTGCGGCGCGCCCACCACCCCGAAAAGCCCTTTTGGCTGGTGGCACTATCCGTTCCTGACTGTTCCGCTTCGTCCACCGCAACCGGAATCAAACCTTGATCACGCAACAACTGGCGGACTTGCCGTTCCGTGTCGGCTTCAAGTACCCCGGTCTTTTTGCGGCCCTTGGCATCCAGCGCGTGGTAGGAATAAGCGCCCATGGTTACTCCTCGCGCGTCACACGTAACACTTCTTCGCGTGTGGTGACACCCTGCGCTACTTTATCGAGACCATCCTGACGGATACTCGGCGTATGCTTACGCACGTATTTTTCAATGGCTTGCTCACCATGACCGTTGTGCACCAAGTCGCGAATGGTTTCATCAACCACCAACAACTCGTGAATCCCGGTACGGCCACGATAACCAGTGTAGTTACACTTATCGCAACCGACGGCACGGCATTCTTGGCTATCTTCGCTCAGCGGCGTCTTACAGTCGTCACACAAAGTCCGCACCAAGCGTTGGGACAACACCGCCAACAACGACGAGCTCAACAAAAACGGTTCAACGCCCATGTCTTCAAGACGCGTGATGGCGCCAGCGGCAGTATTGGTGTGCAAGGTCGAGAGTACTAAGTGACCGGTTAATGAGGCCTGTACCGCAATTTGTGCGGTTTCAACGTCGCGGATCTCACCGACCATAACCACGTCGGGGTCTTGCCGCAAAATCGCCCGCAAACCTCGTGCAAAGGTCATGTCGACGCGCGGATTCACCTGCATTTGGCCAATGCCCTCGATGGCATATTCAATCGGGTCTTCGACGGTCAAAATATTACGATCTTTGGAGTTAATATCCATCAAGCCAGCGTACAGGGTGGTGGATTTACCTGAACCTGTTGGACCGGTCACCAAAATAATGCCGTGCGGCTTTTTGATCAGCTCGGCAAAGATCTTGCGGTTACCGTCGGTCATGCCGAGCTGTTGCAAGTTCAATCGCGCATTGTTTTTATCGAGCAAACGCAACACCACGCGTTCGCCATGGTTCGATGGCATGGTCGATACCCGCACATCAACTGCGCGCCCAGCAATCAGCAAGCTAATGCGGCCGTCTTGCGGCACGCGCTTTTCGGCAATATCGAGCTGCGCCATCACCTTAATACGGCTCACGAGCAGCGAACTCAGCTTACGGTTCGGGCGGATCACTTCGCGTAGCACGCCGTCAATACGGAAACGCACTAATAAATCTTTCTCAAAGGTTTCGATGTGAATATCCGACGCACCTTCTTTAATCGCTTCTGACAACATTGCATTGATCAGCTTGATGATTGGCGCGTCGTCTTCGCTTTCCAGCAAGTCTTCGGTTTGCGGCAGTTCATCGGCCAGCGAGAACAAATTGCTCTCATTGCCAATGTCTTCCATCAGTTGCTTGGCTTCGGACGAATCACGCTGATAGGCCTGCGTGAGAATAGCGTCAAAAGCTTCGGCACTGTGGGTTGTTAAGGTAAACGGCTTACCCACCGCACGCCGCACTTCACGCAGCACAATGGGCTCGACCTCTTCGCGACAATGCACGGTCAATAAGGCGCCCGCATCCTCGCCCTCGCCGTGGTCCGCCACCACCACGCCATAACGCTTCGCGAAGCCAAACGGCAATCGCCGTGGCGTCACTCGCGCGGCGAGCTCGGCAACATCAGTCATTGCCGTTGCCTCCCTTGCGCTCGTCAAGGTACTTCTGTAACTCTGGCGGAATGGCAAGTTCGCTATCTTTAAATTCAGGCAAGATTGGCGTTTCGGTGTTCGGCATCAAGGTGACACCTTCATCGTTACGCTGCAATTGCTGCGCCCGCATATAGTTGTATTTGCGACTGCTCAAGCCATAGGCCGTACCGGAGTCGCGGACAATGGTCGGTCGCAAAAACACCATCAGGTTACGCTTTTGCTTGGTCGTCGAAGTGCTGCGGAACAGTGCTCCCACGAGCGGAATATCGCCTAAAAGCGGAATCTTTGATTCACTTTCTTGTACGTCTTCATCAATCAGGCCGCCGAGCACAATGGTCTGGCCATCGTCAGCCATCACCGTGGTCGTTAGCGTACGTTTGTTAATCGTAATGTCGACGGCGGTTGCGCCACTCAGGCTCGATACTTCTTGCTCAATGACCAACTGTACGGCGTCGCCTTCGTTGATCTGCGGCGTTACCTTGAGCTTAATACCAATATCTTCGCGCTCCACGGTTTGGAACGGATTTTCGTTGTTGGCGCCGGCCGTCGAGCCAGTAATCGTTGGTACCGATTGCCCCACCAAGAATGACGCCTCTTCGTTATCCACCGTCATAATACTTGGCGTCGCAAGAATGTTTGACTTCGTGTTGGTCGCTACGGCTTGCAAAATCGCGCCCCAGTCGTTCTTCACCACGCCAACCATCATGCCATTCACGTTACCTAACAGCTGCGCCAACAAGCTTACATCACCAGGCTCATCCGGCTCCGTCGTGGTGACTAAGTTGCCATCCACCAACGTCTGAGTGGTACGCCCTTCGCGCTCGCGGGCTTGATAAGCAGCCGCGGCTAACGGGCCAATCGGTACTTGGCGACCGTTGTTATACTGGACCATACCGCCGTCTTCTGAAATCCATTGCAAGCCAAGATCTATGCCGTCACCTTCAAAGATCTCGACAATAATTGCCTCAACATGAACTTGGGCGCGACGGATATCGAGCTGCCGAATCACATTTTCGAGGTTCGCCAGTAGGTCGGGTTCCGCAGTAATGACTAGTGAATTGCTGTCTTCATGAGCGGAAATACTGATATCGTTGGTGTTACTGCCCCGTAAGTTTCGTGCCAAGCGTGCTTGTTGCGGATTATTACCACTGGCGCTTTGCTGTTCGGCTTGAATACTTTCACTGACCCCTTGCAACACGTCGACCAGTTCTTTCGCTTTGGCATACTTCAGGTAGTAAACGCGCGTGTTACCTTCAGTTTTTAGGTCTTGGTCGAGTTGATTGATCAGTGCAATTACGCGTTGACGAGCTCGCGGTTCGCCACTTACGACGACCGAGTTCGTACGTTCGTCGGCGACAATTTTAGGGATCAGTAACGGCGGCGTGCCTTCATTGGTTTTCTCGAACAACGATGAGGCGATGCGCACCACTTCAGACGCCGAAGCATATTCCAGTTTTACCACGTCAACGTCTTGGTTACCGGCACGGTCAACGCGCTCAATGATTTCGGTAAGACGCTGCACCGTTTCGCTACGACCAGTGATCATAATAACGTTCGACGGATCGTAACTGACCACATTGCCGCCACCACTGCTATCCGCTAGCAAACGTAATAGCGGTGCCAACTCGCGCACACTCACGTTGTTGACTGGAACAACGCGGGTCACCAAGGTGTCGCCGCCCAGAGAATTATCGTCAACTACAGGAATCGCGCCGTTGCGCGCATCTTTGTCACGCATCACTTTAACCACGCCGGATTCCATGGTGACGGTGGCAAAACCGTAGACTTCGAGCACATTCAGGAAAAACTGCCAGTATTGGTCTTCACTCATCACGTCGTAGCTGCGCACATTGATGGTGCCGCGCACGTCGGGGTCGATAATCATGGTTTTACCCAAGTTGCGACCGACCACTTGAATGAATTCGGTAATATCGGTGTTTTTGAAGCTGGCTGCGTATTCCGCGGCTTCTTCATTGGCCTGTTGTCGAGTTTGCTGTGCTGCCTGTTGTGCAAAAGATGAGGCGCTAACCCCCATGGCACATGCCAAACTCAAACTGGTCAGGATCATTGATACGGTGCTCAAACTACGCATAGTTGCGTCCTATAGTTGCGTCCTATTATTCTCGTTATGCTATTTACTCGCTCGGAACAGCCAGTTCTAAGTCGAGATATTCATCGTCACGCAAAACCGTCACGATGATTTGACGAGCGTTGCGGAGCTCACCAATGGCGGCCTGCGCACTAGCGACGTCGGTTAAATCTTGGCCATTAATGGCTACGGCAATGTCGCCTGCTTTGAACCCTGCATTGGTGAAGAGTTCCGGGTATTTCCCTGGGCTGAGGCGATAACCCTGCAGACCGTTACCAGACATGGCTGGACTAATCCGAATATAGTCGAGCAAGGCGGTGCTGTCGCCGCTTTGGCGCAGTTCTTGATACGCTTGCTCAACCTCTGCCGCTGGTTCGCTCACTGGCTCGCCGGATTGCTCCCGTTGCGCGCGCTGCTGATTCTCAAGGGTCAAGCTTAAGCCTTCACTCAGCTCGCCGATGCCTTCAAGCTCAAGGGTTTCTAATGTGCCATTGTTATTTAAGATCACGCGATCGGCGTAAATTTCTTCAATACTCACTTGGGTGCCAGCGATTTTATCGCCAATCACATACACTTCTTGGCGACGATCCTTCTCAATAATCGCCGCTGATCGTTCCGGCACATTACTGGCGGTGACGCCAAGTAAGCGTACGTTAAGTTGCGTTTTGGGCGCATTGCGGGTGTCACTCGCTGTTACGGTAGTGGTGCCGAACAGGTTTAAATCGGCCAGTCTGCTGAATGAGGTATTGCCAGCATTATTTTGCTGTTGTACTTGGATTTTTAGGGGGCCGCTGGCCGGCGGACTCACCGGTGCGATCATCTGCCAAGTCATTTGCGCTAACGTCCAGACGGCGTAAATCGCGAAGAGCGCCGTCAGCACCCACAACAACCTACGCACAAAGCGTGGCCCTGCGGTAAAGGCTGTAATGGAGGCGATAAAGCGCTGAAGTTGTGGGTTCTCAATCTGCATTTTTGATTTCGTTATAATTTTGTGACAGCACAGCGTTACTAGCCATTCTACCCCCTTAGCTATGATGTGAACAGATCAAATTAAGGAGTTGTGGTATTATGCGCGCAAAATATTACACTGTGTTGAAACGCTATGAATTATCCAACTGATTTACTCTATCGTTACACTTTTTCTGCTCAAGACGTGCGCGGCGAGCTGGTACAACTTAGTAGCAGTTATCAGCGTATGATACAAGGGCACAACTACCCTGCGCCGGTACAACGCTTGCTGGGTGAGCTGATGGCGGCGACGGCTTTACTTAGTGCGACGTTGAAGTTTGAGGGGCACATTAGCCTACAAGTTCAAGGTGACGGACCAATTAATTTTATTACGGTTAATGGTAGTCATCAGCAGGATCTGCGCGGATTGGCGCGGGTTCGCGGCACCATCGCCGATGACAATAATGATCTTCGAGCGTTGTTTGGTAAGGCGGTGATGATTATTACCATTACGCCAGACGACGGTGAGCGTTATCAGGGTGTGGTTGATGCTGACGCCGAAAGTTTGGCGCAAGTGATTGAACGGTATTTTGCGCAGTCTGAACAATTGCATACGCGGGTTTGGTTGCACGCCGACGGGGAGCATGCTGCGGGGATGTTCTTGCAGGTCTTGCCTGCCGCTGGACATGATTTGGCCGCGTTCGAGCATTTGGAAACGTTGACCGCATCGATGACGGCGCATGAGTTGTACGCATTGTCTGGTGAAGAGGTGCTGCATCGTTTGTATCACCAAGAAGATCTTGAGCTCTACGCGCCGCAGCAGGTTGCGTTTCATTGCGGCTGCTCGCGTGAGCGCACCCTTGAGTCCTTGGCCGCGGTACACCCGGACGAACTACGTGCGATTCTCGCCGAAGACGGCGAAATCATCATGACCTGCGACTACTGCCTCGCCGAATACCGCTTCGCCGACACCGACCTCGCCTGACGTTTGAGCAATGGTTGTTCTATTCGGACTTCCCCCGTGGTAAAACCACGGGCTACACCTGTATGTAGCCCGTAGTTCTACTACGGGTCACGCCTGACGTTTCAGCAATGGTTATTCAATTCGGACTCCCCCGCAGTAGAACTGCGGGCTACGTACGCGATTTCCTGCATTTTTATAAGGGTGACGAATGCGGTGCGGCGATACAAACTGTGGGCATGAGAAACGTTCGCCGCTATTTCGAAGGAGGGTATTACTTCTTCACTGTCACCGCTTATCGCCGCCGCCCCTTTTTTCAAGGCGAGGCCTTCATGCAGGCCTTTCGCAATGCGATACGGAAAACGATGAAAACCCACCCATTTGAAATAGAAGCATGGGTGGTTTTGCCTGATCACATGCATTGCGTCTGGATCGTCAACGACGACCAAATCCCCGTCCGTTGGCGCAAAATAAAATCTTTGACAACCAAAGCCTTGGCTCAGCACGGTAACCAATCGAAGGCGCACCGTAACTCAACCGCGCGCAGGCGCCGGGGTAATGGTTCACTGTGGCATCACAGCTATTATGAACACACCATTCGCAACGAACGGGAACATGAGTTATACGTGCTCTATTGCTGTTATAATCCCGTCAAGCATGGTTATGTTGAAAATGCGCTGGCATGGCCCTATTCAACACTTAGGCGTTATTTATCGTCTGGCAAATACCCGCCGGAGTGGGCACACATCAATTCATCATGGTTAGATGATGTTTTTGGCAGCCACGAGTAGCCCGCAGTTCTACTGCGGGGCATGTCCAATTGAATGGATACGGTCGAAACGTCAGGTGTAGCCCGTGGTTCTACCACGGGGGGATCCGAATCGAACAATCATGGTCAAAACGTCAGGCCTTACCCGTGGTAGAACCACGGGGTACGTGCGCCGGCGCAGAAATAACTGAGGAGGTTTCATGGAAAATGTTCGGCTCGATAAATGGTTGTGGGCAGCACGTTTCTATAAAACACGGTCGCTTGCGCGGCAGATGGTGCAATCAGGGAAAGTACATGTTGATGGCCAGCGCCCAAAACCGGCGAAGACGATTAGTGTTGGGCAACTGATCAAGCTCAAGAAGGGCTATGACGTGATGGAAGTCGAAGTGTTGGAACTCAGTGATCAACGTCGTGGAGCGCCTGAAGCGCAGAAGCTGTATCAAGAAACCGAAGCTTCAAAGGAACGGCGGGAGCGTGAAGCGGAGCTGCGTAAAGCTAATGCCCTCTATAACCCGCACCCAGACCATAAGCCCGATAAAAAAGAACGCCGCGAATTGTTGAAAATGAAACGGTAGCCCGTGGTTCTACCACGGGGGGATCCGAATTGGACGGCCATGGTCGAAACGTCAGGTGTGGCCCGTGGTAGAACCACGGGGTACAAACGGGTGAGACCCGAATTGGACGGCCATGGTCGAAACGTCAGGTGTGGCCCGTGGTAGAACCACGGGGTACAAACGGGTGAGATCCGAATTGGACGGCCATGGTCGAAACGTCAGGTGTGGCCCGTAGTAGAACTACGGGCTACTTGCGTTTTTTGATGTGCTTCATCAGGCGTTTGCGTTTGCGCTGCTGCGACAAGGTGAGTTTGTTCTTGCGGCCGGCAAACGGGTTTTCTGATTCGCGGAATTCGATCTTAATCGGCGTGCCCATCACACCCAACGACTTGCGGAAGTAGTTGGTCAAATAACGCTGATAAGCGCCCGGCAAATCATTCACTTGGTTACCATGAATGATCACGCGCGGCGGATTGTAACCACCAGCATGGGCATACTTAAGTTTGACCCGACGGCCACGCACGAGCGGCGGCTGATGTTCTTCAATCGCCATTTCCATAATGCGGGTGAGCTTCGAGGTGCCGACCCGTTGAGTCGCGCTGGCGTAGGCTTCAAGCACTGACTCGAACAAGTTACCAACACCGCTGCCATGCAATGCCGAAATAAAGTGCAATCGCGCAAAATCGACAAAGCCGAGACGGCGATCAAGTTCACGCTTAATCTCTTCTTTGTGGTCGTTGTCGAGGCCATCCCACTTATTCACCGCAATGACAATTGAACGCCCGGCATTCAGAGCAAAGCCAATCAAGTTGAGGTCTTGGTCCGAGACGGTTTCGCGCGCGTCGAGCACACAAATCACCACGTTGGCATCTTCAATGGCTTGCAGTGTTTTAATCACCGAGAACTTTTCGACGGTTTCGTCGATTTTACCGCGACGACGCACGCCGGCGGTGTCGATCAAAATGTACTCGCGGCCATCGCGTTCCATCGGAATGTAGATCGAGTCACGGGTGGTGCCAGGCATGTCAAAGACGACCACGCGTTCCTCGCCGAGGATGCGGTTGGTTAAGGTTGATTTACCAACATTTGGTCGACCGACGATGGCGAGTTTGAGCGGTAAGGCTTCGTAGTCGATTTCGTCGTGGGATAGATCTTCGGGGATGTCAGTGGCTACTGCTTCGTCGTCGAGATCACCCGTAGTAGAACTACGGGCTACGGACATGTCGGGGTAATCGTCGAGCAGTGGGGTGAAGCATTTGTGCAGCAGGCTTTCGACGCCACGACCATGCGCGGCAGCGATGCCGTAGACTTCACCTAAGCCGAGTTCGTAAAAGTCAGCTTGCGCCGCGTCAGCGTCGATGCCATCGATTTTATTCGCCACTACATAGGCTTTCTTGCCAATCGAACGCAAGTGTTTGGCAATGCCTAAGTCCGCACTGGTAATGCCGTCACGGGCGTCAACCATAAACAACACGACATCTGCTTCATCAATCGCGCGCAGCGACTGCGACGCCATTTCTTTGTCGATGCCCTCTTCGTCGCCATGCACACCCGCGGTGTCAATGACGATGAATTGATAGCCATCGTAATCGGCTTGGCCATACTTACGATCGCGCGTTAGACCAGGAAAGTCCGCTACCAGTGCGTCCCGAGTACGGGTCAGCCGGTTAAACAGGGTAGATTTGCCCACATTTGGGCGCCCGACCAGGGCCACAACAGGTAACATTCTTAGTTAGTCCTTACCGCGAGTAACGTGCCGTCGCGTGTTTGTACATAGAGTTCGTTATCGGCCACTACCGGTGCCACGTAAACGTCGCTACCGACTTCGAGACGGCCTTCAGTTTCGCCGCTAGCAGCGTCGATAAAATGTAAGTAACCGAACGAATCGCCGACCACAATAGAGCCATTAAAATAGACCGGAGCGGTTAGTTCGCGGCCTTCAAAATCCGCGTTGACCCAACGCTCGATACCGCCATCAACGTTAATCGCATACACACGGTCATCAGCGTCAGTGGCATAGATGGTGTTCCCATACATGTCGATATTTTGGAACGACGAATACTCGCGCTGCCAAACGACGCGCCCTGAACGCATTTCAACTGCGGCAAGCTGGCCGTTATAGGCAATGTTGTAAATCAGGTCGCCACGTGAAATTGGTGCGGCGTCAACATCCACTAGGCGCTGCAGCTCGGTTGCACCTTTCGGCACAGCTAAGCGCGCTTCCCAAACTTGTTGGCCATTTTCCAATACCGCGACGGTGAGTTTACCGTTCGCTGTACCAAAAATTGCGCCGCCGGCCGCCAACGTCGGTGCCCCAGTACCACGTAAGCTCAATGCTGGCACGTCAGTTACCAAACTCCATAGCTCCGCCCCGTTTTGTGCATTCAAACCAAAAACCTTACCGTTACTTGCCGTCACCACTACATGGTTGGCGTCAACGGCTGGGTCTGACACAATTTCAGCCTTCACATTGGTCTGCCATACGACACTACCGTCGGTGCCATTCACCATAATGACATCGCCGTTCTCGGTGCCGAGCACCACGTTGTCACCGTAGCTCACTAAACCACCGCTGATGCGCAATGATTCAGCACCAGACAACCAACCTTCACCTTGTGCGGCGAATTGCGCTTGTAGGTCACGCTCCCAAACACGCTTACCACTGGCGCGGTTGTAAGCCATGATCATGCCTTCACGATCAGCAACCACGACATGGTCACCAACAACCGTAGGATTCAGCCGTGAGAAAAACTCACCAATCCCATCACCTGCACCCGCGTCCCATTGCACGCTAGGTTGAACACTGGCGTTGAAAGGTTGTAGTTCTTTGTAGCTCAGTTCTTCGTCGCCAAACACCGAGCAGCCACTTAAACCAAGGGCTGCAGCAACGATGAGACTCTGCTTCAGATACTTAACTTGTTTCATGATGCCGCCGGAATGCTGTTAAGTTTGGTTTCGACCAGTAGGGTCGGAACGCCCGCTTCAGTTGCTGCTGCAATCGCATCTTCATAGGCTTGGCGTGCACCATCAGCATCGCCCTGTGCCATCAATACGTCGCCGCGCAGTTCCGCAGCTTTCGCTTTAAAGCCTTCGACTTGCGCAACTTGATCAAGCGCAGCTAACGCCGCTTGGTAATTCTCTTGGGCCAGTTGCAAACGAGCCAAGCGCACGCTAGCGACATGCTTCAACGCGCCTTCGGCATTCGCCTGCGCATTCTCAAGCGCCTCGATAGCAGCCGCCAAGTCGCCGCCTTCAGCAGCTTTACGAGCTACTTCAAAGGCTGCCAACGTTGCGTAAGTGCTACCTGCAGCTTCGTTTGCAAAGGTTTTCGCGCTTGCCAGCGCTTCAGCACCGTCAGCTTCAAGTTGTGCGACAACTTGTTCATATTGCTCAGATTGCGCTTCTTGCTTAGCGAGGGTTTGCGCATCGTAATAACGCCAGCCGTAAAACAGGGCAAAACCGATCACGAGGCCAGCAACAATGCCTTTACCGTGTTCTTTCCAGAACGCTTTTATCTGTTCGACTTGTTGATCTTCTGTTTCCATGGGAAATCCTTCTGAAAGCGATGTTTGCTATTTGCTGTTTATTGTTTGAAAAACACTTTTGCGGTCGCGAGATCGTCGATGATAACGTCTTCTTTATCGCGGTTGCGCAGGTGTTTTACTTCGTAATCGTTGTCGCGGATGATGATGGCATAGTCGGCACCCGATTTGTCCGCTTTCGCCAGTTTCTTTTTCATATTCTGGCTGCCGCTGTGCAGCTGTACCTTTAAGCCTGCAACTTGGTCACGAAGCTTTTCGGCAACAGCCGGCGCCTTAAGTTCCGCGCTTTCATTCAAGGCGATAACGTAAACGTCGACGGCTTGAGTGCTCGGGATTTTTTGTTGCGCTTCAAGCAATAAAACTAAACGTTCAATTCCCATGGCAAAACCCACTGCTGGCGTGGCTTTACCGCCCAACTGTTCGACTAAGCCATCATACCGTCCACCGGCACAGACGGTACCTTGCGCACCAAGTTCGGTGGTCACCCACTCAAACACGGTACGGTTGTAGTAATCAAGACCACGCACCAAACGCTCATTCAGCACATACTTGATGCCCGCGGCGTCAAGTCGTTGCGTCAGGCCTTCGAAATGCTCGCGCGATTCGTCATCCCAGTAGTCCGATAGCTTGGGCGCATGCTCAAGCACTTTTTGCGTGTCTGGCGATTTGCTATCAAGCACCCGCAGGACGTTGGTATCTAGACGACGCTTCGAGTCTTCATCAAGTTGCGACTCGTGCGCGCGCAAAAACTCACGTAAAGCTTCACGGTACTTCGCCCGTGCTTCATTCGAAGCGAGTGAATTCAACTGCAACTCGACATTTTCAGCAATGCCAAATTTTTGCCACAAACGCGCCGACAACAAAATGACTTCAGCATCAATGTCAGGCCCAGTCATACCGAAAGCTTCGATACCAAACTGATGAAACTGGCGATAACGCCCTTTTTGCGGGCGCTCGTGGCGGAACATTGGGCCCATATACCACAAGCGTTGCGTTTGGTTGTATAGCAGACCATGCTCATTACCGGCGCGTACACAGCTTGCCGTGCCTTCTGGACGCAACGTAAGGCTGTCGCCGTTGCGATCGTCGAAGGTGTACATTTCTTTTTCGACGATATCAGTGACTTCACCGATGGAGCGTTTGAACAAGTCGGTGCTTTCCAACACCGGCATGCGGATCTCTTGGTAGGTGTAGGCCGCTGCTACGTCACGTAGCACGCCCTCGACGTACTGCCATGCCGGACTTTGCTCCGGCAGCAGGTCGTTCATTCCACGAATTGCTTGGATTGTTTTTGCCACGAGTTCACTTACCGTTTCGTTAAATTGAATTCAATTTGAAAAAATGACGGGTAGTATACCGCAGCTTTACGCTTGCTTCACAGGAATCTGCTCAGCTTCGAAACGTTTTACCTGATCACGGATGTGGCGTTCGAGTTGATCGACCAAATCATTGTTGTCAAGGCGCTCTTTTTGGCGCTCACCGTTCAAGTAAAAACCGCTCTTATTTTTCGCTCCAGCCAAGCCGATGTGCGAGATCAAGGCTTCGCCTGGACCATTGACGACACAACCGATGATCGATACATCCATTGGCGTGGTGATGTCTTCAAGCCGTTGCTCGAGCGCATTTACGGTGGCAATGACGTCGAACTCTTGGCGCGAACAGCTTGGGCACGCGATAAAGTTGATACCACGACTGCGAATACGCAATGATTTTAAGATATCAAAACCAACTTTGACTTCTTCGACGGGGTCAGCCGCTAATGAGATGCGCAAGGTGTCGCCAATCCCTTCAGCAAGCAGCATACCTAAACCAATCGATGACTTCACCGAACCACTGCGCAAGCCGCCAGCTTCGGTAATACCAAGGTGCAACGGCTGTTCAATTTGCTTGGCGAGTAACCGATAAGAGTCAACGGCTAGGAACACATCCGAAGCTTTCACGCTGACTTTGAAGTCTTGAAAGTTCAGACGATCGAGAATATCAACATGGCGCATGGCCGATTCTACCAAGGCAGCTGGGGTTGGCTCGCCGTACTTTTCTTGCAGATCTTTTTCCAATGAGCCGCCGTTGACGCCAATTCGGATCGGAATATTGCGATCGCGTGCGGCATCGACCACGGCACGAATGCGCTGCTCATTGCCGATATTGCCTGGGTTGATCCGCAAGCAATCAACCCCGTATTCGGCAACTTTGAGCGCGATACGATAATCGAAGTGAATATCAGCGACCAGAGGCACTGGGCTCTGCTGTTTGATGAATTTAAAGGCTTCTGCAGCATCCATGGTAGGTACCGAAACGCGCACGATATCAGCACCGGCATTAGCTATCGCTTGGATCTGCTTCACCGTTGCCGCAACATCGGTGGTTTCGGTGTTGGTCATCGATTGCACCGCGATCGGTGCGCCGTCGCCAATCGGGACGTTGCCGACATAAATACGGCGTGATGGGCGGCGTTTTATTGGGTTCTCATGCATCATGATAGTACTTCGTGTGCCTTAAATTGCTGCTACGTTACGCTGTTAGTCTAGCGTGAGAGTCACGCTGCGGTTACGCACGTAATCGTCAAGATTGACGTTCTCACCATTGTAGGTCAACGTGACGGCTTCCGGTTTGCACAAGATGATATCAAAAGGTGGCTCGCCCGTCAGCGGCATGCGATAACCTGCAGCTTTTACACCGATGGCGATGTCTTCGCCGGTGGCATCACTGACTTTAACCCAGCAGGCTTGGTTGAATTCAAAGACCAGCTGTTCGGCTGGTGTGGGTTCTGGTTCTGCGGTTTCGGCATCAGTGGTGTCGGTGGTTGGACCCGCAGTAGAACTGCGGGCTACATCGGATTCGGCAGGTTCGGCGTCGGTGATGTCAGCTGTTGGACCCGCAGTAGAACTGCGGGCTACATCGGATTCGGTTGTCGTGTTGCGGGCGACGGCTTGCTCTTCGGTGATCTGGCTTGGGCTAGGACGCACGATTTGTGGAATATCTTGTACGGTTGCGCGTTCTCGCTTCGCTTCAGCTTCAGTTGGGGCATCTTCGCTACCGGTAATGGTCTTCAAGCTGAAATTACTTTCTTGCCACCACCAAATCAGCACCAACGCCAAGACAACGGTAATGATGATGTAACTTATCCATTTTAAGCGGCTGTCGTTGCGTTCACGCACTTTCCGACGCGAAAAGCTCTGCATTTGCACGTTGCTTTTCTGCTCCGAATCAAAGCCATGCTCCTTAAACGCTTCGAAAACTTTTTTATCATCGATTTCAAGCGCTTTCGCAATTGCACGTAGGTAACCGCGGACAAACGTGTTTGACGCTAACTGTTCGTACTCATCCGCTTCGATAAGCTGCACAACGGCAAGACGCAAACGTAAGCTATCGGCAACTTGTTGTTGGGACAAGCCTTTCTGCTCGCGCGCTTGCGCAAGAATTTGACCAGGCGTGTGACCGGTTGGTTTGCTCTTCTGATTGCCTTCTTCCGGCAATTCGTCATTCAATAAATCTTTATTCGAGGTCATGGATTACTTCATTAGGAGTTAGTTGCTGCCGCGCGCGCTCGATAAGCGTCAGCTTGACGTGAATCGGGAAAGCGCGACAAAAGTAAATCGCCAAAGCTACGTTGTCGTGCACGGTCATTTTGCTGCCGCGCCAGCTCGCTCTCTAACCACAGGTACTCGGCGGAAAGTTGCGGTAATTGGGCTCGGCGCTTAAGAACATCCGCGGCTTCTTGATAACGTTGTTGTTCTAACAATACCGCAGCGTAGGTCTCAAGAATAGTGCTATTGCGTGAACTGTGATTAATTGCCCGTTGAAAATACTGATCGGACTTTTGCTCTTGCCCTGCGCGCGCTGCACAGCGCGCTGCATTTTCGTAGGTTGCCGCGACTTTCACGTAATCGGAAATATTGAGAGCTCGGTTGAAACTTTGCTCGGCTTCTTCATAGCGGCCCATGTTGCACAGCAATGCGCCTAAATTATTATGGGTATCGCCGTTATTGGGCTGCAGCTGGATCGCCTTGCGATAATAGCGCTCGGCCATCTCAAAATCTTGCACTTGCTGATAGTAGAACGCTAAGCCCGTTTGCACCGACGGGTTATCAGGCGTGTAGTCACGAGCTCGCTCAAGGTTAACCCGCGCTTGTTCGTAATTTCCGGATTGTAGATACTGAAGACCCAACGCCAGCCGTGTCGCCGCGGCTTCTTTCGCATCGAATTGCTGCGCAGGCTTTTCTTTGCCATCAACTGTGCGCTGACTCACACAGCCAGTGCATAGTGTTGCAAGAAGAAGAATGTAGAGCAAATTGCGCATGTCGGGTCCTCGTTGCTGAATTTCCTATGCTACCCTGAATGCGTCTTGCCTGCCTATGTTTTTCGAGGTTTTTCGCGGCGATTTACGAAATCTTGACGTCGATTCCGACACCGCCTCGCTGGGCGCGCTGCTTTTTCAGGATGCGTTTGGTACGGTCGACCACATCACCAACAAGCTGGCCACAGGCGGCGTCGATATCATCGCCGCGGGTTTTCCGTACCGTAACAATATAACCCTTTTCTATCAGAACCTTAGCAAAGCGGTCAATGCGTGAATTACTTGAGCGACCATAATCATTGCCTGGGAACGGGTTAAATGGGATAAGGTTTATCTTGCACGGCGTGTCTTTGAGCGTTTCAGCAAGCTCGTGAGCTTGATCCATGCTGTCATTCACATGGTCCAACATCACGTATTCAATGGTGATGTTCTTGTTCGCTTTTGAGCCATCGATATAGTGACGGCTGGCTTCGAGGAATTGCTCAATATTGTACTTTTTATTAATCGGTACAATTTCATTGCGTAATTCATCGTTTGGCGCATGCAAACTGATGGCCAAAGCGACATCAATTTGTTCTTTTAGCTTATAAAGTGCAGGGACCACACCCGAAGTACTTAGGGTCACTCGGCGTTTACTTAGACCAAAAGCATTGTCGTCGAGCATCAGGTCCATGGCTGGCACTACGTTGTTCAGGTTCAACAACGGCTCACCCATGCCCATCATGACCACATTAGTGACTGGCTTAATGCCCGTTTCGCCGAAGGGACCGAGCAGTTTATTCACCCGCCAAACTTGGCCGATGATTTCGGCAACTCTTAAGTTGCGGTTAAAGCCTTGCTGTGCGGTTGAGCAGAATGTGCATTCGAGCGCACAACCGACTTGTGAGCTGACACACAAGGTTGCGCGATCAGACTCTGGGATCCATACCGTCTCGACGTCTTGGCCGTCGAATAACGTCATGGCAAATTTGATAGTGCCGTCAGAAGATTGTTGCTGTAAGCGTACTTCTGGCGCACGTATTTCGGCTATTTCTTTGAGTTTCTCGCGCAGTACTTTGTTGAGATTGGTCATCTCGTCAAAGTCGTCGACACAGTAGTGATAAAGCCACTTCATGACCTGATCGGCACGGAAAGGCTTCTCGCCCAGTTCTTGAAAGAACTCGCGCATGCCTTGGCGATTGAGATCGAGAAGATTAACTTTTTTGTCGACTGCGTTCATAAAACCCGTTATTCGTTGTGTGTGCGTGGTAGCCCGCAGTTTTACTGCGGGGAATGGTTCACGTTTCCCCCGTAGTAAAACTACGGGCTACTCGGCGTATTCACGTTTCCCCCCGTAGTAAAACTACGGGCTACTCAAATGACTTAGCGAGTGCGTGCGCAGATTTCTTCGTCAGCGAAGAAGTAAGCGATTTCGCGTGCTGCTGATTCTACCGCGTCTGAACCATGTACCGCATTCTCGTCAATAGATACAGCATAGTCAGCGCGAAGCGTTCCCGCCAATGCTTCAGCTGGATTCGTTGCGCCCATGATTTCACGATGACGCAATACTGCGTTTTCGCCTTCAAGTACGCTTACTACGATTGGACCAGAGGTCATGAACTCAACCAATGCGCCGAAGAAAGGACGCTCGCTGTGCTCAGCGTAGAAACCTTCCGCTTGCTCTTTGCTCAAGTGCATCATTTTTGCTGCAACGATGCGCAGACCCGCAGTTTCGAAACGGTTGTAGATACCACCGATCACGTTCTTTGCAACAGCGTCAGGTTTGATAATTGATAAAGTACGTTCTAAAGCCATGGTTTGTCTCCAATCATAAAAGGCTAGCTAATTTAAAGTCGCGCGGATTATACACGTTTCAGTATTTCACTGCTACCACAGCAAGGTTTCAATCGAGATAACTCTTTTCTAGAACCGCATTCCATGTTATAGATGTCTAAACGTCTATTAGGAGCTGTATATGACACAACAAATCACTTTGGCCGGCGGCTGTTTTTGGTGCATCGAAGGCGCATTCAAGCAAGTTCGCGGCGTCTTGAAAGCACAATCAGGCTACGCTGGTGGCAATAAGCCAGAACCCACCTATGAAGAAGTCTGCACGGGGAACACTGGGCACGCCGAAGTCGTGCAAATCACTTTCGAGCCCACCGCATTATCCGTGCGCGAAGTCCTTGAGATCTTTTTTGCCTTGCACGACCCGACGCAATTGAATCGGCAAGGTAACGACGTTGGCACACAATATCGTTCGGCTATCTTTTACCAAACCGATGCGCAAAAAGAAGAAGCTGAAAAAATCATTGAAGAAATGCGCGCTGAAGGTACGTGGCAGGACGAGATAGTGACCGAGGTATTACCGCTCGAGAAGTTCTGGCCTGCGGAGGACTACCACGATAATTATGTAGAGCGTAATCCACAAAATGCCTACTGCCAGGCGGTCGTAAGCCCGAAATTGGCGAAGTTTAAACGCACTTTCGCCGAGAAGCTCGAATAAAAAAGGAGGCCTCGGCCTCCTTTCTTTAGTGGTTTTCTTTGACCATGTTGATGGTGTATTTGGGGATTTCAATGACAAGGTCTTCGCCGTTGACGCGGGCTTGACAGCTTAGGCGTGAGTCGGGGTCGAGGCCCCAGGCTTTGTCGAGCATGTCGTCTTCGTTGTCGTTGATTTCGGCGAGTGAGTCGTAGCCTTCGCGCACGTAGACATGGCAAGTGGTGCAGGCGCAAACCTTTTCGCAGGCGTGCTCAATGCCAATACCGTTGCGGAGTGCGACATCTAATACGCTTTCGCCGTCAGCTGCTTCAACAGCGGTGCCTTCTGGGCACAGTTCTTCATGCGGTAAAAAAACGATTTTTGGCATTACACGGTTCCTCGTTTAAGCTTTTTCCGTAGTAGAACTACGGGTTACTACTAGTTTTCCCGTAGTAGAACTACGGGTTACTACTAGTTTTCCCGTAGTAGAACTACGGGCTACAGTTCGTTGACGTTGCTGCCGGACAGGGCTTTGCGGATGCCGGCGTCCATGCGTCGTGCTGCGAAATCTTCGCTGGCTTGATCAACCGTTTCAATGGCTTTCTCGATGTCATCCGACGATGTACCCGCGCGGGCTACGCGCAAGGCTTCCATGGCGTCATCAAGTCGTTTACGTTCCGCTTCGTCCAACAATTCGCCATCAACAGCTAAGGCACTGCTTAATGCTTCTAACACGCGATCTGCTTCGACTTGTTGTTCGCGCAACATACGCGCCGCCATGTCTTCTTTTGCGTTGGTCATCGACGAAGTGATCATCTGCGTGATGTCTTCGTCGTTCAAGCCGTACGATGGTTTCACTTGAATCGATGCGGATACACCGCTTGATTTCTCCATTGCCGTGACACTAAGCAGGCCATCGGCGTCCACTTGGAAAGTCACACGAATATGCGCTGCCCCTGCTGCCATCGGCGGGATATCCGTTAATACGAAACGCGCGAGTGAACGGCAGTCGTCGACGAGTTCTCGCTCGCCCTGCACCACATGGATCATCATGGCGGTTTGGCCATCTTTGAAAGTGGTGAATTCTTGTGCTTTCGCAACTGGGATCGTAGTGTTACGTGCGACCACTTTTTCCACCAGTCCGCCCATGGTTTCTAAGCCTAAGGATAGCGGAATCACGTCCAACAATAGCATGTCGGAATCGGGTTTGTTGCCCGCGAGGATATCCGCTTGAATGGCGGCACCGATGGCAACCACTTGGTCAGGGTCGATCGATGTGAGCGGTTCGCGGCCGAAAAATTCGCCGACAGCCTCACGCACCCGTGGCACACGGGTTGACCCGCCGACCATGACGACATCGAGCACTTCGGCGGCGTCAACTTCGGCGTCTTTTAGGGCGCGACGGCAGTTGACCAAAGTTTTGCGCACTAAGGGTTCAATGAGTTCGTTGAGTTGGGTGCGGGTGATTTTTGTCCGGAGATCAGATGTTTCTGGGGATTCCCCCGTAGTAGAACTACGGGCTACGCTGATTTCAGCTTCTTCCGCATCCGTTAATGTTTCTTTGGCGGCTTTGGCGGCGTTGATTAGCGAGCGTTCAAGGCGCGCTGGTACGGCGTCGTCTAAGCCCCAAACTTGCTTTAGGTGACCAACAATAAGCTGATCAAAGTCGTCACCACCGAGGGCGCTGTCGCCACCGGTCGCCAGCACTTCAAATACACCACCTTGTAGGCGCAAAATCGAAATATCGAAGGTGCCACCGCCAAGATCGTACACGGCGATCAGGCCTTCGCGGCCGGTGTCGAGGCCGTAGGCTACCGCGGCTGCGGTAGGTTCGTTGAGTAAACGTAAGACGTTTAAGCCCGCCAGTTGCGCGGCGTCTTTGGTGCTTTGCCGTTGCGCGTCATCAAAATAAGCTGGCACGGTGATGACTACGCCGGTGAGCTCGCCACCTAAGGCGGCTTGAGCGCGAGCCGATAAAGAACGCAAAATGTCGGCCGATACTTCAACTGCATTGCGTTCGCCGGCGGCAGTATGGAACACGGGTACGCCGTTATCGGTTTCGCTCATGCGGTAAGGCAAATTTGCGAAGTTACGCTGTACGTCGGCAACGGTGCGGCCGATAAAACGTTTGACCGAGACGATGGTGTCTTCGGTAGCGAGTGAGGCATCGCCATGTTTCGCGACGGCATCATGACCGACGCAGATTTCGTCAGCGCCGTAGTAAACCACTGAAGGCAGAATTGCGCGGTCTTGCTCGTCGCACAACACTTGAGCTTCGCCGCTGCGCACGGTGGCAACCAAAGAGTTCGTGGTACCTAAGTCAATTCCTGCCGCCAACCGATGTTGATGCGGGGCTGTGCTTTGTCCGGGTTCTGCAATCTGCAAAAGTGCCATTCAGAAAACCTCGTTGTTCATAATTCGTGTAGCCCGTAGTTCTACTACGGGTTTGATCTGACGTTTCTGCCATGGTCGTTGAATTCGACATACCCCGCAGTAGAACTGCGGGCTACGACATCTCGGCCATGGTCGTTGAATTCGACATACCCCGCAGTAGAACTGCGGGCTACGGCATCTCGGCCATGGTCGTTGAATTCGACATACCCCGCAGTAGAACTGCGGGCTACGGCATCTCGGCCATGGTCGTTGCATTTGACATACCCCGCAGTAGAACTGCGGGCTACCATTAAACGTCTTCTAGGGCTTCGAGTTCGCGGCGGAGTTTGTGCATGAACTTTAATTTGCGAATTGTATCTGCTGCAGCTTCGTTGTCATTTGCAACTAACAAGCGCTCCAATTCACCTTGCAACTCCGCAGTCTGCGCAGCTAAGTCTTTATAAGCCGCATCAATACCAGCGAAGTAGCCAGCATCGAGCTCTTCCACACGCTCACGCCACTCCATTTGCGCCATCAAAAATTCAGGATCTTGCAGCGTCTTTTGCTCGTGCTGCATATCCACACCACGCAACGCCAGCAGATGTTCCGCACGCAACAACGGCGAGCGCAACGTCTGATAGGCATCATTCAGTTGCGCCGTGCGTTGCACTGCGAGCATCTTATCGCGCTCACTACCCGACGCATGACGATCAGGGTGGAGCGCCTGTTGCAGCTTGCGGTAACGCTGCTGCAACTCGGCTAAATCTAGCTCATAGGCGACGGGGAGATTAAAAAACTCGAAGTGATTCATTTATACGTTAAAGCTCTCGCCGCAACCGCATTCGCCTTTGGCGTTAGGGTTGTTAAACTCGAAACCTTCATTCAGGCCTTCTTTAACGAAGTCGAGCTCGGTGCCATCAAGGTAGACCAAGCTCTTGCCGTCGATGATGATCTTCACGCCTTTTTCTTCAAAGACGGTATCGGTGTCATCCACCTCATCAACGAACTCCATTACGTAAGCAAGGCCTGAGCACCCAGTGGTTTTAACACCTAACCGGATACCCTCGCCTTTACCGCGCTGTTCCAAGAACGACCGCGCACGTTGTGCGGCCGCTTCGGTCATGGTAATCGCCATTACTGCCTCATTCTTGGTGCAAAAGTAGTGGTGCTAAAGTAGTGCTACAAATCGCCTAAAACTTAGCCTGCGTGTTTTTTCTTGTAGTCTTCCAATGCGGCTTTAATCGCATCTTCAGCCAAGATAGAACAGTGAATTTTCACTGGCGGCAACGCTAATTCTTCTGCGATTTGCGTATTCTTCAACTGCGATGCTTCTTCAATCGACTTACCTTTTACCCATTCGGTAACCAATGAGCTTGAAGCGATCGCCGAGCCACAGCCATACGTTTTGAATTTTGCATCTTCAATGATGCCAGCATCGTTGATTTTCAACTGCAACTTCATCACGTCACCACAGGCTGGTGCGCCAACCATACCGGTCACTACCGATGGATCGTTCTTGTCGAAACCGCCCACATTCCGTGGGTTTTCATAATGGTCGATTACTTTTTCACTGTATGCCATAACACTTCACCTCTCTTAGTGTGCCGCCCACTCAACGGTGTCTAAATCAACGCCGTCTTTGTACATTTCCCATAGGGGCGACATGTCGCGCAAGCGACCAATTGATTTCTGAATTTGCTCTACTGCGTGGTCCACTTCTTCTTCAGTTGTGAAGCGACCAAAGCTGAAACGAATTGAGCTGTGCGCTAATTCGTCATTGCGGCCTAAGGCACGCAAAACGTATGAAGGCTCAAGGCTTGCTGAGGTACAGGCTGAACCTGAAGAAACCGCTAGGTCTTTCAGTGCCATGATCAGGCTTTCACCTTCAACGAAGTTAAAACTAATATTGAAGATATGCGGCACGCCGTGCTCTTGCGAGCCATTTACGTACACTTCTTCGATGTCTTTTACGCCATTCCATAGGCGGTCACGCAAGGCACGGAAGCGCTCACGCTCGGCAGCCATCTCTTCTTTCGCGATACGCGCTGCTTCACCCATACCGACGATCTGGTGCGTTGCTAGGGTACCTGAACGCATACCACGCTCATGACCACCACCGTGCATTTGCGCGTTCAAGCGAATACGCGGACGACGGCGAACATACAAGGCACCAATGCCTTTCGGGCCATACATTTTGTGACCAGAAAAGCTCATCAAATCGACCGGCAACGACTGTAAATCGATATCGATTTTACCAGCGCTCTGGGCCGCGTCGACATGGAAAATAGTCTTATTCTCGCGACACAAGTTACCGATAGTTTCGATATCTTGAATCACGCCAATTTCGTTATTCACATGCATGACACTGACCAAAACAGTGTCTTCACGCAACGCTGCTTTAAACACGTCAAGATCAAGCAAACCGTCTTCTTTAACGTCTAAATAGGTAACTTCGAAACCTTCACGTTCAAGCTGGCGGCAGGTATCGAGCACAGCTTTATGCTCGGTTTTCACCGTAATAATGTGCTTACCTTTTTTCTGGTAAAACTCTGCAGCACCTTTGATCGCTAAGTTGTCAGATTCTGTTGCGCCTGAGGTGAATACAATTTCACGCGGATCGGCATTGACCAAGTCAGCAATCTGGTTACGAGCGATATCGATCGCTTCCTCTGCCTGCCAACCAAAACGGTGCGAACGCGACGCCGGGTTACCAAACTGACCTTCTGGCGTTAGGAACTGGATCATCTTCTCAGCCACACGTGGGTCAACTGGCGTGGTTGCTGCGTAATCAAAATAAATCGGTAATTTCATTCAGTGCTACTCCTCACGTTGTCAGACAGCTTATAACTGACAATTCAGTGCAATTTGTTGCTCGCGTTTCTTTTGCTCCGCGATCTGCGCATTTTGGCGCTCGGCGACTTCGTTGATATCGCGTTGCTTAACCAGTTCAGCCAAGCTAATGTTCGCCAAGAAGTCTTCAATACGGTCACTTAAATTCGACCACAGCGAGTGGGTTAAGCAACGGCTGCCACCTTGGCATCCGCCCTTGCCGCCACACCGTGTGGCGTCAATGCTCTCATCCACGGCTTGTATCACTGCGCTAATCGAGATCTGATGCGGTGCGTAACCCAAGCGATAACCACCGCCAGGCCCCCGCACACTGCTCACGAGTCCTTGCTTACGCAAGCGCGCGAACAATTGTTCAAGATAGCTAAGTGAAATCCCTTGTCGCTCAGAGATATCTGCTAGCGGCACGGGTCCTTGTTCTGTGTGTAACGCAACATCAAGCATTGCAGTTACGGCATATCGCCCTTTCGAGGTTAAGCGCATAGCTTTTTTTCCTCCATCGTTATGCCGTAATTTTCGCATTCCCGACTATTTTAGTCAAGTATTACGACACGCCGTGATTCGCACTGTTCGTAGCCCGTGGTTCTACCACGGGGCATGCCGATTTCAACGGACATGGTCAAAACGTCAGGTTGGACCCGTGGTAGAACCACGGGTTACTTTTGCTTGTCGATGGAGGCGAGGATGCCACGCAAGATGTTAAGTTCATTCGCTTCTGGCCTTGCTCGGGTGAACAAGCGCCTTAGCTTTGCCATTACCTGACCTGGGTGCTGCTTAATGATAAAGCCGGTGTCCGTCAGAGTACTCTCAAGATGCACGTAAAACCGCTCGAGGTCTTCAGTAAGTGGATACTCACTTTCGGCAGTACCCGGCTGTTTATCTGCTTCAAGCCACTGCATGCGTATCTCGTAGGCAAGGGTTTGTACCGCCATAGCGAGGTTTAACGAACTGTAATCCGGATTGGTAGGAATGTGCACATGATGTGTACATTGTTGCAGCTCTTCGTTGGTGAGCCCGCTGCTTTCTCGGCCAAAAACGAGGGCCACTTTGTAATTGGCGCTCTCTGCAAGTGCTTGCCCTGCTGCTTCGCGAGGGCCGAGTAGTGGCCAATCCAGCGTGCGATTGCGCGCGCTAGTGCCAATGACCATGCCGCAGTCAGCGATAGCGTCACTTAGATTCTCGACAATAGATGCGCCATGTAGCACATCCGTTGCGCCAGCCGCCAACGCCGAGGCATGGCTATCGGGAGCCTGCACAGGATCCACCAAGGTTAGCTCTGATAAACCCATCGTTTTCATCGCCCGAGCCACCGAACCAATATTGCCGGTATGCGAGGTATTGACGAGAACAATACGTATATTTTTCATCGCGCGATGCTCCAATCTTGAATCTTGCCGTGTAGCCCGCAGTTCTACTGCGGGGTATGTCGAATTCAACGGAACTGGTAAAAACGTCCGATTAAACCCGTGGTAGAACCACGGGCTACTTCATGCTGCTCGGTAAATGTGGGCGTGCTTTGCTTAAAATTCCCTGCACGACCTTGGGGTTACCGGCAACGACGTGCCCGCTTTGCATAAAGCCATGACCGCCCGCAAAGTCAGTCACCAGACCGCCCGCTTCACGTACGATCAAACCGCCCGCAGCGATGTCCCATGGCTGCAAACTGAATTCCCAGAAACCGTCCATCCGACCTGCAGCAACATACACCAAGTCCAGTGCAGCAGCACCGGCGCGGCGCATGTCGGCAGTCTGCTCGAACAAGCTACCAAAAACATTCTGGTAATTCTCAACAAGGTCTTTGCGCTTAAACGGAAAGCCTGTCGCTAATAGCGCACCATTCAAATCACGCTGTTTGGTCACACGAATACGCTTACCATTTAGCTGAGCGCCAGCACCACGGCTGGCCGAGAACAGTTCTTCGCGCAACGGATCATAAACGACCGCAGCCTGAACTGTGCCTTTATGTAAGTAAGCGATTGAGATTGCGAAATGCGGGATACCGCGCAGGTAATTGGTGGTGCCATCGAGCGGATCGATAATCCACTGATGCTCAGGGGTTGCACCCTCATGTGCACCGCTCTCCTCAGCTAAGAAGCTGTGATCTGGGTACGTTTTCTGAATTGTACGAATAATCGCTTGCTCAGCTGCTTTGTCAATTTCAGTGACGAAATCGTGCTGGCTTTTGGCTTGAATATTCAGGTCAGCTTCAACGCCGAAATTCTTACTCAAAATTTTGCCGGCCGCACGCGCAGCGCGCACCGCGATGTTTAACATGGGATGCATACCAATATACCTGTGCTGTGAAAGAACAATTTTGTGGCCGCGGATTATACTCGCTTCGCTCGTTAAAAGCAAAAGCGTTGTGTGTTGTCGTGCGTTCGAGTAGCCCGTGGTTCTACCACGGGTTTAATCGGACGTTTTTACCAACTACGTTGAATTCGGCACCCCCCGCAGTAGAACTGCGGGCTACACGATCGAACAACGAACAGCGAACAACGCTCTTGTATTTTTTATCGTCAGGTGTTATTAAAGTGTTGCGCTATGCCTAAAATAACTACTATAAAGCTAGGAGGATCCCATGGATCATTCAGAAGAGCTAAACGGTGTTGAAGCAAAACAGAACAAGTCACGTCGAGTAAAACGCAAGTGGCGGGAAATTGAAGCGCTTAAAGAAAAATATCGGTTACGAGAAGAGCTGAAAGATATGGATTACGGTCTCGATCTTGAACTCGATGAACTCGAATTCTAAATGGTAACCCGTGGTTCTACCACGGGGTATGCCGAATCCAACGTACATGGTCGAAAAATACGGTGAATCCCGTGGTAAAACCACGGGCTACCATTGAATCGGCTTGCTAAGCAGTTCGTTGGTGCGTTTGAAATGACCGCAGGTCAGAAAGCCTCTGTGCGCCGATAACGGCGAGGGGTGGACCGCGGTCAATACATGGTGGCGTTGTCGATCAATCAACGCTCCTTTCTTCTGTGCGTGTGCGCCCCAAAGCAAAAACACGACCCCTTCACAGTGCGCATTAATTTTCTCGATAACGCTGTCGGTAAAACGTTCCCAGCCCCAACTGGCGTGCGAATGTGCTTTCCCGTCTTCCACGGTCAATACGGTATTCAACAACAACGCGCCCTGCTCAGCCCAATGCGTTAAATCGCCATGTTCGGGCGGCTGATAATCCGGGTAGTCGTGTTGTATCGCCTTATAAATGTTGCGCAATGACGGCGGCAGTTTGACGCCTTGCGGTACCGAGAAACATAGCCCATGAGCTTGCCCCGGACCGTGATAAGGGTCTTGGCCGAGGATCACCACTTTCAGCTTTGCTAAAGGTGTTAAGCGAAACGCATGAAAGACTTCTGCAGCGGGTGGGTAAATACGCTTGCCCCTTTCTCGTTCCGTTTTCACGCGATTGAGTAGCGTCTGAAAATACGGCTGTTGCTTTTCTTCCGCTAACACGTCGCTCCAGCTTTTTACGGTAACCAACACGTTCTCCTTCGCCCCTTTTGGAACTTTTGCGGTATCATGAAGCCATTCATATTAACAATCTGGGGCTCTGTATGTCAGCAACAAACGACTACCCACCCATTAGCGTTTTCATTATTACTTTAAATGAAGCAGCGCACTTAGATGAGGTTTTAGAAAGCGTTCGCGGCGTTGAAGAAATTGTCGTCATCGACTCAGGTTCTACCGACCGTACCCTTGAAATCGCGGCAGCGCATGGTGCCCGAATCGTCCACAACGACTGGCCTGGTTACGCTAAGCAAAAAGAGTTTGGTATTCAACAATGCACACACAACTGGATCCTAAACCTTGATGGCGACGAAGTCCTTCCCGCTGGCGGTTTGCAAATGATTCGGGAACGCATTGCCCAAGGCGATATCAACGGCATCTGGATCCACCACGACGATATTTTTATGGGCCATAGCTTACATAAAGCGCGTCATCATAAGTACCGCCGTGTGTACCGTAAAGACAAATGCCACATGAATACGGATGTTTTAGTGCACGAGCATATTGAAGTTGAACCGCCGCTGGCCTATTTGCCCATTTATCTAAAGCATTACGGTTACGATACTGCGCATGGCTACATGGACAAGCTTAATAGTTACTCGTTGCTGAAAGCACAACAACGCGAAGAACAAGGACGGCCTTGCAGTTTACCGCGGTTACTGCTTATCTTTCCGGTGATGTTTTTAAAGTTTTATTTAGGCAGGCAAATGATTTGGTCGGGATGGCGAGGTTTTATCAAAGCTAATATTGATGCCTTTCACTTTTTTCTGACCGAAGCCAAGCTCTATGAAATGGCCTACCGACGGAAGCGCGAACGCGATAAACAATAGCGAAGTGAGCCTACCCGCTCGGGTAGGCTCGCACTTCGTTTATTCTGCGGCTTCCCCGCCGTATTTGTTAAACCAATGCAAGATATACGCAACCTTACCAATCAAATTCGAGGGTCGACTGTAGATGCCATGCGGAGCATCCGGCACCCTTACCATCGCAGTGTCGACGCCTTGCAACTTGAGCGCCTGATAATACTGCTCAGACTCTGAAATTGGCGTGCGATAATCAGCCTCACCAGTTAACAACATGGTCGGCGTGGTAACGTTGCCAACGTAGCTGATCGGCGAATACTTGAGGTAATGCTCTGGATTCTCCCAAGGTAAAGCAGGGAACCAATACTTGGTGAAGTAGCTGTACGCATCTGCGGTGAGCACAAAGCTGTACCAGTTGATCACCGGCTTCGCTACCACAGCAGCGCGGAAACGATCGGTATGACCGACGATCCAAGCGGTAAGCACGCCACCGCCGCTACCGCCGGTAACATACAAGCGCTCTTCATCAATGAAACCTTTGTCGACCACAGCGTCAATACCGTCCATTAGGTCATCATAATCTTGACTTGGATAGTTATGATGAATTTCTTGCGCAAATTCCTCACCATAGCTGGTGCTTCCGCGTGGATTGGTATAGAGCACAACATTGCCGGCTGCCGCCATCAACTGCACTTCGGCCGAAAAAGTTTCAGCGTAAGCAGTGTGCGGACCACCGTGGATCTCGAGAATCAACGGGTACTTTTTGCTCTTATCGAAGTTCGGCGGATACACAATCCAGCCTTGGATTTGGTAATCACCGTGCTTCGAGTCATACCAAATTTCTTCGACCTTACCGAGTTCTTTGTGCGCAAATAGGTCTTCATTCAACTGCGTTAGCTGCTGTGTTTTCCCACCACGCTGTAAGACTAAGTCGGCTGGGCGTTGCGCGTTTGCTTCGGTGAAAACCAAAGTATCGTTCGCCGCTACATCAAAGTCGCCACCGCTATAAGGACGCCCATAGCTGAGACCACCCATGCGGTCGGTCAGTTGTTGGCGCTCACCATTTAGGCTTTGCTTAACGATATGTCCGTTGCCATGCCGATCATAACTGAAATAAACAGCTTTACTGTCTGGTGACCACTGCACATCGCTAACGCTGTAATCGAGGTTACTGGTCAGCAGCTTAGGCGCTTTGGCGTTCAAATCCATAACGTAGAGCTGCGTCAGTTGATAACTCATTTTCTCGTCGTCATTGCCAAGCCAAGCGAGCTTTGTGCCATCCGGACTCATCGTGGGCGAACGATCGGGTCCGTTGCGATCGGTGAGTTGGCTAATTTCTTGGCTGGTGACATTAACGCTATAAAGATCAGAGTTTTGCGGCTGATCAAACGCGTCTTCGCGAAGATTTGCCGAGAAAATAATACTATTATTGCCGTTCCAAGCTAAACTGCCGCCATGATGGTAGTCACCGTGTGTGATTTGGCGCGGTGTACCACCGTCGGCTGGCATCACATAGATTTGCGTATAGCCATCTTTGGCATAGCCAGCACCGTCAAAACGATACTGCTCTTTGTCGATGTACTTCGGTGGCTCCGCCCATTTGGCACCTTCTGGGGCCTTCGGCAGGCTAACGGGTGGCGCGGAAGGCTCAGGTGTGAACATGGTAAATGCCAGCCATTCACCATTGGGCGACCAACTTAAGTTGCTGGGCGAGCCAGTTAAGCGGGTGACTGGTGCGTGTCGTTGGCTGTCGGTCCAGTACAAGTGGATTTGGTTGCTGCCGCTGCGATTGGATACGAACGCAAGCGTTTTGCCATCCGGCGACCAGGTCTGCGAGTGATCGTTGGCGTCACCACCGAGCAAAGGTCGTAATTCACCACTTGCATCAACGCGCCATAGTGCGCCGTAGCGACGGTCGGTCATGATATCCATGTAGTTTCTGATGAATACGGTATAGTCACCACTTGGATGTACGGTTGGTGCACTGGCGTATTCGAGCTGGAAGACATCTTCGGATTGGAAGATGTTTTGTTCAGTAGCTGCGGCGCTGGTCGTTGCCAGCGCCAGTATCATTCCGATGGTAGTTTTCATTTTGGACTCCGACGTAGCCCGCAGTTCTACTGCGGGGGAAGCTTTCAAATTACCGCTGAGATCGAACTAAATAACCTTAGTCGATCAATTTAAACTTTACCCGTAGTAGAACTACGGGCTACACGTCATTTTCGCAAGTGATGTTCGACGAATGGCACAAAAAAACCCGCCGAAGCGGGTTTTTCAAATGCGTTCTGCGATTAGAAGCTGTAGCTGAAGCTAACGGCAGCAAAATCGCGGTCGCTTGCTGGCTCGTAGTCGCCACCAGAGTTGATGTTGTAACCAACACCGATTTTATATTGCGACAAATAGCTGAAGTCGACACTCAAGCCAACTGTTTTGCGGCCTTCAATGAAGTTACTGTTTGGCGAGTAACCTTTTACATCATGACCGAAAGCTAACGTTGGCGTCATGTTCCAACCTGAGAATACGTTGTTGTACTCAGCGACGAAACGAGTGCGATAACCCCATGATGAAGCAGTTACGAAACCTTCACAGTTGATATCACCGGCAGGGCTTGGATTACCTAACTGCTGCTGATCCGCGACAGTCAAGCACTTGCCGTATACAGGGTTACGACCGAAACGCTGCTCATCCAAGCTAGGTAACGAATGCACTTTGTTCATCGCAATTTCACCAATGAAGGTCAAACGGCTCGCACCTAGAACGTTATCCAAGAAACGAATACCAGTGACCTGGTATTGGCTTACGTCCAAATTCTCGTAGCCTTCTTGCAACTCACCAAGGTTCGTGAAGTTACCTTGTCCGTCAGTTTCAAGACGGTCACTAAAGGTACTTGGTACGCCGGCACGCAGACCCGCAGTCAAGATTTCAGTGGTATTAATCTGAACTGGCATATCTTTACGGAAGCTATATTCACCACCGACTGACCAAAGACCAAAGTTAGTACTAAAGCTTGCGCCAATAATTTCTTGGTCTTCTGGATACTGCAACACGTAGTTCGGACCGGCAATCGGATAGCCGTCTGGATGCGCTAAACCTGCGGTCGGTTGCACCTGCCAGTTATACGCTGAAATAATAGGTGTTTGGTTGTGAATGTTCATGTAGTACAAACCAAACTCAACATCGAGATCCATGTTGTAGTGACGTAAAGCGAAACCATATTGGCCGCCGTCGTCTGGCTCGATGTTTGGTGCACGGTCTAAGTATGCACCGAATGCAACTGACTCTTGATCGCTCAAGCTGCTTGACGGTTGTCCAGCAACCAGCGTTGGGTTCAAGGTCACTTTGTTACATCCTGGACCACCTAAAATGTCGACCGTCGAGAAGAAGGTACCACAGCCGTCTAGCTTGGTGTTGTCCCACTCATATTGATAAAACATGTCGAGGCTGGTTTCGTCGGTCAAACCAAGGTTGATATTAACCATACCAACTGGCAACAACGCTTCTTTGATTTCAACACCTGGACGACGCACGGCGTTGACGTCGATGGGGTTGATGGCGTTGACACCATTGAAGATGAAGGTGCTCTCACCCCAGCTTAACACTTGGCGGCCAACGCGCAAGTTGACTGGCATTTCACCTAAGTCGAAATACGCGTATGCGAACGCATCTAATAGCTCAAAACCGGAACCCGTTGACCAATCGTCAAGACCATCGTTGTTCAGGGTGACGTCTGGGTAGTAATTTGTCGCGGTATGACCGTGCGCCACTTCTTGGTTCTTGATGACATCGTCATACCAATATTTGAAGCGGAAGAAGGCGCCGTAATCGCCGCCATCGATGCTTAGATCGTGCACACCTTTGACAACCGACGACACCATGTCACCTTTGTCATAGTTCAGGTTACCGTCGTCGGCAACACCTGATTGACCTTGACCACCAGCCATGTTGCCAGGGTGAATGACGCGAAGATCTTGGTCTTCCATCCGCCATGCGGCACCGTATGAAATAATGGAGTCAAACTTAACGCGGAAATCACCCACTTCAAATTCTGCGGCGTGAGCCCCGGCACTTCCTGCGAATGCTAGCGCTACCGCAGTAGCGAGAGGTAATTTTTTAAGCATAGTTGTTCTTCTTTTCATGTTAGCCACCTAATCCCATTAGGATGTTATAGGCTCAATCATGTCCGATGAGTTACAAATATGCAAGTGCTCTCTAACGAAAAATCCACTAAGCGGGGCCTCTGTCCCGCTTAATGGATTTGCTGCACTGCTATCGGTTTAGTTCGGACGCTGACTAGCTTGATAGGCCTGCCGCAGTGAACTTGCTTCCGTCGAAGTCACACTGCCATTCTTTTGCCAATTTTGGATAGTTCGCATGGCACAGCTCACCGTATCACCACAAGCTGCCAACAGCGCCTCAAGGCTGAAGTCTTCAGCGCCGTAACTGACACTTGTCGCGTAGCCTTGCGCGATGCCCTGATAACCCTCACCGGTTTGGTTATCAACAGAACGGTCATAATAGAGGAACGCATAGTTGTACGAGCCAGCGGTTAAAACTGGGTAAGCGGTCATATCTGCAAACAAATTAGCGGTAGATGCTTCAGCCCCCATACCGACACCACGTGACAATAAATCAGCGCCAAGATTGATTTCACGGTCGACAAAACGTTGCTCGCCCGCTGAAATCAGTGCCCAAAATGCGCTACCGCTCGGATAATTCGTGGCACTTGCGTCAGCGCCATACGCGAATAACGAGTAGAGTTCTAAAGAAGTCGCAAAGGCAAACTCGTCAGCATGCGCGCTCGCCGAATAAAGAACCTCGCCAGCCGCAGTCGAAATTTCCATCGCTATGGAACGCGTCGCGTTAAGGTATTCTTCAGACAGGCCAAGAATAACCGTACTTTCAGCCAAAGCAGCGTCCTCAACAATTGTTGCCTCGAACACCAGAGGTTCCGCCAGAGGGCCTTGATAGTCACCCAGTTGTGGCAAGCTAGCAAACAGCAGCTCGCCTTTGATTTTTAGTGTTTCTTCAGCAGCTTGCACCGTCGACAGCGTCAAAAGTGAAGCCAAAGCTAGCGCTTGCAGTGCGCCTGTTAGCAATGAACGTTTCATAAGCTGATCCCTTGTTTGTTCCCCAAGCACGCAAGTGGTGCCCTTTCAACATAAGAGAAAACCTGCGATTGCACAATATTTAGCCACAAAAAAGCCCGCAACAAAGTGCGGGCTAATAAAAAACACTAACTTAGGGCTGTTTAAAGCGCTTGCTCTAACTCCGGCAACACATCAAACAAATCCGCTACCAAGCCGTAATCAGCAACTTGGAAGATCGGCGCCTCTTCATCTTTGTTAATTGCAACAATGACTTTCGAGTCTTTCATACCGGCCAAGTGCTGAATCGCACCGCTAATACCTACAGCGATGTACAACTCAGGTGCCACAATTTTACCCGTTTGGCCAACTTGCATGTCGTTAGGAACAAAGCCTGCATCAACAGCGGCGCGTGATGCACCTACCGCAGCGCCAAGCTTATCGGCGACTTTTTCCAGTAGGTGGAAGTTTTCGCCATTTTGCATACCACGACCGCCAGAGATGACAACGCGGGCAGCGGTCAGATCTGGACGCTCTGATTCAGCCAGTTCCTCACCAACAAACTCAGATTTATCATTATCGATAACGGTGTCGACGGCTTCAATAGAAGCATTGCCACCTTCAGCAGCGACCGCATCAAACGCGGTCGCACGCACGGTGATAACTTTAATTGCATCTTCTGACTGCACGGTGGCGATTGCGTTGCCCGCATAAATCGGACGCTTAAAGGTATCAGCACTTTCAACCGCAATAATATCTGACACTTGGGCAACGTCTAACAACGCTGCCACACGCGGCATGAAATTCTTGCCGGTGGTGGTTGCCGGCGCGAGAATGTGACCATAGTCTTTGGCCAGTTCAGCCACTAAGGTTCCTAAGTTTTCAGCCAGAAAGTGACCGTAAACGGCGTTGTCTGCGAGGCGTACTTTGCTAACACCATCCGCTTTCGCGACTTCATCGGCTACCGCTTGGCAACCTTCACCCGCCACCAAAACGTCGATGTCGCCGCCAATGGCTTGCGCTGCGGCCAGTGTTTTCAGCGTCGCTGGGCTTAATTCTTTATTGTCGTGTTCGGCAATGACTAAAATACTCATAGGACTTTTGCCTCATTCTTCAATTTGTCGACCAATTCCGCAACGTCTGCAACTTTCACACCTGCGCTACGTTCCGCTGGCGGCTCAACTTTAAGTAATTTGACGGTGCGTGCAACGTTCACACCCAACTCGTCTGCTGTCGTCACATCAAGCGGCTTACGCTTAGCTTTCATGATGTTCGGCAACGACGCATAACGCGGTTCGTTCAAGCGTAAGTCAGTGGTTACAATCGCTGGCAACTGCAGCTTCACGGTTTGCAAACCGCCATCAACTTCACGAGTAACGTTAACGCTGCCGTCAGCCATATCGATTTTTGACGCAAAGGTACCTTGCGGCATACCAGTTAGAGCACCCAGCATTTGTCCGGTTTGGTTGTTGTCAGAGTCAATCGCCTGCTTACCAAGAATTACCAATTGTGGCTCTTCTTTTTCCACCACACCTTTTAAGATTTTGGCAACCGCCAAGGAGTCCGGCATATCATCGGTCTCGACTTGGATAGCGCGATCTGCGCCTAAAGCCAAAGCGGTACGCAGTTGCTCTTGCACCGCTTTCGGTCCAATCGAAACCACCACTACCTCGTCAGCAATGCCTTTTTCTTTCAGTCGTACTGCTTCCTCAACTGCGATTTCACAGAACGGGTTCAGGGCCATTTTCACGTTGGCCAAATCAACGTCAGATTGGTCAGCTTTCACGCGTACCTTTACGTTGTAATCAATGACGCGTTTGACCGCCACTAATATCTTCATGTTGTCGTTCCTGTTACGTTATTTGAATTCAGGTTTTAAGCTTAGACCGCCCAAGATTAACATTTTTCGGTGCAAAAATGGTACTATTGCCGTCCCTTTTCCGCTGATCTTGAGCATTTTCATTGGAGTTTTTTGTGTACGGCAAACTTAGCGAAAGCGATCTCGCCCAGTTAACAGCGCAGGCGCAACAACAACCTCAACGGCTTAAATTCTTGATTCAACAAGCGGCTCTGTTGCCTGCTATGCCCGCACAAATGAAAGTTGCTGCAAATGAAGTACACGGCTGCGAAGCCCAGGTTTGGCTGCTAACGAAATGGCACGGTGATTTGCTGGAATTACAACTCGATTCCGCATCTCGCGTTGTAAAAGGCCTGCTCGCACTTATCTATCAAGCGCTCAATGGCGCAACGCCTGCTCAGGTCGCGGCGTTTCAACTCGACGCCCTACTCGCAACGCTGAGCTTGGATAACATGGTCAGCACTTCACGCCGCAACGGCCTGAGTGCAGTCGTTAGAGCAATAACAGACTATAACCATAACGGAAGTATGTGAAAGAAGATGAGTCCTACTGCTAAAGTCAGTGTGAAACTTGCGAAACTACCAAGCATCACATATTCCGTAAGCTTTCGGTCCGTGCTTTTAGTGAGATCTCCAAAACGATCGCGAGTCCATGCGTTAGCGCATGCAGATAGAGATAGCCACTCTTAAAGTGACGCTTGTTCTTACTTTCTATCCAACGTGTAGGTTGAAGATAAAAGTCGAGTAGTACGTGCGCTAGAATAAAAACGAGCACTAAAATTAAATCATCCATGTTCAATTAATTCCTCAATGCTCTTTTGAGTATAGTTTAGGTATTCCACTACTAACTCATAGTAGGCTTTATTAAGCTGGCGGGTGATGTGACTTCGCGAGCGATTCAGTACCTTTGCGAGATCAGCGTGCGTAATAGTCTCAGCATCAATGTAACTCTTAAGCAGATAGTGCGATAGCACTTCGCACTCGTTTTTCGAGAACTCGCTCAGCAATGCATCAAGCAATCGCGTGGTAAGTGAAAGCGCCGCCGATGATTCGTGATTACTCAGTTGCAGCGTTATAAGCTGCGATTGCATGTTATCTAAGCCTCGCCCCGAAAGTACAAAGGCTTCTCCACTCGAAAGTTTGACACTTTCCCGCAAATTTTCTACACGACCAATAGCTAAGGACTGTCGCACTGCAACAGGTGTTTTTGCAGACGCCATAAAAAGCCGAAGTAGCACTGCAACCACACAAATTGACTGAGGTTTCGTGGTGATAATTTGAAAAGCGTCACCACGAAAAATATCAAAAGCCTTGACGAGGTCTCGCTCCCTAAGAGTCGCCAAAACCTCATGCAATCGCTCAAGTGAGACTTCTAATTGATGTCCACGCAATGCCTGTGATTTTACAATGTCGCCAGAAATGACCCCTAGAATCGGCATTATTACTCTCCTTCAGTCACCGCCGTTACGTTACAACAATATGTAACACCTTTGAATGTTACACCAAAATGTAACATTGTCAAATGTTACAGCATGATGTAACAATGCATCAGGCGATCACTTCGTAGCCCGACCAATCAGGCACCAACGGCTGCGCTTTGCCGTCTTTCACCAGATGTATGTGCCAGCCTTCCAGCAAATCCACATTCAAACAATTGTCGACGTCGTACAAGTCGTCTTTGTGCTGTTCGACGCTGTCGGTAAGCAGACGTTGATAGCCGACGCGTTTAGCTTCGTCGGCGGATTTGGCGACGACTAGGGTGAAATCATGAAATTCGGCAAGGCGATCGGGATAATAGCCGCCGAAGTTAACGAACCAGAGCTTTTCGGGCTGATGACTGGGATCTTTGCTGAGTTCAATGCGGTAACCGTCGACGTGGTGCAGGTGTACGTAACTATCTAGGTGCAGGCCTTTGCGAGTGCCGAACCAATACTTGCGCAATGTCGGGTAGCAGGCTTCGACGTTTTCGCCAGCCACGAAACGCACGTCGTGCACTTCAATGTTGGCATGTGGTGCTGAGCCACCGATGTAAAACATAAATAGTTTCATAAGATTCTCGTAGCCGTAGTTCTACTACGGGGTCATCAAACGTTTCCGGATGGTCATCATGTTGAAGAACCGCGTAGCCCGTAGTTCTACTACGGGGTCATCAAACGTTTTCACCATGGTCATCATGTTCGCGCTCAACCCGCAGTAGAACTGCGGGCTACTTTCTCCAGCAACAAGGCGACGGCGTGCATGGCAAAGGTGCAGGTGACAGGCATAGCGGCGCCGAAGCCGGTGGCGCAATCCATACGCATGCTGCCGGCACCTGGCTTCGCATGCGACCATTCACCATCGTTCTGCGGATAACGTAATTGCTCCGTCGAATACACCGCTTTTATGCCAAAACTACGGGCAGGATTTCGGGAAAAGTGATAATCGCGACGCAACATGGAACGCACTTTGGCAAGCAAAGGATCTTGTGTCGCTTTGGCTAAATCCGTCGAAGTCACCTTGCCTGGGTCAACCTGACCACCAGCACCACCACAGGTAACTAAAGGCACCTTCCGGCGTTTACACCACGCAATCAACGCAGCTTTCACTTGCACACTATCAATCGCATCCAGCACAGCAGTGACCGGCGAACCTAAATACTCATCCAAGTTCTCACGCGTCAAAAAGTCATCAATCACTCGTACTTGGCAATCAGGATTAATATCGCGCACTCGTTGCGCCAGCACCTCGGTTTTCAATTGCCCCACCGTACTTGTCATGGCAGGCAATTGGCGGTTGATGTTGGTTACACAAACATCGTCCAAATCAATTAACGTCAGCCCACCGACACCCGAGCGGGCTAGCGCCTCAACCGCCCACGAGCCTACGCCACCCAGCCCAACCACGGCAACGTGATGATTGCTGAACTGCGTCGCGGCGGCTGTACCATAGACCCGCTCAATACCTGAAAATCGTTCTTTAGAAGTTGTCATAGGGCGAATTTTACCACGCTCTAACAGCCAGTAATAAGAAAATCGAGCGCATTCAGCAGCTCATAACGCTGCTCTTGCAGCGACGCAACAGATGAGAGGTTAACCGGCATCGGAATACTCGCAAGTTGGTGAGTCATCACGACATAAATTTCATTATCGACGGCGACCTCAGGGCAAAGTGTCTGCAACGGTGCATAACGAAATTCATCTCGGGCAACCAATGGCGCCACCACGCGCGTTGTCAGGTCGCCGATAATATCGGCTTGTAAGTCAACGAAATAGGGGTAGCTAGAGCGCGTATCGGGATCGGGGTTATGATAAACATCGAACTGCGCCATCAGAACACTCGATGTTTCGCTGCAAACAGGCCGTTACGTTTAGCAAAATCATTGGCTTCTTGCACAGCTTCTTTGTTCTCTTGCCGCCAGCGTAATCGCTTTTGCTTGCGAACCTCTTCAGTCAGCGCCCTTTCAAACGTTGCTGATAAATTAATTTTCAGCGCCTTAGCTTCGCTTAACAGCGGCTCACTAACACTCAAATTCGTTGGCTTTTTCGGGGGCGAATAGTTCATAACAGTACCTAACGATGAATACGCATTAATTATGCGCATAAACCATGCATTTGGCAATTCGCTTTTGCAGAATCTGAGATGACTACAAGTCGAGGCGTTGATGTTTTCGAATGAGTTCAATTAACGCGCTAGGTACATCATTCTGTGCGGCCAGCCGCGGCCACTGGCTCACGGATTCCAACGTTTGATCGACCATAGCATCTAGCTTATGCCGACTAAACAACGGGCTAACCTGCTCGAGTGCATAAATATCTTGGCGAGTGAAGTCTTCGCGCTTACCGTTGAGCTGCATCCAGTGTTGGTTAACCCACTTACTGTCAGGTTTATAGCTGTAGGCCACATCATACGCAGGAGCCAACTGCCAGCGCCCCGCACGATACTGAAAGGCGAAATTCTTCGCATGGTCATCATGATTACGCGCGACAATATTAAAGATCATACGCCGCATCAGTTGCTCGGCTTCCGGAGCTGTTAACTTAAGTTTTCGCGCAACCGCAAACAGCTCACTGTAAGAAAAACTCCCCGGCTTTTTGTAGTCCACATGCGCAATACCGTTCAGTGTTTGCGTATGAATTTTTGTATTCCCGTCCCGATCAAAACGCTGCGTCAAAAAATGCCGACGGTCACCTTCTGGCAATAAATGGCAGGGCATCATCTCGATACCGCACTGTTGCGCCATCAAGTAATACACATATTCCATCGCACCATAACCTTGCGGATCACCAAAGGTTTCATGCCCCGTACTGCGCTCAACCACACCATCAAACTTCATCAAATAATGACGAAAGCCAGCCGGCGCATCGGTTTGCCCAGAACACACCTGCGTGAAGTCATCATTAAACGCCAACACCGCCTTAGGCCTTGCCCCACCCGCGCTGGTGCCAACCGAAAGTAGCGCTAACATGGCCTCACGGTCAGCGGCACCATCACTTGGCAACTCATGCTCAAAGCGCGCTCGACTATCGAGCACATCCTGCGCAATCTCAGTCAGCTCAGCGATGTTCACCTTCTGCATTTGCTCAAAACCACGAACCCTAGTGGCAGGCCGATACTCCAGCGCCCCCATGCCGCGTTTGCCAGTGTATTGCAGCCGTTGCAACGGACTGATATCAGCAGGCTGCAAACCGCGATTCGCCACCCACGCATTGAGCACCGCATTACCAAAGTCATCCGGCAGCGAATCTGCCACTAGCCCCGGTAGCCCATGAAACGTAGGACCCATTAACTCTGGAAAACTATAGATTTGCTTCTTTAATGGCATCGTCAGCGGCGCCAACTCAACCCCCGAGCGAATAAACTCAGGTGTGTATTCAAATGCGCCAAAACCCTGCTCACTATCAAAACTCAGTGCGCCCACCTCAGCATCCTGATACCAAACACTGATCACCTCCATTACCATGATGACTCTCCACCCACTTGGTCATCATCGCTGCCGCCGCGACTCCCGCTAGCTCGCTCGCGCTGCTTGCCCTGTAGTTTGCGCAACTGCAACGGCGATAACTGCGGCTTAGGTAAGAAATGATTCAGCTGATCAGCGCAATCGAGCGCCAGCAACAGCGCCACAAAATTCTCCAATTGCGCTTGCCCCTTCTCGGCATTCATCACAATCGTACGGCTGACACCCGCCCGTTTGGCGAGTTCCGCCTGAGTAATGTTGGCGTTCAGTCGCGCTTGCTTGAGCCGCTGGCCAAGCTCTGCTGATAGTGCTGCTGGTGATAAATGGCTAAGTTGCATGGTCGTTGCTCGTTTTTCGTTATTCGCTATTCGCTATTCGTTATTCGTTATTCGTTATTCGAATGTTTGGGTCACACCTGTATAGCTTTATGTTCTATAAAATGAACTTTAAATACAGGATGCCTATTAAAGTAAATTAATAATCACTTTAGCAAGTATAGATGATGATTCCAGGAGCGCAAGATTAGAATTGTAGAGTTATACATTTTTAACTTTAGTAGATAAAAGTTCAATAACGTAAGGTTTAATTGACCTTATGCATGAGTGTAGGTTGAAGTGTAGCTAGCTTTGGGAACGCGGGTGTGTGCCGCATGGATGCGGCACGCAAGCCCCCATGGATGGGTTCACGGCGTCCCGCGATCGCAAAGCTAGCTCCACTTCGACCGAAACTGACGCGGAAGTCGCTGCGGAAACTTACGCGGGATCCGACTTTTTTAAACGCTGAAGGGGTATTGAATCGCCGGATGATGCTGATAACCGTGCACAGCAAAATCATCCAGCGTGACCCATGTTTCGAGGTCTTTTAGCGACTTGATATCTGGGTTGATTTCGAGTTGTGGCGCTGGGAACGGCTCGCGCTTGAGCTGCACATCACGCATCAGTTCTAGCTGATCCTCGTAGATGTGAGCGTTTACTATCTTATGGTAAGCCTTGCCCGCTTTGTGGCCCGTGATTTGTGCCATCAGCGCCAGAAACGTGAACACTTGTACCTGATTAAAATTCAGCCCCAACGGCACATCGCACGAACGCTGGTAGCTGGTTAAATACAGCGTATCACCGAGCAACGAAAAGTTATGCGTGTGCATACATGGCCGCAAACAGCCCATGTGGAATTCGCCCGGATTATAAAAACTCATGATTTCACCGCGATCATCAATGCCGCGACTTAAATTATCGACAATTTTGCGTAACTGATCGACAAAGCCACCGTCCGGTTTCGCCCAACGCCTACCCTGCACACCGTAAACTCGACCCATATCGTCTTCACCTTTGCGGTGCGGGTTGGCCAGCCAAGCTTCATTCAGGTTGGCATTCGCATCCCAGGTCTTGGCGCCCAGTTGACGAAAATCCGCCGCGTTGTCGTAGCCGCGAATGTAGCCGAGAAACTCCGCTATCGCCGCTTTCCAAAAACTCTTACGCGTAGTGATCAGCGGAAACTGATTGCCCGCCACATCATACTCTAGGTCGGCATTGATCACGGTCAGACAACGCTTGCCCGTGCGTTCATTCTCAACCCAAACGCCTTCGTCGACAATACGCTGGCATAACGCTAAATACTGCTTCATGCTTTGCCTCCTTGCGGTGCCTGATGAACCCGATAAGCCCACACCATCATGACCACGCCAAGCACAATCATTGGCGCCGACAGCCATTGCCCCATCGACCAACCGAAGTACAACAGACCAAGGTGCGCATCAGGTTCACGGAAATACTCAATAAAGAAGCGTGCCGCACCATAACCAATCAGGAACAAACCACTTATCGCTCCCATCGGCCGGGGCTTACGACTGAATAGCGCTAAAATAATAAACAACAAAAGCCCCTCTAAAGCGGCTTGATAAAGCTGCGAAGGGTGCCGCGGATCGGCACCCGCCGCTGGAAATAGCATTGCCCAAGGCACATCAGTGGTGCGCCCCCACAGCTCGCCATTAATAAAGTTTCCGATGCGCCCAAAGCCCAGGCCCATAGGCACCAGCGGTGCAACAAAGTCGCCAATTTGCAAAAAGCGTAACTGCGTGCGCCAAGCAAAAATTGCCAGCACGGTAACCACGCCTAACAGCCCGCCATGAAACGACATTCCACCGCTCCCCATGTCGAACAAATACAACGGGTTGGCGATAAAGTACTCAAACTGATAAAACAGCACGTAACCGATGCGGCCACCCAGAATCACGCCCATAAACGACCAAAACAAAAGATCACTGAAGCGCTTTTCAGTCCAGCCCTGATGGGCGTAATGGGGCATTTGCGTTTGTCGCTTTCCCCAAAAATAAGCGAACGCGAGGCCAAGCAAATACATTAAGCCGTACCAACGCAGCGCCAATGGGCCAATACTGAAGATAACCGGGTCGATGCTCGGGTGCATCATAAACTCAGTTTGCATGTTTTATCCTATAAATAATTCGAGTGAAACCAGTACCAAAAACGCCGCAAATCCCTGCTGCAAACGTTTCACAGGAATACGCTGAGTCAGCGCTGCACCTAATGGCGCGCATAGCATCGACGCTATTGAGATCCCCAACCAAGCCGGCCCATGCACGTAACCCAACAAACCTTCGTTGGATTCCATTCGTTGGCCCAAGACAATAAATGCCAATACCGCACTAACGCCGATACTTAGACTACCTACTGAAGATACCGCAATCGCTTGCCGAATGGGAACCCTAAGACGTTGCAAAAGTGGCACGGTTAATGAGCCACCACCGATGCCCACCAGCGCCGACAAACTCCCTACCATAGCGCTAATCAAGGCCATTAGCCGTTTCGACACGCCCGTAATTGGCTCGCCGGTACGCTGCGGAATCAACATCCGAATGGACAACACCAACAATACGATGGAAAAAATCCGTTGCAGCCATTCAGGTTTTAACTGAGTGGCCAGCCAAGCACCAAATACCGCGCCAGCCATCAAGCCAGGAATCAGTCGGCGCACCCAAAACCAACTGATTTGTCCATGTCGATAGTGTGAACGTGCGGCGCTTAATGTGGTCATGACAATGGTTGCTAAACTCGTCGCGACGGCCATTTGCACCACAAGTTCAGGGGGAACACCTAATACGGGAAGTAAATAAATCAATAGTGGAACAATGACCAGACCGCCACCAATGCCCAGCATGCCGGCCAATAAACCCGCAATCACGCCTCCGGCTAAACACCATAACCAGCCTGTGATGAGCACTGTTACTCCTTATCTGGGAAAAGATTATTAACGCTTACCCGCCAGCACGGACAAAACCGCCTAAACCGGCTTCTTCTAACGTCATGGTTACGATCTGTCGTACTTCTTTTGCCGAGCGCGCGCGCAACGCACGCTCGAGCATGGGAGCCAAATCCGCCGCCTTACTGTGGCGAATAATCCAGCGGATTCTATCAATATTGTAGCTGTTCATGCTCAAGGTGCGATAACCCATCGCAAGCAGTAACAAGGCACCGCCGGGTTCGCCGGCCAGTTCACCACAAACTGACACCGGTTTATCGAGTTCATTCGCACGATCTATAATTTGCTTCAACGCATGCAAGACCGCTGGATGAAACGCATCGTATAAGCTAGCAACGCGTTGATTATTGCGGTCTACAGCGAGCAAATATTGCGTGAGGTCATTGGTACCGACCGAGAAAAAATCGACTTTATCAACAATCGTGTGCAGGTGATACACCATTGCTGGCACTTCAATCATAACGCCTAGTTTCGGCGGCACCAACTGCGCGCGATCATGCCCATTCGACTCTTCACTCACCTCGTGGTAGGCCTGTTTTACCATGCGGGCCGCATCATCAACTTCTTCTGCGCTAGTGATCATCGGCAGTAAAATATGTAAATTATTGCGTCCCACGGCTGCACGCATCATCGCACGAATTTGTACGAGAAAAATCTCTGGATGATCTAAGGTCATGCGAATACCACGCCAACCAAGAAACGGATTCTCCTCATCCATTGGCAAGTACGGTAACGGCTTGTCGCCGCCTACATCGAGGGTGCGCATGACCACCGTACCGGCTTTGAACTGCTCAAGCACTTGACTGTAGAGCTCAACCTGCTCGTCCTCAGTGGGCAGACGTTCATGCATCATGAACGGAATTTCTGTGCGGTAAAGTCCAACACTGGCAATGTCGAGCTCTTGTAACCAGTCGCGCTCGGTATTTAGCCCCACATTGAGCTGCAACGTCACCCGTACGCCATCTTCGGTTTCCACCGGCTTACCACGTGCTTGTTCGACTTTTTCACGCAGTTCGAGTTCTTCTTCAGCAAGCTGACGGTATTCGTTTTCGACCTGCAACGGTGGATTAATAAACAGATCACCGTTGTAGCCATCAACGATCAACGTTTCGCCATCGAGCTCATTGAGTTCGATGTCATCCGCCCCCAACACGGCTGGAATACCCATACTACGGGCCATAATCGCCGCGTGTGAATTACCCGATCCGCGCACCGAGACAATCCCCAAGATCTCGGTGTGCGGCAACTCGGCGAGCATGGTTGCTGTGACTTCATGGGCCACTAACACGCATTCAGCGGGCGGCTCGTGTTGCTGACGGGCCTTTTCTTTCAAATGAGATAAAATGCGTTGGCCCAAATCGCGAACATCACTGGCGCGTTCACGAATGTATTCGTCATCGAGGTTTTCAAACTGATTGACTAAGTCTTCAACGACCAACTTAAGTGCGGTCTGCGCTCGCCAACCATCATTAATCGTCTGTTCGACTTGCTGGCCCAAACTGGTGGAGTCCAACATCGCATGATAAACCTCAAAGATGGCGAGGGTTTCATCGGCCACTTGGCCTTTCATGCTGGCACTTAAATCATGCAGTTCCTGCCGCGTGCGTGCCACTGCTGAGCGAAAGCGTCGAACCTCATGCTCGGGCATATCGGTACGCTTCGGCGTGACCTCACTCAAGCGCGCACGGGGTTTTACGACATACGCAGGACCAATCGCTACACCTGGCGCCGCCGCTAAGCCTTTGATCGTTTGCAACCACGGCGATTGCTTCACGGTACGCAAATAGCCCTTGGCTTCAGCATGGGCGATCACCACCGCAAGCTGGGCAGCAAGTGTCACCACAAAAGCTTCTTCGTCGCGGGTGAAGGCGCGATCATGTTCTTGTTGCACCGCCAACACGCCGAGCACGCGGCGCCGATGAATCACGGGAGCGGCCAACATGGCGTTGTAGCGCTCTTCATCGACTTCAGCGAGGCGTAAAAATTTTGGATGTTCACCAGCGTTGGCAATGTTCAGCGGTTCTTCACGCTGCGCCGCCAGTGAGATGACACCTTCACCAAAGGGAACATGGATGGGCTGTTCTGAGTTGACTTGCAAGCCGTCGGTTGCGGCCAAATGAAATTGCTGTTGTTCGTGATCGGCAAGGTAAACCGTGCACGAGTCGGTCTGCAACGCTTCTTTGACTTGCCGCACCATGGTCTGTAGCGCCAGCTCAAAGTCTGGCGCCTGATTCACAGCTTCGACAATGCGTTGCAACACTCGCAGCATATTAACGTTTCCGTCTGGGGCCGCGCTGTTTCCGTCCGCCGGGTTTGCCTTGGGGTTGCGGTGTCGGCATGACAATTGGCGCGAATTCTTTCATCACGCGCCGATAGACATCCTTTTTAAACGACACGACTTGACGCACCGGATACCAATAACTGACCCATCGCCAGTTATCAAACTCCGGATGCGAGGAGCAATGGACATCGACGTCCTGCTCTTGGCATTTTAAGCGCAGCAAAAACCATTTCTGCTTTTGGCCGATACAAGTGGGCCGCTGTTCGCGTCGAATGAGACGTTTCGGCAAGCGGTAGCGAAACCAGTTACGACTGGTATACACGATTTCCACTTGTTCAGGTTTTAACCCTACCTCTTCGTACAGTTCCCGGTACATGGCTTGCTCTGGCGTTTCACCATCGTCAATGCCTCCTTGTGGAAACTGCCAACTATGTTGCCCAAACCGACGCGCCCAAAACACTTGTCCCTGCTCATTACAGATAATGATTCCAACATTTGCGCGGAATCCTTCTGCGTCTATCACGCGGGCATCCTCTAAAATTCGACTTCTGTCATTGATTTTTCCATAATCGAGCCCTGAAAGAAAGTGCCAAGCCACGAATAAGGAGCCCAATGAGCGACCTGCGTACATTATTTAACGCCGCCAGCGATTTAGCAGGCCTCAGTTTTGCTGAGTTAGCGGCGCGCCACGGCTTAGCTGTACCCGCCGATCTGCGGCGCCATAAAGGCTGGGTTGGCCAACTGTTAGAAACAGCTTTGGGCGCCAGCGCTGGTTCGCAAGCCTTACAAGACTTTCCAGAACTCGGGGTTGAGCTTAAGACGATCCCGCTGGATGCCAACGGCAAGCCCTTAGAGACCACCTTCGTCTGCACCGTTCCTTTGCTGGATACCAGCGGAGTGAACTGGCAAGCAAGTAATGTACGTAACAAACTACAATGCGTGTTATGGATCCCCATTGACGGTCGGCGTGAGGTGCCGCTGGCTGAACGCTCGGTGGGCACAGCTTTTTTATGGCAGCCGAGCGCTGACGAAGAGGCGCAATTGCGCCATGACTGGCAAGAGCATATGGATAAAATCGCCATGGGTCAGGTCGAAAGTATTACGGCGCATCAAGGTGAAGTTTTACAATTGCGTCCAAAGGCGGCGAATAGCAGAGTTCTTACCGATGCGATTGGCCCGAACGGCGAAAAGATTCAGACGTTACCGCGGGGCTTTTATTTAAAGACATCGTTCACCGGTGCTATTATTCGCAAGACATTTAATCTGTAGCCCGTGGTTCTACCACGGGCTACACACTGTTCGAACAGTGCGCAGCACGGACGAACAGCGCAGCGGACGAGTTTATGACTGAACTTAAGGTACAACCGGCGGCACGACGCGACGCACTGAGCTTTTGCATCGGTGGCGTTGCCCTGTTTGCCGTGACCATGTTTCTTTATCTGGCCGACTTCGACTTCCCGCAAGCCGCATGGGCACTACTCTACATAGCCAGTGCCGCGATCTTCTTGCTAGGGGTTGCCAAAATGGTTGAACCACCCGTCAGTTTGGTGATCACGCCACAAAATATTCGCTACGAACATCGCCGCGGTACCTGGCAACTGGAATGGGATAATTTGTTGCGCTTTGATATTCCACGCACGCATCGCGGCCTCGAGCTTGAGGAGCTGCCTTACATTGGTTTTCGTGTGCACGACATGGAGCCAGTGCTCGATAGCATTTCGCCGCGACTTGCAGTTTATTTGGTCAGCGAACAACGGCATTTACTCGCCGCGGCGTTGCGCCGTGAGCAGCCGGAACTCAACGACTACACCCCCTACTACGATATTCCAACCAGCTACAAAGCCCCCAGCGGGAAGCTGTACCGCGGCGTGCAAGCCTTGTTTGCCGTGCGCTGCGAGCAACTCCGCCAACTACTCGGTTATGACCTGTACGTGCCCGCCAGTGCACTCGATCGTCCACTCGATGAATTTTGTCAGTGGATGCAACAGGTTAAGCAACATCGACAAACCGTTAAAAGCGAGTCCGACAAGCGTTGACGCTTGCTGTTTAGCCGCTGCGGCTATATTCTTTGCAAGTAGTTTAACTTTTCGCTTGGAGTGAAACAGCGCATGCAAACTTTGGGTTGGCGCGAATGGGGAGCTCTCCCCGACCTCGGCATTACTGCCATTAAAATGAAAGTCGACACAGGCGCGCGAACCTCGTGCTTGCACGCCTTTAAATTAGAGCCCTTTAGCAAAGACGGGGAAAACTGGCTGCGGATATGGGTGCACCCAGAGCAAGACTCTGATCGTGAACACATGTGCGAAGCCAAGATTCACGACCAACGCGAAGTTACCGACTCAGGCGGCCACACCGAGTTACGCTACGTCATCAAAAGCAAACTTAAAGTTGGCGATTTCTATGACGATGTTGAGCTGACCTTGACCAATCGCGACAGTATGAAATTTCGTATGTTGCTCGGCCGTCAAGCAATGCGAGGTGTGTTTTTAGTCGATCCTGACGCATCCTACCTACAAGGAGTTCTCTCATGAGGATTGCGATTCTATCGCGCAATGCCAAGCTCTATTCTACGCGCCGCCTCATTGAGGCCGGTGAAGCTCGCGGCCATACTGTTGACGTGCTCGATCCACTGCGTTGTTACATGAATATCAACGCGCGTGAATCATCTATTCACATGAAGGGGAGTGACTTGCCACAGTATGATGCCGTTATTCCGCGGATTGGCGCCTCAATTACCTTCTTTGGTACGGCCGTACTGCGGCAGTTTGAAATGATTGGCACCTACCCATTGAACGAGTCGGTTGCGATTTCACGTAGCCGGGACAAGTTACGTTCATTGCAACTGCTCAGTCGCAAAGGTATTGGCCTACCCACCACTGGTTTTGCCAGTCAGCCACAAGATATTCCCGACTTGATCGAAATGGTCGGCGGGGCACCACTGGTGATCAAACTGCTTGAAGGCACACAAGGAATCGGTGTGGTGCTTGCCGAAACGCGGCAAGCGGCCGAAAGCGTGATCGAGGCCTTTATGGGGCTGGAATCACACATTATGGTGCAGGAATACATCAAAGAAGCTGGCGGTGCCGATATTCGCTGCTTCGTCATTGGCGACAAAGTCATCGCCGCAATGAAGCGCCAAGCGAAGCCCGGTGAGTTCCGCTCCAATTTGCACCGCGGAGGTTCAGCAAGTTTAGTGAAGCTCACCCCAGCCGAACGAGCAACTGCTGTCAAAGCAGCGAAAACCATGGGACTTAACGTTGCCGGGGTCGATATTTTGCGCTCTAACCACGGTCCATTAGTGATGGAGGTTAACTCGTCTCCGGGCCTCGAAGGCATCGAGTCAGCGACTGAGAAAGACGTCGCTAGCCAAATCATCAGTTTTATCGAAAAGAATGCGAAGGCGCATCGGACGCGCACGAAAGGGAAAGGTTAAGACGTGAAAAAGCCGGTTGCTTTTAAGCTTGCGGGACAAAAGATCGCGCCAGGCTCGCGCCACAGTATCAAAATCCCTGCGGCGCGACTTTACAATGACACGCCCATGGATCTGCATGCCGAAGTCTTTCATGGCACGAAGCCGGGGCCGGTGTTATTGGTCTGTGCAGCCATTCATGGCGATGAATTAAACGGTATCGAGATTTGCCGTCGACTGATTAGTGAAACTGAGCCACAGGAGCTCAGCGGTACCTTGATTGTGGTGCCAGTGGTCAATGTGTTTGGTTTCATCCAACAGTCGCGCTATCTGCCCGACCGTCGCGATCTCAATCGTTGCTTTCCTGGTTCCGAACGCGGCGCGTTAGGCAGCCGCTTAGCCTTCTTGTTTAACGAAACCTTAGTGCAAAATGCGACGCACATCGTCGATTTACACACTGGGGCAATTCACCGCAGTAACTTACCGCAGATTCGTGTCGACACCGATAACGCCGAAGCTTTGGAAATGGCTCACGCCTTTAATACACCGGTGATCTTGCACTCCAAAGAGCGTGATGGTTCATTACGTTCCGTGGCCTCAGAGATGGGCATCCCACTTATTTTGTATGAAGCGGGCGAGGCGTTACGCTTTGACTACGCTGCCATCAAAGCGGGGGTCATCGGCGTGCAAAACGTCATGAAAAACTTGAAGATGCTGAAAGGCCGACGCACGCGCAAAAAGGTGAAGCCGGTCGTGGCGCATCGCAGTGCATGGATTCGCAACGAACATGACGGCCTCGTGGTGCCGCAAGTGCAACTTGGACAAACCCTCCAAAAAGGCCAAGTCATTGCGCAGACCGTTAATCCCCACGGTGACGAAATGCACCCGTTGCGCAGCCCTTACAATGGCATTGTTATCGGTATTAGCAATATCCCGGTGGCCAATGAAGGTGAGGCACTCTTTAATGTGGCGCAGTTCGATGAAGACGTGTTTGAGGAAGCTTCATCAAGCGTCGATGTTTTTAGTGAAGCCTACGACGGTAAACCGATTTAAATGACTCTATCTAAAAGCTTAAGCCTGCCCTCACAATTAGTGGTTCGCCAAGCCGCACACATTAGCGGCGCGGCATTATTGGCGGTGAATCCACCTGACACGGGCTGGGCGGCCGACCTCGCCATCACCAATAGTTGGCACTGGCACGCGGGATACGCACAGCAGTGGCCGCAAACGCACCATTTTGGTGCAACACCGCCAACGGGAAGCTTTGACGGTGCTATTTTATGGCTGCCGAAAGAAAAGAAGCTGACCGAATATGTTTTAGCAGCACTCGCCGACCTGCTACCGAGCGGCGCTCCGCTCTGGCTGGTTGGCGAAAAACGTAGTGGCATCAAGAGTATTCATAAAACCCTGCAAGCGCCGTGGGGCCCCGCGCAAAAACTTGCCGACGGCAATCATTCAAGTTTGTTGGTCACCCACTTAAGCGCGCAGCAAACCTCTTTCAATGCCGCCGACTATTTAGTGACCAAAGAACTTCCGCAACCGCCACTGTCCCCTTTGCAATTAGCCAGCTATCCGGGTGTTTTTGCCTACCCTGGCATCGATGCTGGCAGTGCCATGTTGCTTGAACACTTACCACAGTTTAAAGCCGGCGGTGCGGTGCTCGATTTTGCCTGTGGCCATGGCGTATTGGGGGCTTGGCTGCAACGCCTGCAACCCGAACTCGACATCAGTTATCTTGACGTCAGTGCGATGGCGCTCGCCGCATGTGCCAAAACCCTTGAACTGAACGGGCTCAGTGGTGAATTGATTGCCGCCGATCGGTTGCATAGTGAGCTCCCCAAGTATTCGGTCATCGTCAGCCACCCACCGTTTCACACTGGCCAAGCAACGGATTACAGTATTGGTCAACAATTCTTGCAGAATGCCCGGCAGCACTTAACCAATGATGGCGAACTCTGGTTGGTTGCCAACCGCTTTTTACCTTGGCCAGAGCTGATCGAAGCCAGCTTCGGACATTGCGAGCGTATTGCGCAAGATAACAAGTTTGCGGTTTATCGAGCAGTGAATCGAGCAGTGAATCGCACGGCTCGCAGCAAGCCGCGCCGAGGTCGCAGATGATCACCAGCGGGTCCATTCGGCAAAGCATCACCTGGTTGGTGGTCAGCATTAGTGTGCTCGTCAGCGGCTTTGCTTTGCTGGCATTGAGCCTACTGCATATTAATGAAGTTGATGCCGCCAGTGAGCAACGCGCGCAGGACATCGCCAAAGTTATCGCCGATGTGAGCAGCCGCTACTTGCTGTTCGAAGATGCCGAAGGGCTAACCTCGTACTTACGCTTCTTCCGCTCAAGCTCGGTAGTGCAACATATCCATATTTATCAACGACCTACTATTGAAAATGGCGAGCAACTACGTTATTTCACCAGCTACAACCGTGAAGGACTCGCGCCCATTCCGGTACGCAGTCCTGAACGCATCCAGAATTTCGGTGTGGTCACCAAAGACAACTCTATTGAGGTGACGGCCCCCATTGATATCGACACCGAACGGTTAGGGACGGTTTATGTACGCATTGGTCGCGAATTTGCTAACCAAACCACTTGGCGCACTTTCGCGACCTCAAGTGCCGCACTGATTGTAGTAGGATTACTTGCTTGGTTATTCAGTTTGCGCGCTCGCGCAACCTTACTACGCCCGATTGAACAAGCGATTGGCACAATTCAACGCATTAGTCGTAACCGCGATTACTCCATTCGGCTACCTGAGTCGAGCCTGATTGAGTTACAACAGCTCAGCTTGTCGTTCAATACCCTGTTGGCCCGCGTCGAACAACATTTGGAACGCCAGCAACACGCTGAGCGCCAAGCCAACGAGTTGAATGCCGAGTTGGAACGCCAAGTACAGCAACGTACCAACGCCCTACGTGACTCTAATCACGAGTTGATGGAAACGCTTGAGAAGTTGCATCAGTTTCAAAAACAGCTGATCGAAAACCAAAAAATGCAGTCATTGGGCGATCTCATAGCTGGCGTTGCGCACGAAATTAACACCCCCGTAGGTTTGGTCATTACTTCGACGTCGATTTTGCAGGATAAGCTGGAGTTGATGCAGCAAAAATTTGCTGAAAACACCATTACTCGTAAAGACTTCGAACGCTTTATGGAGGCTAGTGACGAAAACCTCAGTTTAATTCGACGTAATATTGAACGTACCGCCGACCTTATCAATCAATTCCGCCAGCTCGCCATGGATCAGTTTGTTGAAGAAGCACAAACCACATCCGCATTAGAACTCCTGCAAACCGTGCTGCATGCGGCACGTCAACGATTTGCTAAGCTCAATGACCTTGATGTGATCCTCAATTGTCCGGCAGAATTACAAGTGACCACACGCGTTGGGCCACTGCAGCACGTCTTGAAGCAGCTCTTTGAGAACTCTGCACTCCACGCCTTTGCCGAGCGCGAAAGTGGCCAAATAGAAGTGGCTATTGAACGCATCGATGGTAATCATGTTCAAATTCGCTATCGCGACAACGGTAGCGGGATTCCAGAGTCCGTCGGACGACGTGCTTTTGACCCCTTTGTCACAAGTCGACGGCGGCAAGGCTCAACGGGGTTAGGTTTGCATCTCGTGTATAATCTCGTCACCCGCGCATTAGAAGGCACTATCGAACTTGAATCGCAGGCTGGCCAATACACTGAGTTTTTGCTCACAATTAAAGCTTAATGTAAAAACTTGTGCATTCGCTTGCAGGAAATTTACGCACTTATTAGAATCTCGTGCTACACTTCTTGGTGTACACCATATTTCAACATATGTTAACGACGAACGGATCAACCCATTATGAGCGCTAGATTATTAATCGTAGAAGATGAAGTCGTCACCCGAAACACATTGACGCGCCTTTTCCAACAAGAAGGCTACGACGTCTACGATGCTGCGGATGGCATGCAGATGCAACGTATCATGGCGCGTCAGCAAGTGGATTTGGTGATCATGGATGTCAACCTTCCAGGTAAGAGTGGTATTGAGCTCGCAGAGAACTTTCGTGAAAGCGAAAATGTCGGCTTAATCTTCTTGACCGGAAGAGACGCAGAAGAAGACCGCTTATTAGCCTTGGAATTAGGCGCTGACGACTACATCATTAAGCCATACAACCCGAAAGAGTTGTTGATGCGCGTGCGCAACTTATATCGCCGCATCGAGGCACTAAAAAGCCAACAAAAAACCATTGGCCACGACAGTGTGGTTTATGAGTTTAATGGCTGGCGTTTAGAAAGTGATAGTCGCTGCATGTTCTCGCCAGACGGTAAGATGTTCCGCCTGCCAAAAAGCGAATACCGCGCTATGGAATTATTCTTGAGTAATCCAGGTAAGATTCTTGACCGCGAAACCTTAGTGAAGAAAATGCTCGACCGCGAATTACGTCCAAATGACCGCACCGTCGATGTGGCCATCCGCCGTATTCGCCGTCACTTTGAAGCCGATAACAGCTCGCCGAATTTAATTACCACGATTCATGGTGAAGGTTATCGCTTCGTTGGTGAAGTGGCTATCCGTCACCTCGACCAACCTTCGTTAAACACGCCGAGCGTTTAACCACGCTTCGATCTGGTGCTGGTGCGCGGGCAAGTCTTTTGCCCATTGCGCCAGCTCAGTTTCTGCTTCTTTCCAGCTCCAAGACTCACGCTCAAGCCGCTCCATGGTTTTCGCAAGTTCCGTAAGTCCCATCGAACGGCATGCGCCTTTCACGCGATGTGCTTGACTACGAACGTCCTGTTCTTTGCGCTCTTTCACCAACCACTGCAAATGGTCTAAATAACCACCAATGTTATCGGCGAACGTCATATACATCTCGTGCACACCCTCGTCGCCCATGAGATCTGCGTACTGCTCAAGAAGATCTTTATCTAGCATTGCTTGCTTTCCTTGTGCTGAAACCGATAAGGCCTATCGAAAATCTTTTCCCTAAAAATTGAACCCGTTATGGCAAACTACCGTAATCAGGTTAAATCTTGTATACTATCGCCCCTTTTTTGGGAACTATTGTACTTTTTGTACTCAATGCAATGTTTGGAGCCGTAATCGCATGCCGACAGCTACACCGACAATGATGCCAGATATCGCCAATCAAACCAAAGCACAAACTGAAGGTGCGCTCGATTGGGTTGGCATGAGTAACATCGAGATGCCCTTGGTCGTTGGTGCGGCCAACGAACCGGAGCGCCCGGTGAGCGCTTTGGTTGACGCTTTTGTGAACCTGAAAGATCCAAAAGCCAAAGGCATTCACATGTCGCGCCTCTACTTATTGTTGGAAGATCTTTCCAACAACGATGTGCTCTCGCATCAGTCGCTCAGCAAATTACTCCATGACTTTATTGATAGTCATGAAGGCCTTGCAGATCAAGCTTATGTGAAGTTTAGCTTCGATTATCATTTGCGTCGTAAAGCGCTGATTAGCAAAAAGCCGGGTTGGAAAGCCTACCCAGTCACGGTGATTGGCCGTTATGACCATGGCAAGCTCTATTTACAGCTCGGTGTTGACGTACCTTACTCGTCAACCTGCCCATGCTCAGCTGCGCTAGCGCGTCAATTGATTCAAGATGCCTTTGCCGATCAGTTTGGCACCGACGCCGATGTTGACGCTGAAATGGTGCATCGCTGGCTAGGCACCACACAAGGCATCGTTGCGACCCCGCATAGCCAGCGCTCAATCGCTGAAGTCAAAGTGGTGATGGGCGAACAGGTTTCTGAGCTCCCCATCATTGCCTTGGTTGATGCCATCGAAGATGCGTTACAAACGCCAGTGCAAGCTGCCGTTAAACGTGAAGATGAGCAGGAGTTTGCGCGCTTGAACGGACAAAACTTGATGTTCTGTGAAGACGCTGCGCGACGTTTGCAGCACGCGTTAAATCAACACCACGAGTTTTCTGACTTCTGGGTACGCGTGAATCATTACGAATCATTGCATGCTCACGACGCCGTAAGTATCACTACCAAAGGTGTTCCGGGCGGCTTTAAGTCCTAATTTATCGACCTTCAAATCCGGCTGCTGTATACTTAGCGGCCGGATTTTTTTGTTTAAGAACCAACCCGAGTATCACATGGATTCAATTGATATCGTCGGCATCGGCAATGCGCTGGTCGACCAAGAGTTTGAAGTTACCGACCAGTTTCTAAGCCAGCACAACATCGAGAAAGGCATGATGACCTTGATCGAAGACGCCGAACAGGAAAAGCTTATTGCCGAGCTTGCTAAGCGTGGTGAATTAAAGAAGCAGTCAGGGGGTGGCTCTGCTGCCAACTCATTGGTCGGTTTTAGCCAATTTGGCGGTAAAGCCTTTTATTGCTGTAAGGTTGCCGATGACCAAGCCGGTCAATTCTACTGCGAAGACCTTGAGAACGTGGGTATTACCACCAACACCGGCAACCAAAAGCATGAAGGTAAAACCGGCCGTTGTTTAGTAATGATCACGCCTGACGCCGAACGTACCATGCGTACTTACTTGGGAATCACCGCAGATTTAAGCATTGCCGAACTTGATGAAGAAGCGATCGCTCGTGCCGAATACCTTTACATTGAAGGCTATCTCGTCACTTCGCCAATTGCCCGCGAAGCCATTACTCGCGCCAAAGAAGTTGCCCGCGCAAACGGCACAAAAATCGCCATGACCTGCAGCGATCCTGCAATGGTCAAATATTTCCGTGACGGCATCGATGAGATCCTCGCAGGCGGCGTTGATGTGATGTTCTGTAATCAGGAAGAAGCACGGATCTTAACTGGCACCGATGACGTACAAGCTGCGTTGCAACAATTACAACGTCACGCCAAACTAGTTGCGATTACCCTTGGCAAAGACGGCGCACTGCTAGGTGACGGCACGCGCCAAGTCGCCGTTCCAGGTATCCCGGTGAAAGCGGTCGACACCAATGGTGCTGGCGATATGTTTGCCGGCGCAATGATGTTCGGCTTGGTGCGTAACTACCCGTTATCGGCTTGTGGTTTGTTAGCGAGTCATGCGGCGGCATCGGTGGTGTCGAGCTTTGGTCCACGGTTGAGTTTGGACCAACAGCAGCAGTTGCTCATTAAGCTACAACACGAACCTGAATTCAGTTAACAGAGGTTTTTTATGTCAGATTACAAAGTTGCCGATATCAGTCTTGCCGACTGGGGTCGTAAAGAAATTTCTATCGCCGAATCAGAAATGCCGGCACTGATGACCATTCGCCGTAAATACGCCGCACAAAAGCCACTGCAAGGCGCGCGTATTATCGGCTGTATTCACATGACCATTCAGACCGCAGTGCTGATCGAAACCTTGATTGAGCTTGGCGCGGAAGTGCGTTGGTCCTCGTGTAACATCTTCTCGACTCAAGACCATGCTGCAGCCGCGATGGCTGCCGCCGGTGTACCGGTGTTTGCGTGGAAAGGTGAGACGGAAGAAGAATACGAATGGTGCCTTGAGCAAACCTGCCACAAAGACGGTGAGCTATGGGATGCCAACATGATTTTAGATGATGGTGGTGACTTGACCCTGTTGATCCATGACAAGTATCCACAAATGCTCGACAAAGTGCACGGTATCACTGAAGAAACCACTACGGGTGTGCACCGTTTGCTGGAAATGTTGAAGCACGGCACGTTGAAAGTTCCTGCGATTAACGTCAACGACTCGGTTACCAAATCGAAGAACGACAACAAATATGGCTGCCGTCACTCATTAAACGATGCAATCAAGCGTGCTACCGACCACTTGCTCTCAGGTAAAAAAGCCTTGGTCATTGGATACGGTGACGTAGGTAAAGGCTCAGCGGCAAGTTTACGCCAAGAAGGCATGATCGTGCGCGTTGCAGAAATCGATCCTATTTGCGCTATGCAAGCCTGCATGGACGGTTACGAAGTTGTATCACCTTACATCAACGGTGTGAACACCGGTGACGCGAGCGGCATCAACAAAGAACTTCTGCAAATGATCGATTTGATCGTGACCACTACCGGTAACGTCAACGTCTGTGATCGCCACATGCTTGCAGCACTAAAATCAACTGCTGTGGTGTGTAACATCGGTCACTTTGACAATGAAATCGACACCGCTTACATGCGCAAGAACTGGCGCTGGGATGAAGTGAAGCCACAGGTACACAAAATTTACCGCAGTGACGACGATAACGACTACCTGCTGTTGTTGTCCGAAGGGCGCTTGGTGAACCTTGGTAACGCGACGGGTCATCCAAGTCGGATCATGGACGGTTCGTTTGCAAACCAAGTCTTGGCGCAACTTCACTTGTTTGACGAAAAGTTTGCTGACTTGCCAGCCGATCAAAAAGCTGACAAGCTGCGCGTTGAAGTTTTACCTAAACAGCTTGACGAAGAGGTCGCGCGCTACATGGTGCAGGGCTTCAGCGGCGTAATGACCAAACTAACGCAAGAGCAAGCTGATTACATTCACGTGAATGTAGAAGGCCCGTTTAAGACGGACGAGTACCGCTACTAAAACGAATGGTGTCAACAATGACGCAGAAACAACCGGTAGTCACCTACCGCGAACTAACGGCCGCTGATCATACGGCCGTTATTGAATTAGGTAACCGTGTTCACGGTGACAATTACCTAACCGAAGAAAACCTTGCCGACTACGTTGAGCGCGGGCAATTAAATGGTGTGAACCTGAACTGGCTAGCCTTTGTCGATGGTGAGTTAGCAGGCATTCGCCTAACCTTCGCGCCTGGTAAATGGGACATCGATGCGTATTGTACGCCAACCAAGTGGCCCGTTGCGCCCGAGCATATGTGCTACTTTAAATGCGCGGCGGTTGCCGAAATTAGCCGTGGGTTAGGTGTTGGCCGTGGGCTCCTTGAGCGCTCAACGGCTGCTGCGCAGCAACTTGGCTGTAAAGCCGGCCTTGCGCATATTTGGATGCAAAGCCCAAATAATAGTGCATACTCTTACTTCACCCGCTGCGGCGGTGCGATGGTCAATGAACACCCTGACCGTTGGTACGAGCTCTCGGTACACGGCGGCTACCACTGCCCCGTCTGTGATGGCATCTGTCATTGCACAGCAGGTGAGATGATTTTACGTTTCGATACTTAAGAGTTAACGCCCATGTACGATCCGCTTGTCGATGACTTTCCTGGTCCTGCGCAACCGCATGTACGAAGTTATTGGCAAGCGCGCCATGGTGCTGAGCTTGCACAACTCCCAAACGCTAATGCTGCGCTGCCAGAACATGCCGATATCATCGTTATTGGTGGCGGCTACACCGGCTTAAATGCGGCCTTAGAGCTTGCTGAGCGCTTTGGCCAACAGGTCGTGCTGCTCGAGGCAAACAAGCTTGGTTGGGGCTGCTCTACTCGTAATGCAGGCTTCGCCATGCCTGGAACCGGACGGCTTGGTTACGGGGATTGGGAGAAACGCGTTGGCGTCGACGTTACCCAAGCGATTAAGGACGAATATGAGCACGCATTCGCACGGCTACAACGTCATGTCGATGCTTGTCCTGCTGGGTTAGAGGCGCAACGCGGCGGCTACCTGAAAATTGCCCACAATCCACAAGCCATCGAGTCCTTACGGGCAAGCTTTAACATCTTAAAACGCTATGAACCTGCAACCAAATGGCTCGATGCCGCAGGCATTCAAGCACGAGTGCATAGCCCGCAGGCCCACGCCGCAATTCATTACCCACAAAGTTTCGGCCTTAATCCTTTGCTGCTTTTGGCAAGTGTGGCGCGTCAAGCATCGGCTGCTGGCGTGAGCATTATCGAAGATGCGCCGGTGAAACAGTGGGATCGGGTTGAACAACTTCACCGTCTACATACCGGTAAAGGTCGCATTTGCGCCCCGAAAGTCGTTATCGCAACCAATGGCTATACGCCTAACCACCTGCATCCAAGCAATCATGGCCGGAGTCTTCCGGTGCTTTCAAGTGTGATTGTTACGCGCCCATTGACGGCGGACGAGAAGATTGCGATAGGCCTGCAAAGTACCGAGTTGGTCATGGATACACGCACGCTGAAATACTATTACCGGTTATTACCTGATGGTCGTCTGATGTTTGGTGGACGCGGCGCTATTCGCGGTAAAGATGCTCATCACCCACGTTATGCGCGCCATTTGCTCGAAGCATTGCGTGGCACATTCCCAGCCTTAAAAGAACTTACCAATGCCCCGCCCGATTTCTATTGGAGTGGCTGGGTCAATGTTGCGTTGGACAACTACCCACGGATCTATACTCCAGCACCGGGGATTTTTACTAGCATGGGGTATTGCGGAGCAGGCGTGACCTTTAGCCAACTCGCTGGGCAGCGTTTGGCAGAGCTAGCGATGGGAGAAGAACTGCCAGCTCTGCCATTTTACCAATCGGCACTACCTAAATTTCCGTTGCCGCATTTACGCCGTGTCGGCCAATGGGCTTTTTACCAACTTGCGCGGTGGCGCAGCCTGTAACGCTTTACAGGCCAAATACCACTTTCTCACTGCTCAGCATACGGCTGATCAACTTCAGCAATAGTATCGACACGACAAATGTTGTCAGCGCACTAATGCCCATCGCCACCCATTGCAGCGGCTCGCCCTTAATAATGTCGAGCAATGCTTGGTGTTGGCCGGTTAACGGCAAGTAATACAGCACCTGGTTCTTCACTTTGGCAAACTCAACACCAAACACTATCAGCATCGGCGCCATCAACAACAACGAAATGTAGGTCTGCGCTTCTTTAAAGCTCTTCGCTCGGAACGAGACAAACAGCTGTAACGCCGTTGCCAACAGCGCCAAAGGTACCAACAACACAATAATGAGCAGGATCATTGGCCACGCAAGTGACACACTCATGCCAATTTCATGCAATGGTAAGAATTTAAAAATAATTGGAATCAGAATTGCACTAAGTAGACCGCCAAACATGGCAAATGCCGACGCCGCCAGTGACTTACCCCACACCAACTGATGGGTCGTCAACGGTTGTGATAGCAATAGTTCTAACGAATTGCGTTCACGTTCACCGGCGCTAATATCAATGGCGACGTTCATCCCCGAGAAAAACACCGAGAGCAGGATGAAAATCAGCACACTACCCATCAAAATAGCGGCTTTAGAACCTTTGGTGGCGGTGTCATGCTTAACCAAGTCGACACCTTGGGTAATACGAGGATCGATGCCACGCATCTGCAATCGAATATAGCTCAATTGCTTGCTGTAGTTTTCAACTGCTGATTCAACCCGACGAATATCGGTGCGTTGCTTTTGCGACGAGAAATCTGCCGTCAGCGTCACTTTCGCCGGCTGTGCGGTGGCTATGCTTTCATCCCAACCCTCAGCAATCGCTAACACGATCGGCTGCTGCCCAGCTGGCCAAGCTTCGTCACGTTGCACCACACCGTTGCGTTCAAGATGCTCAACAAATGCCGGTGCATGCGCGGCACCCTCAATGTCGATCTTTACATCACTGTCGTCAGTAAGCTGGCTGATCAGCACGTAAAATGCTACCGCCATCAGTAACGGACCGAAAAAGGCATAAGACATCGCTGCCATCACCGAACGCTTATCCCGTAGGGCATCTTTAAGTTCTTTGCGAAAAACAATAGTTATGGGTGACTTCATGCTGCAATGCCCTCGTCGGTACCGATAATCTTCACAAAGGCTTCTTCTAAAGCACTTTCCCCAGTTTGCTCACAAAGTTCGGTTGGCGTTCCTTGGGCCGCAACTTTACCTGCCGCAACGACGACCACTTGGTCACAAAGTGCGGCGACTTCTTGCATGACATGACTCGAAAACAAAATACTAGTGCCTTGGTCACGAAGTTCACGTAATAGGTCACGTAAAATACGCGTGCTCATTACATCGAGACCGCGACTTGGCTCATCCAAAATAAGATGCTTAGGACGATGCACGATGGCCTGGGCAAGCGCAACTTTCATACGTTGACCTTGCGAGAATCCTGTCGCGCGACGATCGGCAATGGCATTCATATCGAGACGGCTAAGTACTTCAGCTACTGCGGCATCACCAGCTTCTCCTTCCATACCATGCAAGGTTGCGAAATAACTGATTTGCTCACGTGCCGTCAGTCGCTCGTACAAGCCAAATTTATCTGGAAAAATACCTATTTTGCGGCGTACTGCCAACGGGTCTTTGTTCGCATCAACGCCGTCGATGAGCGCTTCGCCGCTATCCGCTTTTAATAAACCATAAATGGTACGTAAACAGGTGGTTTTACCGGCCCCATTGGGCCCCAGCAAGCCAGTGATTTGTCCTTCTGGAGCACTAAACGTCAGGCCGTCCAGAGCAGTCACTTTACCGAAGGCTTTTTGTAATGATTTTACTTCGATCATGGTGGCTCTCTTATAATCCTTTACCGTTACTATTCAAGATGAAAGGTTGTGGGCGCTGCTCCAATAAGCAGCTTTCGTCGAGTGCGGCAAGGTCGCGATCGTTAATAAATTGCGCTGCTAACTTGTTTGCACAGGTGTGTCCCACAATCGTGTGTGCACCATGCGGCGCAACCAAATGCCGCGACTGCGTAAGCGTTTCGCCAGCCAATTCCCCCCACGCGGGTGGTGTTACCGGATCGAGTTCACCCGAAAGTAACAAGGTTGGCACCGAGCTTTCGACGGGGTTAAACCAGTCGCTCGGTCTTTCTGCAGTCGGCCAGACCGAGCACATTTCTATGAACGCGTCGCCAGTACGGCTGCCAATAAAGGTATTATCACCATCTTCCGCTAGCAGTTCGTCGCTGGCTCGTGGCAGGTCTTCGCTACACAGCACGCTGAGCGTTAAGCCCATATAAAGCTCAGATTGTGCCATGGTGCTACCCAGCAGACCGGTTAGCGGCGTGTAATCGCCATTCGCCGTTTGCTGAATCACAAATGGCAGCATTTGCCGTGTGGTTGGGTGATACAAGCCCACTCGCATAACCGAACTGAAACGTCCGGCGGTAATAAGAATATCCACCGGTTCGTTGGTCAACGGATCGCGTACTGTTAACGGTACTGGGTTGTTTTCTAAACGCGTCATTAAATCAGTGTAGGTGCGCTCAAGGTTCGGAAAAGTAGCACTACAGTCTTCTGCAGCCGCACAGTTTTCCAGTAACTTGGCAAACGACATCGCACCGTGCCGACCGAAAGGTCCCACCACTACTTGTACTGGTGCTAAGGCATCCAGCACAGCGGCGCGAACCGATTCACCCGCTTCACGTAAATACACAAGCCCTGCGCGCGAACCGTAAGAGCCGCCGTATAAGTTCACTTGTGCATAGCCTAAGGCCTCGCGGACTGCCTCGAAGTCACGGATCGCATTGACCGTGTGGTATTGGGTTAAATCGCGGTCTGTATACTCGGCAAGGCAGTCGCTTGCGACCGCCGCCAAATCGATGTCGTCGTCAGCTTTGACTAACTCTTCGACGTGATTCAAGTCACAGGACAATGGTGCTGACTGGCCGGTGCCACGCTGATCGATTAATAAAATGTCGCGCTGTTGCCGCACACTTTGGAAGATGCGATTGATCATTGCCGCCAATTCCGTAGCAGCTTGTCCTGGCCCGCCGGCGAGAATAAGTAAAGGGTCCGCTTGCTTGTTTTCACGTATCGCTGGGAGCACCGCGAAGTGAATGGACAGTTTGCGGCCGTTCGGCTCAGCATAGTTCTCAGGAACTTCAAGGCTACCGCACTGTACTTGCTCGGAAATGTTATCTAAGTAGCACTGCTCAAGTTGCAAGTCAGCTGTACCTTGCTGAGGCTCAACTGAAGCTTGCTCTTGCGCCACGACAGGGGTCGAAATGATTCCTGCGAGAAGCAGCCAAGGCGCTATTACAGTTTTCATGCGTTGTTATCCATTTGTAATCAATGAATGCAGTCTACCGCTTTGCCTTGCTATTAAAAAGACTAGAAACTGTAAATAAATATGGCAGAGGTTGAACTTAGAAGGTATTGGGTTGCGGTTGGCGGTCGCTTAGCGCTTGACCAATAACGGTATCACCATAACCGTTTTCGAGGGCCCACTCATAATCGCCAGCGTCACGCAGATCATTCAAAGGAACGCTGCGAACGATAAATGAACCGACATCGTGGGAATTGGTTTTGAGAGCAAACTGGATGAGTGACGCACCATTACAGCGGATGCTTGAATAAACATCACGCATGCGGATACGCAACTCCCGCATCTTATTTTGTAGCCTGCTGGTGTCGTTATCTCGTACATAGGCGCAAAACACCAAAGCAATTTCTTCGGAGGCAAATCGATATTGCGCGTAAGCGGGTTGTGCTGGTGCCGTTAGCATCGTAATTGCCATTGCAGTGGCAAGTCCGTATGAAACGCATTTGAACATCAGAGCGACCTTTGTTTTCCCCAAAACAACGTCATCCTACCCCGCTGTTTTACGGGTTACAACGGAATAAATTGTTAATGTAAGCGCTTTTGCTTACCAATTTTTCACATTGACGCTGCTTAATTATCGTTCAGAAGTCACGCGATCGTAAACTAACGTTCTGAACATGTGCGGATTTTTTGCATCACTCGGATGCTCGACTTGCTCGCGCAGCTGCCACTCACCTAAGGCTTGAAAGTCAGGGAACCACGTATCACCTTCGACGTTCACATCAATTTCGGTAATATACAAACGCTGCGCATGGGGCAAAAATTCGTTATAAACGTGACCACCGCCTATGATCATCAGCTCATCGGTTTCACCAGCGGCAGCTACCGCCTGTTCAGGGTCACTGACCCACACCACGCCCTGCTCGTCTTCATAGGGTTGTTGGTACCGACGACTTAAGACAATGTTCAGGCGTCCAGGCAACGGCCGCCCAATCGATTCGAAGGTCGCTCGACCCATTACGACAGGCTTGCCGAGGGTGATGCGTTTGAAGTGTTGTAGTTCTGCAGGTAGGTGCCAGGGCATAGCGCCATCTTTGCCGATGACGCGATCGTTTGCCATAGCCGCAATCAATGCAATCCGCATAAAAACCCCGTGGTTCGTGCTTCGTGGTACCCCGTGGTTCTACCACGGGTCCCATCTGACGTTTTGACCATGTTGGTTCAATTCGGGCGTTACCCGTGGTAGAACCACGGGCTACAACGAATAACCGTTTTTATTTTTGGTAGATCACTTCGACGTCGTAGTCGTCGTCATCAAAGTCATCATCATCGTCGTCATCATCGACGCCGTCAAGCTGCTCTTGATGATACGTATCCCATTTAAATTCTGTCGTTTGCTGTGCTTGATCTGCTTCTTCTTCCGCGCTTGGCTTCGGCAGTTGTTCGAGATACGTCATGATCTCTTTGCACAACTGCTCAGTACCTTTGTTGCTGAGGGCAGAAATTTTATAAACTGGGCCGTCCCAATCAAGGGCAGCTTTCAGTTCTTGCAAGCGCTCTTCCGCTTCTTCGTCCGTCAACAAATCGACTTTATTGACCACCAGCCAACGGGGCTTATCAGCAAGTTTGGGGCTGTATTTTTTCAGTTCATTGACGATGGTTACCGCTTGGGTGCTTGGATCTGTGCCATCGTACGGCGCCAAATCGACAAGATGCAGCAACAAGCCACAGCGCTCAAGATGCTTGAGGAACTGAATACCTAGACCGGCGCCTTCAGCAGCACCTTCGATCAAACCAGGAATATCGGCGATAACAAAAGTTGCGTGTGGCACTGGGCGCACAACACCAAGGTTCGGTACCAGCGTGGTAAATGGATAGTCGGCAACTTTCGGCTTGGCGGCAGACACCGAGCGAATAAAAGTCGACTTACCAGCATTCGGCATACCTAAGAGGCCTACATCAGCAAGTAGCATCAGTTCCAGCTTAAGCGTACGAATCTCGCCCGGGGTGCCCATGGTTTTCTGCCGCGGTGCACGGTTGGTGCTGCTTTTGAAGCGCGCATTACCAAGGCCATGGAAACCGCCTTTCGCAACCATGCGGCGCATACCGTGCTTGGTTAAATCACCAAGGGTTTCTCCGGTTTCTTGATCAGTTGCACGAGTACCTACCGGCACCTTAAGAACAATGTCTTCGCCACGTTTTCCGGTACAGTTTTTACCCATACCGTTCTGACCACGCTGGGCCTTATGGATATGCTCAAATTGGTAATCGAGCAACGTATTTAGGTTTTCATCGGCTTCTAGATAAACGTCACCGCCGTCGCCACCGTCACCGCCATCGGGGCCACCTTTTGGGATGTATTTTTCACGTCGAAAACTGACTACGCCGTTACCGCCGTCGCCCGCTTCTACGCGAATTTCTGCTTCATCTACAAACTTCATCTTAAAACCTACCTACGAATATTAAAAAACCCCGCCACAAAGGACGGGGTTTCTTTGTCTTGCGTTAGCGCGACTGAAACTTATTCAGTAACGATGCTAACGTATTTGCGGTTTTTAGGACCTTTCTCCGCAAAAGAAACTTTGCCGTCCGCTTTAGCGAACAAAGTGTGGTCACGACCGATACCTACGTTATCACCAGCGTGGAAACGAGTACCACGTTGACGAACGATGATGCTACCAGCCAATACTGACTCACCACCGAAGCGCTTTACACCCAGACGTTTACTTTCTGAGTCACGACCGTTTTTGGTTGAACCACCAGCTTTTTTGTGTGCCATGTGTCGTTACTCCTTAATTAACCGTTAAAACCAGTGATTTTCACTTCAGTGAACCACTGACGATGACCTTGATGTTTCATGTGGTGCTTACGACGACGGAACTTGATAATGTTCACCTTGTCAGCACGACCATGGTTGACCACTTCCGCTTTAACGGATCCACCAGAAACAAAAGGCGCGCCGATTTTCACGTCGTCACCGTTCGACAGCATTAATACTTGGTCGAACTCAACCACATCACCAGTGGCTGCTTCCAGCTTTTCCAGGCGGACGATTTGGCCTTCAGTAACACGGTGTTGCTTACCGCCACTTTGGAATACTGCGTACATAACTTTCTCCGATTTGCCCGTCTGGGCGAGTTTAGTTTTAAATCAGGGCGCGAATTATAAACAAACTCCCTGCGGGAGTAAAGGCCTAAAAGCGCTGTTTGCTATTCGCTGTTCGTGCGCTCACTGCGTTCGCTGTTCGGTAGCCCGTGGTTCTACCACGGGTCTAATCTGACGTTTCGGCCATCTTGATTCAATTCGGACGTAACCCGTGGTAGAACCACGGGCTACCACGGGAGGCGTGAGGGCTACGCGACGCGGTCGATGGCGATGTCGGCCAAGGCATGCAACGCGTCGCGGTGCTGTGATAGTGGCAACAGCTTAAGTTGCGCTTGCGCTAGCTGCGCTTCTTTCAATGCCCGATCCCGTGTGTAATCCAATGCGCCAGTGCGACGCATCGCTGCCAAAATCGTTTGCAAATGCTCGCGACCGTCGCCTTGTTCAATAGCACCACGAATCAATTGCGCTTCGTCGTCATTGCCGTGCCACATGGCATACAACAATGGCAACGTCGGTTTACCTTCAGCTAAATCATCACCGGCTTGCTTGCCCATGACTTCGCTGTCTGCAGTGTAATCCAAAAGATCATCAACCAACTGGAAGGCAGTACCAAGGTGACGACCATACGCCGCCAACGCTTCTTCCACTTCTGTGCTTTCGTTAGCGAGTACCGCACCAAGTTGCGTTGCCGCTTCAAAAAGTTTACCGGTTTTACCGTAGATCACGTCAAAGTAGCTGGCTTCTGTGGTATCTGGATCGTTGCAGTTCATCAACTGCAACACCTCACCTTCAGAAATCACGTTGGTCGCATCGGCCAAGATCTTCATGACTTTCATCGATTCGAGCGTGACCATCAGCTGGAATGCCCGCGTGTAAAGAAAGTCACCTACCAACACGCTGGCTTCGTTGCCAAACACCGCATTGGCGGTTTCTTGCCCACGGCGCAATTCAGAAGCGTCAACCACATCGTCATGCAGCAAGGTGGCGGTATGAATGAATTCGATAATCGTCGCCAAGGTCAGGTGACCTTGTCCCTCATAGCCCACAGCGCGCGCAGCCGTGACGGCAAGCAGCGGACGCAAACGCTTACCACCACTGTTGACAATATAAAGACCAAGTTGATTAATAAGTGCAACGTCAGATTTTAACTCGTCACCGATAAGGGTGTTGACCCCTTTCATATCGGCAGCCATTAATTCAGAGATCTCATTTAACTTCATACGGCGTCGCCAACAACGATAAGAAGGTTAAGATCTTACAAAGAAAAAGGGACGGGGTCGACCCCCATCCCTTCGACTTCGCTTATTTTTACGGCTTGCGCAAAAATTAGAAGCGATATTGTGCTCTTACATAATAGAATCCACCGTTCACACCCATTGGCGAGGTTGGCGGATACTCCGAACCCACTAGGCCAGCGTAAGGGTTCTCGTCAGGACGCTCATCAAATAAGTTGCGCGCACCGCCGGCGACCTTCCACTGCTCAGTGAAACTGTAACCCAGTTCTAAATCTACTGTGGTTTCTGCCCCAGCGAAGATATCCAGGCCACCACCAGCATCTACGTGGTCTTCATAGTACTCACCAAAATAGTTCAACCGCACTAAAGTGTTGAGTTTGTCACGTTGCCAATCAAAGGTGAGCGTGGCGCGATGCTCCGGCAGGTTATCTTCAAGCATCATGACTTTCGCTAAGTTGATGTAGGCTGGATTAAACTCATCGACCGTGGTGTCGGTCCAGTTATAGGCCAAACCATACTTCATTTCGCCGTCCCACAGGTCATGGGTGTAGTTCGCAACAACATCGATACCCTGAGTGGTAGTTTGGAAGTCATTAGCAAAGTACACTACACTGCTGTAGCTACTGGCGTCACGAATGCCTTGCTCGAGCAACGCATCAATGTCGGCTTGCGTTAATGGAATTGCAGAAGTACGGGTTAAGCGATCGCTCACTTCAACATTAAAGTAGTCAACCGTGAGGTAAAAGCCATTCGCAAACTCACCTACCAAGCCTAAGCTATAGGCAGTCGACTCTTCCGGCTCAAGTGGCTTACCGCCTTTCAGTGCCGCAATCGGATTGGTCGGTGGCAGCAACGCTTGGTCTTGTAACTCGCTACCAACGAAGGCTGTGGTAACGTTCACCACATTACTCTGCCCTACCGTTGGCGCTTTAAAACCAGTGCTCACCGCACCACGTAAGGCCCAATCGTCGGTCAGTTGTAACCGCGCTGAGATTTTACCGTTCAAGGTTTCACCGAAGTCGGTAAAGTCCTCGTAGCGAACTGCGACACCCATCATGAAGTCAGCGGTCAAATAGGTTTCGGCATCGGCGTAAATAGCCCAGTTACCGCGGCTCCACTCACCGGCAGCTTCAGGTTTAATGCCAGGGAAACCGTTTGAGCCAATGCCAAACCCTTGCGACGTTCCAGTAGCAGGATCGAAAGCAAGACTGCCGACCGCGTACGATGCTGGATCACCGACTTCTTGTTTGAATGTTTCACGGCGATATTCGATACCAGTTGCGACGTTAATCGCATCATAAAACCCATCAACATCAATGGCCTTACTCAGGTCAAAGTTGAAGTTTTTCTCCAGTTGACTTGCCGCACCCGGCTCAAAGCTCGTCGGTGTATCTGGACCAAGGCTTGGGTTCACAGTACCGCTGATTAAATACTCAATACGGGAGTAGCCGACGCCAATACTGACATCGTAGAACCAGTCATCATCGGTATAGCCATTGGTGCCAGCTACAAAAGCAGCATCCGAGACAATCCCACCGAAGCGCGGCGTAAAGCCGCCGGGAAACATTTCATTGAAGGCAAAACAGTTCGCCCCGACTGCAGTACTGTTATCCGCAATCGCTTGATAGTTAGGATTTTCAAGTACATTATCGCCAATTTGTACTTGCGGGCATTCAACTCCTACACCTACGCCATCAAGGTCGCCAACGAGTAATAAGGCATTGCCATCGCCATCAGTACCGCCGTCATATACTCCACCGCGCGTGTGCGGGTTACGATAGTAGAAGCCACCTTCAATCTCGCGCTCGGCGTAGTTGGCGTACAAGTAAGCTTCTTTGTTGTCACCTAAATCGAGGCCAAAATTACCCAGTACTTTCATGTCGTACTTAATTTCTGGTGTGCCCCAAATTTGCGCCGGCTCTTCCACGAACGTGTTCCCTGCAGCGATGAGTGCCGCCGCATCATCGCGTTGCACACTTCGACTGGTAGGATCGGCAGACTTGTATTCCATACTAAAGTTGGCATAGCCACGTTCGGACAATTCAAGTCCGGCATTAGCAGCAACTTGGTACATTGCGCCGTCGCCTTCTGCGGTCTCGCCATAGCGCGCTTCAGCAGAGCCACCGTCACTGGCATCTTTTAAGACAAAATTAATTACCCCGGCGATAGCGTCCGAACCATACTGTGCGGCGGCACCGTCACGCAGTACTTCTACCTGCTTTAAGGCAATCGCGGGCAAGGTCGAGATATCAGGTCCCTGCGCGCCATCTGACAAACCACCGCCAAGAAAAGTAATGACCGCCGAACGGTGACGGCGCTTACCGTTCCATAGAACGAGTGTGTGATCCGAAGCCAAACCACGCAGGTTCGCTGGACGCACTAGAGTCGAAGCATCGTTGATCGGTTGGTCATTTACATTAAACGAAGGCACCACCGTCGACATCATCGTCATCATGTCGGTTGAGCCCTGCTCCATAAACTCTTCGGCCGAAATAATATCCAACGGCACGGCTGAATCACCCACCGAACGCGGCGCTGAACGTGTACCTACAACAGCGATACGCTCTTCAGCTTTTTCGACTTGCTCTTCTTGTTGGTTATCGTTGGCTTCTTGCGCATAAGCGCTTGAAGTTGTCAGAAGTGGAATTGATGCAGCGAACAAAACCAAACTGATCGACTGTGCTAAACGTGTTTTAGACCCAGGCACTTTTGATGTGGCCATGAGACCTTCCCCCTTGTTGCTATTATTATTTTTGTCCTATGAGTAAGCTCATAAGACTATTACAAATAGCTTAGCCTAGATCAAAAAACAACCTGTTATAGACATTAGTCGAATATTTAATGCGATTCGTCGACGGTTAAAGTGAGCGATTTGGTCTGAGAAATGCAATAGCACTACCGATTAGCGCGCCGCCAATATGAGCATGGACAGCTACGCCGCTGGCGTACTGGGGATAGAGGAGATCAAGAATGAGTTTTGCGCTAAGCGCAACAAGCACCAGGCTGCCGATAAGTTTTCGCTGGCGTAGCTCAGTAACACCACTGTAGGCAAAAAGGCCATAGAGTGTGCCCGAGAAGCCTGAAAATACGCTAAATTCACCATTCAATGCCCATTCTGCTAACGAGCTGACCACCATAACTAAGGGTAGCAAAAGCCAATAACGCTTCTGGGGAATACTTTCGGCGAATAGCGCCCACCACAGCAGAATACCGCCCAGATTGAGTGCTAAATGCGACCAACTGTGATGCAGCAACTGAGCGCTGAAAAGCGTATACCAATGAAAATCGGTACGCGAGAGTAACAAGGTTTGCCGCACATCCGCTGGCAACAGCATTGCGCAAGCTAAGATAACCGCTAACGCTAAAGGAGGAATGACATAAGTCGGCGACAGCGGTAGTTGTAATCGAAACACCTTTTGTACACTCCCAAAAAAAACGCTGAGAAAGGAAATCCTAACTCAGCGTTATACAAGATTACATTGGTCGAAACGACTTACTTAACGAAGTCCAAGCCTGTTTGGATGTCGCCTTTCAGGCCGTCGAGCATTGCTGCTTTGGCTTTTTCTTCAAAAGCGCTCAGCTCGCCATACGGTAGAATCTCTTCGATACCGTTTTTACCTAAACGTACTGGATGAGCAAAGAACAACGCGTCTTTACCGTCGGTTTCAACGTAAGTGTACTCGACCACGCTGTTGTCGCCTTCAAGTGCTTTCACGAGTGACAAGCAGAAACGTGCTGCAGCTTGGCCCATAGAAAGGGTTGCCGAGCCGCCGCCAGCTTTGGCTTCAACAACTTCGGTGCCAGCATTCTGGATGCGATGGGTCAATTGCTCGATTTGCTCGTCTGTGAAGCTCAAACCGGTTTGTGACAGCAATGGCAAGATGGTCGTGCCGCTGTGGCCGCCGATAACTGGAACTTGCACTTCTGCTGGGTTCTTACCGTGGATTTCAGCAACAAAAGTTTCCGCACGGATCACGTCAAGAGTGGTGACACCGAACAATTTGTTTTTGTTGTAAACGCCCTTCTTCTCGAGTACGCGCTTGGCGATCGCTACGGTGGTGTTCACTGGGTTAGTGATGATACCAATGCAAGCGTTCGGGCAGTTGTCTGCGATAGCTTCAACCAAGTTCGCAACGATACCAGCGTTAATGTTGAACAGGTCAGAACGATCCATACCTGGCTTACGCGGCACGCCCGCTGGGATGAGCACGATGTCAGCACCAACCAACGCTGGAGCAAGGTCATCTTTACCGTAACCTTTAACGTTAACGGCAGTTGGGATGTGGCTGAGATCAACAGCAACACCTGGTACTACCGGCGCTACGTCGTACAGCGCCAACTCAGATCCAGCAGGTAATTGGGTTTTCAAAAGTAATGATAGTGCTTGGCCGATTCCGCCAGCTGCACCTAAAACTGCAACTTTCATCTCAGACTCCATCCAGTTGTTGGGTTGGGGAAAATTTTGGTGCCGAAAGACTACTGCAAAACCGCCGAAATTACAACCAAGATGGCGCTGGCTAGGCGTTTTGGCGCAAGTGCGATAGACTGTCTTTTGATTTACGAAAGGGTTCGATAGATAACAATAACAAGAGGCAGCGACGGAACATGGCTAGTGCGAAATCTGATGCAATGATCGAGACCTTCAAGGGCTTGTTGAAAGAGGAACGCTATGGCTCGCAAAGCGAGATTGTAGATGCGATGAAGGCCCGCGGCCACGACAACATCAGTCAGTCGAAAGTCTCTCGTTTGCTGTCAAAGTATGGCGCGGTTCGTACCCGTAATGCGCGGCAAGAAATGGTCTATTGCCTGCCTGCCGAACTTGGTATTCCATCAACCCGCGCACCATTATCCCAGCTTGTTTTAGATATTCAGCACAATGATGTGATGGTGATCATTCGTACCTCACCCGGTGCCGCGCAGCTGATTGCCCGATTGCTGGATTCGGTCGGGAAAAAAGAAGGCGTATTGGGAACAATTGCCGGTGACGACACCATTTTTATCGCACCAGTAAAGGTGTCGGATATCGATTTTACCCTGCAGAAAGTCCGCGAGCTGTTTGAAAGTGTTGGGTAGCCCGTGGTTCTACCACGGGTCCAGCCTGACATTTCAACCATGTACGTTCAATTCGACAGACCCCGTGGTAGAACCACGGGCTACCACATTCCCGCATTGACCACCGTCAAAATGGTAGGGTTTATGCAAACCGGTTCAAAAAGTCGACCGAAGGCACAAAGTACGCGGCATTGGTGACCGCCTCGGTGTAATCTAGCAGCGGGTCATAATCGCCACTGTCATCTTCGTAATAGCGTTGCTTAAGCCAGCGCACCACATCCAGCGGCCGCGCAGTGAAATACATTGCCAGCAAGCCCTGCTCACGCATATCGCCCCACGGCATATTCTGCCGCAACATCTGCAATGGCTGCTCTTGCTCATCTTGCATCTTCGCCTTCTGCGCATGCGTCACCATATGCAAACCCGCTTCGCTAATCTTCTCGCCGGTGAGCTTTTTGCGGCCAATCACAAACTCTTGCATTTCTTGCGTCATTTGCTCCCAGCGGCGTAAGTCATGACGGAACTTTTGCACGAACAAATAGCTACCATTGGCAAACACCGCATCGTCGTCGGCATGAATCAACGCCAACTGCCGGCGGCGAATACCGCGTGGATTTTCCGGTGCATCAATGAAGCCGGTTAGATCACGGCCATCCATAAAGCGAAACGTCGGGATCTGCTCGATCAACTCAACATCATGACCTAACCATTCAAGGATCGTGCGAGCGCTATGGTAGTTAACGTCAAAACGGTCCGACCTTAACGTCAGCAGCAAGTCCACCGGTTCTCGCGGCGCTTGCCGGTCACCATCACGCAAGTCAGGAAACTGCCCAAGTTGCGGGGGCCGCTCATGCGGATACAGCGTATCCCAGTAATCGCTACCAACAGCCACGTAGCCACTTAGTAAAGCTTCTGAAAAACGTTCATCAAGCTCGTCAAAAAGTGCTGGAATACGGGCAAGCTTGCGGCGCATGTTACTAACGTCTTCATTCATCACGTTAAGTAACAAGGTCAGGCCGTGCAAATTCGGTTCGGCATAAATGCCTTTTTGCGCTTGTGCCATGCGTATTCCTTTTTCGCTGTTCGTGGAATGCAGTCGACTGGTCGCAAGGTTGTTGCGCTTGCGCCTCACTGGCATACAATGGTTTTCAGTTTAGCAAATATTTTACGAAAAAAATCATAAATTAAGCGGAGTTATTATGGGTGCTTCACAGCGTTTTACAACTACATTAGTGGCTGCCTCACTGGCCATGTTTTTGGGCGGCTGTGCCGCAACTTCAAGCCCTACCTCTAGTGGCAGCAATACTACAGCCATCGAGGCGGTCAACGAAGATGCGCGCTTTACCGAGGTTGCCACCCGTGTGTGGGAAGGCATGCAGAATCCGGTAGGTAGTGAGGACTCCGACGCCAGCCTACCGTCAATGACTCCTGAGGCACTCGCCGCTCGTGCGGAACAGCAACGCGGTTGGTTAAATGAGTTGCAGGCTATTGATACCTCAGCATTATCTCGACAAGAGTACATTAACTGGCGCATGCTCACCTATCGTCTGCAAAACGATGTCGACGCCTACGACTTTAACGAACATTACATGCCGCTAAACGCTGAAGGTGGCTTCCATAGTTCATTGTCGTTTATGGTGCGCAACACCGCACTGCGTAGCTATGACGATTATCAAAATTACGTCGCCAAATTAGGTACGATCCCACGCTACATGGCAGAGCAAACCGCGTGGCTAGAACGCGGCTTAGCTGAGGGCTACACTCAGCCACGCGCCTCGATGGAAGGCTTCGAAGACAGTATTGCCGCCTTCATCGTGCAAGCGCCAGAAGAAAGCGTGTTCTACGAGCCACTGCAAACGCAACCGAATTTCATTAACGACGAACAGTGGGCGGCGTTACAAGCCACTGCGGCACAAGTCATTGATGAGCAAGTGATTCCAGCTTACCAAGACTATTTCGACTTTATGGTGATGGAGTACTTGCCAAACTGTCGCGAAACCATCGGTGCTTCGTTTTTGCCGAATGGGGATGCCTACTACCAGAATCGTATCGAGCACTTTACGACGTTGGCGTTAACGCCCAAAGAAATCCATGAGCGAGGCTTGACTGAAGTCGCTCGTATTCGGAACGAGATGATGCAGGTCATTGAGGCAACTGGATTTGAAGGTGATTTTGACGCTTTCGTTGAGTTCTTGCGGACAGATCCGCAGTTTTATCCAGAGACTGCCGAAGAACTACTCAAAGAAGCTTCTTATATTTCTAAGCGCATGGACGGTGAGCTACCGAAGTTCTTTAAGTTGTTGCCGCGTCAGCCTTATGGAGTTGCTCCGGTACCTGCTGAAATCGCGCCGAAATATACCACCGGACGCTACGCTGGTACTTCGCGCGATGACCGTGCTAGCTTCTATTGGGTGAATACCTATGCCCTAGACCGTCGTCCGCTGTATCAATTGGAAGCCTTAACCTTGCATGAAGCAGTGCCTGGCCACCATTTGCAAAATGCCTTGGCACGTGAAATGGAAGGTGTGCCTTCGTATCGCCAACAAACCTACATTTCTGCGTTCGGTGAAGGCTGGGGCTTGTACTCGGAGTGGTTGGGGTTAGAAGCGGGCTTTTACCAAGACCCGTACAGCAACTTTGGTCGCTTAAGTTACGAAATGTGGCGCGCCGCGCGCTTGGTGGTCGACACCGGTATGCACTCGATGGGCTGGAGTCGTGAAAAAGCCATGGATTTTATGGCCTCAAACACCGCATTAAGTCTGCACAACGTGCGCACCGAAATCGATCGCTACATCACCTGGCCAGGCCAAGCATTATCGTACAAACTCGGAGAAATGTTGATTCGCTCATTACGTCGCGAAGCCGAAGAAACCTTGGGTGGCAAATTTGACCTGCGCGAATTCCACTATCAAGTACTGAAAAATGGCAGCATCCCGCTCGACGTCCTTGAAACCGAAATCCGCAACTGGATTGATTCGCAGTTGTAAAAGATGGTGCTGTTGGCTACTAACAAAAAGCCCAGGCGAGCGAACACTCGTCTGGGCTTTTCTGATCTGGGCTTTCTGATAGTAATGACCGATTTAAACGCGGAAAAACTTAATCGTCAGCGGATAGTTTTGGATGATGCCGTCGTTAGCTCGAATCGCACCCACGATAGCAAAGACGATATGGCAAATAGCCAAGGCAATAAGTAAAAAGATGCCCACAACCACGAAAGTTAGAATGAACCCGATAATGCCCCAGATAAACGCCGAAATAACCCAGTTAAAAACGACTTTTCCATGTGCGTCGATATAGGCGCTCTCATCTTTTTTAATGAGCCACATCACGAGCGGAGCAATAAAGCCCGCGAACGGAATGATGTAACCGAGAAACTGGGAAAGATGCAATAACATTGCAAACGTTCGCTCATCTTTACTTGGGCCAGTAATAACGGTTGTCTCTTGTACGTTTTCCATCGTTAATTTCCTTTTATTTATTTTATTTATATCAATCTTATGTAGAAACGTTCGGTTGCTTGCCGCCGTATAATTGCCTAGCATGTTGCATTATTGTCCACAGAGCAATAGAAAAACATGACTGCCCAACCAAAGATTATTGTCAATCGAGCAGGCAATATAGTTGACGCTGCATTTACTAAAATAGCAGGCAAACTTTTATTTTTCTCGTATCTTCGCCCATTTAGTTATTGGGATAATTATTACGGGGAACATGCCGAAATAACGAATGACTTTTTTCGATTGCTTCATTACCCAACGATTCAAGAGCATGATGACAAAGGCAATATTGCCCGAAAGGTTACGGCGTTAGGCATCGACGGACTCTTCCCTGCAACGTATTTTTCTACCAGCGACGCGCTTAAATCTGCGGGCGCGCATGAAAAGATTTGGTTTATTAAACCAACTTATTCAACCAGTGGAAAAGGCATTCAATGTCTCACCCATGAAGAACTGAAAACCTTTGAGCTGCCCCGCAGTCATATTATTCAAGAACAAGTTACGAATATCGAATTAATGAACGAACGCAAGTACACCGCACGTGCGTATGTCTTCGTCTTTAATAACAAGGTCTATCTCTATGACGATGGCTTCGTGATGATTCATGGGGTGCCCTATGCTCCGAATGCCACCGACTCACTAACCCAAGTCGAGCACAGCGGGTACGCAGATGCCGATGGCGCAGTAAAAATGATGCGCATGTCTGAACTACCCCACTTTTCTAAAAAGACCGAAAAGTTGAAAAAGGCCATACAAACATTAAAGCCTGTTATCGCCAATTTTATCGAGGCAAGTTCAGCTACAGAATATGGTTTACTGGGTATTGATTTACTGTTCGACAAAAACCACAAGCCCACGCTGATTGAGATCAATGCTAAAGCAAATTTTGTACACACCGACGTGATCAATGATTCCCTTAACGCGCCATTTTTTTCAGCGGTGTTAAACACGCTCTACACCAACCAAACTGATCCTCGCCTTACCGAAATATAGAGGTGCTTGCGGCAATACCGTGGCCTTGTTATTCTCGAAACAAATAGTTTACATTCATGGGAGCAGTACTATGCGCGGGTGCTTGGGTATCATTTTGATGCTTTGTTTCATCGTCTCCTCGGCCCATGCCAACAATGGCAAGGAACAATTTCAACAGAGCTATGCAGCCTTTCAAGAAGCTCTACAAACGGATGCGAATGCAGTTGAACTAACACAACTCGCCGAGGATGCTTATCAAAGCGGTGAACGCTATTTTGGTACAGATCACATCAATACTGCGAACTTGAAACTCAGTTATTTAAATGTCGTCGATGCGCATACATTACGTAGTCGAACGTCACAACTGCTCGCCGAGGAAGTCGTTAAAATCTATCGCAGCTTCTATGACGCCAATGACCCAGAACGCACAGTGGCACTGCTTGTAGCACTCAATACATTGAGCTCACAAAGTGACCTAGACACCGCCAACGACTACTACGATGAAATCATCGCTATTGCCGAAACGAACACCGCCGAGCAACCGTCGGCAATGTTCGAACTAAGGATTGAAGCCGCAGCACATATGCTACGTATCGGCAGTCGTTCGAGTCACGATCTGGTCGATCTCGCGGAAACAGCCAGCGCGCAGTTTGGTTCGCAACATCATTTAACGCTGTTGGCGAACTTTCATGCCGGGCGTTACTTCGAAGCGGCCCAACAACACGACCAAGCACTTGAAGCTTTTACGCTGCTCGCCGCCCACGACGCTGAAAGTCTACCGGCAGCACTGCAGGACGCGAAGTATATGAGCCATGCGCGGTTGGTTGCGCTACTTGAGCAACAAGGTCGAAGTGATGAAGCAACTCAGCACTGCTTAGCGATTTCGCAAATGGGTTATGGAGTGCAAGATGAACGCGACCCGACGCCGCTATACCGCGTGCCGCCTGAATATCCAAGGCCCTTTGCCCACAATGGTGTCGAAGGCGTGACCACTGTACGTTACGACATCGATGAAATGGGCTGGGTACGCAATATTGAAATTCTAGACTCTAAACATAAGTTGTTTTCTGAGTCAGCCATTGCTGCGATGCAACAATGGCGCTTTGCCCCGCGCCTGCATGAAGGTGAAACCGTTGTCACTTCCGATCGCACGACTCGGTTTATTTTCGAGCTCGATTAAAAAAAGGAGCTCATTGAGCTCCTTTTTTGCTTCACATTTTGCTTCCCATTAATGCTGCTTAAGCAACTTCAATGGTCGGAATAATGTTCTGCTTCGCAGCATCTTCCGCAGCACGGAAGTCCGCCATTTGGTCGAAGTTCAAGTATTTATAAACTTCGCCCGCCATCGAGTTGATGTCGGCTGCGTATTCCATGTATTCCGCAGGTGTTGGCAGCTTGCCTAAAATCGCGCCGACTGCAGCAAGTTCTGCTGAGGTCAGATAAACGTTAGCACCATCACCTAAACGGTTCGGGAAGTTACGCGTCGACGTCGACAATACTGTCGCGCCAGCTTCAACCCGTGCTTGGTTACCCATACACAATGAACAACCTGGCATTTCAGTACGCACGCCGTTGTTCGCGTAAATGTTGTAGTAACCTTCTTCACGCAATTGCGCTTCGTCCATCTTCGTCGGTGGCGCAATCCACAAACGGGTATTCAGCTCGTCAGAGTTCTTCTCGAGCAGTTTACCTGCCGCACGGAAGTGACCGATGTTGGTCATGCACGAACCGATGAAGACTTCGTCAACTTTATCGCCCGCTACTTCGCTCAAGAACTTCGCGTCGTCTGGGTCGTTCGGACAGCACACGATCGGCTCTTTAATGTCAGCCAAATCGATTTCAATCACTTCAGCGTACTCGGCGTCAGCATCGGCACGCATCAGTGACGGCTCAGCCAACCACTCTTCCATTTTACGCGCACGGCGCTCAAGGGTACGTGCATCGCCGTAACCTTCATTGATCATCCAACGCAACATGGTGATGTTTGAACGCAGGTATTCTGCTACTGATTCTTCTGACAAGTTGATGGTACAACCCGCAGCTGAACGCTCGGCTGAAGCGTCAGAAAGTTCGAACGCTTGCTCAACGGTTAGGTGATCAAGGCCTTCGATTTCAAGAATACGGCCAGAGAAAGCATTCTTCTTGCCACGCTTTTCAACGGTCAATAGGCCTTCTTTGATAGCGAATGCAGGAATCGCATGGACCAAGTCACGTAACGTGATACCCGGCTGCATTTCGCCTTTGAAACGCACCAATACCGATTCAGGCATATCCAATGGCATAACGCCTGTAGCCGCTGCGAAAGCAACCAAGCCTGAACCTGCTGGGAACGAGATCCCTAACGGGAAACGCGTGTGCGAGTCACCACCAGTACCAACGGTGTCTGGCAACAACATACGGTTCAACCAGCTGTGGATAATGCCGTCGCCCGGACGCAAAGAAACACCGCCACGGTTCATGATGAAATCTGGCAGAGTGTGCTGAGTGTCGATATCCACTGGCTTCGGATACGCTGCGGTGTGACAGAACGACTGCATGGTCAAGTCGGCGGTAAAGCCTAAACACGCCAAGTCTTTCAGTTCATCACGGGTCATTGGCCCGGTGGTATCCTGCGAACCTACGGTAGTCATCTTCGGTTCACAGTAAGTGCCTGGACGTACACCTTCCATACCACAGGCTTTACCGACCATCTTCTGCGCCAGGGTGAAACCTTTGCCAGAATCAACCGGCTGCTCAGGCTTCAAGAACAAGTCCGAAGGCCCCATACCTAAAGCTTCACGGGCTTTTTCCGTCAAACCACGACCGATGATCAGGTTGATACGACCGCCAGCACGCACTTCGTCAAGAATGACGCGTGATGCGTAGTCGTACTCAGCGATCACTTCGCCCGCTTCGTTTTCGATTTTACCCGCGTACGGATAAATGGTGATCACGTCACCCATGTTCATTTTTTCAACGTCGGCTTCGAATACCAACGCGCCAGCGTCTTTCATGGTGTTGAAGAAGATTGGCGCAACTTTGCCACCAATACAGATACCGCCAGCACGCTTGTTTGGCGTACCTGGCATGTCTTCACCGATGTACCACAACACTGAGTTGGTTGCTGATTTACGTGAAGAACCGGTACCGACAACATCACCAACGAAGGCTACTGGATGACCTTTTTCTTTCAATTCTTCGATTTGCTTAGCGGCGTCGGTAACACCTTCGCGTGGCATTTTGTACATTGCTTTGGCGTGCAACGGAATGTCCGGGCGCGACCAAGCATCAGGCGCAGGTGACAAGTCGTCAGTGTTGGTTTCGCCAGTGACCTTAAATACGGTGGCTTTGATTTGCTCTGGCATTTCGTTACGACCAGTGAACCACTCACCTGCCGCCCACGATTCCACAACTTCTTTCGCTAGCGCGTTGCCAGCTTTCATTTTTTCTTCAACGTCGTGGAAAGCGTCGAACATCAGCAAGGTGTGCTTCAGTTCGTAGGCTGCTAGTTCGCCTAACTCGGCGTCGTCGAGCAAGTCAACCAAGGTCACGATGTTGTAGCCGCCGTGCATATTACCTAGCAACTTCACCGCATCTTGCTTGCTGATTACAGGGCAAGCAACTTCGCCCTTAACGATGGCTGATAAAAAACCAGCTTTCACATAAGCTGCTTCATCAACGCCAGGAGGCACGCGCTCAGATAACAATTCAACCAAGAATTGCTCTTCGCCAGCCGGTGGATTTTTCAATAATTCGACGAGATCAGCGACTTGCTCTGGCGTCAACGGCTTCGGTGGGATGCCTTCAGCAGCGCGCTCTTCAACATGCTTACGATAGTCTTGCAGCACAGATTACCTCTACTTTGCTATGCGAGTGAAACTTGGGGGTGTCAATTTTGGGCGCAATTATAGGGGTTTTGCCGGGCAATTAAAATTCATACAGCGACATAAAGCATAATCTTTGGCATAAACAGCGTGAATATTCTGTACCCCGTGGTTCTACCACGGGTCACACCTGACGTTTTCACCATGTTGGTTCAATTCGGACGTTACCCGTGGTAGAACCACGGGCTACGAACTGTTTGCTGTTTGATTTAAACAAAGAACGAACAGCGAATAGCAAACATCGCAGTTAGGTTTTACATCTGGTTACACTTGGTGACGAAAAAATATGCAGCTGACATAAACTTTTCACACTTCGCAGCTATCTTAATAGGTAGGTCAAACGGGGGGACCTAACTATGAAAACACTCACTAACAAAGTAGTAAAAACCTTATGTACCGCTGCTCTAGTGTTCGGCTTTAGCGCCAGCGCAATGGCCAATACCACTAGCGAGCAAGATGCGCCACGCCAACCAACAGTGAAAGCGCAACAAGTGTATAAGTACACTTACCAAGCCGATAATTTCGCCGGCAGTATCGCGCAGGATATTCAAATCATGCAAGACGATATGATGGCCGATCTTATTGTCAGCCGTGACGCCGATGTCGCCGCGGCACTGGCTCGCACCGGCGTTGAGTTGCAAGGCTATGCGTTGCTCGCCAGCGCCAGCGAAGCGACGAAGAAAGTTAGCTTGTGGGGTGTCGACGCCATCACCACGTTGTTGCCAAGCTTTAAGGCGCGTGCGTATTTATAAGCGAGGCGTCACTAAAATGACGCCAAATAAGCTCTTCCGCTGGACCAGCGATACGTTCAGCGGAGCGGACAAGGTGAACTTCTAAGTTCACATGGGTCATAAAACCCGGAATATCTATGCGTTCAAGCGCATGACGTTGTAGTGCGTCACCAACCAAGTCGCCGGGAATGATGCCCCAGCCCATGCCTGCCAGCAATAACTCGCGTTGCGTAATCGAATCATTTACGCGGATCCTTTGCTGGCCCGGCATGCGCATAATTTTATCGAGATCAATACCGATGTCTTGATCCTGCGGGATCAGCATGGGCATTTCCAACAGGTCATGGCGCTGCAACTCAGCCAACTGCAAGCCCGCCAGCAACGTCGGTGCGCAGACGACCAACAATTCAAACGGCCTCACCCGCACGGTTTCAAAATCACCATGCTGACGAAAAATCGGCAACCACGGACACAATGCTAACTCTGCCTCGCCTTCGCGAATACGGCGCAAGGCGCGCAACTGCGAATCGCCGCTGAGCAGCAATTCGGTTGCCGGAAAAGCATCCTGCACCTTTTTCATCGCATCAAACAGCACCGACGGCGCACAGGTATAGTCGTAGGTGATCCGTAGTTGCGGTTCGGCGCCCGTTTGCAATTGCGCAGCCAAGGAATGCAAGCGTTGCTGTTGCTTCACTACTTCACGCGCTTGGCGCAGAAACTGCCGCCCGCGTGGCGATAGCGTCAAGCGATAGCCACTGCGGTCAAACAGCGGAAAACCAACGTCATCTTCAAGGGTCTTCAACGCCATGCTCACGGCCGCTTGGGTGCGGTGCATGCGTTCGGAAACCCCTTGGACGGACCCGGTCTCGGCGAGTAATACCAGCATTTCTAACTGACTTAGTTTCATCGCGGTGCTCGACTTGTGCGTAGCCCGTGGTTCTACCACGGGGGAGCCCGAATTGAACGGGCATGGTTGAAACGTCAGGTGTGACCCGTGGTAGAACCACGGGCTACCAAACAGCAAGCATCAATCTTAAATGTTTCTTATGCTCTTTTTAATTTTTATTCAGTATTACTTTACATTTTTACCCGCTAAACTTACAAGCATTGAATTTCATCGCTCAACCAATGAAGGGGAAGCTCATGGTCCGCAGCTTATTAATGTTGCTCAGCGCACTTACGCTGGCAGCTTGTAGCGAAGCGCCCGCGCAGCAGGAAGCTGAAACAACGGTGCAGCCCGTCAAATTATTCACCGTAGGTAGCAACAACGGCGAGCGCTTTCGCGAATTCCCCGCAGTCATCGAAGCCGCTCAAGTAGCACAGGTGGCGTTCCGCGTAGCGGGTGAAATTACCGAATTCCCAGGGCAACCTGGCGTGCAAGTGAAGCAAGGCGATTTAATCGCTAAACTTGATCCGACCGACTATCAACTGGTGGTCGATCAAGCACAAGCACGCTATGAACTTGCCAACGCGCAATTCCAACGCACCAAGAACCTGGTTGATGAAGGCGTGATCTCGCCGCAGCAGTTTGATGAAGTCAAAGCCAATCTCGAGGTTTCACGAGCGAACCTTGAGACCGCCAAAACTAATCTTAGATACACTGAATTACGCGCACCTTTCGCCGGTACCATCGCTCATATTTTTGTCGAGAAACATGAAACCGTGCAGCCGCAACGCCCGATTGCCACCTTACAAATGGACGATGCCATCGACATCAGTATCAATGTGCCCGAACAGCTGTTTGCACGAGTGCAGCGCCGCACCGACTATCAACCAGAAGTACGCTTTACCGCGCAACCTGAACGGACTTATAAAGCCCAACTGAAAGAGTGGGACTCTACCGCTGATCCTGCGACCAACACCTACAAAGTCGTCTTCACCATGCCGACGCCGACAGACTTCAATGTCTTACCCGGCATGTCAGCTGCGGTGCGCGTAGATTCCGCAGCGGTCTCAAACGCACCGGCGCAAGGCGTCTACATACCTACCAGCGCGGTATTTTCAGAACTCACTGACGCCCCACAAGCGCAACCCAAGGTGTGGGTTTACGATGCCGAACGTGAGCAGGTGCAACAACGTAACATCACCACCGGTAGCGTCACCGGTAGCTCCATTGAAGTCGTTGACGGACTACGTGAAGGTGAACAAATTGTCGTCGCTGGGGTGCATGCCCTGCAGAACGGCCAAAAAGTTCGCCCTTGGGTGAAGGAGCGAGGTCTGTAATGGATATCGCACGTTTTAGTATTCGGCGGAGCACCACCAGTTGGATGCTGTTGATTCTGCTGTTCGTTGGCGGTGTGTTAGCACTCACCAACATTGGTCGCCTTGAAGACCCAGAGTTTACCCTGAAAAAAGCGATGGTCATTACCACCTACCCCGGCGCTACTGCACAACAGGTTGAAGAAGAAGTCACCTATCGTCTTGAAAATGCCATTCAAGAGCTGGGTAACATTGACCATGTGAGTTCTATTTCGAAGCCCGGCTTGAGCCAAATTACCGTGGATATGAAGACCACCTTGCGCGCTGATGACATGCCGCAAATTTGGGATGAGCTACGCCGTAAAGTGAATGACGTGACCCGCCGCTTGCCGCCAGGCGCTGGACAACCCATGGTGCGGGATGATTTCGCCGACGTCTATGGCATCATGCTGGCGATTACTGGCGAGGGCTACAGCTACGATGACATCAAAGACTACACGGATTTTCTGCGCCGCGAATTGGTGCTGGTCGACGGTGTTGGCAAAGTCACCGTAGCTGGCGAACAACAAGAACAAGTTATTGTTGAGATCTCGCGCAACAAACTGGCGAACTTTGGCATTGCCCCTCAACAGGTCATTAACTTACTGCAAACCCAAAATGCCGTGAGCGATGCTGGCCGTGTACTCAGCGGGGGCGAGCGTATTCGCCTACATACCACTGGCGAGTTTGATAAGGTCGAAGACCTCGCCAACCTGATGATCAGTAATCCCGGCGCCAACGAGCGCATTCTCTTGCAGGACGTTGCGACCGTCACCCGCGATTACCAGGAGATCCCAGGCCACTTGGTACGTTTTAATGGTGAGCCTTCGCTATGGCTGGGCATTTCATTTGCCCCAGATGTAAATGTGGTTGAGGTTGGGCAGCGCGTCGAACACCGCCTGCAAGAGCTCAAATACGCGCAACCGATCGGTATGCAGTGGGATTACATCTACAACCAGCCGGCGGAAGTCGATGCATCGGTGCAAAACTTTCTGCTGAACTTAGCCGAAGCCGTGGCTATTGTTGTGGTGGCGCTACTGCTGACCATGGGCTTGCGTAGCGGTGTGCTGATTGGCGGTGTCTTGCTCATTACCGTACTCGGCAGCTTTATCTTCATGTATTTGCTCGACATTCAGCTCCAGCGGGTGTCGCTAGGCGCATTGATCATTGCGCTAGGTATGCTGGTCGATAACGCCATTGTCATTGCCGAAGGCATGTTAGTGGGTGTGCGACGTGGATTGTCGCGCATCCAAGCTGCCAGCGTCATTGTGCAACAAAATATCTGGCCGCTGTTGGGCGCCACCGCAGTCGCGGTTATTGCCTTTGCGCCCATCGGTTTATCCAAAGATGCCAGTGGCGAATACGCCAATTCGTTGTTCTGGGTGCTGTTTATCTCGTTATTGTTGAGCTGGTTCACAGCGATTACGCTCACCCCGTTCTTAGGCAATATTCTCTACCGCCGCGATGCCCGCGCGCGCAGTGCCAAAGAGCAACCTGAAGATGACGATCACGTTTATCAACACTGGGTTTTCCGTGGTTATCGACGTTTTCTGCATGTTTTTCTTAACTGGCGTAAGACCACAATGCTGGCCATGCTGTCCTTGCTGGTCTTAGCTGGCGTCGGCTTTACCACCATCAAACAATCGTTCTTTCCGCCGTCGACAACACCAATGCTGTTTGTTGACGTTTGGTATCCCCAAGGCACGGATATTCGAAGCACGGCGGAGCAAGTCTCCAAGCTGGAAGACTACCTAAAGCAACAACACCCTGAACTCAGTTATGTCGCCAGTACCATCGGCCAAGGTGCGCCGCGGTTTACCCTCACCTACATGGTCGAAAAGTCGTACGAAAGTTACGCCCAATTGATTTTACGTGCCGACAACAATGCGCAACTGCGGCAAATCGACGAAGCGCTCACGGACTACATTCAACAGGAGCAGCCGGACGTCGAGTTTAAAATGAAGCCGGTCGAAATGGGGCCGTCACAAACAGCGAAGATCGAAGCCCGTTTCAGTGGCCCAGATCCGCAAGTGTTGCATCAATTGGCCGCGCAGGCCGAAGCGATCATGGCGCAAGACAGCGGCGTGTATAACCTCCGCAACGATTGGCGGCAACGGACCAAAGTCTTACAACCTGAGTTTAATGAGGCAGCGGCACGGCGTCTCGGCATCACTAAGGCCGACGTTAATGACGTACTGAAACGTAATTTTAGCGGGCAAACCGTCGGTGTGTTCCGCGACGGTACCGAGCTACTACCTATCGTGGTGCAAGCCCCGCTGGAAGAACGCCGCGAAATTGCCGATTGGCACGAGTTGCAGGTCTATTCGCAAGCCTTACAGCGCTCCATTCCGTTAGCGCAGGTGGTCAATGACATGCAACTGGTTGCTGAAGACCATTTGATTTTGCGCCGTGATCGTAAGCGCACCCTAACCGTTATGGCCGATCACAACATCTTTGGCGAAGAAACCGCGGCGATGGTACTTGCGCGTATTCGTCCAGACATCGAAGCGATTCCCCTACCCACCGGCTACCAACTTGAATGGGGTGGTGAGTTCGAGGCGTCGAAAAAAGCCACCGGCGCCATTTTCCAAGCGCTGCCTTTCGCCTTCGTAGTGATGTTCATTATCACCGTGCTGTTGTTCAGCTCGATTCGTCAGGCGGGAGTGCTGTGGACGACGGTTCCGTTAAGCATCATCGGGGTGACTCTTGGCTTAGCGTTAACCGGGCAACCTTTTGGTTTCATGGCCTTGCTTGGCTTCTTAAGCCTTAGCGGCATGTTGATCAAAAACGGTGTGGTGCTTCTGGAGCAAATTCGCGTTGAACTTGCGGCCGGTAAGCCGGCGCTGCAAGCGCTCGAAGACGCAGCCGTTAGTCGCGTACGCCCCGTCATGATGGCAGCGGTAACCACCATTGTCGGTATGATTCCGCTGCTGTTTGATGACTTCTTTGTCAGCATGGCCGTGGTCATCATGTTCGGCCTTGGCTTTGCCACCTTGCTTACGCTAGTGGTGGTGCCGGTGATGTACGCGCTCGTTATGCGCGTACCCCACCACAAAACCTAAAGCTTGTCTTACACTTGGCGGCGGTGCCACAAGTAGTACACCGCCGGCAACACCAACAGTGACAACAACGGTGCCAAAATCATACCGCCAATCATCGGTGCGGCAATACGCTGCATCACTTCGCTACCAGTGCCTTGGGTCAACATGATCGGCAACAAACCCGCCACGATGGTAATGACTGTCATCGCTTTCGGCCGCACGCGCAACACTGCGCCTTCTTCAATTGCCTCATAAAGCGTTGCTTGCGTGCGTTCTTTGCGCGCATGCCAAGCATTATTCAAATACAGCAGCATCACCACGCCAAACTCAGCGGCAACACCAGCTAAGGCAATCATCCCCACGCCAACAGCAATCGACAGGTTGTAACCCAACCACCAGATAAACCAGAGGCTACCGGTTAACGCCAATGGCAGTGTGGCCATTATCAACAACGCCTGCTTAAACGAGCGGAAGGTCAAATAGAGCAAGACCAAAATCACCGCTAACGTTGCAGGCACCACTTGTTGCAGCTTCGCTTTGACCCGCTCCATCGACTCGTATTGCCCAGACCACGACAACGAATAACGCGCCGGTAAGTCATAATCGGCCAGCGCCGGTTCGGCGGCGGCAATCACGTCACCCACTGGCGTGCCAGCGTCAACATCAATAAACACCCAGCCGGTAGGCCGCGCATTCTCACTGCGGATCATTGCAGGGCCATCGGTAACTTGCACGTCGGCCACTTGCTCTAAGGTGACCCACGCACCATTGGCACTTAGCAACGGCAGTTGCTTAATCCGCTCAACATGATCACGTAACTTGCGTGGGTAGCGCAGCGTGATCGGGTAGCGCTCGGTGCCTTCAATGGTTTCGGCAATTTGTGCGCCGCCGATAGCGAATTGAATCAAGCGCTGAATACTGGCTTGGTCAATACCATAACGCGCCGCTTCGGCAAGCCGTGGCCGAATCTCAAGATAACGCCCGGCTGCTGGCCGTTCCGCGAACACCGATGCCACTCCAGGCAAATTCGACAGGCGCTCTTCAAGGTCACTACCGATGCGCTGAATTTCACTTAATTCAGGCCCCGCAATCTTCAATCCCAACGGCGTTTTCAAGCCCGTTGAGAGCATATCGATACGGGTCTTGATCGGCTGCACCCAAGCGTTGGTAATACCCGGCACATTCACCGTGGCATCCAACTCGGCAATAATGTCTTGCAGCGTTACCCCCTCGCGCCATTCACTCTCAGGCTTCAACTGAATGGTCGTTTCGAGCATGGTCAGCGGTGCTGGGTCGGTAGCGGTATCGGCGCGCCCGGTTTTGCCAAACACCCGTTCCACTTCCGGCACCTGCTTGATCAGACGGTCGGTACGTTGCAATAGCTCAGCAACCGCGCCAGGACTAATACCAGGCAAGGTGGTCGGCATGTACAGCAAATCACCCTCTTGCATGGTCGGCATAAACTCGCTGCCCATTTTTGACAACGGATAGTAACCACTCACTGTCACCAACACAGCCAGCAGAATAACCGTTTTCGGCATTTTCAACACACCGTGTAGCAACGGCCGATACAACCAAATCAGCGCGCGGGTCAGCGGATTACGCTCTTCGCTGATAATCTTGCCGCGCACAAAATAGCCCATCAGCACTGGCACTAACGTTACCGCCAGTAATGCCGCCGCAGCCATTGCAAAGGTCTTGGTGTAGGCCAATGGTGAGAACAAACGTCCTTCTTGGGCTTCCAGCGAAAACACCGGCACGAAACTCAAGGTAATGATTAACAGCGATAAAAACAAAGCTGGACCCACTTCCACCGTGGCGTTACGGATCAACCGCCAATGCTCAGCCCCTTTGGCTTCTGTGCCGTGCTCTTCGCGATAATGCTGTAGATGCTTATGGGCATTTTCGACCATCACGATGGCCGCATCGACCAGCGCACCAATGGCAATCGCGATGCCACCAAGGCTCATAATGTTGGCATTAATCCCCAACCAACGCATGACAATAAAGCTCATCAACACCGCCAGTGGTAAGGTGATAATCACCACCAACGCCGAGCGCACATGCAACAAGAACAGCACGATCACTAGCCCAACGAAGACCATTTCTTCAATCAGTTTGGTGGTCAGGTTATCCACTGCGCGATGAATCAGGTCGGAACGGTCATAGGTCGGTACAATCTCAACACCGGCTGGTAAACCTTGTTGCAGCGTTTTCAACTTGTCACGGACGCGCTCGATGGTTGCCAAAGCGTTTTCGCCATGGCGCATCACCACAATACCACCGACCACTTCGCCTTCGCCGTTAAGCTCAGCAATGCCACGGCGACTTTCTGGGCCGCGGCGCACGGTCGCAACATCAGCGAGGGTTATCGCGTTCCCCGCAGCACTGCGCACCGGCAATGGCAAATCGCGCAAGTCCTCCAACGACTGAAGGTAACCGGTGCCACGCACCATATATTCAGCTTCGGCCATTTCGACAATACCACCGCCGACTTCTTGGTTGGCACTGGTAATGGTATTGCGAACTTGTTCCAAGGTCAGTCCATAACTTTGCAGCCGATAAGGGTCAATCACGACTTGGTAGGCTTGCACCATGCCACCGACCGTCGCCACCTCGGCAACGCCGGCAACACTTTGCAATTCTTGCTTTAAAAACCAATCTTGCAGGCTCGTCAATTCGCCCAAGTGGCGCTCACCCGAGCGGTCCACTAATGCATACTGAAACACCCAACCGACGCCACTGGCGTCTGGTCCTAAACGCGGTGTAACACCGGCGGGCAGACGCTCAGCGGCTTGATTTAAATACTCCAAGACGCGGCTACGCGCCCAATAGATGTCGGTGCCCTCTTCGAACAAGATGTACAGATAGGAATCGCCGAAAAACGAAAACCCGCGCACTTCGGTCGAACCAGGTACCGCCAACATCAGGTTCGCCAACGGCCACGTCACCTGTTCTTCGACTAACTGCGGTGCTTGCCCAGGGTATGGGGTTTTCACAATCACTTGAACGTCGGATAGATCGGGAATCGCATCCAGTGGTGTGCTACTCATCGCGCGCCAGCCAAACCAAGCCGCAAACAGCGCGGCAATCAGCACCAGCATGCGATTGCCCAAACTCCAATCAATAATTTTAGTGAGCATGCGCGCCTCCGCTAGCTGGCTGTTCGCCACCCATGCGGCTGGCTTTTAGGCTCGCCTCAGAATCCAGCAAGAACTGACCAGAAGTGACGACTTTCTCGCCCTCCTCAAGGCCATGCATGATTTCCGCTTCATCCCCCACAATGAGTCCCACATGCACGTCACGTTGCTCGAAAGTGTCACCAGCGGTTTGCACCACCACGCGATTGCTCGTTCCGGTCAGAATAAGCGCACTCACCGGCACCGCTAAGACATCCCGTTTCGGTCCGCCATAGAGTTCAACTTGCGCTTGCATACCCACTTGAATCTCGGTGGCAGCAATCCCTTGCGGCAGCTTGATGCGGACGCGTTGCGTCTTCGACTGCGGATCAAGCTCAGGATAGATGTAGTCAATTTCGGTTTCGTAAGCGTCCAGCCCAGCTTGTGGTAGGGTGACATCCGCAGGTGCTTGCGGACGTAGCCAATCGCTGTAGCGTTCAGGAACATCGGCGATCAGCCATGCACTGTCATCACCAGTAATCGTCAGCAGCTCGGTGCCAGGCTCGACGTACATGCCTTCAGCCACGTTCAGTGCAGTAACCACACCAGCCTGTTGGGCGTACACCGGTAGCCGGTAAAAGATTTCCTGCGATTTTTCCAGTTGCGCCACTTGTTCGGCACTAAAACCAAGCAGCTCAAGGCGCAGACGGCCATCACGGAGTAAGCGTTTCGATTGCTGTGGCGTCAAAGTATCGACGGCATCAAGCGCTTGCAAAAAGTCCTGCTGCGCAACCACCAGCTCCTTACTGTAGATGCTGTAGAGCGCATCACCTTTGGCAACCTGCTGGCCTTCGCTACGAACAAACAGCTCTTCTAACCAGCCGGACGCACGCGGATGGATGTGCCAACGCGCATTGTCGTTCCATTGCACCGTTGCGAGCGTCGGTAAATAACGCCAAAGCGTTGTACGTTCAACTGCAGCGGTGGTGATACCAAGGTTTTGTTGCATCTGCCCGCTGATTTGCACATTGACTTCCATGGTCGGCTGTTGCGCTTCCAAATCCATACCGCAAATTGGGCAGGTGCCTGGCTCGTCGCGGACGATATGACTATGCATTGGGCAAACATACTGCACTTCGTCAATGCTTTCTTGGTCACCCTGAAGCTGTTGCTCCGCTGGGGTCAATTGGTGGTCATCAGTACCGTGCTGACTGTGATCTTGTGCGTGAGCACTCTGCGCTAGAACATTAACGACCAGTAACAGGGCCAACAGCCCAACCATCCATCGTGGTAAAAACATACATTACTCCTGCAATAACAAACTGAGAAAAAGACGATCAGCTGTTTGCAGGCATCGGTGGACGTTCGAGACGGTCCTTGCGGGTAATAAGGTTTGCTAAGGTAGGTAGCCACTGCCGTTGCTCAGGCAACGCACGGGCTGAAGAAAAGTTGGGCAACAGCGCAAGCGCCGTCGCACCACAATAGTGTTGGCAGTCACTACAACTGCCATCACAGGACATGTGCTCAGCCATCGCGCTGGCTTGCGCGGTAGCTTGTTCACTGTCATCACAGCAGGCATGGTCTGCCGCCATGTCGTGATGTTGCATCGTCATGGTAGTCGCCGCCTCGCCCATAGGCGCAGCAGCGTATGCTGGAGCCACTAAAGGCGCCAGCAATAACAACATTATGAGTATGCGAGTCATCACGTTCATAGCGACAGTCTAACCCATTTCTTACCAGATAGTCACGCGTTCTTCTGGTGCTATGTACATCTCGTCACCTGGCTTCACGTCAAAGGCTTCGTAGAACGCCGGAGCGTTAACGACGGTACCATTTACGCGGTAATACGCAGGCGAATGCGGATCGCTCAAGACTTGGTTACGCGTGTATTCGTCACGTTGCTTGGTTTGCCACACTTGTGCCCAACCCAAGAATACGCGTTGTTCGCCCGTGTAACCATCGAGTACCGGCGAAGGTTCGCCATTCAACGAGTCTTTATAGGCCTTATAGGCAATCGTGACACCGGCTAAGTCACCAATGTTTTCGCCAAGGGTCAGTTTACCGTTCACGAACACGCCTTCGATTGGTTCGTAGGTGTCGTACTGAGCAGCTAACATTGCGCCACGCTCGTCGAACGCTTCGCGGTCACCGTCAGTCCACCAGCTTTGCAGGTTACCGTCGCCATCGTATTTTGAACCTTGGTCGTCAAAACCATGGCCGATTTCGTGACCGATGACGGCACCGATGCCGCCATAGTTGACTGCGTCTTCGGCTTTAAGGTCAAAGAACGGTGGTTGCAAGATACCAGCTGGGAACACGATTTCATTACGCACTGGGCTGTAATAAGCGTTCACGGTTTGTGGCGTCATGCCCCAATCTTCTTCTTTGACGGGCTCGCCAATTTTGCTGATGTTCTCTTGATAATCGAACTCTGATGAACGCTTGTAGTTACCGACCAAGTCGTCTGCGGTCACCACCAGCGCCGAGTAGTCACGCCACTCGCTTGGATAACCAATGTATGGAGTGAATTTGCTTAGTTTTTCCAAGGCTTTTTGCTTGGTTTCTTCGCTCATCCAGTCGAGTTCTTTGATCGATTCGCCATAAGCTTTGATCAAGTTGTCGACCAAGGTTTCCATCCGCTGCTTCGCTTCCGGTGGGAAGTACTCAGCAACATAAAGCTGGCCTAGCACTTCACCGAGAGCACCGTCGGTCGCATCAACACCGCGCTTCCAACGTGGTTGCTGTTCTGGCGTACCGTTAAGTACTTTGCCATAGAACGCAAAGCGGCGGTCGCTGATGTCTTCGCTCAAGGCATTGGCGAAACCATTCACCAAACGCAGGCTCAAATAGTGCTGCCAAGTTTCCAACGGCACGTCTTTGAACATTTCACCGAAGCTCTCGAAGTACGAAGGTTGACGCACAACAGCATCTTGCACCGTCGCAATACCCGCAGCTTCTGTGTAAGCACCTAGATTGAAGTCGCCCATAAGTTCTTTGACTTCATCCATGGTTTTCTTGTTGTAAGTTTTGTCGGCGTTACGGCTCTCAACACGACTCCACTGCACTTCAGCGAGTTTCGTTTCAAGTTCCAGCACGGCGTCAGCCGCAGCTTCTGCTTGCGCATAGTCAACCAAGCCTAAAACATCTTTGATGTACGACTTGTAAGCTTCACGAATTTCGACAAACTTTTCTTCGTCTTTCAGGTAGTAGTCACGATCCGGAAGACCAAGGCCTGACTGGCTCATGTACATGGTGTTGACGTCAGGGTTCTTCGCATCGGCGTAAACGTAAAAACCGAACGGCGAGCTAATGCCGAAACGTGCCATTTGCGCAAAGTGCGCTGCCACTTGATCATGGTTCTGCAAGCTTGCAATGGCTTCGAGATCTGCAGCGATCGGTTCATAACCGAGGCTGTTCAGACGCTCAACGTCCATGAAACTGTTATAGAAATCACCGATTTTATCAGCGTTTGAACCTGGCTCTGGTGAGGCTTCAGCGGCAGTTTCAATGATGTTGCGCAAGCGCTCTTGGTTTTCGTCACGCAGCTCGTTGAATGAACCGATGCGTGAGCGGTCTGCTGGGATCTCGGTTTTCTCGACCCAGCCGCCATTCACATAAGTGAACAGGTCGTCTTGCGGACGCACGCTGGTGTTGAAATCTTGCAAATCCAAACCAGAGGTCAGCTGTTGCTGTTGCACGTCAGCTTGTTGTTCGGTGGCTGTTGATTCTGATGATTGTTGTGGCGAACACGCCGCTACTCCAAGTGCCAGGGCGACACTTAGCGCTAAAGTACTAACTTTACGCATAACTTCCTCTTAAAAATTAAGAGCGATGTTTGCTATTTGCTGTTTGCTGTTCGTTTGGTTTTTCATCGAACAGCAAATAGCCAACAGCGAACAGCGCTTTTCTTTAGTGGCCTATCACGTCTTCGGTGAATAGGTACTCTTTCAATTCTTCGTCAAACTTTTTATCACGCCGGCGGATCCACTCCAACGTCATCGCCGCATGCTCTTTTTCTTCATCACGATTGTGAATCAGAATTTTGCGCAGCTCGTCGTCTTTGCAGACGTCAATGCGTTGATTGTACCAATCCACGGCTTCCAATTCTTCCATGAGGGAAATGATGGCACGATGCATGTCGCGGGTTTCATCCGACAACAGTTCGTAGGGCTCATGATAACCTTCGTTTGCCATAACTCGCTCCTTTCTTTTGTTAAAAAGTCTTTCGGCGAAGTACCTCTTTACCTTACGGGATGCGCCGGAGTTGTACAACTGGAATGATGGGTAGCCCGTGGTTCTACCACGGGGAGTGTCGAATTCAATAAATATGGCGGAAACGTCAGATTGGACCCGTAGTAGAACTACGGGCTACTACGCATACAAAAACACCGCGAGGCCGAGGCGTCGCGGTGTTCGTTTAACCAACGTGGGATTGGTTATTTTTTCTTCGCTTTTTTGTTCGGGAGGTCGGTGATCGAGCCTTCGAACACTTCGGCGGCCAAGCCTACAGATTCGTGTAGGGTTGGGTGCGCATGAATGGTCAAAGCGATGTCTTCAGCGTCACAACCCATTTCGATGGCCAAGCAGACTTCACCGAGCAATTCGCCAGCGTTTGAGCCGACCATTGCACCACCGATGATGCGGTTGTTCTTGTCGAACAACAACTTGGTCATGCCGTCGGTTGCGCCTTGCGCGATCGCGCGGCCTGAAGCTGACCATGGGAACACAGCTGCTTCGTACTCGATGCCTTGTTCTTTGGCTTCTTTCTCGGTCAAACCTGCCCATGCAACTTCTGGGTCAGTGTAGGCAATCGAAGGAATCACTTTCGGATCGAAATAGTGCTTCTTACCGGCAATCACTTCAGCAGCAACGTGGCCTTCGTGTACCGCTTTGTGCGCTAGCATTGGTTGGCCAACCAAGTCACCGATAGCGAAGATGTTCTTCACGTTGGTGCGCATTTGCTTGTCAACTTCAATGAAGCCACGGTCAGAAACGTTCACGCCAGCTTTGTCTGCGCCAACCTTGCCACCGTTCGGAGCACGGCCTACGGCAACCAACACTGCGTCATATTTGACTGGCTTGTCAGGCGCGTTGTCACCTTCGAAAGTCACGTAAATACCGTCTTTCTTCGCTTCAACTTTCGCGGCTTTAGTGTTCAACATGATGTTGTCGAACTTGCCTTTGATGCTCTTCATGAACGGCTTGATGATGTCTTTATCGGCTGGTGGAATCAATTGGTCGGTCATTTCCACAACGTCGATCTTCGAACCTAGCGCGCTGTACACACAACCCATTTCGAGACCGATGATGCCGCCGCCCAAAATCAACATGCGGTCAGGGACAAAACGCAGTTCAAGTGCTGCAGTCGAGTCCCATACGCGCTCGTCGTCATGCGGTACGAAAGGCAGTTTGATCGATTGTGAGCCAGCCGCGATGATGGCGTGCTCAAAGTTGATCACGGTTTCGTTGCCGTCGCTGTCTTTCACTTTCAGCTGCTTGTCGCTGGCGAATTCGCCGTTACCGGTAACGACTTTCACTTTGCGCATTTTTGACATCTGACCAAGACCACCGGTCAATTGGCCGATAACTTTTTCTTTGTGCTTACGAATTTTATCGAGGTCGATTTTTGGCTCGCCAAAAGCGACGCCTTCGTCAGCCATGTGCTTCGCATCTTCAATGTGCTTGGCAAGGTGCAACAAGGCTTTTGATGGGATACAGCCAACGTTCAAACAAACACCGCCAAGGGTGCTGTAACGTTCAACCAATACGGTTTCCAAACCTAAGTCAGCGGCACGGAAGGCTGCTGAGTAACCACCAGGGCCTGCACCGAGTACGACCACTTGGGCATTCATTTCTTTGCTCATGACGACCTCTTACTTTCGTAGAATTTCGTTGAATTCGGTTAACTTTCGCGCGGGGCGGATTATAACAGCCCCAGCGCGATTTGTTTAATTTATAGAACCAGCTTGCGAATATCTGACAATACGTTGCACAGATACACACTAAAGCGCGCAGCAACCGCACCGTCAATGACACGATGGTCGTAAGACAGGCTGGTCGGCAGCATTAAGCGTGGCTCAAAATCTTTGCCATTCCATTTCGGTTTCATTTCACTTTTTGACACACCGAGAATAGCAACGTCAGGGGCGTTAACGATTGGCGTAAATGCCGTACCGCCGATGCCACCAAGACTAGAGATTGAGAAACAACCGCCCTGCATGTCTTGTGCTTTCAGTTTGCCGTCACGCGCACGGGTGCTGACGTCGACCAACTCTTCTGACAATTCGTAAATGCCTTTTTTATCAACATCACGAATGACTGGCACAACCAAGCCCCCAGGGGTGTCCACTGCGATACCGATATGAATGTATTTCTTCATGATCAGGTGCTCGCCGTCTTCGTGCAGTGACGAATTGAACACAGGGTATTCTTGCAGCGCTTTGGCGACGGCCTTCATGATGAACACCAATGGGGTGATCTTCACGCCGTCTTTTTTCTTCGCTTGTAGCTCGTTCTCTTGCTTACGGAATTTCTCGAGTTCAGTGATATCCGCTTCATCGAACTGCGTCACGTGTGGGATGGTTACCCAGTTGCGATGCAAGTTCGGGCCAGAAATTTTCTGGATGCGGGTCATTGGCACTTCTTCGATCTCGCCAAACTTGCTGAAATCGACCTTCGGCGGTGCGATGACTTGTAAGCCACCGGCGCCTTGTGCAGTGCCAGCTGAAGCTGTTGCTTTCGGACGTGAAAGTTCGTATTTCACGTACTCTTGCACGTCTTCTTTCAAGATGCGCTCTTTGCGGCCCGAGCCTTTGACTTGATTCAGGTCGACGCCGAATTCACGGGCCAGGCGGCGAACCGCTGGTGACGCGTAAGCGAGGCCTTCGGCTTTGCCCTTTTTGTCCAGCGGGTGATCCGGGACTGGTGGGGCTTTGCGTTCGCCGGAGGCGGTGACGCGGCCTTCGTCGGATTGGGCATCGGCGTTGTCATCAGATTTGCCCGTGGTAGAACCACGGGGTACATCGGTGTCGGTGGATGATCCCCCCGTGGTAGAACCACGGGGTTCGTCGGCGTCGGTGTCAGCCGATGAGGTGACTTCTAACGTGATGACGAGTGAGCCTTCGCTGACTTTGTCGCCGACGTTGACTTCCACGGACTTGACGGTGCCGGCTTCTGGCGACGGTACGTCCATGGTGGCTTTGTCGGTTTCGAGGGTGATCAGGCCGTCTTCTTTTTCGATGCTGTCGCCTTCGTTGACGAGCACTTCGATAACGTCGACTTCGCCGTCTTCACCGATGTCTGGGACTTTGACTTCGATGGTTTTGGTTTCACCCGTGGTAGAACCACGGGCTACGTCGTCGGAATCGGCATCATCGTTGGCGTCGGATTCACCCGTGGTAGAACCACGGGGTACGTCGTCTTCGGCATCATCGTTGGTGTCGGATTCACCCGTGGTAGAACCACGGGGTACGTCGGCGTCAGCCGACGAGTCGGCGGCTTCGAGCATGGCGATGAGGTCGCCTTCGCTGATTTTGTCGCCAACGCTAACTTTGATTTCGCCCACGGTGCCGCCGAACGGTGCCGGGATGTCCATTGAGGCTTTGTCGCTTTCAACAGTGATCAAACCATCTTCGGCTTCAACGCTGTCGCCTTTGCTCACCAGAATTTCGATGACTTCGACTTCGTCGCCGCCGACATCGGGGGCGAGTACTTCTTTTAAATCTGCCATAGTCGTCTGCGCTCCCGTGGTTTATGCGTAAAGTGGATTGATTTTGTCAGCATCAATGCCGAAGTCTTTGATGGCTTGCGCCACCACTTTCTTGTCGACATCGCCCGCTTTCGCCAACTCCGCAAGCGCCGCGACCACAATGTAGTCTGCACTTACTTCGAAATGACGACGCAAGTTTTCGCGGCTGTCTGAACGACCGAAGCCGTCCGTACCAAGCACACGATACGGCGTAGGTACCCACGCACGAATCTGATCCGCGTACTGCTTCATGTAATCCGTTGCCGCCACCGTCGGGCCTTTGGCCTTTTCTAGTAACTTGGTCACGTAGGCAACTTTCTCTTTCTTGGTTGGATTCAGCATGTTGTAACGGTCAACGTCCAAGCCATCACGTGCCAACTCGTTAAACGAGGTTGCACTGTAGACTTTCGAGGTAATCCCGTACTTGTCTGCCAACATCTCAGCCGCAGCACGCACTTGCTGCAAAATCGTACCTGAACCCAGCAGCTGAACTTCGCCCTTCGCACTCTTCGCTTTATGCGTCTCGAGCTCGTACATGCCTTTGATGATGCCCTCTTCGACACCCTCAGGCATTTCTGGCTGCTGGTAGTTCTCGTTCATCACCGTCAGGTAATAGAACACGTTTTCTTGCTCACCATACATACGACGCAAGCCGTCTTGCACAACCACCGCCACTTCGTAACCGAAGGTTGGGTCATAAGTCACACAGTTCGGTACGGTGTTGAACAGTAAGTGGCTGCTGCCGTCTTGGTGCTGCAAACCTTCACCGTTCAGGGTCGTGCGGCCAGCGGTACCACCGACTAAGAAACCGCGCGCTTGGCTATCGCCAGCCGCCCACACCAAATCCCCCACACGTTGGAAACCAAACATGGAGTAATAGATGTAGAACGGAATCATCGGTTCGTTGTTGGTCGAGTAGCTGGTCGCTGCGGCAACCCATGACGCCATAGCGCCAAGCTCGTTGATACCTTCTTGCAGTACCTGACCTTTCTTGTCTTCGCGATAGTAGGCCACTTGATCCGCATCTTGCGGCTCATATTTCTGGCCTTGGCTGGAGTAAATGCCCACTTGGCGGAATAAGCCTTCCATACCAAAGGTACGGGCCTCATCCGGAATAATCGGCACGATGCGCTGGCCGATTTTCTTGTCTTTCAGCAACGCCGTCAGCACCCGTACAAAGGCCATGGTGGTCGAGATCTGACGATCTCCTGAGCCTTTCAACACGGCATCGAAGGCTTTCAACGCAGGCATTTCTAGCTCAACGTCGGTGTTTGCGCGACGCTTCGGCATGTAACCACCAAGGGCTTCACGACGCTCGCGCATGTATTTCATTTCTGGGCTGTCGTCCGGGAACTTGTAGAACGGAATGTCTTCAAGCTGGTCGTCTTTCACCGGAATATTGAAGCGGTCACGGAAATGTTTGATCGCTTCCATGTCCATCTTCTTCACCTGGTGGGCAATGTTTTTACCTTCACCAGCCGCGCCCATGCCGTAACCTTTCACGGTCTTCGCCAAAATCACTTGTGGGCGACCTTTAGTGTTCACTGCTTTATGGTACGCCGCGTAAACTTTCACTGGATCGTGACCACCACGGTTCAAACGCCAGATGTCTTCATCTGACAAGTTCGCCACCATCTCTTTGGTTTCTTCAGTCTTACCGAAGAAGTGTTCACGCGTGTACGCGCCGCCCTTGGCTTTGTAATTCTGGTACTCACCATCCACGCTGTCTTGCATGATTTGCGCCAGCTTGCCTTCGGTGTCGCGATACAGCAACGGATCCCAGTAGCGGCCCCAAATCACTTTGATCACTTCCCAGCCAGCGCCGCGGAAGGTGCCTTCCAGCTCTTGAATGATTTTGCCGTTACCACGGACCGGGCCATCCAAACGCTGCAAGTTACAGTTGACGATAAAGGTCAGGTTATCCAAGCCTTCACGGGTCGCAAGGCTAATCGCGCCCAATGTTTCTGGCTCATCCACCTCGCCGTCACCCAAGAATGCGTAAACGCGTTGGTTCGAGCAATCTTTAATGCCACGGTCAGTCAAATACTTCAGGTACCGCGCTTGGTAAATCGCTTGGATCGGACCTAAGCCCATCGATACCGTTGGGAACTGCCAAAAATCAGGCATTAATTTCGGGTGCGGGTACGAGCTGATGCCCTTGCCGTCAACTTCTTGACGGAAATTATCGAGCTGCTCTTCGCTAATGCGGCCTTCTAAATAAGCGCGCGCGTAGATACCCGGTGAGGCGTGACCTTGAATAAACAAGAAGTCACCGCCGTCTTGATCGGTCGGTGCGCGGAAGAAGTGGTTAAAGCCAATGTCGTACAGCATCGCTGACGACGCAAAGCTGGAAATATGACCGCCTAACTCGAGCTCTTTCTTCGAGGCGCGCAAGACCATCGCCAATGCGTTCCAACGAATCGCCGCACGTACCCGTGCTTCCATGCTCTGGTCGCCTGGCATGGTCGGCTCTTGGCTGGCTGGAATGGTGTTCAAGTACGCCGTGGTAGCGGCATAGGGCAGGTAAGCGCCGCTGCGGCGGGCTTTCTCAATCAGTGACTCCAACAGGTAATGGCCACGCTCAGGGCCATCTTCTTCCAACACGACTTCGAGGGCGTCGAGCCACTCGCGTGTTTCCTGTGGATCAAGATCGTCTTTCAAATGGTCAGTCATACTTTATCCTTACCCAGTTTGCGTTCGACGTAATGACCGCTGAATCCGCGACTGTTCACGGTTCGAGGCCAATAACGCGTGTTCAATATAGGCTAGCAGCTGATGGCAAGTTTCGCGTGCCTGCTCAGGGTCGCCAGCTTTAATGGCAGTCACAATGTGCTGCCGATGTTCATGAAGTTCCTGCATGACGCCCGGCTTATGTGCGAGGTCCTGCAAGTTTTGTTGAATATTTTTCTGTAACAGTGGCTGCATACTGCGCACTAAGTGTAAGAGGATCACATTATGCGATGCTTCGCAGATACGCAGGTTAAACTCGGTGAGCGCTTGCGCTTGTGCGGCGAGCTCCGTGCCGGGCTCTTGTTTGATGTCGGCAAAGGCCTGCTCGATGCGCGCTAAATCATTTGGCGTGCCGCGCATGGCCGCATAATACGACGAGATACCTTCGAGCGCGTGACGAAACTCAAGCAGGTCGAACTGCGATTCAGGGTGCTGTGTGAGCAGTTCGAGCAGCGGTTCCGCCACGCGCTGCTGCATGTTATCGCAGACGTAAGTGCCACCGCCTTGACGTCGCTCAAGTAAACCGCGTGCTTCAAGTTTTTGAATGGCTTCGCGCAAGCTTGGCCGCGACACTGAAAATTGATGCGCAAGATCCCGCTCCGACGGCAATCGCGCGCCAGCTTCGAGAGTACCGTCGACGATCATTGCTTCAATGCGTTGCATGATCACGTCAGACAGTTTTGTCGGTTGTATGCGGTCAAAAGCCATCAAAAACCTTAAATGCGATGTTCGCTGTTTGCGCTTCGTGGTACCCCGTGGTTCTACCAAGGGTCCAACCACACGTTTCGACCATGCCCGTTCAATTCAACGCTAGTAGCCCGTGGTTCTACCACGGGTCACACCACACGTTTCGACCATGCCCGTTCAATTCAACGCTTGTAGCCCGTGGTTCTACCACGGGTCACACCTCACGTTTCGGCCATGCCCGTTCAATTCAACACCCCCCGTGGTAGAACCACGGGCTACTGGGTCATTGGTCTTACCAAAAGCAATGCGGGCATTTTAGACCAAATGACGGCACAACCCAAACTTTTCTTGGCTTTTCTTAACTAAAGCCAGCCTGCGATCGTCAAAATCGCTAACAAAACAATAAAGAACAACAAGTTACGCTTCAGCAGCGCGACAGTGGTCAGAGCAGTTGAAGTCACATCATCCTCATGTTTCGGTGCCAAATCTTCCGCCGCGTCAGCCACCTTCGCCAGCGCCACAAAGTTATTCTGCGGCGTATTGCCCACCGAACTCAGCCACACCGGCAGCGCCTTGCCAAAATTGCCCACCATCAAAAAGCCAAAGCTCATCAGTCGCGTCGGCAACCAATGCAAAATCAACTGCAACTGCGTCCACGCCTTATTCCGCGGATGCTTCATGTCCCGTAACGTGGCGTACACCAGCGCCCCAAACACGCCAAACAGCACATAATAAAGCAGCGTGGCAAAATAAAAGCGCAAGTGAATCCACAGCAACAACTCATGCACGGGTGCTGCCTCATGTCGCCCAGCCGCACGCCGCAATTGCCGCAGCTGTTCCGCACACGCACCCGTATCGCCCTCATGGGCCGCCGCCAGATAAGCTTTATAAGCCTGTCGCGCCGCGCCACATTGCATGGTCGCCAACAATGCCAGCACACCCACCACAAACGACAGCAAAAACGAATCCAGCAATGCCACCACAAAACTAATGATCAAGGCCGGCAATACCGCCCATACCACTTCACCGAGCAAGTGCTGTCGCCACTGGCTAATCTTCTCTTGGCTGTCGCCACCCATTTGCGTTTGTTTGGTTTGCCATTGTTGCCAACGCAACACAATGCGTCGCCAATGCAAGTTGCGACTCAAAGTCACCGAACGTTCTAACGAGTAGGCCAACAAAATCGCCAATAATTGCATGAATGTGTCCTCAAAGTTCCTGTGCTAACAGCGAACGAAAATGGTCCCAGTCAAAGGCTGGACCCGGATCAGTTTTGCGCACCGGCGCAATATGTTGATGCCCAACAATACGCTGTGGCGTCAACGCGGGGTACTCACGCACCGCCGCTGCAGCAAGCCGCGCAAGTTGTTGATACTGTTCTTTAGTGTAGGGGTCGGTATCCGTTCCCTCAAGTTCAATGCCGATGGCAAAGTCATTACAGCGCCGCCGTCCGCAATAGTGCGAGACACCTGCATGCCAGGCCCGTTTATCAAACGGCACGTACTGCACAATTCGGCCATTGCGATGAATTACGCAATGGGCCGACACCCGCAGCCCCGCCAGCACATCAAAGGTCGGATGCGCCTTCGTATCAAGCGTCCCCATAAATAGTTGATCAATATACGGCTGACCAAACTCCCCTGCGGGTAAGCTAATGCCATGCACAACCAGTACACTAATGTCCTGCGGATCAGGCCGCTCATCATGATGCGGCGACAACTTTTGCGTAGCTTCGTTAAGCTTGCCTGCGGTGATATCCACGCGCCATTCCTCTTTATACTATGGTTAACCGATGCAGAAATGCCTTCGCAACATTGTCACCCCCAACGCCAGCCATTACAATACACAGAACATTGGACCACTAACCAAGAGCAACCGCAATGGACACTCGCGTACAACCCGCCATGCTTATTGCCGACCGTAAGCACATGGTCAGCCGCGCCCTCGAAGAAGACTTGAATGGTTTGAGTGGTGATTTAGACATCACTGCGCAGTTGATTCCCGCCGAGCAACAAGCCTATGGCCGCATCATTACCCGCGAAGATGCCGTGGTCTGCGGCGTCGACTGGGTCAATGAGGTGTTTAAAGTGCTCGGTAGCGAGGTTAGCTTGGAATGGCATGTGCGCGATGGCGATCACGTTATCGCCGATAGCCTATTATGCGAGTTGCGCGGCCCTGCCCGTGCCATGCTCACCGGCGAGCGCACTGCATTAAACTTTCTGCAGACCTTATCGGGCGTCGCCACCACCACGGCGCGCTACGTTGCTCTGCTCGACGGCTCCGCAACCAAACTCTTGGATACCCGCAAAACCATTCCCGGTTTACGCACCGCATTAAAGTACGCAGTGGTGTGCGGCGGCGGCAGCAATCATCGCGTGGGGCTGTATGACGCGTATCTGATCAAAGAGAACCACATTATGGCCTGCGGTTCGATTGCCGCAGCCGTCAGCGCCGCACGTACCTTGCATGCAGACAAGCCGGTCGAAGTTGAAGTCGAGAACCTTGGCGAGTACGAAGAAGCGCTCGCTGCGGGGGCGGATATCATCATGTTAGACAACTTTAGCTATGAGGATATTCATACCGCTGTTAAATCAAGGTCAAAAAATGTGCGTTTAGAAGTGTCGGGTAATATTACTTTAGAACATTTGGAAGAACTCGTAACTACAGGAATTGATTACATTTCTTCTGGCGCTTTAACGAAACATATTCAAGCCATTGACCTCTCCCTTCGAATTTCGGATGCGTAAGTATTGACGAAACCCTTACATCTGCTATGTTTAATTTGCAGTGCGCAAACCGCAGGCGTGGTCTATGCTGCGTTTGGGGAGTGCCAGGCAGTGCTTTAAAAGGCAAAGCCACCGAGAGGTGGTGACGCAAAACCTCCGGTCCAACCCAGAGTCTTTTACAGCTATACAACTTTATCACTGTAAAGATGCTGGCGGATAGCGGGGATGCAGGCTAAAGTCTGGTGGATGGCGTGGCTTTTCGGCTTTACACACGGTCGCAAGCGCAACCACAGTCTTTCGGCTAGTGCAGAGTAATTGTTGTGTTGGTGTGACAACCAACAAAGGATTGCCACACCCTACAACAATAATAATGGAACTACTTACGTTACTTTCGGGAGATTTGACATGAAAGCGCAAATTCAAAAAGGTTTTACCTTAATCGAATTGATGATCGTTGTTGCGATCATCGGCATCTTGGCGGCCGTCGCCATTCCACTTTACTCGGATTATACGCAGCGTGCTAAGGCTAGTACTGGTATTTCTGCTTTGGCTTCGTACAAGAGCGCGATCTCTATCTGTTATCAGCGTGAAGGTGACATGACTGAATGTGACCAGAATACCAATGGAATTCCAGACACCATCGCTGGAACAGTTGCTGCTCCAGCAGCCGACGCTCCAAACGGTATTATTAGCGTAACCGTAGCTGATGGTGTTATTTCAGCAACTCTGGATGCGACACCAAACCCTGATTCTCCAGCAACCGGTGACCGTATAAGTATTAAACTTGTACCGACAGCCGGCGGAGGAAGTAATATTGCATGGAAAATCGCGTGCGACGACTTTGGGGATGATAGCCGCGTAGATGGTTGTGAAGGTGCTCTCACTGCTTTTGATGCGGACGCGATCGGTTACACAGCTCCTTCAGCGTAACGCCTATATATACTTGATAAACAAATTTTATGTTTAGTACTTTTTAATGAAAGGGAAGGTAGCTACCTACCTTCTCTTTCATTTTATCTATTAGTGAATATAGCCAATGCTACACCACTCCCTTGCGGCGCTGTTGCTGCGTGACAGACGGATTCCTGAAGCGCAACTGAAAAGTTGTAGCGAGTACGCATGGGAAACGAAACTGCCCTTTACTACTGTTCTACTGGAACGCAAACTCATTCCCCCGAGCGACTTGGCCGCGTTTTGTTATAACGAGTCCAACTCACCTTGGTTGGATCTTGATAGCTTTAATGCCGACCAGATTCCTCCACAATTTATTAATGAGCGTTTGATTCGCAAAAACCACGCGGTGCCCTTGTACCAGCGCGGTAATGTGCTTTATATCGCGGTGTCGGACCCGACCCGTATTGAAACCCTCGACGAATTCCAGTTCCGCACGCGCTTACAAGCCGAAGCGGTGTTGGTTGAAGAAGACAAGCTGCAAAAGCTCATTGACAAACTGCTGGAAAACGAAAGCTCCATGCTCGGTGTCACCGAACAGGATGAGCAAGAACTGCGCGAGATCGATGCCGACGGCGAGATCCGCGAAGAGCACGGCGCCGTCAACGTTGATGGCAAGAACGATGCACCAATTGTTATCTACATCAACAAAATGCTGCTCGACGCGATTAAGCGAGGCGCGTCGGATTTGCACTTTGAACCTTACGAGGGCGAATACCGCATTCGTTTTCGTATTGACGGCGTGTTGCACGAAATTGCCCGCCCGCCGTTTGCGCTCTCGGCACGTATTGCCGCGCGTTTAAAAGTGATGTCGCAGCTCGATATTGCCGAGCGTCGCTTGCCGCAAGATGGCCGGATTAAGCTGCGCTTGTCGAAAAACAAAGCCATTGATTTTCGTGTGAGTACCTTGCCGACCATGTATGGCGAGAAAATTGTACTGCGGATTCTCGACTCTGCCGCAGCAATGATGGGCATTGAATCCTTGGGTTATGAACCCGAACAACAAAAGCTTTATGAAGACGCGCTAAAACGCCCGCAAGGCATGATTCTGGTGACGGGGCCCACAGGGTCGGGTAAAACCGTCTCCTTGTATACTGGCTTGAATATTCTGAATACCAATGAGGTGAATATCTCCACCGCCGAAGACCCGGTCGAGATTAACCTGCATGGTATTAACCAAGTGCAAATTAACGTTAAAGCTGGGCTGACTTTCGCTGATGCGCTGCGCTCGTTTTTGCGGCAAGACCCCGACATTGTCATGGTCGGTGAGATCCGTGACCTCGAAACCGCAGAAATTGCCATTAAAGCGGCACAAACCGGTCACTTGGTGCTCTCGACCCTGCACACCAATTCAGCGGCCGAGACCTTAACCCGTTTGATGAACATGGGCGTGCCGTCGTACAACATTGCCAGCTCAATTACCTTGATTATCGCGCAGCGCTTGGCACGACGTTTGTGCAACGAGTGCAAAGAACCGGAAGACATTCCCAAAGAAGAGCTACTACGCCAAGGTTTCACAGAAGAACAACTCCCCCATTTGAACCTGCAAAAGGCGGTCGGTTGTGACCAATGCACGGGCGGCTTTAAAGGTCGTACAGGGGTATACGAAGTTATGCCCGTGACAGAAGCCATTCAAGAACTTATTATGTCTGATGCAGGTTCGTTGCAAATTGGCCGCCAAGCGCGTAAAGAAGGCTATAATTCATTGCGACAGTCGGCGCTACGTAAAGTCGCCGATGGCACCATTAGCTTGGCGGAGGCGAACCGCGTCACTAACAACTAAGGCTTGGCTCTATGGCTACTGCAGCAAAAAAATCAAAAAAAATTGAAGACTTCAGTGAGTTTCAATGGCAAGGCCTGAACCGGCGTGGCCAGAAAGTGAAAGGCATTATGCGCGGCGACAATGAAAAAGAGGTCCGCGCCAAACTTCGCGACCAAGGCATTAATCCACGCTCCGTCAAAAAGAAAGCCAAGCCGCTGTTTGGCAATAAGAAAATTAAAGGCGCCGATATCGCGCTGTTTACCCGCCAAATTGCCACCATGCTTGAAGCCGGTGTGCCTTTGTTGCAGGGCCTCGAAATGGTCGCCAAAGGTACCGACCATGTACGGGTTCGTAATCTCATGTTAACCATTGCCGATGACGTCGGCGGTGGTTCACCCTTAGCCGCATCGTTACGCAAGCACCCTGAAGTTTTTGACCCCCTGTATTGCGATTTAGTGGATTCCGGCGAACAATCCGGCTCCCTTGAAGCGATTTACGATCGTATCGCTACCTATCGCGAAAAGTCCGAAGCGCTAAAAGCAAAGATCAAAAAAGCCTTGGTCTACCCTGCTGCGGTTATCGTGGTAGCGATTATCGTGACCATGATCTTATTGGTGTACGTGGTGCCGCAGTTTGAAAGCGTGTTTAATGACTTCGGCGCCGAACTACCAGCCATGACCCAGTTTGTGGTCAACCTCTCAGAAGTCGTGCAAGCCTATGCACTCTATATTGTCGTTGGTTTTATTATTGGTGCGTTCTTGTTCGGCCGCGCCATGGTGAAAAGCGAGAAATTCCGCGACAAGGTACAAGCCTACTCGTTGAAAATCCCCGTCGTCGGCATGATTTTGCACAAAGCCGCGGTGGCACGTTTTGCGCGGACCTTGTCGACCACTTTCGCTGCCGGTGTACCGCTGATTAATGCTTTAGAATCCGCCGCAGGCGCCTCAGGTAACTCGGTCTACCGCGATGCGATTTTCCGCATTCAAAGTGACGTCACCTCGGGGATGCAAATGCACACCGCAATGGTCAACGCTGATGTGTTCCCCACCATGGCCAACCAAATGGTCTACATTGGTGAAGAATCAGGTTCACTGGATGACATGCTCGCCAAAGTAGCCGACGTTTACGAACGTGAAGTCGACGACCTCGTCGACAACCTGACCGCGCTCTTGGAGCCCATGATCATGGTGGTCATTGGTGTGCTGGTTGGTGGCTTGATTGTCGCCATGTACCTACCGATCTTCAACCTCGGCGCAGTGGTGGGTTAATGCCAGAACAATTTGCAGAACTGTACTCGTTTTACCCGGCATACAGCGGGATTACTTTGACCTTTGGTTTGGTTCTTGGCTTGGTGGTTGGCAGCTTCTTAAACGTGGTAATTGGCCGCTTGCCGGTGATGATGCAGCGCCAATGGCAACGTGAATGCGCCGCAGTGAATGAGCAACCTGAGCCGCAGCATGAAACCTTCAACATCTCGACACCGGGCTCGCACTGCCCCAAGTGCAAGCATCCAATCAAATGGTATGACAATATTCCGGTTATTAGCTGGTTAGTGCTACGGGCCAAATGCCGGCACTGTAAAGCGCCGATTTCGCTGCGCTATCCGGCCATTGAAATCCTCACTGGCGTTACCTTCGCGAGTCTCGCTTGGTTCTTCGGTGCCGGTTGGCCGACACTGTCTTACATGATTTTTGCCGCCTTGCTGATCGTCATGTTCTTTATTGACTATGACCATATGCTGCTGCCTGATCAGCTCACGTACTTTACCTTATGGCTGGGACTCTTTGTCGCTTGGCTCGGTGGTCCGGTGTTGCTGCAAGATGCCGTGATTGGCGCCATTGCTGGGTATTTGTCGCTATGGTCAATTTATTGGGTGTTCAAGTTGCTCACCGGCAAAGAAGGCATGGGCTACGGTGACTTTAAACTGCTCGCCGCCTTTGGCGCTTGGGCGGGCTACCATATGCTGCCGGTGATTGTGCTCGCGGCCGCCTTTAGCGGCGCGGTGATTGGTATTACCCTGCAGGTGGTGAAGCGTAAAGAGCAAGGGCAACCGATTCCGTTTGGTCCGTTTTTGATCTGTGGCGGGGTGATTGCCATGATCTGGGGCGAACAGCTGCTGAGTTGGTACTGGGGCTTGGTGCGTATCTAATGTGGGTGCTCGGTGTTACCGGTGGTATCGGCTCGGGTAAAACAACGGTAACCAATCTCTTTGCCGCTCATGGCATTGACGTCGTTGACGCTGACGTGATTGCCCGTCACATTCTTGATCAAGGCACACCTGCCCTTGCGGCTGTAACTGAGCGCTACGGTACAGAGGCTTTGCAGGCCGACGGTTCGCTGAACCGCGCTTGGTTGCGGGAAAAAATTTTCCAACAGCCAGACGAAAAAGACTGGCTCAATGCCCTTACCCATCCACTGATTCGTGAGCAACTGCTTGCCGCTTTGCAGAACGCCAGCTCGCCTTATGTGATTCTATCGGCGCCGTTGCTGGTCGAGAATAACCTTACGCGCTATTGTGATCGGGTGCTGGTGGTGGACGTGACGGAAGCCACCCAACGCCAACGCACGGCGCAGCGCGACAACGTCAGTGCCAGCCAGGTTGAGCAAATTATGCAAGCGCAGGCAAGCCGCACGCAACGACTTGCAGCCGCCGACGATATCATTAACAATGATGGCGATAAGATCTTACTCGCCCCGCAAGTGGCGAAGCTGCACACGCAGTATTTGCGTTTAGCCCAGAGCGCCGATAAGACTACAACCAAGGGCGACGAAGCCGACCAACCGTCGAAGAGTTAGGATGAGCTACCAGTCAGACTTGTTTCAGGGCGTTGCAACGCAGTCAGAAGCGGCTATGATAGAGCCAATGACTGATACAACTACCCTACCCAACGCCGAAAGTGCGTACACGATTGACTATGAGTACCCGCTCCATGAGCGGGTGCGTACGTACTTGCGTCTGGAGCATTTGAAGCAATTGCTGAAGCCATCGGCGGCGGTGGATGCCAGTAACTATGGCCGCTATTTTGATGCGCTGTTCGCGATTTTAGAGCTGTGTGAACGCAGTGATGTGCGTACCGATGTGCAGAAAGACCTCGATCGGCGTCGCGCGCAGTTGCAAGTGTGGGCGCAGCATCCCGACGTTAACCAAGCGCAAGTGCAAGCATTAGCCGAGCGGGTGCAAGGGGCGATTCAAGCGATTCAGCCGATGACTCGCATTGGTAGCCATTTGAAACAAGACCGCTTACTGAGTGTTACGCGGCAGCGTTTTGGGATGCCGGGTGGTACTTGTAATTTTGATGTGCCGCAATTGCACTACTGGCTGCATCAGTCACAGGAACATCGTGACGCTGATTGTGAGCGTTGGTGGGGTGAGTTTAAGGTGCTGTTTGAAGGCATGGAGCTGGAGCTCGAACTACTTCGCGGGCAATCGCAGTTTGAATGGGTGGTCGCGGAAGGTGGTTTGTTGCAAGAAAGCACTGAGCCGTTAAGCTTGCTGCGGATCCGCGTGCCGGCTGACGTCCCTGCCTACCCTGTCATCAGCGGCCATAAACAACGCTTCAGCATCCGCTTCTTGAGCACCTGCCCACAACAAGGCAAAGCCTCGTTCGCCAACGACGTCGAATTCGAAATCGCCCTGTGCCCGTAGCCCGTAGTTCTACTACGGGGAAGCTACAACCACCGCGCAATGTTCGGATTTGACCCGTGGTAGAACCACGGGCTACGCTGCATTTCCCAAAAATTGGTCGGCTGAATGAATTCCTTCACGGTTTTGACAGGCCTTAAACAAGCCAAATAATTTCTTTGCAGTTGCATTTCCATTTGGCCCTACCATGCGCCGCAACCCAGACTCTTTCATTTGCAGTTCAGCAGCCACTTCTCCAAAAGCTTGCGTGCCGTTCAAGTAGTCACGTAATAGTGAATTACCAACCGCAATGTCATCTTCTAAGTAGGATTCCAGCGCCTCTAGTAACAACGCTTTGCGATATTCAGGATCCTTACACAGTTCCATAACCGTATCTTTGAATTCTTTAGTTAGTGGCATGTTGGTCACCTTGGTTCTTGCGAACTTTGTAATCAGTTAAGTATACTTTCGCTCGCTGAATTACTTTCTGTTGATCAGATTTTGTGCTTCCCGCAAACAAAATAATTAGGTTGTCGCCGTCAATCATGTAATAGACACGATACCCTGGTCCAAAGTTGATTCTGCGCTCATACAATCCGCCACTTTGTTTGATGGACTTATGATCGCCAAAGTTTCCAGTCTCCATTTGAGTGATCGCTTTGGTGATCTTTGCTTGACCTCGCACGTCTTTTAACTTTGCTAGCCAATCACTAAATGGCGCGTCGCCGTTTCGAGTCAGATACTCCTTTGCCTTGCGATTTATGACTTGGCTTGATTTCATGCAGAATCCTTTTGCATTATAAAATAACGTTTATGTTATTACAATATTCGGGTGGCATATAAACTATTCGAAGTATAGCGCCCTTTGCTGTAGTAGTTCTGAGGCTGATTTGAGGCACAGAAAGGGTAATGCGTTAATCCTGATGCAAAAGAGCCTTGAAGGCGCAGTTTTGCTTTACGTTTGGAGTAATGCGTCGTAAATGTCGCATCGATAGTGACGATTTTATTTTGGGGCACGTAGCCCGTAGTTCTACTACGGGGTAGCTACAACCACCGCGCAATGTTCGGGTTTGACCCGTGGTAGCCCGTAGTTCTACTACGGGGGAGCTACAACCATTCCGCAATGTTCAGATTGGACCCGTGGTAGAACCACGGGGTACAACCGCGCCGCGGCAACGGCGCAACGGTCATTCGACCAGCAGGTCGATGATGGCTTCGTTGGCTTCGGGGAATTGGTAGGCTTGCAGGGCGTAGGCGGGCACCCAGCGCCATTCTTGGCCTTCACGCTGGGCGATGTCGCCGGTAAACGCGATAACGCGCCAGACGTCCAATACGACGCGTTTATCGCCGTAATTATGATGAATCACCGTCAGTGGCGAGGCCGATTGCACGACAATGCTGCATTCTTCACGCAACTCCCGCACTAACGCATCATAGACGGTTTCGTCGGCTTCGACTTTACCACCGGGGAATTCCCACTTGTCGCCTTGATGCAGGTCTTTGTGACGTTTACTAATGAAGATGTCACCGTCGGCGTTTTCAATGACGCCGACGGCTACATGGACGGGATCAGAGCTTGCCATGGCAATGCTTGTATTTTTTCCCTGAACCACAAGGGCATGGTTCGTTACGGCCAACCCGTGCACCAGCCGCTGCGGCAGCGCCCGCCGCTGGACCACTGGCTGCAGCCTCACCGGCACCGCTGGTGCTGGAACTTTCGTGCTGGAACTGCTGACGTTGCGCCAAGCGTTCTGCTTGCTCACGACGTTTCTGCTCAACCGCTTCAACGTCTTCTTCGGCGCGCACTCGAACTTTACTCAGCACCGTCACCACGTCGAGTTTCAAGGCTTCAAGCATATCGGCAAACAACTCGAAGGCTTCGCGCTTGTACTCTTGTTTCGGGTTTTTCTGCGCATAACTACGCAAGTTAATACCCTGACGCAAATGATCCATCGCCGCCAAGTGCTCTTTCCAGTGACGATCCAAACTTTGCAGCATGATCGCTTTTTCAAACTGGCGTAACACCTCAACACCCACTTGCTGTTCTTTCGCTTCGTAAGCTTTCTCAAGCTCTTCGATAATCTTCTCGCGTAGAATTTCTTCGTGCAGCTTGTCGTCTTCATCCAACCATTGCTGAATCGGCAACGGCAGGTCAAAGTCTAAACGCAAGCGCTCTTCAAGCCCTTCGACGTTCCACATTTCTTCCAGTGATTGCGGCGGAATGTACTCGCTAATCACCTGCTCCATCACGTCACTGCGAATAACTTTGATGGTCTCCGAAATATCGCCTTCATCGAGCAACTCATTACGTTGCTCATACACCACTTTACGTTGGTCGTTGGCAACATCATCGTACTCAAGCAAGGCTTTACGTACGTCGAAGTTACGTCCTTCAACTTTACGCTGGGCATTTTCGATCGCACGGGTCACCCAAGGATGCTCAATCGCTTCACCACGCTGCATGCCAAGGCGCTTCATCAGGCCAGCCATGCGCTCAGAGGCGAAAATACGCATCAAGCTATCTTCCAGTGACAAGTAAAAACGTGACGAACCTGGATCACCTTGACGCCCTGAACGACCGCGCAGCTGGTTATCAATACGGCGTGATTCATGACGCTCGGTACCAATAATGTGCAAACCGCCCGCTTCGACCACCGCATCGTGGCGCTTCTGCCACTCTTGCTTCACTTTTTCGATTTGTTCTGGGGTTGGGTCTTGCATGCCCGCGATCTCGGACTGCAAGTTACCGCCCAAGACGATATCGGTACCACGACCGGCCATGTTGGTCGCGATGGTCACCGCACCAGGTAAGCCGGCTTGCGCGACAATGTCAGCCTCTTTGGCGTGGAACTTCGCGTTCAAAACATTGTGCGGGATTTTTTTCTTCTTCAAGAAATTCGACAGCAACTCTGAGCTTTCGATAGAAATCGTACCGACCAGCACGGGTTGTTTCTTGGCACGACATTCTTCGATGTCCGCCACAATCGCTTCGTATTTTTCTTCGGCAGTGATGTAAATCAAGTCCGGACGGTCGTCACGGATCATCGGCCGGTTGGTTGGGATCACCACGGTTTCCAAGCCATAAATCGACTGGAACTCAAACGCCTCGGTGTCCGCAGTACCGGTCATGCCCGCCAGTTTGTTGTACAAACGGAAGTAATTCTGGAAGGTAATCGACGCTAAGGTTTGGTTTTCGTTCTGAATATTGACGCCTTCTTTGGCTTCCATCGCTTGGTGCAAGCCTTCTGACCAACGACGGCCTTCCATGGTACGGCCCGTGTGCTCGTCAACGATAACGATTTGGTCGTCTTTAACAATGTAATCGACGTCTTTGGTGAACAAGTGATGCGCACGCAAAGCGGCGTTCACGTGGTGCAGCAAGGCGATGTTCGATGCTGAGTACAATGATTCCTCTTCACCGAGCATGCCACGTTCTTTCAAAATCGCTTCAACGTGCTCTTGACCGTTTTCGGTCAAATGCAGCTGTTTCGCTTTTTCATCAATGGTGAAGTCGCCTTCGCCACGCTTTTCTTCGGTGTCTTCTTCATCGGCGCGGGTTAATAGCGGCACGATTTCATTCATTTTCATGTACAGCTCAGAGCTGTCTTCAGCGGCACCCGAGATAATCAACGGCGTACGCGCTTCGTCGATCAAAATCGAGTCGACCTCATCCACAATCGCGTAGTTAAGCTTCTTCTGCACGCGTTCTTTGGGCGAGAACGCCATGTTGTCGCGCAGGTAGTCAAAACCAAATTCGTTGTTAGTACCGTAAGTGATGTCGGCAGCATAAGCAGCCTGCTTGTCTTGGTGCGACATACCCGGAATATTAAACGCCACAGTCATATCTAGGAATTCAAACAGTGGGCGGTTGGTTTCGGCATCACGACGCGCAAGGTAGTCGTTCACGGTCACGATGTGCACGCCGTTACCGGTCAGCGCATTCAAATAAGCGGACAAAGTCGCAGTGAGGGTTTTACCTTCACCGGTACGCATCTCGGCGATGCGGTTGTCGTTCAGGATCATACCGCCAACCAACTGCACGTCGAAGTGGCGCATGTTAAACACCCGCTTACTCGCTTCACGTACGGTGGCGAAGGCTTCAACTAAGATGTCATCAAGGCTTTGACCGTCGGCGAGGCGTTTTTTGAATTCAGCGGTTTTTTGTTTGAGTTCGCTATCGATGAGGGCTTCAAATTCTGGCTCGAGGGCGTTGATGGCCGCGACCTTCTTTTGTAGTCCCTTGAGAATACGGTCGTTGCGACTACCAAACACTTTGCGGAATAGACTACCTAACATGTGATTCTATGATCCTGTGGTTAAAATGACTGTGGGCGCTTAACGCGCCTCACGATAAACATAATTACTCGGGTCAATGTGGCGCTCATTGCGCAACACTTCATAATGCACGTGTGGGCCAGTTGAACGCCCAGTACTACCTAATTTGGCGATTTCTTGCCCGCGGGTGACCACGTCACCTTCTTTGACGAGGAGCTCGGCGCAATGGCCATAACGGGTTTTCAAGCCGCCACCATGGTCAATTTCGACCAGTTTGCCGTAACCGTAACGCTCGCCAGACCAGGTCACTACGCCTGCACCGGTGGCGTAAACGCCAGCATCTTCAGCTAAATTCGCGAAATCGATGCCATTGTGCATGGTGGGTGTGCCGTTAAACGGGTCTTTGCGCACGCCGTAATGCGAGCTCAGCCAGCCACCTTCAACCGGACGTCCAGCGACAAAACTCTCTGCAGAGATATGATGCCGCATCAGCACAGATTCAAGGGTGGTTAACTGATTTTGTTTGTCTTCGAGCTCGCCTATAAGGCGCTCGAGATCGGTCATAACGTCGGCAGCGGGAATACTTGGGGCATCTAAAATCGATGCTTCAGGACCACCCATGGCAAGCCGTTGTTGGCTGTCGTCGTTAAGATCGGTCATGTCGATTTCGGCGGTCGCCGCAAGACGTTCGCCGATCACATCAAGACGTCGTAACTTGGCACGCATTTCGCCCATTTGCATGGTCATTGCTGCCAGTTTCTTTTCGGTGTCGGCTTTTATTTGCTGGACCACTTCAGACTGCGCGGCTAATGCTAGTTGCTCAGCACTGATGCGGCTGCGCACGTCTTCGCTGCTCAAGCCACTCCAGTTTTGCCAAGGTTGGAACAGCGCCAACAGCGCTAAGCTCGCAACGCCTGCTAGCGAGAGCAGACGACGGCGGCTTAGACGCACACCAAATTTCACTTTGGTGCCTCTGTAGAAGACTGTTAAACTCATGCAACCTCTCGTTGCTTGCAAATAAAGATAAGACGATGCCGCGTAAGCGCCCAAAACAACTTGATCAGCTGCTAGGCAGCCAACGCTTGCAGCAATTTGCTGACTTTACCGAGCAACACCAGCGCTGGCAACAGCTAATGCGCGACTGTTTCGCGGAACAGTCGTTGAGCGAGCTTGTGCCCCACTGTGAGGTGATTGCGGTTAGCGCACCGTCGTTAATTATTAAGGTTTCATCGGCTGCGATCGGGCAGCGGATAAAAACCGCACAAGGGCGCATTATAACGTATTTTCAATGTCATGCTACGCCTGCGGTCACGCAGTTGGAAATTAGGGTGCGTCCGACGCGTCAAGTCAGCACTACGCCTGCGCCGCAGCCTGCGGAAAAACCTACAAAAAATGAGTCTGAGACGGTCAAGAAATTACGCGAACAGGCGGCGATGTGTGAAGAACCGTTGCGCTCGCAGCTTTTAGCATTGGCGGATAAGTACGATCTGTCGTGAATGGGTAGCCCGTGGTTCTACCACGGGTCCAACCCGAACATTTCAAAATGGTTGTAGCTTCCCCCGTGGTAGAACCACGGGCTACTCCATTTTTCACGCCACGACTGGGCTGGCGAAGGCGATGGGGGATTCGGCGGCAGCGTCTTCGAAGGTGACGAATTCCCACGCTTCTTGATTCTGCAGCACGGCGCGCAACAGCTGATTGTTCAGCGAGTGACCCGATTTAAACGCGCGCAAGTGGCCTAGAATGGCATGTCCACCCATGTAGAGGTCACCTACGGCATCCAAAATCTTGTGTTTCACGAACTCATCGTCGTAACGCAAGCCGTCACTATTCAAGATACGGAACTCGTCCAACACCACCGCGTTATCGAAGCTACCACCTAACGCCAAGTTGTTGGCACGTAGGAATTCGATATCCTTCATGAAACCAAAGGTACGCGCACGGCTAATGTCTTTCAAAAAGCTCTGCGTACTAAAGTCCATGCTGACCACTTGGTTGGTGTCAGCAATCGCCGGATGGTCGAAGTCGATGGCAAAATCAATGCGGAAGCCATCGTGGGGTAGTAGTTCCGCCCATTTGTCATCTTCTTCGACACGTATCGCTTGTTTAATGCGGATAAACTTTTTCGCTGCGCCTTGTTCCTCGATGCCCGCATTCTGTAGCAGGTAAATAAAAGGATGCGAGCTACCGTCCATGATTGGAATCTCATGGCTGTTTACTTCAATAATGAGGTTGTCGATGCCCATGGCTGCAACTGCAGCAAGCAAATGCTCTACAGTCGACACACGAACATTGTCATCGTTGATCAAACACGTACACATGCGGGTATCGCGCACCAACTCAGCGTCGGCACGAATATCAACCGCAGGTTTCAGATCGACACGGCGAAACACCAGACCGGTATTTACCGGTGCCGGGCGCAGCGTCAATTGAACCTTATTGCCTTTATGCAGACCCACACCTGTGGTCGCAATCGGCTGTTTAATTGTGCGTTGTTTCATCATTCGATTTCGTTCTCACTATCTCGTCTGACCAGTTAAAGGCGCAATAGTTTACCGAAAATCCGTAAATTTCGCAATTCTAGCTGCGTATTTACGAATAATTTACCGGCGATTGTTCCAATCGATCACTTCTATTAAAACAACCTATTAGTCCACTTGGCGGCGTAAAAACGCTGGAATATCCAAGTAGTCCATGTCTTTATTGCCTTGCGCTTGTGGCTTGGCTGCAGGCTTTTCAGCTTGCGCTTCGTACTCTTCTTGCTCCACTTCATCGATCTCAGTGTCGAGTACACGGGCGGTTGCTGCACTTGCGCCATAACCTGCGCTACGACCACTGTAGGCCTGTTCACGCGGCTTCTCGCGACCGTTATTAACCAATGAGATGTCCGGCTTACGTTCTGCGCCAATACCTGTGGCAACCACGGTAACACGCATTTCTTCAGACATTTCAGGATCGATAACCGTACCAACAATCACCGTTGCGTTTTCAGCAGCGAAGGCCTTCACTGTGCTGCCCACAGTTTCGAACTCATCAATGCTCATATCAAGACCAGCGGTAATATTGACCAATACGCCACGTGCACCAGAAAGATCGATATCTTCCAGCAGTGGACTGTTGATCGCCATTTCAGCTGCTTCTTGCGCACGCTCTTCACCACGCGCGACACCGGTACCCATCATTGCCGTACCCATCTCACGCATAACTGCACGTACGTCAGCAAAGTCGACGTTGATTAAACCAGTACGCGTAATCAAGTCCGCAATACCTTGGACCGCACCTAACAAGACATTGTTCGCTGCGCTGAAGGCATCCAGCAAGCTGGTACCCTTACCAAGCACTTTAAGCAACTTCTCGTTTGGAATCGTGATCAACGAGTCTACGTAACGCGCTAGCTGCGCGATACCTTCGTCTGCCACCGCCATACGCTTACGACCTTCGAATGGGAACGGCTTGGTCACGACTGCCACGGTCAAAATGCCGAGCTCACGTGCCACTTCGGCAACCACCGGCGCGGCACCAGTACCGGTACCACCGCCCATACCTGCGGCGATAAAGATCATGTCAGCACCTTCCAAGTGCTTCTTGATCTCTTCACGAGACTCTTCGGCTGCTTGGCGCCCTACTTCTGGGTTCGCGCCAGCACCAAGACCTTTGGTGATATCGTCGCCCAGTTGAATGGTCACGTGCGCACCATGATTACGCAACGACTGCGCATCGGTGTTCGCGGCCAAGAACTGCACGCCTTCAATGGATTCACTGATCATGTGTTTCACGGCGTTACCGCCGCCACCACCAACACCGATCACTTTAATGACTGCATCGCTGTCAAAATTGTCGAGTACTTCGAATACTTCAGACATGTTGTTTCTCCTTTTACCTGCTTAGTGTACTACCCCAAAATAAATTTCCAAAGTGTTGTTTTTATTAAAATTCACCTTTAAACCAGCCTTGCACGCGTTTCCACATTCCGATGACGTTATTATCCCGTCCATCGTCCTGGCGCGCTTGCAAGTCTTGTTGGCCGTAACGGAGCAAACCGACGGCCGTGGCGTACGTTGGATCTTGCACATAGTCACTGAGACCTTGCATGCCCAACGGTTCGCCTAAGCGCACGGGCATCTGAAATATTTCTTCGGCAAATTCAATCGCGCCTTCCATGCGACCACAGCCACCGGTTAACACGATGCCTGCAGCAATTTGCTCATCCAACCCGCTTTGTTTAATCTCGTCACGAATGAGCTCGAACAGCTCGCCGTAACGCGGTTCTACCACTTCTGCCAAAATATGCCGTTGCATCACCCGCGACGGACGCCCGCCCACCGACGGTACTTCGATGTTGTCGTCTTTGCTCACGAGCTGGCAAAGCGCACACGCATATTTTGTTTTAATTTCTTCAGCATGATTCAGCGGTGTGCGGAAAATCTTCGCAATATCGCTGGTCACTTGGTTACCCGCTGCCGGAATCACCGCGGTGTGACGCAACACGCCACCGGTGTAGATGCAAATGTCGATGGTGCCAGCGCCCATGTCGACCAAAGCCACACCAAGATCTTTTTCGTCGTCAGTAAGCACTGAATAACTCGACGCTAACGCCGAGAAAATCAATCGATCGACACTTAAACCACAGCGCTCAACTGCCTTCTCAATGTTCTTCGCCATGTCATTGGCGCAGGTCACGATGTGTACTTTTGATTCCATGCGCACGCCGGACATGCCAATCGGGCTCTTAATACTCTCTTGCGAGTCGATCACAAACTCTTGCGGTAACACGTGCAAAATGCGGCGTTCTTGCGCAATCGGTACTGATTTCGCCGCATGGATCACGCTATCAACATCGTCTTGCGTCACCTCGGCTTCATTAATCGGCACCATGCCACTCTCGTTTTGGCAGGCAATGTGGCGACCTGAAATGTTCAAGTACACCGACGCAATGCGACAGTCTGCCATCAACTCGGCTTCTTCTACCGCCCGTTGAATCGACTGCACGACCAGGTTCAGGTCATTCACCCCGCCTTTGTCCATGCCACGGGCTGCCGCAGCGCCCACGCCAATCACGCTAATTTCACCGTCAGGCATGACTTCGCCAATAAGCGCTACGATCTTACTCGTGCCTATATCTAAACCAACGACCATGTTCCGTTCTGTTGCTTTTGACATGCCTTTTAACTCTCTTGTTTTTCGTTCTTATTTGGTTCTTTCCAACGCACTGCTACACCTGTGTCGTAGCGCAAGTCGATGGCATCAATTGGCGCGTCCTTGTGCGCTTCGAGCTCTGGATACACATCAATAAAGCGTTGTATCCGTTCCAACAATGCTTCGCGGCCTAGCCGTAGCATCGTTCCTTGCGCTAATGCCAACTCCACCGAAAAGCGTTCGCTTAACTCCAGTTGCGCAATGCTAAACCCGTTCAACTGCAATAACTCGTTTAGCTGGCGGTAGTGCTTTACTGCCTCTGCCACCGCATGGTCAGGTCCCGCAAGGTAGGGCAACCCGCCCTCAAGTCCTGACTTATCGGCGTAAAACACTTCGCCGGCTTGGTTGAGCAAGGCGTCGTCACGCTGGTTAGCATTCCAATGCGCCAGTGGCACTTGCTCGACCACAAATACTTTTAAAATATCGGGCCACTCCTTGCGCACCGAGGCCTTCTCGACCCAGGGCATGGCCTCAACCTCTGCCCGCAATTCGTTCACATCCGCCGAAAAGAAGCTGCCTAACGGCACGCCATTTTCGGCAATCAATGCGTCACGCACATCGGCGGCGGTCACATAGCGCAAATCACCCTGCACGACCAACCGCTTGAGCGGTACTTCTTGGGCATCCATGGCGGTGTAATACAACCAACCGATCCCAACAAACGTGCCCGCCACAACAATCAAAAAGAACGTTAGGCCCGACCAAAATTGCCAACTTAAAGCACGTGCCTGGTCCGCCATACTACTTCTCACTATGGTGCAGTATCTCAACCACCAACTGCTCGAAGCTCATACCTGCTGCTTTGGCTGCCATTGGCACCAAACTTTTTTCAGTCATGCCCGGCACCATGTTGGCTTCAAGCAAGCGATAGTTGCCTTGCTTGTCGCACATCACGTCAATGCGTCCCCAGCCCTTACCACTGAGACAACGAAACGCTGACTCAGCGAGTTGGCGTAAGGCCTGTTCTTCGACTTCTGACAACCCAGCTGGGCAGTGATACTGCGTGTCACTCGCTTGATACTTGGCGTCATAGTCATAAAACTCATGGGTGGTTTCCAACCGTATGGTTGGTAACGCACGCTCGCCTAAAATCGCGATAGTGTACTCAGGGCCGCTCAACCAGCTTTCGAGCAATGCTTCTTCATCAAACTTGTGTGCCAACGCTACTGATTTTTCGAGCGCTGCGGCGGAATCCGCTGAACTCATACCAATACTCGAGCCCTCTTGCGCCGGCTTGACCATGACTTTGCCACCTAACTCGGCCAGCAACTTGTCGTAAGCCAACTGTTCGCCTCGATGGACCACTACACTGCGTGCAACCGGTAAACCAGCCGCTTGCCAAATTTGCTTGGTTTTTACCTTATCCATCGCTAACGCGCACGCTAACACGCCACTTCCGGTGTACGGAACACCCAAGTAATGCAAAGCACCTTGAATCGTGCCATCTTCACCGCCGCGACCATGCAAGACATTGAACGCCCGCTGAAAACCTTGTTCTTTTAATTCCGCCAACGGGTTATGCGCTGGGTCAAACGGATGTGCATCGACACCCGCATTCCGCAATGCCTTGGTTACCGCTTGGCCCGAGCGCAGCGATACTTCACGCTCAGCAGAGTCACCACCGAGGAGCACCGCTACTTTGCCAAAGGCTTTAACGTTCACTGCATCACTCATTGCTGCGACTCCTTAAAGGCTTGGCCAGCACGGCGTAACGCCTCAGGCTGAAGTTCAGTGGCGGCGAGCTCGCGCGCAATCGCGCCAATATTACCGGCGCCTTGGGCCAGCAACATGTCTTGCGGTTGAATGATATCCGCCAATACGTGCATCAACTGACCGCGGTCACCCACATAAATCGGTTCAACTTTGCCGCGCATCCGTAATGATTTGGCTAAGGCACGGCTATCGGCGCCTTGCACCGGGTCTTCACCCGCGCTGTAGACGTCGAGCAATAACAGCACATCGACTTCGGCTAACACCGCCACGAAGTCATCGTACAAATCGCGCGTACGCGAAAAACGATGGGGCTGAAAGGCCATGACAATGCGGTGTTCAGGCCAGCCAGCTCGTGCCGCCGCAATGGTCGCTGCCACTTCGGTCGGATGATGGCCGTAATCATCAATCAGCATGACCTCGCCCTGCACACCGTCGCGCTCGCTGGTGAAGTTACCCAGCACTTGGAAGCGCCGGCCAATGCCACCAAACTGCGCTAAGGCCGACTGAATGGCCTCATCGTCAATACCTTCATCGGTGGCCACCGCAATCGCGGCAAGCGCATTCAAGACATTGTGTCGACCTGGTAAATTCACGGTCACCGCCAACGGCTCGTGACCTTTGCGATGCACGGTAAAGTGGCTCTGCCCACTGGCCTGCCGATAATCACTGGCGCGCACGTCGGCATCATCACTAAAGCCGTAGGTCAATAATTGGCGGCCGACGCGCGGTAATAATTCGCGCACCACGGGGTCGTCAATACACATCACTGCCAAGCCATAAAACGGCAGGTTATGCAGAAAATCTAAATAGGTGTCCAACAGACGGTTAAAGTCGCCGCCATAGGTATCCATGTGATCGGCTTCGATATTCGTCACCACCGCGACCATCGGTTGCAGATGCAAGAATGACGCATCGGACTCGTCAGCTTCGGCAATCAAATACTTGCTCGAGCCTAACCGCGCATTACTGCCAGCACTGTTAAGCAAGCCGCCGATAACAAAGGTTGGGTCGCGTTGCGCTTCACCGAACACGCTGGCCAATAGCGACGTCGTTGTGGTTTTTCCGTGCGTGCCCGCAACCGCGATACCATGACGGAAACGCATAAGTTCAGCGAGCATTTCGGCGCGCCGTACTTGTGGAATAAAGGCTGCTTTCGCCGCCACCAACTCGGCGTTATCAGGGCGAATCGCCGAGCTCACCACAATGACGTCAGCACCTTCGACGTTTTCCGCAGCGTGTCCGATAAACACCGTTGCGCCGAGTTCTTGCAAGCGCTGCGTGTTGGCATTCTCGGCTAAGTCCGAACCACTGATCTCGTAGCCTTGGTTCAATAACACCTCGGCAATACCGCCCATACCGGCGCCGCCGATACCGACAAAATGGATCCGCCGGACGCGGCGCATTTCCGGTACGCTGACCACAGTAAAAGGCGTTGTTGTCATTGTCGGTGTCGTCATAACCACTGCTCACATCGTTCCACCACCGCTTGGGTGGCATTGGGCCGCGCAGCTTTCGCTGCCTGCGCCCGCATTTGTTCGAGTTGGCGGGGCTCCGCCAACCACTGCTGTAAAATCTCGACTAATGGCGTGATTTGCTGCAATTGCGCTTGTGGCAAGAGCACTGCAGCACCAACATTGGCCAATTCACGCGCATTCGCGGTCTGGTGGTCATCCACCGCATGGGGTAACGGCACAAATATCGCTGGCGTCCCCACTACGGCTAATTCGCTGACGGTGAGCGCACCGGCGCGACAAATCACCACATCCGCTTGCACATAGGCGTCATGCATGGCGTCAATAAACTCGACGACCTTAAGTTGCGACAAAAGTTTTTTCACACCACTATCGGCATAAGCTTGCTCAACTTCGGCCACACGACCTTGTCCACACTGGTGTAATACTTCCAGTTCACCGACTTGCGTTAATTGTTGGATGGCCTTTGGCACCGCTTGATTCAGTGCCTGTGCGCCTAAACTGCCGCCCACCACCAGCACGCGAATCCGCTCATGGGCGCTACGTTCAACCGCTTTGGTCCAATCGGCGCGTAACGGATTGCCAACCACTTCAGCATTCGGCAACTGTTGCTGCGCGCCAGCAAAACCAACCATCACGTGCCGCGCAAAGCGTGCTAACAATTTGTTGGTCATGCCTGCGACAGCGTTTTGTTCATGCACTAACAACGGAATACCCGCTGCCTTAGCGGCTAGCCCCGCAGGGCCACACACATAGCCACCAAAACTCACTACTAATGCGGTATTGTGGCGGCGGTAAACTTTGCGGCACTGGCCAATGGCTTTGAGCATGCGCAGCGGCATCGCCAACTTGCGTACCAGTCCATGACCGCGCAAACCGTGCATACTAATTTGTTCCAGTTCGAAACCTGCCGCAGGTACCACCCGCGCCTCTAAGCGCTGTTCGGTGGTGCCGAGCCAAGTAATCGCATGGCCGCGCGCGCGTAACTCCTCGGCCACTGCCAAGGCTGGAAAAACATGACCGCCGGTACCGGCTGCAGCGATGACGATATGGCTCATGCGCGCACCCTCCGACGTCGTGAACTCGCGGTCTTGCTTACCCCACGCGCCACTTTAATGGTCGCCACGCGGACTTCGTAATCAATGCGCAACAACAGTCCCAGTGCCACACAACTCACGAGTAAGCTGGTACCACCGTACGAAATAAGCGGTAAGGTTAAGCCTTTGGTTGGCAACATGCCGGCCGCAGCGCCAATATTCACCAGCGCTTGGAAGGCAAACCAAATACCGATGCCATAGGCAATAAAGGCCGCGAAGCTGCTATTTTCACGCAATGCGCGACGCCCAATCCACAGCGCGCGAAGCACAATCGCGAAGACCGCGAGCAACACGCCAATAATCCCGATGAAACCGAGTTCTTCGCCGACCACGGCCATAATAAAGTCAGTATGCGCCTCGGGCAGATACTGTAATTTTTGAATACTGTTGCCGAGCCCCTGCCCAAACCAGTCACCACGACCAAATGCCATTAACGACTGCGTCAGCTGATAACCGCTGCCGAACGGATCTTGCCACGGATCTAGGAATGAGGTTACCCGCTTCATCCGGTACGGCTCTTGAATGATCAGCAACGTCAGTACCGCCGCGAGCGCGATCAACATGGCAAAGAATTGCCATAAGCGAGCGCCAGCAAGGAACAACATGCCAATCGCCATGCTGACCATTACCGCTACCGAACCAAAGTCTGGCTGCATCAGCAGTAACACTGCAAAAATCGACATCACTGCGAGCGGCTTAATAAATTCGCGCAGGTTTTCCTGCACTGAGTTCATGTACCGCTTCAGGTAGCTGCTCAGGTAGATCAAGAAACAAAGCTTGGCCACTTCCGCGACCTGTAAGGTCATCGGCCCCAGCTTGATCCAACGTCGCGCGCCATTGACTTCATGGCCGATGATCAGCACTAGCAATAGCGCTCCTAAGGCACCAAACAACAGGGCATAACTGCCCTTCATCCACCAATCCACCGGAATTTGGACGACGGTCGCCAGCAACCCAATGCCGAGCGCCAAGTACAGGCTATGACGGATGACAAAATGAAACGGGTTATCGGTGAGCCGCTCGGCAATTGGAAACGATGCCGAGCTCACCATGATGAAGCCAAAAGCGAGTAGGCCAAATGCCAACCACACCAACGTGCGATCATAAAGTACGTGTTCGACCGGCAGCCACCAATCACGTAGGCGTTCCCAGCTGCTACGTTCGTTGCTTTCGGACTGAATGCCCAGCTCAAGTTGCTGTTCGCGGCGTTTCGCTAATTCAGCCATGCGCCACCTCCGCAACGTGTTGCTTTACCGCCGCTTTAAAGACGTCGCCACGCTCTTGGTAATTGCTAAACATGTCCAAACTAGCGCACGCTGGAGCCAGTAGCACGGTACTGCCTGGGATAGTTTTGCTGGTCGCCACTTGCACCGCTTCCGCCAAGTCTTTCACTTGGGTGGAGATGCTATGGTGCTGCGCAATACGCGCACCGTCACGGCCAAGAACGATGAGTTCGTCGACCAATTTCAAGCTTTCTCTGAAGGTACTAAAGTCAGCGCCTTTACCGTCGCCTCCGGCAATTAAAATGAGCTTACCTTTCACCAATGGCCGTAAGCCCTGAATCGCAGCTTCGGCGGCACCAATGTTGGTTGCTTTGGAATCATTGACCCAACGCACACCGTCGTGCTCAGCAACAAGTTCACAGCGATGCGGTAAACCGCGGAATTGCCGCAAACAGTCAAGCACGGCTGGCGAAAACGCCACGTCTAAGCTATGTTCCAAACTATACAACAGCGCTAATGCTGCTTGCGCATTTAATAGATTGTGGACACCGGCTAACTGCAGTTCATCGGCGCGAATTAAGGTTTGCCCTGCAAATTGAATACACAGCGTGCCGTCGACTTCAGCTAACCCCAACAGTCCTGGGCGTTCTTGTTCCGCTTCATCGGTGCCAAAGCTAAGTTGTTGCGCAAAGGGTAAGCGTTGTGGTGCGGTACTGCGCTGTTCGCGGTTCCATACGCCCTGCTCGGCGTTCAGGTAAATACGCTGTTTACTCGCAGCATAGGCCTCGCGATTGTAATAGCGGTCCAGATGGTCGTCGCTAATGTTGAGCAACGCGCCAGCATGTAATTGCAGATCGTGCATGCTGTCGAGCTGGAAGCTGGACAACTCGAGCACGTACACATCGACGTTGTCCGCCAAGGTATCCAACATCGGCACACCAATGTTGCCACCCACGGCGACTTTTTTACCGGCTGCTGCGAGCAGATCGCCAGTCAGTTGTGTCACCGTTGATTTGCCATTCGACCCAGTAATACCTATCACTGGCGCTCGCGCATACTGCGCGAAAATGTCAGCGTCACCCACCAACTGGATGCCTGCATCACGCGCCATCTGTAAAGCTGGCATCCGCAAGTCGAGGCCGGGACTGACAATGAGCACGTCACAGGCCAGCAACGTGCCAACGTCGAGCGGTCCACAATGAAGTTCTAGCGAACTATCGAGTTCACGTAACTGTGCTGCTTGCGGTGGTTCGTCACGGGTGTCGAACACCAATGGACGAATACCTTGCTGCACTAAAAAGCGCACACACGACATCCCCGACTGGCCGAGACCGACCACGCCGACTAAATCGTATGTAGGCAAAGCAGCAAGATAACTCAAAGTAGCTCCTAAGCGTTCCTAGCGCAGCTTCAAGGTCGCTAGACCTATCAGCACGAAAACCAATGACAAGATCCAAAAGCGCACAATGACGCGAGGCTCCGGCCAACCTTTCAATTCATAATGGTGATGAATAGGGGCCATACGGAATACGCGCTTACCGCGTAACTTGAACGACCCCACTTGTAGCATCACCGAAACGGTTTCCATCACGAACACGCCGCCCATGATGAACAGAATAAGTTCTTGGCGCACCATCACCGCAATAATGCCAAGTGCAGCGCCGAGGGTGAGCGAACCAACGTCGCCCATAAACACCTGCGCCGGATAGGTGTTGAACCATAAAAAGCCCAAGCCAGCGCCGCAAATCGCCGTACACACCACCAGCAATTCGCCAGACAGAGGCAAGTGCGGAATGTTTAAGTAGGCAGCAAAGTTCACGTTACCTGAGGCGTAAGCAAAGATGCCCAGCGCACCAGCCACCATAATGGTCGGTACAATTGCCAGGCCATCCAGGCCGTCGGTAAGGTTTACCGCGTTACTGGTTCCCACCACGACAAAGTAAGCCAACAAAATGTACAGCATGCCTAGTTGCGGCATAACGTCTTTAAAGAACGGCACCAGCAGTTGCGTTTCGGCGCCAACGGTTGCGTTGGCATACAGGTAAACGGCCGCTACTGTGGCAATCACCGATTGCCAGAAGTACTTCCACTTGGCTGGCAAGCCGCGTGAGTTCTTCTGCACCACCTTGCGATAGTCATCGACAAAGCCCACCAGACCAAAGCCAACCACAACGCCTAATACCACTTGCACATAGCGATTCGATAAGTCGGCCCACAGCAGCGTTGACAGCAAGATGGCAGCAATAATCAACACGCCCCCCATGGTCGGCGTGCCCGACTTACTCAAATGACTTTGCGGACCGTCATCGCGAACCGCTTGGCCAATTTGCAGCCGCTGCAAATAACGAATCATGCGCGGCCCCATCCACAAGGCCACTAACAAAGCAGTCAACACGCTCAGAATTGCGCGCATCGTCAGGTACGACACGACATTGAAGCCGGTCGCAAACTGCGTTAAATATTCAGCAAGCCAAACTAGCATGCTTGGGTTCCTTCTGCGTTTAGGCTTGGATGTAATTCGTCAGCACGCGCTTGCAGTGCTTCAATCACGCGCTCCATGTGCGCACTGCGTGAGCCTTTCACCAAAATGGTGATGGGCGTTGCTGACTGCCGAGTGGTCGCGAGAATTTCGTTCACTAAGCCATCAAGGCTGGAGAAATGTTTTCCACCGCGACCATTAAAGACTTCACTGGCGCTTTGACTAAGCACACCCAAGGTAAATAAGTTGTCGATTCCCGCTTGGATGGCATAGGCGCCAATCTCTTCATGATATTGCCGCGCTTGCTCGCCAAGCTCTCCCATGTCGCCCAGTACCATGATGCGTAAACCTTGGTACACGCCCAACATATCCAGCGCCGCTTTCACCGAACCCACGTTCGCGTTGTAGCTGTCATCAATAAGTTTGATGTCGGCGCTCAGTGGCAAGATATGCATGCGTCCGGGGACTGGGGTTAGTGCCGCCAAAGCTTGTTGGGCATCGGCGAGCGGACAACCTACCGCAAGCGCAGCAGCAATGGCTACCAGTGCATTGTCAACGTTGTGTAAACCCGGCAAGTTGAGTTTAATTTCAGCTGTTTGCGCAGTGCCCGTCAGTGCTTCACTAATGTGCACGGTAAAGGCTGCACAACCTTGTTCGTCCACTTGCACATCAGTGGCGTAGATCGCTGCATCTGGGTCTTGCCCGAACGTCAGGTGCTGGCAATGGGTGATTTGCTTTTGCCAGCAGGGAGCGAACTCTGAGCGAATCGGCGTTAACGCCAAGCCGTCAGCATTCAAGCCCTTAAAAATTTCAGTCTTGGCACGAAACACACCATGTACGCTGCCGAAGCCTTCAACATGGGCCGGGGCAACATTATTGATAATCGCCACATCGGGTTGGGTTAAGCGCGTGGTGTAGCCAATCTCGCCTTGATGATTGGCACCCAACTCAATAATCGCCAAGTCATGCTCTGGCTCGAGCCGCAACAGCGTTAGCGGCACACCAATGTCGTTATTGAAGTTTCCGGCGGTGGCCAGCACGTTGCCTTGCGTGCGTAAAATCGCCGCCAGCATTTCTTTTACCGTGGTTTTGCCACTACTGCCGGTAATTGCGATGGTTTTCGGTTGTACGCTAGCTTTGACTGCCGCGCCGAGCAGGCCTAACGCATGACGCGTATCTTGCACCACAATCTGTGGCACTTGCTGCTCAGGCAAATTAACTTTGCGCTCTACCAGTAAGGCCTTAGCGCCTTTCGCTACCGCGTCGGCAGCAAAATCATGGGCGTCAAACTTCTCGCCTTGTAAAGCGATGAACAAGCACCCTTCTGGTAAATTGCGGGTATCCGTACTCACCGCCGCAATGCTGCAATTATCGCCAAACAGTTGGCCATCTACCGCACGAGAAATCCACTGCAGATCAGTCTTAATCATGTGCGCCTCCCATGACCTCTGCGGCCATCAATTCAGCAACGACTGCGCGTTCGTCATAGGCAACACGTTCGTGGCCGATGACTTGGTAATCTTCATGCCCTTTGCCAGCCAATACCACAACATCGTTCGCTTTGGCGGCAGCAATGCTCTGTTCGACGGCTTTACGGCGCCCTGCAATAACGCTGATTTGTTCATCGTTACGCGGCATACCTGCCAGAATGTCTTGCACAATGTGCGCAGGGTCTTCAGTTCGTGGGTTATCGTCGGTAACTACCACACGATCGGCGTTCGCTGAGGCCACCGCACCCATTTGTGGACGTTTGCCGCGGTCGCGATCACCGCCGCAACCGAACACGCACCAAAGCTGCCCTTGGCAATGCCGACGCACCGCGGTCAACACCTGCTGCAGCGCATCGGGCGTATGTGCATAGTCAACAATCACTAGCGGTTTACCCTTGGCATGGAAGGCTTCCATACGGCCCGGCACCGGTTTGATTTTACGGGCTGCGGCACTAAGTTCGCCCCAGCTATGCCCTAACTGCGCCGCCGCAACCAGCGCAGCCATCAAGTTATAGACGTTAAACTCACCCAACAAAGGCGATGCCACGGTAAACTGCTGGCGTTGGCCCGCAACCGGTACCGACAAGCTAAATTGCGTTCCAGCGTCGCCATAAACAATGTCTTCCGCATACACACAGTGCTGGTGTTGCTGCGGCTGCAAGCTAAAGCGCCAAGCATCTGGTCGGTCGGGCAGCCATGCATTAAGTGCGGCGTCGTCAGTATTCAGCACTGCTTGTGCGGTATCTAACTCGGTGAATAAGCGCCGCTTAGCACCGGCGTAGTTCGCCATGGTGCCATGGTAATCAAGGTGATCGCGGCTAATATTTGTCGCCACGCCCACGGCAAAATGCACTGCCTCAACGCGGCGCTGTACCAGCGCATGCGACGAAACTTCCATCGCCACCACGGCAGCGCCTTCGCTGCGTAACGTGGCCAAGCGTTGTTGCACGGCAATCGGGTCAGGTGTGGTGTGACTCTCAGGGAGCAAAGCGCCTGGGAAGCCACTGCCCGTAGTGCCGATAACGCCAGCTTTGACGCCACAAGCTTGTAATAGCTCAGCTAACAGATAAGTCACCGAAGTTTTGCCATTGGTGCCGGTAACCCCGACTACCTGCATTGAAGCGGAGGGGTCGGCAAAGAAACGCGCGGCAATCGCCGACAACTGTTCTTTCAATTGTGGAATTTCCACTACGGCGGCGGCACCATGCTCGCGCACACCGTAACCGTCGGACTCACACAATACGACTTGCGCACCTGCTGCCACTGCCGCATCGATAAAATCGCGACCATCGACTTGATAACCGGGAACCGCAACAAAAGCGTCGCCAGCGGCGATGGTGCGACTATCAAGTTTTAAACCGCCAATCTTAAGTGGCGGTAAATCCATTGGGTAATCAGGTAGGAGCTGCGCTAATTGCATCATTGCGCACCTCCAGCAAAACCCGCAACGCGTAGCTGCGTGTCTTCAAGATGATCGGGCGGCACGTTCATGGCCCGCAGAGCATCGCCAACGATTTCAGCAAAAATAGGTGCCGATACGGTACTGCCGTAATAGTCATCGCCGCTAGGTTCGTTGACCGTTACCACCACCGCAATGCGTGGGTCACTGACCGGTGCCACGCCAGCAAATAAGGTTACGTATTCGTCACCGTAGCCACCGGCCACTGCTTTGCGCGCGGTGCCTGTTTTTCCTGCCACGCGATAGCCCTGCACACGCGCATTTTTGGCGCTGCCGTCGGCCACAACCTGCTCGAGCATATGCAAAACCGCTTCAGCGTTTTCGCGTTTCACCACTTGGGTGCCCGGCATTAAATTACCTTCTTCACGGCGCTGAATCGTCAGCGGCCGATACACCCCACCATTGGCTATCACGCTATACGCTTGCGCTAATTGCAGGGTGGTTGCCGTTAAGCCGTAACCAAATGACAGCGTCGCAATTTCAAAGTCTGACCAGCGGGTGCGATGCTGAAGGACCCCATAACTTTCTCCAATCATGCCAATTCCTGTGTCGTTACCAAGGCCGACTGCGGCGTAAGTTGCCAGCAGTTGCTCTACGCCAGTGCGTAGCGCAATCTTGGACGAGCCCATGTTGGAGGAGTTCTGTAAAATCTCCGTAATACTTTGTTCACCGCGATTGATCGGGTCACTCACTCGGCGACCACCAATCCGCATCCAGCCAGGGCTGGTATCGATCACTTCGTCTTGGCGAATAGCGCCGGCTTCTAGGCCGGCCAAGACCACCAACGGTTTCATTGTTGAGCCTGGCTCATAAGCATCAGTAATCGCCCGATTGCGCATGCGGTGAGGTTGCAAATCAGCACGATTGTTTGGGTTAAAGGACGGGCTGTTGACCATCGCCAGCACTTCGCCAGTGTCAACATCAACAATCACTGCTGAACCCGAGGTTGCCTGATGATAGCGCACGGCTTTTTTTAACTCGGCATAGGCCAGTGATTGCAAACGTTGATCAATACTTAGCGTTAATTGTTGTGGTTGTTCAGCGGCAGTGACTCGCACTTCCTCAACAACCCGTCCTTGTGCATCCTTGCGATACAGCCGCTCTCCCGGCTTCCCTGTAAGAACCTCGTTATAGGCCGCTTCAAGCCCTTCAATGCCGCGGCCATCAATATCGGTAAAACCAACCAAGTGCGCCGCTATTTCACCCACAGGGTAAAACCGCCGCGACTCGGTTTTTAGATACACACCCGGAATGCCTAACTGGCGCACATAATCGGCAACCGCAGGGGTGACTTTACGTTCCAGATAGACAAAGCGCCGTGTGGGGTCTTCAACTCGCGCAATGAGCTCGTTCACGTCAGTACGGAAAACTTCGGCCAACGCTAACCAGCGCTCGCGATTAACCAAACCTTGTTTCTCGTGTATGCGCTTCGGATCAGCCCAGACCGTTTGTACCGGAACACTTACCGCTAGTTCGCGGCCATGGCGGTCGACAATGGTTCCACGTTGGACTTCGGTAGGGTCCACCCGCAACGAGCGACGGTCACCTTCATAGATAAGTTGCTCCGGCTCTACAACTTGGATGTACGCCGCACGGGCCACCAAGCTGGCAAACACTGCAAACAATACGAACAAGGCAAAATAGAAGCGGCCTTGCCCTAAATGCGGCTGGACGATTTTCTTAGTACTACGCTTGCGTGGAGTTACTGCCATGGGATCAGCACCTCCTGTTTACCTTCGGGACGTACCATCCCTAACCGCTGACTCGCAATGCGTTCAACCCGGCTATGTTCGGTCAAGGCGGTCTGCTCGATTTGCAAGTGACGCCATTCGATATCGATTTGGTCGCGTTGTGACAACAGGTCGTCACGTTCGATGGTCAGCAAGCGATTCGCATGGGCTACATAGATCACCGCGAAAGCGGTCGTGATAATGCAGGCAAAGAGCAACAACACCAGCTTCTGCTGGCGTAAGTCACTAAATAACACTGTGAGTAAGCTGGGCACGCGGCTAGTTGTCATAAGCTAACCTCTCTGCCACACGCAATACTGAACTCCGCGCCCGTGGGTTGGCGCGTATTTCTTCAGCACTCGGTTTGTGTGCTTTTCCGATCAAACGTACGGTTTGCCCGCGATCAATTTGGTCATCGCGCAAGGGCAAGCCCGCTGGAATGTCTTTGCCTTTACTCTGCGCGCGTAAAAAGCGCTTCACTAACCGATCTTCTAAGCTGTGAAAGCTGATCACCGCTAAACGCCCTTGCGGTTTTAACCCGCTGACAGCCGCCTTCAATGCCTCTTCGATTTCGTCCAACTCACCGTTCACATGAATGCGAATGCCCTGAAAACTGCGGGTCGCGGGGTGTTTGTGCTTGTCTTTAAAAGGCACCGCTTTATCGATTAAATCGGCTAATTGTTTCGTCGTTTGCAACGGTACTTCGTCGCGTTGCTGCACAATCGCTTGCGCAATACGCCACGCAAAGCGCTCTTCACCGTATTCACGGAGCACAAACGCAATGTCGTCGGCACTGGCGCGCTGCAAAAATTCAGCGGCAGTTTCGCCACGGCTGGTATCCATGCGCATGTCCAAAGGCCCTTCGCGCATAAAACTAAAACCGCGTTCAGCGTCATCAAGTTGTGGGGATGAGACACCAAGATCGAAGAGGATACCGTCAAGTTTTCCGCGCAGTTGCTGCGCATCTAGCACATCGTCAAGACGTGAAAAGGGGGTGTGGATAATGGTAAAGCGTGGATCATCTGCCAAGGCTTGCGCAGCCTCAATCGCGGTGGGGTCACGATCAAGTGCGTATAAGCGGCCATCGGCATTTAGTTGCGACAAAATAGCACGCGAGTGCCCCCCTCTTCCGAAGGTGGCATCTAAATATATTCCGCCCGGTCTGATGGCAAGAGCCTCAAGCGACTCCTGTAACAGCACCGAGACATGTTGCGGCGCTTTTGTCATTATAATGAGAAGTCTTGTAGTCGTTCACTGAGTGCCAAGTCGTCTTGTTGTTCCGCTGCCATGTCAGTGGCAATTTGTTCATGCCATGCTGCTTCAGACCAGAGTTCGAACTTATTCAACTGACCGATAATCATGATTTTCTTCTCCAAATCTGCGTGTTGACGCAGCGTTGGCGCAATCAAGATACGGCCATTTTTGTCCATCTGGCAGTCTTCGGCGTGGCCTAACAATAGGCGCTGGAGACGACGCTCTGCGGGGTTCATGCTGGATAAGGTGGTAAGTTTTTGTTCGATGATTTGCCATTCTGGCAATGGATAAAGCAGCAAGCACGGTTGCTTGATATCGATGGTGCAAACCATTTGGCCATCGCAATCCAGCATAAGGCTCTTGCGATACTTGGTCGGTATCGCCAGTCGGCCTTTGTCATCTAGATTTAATGCTGCTGCACCACGAAACATAAAATTTGATCCACTATTACCCACAAATCCCCACAATGTGACAGTCTAGGTGCCGATCTTTCCCACTGTCAAGAAAAAATAGGAAGTTTGCGGTGTGCGACGGGACTTGACGCAACAGCAAATGTGCTAGATGATGCGATAGCAACGTAGACAACAAGAACAATAAATAAACATTGCGCAAATTAATCAGTAAGTTAGTCGATACCAGTAAGCCTATATCGCCAGCTGAAGCGAGATTCAGAATGGTGAGGGATTTTTGTGGCTTGGTCTTCATCGCTGCCGCACTTCTCTATTCTGTCTTCGCGATCATCGATAACGAACGTCTCCGTGAGTTAGAAACACAAAAACGCCGTGGTATTGAACAAATCAGCGCCATGCGCGCTACCATCGAGCACCGCATTCAAGCCAACACCCTGGTACTGAAGGCACTCAAGCCAGAGATTTTGTGGCAAGATACGCCAGACCGCCTGCGTTTGCAGCGCGTACTCGACGAATTTTTAACGCCCGAATTAGATATCAGCCACCTTGCCTTGGCGCCGGGACTCAAAGTTTCGTTTGTATATCCGATCGAAAATAATCAACGCATTCTCGGTCTCGACTACCGCACTGTCGCGGCGCAGTACCATGAAGTGCTGCTTGCCATTGCCAGTCAAGATGTGGTGTTAAGCGGCCCCGTGGACTTAGTGCAAGGCGGCACAGCGCTGATTGCGCGTTTACCTATCTTTCAGCAAGAAGGTCAATTGTGGGGACTCGCGTCCTTAGTTATCGATCACGAAAAACTGTTCCACGAGATTGGTTTTTATCGGAATCCTGATTATTTGTTCTACCTGTCACGTAAAAACGATCAGAACGGTGGCAAGGCCATCATTGGCGAGCCGAGCGTGCTTGATTATGATCCGATCATTGTTGATGTGCAGGTGCCCAACGATGTGTGGCAGCTTGCGGTTGCCCCGCGCGATGGTTATTGGATCAAGCAGCAGCATGAGTATTGGGTACATTGGCTCATCGGCATTTCGCTGATTTCCTTGATTGTCTGGGCGTTTGCCGTCTTAATCTTAACCCAACATCGGTTGCGTAAAGCTGTGTATACCATCAGTTACCAGTCGCGCTTCGACCCGCTGACCGACTTACCCAACCGTTACTATTTCCACCTGCAGCTCGAAGAAGAGATTGCCGCCGCGAAAGAAGATGACTACGAGCTCGCAGTCATCATGTTTGACTTAGACCACTTGCGCGACATCAACGATGCTCTTGGCCACGAAACCGGAGATGCTTTGTTAGAGCATGTGGTCGAACGCTTGCAAAATAGTTTGCACGAGCATGACCTACTCGGCCGTATTGGTGGCGATGAATTTGTCGTGGTGCTGTCGGACTTTGAACATACCAGCGATATCGAAAAGCAAGCACGGGTATTGATCAGCGACATCATGAATACCGCCGATATTGCGCAGAACCACATCAATATTACCGCTAGTGCCGGTATTGCGCTGTACCCGCGTGACGCAGCCGATGCCGAGCATATCGTGAAGTGTGCTGAACTCGCCCTGTATGCGGCAAAATCGAGTGGTTCCATGAGCGTTGCGTTTTACGATGAACGCCTGCGGCAAACTACCGAACAACATATTTTGCTGCACCACGAAATGATCAATGCGCTGGATGCGCAGCAATTCCATGTGGAGTACCAACCGGTCATCGAAACGGAAACTGGCTTACTTACCCGCTGTGAAGCGCTGATTCGCTGGGATCACCCTGAGCGCGGCACAATTTCACCTGGTGAGTTTATTCCAATCGCCGAGAAAACGGGTGCAATTATCTGGATTGGCGAGTTCGTGATGCGCCAAGTGATTCAGGACTGGCAAGTGATGCGTGGGCGCGGCATTGACGTTACCGTTGCAGTGAACCGTTCACCACGGGAATTTAACGACAAGCATGCCGCCAAAAACTGGTTACTTGCTTTAGAAGACGCCAACATGCCGCCGGATCGCTTAATGTTGGAGATTACCGAGTCAATGTTGATGCGCAACAAAGACGGGCAGCTCGCAAATCTGCGCCAACTGCGTGACGCCGGAGTGCATTTAGCTATCGATGACTTTGGTACCGGCTATTCGAGCCTGAATTACTTGCGCTCTTACCCGATTGATGTGATTAAGATTGATCGCGGCTTCTTGTCAAACGTGCCAGAAAACAACACGCAAACGGCTTTGGTTGAGGTGCTGATTCGCATCGCGCACACCCTTGATATGCAAGTTGTCGCCGAAGGGGTTGAGCACGCGGAGCAGGTCGACTTTCTCTTTGAAAAGGGCTGCCACTACCAACAAGGCTTTTATTATGGACGTAGCATGAAGCTCGACCACTTCATTAAGTTTACCAAGAAACATAATGCTGAAGTGCTCGCCAAGCGAGACTAAAAGAAAAAGGCGAGTTAGCCGATAAGCCGGGTTCTGTCGTGGACAATCATTCGTCTAGCCACTGAATCGCTTCAGCGTTCAAGCAGTCTACCCGGGTTCAACGCGGGCCGCGCCAAAGAACCCCTATTTGACCTTGCTCCGAGTGGAGTTTACCGTGCCGCGAACTGTTACCAGCCGCGCGGTGCGCTCTTACCGCACCCTTTCACCCTTACCTGATCCTGCAAGCAGGCCATCGGCGGTTTGCTCTCTGTTGCACTAGTCGTCGGCTCGCGCCGCCCAGACGTTATCTGGCACTCTGCCCTATGGAGCCCGGACTTTCCTCCCCCTATGCGAACATAGGCAGCGATTGTCTGGCTAACTCTGCGGCGCATTCTACGTGTTATCGTGCTCCAGCGCCAGTTGATACAACTGATTTTTGCGCAAACCATGAATTTCTGCGGCACAAGCGGCGGCCTTCTTTAGTGGCATGTGTTCACGCAATAACGTAACCGTACGCAACGCAGCTTGCGTGTCACCCGCTTGCTCGGTAACGGGTGCACCGGCGAGCATCAACACAAACTCGCCACGTTGTTGATTACTATCGGCATTCACCTGTGCGGCAACTTCAGCAATGCTGCCACTGAGGTAGGTCTCAAACTGCTTGGTTAGCTCGCGTGCCAACACCAGTTTACGCTCGGCGCCGAGTACTTCTTCAAGGTCACTTAAGGTTGCCAAAATTCGATGCGGTGACTCGTAGAAAACCATGGTCCTTGGCTCGGCCACAAGTTCGCTCAAGGTTTTTCGACGTTGCTGCGGCTTCGCTGGCAGGAAGCCCTCAAAGGTAAATCGGTCCGTCGGCAAGCCAGCGCCTGATAATGCGGTGGTGATTGCACAAGGTCCTGGGAGCGCTACCACACGAATACCCTGCTCGCGACATTGTTGCACCAACACATAACCTGGGTCACTGATCAGCGGCGTACCAGCGTCACTAATCAACGCCAACGAATCGCCACCTTGCAGGCGTTCAATAACCGCTTGAGCGCGTTCGCGTTCATTGTGTTCGTGCAGGGCAAAGACTTCATTATTGATTGCAAATTGCTGCAATAATTTGCGGCTGTGGCGGGTATCTTCGGCAGCGATGGCCGCCACATTCGCTAGAGTTTCTTGCGCCCGAGGTGACAAATCGCCGAGATTACCGATGGGTGTCGGCACAATGTATAACGTACCTGCTGATGTCTGCGACATGTTAACCCCTTGTAAGATTTGGCCCGTTACATTGTGTCCCTGCGGCCCTAGGTTTATAGTATGGACATGTTCAACCTAGCGAAAAGAGTGTGACTGGTGAACCCCGCTATTGTGCCAAAGAAGTTAACCGCGTGCATACTTGTTTGCATGCTAACCGCCTGTGCGACGCAACAATCCAAACGTCCGAGCACGCCGGTGACGCCAACCGAGCCGCCCAGCGAGATCGGCCAAACAGAAGTACAAAGCTCGGCCCGCAGTATTGCCCAGTTGCTCGACGAGGTGCAACAACTCCCAAGCCGCGAATTGCAGTTAGCCTTTATGGTTCAAGAGTCACTGCGCCTGCAGGCCAATAATGAATGGCAGAGTAGCGCCGCCCTGCTTAGTCAAGTAGAACGCGAACTTGAAGACCACCCTACGGCGCTTAATGCTGCTCAGCAACGCCGCTTCACCATCGCGCAAGCCCAGTGGTTAGCCAGCCAAGGGCAATTCATGGCGGCGCAACGCAAGCTGCGCCCCTTACTTGATGATTTAACTCGTCTGAGCGACAGCGATCGCCCGCTTGCCATGCGACTGGCACGCGATTTAGCCTGGCAGCTCGGCGACGAGCAACAAGCGGCAAGTTACGCGCTAGCGTTGCTCGATTCCGATATAGCCCCTGACGACAGCAACGAACCTTGGCTGTATCTACGGCATGCCCCTGAGCCATCTGCGTTGACGGCTAACAGTCGACTTGCGCAAGGTTGGCTCCGTTTGGCGCAAGCTGCCCACGCCATCGTCGATGGCTCTGAGTCGGCGGCGCTACAAAACTGGGAGTTGCGTTATGCAAATCACCCAGCGCTTGCTGTTGCCGCGCAACTTAAGCAGACCCTCGTCGCTACCAAACGCACGCAGCGCGCTCTGGTGCTATTGCCATTGAGCGGTCAATACGCAGAACAAGGGCAAGCGGTTCTCGATGGCATGGTGATGGCACTCGAAGGCCATCAGAACTTTGAGATCATCATTCAAGACAGCCAAGGCTATGACTTCAGTCAACTCGGTGAGGTTATTCAGCAGCAACAAGTGACCAGCGTGATTGGCCCACTGCTCAAAGACAACCTCGCCCAAATAGAACCCGAAGCCGTTAGTAACGTGGATTGGATTGCGTTGAATTCACTCGAACGCTTTACCACACCACCGACGCTTTGGTACGCCCTTGAGCCGGAGACCGAATACAGTCAGATCGCGAGAACGTTCGCTAAGCGTGGGTATCAACGCGCTTTGGTGCTTGCTGCTGAAAGCCAACGTGGCCAGCAGGCGATTACCGCGTTTCAAGAGGCGTTCCTCGATGCCGTTCCCGACGGCGCTGTGGACACCGGTGTTTACCGCACCCCAGACGATATGAAAGCAATCGTCCAAGAAAAGCTCGGCGTGACGGATAGCGAGGAGCGCATTTGGCAGGTTAAAATCACCGCCGGAAAGATTTTGGTGGATGCCGAAGCACGCAGCCGTGCGGACATTGATGCGATCTTTTTACCGGGGGGTATTGAACAAACTCGTCTACTCAAACCCTTCATCGACGTTAATATTTCGCCGTTTATGGACACCATCCCGGTCTACGCAACGTCCGCCAGTCATATCCGCCGCGATGCATTAAGCGAAAACGACCTCGATAATGTGCGTTTTACCGAATTGCCTTGGTTACTACCTAAGCATCCCGCTTACGAGCGCCTACAAGCGCTGCTACAGCAACGTCGGCATTGGAGCTATGACCTTGCACGGCTGGCAGCATTTGGACACGATGTGATGTTACTGACGCAACATCGCCAACAACTAAAAAGCCTACCGGGACTTTCTTTAGACGGGCTAACCGGCAAGTTGCATTGGAGCGGCACAAAGGTGCAACGCGAGCTTGCTTGGGCACAATACGATGGCCACCAAGTGCAACCGGTTGACGAAGTGACCGCTGACTAAAGCGTCAATCACCATCGGCGTAAATGAGGAACATGGATGTTACCTAAAGCTACGGGGAATGCTGGCGAAGCGCAAGCGTTGGCCTTTTTGCAGGATCAGCAGTTGCGCTTAGTGGAACGTAATTATCGCTGTGAGCTTGGCGAAATCGACATCATTATGCGCGACCAAGAACATTGGGTGTTTATTGAGGTCAAATATCGCAAGAACGAGGATTTTGCGACGGTTGTCGAACAAATCACGCGGGCCCAATGTCAACGCATTAGACGCAGTGCGCAATTTTATTTACTATCGCACAAACTCGATGAGCATCAGACGCCTATGCGGTTCGATGTCGTCGCCATTTGTGAGCAACCCGAACAACTTTATTGGTTGCCTGATGCTTTTTAATGAGGATTTATGGAAGAACCGGTCAAGGCCATTTTTACCGAATGTATTCAGACCCAGATTGCTTCTGCAGATTTATTGCAGGAGCCGCTACTTAATGCTGGGGAGCTTTTGGTAGATTCGTTATTACGTGGGCAGAAAGTCTACTGTTGTGGCGAGAGTATGGCGCATGCCAGCGCCCGTCACTTCTCACACATTATGCTCACTGGCTTACAGTTCGACCGTCCCCCGTTTCCGGTGAACGCATTACACGCCGACTTTGGTGCAAATGAGCACGAAGCTATTTTTGCGCAGCAAATCTCAGCGGTGGGTCAACCGAACGACCTGCTCATTGTATTAAGTGCCGGCGCACGCGCCCCCCGCGTAAGTCGCGCGATGGAAGCTGCCCTTAGTCGTGGAATGCTAATTATTGCGTTAACCAATGATGCCGACCAAGACGTCGCTGGTCTCCTTGGTCCTGACGATGTTGAGATTCGAATACCTTCACGAAACGCCGCGCGCGTAAGTGAACACTTACTGCAGCTGGTGAATATGCTCTGCAGCCTAGCCGAGCAACAGATTTTTCCGCAGGAGGATGACGCATGAAAACTCAGGCAAAATTAGGCGCACTCGCCTTCGCCGCAATGCTTACCTTGTCGGGTTGCGCTGCAGCTCTGGTGGGCGCGACCGCGGTCGGCATTTCGTCGGCAACGGACTCGCGCACGGTTGGCACTCAAGTCGACGATCAAGCCATCGAGATTAAAGTTATTGCCGCACTTAAAGGTGAAGAGCGCCTTGCCAATAGTCGTATTCAGGTGGTGTCTTTTAACCGCTCGGTACTCTTAATGGGCCAAGCGCAAAGTCATGGTCTTGCTGAACTTGCTACGCGTATGACCCGTGATACCGCTGGGGTACAGCGTGTACATAATGAAATTCGTATCGGTGAGGTGATCAGCTTCAAAACTATCAGTAACGATAGTTGGCTCACCAGTAAGATTAAAGCGAAATTCGTGACTGACGAAGCCATTGATGCGGCGAAGATCAAAGTCGTCACTGAGAACAGTGAAGTGTTTTTAATGGGCTTAGTTGATCGGCAAATGGCCCGGCAAGCGGTCGAGGTCGCACGTAATACCAATGGTGTACAGCGCGTTATCGACGCTTTTGAAATCAGATAAAACACCGTTACTCGGTGTTTGTTTGCTTCGCACTTTTCGGGACTCGTGGTAGCCCGTGGTTCTACCACGGGTCATCTCTAACCTTTCGACCATGTACGTTCAATTCGAAATACCCCGTGGTAGAACCACGGGCTACCCATTACTTTTATTTGATAACTTTGAGGTTTGGTCGTTTGCTCTTACTCGGCTTGCTTGGTTGCGCATCATCGTCTTGCGCACCATCAATCACCGCTGATGGTCCCTGCTGAGGCGTTGTAGACTCAACTTCACCTGCGTCACCTTCTTGCAATTGCGGCTCTTCTTCGAAGATTGTTCCAGCACCGTTTTCACGTGCGTACAGCGCAACTACGGCAATCATAGGAACGTAGACCCGATGAGGTTTACCAGAGAAACGCGCGTTAAATTCAACGCGGTCATTTGCGAGCTGTAAATTGCCGACCGCTGAAGGTGCGATGTTAAGCACGATCTGGCCATCTTTGACAAACTCGAAAGGAATTTGGCAGCCCGGCTGCTCAGCGTCAACCACAAGGTGTGGCGTTAATTGATTATCAACCAGCCACTCGTACACCGCCCGCAGCATATACGGGCGGCGTGCGGTCATTGCAGTTAAATCACTCACCGGCCGAGGTCTCGCTCGATATCGGTCAGCGATTCCTGGAAGGAATCACGTTCAAAAACGCGCAACATGTAAGCCTTGATCGGCTTCGCTGCTGCACCCTCTAGGCTAATACCGTAACTTGGTAGACGCCACAATAATGGCGCCAAGTAACAGTCCACAAGGGTAAACTCTTCACTCATGAAGTACGGCGTATCGGCAAAAATTGGCGCCAACGCAAGAATACCTTCGCGGAGTTCTTGGCGCGCCGCTTCGACACCTTTACCACCTTTTTCAATAGAGTCAGCCAAGCTGAACCAGTCACGTTCGATGCGATACATCATGAGGCGACTGGTTCCGCGAGCAACCGGATAAACCGGCATCAATGGCGGATGCGGGAAACGCTCATCAAGGTATTCCATGATGATGTGGGCATTGTAGAGAACCAGCTCACGATCGACTAAGGTTGGCAGCGCATCCGGATACGGATTCAACTGTAACAAGTCCTCAGGCATTTGGTCGCTGTCAACGTAAGTGATTTCAACACTCACGCCTTTCTCTGCGAGAACGATTCGGGCCTGATGACTACGAAGGTCATTACGTCCCGAATACAAGGTCATCACTGACCGTTTATTTGCCGCAACCGACATGTCTTTCTCCATCATTTCTTCTTCACGTCTTTAAAGAATTCACGCTTGAGTAACCAAGCTAAAATAGTAAAGACCAGTAAGAAACCGAATACTTTCCAGCCCAAACGACGCTGCTCAAGCAACATCGGTTCACCGGTGTAAACCAAGAAGTTAGTAAGATCTAACATTGCTTGGTCGTATTCAGATTCGCTCAGCATACCGCTGCCGTCGGTTTTGATGCCTACGTAAACGTCTTGCATTTCACCGTCAATCATACGCTGTTCGGTCGTTTTGCGTGGCACCCCTTGCAACTCTTGCAAAACGTGCGGCATCCCAACATTTGGGAACACCGTGTTGTTCACGCCAAACGGACGCGACTCATCCACGTAGAACGAACGGAGATAGGTATAAATCCAGTCGGCACCGCGCACACGAGCTACCAAGGTTAAATCTGGTGCCGCAGTACCAAACCATGCGCCTGCAGCTTCAGTCGGCATAGCGTTGGTGATCAAGTCACCTACTTTTTCACCGGTAAACTGCAGATTCGCTTCACCTAGGTCTTCTGGGATACCTAAGTCGTTAAAGGTACGGTTATAACGTTGATACTCCATCGAGTGACAACCTAGGCAGTAGTTCATGAACAACTGCGCGCCACGTTGCAAAGAGGCTTTGTCGTGTAGATCAACTTTAGCTTCATCAAGTGGAACCGTTGGGCCAGCTGCAAAACCTGCAACTGACCAAATTGTCGCGGCTACCAGTAGCGTCGTTTTCAGAAACTGTTTCATCACTTAGTAATCCTCTCTGGAACTGGCTTCGTGTTTTCGTTTTTGCTGTAGAAGAACAGGAAAACGAAGAAGGCGAAGTACAAGAAGGTGAAGACCCGCGCAAAGAAAGTATACACTTCAGTTGCTGGTTTCAGGCCTAAGTAACCAAGCGCGATAAAGCTAATGACAAACAACGTCAAATTAACTTTGTGGAAGCCACAGCGATAACGAATCGAGCGTACTTTGCCGCGGTCAATCCAAGGCAACAAGAACAACGCGACAATGGCACCGAACATCAAGATGACACCAAGCAGTTTATCTGGCACCGCACGCAAAATGGCGTAGAACGGTGTGAAGTACCACACTGGCGCAATGTGTTCAGGTGTTTTCAATGGGTTTGCCGGCTCAAAGTTCGGTGGCTCAAGGAACAAGCCGCCCATTGCTGGGGCAAAGAAAATCACGTAACAGAACAAGAACAAGAAGATACCAATACCTACTAAATCCTTCACGACGTAATACGGGAAGAATGGGAAAGCATCGACAATGTCATACTTGTTGGTAAAGCGTTCATGGAATTTGAACTTCGGCTTCTCTTCTTCAGGTACCGAGCCTTTTGGCTTCTTGATATTGATACCTTCAGGGTTGTTCGAGCCAACTTCATGCAACGCAATGATGTGTAAGAACACCAAAATGACCAATACCAATGGTAATGCGATCACGTGGAGTGCAAAGAAGCGGTTTAACGTAGCACCCGAGATGACATAGTCACCACGAATCCACAGCGTCAAATCATCACCAATAATCGGAATCGCACCGAATAGCGAGATGATAACCTGAGCACCCCAGTACGACATTTGTCCCCAAGGTAGCAAGTAACCCATAAAGGCTTCGGCCATCAGCACTAAGAAAATCAGCATACCGAAGACCCACAGCAATTCACGAGGCTTCTGATAGGAGCCGTACATCATGCCGCGGAACATATGCAGATAGACCACCACGAAGAAGGCGGACGCCCCCGTCGAATGCATGTAACGCAACAACCAACCGTAGTCGATATCACGCATAATGTATTCAACTGAAGCAAAAGCGCCATCTGCAGAAGGCACATAATTCATTGTTAACCAAATACCAGTGAGGATTTGGTTCACCAGTACCAGCATGGCGAGCACGCCAAACAAGTACCAGAAGTTAAAGTTTTTCGGAGCTGGATATTGCGCGAGGTGGATATTCCACGTCTTGGTCATCGGAATGCGTTCGTCAAACCATGCGATTAGTTTTTTCATCAGGCTTGCTCCCCGTCTTCACCCACCAAAATGGTGTTGTCGTCAATGTAGTAATGCGGCGGCACCACCAAATTGTACGGCGCAGGTACGCCCGAGAAGACGCGACCAGCGATGTCAAACTTCGAACCGTGACAAGGGCAGAAGAAACCAGCGCTAATACCTTCGACTTGCTCACCAAAAGAATCCTCAAGATACTGTGGCGAACAACCAAGGTGCGTACAAATACCAACGGCGACAAAGTATTCTTCTTTGCGCGAACGGTACAAGTTAGCCGCGTATTCTGGTTGTTGTGGTTCTTCTGAATTAGGGTCACGCAGTTGATCTGCTAAGCCTTCAAGGCTATTTAGCATTTCTGGGGTACGACGCACAACCCATACAGGCTGACCACGCCATTCCACACGAATCATTTGACCCGGCTCGGCTTTTCCGATGTTCACTTCCACTGGCGCACCCGCGTTCTTCGCTTTCGCACTCGGGTTCCATGACGCAATGAAAGGAACGGCAACACCCACCGCGCCTGCTGCACCAACCACAGAGGTTGCGACAGTCAGAAAACGACGGCGGCCTTTATCTACAGGCGCATTGCTCATCCACTTACTCTCCAGTTTGGACGCTTTGCGGGACATCGCCGCAAAGTCAGTAATTAGCTGCTGCGTTAGAATTGCTTGTGCTTTTGCGCACAGACAATCGGCAAAAAAATGCTTTCAGATGATAAAGAAATACCCTGATTTTTACAAGGACAAAGACAAAAAACCCGGCACAATGGCCGGGTTTTTGCTTTTGCTGAAACGTACAGTTTCGTAAACGGTAATTTTTGCGATTAACGCTTCGAGAACTGTGGACGCTTACGAGCTTTGTGCAAGCCAACTTTCTTACGTTCAACTTGACGCGCGTCACGAGTAACGTAACCAGCGCGACGCAAGTCGCCACGTAGTGCTTCGTCGTATTGCATAAGTGCACGAGTGATACCGTGACGCACTGCGCCAGCTTGACCACTTGAACCACCACCTTTAACGGTGATGTACAAATCGAATTTCTCAACCATGTCAACAAGCTCAAGCGGTTGACGAACAACCATTTGTGCCGTTTCACGACCGAAGTATTCTTCTAAAGTGCGGTTATTGATGCTGATGTTGCCGCTGCCCGGACGCAAGAATACGCGCGCGGTAGAGCTTTTGCGACGACCAGTACCGTAGTATTGATTCTCTGCCATTTTCTTAATGCTCCGTCTTAAATTTCAAGTTGTTTAGGCTGTTGAGCAACATGGTTGTGCTCGGTGCCTGCATATACTTTCAGTTTACGGAACATGGCACGACCCAGTGGACCACGAGGTAACATACCTTTCACCGCTTTCTGAATGACCATTTCTGGTTTCTTGGCGATCAACTTCTCGAAGTTGATTTCCTTGATACCACCTGGATACCCAGAGTGTGAATAATAGATCTTGTTCTGAGCTTTACGGCCAGTTACGGCTACTTTCTCAGCGTTAACGATGATGATGTAATCACCAGTATCAACGTGAGGCGTGTACTCAGGCTTATGCTTACCACGTAGGCGACGGGCTACTTCAGTCGCCAGACGACCTAAAGTTTTACCTTCAGCGTCAATAACATACCAGTCACGTTGTACAGTTTCTGGTTTTGCAACAAATGTACTCATTGAAACTTACTCTTTATTAAAGGTTCACGACAGTAGTTCCGGGCTTCCCCGCGAACCACAACAACCGTTGTGGCTATGCCACACACTGGTTAGTTGTACCTGTAACGTGGGCTGCGCGGATTATAGGGAAAACCGCTCAAAAGATCAACGGCGATGTTTGCTATTCGCTGTTTGCTGTTTGTAGCCCGTGGTTCTACCACGGGTCCAACCTGACCTTATTGACCATGTTCGTTGAATTCGACATGACCCGTGGTAGAACCACGGGCTACCCATTTCAGGGTTTGTGCTCTAGGGCTAGGTATTCCTGGCTTTGCATTTCTTGCAGGCGCGAAATACAACGCTGGTATTCAAACTTCAGCTTGCCGTCGGTGTAGATGTCTTCGAGCGGAACCGCGGCCGACAAAATCAGCTTCACGCGACGTTCGTAAAATTCATCAACTAAGGCGAGAAAACGCCGTGCGGCATCGTCGCTGTTGCCACCAAGCTGCGGCACGTTGCTGATCAGTACCGCATGATACAGTTGCGCCAGCTCGATATAGTCGTTTTGCGAACGAGGCCCGCCACATATCGCCTCAAAGTCAAACAAGACGACATCATCGCATTCTAAACGCACTGGAATATCACGACCATTAATTCGAATCGTACCGTCGGTGTTGCGGCTGCAGTGGTCTGGTGCCAACTCGGTGAAGTAACGTTGTAAGTTTTCGTCAGCTTCGGCATCTAACGGCGCATGGTAAATTTCTGCTTTCGTAAGTGTGCGTAAGCGATAATCGATGCCGCTGTCGACATTAATCACTTCGCAATGGTTTTTAATAAGCTCGATCGCTGGCAAAAAACGCGCCCGTTGTAAGCCGTTTTTATACAGTTCATCGGGAATAATATTTGAGGTCGCGACAAGAACGACATTGCGTTTAAACAGCTCTTGCATCAGGGTGCCAAGAATCATGGCGTCGGTAATGTCTTGTACAAAGAACTCATCAAAGCAGACAATTTGTGCTTCACTCGCAAGCTTTTCGGCAATGATGGGCAATGGGTCACTCTTGCCTTTTAGTTCTTTCAGCTCTTTATGTACACGGTGCATAAAGCGATGAAAGTGAACTCGCAACTTTTTCTCAAATGGCAAGGTTTCGTAAAAAGTATCGACCAAATAGGTTTTGCCACGGCCTACCCCACCCCAAAAATAAATCCCTTGTGGGGCCTGCGGTTCATTGCCGAGCCATGACTTTAACGTTGTTAGCACACCACCGGTTTGCTGATGACGGTAGTGCACAAGCTCATCATACAATCGTTGTAAGGCCTCAACGGCACGTCGCTGAGCGGCATCAGGGGTGAATCCGCCGGACGCTAAGTCCGCTTCATATTTGCTCAATGGGGTGATGTTTTGCGTTGTCACTACCACTTCGACCCTATTCTGGATTATGCTATGTGCAACTAGTTTATCATGTGAAGCGCGTTGTTAAGGAGTTTTTATGAATGCAATCATTGGCATTCTTCTGGTTTTAGCAGGAGCTATTGTAGGTTTTTTCGTTGCTCGCTATTGGCTCAAAGAGCATTCTGACGAGGCGCGCCTGAACGAGCAAGTACAACAAAGCCGCGAACAACTTGCGGCGTATCAACAAGAAGTGGCCGAGCACTTTGCTACTGCCAGCGCACTTGTCGAGCAGCTCGAAGAGACTCAAGACAAACTGAAAGCCTACTTGAGCCACAGTTCAGAAATTCTGCAACAAGAGCAAGCACAACCGAGCTTGCCATTTTTTGCCGAAGACACCATGCGGCAATTACGTATGGCGAGCCAGTTGCAAAAAGACAGTTCGCAGGCGAAAAAAGAGACTGCCGAACAGCCACCACGCGACTACTCCGACAAAAAGAGCGGCATTTTTTCAAGTTCTAAAGAAAAAACATCTTGAAACATTCTTGAGCTGAACTTATCTCATTAGGGTCGGTCTTTACTTGCACCATGCGAATCCGCATGAAAGTGTTGATTAAAGGAGTCTGTACCCTATGAGAACAAAGTTCATTGCAGTTCTAGCACTTACGGGCCTGTTAACCCTTGGCGGCAGCGCACAGGCCAACATCCCTTTCTTCAGCGACAAAGACGAAACGCCAACCTTGGCGCCGATGCTTGAAGAAGTCACCCCGGCAGTTGTCAACATCTCGGTTAAAGGCAGCCGCGAAGTTCGGCAACGCATTCCCGATATGTTCCGCTTCTTCTTTGGTCCAAATGGTCCGCGAGAACAGGTACAAGAGCGTCCATTCCGCGGTTTAGGCTCAGGGGTCATCATCGATGCCGAAAATGGCTATGTGGTCACCAACAATCACGTGATCGACGGCGCTAGCGAAATTCTTGTCACTTTAAAAGACGGTGAACAATATGATGCCGAAGTCATCGGTACAGACGCTAACTCTGATATCGCATTGCTTAAGATTAAAAACGGCAAAGACTTGACCGAAATCGAGATCGGTCGCTCAGCGGATCTGCGCGTCGGTGATTTTGTGGTTGCTATTGGCAACCCATTTGGACTTGGCCAAACGGTAACCTCCGGTATCGTGAGCGCGCTAGGTCGCAGTGGTTTAGGTATTGAAGAAATTGAAAACTTTATCCAAACCGATGCGGCAATCAACAGCGGTAACTCTGGTGGCGCACTGGTCACGCTAGACGGCAAGCTCGTGGGTATTAACACTGCGATCTTAGGACCTAATGGCGGCAATATCGGTATTGGCTTTGCGATTCCATCGGACATGATGGAAGCCCTGGTGCAACAACTTATCGAGTTCGGTGAAGTACGCCGCGGCGTGCTTGGCGTGCGTGGTAACGACTTAACCCCTGACATTGCCAAAGCGTTGAACCTAGATGCCAACCAAGGTGCCTTTATTGCCGAAGTCGTGCCTGACAGCGCCGCTGCCGAGGCGGGCTTGCAGTCAGGTGACGTTATCACTGCCGTTAACGGCGAAAAAATTCGTAGCTTTGCTGACTTAAGTGCCCGTGTGAAAACCTTGGGCGTCGGTAAGCCTTTCGACATCACCGTGTTACGAGATGGCGACAAACGTACTTTCGAAGTTACCTTATCGGCCGATGAAACCGCAGTTGAAGCTGAGCAGTTACACCCCGCACTGCAAGGTGCAACGTTGGCACCAAGCGATGGCGGCGGTATTACCATCACCGAACTTGAAGAGGGTTCGATGGCTGCGCGTTATGGCTTGCGTAAAGACGATGTAATCGTTGCTGTCAATCGCAAACCAGTAAACTCGGTGAGCGAATTACGCTCTGCACTCGACAGCGCGGAAGGTGTCGTAGCGTTAAATATTCGCCGCGGAAATTCATCGCTCTACCTTGTTTTACGTGGTGGTTAACTCCATCTACTAAGAAGCATCAAAAATCACAGCGCACATTGATAAGGCAGCCTCATAGGGGCTGCCTTCTTTTTTACAGAAGTGGTATGCTTTTGTTTATTACAATAAATCGAATGGACATCTCACATGCAGCAACGCTCATCCAGTCATTGGCTTCGTTATCTTTTGCGCTCGATTGCACTTGGACTCGTCGTTGCTGCTGTAGTCATTTGGGTGCAACCGTACATTAGCGCTTGGCAAGCCAGCCGCGCTGCGCCTGACCAGCCCGTCAGTTTTGCGAAAGCCGTCAATCGCGCAGCACCCGCAGTGGTCAATATTTATAGTCTGTCAGAGGTTCGCGGCTCGTATTACAATCGACGCCCAAATACCGTGTTGCGGCTTGGCTCTGGCATCATTATGGATAACGTTGGCCACGTACTTACCGCTGCCCACGTGGTCGCTAATGTCAGCAGTATCCAAGTAGCCCTGCAAGATGGTCGACAAACCAGTGCCCAGGTGATTGGTTCAGATCCCGTCACCGATCTAGCCGTTTTACGTATTGAACTCGATAACCTACCGGTCATCCCACAAGATCAACAGCTACGTTCAAGTGTCGGCGATGTGGTACTTGCCATCGGCAATCCCCTTAATCTCGGCCAAACCATTACTCAGGGCATTATCAGTGCAACCGGTGGACGCATGGGCGTGATTAATAGCCATGCCGACTTATTGCAAATGGACGCGGTGATTAATGAAGGTGCCTCAGGTGGCGCTTTGGTCAATAGCGAAGGTTACCTTGTCGGGATTAATAATGCGCAGTTCCGCGGTCCAGCAGGGCAAGGCGTCGAAGGTATTTACTTTGCGGTTCCCTATGCACTCGCCTATGAAATCATGACCAAGTTGATTGAAGAAGGTGAAGTGGTTCGTGGTTACCTAGGCGTGAATACGGGCGACCGCCCGCAAACTCAGCAACAGCCAGGCATTCTCGTCACTGGCGTCGATACCAATAGCCCGGCAGAGCGCGCTGGATTGCGTGCGGAGGACTACATTATTGAAATTGCTGGTGAGCCGATTGCTTCTTCGCAAGAAGGTCTTGCGCTGATTTCTAATACGGCACCAGGAACGGAGCTCGAAGTGCGGTTCATCCGTGGCAATGAGGAGCTCACCACCACGGTAACCATTAGCAAATTACGCTACTAGCGAATTTGGCGCTTAGTTTTGTCTTTCAATTCTGGCGCCAAGCGCAGTAAGTTTCTTCTCGATAGCTTCGTAGCCGCGATCGATATGATAGATACGTTCGACGGTGGTTTGTCCCTTCGCTACTAAGCCGGCGATGACCAATGACGCTGAAGCGCGTAAATCGGTACACATGACTTGTGCGCCCGCCAATTCAGCAACCCCTTTGCAAATCGCGGTATTGCCCTCAAGCTCAATTTGCGCGCCCATACGCTGGAGTTCTGGCACATGCATGAAGCGATTTTCAAAAATCGTCTCGCGCACCCATCCAGAGCCATCAGCAATCGCATTCAACGCGCAAAATTGCGCTTGCATGTCCGTTGGAAACGCCGGATGAGGGGCGGTAATCACATTAACAGGTTTCGGCCGCGCTGGTGCTTCAATGCGAATCCAGTCGTCACCCTTGCTGATCTTAGCGCCCGCTTCAGTGAGCTTTTTCATCACCGCATCAAGCATTGTCGGATCGGTATTCTTACACGTCACATCACCACCGGTAACAAGTGCCGCTACCAAAAAGGTTCCGGTTTCAATACGATCAGGCTGAACTGAGTAACTGCCACCATGCAATTGTTCGACACCGTGAATTTCAATGGTGTCACTGCCCGCACCACGCACGTCAGCACCGAGGGCATTTAAAAAGTTAGCTAAATCGACTATCTCAGGCTCACGCGCGGCATTTTCAATCGTCGTGACACCGTCGGCTAAAGTAGCAGCCATCATTAGATTCTCGGTGCCAGTAACACTTACCGTATCAAGAAGAATCTGCGCACCTTGCAAGCGACCGTCCACTTCGGCATTAATGTAGCCGTTCTCGACGGTAATGTGCGCACCCATCTGCCGTAAACCTTCAATGTGCAAATTCACTGGACGGGCGCCGATGGCGCAACCGCCTGGTAGCGACACTTGCGCTTTACCAGAACGGGCCAAGAGCGGACCCAACACCAAAATCGATGCACGCATGGTTTTGACTAAGTCATAACTCGCGATGTGGTTGGTAAGTTCCTGCGGATGAATAACGTAGCTGTTGCTGTCGCGTTGGGTACTGCCCACCCCAAGATCGGCAAGTAGCTTTAACGAGGTGCGAACATCTTGTAGGGCGGGAACATTACTAATTTCAACATCATCAGTAGCGAGCAAACTTGCCATTAGAATTGGCAAGGCGGCGTTCTTTGCACCAGAAATTACAACTTCGCCGTGCAAAGCTTGGCCACCCGTGATTACAAATTTTTGCATAACGCGGAACTCTCTTTAACTCAACATTGCGAGTTTTTTCTCGCGTTGCCACTCGGTCGGTGTGTAGGTTTTAATGGATACAGCATGCAGTTCGCCGCTCGCAATAAGTTCTTTAAGAGGTGCATAGACCGTTTGCTGCTTCTTGACGCGGCTCATGTCAGCAAAAATCTCGCTCACTGCGGTAATGTTCGCATGACTGCCTTCTACTTTCACCAATAAATCATCGAGCTCAAGTGCGTCTTGCAGTCGTTGTTGAATATCGTCGGTTGTCATGAATCTCTGTTCTTCTCGTGTTCGGAATTTTATATCGCCAAGAGGTCAGTAGCGCCACTAACATCGACAATGGCTTTAAACTGTTGACTCGGTTTCGAGATAGTTAGTTCACACTGCTTTTCTAACAAGTATTTTTTCAGCTGCAACAGCATAGCAACACCAGCCGAATCAACATGTTCAAGCGCTGCCAAATCGACGGTTAACTGTTGCTCACCCTGGTGCCACTGCGCGCGCTCTTGCCATGCTTGTGGCACAGTTGCACGCGTAAGCTCACCGCTAAAGATGAGCTTACCGTCATGCTGTTGCCAAGCAAACCCTGTCATCCTAGCTTTGCCCTTCTTGATACGGTTGAATTGGATCTTGCGACTTCTCGCGTAACAGTTCAATCGTGCCATCGATACCACGGCTACGGATCACCGAAGAAATTTCTGCGGCTTTACTGTTCAACAAGCTAACACCTTCAACCACCAAATCGTAAGCTTTCCATAAACGCTCGTCGTTGTCATAACGCAACTTGAAATCCAAACGAATCGGCGGGCGGCCTTCTTCGATCAGACGAGTGTTTACTTCAACCATGCGATCGTCTGGGCCCAACTCACGCGCGCGCTCGAATTCAAACTGATGTTTGTTTTCATCGTATTGGGTAAATGCACGGCCATAAGTGGCGATCAAATACTCACGAAACACCGCGTAAAACTGCTGCCGCTGTTCGGCTGTCGTATCTTTAAGGTTGCGCCCGAGCACACGTTTTGCTGCGTAAGTAGAATCGACGTAAGGCATCAATTCCTCGCGAATAATCTCGCGCAAATAATCCAAATCTTCATCGATTTTAGATCGATCATTGGCGATGCGCTCAGCCGTTTTATTCGCCACACGCTCAAGCAATGTATAAGGATTTTCATCGCGCACCACATCGGAGTTCGCTTTTGCGACTCCTCCGGTGACCACCAACAACGCTGTCAACATTAATGCCGATAAAGTTTTCATAATGACTCCTTAGTCATTGCCTTGGCTAAACAAGAATTGGCCAATCAAATCTTCAAGTACCAAGGCCGATTTCGTATCGTGGATATAATCCCCGTCACCCAACATTTCAACGGTATCATCAATAAATCCAGGGCTTAGGCCAATGTACTGCTCACCTAATAAACCTGACGTTAGAATTGAGACCGATGAAGTATCCGAAAATTCATCGTAATCTTTGCTAATCGTCATTTCGACCAACGGTTCATAATAATCACCGTCCAGAGTGATTTTGCTCACTCGGCCAACAACAACGCCACCTACTTTAACTGGAGAACGCTCTTTCAGACCACCAATGTTGTCGAACTTTGCATATAATTTATAAGTTTCACCATTGCTGGAAAAATTCGTGTTCGCCGCACGAAGCCCCAAAAACAACAGTGCCAACACGCCAATAATAACAAAAAAACCAACTGCTAACTGCGTATTTCTTGATTCCATAACTATTTATCCAAACATGAGTGCAGTGAGAACAAAATCTAGACCTAGGACCGCTAAGGATGCAGTCACCACCGTTGACGTTGTCGCGCGACTAATACCTACCGAGGTGGGCACACAGTGATACCCCTTGTGCAAGGCAATCCAAGTCACTACGAAAGCAAAAACTAAACTTTTGATAATGCCATTGAGAATATCTTGTCCCCACTCGACATTAGCTTGCATGACCGACCAAAATGCACCGTCATCGACGCCCAACCAACGCACACCGACCAAATAACCGCCGTAAATACCGACCGCTGAAAAAATCAGCGCCAGCAACGGCATACTGTAAAAGCCAGCCCAAAAACGCGGTGAAATTACACGACGTAACGGATCAACGGCCATCATCTCCAAACTCGATAATTGCTCAGTTGCTTTCATCAGACCAATTTCGGCCGTCAACGCTGAGCCAGCGCGTCCAGCAAATAATAATGCGGTGACCACTGGGCCTAACTCACGCAACAGTGACAAGGCAACCATCGGACCCAAGCTTTGCTCAGCGCCAAAATCAACCAGAATGGTATAGCCTTGCAAACCCAAAACCATCCCGATAAACAAGCCACTTACGACGATAATAATGAGCGACAGTACGCCAACTGAATACATTTGCTGCATCAGCAAAGGCCATGATTTACGCAACTGTGGCTTACCAATTAACGCTCGCAGTAACATCACCATGGCTTGGCCAGCGCCAGCAATGCTATCCAGCACTGCTTTGCCCAAGCCTGCAATTCTATCCAGCATGAGACTCTCCTTGCTGCGCGCCCAAAATCTCTTCGGCTAAGCTCGGCGCACGATAATGGAAAGGCACCGGGCCATCAGCCTCACCGGAAAGGAATTGGTGAATTAAAGGATCATCCGAGTTCTTTAATTCTTCCGGAGACCCTTCAGCGACCACTTTCTTGTCCGCAATGATCACGACTTTGTCGGCAATGGTTAGTACTTCTGCCACGTCGTGAGTGACCACCACACTGGTCAAGCCTAATGAGTTATTCAACGATTTAATCAATTTGACGATAACACCCATGGAAATCGGATCTTGCCCAGCGAAAGGCTCATCGTACATGATCAATTCTGGGTCAAGCGCGATGGCGCGTGCTAAAGCAGCACGCCGCGCCATGCCACCCGACAATTCCGCCGGCATAAGATGCCGAGCACCACGCAAGCCGACCGCTTCGAGCTTCATCAGCACGATGGTTTCAATGATTTCTTCGCTGAGTTTGCTGTGTTCACGTAACGGAAAAGCAATATTGTCGTACACCGACATGTCGGTGAACAATGCGCCACTCTGGAACAACATACTCATGCGTTTACGTTGTTCATAAAGATGGCTACGCGATAACTCGGGAATGTTGTGCCCGGCGAACTCGATAGTGCCGCGTTGCGGTTTGAGTTGACCGCCCATAAGCCGCAGCAACGTTGTCTTACCTATACCGCTGGGGCCCATGATCGCGGTTATCTTGCCGCGCGGGATCCGCAAACTGAGGCCTTTATAGACCTGATGCGCACCGTAACTGTGCGCAAAGTCCAGATTTTCGATGACAATAAGATCATCCATCTGAGCGCTTGTCATAGCAGGTTCTTCCTTCCGTTTCCGACCGCCTAGTTTACCTGAAAACGAGGGGTTTCCCTAGCCGCTAGCGGTAAAATTTGTGACAAATCATTCACTGTGAGCAGTTTTACGTCTGCATTTGCAGAATCGATCGGTTATGATTGCACTATTGCTACTTGATAGTCGATATAAGGTTAAGCATGACAGCGGCAAAAACAGATACTTTCACTTCGCTTGCGGCCTCAGTCCTAGATATTGAAGCGCGCTCAATCAGCGACTTGAAACGCTTTTTAGATGACACCTTTACTCAGGCCTGTGAGTACCTACTGGCCTGTAAAGGACGTGTCATTGTGATCGGCATGGGTAAGTCGGGTCATATTGGCGGAAAAATCGCCGCCACCCTTGCCTCGACAGGTACGCCCGCCTTTTTCGTTCACCCTGGAGAAGCCAGTCATGGCGACTTGGGGATGATCACCGCCGATGATGTGGTGCTAGCGATATCAAATTCTGGTGAAACTGGCGAGGTACTCAGTATTGCCCCGCTCATCAAACGCCGCGGCGCCCACCTGATCAGCATGACCGGGAACCCGCAATCGACGCTGGCGGAATTAGCCGACGTACATATTTGTATCGCCGTAGAGCAAGAGGCCTGCCCGCTTGGCTTAGCCCCCACTTCATCGACCACCGCCACGCTCGCCATGGGCGACGCTTTGGCTGTTGCACTGCTGCATGCACGTGGGTTTACTGCGGATGACTTTGCTATGTCGCACCCCGGCGGCAGCTTAGGTCGACGTTTATTACTGCACATTCACGATGTGATGCATAGTGGCGAACGGATTCCGTTAGTGACTGAGCAGGCGACGCTAAGTGAGGCCTTGCTCGAAATGTCACGCAAAGGATTGGGGATGACCGGCGTGGTTGATGATCAACAACACCTCGTTGGCGTTTTTACCGACGGTGACTTGCGCCGTATTTTGGACCAACGCATTGATGTGCACCAAGCCGAAATAACCCAAGTAATGACCCGCAACCCCATCACCATCAGTGCTGACGTGCTTGCGGCCGAAGGCCTTAAGCTGATGGAAGACAAAAAAATTAATGGCCTTTTCGCGGTGGATCGTAACGGTACAGTGCGCGGCGCCTTGAACATGCATGATCTGTTAAAAGCGGGGGTAATGTAATGACGCAAGCAACCGTGAGTACCTGGTACGGCGACATTAGCGAATCGCTATTCGCCAGCCTCCAAGCGATCCGCCTCGTGATATGCGATGTCGATGGCGTCTTTTCCGATGGCCGTATTTATCTAGGTAACGACGGCGAAGAGTTGAAAAGTTTTCACACGCGCGATGGCTTTGGCGTAAAGGCATTGCTTGCCAATAACGTGCAGGTAGCGGTAGTCACAGGACGCCGCTCCACGATCGTTGAACAACGCATGCAAGCGCTTGGCGTGACCGATATTTTTCAAGGCACCACCGAAAAGCTTTCGGTGTACCAACAACTCGCCGAGAAATACCAACTCAAAGACAGCGCCATTGCCAGTATTGGCGATGACGTACCTGATGTTGTCATGATTCAACGTGCGGGTGTCGGCGTGGCTCCTCAAGACGCGCACCCGTGGGTGCAGCAGCAAGCCGATTATGTCACTAGCATGAGTGGCGGCTTTGGCGCAGTGCGTGAGTTAAGTGACTTGATTCTACTTAGCCAAGGCCACTTGCAACTGCAAGGTGGAGTCAGTCTATGAACCGCCAGTTAGGTTGGATCCTTGCTATTTTGTTTTTGCTCGGTGCCTTGCTCATCTGGCGGCCGTTCGATCAAGCCGAAGATGCCGGAGACAGCGACCTATTTCAGGAAGTGCCTCCCGACTTTATCGCTGAAGGCTTGCGCACGCGGGTCTATAACGCGGACGGCGAGCTCATCCATCGCATCAATGCAACCAAAATGACCCATTACAGTCCAATTGGTTTAACTGAGCTCATGGCCCCGCAATACCAAGTGCGCGTGGCTGAAAATCAGAGTGAGTGGCAGGTCGTCGCTGAGCAAGGCTCATTTTATGACGACAAAACGCTGGTACTTGAGCGCGATATCGTGATCACTCACATGACCGACAATGACTATTTAGAGCGTGTCGAAACCAACTATCTGACCATCGATACCCTCGCTGAAACGATGATCACTGACGAACCAGTTACCATTTATGGGCGCAACTTTTTAGTCCGCGGTAATGGTATGATTGCCGACTTGAATGCCGAAACATTGGAATTAAATGAACATGTACAAACCACTTACACACGTACGCAACAGCCTTAAGCATTACTTCACGCAGTGCGCGCTGGCAACGCTGCTATTAGGCTTTGTCATGAGTCCGAACGCGCTTGCGCAGGGCAAAGCTGACTTTGAACAAAACATCGAGGTTGATTCGGAACGTGACTGGTTTGATATTCAGAACAAAATTGCCGTGTTCGAAGAGAATGTCGTCATCACACAAGGCACTCTGCGCATCACCGCCGACCACCTTGAAGTAGCGGAAGATGGCGAGACCGGATCGCGCAGCTTTACCGCAGAAGGAAGCCCTGCCACCTATCAGCAAGAGTTAGAAGACGGCAACATCATTCGCGCCGAAGCCGCGATGATTCGTTACGACGAAAATGCGCAGATTCTTACCATGTCAGGTGGCGTCAAGGTAACGCAAGCAGGCAGCCAAATTCAGGGCCATGAGATCGTTTATAACTTCGCGACGCAGCAAATGCGTGCAATTCGCGGCGAAGACGAAAGCGATCGCGTGACGACCATTTTCCAGCCAAGTAAGAAGAACGAAGACGATAATGAGCCAATTAACCGTTGAACATCTAGCAAAAGCCTATAAAAAACGGCAAGTCGTCAAAGACGTCAGTCTTACCGTAGAGTCGGGCAAAGTCATCGGTCTACTGGGTCCAAATGGTGCAGGTAAAACAACGACGTTTTATATGATTGTCGGTCTCGTCAATCATGACAAAGGTCGCATTTTACTCGACGACAATGACATCTCGTTGTTGCCGATGCACGAGCGTGCTCGCAAAGGGATCGGCTATTTGCCGCAAGAATCATCTATTTTTCGCAAGCTTACTGTACGCGACAATATTCTCGCCATTCTCGAGACCCGCAAAGACCTGGACCATAACGGCCGCGAAGAAAAGCTTGATGAGTTACTCGAAGAGTTCCACATTGGGCACATCGCCAACAGCTTGGGTATGAGCCTCTCAGGTGGTGAGCGTCGGCGCGTAGAAATCGCCCGTGCCCTAGCGGCAGAGCCTGAGTTTATTCTCCTCGACGAGCCTTTCGCCGGGGTTGACCCCATTTCTGTTATCGACATCAAGAAAATCATCGAACATCTTCGCCAGCGCGGTATTGGCGTCCTGATCACCGATCACAATGTACGTGAAACCCTCTCCGTTTGTGAGCATGCCTATATTGTTAGCCATGGGGAGTTGATCGCACAGGGGGACGCCCATACTATTTTAAGTAACCAGCAGGTGAAAGACGTCTATCTAGGCGACCAATTCACTCTGTAGCCGCGTTGACCAACCCGTAGGTGGTGCTTAATGAAGCAGGGCTTGCAGTTTAAATTTAGTCAGCAACTGTCAATGACACCACAGTTGCAGCAAGCCATTCGTTTGTTGCAACTGTCGAGTTTCGAGCTGCAGCAAGAAATCCAACAAGCGCTTGAAGAAAACCCGCTACTCGAGCAAGAAGAGCAAGAAGACCCTCTTCGAGAGCACGGCGACGATAGCGTCGAAATTGGCGAAGAATGGGATCAAAATTACACCGCTGAGTTGCTTGGTGCGGTGGGTCAACATGACGCTGACTATGATGCGCTCACCTTTGGCTGCGGCGAAGAAACCCTTCACGATCACCTGCGCTGGCAATTACAACTTTCGCACATGACGGCGCTGGACGAACAAATTGGCCTAGCGATCATCGACGCCATTGATGCGAATGGCTATCTGCAAACGTCTATTGCTGAATTAACCGAAGCATTAAATGCGCAGTTTCCCGACGACATCGACACCAGTGAAGTCGCCGTGGTACTTAAACGTATTCAGCACTTTGATCCGATTGGCGTCGGCGCCCGTGATGTTAGCGAATGCTTACTTCTGCAACTCCAACAGTTACCGGAAGCAACTCCCTATTTAACAGCCGCCAAAAAAGCAGTGGTTGAACACGTCGAACTGCTTGGTTCACGCGACTATCGGACGCTCTCGCGACGGTTACGATTGAACGAAGAGGCGTTGACTGAGGTCCTAACGATTATACAGCATTTACAGCCGCGTCCCGGTGACGGCTTCACTGCCAGCGACGACGCTTACGTGATTCCAGATGTGCTGGTCCGCAAGCAAAATAATCGTTGGATGGTTGAGCTAAATCCGCAAAGTTTGCCTAAACTAAAAGTAAACGATAGTTACGCAGCACTGTTAAAGGATACCCGAGCAAGCGACGACATGAGCTATATCCGTCATCACTTACAAGAAGCTAAATGGTTCATGCGCAGTATCGAGAGCCGCAACGATACGCTACTCAAAGTCGCGAGCAGTATTGTGCAACGCCAACAAGCCTTTTTTGAACATGGCGAAGAAGCGATGAAACCCATGGTGCTGGCCGACATCGCCCAAGCAATTGAAATGCACGAGTCCACCGTTTCTCGAGTTACCTCCCAAAAGTATATGCATACGCCCCGTGGTGTGTTTGAATTGAAGTACTTCTTCTCTAGTCAGCTCAGTACTGATCAAGGAGGTGAGTGTTCATCAACTGCAATTAGGGCTTTGCTGAAGAAACTAGTTGCCGCCGAAAATCCGAAAAAGCCACTCAGTGATAATAAGTTAACGCAACTGATGGCCGAGCAAGGTATTCAGGTCGCTAGACGGACGATTGCGAAGTATCGTGAGGCGTTAAATATTCCGCCCTCGAGTCAGCGTAAGCGTCTAATTTAAATCTTGGACAATAGAAGGAAGATGTTATGCAAATTAACCTGACTGGTCACCATATAGAAATTACTGATGCGCTACGTGATTATGTCGACGCTAAGTTTTCCAAGCTTGAGCGCCATTTTGACCATATCAACAATGTCCATGTGATTTTAAATGTTGAAAAGTTAACCCAAAAAGCGGAAGCTACGCTGCATGTTAACGGCGGTGAAATTTTCGCTGATTCCGAACACCAAGATATGTACGCGGCGATCGACGGTTTAATTGATAAACTCGACCGCCAGGTGATTAAACACAAAGAAAAGATGAAACGTCACTAAATCATGGATTTATCCACCCTATTAAGCCCCGACTGCACCCGCTGTGCAGTCGCGGGCTCAAGCAAAAAGAAAGTTTTAGAGCTGATCGGACAACTGGCTGCGCCACGTCTCTCTGGCACCACAAGTTTCGATGTGTTTGAGAGTCTACTGAATCGTGAACGACTCGGTAGTACAGGTATTGGCTTAGGTGTTGCAATCCCCCACGGGCGCTTAGGTTCGGCGAATAAGCCCGTTGCTATCTTGCTCACGCTAGCAGAACCGATCGACTTTGATGCTATTGATAATCAGCCGGTGGATATTATTTTCGCCCTACTCGTGCCAGAAGACGAACACGAACAGCATTTACAAACGCTCGCCGCGGTAGCCCAGCGCCTGAATGAGAAAACCTGTACTCGAGCCTTGCGCGACGCTCAGAGCGACCAAGAACTCTATACACTTTTTACCGATAAAGACTGCACTTAGTTATGCAACTTATCATTGTCAGTGGCCGCTCAGGTTCCGGAAAAACCATTGCCTTGCGCGTACTCGAAGATCTTGGCTTTTATTGCGTCGATAATCTACCGATCATGCTGTTGCCGACGCTCGTGCATGCCATCCAAGATCAATACGAGAGCGTTGCCGTTAGCGTTGATGTCCGTAATTTGCCCGCATCACCCGACGATCTTAGTGACGCGCTCGATTTCTTACCTGACAAGATAAAACCTGAAATTCTGTTTCTTGATTCTAATGACAAAGTGCTGCTACAACGGTTCGGTGAGACCCGACGTCTGCATCCGTTATCGCGCAACGAAATGCCGCTGAACGAAGCGTTGCAGACCGAATCAAAGCTGCTCGAACCATTGGCGGAGCGCGCCACTTGGCGGATTGAAAGTAGCGAGCTCAGCGTCCACCAATTGAGCGAGCAGGTAAGCGAACGCGTGCTCGGGCGCGCGGCATCTCGGCTCATCGTCGTGTTTCAGTCGTTCGGTTACAAATATGGCCTGCCGCCCGATCTGGATTACGCTTTTGATGCCCGTATTCTGCCAAACCCGCATTGGGAGCCAGAACTTAAGCCGCTCACTGGCAGCGACCCAGCGGTACAACATTTTTTTGCGCAACAACCTTTAGTTACTAAGTTTATTCACCAAGTAGAAACCTTTCTCGAAACGTGGCTGCCGTATTTTCAGCGTAGCAATCGTAGCTACCTCACGATCGGTATTGGCTGCACCGGTGGTCAACATCGTTCGGTTTATATTGCCGAGCAACTGGCTGAGCGCTTCACTGATTACGAATTCAAAGTGCAAGTTCGGCACCGTGAAGGGCATCGCCGCAAATGACTCAAGAAGCACGCAAGCCTGCCGTTATCCAAAATAAGCTTGGGTTACACGCCCGAGCGGCAACCAAGCTGGTCAAACTAACCCAACAGTTTGATGCTAAGGTCGCCATTATCCAAGACGATCGTGAAGTCGATGCATCGAGCGTCATGTGCCTACTGTTATTGGCGAGCGGCCAAGGTAAAGAGATTGAAATCATTGCCCGTGGACCTGAAGCCCAAGCTGCTGTCGATGCCGTAGCCGCACTGATCGAAGCACGCTTCGACGAAGACGCTTAATTACTTTCGCTACTGACGAATTCCAAGAAATAAGATAAACTCCTCATATTCATAGGAGTTTTCTCATGCTTGCAGAAGTCGCTGAAAAAGAGTTTGCCGAACAACGGCTCCAAGATGTGACCGAAGCGCTCGCCCGTGGAATGTACGTGCAGGCGCGGCGGCAGCTGCATAATTTGCCGGCATGGGATGTCGCACTCCTCCTCGAATCTTCACCACCGAAAGCGCGTGCCATCATCTGGCAGCTCGTCGATGCCGACGAGCACGGTGATATCCTCGAAGAGCTTTCTGAAGAAGTACAGAAATCGGTTATCCGCCAAATGGCGCCAGAAAAACTGGCCGCCGCCACCGAAGGCATGGATACCGATGACCTTGCTTACGTTTTGCGTGGCCTTCCAGAGCAGGTCTATCAAGAAGTACTGAAGTCGATGGACGAGCAAGATCGTCATCGCGCCGAGAAAGCATTGTCCTATGAGGACGAAACCGCCGGTTCAATGATGAACACGGACACCATCACCTTGCGCCCAGATGTCACCATTGACGTGGTCATGCGCTATTTGCGCTTGAAGGGCGAGCTCCCAGAGGCCACCGATAAACTCTACGTGGTTAATCGCGACGACCAATTTATTGGTGAGATTTCGATTTCGCGCTTAGTCACCGTTGACCCGTCTAAATTAGTCAATGACGTGATGGAAGCCGACGTGCAGAGCATTCCGGTTGATATGGATGAAACCGAAGTGGCGAAACTGTTTGAACGGCAAGACTGGATTTCTGCGCCAGTAGTCGATGCGGAAAATCACTTGCTCGGTCGTATCACCATCGATGACGTGGTCGACATTATTCGTGAAGATGCGCAGCACTCGATGCTAAGCATGGCGGGTCTTGACGATGACGAAGATACCTTTGCTCCGGTGTGGAAAAGTACACGGCGCCGCTCGGTTTGGCTCGCCGTGAACTTAGTTACCGCATTGTTGGCTGCCGCCGTTAGTTCGATGTTCGAAGATATCTTGGCGCAAATGGCTATTCTTGCCATTCTTAATACCATCGTGCCAAGCATGGGCGGTATCGCCGGCTCACAAACGCTCACCTTGGTGATCCGTGGTATGGCATTAGGCCACATCGGCCCCAGTAACCAACGTTGGCTGATCGGCAAAGAACTCGCCATCGGAGCGTTAAACGGTGTCATTTGGGCATTACTTATTGCTGCGGTGGTGGCCGCCTGGAAGCAAGACTTGGTGATTGGGGGGATTATCGCTTTCGCGATGATGGCAAACCTACTTGCCGCGGGCTTGGCTGGCGTTACCGTGCCGCTGATTTTGAAAAAATTCGATATCGACCCAGCGTTGGCCGGTGGTGTTATTCTTACCACCGTGACCGACGTGGTCGGGATCTTTGCCTTCCTTGGCACCGCTACCTTGCTACTTGGGTAAGATTTTTAATTCCCGGCGACGTGCATGCTCTCCAGCAACACTGAGCCGGTGCGTACGCCATGACGCATGTCGGTATCGTTCCCGATGGCAATAATCGTCCGCAGCATATCTTGCAAGTTCCCAGCGATGGTGATTTCCTCTACTGGGTACTGAATTTCGCCGTTCTCGACCCAAAAGCCAGCAGCGCCGCGCGAATAGTCACCATTAACAAGGTTTACGCCCTGCCCCATAAGCTCCGTCACCAGTAAGCCAGTCCCCATGGTACGACAGAGATCAGCGAGGCTTTGCTCACTTTGCGAAACCTGCCAGGTATGAATACCACCAGCATGCCCCGTCGGGGTCATCTGCATTTTACGTGCGGCGTAACTGGTCAGTAGGTAACTTTGTAATACGCCTTTATCAACAATAACTCGGTCACTGGTCGCAATACCTTCGTGATCAAATGGCGAGCTTGCTAATGCGCCCGACAAATGCGGCGTCTCTTTAATGGTCAGCCAATCGGGCAAGACGACTTCACCGAGTTTGTCGAGTAAAAAGCTCGACTTACGATACAAGTTGCCACCACTAATGGCGCCAACAAAATGACCGAATAACGAGTTCGCCACATCAGCACGGAAAATGACCGGTACCTTTGCGGTATTGATTTTACGTGCGCCTAACCGAGCTAAGGTTTCATGTGCTGCTTGTTCAGCCACATGCTCCGGCGATTCCAAATCAGCGGTTGCACGCGCCACAGTGTAGGCGTAGTCGCGTTGCATCGCTTCGCCTTGCTTGCCAATCAACGAACAGCTCATTGCATGGCGTGACTGCAAATAACCATCTAAAAAGCCGTGGCTATTGCCGTATACCCGATACCCGACATGGCTGCTGTAACTTGCACCATCGGAGTTTACAATCCGCTCATCAAGCGCCAAGGCGTGACGCTCGCACTGCAAGGCCTGAGCCAAAGCATAATCGGCGGATTGATCACCAGGGTGACAAAGATCGAGCTCAGGTACATCGCGCGCCATCAGTTCGGCCGGAGCCAAGCCAGCAAAAGGATCAGGCGACGTGTAACGAGCGATTTCTAAGGCTTTTTCGACACTCGCGCGAATCGCCTGGGCTGATAAGTCAGTCGTTGACGCCGACCCTTTCTGTTGGCCTTTGTACAGCGTAATTCCTAACGCACCGTCTTTATTAAATTCGACGGTCTCGACCTCGCCTAGACGGGTCTCCACACTAATCCCACGACTACGTGTTAAAGCGCACTCCATGGCTGAGGCACCCAACTTTTCACCATAAGCGAGGGCATCGGCTACCGCCTGTTTTACCTCGGCTAATTCTGTTTGTAGCTCTGCTATTTCTGGTTTCAAACTAAACTCCATTGGTTGCTTGGTGCGTTGCCTGTTAAACTATGTCGGTAGCACAGAGGACATACCATGCACGATAGTCACGACTTCGACCAAGACGACGATCAACTCGTCAGTAAATCTCAATTAAAACGTGAAGCAGAAGCACAGCAAGCGCTGGGTACGAAACTTGTCGACTTGCCCGCTGGCAAGCTGGAAAAGATTCCACTCGACGAAGCCCTACTTGACGCCATTCAGTTGGCGCAGCGTATTCGCAACAAGCGCGAAGGCTTTCGCCGACAACTGCAACACATTGGCAAAATGATGCGCAATCGTGACACTGCTCCTATTGAGCAAGCGTTGTACGAACTTGAAAACGCACATCATGAGCAAAATGCTTTATTTCATCAGCTCGAAAAGCAACGCGATGCGATTTTGGCTGAAGGCGATAGCGCTATCCAAGACTTTTTGGAAACCTATCCACACGCTGACCGACAAAAATTACGGCAGCTGTATCGCCAAGCGCAAAAGCAACAGCAGCAAGGCAAACCGCCCGCCGCTGCACGCGAGCTCTTCAAGTATTTACGCGAAGTGACCGCTGCTTAAGCAGTGCCACCTACGGTCAGGGCATCCAGCTTCAAGGTTGGTTGCCCAACGCCAACTGGCACACTTTGACCGTCTTTACCACACACACCGACACCGCTATCAAGGGCAAGATCATTGCCTACCATTGAGACCTGTCGCATTGCCTCAGGACCATTACCAATCAAGGTAGCCCCTTTCAGCGGCGCGGTAATTTTGCCATCTTCGATTAAATAAGCTTCGGACGCTGAAAAGACGAATTTGCCCGAAGTGATATCGACTTGGCCACCGGCAAATTGCGGCGCATAAACCCCGCGTTTGACGCTGCGAATGATATCTTCCGGACTTGCCTCACCACCTAACATATAGGTATTGGTCATACGTGGCATCGGTAAGTGCGCATAGGACTCGCGACGACCATTACCAGTAGGTGCAACGCCCATTAAGCGCGCATTCATTTTATCCTGCATATAACCAACCAAGCGCCCTTTCTCAATCAGGACGTTATAACCGGCTGGCGTACCTTCGTCATCAACCGTAAGCGAGCCGCGGCGGTCTGCCAAAGTACCGTCGTCAACAATGGTGCACAATTCCGAGGCAACCTGCTCGCCGATCTTACCGGAATAGGCCGATGCGCCCTTGCGGTTGAAATCACCCTCAAGTCCATGACCAACAGCCTCATGCAGCAATACGCCTGGCCAACCTGAACCGAGAACTACCGGCATCGTGCCAGCCGGTGCCGGTTGCGCTTCTAGGTTTACCAACGCTTGTCGCACGGCTTCTTTTGCATAGCTTTGCCAGCGTGGCTCGGCCTCAGCCTGCTCGTTGGTAAAGAAATACTGGTAATCCACTCGTGCGCCACCGCCCGCGCTACCGCGTTCACGACGGCCATTTTGTTCGGCCAATACCGTACAGTTGACGCGCACCAATGGACGCACATCAGTCGCTAGCGTGCCGTCAGTAGCGATCACCAACACTTCATCATAACTACCACTGACGCTGGCAATAACTTCAACGATACGGCTGTCGAGTGCACGCGCATAAGCATCCATTTCACGCAGTAAGGCAATTTTTGCCGCCTCATCAAGGCTGCCTAATGGATCCAGCCCTTGGTACCGTGGCGCACCCTGCACCGCCGTAGGGATATGTAGTTTGTTCGCCGTGCCAGCGGCAACAATACCGCGTGCAGCCGCTGCAGCTTGCTCGAGCGCAGCCGGAGTGATTTCGTCGGCATAGGCAAAACCGGTTTTGTCTTCGTGTAGTGCGCGCACACCAAGACCCGTCTCGATGTGAAAACTGCCGGATTTAACGATGCCGTCTTCCAACACCCACGACTCGTTGCGACTATGCTGCAAATAGATATCCGCATAATCGATACTGCCGGTATAAAGCCCTGCTAAACGCTGTTGCAAGCGTTCAAGATCAAGCTCATTTGCGGTCAATAAATTGTCAATGACCTGATTGTGTTCACTCATGAATTACCTTCTTACTACGGGCAAAATGTTTTGCCACTGGAATATTGCTACGGATCGGTTGCAAGCTATCAAGCTCGACACTCGCCGTGGCTAAGCAGGGACTCGTTACCCCATCACATTCGCTTACTACGTTGCCCCAACCATCGATGATCAATGCATGGCCATAAGTTTCACGGCCATTCGCATGCGTGCCTACTTGCGCGCCAGCGACCACGAAACATTGCTGCTCAATCGCTCGTGCCCGCGTCAACACCTGCCAATGCGCGGCGCCGGTGACCTTGGTAAACGCTGAGGGTAACGCAATAATAGCTGCGCCTTTATCGCGTAACGCCCGAAACAACTCGGGAAACCGCACATCATAACATACTGCAAGACCCAGCGTGCCAAACTCAGTAGCCACTGTAACAACCTCTTGTCCTGCCTCAGTCCACTTGGATTCACGATAGGTTTTGGTGTTATCCGCAACATCGACGTCGAACAAGTGGATTTTGTTGTAGCGCGCCAAACACTTACCGTCTGGCCCGAACAATAAGGATGCGGCGGAAAATTTCTCAGCGGCTTCGTCATCAACAATGGGCATTGTCCCGACCAACAAATAAATGCCATGCTGCGCCGCCAGCTGCGCTAATTGCGCCTGTAAGGGGGCTGTTTCGCTGTACAGTTCGGCATAGGAACGTTGTTGTTTATCGCCCGCACCAAAACACAAACAGGCTTCTGGCAAGACGACCAATTGCGGTCGAGCGGCGGGAAGTTGCTGTAGTAATTGTTCAATTATTTTCAGGTTCTGCTGCGGCTCCGGCAGGCTGGTCATTTGTACCGCTGTCAGTTGAACTTTCTTGTGCTGCTGCATCAGGCTCCTCCTGCGGTAGTTGATCAACGGGAATCGGCACTTCACGACTGTCACGTGAAACCTCTTCGACGATGGGTTCGTCAATCGTGCCCGAAATCTTATATTCTAAGCGACTTATCACTTGCGCGTCTTGCAGCATCCTATCGATAAGCAATGCAGCCAGGCCCGAGGGCGGATTCACCATCCACGCTAAAATAACCGGCAAGCTGGATGTCACTTTAGGCACAAAGTACAGCTGGTAATCAATCGCATTGGTGACCAAATTACTGGTACCGCTAATTTCCATATCGCCAGCGGATCCATTCATACGCGCCTGTTCAGTACTTACGACACCGTCGTCAATGGCGAACTGTCCAGCAAACTCAGTAAAGAACAAGCCATTGGCAAAGATATCGCGAAAATCAAACTGTAATTTACGTAAGATACTTTCCAGGCTCAACACCGAGAAAATGCGTGCGCCGCCATCGCTGACGTCGTTCAGATAACCTTGCCCTAAACGCCAGTTCATACTGCCATCGAGCGAGGCAACATTAAAGGCCTCTGGCGTACCTTGCCAAACCAGCTCAAAATCAAAGTCTGCAGGACTATCTTGCACAATCGAGGTAATGTCATAGTCGCTCAGAAAGTTACCCAAGTCCTCACTGTTAAAGGTTCCGGTAACCGCTGTAACCGCAGCTTGGTCGGCGGTTGCTAATAGCCAGCGCAATTGCGCATTGAGTTCATGCTCGCCATTACGGATACGAATATCATCAAGGCGAACCTGCTCTACGCCCGGTACTAGACGGAAGGCAACTTCACCTAAGTCGTAGGCGCCGTAACTGCAACGCTTACATGCAAACTGAAATTCTGGCCAGCGGCTGAAATCTTGCGGTGTAGCAGCCTCTTCAACTTCGGCAACAAGCTCTTCAGCAACTTGCTCGGGTGCGACCGGTGCCGCCAATTCAAAATAGTCTGCGCTGATGTCAACGCGCTCGCTCCGATCCCTAAACGCTGGCCAATAACTACCTTGCATGACGGCTTCTTGCGCCCGCCAATTGAAACGCCAAGTGTCGATAATTTCCTGCTCCACTGGCTCTTCTTGCGGCCACAATACAATGGCATTGTCATGCATACGGTGTTCGCCAAATTCAAGTGTTGCGACTTGCACCTCGATCACATCTGGAATTGGACTGGCAAAATTTCGTTGCCGATCGCTTGCGGTTTGCTGCTCGCTCCACCACTGCTTGATAGTTGCAATGGTGTCCAGCCACTGCGCAGCGTCGGCTTGACCTAAGCCTACCTCCAACGGGAATTGTGGGTTGAGGCCTAATAGATCGGGGTTGGGCAATTGCCCCACGCGTTCACCAATGCGGCCATACCCCTGTTGCAGTACCGATGCGTCACCGTTGTATTGCAGTTCCAACAAGCTATGCTCGCCGAGCGTGCTGTTAATGAGCAAACTTTCAGGGCCACCTGAGACCTGCAATTGCCAAGGCATGGCTTCGCCGATGCCCAACGCAAAAGGTTCGGGCAAGGTGAGTTCAAGGGCATTGAGATCAGATTGTTGCTGCCAATGAAAGGAGTAACCGCCTGCCTCGGGCATCGACAAGGCCAGTTGGCCTTGCCAAGCAAATTCGCCGTTGGCAATTTGTGCGGTGGTCGGCTTTTGCTCAGCCAATTTCGTCATCGACCACAACGCGTCAATCGCAACCTTCACATGATAATCTTGTTCGCGCGCCCGACCTTCGAGCGTGGCTGTCACCGGAAGTCGCTGCCAAGCAAAAGTTAAGTCCTCGGCGTCGATAACATCATTGCGGTAATGAATCCGTCCACGCAGATCGGTAAAGTTTTCACCTAAGCTGTCCACATAGAGGTCGTTCCCTTCCAGATCGGCGTAGCCTTCGGCAACCACTTGCCGGCTATTGTCTAACGGAATCGTCAGCTGCAAGGCGCCACGTAATGGCCCTGACAGCTGCAGCTCCGTGAGTGTAGTGCCCAACGAATCGGCTAGCGGACTTGCCGCAAATAAGGGTTGCAAACGCTCACTAGGACCCGTGATTGCGCCTTCAATCGTCAGCGTCGATGGTTGTACAAGAATATCGGCGATTTTGGTATCCACCTGCGGCAGCGTCACGCCCTCAATAACCGCATCGGTGGTGAGTATATGCATACGTTCATTGCCAAAGTGGACATAAGCCTTGGCATCAGAGACGACCGGCCAATTTGGCTGAAAGCGATACACCAACTGTTCAATCGATGCTTGGGCACGAAACACACCGGTCGGCTTTTGGTAGGGAAAATCTGCTACCGGCCCACGCCACACCATAGCAATGCCTGTTGCTGCACCTTCTAGTAATGCGGTTTGCAAATAGTCATAGAGATCAGCACCCATCACTTGCGGCATATATTGTCGCAACACATCGGCAGGAATAGGTTCAGCTGCGGCACTGGCGACTTTGGCATCAATATACAGTTCTTGGTCAAAGCGCAAACGGGCTTGCGCGCGAAGCGGTAGCCCTACTAAGTCAAAGCGACTGGTATCCGCTACGCTTAGTTCCCACGTATCGGCTGTTGTAGTAAATCGACCATTCGCAGCGAGCTGCTCAAAACGCCAGGCTTGCCGGTCGCTCAGGTAAGCACTACTAATCGAGCTTTCCGCCCCCTGTAACCGCCAATGACCTTGGCGCCCCGAGCCTCGCACATCAAGACTGACGTTGGTTAACCCAGGAATTCCCGAAAAGCTTTGCCAGGCAATGTCGCGAGCACCAATTTGCCATTGCAGTGGCTGGCGGAGCTTTTGTTCGACGCTAACATCGACTGCACCGGTAAACGCTGCTTCGCGCAACTTATCAACCCACTCTTGACCACGACTACCGGTGAGTGTCGCAAGTTGCACCAGTGGCGCTAGCGGCACATCCTCAGCACTTAGCGCATAGTGGTCAGGGGTTTGCAGCCAGCTGACCGTCGGTAGCGTCCACGTTGTATCGTCCTGCACCAAAGTAATGGGGTTGTTATTCACCAACCAGCCTTTTTCGCTTGGCCGTAACTTGAGCAAGCCTTTTGGAATAACGAGTTGGTGACGACGTTCTGCGACTTTCCAGTGCAGTTCGTTACGACCTAACTGCAAAATACCATTGCGAAAATCACTTTGGGCAAAGTTCAGCCACATGGTGAAATTGAATTCCGCTTGCGAGATTTGCGCATCCACCACTTTTTGCTGCAAGTAGCCGGCAATATCCAAATTCTCGGCACGTACATAAATTTGGCCCGCTAAATCCCGCGGGTCATTACCTTCAACATCAATGATCACGTCCAAAGAGTTCGCCGCAAGATCCGCCAGGCGCAAGCTGCCAAAGCCTTGGTGTGAGCGCCCTTGGTTGCTCCAGCTCAAACGCTCAATATCCACTGCGTGACGTACACCTAGCAAATTGATCAACTCTAACCGGCTGTCCTCAATCGTGACTTGGTCGAGTTGATTGAGAAAAAATCGCGGCAGCGTATCCGTCAGGTCCGCGTTTTCACCAAGTGAAGGATTGCGTAGGTCGTAGGTAAGCTGCAAATTTGCTAGGGTGACTTGCTCAAACTTCAATGACCACGTGCGCAGACTTTGCCAGAAGTTAAAAACCACACGCGCTTCGTTGAGTTGCAACTGCGTTGCTTCGCCGGCGAGGCGTTGCACTTCAATGTCTTGCAAAATCAGTTGTGGTCCGGCGCTATTCCAGTCTGCGCCTAACTGACCGACGACAATTTCGGCGGCATAGTTATCGGCAAAAAAGCGTTCAACCTGATGGGTGACGTCGGGGAGCTGTGGCAGTAAGTAGCGCAATACGCTCAGCAACACCGCAAACAACACCAAGGCTGTCGCAATGCTGTAGAGTAAGGTTCGGTAGGCTACTTTTAATGACACTCGCCACATAGGCTCTTTACCAACTACATCATCAATTACATCATAACGACGTCAAACTGCTCTTGATGGTAGAGCGGTTCCACGGAGATTTTAACTTGCTTACCAATGAACACTTCAAGCTCTGCTAGGGCGTGTGATTCTTCATTTAACAACGCATCCGTAACCGCAGCCGACGCGTAAATCACAAAATGATCTGCGGCGTAAGCACGATTCACGCGCACAATCTCGCGCATAATTTCGTAACACACGGTTTCAACCGTCTTCATGCTGCCACGGCCACTACACACAGGGCATTCGGAACATAACACATGCTCTAAGCTCTCGCGCGTGCGCTTGCGCGTCATCTCAACTAAACCAAGCGAGGTAAAGCCATTAATCGAGGTTTTCGCACGGTCTTTTGCCAACGCCTGTTCAAGACTATGCAGCACGCGACGCCGATGATCAGCATTTTGCATGTCAATGAAGTCGATGATAATAATCCCGCCCAAGTTACGCAGTCGCAGTTGTCGCGCAATGGCCTGCGTCGCCTCAATGTTGGTGTTGAAAATCGTTTCTTCGAGGTTGCGATGCCCGACAAAGCCCCCCGTATTGATGTCGATCGTGGTCATCGCCTCGGTCTGATCAATAATGATCGAGCCGCCTGATTTCAGCTCAACTTTGCGATCAAGCGCGCGCTGCACTTCATTTTCAACGTCAAACATATCGAAAATGGGCCGCTCGCCAGCGTAGTACTCAAGCGCCGACTCCAATTCAGGAATAAATTCGTGCACAAACTCTTGCAGCACTTCGAAAGTGATTTTCGAGTCGACCCGAATTCGCTCAATTTCGTCACCGACAAAATCGCGTAAAATCCGGCAAGATAGATTGAGGTCTTCATAGACAATGCCGATCTTACGCATGCCCTTGCGACGCTTTTGCAAGGTATCCCAGAGCCGCCGTAAAAAAGCTGCGTCGCGGCGTAACTCGGTATCGCTAGCTCCTTCGGCCGCGGTACGTACAATAAAGCCACCCTCTTCGTCACAATACGGTTGCGCCGCCTGTTTTAAACGTTCGCGCTCGGCTTCATCTTCAATACGTTGCGAAATCCCCACGTGCGGCGACTGCGGCATCAACACCATGTAGCGCGACGGAATCGTAATATCGGTGGTCAGTCGTGCCCCTTTCGTGCCAAGGGGGTCTTTGACGACCTGCACTAGGATATGCTGGCCTGGACGCACGAGCGTCGCAATATCAGGCGCTAAATCTGGACGTGGTGCGACACCTTCGGCCGCCGATAACGGCGAAACAATGTCTGAGGCATGCAGAAACGCCGCTTTATCAAGGCCGATATCAACAAACGCAGCTTGCATGCCAGGCAGCACCCGCGCAACCTTGCCGACATAGATATTACCCACCAGCCCACGTTTGGCTTGGCGCTCAATGTGGATCTCTTGCAATATACCGTTTTCAATTAATGCCACCCGCGTTTCTGTTGGGGTCACATTCATTAATATCTCAGCGCTCATTTCGCTTTACTCTCAACGGCTTGGATTAATTGTTCGGTTTCGTATAACGGTAGCCCCACCACCGCTAAATAGCTACCTTCAATGCGCTCAACAAACTTTGCCGCGCGGCCTTGAATACCATAACCGCCCGCTTTGTCGTGTGGCTCGCCAGAACGCCAATAGTCGGCTATTTCCGCATCCGAAAGTGGCTTAAAATGCACCAAAGTAGTGACTAAAACCACATCGGTTGCACCATTATGGTGCAATGCGACGGCGGTCATTGCTTGGTGGCTACGCCCGGAAAGCATTTGCATCATTCTGCTGAAATCCGCTTCATCCAACGGCTTTTCTAATACCTGTTCATCACACACCACAATGGTGTCGGCACCAAGTACCAATGCGTCGTCGTCCACCATCGCGGCACCTGCTTCCGCCTTTGTCTTCGCTAATCGTTGCACATAATCCGCCGCGGTTTCGTTCAGCTGTTGTTGCTCAGGTACCTCAGGGCGAACCACCGAAAATGGCCGATCTAGTAATTGCAGCAATTCATAGCGACGCGGTGAGCCGGAGGCTAAGACCAGATGCATAAACGACTCCTGAAGGTTTTAACGAATTAGATAGCGGCGACGATAGCGGCGCAAAATCAAAAATAACCAAGGCCAAATAATGGCCGAAGAAAGCACCGGGTAAAGGTACGGCAGATTAAACACGGCGTCGTTGAGCACGTGTTCAAGTTCATAGACGATAACGCGTTTCACAAAAATTAAGACACCGACAATCAGCAATTGTTGCGTCAGTGAATAATTTCGAATGCGCTGGAAGTGGCGTAACGCTGGGTAAGCCACCAGTACCAACGCAGTAGCATAGATGCCAAAGGTACTTCCCATCAAAATATCAGTCAGCAGGCCCATGATGAGCACAGTCCCGAAACCCACACGATGGGGAATCGCGATCAACCAATAAATCAGTACCAGACTCACCCAATCCGGCCGCCAAGGCTCTAATACCGCAGGGATCGGCATGATGGTTAACACCAATGCCAGCACGTAACTGAATAATAATGGCAACAGCCCTGATTTAACCCACATCGTTCACCTCGTCGACTTCCACAGCGTCTTCATAGATGGGTTGTTCTTGGGCATCCGCCGGCCACAACAGCAATAGCGTGCGCACCCGGTCAAGCTGGGCAAACGGTGTGACGAATACTTGTGCGTACTGCAGACGTTCATCCCTATTAATCACACTGATTTCTGCGACTGGGTAACCTTCGGGGAAAACGCCACCGAGTCCCGATGACACTAGCACATCACCTTCTTTCAGCTCGGTACTATGCGGAATAAAGCTCAGCTCAAGCTGGGTCAACGAGCCCGTACCTTGCGCAATCACACGAATATCATTGCGCTCAGCGCGCAGCGAAATCGCATGGCTCTGATCGGCAATCAGCAGGACCCGAGCAGTACTGCGCGCGACGCTAATGACCTGGCCAACGATACCGCGATTATCGAGTACCGGCTGACCTTCGTAAACGCCACTTTGATAACCTTTATTAATCACCACTTGATGCGAAAACGGATCCGTAGCGACCGAAACTACCTCAGCAGCCATGCGGCGGCTGGCCGCCCGTACCTCGGAGCCCAGCAGTTGTCGCAATCGCGCATTTTCATTTTCGAGAAAGTTGAGGCGCTGTACCGCCATTTGCAAGCCAAGTAACTCATCGCGCAGGCGTTGGTTATCTTCGCGCAGTGCCGACCGTGTGGTGGCTAAATACACCAAGCGGTCCATCATTTCTTCGGGTAAAACGGCGAGGTATTGCACGGGAGCAGTGGCGGTGCTTAAAAACGAACGCACCGGCTGCATCGTTTGCAGCCGGTGGTCGAGGAACATCAGCGTACCAGCTACAATCAGCGCTAGTAGTAGCCGTGTACTTAATGAAGGGCCGTGTTCAAACAGCGACTTCATGGCGTGTTACTCATAACTAAACAGGTCACCACCATGCATATCGATCATTTCGAGCGCCTTACCGCCGCCACGTGCCACACAGGTGAGTGGATCATCGGCGATAATCACTGGAATTCCTGTTTCTTCCATCAACAAGCGGTCGAGGTCACGCAGTAATGCGCCACCACCGGTCAGCACCATACCGCGCTCGGAAATATCTGATGCCAGCTCTGGCGGTGATTGCTCAAGGGCAACCATTACCGCACTCACGATTCCCATCAGCGGCTCTTGCAATGCTTCAAGGATTTCGTTGCTGTTCAGCGTAAATGACCGCGGCACACCTTCAGCAAGGTTACGGCCACGAACTTCAATTTCACGGACTTCGTCACCAGGGAACGCCGAGCCAATTTCATGCTTGATACGTTCAGCGGTCGCTTCACCAATCAGTGAGCCGAAGTTCCGGCGGATGTAATTCACAATGGCTTCATCGAACTTATCACCACCGATACGCACTGAAGATGAATAGACCACACCGTTCAAAGAGATAATCGCAACTTCTGTAGTACCACCACCAATATCGACGACCATTGAGCCAGTCGCTTCTGATACTGGTAGACCTGCACCAATCGCTGCCGCCATAGGCTCGTCAATAAGGTAGACTTCGCGCGCACCTGCACCGAGGGCTGATTCACGAATGGCGCGACGCTCAACTTGAGTCGAACCACAAGGCACACACACCAATACGCGTGGACTCGGGCGGAAATAGTGGCTGTCATGCACCTTCTTAATGAAGTGTTGCAGCATCTTTTCGGTCACATAGAAGTCGGCAATAACACCGTCTTTCATGGGACGAATCGCTTTAATATTGCCCGGCGTACGGCCTAACATTTGCTTCGCTTGATGCCCTACAGCTGCCACGCTTTTCGGGCCACCCGAACGCTCTTGACGAATGGCGACAACCGAAGGTTCGTTCAGCACGATACCTTCGTCTTTCACGTAAATAAGTGTGTTTGCTGTACCCAAATCGATGGAGAGATCGTTTGAGAAAATTCCGCGCAATTTCTTAAACATCAGGGGTGTTCCCTTTACTGGTCTTTTGTTCTATCGGGTTGGTGGGAAAACGCACTCACTTTAGCAATAGCTGATTTGTCGAGCAAGCGCACTCCGCATAGCTTGTGCGTATTATTGCATATTTTTTGCATGCTTTGACACTGCTAATAACGTCGGATTTATGTACTACAGGCGCCACTGCGGATATACCCATGACTTTGCACACAAACATAACGCGTTGTCGCACCGCTAATCGTAAATTCGACGCTGCTTTGACCGCATGGTTCCGCCACGCTACTGTGATTTTCTGACACTGGGCAACCCCAACTGTTAAAAAGCCAACGAGCTTGCGCATTTGCTAGCGAAGCCGTTACGGTGACTGTCACCTCAGCTGCAAGTGGAATTTTTTCCGCATTCGCAATGGTTTCACCACAAGTGTAGGGCTGCAACTCAGCAGCACTGATCGTCATGCCATAGCACCGTTGCTTAACATCCTGCATGGCACGCTCTTGACTCAGCCGCAATAAGCTTAATAACTCGGTCTGCACACGTTGCTCAGCAATGCCGTCACGACTCATAAATGCAGGGCCCGCAGTGACCGCAATAATGCCCAACAGGATGATAACGACGATCAGCTCGATGACCGAGAAGCCTTGCACGTTTTTTACACTCATGTTTGCTGTCATGCCCAATTCCGAGGTCGCAGTGCGAAAATATGTAAAAAGAGTATAGTATTGACTTAACAAGTTAAAGATTGTTGATAAACTGACCATAAATTAAGCAACTGCGAACAACAACTAAAATATGAAGCAACGCTCTCCACTCACTTGGCCTTCGGTCACCGCAGCAACGTCCATGCGCGGCTTTACTTTGATCGAACTGATCATCGGTGTAGTGGTTCTCGCCTTTGCCTTATCGCTCGTAGCCACACTCATTTTTCCGCAAGCGCTGCGCAGCGCGGAACCCGTATTACAAGTACGCGCGGCGAACTTAGCCCAAGCTTTCATTGAAGAAATTCAAGGCAAGTCCTTTGATGAAAACAGTGACCGCAGTGGCGGCTCGTTGCGCTGTGGCGAAACTGGCGCTCCCGCCTGTAGTGCTACATTAGGCCCCGACAGTGAAACTCGTGAGCGCTTCGACGATATCGATGATTACCACCTGCTGCATGTCGCTCAACCTAATCTCCAAGACGCATTAGGCAACGATATCAGCGACGATTACCGTGGTTTTAGCTACGCCATTGAGGTGTGTTACAGCGACCCACAGGGGGTCTGCAGTAGCGCTGTTACTCGCTTCAAGCGCGTGCAAGTGACGTTCACAACTGCGCAATCACAAGATTTCACGTTCGCCTTCATTAAGGGGAATTATTAATGCGGGCCCACAAAAGCATTCAGCGCGGCTTCACCCTGGTCGAAATTATTATCGTCGTCGTGCTACTCGCCGTTTTGGCGATTTATTCCTTTAGTTTCTTGGGCATTGGCAGCGAGATCGTTGCCCAAGTTGGGTCACGTACACAATTGGTTGCGGAACAACGCTTCGCTGTTGAGCGTCTCAATCGCGAAATCCGTTCTGCGGTGCCGCGCAGTGCGCGCAGCAATGGTGCCTGTCTTGAGTTTATGCCGATGCTCGGCAGTAATGTTTATTTATCATTGCCACGTCCGGGCCCGGGCGGCACCAACCCGATGGTGGTGGTGACCCCTTATTTAAGTTTAAACACCGCCAATCTGGTGGGGAGTTATGTTCTGGTCTATGCGACGGAGCCGAGTTATATCTATAGTACTGACCAAACGCGACGCAAAACCATCGCTGCCATAGCTTCCGATCCCCCGCAAAACGGCCTATCCTCGCTTACGTTGGCGGGTTCGCCAAGTGAGTTCTTTACTGATAGCCCGTCACGTACTTTTTATTTCGGTGCGCCTCCGGTGAGTTGGTGCGTGGATGAAGCACGTAATGAACTCATTCGCTATTCTAATTACGCTCTGAGCGGCACGCAGCCAGGCTTAACCACGTTGCAAAGTAGCGCTGGCAGCCAGCAGGTCATGGCAGTCGATGTTGCCAACAACCTCAGTGCCGGACAGGCGCCCTTTGTGGTGCTTGAACCTACGCTACAACGCAGCAACTTAGTGCGACTGTTTTTTGCTTTTGTTTCGAGCGAGGATCAGAGCGCAACCATCGACATCACGCATGAGGTTTATATTCCCAATGTACCTTAACGCGCACCCTTTACAGCGCGGCGCTGCACTTGCAGTCGCCCTCTTCGTGTTGCTGATTGTTGCTTTGCTCGGCCTCACTTTAGTTCGCGCGCTCAACGATAGCGCCAATGCGGTCGCAAGTGATGTGTTAGGCACGCGCGCGCAACTTGCCGCACAAAGTGGCGTGCAACTACTCATGACCGAGCTGTATCCATTAGATGCGGAGCTAAACACCACGATCTGTCCGGCACGGAGTGGTAACGAACCGCCGGTTGTGCGCAATTACAGCTTTGCAACTCAGGGGTTAACGCAGTGTGAGACTGCGGTTCGCTGTAATCAGCTACAATTAAGTCATCCTTACAGTGGCACCCATGTGCGCATTATTGCCGAAGGAAGCTGCGCGGGTGGCGACTTTAATTTTTCAAAACGCATTTTGGTGGAGATTGGTGATGGGGTTCAATAACCGTTTCTGGCTACCGTTAAGCATAAGTGCCTTGATCGTTGCGACTGGGGTGCTCACCAACGGTATTGCCCACGCACAAACAACACCTAGCGCTGCGCAATGTGAGCAATACAGCGATCTTTTCGATTACGGCATCATCGGTGAAAGCGGTTTTGAGTACGGCAATAACTCAGAAATCAACGATAATGTCATCGATGGCACGGGGAATACACCAACGCCCATTGGCCAAGTCGAAACCGTTGACTTGCAATTCCCCCCACTTTCGCCCAGCACGTTTCCCAGTTCGCAAACCGGCGGCGCCGATTTAGTCAATGCGACCAACATCGCGCCGGGTAGCTACGGTACTATTTCCACCGACAAAAGAGGTAATGCAACACCTTTGGTCACCTTCAGCGGCGGCGGTACCTATTACATTGAAGAACTTACGTTTGATGGCCGCGACTCCGAGGCGCAACTTGGCCCGGGCGATTACTTTATCGAGCGCCTCGACCTCGACAATAACTCCTACATTAATATTGTTCCGCAGGGACAAGTACGGCTGTTCGTACGGGATTACATTATTGGTGACAATAATATTTTCGTGAATAGCTCGGGTCCTGTCGGCGACATGTTGGTGTTCTTGTACGACGGTGCCTACGTCAATCTTGGCAACTACAATGAAGGTGGCGCGAGTAACACCGTCATTAACTTCAACGGCCTAATCTACAGTCCTTTCGCGTCGACCTCCGTTACCCTTGGCAACAACAATAATTACCAAGGCGCCATTCTTACCCCCGGCACCATCACGGTAGGCAACAATACCAACTTCGATTACAGTCCTGAGGTTCAAGAAGATTTACTCGACGCCATTGGCTGTGGTCCACAACCCAGTATTCATCACTTGCGCATCCGCCACCCGCAGTCGGTGGTCAGTTGCTACAGCGTGGTGGTTGAAGTTTTAGCCTGTGCCGATGCCAGTTGTTCACAGCTCTATAACGGTAATGTCGCAGTCGACCTTAACGCTGGTGCGAATGGCCCAGTGTGGCAAGGGGGTGATGTTGTCAGTAGCAATGGTGCTTCAGCAACCCTTAACTTCACCAATGGCAGTGGTGTCGCTGGCTTGCAGTGGCCCGCTGGCGGTACTGCTACGCTTGCCGCAACGGGCAGTTCACCTGCACCTGTTGCAGCGAGTCAATGTGTTGATAGCAGCGGTACCGTGGCAACCGATTGTACGGTCGACTTTAACACCGCCGGTTTAATTGTCGCTGCCGCCGACGGCCAAAGCACCATTCCAAGTAGCTTTGCTGGTGTCGACTTCACGACCACCTTGCGCGCGGTGCAAACCAATACCACTACTGGTGCCTGCGAGGCGCGTCTTTCAGGCCCACAGGCGGTCGAGCTAGCAGTCCAGTGTAGCAATCCAACACAGTGCCAAGCTGGGCAAGAGTATCGGGTAAACGGCGACACTGTAGCGCTCAACAACGCTGGTTCGGCGCTCAATTACAGCGTGTTCAATCTCACTTTCGATAGTACCGGCTCAGCGACGCTCACCAACAACTACACTGATGTCGGGTTATTGCGCATGCACGCCCGCGTTGATCTCAGCGCTTCAGCCAACGGCAATCCGACGGTCAATGACCCCAACCTCGTACTCGTCGGGACCAGCCTTAATGATTATGTGGTTAAACCCCATACACTCACCGTGCAAGCACTGGACAGTTCAGGTCAACCGGTCGCTGCAACGACGGATAGTGGCGCTGGTTATGCCGCCGCCGGTGAGACCTTTAGCGCCATTGTACGTAGCTTTAATGCGAACGGTCAGGTCACACCTAATTTCGGCAACGAAGTTACGCCACTCGCCATCTCTGCAAGTTTTGACTCCGTTGCTTACCCGTTGCCTTCGCATCCAAATGCGGATGCCAGTAAGTTGCAACTACCCAACCCGTTCACACCCAGTGGCACCTTAGCAGGCGCTTACGCATCGGACGCTGTGGTTTGGAACGAGGCTGGGACCGTCAACCTTAGGGCAGTCCTGCCGAATAATAGTTACTTGGGCGGTGGCGATGCCTTTAGCCGGCCGCCAAGTCCGATTGGCCGCTTTTACCCAGCCCATTTCACCCTGCTTACTGGGAGTGTTACCGATAGCTGTAGCGCTGGCGACTTTTCCTACATGGGCGATGCCGCAGCCTTACTTGACGCAACACTTGAGGCCCGTAGTGTCGACGACTTGCGTCTCTACAATTACGGCGAGTATTACGTTGGCACCGCAGTGCTGAAGTCTGTGGTGCGCAACACCCCTACTGACACCAGCACCGACGACTTCGCCTCGCGTTGGCAGGCAACCTTGCCTACCACATGGATTGACGGCCAACTGCTGCTAGCAGTCAACGATGCAACCTTGCAAAAACGCGCAGATTTAACCCCTGACGGCCCATTTACGACAATCGAAGTCGGTTTACAGGTAGCCAGCGAGATCGATAACCGCGATTTTCTGCCAGCGCAAGTGACCTTAACCACACTTAGCGGCGATGCGGTTCCATTGAGCGGTGAACTGAACCTGGTCTATGGCCGCCTCGCTTTGGACAATAGTTATGGTCCGGAAAGTTCGAATTTACCGGTAGCGTTGCGAGCGGAGTATTGGAATGGTGAGCTCTTTACCACCCATCCGGCCGACCAGTGCAGCGGTTATGACCCCGCAAACTTGGCGGTGGTGGATTACATCGACCCGATCACCACGACCCCTGGTGGTGCGCCCGGCACTCTTATCGATGGTACGGTTGGCACAGCGCCACTGTTTTGGACGGCACCAACCGGTACACCAGCACAAGGCGAATTCCGTTTCGAGCTCGACGTTCCTAGCTTCCTCGAGTACCCATGGCAAGATCCCGATGGCACAACCTATAACGACCCACGCGCCTTTGGTGGCTTTGGCGAGTATCGTGGTAATGTGCGCAAGTTAAGTGAACAGGATTTGACGCAGTAGATACAAAAAAGGCGCTCCGAAGAGCGCCTTTTTTCAATCATGAATTCTTTAACAACCAGCAGTATCAACCGAAACTGTTGCTGCAGTGTCTGCATCCGCCGCTTGGGTGTAAAGCACATGGCAGCTGTCCGTTGCACCAGAAAAATCTGGGTCTACACCAACAGGGTGGAAACCAATCGCGCCTACTGCCACGTCAGAGTCGTCAGTGTTCGTCACTTGTGTCCAATCGCTCGCATTAAGACCTGCTGCTACAGCAATGCCTGCCGCATCAGCTGTTGGATAGCCAAATGCAGTCGTCACGTCACCACCTTCCGTGGTTACTGAGCTAGGATTAGTATCTTCTGTACCATTCACCAAGCTACGCGCGTAAACCAGCTGCATCGCACCTTGGATTGACGCTTGCGCGCCTTTCACCGTTGACTCGCGCGCATCAGACGAGAAATTAATGAATTGTGGCGCTGCAGTTACCGCAAGGATCCCCAGCACAACAATCACGATAATCAATTCAATTAATGTAAAACCTTGTTGGCGTTTCATTTGCACATCTCCCTAGTTAAAATAATATCACCTCGAAACCAAGCGCTTCAGGTGCAAGTTACCCGTGTCTCTGCGTTACCTCGTGACTAATATACCCGCTATTTATCACTCGGCGCTACCGCATAACGCGAGAAATTCACCAGCAACCCCTAAAAAATTAGTTATTGCTAAAAATGCTTACCCCACCAGTACGTGGGTTGTAGACAAACACGTTCCCAACACTCAAGTAGTCGTTACCTGATGGCGCACTGGTAAGATTTTTGATGGTGTTTGCTAAAAAGTACACGCAAATGTCGTTGGTACCGTTATTCTCACGTGCCACATAATAGCGATTTTCGCCCAACAACGCATAATTTGCTGTGGCCGTTGGTGCGCCTTGCAAAATCGCCTGCATCAATGTCCGGCAGTCTTCGCTAGTCATGCTTTGGTCGTGGGCTTCAGCGTTGCTATTACCACTTACCGGATAACCTGTATTACCGTCGACATTTACGGGAACACCATCCATCACGATCACTGCGCCAGCTCCTTCGGCATTCCCTTTCGGTCGGCCACGTAACTCCCATTCGGCGCGCACTAAGCTTACGGCACTGGCAAAACCACCCGCCACGCCTTCAAGCGCTGCATCTTCGGCATCAGCACTGACGCTCGTGAAGCGTGGCAGTGCCGAAGCTGCAAGGAGTCCCAAAATTACAATCACGATGATCAATTCAATCAACGTGAAGCCGCGTTGACGCGTTGCTTGCTCGGCGTTCATAGTTACGTCCTCTTCACAATATTCTGTCGTTGGTTGTTGCTTATAAAACATGGTTACCGCCCTTTGTACGCATCCATCATGTCCCACATCGGGGTAAATATACCTAGCGCCATGATTGCCACCATAATTGCTACTAACACCAGCATGATGGGTTCAATACGTGCTGTTAAACTTTTCAAATCATAGTCGACTTCACGCTCATAGTAGTCGGCAACCTCATTTAGTAATTCGTCGACGCGGCCGGTTTCTTCGCCCACGCTAATCATTTGCATCACCAACGGTGTGAATAATTGCGTGCTCTGCGCTGCGCGCGTCAGGCCTTCACCTTTTTCAATGGTGCGGCGCATATCCTCAATGCGGTCATGCATCCAATAATTGTCCACTGCATCGGCCACTAAATGCAATGATTGCGTCAAGGGTACACCCGCTCGAAGCATTACCGCAAAACTTCGAGAGAACCTTGATAACAGGCTGCGCAAGACAATGTCACCAAAAATCGGAATGCGGGTTTTCCAGCGATCCCAACGTAGCCTGCCGGTTTCACTTTCCTTGAACCGTTTAATCCCAAACAGTGCTGCAGCAATGGCGATTATCATTAATGGCCACCAGGTCACGAAAAAGTCCGAAACACCGATTAAAATGCGCGTCGGTAGCGGCAGTTCCGCATTAAATTGCTCGAACATTCGTGCAAACGTCGGAATAACCCAAATGTTCAAAATAAACATTGCGATAACCAAGGCCGATACAATAAACATCGGGTAGCGCAATGCTGACTTCACCTGTTTGCGAGTATCCTGTTCCTTCGCCAAATAGGCCGAGAGCTGCTCAAACGCTTCTTCTAATTGTCCGGTGTTTTCACCTACGTGGACGACCGCTACAAGTAAACGTGGAAAAACATGAGGATGCGCACTCAAAGCCACCGATAATTCACGGCCGCGTTCGAGTTGATCGACGACGTCAGCTAACACAGTACGCATGCGTCGTTTCGAGCTATTCTCGGCCAACCCCTCGATCGCACGAAGTAGCGGAATACCAGCTTTGGTCAACGAGTACATTTGGCGCGTAAAGACAATCAAGTCATCGAGCGTGATTTTTTCGTCAAATAGGCTCCAGCTCGTGCGTTCTTCTTGCTCTTCACTGCGTAACTGAATCGCCAAAGGTGTGACCCCACGACGAATCAGCGTATCCGCTGCGGCACGCTCTGAAGTCGCTTCTAATGCGCCAGTTACGAGTTCGCCAGCAGCATCCCGCCCGCGATAGTCAAACTCAGCCATCACTATGCTCCGCAAGTTCGGTCAAGGTGCCCTTGAGCTCTTCTTCTTCAACGGTTTCGGCTAAGAATAAAACTTCATCAACACTAGTGACGCCCTGCCGCGCATAGTCGAGCGCAGAAAGTGCCAACGGCCTAAAGTTCGGCGCTGCACGAGCTGCGCCAGCAAATTCGCGCATGTTGGCATCACGCAAGGCATTGACCATGTCTTCGTTGAGTTCTAACAGTTCAAACACACCGATACGCCCTTTGTAACCGGTATGGTTACAGTTACGACAACCCTTACCTTTGACGAAGCCGCTGCCGTCTTTAGGTAAGTCCGGCGCCATGCGGCGCAGCAATGCAAGATCAGAAGGTTCAACTACCGCATCGGTTTTGCAACTATCACACACTTTTCGAATCAAGCGTTGTGCCAGCACGCCACGCACTGCCGCACCCACCAAATAAGGGGCGGCGCCCATATCAATTAAGCGCAAAGCACTGGTAATCGAGTCGTTGGTGTGCAACGTGGTCAGCACCAAGTGACCCGTGATCGCGCCCCGCAGACCAATTTCAACGGTTTCGCCATCGCGCATCTCACCGACCATGATGATGTCCGGATCTTGTCGTAAGGTGGTGCGCAATACGCGCGAAAAGCTCAGTCCAATTCGACTATTCACTTGGACTTGAGAAATCCGTGGCAAGCGGTATTCCACTGGGTCTTCAACGGTAATAATCTTCTTCTCAGCTTTATTCAATTCATTCAACACGCCATACAGTGTTGTGGTTTTACCCGAACCCGTCGGGCCGGTCACAATCAGCATTCCGTATGGCTTGTGAATCAAATCTTTGACCCGCTTGAGCAGGTTCTCAGGGAGCCCCGTTTGTTCGAGCTCTAGAATGCCCGCAGATTGGTCAAGCAAACGCATGACGCACGATTCACCATATTGCACTGGCATCGTCGACATCCGCACATCAACGGCATGATCACGGACTTTAATGTGAAAACGGCCATCTTGCGGCATCCGTTTTTCAGAAATATCGAGACCCGCCATCAGCTTCAAACGTAATACCAACGCACTGGCAATGGTCGTTTCATTCAATACATTTTCTTGTAAAACGCCATCAACCCGCATGCGAATGCGCAACGCGCGATCATCTGGCTCAATATGAATATCCGAAGCGCGTACTTGCACCGCGTCCGCAAAGATAGACTGCAATAGCTTTGCTACCGTGGCATCGTCAGTATCGTCTTCGAGCGAGAGCGCGGCAATATCGACCGCCTCATCGCGTTCATATTCGGTCTGTAATTGGCTGGCAAACTGAGCAATGTCTTTGGTGCGTCGATAAAGATTATCAAAAGCCTCAAGCAATTGATGATCTGGCGCCACGGCAAGCTTAATCTCGCGCGGCTGCAAATATTGGCTAATCGCATCAACAGCCGTCAGGTCAGCTGGATCACTCATGGCGATCAAGGCTTCTTTGTCATCAGCTTCAACGACAAGTGCACGATGACGACGCGCTTGAATTTCAGGCAGTAAGTTGACCACCTGGTCCGCTATTTTTCGCTCACCTAACTCAATGAAAGGAATATTCAGCTGTCGAGCTAGGAACTCAAGCAGCTCCTGTTCCGAGATGAAGCCTAAATCAACCAGGGTGACACCCAATTTACGGCCATTTTGGCGCTGATCGTCGAGCGCCTGCTGCAACTGATTTTCACTAATGATCTGCTCTTGGACCAGAAGGTCGCCAAGGCGCATTTTAAGTCGCGGCCGCATAGTTATCGGTCTCCCAAAGTATTTAAGCGTTGCTGCGCATAGTTGCGCGCGTCAGCGTTTAACGTATCGGTTGCCAACGCTTGTTGGTAGGAACGCATCGCTGCATCTGACTGCTGGGCATCTTCAAAAGCCACTGCAGCAGCTAACCACCAACGTCCTTCGCGGGTGCGCTCAGCTAGTACGACATAATCTGCCGCCGCACTGGCGTAACGGCCTACTTCGTTCGCTGCAGCAGCACGTAATTGATACAAGTCCGCCGCCTCGCCCGCGTTAGGATTGATTTGTCCAAGCGCATCAATGACGCGTTGATAAGCCCCACCCTCAAGTAAAATTTTTGCGTACAACAGTTGCCAGCGACTTTGCTGCGGCTGCAATTCTAAACCTTGCTCGAGCACCGCAAGTGCCGAAGAAATTTGCCCGCGTCCATACCAATAGGCAGCAAGCTCACTGCGCGCTGCAACATGCTCGGGCGCCAGTGCGATGACTTGTTCAAAGAGGCTACCAGCGCGTTGCCGTTCACCTTTTTGCATGGCTTCACGCGCTTGCTTAAGCTTCACTTCCGCAAGCTCCTCGGCACTTAATTCAACGCGCTCGACCTGCATGGTTCCCTTCGGTTTTTCTTCTGCGGCAGGCGGCTGCTCTGCTGTCGCTACGACCTGTTCTTGCGCGGCTTGTTCGACTTGGTTGTTGTCACTGCTCGCTGGTGCTTGCGCAATCGGTTCCGGCTGTAAACGCTGCTGTGGTTGGGTTGCTTCGGCAACCGGTACCGCAACCGATGTGGGCACCGCAGCAGGTTCCTGCTGTGGTTGTGTTGGTGTTGATGTTGCAGGTGTCGACGTCGGCACCGGCTCATTACTTGGATCAGCCTTAGTAGCTACTTCCACTGGCTCTGGTTGCGACGTTGTCGTTTGCCAGATGACCATTACCGCGGTGACCGCAATGGCAATGATAACGATGGCGCCCAGCACCCAGCCCCAAGGAAACGGCTTTGGCGCTGCCGCGGCAGGAGTAGAAACCGTTTGGCGGTCCTGCTGCTGACGTTTATCAAGGTCACGTAACATGCGGTTAATGACACTCATGACAAATACTCCGTGAACCAACCTTGTTGCCACGATAACCACAACAACACTGCCACACCGGCGATACCGGCGAGACTCCACCACCAACGCTGGAATGTCGGTAAGCTAACATCTTCAGTGTCCGCTACGGCAAAACGCACATGCCGCGGATGAACTTGATACACACCCTCGCCATAGCACAACAAAAGAACTTTATGACACAGAATATTGACCAAGCGCGGAATACCGCGACTCGCCCGGTGCAACATTCCCACTACGCGAGCGGGGAACAAGCGTGCACCTTGGTAGCCAGCCACATGTAATCGATGCGAAATATAACGCGCGACTTCAGGCAACGTCATTGCCTGTAACTGATAACTAAAAGTAATACGCTGACGCAACTGACGATGTTCACGGGTGGCCAAGCGCTCATCAAGTTCAGGCTGGCCAAAAAGCACAATATGCAAGAGCTTGCGTGACTCAGTTTCGAGATTCGAAATTAACCGCAAAGCTTCCAACGTTTCGGTCGGTAGTGCTTGTGCCTCGTCCACAATGATCACTGCCATTTTGCCATCACGGCTGATGTTGACTAAACGCTCTTGAATCGCTTGGGTCAGTAACTGCTCACTTTGTTCAGTTGGCGCATCGACCTGCAACTCACGGGCCACATGTGCACGCATTTCACTCGGCGTTAGATAGGGGTTAGGAATATAAGCGGTAACGTATTTTTCCGGCAATTCATTGAGTAACTTGCGACACAACAAGGTTTTGCCGGTTCCGACTTCGCCGACGACTTTGATAAAACCTTCGCCGGCCTCTAGTGCGGTCACCAGCACCTCAAAAGCTGCCTTATGGCTCTCTAAATCACAGTAAAAACTGGTATTCGGAGTCAGCGTAAAAGGAAGCTCTATGAGACCAAAGTGCGCTTGATACATGCCCGTCCCGTAGACCTTAGTCGTTATACCATTGCTTCAGCAGCTCACTGGAGCGCTCAAGTTCTTGTTGCCAGGTGTCGACACCCACAACAACAGGTCGAATGAGGATAACCAACTCTTTTTTCTGTTCTGTGCGACGTTTGTTCTTAAATAAGTTTCCGACAACAGGTATATCACCCAAAAACGGCGCTTTACTCTCGTTATCACTGTAGCTGGTTTGCATTAAGCCGCCGAGAACCACAATCTCACCGTTGCGCGCACGCACGATGGTATCGCTTTCGCGAATGTTACTCTGCGCTAGCGGTAGGACAAACGACTCCTCGTTCAGCGTCACCGTTTTATTCTGCTCGGTCGTTTCGACTACCGACGGATGCACATGTAAAATCACTTCGCCGTTATCGCTAATTTGCGGCGTAATATCTAACGAAATACCTGAGAAAAAAGGCGTGAGCTCGATATTTGGCGTCGACGTAGTTGCGGTACCAGTTACTGTAGTCGTCGATACATCAGTAACAAAGTACTCATCTTCACCAATCTTGATGACGGCCTTTTGGTTGTTCGCCGCACTCACCCGCGGGTTCGACAGAACTTGCACATTACCTTGGTCTTGCAGCAGGTTAAGCACACCACTAAAGTCACCTACATTTAGTGACATACCAAAGACGCCATTGCTACTTTCAACGGCACCACCACCAAAACCAATACTGCCACTTGCGTTGCCTAAGCTAAACAAGTCACTCCAATTGATACCTTGTTGATAGTTATCATTCAGCGCGACTTCGACAATCCGAGCCTCAAGAATGACCTGCCGTTGCAAACGCTCTTCCGCCGAGCGTAAAAAGTCACGCGCAGCGCGAAGTTCACTTGGCAGAGCAGTAATCGTAATCAAGCCAGCTTGTGGCGACACCACAACCCGTCGGCCATCGCCTTCGCCAACGATGCCTTGCACGATCTCTTTTAAGTCACCCCACAAGTTGGTTTCAGACTGCGTTGAGATCGACGAGCCATTGGTTTGCATACCATTAAGGCCATTTTGTTGGCCTAAGTTACTCTGTCCCGGAACACCGCCTTGGTTGCCTAACAGCGCATTGTTGTAATTATTCGAGCCACCGTACATGCTATTTTCACGGTCGTTTTCTTTGACTCCGCCAGAACTTACACTTGTCTGCGACAATCCCATTCGCTGTAACGCTAAATAATCCAAAGCAAAGGTTTCAGTACGAAGCCCAGCAGGAAAAATACGAATCATGCGGTTTTCTTTGCGAATGTCATAACCGTAGATATCACCTACAACTTCAAGGGTTTCACTAAGGGTGACTTCCTTTAAACTCACAGTGATGTCACCAGTAACTCCGGGATGTACGGCGATGTTATAAGGCGAATCAGCGGCCAAACCGGCAAAAAACTCCTGGGCTGGAATGGCATTCGCATTGACTGAAAACCTGGGCTCTGCAAGTAGTTGCTCACTGGCTTGCTGCGTTTCTAAAACACTTGGCCGTAATGAGGCACGCACAGACTCCGGCAACGGCGGCCGTTCACTAGGTTTGATTTGCTCACCTTGGTTCAGCGCTTGCTGCGCTTCTTCTGGTGAGCGCTCCGGTTGATGCGCACATGCTGAAACCAGCATGGTGGTGGCTAAAAGAATGGCTATCCGCATTAGTCCTGTCCCCCTGAACCCAGCGCCTTACTGTACATTGCAAGGCTAATTTCGGCGCCGGTTTGTTGATGGCGTACATCAACGTGGTTCATTGTAATTTTAGTTATGATATACGGTGCTAAGACATCGCCCTCACGAACGCGTTGTCCATTAATAAAGGCAACTGCGCCATCGGTACGTTGCTGAACGGCTTGTAAGCGTATCTGTGTCACCTGTTCGGTGGTCGTGGTCGCCTGCACACGCTGCGGCGGTGCAGTCGGATCATTCAACTGTTGTGCAAACGCGGTGTCGGCGATAAAGCTCAGCGCTACTAGCAAACTAACTCGCAACATAGTCACGCTCCAGACTCAACGTATAAATTTCCAGCGTTATCACTGCCTGCGGATGCTCATCCACTCGATAATCGAGGTGCTGCCAGTAAAACGACCAAGGCAACTGCTCAAGCTTCGTAAAGTAGTCAAAGGTTTGTTGGTAGCTGCCACGCAATACCAGCTGCAAGCGATGCTTGTAAATGGCTCCCGCAGTCGCTTCACCGTCGCCATACACACGTTCGGCTGGCAACGCTTGCGCACTTTGTACTTCAAGCCCACTCGCATGACTTAGCAATGCTTTAAGCAATTGGCGGTTATCGGCAGCGCTAACGTAATTGGTTTCGGACTGCAGGCGTGTATTCACTTCGTTCAATTGGGTTTGCAGTTCAGCAAGTTTATTCTTTAACGGTGCTTGTGGGTCGCCAGCCAAACGTACGTCAATGGCCTCAATCTGGGTCGCAGTCAAACGATTGGTGTTAAGTTGCTGTTCCAGTTTGGCTTGCTCTGTTTTATAAGCTTGCCACTGCGGCAACAAGACGACATAAAGACCAAGATAGGCAACAAACACTAGTGCAAGGCCAAACCAAAATCTACGGCGTTGCTGTGGCAGGTTGTTAAACTTAATCTGCAAATCTTGCCAAGCACTCATGGCTGTGACCTCCCAGCTGATGCGCTCACGTTTCGGGCATGGTCAAGATGACCAACGGTAAACTGCAGCCCAAGTTCACCTTCGTCACGGATCTCAAAAACCCCGAAAGGACGTTCTTTCAGCGCTGGGTAGGAGCTAAACTCGGCCAGCCATGTCGGTAACGTTTGCGGTTGTAACGTACGCCCTTGTAACGTCAACGCATCATTCGTCAGCATAATACGCTGTAACCAAATCACTTGGTCGTCTGCTGCGGCGAGATCTTGCAACAGTTGTGAAAAGCTCACTTGATTGCGTCCGGTTATGTTTTGCATTTGTGCCAGTAAGCGCTGGCGAAGTGTTAGCTGTTGCTGGACGTCATTAATTTCGGCGCTAAGTGTCGAGTTTTTCATGGCGGCTTCGAGTTGCGCCTGCTTCGTTTGTAACTCAGTACTTAACTCACTTGCGCGGGCATAGCTTTCCACATAATTGGCATGCTGGTACCGCGCCAGCAAAAACAAAACAATAAAGGTGACGATAAAGACGACCACTAACGCGCCGGTATAGGCCGCAAAACGATTTAAGGTTAACCATTCACTGCTTGGCTTTAACTCGTCCACATAGAGGTTTGCGTAGTGCTTCATCGTTTGCCCTCCCATAACTTGAGAGTTGCTACCGCACCACCCAATGCTGCGAAGTCGCTATAATCGCCAACAGCTAACTCTTGCGCCCAAGCCGGATAGCTGGCCCAGGCCACTGGTAAGCCGAGATCTTCATGTAAGCTGGCTAATACCTCATCTTGCTTGGGTAAGGTCAACGCTAAAGTGATTTGGCGAATCGGACTTTGCCGTAATTGCCGCTCAAAATAATCACCGGAACGCTGAACTTCGACGCTTAGCGGCTGCAATCCACCCATCCGTACTTCGTCCAACGTCAAGGTATGCAATTGCTCGAGCGCACGCACCGCACGGTTAACTTGTAGCTCACCGCTGCGATAAACTTGCAGCAACGCCGCTTGTTCAGCCTGCTGATAAGCCACCACCGTTGGCTCTTCACTCGCAGTAAACATTTCCGCTATCGCTTGCTCTTCGCTGAGCACCGCGACAACGTTGTCAGAAATTTCGTGGAGGGCTTGGATTAACGGAGCTAACTCGGTTTTGCTGGCGGCGATGGCATTGATCTTATTTTGCCCGGCTTTCTTAATTGGCAATTCATAATAATCGGCAATACAGTCTTCCGGTTCATAACTTACCAAGTCACGCAGACTGTAACGCAAACTTGCAGCGAGCTCAGCCGGTTCAAGGTCGGGCCGGTCTAATGAGACACTCTGATAAAAGCCAATGCCTAAGACTAAGCCAATAGGAGGGTTATGCCGGCAGTACTTGGCATAGCTGTGGGCGAGTTTACGAATAGCCGTCGTGTAATCACCGTCAGTTATAGTTACGTCATCACACACCACGAGGCTGGGCTTATCGTTGTCACGCCCTTCAAGCACCACCATATGCAGCGACGCCTTGCGCAAGGCGAAGGTGACACAGTAGTTCGAGTTGTTCCGCGCACGAAATAGATTCAGCAAATTTCTGTCCCTGCTACTTTATAATTTTTATTAGAGGCCGGACGAGGCTTCTTAACGCAAGTTTGACACTTTTTGCGTGAAAAACAAGCACTGCAAGACCTCACAGTGCTTTGTTGTTTTTTTGTTCTCTATTCAGCGATTTGCCATTGTAGTTTTTCATTTGCCCAATACGGCACCATTGGACCAATCGCTGTAGCGACCGTAGCTGGAACTTGCCACTCACTGCGAATCAAGGTGACCTGCTCGGTTGCGCGCGGAAAACCATAAAAATCAGCACCGAAATGGCTGGCAAAATCCGCCAGCTTGTCGAGCGCATTCATACGATCGAAAAACTCAGCATAAAGTGGCAACGCCGCTGGGGCAGAGTAACAACCCGCACAACCACATGCGGCCTCCTTCTTCGACTGACCGTGCGGCGCAGAATCGGTACCTAAGAAAAATTTAGGACTGCCTGACACTGCTGCTTGCTGCAGTGCTTCTTGGTGCTCACGGCGTTTTAAAATCGGTAGGCAATAATTATGTGGTCGAATACCGCCAACCAACAAGTCGTTGCGGTTCATCAACAAGTGCTGCGGGGTAATGGTGGCAGCCACGTTCTCGCCTTGTTCCAGCACAAAATCAACTGCATCACGGGTCGTAATATGTTCAAGCACCAATTTTAACTGTGGATGACGCGCCAGTAACGGACGTAATTTAGTATCAATGAACACTTTTTCGCGGTCAAAAATATCGATTTCTGCAGCGGTAACCTCGCCGTGCACGAGCAACGGAACTTGTAACTCTGCCATCGCTGCGAACACCTCGTCGAGCGCTTCGATATCCGTCACCCCTGCTGCTGAATTCGTCGTCGCCCCAGACGGGTAGAGCTTAAAACCTATCACTTCTGAGTTTTCTGCAGCCGCACGCACAGTAGCAACGGACGTCTGCTGTGTTAGGTATAACGCCATTAATGGACGAAACGCTGATGTTTCTGGACGCTGCGCAATAATTCGTTCGCGGTAAGCCATCGCTTGCTCAACGGTTGTCACCGGTGGTACCAAGTTAGGCATGATCACCGCTCGCGCAAACACCGATGCCGTTGCTGGCACTGTGGTGGCGAGGAGTTCTTCGTCGCGTAAATGTAAATGCCAGTCATCGGGGCGCGGAAGGGTAATCTGCTGCATGGGAACCTCTTTAGTGGTGCTCAACTAGACAAAAGTTGCACTATTATAACGCACCAACATCAGCCAGTAACGGTTTGATTGCGGCCTTTTTCTTTGGCGCGATAAAGCGCTTCATCAGCACGTGCCATCCAGTCGTCTATTTTGTGATCCGAGCTCCGCAGCTCAGTCACGCCAGCGCTCATCGTCACTTTGAGTTGCTTATCGTCGTACTGGAATGCGGTGGCTGCGATCGACTCGCGTATCCGTTCGACTGCTAAAATTGCATCGGCTTCGTTGGTATAGGGCAGTAGTACAGCGAACTCTTCGCCCCCAAGTCGACCAAGCAAGTCGATGTCGCGTAATTGCTCTTTGCTACGGCAACAAAATTCGCGGAGAACTTCGTCGCCTGCGGCATGACCATAGGTATCATTAACCTTTTTGAAGTAATCAAGATCGATAATTGCAACCGTCATCGGCGCGTTATAACGCCTGAACTCATCAAAGCGCTGTTCCATTGCTTCCCAGAACACGCGACGATTAGCGACCCCAGTGAGTTCGTCGGTGGTCGCTAAGCGACGTAGTTCCGTAATCGCAGCTAAACGTTCCTCGTCCATACGCCGCATATGCATTAAAGTGCCTAACGTATCGAGCATGGGACGTAATAAATTTAATAATCGACGCTCGAAGCCTTGATTTGTATTGGCCAGAATCATTAAACCGACAACTTCCCGTTTAAAGTAGAGCGGTAGTATCAAGCCATTTTTCAGTGGGGGGAGCGTTACCGGCTTGAACTGTAGCTCCAACTCCGAAATTGGTTCATGACAAAATTCAGGCTCACCTCGAAGCAGTACTTTTTTGACCACATCGCCACCCACTTCGACTTCAAGTCCCTGCCGAATCAGCTTACCAAATGCGTCTGTGTCTTTCGCATCGGCAGCGATGCGCAGGCCATGTGCTAACACCAAGTTTCGCTGTCGTGAGCTAGGCTGCAACTCGCCGACAAAGCCGACACTCGTGTGCGTCATGTTCATCAGCTTCGGTAATGCATAGTCGCACACGTCGCTAAAGTCTTTCGCCAGCATAAACTCATGCTGCACGTGAGAAACCAACTCAAGAATTTCTGCTTGTTGCTGTAAAAAAGTTTCATTGGCAACTTGCTCGGAAATATCATGGTGGATTCCGGTCATACGCAGCGGTCGTTGCTGTTCATCGAATTCCACGATCTTGCCAATACTATGGACCCAAACGTAGTGGCCGTCATGGTGACGAATGCGAAAGCGCATTTCGAAACGATCGGCGCTACCACGCATGTGGTCTTGAACTCTAGCTTGCAGTTGCTGAAGGTCATCGGGATGAACCAGCTCACGCCAATCCAATGCCTCTTGCTCGGCGCTTACGTAACCCAAATAAACCTGCCAGCGATGGCTAATATCCAGCTCATCGCTCTGTAACATCCAAGACCATGTAAAGTACTCGCCAGCGTTAAGCGCAATATCAAAATTTTGATTAGCCTCTTTGAGTGCCAGCTCGAGTTGCTTACCTTTACTGTCGTCAAGTAAATAACCACGCACACGCAGTACTTTACCGTCTTTGTCTTTATCGGCGCGCGCAAAATGATGAACCCACCGAATAACCTTACGCCCTTCTAATTCGCGGACCACGCGATAGTCCATCTCGAGCGCATCTTCTTCACCGTCGATAAGACGTTGCATGCGTGCCAATAGCTCCTCGCGTTCCGCAGGATGCACGATGGCTTCGTAGTTAACATCGGCGCGAAGTAAGAAATCACGATCATAGCCGATGACGCGTTCAGCATTTTCGGCAACGTAGCTCAAATGCACATCCGGCTCGATGCGCCACACCACGGCACACACCGGACCTTGCGCTAAAACATCACGTTCAGCGCGATAATTATCGATTTCAAAACGATCAGCGATGGTCGCTGCAATCCAATCAGCAAAGGTTTCTAAATAGCGCAGTTCGGCCGCTGAAAACTTTCGCGGCTGATTGCAGATCACACACAAAGTACCTAGGTGGAACTCATCGTAAAGTGTAATCGGCGCGCCGGCATAAGCACGAATGCCTTCTCTCTGCAAAACATAAGGGTTATCGCAGAAGCGTTTGTCTTGCGTAGCGTCTTCAATAACCATCGTCTCGCCTGCGGCAATGACGTGGGTACAAAAGGAGGCTTTGCGGGGAGTTTCTGATTCGTTAAAACCGACTTTTGCTTTAAACCATTGGCGCTCTTCATCAAGCAACGTAATAAGCGCCGCGTCGGCTCGGAGTAAGTCTTTGACTAATAAGGTGATGCGGTCAAAAATCGGGTCAGCGTCGGTATCAAGCAATTCCAACTCGTGCAACAACTGCACGCGTGCCTTTTCGTTCTTTGGCACTGGAAACGGTTGCATATAACCCCCTGATTTTTGGCTTCAATATAAGCGTAGCAGACATCACGAAAAAGCCTATGTAAAAACTATGACAATTCGCTTAGCGTAAACCGAGTTTTTCCTTCCAATGCTTACGACAACAGGAGATATAACGATCGTTTCCACCTATCGCAATTTGCTCGCCAACTTTCACGGCATCACCATTTTCGTCGATACGCAGGTTCATGGTAGCTTTGCGGCCACAGAAGCAGATGGTTTTCATCTCGCTCACTTTATCCGCCACCGCAAGTAGTACCGCGCTGCCAGGAAAGGCTTGGCCAAAGGCATCCGTACGAATGCCATAACACATAACGGGTATATCAATGCGATCGACCACGTCCGTAAGCTGCCAGACTTGGGTTTCGGTCAAAAATTGCGCCTCGTCGAGCAAAACACAGTCGATTTGCTGCTGTCCATGCCGTGCTTCGATCAACGCTGCAAGATCGGTGCCACTAGTGAATGCCAAAGCGGAACGGTCAATACCTAAACGCGAGGCGATCATGCCTTTACCGGCGCGGTCATCAATCGCTGGCGTCAACAACAAGACCCGTTGGTCGCGCTCTTCGTAATTATGCGCCACTTGCAGTAGTGAAGTACTTTTGCCGGCATTCATTGCCGAATACGTAAAATAAAGGGAAGCCATAGATCTTTATTCGCTTGGGTTAACTATCTGCTTGAGATTTATACTGAGTTTGAACGCTGAATGCAAAGGCAAATTTTGCTACCATAGTGCGATTCAACTGGAGGACCCTCAATGTCGCAACGTTACACTCATGAATTTCTTACCGCCATGCCAAAGGCTGATTTGCACCTGCACCTTGATGGCAGTTTACGCCCTGCTGGCCTTATCGAAATGGCGCAGCGAAGTGGTGTTGAGCTCCCCTCCTACACGGTCGAAGGCCTGTACGACCAAGTGTTCAAAGAAAGCTACAACGACCTCGGCGAATACCTCAATGGTTTTCAATACACCTGCGCTGTGTTGCGCGATATGGAGAACCTCGAACAAGCCGCATATGAACTTGCAATGGATAACCTTGCTGAAGGCGTAATTTACATTGAAGTACGTTTCGCTCCACAGCTCATGATGGATCCGAGCCGCGGCATCGACTTTGACCGCGTGATGCACACGACCAATGCTGGTTTAAAGCGTGCAAAAGATGAATACAACGGTCAGGACGCAGTCAAGAACGGTGAAAAGCCACCGTTTGACTACGGCATTATCAATTGCGCCATGCGCATGTTTGGTAAAAAGGGCTTTTCACCGTATTACACACAACTCTTTCAGACGCTACGCGATCACGAACCCAAACAGGTGATTAAAATTGCGGCAATGGAAATGATTCGCGCCAGTATTCGCCTACGTGATGAAGAAGGCTTACCGATTGTTGGTTTGGACATTGCCGGACAAGAGATGGGCTACCCTGCGCACGACTTCAAAGAAGTCTACGAATACGCCCATCAAAACTTTCTACTGAAAACCGTACATGCCGGCGAGGCTTATGGTGCAGAAAGTATTTTTGAAGCACTCACGCAATGCTACGCCGATCGTTTAGGCCACGGCTACTCGCTGTTTTCGCCTGATATGATCCAAGACCCCAACATCACCGACAAAGAAGGCTACGCCAGCCAGTTAGCATCCTTTATTGCTGATCGTCGCATTGCGATAGAAGTCTGCATCACCAGTAACCTACAAACCAATCCAAGCATCGGCGCTGTTAGCAATCACAACTTTAAGCACATGTTTGACCACCGGTTAGCGACGGTTATCTGTACCGACAACCGTCTCGTTTCGCGCACCACCGTCACGCGCGAATATGAGCTTGCCAATCAAGCCGCAGACATTCCGCTCAAACGCCTTAAAGATATGGTCGCCTACGGTTTTAAGAAAAACTTCTTCCCGCAGGACTATTTAGCCAAGCGCGCCTATGCCAAACAAGTGCTGCAGTACTTTGATAAAGTCGCAGCAGAACACGGCGTGCGTTAATCGCCCGCCGTACCGCTGTTTTGCTCTTGTAAGTGCTGGTTGAGAAAGGCAAGGTAAGCCTCTTGCGCTTCGATGCGGTTCTGTTTGACGCGGAACCCGTGGCCTTCATCATCAAAAAGCACGTACTCAACCGGTACGCCATTGTCGCGAATGGCGGCGACCATTTCATCACTTTCGACCTGCAACACCCGCGGGTCGTTCGCGCCTTGCACGATCAGTACTGGCGCTTGCACTTGGTCAGCATGGAATAACGGCGAAATACGACGCAGGCGTTCCGCATGCTCGGCAGGATCTCCCAGCTCGTCGTATAACGACTGGCGAAAGCTTGCCCACCATGGCGGGATACTTTCCAGAGTTCGTACCCAATTCGTGACCCCGAAAATGTTGATCCCCGCATCGAATTCATCGGTGAAGGCTAGGGCTGCCATGGTCAAGTAGCCACCATAGCTGCCGCCCATCACCGCAATCTTCTCGCCATCTACCCATGGCAAACTCTGCAGGTATTTTTTCGCATAAACCACATCCTGTAAATCATCTTCGCCATGTCGACGATCGTCCAAGTGATAAAACGTTTTGCCGTAACCGGAAGAGCCACGGTTATTGATGCCCAGTATGGCGTAGCCATGATTCACCAAATGTTGAATGGTTGGACTATAGCCTTTACGCGTTTGTCCACCTGGGCCACCATGAATGAAAATCACCGCAGGTACTTTATTCACAGTGCTCGCTTGATGCGGACGGTACAAAATATTGGGGATCTCAAGTCCGTCAAAACTCTCGAAACGCACCACTTGGCTCGAAACAAGAGCTGCTTTATCGATCTTAGGACTTAGCGCATCCGTTACTTGAACCAGTTTTTCCTCGCCTATCCGCCAAGTGTATAAGTTAGACGGTGAGGTGTCCGAGTTCACGTAAAACGCGACGACGGATTCATCGTTAGAAAAATTAACGCCCCGTAAGTCGCCTGCTGGATAGTCGGGCATTGCGATCGGCTCACCGGTTTCAGTATTGAGAATAGTCAGCTCGGTACTGGCGTCATCATTCACGCCTACCACTTGGTAGCTACCCTGTTCCGAAAAGTAAACAAACATCACGTCCCAATCAGCTGCGTATTCTTCTTGGTGCGTTGCGGCGGCAATGTCATAGCGCCACGCTTGGACAAATTCACCGTGGGCATTAGTACCGTACACCAAGTGCTTACTATCAGGCGTAAAACTAAAAATTCTGTTATTGACTGCGGCAGCATCATCAGTGACCAGCAAAGGCTCAGCATTCGCGTCGCTCAAGTCTCGTAAATACAGGTCTGTATCTTTATTGCTGTTCACTTTGGCCAGCGCCAGCCATTGACCATTTGGCGCCAGTAACATATCGGCCCAACCTGCGTCGTTTTGAAAGATCATCGTGCGGCTGTAATCGTCAACTTGATACTGATAGATATCGAAGCTGGCAGGATCTCGCTCGTTGGTCATGACATAAAACGACTGCTCGTTTTCGTGCCAGCCTAAAAACGACGCCTTGAGCGATTCTCCAGGCGTTAAGTCCTGCACATTGCCATCTAGTTCACGAACGTAGATATGGTTGAGCTCATTACCGCCTTGGTCAGCGGAATACAGAAAGCGTTTATCGTTGGGGAACCAGCTGAGTCCCGCATAGGCGTCGGTGGTTGAGCGGGTAAGTTGCGCAGGTTGTCCACCATCGATTGGGTAACTATAGACATTGAAGATGCCATCGGCATCGCTGGTCACCAGCACCTCGGAGTTGTCATGGCTCAGTGATGAACCAAACAATGTGGTGGTGGCAAAAAAAGTTTCTGCAGCATAATTCTCTACGCCAGGCTGCGTTTGCGTTGTTTTGTCAGCTTGTTGCGCAGCGCCAGAAGATGACTCCTGAGCTGGACTGCATGCTAACAGCACCAAGCTTAAAAAGAATGTTAATGACAGTTTATGGATCAACATGGGTCGGCTCCTCTCCCTTTTTCTAGAGCCAAAGTTTAGTCCAAATTTGTAAATTTGCGCTGCTAGTGCTTAGTGTCACTCAGGTAGCGCTGATGAAAAGCTTCGATAGCAAGCGGTTTATCAAAGAGATAACCCTGTAAAACCACATCTTGATCACGCCCTGCCAAGTAGTGGGCTTGGGCCTCTGTCTCCACGCCTTCGGCGACGATACGCAAGCCAAGGTTCTTCGCTATCGCCATCACTGAGTCAACAATCGTACGTTGCTCGGCATTGTCTATCGCTTGTACAAAGCTCTGGTCAATCTTGAGCTCTTGCAGCGGCAACTTGCGCAAATAAGACAGTGATGAGTAACCCGTACCAAAATCGTCAATCGAAAACTGCACGCCGCTTTGTTGCAGCGCTTTCATCTTCAAGACGATGTCGTTGGTATCATCGACGAATAAATTCTCAGTAACTTCAAGCACGAGGCGTGACGCATCAGCTCCAGAATCCTCGAGAGCACGCTCTATGCAGTACACAAAGTCGTATTTGCGGAACTGTCGCGGGCTTATATTAATGGCCAACGTCAAAGGAGCAGGAAGACGTTTAATCTCGAGTAACGCATGCCGCACGATCCACTTACCTAAATCGACAATAAGGTCTGTTTGTTCGGCCACAGGAATGAAGTCACCGGGTGAAATCATGCCTTTCTCGGGATGGAACCATCGTATCAGCACTTCCACTCCTAGAAGACTTCCCGTGGCTGACATTTGGGGCTGTAAATAAAGTTCCAGTCCTTCACCGTTGATGGCTTCGCGCAATTCACGCTCGATTTCATAACGTTTCTCAAGCTCGGTGCTATAGGACACGTCATACACAGAGGTCTGATTGCCCCCAGCATCTTTGGCGTTGTGTACCGCAGTTTCTGCGTGACGGATAATGGCATCCGCGGACTCAGCGTCTTCTGGGTAGATAACGATACCGGCACTCGCGGTGACGGACAGTTGCTCATCTTGTACCCGCAACGGCTGACTAAGTTCACCCAGAATCAGTTTTACCAACACTTGAGTGTCGGCCAGAACTTCGTCATGCGCGAGCAACCGAGGAGCAAGTATAACTGCAAACAAATCACCACCCAGATTCGCCACAAATGCCTCATGCTCATTTGCCACACTAGCCCGAAGCCGGCTCGCAGTAGCCTGCAAAATCGCATCGCCGAACTCGAAGCCACGAACATCATTGATGCGCTGCAAGCCATCTAAGTCAAACAGCACCACTGCACCATACTCACCGCTACTTCCCGTCGTCAAAAGCCGCGCTAGGTGTTGAATACAACTGGTTCGGTTCGGCAACTCAGTTAGCGAGTCGTAATACGCTAAATATTCAATTTTTGCCTCGGCTTCAACCCGTTGCGTGATATTCAGCTTGCTCGCTAAGTAGTGAGTGGTGTTGCCCTGATCATCGCGTAACGGTGAAATCGTCGCCCACTCACGAAACTCGACGCCATCTTTGGTTTGGTTATACAGCTCGCCTTGCCAAGTTTTGCCGTCACTCAGTGACTGCCAAAGTGCTTCATAATCGTGCGCTGGAGTGCGCCCTGATGAGAGAAGCCGAGGGTTCTTGCCCAACACCTCATCGGCACTATAGCCGGTAGTTTCACAGAACGCTGGATTAACATACTCAATATTGCCATCAAGATCGGTGATCATGATGCTTTCGTTCGCCTGTTCTACGGCTGCTGACAATTTACGTAATTGCGCCTCACGGTGCCGACGCTCTTTTGCCGCAAGGCGAATATTGTGCGCTAAAATACCAAACTCATTCGGTAAACGAAGCGGCAAGTTTTCGTCACTAACGAAGCCGTGACGACCAAATTGCAAAACGGCATCAACCAGTCTTTTCGCCGGGCGCGCGATAAACCGCTGCAAGGCCAACCATAACGCCAGACCCACCACAAAAAATAACAACAATAGCAATCCCAAAGGCCACCAAGGCATACCTGCAAGCTGGTACCAATGAGGAGCATGCAGGTACTCGACCAACAGCACATTGCGTTGCGTTTGCCGACTTACCGAGAGACTTTCAATGATGGGTGCCGCCGCAACCAAGTGACTATGCTCGGGATGAAAGTGAATGACTGTTTTGCCAGTCGTAGCAACATAATTAAGAAGCTGTGGGTCAACTTCATTCACAAAGCGCTGCACATCGCCCTGAATTAAATTAGGCTCATACACAGCGACTAGGTCTTTGCGGGCATTGACAATAGTGGCATTAACAATCCGCGGATGCACATGAAACTCGCTTAACAATTCTGGCACTGCGATGGCGCGATCCGCGGTATACATACGATTAAACGAGCCTTGGGCCACCGCAAGACTACTGCGTAACTCCAATTGCGCGCTGCGCAGCGCAGCCTGTTGCTGGGCGGCAATCATAAAGTAGCTAAGGCCTACCAGAATGGCTAACATTGCCGCCAACATCGGTAAGGTAATTTGTAAACTCAGGCGTTGCCACCAACGTAACCTATACACTAGCTCCCCTCGCTCAGCTGATCACAGCGCTCGAGGCCAACAACCGTATCGTAAACCCCGGACTCCCTGAGGTGTTCGCTGACTTGTGGTATCTGGTCTTGCAGCAACGCTTGTAGTGCTTGACCTTGCGCAGCAGCAGAAATGAACTCGACCGTCTGCAAACCACTTCGTAATTCTTCATCTCCTAGCTCGGTGAGCGCTTGTAAAGCCTGCCAAAATTCGTTTTGCTCTGCGTTTAGCAAGGTCAAGATTTGCTGCCAATCCTTATTACGCAACTGCATGATTGCTGGTGCAAGTTCCGGCCACTGGCGCTTATTAATGATTAACACATCCGTTATTTTCAGTGCCTGATGTTGTGAATCAAAGACCACCTGGGCACCTCGCTGCTGAAGGCGCTGCACGAAAGGCTGATAGGTGACAATAAGATCGACATTGTCGTTACTCCAGGCCTGCAGATGTTCGGTGGGTAGCAATGCCTGTGTGGTAACTCGCTCCGGGGCTATCCCGTTGACTTTCATCCATTGGCTGAGTACATACCGAGCGAGGGTGCTATCTTCGAGTCCGACATGAATCGACTGCTGCTGACCAGATTGCCAACCTTCACGGGCTAAAATCGCATCGGCACCATTCGAATGGTCGAGCACCATTGCGACGCAATAATCACCTTGCGTCATCGTATTAAGGCCAAGGGCATTATCGAGCGACACAAATGCGCCAACCGCGGCATCATTACTCAACATCCGTAGCACACTTACATCCGAAACCAACATGACAGGCTTGAGTTGTGAAGGTATGAGTTGCGGGTGCGTAACCGCAGCACTAAAAACGGGCGCAGCGCCAAGCCAAGAGTTACCCACGATCACCGCTCGCTCTGCGGGTCGGTCACAGCCACTGAGAAAAAATAAACAAACGAGCGAGAGAAAACGCAGCATGATCACAATGTGTTCATCTAGTTAGGTGCTTGATACAACACATTTTAGCAGCTTCACCGCAAGTGTGAATCGAACTTTCGATTTTTCTAAACTTTTCGAAACAAAAAGCCCTGCTAAATGGCAGGGCATGACAACACATTTAATAGGAGAGCGGGCCGACTGCATAGGCCTATTAAATTAATTTAGGTGTTTATATCGAACCAAACGTAATTTTGACTGCGCCTATTCCACACCCCTTTTACCTTGCCGCCTTCAGTCACACGTAATTCATACAATGTATTGAGGTCGACACTTCCGCGTTTTATATGGGCTACTTCTTTGAACACGAGAGAATCACCAATAAGTGTCCCTTCTATTTTCGTAATACCAGAAAGTGTGGGCCACTCCATTTTCCCAGTAAACTTGTTCGAAGATGCATCAAAACCTTGAAACGTTAATCTGAAAGGCCAGGAGCTTCTTCTATCTCCGGCTTCACCAACTTGAGCCTTACCCGAGGTAAGTATAGCGGTCAATGTTTTGATATCCGCCGCCTTTTTCTTAGCCGCCAATTCACGCTTTCTTTCTTCTTCAATTCTTTGCTTCGCGAGTCTTTCTTTTTCAAGCTTTTCAGCTTCAAGCCTTCTTTCTTCTTCGGCCTTCTTCTCGATCGCTAACTTCTCTTCATACGCTTTTCTAAGTTCTTCTTCAGCTGCAGAACCGGCAAAGACGTATCCGCCTGATGACCATTCAGATAAAGGCTTGCCAGCTATTCTTGGAGATATGTCGAGCTTTTCAAATTCTATATCCCAACTTTCCAGCTTTAGCGTAGCCTCACTTATACCAAATACCTTAAAATTAGTCCCTTCACTGGCAGTTTCTTCAAGGATCGCTTTTCCCATGACATGATCTACTGATTGGTATAATGCCTCTGTTAACTCTAACTCGCCCTTGAATCGCGAGCTAACGAATGGTTCAACTTCAGTTCCAGTATTCTGAGAAACATCGATATCCAGCTCATTGACAACCACAATGGGAGGCAGCTTGAGCATCAAGCTTTTCTTAATATCTTCCGAAGAAGGTTCGTTACTACTTCCACTGAAGCATCCTGATAAAGTTAACGCGATTAAAATTACGATTGTCCATCCACATAACCTACTAGACATTTCTATACTCCTTATTTACTTATGTCTTCAACTAACAACTTACCTTGTCAATTTTAAATTACAAATACTAAATGTTTTTTTATCTTTCGACGTCGATTCAGCCCTCTTAACCCTCGCAACCTATAGGAAATTGCGTCACTGAATTATTTGTTCCGGTATTAAGTTTTGTATGGCGAATCAGGGGCAAGAGAAATAAGTTAGGGTAAAAAAAAGCCCTGCATACACAGGGCTTTCTATGAATATAAACTTACAAATAAATAGTTATCAGATCAGAATGGAATATCGTCATCAAAGTCATTGTCAGGAATAAACGGGTCGTTATTCTGCTGTTGTGACTGCTGCTGTTGCGCCGGCGGTTGTTGCGCTGGGCGTTGCTGTTGATTGTTAAAGTTGCCGCCTTGGGCCTGTGCTTGTTGGCCACCTTGGTTGTGCGAACTACCACTGCCTTGCGACTGGCTTTGGAAACCACCGCCACCTGAACCACCACGGCTATCAAGCATTTGTAAATCGTTAATCACCACTTCTGTAGTGTAACGCTCAACGCCGTCCTGACCTTGCCACTTGCGCGTTTGTAAGCGACCTTCCACGTAAACTTTTGAGCCTTTGTCCAGGTATTCGCCGGCAATCTCCGCAAGACGGCGGTAGGCCACACAACGGTGCCATTCGGTTTGCTCCCGAGGCTCTCCGGTTTGCTTATCTTTCCATGTTTCGCTAGTGGCAATCGACAAGTTGGCAATCGCTGTGTTGTTTTGCGTGTAACGGATCTCCGGCTTCGCGCCTAAGTTACCGATAAGAATGACTTTATTAATGCCGCGACTGGCCATGCCTTGCTCCTTTCCTCATGATTGATACGGCTGCACCAGCGCCGTAACTTGTTCTTCATTGTAATCAGTTTTATGTACTTTTAAATAGGCGATTTGCTCGCTTGCGACGAGTCGAACTTCTTCTACGCCCGTAACCTCGGCTAGCTCGGTCGCAAGTTCATCGACCTCGTTTGCAGCCAACTTGCGCAATCTAAAGCTCACATTTTGCCATTGTGGCGGCGGTGCCATGCCAACACTCACCAACAGCCAACATAGTAACAGTACTAAGCTGAAAGCGACAACGCCGATAAGCCCGCCCCACTGTAAAATCGCTCCACCAGCAGCACCACCAACAAAGGCTCCGGCAAATTGCGCGGTTGCATAAATACCACTTGCACTGCCCTTGCGTCCCGCAGGAGCAAAGCGTGTCAGCAACGACGGTAAAGTCGCTTCTAAAAAGTTAAAGCCGGTGAAAAATACCAACACTGCAGCCACATAAATCAGCCATGAGCCTTCACTAAATCCGATAATTCCGACAGCCAATGCCAAACATGCAATAGCAATGCGGAAGAACAAAGGCTGTTTACGGCGTTTTTCCGCCACGATCAGCATCGGTACCATCACCACAAACGAACCCATCAACGTGGGTAAGTAGAGCCACGCATGTTGTTCACTTGCTAAGCCACCGGCCACCAGCTGCGTTGGCACGACCACAAAGAAAGCAGTCAATAAACAATGCAGAATAAAGACACCGATGTTCAACCGCGCTAGTTGCCCATGCTTGAGTATCAAGCCAAACTCTTTGCTGCTCGGCAGCAGATCTCCCCGGGCGGCGCGCACTTCAACCTTGGGTACCGCAATGGCAAAAACCAACAAACCAAACACGGCACTGACCGCAGTAAACAAGAACAGCCCTGACAAGCCAATATGAGGACCAAGTAAGGGTCCTAAAATCAACGCCAAGGCAAATGCCAAGCCGATGCACATGCCGATCATGGCCATTACTTTCGGCCGTTGTGAGTCTCGGGTAATATCTGCGGCGAGCGCTAAGATTGCGGCTGCAATCGCTCCCATGCCTTGTAGTGCCCGCCCGATAACTACACCAACTAAGGTGTCAGCGTAGGCTGCAACTAAACTCCCCACCACGAAAACAAGTAAGCCGCCAATAATTACCGGACGGCGCCCCACTTTATCCGATAACATGCCCATAGGTATTTGCAGCAGCGCTTGCGTTAAACCGTAAGCACCAATCGCCAGGCCGACGAGCAATGGTGTGTAATCCGGGTACGCCTGACCATAAATCGCCATCACTGGCATGATCAAAAACAGGCCTAACATCCGTAGTCCAAAGACAGCAGCTAAGGCACTAGATGAGCGGCGTTCGAGAGGGCTCAGACGTTGTTCATTCGCAGACTTTGGCATCAATCTCTCATTCTTATGAATTCAATGTGTTCGAGCTAGCGACAAAATTTTGCTGGTGATTGTACCAGAAGGTGGTCACTGTGCGATAATGCTCGTTTCACATTCGCCAACGGAGTTACAGGTTACCCCTATGGACTTTATTGAAGTACGCGGCGCCCGCACCCATAACCTTAAAAATCTGCAGCTTACTATGCCACGCGATAAGCTTATCGTGATCACCGGGCTTTCCGGTTCAGGCAAATCGTCGTTGGCGTTTGATACGCTATACGCCGAAGGTCAGCGTCGTTATGTCGAGTCATTATCGGCCTACGCGAGACAATTTTTGTCACTCATGGAAAAGCCTGATGTCGATAGCATCGAAGGTTTATCGCCAGCGATTTCCATTGAACAGAAATCAACATCACATAACCCACGCTCTACCGTGGGGACTATTACTGAAATTTATGATTATCTGCGCTTGATGTTTGCACGCGTGGGTGAACCACGTTGCCCGACTCACCAAGAACCGTTGGCCGCGCAAACTGTTTCACAAATGGTCGACCAAGTACTGGAGTTGCCGGAAGGCGAGAAGCTCATGATTTTGGCCCCGATCATCCAAGATCGTAAGGGTGAACACACCAAAGTACTTGATAACCTAGCGGCTCAAGGCTTTATCCGTGCGCGGATTGACGGCGAACTCTGCGACCTTAGCGATCCACCGCAACTCGAACTACAGAAAAAGCACACGATTGAAGTCGTCGTCGACCGCATCAAAGTCCGTGAAGGCTTGGAGTTGCGGCTTGCTGAATCTTTTGAAACCGCCTTAGAACTCAGCGGTGGTACAGCGATTGTCGCACCACTAGACAGTGATTCGAAGTTGAACGCTATGATCTTCTCGGCCAACTTTGCTTGTCCCCAGTGTGGCTACAGCATGCAGGAGCTCGAGCCGCGGTTATTCTCATTCAATAATCCAGCTGGTGCGTGCAGCTCATGTGACGGGCTTGGTATCGAGCAATTTTTTGACCCACAAAAAGTCATCAACAATGATGAGCTCAGTTTAACTGGTGGTGCGATTCGTGGCTGGGATAAGCGTAATTTCTATTACTATCAAATGTTGCAGTCGCTGGCGAAACACTATGGTTTTGACCTGAACCAGCCCTTTAACTCGTTAAGTGAAAAGCACCGCAGCGTTATTCTGTATGGTAGTGGTCGTGACGAAATCGAATTCACTTACATGAATGACCGTGGTGACCGCGTCGTTCGCCGCCACCCGTTTGAAGGCATTATTCCCAACATGCAACGGCGCTATCGCGAAACCGACTCAACCGCAGTGCGCGAAGAGCTGGCGAAGTACCTTGCGGCTCAGCCTTGCAAAAGTTGCGGCGGTGCACGCTTGCGTGAAGAAGCTCGCCATGTGTACGTTAACGACACTACGTTACCGGAAGTCGTCGCACGCTCGATTGGCGATGCCCTCGAGTTTTTCACCAAGCTTGAACTCGACGGCCAAAAAGCACAGATTGCTGAAAAAATCTTAAAAGAAATCAACGACCGTTTGGGCTTCTTGGTCAATGTCGGCTTGAACTATCTTAGTCTGTCGCGCAGTGCCGAGACCCTCTCTGGTGGCGAAGCTCAGCGTATTCGCTTGGCGAGCCAAATTGGCGCCGGTTTAGTTGGGGTCATGTACGTACTGGATGAACCCTCGATTGGTTTGCATCAGCGTGACAACGAACGCCTGCTGAGCACGCTGACGCGCTTACGTGATCTTGGGAATACCGTCATTGTGGTCGAACACGATGAAGACGCTATTCGTGCAGCAGATTATGTGATCGATATTGGCCCCGGCGCGGGTGTCCACGGCGGTGAAATCGTCGCCCAAGGTAGCATCGATGACATTTTAAGAAGTGAGCGTTCGCTCACCGCCGACTACCTTTCTGGGCGTAAAATGATCGAGATACCGCAACAGCGGAATCAACCGACTGATAAATGGTTAACCCTCGAAGGCGCTACTGGTAACAATCTTAAGAACGTGACACTCAAGCTGCCGATTGGCTTGATGTCATGCGTCACCGGTGTGTCCGGCTCAGGCAAATCGACCCTCATTAACGACACGCTGTTTCGCATTGCCCATCGCGACCTCAATAAGGCGACCGCCAACGAGCCAGCCCCGTATCATGCGATCGACGGTATGCAATACCTCGACAAAGTGGTAGATATTGATCAAAGCCCTATTGGTCGTACGCCGCGCTCGAATCCAGCAACCTACACTGGCATTTTTACGCCGATTCGTGAGCTTTTTGCTGGCACAGAAGAGGCGCGCTCGCGGGGCTATAAACCCGGCCGCTTCAGTTTCAACGTCCGCGGTGGTCGCTGTGAAGCTTGCCAAGGCGACGGGGTGATCAAAGTTGAAATGCACTTCTTACCAGACGTCTACGTGCCTTGCGATATTTGTAAGGGTAAGCGCTACAATCGTGAGACGCTCGAGATCAAGTACAAAGGTTGCAGTATTCACGAAGTGTTAGACATGACCGTTGAAGACGCCCGCGAGTTTTTTGCGCCAGTGCCTGCGATCGCGCGCAAATTGCAAACGCTTATGGATGTTGGCCTAAGTTACATTCGCTTAGGACAGTCAGCGACCACCTTGTCAGGTGGTGAAGCACAACGCGTGAAGCTATCTCGCGAACTCTCGAAGCGAGACACAGGTAAGACGCTCTATATTCTCGATGAGCCTACTACTGGCTTGCATTTCCACGATATACAACAACTATTAACCGTGTTACATCGGTTACGTGACCACGGCAATACTATTGTGATCATCGAACACAATCTTGATGTCATCAAGACGGCTGACTGGATTGTCGATCTAGGGCCTGAAGGTGGTTCCGGCGGTGGTGAAATTCTCACTGAAGGCGCTCCAGAAGAGATTGTTGAGTGTGAACGTTCACATACCGCGCGCTTTCTGGCGCCGTTATTGAAACAAGGCTAAGCTAGGGCTATGACACAGGATGTAATTAGCGGCGGGCAGTCGATTCATGCCCCAGACAACCTGAAGACCCTGCTGCAAACGATTTTGCAGCAGGCGCTTACCGTGAACGACGGCAAGGTCGCTGATTACATCCCTGCTTTAGCTGAAGTAAAGTCTGATTATTGTGCCCTCACGGTCGCGACGTTAGACGGTCAAGTCACCTCGGTTGGCGATGCTACGGCAACCTTTTCAATCCAATCTATCTCTAAAATTTTTGGTTTGATGTTAGCCATGGAACGCATGAGCGATAGCCTGTGGGAACGCGTGCAAATGGAACCTTCGGGCCAACCTTTCAACTCGATTGTACAGCTCGAGTGGGAGCGTGGCATTCCTCGTAATCCGATGATTAACGCTGGTGCGATTCTGGTGAGCGATGTCTTGGTAAGCCATTACTCCGCCAGTAAATCAGCAGTGTTAAGTATGGTCCGCGGTCTGTGTAATCGCGACACCGTCTGTGTCGATAGTCGCGTACATGAATCTGAAAAAGACCACGGTGCGCGCAACGCCGCATTAGCGTACTTGATGAAAAGCTTTGGTAACATCGAGTCGGACGTTGAAGAAGTGCTAGATCACTATTTCTGGCAATGCGCATTGACCATGTCGACCGAAGACCTCGCCCGTAGTTTTGCTTTTCTCGCTAACCGCGGGAAGTGTCCGCGCAGCGGCAATCAAATCACTTCACATCGCGATGCACAACGTATCAACGCGTTGCTTAGCACCAGCGGTATGTACGATCAATCTGGGCAGTTTGCCTTTACTGTCGGCTTGCCGGCGAAGAGTGGCGTTGGTGGTGGGATTGTAGCAATTGTTCCGGATTATGGCGTGATCGCAGCGTGGTCACCACCGCTTAATAGCTTTGGCAACTCAGCCCGTGGTATGGCCATGATTCGCAATCTCGCCAATCAATTAGGCTTGAGCGTTTACTAAGCGTTAGTTCGTGACGAGCTGCGTGCGCTTGGGCGGCCACGGAAGTTTATACTTACTCAGCAGTCTGGCTAAGGTGCCATTTTCAATGAGCGGCACAACGATACGCCGCCAATCCGCCAGCGCAAAACCTTTTTCGGGATTTATCAGGGTGCGTAGCTCGTACTCGCCATAGGCTTGTGGATTGAGTAATAACCGGTCAAACCAGGGTTGCTGACGATGCTGCAAAAGATATTCATCATGGATCATCACGACGTCGAACCGGCCATTGAGTAACATCTTCATGTTCACTTCATGACTTAACGATAGGTACACGTTAAAACGTTCTTCGAGTATTCCCGCATCAGTCCGATTGCCTAAGAATGGATAGTGGTAGCCAATGAGCCCGCCAAATCGTAGTCCCTCACGTTGAAAGAACTCAGCACCACGCTGATCACGCTTCTTGACTGCCACCAAACGCTCAGCACCAAGTACCATGGGGTCGCCGACTTCTAAATGGGGCATTTGCTCAGCCCACCCCCACGTTGGCGACTCGAATAACATTAAATGGCAGCATCCAGCGTCACTGAGCGCTTTAAAGCGAGCTTTGGAAGGCACGTCATGCAATTCAAATTGATAATCGCTCTGCGCGCCATTGAGAGCCTCTATGAGGTCACCTACTAAGTGCTCGGTATCATATGCAGAGAAATAGGGAGGAAAGTCGTATGCTGCGATACGAATAGTTTCGGCCGCACGGCTGTTGCTTGGTAGTACCGAAAGCACAGCTATAAAAAGGGTAAGCAGTATAGAAACAAAATAACGCACGGCATCCTCACCTTTGCGTGGATTGCAGCTATCTTCGTCAGCGCAAGGGCAAAAGTCAAGAGCAAAAAAAGAGTGCTGTTTGCTGTTCGCACGTTCGCTGCGCTCACTTTTTGTTAAAAGTGTTTGGTGTTTCATGTTTTGGGTTTAAACGAACATCAAACAGCGAGTAGCGAATATCGCCTTTCGCGCATTAAAAAAGGGAGCCGAAGCTCCCCTTTTATAGCTAGACCCGTAGTAGAACTACGGGCTACGTCGTAGTATTAGTCTAAGATCTTAGATACTACGCCGGCGCCTACGGTACGGCCACCTTCACGGATTGCGAAGCGCAAGCCTTCGTCCATCGCGATTGGGTGAATCAAGTCAACAACAAACTTCAAGTTGTCGCCTGGCATTACCATTTCTACGCCGTCTGGCAATTGCACTGCACCAGTTACGTCAGTTGTACGGAAGTAGAACTGTGGACGATAGCCTTTGAAGAACGGAGTATGACGACCGCCTTCTTCTTTGTTCAATACGTAAACTTCCGCTTCGAACTTGGTGTGCGGAGTGATTGAACCTGGCTTCGCCAATACTTGGCCACGTTGGATCTCGTCACGCTTCGTACCACGCAACAAGGCACCGATGTTCTCACCTGCACGACCTTCGTCAAGCAACTTACGGAACATCTCTACGCCCGTTACGATCGTCTTCGTCGTGTCTTTGATACCTACGATTTCAACTTCGTCACCAGTGCGCACGATACCACGCTCTACACGACCAGTTACTACAGTACCACGACCTGAGATCGAGAATACGTCTTCGATTGGCATGATGAACGGCTTATCGATATCACGCTCTGGCTCTGGGATGTAGTTATCCAAAGCTTCCGCCAATTCGATGATTTTCGCTTCCCACTGCTCTTCGCCTTCCAACGCTTTCAACGCTGAACCTTGAATCACTGGCAAGTCGTCACCTGGGAAGTCGTATTCAGAAAGAAGTTCACGTACTTCCATCTCTACCAATTCCAACAACTCTTCGTCGTCTACCATGTCACATTTGTTCATGAAAACAACGATGAACGGTACGCCTACCTGACGTGACAACAAGATGTGCTCACGAGTTTGTGGCATAGGACCGTCAGTGGCAGCTACTACCAAGATCGCACCGTCCATCTGCGCAGCACCGGTGATCATGTTTTTCACATAGTCAGCGTGTCCTGGGCAGTCTACGTGTGCGTAGTGACGCGTCGGAGTATCGTACTCAACGTGTGAAGTTGAGATGGTGATACCACGCGCTTTTTCTTCTGGTGCGTTATCGATCATTGCGAAGTCTTTCGCAGCGCCACCGTAGGTTTTTGCCAAAACGGTAGTGATCGCAGCAGTCAGAGTAGTTTTACCATGGTCAACGTGGCCGATAGTACCTACGTTCACATGCGGTTTCGAACGTTCAAATTTTTCTTTTGACATGACTTTTCCTTAACTTAAGTTAAAAGTCCGGTCCCGTAGAGAACCGGACCAGACTCTACTTAATCTTTAGTTTGACGAGCGGCAATAACCTGCTCAGCAATGTTGTTTGGTGCTTCAGCGTACTTCAAGAATTCCATTGCATAAGATGCGCGGCCCTGAGTCTGCGAACGCAGGTCAGTAGCGTAACCGAACATTTCTGATAATGGAACTTGCGCGCGAACTTCTTTCAAATCACCTGCAGCATCTTCCATGCCTTCGATGATACCGCGACGACGGTTCAAGTCACCAACTACGTCACCCATGAATTCTTCAGGAGTAACAACTTCAACTTTCATCATTGGTTCTAAAATCGCTGGGTTAGCTTGCAATGCACCTTTTTTGAAGGCCATGCTACCGGCGATTTTAAACGCCATTTCTGATGAGTCAACATCGTGGTATGAACCATCATACAACGTTGCTTTTACGCCAAGTAGTGGGTAGCCAGCAAGTACACCATTTTGCATTTGCTCTTGGATACCTTTGTCTACCGCAGGAATATATTCCTTCGGTACTACACCACCTACGATTTCGTTCACGAATTCGTAGTTAGGCGTTTCGTCGTCAGAAGCATCAAATTCCATAGGTTCAAGTTTCAGCCAAACGTGACCGAATTGACCACGACCACCTGATTGACGTACGAACTTACCTTCAACTTCAACGCCCTTACGGATCGTTTCACGGTAAGCAACCTGAGGTTTACCTACGTTACACTCAACGTTGAATTCACGCTTCATACGGTCAACGATGATATCAAGGTGAAGCTCACCCATACCAGAGATGATCGTTTGACCAGACTCTTCGTCAGTCTTCACGCGGAACGACGGATCTTCTGCAGCCAACTTACCTAAAGCAATACCCATTTTTTCTTGGTCAGCTTTAGTTTTTGGTTCAACCGCAACAGAGATTACTGGCTCTGGGAATTCCATACGCTCAAGCGTGATGATGTTGTTCGGATCACACAAAGTGTCACCGGTCGTAACATCTTTCAAGCCGATCGCAGCAGCAATATCGCCTGCCAAGATTTCTTTGATTTCTTGACGGTCGTTTGCATGCATCTGAACCATACGGCCGATACGCTCGCGCTTGCTCTTCACTGGGTTAAATACGGTGTCACCTTGTGACAATACGCCCGAGTAAACGCGCAAGAACGTCAAAGTACCAACGAACGGGTCAGTTGCGATTTTAAATGCCAACGCTGCGAAAGGTTCGGCATCATCTGATTTACGAACACCTTCAGACTCGTCGTCAAGAATACCACGAATCGCTTTAACTTCTGTCGGTGACGGAAGGTACTCGATAACAGCATCAAGTACAGCCTGAACACCTTTGTTCTTAAATGCAGAACCACATAAGCAAAGTACGATTTCGTTGTTCAACGTACGCTCACGCAAGCCTTGTTTGATCTCTGCTTCAGTCAGCTCACCTTCTTCAAGGTATTTGTTCATCAACTCTTCGTTAGCTTCAGCGGCAGCTTCAACCAACTCGTTGTGATACTGCTCAGCTTCATCAACCAAGTCTTCAGGGATCGGATCATAAGTAAAGGTCATACCAGAATCTTCTTCATTCCAGTTAATTGCCTTCATTTTGATCAAGTCCACGACGCCTTTGAAGTTATCTTCAGCACCGATTGCCAAGTGAATTGGCACTGGCGTTGCGTTCAAACGAGATTTAATCTGGTTCACAACACGCAAGAAGTCTGCACCGGCACGGTCCATCTTGTTGACGAATACCATGCGTGGAACTTCATACTTGTTAGCTTGACGCCAAACAGTTTCAGTTTGCGGTTGTACACCTGAAGATGCACACAGAACGACTACGGCACCATCGAGTACACGCAAAGAACGTTCTACTTCAATGGTGAAGTCAACGTGTCCAGGGGTGTCGATGATGTTGACGCGGTGTTCTGGGAACTGTGCGTCCATACCACGCCAGAAACAGGTTACGGCAGCTGAGGTAATGGTGATACCACGCTCTTGTTCCTGTGCCATCCAGTCAGTAGTTGCTGCACCGTCATGTACCTCACCAATTTTGTGAGATAGACCGGTGTAGAACAACACACGTTCTGTGGTGGTTGTTTTACCTGCGTCTACGTGAGCACAAATACCGATATTACGATAGCGCTCAATCGAAGTTTTACGGGCCATAAATTCCTCTTTAGGTTAACTGTGAATTTACCAGCGATAGTGAGCGAACGCTTTGTTCGCTTCGGCCATACGGTGGACGTCTTCACGCTTCTTCACAGCAGAGCCTTTGTTTTCAGATGCGTCTAGCATTTCACCTGCTAGGCGCTGAGCCATGGATTTTTCACCCCGAGTACGCGCGGCATCAACTAACCAACGCATAGCCAGTGCATTACGACGCACTGGACGAACTTCTACAGGTACCTGGTAAGTAGAACCACCAACGCGGCGCGACTTAACCTCTACTGTAGGACGTACGTTGTCCAATGCTTCTTCAAATACTTCTAAGTGCTCTTTCTTGGTCTTTTCAGCCATGATGTCTAAAGCACCGTAGATAATTTTCTCTGCGACAGATTTTTTGCCGTCAACCATGACGACATTGATAAATTTAGCCAACAACTCTGATCCGAACTTAGGATCCGGTAGGATTTTACGTTGACCAATGACGCGTCTTCTAGGCATCTTAATATTCTCCGATTAATTCAGGGTATTCCCCAAAACTTTAAATTACAGTGTTTGGCCTTACTAACGGAGAACCGTTAAGACTTCGGCCGCTTCGCGCCGTACTTCGAACGGCCTTGTTTCCGATCGTTTACGCCGGCACAGTCAAGCGCACCGCGCACTGTGTGATAACGAACACCTGGCAAGTCTTTTACACGACCGCCGCGAATCAATACGACTGAGTGTTCTTGCAGGTTGTGACCTTCACCACCGATGTACGAAGAAACTTCGTAACCGTTCGTCAAACGCACACGGCATACTTTACGTAGCGCTGAGTTCGGCTTTTTCGGGGTGGTAGTATAAACACGGGTACATACACCGCGTTTTTGTGGGCAAGCCTCAAGTGCCGGAACGTTGCTTTTAACAACCGGCTTTTGACGACCTTTGCGCACCAGCTGATTAACTGTTGCCATTCATAACTCCTGATTTTGTTGATGTCGCTCAACAGAGTGAAAAAATCCAATCCCCGCGACCACGAGCTAAACGCCCGCCAATTACGGGGAGGCCGAATTTTAATGGTCAATAATTGGACTGTCAAGGAAAAGCGACGATTGAAGTCGTCGCTTCAGGCCTGATCGGCTTAGTTTTGCGGACTATCTTTCGCAGTAAGTAACCGTTTCGCCTCGGAATTGATCGACGCTGCTTGATTATTCAGTAAGACGACCGCTCGTGAGCCATCTGGATAAAAACCTACATAACTGGAAAAGCCAGCAGTCTGCCCATTATGCCACACATAGGTATTTGCTGCAGCATCCTCTTCCAACATCCAGCCGAGCGCTTGTTGGCAACACGAGGCAAACTCAGTGCGCGGTGTAAGCATCAGCTCACGCAATTCGGGCTGTGAGGCAAGGCGCTTTTGCATGCCGCGTACATAGGCAACCATGTCCGGCAAGGTGGAAACAATAGCGCCGGCTCCGGCAAGGGCTCGAAACCGCCAAGGGCTCACTGGATTACCAAGGCTATCGTGCGGCGTCGCTAAGTTGTTGTCATTATCACTATCTGCCAGCGCCACGTAGCTGGCAGTCATGCCGAACGGCTCAAATATGCGATCTTGCAGCAAGTCTGGCAAAGTCGTTTCTTCCACCGTCGCCAAGGCCTCGGCTAATAAGCCAAAGCCGTAGTTCGAATAGCTGTGACTCTTTGCCCCCACATCGGCACTAGCTAAACTAGCCTCTAACATGGCGCGATTGTAATGTGCGTACGGATCTTGCTGATTCGCTGTGCTGAGCAAATCCGGCGGTAAGCGGGCCAAACCACTGGTATGGGCTGCCAGTTGTTCAAGGGTCACGCCAGCAGGTGCCTCTGGAATAATGCTGTTGACCTCGGTTGCCAATGTTACTTGTTCTCTTAGCACGGCATCTGCGAGTAAATACGCGATAAATGTCTTCGTCACAGAGCCAATTTCGTATTGGGTCGTCGCATCATGTTCGGCAAAGTAATCGAAGGTGACATCGTCACCGCTAAGCACAGCGACCGCTCCTCCTAGGTCACCGAACTCCGCTTGTTTAACTTGTGGAGCTGGATTATTTTCTGTGACCTTAGTTAAGGTTAATGGCAAAGGCACACCTTGCACCCATACCCCAGCATAACTACCGAGCGCTTCAGTTTCGCCCTTATAGCTCGCGCGCAATAACGGCGAGTTGAAACGCAGTTGCTCAGCATCAATATGTACTTCACTCAGCGGTATGCCAAAGGACTGCTGTGCTGGACTATCTAAAGTTCCCAACCAGCCGTCCGCAAGCACCGCAATATTGACTTGCAACGGCAGTGCATTAGCGCCGGCTTGCAGCACACCTGCATACTGCCCTTCGCGTTGTTGGCGCGTGAGGTCAGTCGCGTCGAGTTGTTGAAACGCAACCGGAAAATCTTGGCCCTGGGTGAAGGTACCGCGGATGGTCCCGTTTTCGTGCTGCCCTTGAAAGCGCGCCGATAGCGCAGGTATAGTGAAACTGACCTGGGCTTCACTCACACTAAAATCAGCCACTTCATATTCTTGCGCACCTTGATTCGGGCTGACAAACGCTACACCTTGGTCACTAATGTTCAGCCCCAATGCCAACTTAAAGTTAGGTTGATACTCCAACTCGGCACGCCAAACGCCCTTTAAGTCGACTTCCTCCGCTTGCAGATGCGGGCTGTACAATACTCCGCTCGCCGTTAATAGAACCGCGCAAAACATCAAAGCAAAACGCATGAGGTTGCTCCCAATAGAAGTGGTGAAAATAAAACCTGAATTTAGCCCAACAAAAAAGGCCAGTCGAATTCGACTGGCCTTTTAATTGTTAGCAGATGTATAGCGCTGATAACTTATTCAGCGTTATCGCTACTTTCACCTTCGTCATTACCGAAGTTCAAAGCGTCGGCCAATTGCTGTTCCGCTTGTTCAGCAGTAAGCTTCGGCGCTTCGCCTTGGGCAAGAGCTTCCATACGCTTGCGCGCACGGTCGCGGTGATAAGCGAAACCGGTACCGGCTGGGATCAAGCGACCCACGATAACGTTTTCTTTCAGACCACGTAGTGGGTCTTGCTTACCTTGTACCGCTGCTTCAGTAAGTACGCGGGTCGTTTCTTGGAACGAGGCCGCTGAAATGAACGACTCCGTTGAAAGTGAAGCTTTGGTAATACCCAACAGCTGACGCTCATAGGTCGCTGGGATTTTACCATCGGCTTCGGCTTTCGCATTCGCCGCCAATACTTCTGAAAGCTCCATCATTTCGCCTTCGAGCAATTCAGTTTCACCTGGATTCAGGATGATCGCCTTACGCAACATCTGACGCACGATGGTCTCGATGTGCTTATCGTTAATCTTAACACCCTGCAAACGGTAAACTTCTTGCACTTCGTTGACGATGTAGTTCGCCAATGCGCTTACGCCACGCAAACGCAGAATATCGTGTGGTGCTTCAGGACCGTCGGCGATAACTTCACCTTTGGTCACTTGCTCACCTTCAAAGATATTCAACTGACGATACTTAGGAATCATCTCTTCGTACTGGTCACCGCCATCAGTTGGGGTGATCAATAGACGACGCTTACCTTTGGTTTCTTTACCGAAGCTCACAGTACCTGTGATTTCCGCCAAGATAGCTGGCTCTTTCGGGCGACGTGCTTCGAACAAGTCGGCAACGCGTGGTAGACCACCGGTAATATCGCGCGTTTTTGAACCTTCTTGTGGAATACGTGCAACCGTATCACCAACTTTTACTTCAGCGTTATCTTCAAGGTTAACGATCGCGTTACCTGGCAAGAAGTATTGCGCAGGCATATCGGTACCGACGATGTTGACATCGTTACCTTTCTCGTCGACCAATTTAACCATCGGACGCATGTCTTTACCGGCACTGGTACGTTGACCGGTTTCCAGCACAACGATGCTCGATAGACCGGTCAGTTCGTCGGTTTGACGGGTCATGGTGACGCCATCAATTAAGTCAACAAACTTCAGACGACCAGCTACCTCGGTAACGATTGGGTGCGTGTGCGGATCCCAGTTCGCTACGATTTCGCCAGCATCAACGCTATCGCCTTCGTTTTTCTTCAATACTGCACCGTAAGGCACTTTATAGCGCTCACGCTCGCGGCCAAACTCATCAATCAACGTCAGTTCAGTTGAACGTGAAGTGATGACGATGTGTCCGTCGGTGTTCTCAACGAACTTCGCATTGTGCAGTTTCAGAGTACCATTGTTCTTAACTTGTACGCTGTTGGCTGCTGAGTCACGCGATGCCGCACCACCGATGTGGAAGGTACGCATGGTCAACTGGGTACCCGGCTCACCGATAGACTGGGCAGCGATAACACCCACTGCTTCACCTTGGTTAACCAAGTGGCCACGAGCCAAGTCACGACCGTAACAGTTCGAACAAACACCGAAGTCAGTATCACAGGTAATAACTGAGCGTACTTTTACTTCGTCGATTGAGTTTTGTTCCAACACATCACACATCTTCTCATCGAGTAAGGTGTTACGTGCGATCAATACGTCGTTCGAGCCTGGCACCAGAACGTCATCACAGACCACACGGCCCAAGACGCGCTCACGCAATGGTTCTACAACATCACCACCTTCGATCAATGGTTTGATGAAGAGACCTTCTTCAGTACCACAGTCTTCTTCGACAATAACAACGTCTTGTGCAACGTCGACCAAACGACGGGTCAAGTAACCCGAGTTTGCGGTCTTCAATGCGGTATCGGCCAAACCTTTACGCGCACCGTGAGTTGAGATGAAGTACTGCAATACGTTCAGACCTTCACGGAAGTTCGCCGTGATCGGTGTTTCGATGATGGAGCCATCTGGCTTCGCCATCAAACCACGCATACCGGCCAACTGACGAATCTGCGCGGCACTACCACGAGCGCCTGAGTCCGCCATCATGTAGACCGAGTTGAACGAGTCTTGCTCTTCTTCTTTACCTTCACGGTTGATCACGATTTCTTTCGAGAGGTTTTCCATCATAGCTTTGGAAACTTTCTCGTTCGCGGTCGACCAAATATCGATAACTTTGTTGTACTTCTCACCCGCGGTGACCAAGCCTTGCTCGAACTGCTCTTGGATCTCGGCAACTTCTTCTTCCGCTGCTTCGATGATCACTTTCTTCGCATCAGGGATAACCATGTCGTCAATACCTACCGATGCACCCGCGATCATCGCGTAGTGGAAACCGGTATACATGATTTGGTCAGCAAAGATAACGGTTGGCTTCAAGCCAAGGTCACGGTACGAGCGGTTCAACAAGCGGCCGATTTGCTTTTTGCCCATCGACTGGTTGATCATCTCGAACGGCATACCTTCAGGCAGAATCAGTGACAGGATCGCCCGACCAACAGTCGTGTCGTACACGATAGTGGTGTCGGTGCGCTCACCTTCTTCGCTGATTTGCACTTCTTGCAAACGAACTTTAACGCGGGCGTGAAGTTCTGCAGCGCCAGTACGGTAAGCTTTTTCGGCTTCCTTGGCGTTTTTGAAGATCATGCCTTCGCCTTTCGCATTGATCTTTTCGCGCGTCATGTAATACAAGCCCAAGACAACGTCTTGCGAAGGTACGATGATCGGGTCGCCGCTGGCAGGTGACAAGATGTTGTTGGTTGACATCATCAAGGCACGCGCTTCAAGCTGCGCTTCTAAGGTCAATGGCAAGTGAACGGCCATTTGGTCACCGTCAAAGTCAGCGTTATAGGCCGCACACACCAATGGGTGCAACTGAATCGCTTTACCTTCGATCAAGACCGGCTCGAACGCCTGGATACCCAAACGGTGCAATGTTGGTGCACGGTTCAGCATCACTGGGTGTTCTTTGATCACTTCGTCAAGCACGTCCCACACTTCTGGGATCTCACGCTCAACCATTTTCTTCGCTGCTTTGATAGTGGTCGCAAGGCCACGGCCTTCAAGCTTGCCGTAGATGAATGGCTTGAACAGTTCCAATGCCATTTTCTTCGGTAGACCACACTGATGTAGACGTAACTTAGGACCAACGGTGATAACCGAACGACCCGAGTAATCTACACGTTTACCAAGCAAGTTCTGACGGAAACGACCTTGTTTACCTTTGATCATGTCGGCCAAAGATTTTAAAGGACGCTTGTTGGTACCAGTGATGGCACGACCACGACGGCCGTTATCCAACAAGGCATCAACCGCTTCTTGCAACATACGTTTTTCGTTGCGCACGATAATATCTGGTGCCGCAAGGTCAAGAAGACGCTTCAAACGGTTGTTACGGTTGATGACGCGACGGTACAAGTCGTTCAAATCTGAGGTTGCGAAACGGCCACCATCTAGTGGTACCAACGGACGTAGATCCGGCGGCAACACTGGCAACACTTTCAAGATCATCCACTCAGGCTTATTACCTGACTGGTGGAATGACTCAAGCAACTTCAAACGTTTGCTGATTTTCTTACGCTTGGTTTCAGAATTGGTTTCTGGCAATTCTTCACGAAGTTGTTTGATATCAGCTTCGATATCAATGTGCTGCAATAAGCTAAGTACTGCTTCTGCACCCATTTTCGCTTCGAATTCATCGCCGTGCTCTTCCAACGCATCCAAGTACTCTTCTTCGGTCAGGATTTGACCGCGCTCGAGTGACGTCATGCCCGCTTCGGTCACAACATAAGATTCGAAGTAAAGCACACGCTCGATATCACGCAGAGTCATATCAAGCATCAAGCCGATACGGCTTGGGAGTGATTTCAAGAACCAGATGTGCGCAACCGGGCTAGCTAGCTCGATGTGACCCATGCGGTCACGACGAACTTTGGTCAGCGTGACTTCAACGCCACACTTCTCACAAATAACGCCACGGTGCTTCAAGCGCTTGTATTTACCACACAAGCACTCGTAATCTTTGACTGGACCAAAGATACGCGCACAGAACAGACCGTCACGCTCAGGTTTAAACGTACGGTAATTGATCGTTTCTGGCTTTTTCACTTCACCGTAAGACCAGCTGCGGATCATATCCGGCGAAGCAAGTCCGATGCGAATCGCATCGAACTCTTCAGTCTGGTTTAGCGGTTTTAAAAACTTTAATAAGTCTTTCACGATTTATCTCCTGGCAATTAGCGTCCGGTTTGGTCTCAGTCTTGGTCCAACTCAATGTTGATACCTAGCGAGCGGATTTCCTTCAGCAATACGTTGAAGGATTCCGGCATACCAGCTTCCATGCGCAAGTCGTTGTCGACGATGTTCTTGTACATCTTCGTACGACCATTTACGTCGTCCGATTTCACCGTCAACATTTCTTGCAACGTGTAAGCCGCACCGTATGCTTCCAATGCCCACACTTCCATCTCACCGAAGCGCTGACCACCGAACTGTGCTTTACCACCCAGCGGCTGCTGAGTAACCAAGCTGTACGAACCGGTTGAACGGGCGTGCATCTTATCGTCAACCAAGTGGTTGAGTTTCAGCATGTACATGTAACCTACCGTTACATCACGTTCAAAACGTTCACCAGTACGTCCGTCATACAAAGTGATCTGGCCTGATTCAGGCAAGTCACCGAGTTTCAGGAGTTCTTTAATTTCACTTTCGATCGCACCGTCGAAAACAGGCGTTGCCGTTGGCAAACCTTTCTTCAAGTTGCTCGCGAGACGCATTACTTCGTCATCGCTGAAGGTGCTAATATCGACTTCTTGACGCGTATCACCTAAGTCGTAGACTTTTTGTAGGAATTCACGCATCTCAGCAACTTTCGCTTGCTGTTTAATCATTTTCTCGATCTTGGTACCGATACCACGAGCCGCCAAACCTAAGTGCGTCTCAAGAATCTGACCAATGTTCATCCGCGATGGTACGCCCAACGGGTTCAGAACGATATCGACCGGATTACCTTCAGCGTCATAAGGCATGTCTTCAACCGGCTGAATGGTTGAGATAACACCTTTGTTACCGTGACGACCAGCAAGCTTATCGCCCGGCTGGATGCGACGGCGTACCGCTAGGTAAACCTTAACAATCTTCAACACGCCTGGGGCAAGGTCATCACCTTGAGTGATCTTACGACGCTTGTTCTCAAACTTGCTATCGAAGTCGTTGCGCAACTCTTCGTACTGCTGAGCAATTTGCTCAAGCTGCTGCTGCGCGTCTTCGTTCTTCAAGTTTTGCGTCAACCATTTGCTTTGCTCAAGACCAGCTAGTTTTGACTCATCAAAACCATTGGCCAGCAACAGGCTACGGGCACGCTCATAGATACCACGCTCAAGAATCTTGAACTCATCGGTTAAATCTTTCTTAACCTGTTCAAGCTGCATGTTCTCGATATCAAGTGCACGCTTGTCTTTTTCGACGCCATCACGGGTGAAGACTTGGACGTCGATGACGGTTCCAGTCACACCGTTAGGCACACGCAACGAACTGTCTTTCACGTCCGATGCTTTCTCACCAAAGATTGCACGTAGAAGCTTCTCTTCTGGCGTCAGTTGCGTTTCGCCTTTTGGCGTTACTTTACCGACCAGAATGTCGCCACCACTTACTTCGGCGCCAACGTAAACAACACCTGATTCGTCCAGCTTGTTCAATGCAGATTCACCAACGTTCGGAATGTCCGAAGTGACTTCTTCCGCTCCTAGCTTGGTGTCACGCGCGACACAGCTGAGCTCTTGAATGTGGATAGTGGTCAAGCGATCTTCTTGTACCACACGCTCCGAGATCAAGATTGAATCCTCGAAGTTATAACCATTCCAAGGCATGAACGCGACGCGTAAGTTTTGCCCAAGGGCCAAGTCACCCATATCGGTTGACGGACCATCGGCCAATACATCACCACGCATGACCGGCTCACCAACGTTGACGTTAGGAATTTGGTTAATACAGGTGTTCTGGTTTGAACGGGTGTACTTCACAAGGTTATAGATATCGATACCAGCTTCGCCAGGTACCATTTCTTCCTCGTTAACTTTTACCACGATACGGCTAGCGTCAACTTTATCGACCACACCACCGCGCTTCGCAACAACAGTTACACCTGAATCCACAGCAACGGTACGTTCAATACCAGTACCTACCAGCGGCTTATCGGCACGCAATGTTGGTACCGCTTGACGTTGCATGTTCGAGCCCATCAAAGCACGGTTGGCATCATCGTGCTCAAGGAATGGGATCAAGCTTGCCGCGATCGAAACGATCTGCTGTGGAGACACGTCCATATACTGGACTTGTTCTTTCGACATCAATGTCGTTTCACCTTTATGGCGACACGGCACGAGGTCTTCGGTCAACTCACCTTTGTCGTTGGTCTTCACGTTCGCCTGAGCGATGACGAATTGACCTTCTTCAATAGCTGACAAATAGTCTACGTCATCAGTTATAACGCCATTATCGACGCGACGATACGGGGTTTCTAAGAAACCGTATTCGTTGGTACGCGCAAAAGTCGACAACGAGTTGATCAAACCGATGTTTGGACCTTCAGGGGTTTCGATTGGGCACACGCGACCATAGTGGGTTGGGTGTACGTCACGAACCTCAAAGCCTGCACGTTCACGAGTCAAACCGCCCGGACCAAGCGCAGAAATACGACGCTTGTGCGTCACTTCTGACAACGGGTTGTTCTGGTCCATGAACTGTGACAATTGGCTTGAACCGAAGAACTCTTTCACCGCAGCGCTGATTGGCTTCGCGTTGATCAAGTCTTGCGGCATGATGCTGTCAAGGTCACCAAGGCTCAAACGCTCTTTAACTGCACGCTCGACACGCACCAAACCTACACGGAATTGGTTTTCGGCCATTTCGCCCACTGAACGAATACGGCGGTTACCGAGGTGGTCGATATCGTCCACTTCATCGACACCGTTACGGATTTCGATCAGTTTACGCATGACATCAATGATGTCTTCGTTGGTCAGGGTACCCGGACCGGTTAAGTCATCGCGACCCAAACGGCGGTTGAACTTCATTCGACCTACCGCTGACAAGTCATAACGGTCATCGCTGAAGAACAAGTTATCAAATAAGGCTTCCGCCGCTTCTTTCGTTGGCGGCTCGCCCGGACGCATCATACGGTAGATTTCTACCAAAGCTTCCAAGCGGTTGTTGCTTGGATCGATGCGTAAGGTTTCGCTCATGTACGGACCGTGATCGAGGTCGTTCACAAACAAAGTTTCAAATTTCTTAAAGCCCGCTTCACGCAACTCAGCCAACAATTCTAGAGTCAGTTCTGCGTTTGCTTCTGCAACCACTTCGCCGGTCTTCTTGTTGACGTAATCTTTTGCTAGAACTTTGCCTACCAAGTACTCAAGTGGTACTTCCATTTCAGGCTGGTTCAAACCTTCGATTTGCTTGATGTGACGCGCAGTAATACGACGACCTTTTTCGACGATCATCTCGCCGTCATCGTTTTTAATATCAAACTTAGCGGTTTCACCACGCAGGCGTTCAGGCACCAACTGCATGAATACTTTCTTGCCACGGAACTGGAAGTACGTCGTGTCGAAGAACATCTCAAGGATTTCTTCAGTGGTGTACTCAAGTGCGCGCAAAATAATCGACGCCGGCAATTTACGACGACGGTCGATACGTACAAATACGTTGTCTTTCGGATCGAACTCAAAGTCCAACCAAGAACCACGGTATGGGATCACCCGCGCGTTATAAAGAACTTTACCTGACGAATGGGTTTTACCCTTGTCATGATCAAAGAACACGCCCGGCGAACGGTGTAACTGAGAAACGATAACACGCTCGGTACCGTTAATAACAAAAGTACCGTTTTCAGTCATTAATGGGATTTCGCCCATATAGACTTCTTGCTCGCGCATATCTTTAACGGTGCCTGCCGCTGCTTCTTTATCATAAAGAACCAAGCGCAGTTTCACTCGCAATGGAGCAGAATATGTAATGCCACGAATTTGACATTCTTGAACGTCAAATACTGGCTCACCAAGGTGATAGCTCACGTACTGCAATTCCGAATTACCTGAATAGGCGGCAATCGGAAATACTGAGCGGAAAGCTGCTTCCAGACCATTATTACCTTCTGGATCCAGCTCAATAAATTTTTTGAATGAATCTAATTGGATTGACAACAGGTAAGGCACTTCAAGTACATGAGGCCGCTTACCAAAATCCTTGCGAATACGTTTTTTCTCAGAGTAGGAGTACGCCATGGGGTTCCTCAGCTAGCTGATTGATGACCCTAACCACCGGGGAGTCGATGGTTAAAAACAAACTTGTTACAGTTTGTCGTTCCCGTTTTTGTCACCGCGAGCATGCACCCCAATAACGGGCAAAAATGATACATGCTTAACAGCGCAAAAAGCCTGGTGACTCAAAAAGTCACCAGGCCCAGGCCTATGCGGCCAGTTTTTGTGTCAGTCGTTGATTATTTAACTTCAACTTCTGCACCAGCTTCTTCAAGCTGCTTTTTCAGTTCTTCAGCTTCGTCTTTCGCGATGCCTTCTTTAACGGCTACCGGTGCAGACTCAACCATAGCTTTCGCTTCTTTCAGGCCAAGACCAGTTGCTGCGCGAACTGCTTTGATTGCGCCAACTTTGTTTGAACCAGCTGATTTCAATACTACGTCGAATTCAGTTTTCTCTTCTGCAGCAGCGTCGCCGCCTGCAGCTGGACCAGCAGCTACTGCAACAGCAGCAGATGCGTCAACACCGAATTTCTCTTCAGCAGCTTCGATCAGTTCTACCAGTTCCATTACTGGCATTTCAGCGATTGCATTCAAGATATCTTCTTTAGTAAGAGCCATAACTCTAAACTCCTGGGTTATAAATTACAAAAAAATTGGTTAAAAAACCGCTTCTATTTAGCGTCTTTAATTGCCGCCAACACACGCACAAACTTAGTAGGAACTTCGTTAACTGTACGAACGAACTTACTAACAGGTGCCTTGAAGGTGGCCAGCAATTTCGCCAATGCTTCGTCACGCGTCGGAAGTGATGCAACTGCATCAAGTTTGTCTGCGCCCATAACACCGCTACCGATGTGGAGAGCAGTTACTTTCAGGTGCTTGTTCTCTTTAGCGAAGTCTTTGAACAAACGAGCTGAAGCGCCCGGTGCATCCAAAGAAAAGCCGTAAACAAGTGGACCTTTCAGTACTTCGTCCATGTCGCCAAACTGCGTACCTTCAAAAGCACGTTTCGCGAGGGTATTCCGAATAACTTTCAGATATACGCCTTGCTCACGCGCCTGACGGCGCAGCACGGTCATGTCCGCAACTTCCATACCGCGATACTCAGCAACAGCGACGGATAGAGCGTTTGAAGCAACTTCGTTAACTTCTTTAACGATTGCTTTTTTTGCTGCTAAACCTAGTGCCACTGATATCACCTCTTTTTTTAGTTCTTGGCATAGCCGCGAACTATCGTTACACATAGGTAGACCGGAATTGCATCTACCACGTTGTCACGGTGAATCTCTTACCCAGAGAGTCTGAGCCGGATTACACCATCTGCGCAGGAAATTAAGTGTCGCTAATCATTTCTTCTCAGAAATCACCGCGAGACACCTGCGGTCTTGGACGGGAGCCACATTCACTAAGCTATTACACGAAGTGGCGACTCCAACCCATAAAACCTTATTTGCCTTCTAACGTACCTTGGTCGATGGCTACGCCAGCGCCCATAGTCGTTGATAAGCTCACTTTCTTGATGTACTGACCTTTCGCTGAAGAAGGCTTCGCTTTCTTCAATGCTGCCAGCAATGCTTCTAAGTTTTCTTTCAATTTGTCGTTATCGAAATCAACTTTACCGATAGTCGCGTGGATGATACCCGCTTTATCGTTGCGATAACGAATCTGACCAGCTTTCGCGTTTTGTACCGCGGTCGCAACGTCAGGCGTTACAGTACCAGTCTTCGGGTTCGGCATTAGGCCACGTGGACCTAGGATTTGACCCAACTGACCGACAACACGCATTGCGTCAGGTGAAGCGATAACAACGTCAAAGTTCATTTCGCCTTTTTTCACTTGCTCTGCAAGGTCTTCCATACCAACCAAGTCAGCACCAGCTTCTTTAGCTTTGTCTACGTTTGCGCCGCTAGTAAATACAGCTACGCGAACGTCACGACCGGTACCGTTTGGCAATACAGTAGCGCCACGAACGTTTTGATCAGATTTACGAGCGTCGATGCCGAGGTTGACAGAAACATCAACGCTTTCTTTGAATTTTGCAGTTGCCAATTCTTTCAAAAGAGAGATAGCTTCGTTGATTTCATAATCACGAGCTTCAACTTTCTCTTTGATCAGGCGAGCGCGTTTGCTTAATTTAGCCATCTTACAGACCCTCCACATTCAGGCCCATCGCACGTGCAGAGCCGGCGATAGTACGTACTGCTGCATCAAGGTCAGCCGCTGTTAAGTCAGGCTCTTTAACCTTGGCAATCTCTTCCAACTGAGCACGGGTAACAGTACCCACTTTCTCAGTGTTAGGACGACCTGAACCACTCTTGATTCCTGCAGCTTTCTTCAACAAGAACGCAGCTGGAGGAGTCTTCGTGATGAACGTGAAAGAACGGTCTTCGAATACTGTGATTTCAACAGGAACTGGCGCGCCTTTTTCAAGCTGATCAGTTGCCGCGTTGAACGCTTTACAGAATTCCATGATGTTCACACCGTGCTGACCAAGTGCTGGACCAACAGGAGGTGACGGGTTTGCTGCACCAGCTGCAACTTGCAGCTTGATGATAGCGCTAACTTTCTTAGCCATGTTTGTATACCTCTTGGTTTGGGTCTAACGCCTTGTAAGTCTTCAATTTTTACTGCTTTTCGTAAGCAACAAAAACCAAGGGGTGACTTACTCAAACGGCTCCCCGACGTAAAAAAGGAGGCGAAGTATAGCTGTTATCGCACTCCAATGCAATACAGGGCGGACAAAAAACGTCCGCCTTAATTCGGTGTTCGCTATTTGCTGTTGGCTGTTTGTTTAAACCCAAAAGTATCTAGTCTTGGCCTTAAACGAAAAGCGAGCGCTGCGAGCGTGCAAACAGCGAATAGCAAACAACGTTTTTAGGTTTTAGGCTTTTTCTACTTGGCCGAATTCGAGTTCTACTGGTGTTGCACGACCGAAGATCGAAACCGATACCGTTAAGCGACTCTTTTCGTAATCAACACTTTCAACGGTTCCGTTGAAGTCGGCAAACGGTCCATCATTAACACGCACAACTTCACCTGGCTCAAACAACGTCTTCGGCTTAGGCTTATCAACTGACTCTTGCAGACGGTTGAGGATAGCGTCAGCTTCTTTCTGCGTAATTGGCGTTGGGCGATCTTGCTTACCACCAATAAAGCCAAGTACACGCGGAATGCTTTTCACTAAGTGCCACGACTCATCGTCCATGGCCATTTCCACTAGAACATAACCAGGGAAGAATTTGCGTTCGCTCTTACGACGCTGACCAGCCTTCATTTCGACAACTTCTTCGGTTGGGACTAGGACTTCACCGAACTTGTCTTCCATGCCATGCATTTTGATGTGTTCACGCAATGACTGCGCAACTCGTGCTTCAAACCCTGAAAAGGCTTGAACGACGTACCAACGTTTTTTAAGTTCGCTCATCGCTTAAAACTCCAGTCCGGTGAAGAATCCAACAACGCGTACCAGAATCGCATCCATGCCCCACAGAATCAATGAAACAATCGCGGTTGCGACAACCACAATAATTGTTGTTTGAGTTGCTTCTTGGCGCGTAGGCCATACGACGCGACGTACTTCAGTGCGACTTTCTTTCGCAAAGCTACGAAAACGACGGCCTTTGCCGGTCATGCCAGCAACGATACCCGCCACTGCAACAAGCACGACAACCGCGATGGCGCGATAAAGTACAGAAACTGTTTCACCGTAGTAGTAATTACCCAATACAGCGGCAGCCAAAAGCGCGATAGCGATGATCCACTTAATGCTATCGAAAGAACTGCTTTGCGTTTCGGAAGTAGCACTCATTATTCAATCCTGTATTTAGAAAAACCGTTGTTTGCTATTTGCTGTTTGCTGTTCGAAAAAAAGATCTAAACAAAAAGCGAACAGCAAATAGCAAACAGCGAATTTATGTTGGCAGGGGTGGAGGGATTCGAACCCCCAACCGTCGGTTTTGGAGACCGCTGTTCTACCAATTGGAACTACACCCCTGCAATTAACCATCTGATGACGGAAAATGGACGCTGTATTATACCGATCAAGGCGCTTAAAACAAGAGCAAACGAAGAGCGATGTCTGCTTAAAGCAAAAGCGATGTTTGCTGTTCGCTGTTCGCTGTTTGTTTAAACCCAAAACATTAAACACTCGACGCTTTAGACGAAGAGCAAATAGCGAATAGCGAACATCATTTTTCGCTTTAGACGAACAGCAAACAGCGAATAGCGAACATCGCCTTTCGCGCATTAAAAAAGGGAGCCGAAGCTCCCCTTTTATAGCTAGACCCGTAGTAGAACTACGGGCTACTTCGTAGTATTAGTCTAAGATCTTAGATACTACGCCGGCGCCTACGGTACGGCCACCTTCACGGATTGCGAAGCGCAAGCCTTCGTCCATCGCGATTGGGTGAATCAAGTCAACAACAAACTTCAAGTTGTCGCCTGGCATTACCATTTCTACGCCGTCTGGCAATTGCACTGCACCAGTTACGTCAGTTGTACGGAAGTAGAACTGTGGACGATAGCCTTTGAAGAACGGAGTATGACGACCGCCTTCTTCTTTGTTCAATACGTAAACTTCCGCTTCGAACTTGGTGTGCGGAGTGATTGAACCTGGCTTCGCCAATACTTGGCCACGTTGGATCTCGTCACGCTTCGTACCACGCAACAACGCACCGATGTTCTCACCTGCACGACCTTCGTCAAGCAACTTACGGAACATCTCTACGCCCGTTACGATAGTCTTCGTCGTGTCTTTGATACCTACGATTTCAACTTCGTCACCAGTGCGAACGATACCACGCTCTACACGACCAGTTACTACAGTACCACGACCTGAGATCGAGAATACGTCTTCGATTGGCATGATGAACGGCTTATCGATATCACGCTCTGGCTCTGGGATGTAGTTATCCAAAGCTTCTGCCAACTCAAGGATTTTCGTTTCCCACTGCTCTTCGCCTTCCAACGCTTTCAACGCTGAACCTTGAATCACTGGCAAGTCGTCACCTGGGAAGTCGTACTCAGAAAGAAGTTCACGAACTTCCATCTCTACCAATTCCAACAACTCTTCGTCGTCTACCATGTCACATTTGTTCATGAAAACAACGATGAACGGTACGCCTACCTGACGTGACAACAAGATGTGCTCACGGGTTTGTGGCATAGGGCCGTCAGTGGCAGCTACTACCAAGATCGCGCCGTCCATCTGCGCAGCACCGGTGATCATGTTTTTCACATAGTCAGCGTGTCCTGGGCAGTCTACGTGTGCGTAGTGACGCGTCGGAGTATCGTACTCAACGTGTGAAGTTGAGATGGTGATACCACGCGCTTTTTCTTCTGGTGCGTTATCGATCATTGCGAAGTCTTTCGCAGCGCCACCGTAGGTTTTTGCCAAAACGGTAGTGATCGCAGCAGTCAGAGTAGTTTTACCATGGTCAACGTGGCCGATAGTACCTACGTTCACATGCGGTTTCGAACGTTCAAATTTTTCTTTTGACATGACAGCCTCTCTTTGGACAACGTACGGTGGTTAAACACCTAAATTGAGTCAAGTTTACGTAACCGAGAAGAATGTTTTGAAGGGGTTGGACCGATGAGATGGTGCTGATAGGCGGATTTGAACCGCCGACCTCACCCTTACCAAGGGTGCGCTCTACCAACTGAGCTATATCAGCACTTACAGATTATTGGAGCGGGTAGTGGGAATCGAACCCACATCATCAGCTTGGAAGGCTGAGGTAATAGCCATTATACGATACCCGCATGCCTTGAATCGGGCCACCTCAAACCATTCTGAACTCACCGCATTAAACAGACAATGCAAATTGGTGGAGGGGGCAGGATTCGAACCTGCGAAGGCTGAGCCGTCAGATTTACAGTCTGATCCCTTTGGCCACTCGGGAACCCCTCCGAACAAATTTTGAGTTGGTGCCGGCAGAGAGAGTCGAACTCCCGACCTACTGATTACAAGTCAGTTGCTCTACCAGCTGAGCTATGCCGGCACCCCGGTTAGGTGGAGCGCATTCTATTGTATCGATTTTGATGATGCAATAGGAAATGCTGATTTTTTTACGATTCCGCGACTGTTTGGTTAATTTGCGAACGGATGTTGCAAAATAATCGTTTCTGCGCGGTCTGGACCTGTCGAAATAATGTCCACAGGAACACCAGTTAGTGCTTCAATACGCTTGATGTAAGCAAGCGCCTCTGTTGGTAAATCTTTGTGCTCAGTAATACCTACTGTGCTTTGGTCCCAGCCTGGCATACTTTCGTAAATCGGCTCTACACATTCGTAGTCTTCCGCCGCCATTGGTGGGTACTCGGTTATCGTACCATCAGGTAGCTGGTAACCGGTACAAATTTTTAGTTCTTTTAAACCGTCTAAAACATCTAGCTTAGTTAAGCAGAACCCGCTCACGGAATTAATTTGCACCGCTCGGCGCGCTGCAACGGCGTCAAACCAACCTGTACGACGTTTGCGACCGGTGGTAGCGCCAAACTCATGCCCTTTCACGCCAAGGTGCTGACCAACATCACAATCCAGTTCGGTTGGGAATGGACCGCTACCTACACGTGTGGTGTAGGCTTTCACGATGCCTAAGACGTAGTCAATGTAACGCGGACCAAAGCCAGCACCGGTGGAAACCCCACCTGCTGTGGTATTCGATGAGGTTACGTACGGATAGGTACCGTGATCGATATCCAGCAAAGTGCCCTGCGCACCTTCAAACATGATGTTCTCGCCAGCTTTCCGCGCATCATCAAGGAGCGACGGAATGTCGGCGACCATGCCCTGTAACTGCTGAGCGACTTCGCGGCAATAGGCGAGCACGTCATCAACATTCACTGCCTCAACTTGATAATAATTTACCAAGGTGAAGTTATGGAATTCGACCACTTCACGCAGCTTTTCTTCAAACCGCGCAAAATTAAATAAATCACCGACGCGCAAACCGCGACGCGCGACTTTATCTTCATAAGCAGGGCCGATACCACGCCCAGTAGTACCAATCGCCTTGTTACCACGCGCTTTCTCGCGCGCTTGGTCCAACGCAATGTGGTAAGGCAAAATCAGTGGGCAAGCTTCGCTAATAAGCAAACGTTCACGAACCGGAACGCCGCGCTTTTCAAGCATGGCAATTTCTTCCATCAAGGCTTCCGGCGAAAGTACCACGCCATTACCGATCACACATTTCACGTTGTCGCGCAAAATGGCTGATGGAATAAGATGAAGAACGGTTTTTTCGCCGTCGATGACTAAGGTGTGACCGGCGTTGTGTCCGCCTTGATAACGAACTGCCAACGAAGCTTTATCGGTAAGTAAATCAACAATCTTACCTTTACCTTCGTCACCCCACTGCGTGCCGAGAATTACGACGTTTTTACCCATGATTAGTGCTACCAGCGTTACTGTTGAAAAAACAGGCGGCGATTTTAACAGGTATTTGCCGCCTTCGGTAGCCCATCGGGGTCAGCTTAACGCTTTTTTCAAGCGCTGATAGTCAGACGCATCGTGGTACAACGCAAATCCAAAACGCAAGCGCTTACCACGGTAGTCGGTTTCAACACCACCTTGTTGCAGTTGCTGCGCCAACGTTGCGACCTCTGCAGCTGATGGCAGCTCGAACGTAAGAAAATGACCATGTTCCGCTAAGTCATCAACCAATAGCGCGGCGCGATTCAAAAGCGGATGTTCAAGTTCATCAATCACTGCCAAAAAATCGGCCTGTAACCGCTGTACATACTGATGAATGGCAGCAACGGTAATACCGTCTTCGCGCCACCACTGCACTACGGCCTCGAGTCGGTACAACGCGGTAAAGTCCATGGTCGCACCGGCAAAACGCATACCGTCATTAGCATACTCCACTGTAGCTTGCTGGGGCTTCGCAAGGTTAGCAAAGTCAGCAAACCAGCCGGTATACTCTGGGCGCAGAGCGGTGCCCTTAGGCACACTCATGAAACAACAGCCTTCGCCGGCCTGCAAATACTTGTAGGCGCCCGCCACATAAAAAATACGGTCAGCAACATCATGCAAACTCGTCGGCAAGGCACCACAACCATGATACCCATCAATAACCACTTGGGTTGATTCAGGCACCCACGCCAACCAAGTGCCAACCCATGGCGCCACGACCCCGGAATTAAAGAACACTTGGCTGCAAAAAATTAAATCGAACGACTGCTGTTGCAAGGCTTGTTGCCAACGCTCGGCAAAGGTTGCGTATGGTTCACAACTGACGCGCACCACTTCGACATTCGCACGTTCTTCAAGCCGCCGAACCTGCCGCGAAAAACTATGAAACTCACCATCACTCGTCAGTATCCGCAACGGCTGTGCTGGATCAAAACAACTGATCACTCGGTACAACAATTCATGCGTGTTACTGGCAAAGACAAATTGCTCTGGTGCAGGATGGTCAAGTAGCTCTGCCAACAGTTTTTGCACGCGTGGCAGGCGTTCACCGAAAATCATATCCCACTTGTGATCAACGCCTTTGGCACTATCGTCCCAATAAGCAAGCTGCGCGGCACGGGTAACGTCAGGCCAATAGTGATGGCTGTGCGGCGAGCAGTGAAGGGTCTCGGGATGCTGTTTGAGAAAGTGTTGATAATACTGCTTGTAAGACATAAACCCTCAAAGAGCGATGTTTGCTGTTCGCTGTTGGTTGTTCGTTTAAACCAGAGACATAAAAAGCAAGCATATACTGCTCTCAACGAAAAGTGAACGGAGTGAACGTGCAAACAGCAAATAGAAAACAACGCCTTTCGCTCATAAAAAAGCCGGCGCTGGGCCGGCTCTCGATTATTCTCCTGAAATGTTCTTCAAGTATTTGAAGAAGTCACTATCAGGCTCGAGGACAATCACATCATTGCCTCGTGCAAAGCTTGTTTCATAAGCTTGCAAGCTTCGCAAGAACTGGAAGAACTCCGGATCTTGCTGGTACGCCTCGGCATAGATACCAGCCGCTTCAGCATTACCTTCACCGCGTAGTTGACGCGACTGACGTTCAGCGTCAGCAAGCATTACGGTCACTCGAGCATCGACGTCGGCACGAATGAATTCCGCTTGCTCACGACCTTCAGAACGATGTTCACGCGCAACAGCTTCACGTTCCGCGCGCATCCGCTGGAAGATCGACTGACTGACTTCGGTCGGCAGGTTGATTTGCATCACCCGCACGTCAATCACTTCGATACCGAGTTCTTGCGCGCTGTCTGCACCGCGAATCAAAGCTTCGCGCATGAGGTTGTCACGTTCACCTGAAACGATTTCCTTAATCGTACGACTACCAAACTCTGCACGCAGACCACTGTTCACACGACGTGTCAACAAGGCCTCGGCTTGCGCTTGATTACCGCCGTTTGTCGACAGGTAATAAGTGGCAAAATCAGAGATACGCCATTTCACATAGGTATCAACGATAAGGTCTTTCTTCTCACTGGTAACAAACCGGTCTGGGTCGCCGTCGAGCGTTTTGAAACGTGCATCAAGGCGCTTAACGTTTTCGATCAACGGTAATTTAAAGTGTAAGCCTGGTTCGTAAACCGTTGGCATACCAGTGTCCGCGTCACGCTGAACCTTACCAAATTGGATAACGATCGCGCGTTCACCTTCGCTCACCACAAATAGCGATGAGAAACCGAGGATCACGGCAATGATAACGAGTACTGCAATTAAGTTTTTCATAGCTTAGCCTCGACCTCCGTCGTACCGGTCACTTGTGCGGCCAGTTGAATTCGTGGATGTACCCTGACGGCTGTTGTTAGAGCGCGTCGAGTTCGTTGAGGTTGAGTTTTGTCCGTCGCTGCTGCCGGACATGTTGCTCGAACTATCAGTATTGCGGCGTTGTTGCTCGAGGATCTTGTCTAGTGGCAGGTACATCATGTTGTTGCTACCTTCCACATCAACCATCACCTTGGCGGTATTCGCGTAGATTTTCTCGAGTGTTTCTAAATACAAACGATCACGCGTCACTTTTGGTGCCTTGTTGTATTGCGGCAGCAACTCGTTGAAACGTGCAATTTCACCCTGCGCTTTTAACACTTGCTGTTCGCGATAGGCTTGCGCTTCTTGCAGAATACGACGCACTTGTCCACGAGCGGTTGGTTCTACTTCACGCGCGTAAGCTTCAGCTTCACGAATAAAGCGTTGCTCATCCTCTTGGGCAGCGATCGCATCATCAAAAGCATCTTTAACCGCTTCTGGTGGACGCGCTGGCAACAAGTTGATATCAACAATTTGAATACCAAGCTGGTAAGGCGCAATGATATTTTCCAACAGCTCCAAAGTATTAGTTCGCACGTTTTCACGACCCACGGTTAATACTTCGTCCATGGTCGTGTGACCCACAACATAACGTAAGGCACTATCGGTGGCTTGCGCCAAGCTGTTGTCGGCATTCTCAACGGCATAGAGGTAGTCACGCGGATTGATGATGCGATATTGCACATCAAGCTCAACATGCACAACGTTTTCGTCTTGCGTCAACATGAAGCCTTCAGATTGGAACTGGCGAACGTTACTTACATCGACCATTTCAACACTGTCGATGAAAACCGGACGCCAATGCAGTCCTGATTCCACGAGGTTGTGGAAATTACCAAAACGCAATACCACACCGCGCTCTGCTTCTTTTACTGTGTAAAAACCGGCAATGAACCATACCACTACCAACAACACAGCAATGATGCCGAAACCTTTGCTTGGAAAACCGCCGCTCGACGATGACGAACCACCGCCCTTCTTACCTGAGCCGCCTATCCCAAATTTGCTTAAAAGATTGCGTACCGCTTCATCAAGGTCCGGTGGACCCTGATCGCGACCGCCTTGGTTTTTCCATGGATCACGGTCGTTATTGTTACCGTTTCCCGGTTGATTCCAGGCCATTGACTACTCCAACTGTCGATCGAACTGTAAATGAATTTTGTCGTCTGTAATGAGCTATTCTACAAAGCCTTGCAAACTATCGCCATACTCATCGGCAACTTGTTTACATAAACGCTGCCAATCCACGGCCGACATGCGCACTTTCATGGCAAGCGCACCATCGTCACAAGCCGCTTCTTCAGTGACACTATTAAGTGCGTAAAGCCGACCACGCAACTTACCCATCGACGGCGGGATCTTTAACGCAACATTGACCATCGCTGGGCGTAGGCGTTGTTCAAGCGCCTGCTTCAGCAGCTCCACGCCTTCGCCTGTTTGTGCCGATAACCAAACCCGCACAGGTTGCTGCTGGTCATCGTAATCGATACGCGCTTCGCCCGCATCGAGTCGGTCTATTTTGTTACAAATTAATAATTGCGGTACTTCATCAGCGCCAATTTCGTGTAAGACCTCGGTCACCTGCTCGACATTCTCTTGCTGCCGCTCATCACTAATATCGATAACGTGTAATAAAAGATCAGCGTCTTGAGTCTCTTGCAGTGTAGCTTTAAAAGCCGCTACAAGTTCATGCGGCAAATGTCGGATAAAGCCTACGGTGTCGGCTAAAATTATGGGCCCGACGTCAGGCAACTCAAGCTTACGTAAGGTCGGATCAAGCGTCGCAAACAATTGGTCGGCGGCGTAGACATCGGCTTCAGTAATTCGGTTAAATAGCGTCGACTTACCGGCGTTGGTATAGCCTACCAAGGATACCGTAGGTATTTCGGCACGCTGACGCGCGCGTCTACCCTGCTCGCGCTGCTTCTGTACCTTTTGTAAGCGCCCGAGGATGTTCTTAATACGGCCACGAATCAAACGGCGGTCAGTCTCGAGCTGCGTTTCACCAGGACCACGTAACCCGATACCACCCTTTTGCCGTTCCAAGTGCGTCCAACCGCGTACAAGCCGGGTCGAAATATGCCGAAGCTGAGCAAGCTCAACCTGCAATTTACCTTCGTGAGTCCGTGCTCGTTGCGCAAAAATATCAAGGATTAAGCCGGTACGGTCTAATACTCGACATTGGCACAATTTCTCAAGGTTACGCTCTTGGGTAGGCGACAAACTATGATTAAAAATGACAATATTAGCATTATGCAGCTTCACGGCTTCGGCGATTTCCTCGGCCTTGCCGCTACCCACAAAAAAGCGCGAACTCGGTGTCGAGCGCGCAGCAGTAATCACCGCAAGCGTTTCGACGCCAGCGGAAGACACCAACAATTTAAGTTCAGAGAGGTCTTCCCGATCGGTTTCCGCCGGGAAATCAACGTGCACCAGGATAGCCTGTTCACCACTTTCAAACCTATCAAACAAGCTATCACTGCTCCTTCAAGAATCTTAGTTTAATCAATCGCCTCATCACCCGCCGCTTCTTGCTGCGGCAAGTAGTTTTGCGGAATTCGCGCCGGTACTACGGTCGAAATCGCATGCTTATAGACCATCTGGCTGACGGTGTTCTTTAGTAAAATCACAAACTGATCGAAAGACTCAATTTGCCCCTGTAGTTTGATACCGTTCACCAAATAGATGGACACCGGTACGCGCTCCCGACGCAAAGCATTCAAAAACGGGTCTTGTAAAGTTTGCCCTTTAGCCATTTTCGCATCCTTTTTCTTTTTATTGTTTTAGTCCGGCAGCTTACTACAGACCACAGGTGCCAGTCCGCTCAACTATAGTCTAACCTTTCTCATTTACCAGCTGCGCTGTTATCGTTTTTCGTACTTACCTTAACTATAAGGCCAAATTGTAGGCTTTCAAGGTTTGATTCGTGTAAAGTTTTCAGGCACTTCTCGACAATACGCTAGTGACTGGTCAAGCAGATCTGGTGCCAAACTATCGAACCAGCGCACCCCCGGCCATTTGCGCAGCCACGTCAATTGCCGCTTCGCCAATTGCCGGGTCGCGAAAATACCTTTGTCAACCATGGTTTGGTAATCATCGTCGCCGTCCAAATACTGCCAAACCTGCCGATATCCCACGCAGCGCAACGCTGGTAAGTCTAAATGTAAATCACCACGCGCACGCAAGGCTTTGACCTCGTCAATGAACCCTTGTTCCAACATTTGTCGAAACCTCAGAGCTATACGTTCGTGCAATACTTCACGCTGCGCTGGTGCGACCGAAAGTTGAATCACTGGGTAGTTGAGCGCACCCTGTCGAGTTTGCGTTAGCTCGGTCAACGACTTTCCGCTTATCTGATACACCTCTAACGCACGAATGAGTCGTTGTGGATCATTCGGATGTATCCGCGCAGCACTAACGGGGTCAACCGCTGCAAGCTCCGCGTGCAGGGCGTCACTTCCTTCACTCGCTAAACGGGCAGTCAAATCGCGACGAACCGCTTCATTAGCCTCCGGCAGTTCCGACATACCCTCTAACAACGTCTTGAAGTACATCATCGTACCGCCGACCAGCAACGGTATCCGTCCGTTTGCCAAGATCGACTCGATCTCACGTTTTGCATCGTTAGCAAACTGTGCTGCCGAATAACGCTCAGCAGGATCGCAAATATCAATCAAGCGGTGTGGTGCAGCCGCTAGTTCCTCGGCAGTCGGTTTCGCAGTGCCAATATCCATGCCGCGATAGATTAAGGCAGAATCAACCGAAACGATGTCCGCTCCCAGTTGTTGACTCAGTTCAATCGCTAAGCCAGTTTTACCCGCCGCAGTGGGGCCGTAAAGGCAGATGACATAAGGTTCATTCATCGTAATGGTTCCGGTAATTCAGGTAGTTCGACAGGCAACGTGTAGACATCGTCAGCTGCGAGCTTTTGTTGCCATACCTGCCACCAATGTTCCGCTTGAACGTGGCTGTAGTGCTGACTCACTTGCAAGCGTGCAAACCAATACCAAAACTCTTGCGGAGGTTCGTCGTGGCGTTCTAACATGCTGGCGACCTCGACCAGACTCGCCGCAATGTCACTGTTACGCAGTGCACTTGGTACCTGCTTTACAAGCCAATTTCGACCTTCTTGCGCCAACAGAATACCTAACTGCCCCCAGCGCTTGTTGTCGATACGCTGCACCCGAGCTAACAATTCGGTGTCGGTAATTTTTACCGGGATCAGTAAAGGTTGTCCGGCAAGCCCAGTCTGAAATTGCTGTTGCCACTTCGCTGCATGGTAATGTTGCTCAACGGCTTGCAAGTGCAGCAGCTTAAGCTCTTGCGCCTCGTTTGTTGGCTGTTGAAAAAGGGCAAAACGCCCCGCCAGTACTGTCAATAAGGCAGGAGACTCCGACATGTTCAGTCGCTCTGCTGCTGGTATCTGCTGAGTATCACTCGGCGCTTGGCCCTGGCCTTGCGCCGGCCACTTTAGTCCGGGCAGAGGCGTTGTTGCGCGTGGCTGCAACTCTGCAACTTGTTGTCGTAGGCTTTCTGGAGCTGCCTTATACTGATGCTCTGCCGCCCCTACAGCGTTAATGCGTAAGCCTTCACGAACCGTCTGCAAAACAAAGTCGTGAATTTGCCGCGCCTGATGAAAGCGCACCTCATGTTTTGCGGGATGCACGTTTACGTCGACATCGTGAGGAGGCAATTCCAAATACAACACATAAGTTGCTGAGCGATCATCACTCAGGCTGTCACCATACGCTTGCCTTATCGCGTGATTCAACATGCGATCACGCATCATGCGACCATTCACGTAAAAATATTGCGCATCGCCCTGATGTCGACAGTGAATAGCGTCGACCACCCACCCCCAGAGCCGCACACCCAAATGTTCAGCTTCAATAAAATGTGCATGGTCGGTAAAACTACTGCCGACAACTTTAGCGATGCGCTGTAACGCATCCTGCGCTGCCACTGCAGGGTAATTACGCACCGTTTTCTGGTTATGGTTCAGCACAATACGAACGTCAAAACGACTCAACGCAATGCGTTTAAGCAGGTCATCAATATGGGTGAATTCGGTTTTGTCCGTACGCAAAAACTTACGCCGCGCCGGCGTATTAAAGAACAGATCTTCAACATCAACTGTCGTACCATCGGGGTGACTCGCAGGTGCTAATTCCGCACTCATGTCACGGCCCTCAACCCAGGCTCGCCAAGCTTGCTCTTGAGCTGCTGGTTTCGACGTTAGTGTTAAGCGCGCCACAGAACTGATACTCGCCAACGCCTCGCCACGAAAGCCTAGACTTTGAATTGCCTCCAAGTCTGCGAGCGAGTGAATTTTGCTGGTGGCGTGACGCGCCAAAGCCAGCGCCAGCTCCTCTTTGACAATTCCTGCGCCATTGTCACGAATGCGAATTCGGCGCCGACCGCCTTTCTCGATATCCACCGTGAGTTGGTCTGCCCCTGCGTCCAAACTGTTTTCAATGAGCTCTTTGACGACCGAAGCAGGACGTTCTATCACCTCGCCCGCGGCTATTTGGTTCGCCAGGCTTATCGGGAGTAACTGTATGGGCATGGGTAAACCTATTCGGGGCTCGGAATTTCGAGCACTTGGCCAATTTGAATAACCGAGCTATTCAAGTTGTTGTGTGCCTTAATTGCTGCAATAGAAGTGTTGTAACGTTGTGCCAGAATCGATAGCGACTCGCCCGAGCGCACCACGTGCCGGTTGGTTCGGTTATTCGCGAACATCGTGCCGTCGGGTGGGCGCCGCATGAAATAACTGCGCACGCCTTGATAAATGGCTCGCGCCAGCTTTTGCTGGTGCTGATTACTACGCAATAATTGCTCTTCCGATGGATTCGTAATAAAGCCCGTTTCAACCAGCATCGATGGCATTGCTGTGGAAGTTAATACGGCCAAACTGGCATGTTGCGGTTTCGCTTTATGCATGCGCGTAATTTGCTTCAGTTCGCCAAGTACATCACTGGCGGCTTCGTAGCCACTCGCCATCGCATGATCCATACTCATCGAAATAAGCGTTTCATTAAGAAAGTTATCTTCATTTTCGACTGCGGGAACCCCACCTAGTACATCAGATAAACGCTCCTTATTCTCGAGCAAACGACCCATTTCAGTACTCGCACGACGATTCGACAATACCCAAATCGATGCTCCGCGTGGCTGCGGCGAGGTAAATCCATCGGCATGCACTGACACAAATAAATCAGCTTTAACGCGTTCGGCCTTACGTGGTCGCTCATTCAAATTGACATAATAATCGTCGGAGCGAATCAAATAAGCTTGCATACCAGGGTCAGCGTTAATCATTTTTGCGAGCGCTCGTGCGACCTTTAGAACGACATCTTTTTCATAGGTCCCCGACGGGCCGATCGAGCCTGGATCTTCACCGCCATGACCAGCGTCAATGGCGATGGTGACTTTGCGCTCTTGCAGATCATCAGCGCTCAAGGCCGCTTCATCACGCTTTAACGACGTCCCCGGGAGATCCACAACCAATCGGTGCCCATGCATTTCTTGTGGTGGCAGCACCTGAATAACGGGATCTACTTGTTTGTCTAATTCAAGCACAATGCGCGTGCTACCAGGCAGTTTGGGCGTACTGGTACGAATTTTCTTTAATAACAATGAGCTTGATTCAAGCTGAGCTAGGTTAACGTTAAGTTCCGTGCTCGGAAAATCAATCACCAAACGATACGGATGTGATTGGTTGAGAGAGAAATAGCTATACTCCGGAGCCCCAGCCATATCAAAGACCACACGGGTGTTGTCCGGCGAAGGCCACATCCGTATGTTTTTAATTGTGTTTGCCGCATGCACAGGTAGCACAAAAGCCGCCAGTACAAGCGTCATGACCGTGACAAAAAAACGTTGCATCAGAGTTTTTCGAGGAGCTCTCGACCTCGTGTAGTTAGCGCACCTACTGTCATATCTCGCGCCTTATCAGCGTAAGCGATGACAATCTTTAAATCTGGCTCTGGTAGCACACCCGCTCCGCGCTGCGGCCACTCCGCCAAAATTATTGTATTACTGTCAAGGTAATCACGTATGCCCATAAATTCAAGTTCTTCAGGATCCGCAAGACGGTATAAATCAAAATGATGGATCTGCCATGGCGGCAACTCATAACTCTCAACCAGCGTATAGGTTGGGCTTTTGACCTTACCTTGATGCCCCAACGCTTGAATAAAGCCTCGACTAAACGTGGTTTTTCCTGCGCCTAGCTCGCCTAATAAGTGAATGGTTAAAGGTTTATCATCGGTATTCTTTGCGTTATTGACTACCTGCGCTAGGCGCTCTGCGACTGCCAATAAATCAGCTTCAGACGCTAAGAAAAACTGCTTTTCACTCATGGATTCACTAACTTCCGTAACGGCCCAAATAAATCACTCGGTAGTGTACCACGTTCACCTGCAATTGCAGCGTGTTCACCAGCAACGGCGTGCAGCCATGTAGCGACCGGAAGCACCGTCTCAGCGGCAAGGCCTTGACCGATAAGACTACCAACAATACCGCTCAACACATCGCCCGCACCGCCCACGGCTAATGCTGGACTGCCTCGCTTACATACCCTTAAACGCGCTGCTTCGGGATGAGTAATCAGTGAACCCGCTCCCTTGAGTACCACAAAGGCTTGATAACGATGACTTAACTCTTCGACCGCTGCATAGCGATCTTGTTCCACTTGCTTAGTCGTACAATTTAACAAGCGGGCCGCCTCGCCGGGATGAGGCGTCAGCCATAGTGGGGCTTGCCGCGGCAACCACTCATTGTGGTCGCTTAACAAATTTAACCCATCGGCATCGAGGACCAAGGGCAGATCGCTGTGCAAGAGCCATTCGCATAAGCGTTGCGCCCAACTGCTGGTACCCAAACCAGGGCCCAATACTACGACATCACAACCTTGCAGTAACTGCATTACGGCGGCGGGGTCATCTGCCGTGGTTTGTTGCACCATTAGCTCAGGTTGCGCTGCAGCAATCGTAGCTTGGCTTTCGGGTTGAGTCAGCACCGAGACCTTTCCTGCTCCCGAGCGCAATGCTGCTTGGCCAGCCAGTACAACCGCACCGGTCAAACCTAGTCTGCCGCCGACAATTGCCACATGCCCATGCCTACCTTTATGACTGCTTCGATGGCGGGGCGGTAAGTGTCGGGTCACTTCTTCCTGCTCAATAAGGGTGGCAAACGGTCGTTCCAACTGCCGAAACGCCGCCGAAATGCCCAACTCTGCAAGCTCTAAACGACCGCTATAATGGCAGCCTTGACCGGTCAGTAAACCAGGCTTCCAAGCGATAAACGTTACGGTGTAGTCCGCCTCCACCGCAATTGGACAAGGTGTGCCAGTATCACTTTGCAGGCCACTAGGACAATCAATGCTTAACACCCACAGTTTATGAAACTGCTTGGCGTCATTCAGGGTATGTACAGCGCGTTGATACATCGGGTCCAGATCACGCGTGAGTCCTGTCCCCATCATAGCGTCGACAATGATGTCATACTCAGCAAGGTGGGTCCGATCCAGTTGTGCTAAAGGCTCGACTTGTCCTTGTTGATCATGCCATGCGTCTGCTGCTTGCTTGGCTAACTCGGTTTTGGGCTCGCTCGCCACCACAGTCACTTGGTAACCTGCGCAACTCGCTAAACGCGCCAACACCCAACCATCACCGCCATTATTCCCCGGGCCACAAAGGATCATGATGCGCGCTGGGGCTGGTTGCTGCCGCTCAAGCGCCGCTAAACAGCTTTGTGCAGCCCGCTGCATCAACTGTGCGGGACTGACACCAAGGTTCTTCGCTGCTTCTAATTCTCGATCGCGAACCTGCTTGGTGCGAAAGACAAGCTGTTGCATACTTAATTGCATCGGTGCATCTCCACTGGTTTTTTGTTATTTTTGAGCACTCGCCTGTAAGCATAAGACGAATCACATGGATTTCCAGCAACTTGCGTTAGATATTAAAAAATGGGGCCAAGAACTCGGTTTCCAGAAGGTCGGGATTACTGATCTCGACCTTAGTAGCGAGCGTGCGGCATTGCAGCAATGGCTGGCCGAAGGAATGCATGGCGAAATGGACTACATGGAGCGTCACGCTGAGCTGCGAACCCGTCCCGATCAGTTGCACGAAGGGAGCGTCCGCGCTATCTCAGTACGTATGAATTACCTACCCGCCGAAGCTGGCTTCGCGAAAACGCTGAAGAATCCACGCCTAGGCTATATCAGTCGCTACGCCCTAGGACGTGACTATCATAAGCTTATGCGAAAACGCCTAAAACAACTCGGTGAGCGTATCAAAGAGGCTTGCGCTGAGCTCGATTACCGCCCGTTCGTTGATTCGGCGCCCATTTTAGAACGCCCTCTCGCAGTCAAAGCAGGTTTAGGCTGGACCGGAAAACACACGCTCGTGTTGGACGAACAAGGGGGGTCTTGGTTCTTCTTAGGTGAGCTACTGGTGAACTTGCCTCTTCCTGTTGATCAACCGGTCGAAGAAAAGTGTGGAAGTTGCAAAGCCTGCATTACGATTTGTCCAACGCAAGCCATTGTCGAGCCCTACAAACTGGATGCACGACGCTGTATTTCGTATCTCACGATTGAGCTGAAATCAGCCATCCCCGAAGAGCTCCGACCGCTGATGGGCAATCGCATTTATGGCTGTGACGATTGCCAGCTTATCTGCCCATGGAATCGTTATTCGCAACTCACTGCTGAAGATGATTTTGCGCCGCGCAAAGACCTGCACACCCCAGAGTTACTCGAACTCTGGGCTTGGGATGAGGCCACATTTTTAAAACGCACCGAAGGTTCACCGATTCGTCGCATTGGTTTTGCATCTTGGCAACGTAATCTCGCCGTCGCGTTAGGTAACGCACCGCACGATGAAACGATTATTAGCGCACTCAAAGCGCAACGCGGTCAGGTCAATGCGATGGTCGATGAACATATCGACTGGGCGTTACAACGTCAGCACAATAAAGCTGCGGACACCAGCAAGCAAGTCTTACGCCTAACCCGCGCTATCGAGAAAGGGCTACCACGCGACGCTTAACCATTGTCGCGCAGGCGTTCGAGTAGCGCTTGAAAGTAAATGACGCCGCGCTGTTGGGCAACTTCAATATTGCGCTCGGGAATGGCCTCGGGGTTTGGATAACGCGCCAGCACCTTTTCGAGGCTTGCCTCGCGTAACAGATGCAGCACTGGGAATGGAGCGCGGTTGGTATAATTACTCACATCATCATCTGCGGTATCAGCAAACTGGTAATGCGGATGAAAGCTCGCGATTTGTAAAGTACCTTCAAGATTCAACTCGCGCAGCGTGATCTGGGCGTAATCGAGCAAATCAAGATAGTCATCAAAATCATGAAAACCTTGGCTCAGCACCAGCAACGTCGTTTCAATTTGCTCATCTTCAAGCAGTTGTTGCATGGCGCTAGCAAGGTCCTCGAGCGCAGACTCTATAGACTGCGCGGAACTATCGACGTAAAGCACACGATTTTTTTCAACTTCGCGATGCGCAAACGGGCAAAAATTTAAGCCAACTACCACCTCGGCAACCCATTGGCGCACCGCATTACAGGCAAGTGTTAGTTCGCTGGCGGTGGGGTTCCCCTGACTAAGTCGCGATAAATCTTCCAATGCCCGTCCTCTTTTTTCCAGATCACCATGTAATCATCTTTACTGAGCAGTTCGCCTTGCTGATTACTTAGGTAACCAATGCCCCGCTCGTAGGCAACATCGCCATAAACTTCTACTTCGACCGGCACCGGTTTTAAAATCAACCCATGCTCAAGCATCCCCACAAAACTTTGCGTAATGCCCTCGGTACTATCGATTTTGCCTCCCATAGGTGGGAAGAACAGCGCATCTTTAGTATAAAAATCACCGCCAACGTCGCCAACATCGCCAGCTAAAAAACGTTGATGGATGTCGTTATAAGCTGCCTTGATGGCCGCTTCAGCTGCTTCATTCGCGTGTGCCGTAAAACTACAACAAGCACCAATGATAACTAGACTTAGTATCAACCTAACCATGGTTGTTGCTCCTTTTTCTGTTTAAAAAGTCAACAACAACCCTAGTAAATACTCAAAAAAGCGCAAATTTAGAGTTCTTGTGCTGCATACTCCAAAGCACCGCGGACTGCGGCAACTTGCGCATCAACACATTCCACAGGATTCGTGTTCGCGCTATCAGGATAAACTTCGGTGGTCGTGACAAAACGCGCGTCGGTTAATCCCATGCACAAGCCAAGCCCTTTGCCATCATATTCGATCACGCCTTCTTGGATCATGGGCGCACCAATCAAACAACCGCTGTCATCGGCCGGCGCAATATGGGTAATTGGTTTTACGGTCTCAATGATCGCGCGCTGAAATTCAGGCTCTGCCCGCTTGCTATCAGCAACCAGATAAAAACCATCAGGAATATTCCAATTTGTATTGGTCGTCCCATCAAGTGCAGCCTTCGCAGGACGAAACTCACTGTTGTCCGTGTCAGTTGTTTCGTGCAAATCGACGTGCACATCAGGAGTGATCTTGTGCTTACTCAAGTAGTTCATGATCAAAGCACATTCTTGGGCAGGACTTTGCGGCTTGAACGAGCGGTTTGGATCAACAGCATCAGGATTCCAACGGTTGATCGTTTCATAGCCCCAAGGGCTCAAGCACGGCGCAACGATAATATTAAAGTGCGCTAAGTGGTTCACCGCTTCAGTTTCAAGAAAGTACAAAGCGCCATGGACGCCACTGGTTTCATAGCCGTGCACTCCTCCAGTGACCAATACCGTTGGCAACTCAGCTCGCCAGTTGCGGCTACGCACCACAAATAACGGATAACTCTTAGCGTCGTAATTCAATTCACCGTAGGTCTCCACATCGAACTGCTCGCGCAGGTGATCGATACGGCGGATCACATCATTACCATAGTCGCGCTGTTTACTTTGCCGCGCGTACCATTCTTGTTTTTCTGCATCGCCCCATGGGGTGCCAGGGGTACCGATTGGATAATCTTGGTTCATTGGCTTACCACTCCTTCGCTAACAGTTAGCTGCCGAAGCAAACAATGTTGTCGTTTGGCGCTATAGTCTAGGTGATTTCTGCACAAGGCTCCAGTAGTTACAACAGCAACCACCAGGTGAGCCAGCCGGCGGTTACAGCTAAGCTCGCAATGCATAAGCTGGAGATGCGCATTGCGGGATGACCAAGCAGCCCAACCATCCCCATTTTTACCGCAGTATTGACGCTTGCTGCGAGTAAAATCGCCGGTACCGCAACGGCGTGTTCTAAGCCATTCGAAGCCATTTTTGCCAAAGATAAAGTGATGGCATCGACGTCAGTTAAACCGGAAATCGCCGCCACTGCGTAGATACCAAGCGCATCAAAATACCGATGCGCATAGTGCGCAAGTAACAGAATTGCGATCAACAAAGCAGCAAACTTCAGTGCGGTGACAATATCGAATGGATTATTGAGAACAAAATTTATCGGTTTCGCGCCCCGATGTGCGCGCCGTACAAGGTAAATCACCCCAACGTATGTGACACTCATCATGACCACTAACGGCAAGATCAACTCTTGCAGCAACGGTCGATTCAACACCGCGACTTCGACCAGCATGCGTGGAAACATGGTTCCAGCGGCAAGCAGAATCGCCGCCACTAGCAGTTGGTGTCCATGCTCTTGCAATTTGCCCAGCCGGCTAAAGCTTAGGGTGACCGCTGTCGATGAGGCAAGACCGCCTAGTAATCCGGTCAATAAAAGTCCGCGGCGACTCCCTAACATCTTTATGGCGAAATAGCCGACGAAGGAGATCCCCGTGATGAGAACCACCATCCAACCGATCAAATAAGGATTGATCACACCACCCGGCCCCAACCCTTGGTTCGGTAAAAGAGGTAGCAAAACAACGCTGATCAAAAGCATCTGCAGAATCGCAAAGAGCTCGCGCTGCTGTAACCTTTCCAGCCAACCGTGGAGTAATGGTTTAAGGCTTAATAACAATGCGGTGATGACCGCAATGGGCACCGCAATGTCGACAAAACCGGCGGTACAAAGTGAGCCCAATAGAAAGGTGAGTAGGAGAGATAGCTCCGTCGTAATACCAAAGTCTGCAGTTTGCCTCGCCTCTAATAAATGTGCGGCTATCACCAACGCAGTGATACTAAAGAACACAGCAACCCATAGCACCAATACGAATGTCGCGGGTATTATTTCGGTCAGCAACGGCAATACGCCACCAGCCAGACTGACTATCGCGAAAGTGCGGAAACCGGCAAAACGTTGGCCATCACCTTTACCGCGCTGGCTCCAGCCGCGCTCGAGACCGATAATTAAACCGACCGCAAGCGCGTATGCCAGCGCAAGAAAGTCCATGCATCATGCCCACATAAACATGGCGCACTGCACCAACACGGCAATATTAGCGACCGCACCTAGTACGAAAAACCAGCTCCGTGGACTTGGATTCTTTTCGGTCGCTATAGCGTAATAAAGGACCATATGGAGGATTCGAGCGACGGCAAACAGCATCACCCAATAGCCGAACCATGCCGAATCAAGCCCTAAAAACATGCCGAAAAAGACGCTCAGCAAAAACATCGGGACATTTTCAAGGGAGTTCATAAAAGTACGGTGGGTGCGGAAAACCAACGAGTCATGGCTAATATTTTCAGGGACTTTGCCAGGAATAGCGCCCGGTTGTTTTGCTTTGACTGCTGCTGCCGTTCCCCACTGCACCAGTAATGTAACGATAATTAACCATATACCAGTAAGCACGAGCGGATCATAGGTGTTCATAAGAGCTCCTTGTGGTTTGGCTTATTTACTCTGGTTTAAATAAGCCAATCAATGTGTCGTCTTTTGCTGACGTTTGTTGTTGTGGTTCTTCTTTATCACTGAACGTATGTTGGCAGGCCACACATTGCACCTGCTCTTCACGCACATTACCTGCTGCATCTGAGCTAATCGTCAACTGCAACGTATCTGCAGCTCCGCAAGCTGGGCATTCTGCGCCAGCAATAAATCGTTTCCGTGTGCGTGCCATATTCACCTCGTGTTGCTTCAGGTATAATTGTCGCAGATTCATTAATCAACACCAAGCACAAGGTTCTGCATGATTTCTATCCGCGGCATGGCGCTTATGCGCGGCGGCAACGTCTTACTGCAAAATTCCGACATTACCATTTTCCCTGGCCATCACGTCGGCGTTGTGGGACGCAATGGCACGGGCAAATCCTCCCTGTTTGCGCTCATGCGTGGTGAACTGCAAGTCGAACAAGGCGAGTGTGATGTCCCTAAACAATGGCGCATCGCCAGCGTAAAGCAAGAAACTCCAGGTTTGGAACAAGCTGCGCTCGACTATGTGCTTGATGGTGATACTGAGTTACGCGCCCTCGAGGATCAATTAAAGCAGGCTGAAGTGCAGAATGATGGCCATGCTATTGGCCGCCTACACGATCAATTGGCCACTATCGGTGCCTACGAGGCCCCTGCTCGCGCAGCGTCATTACTGGCAGGCCTTGGCTTTAGTGATGAACAGTTTCAACAGCCAGTCAAAGCCTTTTCTGGCGGCTGGCGGATGCGCCTGAACCTCGCGCAAGCCTTGATTGCTCGCGCTGACCTGTTGTTACTCGATGAGCCGACCAACCACTTAGACGTCGATGCCATTTTCTGGCTTGAGGATTGGCTGCAACGCTTCCCTGGAACCTTATTACTGATTTCGCATGACCGCGACTTTCTCGATGCGGTATGCCAACAAATCGTGCACATCGAGCAACAAACAGCAACCTCGTACAATGGCAATTACTCCAGCTTCGAGCGGCAATACGCCGAACAAATCGCCCAGCAGCAAGCACAATTCGAGAAAGAGCAAGCGCAACGTAAACATTTGCAAAAGTACATCGACCGCTTTCGCTACAAAGCAAGCAAGGCACGTCAGGCGCAGAGTCGCATCAAGGCTCTTGAACGCCTTACCGCGAGTGCGCCACTGGTCGCTAACAGTCAGTTTCAATTTGGTTTCCGCGACCCAGAGCAGCTGCCGAATCCACTTTTGACGCTGGATGACGTGCAAGCTGGTTATGGTGACACGGTTATTTTGCGCTCGATTAAATTCAATTTGGTACCGGGTAGCCGTATCGGCTTACTGGGCCGTAATGGCGCGGGTAAATCCACCTTAGTCAAACTGCTCGCCGGTGAACTCCAACCGCAACAAGGCACCTTGCAACTGAATAGCGGTATTAAATTAGGCTATTTTGCGCAGCATCAGTTGGAGTTGCTCGATAGCCAAGCAACGCCGCTACAACACATTCAACGTCTTGATGCGCACGCAACTGAACAACAACTACGTGATTTTTTAGGGAGCTTCGGGTTTTCAGGTGATCAAGCGACGCGGCAAGTTGCGCCTATGTCAGGCGGCGAAAAAGCGCGACTGGTACTCGCTATTATTGTGTATCAAAAGCCCAATTTACTGCTACTCGATGAGCCCACTAACCACCTCGATAGTGTCATGCGTGAAGCGTTGGTGTATGCGCTACAAGATTTTGCCGGTGCCATGGTTATTGTTTCGCATGATCGGCATTTATTACGCACCACGGTTGACGAATTCTTTTTGGTTGCTAACGCCCAAGTGCAGCCGTTTGACGGCGATCTGGATAGCTACCACGAATGGCTGCAAAACCAACAAAAAGCGCGTAGTGAATCACAAGAAAGTCCATCAAGTCCTAAGGTTGACCGTAAGACCGAAAAGCGTGAAGCTGCCGCCCGCCGCCAGCAGCTTAAACCGTTCAAAGATGCGGTGGCTAACTATGAAAAAGAGGTCCACAAGTGCGAGCAAGCCTTGGCGGACATCAACGCGCAACTCGCCGACAATAGCCTCTACGAAGCGGAAAATAAGCCACGTTTAACCGAGTTGCTGCAGCAACAAGCATCGTTGCAGCAAACTTTGAGCCAAGCAGAGGAACAATGGATGGAGGCCGAAGAGGCACTCCAAGTTGAAGAGGCCAACAGCTAATGCAAATTCCATGGCAGCAAATTGACCCGGCAACCTTAGACGCCATTATCGAGGCCTTTGTGCTACGTGAAGGCACTGATTACGGTGAGGACGAGAAGTCCTTGGCCGAAAAGGTCGAGGATGTACGCGAGCAACTGCGCAGTGGCGAAGCGATTTTAGTCTGGTCGGAATTACATGAAACCGTGAATATCATGCCTCAGACGGATTTCGATGCCGAATAAAAACATCCTGCCAAGGCACACGAGGGTCGCCTAGGATCAAGAAGTTCGGGTTGCCTAACTGGGATTCTTCATTATAGGTGAGCGGGGTAAACGACTCGCTAACAATACTTCCGCCGGCTTCGCCAACAATAACGTCGGCGGCTGCCGTGTCCCATTCACCCGTAGGTCCAACACGTAAGAAACAATCTGCTTGCCCTTCAGCGATCAAACACGCCTTTAATGAGCAACTACCTGCTGGCAAGGTACTCAAATTGCGGTCAGGATTCATGCGTTGCATGACCCGCTCACGTGGTTGTCGGCGACTAATGGCTAAAATTACTGGGTCACTGTCAGGTTGTTGCAACTGTCGCACGCGCAGACGCTGCTCACCATTAATGTCACGGCGAAACGCCCCTGCTCCGCGCTGGGCCAGATAAAGCTTATCGCCGGCAGGCCAATAGATGACACCTAAGTGCGGTTGGTGTTGCTCAACTAATGCGATGACGACGGTAAAATCGCCACTGCGCGCGATAAACTCTTGGGTTCCGTCGATCGGATCAATCAGCCAATAACGTGACCATTGCTGGCGTTCTGCAAGCGATAAGTGCGCACCTTCTTCGGAAAGAATGGGGATGTCGGGTGACAACTCGGCCAGCTGTTCAGTGATGAAACGGTGCGCTGCGTAGTCCGCACTAGTAACTGGCGATTCGTCCGCTTTTTCGTACGTGGCATAAGCCTGCTCTTCGTAGAGCTCCATGATTAAGTCGCCCGCACGCTGTGCGATTAAGGCCGCGCCTTCAAGTAATTTAGCGTCGTCGTTCGCGCTCACTTTTGCAGTTTCCTCAAGGTCATTAATAATGCAGCAATACTGCGTGCCTCAGTAAAATCCTCTTGGGCTAATAAGGCTTCTGCTTTATGCAATTGCCAAGGTACTTGCTCGAGCGGCTCAGGTTCATCACCCTCGAGTTTCTCTGGGTACAGATCACGGGCAATAAAGATATGCATAGTAGCGGAAAAAAATTGCGGCGCCATGGTCACGCTTTTCAAAGGAATTAATTCCCGTGCGCCGTATCCTATTTCTTCTTTAAGCTCACGTAGAGCAGCTTCTTCTGGGGTTTCGCCTGGATCGATCAGCCCCTTGGGGAAGCCGAGCTGATAATTATGAAGTCCCGCCGCGTATTCGCGCACCAACATGATTTGCTCGTCGTCAATAAAGGGCACGATCATCACCGCTCCACGACCACTGCTTTGCATGCGTTCAAATTGCCGCTCGACACCATTACTAAACTTCAAATCGACAGCTTCGATGCGCAACAAGCGACTACGAGCTACAATTTGACGTTGAAGGATTTCCGGAACTTGTTTTCGGGCCATGCTTTACCGCCAACGAAATGTTTTCTGCGAATAGCCGGAATAAGCCTGCATTACTAGCTCTGCACCGACCGTTTCGGTTACTATAGCGACTCGTTATAAGCGGTACAACCAACAGGAGCTTTTCATGAGCGAAGTTACGACACAATTTGACGCAGTAGTCATCGGCAGCGGCCCTGGCGGCGAAGGTGCAGCAATGCAATTGGTCAAAAAAGGTCGCAGTGTTGCCATGATCGAAAAGCATAACTCCCTTGGCGGTGGTTGTACCCATTGGGGCACGATTCCATCAAAAGCCCTGCGTCACTCCGTCAGTCGCTTGATCGAGTACAACACTAACCCGCTATTTATGGGCGCTTGCGCTCCGCACAGTATGTCATTTGCCGACATATTGAAGCATGCGCAGGGCGTCATTCAGCAGCAAGTACAAATGCGCAGCGGGTTTTACCAACGCAATGGGGTAACGGTGCTGCATGGTACCGCAAGCTTTGAAGACCCTCACACCATCAAAATCACCCAAGGCGATGGCACCATCGAATACATTGGCACCAAGCAAATCGTCATTGCCACCGGTTCGCGTCCGTATCATCCGCCTGACGTCGACTTCACGCACGAGCGTGTTTATGACTCGGACACTGTCCTCTCATTAAAGCACGAGCCGAAAAGCATCATTATTTATGGTGCCGGTGTCATTGGTAGTGAATATGCGAGTATTTTCCGTGGGTTGGGCGTTAAAGTGGATTTGATCAACACGCGCGATCGCTTGCTTTCGTTTCTTGATGCCGAGATATCTGACGCGCTGAGCTACCACCTGCGTAACAACGGTGTGGTCATTCGACACAACGAAGAATACGAACGCATTGAAGGCCACGACGAAGGTGTAACGCTCTTTACCAAATCGGGTAAACGTCTCGATGCCGACTGCTTGCTATACGCCAATGGTCGGTCGGGTAATATCGAAGATCTGAATGTTGAAGCGTTAGGCTTAAAACCAAATTCGCGCGGTCAACTTGAGGTATCGAATCAGTATCAAACCGAAGTCGAAAATGTTTTCGCTGTGGGCGATATCATCGGCTATCCATCGTTAGCATCGGCCGCCTATGACCAAGGTCGTATCTGTGCGACCGCAATGCTCGAGGGCGAGTGCGAACAACGCTTGATTAGTGACATTCCTACCGGGATCTACACCATTCCAGAGATTAGCTCGGTGGGCAAAACTGAAGAAGAGCTGACCCAGCAAAAGGTTCCTTACGAAGTGGGTCGTGCGCAGTTCAAACATTTAGCACGTGCGCAAATTTCCAATATGGCGGTTGGCAGTTTGAAGATTTTATTCCACCGCGAAACCAAAGAGGTTCTCGGTATTCACTGTTTTGGTGAGCGCGCTGCCGAAATCATTCACATTGGTCAGGCCATCATGGAACAGAAAAACGGTGGCAATACCCTTGAGTATTTCGTTAACACCACGTTCAACTACCCGACCATGGCCGAAGCATATCGCGTCGCGGCGCTCAACGGTTTGAACCGAATTCGCGCTTAACGTTGCTATTAGCAGGGCTCAGCTTTAACGCTTGGCAGCTCAATTCGAACTGCCAAGCCGCCAAGCTTCGTACTACGACCAAATGTTATCCGTCCGCCGTGGCGTTCAACAATCCGCTTCACGATCGCCAGACCTAGGCCAGAGCCTTTGGTTGCCCTCGCTTTGTCGCCTTGTGTGAAGGGCTGCAATACGTGCTCAATTTGCGCAGCGGGGATACCTTCACCGTCATCACTCACGGTTACCCAAACGCGCTCGCGTTCGGTGTTATAACCGGTTTCAATGAGTACTCTGCCGCTACCGTAGCGTTCAGCGTTCTCCAACAAATTGAGTAAGACCCGCTTGATCGATATCGCTCGGACCGGGATTTCAGGCATGTCCCCGTAGTTCACAACGATGTCAGCTTGCCAATTTTCCGGCACATGGCCCACAACATCTTCAACCAAGTAGTTAAGATTCTCACAATCAGTGTCAGCTTGCGTATCAATGCGCACGTAATCAATAAACTGATCAATGATGGCATTCATATCGTCAATATCACTAATAATTCCCTCGGCGAGAAAGTCTTCACTCGGTGGCATCATTTCTGTCGCTAAACGTATACGCGTGAGCGGCGTTCTCAAGTCGTGTGATACGCCAGCCATTAATAAGGCGCGATCTTGCTCGAGTTGCTTCACCCCTTGGGTCATTTGATTAAATGCTCGGGTTACCGCAATGACCTCAGTAGAACCACGTTCCACCAGCTCATCAGGGTATTCGCCGCGCCCGACTTGGGCCGCAGCCGCCTCTAACGACTTCAACGGTTTGTTCTGCCAATTAGTAAACCACATACCACCGAGCACGCTCAAACCACCAATCAGGATAAGGTAAAAGAGCAAGGGCGAGAAACGTGCTTCATCAAAGGTATCAAGACGGATGCGCAGCCAGTACCCTTCTAACGAAGCGGTACGAATCCAAACGTAGTAAATTTCGCCTTGGGCGATGCGCACTTCGGTATCAGCAGCGAGGTACTGACTCATTTGGTCCGAGAGAAAATTATAGGTGGAGGCATTGCTCAAGTCATTTGCGAGTGCTTCTCGCTCGGTGAAACCGTCAATTCCAACCGCATCAGTGTAGCGCTTGGCGAGAATGCGTTTTTCGGCGGTCGACATGTCGCGCTCGCTGAGCCAGCGGTCAAGAACAATAATTCCCTGTACCTGTTTCGCAACCACGGAACTGATTTGTTGCAGACTCGGCTTCACCACATACAAACCAACCATGACATAGGATACGACTTGGTTGATCAGTAACAAAAACGCGATCAGCGCGACGGTGCGAGCAAACGCTGAACGCGGAAAAAGCTTCATGGTTTAGACTTTTTTACTGCCATCGGGCACAAAAACATAGCCGAGGCCCCAGACCGTTTGAATATAACGCGGGCTAGCCGGGTCTACTTCTAGCATGCGCCGCAGGCGCGACACCTGGACATCAATACTCCGCTCTAGGGCGCTGTAGTCGCGGCCGCGGGCTTGATTCATCAATTTGTCTCGCGACATCGGCTGGCGTGGGTGGGTTACCAAGGCCTTCAACACCGCAAATTCACCGCTGGTTAGCGGCATGGGCTCATCACCTTTGAACATTTCACGGGTGCCAAGATTTAAGCGAAATTCGCCAAACGCAATTTCTTCATCATCCGCACTCGGCGCTCCAGGAATTTCTTTGCCGCGTCGGCGCAAAACAGCCCGTACACGCGCAAGCAATTCGCGTGGATTAAACGGTTTGGCAAGGTAGTCATCGGCGCCTAATTCCAAGCCAATAATGCGATCAACCTCATCACCTTTCGCGGTGAGCATCACAATGGGAATATCGTTGTTGGCATGGCGTAAACGTTTACAAATCGACAAGCCATCTTCGCCTGGCAACATCAAATCTAACACCATGAGGTGAAAGTTTTCGCGTTCTAACAGCCTATCCATCTGTTCGCTTTGCGCAGCCGAACGCACATAAAAACCCTGCTCGGTCAAATAACGTTCTAGCAAACCACGTAGTCGGGCATCATCATCGACCACTAAAATTTTAAAGGTTTCTTGTGACATGCGAGCCATGCTCCAAAGTTATCTTATTGTTGTCACTATAAAAGATGGTGTGCTTTTTGCCAACGCAAAGCCGCGTGAGCGCTTCGCGTTTTTGTATCGAAATATGTTAGTTAGCTACGCTTCCATATAAGTATTTTTCTTTTGGTGTTGCTCTCCAGCATTTGGTAAATCGTCATCATCAGTCCTTATTTTTCTTATTTTTGCGGCCACGCTCGGCGCACAATCGCCTGCGCCGCTGATGGACTTGTCAGCCTACCATAGCCCAGATGCGTTACGTCGCCCAAACGACTCTGACAAAACGCATCGGCAACTTCATGCGGGGCATGTTGTTGCAATAATGCGGCCTGCATCGTACGGGCTATCAACTCAACCCACTGTCGGGCATAAAAAGGTTGCTCTTTTGCCTGTTGTAATAGCTGAGGCAATCTTGCAATCGCTGCGTCGAGCGCTTTGTTCACACCTTTAACGCGCATTAGCTCGGTTTGCAACGCAGCAAATGACTCGGGCTGCTTTTGCACCGCCCGCAAGGCATCCAAGCATTGCACATTACCGCTACCCTCCCAAATCGCATTGATCGGAGCTTCACGATATAAACGTGGCATGATGCAGTTTTCCATAACACCACTCCCACCTATAACTTCCATCGCTTCGTACGCATGCTCTGCTGTGCGCTTACAGATCCAGTATTTGCCGGCTGGCACCACAATCCTCGCAAGCGCTTGTTCATGAGGATCATCACGTTGATCCATCGCCTGTGCCATGCGCATCGTCAACGTCAGCGCCGCTTCGCTTTCCAAAGCTAAGTCGGCAAGCACATTTTGCATCAGCGGCTGATCGATCAAATGAGCGCCAAAAGCAGACCGATGTTGGCAATGATGTATTGCTTGCGCTGTTGCTTGCCGCATACCGGCTGATGAGCCAATCATGCAGTCATAACGTGTCATTGCGACCATCTCGATGATAGTGCGAACACCTCTGCCCTCCTCACCAATCATCCAAGCCATGGCGCCACGCAGTTCGGCTTCACTCGAGGCGTTTGCGACATTTCCCATTTTGTCTTTAAGTCGCTGAATTTGTAATGGGTTTTTGGTTCCATCAGGGCGCCATCTGGGCAACAAAAAGCAACTCAAGCCCTGTTCAGACTGCGCCAGAACCAAGAAAGCATCGCACATAGGGGCAGACACAAACCATTTGTGTCCGACTAATTCATACATTTGTCCTGGGCCCTTTGCGCCGATTGGGTAGGCATGCGTCGTATTTGCACGTACGTCAGAACCACCCTGCTTTTCTGTCATCGCCATACCGATGGTCACCGCTGCTTTTTCGGTGTGCGCCACATTTCTTGGGTCATAACTATACTGCAACATTTTCGGCAACCACTCAGCGGCGATATCTGGTTGGTGCTGCAACGCCGGCGCCGCCGCAAAGGTCATGGTGATCGGACAACCATGCGCAGCTTCAACTTGCGTGTGCAGGTAGTATTTCGCCGCCCGTGCGACATGTGCCCCCTGCTGAGGCTTCGCCCAAGGCGACGCATGTAAGCCATGCTCAGTAGCGATGGTCATTAAGCGATGATAGGCATCATGGTATTCAACAAGATCGATACGGTGGCCAAAACGATCATGCGACTGGAATTGTGGTTTATGTGCATTGGCCAAAAAGCCGAGTTGGATGGTTTGTGCATTGCCAGCGAGCGCACCGACAGCTGCGATTTCTTTTTGCGCCCAACTGGCTTGACCACGCCCTATAGCTTCTTGTAGCGCCGTATCCGCGTGTAACACATTATAGTTTTCAAGCGCTGGAGGCTGATTCAACACCTCATGCGTACTTGCCATCAATTGTTCTGCTTTATGCCACTGTGTCATTGCAACCTCGGTAATAGACGAACAACTGTAAGCTATAAGCTACGTGATTCTTCGCGTCAAATTAAGGTTGGCTTAAGTCTTAAAATGCACCATTCTTATCTCAAAGTTTCACTCATGGACAACCTATGCGTTTATTGCTCATTGAAGATGACAGATTAATTGCCGAAGGCATTGTTTCTGGCCTCAAGAAATTGGGCTACCATGTTGAGCATTGCACCAGTCAGAGCCAGGCGGCAAGTGCACTGAGTACTGATACTTTTCAGTTATTAATTCTCGATCTGGGTCTTCCTGATGGTTTAGCGATTCCTTTTATCGCAAAGGTAAAGTCCGCTGGCCTTAACGCCCCCATTTTGGTGCTTACTGCTTGGGACGATGTCGATAAAAAAGTGGCAGCGCTCGACGCAGGGGCCGATGATTATATGGTGAAGCCGTTTGACTTGCGCGAACTCGAAGCTCGCATTCGCGTTCTTGTTCGGCGCCACCAAGGCCGACAATCCGACGAGCTGCAATGGCGTAATTTAATCATCGACCTTGCCACGCAAGATGTACGTGTTGATGATGAAGCCATTACCTTAACGCGCCGCGAATGGCTGCTGTTAAAAGAATTCATGCTTAACCCTAAACGCATTTTGTCACGCGAACACCTAGAGTCGGTGTTATACGGCTGGGATTCAGAAGTGGAAAGTAACGCTATTGAAGTCCACCTTCACCACTTACGCAAAAAGCTTGGCCGCACTCTGCTACGTAACGTAAGAGGCGTGGGGTACATATTGAATCAGGACTACCAAGGTAAAGAGGCATGAAGTCACTATCGTTGCGCCGTCAACTTCTACTCAGCACAAATTGTGTCGTCATTGCGGTACTCGTGCTCGGCGCCTGGCTTAATTACCGGATAACCTTGCATGAACTGGATGAAGTTTTTGATGCTGAACTGGCACAGACCACCCGCGTTTTAAAAAGCCTTATTCATGACCCTGGTTTTCTTGACCGACTCGGCGAACCCAGAATAATAGAATTGCCTCCACTGCCAAGTACTTATGCGGAAGAAGGCGATGAGCGACAATCCGACGGTCACCCCTATGAACGAAAGCTTGCTTTTCAGGTCTGGGGAGTTGATGGAAAGTTACTACTCGCCAGCGAAAATGCGCTCGGCGCACCACTATCTAAACCACTTCCAGGCTACCACGAGCTACAGCGTGGAGATTTTAAGTGGATTGGTTTTAGTTACTTTGACGAGCACACACAAACATGGATTTACACGGCTCAGCGCGAGGACGTCCGCAGTGAGTTATCGACTTACATCACCACAAATCAACGCTGGATAGTGCTACTAACGTGGTTACCATTGTCACTCGCGATCTTGCTTAGCATTGTCTGGTTCATGCGCCCTGTACGCTTATTCGCTCAACAATTACAACAACGTGACGCAGGTGATTTTAGTCCTGTTCAAGCGCGGCTACCCAGCGAGCTGAGACCCATACAAGCCAACATTAATTCACTTTTAGCTCGTATACATACCTATTTAGAACGCGAGAAGAACTTTATTGCCGATGCCTCTCATGAGCTTCGCACCCCACTCGCCGCACTGCGCTTGCATGCAGACCAAATTAATCCTAACGACCCACAGAGCATTGAAGCTGTGCAACATGCCACTGAGCGTTTAACCCATTTGGTCAATCAACTACTGTTGCTCACTAAGCTTGACGGTACGCAACTCAGTCACGATCAGTTAGCAACGGTTTCACTTGAAGCGGTAGTCCACGAAGCATTAGCGGAGCTCCCTGAACCTTTGAGTGCGCATTGCGAATGGCGGCTAAATCTCGCGCAAACTCCTGCCGTTCTAGGCCTACCTACTCTGCTCACAGTGATGATTCGTAACTTATTACAGAACGCGGCTAAATACGCTGCCGACAATGGCGTAGTTGAAGTGACTTCGCGACAGCACGCTAACGGCGTCGAGTTGATCATCCGTGACAATGGCCCGGGCGTGCCTGCTAATGATTTGCAACGCTTGGGCGAGCGCTTCTTCCGCCACCCCGAAACCCGACACTTAGAAGGCGCCGGGCTTGGGCTTTCCATTGTCAAACGCATCGCCGATCTTCATACTATTACGGTGACTTTCGAAAGCTCCACACAACAGGGATTAAGTGTAAGACTGCTGTTTAGCGTCATCGCACCCAACTGAGATCGTATTCATCATGGCAAAAACCAACCTGATCACGCGTATCGGCCTCGCAAAACTGCAAGCTGAGCTGGATCACTTATGGCGTGTCGAACGTCGCGAGACTACCGAAAAGGTCGCTTGGGCGGCAAGCCTTGGCGATCGCTCGGAAAATGCTGACTACAAATACAACAAGCAAAAACTGCGACAGATAGACCGCCGCATTCGTTTTTTACGTAAGCGCCTCGAAGTACTTAAAATTGTCGATTATGCCCCTGCTCAAGAAGGTAAAGTCTTTTTCGGTGCTACCGTGACCGTTGAAAACGAAAACGGCGAAGAAAAGACCTTTACCATCGTCGGCCCCGATGAAATCTACGATGACAAAACTGTGGTCTCCATTGATGCCCCGATGGCACGCGCTGCACTTGGCAAGTCGGTCGATGACGAGTTTAAAGTCACCACCCCCACTGGTCATCATTATTGGTACATCACCGACATCGACTACGTGCGCACAAAAGCGAATTAACCACGCTATCGTCTTAAGTTTCACTTAAGCTTACCACTGCACAATTTGCTCTAGCATTCATCAGGAGCAACATCGTGCACAAGAGCGTACTAACAATCCATCGTGGCCTCTCCGCATACCGCCCGCTGTTCATCATGTTAGGCCTCGGACTTGTGGGCCTAACAATGAGTCGGCTCTTGCTCTTTTGGCTTTATTTTGAGCGCGTAAGCACTATGCCTGACTGGCCGACACTTTTATTAAGTGGTATTCGTGCCGATCTCATCGTTATTGGCTACCTACTCTCGATACCTTTACTTATTGCTCCGCTGCTCTTGTTACCGGTACTACGTCGCTGGTGGACAACTTTCTTGCGTATCTGGCTGGTTATAGGCCTGCTGTTTTTATTTTTTATGGAAGCCGCCACGCCGGCATTTATCGCGCAATACGACGTGCGCCCGAATCGTCTTTTTATCGAATACCTGCTGTACCCGAAAGAAGTCATGAGTACACTTTGGTATGGCTTTAGAGGCTGGCTGTTGCTTACCATCGCACTCACCGTCGGCGGATTCGTTTTGTTGATTAAGCTCGCACGATCAGCAGGTTCACAACCAAGGGTTGCGAACTATCGCAGTGCCATACTTGTGTGGCCTTTATTGTTGATACTCACCCTTGTAGCGATACGCTCAACTCTTGATCATCGGCCCGCTAATCCAGCATTTTTTGCCCGCACCAGCGATGCTTTGGTGAACTCACTCATTATTAGCTCTGCGTATTCCGTCGAATTCGCGCTGTACAATATGCAATACGAGGACGCTGCGAGTGAGCAATATGGCAAGTTGAGTGAAACTGAGTTGCGTGATTTCGTTCAGCAAGTCGATTATTTTCAAGGTGAGAACTTCCCCTTTGCGGACTACCCGACAGTACATTGGCAAGAAGCTTCGGTGCAGCGTGAACAACCGCTGAATATTGTGGTTATTTTGGAAGAGAGCTTAGGTTATGGCTTCTATGAACGTGGTTTAACACCGGAACTAGCGCGTTGGTCCGCAGCCGGTTGGTGGTTTGAACAACTTTACGCAACTGGGACACGATCCGTGCGTGGCATCGAAGCTGTGGTGGCAGGCTTTTTGCCAACGCCGGCGCGCAGCACCGTAAAACTAAGCCGTTCACAGCAGAAGTTCTTTACCTTGGCTGATGCCTTGCAACGTAATGGTTATCACACCGAATTTATCTACGGTGGCGAATCCCACTTTGACAATATGCGGAGCTTTTTCACCGGCAACGGTTTTACTCACATTATCGATGAAAACGACTACCCTGCACCGTCTTTTGTATCCAGTTGGGGCGTCAGTGACGAAGATTTATTTAGTAAAGCGCACGAGCGCTTCGTTACCTTGCAGCAACAGCAGCAACCCTTTTTCTCATTGGTTTTTACATCGTCCAATCACGAGCCCTTTGAGTTGCCTGAGAATAAAATCACGCCGGCCGCTAACGCTCCCCAACAAAGTGTCGAAAACGCGGTTAAGTATGCTGATTATGCACTCGGCCAATTTCTCGACCAAGCCAAAGCCAGCGACTATTGGTCAAACACTCTGTTTTTAGTCGTTGCTGATCATGATAACCGCGTTTACGGTGATGCCTTAGTCCCTGTCGACAAGTTTCATATTCCTGGACTTATTCTCGGCGCGGATCTAAAACCGCGGAAACTCACCAGCGTTACCAGCCAAGTAGACTTAGCGCCTACGTTACTGTCACTCGCAGGTGTGTCTGCCTACATACCCACGCTTGGGCAAGACTTGAGCGCAACTACAGAACCTGCAAATCGAGCATTTTTACAATTTAATCAAACCTTTGCGTACCTAGATGGTGCTACGACACCAGCAAAGCTTACGGTCTTGCAACCTAATGCTCCCCCTCGTCAAACGACTTACGAACTGGAGCACCGCAGTTTCGGCGTCCTCGCCGAGGCCTCGCCACAAGAAGCTAAGCGCGCCTTGGCGTGGGCCTTGTTACCTTCGTGGCTTTATCGCGAGCAACGCTACTATGTACCACTCGCCGCAACTACCATGACAAATCAACGTAAGGAGGTCGCAACCAGCGCAAAATGACTGCTATACTGCGCGGCAACTCAAAAGGATGTAACCAAGAGAGACTTTTTATGAGCTCGATTTCTCAGCAAATCGCGACCGAGTTAGCGGTTAACGCACAACAAGTTCAAGCAGCAATCGCACTGCTTGATGAAGGCGCTACGGTGCCATTCATCGCCCGTTATCGCAAAGAGGTAACCGGCGGTTTAGATGACACCCAGTTACGTAACCTTGCTCAACGCCTAACGTATTTGCGCGAGTTGAATGACCGCCGCGAAGTAATTTTGGCGAGCATTCGCGATCAAGAGAAGCTTACCCCAGAGCTTGAGAAGGCCATTCTGGCGACGCAGTCAAAAACTGAGTTGGAAGACCTGTATCTACCCTACAAGCCAAAGCGTCGTACGAAGGGGCAAATCGCCATTGAAGCGGGTCTTGAACCCCTTGCCGACACCCTGTTGCAAGATCCGACACAAGATCCAGAGGCGCTCGCCGGTGAGTACCTCAATGCCGACGCAGGTTTTGCCGACAGTAAAGCAGTTCTCGAAGGTGCGCGTTTTATCCTAATGGAGCGTTTCGCCGAAGATGCCGCATTATTGAAGAAAGTTCGTGATTATCTATGGAATAATGGCGAGATCGCGAGCACTGTTGCCAACGGCAAGGAGCAAGAAGGCGCCAAATATCGTGATTACTTTGCTTTTAGCGAAGCCTTGAAGAAAATCCCTTCGCATCGCGCATTAGCGCTGTTCCGAGGCCGCAATGAAGGCATCTTGCAACTGAAACTTGATGCCGACCCGCAGCAAGAAGATCCCAAAGCACGTAGCTATGGCGAACAACTTGTTGCCGACCACCTCGGGTTTGCGCCTGCCGGCCGTGCGGCTGACGCTTGGTTACAGCAAACCATTCAGTGGACTTGGCGTATCAAGTTGTTGCTGCACATGGAAACCGAGCTCTTCGGCACTGTGCGCGAGCGTGCTGAAGCGGATGCCATCAAGATCTTTGCGAATAACCTTAAAGACTTATTGATGGCCGCACCAGCTGGCGCAAAAACAACCATGGGTCTCGATCCGGGTGTACGCACCGGCATCAAAGTCGCGGTGGTCGACAGTACCGGCAAAGTACTTGGCACCAATACCGTGTTCCCGTTTCAGCCACAAAATCAGGTTGATAAAGCAATGCGTACCTTAGCTGGCATGTGCAAACAGCACAAAGTCGAGCTGATTGCGATTGGCAACGGTACTCATTCACGCGAAACCGACAAATTGGTCAGCGATATGCTGAAAGCCAACAGCGATCTAAAGGTGAACAAGGTCATTGTTAACGAGGCAGGCGCATCCGTCTATTCGGCATCAGAGTTAGCTGCGCAAGAATTCCCAGATCTCGACGTTTCGCTGCGTGGCGCAGTTTCTATTGCCCGACGCCTGCAAGATCCACTTGCCGAACTGGTCAAGATCGAGCCGAAATCTATTGGCGTTGGCCAGTATCAACACGACGTCAGTCAAGCACAATTGGCGCAAAGCCTTGATGCTGTTGTCGAAGACTGTGTTAACGCCGTTGGGGTCGACGCCAACACCGCATCGGTCGCCTTGCTTGCGCGCGTCGCAGGTTTGAACAAAACGCTCGCGCAGAATATTGTCGCTCATCGTGACAGCAACGGTCGCTTTGCCAATCGTAAGGCACTCCTCGATGTGGCGCGCATGGGGCCGAAATCCTTTGAGCAAGCCGCCGGCTTTATGCGCATTATGGACGGCGATCAGCCGCTCGATCGCTCAGCGGTTCACCCTGAGGCCTACCCTCTGGTTGAAAAGATTGCCGCAGACCATAACAAACAAGTGACAGAACTGATTGGTGATGGTCAATTTTTACGCGGCTTGAACGCACAAAGCTACACCGATGAAAAATTTGGTTTGCCGACGGTTCGCGATATTCTTCGCGAACTCGATAAACCGGGCCGTGACCCGCGTCCCGAGTTTAAAACCGCCACCTTCAAAGAGGGTGTCGACACCTTGCAGGATTTACGCCCCGGTATGACGCTTGAAGGTGTTGTTTCCAACGTTGCTGCCTTCGGCGCATTTGTTGATATTGGTGTGCATCAAGACGGGCTTGTCCATGTTAGTGCGCTCTCCAATAACTTCGTCAGCGACCCACGCGAAGTTGTTAAAGCTGGCGATATCGTGAAAGTGAAGGTTCTTGAAGTTGATGTGCAGCGAAAGCGCATCAGCTTGACCATGCGCTTGCAAGACGAAACGCCAGCACCAAGTGCCAAGAAAGCCGAAGTAGCAAAGGGCAAGGCACGACAAGGCGACAAAGGTCATAAGCCACGGTCGACAACAAAAGGCCCTCAACCTGCAGCAAACTCCGCCATGGGCTCAGCATTTGCAGAAGCATTTGCGAAGGCAAAAAAATAGCTCTACGCGAAACCACGTAGAGCTACTTTAGAAAAATCATAGCGAGGCTTGTACAGCCTCGCTTTTTTTACGATTGAACGAGCTGTGGAGTGCGCAGCATTTGTTTGAAATTACGCTTGTGCTCTTCAAAAGCGGAGCGTAACTCTGCGACTTTCGCATGCATGTCATCCATCGTTGGTACATGATCCGCCAAAGCTTTGGTTTTACTATCTAGCAATTGCTTGCGCGCTTGATAGTACTCGCGTAAGCGCAAGATCAATGCATCATACTCGTCATGCAGTTTCTGCAAGGTTGTCTCGCAACCAATCGCCGCTGTTGCTTTGGCTTTCTTGAACTGCATTTCCAGCTTAGCCTTTTCAATTTGGTAGCCATTCGTACGCTTCAAATTGCGCGTTAAGCCTAACCACGAACAACTGCGAATGAGCCATTTGGTCGGGTCAAACTGCCACCAACGAATGCCGTTGCGATAATCCGCTGAGAAGATGTGATGGAAATTATGGTAGCCCTCACCAAAGGTAAGTAACGCCAACACGCCATTATCTCGCGCAGTATTTCGGTCGGTGTAAGTTTGCTTACCCCATATGTGCGCCAGCGAATTAATAAAGAAGGTCGTGTGATGGTTGATCACCAAGCGCGCGAAGCCGACTAAGATAATCGCCCCCCAAACGTCACCAAGCATCAAACCAACTGCGACAGGCCAACCGATTGTCGTCAGTAGTGTCAGCGTCAAATAATGGCGGTGCTGCCACATGACCACTCGGTCATTCTGCAAGTCTTTGACATTGTTGTAGTCGTGATAACGCGATGCTTGATACTCGCGCAACATCCAGCCGATGTGCGAATACCAAAAGCCGCGCTTAGCTGAATACGGGTCATTGTCGTTGTCATCAACATGCTTATGATGTTCGCGATGATCTGACGACCAGTGCAACGCACTGTTTTGTACGGCTAATGCACCACCCAGTGCAAACAACACACGCAGTGACCAATGCGCATCATAAGCGCGATGTGACCACAAACGGTGGTAGCCAGCAGTAATTGAAATACCGGCAAAAGCAATAGTGCCAATGAGCGCAAACCATAGGCCTGCGGAGAAACCCTGCGTTAGGCCATACCAAGGCACACCTACTGCAGCAACGAGAAAAGTGATAGCAAAAACGAGGGTATTGAGCCAAATGACTTTTGGCTTTGCAACTGAAGACTTCGACATAAAAAACCTATATTAAAAAATCGGCATGTTCGCATTTCGTAAGCACAAAACTTTAAGCGAACATGTGTACGCTGAATTTACGCATCTTTGCCGTACCTTGCAACTATTATTTGCCTTAAATCGACGAATTGCGTGCACAAGCGTTCACTGACATAATCACGACTTTAGGCAACCCAACGCGAAGGAAGTTCAGTCATGGCAGGTGTACGAGCCGCGCAAAAAGAGAAAACGCGACGGGCGCTGATCCAAGCGGCAATGAATCAGCTCAGTGCTGAGCATGGCTATGCGTCGTTGAGCTTGCGTGAAGTTGCGCGGGAAGCCGGCATTGCGCCAACGTCGTTTTACCGCCATTTTCAAAACATGGAAGAGCTAGGTATGACCTTGGTTGATGAAGGTGGTCTCGCTTTGCGGCAATTACTACGCCAGTCACGCCAACAGATTGCCAAAGGTGGTTCGATTATCCGCGCTTCGGTCACCACGTTTATGGAGTTTGTTGCTAACAACACCGCTATCTTCCGCTTGTTACTACAGGAAAAATCGGGAAACTCGCGTGAATTTCGTCTTGCTGTACAACGTGAAGTCGAACATTTTACAGCCGAACTCGTCGACTACCTCGTCGACGAGCAGGACTTTGAACGCAGTCTTGCTGAGCTACACGCCGACGCTATCGTACGCATCGTGTTCAGTGTCGGTGCTGATGCACTCGATGCCTCTGCAGCAGAACGCCACGAACTTTTGGAAACGACCATAGCGCAAGTGCGCATTGTTGCACGAGGCGCTGCGGTTACCCGTACATTGGCCAAGTCAACGAAATCATAAGCAACGCCACCACCGCCATTGCCACCGACAAGGGCAGGCCTAAACGCCAATAATCAGAAAACTTGTAACCGCCAGGGCCCATGACCAGTATGTTTGATTGGTGTCCAATTGGCGTTAGGAACGGCAATGATGCGCCCATCGCAACCGCCATTAAAAAAGGGTCCTGCGACGCCTCTAACGTGTTTGCCATACTGAGCCCAATTGGCGCCATCAATACTGCAGCGGCAGCATTATTAATAATATTCGAAAGCAGCATAGTAACGACCAATAACAGGCTTATCGCAACCATCCCAGGAGCGTCCTGACTTACCCACAAAGCCATGCTCGCTAAGGTATCTGCAGCACCACTACGCTCCAATGCACCGCCGAGCGGAATGGTTGCCGCTAACAGCACAATAATCGGCCATTCAATGTGTTCGTATAGCTCACGTATGGGGATAACATTAGCCAAGACCATCAGTCCCGCCGCCATACTAAAGGCCACCGGCACACTTAAAAGGTCAAAGGCACTGGCCAACACCGCTCCGGCAAAAATACCCAGCGGCATGATCAGTTGGCGTTTTTTGCCAAGCCGTAAGCTACGTTGCGCTAAAGGAAAACAGCCAAAACGGTTAAATACATCGTTCAAAACCTCTGCGTCACCTTGCAGAAGCAAAACATCTCCCGGCTTAAAACGCACATCAGAGAGGCTTGGTTTTAACGGCTGTCCTTCTCGCGCTACGGCGAGAACGTTTACCCCAAACCGATGGCGTAACCGCAAGTCCGCGGCAGATCGGCCAATTAAACGTGAGTCATGCCCAACAATACCTTCGATCACCTTTATTTCGTCGGAAACCAAGAACCGAGTATCGATTTCTTCCTCAGCGTTCAGTTCGAACTTTGTGGCATCGAGGATTTCTTGCAAAGTGCTAGCGTCGGCCTCGACAATGAGCACATCTTCGGCCCGCAAACGCTGATAACGAGGTGGTGCAGTGATCATCTGTTTGCCACGTTTAAGCGCAACCACGGCAAAGTTTTCTTTGATTTTGGACTCAAACTCAAACAACGTATGCCCAACCAGTGTTGCTCCCTCAGGTAGGTAAAGTTCAGTCAAGTAAGCGCTGACGTCATACGGAGACGTCGAAGTGTCACGACTTTTATTACGCGGCACCAGCCAATGCGCCGTAAGCCACATGAGCACCAATCCAGCAACTGCAACCGCTAGTCCAACTGGGGTAAAATCAAAAATCCCGAAGGGCTCGGCGCCATGGCTCGCACGGATGTCTGAAATGATAATATTTGGCGGTGTACCGATCATGGTGATCGTACCGCCGAGTAAGGAACCGAACGCCATCGGCATTAGCATTAGCGAAGCATGTCCGGCACCATTCCGCGATAGCTGTAAAGCAACGGGAATCATAATCGCCATCGCCCCAGTATTGCTTATAAAGGCCGAAACAAAGGTGGTAAGGCTGGTTAAGACGATCATTTGTAGCCAAACCCGATCACCCATTTGCTTGACGCCGCTGGCCATCGTATCGACAACCCCCGAACGCCATAACGCATGGCTGATTACCAATACTGCAGCGACGGTGATAACCGCGGCATTACCAAAACCTGAAAACACGTCTTGGCGTGGGATAAGGCCCACAATATAAGCAGCGAACAGCGCGCCCATGGCGACAAAGTCATAACGCCAACGGTCGATCACAAAAAGCACCAAAGCTGTGACGAGGATCACCCCAATCCAGATTTGATCGGCCATACTAAGTTTCCTTATTATTCTTAGTCTTGCTTAGAGTGGCTTGATTTCGTGGGAAGTCAACCATTTTGCTGCTACTATGTTGAAGAAAAATAACACTATAGGAGAGAAAGATGTTCCTTCGAATCGGTCTCACAGCGCTCTGTGCGAGCCTAAGTTTGTCAGTCTTTGCGCGCGATATTACGCTGCAAGAAACCGTTACCACGCAATCAATCAACAGCGTTGCTGTTAGTGAAGATGGCCAAGTGGCTGCTTTCACCCGTGTGGTGCCGCGTACCCCTTATGTTGATGAAGATGGCAGTAACTACGTTGAGTTGTTGGTTGTCCGCGGCGAGCAAGAGCCGGTCCCATTTATCACCGATAAACACGGTGTGGGCGATGTAAGTATCCACGGCGACTTCATTTATTTCACCAGCAAACGTGACGGTGACGACCATACAAGTCTGTACAAAATCTCCCTGAATGGTGGTGAAGCGCAAAAGGTTTTCAGCCACGACAACAGCATCTACAGCTATACCCTGAGCGCCGACGGCCGCTACTTGGCTTTCCGCGCACAGACTGAAGCTAATAAAAAAACCAAAGACTTAGCTAAAAAAGGCTTCAAAGCTGAGGTTTACGAAGAAGAAAACGAGTTCACTCATGCTTGGTTGGTGGACTTGACGAACGAAGAGCCAATGGCGGCGCAAATTACCGATGGCCGTCAGGTGTATTCTGTTGCCTTCCGTCCTGGCCATGAACAATTACTGTTGCGCACTGCTCCGACCGCTCTGGTTGATGATAACTACATGAGTAGCCAGTATGAACTCGTGTCCTACGCTGGTGCGCAAGAAAGCGCTTTTGAAACTGTAGGCAAGCTGGGCAAAGCCGAGTTCTCTCCAAACGGCCGCTATTTAGCGGTGATTGGATCGGCAGACTACAACGATCCAGCCGATGGCCGACTATTTGTATTTGACTTACAAAATCAAAATACTGTCCGTGAAGTACTACCTGACTATCCTGGTCACGTACAAGACATCGACTGGCGTCGCAATGACGAATTAATTTACTTAGGCCACATGGGTACTGAAAGCGAAGTACGTGCCATCACCATGCAATGGCTCGAAACTCGCACATTGCTCGAGCCAGGCCAAGCTATTGTGGTCGATATTGAAGCAACGCCTCAGCAAGCAGGGGTCTACGCTCGCGCTCACCGTGCGACACACCCTACTGAGTTGTTCCGCATTGAAAACCAAAGCCTGATTCGCCTTACCGATTCGAACCCTTGGCTGGCTGACATCACTATGCCACGTCAAGAAACCATCAGCTACGAAGCACGTGATGGCCTTGAGCTTGAAGGCATCCTCGTCTACCCAACTGATTATCAGGAAGGTACGCGTTATCCGTTAATCACCGTTGTGCATGGTGGCCCAGAGTCTCATTACAGCAATGGTTGGTTAGACCGTTATGGCAGCCCCGTTAAATACGCTGCGCAGCAGGGTTATGCACTGTTTTTCCCTAACTATCGCGGTAGCACAGGTCGCGGCGTTGAGTTTTCGAAACTCGGCCAAAATGACTATGCCGGTAAAGAGTTCGACGACATTGTCGACGGTAAAAACCATCTTGTTGAAATGGGCCTTGTCGACAACGAAAAAGCCGGTATCACCGGTGGATCATACGGTGGCTTTGCTTCGGCTTGGGGCGCAACAGCACAAACTGAACATTGGGCTGCCAGTGTAATGTTCGTTGGTATTAGCGATAACATTTCCAAGTTCGGTACCACCGACATTGCGAAAGAAATGCATGCCGTTCACGCCCGCAGCTACCCTTGGGAAAAATGGCAGTGGTATTTGGAACGTAGCCCTATTTACCATGCCGAAAAGGCACGCACACCTATTTTGATCATGCACGGTAAAGAAGATACCCGCGTACATCCAAGTCAATCGATGGAACTCTACCGCTACCTGAAAACGCATGGCAACGTACCGGTGCGCTTAGTACTGTATCCTGGTGAAGGCCATGGTAACCGTCGCGTGGCAGCGCAGTTGGACTACAGCATGCGCCTCATGCGTTGGATGGATCACTTCTTGATGGCCGGCGGTACTGAAGCGCCTAGCCATGAGCTTCCGCATGCCGAGCAACTTAAATAATACTCCTCAGGACCCGCTTTACCGGCGGGTCCAATTTCTCTGGGCCCTGCTCTGGGTCATGTTCATTACTTTTTTAGTATTGGGCAGTCTTAACTACGCCATCAATAAGGTTGAATGGGTTGCCTTTATGCATTGGGGCACCAGTCTATTGAACTTGGTGCTCATCTATTGGCATCGACGCGCGCCGCATCACGTTTTATGGGTGTCATGGGCTGTGGTAGTGACCTGTGCCTTGGTTCTCTTTGCTTATATTGTGGTCATGGAAGGCCACGATTATTCGTTGTTCTGGCTTGCGCTCTACCCTCCGGTCGCTTTTTTTCTGCTTGGTCGGCGTTGGGGCCATATTTTAAGTAGTTTGGTCGTCGGTGGGAATTTGATTTATGTCGCATATGCATCACAGACTTGGCAACCGGCTCCTTTTACAGTTCATGCTTTACTGAATATAGTGATTGCACTAGCTGCGCTCTTTGCAGTACTCCGGCACATTGAAAAAACACGCTCTGAAGCGTTTCACCACCTGCAGGATCACAGCGAGCGCTTAGAATACATCGCAATTACTGATCCCTTGACCGGATTGGTCAACCGTAGTCGCCTCGACCAGGCGCTCAGCCGCGGCTTGCAACGGGCCAAGCGTGAGCAAAAAGCGTTTGCTGTCATCCTGTTGGATATCGACCATTTTAAACGGGTCAATGATACTTATGGGCATCAAGTCGGTGACCGCATTTTAATTGAACTCGCACAACTTCTACGCAGTAACACTCGCGGTTCTGATACGCTAGGACGTTGGGGCGGCGAAGAGTTCCTTCTCGTCGCTGAAAGCTGTTCCCGTCAACAGGCCAAAGTACTCGCTGAAAAAATTCGTCATGCCGTCGCCGCTTTTATTTTTCATGCCGATATTCGTATCACCATCAGTATTGGCGTTGCTAGCTTTCACGCAGGGGATGATGAATCTACGCTAGTGCGACGGGCTGATGAGGCGTTATACACCGCTAAGGCAAATGGCCGCAATTGTACCGTGACCGAGCTGGATCTTGAGATACAAAAAAGCCCCGCTGTATAGCGAGGCTTTTGAACACATTTGCCGTAGCTTGATTACAGCTGCGGACCTGCAGCGACGAGCGCCTGACCTTCTTCATTGTCGGTAAATTTCTCAAAGTTCGCGACAAAGCGACGCGCCAGATCATGCGCCTTCAAATCCCACTCATTCACGTCTTCGTAGGTGTTACGTGGGTCGAGAATTGAAGTGTCTTCTACACCAGCTAATGCGGTTGGCATTGCTAGGTTGAAGTACGGCAGATTAACGAACTCTGCATCTTCAATACTGCCATCGAGAATGGCATCAATAATAGCGCGCGTTGCTTTGATGGAAATACGCTTACCAGTACCGTTCCAACCGGTATTCACCAAGTAAGCTTCGGCACCCGAAGCTTCCATACGCTTCACCAAAACTTCCGCGTATTGCGTTGGGTGCAAGGTCAAAAACGCTGCACCAAAACAGCTAGAGAAAGTAGGTGTGGGCTCAGTAATACCACGTTCAGTACCTGCCAATTTAGCGGTAAAGCCTGAGAGGAAGTGGTACTTGGTCTGCTCTTTGGTGAGCTTGGATACTGGAGGTAACACACCGAAAGCATCCGCCGTCAAGAAAATCACTTTCTTAGCATGACCGGCTTTAGAGACCGGCTTAACGATATTATCGATATGATAAATCGGGTAAGAAACCCGAGTGTTCTCGGTTTTCGAGCCGTCGTCGAAATCAACTGTACCATCATCAAGAACGGTTACATTCTCCAACAGTGCGTCGCGACGAATAGCGTTGTAGATATCTGGTTCAGCTTCTTCTGAAAGGTTGATGGTTTTCGCATAACAACCGCCTTCAAAGTTGAACACACCATCGTCGTCCCAACCATGCTCGTCGTCGCCAATGAGTTCACGTTTAGGATCGGTCGACAAAGTAGTCTTGCCGGTGCCTGACAAACCGAAGAAAATCGCTACATCACCTGCTTGGCCAACGTTGGCCGAACAGTGCATTGAGGCAATGCCTTGTAGCGGTAAAAAGTAGTTCATCATTGAGAACATACCTTTTTTCATTTCGCCGCCGTACCACGTACCACCGATTAATTGGATGCGCTCGGTAAGGTTGAAGGCCACGAAATTTTCTGAGTTAAGACCGTGCTCTTGCCATTTTGGATTGATGCATTTTGCACCGTTCATGACAACAAAGTCCGGCTTGAAGGTTTGCAATTCTTCGTCGCTAGGACGAATAAACATGTTTTTGACGAAGTGTGCCTGCCATGCCACTTCAGTAATAAAACGCACTGACAAACGCGTATCTTCGTTAGCGCCACAGTAGGTATCTACAACAAACAAACGCTTACCCGATAATTGTTCGGTTACTGTGCCTTTCAGGTCAGCCCAAACTTCTGGCGAAATGGCCTTATTATCGTTCTTGCCTTGGTCAGCCCACCACAAGGTGTCCTTGGTTGTCTCGTCGCGCACAATGTATTTGTCTTTGGGTGAGCGCCCGGTAAAAATACCGGTGTCGACAGCAACAGCGCCAAGCTTGGTTACAACGCCTTTTTCATAACCTTGAAGATCGCTGCGGGTTTCTTCTTCGAACAACACATCATACGAAGGATTGTGGACAACTTCAGTGACGTCTGTGATGCCATATTGGCCTAAATCCAGATCAGTCATGTGATGGACTCCTGCGGGTCTGGTCTGAGCAAATTAAAATGAAACGAAAACGGGCCGCGATTTTACCTTGAAAAGCGCAAAAATGGTAGCCTGCCGCGCAGACCACCATTTAACTTATCGGTTTCTTTACGATTTTTGTCTTGCTGCAATTTTGTCCTGTAGGGCTTCAGCAACGTTTTTAGCCGTAAACTGACGCACATCACCGTGGTGTAGGGCGACTTCTTTAACTAATGTCGACGAAATGAATGAATTCTCTTCGGACGGGGTTAGAAATACGCTTTCAAGGCCTGGATACAAACGTCGGTTCATATTGGCCATCTGAAATTCATATTCAAAATCAGATACCGCTCGTAAACCACGAATCAGTACTGTCGCACCATACTCTTTGGCAAAATCGACCAACAGCCCGCCAAAACCCACAACGGTGACATTAGGCAACCCTGCCGTTACTTCGCGTACCAGTTCAACACGCTCTTCGAGTGTAAACATTGGGTTCTTGCTGGGGTTGTTCGCCACCCCCACGACTATTTCACTGAACAGACTTGCCGCCCGCTCAATTAAGTCTGCATGACCATTGGTAATAGGATCAAAGGTTCCTGGGTAGATAGCACGCTTGTGCATGAATTTCCTCCAACACAAGAAATGAGGATGCGCGATGCCCCGCAAATCAGGTAAACTATAGAACAAATTCTAGCGTTTACCTCTGCGTAAGCTTGATCAAAGCTCGGAGAATTACATGAAGAACGATTTTTATCAACAGCTCGACGCCCAGCTTGAAGAACTACAACAAGAAGGGCTTTATAAAAAAGAACGTATTATCACCAGCGAGCAAGCAGCCGAAATCACAGTAGGTGATGGTCAGTCAGTGCTCAATTTCTGCGCCAATAATTATTTAGGTTTAGCCAACCATCCTGATCTCATCGCGGCGGCAAAACAAGGGCTCGACGAACACGGTTTTGGTACCGCATCGGTGCGCTTTATTTGCGGTACGCAAGACATCCACAAAACGCTTGAACAAAAGCTCAGTGCGTTTTTAGGTACCGAAGATACCATCTTGTACTCATCGTGCTTCGATGCGAACGGCGGTCTGTTTGAAACCTTAATGGGCCCTGAAGATGCAATCATCAGTGACGAATTGAATCATGCTTCGATCATTGATGGCATTCGTCTGTGCAAAGCCAAACGCTATCGTTACAAGAATAACGACATGGCCGATTTAGAAGCACAGCTCAAGCAAGCAAAAGCTGACGGCGCACGCCATATCTTGATTGCCACCGATGGTGTGTTTTCAATGGACGGCGTCATCGCCAATATGAAAGGCATTTGTGACCTTGCTGATCAGTACGGTGCACTCACCATGATGGACGATTGTCATGCGACCGGCTTCCTTGGCGCAAAAGGCAAAGGCACTCATGAATACTGTGACGTCATGGGCCGCGTCGATATTATCACCGGCACCTTGGGCAAGGCTTTAGGTGGCGCATCAGGCGGTTACACCTCGGGTAAGAAGCAAGTGATTGATTGGTTACGTCAACGCTCACGTCCTTATTTGTTCTCAAATTCGGTTGCGCCAGCGATCGTTCAAGCTTCCATTCGCGTATTGCAGATGCTTGAAGAGGGTGACGAATTGCGTCAACGCCTATGGGACAACGCGAACTACTTCCGTACGGAAATGACGAAAGCCGGATTTACCTTGAGCGGCGCCGACCATGCGATTATTCCAGTTATGATTGGTGACGCTAAAGTAGCTTCGGAAATGGCCGACCGCTTGTTGGCCGAAGGCATTTACGTTATTGGCTTCTCGTTCCCGGTCGTGCCGCGAGGTAAGGCGCGAATTCGTACACAAATGTCTGCAGGACATAGTCGTGAGCAGCTACAACGTGCCATTGACGCTTTTATTCGCATTGGTAAAGACTTAGGTATTATTTAAGCGGTCACCCCGCCAGCGGAGGCAATATATATGAAAGCTTTAGCAAAATTGCATGCCGAACCCGGTATTTGGATGACCGATGCCGAAAAACCTGAGTACGGTTACAACGACCTACTCATCAAGATTAAGAAAACCGCGATTTGCGGCACCGACGTGCATATCTACAAATGGGATGAATGGTCACAGCAAACGATTCCTGTACCTATGGTCGTAGGCCACGAATACGTAGGCGAAGTGGCGGCCATGGGCGATGGCGTGCGAGGCTTTGCCATCGGCGACCGCGTTTCCGGCGAAGGCCACATCACCTGCGGCCACTGCCGTAATTGCCGCGCTGGCCGTCGCCACTTGTGCCGAAATACGGTTGGCGTAGGCGTCAACCGCCCCGGCGCTTTTGCCGAGTACTTGGTGATTCCTGCGGAAAATGCGTTCAAGTTGCCAGACGATATTAGCGACGACCTTGCCGCTATTTTTGACCCCTTCGGCAACGCAGTTCACACCGCCTTAGCGTTTGACCTCGTCGGCGAAGACGTACTCATCACCGGTGCTGGCCCGATTGGAATCATGGCGGCGGCAGTAGCACGCCACGTTGGCGCCCGCCATGTTGTGATCACCGACGTGAACCCGTACCGTTTAGACCTCGCCTTAAAAATGGGCGCGACACGTGCAGTTGACGTTAGCAAAGAGAAGCTTAAAGACGTCATGACCGAACTCGGTATGAAAGAAGGCTTTGATGTCGGTTTAGAAATGTCGGGCGTTCCTTCAGCATTCTCGCAGATGCTCGAAACAATGAATCATGGTGGCAAGATTGCGATGCTGGGAATTCCACCGCAAAGCGTTGCGATTGACTGGAACCAAGTTATCTTCAAGGGTTTGACGATCAAGGGTATCTACGGTCGTGAAATGTTTGAAACTTGGTACAAAATGGCAAGCTTGCTGCAATCTGGCCTCGATTTATCGCCGATTTTGACCCATCATCTACCCGTAAGTGAGTTTGAAAAAGGCTTCGAAATCATGATTTCCGGGCAATCGGGTAAAGTCGTTTTGGATTGGGAAAACGCATGAGTGACTGGACCCACATGAATGTCGCCACAGCTTTCGAGCTGTGGCAGCAAAAAAAAGCGGCATTCGCTGACATTCGCGATGCTCGTTCTTATGCTATGGGACACATTCCGGGGGCCGTGCACCTCACGGATGCAACGCTAAATGACTTTCTCGCCGAACTCGAAGATGACCAGCCAGTCGTTGTGGTTTGTTATCACGGTAATAGTAGCCAAGGTGCCGCCGAATATCTCGCCCACCAAGGTATTGAACCTGTCAGCAGTATGGATGGTGGCTTTACTGCTTGGGCACAACAACATCCGGATGCCGTGGAGCGCAGCTAACCATGCAAAAATTACTGGTAACCCGCAATGCAGTTATGATGAAACGTCTGCACAGTTATCTTCAACGTCGCGGGATACCAGTCACCGTAAGCGAACATGGCAATCAACTTGAGCTCTGGTTAACACAGTCTAGCTATAAAGCGCTCGCCAAGGACTTGATTAACGAGTTCAAGGCTGACCCTGAAGCCGCAGAAGCTGAGCTTGAAAGTGCCTCGCAGAGTAAGCCGCAAGTAGCCAGCAAACCAGATTCAATGGTCCAACAGCTGCTGCAACAGGCAGGCATTGTGACGATTGTCTTCGCTGCCTTAGTTAGTTTAGTTTTTGCACTTCTCAACACACAGCTCGCCACTGCTATTTTTGATGCTTTGCGGATCAGCGACACCTTTACAGATGTGCCGTGGAGCCAACCTTGGCGCCTATTAACACCAGTATTACTGCACTTCAGCCTGCTCCACTTTTTATTTAATGTCTTCTGGTGGTGGTATCTCGGTGGTCGTTTTGAACGGTTCTACGGTTCGACCTACTTAGTCATTGCCTTGGTCTTCTGCGGCGTATTTTCGAACGTTATGCAGTTCATGGTTAGCGGCCCTTATTTTGGTGGCCTATCAGGAGTCGTATACGGATTATTCGGCCTTGCGGTCGTGGTGTCATGGCAACGCCCCCGTCACCCCTTATTTCTGCCAGTTGGGCTGATTGTTTTCATGCTTGTTTGGCTACTTCTTGGTTACACTGACTTACTTTGGGTGAGCGTTGCCAACACGGCACACTCGGCCGGACTCATCGCCGGACTCGTGTTAGGCATTGCACTGCGTTACGTTGAATACTTCCGTAAGAAAAAACAGCTATCCTGATGACACGCTTTCCTAACATTCGCTTTCCAGTCGTCACGCAAGGCGGCGAAGCGGCTTGGTGTAAGTCGGCTTTGCTCCCTGACGGGTCAGTCATGGCAAAGGACTGGCTATTGGATCCAAGCTCCCTGACGGCTAAACTCAAAACTTGCTGTCAACGATTTCAGGTGCAGTTACTCGGTCAACGCGAGGCGCCCTTACTTCCCGACGAGCAGCCGTGGCTTGGGCAACAAAGCAGCTGCATCGTACGTGAAGTTATTCTTTGGTGTGACGACCAACCTTGGGTTTTTGCACGCAGTGTTTTTCCGTTTAGCGCGTTAGCACAACAGCAACTGCGCTTAGAAGATCTTGGCGATAAGCCGCTTGGCGAGCACTTGTTTAAACAACCCGACCTCACGCGCAGTGCAGTAGAAGTTTCAAGCTTCGGCCCGACCACTAAAGTCGGCCAGCTTCATCAACAGCTAGGTTACCCGGCAACAACCTTATGGGGACGCCGCAGCCGCTTCACGGCCGCTGGTCAACACGTATTAGTTGCCGAGGTTTTCATCGGCGCGTCCCCGTTAGCGCAGGAGCTACCAAATGATTAACGCTTTATGGCGCTTAATGCGCGCTGACCGCCCCATTGGTACGTTATTGTTAGCGTGGCCCATGCTGGCAGCGCTGGTTATTGCAGGATCAGGCAATCCCCCATTAAAAGTAGTCGTGTTATTTTTGCTTGGCGCCTTTGTGATGCGTTCCGCTGGATGCGTTATCAACGATTTTGCTGATCGTGCAATTGACGGCCATGTTACGCGAACCCAAAGTCGACCGCTTGCTACCGGCGAGCTAAAAAGTTGGCACGCCGTTACACTCTTCATCGGATTGTTGGCTATTGCGTTTTTGATCGTCTTGCAGTTCAACAAAAGTACGATTTTACTTAGCTTCGCCGCAGCTGGTGTTGCCACTCTTTACCCATTCTGTAAGCGTTTCACTCAACTCCCGCAAGTTGTGCTCGGCGTGGCCTTTAGCTTTGGTGTACTCATGCCATTTACCGCCTTAGACCAAGGCCTCCCAGTAAGCGCATGGCTCTTATTTGCGGCCAACATCTGTTGGACCGTGGCCTATGACACGGAATACGCCATGGCCGATCGTGACGATGACCTTAAAATTGGCGTTAAATCGACAGCCATATTGTTCGGTGGCTATGACCGTCTGGCCATTGCGGTATTGCAGCTGGGTACCTTAGGGTTACTGGTGTGGCTTGGCTATCAACTACAACTCTCGTGGTACTTTCATTGCGGGCTTATCATTATCGCTGCGCTGTTTGCTTGGCAGCATCGACTCATATGGTACCGTGAACCGCAAAAGTGCTTTCACGCGTTCTTACACAATAACCATGTGGGATGGGTGCTTGCGGCGTCTATTGCCGCAAGCTATTGGTATTAATTTTAACGTAAAGCCTGTAGGCGACGTTGCACTGACTGGCGAATCGTTTGCAACACTGCGGCATCTAACAAGCGATCGATGTTATCGCTTAACGCCGCAACGCTACTATGTGCGATGAAGTTACCGTCACTATTCACCTCGATATAGTCTTTGCGCTTCAGCGTCGAAATCAACGCACTGAGCAGTTTTTTATCAAAAAACTCGGGCGCATTTACGCCATGCATCGCACTCAGTCGCTCAGCTAATTCGACTGCGGCCTGTTCCAATGCCGCTCGACCTTGCGCTTCGCCTTGCTGCAGCAGCTCAAACAGTATGGCATAACGCTGCAACGTCTCGCTTGCCGCGCGCGCCAAAAGCTGCAATTGGAAGAATTCAGTCGTATCACGCGACGCCGCCCGATAATGTTCATTATCAAGCGCATGTAACAACCCAACATTCACTAGGTGCTCCACTATCGCTTGCGTCCACAACGGCATGGCTTCAGCGTCATGACTTAAAAACAACTCTTCTTTTAGCAGTGGTTGTAACTGACTAAGCAATTCACTGACTTGCTCTACTTTAAACGTCCGGTGACCACAGGCAAAAGCGGCGATAATCGCTGGAACGATCACCATGTGCATGATGTTATTACGATAATACGTCATCGCAATCGCCGTTGTGCCATCCAGCCGGATCATTTCGCCCATGGTGTCGCTTACCACGGTGAATTTGTCGTGGCGTTTCGCCAATTGCCATAACTCTTCGCCTGACTCGGCAGGAACGTAAGCATAGTTGCTGTAAGGCACTTCACGCAGCAGTGCTGTGTAAACATCCAATTGCGCCACAAGTTCTTCACGCGACAACGTATGTTGTTCGGCACTCAGTAACGCTAATGCTGTCAGGTTGACACTGTTCATACCGGCGGCATCATTAATGCGCTGCATGATTTGCTCAGCGAACAAGTTGACGGTCGGAGTTAACCAACGCGGTCGCGCGGGTTCTTCTGCTCCCAAGGTAATCGACTCACGCCAATTTGGCGTTAATTTATCTAAGGTTTGGCCAACATTGATAGGTTCGCCGAAGGTAACATAGCCGTGGCCGAAATTGCGTAAGTGGCGAAGACTCGAGAGCACTTGCCACATCGATTCTTTCTCTTTTGACTTCCCTTTGAGTTCTTTTAAGTAAGTACCCACTTCCATGACGTGCTCATAACCTAGGTAGACAGGGACAATCGACATGGGACGTTGCTGGCCACGTAACATGCCTTGAATCGTCATCGCAATCATACCGGTTTTGGGCTGTAACAAGCGCCCGGTACGGCTGCGCCCGCCCTCAGTGAAATATTCAACTGGGTAACCTTTCTGGAAAAGGCGGTCAAGGTATTCTCGAAAGATCGCGGAATAGAGTTTATTGCCCTTAAAACTGCGGCGGATGAAAAATGCCCCGCCGCGGCGGAACAGCGGACCCGCTGGGAAAAAGTCTAAGTTAACACCAGCAGCAATATGCGGTGGTACCAACCCTTCTTTGTAGATCACATAACTAAGTAACAGGTAGTCCATGTGGCTGCGGTGGCACGGCACATAGATGACCTCATGTCCCGCTTGGGCGAGTGCACGAATACGGTCACCGCCTTCAATATGAATACCGTTGTAGATACGGCTCCACATCCAACCCATGATGCGATCAAGCATACGCACCAAGGTATCGCTGTAATTTGCCGCGATCTCATCTAAGTAGTCGTAAGCACGTTTGGTCGCTTTTTCGTGGCTGATTTTTTTACTGCGCGCTTCATCTGCAATCGCTTTTTGCAGTGCTGCACTTTGCAGGAGCTCTTGAATGACCCGCTCGCGATTGGCGACCTTAGGTCCGGCCACCGCATGACGCAGTCGCACAAAATGCACCCGCGCAACGCGCGCGAGCTTTTGTGCAACCTTGCGCTCAGCTCCGTGTTGGTCAGTCATTTGTCTTAAGCTGACGGGCCGACTCCCGCGAACCAGGATATTACGACCGGAAAACATGACCAGCCAAAACTTACGCCAACGGCCAGGATTATCCAGATCAGCGACCATGGTGTTTCCTTCGCGCGGCTCCTGTCCGGCTTTACGACCCCAAAATAGGCCCATAGGGACAAGTTGCACATCGAGTTGGCGTTCTTTTTGATGGCTTTTCAGTAAGTGAAGAAATTCATCCAGCGCAGCCTCGTTGGTGTCTGCTTTTGCTTGCTCGAGATACATGACGCGGGCATGTCGTTCACCATTGATCAGGAGCGGCTCCATCAAACTTGGCAGTCCCGCTTGCTTCAGCGCACGATTTGCTACCAACAGATCGGTTACCGATGTCGAGCGCATCACATAGACCACGTGCTGCGGATCGCCCACGGCACTAATGTTTTCGTCAAAAATAGTCTCGAACCGCGTCAACCAACGAACCGGCCAATACAACACCTTCGCGACAAAGGCTCTCCAACGCATGCTTTTCCCCCGCAATTTTTACTCGGTAAAAGGATACCATCGATTAAGCTGATTTGCTGTTAGAAAAAAAATGCACAAAAAAGTTGCGATCTGAAAACACCTGTATATACTCACAGTATTACTGTATGAATAAACAGGTATCGAAATGCGACCGTTAACGCCACGACAGCAAGAAATTTTAGACCTCATTAAAGACACGATTGAGGCAACGGGTATGCCACCAACACGCGCAGAAATCGCTCAGCGCTTAGGCTTTCGTTCGCCAAACTCTGCGGAAGAGCATCTGAAAGCACTCGCTAAAAAGGGTGTGATCGAAATGCTTCCTGGAATGTCACGAGGGCTTCGGCTCATCGGCGCTAATGACGAAGACATTCCTGAAGGCTTGCCGCTGATCGGTCAAGTTGCTGCAGGTGAGCCAATATTGGCACAACAACATATCGAGAGTCATTATCAAGTTGACGAGAACCTCTTTCGCCCACATGCGGATTTCTTATTGCGCGTCAACGGCATGAGTATGAAAGACATTGGAATACTTGATGGCGACCTCCTCGCTGTGCATAAAACCCACGAAGCTCGTAACGGCCAAATCATTGTCGCCCGCGTTGAGGACGACGTTACCGTCAAACGCTTCGAACGCAAAGGAAACATCATTCTCTTACATCCAGAAAATGACGAGTTTTCACCTATTCAAGTCGACCTCACACAACAATACTTCACCATCGAAGGGTTAGCGGTCGGCGTGATCCGAAATGGAGCCTGGTTATGAGATACAATTATCCACACGCAAGCCTCGAACTCACCGTTGAAGCGCTCAACTTTACCGATGAAAGTACACTGTCGAGCGAAGATTTTTCGGCGATGATGCCACGTATCCAGTCACTTGCTTTACGCACTAAGCAATGGGTCACGGTGATTGGCGGTTCTCGCCATGTCATTCAACAACTGGTCAACGCTGGTGTGAGTCGGTCACGTATTCGTTGGGTGGCTGGGCGTGACGCCGATCAACGCGAATGGGCAACTGAACAAGCGCTACTCGCGGGTACTTCGAGCGTCGTTTTAAGTTTCTTAGATGCATTATCTTCACCACGGGTCGCTCAGCGTCTTAAAATGGCTAGCAAAGTAAGTCAAACGCACAGCTTTGTATTCCGCTCTCTACCTTCTCAATCCCCACTCCACTAAAATTGGGAAGGTCCCTGCAAGGCTGCTTCGGCAGCCTTTTTTTTCGCCCATAGCTAAAAATTTCTTAACTTTAGCGGTGGCTTTTTCGGCTACTCATGGTATTTTGATCGGGCAGCTTACTGCTAACACAATAAATAATAATAATTATTGATACAAAACAACAAAGGGTTAGTAGGGAAAGCGATTTTCTTGTCTGAAATGCTGTTCCTTTTTCTGCTCACCTCGTTGTTCTTCAGGCTCGCACTTCGGTGTATTCGCGGTAGCGTCCGCGTCGGAAGAATGAGAGGAGATGTCGCGTGAGTATTAAACTCATCACTGCGCTAACAGCCATGATCCCCATGGCTGCGCAAGCTCGTTCTCAGTTAAACCTCCCACAAGGGGTCACTGAGATTAGTAATCGCGTTTACGATCTACATATGACGATATTCTATATCTGCTGTGTGATCGGTTTAGTCGTTTTTGGGGCCATGTTTTGGTCAATGATTCGGCACCGCAAATCTAAAGGTCGCAAACCAGCAACGTTCCATGAAAACGTGAAGGTTGAAATCCTTTGGACCGTAGTTCCTTTTTTGATTCTCATCGGTATGGCCATTCCTGCCACTTCAACCTTGATCGCCATGGAAGACACTTCCGAGGCTGAACTTACGGTTTTGGTGACTGGTTCTCAATGGAAATGGCATTACAGATACTTAGATAGCGATGTTGAGTACTTCAGTTTGCTCGCCACCCAGCGTGAGCAGATTGAGAACAAATTCGACAAAGGCGAGAATTACTTGCTCGAAGTCGATCGCCCACTCGTTATTCCTACCGACCGTAAAGTTCGCTTTCTTGTGACCTCAGATGACGTCATCCACTCTTGGTGGGTACCCGACTTTGCGGTCAAGAAAGATGCCAACCCAGGCTTCATTAACGAAGCGTGGACCAAGGTTGATGAACCAGGTATCTATCGCGGCCAGTGCGCTGAGCTTTGCGGTAAAGACCATGGCTTCATGCCGGTGGTCGTCATTGCTAAAGAGCCTGCGGAGTTTGACGCATGGATCGCTGAGCAAGAGCAAATCGCGCAACGTGAAAAAGAAGAAGAACAACGTTTGCTAGCTATGTCGATGGACATGGATGAGCTGATGGAGCTCGGTGAGCGCGTTTATCTTGGCAGTTGTGCTGCTTGTCACCAGGCCAACGGTGAAGGTATCCCTGGCGTATTCCCTGCACTCAAAGGCTCGCCTATGGCGCTCAATGATATGGAAGGCCATATCAACATCGTGGTTAACGGTAAGTCTGGCACCTCGATGCAGGCTTTCGGTAATCAGCTAAGCCTACGTGAGCTTGCTGCAGTTATTACCTACGAGCGTAACGCTTGGGGCAATGATACCGGTGAAACGGTACAAGCTGCAGACGTTAACGCATTTATAAACGAATAAGGGAGACCTGACTATGAGCACTGTTGTTGGCGAAGTTGATCAGCACGACGATCACCATCATCACGCGCCGTCGGGTATTACCCGTTGGCTATTTACGACGAACCACAAAGATATCGGCTCGCTGTATCTTTGGTTCTCTTTCATTATGTTCTTGGTGGGCGGTTCTATGGCGATGGTTATTCGCGCCGAACTGTTCCAACCCGGTTTACAGCTGGTAGACCCACACTTCTTTAACCAGATGACTACTGTGCATGGTCTCATCATGGTTTTTGGTGCCGTTATGCCCGCCTTCACCGGCTTAGCGAACTGGATGATTCCAATGATGATTGGTGCGCCTGATATGGCGTTACCACGCATGAATAACTGGAGTTTCTGGATCTTGCCATTCGCCTTTACGATTCTATTGGCGTCGTTGTTTATGGAAGGCGGCGGTCCGGCATTCGGTTGGACCTTCTACGCGCCGTTGTCGACCACCTACAGTAGCGACTCTACCGCACTATTCGTGTTCTCGGTCCACATCATGGGTATCTCATCCATCATGGGTGCGATTAATGTGATTGTGACCATTATGAACATGCGTGCTCCGGGCATGAGTTATATGAAAATGCCGCTGTTCGTGTGGACATGGTTTATTACGGCGTTCCTGCTGATTGCCGTTATGCCGGTACTCGCTGGTGCGGTGACCATGGTACTTACCGACAAGTATTTCGGTACCAGCTTCTTTGACGCTGCAGGGGGCGGTGACCCAGTATTGTTCCAGCATATTTTCTGGTTCTTTGGGCATCCTGAAGTCTACATTATGATCTTGCCGTCCTTCGGTATTGTTTCGGCGATTATTCCAGCCTTCTCGCGCAAAAGACTGTTCGGCTACGCCTCGATGGTGTATGCAACCGCGGCCATTGCCGGGTTGTCGTTCTTGGTCTGGGCGCACCACATGTTTACTACGGGCATGCCAGTCTTTGCCGAACTGTTCTTCATGTACTGTACGATGCTGATCTCGGTGCCGACGGGTGTCAAAGTCTTTAACTGGGTGGCGACCATGTGGCGTGGCTCAATTAGCTTTGAAACGCCCATGCTGTTTGCCCTTGCCTTCGTCATTTTGTTTACCATCGGCGGCTTCTCAGGGCTAATGTTGGCGATTACACCTGTGGATTTCCAATATCACGATACCTATTTCGTGGTTGCACACTTCCACTATGTACTCGTAAGTGGGGCCATCTTCTCGATTATGGCCGCAGCCTACTACTGGCTGCCAAAATGGACCGGCCATATGTATGACGAGAAGCTAGCGAAGACGCATTTCTGGGCTTCACTCATCTCAGTAAACGTATTGTTCTTCCCGATGCATTTTGCTGGCTTGGCAGGTATGCCTCGACGTATCCCTGACTACTCGATCGCCTTTGCTGATATCAACCAAATCGTCAGTATCGGTGGCTTCGCATTCGGCCTTTCACAATTGATTTTCCTTTGGGTAGTCATTAAGTGTGTGAAAGGTGGTGAAAAAGCGCCAGCTAAGCCTTGGGAAGGTGCTGAGGGCTTAGAGTGGACAGTCCCATCGCCAGCGCCGTATCACACCTTCGATACGCCACCTGAGGTGAAATAAGATGAGTGAACGACCAACTCAACCGGATAACACCCGCATCGTCCGTCGGCTCCTGCTGACGGTCGTGGGGATGTTCGCGTTCGGATTTGCGTTGGTTCCACTGTACAACGTGTTCTGTGATATCACTGGTTTTAACGGCCGCTTTACCGATGGTCAGGCGGCCGCCAACACCAAAACAGTGGATACTAGCCGAACCATTAATGTGCAATTTATTACGCGTGTGAATAAAGGCATGCCATGGGGCTTTGAACCCGAGGTTCAGTCGGTGCGTGTGCATCCGGGTGAAACCAAGGTAGTCAACTTTTTCGCCAAGAACCTAACTGGGAAGAATATGGTAGCGCAAGCTATCCCATCGGTCGCCCCTGGCGAGGCCTCGCTCTACCTCAATAAGGTCGAATGTTTTTGCTTCAATCAGCAGCCACTTGCTGCCGGCAGCGACACCGCAATGCCGATGCAATTCTATTTGGACCCAGAGATTCCTGAGCATATTCATACGGTTACCCTGTCATACACAATGTACGATATGACAGAAAACGCTCAACCTGATGCTCTGGCCGCGCTTGCGCAGCCAGTGAACTGAGGATTTTGCAATGGCAGAACAAAAACACGAAAAATATTACGTGCCAGCCTCAAGCCCATGGCCAATTGTTGGCGCAATCGGCTTAGGCCTTATTGCTTTTGGTGCCGGACACACCGTCATCGACGCGAGTAAGGACGCTGACGGCTGGGGTATCAATGTATTACTTGGCGGTATCGCCGTTATCTTGGTCATGCTATTTGGTTGGTTCCGCGACCAAATCAACGAGTCGATGTCAGGGCTTTACAGCAAACAGCTTGGACACTCTTATCGGCAAGGTATGGCATGGTTTATCTTCTCAGAAATCATGTTCTTTGCCGCATTCTTTGGAGCGCTCTTCTATGCTCGCGTGATAGCGGTGGAGTGGCTCGGTGGCGCCAGTAATAACGCCATGACCAACGAAGTTCTATGGCCTGGATTCGAAGCCATTTGGCCGTTAACCGAAACGCCTGGTGGCACTGAATCTGGTGCTATGGGTTGGACCGGCTTACCGCTTTATAACACCATTATCCTGATTATTTCTTCGTTTACCTGTCACTTTGCCCATGTCGGTTTAGAAAAGGGCAAACGTAAGCAGCTCACCGCGTGGCTGGGCCTCACCATTATTCTTGGTTGTATCTTCTTGTATTTGCAAGGCGCCGAGTACGTGCATGCATACGAAGAACTGGGCCTAACCTTGGATTCTGGTATTTACGGCAATACCTTTTACATGCTTACTGGTTTCCATGGTATGCACGTAACTTTAGGTACCATCATGCTCATTGTGATGTTCTTACGCGTCGTAAAAGGACATTTCACCCCGGAAAGCCATTTCGCCTTCCAAGCGACGAGCTGGTACTGGCACTTTGTTGATGTGGTTTGGGTGTGCTTGTTTATCTTTGTGTATGTACTTTAGCGAGTCGTATCAGACCGTACTAAACCGAAGGTTTAGTACGGTCTTGGATTCGGGTCCAACAGACCGGTCGCTAATAAAATAATAATAATCAAAATAGCCAGAGCTGATGCGCCGACACGACGCCCTAAATAGCGTGTCATAGATGGTTTACTTGGATCGTCGCGTAACATTGCAAGCAACGCGCGCATCAAGTTAAAAACCATGAACAACATGAGTAGTACTAAAATGATTTTTGCGGTAACGACCATTCTAAATTCCTGTCTCGGTATAAGCTGATGCGCATTAGCACTGTTCTAGTTACGCTCACCACTGTGCTGGCAATTAGCTTTTTGGTCAAGCTTGGTTTATGGCAACTTGACCGGGCAGCGGAGAAACAGGCTTTGTTTGACGATTTCGCTGCTGCTCAAGCGCAAGCCGACGAACTAAAGTTTAAACCCCTCTTCGCGATGAACGAAGAGCCTGAACGTTACCAACCAGTACAGGTAACTGGACAATTTTTAGATGACTACTTACTGCTCGATAACCAAGTCTATCAAGGAAAAGTCGGCTATCACGTCATCGGACTTTTACGTACTGAACAACGCCCCGAGCTTGTTCCAGTAAACTTAGGTTGGGTACCTGTAGGCTTGGATCGCACCAAATTACCTCAGCTTGAGTTACCTAACGACGTCCTTACCGTCAAAGGTTGGTTTTACCAACCTAATACCGATGGTTTTTCTCTTGCCAAACGCATTGTAGAACCTAACGGACCGCCGTGGCGCATCCAGCAGCTTGATGCATCAGCGATCAGCGATGCTCTTGAACTTCCCATCGCTACCAATGTGGTGCTACTCTCCGAAGCGGAGGCTTATGGCTGGCCAAGGTCGTGGCAGCCGCAGGTAATGTCACCGGAGAAACATCAAGCCTATGCGCTGCAATGGTTTTCTTTGGCACTTGCCTTGTTGATAGTGGTACTTCTCGTCCGCCGTTCCATAACGAAAACAAAAAAGGAAGGGACATGACTTCAATAAAAAAATCTCGTGCAACCATGATTGGTGTGGTGCTCGCTTTTGCCTTACCCGTTATCGGTGCTAAGTTCGTACTTGACCAAAGCTGGTACCAAGGCGCGGCGACCAATAAGGGCACAATGTTGGTACCGCCAATCGCTTTAGGTGAGCAACTGAAACAACGCTTACCGGAAGGCTGGCACGTCGCACTCATTGCGGATGATAACTGTGGCGCCCAGTGCGAACAGGGGCTCTATGCGATGAACCAACTCGATGTCGCCTTAGGCAAAGAAAGTGACCGCGTAAAGCCTATCGTATTGAGTCGCGAACCGCTTGCTTTTGACCTTAGTCAAACGCCTATGGTGCAACCATTCAACGATACCGAAATAATCGATAACCTAAGCGATCTTCCTTCCTATCGGCTGTTTATTATTGACCCTTTAGGTAACGTGATGCTGCATTACCCGACCTTTGCTGATGAAGAGCAAATGCGCGCTGAAGCTAAAAATCTGCTCTCCGATCTGCGAACTTTGTTAAAGCTTTCTCGTGTAGGATAATACCATGCGTCTTCTCGTAAATTTTAGCATTGCCTTAGCCCTGGTCGTTATTGTGCTTGGCGCCTACACTCGGTTGACCGATGCGGGCCTAGGCTGCCCAGATTGGCCCGGGTGCTATGGCCACCTTACCGTCCCCACAGACACCGACAAAATTAATCAGGCGCAAGCGTTATTCCCTGATGCGCCGCTGGAGCACCACAAAGCTTGGAACGAAATGATTCACCGCTATGCCGCCGGCATGCTCGGTGTTTTTATCCTAGTTATCGCGGTTACCGCCGTGGTACGCCAACGTAAACGTGCTGAAACACCAGTAAAGTCACCGCTGTTCTTATTGGCGTTAGTTATTTTTCAAGCCGCGCTTGGTATGTGGACCGTAACACTGAACTTGCAGCCACTCGTGGTGATGGGACATTTACTAGGTGGTTTCACAACTTTGTCATTATTGTATTTATTGCGCCTGCGGCTGAAACGCATTCATTTACCCATGGGCGATCCAAAAGCACGTTCATTCAGTGGGCTAGCCATGTTCGCGCTATTCATTGTGGTCGCACAAATCGCCTTAGGCGGCTGGGTTGCAGCTAACTATGCTGCATTGGCCTGTACTGAACTACCCATCTGCGAAGGTGATTGGTCTGCCAATCTAGATATCGCCGGCGCTTTTTCAGTTCCAGAAGCCGTTACTTATCAATATGGCGCACATGATTACGCCGAGCGTATGACCATGCATGTCGCCCACCGCATCGGAGCCATTCTGACCTTACTCGTCGTCGGGCTTCTGTTAGTACAGGGCTACAAAAAAGCACAGTCCAGCGTGATTCGTGGAAGTTTAAATTGGGTTACCGTTGCACTCACGTTGCAAATTGCGTTGGGTATCAGCAATGTTGTTATGATGCTACCGCTTGGTGTTGCCGTTGCTCACAATTTAATGGGTGCATTGCTACTACTGAGTTTGGTAGGCTTAAACTATAAAATCGCACGGCACGCATAATAATAACAAGTCAGTGCGTAAGGAAGTAAGTTGTATGACCGAGATGACGTATAAGCGTCACGCCAACTGGCGTGACTATTTAGAGCTCACCAAGCCGCGAGTAGTACTATTGTTGCTGTTAACGGCATTAGTAGGTATTTGTCTCGCCAGTCCAACCTGGGTGGGATGGGAAATTGTTCTGCCGGCGATGGTCGGTATTGGTTTAATGTCTGGCTCTGCAGCCGCAGTCAATCACCTCGTCGACCGCCACATTGATGCTCGTATGGCGCGCACGCTACGCCGTCCATTACCGTCAGGTAATTTGTCACCACGCCATGTGCTCACTTTTGCTGCCGTCATCGGGACACTCGGCTTCATTGTGTTAGCGCTATGGGTCAACATGCTCACAGCTTGGCTCACTTTCGCCAGTCTCGTTGGTTACGCTATCGTGTACACCATGTACCTAAAGCGCGCCACACCGCAAAACATCGTCATTGGCGGCTTAGCTGGGGCCGCTCCACCGTTGCTTGGTTGGACCGCAGTGACCAATGACATTCACCCGCACGCAATTTTGCTGGTTATGATCGTCTTTACTTGGACACCTCCCCATTTTTGGGCGCTTGCTGTGCACCGAGCAAAAGATTACGCCAAAGCTGAAATTCCGATGTTGCCGGTCACGCATGGCATTGAATTTACCAAAACCTGTATTTTGCTCTACACCATTTTGCTCGCGATCATCTGCCTACTACCCTATATTGTCGGCATGTCTGGCTTAATTTACCTGATTGGTTCAAGCGTCCTGAGTATTTGGTTTTTAGTCTATGCTTGGAAGCTGAAGTTTGCCCCGAAAAAGCACACGGCTTATCGCATGTTTACCTTTTCAATTTGGCAGCTAATGGCTTTGTTTGTGCTATTGTTAGTAGACCACTATGTTGCTACTCCAGCGCTTCAGCTGACGGGCTAGCAAAAGGATAAGAGGTTTTCGGAATGCAAAAATTATTAGTCTCGGTTGTTGCTATTATCGCTCTCGTTGCTGGGGTAGTTATTTTTAATAGCCTGCCAAAACCACAACCTCAAGCTCTGGTTTATAACCCTCCGCGTGCACTCGAACCCTTTATGCTTGAGGGCCACAATGGTTCACAACTTAGTAATGCTGACTTGACTGGACAATGGACTTTCTTGTTCACCGGCTATACATCGTGTCCTGATATTTGCCCGACAACCATGGCTGATTTGCGCAAGTTCATGCCGCAGTTAACGTCGTTTACGGAACGCCCAGTGCGTGTGTGGATGATCAGTGTCGACCCCAAACGGGATACACTGCAGAAGCTCTCTGACTACAACACTTATTTCGGTAAAGAATTCCTAGGTGTGCGTGCGGAACACAAAAACCTGTATCCGTTCGTCAACGGCTTGGGTTTGATGTACTCCATTCCGAGTGAGGGTGAAACGGATTACCTCGTTAACCACAGTTCCGCTATTGTTCTCGTCAATCCAGACGGTGAACGGCATGCCATTTTTAAGGCCAGTCACGATGCTGGACAGCTACCGACTGTTGATATGGATCAGATGGTACAAGACTTCCAGTTGATCACCCAACACTACAACTAATCCGGCCAGCGCCCCTGCTCATTGGGGCGTACCAAAGGCACCGAATACCAATAAAAACGCCCACTTTGGCTTAGGCTAGGCACCGTGCAATTGACCCGTGAACGACCGATAGGTATGTCGGTAAGTGTCAGCCGCGCGGTAACGTTGTGCCACTGAGGCTGCAGTTGCTCACCTTGATAGAAACAGTTCATTTGTGTCGGTCGATAGTCGTCCGTATGCTTCACTTCAAAGCTCACCGTGAGGCTATCGCTAGCTTTACTGAGAACCATGTTCTCCGGCGTCACTTTATCAACAGGCAAAGCCAGACTCGCGATTTTTGTTGCTAGCGTCTTTAGGTTGGCGTACTGCGCTGAAGCTGGGAACCTTGGCACTTGTGTACGCAAGCTATACTTACCCCATGCGCCACTGTGTTGGCCGAAAGCTAGGAATTCATGCTCTTCAAGTAAGTTCGCCAAGGCCGGATTGTATTCGCCGTAAGGATACGCAAAGTGACGCGGCTGTTTGCTCCCCATACCTTGTTCAAGCGCTTCTTGGGCGGCCAGAATATCGTGCTCTTGGCGCGCTAACCATTCTGCTTCGCTTTCGTTTTCGCGCCGCCAAGTCATGTGCTCGTGGCTGTTCGAATGATTAGCGATGCTGGCACCGTATTGTTCTAACTCCTGAAGTTGTGCCCAGGTCATATAAAGCCGCGGCGTCTCAGCCATCAATTTCGGGTTAACGAAAATAGTGAATGGGTAGCGATACCGTTTAAATAGCTCTACGCCGTTGGCGTAGATATTGCGCCAGCCGTCATCAAAGGTGATCGCCACGAGCTTATCCGGAACCTCCCCTGACTGCACGATTTCATCGGCTTGCGCCAAAGAAACCACACGGTAGTCGTGTTCCTTCAGGTACTCAAAATGGGCTTCTAATTCTGCGGCTGTTACCGAAGTCACGCGCGGTGTATCATCGCCAATATGATGATACTGCAAAACCACAACGCCATGCTCTGCAGACGCCTCTTTCGCTTGTAAGGGAACTACCGCAACAGCTATGACCAAGACACACAGCACAAACACGAATCGCATTGTCGACCTCCGAAAAATGTGGGGAACATGGCCGGCACATCAAAAGATTTTTGCCATCGCATTACCGATGATCATTTCTAATATTGCCGCACCATTGTTAGGCCTTGTTGATACCGCCATCATAGGGCATCTGCCTGATTCAATCTACCTGAGCGCGGTTGCACTTGGCGCCATGATTGTCAGTTTCATCTTTTTACTCGCGGTATTCTTACGGATGACCACTACAGGTGAAATTGCGCGTGCGTTTGGTCGCAAAGACGTCGCACAACAACGTCAGATCAGCATGCACGCCCTTAGTTTTGCCCTGCTCCTCGGTTTACTCATCATATTGGCCAAACCATGGTTGCTCGACTTAGCTTTTTGGTTAGTCCAGCCGAGCACGCAATTACGTGATTATGCCACCGAGTATATTTCAATTCGTTTATGGGCTGCGCCAGCGGCTTTAATCAATTTAGTCGTACTGGGAATACTACTCGGTCGTCAGCAAAGCCGCCAAGCCATGTTGTTGGTGATTTTTACCAACGCCGTGAATGTTGTCGCCGATGTCATTTTGATTATTGGCCTTGGACTCAATGTCGAGGGGGCAGCTTGGGCTTCAGTAGCCGCAGAGGTAAGTACAGCTGCGCTTGGGCTATTCATGTTACGCCAGCTACTGCAATTGAAGAAAAGTTGGCAACTGCAAACGGCCTACTTTGCGCGCTTCTTTGGGATGAATCGCGACGTATTTATCCGCTCCCTTGTGCTACAACTCTGCATGGCCACCATGACCGGTTACGCAGCCCGCTTCGGTGACCTTTACGTGGCCGTGAATACGGTATTAATGCAGTTCTTAATGCTCATCTCGCTCGGTTTGGATGGCATTGCTTACGCGGTAGAAGCACTCGCCGGAGCTGCGGTGGGACGGCGACGTAAAGCGGAGGTGAATTATTGGCTGCGTCTGACACTCATTTGGTCAGTTATTTTTGCCTGTCTTTACAGCATTACCTTTGCCTTGTCAGGAGCGGCGATTATCGGTGCGTTAACCGACCTTCCTGATGTTATTAATACCGCACATCGTTACTTACCTTGGATCGTTGTACTCCCATTGCTAGGGCATTGGAGCTATTACTTCGACGGTGTCTACATTGGCCTGGGTTGGACACACGCAATGCGCGACACCATGCTTATTAGCGCAATCGGGGTTTTTGTTCCGGCTTGGTGGTTGGGGCAGAATTTGCTCACAAAAGAAAATGCCAACCACGGTTTGTGGTTGGCATTGAGTGCCTTTCTGTTAGCCAGAGGCGTCAGTCAATGGCTCTTCTTACTCGCCCGCAGGCGCCAAATCATCGAGTAAGATTAGGCCCGGTGGCAAACCGCCGCCCGTCGCATCAACTGCTGCGGCGGTGTAGATGCCGCCACCTTCAAGCGTCAACGGTACTGGACCAATCGCCGCTGTTTTAGTGCCAGTCGCGGTCACCGTGACCACATAGTCACCTGGCAGTAACGACACATAGCCAGTAGACACCAAACCTTCTGCGTTAAAAGGAATATCGGTAAACGCAGGATCAGCCGTGCTAATGTCATCAGTGGCGGTGACGTAGATATCGACATTACCAGCACTTGGTGAAGCATGAACTAATTGGATTTGCGCTTCAGTCGCAATGCGACGCTGCATTTCAGTCACTGCCGCTAAAGTCAGCGAACCGTCAGCGACCGCACCCACAGCATAAACGCTGAGCTTATCGCTCGTTGCTAAACTCAGTGGTACATCGTCGAGTACAGTAGCACCGCCGGCAACGTTAACATCAACCACGTAGTCATCGGCTGGAAGATTAATAAAACCAGTCGCTTCAGTAAACGCGAGGTTGGTGATCGCCGGTGCAGCATTATTCACGGCAACGTCTACAGCTGGAGCATCAGCACTTGCATGTACCACGCGAATATCAGCGCCAGCGTTAACGTCTGGCAGCAGAGTTGCCCCTTCACCATCGGCAATCTGGAGCATCACTGGCGAACTACCGGTCATGGTGTTAGCCACTGCCGCAACCACTAAATCAGCGCCATCAGGTAAAGTGATTGAACCGCTATCGTAGACCACCGATGCGGGCTCACCAGCCACAGTAATGCGTACTTGGTAATCATCGGCAGGTACTTCTACTTGCCCTGAGTTATCCATGTACGCGAGCGTGGTAAGTGCCGCTTCGGCCGATAAATCAGCACCAGGCGCTGTTACATAGATATCAACCAAAGGCGCATCGGGAGCTGCATGGACTACTTCGACACGGGCATTACCCGCAGTAACGTCACCGAACTCATTGGCGAAAATCAGTGGTTCAATCGAGCCGTCACCTACTTTACCGACAGCGAAAACTTCGTAACGTAGGTTCTCACCTAGATTGACATCAGCTGGACCGATGACGGTAGCGGTTGAACCATCGGCAAGAATGCCGTCGACTTGCAGGCTGTAGGAACCTTCATCAAGTTCCAGCACACCAGAAGATGCACCAAACGGAACGCCTTCCAGCGCTGCATTGCCATCAACCAAAACATTTACATCTGGGGCGTCCGCAACACTATGGTGAACGCGGACGTAAGTAGATTGAGGGGGTGGCGTTGGAATATCAACAACCGGATCAGGGTCGCTACTATCACTGCCACAAGCTGCTAGCATGAACACCGCGACGGCGGGTATACTATATTTTGTGATCCCATTCATAGTTTGTTCCTCGTTGTGTTATAGGCAAATTCCACATACGCAGGAATAAAATGATTGGGATCACTTTTTCATCAGATGTTAATAATAAGAGTGTTCACCATGTTGGTGTTCAGTGACGTCTTTCACACCTTTTAACTCTTCTGGGAAGCGCTGTAGAAGCTCTTTTTCAATACCCTCCTTGAGGGTCACATCTACCATGCTGCAACCGTTACAACCACCGCCAAACTGCAGTATTGCGTAACCTTCATCAGTGATTTGATTAATGGCGACACGACCACCGTGACTTGCAAGTTGCGGATTGATCTCAGCTTGAATCACATATTCGACACGTTCAATCAATGGCGCATCGTCATCAACCTTACGCGCTTTCGCATTCGGCGCTTTCAACGTTAGTTGTGAACCTAGCTCTTGCTCTTCAAAGTCAATGACTGCGTCTTGTAAAAACGGTGCGCTACCTGAGTCTACGACCGCATCAAAGCCGCTAAACGGCAAGGTCTCATCATCTGGCTCAACGGAGTCAGGCGGGCAATAGGAAACGCCACATTCGGCTGACGGCGTCCCCGGGTTCACCACAAACACGCGGATATTGGTGTTATCCGGTTGTTCGGCAAGCAATTTGCGAAAATGCGCTTGGGCGCTTTCAGTAATACGAATCATGGGGTTACCACCTCACTGCTATACTTGAGTGTTTTAGTAAGGTATATCTTATCGCAAAAATCGGTCATTGCATAGTAAGCAGCTTGGGCTACAGCACGTCTTTTGCTAGCTTAGAGCGGTGTTTCAATCATTTAGGAAAGAATTATGCGATTGCTCAAGATGTTTGCAGCAGTGCTACTTTTTACGTCTACAAGCGCCTTTGGTGCCGCGTTAAAAGATTACCTGCCAACCGATGTAACTTACGACCCAGCGATTCCGACGCCAAAGGAAATCTTAGGTTATGAAGTCGGCGAGTGGCATGTTCGCCATGACCAACTCGTTCGTTACATGGAAGTTCTCGCAGAAAAAAGCGATCGCTTCAGTATCGAGGTCACCGGTCGTACCCACGAACAACGGCCATTACTGTTACTGACCGTCACCACTCCAGAAAATCATGCCAACATCGATACCTTGCGCGATGCACACACTGCGATTGCTGACCCCGCCCGTCAAGGTGATCCTGAAACAGCACCACTTGTGCTTTACATGGGTTATAGCATCCATGGTGATGAACCGAGTGGTAGTAATGCGGCGCTCCTGTACGCGTACTATCTTGCTGCAGCGCAAGGTGAAAAAATTGAAGCCGTGTTGCGTGATACTATCATTTTGCTTGATCCAAGCTTAAACCCTGATGGCCTTGCACGTTTCGCCCAATGGGCCAATCAACATCGCAGTCAAAACCTAGTCAGCGACCCACAACATCGCGAACATGTGCAAGGTACGCCACGCGGGCGCGTTAACCACTACTGGTTTGACTTAAACCGTGATTGGTTGTTGCTACAACACCCAGAGTCACGTGCACGTATCGCGAACTTTCAAAAATGGAAGCCAAATGTACTCACTGACTTCCACGAGATGGGCACGAATAGCACCTTTTTCTTCCAGCCAGGGATTCCAACACGGCGTAATCCAAATACCCCAGAAGAAAATGTGACGCTAACGGCTAAGCTTGCCGAAGGGCATGCCGCTGCGCTTGATGAACAAGGCCGCTTGTACTTTACCGAAGAAGCCTTCGATGATTTTTACGTAGGTAAAGGTTCAACCTATCCTGACGTTCAAGGAGCCGTTGGAATTCTATTTGAGCAGGCATCCAGTCGGGGTCATGCACAAGACTCGATCAATGGCCTCGTTGAATTCCCGTTCACGATCCAAAACCAGTTCACGACCTCACTGACCACTATGTATGGCGCGCACGCCAACAAAGCCGCGTTTCTAGATTACCAGCAACGCTTTTTCGATAGTGGTTTAGAGCTCGCCGATGACGCTGACTTTAATGGCTATGTCTTTGGTGATAGCACTGACCCTGCGCGTCTCGAAGGAATGCTGGAAATTCTAGCGCAGCACGAGATTCAAGTTTATCCGCTCACCTCTGACGTCAAAGAAAACGGTGTAACGTTTAAACCAGGTTCAAGCTATTACGTGCCACTTGAGCAACCCCAATACCGCTTAATTCGGGCCATTTTTAGTACCCAACAGAGCTTCCTCGACAACACCTTCTATGATGTTTCAGGTTGGACCCTACCGTTAGCGTTCAATGTCGAATTTGCTGCTACCGATAGCCGTGTGCGTTACAGTGACCAAACTTGGCAAGCGGCCGACGCGCCAGCAATCAACTTAGCCGCCGATGCTTATGCTTATGGCTTTGATTGGCATAGCTACTTTGCCCCACGGGCATTGCAAGAGCTTTTAGCTGCAGACATTCACGTACGCCAAGCAGCCCAAGGTTTCACCGCTAAGGTAAGCGAAGGCCAGCACCAATTCGCACCAGGTGCTGTGGTGATCACCAAAGCTTATCAAGAACAGCCATGGCAAGAGGTTCAACAACAGCTGTTAGAAATTGCGACCCGCAATGGTATTACGCTGCACAGTATCAGCTCTGGCCTAACGCCTAACGGTATGGACTTAGGCAGCCGCAATCTGCGTCCTGTCGAGCCGGTAAGCGTTATGATGTTGGTCGGCGATGGTGCCAATATGTATGAGAACGGCGAGGCGTGGTATTACCTTGACCGTCACGTCAATATTCCGGTATCAATGATCGACACTGACCGCTTCAACCGTGTAGACCTAAAACGCTACACTCATATCTTACTAGTCGACGGTAGCTACCGTTCATTGAATGACAGAAGTGTTTCACGTCTGCGTGATTGGGTTCGTGCCGGTGGTACCGTTATCGGTCAACAAGGCGGCGCAAAATGGCTTGCTGAAAAAGAACTGTTAGCGGCGAAATTCGTTGCTAGCGATGCTTTCGACGAAAAATTTGATAGTAGCAGCCTAAGCTATGCTGATCGCGATAGTTACTACGGTAAACGCCGAGTCGCTGGTGCCATTTTTGGTGCTGAACTCGACTTAAGTCATCCGTTAACATTCGGCTTCCCACGCACTAAATTACCTGTATTCAAAGACAGTCTAAATGCAATGGAGATCCCGGAGTCGCCATTCATTACCGTGGCCCGCTATCAGGAAGAGCCACTACTCAGCGGTTATGCTGCCAAAGAAAACCGTGAAGTCATCAGCCAGAAAGCCGCTATCGTGGCACACCGCTTTGGTGGTGGTCGTGTGATTGGTTTTGCTGATGACATGAACTTCCGCGCGTTTTTCTGGGGCACCGCCAAGTTACTGAGCAACGCCATCTACCTAGCGCCAGCGATTGAAGCCTATGCGCAAAGTGATGAAGACGCTGCTGCAGCTGCAGCGGAGGCCGAAGAAGAAAGTCATTAAAGACGACCTGCCGCATGGGGCTCGGTATAACATAGCGTCCATGCGTCAACCGTCTTTGCACCACGCCGCTGCAATGCCGCAGCGGCGGCGGTGACCGAAGCGCCGCTGGTCAGAACGTCATCAACCACAGCTACGGTTAAACCGCTCACATCGCGCGTACAATGCATCGCATTTTGCATACTCTGCCAGCGCCGCTGACGACTTAACTTGTGTTGCTTAGCTTCATCGCGCAGACGCTTTAACAACCCGACACCATAGGGTATCTGCAATTGGGTGCCTATGGCACGTGCCAAGAGTCCAGCTTGATTATAACCGCGGTGTTGCCAGCGCTTGCGCGTCATCGGCATGGCCACGACCAGATCCGGCCATGGTAACTGATACTTCTGGTAGCATGCGATCAGGTGAGCGGACATTAATGGTGCTAACCAACGTACTAACTCTGGTGCACGTTGAAACTTAAACTGCTGCACTAATCGTTTACTCTCCGCTCGCCAGGCTAATGCCGCAAACCAATGTCGCCCATAGCTTTGCGCTCGACGGTCGCCACGCCAATGCAAACAAGCGGGAGGTAACCGTGGTAAGTCAGTGAAGCATGCACGACAAAAGCCATGGTGCTCAGTGGCCTTCAATGGCATCAAACACAGCCAGCAACCACCGACGGGTAGCTTGGCAAAAAGGTTACGGAAAGTTACCATTAGCTCCTCCTTGAGCGAGTTAGGACAGGTAATGGTAGATCAGGTTTGGCGTGACGTCTGTGGGACCGGAGAAGATATTGTTGTACTTCATGGCTGGGGCTTGAATGCGAATATCTGGACGCCCATCGTATCGCAGCTTAGTCAGCACGGCCGCTTAACACGACTAGACCTGCCGGGTTACGGTGAATCGCCTTGGCCAGCAGGCCAAGCGATTACTTTCACCAAACTGTGCGAGCTAACCCTTGCAGCACTGCCCGAACGCTCGCACCTCATCGGCTGGTCGCTCGGTGGTTTAGTGGCAACCGAGCTTGCACTCCAAGCCCCTGAGCGTTTCCACAGCTTAACAACCGTCGCGTCATCCCCTTATTTTCCAGCTGAAGATCCCGATTGGCCAGGCATCGAACCCAACATTTTGCAGCAATTTGGTAAGCAACTGAGCAAAGACTTCCGGCGTACCGTGGAGCGCTTTTTAGCCCTGCAATCGCTGGGGAGTCCGCATGCCAAAGCCGATGTTAAAGCCATCAAAGAGTGGCTATTTAGTAAACCCATGGCGAATGTTGACGTGTTAGATGCGGGATTGGATATGCTGGCTCAGGTTGATCTACGATCGCAAGTTCGGCACATCAATATGCCCTACTTTCGCATGTATGGCCGTCTTGATGCGTTGGTGCCTGCCCGCGTTGACGAGCAAGTATCACAACTTGCTCCAAACAGTCAGAGCTATTGCGCCCCGCATTGTAGCCATGCGCCGTTCATCAGCGATCCGGAAGGCTTTATGGCGGCTTGGCTAGCTTTTTTCAGCACCGTCGGTCAACGTTGACAAGTAGTACAATAAACCGTGCTGCGCTGGCCTAAGCGGATTTCCTTGAGTAGGCTTTTGCAGACCATACACTGCTTGCCGCCACGACCATAAACATTCAGGTGCTGTTTAAAGTAGCCGGGGCTGCCATCTGCTTGGGTGAAGTCTTGCAAGGTTGTGCCGCCTTGCGCAATCGCAGCGGTTAGAATTTCCTTAATAATTGGCACGAGTTTTTGATAACGGGCCAAGCTTACTTTCCCGGCGGCGCGCTTTGGGTGAATACCAGCCTTGAACAGCGATTCATTCGCGTAAATATTGCCAACACCGACGACCACGTGGTTATCCATAATGAAGGTTTTAATCGATTGTTGCTTACCTCGCGATTGACGGTGAAGGTAGTCAGCGGTAAAACTTTCGGTCAGTGGTTCAGGCCCTAGGTCGCGTAACAGTGGGTGGTCAACGCCAGGGTGTGTCGCACTCATGAGTACACAGCCGAAACGGCGTGGGTCGTTAAAACGCAGACATTGACCGTTGGTCAGTTGGAGGTCGAAATGATCATGCTTCACCACCAAACTTTCGCTCGGTACCACGCGAAGCTTACCAGACATTCCCAAATGCAAAATAAGATAGCCTTTGTCGGTGTGCAAAATAAGGTACTTGGCGCGGCGTTCCACTTGCTTGATGAAAGCCCCCGCGAAATTGACAACCGCATCTGGAATAGGCCACCGCAGGCGTTTATCGCGCACCACTGCTTGGGCTATTTGCTGCCCCTCTAAATGGGGGGCAATGCCCATTCGACTGACTTCAACTTCCGGTAGTTCTGGCATTTAATTTCTCTTGTATTTATGCTCGAGGTTCATTATATTCCGCCGAAATTTCAGAGGCTCCACACCCATGACCCAACATGATGCTCAACTTGAGGCCGATGACTTCGCCACCGAAGCAATTGATATCGACCGCTTGGCAGCGCAGGGTTACGTGATTGTATCGAATTTTCTCCCACGCTCCCAATGTTTAGAGCTGTTTCAGTACGCCCAGCAATTACCTCAACAGGCATGGCAACAAGCTGGCATCGGGCGTGCTGATAACTACACAACCAACACCGAAGTTCGGCAGGATAAGATACGTTGGTTAAGTGCGCAGCAGCCACTTGAGAACGCGTACCTAACGATGATGGATCAGCTTCGTGCGCAGCTAAACCGAGAATTGTTCATGGGCTTATTTGATTATGAGTGCCACCTTGCGCACTATCCCCCCGGCGCATTTTACCGTAAGCATCTTGATGCGTTTAAAGGGCGTAGCAACCGAATTCTTACCACGGTGTTTTATTTAAATCCCGAATGGCATGACGCTGATGGCGGGCAGTTAGTTATTTATGGCGACGAAGGGCAGGTTCTTGAAACTGTATTACCCGAGGCTGGTAAGTTAGTCGTTTTTCTCAGTGATGTGTTTATACATGAAGTGCTCAAAGGCACGCGGGACCGTTTTAGTATTACCGGCTGGTACCGTTTAAACGCAAGTATCGGTGGCCTCGTCGACCCCACCTCGTAATGAAGCATTATGCACAAACAAAAAACCCAGCCGAAGCTGGGTTTTTAACGCGTTCTGTTCAAACAACGAATTACTTGATCTTCGCTTCTTTGAACATGACATGCTTACGAATCACTGGATCAAACTTTTTGATCTCGAATTTTTCTGGCATGTTGCGTTTGTTTTTGTCGGTAGTGTAGAAGAAACCAGTACCGGCAGAAGAAACTAGACGGATCTTATCGCGCATGGTTCAGCTCCTTACACTTTCTCGCCACGTGCGCGCAATTCTGCAAGCACAGTGTCGATACCGTTTTTATCGATAATACGCATACCCTTAGTAGAGATACGCAGTTTCACCCAACGCTTTTCTGATTCTACCCAGAAGCGGTGAGATTGTAGGTTCGGCAGGAAACGACGCTTGGTCGCATTGCGCGCGTGAGAACGGTTATTACCGGTAACCGGACGCTTTCCTGTAACTTGACATACTCGTGACATCGTTTTTTACTCCAAAAATTGCTTCAAGCTCGCCTGTCGCCCATCGCGGCCTTGCCTTGAATCCGAGGGCGCATTTTATACAGTAAACCGGCTCGGTAATCAAGTGATCGACGCTTTTTTTTGATCTTTTCTGATCGTTCGGATGGTGGCGCTACTTTACTACAACAGCCCGCGTTCGGCAAACGAAACTGGCTGCCCGCTGCCTATTACAAAGTGATCCAACAGCGCCACGTCGATCATTGAAAGTGCTTTTTTTAACCGTTCAGTGACTCTTTGATCTGCTTGGCTAGGTTCTGCCACTCCCGAAGGATGGTTGTGGGCTAAAATCACCGCTGCCGCGTTAAATTGCATGACTAGTTTTATAATTTCACGTGGGTACACCGGCGCCGCATTGATTGTGCCATGGAATAACTCGACGTATTTCAATAATCGGTGCTGACTATCTAATAGCAATACCACGAAGACTTCTCGCTGCTGGTGTCGCAGTTGCGAGGTTAAGTAATCGCGCACCATCGACGGCTGCGTAAAACCATCGTCGCGGCGCAGCTGCCAAGCAAGGTAGCGACGCGATATTTCCATGACGACCTGCAACTGCATGACCCTGGCTGGGCCCATGCCTTGTTGTTGTAGAAGGTTCTCGGCGGGGGCTGCAAGCAAGCCACCAATCCCGTCGTATTCGGCCATCAAGTCGCGGGCATAGGTGACAACATCTTTACCACGCACACCAGTACCCAACAGAATCGCTAATAATTCAGCATCACTCAAAGCAGTGACACCCATTTCCGCCAGCTTCTCGCGCGGGCGTTCGCCCACCGGCCACTGTTTCACCGTCGCCACAGTTCCTCCTTGAACTTCTATGTCCTGAAAACAAAAAAGCCACTCTAACGGTGGCTCTTTGCGATGGCAATCATCTCTTTTTGTGCGTTTTGCACTAATTCATTTTAATTATCAACCGGCGCAGTCATGCCACTGCGTTGCATGCTAGAGAGCTCTTTTTGTGCAACCTCACGCTCTTCTTCGATTTGTGCCTTAGTCCGGCAGCGTCGACGTTTAAAATTGGTACCAACCACATGTTCTGAACTGCAAAAATATTTCTTCTCGCCAGCCATAACTTCCTCAGCTGTACCCACCTCTTCGGCGCTCGCTTGAACTTCAGACTCACCGTTTGATGCACAACCCGCAATCAACAACGCAGCAAAAATTGTTAGTAAATACTTTTTCATAATTATCTCCAGAGTATCAAGACACCGACACTAGCACCGCTGCAAAAAGGAAACAAGTTCTTTACATTCAATTTCATTCGCATATTTTAAGAGGCTCGTGGTATTGTTACGCGTAAAGATTACGTAAGGACTCACTATGACTGAAAGCCTTTCTACAGCGCTATCTGGTCGCCATGTACTGGTGGCTGTGAGCGGAGGCATCGCTGCCTACAAAAGTCCCGACCTTGTGCGTCGCCTGCGTGAAGTAGGTGCTATTGTGCGAGTCGTGATGACCAAAGGCGCACATGCCTTCATCACGCCTTTGAGCTTGCAGGCAGTTTCGGGTCACCCGGTGCATGATGACTTGCTTGACCCTGCGGCAGAAGCCGCCATGGGGCATATCGAGCTGGCAAAATGGGCCGATGTTATTTTAATTGCACCAGCAAGTGCCAATACTTTAGCGCGTTTGGCGCACGGACTCGCCGACGACTTATTAAGCACACTTTGCTTAGCGACGACCGCTCCTATCATGGTTGCTCCGGCAATGAATCAACAAATGTGGTCCGCTCCAGCAGTCCAAGACAACATGAATCGATTACATGCTCTCGGGATCCACGTGGTTGAGCCCGACAGCGGTTCACAAGCCTGCGGTGACGTAGGTGCGGGGCGTATGCCCGAGCCGTTGGCATTGCGCGATGCCGTCGTTGACCTTCTGGCGCCCGCCGATGCGCCGTTGCAAGGGCTGCAGCTACTGTTAACGGCCGGACCAACACGCGAAGCCATCGACCCGGTTCGCTATTTGAGTAATCACAGTTCCGGCAAGATGGGTTATGCCCTCGCAGCACAGGCACGACGACTAGGCGCAAAAGTGACGTTGGTCAGCGGGCCAACCCAACTGTCAGCACCGCCAGGGGTAACCTTAGTGTCCGTCGAAAGTGCGCAAGAGATGCTAGAAGCGGTTGAGCAACGCGTCGCTGATGCCGAAATTTTTATTGCCTGTGCGGCCGTCGCTGATTATCGACTTGCCGCAGTTGCGCCAGACAAGATCAAGAAAAAGAAGGACAACATGCAACTCGAGCTGGTTAAGAATCCCGACATCTTGGCCACCATTGCAGCGCGTGATCATCCCCCAATGTGCGTGGGCTTTGCCGCCGAAACCAACGATGTCGCTCACTATGCAGCGGACAAGCTTAAGCGCAAAAAGCTCGCCTTAATTGCGGCCAATGATGTGAGTGACCGCAGCATCGGCTTTAATAGTGACAACAATGCGATGACGCTGTTTTGGCAAGACACTCAAGGCACGCTACAACAACAAGAACTCACGCGCGCACCAAAACTAAGAATAGCGGAAGCCATCTTGCGTAAAGTGAGTGAATTATACGGAGAGAGAAAACACTAATGACCACCAAACCGAATCGCAAAGAGCAGATCCTCGCGACTCTAGCGCACATGTTAGAAACGAGTCCTGGCCAGCGTATCACCACCAAAAGTTTAGCCGCCGAACTGGGGGTATCAGAAGCAGCATTGTATCGCCACTTCCCCTCTAAAGCCCGTATGTTTGAAGGCTTGATTGAATTCACTGAAGAGGCTGTTTTGAGCCGCATCAATCAGGTCATGGAGGTCGAAAAAGACACCTTGGTACGCTGTGAAATGATGCTGCGTGTGGTGCTCACCTTTATCGAACGGAATCCAGGAATTACACGGGTATTGACCGGCGATGCATTGATGGGCGAACACGAGCGCTTGCGTTCACGCGTGCAAAACTTGTTCACTAAAATTGAATCAAACATAAAGCAGGCGCTACGTGAGCGTCGTATGCGTGAGAACGTACAAAGCCGACTTGATGAGGCGGTTCTTGCAAACCTACTGATGGCTTATGCCGATGGTAAAATCGCGCAGTTCGTTCGTTCGGAATTTAAGCTCAAACCAACGCTTGAATTTGATGCGCAATGGCAAACCATTGCACACCAATTACTCTGACGTTTTCGCCCGACTCAGCAGGTTCATCGCAGCCTGCTGTGGCGTGGTATCCCCATAAAGAACATCATAGATCTGCTCGCAAATAGGCATTTCCACGTCATTGCGCTGCGCCAACATGACAACTTCTTTGGTATTACGATAGCCCTCAACCGCTTGACCGATCGACTTCATTGCTTCATCGACACTCTTGCCCTGCCCAAGCGCTAAGCCGAAGCGCCGGTTACGCGATTGATTGTCCGTACAGGTTAAAATCAGGTCACCAAGGCCAGCCATACCGGTAAAGGTTTCCGGCTTCGCGCCAAGCTTCAAACCCAGCCGCGTCAGCTCAGCAAGACCTCGAGTGATCAATGCTGTCCGCGCATTGGCCCCAAAGCCAATACCATCGGCCATTCCCGCTCCGATGGCGATGACATTCTTGACAACCCCGCCGAGCTGCACACCAATAAAGTCGTCATTGGTATACACCCTGAAGCTACGATCGCAATGCAATAGGTCTGAAAGCTCTTGGACAAATGCAGGGTCTGTCGACGACATTGAAATTGCAGTGGGCAAGCCCTTTGCCATTTCCATTGCAAAGGTCGGTCCGGAGAGAACTGCTAGCGCGTGCTCGTGGCCTAAAATTTCCTCTGCAACTTCGAACAGCAAGCGGCCTGTGCCAGGCTCTAGGCCCTTGGTCGCCCAAGCTACTCGCGCATCGCTGCGTATCAGAGGCTTGATCTCTTGTAATACCTCGGCAAAACCACCACTAGGCACAACCACGACAATGTTACGTGCATCTTCGACCGCAGTTGCAAGGTCACTGGTCACCTGCAAAGCCTCGGGGAGCTTGATACCGGGCAAATAACGTTGATTTTCGCGTTCCGTCGCCATCAACTGAACTTGTTCAGCGTCGCGCCCCCACAAACATACTGGGCTGCCTTTGCGCGCAAAACAAAGTGCTAGGGCGGTTCCATAAGAACCGGCGCCTAGCACTGTAACTTGAGTATTTTTCATTAGTGGCTTAAATAACCAACTAACTTACGCGTCTGCTTGTTCAGCTGCTTGCTGCTGACGCTGTTGCATGTGTTGTGCAAACACTGCGTCAAAGTTTACCGGAGCAAGGTTCAATTGTGGGAACGTTGCACGGCTTACTAGGCTCGACAAGCACTCACGTGCATACGGGAACAAGATGTTCGGGCAGAAAGCACCTAACAGCTGAGCACGCTGAGCTTCTTCGATCGAATCGGCGATGGTGAAAATACCCGCTTGATGAACTTCTGCCAAGAATGCAACATCATCACCAACCTTGTTGGTTGCAGTGATTTTCAACACAACTTCATACGTATTATCTTCAAGCTTGTTGTTTTTCACGTTCAGATCAAGGTTCAGCTCTGGCTGCCATTCTTTACGGAAAATATCTGGTGCATTTGGCGATTCAAAAGAAACGTCTTTAGTGTAGATACGTTGGATTGCAAATGCTTGTTGCTGTTGCGCTTCGTCTTGAGCGGCGCCGTTTACTTGCTGTTCATCAGCCATGGTTTTACTTCCTATTAACTATACGAAAAGACAAATTATTTTTTAACGAGCGGAAAACTTGCGCCCTGCCAGGCAGAGATTCCACCTTGTAATAAGGCAACGTTTTCATAGCCCGCTTTGGTGAGCTGCTGAGCAGCTGCTTTTGCGGTCATGCCGGTTGCACATACCACCACGATGGGGGCGGATTTATATTTATCAAGTGCAGCCGTGTCATTTTTCCGGATCCGCTCAGCAGGTAGATTAATGGCACCATGGATGTGAGCTTTACGATACTCGTCTACCGAGCGGATATCGACAAACACGCCGTCATTACGATTCACTAACAACGTCGCTTCCTGTGCTGACAATGCTTTCACTTTCGAAGTGGCTGCAGAAACATAAGAGACAATAATCGCAATCAACAAAACCACCCATAAGATACTCATCAAATAATGGTCGGCGGCAAAAGCAAGAAGTTGATCCATGGTTATTCACTACTCCTACTGAAAAAATCAAGCACAAGAGTATACCGTCTGAAATGTCAGTTACCAGTAAAATTTGGCGGCATTTCGACCGACAGCGGGTGCGTTGCGGCAGAAAATCGCATAAACTAACGACTTATCAAGCACAACCTAAAAGCAAGCAACTTCGAGGATGTTTCATGGCGAAGCCGCATACTCCCTTAGCCCTTTTAATTCTTGACGGTTGGGGCCACCGTGAAGCTGCAGCGGACAATGCGATCGCTGCCGCTAACACACCGAATATGGATGCCTTATGGCAGCGTTATCCACACACCTTGGTGGATGGTTCCGGTATGGCGGTAGGGTTACCCGACGGACAGATGGGAAACTCGGAAGTGGGCCATGTTAACCTTGGAGCAGGCCGCGTTGTGTATCAAGATTTCACTCGCATCAGCAAAGCCATCGCCGATGGTGATTTTTTTACAAATCATGTACTCACCGATGCTGTCGATGCCGCGCGTACGAATGATGGCGCAGTTCACATTATGGGACTGCTCTCGCCCGGTGGCGTGCACAGCCACGAGGACCACCTGCTGGCAATGGTCGAGCTCGCTGCGCAATGCGGCGTGAAGCGCATCTACGTGCACGCCTTTTTAGATGGTCGTGACACCCCGCCACGTTCGGCTAAACCGACCATCGAGCGCTTCGAACAATTGTTCAGTAAGCTCGGTGTGGGTCGTTTTGCGAGCCTATGTGGCCGTTATTACGCCATGGATCGTGATAAACGCTGGGATCGTGTCGAACAGGCTTGGCAAGTGATTGTTGAAGGCCAAGCCGCTTTTCAAGCGGATAGCGCAGGAGCTGGCCTAGCACAAGCTTACGAACGCGATGAAAGTGATGAATTTGTGAAGCCTACGCGCATTGGTGATGCTGCGCCAATTCAAGACGGTGACAGTGTGGTATTCATGAATTTTCGTGCCGACCGCGCACGCGAGCTAAGCCATGCTTTTATAACGGAAGGCTTCGACGGTTTTACCCAATCCCGGCGGCCACAGCTTTCGGCTTTTGTGTCCTTGACCGAGTACGCGAAAGATATCCACAGCCAAGTCGCTTTTCCGCCAGAAGAGTTGAATAACGTGCTTGGCGAGTGGCTTGCGAAGCAAGGTTATACGCAACTCCGTATTTCAGAAACCGAGAAGTATGCGCATGTGACCTTTTTCTTCAGCGGTGGTCGTGAACAAGAATTTGACGGTGAAACACGCGTGCTCGTCCCGTCACCGCAAGTGGCTACCTATGACTTGCAGCCAGAAATGAGTAGCGAGGAGCTGACCGACAAACTCGTTGCGGCGATAGAAAGCGGCCAGCAAGAGGTAATTATTTGCAACTACCCGAACGGTGATATGGTCGGCCATACTGGTAATTTTGACGCTGCGGTGAAAGCCGTTGAGGCTGTCGACCGCTCGATTGGACGGGTCGTTGAAGCGCTCCGCAAGGTTGGCGGTGAATGCTTGATTACTGCCGATCACGGCAACGCTGAGCAAATGCAAGACCACAACACAGGCCAATCACACACAGCTCACACCAGCGAATTGGTGCCGTTTATTTATGTTGGACGCGATGCGAATGCTCGTGATGGTGGCACGCTCTCAGATGTGGCGCCAACCATGTTGCACCTGCTTGGTATTGAACAGCCGGAAGAAATGACCGGTACACCCATCGTCACGCTGAAATGATGAAGCTAGCCATGCGTGCGTTGCTCATTGTGTTACTGCTGCTTCCCGCGGTAGCGAGCCATGCATGGCAGAATTCCAGCCAAGATTCCAGTCAAGAGAGCGCGGCTGAAACACAGGCGCGTATTGACGCTATCGCGCGCGAACTCGAACGACGCCAAGCGGCGATGCAACAGCGTGCCCGTGAGCTCAGTACAACCGAGCGACAAGTGCAACAGCTTGATAAAAAAATTGCCGCTGTTGCCAGTAAACTTGCCGAACTCGACGACGCTTTGCGGCGCACTCAGCAACGCATAAACGATTTAGAGCAACAACAAAGGCAACTTCTTGACGAACAAGCGGAGCAACAACAGTGGCTTGCAAAGCAAGTCGATATGGCCTACCGCATCGGTGAGCATGATTTATTAAAGCTTATTCTCAACCAAGAAGAACCTGCCGAATTCGAGCGTTTACACGGCTATTACGGCTACTTTAATCGAGCACGCTTAGCAAAGCTTGATGCACTTAAAACGACCCAGCGTGAACTGGCGCAAGTCACGGCACAGGTCACCAGCGAGCAACAGGCGCTTGCACAGCAGAAAGCAACGCAGGAACAACAACGTAAACAACTCGAAGCGCAAAAGGCTGAACAACAAAAGCTGGTAAGACAGCTCAACCAAGAACAGCGCCAAGATCAAAGTCGCGTCGCCCAACTTGAGCAAGATCAACGTGAGCTAGAAGAAGTCCTTACGGCGATCATTGCGGCGTTGCGAGACGAACCGCAACTGAACGGTTTAACACGGTTAAAGGGACAACTGAGCTGGCCGGCACAAGGAAACGTACAACGCATTTTTGGTCGCTCCCGAAGTGGTGGTGTGAAATGGAAAGGTATTCTTATTGACGCAAGCGAGGGTACCCCAGTTAAAGCTATCGCCGACGGCCGCGTCATTTATGCCAATTGGATGCGTGGTTTTGGTCTGCTCTTGGTCCTCGATCACGGGGACGGCTATATGAGTTTGTACGGCCATAATCAGACGATATTACCTAACGTTGGTGAGGTGGTTCGCCGCGGTGAGGAAATTGCTCGCGTCGGGCAAAGTGGTGGCCGCGAAAGCCCAGCTTTGTACTTTGAAATCCGTGTCAAAGGTGACCCTGTTAACCCAACCCAATGGATGCGTTAAATGAACCGTTGTCTTGTCATTTTGCTGCTGTTGAACTTGTCCGTGGCAACCGCTAAAGAAGCGACAACAGCGACGCCACCAGTAGATTCTCCACAGGCAAAACCGCGAATTGCAATCGTCATCGATGACTTAGGCCACCACGCCGACAACCACGCATTTGTTGCGCTAAAGTACCCATTAACACTTGCCATCATGCCGTTTAGTCGTAAGGCCGAGGAATTAGCCGCAGCGGCAACCAAAGCGGGGCATGAAGTTATGATCCACATGCCCATGCAGCCCGAATCTTTGCCTGAGCAAACCCAAGAAGTTCTCGATATTCAGGACACTAAAGCACAATTCATTGCTACCCTCAGTGCTGCGTTTTCACGTCTTCCGCAAGCTAGTGGGCTGAACAATCATCAAGGTAGCCTGATGACTGCCGAAGAAGAACAAATGTCTTGGCTTATGCATGAGCTTAAGCAGCGACAAATGTACTTTCTCGACAGCCGCACGAGTGTGGCAACTGTTGCCGAAGCTACTGCGCGCAAACTTGGTGTGCCAAGTAATCGGCGCCATGTTTTTTTAGACAATGACCCTAGCCCCGCAGCCATCACCGAGCAGTGGCTTCAGGCCGAAAACATCGCCCAAAAACAAGGCTATGCTATTGTCATTGGCCACCCCTATCCCAGCACTTTGGCATTTTTACAGCAGCTCAAAGACCAGCACGTAGATAACTTCGAACTTGTTTACTTTTCAGAATTACTGCAGGAATAACTAAGAGGTTTCTTGTTCGAGCTGGGTTAGTAAGATCAGTGCGTCTTTGCGAGTCGAACCGCATACCGAACGTTCCGCAGTAAAGTCCGCGCAAACCTTTGGCCGATCGGGGTGATGAAAGATACCACAGAGGTTATTTTCGGTCAGGTGAATACAACGAATGCCAGCTGGTTTCCCGGCTGGCATTCCTGGTATTGGCGAGCTAATCGACGGTGCAATGCAACATGCTCCGCAACCGACACGGCAGTCCACGGCTTACGCCATGGCCATGCGTAACTTCTTCATCGCATTCGCTTCAAGTTGACGTACACGTTCAGCAGAGACTTCATACTTGTCAGCAAGTTCTTGCAACGTCGTCTTGTTCTCTTCGTCTAACCAACGTGCGCGTACGATATCTTGGCTACGCTCATCAAGGGTCTTGATAGCTGATAGCAAACGCTGTTGCGTGTAAGCTTGGTATTGCTCTTGTTCAACTTCTTCAGCCAAATCTGAGCGCTTATCTTCAAGATATTGCGCTGGCGAATAAGTTGAACCTTCGCGCGCGTCGTCATCATCAGAGCTAAGCTCAAACGCTTGGTCATGGGCGCTCATACGCGCTTCCATTTCCATTACTTCAGACGTGCTTACACCAAGAGTCTCCGCAACGTTATTGACTTCTTCTTGCGTAAACCAACCTAAACGTTTCTTCATTTTACGCAAATTAAAGAATAGCTTGCGCTGTGCTTTGGTGGTTGCGATTTTCACCGTACGCCAGTTCTTCAGCACATACTCGTGAATTTCAGCTTTGATCCAATGCACGGCAAACGACACCAAGCGTACGCCAACCGATGGGTCGAAGCGACGCACGGCTTTCATTAGGCCGATGTTTCCTTCTTGAATCAGATCGGCCTGCGGTAGGCCATAACCTGAATAACTACGCGCCACATGCACCACGAAGCGTAAATGCGACATGATGAGCTGGCGAGCAGCTTCTAAATCATTTTCTTCAGTTAACCGTACTGCCAAACTATGTTCTTCTTCAGCAGTAAGCATAGGAATGCGGTTGACCGACGAAATGTAAGCCTCAAGGCTTCCGCCGCTTTGCGGTACTGCTAATGCCATGTTTGTCATTTCAGTGCTCATGCAACAACATCCTCTCTTTGCTGGTGACTGCCGACTCTGGATTGCGTTCTTTGCAGTCACCGATTCAGACCCTTTTTAGCCTGAAAAGTTCCCTCATTCTAGCAAATCTGACGCTGCTGACAATGGGATCCTCGTGATCATCTTGTTACTTACATGGGGCTATTTTACTGAGGTTCAATAGCTCTGACATGTTTTCTTACAGCAATGTGCGATCCTAGCAGGCCCAAGCCTATGGCTAACGCCCAAATCACGCCCATTTCAGCCAGATTGAGACCTGTTAAACGAAATTGGCTGTCGTAAAGATCAGCAATATCTCGGACCGCCCCACTCAGCCACCATAATAATGCGGCGGTTGCTAACCAAGTGATCACCCCGCCGACAATTCCATACCACAAACCGGTGTAAAGAAAAGGTCGCTGAATGTAGGCGTCGGTTGCGCCGACAAGCTTCATCACCATGATTTCATCGCGCTTGCTGCTGATGTTCAAACGAATGGTGTTACCAACAATCAGTACCACCGCAATACAGAGCAATAATGCAAGTCCGAGAAAGCCATCACGAACGAGTTGGACAATCGCCTGAAAACGTTGCAACCAACCGACATCGAGGCGTGCTTCATCGACTTCTCGCTGTTGCTTTAACTCTTGTAGCAAAGCTTCAGCTGCGGCCGGGGAGCGATGCTCTTCTTGCGGCGTAACAAGTAATACGTCGGGTAATGGATTTGTATCAAGTGTTTCAAGTGCCTCACCAAAGCCAGAACGTTCACGGAATTCAGCCAACGCAGTCGCTTTATCAATAAGTCTCGTCTGCGCAACCGCTTCATTGAGTTCGATACGCTTGGCAAACGTCGAAACTTGTTGTTGATTCAAATCCTGCCTTAAGAAGACAGTTATTTCGGAGGCCTGCTGAAAGTTTGCACCCACACTGTCGGTGTTTTTCACAATCACGTACAGCGTCGCTGGCAAGGTCAAGCTAAGTCCTAGCACTGCCATGGTCATCAACGATGCAAAAGGGTAACGTGCCAGTTCACCTAAGCTCCCAATGCATTGTTGAGCGTGGTGCAGCCAGAACGTCACAAAGCGCCGCCATGCAGAAATTTTCACCTGTTGAGCGCCTTGCTGACGCGCGCGAAAAAGCACACTCATGCTGACTCCTCCGCTAGGCCATCATCAATCATACGGCCTTCTTTCAAGGTCAGGGTACGATAACGCATGCGTGCAATGAGACTTAAATCGTGGGTCGCAATGAGTACGGAAACGCCAACCCGATTAAACTCTTCAAATAATTTAATGATCTCAGCCGACAGTTTCGGGTCGAGATTACCGGTGGGTTCATCGGCCAACAGGAGTGGTGGCTTGTTCACCACTGCACGAGCAATACCCACCCGCTGCTGTTCACCACCGGAGAGCATCATGGGATAGTGGCGGAGTTTATCGCCTAAACCGACTTTCTCGAGCGCAGCTTGCACGCGTTTACGTGCTTCGCTCATGCTGTAGCCTTCGATCAACAAAGGCAACGCGACATTGTCAAAAACAGTACGGTCCATCAGCAGGCGATGGTCTTGGAAGATCATGCCAATATCACGCCGAGCGTAAGCAATTTGATTGCGCTTAATACGTTTTAAATCATGCCCGTTAATGAGCACACGCCCAGTCGTCGGCCGCTCCATTAAGCTGATGAGCTTAAGTACAGTACTTTTACCTGCCCCTGAATGACCGGTTAAAAACGCCATTTCACCCGCTTCAAGCGAAAAACTGACGTTTTTTAACGCTTGAAAACCGCCGGCATAGACTTTACTGACTTGCTCAAATTGAATCATTCGCCCTGCGGCTCCTCTTTTGATTCCTCGATAGCTCTTTGGAACAAGGCTTGTACAAATGGCTTCGCCTCGAATGGGCGTAAGTCGTCAATACCCTCACCTACGCCAATATAACGAATCGGAATATTAAACTGGTCAGCAATTGCGAAAATCACCCCACCTTTAGCGGTGCCATCAAGTTTCGTCAAAGTGATGCCACTCACGCCTACCGCCTCAGTAAACAGTTTGGCTTGGCTAATGGCATTCTGACCGGTCCCCGCATCGAGTGTTAACATCACTTCATGAGGTGCATTCTCATCAAGTTTTTTCATCACGCGCACGACTTTCTTCAACTCGTCCATTAAATGCGCTTTGTTCTGCAAACGCCCTGCCGTATCAGCAATAAGTACATCGACATTGCGCGCCTTGGCCGCTGCAACTGCATCGTAGATAACCGAAGCACTGTCTGCACCGGTATGCTGAGCAACCACCGGAATAGCGTTGCGCTCGCCCCAAACTTGTAATTGCTCAACGGCAGCAGCACGGAACGTATCGCCGGCGGCCAACATCACTGATTTGCCTTGCTGACGGAATTGTTGCGCTAGCTTACCAATCGTGGTGGTTTTACCGACACCGTTCACGCCGACCATCAAAATCACATAAGGCCCTTCTGCGTTTTGCGGCAACTCTAGCGGCTGTTCGACTTCTTTGAGTATGTCGACCATATCATCTTGCAGCAGCTGATACAGTGTTTCAGCATCTTTGAGCTGGCGGCGATCTGCTTGTTCAGTTAAGCGTTCCACAATACGCATGGTCGTTGGCACGCCAATGTCAGCCGTAAGTAACTGGGTTTCGAGCTCTTCAAACAGCTCATCATCGATTTTTTTGTCTTTGAAGATACCCCATAATCCGTCACCAATGGCGGTCGAGGTTTTCTTTAAGCCGCTGGTTAGACGCTTCCACAGGCTTCGTTTCGATTGCTCTTGGGCAGGCTTGGGCTCTGGTTCTGGCAACGGTTGCTCAGCGCGACTCTCGGCGGTGACTTGTGCGCAAATTTCTGCAGCATCGGGGGCAACAACTTCGGCCACAGAGGGCTCTTCTGCCGCTGAGGGCTCTTCTGCCGCTAAGGGCTCTTTGTGCTCATCAATTTCATCGACAGTTTCTGGCGAAACATCATCGGGAATCGCTTCATTTACCGGCGTTTCATTAACAAAAGGCTCAGGCTCTCGAAAGGCTTCGTCAGTCGCTTTATCTTGTTCAGGCTCATTGACTGGGTTTTCATTTACAAATGCCGATTCCTGCTGTTCGCTTTTGTCCTGCTGCGTTTCTTCTTTGTCTTTTTTGAACAAACGCGAAAAAAATGATCCTTTAGCCATGCCTTGTTTACCTTTGGAAGTTCACTGCGAGTCAGTTTACAATGGCGCCAGTTTAACATGTACGCTGGCCGACGGCATCTGCACTTGCCGCTCGCGACAGTCTGAATTGAGGGTTACTTTAGCATGCGACGGCAGTCACACAAGCAGAAAAAAACAGCACGCGCTAGTGTCAGCCAGTTGCGAATTATTGGCGGTACTTTGCGTGGCCGGAAGTTAGCCATCGCAGACTTGCCTGGCCTGCGCCCCACCACCGACCGCGTGCGCGAAACGGTGTTTAACTGGCTGCAATTCGACATTGCCGGGCAACGCTGCCTCGACCTGTTTGCCGGCACTGGAGCGCTGGGTTTTGAAGCGCTGTCGCGCGGCGCCAGCGAGGTGGTGCTTATTGAGCAGCAACGGCAAGCGGCGCAAACCCTGCGCCAGCACGCGCAAGAGCTCAATCCGCAATGTGTGGGAACGCTATCCGTAGAAAATACTGATGCGCTTAACAAGTTAAAAACCCGAGCCGCAGCACCCTTCGATATTGTCTTTGTCGACCCGCCCTTTCGCAGCGACTTAGCTGCACCGAGCTGCGCACTTTTGCAAGAAAACGGCTATGTGCATGACGCTAGCTGGGTCTATTTGGAAACTGAGAAAGAGTGGCCGCTACAGGTGCCCGCAAACTGGTCACTGGAACGTGAGAAAATCGCAGGGCAAGTCTGTTATCGACTGTTTTTAGTAAAGGACTCAAGCGAGTCGAACGAGGAAAAAGAATGAGTGCTTTAGTTTGGGTAGGCCGTGTTGTGTTTGCAGTGATTTGGGGCGCTATGTTGGCCAATTTGGTGTGGCCTTTTCCCGGCAAAGGCTATGCTCTATTTCTTATTTTATTGTTCTTGCTGATTGCCCTACATCTATTACAGCTGCTGATGTTTGCGACGGTTTACCGCGAACACATCCAATGGCGCCGCGGTGACTACTGGCAGATTATGTTATTTGGTGTTATCGGCTGGTTAGCGATCGTGCAAGCCCAGCCGAAACGTAAAGCGTCTTAGCTTTCGCTATCTCGCTCCATACCAATGTTGGTGATCCCTTCGGTCACCACCATTTCTTGCAATTGGCGCACCATCGCTTGGCTTGGTGGCGCTTTACTCGCCTGCATAGCCTCTAAAAAATCGACCAACGCTTGCTGCACTTCGATTTCGTAGACCGCAAGCTCATGCTCGCGGAGCATTTGGCGGCGCGCATCGGGTTCCATTTCTGCACCCTCGGTCAACTCTAAAAACTTCGCCACGCCAGCTTGCGACACCTTGGCAACACTAACGAGATCCGCCTCATTTTTATCGATAAAACCTTGCAACATAATGCTAATCGCAGTGCAGGCATCCATCGCCGGATACACTCCCAACATGTCGTGGCCGTGCTCACTTGGCGTTATATCGTCGACCTTCTCTTGCCAGCGACTGAAATTCACTTTCACTTTCTTGCCTTGCCAACTCCAATCCCAGCAAGCGTTCAGGGCACCACGCAACGGCTGCGGGTCGCCAAATCCCGTGACTTGATGAAACAATTCATAATTTGGATACATGCGTTCGCACAAGTACAAAGCCGCCAAAACCTGGTAACCAAAATCGAGTTCGCGCAGTCGCTGAAAAGTGTTAAGTGCCAAAGTGTTATCCTTAATCTGTATCTGATGGTGTTCTGGCTAAGTAATCCGATGCATTCATTTGTTGATGTAGAATTCGCACGACAAAAATGTCGTCCGTGTCGCATCGATAATAGATAGTATGCTGATGATGCTCGTGCCGACGTAAGTCACCCAATGAATCCGCAAATAATTCCTCACAACTCCTTCCTAACTGCGGATAAGCAACAAGGATTTCAAGCTTTTGTTTAAGTTCATGAAGGTATTTATCTGCTTGTTTTGCGCCAAACTGGAGTAAGGTGTAGCCATAGATATTGGCAAAATCTGCCGCCGCAAGTCGCGATAATTTATAGGCCATGCTTACGTTTCACTTGTTGCGCAATCGCATCAAGCGATAATTCACTCTCGCCGCTTGCGGCGCCAGCCTCTAATGCATAACGTAAGGCATTGACCTGTGCTTCTTGCTGTTCCAGCAACCGTAACGCCGAACGCACCACTTCGCTGGTTGAGCCATAGCGACCGGAGTTCACAAGCTCTTCGACAAACTCATCGAGCTGAGCACCTATGGTGATGCTTGTTGTCCGCGACCGAGATGAATTCGCCATGACTATCTCCTGTGTGAATAGTTAACACAGTATAGCAAAGATAAAGGATTGTACCCTGCGATTTTCGTCAGTACACTCGATGTATTGAGGAATTTCTCGAGCTTGCCCCGCAGTAGAACTGCGGGCTACAGGGTGGACCATGGTTGATTTTAAGCAAGTGAGTGCGGCGGCGGATCGTATTGCCGCACGGGCGGTTCGAACGCCGGTGAAACAGAGCCAAGCATTAGATACAGCTTTGGGCTGCCACGTTTACCTTAAGTGCGAGAATGAACAAAAGAGCGGCGCTTTTAAGTTTCGCGGCGCATGTAACGCACTGCTGCAACTGTCCCCTGAACAACGTGCCCAAGGCGTCGTTACCGTATCTTCGGGTAACCACGGCGCGGCGCTTGCTGCCGCTGGCCAGCTGCTCGGTGTTCATGTGACCGTCGGCGTCGCTAAGAACGCTTCACCGGTGAAACGCACCAATATGCTGCGCTATGGAGCAGAAATCATCGCCATAGAGCCCGGCATGAAGGCTCGTGAGGCTTTTATTGCTGAACAGTTGGCGCAGGGGGCAATCGTCATCCCGCCGTATGACCATCCGGATATCATCGCTGGCCAAGGCTCCGCTGCTTTGGAACTTATGGAAGCGTATCCGCATCTATGGGGCATCGTGACACCGCTCGGTGGCGGCGGTTTGTTGAGTGGCAGTTGCTTGGTTGCTGAACATTACGACGCTTCTTGCTATGGCGTAGAGCCTGAGCTTGCCAGTGACGGTAAACAGTCCCTTGAGGCTGGCGAAATTCAGCCCGCCATGCCACCGCAAAGTAGTTGTGACGGTCTACTTACCAGCTTAGGCAAACACACTTTTGCGATCATCAAAGAAAAAGTTTCAGATATTCTGCTCGTGAGCGATGCCGAAGCACAAGCAGCACAAGAGTTAGTTGAAGCAACCACAGGTATGTGGATAGAACCCAGCAGCGCCACCGTCATCGCCGCCCTCAAACGCTATCCCGAGATCTTCAAAGAAAAACAAGTAGGCGTCATCATCAGTGGCGGCAACTGCGCTAAGTCTTAATGAACAGCAAACAGCGTCTTTCGTCACTTCGCGAAGAGCCCCGACAGATCAGCAAACGCCTTAAACTCCAACGCATTTCCGCTAAAGTCATAGAAAAACATTGTTGCTTGTTCGCCTGGCTGGCCTTCAAACCGAATATGAGGCTCAATGACAAACTTGATACCAGCTGCGGCAACACGGTCAGCTAAAGCGCGCCAGTCGTCCATGGTTAAGACCACACCAAAATGCGGAACCGGAACTGCGTGGCCGTCAACAGGATTATGATGCGCAACACCAGTGCGCTCAGGGGCAAGATGAGTCACGAGTTGATGACCGTAAAAATCCCAGTCCACCCATTCCTCGGCTGAGCGACCTTCGCTGCAACCAAGAATGGTGCCATAAAACTCGCGAGCGCGAGCAATATTATCAACTGGAATCGCTAAATGAAAAGGTCGTAAGGCAGAATCGACTGAACTCATTAACGGATCTCGTATGTAAGATTTTTAGTGTTTGAGTGTCATCACTGCAGTTGGGCGACGCCACATACGCACACCCACGGCAGTTACTAATAACATCCAATTCAGTGGTGGAACCATTCCACACAATAGTACGGCAAGCATACTCCACAATGGCTGGCGATAATGACGACCGACCAGCACATAAAACAACAATGCCGCCACTAAACCTTGTAATAAAAGAAGGCTAAGAGGCATAGGATAACCCTTGTTTCTGTGTCTGTTTTTATTGTCGGATTAGCCTACCGTAACTTCACGCAATTGTAAAAGAATGTAAATGCTCTTTTAATATCAAGCGCTTAGCGCCTGATCTAAGTCAGCAATTAAATCTTCTACGTCTTCGATGCCCACCGAAATACGTACGAAATTATCAAGAATTCCCAATTTTTCCCGGTTCTCTTTTGGAATCGAAGCATGGGTCATGATCGCCGGATGCTCAATCAAACTTTCCACTCCACCGAGACTCTCGGCAAGTGCAAAAATCTCCACACTTTCAAGGAAGCGACGCGCCTTTTCGATGTCGCCTTTGAGTAGAATCGAGATCATGCCACCAAAGCCTGACATTTGGCGTTTCGCCAACTCGTGCTGCGGGTGACTTTCAAGACCAGGGAAAATAACTTTCTCTACTTGTGGGTGCTGCTCAAGCCACTGGGCGATGGTCATTGCCGCTTCGTTATGGGCTTTCATGCGTAGCGCTAAGGTTTTCACGCCACGTAACGCAAGGTAGCTATCAAATGGACCCGCGACCGCACCAACAGAGTTCTGCAAGAATGCCATTTGTTCCGCAAGCTCTTCGTTATCACCAACGACCGCTACACCGCCCACCATGTCTGAGTGACCGTTCAGGTACTTTGTCGCCGAGTGCATCACAATATCAGCACCGATAGCTAATGGCAGTTGGTTATAGGGCGTTGCAAACGTATTATCGACGACCACGATAATGTTGCGGCCTTTTGCCACGTTCACGATCGCTTCGATGTCGACCAGTTTCAGCATTGGATTACTTGGTGTTTCTACCCAAATCATCCGGGTTTTGTCAGTGATCGCCGCTTCAACTGCACTGATATCGCTCAAATCCACATAAGAGAAATCAAGCCCAGCAGAGCGCCCACGAACCTTATCAAACAAACGGAAAGTTCCGCCGTATAAATCGTCCATTGCTACCACATGGTCGCCGCTATCGAGCAATTCCATAATGGTTGACGTTGCCGCCATACCAGAACCAAAAGCGAATCCGCGACTACCGCCTTCAAGGCTTGCCACTGCACGTTCCCAAGCAAATCGGGTTGGATTATGCGAGCGCGAATATTCAAAACCTTTGTGTACGCCTGGGCTTTCCTGAATGTACGTCGAGCTAGTAAAGATCGGTGGCATCACGGCGCCGGTCGCTGGCTCAGGTGCCTGGCCGCCATGAATAGTCTTGGTTGCGAATTTCATCTTCTTAGCGTCTGCCATTCCTTACTCCTCCAGCAGATTTTGAGCGGCCATCCACTCGTCATTGTATAGTTTCGATAAATAGCGGTTACCCGTGTCACAAGCCAAGGTCACCACACGCTTCGGCTCGGTCTGTTCACGACAATAACGTAATGCAGCAGTAATCAAGGTGCCGCTTGATGAACCCACCATCACGCCTTCTTTTACGAGTAACTCACGCGCTGTTTGAAATGCGTCTTTGTCGCTAACCGCATAAGCTTTGTTGGCTAATTTGATATCGCAAATGTCAGGTATAAAGTCCTCACCAATACCTTCAGCAAGCCAGCTCCCCGCCTCTACTGTTTCGCCACGGTTCACTAATGGCTCTAAAATGGACCCCTCTGGATCGGCCAAAACCAAATCGATGTCAGCGTTTTGTTCTCGCAAATAACGGCCGATACCGGTAAGCGTACCGCCTGAGCCAACGCCACAAACAAAGGCGTCTAGATCGCCCTCCATTTGGTTCCAAATCTCCGGCCCAGTTGTTTCATAATGCGCTTTAACGTTGGCTTCGTTGGCAAATTGGTTCACGTAAAAGTAGCCATTTTCCTCAGCTAAACGCGCCGCCATATCTTGATAGTACTCAGGATGACCTTTTTGTACGTCTGAGCGCGTGCGCACAACATCTGCGCCCATAGCTTTCAAGTTATTGACCTTCTCAGCCGACATTTTGTCAGGCATCACGATTTTTAAAGGGTAACCTTTGCTCGCCGCAACCAAAGCTAAGCCGAGACCGGTGTTACCCGCCGTGGCTTCAATGATCGTCATGCCCGGCTTGAGCTTGCCTTCTTTTTCGGCAGCTTCAATCATGCTTACAGCGATGCGGTCTTTTATCGACCCACCTGGATTCATGAGTTCCAGCTTGAGATAGAGCTCACATGGACCCGTGTCCATGTTGCTGACTTTCACCATTGGCGTGTTGCCAATCATTTCGAGTACGTTTTGATAAACTCGCATGTTATTTGGTCCATTCTCTTTGCAAAGTTGCCGCATTATCGCACGATGGTGCCCTAAGATGCCAATCACAGACGCTACTTGCATCATGCTTTTTGCTATAAGTTATGGCACATTAGTTTTATCTTTTGCGAACCGACTGCCCAAGGGGGCAACATGACTCTACCATCAGTAAATTGCAAAGCTGGCCTACTTGCTTGTGCGACATTAGCTGTCGCGGCATGCCAACCACCGCAACCATCAACCCATGATGCCTTTATGGCTAAGTTCCAACCCTATTGTGGCAAAGCCTATGCCGCCGAAGTGGTCGCTGACAATCAGCCTAGTGAGGCATGGCAGCAGGAACTTGTGGTACATATTCGCGACTGTGAAGCCAACGTCATTCGTATGCCGTTGCACGTCGGTGAAGACCGCTCTCGCACGTGGGTGCTCACGCGCACCGAACAAGGTATCGATTTCCAGCACATTCACCTACATGAAGACGGCACCCCAGATGATGTTTCGCCGTACGGTGGTCATACTGTGGCTAGTGGTGACGAGAACATGCAAGCCTTTCCGGTTGACGAAGCCAGCAAAGCCTTATTTACGTTAAACGGCCTCGATGTCTCGACCAACAACACTTGGATTATCTCGTTCGAGGGCGAGACCATGTATTATGAGCTCACTCGCCCAGGCCGCGAATTTAGGGTGGCGGTCGACTTGTCGCAACCAATAGCCGAGCCACCAGCCGCTTGGGGTTATCAGCCTTAGTCTTATTGAAGGAGCCGTGTGTGATTCTTGATTTACGTAGCGATACCGTCACGCAACCCACCGCTGCCATGCGCGAAGCTATGGCTGCGGCACCTGTTGGTGATGATGTTTTCGGCGATGACCCAACGATTAATGCCTTGCAAGAGCGAGTTGCTGCTATGGCTGGCAAGGAAGCAGCGCTTATTGCCAGTAGCGGTACGCAAACCAACTTGTTGGCCTTACTAAGTCATTGCCAACGCGGTGAGGAGTATTTGGTCGGTCAGGAATACCACACCTATCGCTACGAAGCCGGCGGCGCCGCGGTGCTTGGTGGTATTGTGCCACAACCCTTTGAAGTCGACGCTGACGGCACCTTAGATTTAGCCGCCGTCGAAAAGCGTATTAAACCTGATGACCCGCACTTTCCGATTACGCGGTTGTTAGCGCTTGAGAATACGCATACCGGTAAAGTTATTCCGCAAACCTACATGCAGCAAGCTCGGACCTTGGTTGATAAACACGGTTTGCAGTTACATTTAGACGGCGCGCGTATTTTTAATGCGGTTATCGCCACCGGCAGCTCCCTAAAGGAGCTTTGTGAGCCATTCGATAGCGTGTCGATTTGCTTCTCGAAAGGTCTCGGCACACCCATTGGTTCAGTTTTAGCCGGCGATCGAGACTTCATCGCCCGCGCACACCGTTGGCGTAAAATGCTTGGCGGCGGTATGCGTCAAGCGGGCATCGTTGCAGCCGCTATGGACTACGCACTCGAGCATCATGTGGAGCGTTTAGCCGATGACCACGCCAATGCCTTGGCTCTCGCTGAAGGCTTAAGCCAACTGGAAGGCCTTCGCGTCGAGCCAGCGCAAACCAACATGGTCTATGTGAACTTCGAGTCTGCCGAGCAAGCTAAGAAAGTAAGTGAACACTTACGCAAACACGATATTGTGGTAGGCACCGCTCAGCGCATGCGCCTTGTCACCCATTTAGGCATCCCTGCGACAGCAATCGAGCAAATTGTTGCAGCGTTCCGCAACGCACTGGCTCAGAATTAATTCGCCAACGAGCATCAGAGCTCCTGTAACTGTTGTAGCAAGCGATCCAGCGCGCGGTAACTTAACGCTTCCGCCAAATGGGTTTTATTCATGTGCTCAACCTCGGCGGCATCAGCGATGGTGCGCGCCAAGCGTAAAACGCGGTGGTAAGCGCGGTGCGAAAGCTTAAACCGTTCAATAGCCGCAACCAGAAAGCTATGGTCGTCGTCGCTCAAACGGCAATACTCAGCCAATTGGGCGGTCTTGAGTTCCGAGTTCAAACAACCTTGGCGTCGCATTTGTAACTCCCGGACTTTGCTTACTTGCTTGCGCAATGCTGGCGTCTGTGGCTGTTGCTGTTGATGTTGTTGCTTCAATACATCGGGCTGCCGCGGTACATCTACTTGCATATCCACGCGGTCCAGCAAAGGCCCCGAGAGCCTACCGAGGTAACGCGTTATTTGATCAGGTGTGGCACGAGCACTCGCTAAGGTGCCGTCAAAGTGTCCACAGGGTGAAGGATTCAGAGCACACACTAATTGAAACTGCGCCGGAAAGGTTGCTTGGTAGCCAGCGCGGCTGATCGACACCTGCCCTGACTCCAATGGCTCGCGCAGCGAATCAAGTACGTGCCGCGAGAATTCAGGGAGTTCATCGAGGAACAATAGCGACTTATGCGCTAACGAAATCTCGCCAGGTTGTGGTGGCGAGCCGCCACCCACTAAAGCCGCCGCAGAACAAGAGTGATGCGGTGAACGCAAGTTGCGTTCGAGCCATGCGCTGGGATGTTCAGCATTGTAATTATGCCCTGCAACACTGCGGATCGCGGCAACCTCAAGACCTTCGGTATCGGAAAGTGGTGGCAGTAACCCTAATAAGCGCTGCGCCAGCATCGTTTTACCAGTACCCGGTGGCCCTACGAACAGCACGTGGTGCCCGCCCATCGCCGCCAAAATCAATGCTCGCTTGGCTTGCTCTTGGCCTATAACATCAGCTAAATCACCATAAAAATGGGGTTGCTCGTTAGGCTGTAATGGCGGTAAATGAGGTAAATGATGAGGCCCACGTAAATGCTCGGAAACATCGCGTAGGCTTTCAGCAGCAACACATTGTTGCTCGCGCACCACGCTCGCTTCGGTTTGATTAGCTAAGGGAATCACAGCTTCGCGCCCTTGCTCGCGACAGGCCAGCATAGCAGGCAGTATTCCCGGCACGCCGCGTAGTTCGCCATTCAGTGTGAGCTCGCCATAAAACTCACGAGAAACCACCGCTCTTTCACTAATTTGCCCGTCGGCAACCAAGATGCCAATAGCAATCGCTAAGTCATAACGCGCACCGTGCTTCGGTAAGTCTGCAGGAGCTAGATTGACGGTTATTTTTCTACCACGCGGAAATTCAAAGTCGCTCGCCTGAATCGCCGAACGTACCCTATCCCGCGCTTCGCGTACCCCAGCATGCGGCATGCCCACCACCGCAAAAGCTGGCAATCCCGAGGCCAAACAAACCTCTACCGTTACCAGAGGGGCTTCCATACCATAGAGCGCACGCGTAAACACCCGTGCAATTGAAATTGTCGTCCCTGCCATAACCCTGCCCTCCATGGCTAAAACCATAAGTCTAGCGCAGTCGAACTAGCGGTACCTGTGCGTTATGACCTCAATCGTTGTCATTCTATGCGCCGCTATAGGCGTGGTGTTCGGTCGTCATTTCTGTGTAATAAAGCTTGGTTAAATTACTTCCTATCACAAGCAGAGACGCAGCTTATGTCACTTGTCGAACTTATTAAAACACAGGCATTAACGACACATTATCAGCCAATAATCGACACCTACCGCTCACATTTAATCGGTTATGAAAGCTTAATTCGCGGGCCTGTTGGACATCGCTTGGAACGTCCCGACACATTATTCGCGGAGTCCGAGGCTCTCGCGCTACGTGATACTTTAGAGCAGTACTGTTTAATTGCTGCAGTGCGCAATTTCGATGCCAAGCAGTTTTCAGGGTCTTTATTCATCAATATCAACCCGAATTTACTATTACAGCCCGATTGTTTAGCTGTTTTAAATGCTCTCCCAGAACAAACGGCTGCCAGCATCATACTTGAGCTATCTGAACATTATCCTATTGAAAATATTCAAGAGCTTAAAGCACAAATGCATCGTTTGCGTGCCGTCGGTTACCGGTTTGCTATTGATGATTTAGGTGCAGGTCACTCGAGTTTTAAATTATGGGCTGAAGTGCGCCCCGATTATGTAAAACTCGACCGCTACTTTATAAGTGATATCAACAATAGTCCGTATAAACGAGAATTCGTTCAGCACATCGTCACGTTGGCGAAGAATCTACATGCGACAGTCATCGCTGAGGGTATAGAGACGCAAGAGGAGTTAAGACAATTACAGAAATTGGGTATCTATGCCTCTCAAGGCTTTTTGATTGGCCGACCAAGCCCTTCGCCCATAGCGGTACACACCTTAACCGAACGTATCAGCCATGATGACGTGGCGGACCGCTACGACGCACTAAGCACCTTACTTGAATCGACCACGGTGATCTGTAGCGACCGCTGTATCGCCGATATTTTAGATTATTTCGAGCAAAATAAACGCTTAATCGCAATCCCTGTGGTAGACCAAGGTAAAACCGTTGGTATTATTCGTCGCGGTCAATTTATGGAGCTGATGTCAACACCATTTGGGCGTCCCTTATTTGCACGTAAGCCAGCACGTACTGTGATGCAAGCCAACTTCTTAGTCGTCGATGTTCGGGCACCTCTCGAGCAAGCCAGTGCATTGTTGACCGAAAACGAAGACACCTTCGAGCAACAAATCTTGATAGCCACTAACCAAGACGAATATGCAGGCATTATTCCAGTCGCTAGTTTACTTCGCCGCATCACAGAGCTCAAAATTCAAAACGCACGCTACGCAAACCCTCTCACGCTTTTGCCAGGAAACGTACCGATTAATCAAACTATTGATCAATACGTACATGATGGTGAACCCTTCTCAGTGCTTTATTTTGACCTGAATTTCTTTAAACCTTTTAATGATGAATACGGTTATCATCGCGGCGATGCCGTACTTCAGTTGTTTGCAAACCTACTCGAAGAGTATTTCCCCAAGAGTCATCATTTTGTAGGGCATGTTGGCGGCGACGACTTTATTGTTATTAGCCAAGAAAGCTCACCAAATCTCCAAACACTTAACTATTTAAAGAAAGCATTCCAAGAGCAAGTAAAATCTTTTTACAAGGCTCCGCATCTAAAAGATAATGGTATGGTAGGTCGTGCGAGAAATGGTCGTTTCCGCAAGTTTCCACTCCTCGATTTCTGTGTTGCTATTATCGCAATTCCCTCAGGGACCTCGCTCTCACATCAGGATATCGCCAGCACCGCTGCGCAAATGAAAGGGCGCGCAAAGAAAGCGAAAGATGGGATTGCTGTCTACCACACCCATCAGAAAACCCTTTCGAGTTTGACCAATGAGTAAATGGGGAGCCGGAAAGTCGCATAATGGTACTTTGCCATTTATTGTGGTGTGATTTTTTAGTATCTTCGCTACTCAACTGGGGGATCAAAAATGTCAACGTCACTTCGTAGAGCAAGCCGCACACTGCATTTGTGGATATCCCTGGGCATTTTTATTCCTGTGGTTATCGTCATTGGTAGCGGTTTATTATTACAAGTTAAAAAAGAAGTCGATTGGATCCAGCCTCCTACGCAAAAAATGGCAGAAGGCGAACCTTCACTAAGCTTTGCTGAAATTATCGATGCAGTTGCGCAAGTCCCTCAGGCAGAGCTTAAGAGCTGGGATGATATCGATAGGCTAGATGTTAGGCCAAGCAAAGGCATCATTAAAGTACGCGGAAATAACCACTGGGAAGTACAGCTAGATGCAAAGAGCGGTGATGTACTGCAAGTAGCCTACCGCCGTGCCGACACGATTGAAGCCATTCATGATGGCAGCTGGTTTTTTGAGGGTGCTAAACTCTACGTGTTTTTGCCCGCGGCTATTTTACTCTTCGTATTATGGATAACAGGGCTGGTGATGTTAGTCACCACGTTGAAGAGTAAATACCGCAAACACTACTATAGATCACAGCGACATCGTTAAGGTGAACTGCACACTCCTTCCCTGAGCAAACGCGGCTTGGTCATCGGCGCTCACATAATAGAGTTCATCGGTTACATTACGTATGCTAGTGCTGAAAACAGTGTGCTCAGTCAGTTGCCACGAGGCCCCAGCATTGACGATATACGCTTTCTCTAGTTTACGCTCACCCGCCGCCAACCGTGTTTTATCTGCCCTGTACTGCAATGTGGCAAATACTCGCATCACATCAAATTGATATTTAAGATCAATGCGTTGCGTGTTGGCGGGAATATCAGCAACGGTATTCCCCGCCTCGTCTATTCCCTTCACCCATGCACCACTTAAGGCAAGATTGAAGTGACTGTCGCTAGGTTGCCAGCTTAATTGATAATTCACGCCTTTAACGGTAGCGCGGTCGAGATTGGCATACTGCAACACATCTTTATTCAGTGATAAGCGTTCAATGTAATTATCAATGCGTTGATAAAACACACTAATGTCGCCGCTCAATTGACGACTGTTATAAGCTAATGCACCTTGCAGGTTAATGGCTTGTTCAGTCGCTAAACTGGCATCACCACGCACTGTTCCTCTTGGTGTTTCGCCAGAGAAAAAACGCTCGGTCAATGTTGGATTTCTAAACGCACTCGAAATATACAGGTTAGCTGACCAGTGTGGCGTGAGCGCATAGTTAGCTCCCGCAAAGCCACTGATGTTGGTGTTCGTACTATGCTGCCCCTTATTTTCTTGCCGCAACCAATCGAGGCGCACACCCGCCGCGAGCGCAACATTATTTATGCGACGGGATGTATCCACGACGCCTGCCAATGCCAGCTCATCTGCAGCAAGCGACTGCACACGATACACCAGTTGCTCTGCCAGAGTTAACTCACGTTCATCAATGACTACATTTTCCCGGCCGTTGAGTTGTAATTGCCAGTTCATTTGCCATTGGGCTAGTTTTGCCTTACTGCCTATATCTGCGCCAAAGTTCAGGGCTTTAGTGTTGCTTTGATTAATACGATCCCCCGGGCGCAGCGTGTTACTATCTAACTGCGATTGATGCCACCATAGATTGCCGGTAACCACAGAGCCGCTGTCGTTTGCCACTACATTATCGAAGGCAAAATTTAGCTTGCCAAGCCAGTGTCGATTGGTTGGATATGTGGTGATTTTATTCTGTGGGAAGTCGCTACTCGATTTACCGATATCTTGACTGTCTGAGTAGAGTGACCAAGCTTCTTTTAGCATCCCTTCTTCTGGACGGTGACGGACAAAGAGCGCGGCCTGCTCGTATTGGTCGAATAGCGTCATGCCGTGTGCATCTTTACCATTACCTGCGTTGCGATACGCCACTTTCCAATCGGTATTTCGATGAAAGTCCGTATAGCTATAGTCTTGCCCGCTCTGATTACTACTCCAGCCAACTTGTAACTGGTGTGCAAGTGCTTCTTTAATTCGCAAATTCACCGCACCACCAATAGCGCCTGATCCTAAGTAGGTCGAGGCGGCTCCCGGAATAACGGCTACCGAGCTAATAAAAGAAGGAGGAATAAAGTCAACACTCGCCCCCGCTCGGCGGTCACTTAGAATAGGGACACCGTCTATTAATGACTGAATTCGCCAGCGAGAAAAACCGCGGATACTGATGTTTTGTAGTTGTCCGCCCTGACCGTTGAGGCTTATTAATGGCGACTGTGTGAGCAAATCATTTAGATGCGTGGGACTCACCAAGTTTTCTTGATCATAATCGTACTGTGTGAAAATACGTGACAGCGTTTCGTGGTAATAAGGACGCTCCGCAGTTACGGTAACCCGCTCTACTTGCGGTGCAGTTTGTGCAGTCGAGCTCGGCACTAACACACAGCTAAGCGCGAGGAAGCTATAAGCTCGCAGAAGCACTGAAGAATTAAAGTTCATGTTATCCCGCAGCAAAAATAAAAACGGCAGTGCTAGCACCGCCGTTCCAATCACAATAAAGCTGTAAGTCTATTGCGTAATCACAGGTAAGCCTGGTGTCCACGGGCCACCAGCATCAACGACGTGCTGTTGTAGCGTAGGCACTTTCGTTTCCTGCAGCTCTTTCACGCGTTTGCTGACATCATCCAAGCCTTCATTAGCATAGCCTAACTGGTCTTGGTGCTGCTGCGTGGGGCCATAAGAAGAGCCCATTGCAGACCTTGCATACCCCAAACGGCTGGTAATGTTGGCCGGCTTAGCACCTTTGCGATCACGAGATTCTAGGCCGTAGAGCGCTCGATTCACCGCGTGAATCTCTGCTTGGAGCTCACCATACTGCGTTTCAAGTTGCGCGATGTCACCAGGCGTACGATCAATTGCCTCGCGTAATAACGCCATGGTCTCTTTCACGTTATTGAGTACGGTTGTCGTGGTAATTGCCCGCTTCTGCGCTGCTACTACCGCTCTATCATACTTAGCACGCACCTCTGCAGGCGCTCCTTCGAGTGCTCCTTCGTAGATAGATTCCAACACAAACTCTACCGGTTCGGTAAGCTGTGTAACGGTTGTCCCTTCACGCTTAAATAAGGTGGCCGAGTACGCGCCAGGCAATGCCATCAATGCGCCTCCAGAACGTCTACCTTCTTCACCAACAATCGCTGTAGTGTTCGCGTAGTTCATATCCCAAGTGACGCGGTGAAGCCCTTTCGTAGTGCTTCCCTCGACTCGGTCTACGAACTCACCATTGGCATCTGAAATTTCAAGATACACGGCAGGTTTAGGCTCTTGATTTTCTGCCTCCACCGCTTCCCAGCTTGGGTATTTAGGAAACTCGTTGTTCTCTTCAATAGCTTTTTTCTCAGCTTTTTGACGCTTCTCTTTGCTCGTTAACAGGCTGTCTTTTAAATAGTAAGTCAGCGTAGCTCCATGCGCAGGGTTTTTCGCGATAAAAGCATCATTACCATCGGTATCACTGTGGTTACCATCAAGTTGGAACCACTTAACCGGGCGACTAGGAGCAAATAACAATGCGTCTTGCTCCATGCTAGCTTCCGTCAAACCTCGAAGTGGCGCATAGTCATCGAGTATATAGATACCGCGGCCAAATGTTCCGGCCACTAAGTCGTTCTCACGACGCTGAATTTTCACGTCACGGGTCGCTATTGTTGGTATACCTCCATCAAGTTCAACCCACTCTTTACCACCATCAACGGTAAAGAAGACGCCAAATTCGGTACCGATAAACATGAGGTTCTTGTTTACGTGATCTTGCACAATACGCCAAACAAGATGTTTCTCTGGCAAGTCATCGGCTAACGAAGTCCAATTTCGACCCAAATTGGTCGACTTGATCAGGTACGGCTTATAATCACCATACTTGTGGTTATCCAGTGCGACGTAAACTGTATTGGCATCAAAGAGGTCAGCGCGAATATCATTCACGTAGGCAGTCGCTGGCACACCTTGGATGTCATCTAAGTCGATTTCCTTCCAGTTTTTACCACCATCAGAGGTAACTTGGATTAAGCCGTCATCGGTCCCAGCCCAAAGAATATTTTCATCTACTGGGCTCTCAGCAAAGTTGGCAATGGTATGGTATTCCGACATAGCATAGAGGTCCCATCCCGCTTCTACCGACCAGGTACGTCCCATCATGGGCATGTGCATGCGGTTGCCATCTTTGGTTAAATCGCCAGATAGTGGAGTCCAACTGTCACCGCGATCATCTGAACGCCACACACGCTGAGAGGCAAAATAGATACGCTTAGGATCGTGGGCTGACACGTTAATAGGTGCGTCCCAATTAAAACGCTCCGCTGGATCGCCGGGTAAAGGTTGTGGCTTGATATAAACACCTTCTTTGGTGGTCATATCGACACGAGTTAAATTACCCTGCTGCCATTGGGAATAGATGATATCTGGATTGCCAGGCTCAACCGCTGGTTGGTGGCCGTCGCCGCCAAGAGTTAAAAACCAATCTTTATTTTTAATTCCATCTTTACGAGCGGTACGCGATGGGCCGCCCTGCGTCGAGTTGTCTTGAGAGCCTCCATAAACGTTATAAAACGGTGTTGAATCGTCTGGCGCTACTTTATAAAACTGAGTGATCGGCAGGTTAGCCATAAACCGCCAGGTTTTCATTCTGTCGTGCGACATGTAGATACCACCATCAGACCCGATTAACACAAAATCAGGGTCAGTAGGGTGAAAGGCCATGGCATGATCATCCACATGCTTATGGGTGGTATCGATAGGCGCCCAGGTTTTACCTCCATCATCAGACACCTTGCTGTAATTACTTGCGATGTAAACACGGTCGAATTGATGCTGATCGGCAAATATTTCCTGATAATAATGAGGCCCCGTTCCGCCGCCTACTTCATCTGACATTTTCGTCCAGCTTGCGCCTTTATCTGCTGAGCGATAGAAGCCACCTTCACGGTTGTCGATTTCTATCGTGGCGTACAAAACATCAGGGTTCATTGGTGAAATGGCCATACCTATCTTACCTAGATTGCCTGTTGGCAAACCGGTTTTTAACTCGGTCCAGGTTTCACCGCCATCGTCCGAGGTATAGATGCCAGCGCCAGGCCCTGTACCCACATACGCTGCCACCGTGCGCTGACGGGACCACGTCGCCGCATAAAGTTTATCTGGATTACGCGGATCAATTAGTAAAGAGGTGACCCCTGTCCATTCATCCTCGGGGGTAAGTACCTGCTTCCAGCTATTACCGCCATCGGTAGTTTTGTACAAACCGCGTTCACCACCCTTGGTCCATAAAGGTCCTTGGGCTGAAGCCCACACAATGTCAGGGTTCGTAGGGTGAATGATGATGTCAGAAATATGCTCTGACTTGTTCAGCCCCATATTTTTCCATGTTTGACCTCCATCAAGCGATTTATAGACACCATCGCCAAAGCTGATATGGCGGCCACCATTGTTTTCGCCGGTACCGACCCAAATAATAGTTGAATCGCTTGGCGCAATAGTTACATCTCCGGTGGAGTAAACCGCTTGACTGTCGAATATGGGGGTCCAGGTCGTGCCCGCGTTCGTCGTTTTCCAAACACCGCCAGAGCCGACCGCTGTGTACCAAGTAGAGGGGTTGGTTTGGTCGACGGCAATATCTGCTATTCGCCCTGACATATAGGCAGGGCCTATGCCTCTTAACGCCATGGTCTTGAAGGTATTGCTACTAAAAATACCGTCATCGTTTTCTGATGTATCTGCAAGAGTGGACGCACAGGACAGCGCCATCGTGACAGCCACTGCGGCTTTTAGGATTGTTTTCATTATTATTGCCTAGTTTGAGGTCGTTAGGTTGTTTAAACTATAAGCTAGCGTAGCGTGATTCAATGGAATAAGCGACCAATGCACAAGTATGGGAGGCTAATGAATCAATAAACAACGGAGTAAAAAATAGCCTTTACCAGTAATGCTCCACTGTCACATTGCCCGGTTTGCGCCGCAGATTTTTCGGTAGGCCTTTGTCGGCGAGTACTTGCTTGGCGTCGCGGATCATGTCGGGGTTACCGCAGAGCATCACTTGTGCGTTTGCATCCAGCGTGTCACCCAAAGCTTTCTCGAGTTGACCGTCGAGAATCAATGCGGGGATGCGGCCACGCAACGCGCCAGCCGAGTCTTCACGGCTAACAACGGGCTGATAAGCAAGTTGTCCAGGATGCGCCGCAACCCAGTCAAGAATTTGCGCTTGGTACGCCAAGTCATCGGCATAGCGGACAGCATGGATAAGGTGAATACGTTTGAAGCGCTCATAGGGAATCATAGTGCTGAGCATCGACAAATACGGGCCAATACCAGTGCCGGTAGAGATTAACCATAAGCTATCGCCCTCTGGCACCTCGTTAAGCGTAAAGAATCCGGTCGGAGGTTGGCTCACTTGAATCGCTTGGCCAGCGCGCAGATCGTGTAGGCGCGGTGAAAACTCGCCATCGTGCACTCGGTTCACCAAAAAATCGAGAATCGGCTCTTGCGGTCCGTTCACCAAAGAATACGCCCGTTGAAAACGCTGCTCACCCTCTTGCAAACCCAAGCGCACAAACTGACCGGCAATAAACTCGAACGGTTCGGGCACTTTCACACGCAAACTGAAAAGTTCATTGTTCCAAGCGTAGTTTTCAACCACTTCGCCGGTCATCCATTGGGCCATGTGTTCACCTTTTGTGTTTCGTGTATCGCTGGGCTAACTTTGTTGATAGAGTACGCTTTTCTTTGTTTCGAGGCTAGGTTATGCGCGGGAAAATGTGGCTGATAATGCTGTTCAGTCTGCTTGCCATCAGTGGTTGTGGTGAACAACAAGCAACAAAAGTTGTGCGCTATTCGCAGCCTCAGGTCTGTGAATTTGCCACGACCATGGCGCAGCTTGATGCCCAACGCCCCGATCCGAAGCAACTGCGGTTTTTGAACGAGACCTGGCGAACATTGCTAACTGAAGAACGTTTTCGCCCAGATGAAAAGCCCATCGCAGCTCAGCGAATGACCGAGCTCAACTATTATTTGGCGCAGGATACGCTGCAACTGTTGGACAAGGTGCTTGGTATTACCGCGGAAACCTACGAAGAAATCGAAGCCTTGCGTCGTTTTGCCAGTAACCCCAAAGAAATGAAAGTCCCAGACTCAATGATTCGTAACTATCGCAATGCGGTGCAGGCATGCTGTGCCGATGCAGTGAGCCGTAACGCAACTGCATTATTGCGAGCAGAGAAAGAATCAGGGTTATATGCGGTGGGTCGTCGCGCTTATTTTATGCAGCGCGACGTGAATGCCTTACTGGATAACGAGCTCACTTTTGCTGATTACCGACAAAAGCTCGACGCGGCGAAAAGCAAGTTGCCAGCCATGGCACCTAAACTCAAGTTGGATACCGACTGGGTTACTTGCCGCAAGCAACGTTAATCTTTGTTCTCGGTGCCTTGTTGTAGCTGTTGAACCTGCTGTTCAAGTTGCTCAACACGCTGGCGTAAGCGCAACAATAATTGCTGCTGCACATCAAGCTCTTCGTGGGTGACCACATCTAGCTTACTCAGTTGCTGTTGCAAGATAGTCTTGATGCGTTGCTCCATATTTCCAGCAAAGTCTTTTACGCCAGATGGAATGCTGTCATTAATCTGCTTGGCGATGTCTTCAATTTTTTTCGCATCCATTTCAAACTCCTAGGGCGAATGTCGTAATAGTCTTTTAGCTTAGCAGGAGTTTGCGCTAAAATCTGCTGTTCTGTCGTTCAGCCACTGTGCTCCGTCAATAACGTGAAGTATAAAGAAAAGGAACTCCATGCAGCTCAACCCGCGCCAGCAAGAAGCCGTAAAAGCGATTAGCGGCCCCGTTCTCGTGCTCGCCGGCGCTGGTAGTGGCAAAACGCGCGTGATCACAGAGAAAATTGCCTACTTGATCACCAAGTGCAATTACCAAGCCCGCCACATTGCTGCGGTCACCTTTACCAACAAGGCTGCCCGTGAAATGAAAGAACGTGTAGGGCAAACCCTTGGGCGCCAATACACCCGTGGCCTCACGGTATCGACGTTCCACACTTTAGGCTTAAGTATTATCCGTAAAGAAGTGAAGCAACTTGGCCTCAAGTCAGGGTTTTCGCTGTTTGACGACCAAGACTCTTTTGCTTTGCTGAAAGCCCTTACCGAACCGGAATTGGATGGTGATAAGGACACGCTCAAGCGCTTGCAAAGCCAGATCAGCAACTGGAAAAATGCGATGCTGACACCGCAGCAAGCACTGTCGCACGCCAAGACGCCCGATGAAGAAGAGTTTGCCGAGTTTTACCGCCGTTACCAACAGAATATGCGCGCCTGTAATGCGTTGGACTTTGATGACTTGATCTTGCTACCGACACAATTGCTGGCAACGAATGAGCATTCGCGTCTACGCTGGCAGAAAAAATTCCAGTACCTGTTAGTCGACGAATACCAAGACACCAATACCTCACAGTACCAGTTGGTGAAGTTACTCGTTGGCGAACGCGCACGCTTCACGGTGGTTGGTGACGACGACCAATCTATTTACTCTTGGCGTGGCGCGCAGCCGCAGAATCTTGCACTATTGCAAAAAGATTTTCCCAGCTTACAGGTGATCAAGCTCGAGCAAAACTATCGCTCGCACGGCCGTATCTTAAAAGCGGCGAACATTCTGATCGAAAATAACCCGCACGTGTTCGACAAAAAGCTCTTTTCGGAAATGGAGTACGGGGTACCGCTGCGAGTGATCTACGGCCGTAATGAAGAGCATGAAGCCGAACGGGTGGTCGCCGAAATAGTGCGTCGGCGCTTTTTAGAACGCACGCCCTACTCGCACTTTGCCGTGCTCTATCGCGGTAATCACCAATCACGAATATTCGAAAAGGCGTTGTTAACCAACCGTATTCCGTACCGCATGACCGGCGGCCAAAGCTTCTTCGCTCGCGCTGAAGTAAAAGACATCATGGCCTACTTGCGGTTGCTGGTGAACCCGACCGACGATACTGCGTTTATTCGTATCGTCAATGTACCCAAGCGAGGGGTTGGCCCGCATACCGTTGAACGCATTGGTGAACTGGCGCATGAGCTGCATTGTAGCCTGCTCGAAGCAGCGCAACATCAGGCGTTAAAAACCCGCTTAGGTAGTCGTGAATACCAGTCGGTACAGCTTTTTACCCACCTCATCGGCCAAACGGCACGCCGCTGCGACGACAGCTCCGAAGTCATGTCAGCCCTGTACCATTTGATTAAAGAGATTGGCTACGAAGAATGGCTTTACGAAATGAGTCCCAGCCAAGCCGCCGCCGAAATGCGCTATAAAAATATCAGTGAGCTTTTGCGTTGGGTCGGCGAAATGCTTAAGGGTGACGACGAGCATGAACCATTAAATCTCGAGCAAGCAGTGGCCAAACTTTGCCTACGTGATCTAATGTCCCGCCACGAAGAAGAGGATGGCGGTGATCAGGTGCAACTTATGACCCTGCACGCCTCGAAAGGTCTTGAATTCCCGCATGTGTTTTTGGTTGGGATGGAAGAAGGTTTGTTACCTCACCAGTCGAGCATTGATGACAATATGGTCGAAGAAGAACGGCGCTTAGCCTATGTTGGTATTACCCGTGCGCAACAGTCGCTGATGTTCACTATGGCCAAAGAACGCCGACAGTACGGTGACGTGATCCGGCCAGAGCCAAGTCGATTTTTATTTGAATTACCGCAGGATGACTTGGAGTGGGAAGGAAAAACACCGATAACAGCCGAAAAAGAAGAAGAAACACGTGCGAGCGGTCTAGCGATGTTGCGCAGCGCATTAAAAAATTAAATCGCTTCTTGTTTGCTCTTGGTCGGTAACCAGCGAGGTTCGCCTAATTGCTTGCCGACACCCAACTGCACACCAGCACTACGCAACGCTTGAAGCTGTTCGGGGGTATCGACACCGGCGGCAGCAATCGTGATGGACAACTCTTGGCAAAGGTTGACAACGTTACGTACCATTACTCCTGCTCGCTCCGAGCGTGCGGTTTCACCAACGAAACGTGGATCGAGTTTCACATGCGTAAATGGGTAATTTAACAAATACTGTAAAGCCCCCGAACTGCGGCCAAATTCATTCAAAGCTAACCCAACTCCAGCATCCGCTAGGGTCCGCAAAGCTGTCAGTTGCCGCTTGGAATTGTCATTCAACTCCGTTTCACTGAATTCAAACACCAGCAATTCAGGTTTCACACCAACTTTACGGATAATCTCTAGCAACGCCTTCACGTCAGCGAGTTTATAGAGATGTTTCGTTGAAAGACTCACGTAGATAGGAATCGTTAACCTTTCTTCCTGCACAATCTCGCAACAGCGGGTAAGCATCCAGTGATCAAGCTGCAAGATCATCCCGGTCTTTTCGGCCACATTTAAAAAGCTTTGCGCAGTCAAAAGTTGATCGCCACGCTGCCAGCGCACGAGTACCTCGCGAGCACGCGGCTGCTCGGTAGTTAATGACACCAAATCAAACTGTTGTAAGACAAAGTCTTGGTCAAACTGGGCATGACGTAATTCAGTTTCACGATGTAACGAGGCAACGAGGTCTTTGTGAATACTTTCATCAAACACCACGTAGCGTCCACGCCCCATGCTCTTGGCTTGGTACATCGCCGCGTCAGCATCGCGCAGTAAACGCTCTGCGGAGTCGTTGCGTGACTTGCACTCGGCAATCCCCACACTGGCACCGGAATAATGCTCAGTTTCGCCAAACACGAAAGGTTTGCGCATATGCTCAATAATACGTCCGGCGACCTCGCGAGCATCATCAATGTGGTGGATTAAGTTGAGTAATATAACGAACTCATCACCACCTAAACGGGCAACGGTGTCATTATCTCGTACGCACTCACCGATACGCCGACTCGCTTCAAGCAAAAACTCATCGCCGGCCGAATGACCTAGAGAATCATTGATGTCTTTGAAACGATCAAGGTCGACGAATAACACGGCAAAATTATGCGTTGGGAAACGACGTTTTTGGTTCAATGCTTGCTGTAAACGCTCAGTGAACATGGAGCGATTAGGTAAACCCGTCAACGTATCGTGGTGGGCATCGTAGAAGAGCTTTTCTTCGATTTTTTTCCGCCGTTCAATCTCATTTACGAGCTCTTCGGTGCGTTCAGCAACCTTCTTCTCGAGAAAAGCATTTACGCGCTTCACTTCATCCGCATTACGGCGACGCTCGAGGGCCACCGCTACATGCTGCGATACAAAGTTAAGGACTTCGAGATCGTCTTGCTTGTAGTTCACTTGGTCCTTGTACGTTTGCACCGACAGAACCCCAATCACTTCATCGTCGACAACCAACGGAGAACCTAACCATTGGGTTGGCTGTGAACCATAATACTTTGTCGGCCCCTCGACAGCTCCCTGTTGCACCAATCGCGCATAAGCCTCTTCATCAATGAACACCGGCTGTTTGGTTTTAATAACATACTCGGTCATGCCCTTACCAAGCGGTCGACTATCCACCAGTTGCTGGTCGCGTTCATCCACGTAATAAGGAAAGCGGATGTGCCGTTGATCATCGTCAAGCAATGCGACGAAGAAGTTATCATTGTTCATGAGCTGGCCGATTTGCGCATGAAGTTGCGCAAAGAAGGTACTCATGTTTTCTGAGGTATTGGTGAGCTCTGAAATCGCATAAAGGACTGCCGAAAGCTTCTCGGCGCGTTTACGTTCGGCAATTTGCTCTTCGAGGTTGCGGTTAATATCGCGCAGATTCGCCGTTTGCCGATCGATCTCTTCGCGCATAAACTCGCGCTGGCGAATACGTTCTAGCGCATTCACGATGTGCTGTGAGACGAACATAAAGAGCTCTTTATCGTTCGTCGTATAGCCCACGTCCTTCGTGTAGCTTTGCACCACCATGGCACCAATCACACGGTCGCCACTACACAACGGCACGCCTAGCCAGTCCACCGGCGGTGAACCTAAATCTCTTATTTCACCTTGCGCAACCAGCTCACTGAAGTTCTGTTCATTCAGCAAAAAGGGCTCGCCGGTACGCATCACATACCCCGTCAACCCTTGACGCAAAACATCGGCGGGAAATTCTTCGTTACTAGGTAAGGCGTCATATTCATCAACAAAGTAGACGAATCGAACCGTATCATCCGCATTGTCATACAAGCAGACAAAGAAATTCTTCGCCATCATCAACTCATCAATAATGGCATGCAGTGCAGGATAAAATTCGGACATGTCTCGCGCGGAAGACGCGAGCTCGGAAATACGGAATAAAGCTTTTTGTACCACTTCTGATTGACGGTACTTTAAGGCTATGTTTTTCAGGCGTACAACAGCCTTACGCAGGCGCGTAATTTCAGGTTGATCAACTTGAGGCTGCTGGCTGTTGTTCATCGGCTTTTAGTAAGCTCTTTGTTTATTTTTTAATCTGTTTTTATGTTTTTTTGTGAACAAACAATCGCCCGATTATATCTTTACATTTGCTTACAAGAAAGGACTTTGATGTATTTTTCGCCATTCATTTGCTGAATAGCGAATAAAAAAAACCGCCGAAGCGGTTTTTTGTGTTGTTATACAAGTGGTTCGTCCCTAAATATCGGCAACCATATAATCAATAGCAGCTTGAATTTCGTCATCACTGCAATCGCCACAGGTACCTTTTGGAGGCATAGCGTTATAGCCTTCAATAGCGTGTTTCAATACGGTTTCCATGCCTTGCGCAAGACGCGGTTCCCAATCAGCTGCATTGTTCATTTTCGGTGCACCAAGCACGCCACCGGTATGGCAAGCTGCACAATAGGTGTTGTAAACCTGTTCCCCAGAACGTGCGCCACCCGCACTTGCACCACTGTCAGCAGCAGCGGCAGCGTCACCGGTGCGGACTTGACCAATCGGCGCGATACGTTTTGCAATGTCTTCGTTGCTATCTTGCGGTAACATAGTGGCACCCGCGCTGCCGACCACAAATGCCATTGCAGCGGCGAGGAAACGACCAGATTTTACGACTTTAAATACGTTCACAGTGGACTCCTGTTGCATATCGATGAGCTTGCACGCTCACAAAGTTGTTGCGATTATAGCCAGATTCCGTCCAAGGTTAAACATTTCGTTGCATGTCTTCTCCAGCAAATACTATTACGCGGAAAATTGCTCTATTAGATCTCGACGCTTTCTTTGCCAGTGCCGAGGTTCTGCGTGATCCGAGCCTACGCAACAAACCGTTTGCGGTCGGCGGTGGGAGCGAACGCGGTGTCGTTGCTACGGCCAATTATTTAGCACGAGAGTTTGGCGTACGTAGCGCCATGTCAGGCGCACATGCGCGCCGCTTATGTCCACACTTGCACTTTGTACCACCTGATCACCGCTATTATCGCGAGTTATCAAAACAAGTTCTCGCTGTGTTACGTGACGTTACCGAGATCGTTGAACCGGCGTCAATTGATGAGTTCTATCTCGACTTAACCGACAACCAAACCTTCCAAGGGAGTGCTTCCTTAACCATGGAAGCGATACGCAAGCGATTACGCGACATGGGACTCACCGCGTCGGCTGGAATTAGCTGTCAGAAAATGGTGGCGAAGATCGCCAGTGAAGAACGCAAGCCGGACGGACAGTTTGTTGTACCTCCAGATCAAGTTGTCGCTTACATTGGCGAGTTAAGCCTGAAACGTATTCCTGGTGTCGGGCCCAAAAGTCTGGAGCGCTTACAAAATGCAGGTTTTTATTTAGGTAAGGATATTCAGCAAGCAGATATCAATCGCTTACAACGCTTACTAGGCGAAAAAGCCGGTTGGCTTTTGTATCAGCGTTGCAGCGGTCATGACCCCAGACCAGTGGTGACCGAGCGCACCCGAAAAAGTATCGGTTGCGAAGAAACCCTCAGGCATGATTTCCAGCATTTGCGCCAAGTGGAAAGTTTTCTCGACCAAGTTCTTTTACCGCAACTGCAAAAACGTACCGGCCAATCACGTTGGCAGGACGTGCCGATTAAGAGTCAAACGGTAAAGCTCAAATTCAGTGATTTTCAACAAACAACGGTTTCTAAAACAGCCAAAAATGCATCACCGAGTTTGTTTTATCAGCTTTTGCGCGAAGCTTGGGATCGGCGCCAGCAGCGCGGTGTCCGCCTGATCGGTATTAGTATCACCCTACCTGACCCCGACGAACAATTACAGTTAGAGCTGGATCTCGACTAACGGTGTAAACGCCGACGCCACCAAAACCACACCCCAGTGAGCGGTAACAGCATCAAGACCAAGCCACCCAACAGCGTCGCGATAAGCCAAAAGCTGCCGCCAACCGCGGCCACATGCAACGGGTAGACCATTTGTGACAATTGGAAGCCGAAGGACTTACTACGCACGTCGTCAGCACGCACCAAGGGGCCATGATCAGCAAAAACTAAGTAGCTGCGGCCATTAGGATGCCATTCCTCTGCATGCTGTAGGCGCATACGATACTGACCTTCGGCGGTCGGCGTTAAGTACACCAAGCGTGGGGTTTGTTGCGGCCAATAGTGTTGAGCAATGTTCAATCGCTGCTGCCAGTTAGCGGCATCTTGCTGAGGAAAGGGTGTTACCTGCACCGCCTCGGCTTCTGGTAGTAATCGAGCTAATCCGCTACTTACAGCCGTCGGATACATGATCGCGGTACCGGTGATAAGCAAGACCGTGATGGGGACGATGAAAATCACCCCACTACTGCGGTGCAATTGCCACAAGGTCGCGATGAACTGGCGTTGGCTCGGCTTTGCAAAGCGCACAGAAAGAACGCGCCAGCTCCAGTGCCGAGGCCACCAACGCACAACACCAGTAATAACCAGTATGAGACTCAGCAGTCCCAGTACGCCCATGATGTCTTTACCAAGCTCATGTAACAATAAGTGGTGATGAAATTCGACCATCCACGACACCCAGTCACCGAACATTGGTCGCGTTAGCAGCTGTTTACCTGCGCCATTAAAATAAAAGATAGTGCCTGCTCCATCCACTACCTCGATCCAAGGTTTGTCGGCACGGGGTAAAAACGCATATCCTGCAGAAAAACGATCGTAGACCGTCGCAGCTTCGGCAATGGAAGGCATTATGGTATTACGCAACTGCGGATACTGCAGCTGTAGAAGTTCGGTCTTGTACAACAGCAAAGTGCCGGTCAACGCGACCAGCACCATCCACAAAGCAAGGGTAAGGCCGAGCCACTTGTGTACTCGGCCAAAACCATGACGCCACATTAGAATTGGTAGCTCCAATTCACGCTAACGGTACGGCCACGACCAGCGAAGTTACGTGAGTCAGGCCCTACTGTTTGGGCGTAGTAGGTAAAGTAAAACTCGTCCAGTAAGTTCTCAACACCGACCGTAAACTGGCCGTAATCGAGCGTTTCGATCAACACCTGCGCATCTAAGGTTTCATAGCCCTCAAAGTTATTGATGGCCTGCGCACCACTGTAAATGTCGCGATCGAACAACATATTATATTGCACACGACTGCTGACTAATGCGCCCCACTGCTGCTCCCAAAATAGATTGGCGCGCTCTGGCGCAATATTTCGGCCACCGAGTTCCGCATCAACACGATCATCGCCATCACTGTCGTACTCACCATTGGTTTTGGCATAGTTCACACCAAAGTTGGTATCGGGCGAATAGGCGTAGCTCGCGCTCAATTCATAACCATCGATTTCGGTACGTTCACGTTTGACACTATAGAAGCCTTCGGCGTCTGCTTGTAAACGTGCCCCTAGGTCAGAGTCGGACATAAAGTAGCTGGCACTAAAAGCCATTGCCGAACTGCGATACTCAATCCCTACTTCACGATTATCAGCGATCACTGGCTGTAAATCTAAAAAGCTGTTTACGCTCAAGCCTGGCTCATTGATACCGCGCAAAACGCGGCCAACATCAGGCATGCTGAAGCCTTCTGAGTAGCTCGCAAACACGCGCCAGTCGTTGGTAAGCTCGTAGACCACACCGGCATTCGGTAGTAACTCATTGAACGATGGTTCGCCACCTTCAACAAAGACACTGCCGTAGCTTGCAAGAGTGGTAAAGTCATCCACGTTTAACTTGCCGTATTCATAACGCAAGCCGGCGCTTAACGTTAAACCATCTGCCTGATAGCGCAACTGGGTAAACGGTGCCCAGTTTTTGAAGCTCGTTTCGGGTACCCATTTGCGTCCTGTTTGCGCTAGCTCTTGAAACGTCGTGTCGTTCAGGTAATCCAAGCCTGCAGTCATATCAATGGGTGAATCACCGACGTTGGCCCAGTTCATGGTCAAACGCGAGCCATACTTCTCAGAGTCATTACGCGACTGATCGAACAGGTTTTCACCATAGGCAGGGTCTTGGAAAGTCCCATAAGTACCGCCGCCGTAGAGTGCCGAAAAGTCCTGCGAAAATAACTGCCAATTTAAATCCGCACCTAACACGCTAGCGTTGCGGTACGTCAACGTCGCAGTGGTAACTTTATTTCGCGGGGCATCACCTGCGGTTGGCTCTTCTATTGAAAGGGTCGGCTCGCCAGCCGCACGGTCGCCGCCTTGTGACGAGAAATCACCATTACCTTCCATGTCGAAGTGATTGATCATCGCTTCAATGCTTTGCTGCGAATCAATGCGATAGCCCAACTTGGCAAAGACATCGTAGCTTTCCGAGTCCATGGTATCGCCCTGCGCAGTATCAACACCAATGAAGTCGCCGTTACCATCAACATACATGCCGGTGCTACGCAACTGCACGCCTGCCACCGCTGAAACATCACCTGATGCGGCACGTACCAGATAACCTGCGCGATAACCCAAACCGTCGTTTGACTCGCTGGTTGGCGCGCTAAAGCCAGCCGTTACTTCATGCTCAGCGCCTTGGGTTGCTGACTTGGTAATAATGTTGATGATACCGCCGCTCGCACCCAACCCTTGGATGGCGCTCGCACCGTGAATAATTTCTACCCGTTCAATCATCAGTGGGTCAATGGTATAAGCCGCGCGCGCACCATTACGCAAAGGATTCGACTGCGGTACACCGTCGATCAGATAAAGTGGCTCACGGCCACGCAAGGTCTCACCAGAACTGGTGAGTTTCTGCCGTGATGGTGAAAAAGCAGGTACCAAATTGCCCAGCACATCAGATAGTGAATCGGCGCTTGCGAGTTGCTGGCGTAGGTCTTCGCCATCAATCACCGTTACCGTTGCCGGAACACTTGCCGCCGTCTGCTCAGTGCGTGTTGCGGTAATCTTGATGCGCTCATCAGCGCTTACCGGTTCACTACTCGCTTGGGCCTGTGCTTGAGGCATGAATACAGGGCTTGCCAACAAGGTGGCAATGGTAAGACTCAACAAAGATTTCTGCATGATCACGAATCCTATCGGCGCAAAAGTTACGGAATAAATAAAGTGCGCCAATGATAACGATTCGCATTTATAGATCAATACCTAAATGGGAATAGTTTGTATTTACTTTTGGGTTAGAGCTATTTTGTATCGAGTAAATTGTGTGAATTCATGCTTTCTTCTAACAAGCTGTCGACTTTAAGTGCTTGGCACATTTGCACATATAAAACATGACACAGATGTTGCATGCCCAGTTGCATAAGTAAACTGTCAGTCCGCACGTGCGTATCGCCGCCTAAAGCGAATAACGGAATATCCGCCAAAATACTGGTAGGGTTGTTGCCATAGCGCGTCAGTGAAATCACCTTAGCGCCTTTACTTTTCGCTTGCCGTACAATTTTTAGGATATCGCTATTCTGCCCGCCATCACTGACCACAAAAAGCACGTTGCCTTCACTTAATGTTGTTGCCATTTGGATCTGTAAAGCTGGGTCGGTGCTACTTAACGTAACTTTGCCCATTTGCATCAGCCGTAAAACAAAATCTTTAGCTACAATCGCCGATTTACCAAATCCGGCCACTTGGATCGTGTCCGCAGCGATTAACAACTTTAGCGCCTGCTGTAATTTTTCAATCTCGTTCAAATCTGCAACACCTTGCAACACAGCATAAGTCGCGTCACGCAGTTCGCGAAAGGAGCTGGCAATAGAACGCTCTTGTGATGGATGGCTTGCCACGCTACGCTGCTGGTTCGATGCTGAAACAACAGCTTCATTCACGGCAAACTTCAGATCAGGATAGCCTCGATAACCGAGTTTTTGACTAAACTTAACCACGCTCGATTGGCTAACGCCTATTGCATCGGCCAATTGTTGCGACGAGTAGTCGCGTAATAAGTGCGTGTTATCGAGAATAAAATCAGCTAATTTGCGTTCTATAAGTGACATATCGTCACGCATGGCGCGGATTTTCAGTAAACAAGACATAGGCGCACGCTTATCTTCATAATCTATGAAAGTGAGTAGACCATATTGAATAATTTATTACTGGTTGGCAATATGGTCGGCAAAAATCCACCTACAACTACAAAACCAAGGTTGCTTTTATGAGCTGGATGTCCGTGCTACCCCCGTTGGTAGCAATTATCGTGGTGTTCTGGCGCAAAGAGGTTATTGTCGCTCTTTTGCTTGCCATTGTTACCTCCGAACTACTTTTAACCTGGCAAGGCGGTGAACCGTTAATCTACACGTTTGTGGCCACGATTGAACGCATTATTTCGGTATTTGGCTCGGCGGGGAATACTCGCATCTTGATTTTTAGCCTTATGGTTGGCGCATTACTCGCTTATATTCGCGAGTCTGGTGGGGTTGCCGCAACGGTGGAAGCGCTGCTTGCCAAGGGCCTAGGCCGTACCAAACGATCGGCAAGCTTAATGACCGTTTTTACCGGTATTTTTGTCTTCATTGAATCGAATCTCAGTGTCTTAACGGCCGGTATTCTATCGCGTGGTTTGTTCGAAAAGCTCGGCATGAGTAAGGCGCGCCTCGCCTACATTATCGATAGTACCAGTGCCCCAATTTGTATTTTGATTCTACTCAATGGTTGGGGTGCGTACATTCTTGGCATGCTGGATCAACAAGATCTACCAGGCTCAAGCGTTAGCACCTTGTGGAGCACTATTCCTTTCAATTTTTATGCACTCGTGACGCTAATTATTGTGTTCTACACTGCCTTTAGCGGGCGCGTACATGGCCCAATGCGTAAACTTGAAGAACAACAGCCTGAAGAACATAAGGATATTCCAGAGCATGTGCCGAGCAATAGCAAAGCGCGCTTCATGTTGGTCCCACTTACAGTCATGGTCGTGGGCATGGTGGCCTTTATGTTTGGCACGGGCGGTGGCGACATTACCCAAGGTGACGGTTCCAAATCGGTACTCTATGCAACCGTATTGGCATGTGTAGTGGCCTATTTCATGTTGATTACCAGTCGCCGCAACAGCCACAAGCAACTGGTCGATATCGGCTTTAAAGGCATGAGCGAATTGCTACCTCTAGTTTCGATTGTCCTACTGTCATTGGCACTCGGCGCAAGCTTACGTGAGCTCGGTACGGGCGTCTTTTTGGCTGGCTTAGTTGGCGAATTCTTACCGCTGTTCTTGATTGCGCCGATGTTGTTTATTGCTGGCGCGCTGATTTCGTTTACGACGGGGACCTCGTGGGGCACCTTCGCCATTCTCATTCCGATTGCGGCGCCGATGATCCTAGCGCTTGACCTGCCTGCCCCGTTGCTGCTTGCAGCAGTGCTTGGTGGTGGCGTGTTTGGTGACCATTGCTCGCCCATTTCAGATACCACCGCAGTCTCGGCGCTGGCGTCAGGCTGTGATCTGCTTGAGCACGTGCGCACGCAGTTGCCGTACGCACTTACCGCCGGCTCGATCACTCTAGTACTCTACGTGGTCACTAGTTTAGTCATGATTTAATAAGGAGCTACAGGTATGTCAGTTCTTAGCACTAAACGAACTTTAATCAGCAGTCTAGCGCTCAGCGCTAGCCTTGCACTCGGCGGCACCGTTGCCGCCGAGCCAAGCGAGATCACACCTGAGAAAATCAACGAAACTGCGGCACGTGTCATGAATGCCTATACGGTACCTGGCATGGTTGTTGGTATTGTTGAGGGCGATCAGGTCGTGTTCGCCGAAAGTTACGGTGTACAAGAAGTCAATGAATCCGCACCCGTGACCGAAAAGACGTTGTTTAAAATCGCTTCGGTTACGAAAAACTTCACTACCGCAGCGCTCGCGTTGCTCGTCGACCAAGGCAAGATTAGCTGGGACGACCCGGTGATTGATCACCTTCCGGAGTTCCGCGTGCAAGACCCTTGGATCACGCGCAATTTCACCATTCGCGACCTATTGATTCACAAAAGCGGGCTTGGCCTCGGTGCCGGCGATTTAATGTTTTGGCCAACACCGAACAACTTTACCCGCGAAGATATCTTAAACGGCTTGCGTTACCTGCCTATGGAAGGCGGTTTTCGTACCAAGTACGCCTACGACAATATTCTTTATGTGATTGCCGGAGAACTGACTGAACGCGTCACTGGGCAACGTTGGGAGACCTTTGTCGAGGAAAACCTGATGCGTCCGCTCGGGATGGAGTATTGTTTTGCCGGACCCGTGCCCGACGACTACAAAAAGCATATTGCACAACCACACGGCTGGTTAAACGAAGAACCCACAGTCGTACGTCGCGATTTTGCCGATGATTACTTAACTTCCGCGCCGGCCGGTGGCATTCGTTGCTCGCTACAAGCGATGACCAAGTGGATGAAAATGCATAATGCGCGAGGGGCTTACGTCACCGAAGATGGCGCGCAAAAGCAGCTCATTAGCGCCAAGCAACATGCCGAAATGTGGTCGCCACAAACGATTATGAATGTCGGCTCACGCGCTTATGAATGGGATAATACGCATTTTGCTGCTTACGGTTTAGGCTGGCGTATGCACGATGTCGACGGCTTATTACGCATTCACCACACCGGTACGCTGCACGGCATGAATGCTTATTTGTCGTTTTTCCCCGAACTCGACACCGCTTTTTTAGTGTTGCTGAACCGCTCGCACAGCGATGCCCGCACCGCGATGATGCAGACGCTTATCAAAGCCTATACCGATGCACCTGAACGCGATTGGTTAGCAGCAGTGCAAGAATGGCGCGAGCAAGTCAGCCAGCGCCGCGCCGCGAGCTTTGCAGAGCCCGAAACTAGCCCGGTAACTGCTGAGCAAGCTGCTCGGGTGGTCGGTGAATATGTCGACCCTTGGTTTGGTCACGTCAGTGTCACTTGGCAGGACAACAAGCTGCGTTGGACGTCGCATCGCTCCGAACGCATGGCCGGCGAGCTTTTTCATGTCAAAGGCGATACCTTTGCCGCACGCTGGGACGACCGCACGCACCATGCCGATGCCTTTGTGCGTTTCACCAGCTCGTTACGTGGTGACATCGAGGGCATGATCATGGCACCGATTGATCCCGACGCGGATTGGAGCTTCGATTTCGAAGACCTGAATTTTAGCAAACAGCCTCAGTCTGAGTAGGAAGTGCAAACTGCATGAGTAATGGCTTACATTTTCGCCCGACACGGGCCGAAATCGATTCCGACGCATTGCGTCATAACGCTGCAATGGCTCGCAAACATGCGGGCCATTGTAAGTTGTTGGGGGTGATAAAAGCGAATGGTTACGGCCATGGCGCCGTCGAAGTCGCGCACGCCATTAATGGCAGCGTGGATGCCTACGGTGTCGCTTTTATCGATGAAGCATTGAAACTACGTGATGCCGGTTTTACACAACCCATCGTGCTCCTTGAAGGCTGTTTTTCCGAAGCTGAACTCCCGGTCTGCGCCCACTACAACTTGCAACCCGTGGTGCACCAGCAACAACAGCTCGATGCGATTTTGCAAGCACGGCTGGTAAAGCCGCTCGCCGTCTGGCTCAAAGCTGACACTGGCATGCACCGGTTAGGCTTTAGTCCTGACGAGGTTGAGCGAGTTAGTCAACAACTTGAAAACTGCCCACAAATAGCAAGCGTCACGCTCATGACGCACTTTGCCAATGCCGATGTCACTCATCATCCGCTTAATGAAGCACAGCTTGACCGTTTTAATGAAGTTTGTGCGCGCACGACGCCCGCTCGCGCTTTGAGTGCCGCGAACACTGCGGCTCTGCTCAGTAGTGTGCTCGATTTGGGCGACGAAGCCTCACAATGGTGTCGCACTGGTATCATGCTGTATGGCGTTGACCCCACCGACAGCGCTACCCCAATGTCTTTACTACCGAGTATGCGCTTAGTTGCCCCGGTTATGGCGATTCGCGAGGTTCCAAAAGGTGCCGCGGTTGGCTATGGCAGTACTTGGGTCGCGGAACGCGACAGTCGTATTGCAACGCTGGCGATAGGCTATGCCGATGGCTATCCACGCCACGCACCCAATGGCACACCGGTGTGGCTGAATGGCCAGCAGGTACCACTAGCGGGCACGGTATCAATGGACATGATAACGGTCGATGTGACTGACTTAGCGCAAGTAAACGTTGGCGACGAAGCCGAACTCTGGGGTCCTCATTTGTCGGTTGCAACGGTCGCAGACGCCATTGGCACCATCACTTATGAGCTATTAACACGGGTAAGTGAAAGAGTTCCTCGCCACTATAAATAATTTATGCCAAAATAGAGCGTGTATAGGAATAATATTCCTTCAATGAGATTCAACATGCTCGCTAGGGAGTTACTGTGAAAAAACTTGCACTCGCATTCGCCATCAGTCCGCTTTTGCTGGCTTGCAGCCAAGCAGAGCAAGCGACTACCAGCTCAACGCCCGACGCTTCAGCGGCGGTCGCAGCTGCACCAACACAGCAGTTACCCAACTATTCCACCGACGTCATTGGTGTCGAGCAGCGCTATTTAGAGCCCGAATTTTGGCTGCAACGTGTCGAACAACCGCATGCGCTAGTCATGACGCCCGACGAAATCGCCGACTTCAACGCACGCTCGTATCGCTTGCAAGACGAGATGGTGTATTTAAACGAACTACCTGACGCCTATTCCGCAGCCGAACTAACCACAAAAATTGATAGCATCAGTGGCTTGCCAAGCTACCCACGGCACTACGCCGATGGTCGTCAAGCAACCACTGACGAACTGCAAGCTTATCGCGACGCAAGTAACTTTGCCGGTATTGCCGAGACGAACCCGGTTCGCTTCGGTTTAGTCGTCCGACGCACTCCAATGCGCACTTTCCCAACGCTCGATAAATTGTACAGTGAAGATCTCGATACCGACATCGATCGCTTTCAAGAAACTGGCGTGTTCCCAGGTATGCCGCTGGCAATCTTGCATACGAGCAGCGACGGTGAATGGTATTTGGCGCAGTCGTATCACTACTTAGCTTGGATTCAAGCCAAGCACGTGGCGATTGGACCGCGCGAAGAGGTTTTGGCATTCGCCGAAAAAGAACCGTTTGCTGTCATAACGGAAGCGAAAGTGCATACCAATTACACGCCGAGCATGCCAGCAGTGTCAGAAGTCCAGCTCGACATGAGTACGCGACTGCCATTGTTAAGCGCTGAGCAAACCGGCCATAACGTGCATGGGCAAAACCCATTTGCCAGCTACACCGTTGAAATGCCAATCCGTGATGCCAATGGCGATTTGGCCTTTACGCCTGCACTGATCCCGCGACATAACGACGTTAACGTTGGGTATATACCCTATACCGAAGCCAACGTTATCACCCAAGCCTTTAAATTCTTAGGTGAACGCTATGGTTGGGGCCATGATTACAACGCCCGTGACTGTACTGGCTTCGTGCTTGAGGTCTATCGCAGCATGGGCATCGCTATGCCACGTAACTCGAGTCAGCAAGGTTACGGCGACTACGGTCAAAATGTGGTGTATGACGACAGCAGCAGTAACCAAGAGAAGCTCGAACGCCTCGATAACGCCAATGTGGGGGATTTGATTTACCTTCCTGGCCATGTGGTGATGTACCTTGGCAAGCTCAATGGCGAACATTACGTCATTCATGACGTGCACGGTCTAAGCTACACTGATAGCAATGGCGACTACTACGAAGGCACGCTCAACGGCGTTTCGGTCACACCTTTGACCACACTAGGTTTTGGCAAAAATGACACCTACCTTGACCGCATCTACGCGATCAAGTCGGTACGCTAAACAGGACAACTTATGAAAATTACTGATATCAAACTTGCGAAGTTACGCGTGCCGTTAAAAACGCCTTTCAAAACGGCTCTGCGCACTGTTGAATCGATTGAAGACATTGTGGTGATGGTGCATACCGACACTGGACATGTGGGTTATGGCGAAGCGCCAGCGACAGCGGTGATTACTGGCGACACGCATGGCTCGATTATTGAAGCGATCGACCGCATCATTAAGCCAAAAATTGTGGGCCAAGAAATTTCCGAGCTTAACCACATTGTTGGCTTGATCCAAAACTGTATTATTCGCAATTACAGTGCGAAAGCGGCGGTTGAAATGGCGGTGTATGACCTTTGGGGTCAACTCTACGATGCGCCGTTGTACAAGATGTTAGGTGGCGGCGTGCCAACCATTTCCACCGACATCACCATTAGCGTCGACTACATCGATAAAATGGTCGCAGATTCGCTTGAAGCCATCGATCGCGGTTTTGAAACCTTAAAAATCAAAGTTGGCAAAGATATTGGTGTCGACATTGAACGCGTCAAAGCAATTTACGCTGCCGTCGAAGGCAAAGCCTTGTTACGCCTCGATGCCAACCAAGGTTGGACTGCAAAAGAAGCGGTCTACGCGTTGAATAAGCTGGAAGATGCCGGCGTGCGCTTAGAACTGGTCGAGCAACCGGTGAAAGCGCGCGACATCGACGGCATGAAATTCATTACCGAGCGCGTCAATACCCCAGTTATGGCCGATGAAAGTAGCTTTGGCCCGCGTGAGGTGATTGAGCTTATCAAAATGCGGGCGGCTGACATTATCAATATTAAGCTTATGAAAACCGGCGGTATTTCCAACGCGATCAAAATCGCTGACATCTGCTCTGTCTACGACATGCAGTGTATGATTGGCTGTATGCTGGAGTCGAGCATCAGCGTTTCTGCGGCGGTTCACTTGGCAGTCGCCAAGTCGAATGTCATCACTAAGATCGATCTTGATGGGCCATCGCTGTGTGCCTTTGACCCTGTTGAAGGTAGCGTGAAATTTAAAGAGTCAGAGATTTCGATAAGTGACGCGCCCGGCTTAGGCGTACAGTCAGTTAAGGGTCTTGAGCCGATAAACCTAGAAAGCTAAGCGCCCCAAGCAGCAGGGCATAGCGCCCTGCTTTGCTTATCCACACAATCACTAAAAATTGCCAAAATCGCAGCCGAAGCATCCCCGCGATGAACGTCAGTGTATCGCCAATAAACGGCGCCCACGCCAGTAATAATGACCACTTGCCATAGCGCTCAAACCACCAGTGTCCGCGCGCTAACGCTTTACCTTTAAACGGGAACCAACGTTGGTCTTGGTAATGCAGTAAATAACGGCCTAAACCGTAATTCACCACACTACCTAAGGTATTCCCCAGCGAGGCCACCAGCCAAATCAGCCAAGGGTTGTACCCAAGTTGCTGTGCCGTCACCACCAGAATTTCTGATTGTGCTGGCAACAAGGTAGCCGCTAAAAAGGCCACCATGAACAAACTTAGGTACATGACCGCACCTTAGTCTTTCTGATAACGCTTAAACCAAGCCAGCGTGTGCTCGGTTTTCGCGATAATGCGCGATGGTTTCGCCGTGACGCCATGATAAGCATCAGGTACGCGCACCATCACTGTAGGCACTTTTTGTAACTGCAGTGCTTGATAGAACTGCTCGGTCTCAGCCATTGGCGTGCGGCGATCTTTCTCGCCTGTGAATAAGAGTACCGGTGTTTTGACGTTACCGACCAGCGACAATGGCGAACGTTTCCAGTAATGCTCAAGATCTTCCCACGGCAGCGCGGGAAACTGATTCTGGATCTGCCCAATAGAGCTGTCCGCAGTCAGCGTTTTACTCACCCAGTTAATGACCGGATTAGTCGCCGCTGCAGCATTGAAGCGATCGGTTAGACCCACCGCATAGGCAGTGGCAATACCACCCGCCGAGCCGCCAGCAATGAACAAGTTGTTGGGGTCGGCAATACCCATATCGATGAGTTTATCGATGCCTGACATATGGTCGGCGAAGTCGCGTTCAGAGGAATAATGGCCGTCGAGTAACATGGCAAAATCTTTGCCATAAGACGTGCTACCGCGATAATTCACATACAACACTACATAGCCTTCAGCAGCATAGCGTTGATGTTCAGCGGCGAAGAACGGCCCGTAAGACAGGTGTGGTCCACCGTGAATTTCAACCATCGTTGGATAGCGCTTACCTTCCTCATAACCCGGCGGCAAAATGTACCAGCCTTGGATGTCAGTTCCATCAAACGACGATTGGTAATTGATTTCGCGCACTTCGCCTAAGTCGCGATGCGCCAGCACATCATCATTTAAAGCGGTCAAGCTACGCACTGTTCCCTCAATTTGCACGGCAACATTGGCGAGGTCATAAGCTGAGGCCTGGGTATAAGCAATCGCGCCGGTATCGGCCGCAACTGAGTACATGCCCATGGTGTAAGGACGGCTGGCGTAGATACCACCGACATCGTTCACGCGGGTGCTAAGTTCACCGGCTAAATTTACGTCGGCGACCTTGATACGCCCACGATCGGCGTATTGTACGGTCAACTGATCACTGCCCACCCACTGTGGACTTTCGAGTGAACGGTCAAAGTCATCAACAATGGCTTCCACCGCGCCCGAGCTCAACACCATGCGATGCAAACTCGCATTGCGATAGGGTTCCGCAGCGTTGCCGCCATGTAAAAAGGCTAGCTGCTCACCGTTCGCCGATAGCGTGCTGGCGTATTCATCGCCCGGCCAGTCGGTGAGCTGAGTCAGACTGTTATCAGCGAGACTGACTTGCCACAGGTCGCTCTCGCGCGACTGATACTCCCAGTCTTTAGTGCGGTTCGCACTGAAAACGATAGCTGAATTATCGGCGAGCCACGTCAGCGGGCCGCGATGCTGAAACGGTCCAGTGGTGACCTGACGCGCGCTACCGCCCTCGCTTGGTACAACAAATACTTGGCTATACGACGACGGCATCACACCGCGGCCGTCACGCTGGTACAAAGTCCGTTCGACAATAATCGGTGCTTTGCCCCACTTGGCTTTCTCTGGTTTCTTTACTGACTTCACGCTTTTGGCGAAATCACTTTTCGGTTCCGGCACCGCCATCATAAAGGCAAGTTGCTTGCCGTCACGTGACCAAGCCAATTGACTTGGGCTTTGCTGAACTTCAGTTACTGCCGCCGTGCGCTGTTCCTCAACCCAGAATACATGGATCTGGTTACGCCCTGAACGGTTTGAAGTGAAGGCCAAGCGCTTGCCATCGGGCGACCAGCTTGGATTACCATAGCTATGCTGATCGGCAAACAACGGGGTGTGTTGACCGGATTGGGTATCCACTAACCACAGGCTGCGACGCGTGCCGTCGGTCATGATATCGAAACTATTGCGCACGTAAGCCACATAACGGCCGTCCGGCGAAATTTGCACATCATTGGCAAATTCCAAGGCAAAAATGTCTTCCGCCTGTAGTTTACTGGTTACCGCAACAGTGTGATCTGCAGTTGCCGCTTGCTCTTGTGCCAAAGCAGGCCCGCTCGCCATACTGGTAGCAAGCAAACTCAAAGAAAAGAAAAGTTTTGCGTTCATAGGTCGCTCTCGTTGCCTGTTGATTTGCTTTTGTTGATAAAGGATAGGTCATGAGCCTACCGAACTATCAGCGCTTTAGGCAACGATTAACGACCAAGGTGACGAATTAAGAGATTAGTCGTCACCTTTCTTACGTGTGAGCTTATCGAGGTAGCCCATCGCGAACGCTGAGCCAACAAAAGTCAGGTGAATAATCACGTACCATTTGATCTTTTCTACATCGACATTGTCGGCGTTCATAAACACCTTCAACAAGTGAATCGATGAAATGGCAACAATCGACGCTGCAACTTTGTTTTTCAGGCCACCCGAATCAATCTTGCCTAACCAAGCCAATTTTTCGGTACCACCATCAATGTCGAGGGTTGAAACGAAATTTTCGTAACCACTGAGCATGACCATGACCAGCAAACCGCCAACCAAGGCGATGTCGATCAAAGTTAGCGTGAGCAGAATCAAATCCACTTCAGGCATCGTAAAAATAAGCGGAATCGCATGAAAAAGCTCCTGAAAAAACTTCACTCCCAGTAGCATCACCGCCAAACTCAGGCCCAAATAAATCGGCGCCAGTAACCAGCGCAGACTGTACATCAGGTTTTCGACCAAACGCTCCATGCAAACTCCAAAACTAAGCTCAATCAAATAAGTGGTATTAGTGTAACGCCTTGCTGTGTGGCTGACGAGATCTAATCTTCAGCTTGCCATACTTAAGGTAGGCCAACGCCTCAATAATAATCCTGCAAAAAGTAAGGTTTTTACCTATAAATTCCTAGCAGACCTCCTACAATTAAGTAGTTCCTAAATTATGTAGGGGTTGTCGCATGGTCGAAAGTCTTTTCTCCGATGCTGATGCACTGTTGTTGGCGCGCTTTCAGTTCGCTTTTACCGTTGCGTTTCACATTATTTTTCCTGCCTTCACCATTGGTATTGCCAGTTACCTTGCCGTGCTCGAGGGCTTATACCTAAAGACCCGTAATCCTGTTTACCAAAAGCTCTTCCGTTATTGGGTCAAGATCTTTGCCGTGGCCTTCGGTATGGGTGTGGTCTCCGGGATTGTGATGAGCTATCAATTTGGTACCAATTGGTCCGTGTTTTCCGATAAAGCCGGTCCAGTCATTGGCCCATTGATGGGCTACGAGGTGCTCACTGCCTTCTTCCTTGAAGCTGGTTTTCTAGGGGTGATGTTGTTCGGCATGAACCGCGTCGGAGAAAAGCTGCACTTTTTCGCCACCCTTATGGTCGCCATTGGCACCGCTATTAGTGCCTTCTGGATTTTGTCGGTGAACAGTTGGATGCAGACGCCCACTGGTTTCGCCATGAATGACGTCGGTCAATTTGTCGTCGAAGATTGGTTCGCGGTTATTTTTAATCCAAGCTTCCCCTATCGCTTAGCGCATATGCTACTTGCTGCTTACCTAACGACTGCCTTTGTAGTTGGCGGTGTTGGCGCTTGGCACTTGCTCAAAGAACGCAGCAATGCTGCGGCGCGCAAAATGTTCTCTATGGCCATGTGGATGGCGCTACTGGTTGCGCCATTGCAAGTCTTTGTTGGCGACTTGCACGGTTTGAATACCCAAGAACACCAACCTGCGAAGGTCGCGGCCATGGAAGGTCACTTTAAATCCGAAACCCAAGCACCGTTGTATTTGTTTGGTATGCCTAACATGGAAACCGCCGAAGTGGACTATGCAATCAAGGTTCCCGGCTTGGCGAGCTTAATTCTCAAGCACGACGTCAACGCCGAAGTCACTGGCCTGGACGCCTTCCCGCGCGATGAATGGCCACCAGTGCCAGTGGTGTTTTGGGCGTTCCGTATCATGGTCGGACTTGGCTTGCTTATGGTCGTGATCGGCCTATGGGCCGGCGTGCAACGCGCCCGCGGTAAACTCTACGATGCGTCGTGGTTGCATAAAGCTGCCATTGCCATGGCTCCCTCGGGCTTTGTTGCCGTCGTCGCCGGCTGGATCGTGACTGAAGTTGGCCGCCAGCCGTGGGTGATCTATGGCCTATTGCGTACAGAAGATGCGGCTTCCCCGATTGCCGCAGAGGGCGTTGGCGGCAGTCTACTGGCCTTTATCGTGGTGTACTTTTTGGTATTTGGCGCTGGGACCTTTTATATCTTGCGCAAAATGGCCGGTGATCCCGAAAATGTACACATTCCTGACTACGGCGGCGGCATGGCGGCTGAACGCCTAATGCACGAGGAGGACTAAGCATGGATTACGCACTTATCTGGGCTATTCTGATTTCGGTTGCAGTCTTCGCCTACGTTGCCTTAGACGGCTTCGACCTTGGCGTCGCCATGCTCTTTCCTTGGTTTAACAAGGAAGAAGAGCGCGACATTATGATGAACACCGTTGCCCCCGTTTGGGACGGCAATGAAACGTGGTTGGTGCTCGGTGGCGGCGGTTTGCTGGCGGTGTTCCCGTTAGCCTATGCCGTGCTTATGCCCGCTTTATACATGCCCGTTATTGCCATGTTACTTGGCCTCATTTTCCGCGGCGTCGCTTTCGAATACCGCTTCAAGACCAAGCGCGGTAAAAAACTTTGGGACTGGTCCTTTATCGTTGGATCTTTTGTTGCGGCCATGAGCCAAGGCATTATGCTCGGTGCCATGCTGCAGGGAGTAAAAGTTGTTGATCGCGCCTATGCCGGTGGCTGGTTCGATTGGTTGACGTGGTTTACCGTGTTCTGCGGCTTCGCCGTGGTGGTTGGCTACCTCTTACTGGGCGCCACGTGGCTCGTCATGAAGACCGAAGGCGCGTTGCAAGAACGCGCTTATCCGCTCGCCTACAAAGCAGGTGTCGGTCTATTCGCCTGTATCGTGTTCGTGAGCTTGTTCTTACCTTGGCAAGACGCCTACATTTACGAGCGCTGGTTCAGCTTCCCGACCTCTATCGGCTTATGGGTCTTACCCGTATTGTTGGTGGTGTTGACCATAGGCCTGCTGAACTCGCTTACCAAGAAGCAACAAGGCCGTCCGTACTTGTGGTCACTAGGCTTATTTTTGATTGCTTATAGTGGCTTCGCCGTGAGCATCTTCCCCTACTTAGTGCCGCGAGAAATCACCTTGTGGGAAGCCGCAGCACCGGATAACAGTTTAGTGTTTCTGCTGGTCGGTGCCGCCGTCTTGTTACCGATCATCTTTGCCTATACCGGCTACACCTACTGGGTGTTTCGCGGCAAAGTGCGTGCTGATTCGGGGTATCACGACTAATGGCAAAACAAACCTGGCAACGCCTCGGCTGGTTCCTCTTGCTTTGGCTCCTTGGCGTGGCCGCCGTCACTACTGTCGGCCTACTTATCCGCTGGGTGCTGCTTTAGGATAACTCCCCAAAACGAGCACCTTATTACGTAACTGAATCAGCGTTAGCGCGGCACGAATCGCGGTGTCATCGCGATGCCCTTCGCATTCTAGATAGAAGTGGTATTGCCCGAATTTCTGCCCGGTCGGACGGGATACCAGTGAGGTTAGGTTTACTCGGTAAGCGGCAAATACTTGCAGGTGTTCAACCAACAAGCCTGGGTGATCAGTATCGTCAATGATCAGTAGTGAGGTTTTGTAGTTCACACCTGCTTGCGGCGCTTCATGCTCGCCGCGCGGTTCGCGCACAGCAACAAAGCGCGTTTCATTGTGCGCATAGTCGGTAATGTCATGCTCAACATGCGTAAAATGGTGCTCGCCAAGACAGTGCTCCGGCACTACGGCTGCCGCAGGTTCGCGACTTTGTTGCAGCAATTGCAGCGCTTCACTATTGCTGGCGGTATTCATAATCGGCACATTGTAAGCGCTCAAACAGTCGCTGCACTGCCCTTGCGCGACAAACTGTGCGTAGATTTTCTCGGGCTGTGGATGGTTTGCTACCAGTGAAAAGCGCACCGGAATACTCAACTCACCGACAATCTCCAACGGCCGTTTTACAAAGGTATCGATGACCGGTGATACCATGCCTTCGACAATGTTTTCGATGGGCACCACGGCGAGATCAGCGTCGTGCGGTAACGCTTTCAGAACGCGCGCTAAAGCTGGGTAAAACGCTAACGTATAATCGTTTAACTGCCGTCCAAATTCACAGGCGGCAAGTTCTGAAAAGGTACCGGCGGGGCCCAATGTAGCAATGCGCATGAATAATCTCGTGGTTCGCTGAAGACAGTCTCTTAAGGTAAACAGGAACGCTTAGGATTGCTAGTGCTGCGACACCGCGTTTTGCAAGTAACGCTGCTTACGACGCGGTTTAAGTTGATGCAAGTCCACAATAAGTAATGCATCGATGCTGTTATTAAAGGCCGGATCGACGCTAAAGCAAGCAAACTGTACGCCGCCGGGTTCGCAAAGTTCACTGTACTGTTTAAACAGAGGCGGAAGCTTAACATCTAAATGCTGCAGCTCTGATTTCAGTGTTTGCAGATCTACCGCATAGTCACGGTGCTCGAAAAGCGCCGCGAGCCACTGCTCTTCTTCAGGTGTGTAGATAAACGGCTGGTTAGGCGTAGCCACCTCTTGTAAGGGCGGGAACCATTGTTGATAAAACCACACGATCATGGCTTGTGCTGCGCGCGGGAACTCACCTGATAAGCTCACAGGTCCAAACAAATAACGCACCCCGGGATGCTTTTGCACATAGGCACCAATGCCCTGCCACAAATAGTCCAAACTGTACCGATTGCGGTATTGCGGCTGAATAAAGCTGCGCCCCAATTCCATACCCTGTACGAGATAGCGTTCCATGGTCGGCTTAAACTGAAACAGACTCGCGGTGTACAAGCTCTCATAGCTTTGCTGAGTCGTCATGGGCGCCACTGGCGCCAAACGGTAGCTGCCAGCGATTTCCATCGCGTGGGCATCCCATAGCAATAAATGACTAAACTGTACATCGTAACGATCCAAATCGCGGCGCTGCCCCGTACCCTCACCGATGGCACGAAAGGTTAGCTCGCGTACGCGGCCGAGTTCGCGCATGAGTGGACAATCCGTCCGATAGTCAGTGAAGTACAGATCTTTGCCATCTGGTGTTGTTACCAAGTAGTCGCAGTCGTGCAAGGCATCACGCAACGCCAAACGTGGTTCAGCGAGCGCAATGCCTTGCTCGGTTGGGAACATGCCAGATTTACCGCTGCCGACTCGGTATAAATGTTTGCGCAGCATGTGGACGCGGTTTTTCAAGCTAAGATCGGTGCGGTGGTGATGGCGATACGCGATACAACGGCCAATACGAAAATGTAGCACGCCAGCGCGTTGCCGAAACATTTCTTCCACCAGTAACAACGTCGACAGTGGCTTGTACATCATCGACGAAGCGTAAAAGCTCCAAGAATTACGGCCATCGACATGGATCGGCAGAATAGGCGCTTGTGCTTTGTCAGCGATACGCAAAAAGCCGCTTTCCCAACGGGTATCACGTACCCCCTGCGGACGTAAGCGTGAAACTTCGCCAGCGGGGAACACGATCACCGCTTTGTCTTCGGCAAGGTGCTCATGTATTGCTTTAATTTGCTGCCGCCCCGCGCGCCCACCCATATTGGTAATAGGCAGTAGCATCGGGCCCAGTGGCTCAAGGCTCCACAACATGTCGTTAGCGATAACTTTCACATCAGGCCGCACTTCGGCCACCAATTTAAGCAGCGCTACACCATCAAGCGAGCCAATCGGATGGTTGGCGATGATGACTAATTTGCCTTGGCTGGGAATATGCTCGCGTTCACGATCGGCAACAGTGTAGCGAAACTCAAAGTAATCCAGTACCTGTTCAAGGAAGTCGCGGCCACGTAAGTGCCCATAGTCGGTGGTGAACTGACGCAAATCTTCAGCGTGTAAGAGACGTTTCAGGAGCTTACTGACGGGGCGCTTCAACCAAGGTGCAACCGCTGGGTGATGCAGCATCGGCGGCAGTTTTTGTTGGATCAGTTGCTCGACATTCAGCATGGCTACCTTGTTGCGCAGTGCGCTGTGAAAACAACGCTAGCTTGCCGAAGGTCGATGACAGTTCTGTGCCAGAGCAATGAATGTTTTATGACAAGCCGCTTACGGGACGTCAACGGAATAGGGATTGAGAAATTGCCGACGCCAAAGTAATTTTCGTTCCACTTGATTGAACTCTGCTTCGTCACAAATAGCGACCCACCGTTGTTCGATAGTGGCTATTTGCTGCTTCATGATAGCTTTCGCTTCGGCTTCAGTGAGCAAATAACTTGCAGCACTTTTTAAGCAGGTACTTAAAGAACTGCGATTATCACGGCCATGGATGAGCATGGCTTGACTCTGTTCATTGCCTGCACGGCCTTGAGGACAAATGTCATAAGCAGGTGTCAGGGTGAGGTCCTTGCCATCCCAAAATGCTGCATGATTGCGCGCATGATCATCGGTGTTGCCGACCAGAATATTAAATACCAAACGCTGGAAGAGCTCATGCAAGGTCGCCTTTGGCTCGATAAAACGATGACGAATGATTTCGGCAAGTGTTTCGTAGCTGGCGTAACGGGCCATCATGTCGTCAAGCTCAAGTAAAGTTAGCGCCGATACCATTATTTTGCGACGCCAACCGTCAGGGTGCTGTTGGCGATCAAAGCGCTCGATTAACAGTACATCTTTATTGGCTGCCTTAACCAGTTTAACCGGCGCAACATCAAGCCCGACTTCGTCAGCAAGCCGCATCGCAATGTACTCGGCTTTCACCACGCTATAGGTGTCCGTTGACGACGAAAACTTCGCGATATACTTGCATGTATTCGCTTCAATCAGCGCCTTCGGTCGAGCACCACCGATAGAACTGCCGTGAAACAGGGCTTGGTCAAGCTCTGGCGTTAAGGGTATCCCTTGCTCGACACGCTCTGCTGATTTGACGAGTTCCTCTAATGGGACATTCTTGGCTGAGCGCGGTACATATTCCGTCGGCGACAATTGGAAATCGAAGGCGCCTATTCGATCGGAACCCGACTCCAGTAAGTAAACCAGCTCGCCGAGTTCAGCAGTATCACTGCTCTGTGACCCCCTTCCCACCAACTTATTGAGGATCACTCTGCGCCCCCACGCGTCAGGCGCGGCATCGCGTAGGCAATTGGGCATGCTCAGTCCAGGCAAATTTTCTAATCGCCCTTTGCGTAACGGTAGCTCTGGTAAATAAAGTGGAATGGCGTATTGTTGCTCGGCACGGTCCAAATAACTTTGCCCGTAATTGAAGCGCAGTTGCTGTCCATACGCTTCCAGCTTGCCTGCAACAATAGGAGCCGCTGATTCTGGCAACCATACCCAAACGTAAGCTTCGCTGTAGTCTTTCAGGCTAGAAGTCATCATCGACCTCTCGTGCGGGCTGACGGACCCGCTCCGGCAACAGGGTCAGTTTTTCTTCTTGTAAGGTGCGATAACGCCGTAATTCACCTGAACTCGGCGACGCGTCGAACAAAGCAATTCCCAGCAAGCTCGCCAGTTCAAAAACTATGCCGATTTCACATTTAGGATCAGCTTTCTCAATGCGTTGTAAGGTGCTACGCGAAATGCCGGCGCGTTCGGCCAATTGCTGCGCACTAATACGTTGTTGCACACGCGCCGACCGAATCAGGCTCGCCAACACGGCCAGTGCATCCTCGGTATAACGTGAATAGGTTCGCGCGATAGATTTGGGCATGCTCTACTCGTAGGTTAGTTATTACTAACTTAAGCGTAGACCAGCTTTTGGTGACCGTCAATAATTTGACCGTTATATGAATCATAGATTAATTTATCGATTCATATGAGGGTCACTTTTGATCAATATTTAATACAGCCTCGTAAACACCGGTGATGACGCTACCGTAATTGCCGGTTTCGAACTGCTTGCCCAAAAATTCATAGCCGTCACCTTCTGCGACGATCGGCGAGTGGCGTGCATTGGTCAACAAAATGATGCCAAGATCGAGGGCTGGATCGATGACCGTGGCGGTGCCGGTCCAGCCGGTATGGCCGAACGCCTCATGACTTGCATAAGGGCCGAAGTGCCAACGGGTTTCGCCATCGGCAGCGCGGCGCCAGCCTAAGCCAAAGCTACGATCGCGGGCATGGGGAGCGGTGAAAATATCGAGGACACTTTCTTCAAACAAATGCACATTGCCGTAGCCACCACCGTTCAGCAGTGTTTGCACCAACACCGCAAGATCAGGTCCAGTGGAAAACAGACCCGCGTGCCCAGCAACACCTTCCATTGAATAAAAAGCCTTCTCGTCGTGCACTTCGCCTTGCAAGGTATAGGTGCGTATACCCGGGAATTCAACACGCCCGCCGCGGGTATTGCCGTTCAACTCAGTTGCGGCGAATTCACTTGGCATACGGCCCTTACGCAACGGTGTAAATAGACTGTTGTTTAGGCCAAGTGGCGCGTAAATGTTCTGTTCAACGTACTGATCCAAGGGCATGCCGGTAATGCGTTCAACGATAGTGCCTAACAGCTTGAAACCCGTATCGCTGTAGGTTGCCTGTACGCCATTACCTACTTTAAATGGCACTTTGGTAGTGATCAGACGTTGCGTTTTTTCTTTGTCGCGTGAGTAAAACAGTTTGCCGAGCTTATTCTCTGGGTCAAAGAAATGTACTTGCGGACCGTAACCCGACTGATGATTTAATAAATCACGGATGCGTCGTGCTTCACGCCCTTGTCCGCGGTATTCTGGCAAGTAGTGGTAAATCGGCGCATTCACATCCAACAGCCCGCGTTCAACCAAGTGCATCATCGCCATCGCGGTGGCAAAGGACTTAGTGTTCGATGCAACATCAAACCCCGTTGCCAGCGTCATCGGCGCCGGCGCAGCAAGCAGCTCACCGTTTTCGTCGTAACGTTTGGCATACCCATATGCGCTTTGCTTGATGATTTTGCCATCTTTAACAACCACCAACACCGCACCGGGAAAGCCATTGGCAATATCTTGCTCAATCAATGCGTCGACTTTTCGGAAGGCATTGCGGTATTCAGCGGTGGCGTCTATCAGCGTCGGATAAGGGATCTGCACCCGAACTTCCACGCCCTCGGGCTGCACGGATTTCACGAACAGCGTATTCAAGCCATTTATCGTGCGCCGCTTTAGCGAATAGTTATAAGTTTTGTCGCCTTGTAACGGCGTCGCTAAGTTTAAGGTTTCGCCATTAATTTGAATTTCGGCAGTCACGTCTTGCTCAGCCGACAAGGTAATTTCGCTACGTCCAGCGTAAGCTTTAAAACGCAATTTATCATTGACCCATTCGCGACTCGAACGTTGTGCTTCTGGCTCAGGGAAAACGGCATCGATTTGGCCCTGTTTAACCTTTTTAACGTTCGCGAGCTCCGCCGCATTCTCGGCTTGGTAGCGTTGCCACAAAGGCTCGAGTTGTTCAGGGAAGTAACGCTCAAGCAAAGCGAATACAGCGGCAGTGGTTTGGCTGTCGTTCTTGCCGTTCACACTCCACGGCAAAAAGTGCATCTGAAACGCTGACAAGGCGCTACGCGTTTGTTCATCAAACACACCGGTTTCAGTCACGCCATAACCGTAGGTTCTTAAGGCCGCCTGTAATAAGCCGATGCGCACGGGCTCTTGGTTAAACTGGCGCCAGTAGCGCGCTAAGGTGTCTTGCTCATACCAAGCGCCAACGCCCTGCTGGTAAAGCTGGTACCACGGAAAACGCGGGCCTGGGTCGTTTTTGCGCATAAACGCAATATCGGAATGCCCCACCACCGCCGTAGGATGAATATCGGGATGTCGCGCAAGAATTTCCTGCGACAATTCAACCACTGCTTCAATCTGTGCGGGATCATAGTCAGGGAACGTACACAAACGATTTTCGCCATGCTCGGCACGTGTTGCTTGCTGACTGGTGTCCCACTGACATTGCGGCACGTTGACAATCTCGATGCCAATCGACGTGTCATTGAGTTCCGTCCGGCCTTGCCAATACGAATCCCCTGCATGCCACGCTCGCTCGCGCTCATCAACCAACTGATAGACGTTGATCTCGTCTTCCGGATAGCTGGGATCACCGCGCTCAGGCACAAGGTAGTGCGAACTAAGCCCCTTCGGCTCAACCAAAGCCCGTACACTTTTTTCATAATCAATGGCCGTATAGTGCAGAACTAACGACTTCACCCGATGGCTTTGGTTCGCCGATGGCATTTGTTCATAGTCAGTGCTACTGCAACTATTAAGCGCAAGCGCTGATAAGGTGGCAATAAGGCCTAGTTTTACTGAGTTCGATAACAACTTCATGATGCTTGGCAATGTTTCCGAATAAAGTCTGCATGGCTCGGTAACTGCGCTACCGACTGTTTAAAAATACGCTGCACGGTTGCTAGATGCTGTTGCATCGTCTCAGCTGGCATTTGTTCGGCAATCGGATGAACTTGTGCAGGCGTTAAACCCTGTCCGTGGAACATCGAGAACCAGCTAATTTCATTAAAAAGTTCGTTGTTGCTGTTACGGAATATGCTCCCGTTTTCGTGGTATAGGTCCAACCGCTCTTGCAGTGAATCGGGTATTTCCATATCACGGCAGTAACGCCAAAATTCCGAATCATCGCGGTCCGTAAGTTTGTAGTGACACATGACGAAATCGCGAATATTGGTAATTTCTTCTGCGGTATAGCGATTAAACGCTTGCGCTCGCTCAGTCATAGAGCCTTTACCCGGCAACAAGCTAATCAAGCGCATAATGCCAGATTGTGTAAGCTGCAAGCCGGTGGATTCCAGCGGCTCAATAAAGCCCGCGGATAAACCAATGGCGCAGACATTATGCTTCCACGCTTCATCGCGACGGCCATTAATCCAACGCAAGTGATTCGCCGTGCTATCAAAATTACCAATGGTTTCGCGGAATTCGCGTTCCGCTTTATCGCTATCAGTAAAGCGGCTTGAATACACCCAGCCCTCACCGGTACGGTGTTGTAACGGTATTTTCCAACGCCAGCCCTCGTGATGGGCAATCGAGCGGGTATACGGCAAAATATCTGCTGCGTCGTGTTCGCCCGGCAATGCCACGGCACTGTCACAGGGCATCCACTTGCGCCAATCGTGGTAACTTACCCCAAGCGTTTCACTGATTAGGAGTGCTTTAAAGCCGCTGCAATCAATAAAAAAGTCGCCAGCAAGCTCGCCTTGTTTTTCTAACATCAACGAGGCAATGGCTCCGTTGGGATGCTGCTTGGCGGTCTGCATCCGATCTTCAAGGGCGACGACACCGCGTGCCGTCGCATACTTTTTCAAATAGCGCGCGTAAGCATGAGCATCGAAATGATAGGCATATTTGATGTGCCCTAGCGGGCTGCGTTTATCGGCAATCGGCCGCGTGAATTTATGGGCTAAAGCAGCGCTCCATTCAAGGTTCAGCTCATGCAATGGCATAGCATCGCCTGCCCCTACTTCACGTTCGTGGCGCAAATAGTAATGGTGAAATGGCACGCCGTTGAGTGTGATCCCATAGGGACCAAACGGGTGCATGTACTCATCACCAATATTCTGCCAATTCTCAAAGGCAATCCCTAACTTAAAGCTGCCTTGCGTCTCGCGTAAAAACTCATTCTCGTCGATTTGTAACAGTTGATTGAACTCGCGAATACCCGGAATCGTGGCTTCGCCCACCGAGACCGTACCTATGGCAGAAGACTCAACGAGAATGATTTTGTAATGCTGGCGGTCAAGAACTTTGGAAAGTGCTGCAGCGGTCATCCAACCGGCCGAACCGCCTCCAAGAATGACGATGTGATAAGGCTGTGTCATGGACGCATTCACCTAGCGACTGAAGGCCAAAATAGCTGCGGCCAGCCGAAGCTGACCGCAGTTCTTCTTTCCTACCACTTACGTTCTAAGTGTTCTTAGAAGTTGTAAGTCAATTGTAGGGTGTACGAACGACCGCGTGGGTCGGCTACACGAGGGTCGAACGCTGCGCCCGGCGAGTAGTCGTTCTGGTGCGCAGTGAACGGTGGATCGCGGTCAAACAGGTTCTTGATACCGAAGGTAACGTCCCAATCTTCCAGCGCCATGTAACGTACGCTGTAGTTGTAGATTAAGTAGCTACCCACTTCACCGTCATAGTACAACGGATCGGCTTCACCTGAACGTACACCTGGTGGTGTTTCGTCGTCATAGCTGTGACGATAAATTTGCGTCAAGCTGTGGCTCAGATCACCTTTCGTATAGTTAAAGGTTGCAGTGTGCTTCCAACGCAGTGGAATGTTACCACGCGAGTGTGTACCTACGAGGTTTTCACCCCAAGGCGCATTATCAAGTAGCTTTTTCTTATCTTCAATCAAGTAGCTACCGTTGAAGTTCACACTCCACAAGCCTTCGTTCATTTCACCGTTGGCCTGTAAGCCAACTTCAATACCGCTGGTCTGACGTTCACCGGCGTTAATGTAACGCGAGTCGATGGTAACCAAGTTACCTTCACTATCGCGGATGAAGTTACTTTCGAACAACTCGTAGTTTTCGAGCAAGTCACGGAAACCAGGGATCTGGATGGTGCCGTCAATGATGATTTCCCACCAATCGATGTTCATTGATAGGTTATCAGTTGGGGCATAGACGATACCGAAGCTTGACTGCTTCGACTCTTCAGGACCCAGATCTTCTTTACCACCAAACAAGCGCGTTGGCTGAATTGGCGTATCACAGTTTGGATCACTCTGGTCAACTTCACCGTTTGGACAGTCACGAGGATCTGCAAGGTCCTGACCGGTATACGGTTGCTCTGAAACACCGTTAAACAGCTGGTTAAACGATGGTGTACGGAAGCCGGTACTGTATGCACCACGAACCAATAGTGATTCGGTTGGCGTGTAGACAAAGCCAACTTTCGGGTTGGTTGTGCCACCAAAACCATCGTAGTGGTCATAACGAGCCGCTAAGTTAAGCTCAAAGTTTTGTACCACTGGAACCAATGCTTCGGCGTAAACGGCTTTAACGGTACGGTCAACGTCATCCAGTTCGTTGGCATTATCGAAAGGTGCACCATAGATATCAGGGCGATTTTCTGCCGCACGACGGTCACCGTTGAACTCATAACCTTCTTGGCGAATATCTACACCACCGGCAACATAGATATTGTCACCACCGAGACCTAGGTTGAAACCAGAGTCACCAGTAATTGATGCATCAAACTGCGTCAACGTGGTTTTACCACCGTAGAGCATAACCCCTTCAGCAGAAGCCGCTGCTAGTGCCGCCATACCTGCATCAGATTGCGACTGGCCAGGAAGAAGGAATGGGTTAATTGCACCGCTACCAATACCTTGCGCGAGCAACTCAGTGTAATGATAACCACCACCAAGTTGTGATTCAGATTCGTTGGTTGCGTGACCTAAGCCAACACGGTAGTCCCAAAAGCCAATTTGGCCTTCAACACCAAACTGAATCTTCATCGCTGTGGTTGTTGTTTCGATTTCACGCGGACCACAGTCCATACAACGCCAGCGATAAGCAATTGGTGCACCGATGTTTAACTGGTCAGCACCATAATAATCACTCAAAGCGTCTACGATATAATCGTAAGATTCACCGGTACTTGGATACCAACCTTCTGTGCCAATCGACCAAGGCGTAATTTGATTCGGCTCAAATACCTTTTGAGAAGTCACTTCAGAGCCCATGAACTCCACAAAACCTTCAGCGCTGTCGCCCAAGGTCATTGTGCCGCGACTCACGAAATCAATGCTATCAATTGGTTGCTGTAATGCTGACGCACGCGGATAATCCCATGCACAACTCACACCTTCATTGCGCGCGCGGTTCCATAATGCTGCGCCGTCGTCATCCATATTTGGATAAACATCACAACCTGGCATGCCTGGTAATGCTAAAACGTTTAAGACGTCATTTTCCAAACCCGTTTCCGGATTAGTTAATCCTTCACCTATGAGGTTGTAATTTGGGTGTGTTGGATCGTTCCCGCTCCAACGGTCGTTAAGAGACGCAAATGGCGTACCACGAGTATCCGGAGACAAGCCGCTCTCAGGTTGGAACGTACTGGTGAAGTCGCGATCAACACCGCGCAGAAGTTCTGCTGTACGGTACGACAAAGACGCCATAACGTTGTAACCGTCTGAATAGAGGTCACCCGTACCAGCTAACACGTTGAAGCGATAGATATTACCGCCGCCTGCTTCAGTGTGATCAGCAAAAGCGCCGATTTGCGCGCCTTGGAAATCTTTCTTCAAAATGAAGTTGATAACACCACCGATGGCATCAGTACCGTAAACCGCTGACGCGCCGTCACGTAAAATTTCTACGCGCTCGATGGCTGAAAATGGAATTGAGTTCAAGTCAACTGAACGGCCTTTCAAACCGTGCGTAGCTGTACGGCGACCATTCAATAGAACCAAGGTAGAACCAGCACCTTGTTGACGTAAGTTTGCGCTTGAAGCACCGTTGTTACCACGTTCTTCACCACTTACGATACCGGTGTTACTGGCCAAGTTATCGTTAGAGTTTGAAGCCACGTTCAACTGCAACATAAGTTGTTCAGCTGTGGTAATACCCTGGGCATCGATGTCTTCACGCGAAATAATGGTTAGCGGTAGATCGCCTTCCATTGCTGTACGTTTGATGCTCGAACCAGTCACCTGGATTCGTTCGACTTTTTCTGCTTCTTCGTTTTGCTGTGTGTTCTCTTCTTGATCGACATCTTGAGCATAAGCGAGGCCGCTCATACTTGTCGTCAACCCCAGCACGAGTGCTATTTTATTGAGTTTCACTTTGCAATCTCCGCTCGTTGTAAGAATCTGGTACGTATCGTCAGTACGTCTTCTTGTTATACCCTTTGCCGTCATCGACAAAGAATTACTACAACAGATGGTAGAACCATCAATATATTGAAAGTATCACATATTCTTATAATGTAAATAATAAATTATTCCAAGCAATTTGCTGTGCATTTTTTAGTCGTAGCGTTCAAACGACTTATTCATGCGCCAAAATTCCTCTTTAATTACCTAAACTTAATCACTTAAGGCGAATTTGTTGCGGAATGTGACAATCCTTAAAATTTGAGTTCGTAAAGAATTTATACCGAGAAAATCTAACAACGCTTCTCTTTATTACTCCTGAAAGAATAAGCCATGAAGTTTTTCATGGAATAATTTATTTTTTGACCGAGCTCACGTAGGATACCTTCATCTTTTCCGTGCAACTTTATGCAAAGAGTATAGCCATGATTCGCAATTTTGCCCTGCTGTTAAGCCTGATTTTCCTAGCGGCCTGCACCCCTCAAGAACCTAACACCGCTGAGCAGGTAAGGCTCCAGCTTGGCCAGAAGCTTATGCTCGACTTCCGTTACTTCTGTAACGACGGTACCGCCAGCGAAGAATGCAAAGCCGCAGTCACGGAGTTACCGGACGCTTTAGCCAACGTACTGCGCGAAGGCCACATTGGCGGCGTTATTCTGTTTGCCGACAACTTAGTGGAAGGTCAGCAGATTACGACGCTTATTGCACAAATGCAGAAAGTTGTGCGGGATGCGGGGTTGCCACCTTTGTTTATTGCCGTGGATCAGGAAGGTGGGCGTGTTGCACGACTACCTCCCGCCATTTCAACGCGCTTCGGCGGCAACATGGCGCTTGGCGCAACCTACGCCGCACAAGGTACAGGTTATGCTGAACAGGTTGCTGCAGGCATTGCGAAAGAGCTCAGCTTGCTCGGTTTTAATCTCAATTTTGCGCCAACAGTTGATGTCAACGTTAACCCCGCTAATCCGGTGATCAATGTTCGCAGTTACGGCGAAGATCCAGATCAGGTAGCAGCACTCGGTCAGGCGACCGTTGCGACCTTGCAAAGCCACGGCATCATGAGTGCCCTCAAGCACTTTCCTGGCCACGGTGATACGCACGTTGACAGCCACACTGGCTTACCGCGCGTTGAACATGAGCGCGCCACCATCGACGCAGTTGACTTGCTGCCGTTTAAGCACATCATCAGTAGCGACACACCACCAGCAATGGTGATGACGGCGCATATTCAATATCCTGCACTGGACGACACCAAGTTCACAGCGACCAACGGCGAAGCGACCATTGTTCCCGCCACCATGTCACATAAGATTCTGACCGGTGTGCTACGTGAAGAATTGGGCTTTAACGGCGTAATTGTGACCGACGCGTTAGATATGGCAGGTATTGCGCATTATTACGCGCCGCTTGAAGCCACCATTGCGACGTTTAAGGCCGGTGCGGATATTGCGTTAATGCCTTACACCATTCGCACACCTGACGACATTGACGGGTTTTGGCAGTATTTTGCTGGGTTAGAACAAGCCGTGGCCGCAGGTGAGATTGACACTAAGGCGCTTGCCAACTCAGCGCAGCGCATTGCCCAGTTAAAAACAGATTACGGCTTAACAAAGCAAGCCTCTCAGACGTTAGAAGATCGCTTGGAAAGCCTTAAGCAGTTGCCTTTGGCGCAAAACGTACAAGTTGAGCAGGCGCTTGCGTACGACGCGACAACTGAAATTTATGACAACGGCATTTTGCCTCTCACGGCCGAGCACTGGTATGCAGTCATGCCTGATACCTTACGTTGCCAAGCGTTCACCTCTGCTCTTGCCGAGCAACGCCCGACAATCAGTAGTGACTGCTTAAGTTTAGCGGAGCTACCCGCCGGACAACCTTGGTTCGAGTGGCGGGCTGATGCTGCGGTCATCGTCGGTGATATTACGCCCCACCACAGCTTAGCCGAAATGGGTGGAATGGATGATTTAGCAAGTTGGCGCGAACGTCCGAGTAAAGCCGAGCAGCATGCCTGGTTGCAGGAGCTAATGGCGTTCACCCATGCGCGCCAACAACCGACTGTTTTTGTGGCTTTACGCACGCCGTATGTTGCCAGTGACTTCCGTGCAGTCGCCGACGCCGCATTGGCGACGTACGACTATAGCGCGGCGATGAACAGCGCCGGTAACGTGCGCAGCGCGAGTTTTACCGCATTGGTAGAAGTATTACTCGGGCGTCAGGCGCGCGGAAACTTACCGGTCACCGTGGAGTAACCTGCTGCCGAACAAAAGCGAGTAACGTATCGGCAACAGCGCCCAACTGGGGCAGCTGTTGCCACTTCACACCGCTGCCATCGATTTCTTCCAAGCCCTGCTGACCGCGGCTATCACCAACAAACTCAATGACATAACTTGGTGAAGCGTTACAGCGATTCAGACAGACATCCACCTGATAGCTTGGGTGCTCGCCATCATCAATCGTCAGGTTGGTCATTTTCACGTCAACAAAGCCGTCACTCACGTTGTCCGGAATGGCGTAGTAATCTGCTAAGCCATAGTCTTGATAAACACCACTCAGGAGCGCCGACAGCCCCGCTTGCAGCGCCATGACATTAAGTTTACGCGCCACTTGCCGATTCGGGTCGTGACGATGTTCACCACTTTCAATCAAGATCGTACTCGCACCCGTACCAGCGATGGCATCACCAAATGAACGTTGCGAGTAGGTATCGTCATAGCGACCAATTCCCTGCGGCAGCCAGTGCGACAATATTTGTCGCATGTGAGCAATCAGCTGTTTGGCTCTGAGGCGCGGACCATCCACATGCTTATCCGGATGGTAAGCAGGCGCTAAAAACGCAATTGTCGCTGGGTCTCCACCTTCACCTGCTGCGTAATACGGATTTTGATCGTGTAAATTGAAGGCCACCGTGGGCTTAAGCTGCTGTACTTGCTGCCAGAGCAGTCGACCTTCAGGCGTTTGTTGCGCCAGTGCATCACGATTCATGTCGATGCCCTGCGCTGTTTCACGGGTACCTGCAGCCGCACCATCAGGATTCAGCATAGGGATAACGTGCAAGGTCATAAGATCTTGCCAGTCATCGGGAAGATCCGCTGGGCAATGCTGTGAAAGAAGCTTTAGCCAATCGAGCACGGCCGCGGTTGCGGTTGATTCGTTACCATGCATTTGCGTCCACGCCAGTACCACCAGCGGCCCTTGGCCAAGCGTAAAGCGCCGTATGGGAGTACCTAAATACGACGTCCCGATCACCTTATGTGCGAGCGCTGTGGTGGCGGCAAGCTCATCGAGCACTGGCCTAATATCAGCATAAACCAACTGACGTTTATTCAAGTTCGGCCAATGGGTCGTCTGCCAGCGTTGTTCGAGCTCGGCAAAAGTTTGATTCGGGTGGTTCATACAAGATCCTTGGTCTGCTCGTTGGCACTACTGAGCTCATCGAGAAGGTAAGCAATGTGACGGTAGGACAGCTCAGCTGGTCCAGCATGGTGACTCAAGCCAATTTCGCACGTACGACTGTTACTCACCGCATGTTTACAGTGCGCTGGGACTTGTTCAGCTAATGGCGCCAGCGCGCTTGCGTTCAGCTCCGGTTGGCTAAAGCCTTTATCGCCAGCGAAGCCGCAGCATTGAATCTGTTCGGGTTCAATGACTTGCGTACTGCATTGTGCCGCCAACACGCGTAACGATTGTCCTTGATCGAGATGACGGCTACTGCAAGTGACATGCAGCATTAGAGGCTCTGCCAATGGTGTCATATGCAACTTACTGGCAACGCATTGCTGTAAAAACGCCGCCAGTTCGTAGCATTGAATGCCCTCGAGATCGTGCACCTGCAAAGCACAGGGACTGGCGTCAAAAACAACTGGATAACGCCCCTGCTCGGTCAGTTGCCACAGATAATCACGTAACGCCTGCTGCTTGTCTTCCGCTTGGTTTGGGTAGCCTTTACTCAGGTAGGGTTGCCCGCAACAATGACCTTTGGGCTCGACGACTTGCAAATGAATCCCCGCCTTGGCACATAAACGCTCGACAACTTGCGCCAAGGGCTCCTGTCCGGCGGTCGCAAATACGCGATTTGGACAGGTGGTGAAGTAAATGACCTTGTCTGTGCGCGCAGCGGTCGCCGGTGTGGCCTTTTGCTGTTGCGCCGCGGGCGGTAACGCAGGACGTTTTTGTTGTAACTTACTCAATGGCCTAGCTGCGGTTAAAGCAAAGCGTGCAATGCTCTCGAGGCCTTGCTGATGATCCGCAATCCAATTCGCTGTTCGCTGGTGTTGCGCCTGTTCAGCCCGGAGTTCTTGCACCCAAGCGCCAGTATTTATGCCCACCGGACACGCCGTCGCACAGAGTCCAGTTGCCGCACAAGAGTCGATACCCAAATGCTGAAAATCGTTGTTGATCGCATGCTGCTCGGCTGCAGAGCGATTGGCGTTACGTCGCATCAACGCAATCCGCTGCCGCGGGCTTAGCGTGTAGTGCAACGACGGACACTGCGGTTCACAAAAGCCACATTCAATACAAGCGTCCACGGTGGCATTCACCGGCGGCATTAATTTCAGATCCTGTAGATGTGCTTGTGGGTCGTCATTAAGAATCACCCCAGGGTTTAGAATACCTTGCGGATCGACTAAGGCTTTAATACGTTGCATCACGGCTAAACCATCACCGCCCCACTGAGCATAAAGGTAGGGTGCCATATTACGGCCCGTACCATGTTCCGCTTTTAGCGTACCAGCAAAGCGCTCGGTAATAAGTTTTGCGACAGCGTCCATAAAGGCCGCATACTGCGCTTTTTCTTGCTGCGTTTCAAAACCTTGCGTGAAGACAAAATGCACATTGCCATCCAATGCGTGACCAAAAATAATGGCCTCGTGATAACCATGTTGGTCAAACAGATCTTGCAAAGCGATCACCGCATCTGGCAAAGCCTCTAAGGGTACCGCCACGTCTTCGATAATCACTGTCGTGCCACGCTCACGAACAGCGCCCACCGCAGGGAATAGTCCTTTTCGGATCTGCCATAGCGCTTGCCCCGTGGTTACATCAGTGCTCATTGGACACAAGGCTTGGAAGCCCTCTAGACGCTGCTCAAGCTGTTGAAGCGCTTGCTGCAACGTCTGGTGGTCATCGCGCCCGAGTTCGATCAACAGCGCTACCGCACCCTGCGGCGGTGTCACTGGCGTCAATTTAGCCAGCAGTGGTTGCACCGATTGCAGCGAACGATCGTCCATGAGTTCAACTGCTTCAACGCCGATCGCCTTGAGCGCCGGGATGACCGCACAGGCGGCATGACTGTCGGGGAATAAATACAGTCCGGTAGCACTCGCTTGCGGTACCGCCACGGTGCGGTAGGTGATATCAGCAATAAAACCTAAAGTACCTTCGGAGCCAATCAGCAAATGGGCCAAAATGTCGAGCCCATCATGGTAGTCGAGCAGCGCATTGAGACCATATCCCATCGTATTCTTTAACCGAAACTGGGTGGCGATAGTGTCACTTAACTGAGGGTTCGCCCGCACCTGTTCGGCAAGCTCTTCCAAATTTTGCAAAAGCGTTTTATGACTTGTGCGGAAAGCCGCCACGGACTCCGCATTCCCCGTGTCCACGTGGGTGCCATCGGCCAGCACAAAGCTAATGCTATCGAGAGTATGGTAGCTGTTGTGTTTGACGCCACAGCACATGCCCGAAGCATTGTTTGCCGCGATGCCACCAATCTGGCACGTATTAATGGACGCCGGATCGGGACCAATCTTACGGCCGTAGGCCGCAAGTTTATGGTTGGCATGAGCACCAATCACGCCGGGCTGCAGTTTTATCTTCGCCCCTTGCTCGAGCACTTCACTGTGCTGCCAATCACGGGTCAACAGCACCAACACTGAGTCACTGATGGCCTGCCCGGACAAGCTGGTACCTGCCGCACGAAACGTCACTGCGACCTCATACTGCTGCGCCGAACGTAGTAACACCTGCATCTCTTCGCGTGTAGCAATCTGCACGACCAACTTCGGTACTTTATGGTAAAAGCTCGCATCGGTGCTGAAGGCGATACGTTGGCTCAGCTTGGTAAGCAAACGTGGTGCTGGAATCACCTTGCTGAGTTGACGTTGAAAGTTATCGAGTGCTGCGGTCACGGGCGCTCCTGCATGAGTTTCACGGTGCGTTTTGATATTCAGTGTAACTAGTTTATATTTGAATAAAAAATTCCGTTAGCTTTTCGTCGCTAACGCTCGAAACCTAAAGGTGGGACACGATGTCCGCATTTGCAAAGATTAAAGCTGTACAAAGTTCACTGTCTGCCAGTGAATCGAAACTTGCTGCGTTTACCCTCGAATCGCCCAGTGCGTTACGCGATCTGTCGTCGCAACAATTGGCCAGCACCGTTGGCGTTAGCCAATCCAGTGTGGTGAAATTCGCGCAAAAGCTTGGCTATCGTGGTTACCCAGCGTTTAAATTGTCAGTTATTGACGCGCTGAACAAAAAAGCCCATCAAAGTGCGCGATTACACGGTGAAATTACCCTCGAAGACGATTTTAACGACATGGCCGACAAGCTCTTGGCCGGCAAAATCAACGTCTTGAGTGAAACCCGTAATCTCAATGAAAAAGCAGCTTTTGCCCAAGCGGTGCGCAAATTACTCGATGCCCAGCGCATTCTCATTGCCGGTATTGGCGGCTCTGCGTTAGTAGCTAAGGACTTGTCGTACAAATTACAGAAGCTTGGCCTGCATGCGATTGCTGATTCCGACAGCCATATTCAGTTGGCCAATGCGGCGACCTTTAATGTTGGTGACGTTGTGGTAGCCATCAGTGAATCTGGCAGCACTCACGAAGTCACCCGTGTGGTTAAAGAAGCGCGACGGCACGGTAGTAGCGTCATCAGCATTACGCGCTACGGTAAAACGCCGATCACCCAACTCGCCGACGTCAATTTGTATTCCGTGGCGGAAAGCGAACCCACGCGCTTATCTTCCATTCATGCCCGCACTGCGCAGAACTTGGTCATCGACCTGCTGTTCATCGCCTTGATTCAAGCTTCTGAGTTAGGGCGCGACACCTTGTCACGCACCAATCAGGCCTTTCAGCGCCTGCGCAAAAGCTAGTTGTTGCTATCTGGGTACAACAAATACGGCTGACGTTGCTGCTTAAAACGCATAAGGTCAGCCTGCCAGCTCGCTCTAATCTCTGCTTGGCTTTGTCCAGCGACAATGGCTTTACGTAATTCGTCAGTGCCACTAAGTTTGTCGAAGAAATCGGCTGAGGTGAAGAACTCATCCGCCTTTCCTGCTGTTTTGAAAGCAGCATAAGCATCCAGCAATGGCGCCAAGTCAAAACCTTTGATCGCGCTCGTTCTTAAATCTTGCCCCCGCAGCTGTTGTCCTTCGAGCTTAGGCTGCGGCGCACTTTTCGGCATACTGCGCGGGCTAAACTGGAACTCGCCCAAGGCAATTTCGTTATGCCCCAGCACCTGAAACGGAAAGTCGGTACCACGACCAATGCTCACCGCAGTAGGCTCAAATAGGCACAACGATGGGTAAAGCTGAATGGCCTGGGCGCTCGGCAAGTTTGGGCTTGGGGCGATAGGCAAGTCATAGGTCATATCACGCGCATAATTTGCCACCGGAACCACTGTGAGCTTTAACTGATCGGCGTTATTGATCCAGCCTTCACCCTTAATCATCTGTGCTAATTCCGCCACCGTCATACCGTGCAGCAACGGAATTTCGTGCATACCGACGAACGATTGAAACTCTTTTTCGAGCACCGGTCCGTCAACAAATGCGCCGTTGGGATTCGGGCGGTCGAGCACGAGCATCTCGATGCCTTGCTCTGCGGCCGCTTCCATCACGTAATGCATGGTGCTGATGTAGGTATAGAAACGCGCCCCAACGTCTTGGATATCAAAGATAATGGTATCCACGCCGGCGAGCATTTCGGCACTAGGTTTTTTGGTTTTGCCGTAGATCGACAAAATCGGTAATCCAGTGCTTGGATCAACCGCATCGTTAATCGTTTCACCGGCTCCCGCATCACCACGGAACCCATGTTCCGGCGCGAGCACTTTCGTCACGTCGATGCCTTGCGCGAGCAGGTAGTCGACCAAGTGTTGGTCGTGAGCTCGTGAGGTTTGATTCACCACCAAAGCAACTTTCTTACCGTCAAGTTGCGGCACATAGCGTTCCGCTTGTTCCGCGCCGACGGTAATAGCAATTGACGTTTGGGGTGTCGTCGCGTCGCTACAGGCATTTAAAAAAAGTGCAGTTGCGGCAAAGAGGCTTAGCCATGCTTTCATTGTTTCGACTCCACGGCCCGACGTAAGAACCCGTGCTGTTCGGCAAGTAGGCTTTCGGCACGGTCCGCCGACAACCCAGTAAGAATCATTAAAATTGCTAATTTTGCCCGATTATCGGCATCTTTTAGTGCTTTTTCGGCGATGTTTCGTTCACAACTTGTGGCCTGCATGACGATTCGGATGGCGCGAGCGCGGAGCTTTTCGTTACTCGCGTTAACGTCCACCATCAGGTTTTCATACGTCTTGCCAAGTCGGATCATGCTCGCCGTGCTGAGCATATTGAGCACCAGTTTTTGTGCTGTTCCCGACTTCATTCGCGTCGAGCCCGTCAGGGCTTCAGGGCCAACCACTGGACAGATGCCGATTTTCGCAGTGGTCATCAATGGCGAATTTGGATTACAGGTCACCGAAGCCGTTACACAGCCAATGCTATTGGCGTATTCAAGCGCAGCAACCACATAAGGCGTACGGCCACTGGCCGAAAGTCCAACCAATACATCGTTAGCCGTTAAATTCACAGCTTTCACATCATTGACGCCCGCTGCGCGGTCGTCTTCTGCACCCTCTACAGCAAATTGAATCGCATGTTCACCGCCAGCAATAAGCCCTTGTACCAAGTCATCCGGTACGCTGAAGGTTGGCCGACACTCCACCGCATCGAGGATCCCGAGGCGGCCGCTGGTGCCCGCGCCTATGTAAAATAACCTGCCACCGCTTTGCAGCTTGTCGACGATGGCATCAACCGCTTGCGCAATCTGCGGAATTTGCGTGGCCACTGCAGGCGCAACCTGCGCATCTTCATGGTTAATTTTGCGAAGTATTGCCTCACTTGAAAGTAGGTCAATATCTAACGTGTCCGGGTTTCGTCCCTCGGAAACGATACCGTTTAATTGTGCCAGTAAATCTTCAGTTTTGTTTACGTCTTCCATGGTCACTCTTCACTTGCTTGGAGCTTCGTTTGTTTGACTTCCGGCCAAACAAATCAGCGTAGAAATTGCGGTACCGATCATCAATTGCCAGGTGAAGCCAATATCGGTCACCCACTCTGCCGGCAACAGGAGCTGCTGCGTATAGGGTTGCATTAACAGTGGCACTAAAAACCCTACAACAAGAGCTGTCGTCACTGAGCGGCGACTGCCACGCTTGCTAAATAAGGTGACAAAATAGACGCCCAACAGCCCACTGTAAGAAAACACCATTACACTTAATGCAAATTGTAGCAGTGGGGTGTCCGTGTATTGCTGCCAGTAATAGCACAGGCAAGCCATCAAGCCGAGTGCAGCTGCGACAACCGCCATACCTATACGGCCGGCCTTAACATAGTGCGCGTCGTTGTGTTGTTTGCCTTTACGCTGTTGCCACGGGCGGTAGATGTCCTGAATTACCACGCTCGACATTGAGTTCAGGCCTGAGTTCAGCGTCGACAGTGCTGCCGCGATAATACCGATGGTCACCAGTCCTCGTACCCCTGCAGGGATTTCGGTCAGTACGTAGTACATAAAAATGGTCACCGCTTCGCCGGCAAACGTTGGCACAGGGCCATCTGTTTGCCCGCTCGCCATAATGTCCGGACGCTGGTAGTAAATAAACAATAGCAAACCAATAATGATAAACAGCAGCATCACTGGGATCACCATCACGACGGACATGAGAATGGCTTTACTGCCTTCTTTTGCGTCTTTACAGGTGAGCACGCGTTGCGTCATGTCTTGGTCGAGGCCAAATGCGGCGATATTCAATAGCACAAAACCGGTAAGCACCGACCAAATGTTGAATACGCCGGAGCTACTAAAATCAACGTTAGTGTCGATGAGCGTAAGCTTTGAAGACTCACCCGGTGCTGGATTTTGCAGTGCTTGAATAAGCTCGCCAAAACTTACCGGGATGGCATTGTAGAGCACAATGATGACGGCGATGGCAGCACTAACATAAACAACGGCTTGCAGTACGTCTGAATAGATAATCGTGCGGATACCGCCGTAAACAGTATAGATGAGTCCAATAAAGGTCAGCAGGAGCGTCGCCGTAATGACACTTTCGGCGTCGATATTGCCAAACAGGATCATGGCAACCGCAATCGCCGCCATGTACAGTCGAGCACCGCTAGCAAACACGCGGCCGAACAGATACATCATTCCGGCTTCACGTTTAGCGCGTTCGCCGAAACGTTGCTCAAGCAGTTCGTAGACCGTATAAACCCGCTGTTCGTAGAACTTCGGGATGAGGAATATCGCCACGAACCCTACCGCAATGAACGCACCGATGTTGGTTGCTAAATAGGTAAGATCGCCGCGGTAACCTTGATCCGGCCCGCCTAAAAAAGTCGCAGCCGACTGCGACGTTGCGAGTACCGAGATCGCCACCACCCACATCGACATTTTATTGCCGCCAAGAAAGTAGTCCTGCGTCGATTGGCTCTTGCGATTGAACAGCCAGCCGCTGCCCAGTAACACTAACCCGTACGCCACGAACACCATGACATCGGCTAAAGAATATTGACCTAGCATCGTCCTTCGCTTTTTCTAATCATTATGCCCCTAAAATAAATTATTCCATCGTGAATGTATATACGGAATATAAATTTGGAATAAAAAGGGAGGGCTACCCTCCCTTTGCGAGCGCAAACGTTTTAGGGGCGATCGCTGATGAGTTGCTGCACGGTGCGGCGCAGCAACGTTTCGAGTTTAGCGCCAGCGTGACCGACGTTAGCTTCGGTATTGTCGTTAACACTCGCTTGCGCGGCGACAGTGAACTCTCGAGTACCGTCGGCGAGCGGTAAGCAGATATGCGCTAAGGCAACGACTTCACTGGTACCACGGGTTTCACTAGGGCCTGCGCCAAGTTTATGGAAAATACGCCAATTGCCATTCGTCGCTGTATCGAGCGTGTCTTGCACACTTAAGCCTTCAAGTTCGGGGTATTCAGCCTGCAGCGCTTGCGCGATCGCGCGGTGCGGCGTCAGGCTAGCTCCCGCCATCATACCACCGGCATTCGCACTATTTTCACTATGCCCTAGGCCATAGAACAACATCATGACGGCATCATCGCTTAACCCTGGCATGCGCGTTTCCGGCACGCGTTTATGGGTCGCTAAGCGTTTTAAGAATTCAGCCGAAGCTAAAGTGGTCATGGGTTTATTACCCGTTAAACCGCAATCATCGCAGCGATAACTCAAAGCGCCGGGGTCACTGTCGCGCGCAACAATTTGCGCGCTCACCGAGCGTGACGGTGTGCGCCAATAGCTATCGCTCGGGGCAAAAGCAGAGGGGCCATAGGCACCACGAAATTTCACCTCGGGCTGACCAATGTTCAGCCACGCATCGTGAAATAATGCGGTCAAATAATCGCGGCCGGCGACATTGGCAAAATAATACGCAATGGCGTTCGAGTTACCATCGGCGGCACCCGAAACCTCATAGCTATGCACGCTGGTAATTAAGTCGGCTAGTTTAACCTCGCCGACGACCGTATCCGGTTGCGCAAAGTTGTCGCTCAACAACGACATGGCACCAGAATAGGCCATAATTTTTGATGAGCTCCAAGGCTCATACAAGTCATCGTGCGTTTCATCGTTTGCTAAGTAACGAAACGCTAATTCACCCGCTTTGTGCGCATAGTCGATGACCAAAATCTTGCCGTCACTCGCATTTGCGTCAAAATAGTCCCAGTCATGCGCGCTACGCGTTACCCAGCCCGCATCGGTTCCCGTTTCAACAGTTGTTGCATAACGCTCATCGGTCGCCGCTACCTTGGGTGCACAGGCTTGCCACCGTGGCTCCGCATGCTCCGGCTGAAGTGGGGCCGCTCCCATGATCTGCTCGTAATACGATAATCCGCTCGGTTCTTCTGCGGTGCATGCCACTAAAGGCAATAGCGCACAGATCCCGAAGATGTATTTTGTTGAATTTTTCATCGTTCAATTCCTTATTATTCCCAAAACAAGAATAAAGTATTACAAATCAGGTGGCAAAGTATGGCAGTATGTCTGCTATAACAAAACACGAACACTTAAAGAAAGATAGTTTATGTCGCAGAAGAATACGTCAGAGCAAGCACCGCTTTTTTACGCCGGTGTCGATGGTGGTGGCACTAAGTGCCGTGCCGAGCTCTATGACCCCTCAGGGAATTTACTTGGCGCCGGCGTCGCTGGATCGGCCAACATTGCACGCAACGGCGAAGTCGCGCGGCAATCCATTCTCGCATCCGTTAGTGCAGCTCTTCAGCACGCCAACTTACCCCCTGAAGCGCTGCAACAAACACTGGTGTGCGGCGGCTTTGCTGGTGCCAACTTGCCGTCAGCAAGCAACGCTCTAAAGCGATGGCAGCACCCATTTCATAGCTTTTACTTCACTTCAGACCTGCACTCTGCCCTTTATGGCGCTCACGACGGTGCTAACGGTGCAGTGCTGGTCATTGGCACTGGCTCGTGTGCCGCAGCGCTGAAGGACGGCGAACTTACCCAATACGGTGGGCATGGCTTCTTACTTGGTGACAAAGGCAGCGGCGCATGGCTGGGTAAGCAAGCGGTCATTCACACCCTCGAAGCGATCGACGATATACAGCAAAAAGGTGCGCTCGCCACGGCCGTTTGCAATCATTATCAAGCCCACAGCGCGACCGACCTGGTCGACAAACTCAATCAAGCCAACCCCGGCGTATTTGGTGAACTCTGCCCTATTGTGCTCGAGCTCGCCAATCAACAAGACCCGATTGCCCAAGCTTTGGTACAACAAGGCAGTAGCTACCTCAGTGCCATCGCCCGCAAGGCCATAGCACAGAGCGGTGGTCAACTGGTGCTCGCTGGTGGCGTTGCTAACGCGCTCCAACACCAGCTTGAGGCAGACATTCAAGCCAGTCTCACCGCCAGCACACACGGCCCAGAGTGGGGCGCAATCTTACTGTATCAACACGGCGCGTTCACAGAAGGAGCGAAGTTATGACCGAAAGTCGTATGCACATCGAAGCGCAAGCCACCCCTGAGGTCATCAAGGCGCAGTTACAAGCCAATGCCGCCATTTGCGAGCAACTTGGCGCAGAGCTAAGACAACAACCGCCCACTGGCATCATGATGATTGGCCGTGGCACTTCAGATCATGCCGGCGTATTCGCCAAGTATTTATTTGAAGTTGAAGCAGGTGTTCCGGTGTTCGCAGCAGCACCTTCCGTCGCCGGTGTTTATAACAGTCAACTGAAGCTTAACGGCTGCCTCGCTATTTGTATTTCACAGTCAGGGCAGAGCCCCGATATTGTTGAGCAAGCCAAACGGGCCAAAGCTGGCGGCGCCAAACTTGTCGCCATCGTCAACGTTACCGATTCACCTTTAGCGCAATTAGCCGACACCGTGCTGCCGTTGCATGCCGGTCCCGAGCTCGCCGTAGCCGCGACCAAAAGTTACTTAGCAAGTCTTAGTGCGCTTGCACAGATTTGCGCTTATTGGCAGCAAAACGACGAGCTCAAACAAGCATTAACGAACTTGCCGCAACAACTGCAAGCAACGCAAAAGGCTCCCGCCTGCTTGCATGCCGAGCAATTGCAGAACTTGCGTCATTGTGTCGTGCTTGGACGGGGCTTTGGCTATGCTATTGCCCGGGAAATTGCTTTGAAACTTAAGGAAGTTCTTGGTATTCATGCTGAAGCTTTCAGTAGTGCAGAATTCTTGCATGGCCCGGTAACTCTGGTCGAAAAGCATCTTAGCGTTTTTAATGTCCATATCTATGACGAAGGTAGCGACATGCATCAACGGCAACTGGCTGATATTCAAAAGCGTGGAGCGCACATCGTGCAAATGCCAGCGCCAGAGGCGGTGCACCGGCGCTTACAGCCGCTTGCGGTGATGCAGCGCTTTTATCTTGATATCGAACATGCCGCGCGGCAACTCGGGCTTAATCCTGATGCGCCACCTGGCCTGAAAAAAGTAACGGAAACACACTAATGTTTGTTTGCGACTACGTGTTAACGCCCAACGGTTGGGCGCACAACCAACTCATCACCCTTGAACATGGCCGCGTCAAGACGCTTCAAGATGCGCCTACCGAGCATGACTTGCCGACCTACCACGGACGCCTGGTGCCGGGTTTCATCGACGTTCAGGTTAACGGTGGTGGCGGTGTGCTCTTTAACCAAGAGCGCACACCTAAAGCCCTGCAGCACATCATGGCTGCGCACTTGCAGCATGGCACGACCGGCATGTTGCCGACGCTCATTACCGATAGCATTGAGGCCATGGTCGACGCCGCACAAGCTATCAAGGATGCCAAACAACAAGGCATTCTGGGAATTCTTGGTATACATTTTGAAGGTCCTTGGTTAAGCGTAAAACGCAAAGGCGTGCATCCTGAGAACTCTATTCGCGAGCCGAGCGCTGCAGAATTAGAAATTCTCACCGACCCAGAACTTGGCCTAGTGATGGTAACGCTAGCCCCAGAAACGGCTCCGGTGAGCGTCATTCAAAAGCTAACTGCAGCAGGGATCAAAGTTTTCTTAGGTCATTCCGACGCCAGTGCCGAACAAGTCAACCAAGCGCTCGATGCCGGTGCTGTAGGCTTTACCCACTTGTACAATGCGATGTCACAGCTTCACTCCCGCGCTCCAGGTATGGTTGGCGTTTGCCTTGCCCGCGACGCATATGCGGGCATCATCGTTGATGGTTATCACATTGACCCGCAAGCTTGCCAAGTTGCTTTTCGCGCCAAGGGTAAGGAACAAATGATGCTGGTCACCGATGCCATGGCATTAGCCGCCACTGACGCTACCGAAGTACCGTTCTTTGACACCAAAATTCAGCGTGACGGTGACAAGTTAACGACGCCAGATGGCACACTTGCAGGTTCTTGCTTAACCATGATTGATGCGGTAAGAAACACGGTGAACATGTGCGGAGTACCTCTCGCTGATGCAATTGAAATGGCCAGCAGCACCCCCGCAAAAATGCTCGGTATTGCTCATGAAGTAGGCCATATTGCACCAGGTCAACAAGCTAATTTCATGCTACTCGACGAACATTTAAACATCGCGCAACTGTGGTTGCTCGGTGAACCCACGCAACAGGACGCTTAACGATGGCCACTTTTATTCCAATGCTTGTGATTGGTTTACTGTTTTTCATTTTCGGCTTCGTGACTTGGTTGAACGGAGCGTTAATTCCGTTTTTGCAAATCATCTCAGATCTCAATGAATTCCAAGCCCTACTGATCGCTTTCTGTTTTTACATTGCATACGTGGTCATGGCCCTACCCATGTCATGGGTACTCGACCGTACCGGCTATAAGAATGGCATGGTCGTTGGTTTAGCACTGATTGGTTGTGGTTTGTTACTATTCGTACCCGCCGCGCAAACGCATTACTTCAGCATTTTCTTGCTTGCACAGTTTGTTGTCGGTTCCGGGCTCACTATTCTACAAACGGCCTCGAACCCCTACATCGTGCGCATTGGTCCGCACGAGTCCGCGGCGGCACGAATTGCGATCATGGGTATTTTGAACAAAGCGGCAGGCGTCATCGCTCCACTCTTTTTCACCTGGTTAGTATTGGCCGACTTCCCTAACGTGAGTGCGGCCAGCGTTGCCGAACTCAGCGCGGCAGAACGCGCCACCCAAGTGAGTGCCATGGCTGCCAAAATCATTCCGCCTTACGTTGGCATGGCGGTGGCCATGTTTGTGTTAGCCCTTGCCTTCTTTATGGTGCGTCTGCCGAAGATTAAAGAAGAAACACCCTCTGGCGCAGCGGTACATGAGTCGGTGCTCAAGTATCCACAACTGGTCTTGGGTGCGGTTGCTTTGTTCTTCTATGTTGGCGTTGAGGTTATTGCGGGCGACACGATTGGCATGTACGGTTCGAAGCTCGGCCTCGCTAACTATTCAAGCCTGACCTCATACGTAATGACCGCGATGGTAGTAGGTTATTTGCTCGGGTTAGTGCTTATTCCGCGCTGGCTAAGTCAACAAGGCGCGCTAACGGGATCAGCGCTGCTAGGCTTGATCTTTACCGGCTTACTACTGATTAGCTCCGATAGCAGCACCACCATCGCCAGCGTCCTTTGGGGTTGGAGCGGCGTGCCACTGGTCCCAGATTCAGTCGCATTTTTAGCGCTACTTGGCTTTGCCAACGCGATGGTATGGCCAGCCATTTGGCCATTAGCTTTAGCCGATTTAGGTAAGTTCACCGCGCGTGGTTCCGCGATTCTCATTATGGGCATTGCTGGCGGTGCCATTCTACCGCTCGTCTACGGCGGTCTCGCTGAAGGCCTTGGCAATAAAGGTGCCTACGCCCTATTACTGGTGGGCTACTTAATCATCGGCTGGTACGGCATCAAAGGTCACAAAAAACGCAGTTGGTAACTACTTTTTGTTGGGTAGGCTTTGTTAAATCGGGTCTTTCGGGCTATTCTTGTTCATTATAAGAAGTAAAAAAAAGAGTCCGTGCGCCCGTGGAAATGCATCTTCCAACCCTGATTATTACGACCATTGCCCTCAACGTCTTGTTAGCTGGGGTAATGTTTATTATTTATCAGGTGCGCCGCTCGCAGAAAAGCTTTCTCACATGGTCATTAGCCTGCGCTGTGTTTGCGATCGCAGTCATGCTTACCAGTATGCGTGCGATTGTTGATGACCAACCTTGGTTGACGGTCTTTATGGCCGACTTGTGCATCATTTTTGCACCATTGTTAGCTTTGCATGGACTGCGCCAATACCAAGTCCAGGGCCCGGTTTCGTTAAAGCTCGTAGCACTGGTGATGAGCTACAGTGCGCTGCCCCTCGTCTACCTTTACACGTCACCATTGCATGCCCAAACGTTAACTGCGGTTATTACCGCGGCAATTTACTTGTTTGCCGCTGCCTATATGCTCACGATACGACAAGCGCCGGCGCTCTCTCGTAACGTCTTGTTTTTACTGTTTTTGCTGCATGGCGGGCTGATGTTGGGTATGGCAGGCATGCTATTTCAAAACCTAGGTGCTACTCAATACGTTACCGTGGAGCCGATTCTGAAGCTCATTCTCATCACTCATTTGCTGCTAACCACAGGCACCGTAACGCTATTCCCAGTCTTCGCCTTTGCCATGAGCGAACGTAGACTACTCGAGATCGTTAACTTTGACGAGCTCACACAACTCTACAATCGCCGTGCGTTCTTTGAGCGGGGCAGCATGTTACTCGCAAAAAATCGCGTACTGCGCAGGCCGTTCTGTGTACTTATGCTCGACTTAGATCACTTTAAAGAAATCAACGACAATTACGGTCATGCTGCGGGTGACGCCTGCTTACAAGAAGTCGCGAAGATTATTCGGGAAAGTGTGCGTGATAACGATGTGGCCGCGCGCATTGGCGGCGAGGAATTTGCGTTGGCCCTAAGTGACGTCGACCGCAATCAAGCTGAATTACTCAGTTATCGCTTATGCCAGCGTATTTCGCAGCAAGTCTTTGCTTATGAGGATCAAGCCATCGAGCTCACCGTCAGCATTGGCGGTATTTTCAGCATTTCAAGCCGACGTGAACTAAGCGACCTATTAAATGCCGCTGACTCAGCGCTCTACGAGGCGAAAGCCAGCGGCCGAAATCAATTTAAGTTCGCGTAAAGCTATTAATAGCGCTGCCGACGGTTATCACCGTTGTCGTCTTTCGCTTTTTCTTTCGCATTTTTGCGCACTTCTTTACGCTGTTCCTTCAAATCTTTGCGATACTCACGCTCAGCTTCAGCACGGTCCTTTTCAGCTTCGCGCTGCGCCTCTAACGCATCTTTACGATACTCACGTTCGGCTTCGAGCTGCTCTTTTTCCATCTCGCGCACAATCTTTTCACGCTCGCGATCAGCTTCGGCGACATCCTTAGCGTATTCACGCTCGGCTTCGGCCCGATCTTTTGCGGCCTCACGATTCGCTTCAGCTCGATCTTTAGCCGCTTCGCGTTGCGCTTCAGCGATGTCTTTGGCCTGCTCTTTCGCGTCATTCGATTCCTGCTGCCAAGGGAATGCCTGCGCTGCGCTCATAGCACCAAAACCAGCTAACAATGCACTTACTACCAGTAATTTTACTTGTTTCATAAGTTATCCTCCGAGTTGCTTGAGTTTCAGTATAGATAGGCCACATCGGAGCGCCACGACCTTAACTCGAACTTTTCATTTGGCTGTCACAATTCCCGACATAAGCACATCTTGCTAAAAAAGGAGCACCGCTATGAAAAGCCTATGGATCGTCATTGCACTTGGAATTTTCACCTTAACTGCCTGTGGCGGAGGCAGTGACGACACGCCGCCAGACGCTGGTAATCCGCCACCGGTTAGTTCCACACTCAGCACCGAGCTTAGTGGTTCGCAGACCGTTGACGCGCTCGTCTTAGATGGCGAGGCACAATTGGCGGCGACAACTTCGGGTCTATTATGGCGCGCCGACGCTGATGCACAATGGCAAACACGCTCGCCGCTGTCGGAACCAGTAACCGCACTTACCATTATCGACGAGGGTCACTACCTCGCCGCCTTTGCCGGTGATGAATCAGCGCCTGCTCCGCTCTATGTCACCACGGATTCGGGCCTGACTTGGCAAGCAGTGAGCCATAATTTCGGCGGTACCGAGCACACCCCTATTCGCGCTTTGCGTTACGACAGCACGACGGATCAAATTTATGCCCTTGGCGCTGATGCGCTGGCGGTGGCCGATCGCAGTGCGCAAGACTGGATACTCTTGGCTGGTCGCTGGGATGCCTTTGCGACCGGCCTGAATTTGCTCCGCATCGACCCTGTCGACAATGCCGTTTGGTATGGTGGTCAAGGCGCTATCGAGAACGGTTTTCTTGTACGTTATGACCGAGACACCCAGGAGCAGCAGCGCTGGGACGACCTACTGCCTAACCCTTCTTCATTCAAAGGTGGATTAATTCATCCCACCGATCAGCAACTCGTGCTGTTTAGCGGTGAAGGCGGCATTGTTCGCAGCACAGACCATGGCGCCAGTTGGACCCTGCCACTTGGTGACGTCAATCATCGCTTTTATTTCGACATTGTCTTAGCCGATTCTGGGGTGCTCTACACCGCTGGCTATGACAAAGGCTCTCCGACGCAAGATCTTATTGTTGAATGCAGCTCCGATAATGGATTTTCTTGGCACCGCAATGATTTCAGCGAAGCAACCAGCCGTGGCGGCGTCAAAAGCCTCATGTTGGTCGATGAAGTGGATACCACCAAACTTTACTTGGGGCTTTGGGAGAATGGCATCAAATCAGTAGACTTAAGTGATTTGCAGTGCGGTTAAAATGCCGTAATCTTAGATAAATTTCGTTCATGATTAGGTACCTACCATGACTCTGAGCTTTTTACGTACAAAACTCGCCGTCGGTGCAGTTGTCACTGCATTAACCCTAACCTCTCTAGGCTACACACCATCAGCACAAGCACAAAGTGCAGAAGACATTCGAGCCAACGCCGAAGCTGTGCTCGAGGCCTTCAACGTTCCCGGCATTGCGGTGGTCGCGGTCAAAGACGGTGAGGTCATTCTCGCTGAGGGTTTTGGCGTGCGCGACATAGCCAGCGGCAAGGCGGTCAATGCCAATACTTTGTTTGGCATCGCCTCAAACACCAAGGCTTTTACCAGCGCAGCCATCGCCACACTGGTGGAGCAAGACAAGCTGGGGTGGGACGACAAAGTCATTGAGCACATTCCGGAATTTCGTTTGGCCGATGAAGACATTACGCGCCAGCTCACTATTCGTGACCTGTTAAGCCATCGCTCAGGGCTGGGCTTAGGTGCGGGCGACTTGATGATTTGGCCGAATACCGACAAAACCATCGACGACCTCTTTGCGGGTCTTGCCCATGTACCTGTGCAGCGCAGTTTGCGCCAGCAATTCGCCTACAATAACCTAATGTTTGTCACCGCCGGTGAAATCATCGCGCGGGTAAGTGGTATGCCGTATGGCGACTACATCACGCAAACCTTTTTACAGCCGTTAGGCATGAACAACACCCGCGTCGGTTTCTCTAACATTCCCGCCGAGAACGACAACTTCGCCGTCGGCACCGTCGAGTACGAAGGCGGCTTGCATCGCTTCCCACTCGATTATTTGGAAGACTTCAGCTCTGCTGGTGCGATGGCGAGCAGCGTCAACGAACTAAGTAAGTGGTTACTTACTCAGCTGAACAATGGCGTCGCACCTAGCGGTGAACGCCTGTTTAGCCAAGGAACACAAAATACCATGTGGAACGTCGCTACGCCTCTGCCCGCAGACAGCAATCCCGCTACCCAATTTCGTGGTGTCGGTCTTGGTTGGTTCCTAAAGGACTACCACGGCGTGAAACACGTTTCGCACAGTGGCGGTATTTTAGGCATGCTGTCCCTCACCACGCTGATTCCGGAACACAACTTTGGCATGGTCGTGTTGAGCAACCAACAAGCCTTCGGTGCGCTCACCGTGGTCACTGAAGAAGCCTTAGAGGATTTACTCGACTTGCCTGACCGCGAATGGCTTACTGAAATGCAAGCGGTTCATCAAGAGTTCATGGCCAGCAAAGCCGGCTTTGTGCTCGAGACCCCAAAACAAGTGCGTGAATCACTGCCGTTAGCCAACTATGCAGGCACGTACAACGATCCATGGTACGGCGACATAGAGCTGACATTGGTGGACGGCGAATTGCGCATGGACTTCACCCATACCGAGTTGCTCAAAGGTAGCCTTGAACACTACAACGGCGACACCTTTGTCGTACGCTGGGATGAGCCACTGCTCGAAGCCGATGCCTTTATTGATTTCAAAGTCAGCCGCGACAACAGCGTGCAAGGCGCTCGCATGGAAGCTGTCGCCGACTTTACGGACTTCAGCTTTGATTTTCATAACCTGCGGTTAACGCGCAAAGAATAACCAGCTACCGCATCGATAACGGCTTTTAACTGGACAAGCAGAGCGATATTCCCTAGAATTCCCGCCTGCTTGTTCGCAAGCTCCCCCGCATTAAGACTCTGATGCGCACCCGTAGCTCAGCTGGATAGAGCGCTGCCCTCCGGAGGCAGAGGTCACAGGTTCGACTCCTGTCGGGTGCGCCATAATTCTATAGCCTGACATTGATAGCAAGTACTAACTTTGAGGCTTTTGTGCCGATTCTGTGCCAAAATTGTGACTTGTTAAGGTTTTGCCTCCAAGTTTCATGACCTTCGCACAACATTCTTGCTCTTAATCGATTTAGGAAGCAAATTCTGTCGTTTTCTCTTAAGCATAAACAACAATATTCAATTTTAAGCATCGTCTTTAAATAATTCCTGTGCTGTATAATACAAGCTTTGATCAAAACGACGTTCTGGACTTAACTCTTTGTGCCCGCCATTCATAATCACATTTGTGATGCTAGATAATTTCATAATTGGATTATAACGTCGAGGATGATTCATAAATCTACGAGTCATTTTACCATTCAGAGCAAATTCTTTGTCAGTCTGCAGGTTGAAAGCCATTTGAGTATAAATATTATGAATATTTACCTTATCTGTTTGTGTTAGTTCGTAAAGAATCCTTGCAAGCCTTAGCGTTGATCTATAAAGCCTTGTAACTTTCCCCACATCTCGCTCTCTTGATGCGCAATCAATAAAGGTACGGCAAATAGCAAAGTCGCTCCAAACAAAAATATCATATGCATTACCCTTATCAATAATCGGTGACTTACCCAATGTCTTCCATATTGGATGTAATAAAAAAGGTTTTTGGTAGTCTTTAAACTCTGTAAATATTTTATTTAAACACCCAATGATTTCCTCCCTTTTACTCAACATTTCAACAGTATTATCCCAATGTTGAATTGTCGAACAGGTAGGCTCTAAGATTTCCTTTAGTCTCGCTCTAAATGGTTTTATCGAATCAAAAATACCTAGCGCGGCGTAAGAAGTACTTGCAGGTCTAATCACCAACTCGGTACCCCAGTCAGACTCTCTGTCGTTTGCAGTGGTATTGTCCGGAATAACTGTAAGCTTAACTTCCAAGGCTCGAATAAATGAGTCACCGAGTTTTAGTACGAGATCAATTCCTTTAATGTCTGTCCTTGAATATTCTTGGTAAGGCTCGAATTTTGACTCGAATAAAAAACTCAATTCATTATTTGCCACATCGGTACCAAATATAAAATCAAAACCTTCTTCTCGCGCTTCTACCTGAAGCTCTTGATTCGTGCATAGGTATACAGCAGAAGTATTTGTGTGAATCGCCACTAGTTGAGAACTATTTTTAATTAATGTACCGTTAAGCTGCTTATTTAGAACTGTAGGTAATGATGCTTAGACTGGGATTTTTATTACTGGTGCTTGCTGCCGTTCTGACTCAAATCAGTCAGTCGGTTGCTGACGTGCATCAATCTCACCAGTCATCTTCTGAGCAACACCTCAATTTTGAGCATGACGAATCGCACATCGATAAGCGAAACCTCCCTAAAAGTGGCGAAATCAGCTTTGACTGCCATCATTGCTGTCACTGCCATGGTTCATTTCATTTATATGCCATGAAGGCTGAAAAAACTCTCGCTTTACCACGAATGGGCACAATACGTCCTGGGTATACTGAGTTTTACACTAACCCTCTATCATCGCCGCTGTTCCGGCCTCCTATCTCCTCATAACTGCCTAATAAGCTGCTTTAGCAGCGCAAGAAAATCATTATTTTACGCAGTAATATGACTGAGGAGTCTATCTATGGGTCCGTTTTCGACACATAGCAAACGCTTGTTTATTGCCGTTAGTCTGGCAATAAGTTCAAGCTACGCCAATGCACAACAGTTGCCCGATCAATGGCAAAAAACTGTGCAGCAACACCCCAGTGTTGAAGCCGCTCAACAGCAGACTGAAGCGCTGATCCAACAGGGCAAACAATTAAATCAACCTTTGTACAACCCTAGCTTATCGTCACGCTTAGAGCGCGAGGGTGACATCAATAATTACACTGTTGGCCTAAGCCAAACGCTGGACTGGAGCACTCGCAATGAAGCAAGAGCCAGTCAGAGTGACGCCATGACGGCTATGGCAGTGAGTATTTATCGCCAGTCGGCGACATCGCATGCTAAAACTTTGTTGAATGCCTATGTGCAATGGCTGGATGCAAAACAGCGTTACGCACTGGCCGAGCAACAAGAGAAAATCGTTAAACAGGCGATAAGCCTGGTTGCCGAACGACGTAAAGCCGGTGACTTAGGTGCCGTCGACGAACAACTGACGGTACTCGCACTAAGTCGGCAACTGCAACAAACGGCAGCTGCTTATCAACAACTGCAATCCGCTGAAGCAGAGTTAAACGCTCTGCTAACAACGTCTGATGTCGGTCAACTCTCCATTAATGAGGAGCTATTTAACGTTGAACCTGCGTTAACGACTCGTTGGCAACAACATCCAGCGTTAAAAGCCGCTTACCTGCAATGGCAATTAAAGCGCGCCGATGTCGACTGGAAACGCTCGTTAACCACCGCCAACCCAACCATAGGCGTCGAAGCGGGCGAGAGCGATAACGAAACAGTAGTTGGCTTATCATTCAGCATTCCACTACAGATTCGCAATAACTACAGCGATGCGGTACGCGCAGCCAATAGCGAAGCTGTTGCTGAAGAAAAACGTTTGATTGCACTAAGGCAACAATGGCAAGCAGCACTGAAATCATCTCTTAACAATTATCGTTTTGTGAAAAAACAGTGGCAAAGCTGGCAAAAAGACTTTCAATCTCGGCAGGATGAGTCGATGCAGGTGATTGAACAGTCCTGGCTCGCCGGTGACCTATCCACCACAGACTACCTCACCGCTATGCAACAGCAGCTCGATAGCCAATTTGCAGGGATAGCGCTGCAAACACAATATCGGTTGGCCGCCATTGAATGGTTGTACCGTTCGGGCGAACTCAGTAAAGCACTGACGTTATCGCCGTTAAGCCAGCCAACAAACGCAGAGATTGGAGAGTAAACGATGTCAGTAAAACCTTTATACGCAGCAATAGCACTTGCGCTTAGCTTTTCGGTTATGGCGCAGGATGAACACGGACACGACGAAAAAGAAGATACCCACAAGGAAGAAGGCAAACACGAGCAAGGTGAACATAAGGAAAGCCCAGGCGTGGAGCTATCCAGCAAGCAGCTGTCTATGGCAGATATCACCACGCGAACCTTGCAAACTCAAGTTATTGAATATCCGGTTTATGCCCCGGGCGAGGTGGTTGCTAACGACTTTAATAGCTATATCGTGAGTCCGCGCATCGATTCGACCGTTCTCAAACGTTTTGTCAGTATTGGCGACCACGTCGAAAAAGGTGAACCACTAGCCACCCTCTTCAGCGCCACCATGGCGGAGGCGCAAAGTCAGTATTTGGTCACACTTAACGAATGGCAACGCGTGCAGTCACTCGGTGAGTCAACGGTTGGTGAAAAACGCTTTGTTGAAGCGAAAAACGCCTTTACCTCAGCGCAAGCGCAACTCAAAGCATTTGGTATGTCAGCCAGTGATATTAAGCGTTTAAGTAAACCTGACTACCCTATCGGCGAATACCAACTGACCTCAGAAATTGGCGGGATTGTGGTTAGCGATAACTTCAAGCAAGGCCAGCAAGTTAATGCCGGAAATCACTTGGTTGAAGTGCTGCAAGAAGAAACCTTGTGGGTTAATGCTCGTCTACCAGGCTCAGCTGACCTTAATGTGCAGTTTGGTGATCCTGTTACAGTGAGTGTCGACAATCAGCGCTTTGCGGCAAAAGTCATTCAGGAAGGCCACACAATAGACCATAAAACCCGCACCCGAACGGTACGACTTGCGGTAAATAACGAAAAGGACCAATTACACCCTGGTTTATTTGCGGATGTTTATTTCTCAGTCAAGTCGGATGGACCGGTGCTTGCAGTTAAGGACTCAGCCTTAATGCGGGCATCTGATGGTGACTGGCAGATATTCATTGAGCACGAACCCGGAAAGTTTGAACCGAAGAAAGTCGAATTGGTTGATGAAAAGGGTCCGTGGAAAGTTATTCGAGGCGTTAAGGAAGGCACAAAATACGTAGACAACGGCGCGTTTTTCGTTCGCTCACAAATCGCTAAAGGCGGTTTTGACCCACATAACCACTAACAGGAGGTTGTATGTTTCAGCGCATTATTCAGTTTGCTGTCGCCAATCGCCTGTTATTGGTATTGGCTTTATTCAGCATCAGCATTGCGTCATTTTTTAATATTCCCAAACTTAATCTGGATGCCTTCCCCGATGTTACCAATGTTCAGGTAACGGTAAATACGGAAGCCCCCGGATTAGCAGCGACCGAAGTCGAGCAGCTTATTACCTATCCGATAGAGTCGGTGATGTATGCCCTGCCCGACGTCAAAGAAGTTCGGTCAATCTCAAAAACAGGTTTATCGGGCATTACCGTGGTATTTGACGAGAGTGTCGATATCTACTTTGCCCGGCAACTGGTATTCGAGCGGCTGCAAGCGGCAAAGGATTTGATTCCAGAGGGAGTCGGCACGCCCGAAATGGGCCCTAACTCTTCCGGTCTCGGCCAGGTTTATCAGTATCTGCTACTTGCCGAGCCGGGCTCTGGTGTCAGTAGCATGGAGCTACGCAGTCTTAACGACTATGTGGTTAAACTGCTACTGATGCCCGTTGAGGGAATTACCGAAGTCTTGTCCTTTGGCGGTGAAGTTAAGCAATATCAGGTTAACCTCAATCCCGCCAAGCTGCTGTCTTACGACCTTACCCAGCAAGACGTCATGGGCGCGGTCAACAAGAATAACGGTAACGTTGGTGGTTGGTATATGCCCCGCGGTCAGGAGCAGTTGGTTATTCGCGGCACCGGCTGGCTGGAAAGCGGTAAAAAAGGTCTACAGCAGATACAACAAATACCGCTCAAAACCGTTGACGGCGTTTCCGTAACACTGGGCCAGGTTGCCGACGTCGAAATCGGCAGTGAAATTCGCCAGGGAGCGGTCTCAATGTCGCGTAAAGTCGACGGCGAGGTCAACCAGCTGGGCGAAGTGGTGTCGGGTATTGTGCTCAAACGCATGGGCTCGAATACCAAAGCCACCATCGACGGTATTAAAAAGCGCATTCCGCTTATTCAGCAAGCATTACCCGAGGGTGTCACCTTTGAGCCGTATTATGATCAGGCCGATTTAATACAAAAAGCCGTATCTACGGTCGCGTATTCACTGCTCATTGCCTTTGTCTTTATTATCGCAGTATTAGCACTGTTTTTGCTCAACATACGCGCTACTTTTTTAGTGTTACTGTCCATTCCCGTTTCTATCGCCATTGCCCTGATGGTAATGTCCGCGATGGGCATGTCAGCTAACCTGATGTCGCTGGGCGGGATTGCTGTTGCCATTGGTATGCTGGTCGACGGCTCCGTGGTGATGGTTGAAAACATCTTTAAGCACTTAAGTCGTCCGGATAGTGAACACCAAGACGACGCCGAGCAACGCACAGAGCACCGCGACCCAGATCCTCAGGCAGCCAAACTCGATAGCCATGGTATCAAGCTGCGAGTTAAGGAAGCGGCGAACGAAGTGGCACGACCGGTATTCTTTGCCGCCATGATTATCTTGGTGGTCTTTATGCCACTGTTTAGTTTTCAGGGTGTTGAAGCTAAATTATTTGAGCCCATGGCTATCAGTATTATGTTGGCCATTATCTCCGCGGTTTTTGTGGCCATCATGGTTGTACCGGCATTAGCCAGTTACTTTTTCAGTCGGGGTATTAAGCCTCGTGAAAATAAACTGCTTAAACCACTAGATAATGGTTATAAAAGACTATTATCGGTGGCGTTACGCAGTAAAAAGGCTGTTATTACCCTGGCCGGTGTGCTGTTTGTCGGCGCTTTGGTGTTAGTGCCTCGTCTCGGCACAGAATTTGCGCCCGAATTGGAAGAAGGCACGATTAATATTCGCGTGACATTAGCCCCCTCCTCTAACCTTGAAACGGCCTTAGAGGTGGCTCCGAAGCTTGAAAAAATCCTGATGTCGTTCCCGGAAACCACCTACGCACTCAGCCGCATTGGACGAGCTGAAGTGGGCGGCGATCCAGAGCCTATCAGCAACATCGAGATATATGTGGGTCTTAAGCCGCAGTCTGAATGGACAACGGCATCCGATCGCTACGCCTTACAAGAAAAAATGGAGGCAAAACTAGATGCTCACCCAGGCTTGTTGTTTAATTTTTCACAACCTATTGCAACACGGGTTGATGAACTGCTCTCAGGTGTAAAATCGCAGCTAGCCATCAAACTATTTGGACCCGAGCTTGACGTGTTGGCCCGTAAAGGCCAGGAAATAGAAGGTGCCGTCAAGCAAGTTGACGGGGCGGTTGCTGTAGCGATGGAGCAAATAAAAGGTGAAGCACAACTCGTGGTTTCGCCGAAACGCCAGCAACTCTCACGCTACGGCTTAAATGTCACCGATGTACTGAGCGTTGTCGACAATGGCTTGGGTGGCGCTTCGGCAGGCCAGATCATTCGCGGTAATGAGCGCTATGATATTTACGTGCGGCTGGCCAAGCAATTCCGCGATACGCCGGAGTCTATTCGTTCGTTACGCCTGTTAACTCCCTCAGGGGCCTGGGTAACCTTAGGCGAAGTCGCCCACGTCGCAATTGAATCAGGACCACCGCAAATCCGTCGTGATGACGTACAGCGTCGCGTTGTGATTCAATCGAACGTTCAGGGTCGTGACATGGGCAGCGTGGTTGCCGATATTCGGAAGGCGATTGACGAGAAGGTGGATTTACCAACCGGTTACTCAGTCGATATTGGTGGCCAGTTCGAAAGTCAACAACGAGCACAGGAGCGCTTGTCCATTGTCGTTCCCATATCGCTGGCACTCATCGCCCTGCTGCTTTATTTTGCTTTCGGCACCATGGGTCAAGCCATGTTGATTTTGGTGAATGTACCATTGGCAGTCATCGGCGGTATTGTGGCACTCTATGTGTCAGGACAGTACTTATCGGTGCCCAGCGCCGTGGGTTTCATCACACTGTTTGGTGTGGCGGTACTAAACGGTGTGGTTCTGGTCGAGAGTATTAACCAGAGAATAACCGATGGGCATGCGGTTAATGATGCCGTGTTTGATGGCGCGTGGTCGCGACTACGCCCGGTGTTAATGACAGCAATAACCTCAGCGTTAGGACTCATTCCCATGCTGTTTGCAACCGGTGCAGGGGCTGAAATTCAACGCCCACTGGCTACCGTCATTGTTGGTGGTTTGGTATCAGCTACTCTGCTGACATTGGTTATCTTACCCGTGCTCTATCCTTGGTTTTCGAAACAAAAAATTAAGGATCTGAGCCGTTAGGGTTCAATAGCATTTAAGGGGGCGGTTATTGTCGCCCCCTTTTATTAAAAGAGTAACGTATTATGGGACATCACCATAACCATGATCACTCAAAGGACATGCCGTCCAACCGATTAGGTTGGGCATTCCTGCTTAACTTTGTTTTTACCATTATTGAGTTCATTGGTGGTTTTCTTACCAACAGTACCGCCATTTTAGCTGATGCCGTTCATGATCTTGGCGATAGCCTGTCGTTAGGTCTCGCGTGGATACTAAATAAACTTGGCAAAAAACAGGCTAACCAACACTTTACCTACGGTTATAAAAGACTGAATCTTGCCGGTGCATTTATTAATGCCGTTGTGTTAATCGCAGGCTCTGCCTGGGTACTTGTGGAAGCAATTCCCAGACTCTGGAACCCTCAGATGCCCGTCGCTGATGGCATGATTGCTTTAGCCGTCGTTGGCATTACAGTTAATGGATTTGCTGCTTACAAATTGTCAGAGGGCAAAACGTTAAACGAACGCGTTATTAACTGGCACTTGCTGGAGGATGTTTTCGGCTGGGTTGCTGTACTTATCGTTGGTATTGTTCTGCTGTTCGTAGACTGGCCGATTCTCGACCCTATATTGTCGATTGGCTTTACTCTATTTATTTTAGTGAATGTACTACGCAACCTGTGGGCAACACTGAAACTCTTCATACAGGCCACGCCAGACAAAAAAACCTACAAACAAGTCGCGGACGCTTTACTGGAGCTACCTCATGTCGCTGACCTACACCATCTTCATTTTTGGTCACTAGACGGCGAGGAGCATGTATTAACAGTTCATTTGGTGCTAACTGAAAACCTTGACATTGAGACCCGTAGCGATTTAAAACAGCGCATCGATAACGTCCTTGCGCCCTATGCTTTAAGCCATACAACGGTAGAACTAGAAGATCCTAATGAAGCGTGTAGGGACAACTGATAATGAGTGCATTATTTTTATTGAAAACGCTCGGGTTATTTATTGCAACCGCAATTGCCGAAATTGTCGGTTGCTATTTACCCTACCTATGGCTCAAAGAAGGTCATTCCGTTTGGTTGCTCATTCCGGCAGCAATAAGCTTGGCTTTATTTGCTTACTTATTAACATTTCATCCAGCGGAAAGCGGGCGGGTCTACGCAGCTTATGGTGGTATTTACGTGTTAACTGCCATAGTCTGGCTGCGAATTGTCGATAAATCGCCACTATCCAATTTCGACCTGATTGGCACGGCGTTTGTGCTAACCGGTATGGGGATTCTTGTGTATGGCTGGCGTTAGCAATAAAGCAATTCAGTTAAAGAACTCCGCTCAAAAGTTTTACTACACAGACTAACACACCTTATGTTTGTCCGTGGTAGCGTCCTCAACCCCGTCATTAAGCGAGGCCATCAGTGGACAATAGACATCTCCGTGTCCGGCGCTGCATTTTTGCACCAGCTCATTCAACGCTCGTTCAATTTGCTGTAAGTGCGATATCTTTCGACGAACACTGGTGAGCTTTTGCTCTCCAAGCTCCCGTGCTTCATCGCAATGAGCGCCATCTTGCAGAGTTAATAGCTCACCAATTTCATCCAGACTAAATCCGAGCCATTGAGACGCGCGAATAAAATGAAGCCGAGCAAGCGCTTGTTCGTCGTAATGTCGGATCCCCCCATACGGCTTCTCCGGCTCGCTCATTAGCCCTCGGCGCTGATAATAGCGCACCGTTTCCACGCCCACGCCGGCTGTTTTGGCCAGCGTGCCAATTGTCATTACGTTGCGTTTTTTTAACATAGCTATTGCTTCCGTAGTGAGGTACGGGTCTAAGATTAACACATTAAAGCAAAATGCCCGAAGGAGTTACTCTTATGTCAAATTCAAAATCTGGTCGGGGCTCTCTTCTCGCGGGAGGGATCGCAGCGACTCTGGCATCTGCGTGTTGTCTGGGTCCCCTCATATTACTTGCACTCGGTGTATCCGGGGCCTGGATTGGGAACCTCACAGCACTTGAGCCTTATCGACCCATTTTTATTGCCATTGCATTGATTGCCATATTCTTTGCCTGGCGTCGAATATACCGGCGTGCTGATGACTGCAACCCTGATAACACCTGCGCAACGCCAAGTGCTCGTAAGAGCTACAAAGTGATGTTTTGGCTCGTTGCGGTGCTTACTTTAACAGCATTGGCTTACCCCTATGTTGTTCCTTTCTTTTACTAGGAGGCAATACACGATGAAAAAAACAATGATAACAACCATTTTATTTTTACTGTTTAGCATGCCCGCATTGGCGGTTGAGAAAACGGTTACGCTATCAGTACCCGGTATGACATGCGTCACCTGCCCAATTACTGTCAAAGCTGCACTTGGCCAAGTTGCAGGTGTGAGCGCCGTCGATGTCCGTTTTGAAGAGCGGGATGCAACCGTGACATTCGACGACGAAAAAACGTCAGTTAAGCAGCTCACTGAAGCAACGACAAATGCAGGATACCCATCAACACTGAAAGCAACGGCACCAAAAAATCAGTCATGAAACATCACAATGCCTTATAGCTGCTGTAAAACTGAAAGACCAAGGAGTAACCGTTATGAGTAATAACAATTTACACATTGCTGTCATTGGTAGCGGCGGCAGTGCGATGGCTGCGGCACTCAAAGCGACCGAGAGAGGTGCCCGAGTGACGCTCATTGAGAGAGGTACTATTGGCGGAACTTGTGTCAATATTGGCTGTGTCCCGTCTAAAATCATGATCCGAGCGGCTCATATCGCCCAACTGCGGCGAGAAAGCCCTTTTGATAAAGGCTTAAGTACTCATACTCTTAAGGTAAATCGATCAGCTCTCCTCGAGCAACAACAGGCTCGGGTAGAAGAACTCCGTGAATCCAAATACCAGAGTATTCTTAGAGAGAATTCCGCCATTACCGTTATTAACGGCGAAGCCCGCTTTATAAACGATGAAACTCTTTCCGTATCACTTCGCGATGGCGGTGAGCAAACGGTTTACTTTGACCGTGCTTTTATCGGCACCGGGGCCCGACCCGCACAACCCCCCATCCCCGGCTTAGCTGAAACCCCTTACCTTACTTCGACAAGCGCATTAGAGCTAAGTAACATTCCTAAACGCCTCGCTATTATTGGAGCCTCGGTCGTTGCTCTTGAATTAGCACAGGCCTTCGCGCGTCTCGGTAGTGAAGTTACTGTTTTGGCTCGCAGTCGGGTGTTATCCAAAGACGAGCCTGCCATTGGTGAAGCAATAGCGACTGTTTTTGATCGCGAAGGCATCAATGTGCTTGAGCATACAGAAGCCAGCGAAGTGCGTTACGACGGACAACACTTCATTCTCAAAACCAATGCCGGAACATTAAAAGCAGAACAACTGCTCGTGGCCACAGGCCGTACGCCCAATACGGAAAACCTCGATTTAAAAACCATCGGTGTACAAACTGAACGCGGTACAATAACGATTAACGAGCGCATGCAAACCTCTAACTCAAGAGTATATGCGGCAGGCGACTGTACGAATCAGCCGCAGTTTGTCTATGTCGCCGCCGCAGGCGGCAGCCGAGCCGCTATTAACATGACGGGCGGTGATGCGCATCTTGATCTCAGTGCAATGCCCGAGGTTATCTTTACTGATCCACAAGTCGCCACGGTGGGTTTATCAGAAGCTGATGCTAAAACTGGTGGTTACGTCACCGAAAGCCGCACGTTGAGCCTTGAAAATGTCCCACGGGCATTGGTTAACTTCAATACCCAAGGGTTTATAAAAATTGTCGCAGAGAGTGGCAGCGGCCGACTGCTCGGTGTTCAAGTCGTCGCAGGAGAAGCCGGTGAGTTGATTCAAGCTGCTGTAATGGCGATAAGAGCAGGAATGACAGTCAATGAGTTGGCTGATGAGCTCTTCCCATACCTTACGATGGTAGAAGGCTTAAAATTATGCGCTCAAACGTTTACTAAAGATGTTAGCCAATTATCTTGCTGCGCTGGGTGAGATAACCTAGCTGAATCGACACTGATTTGCTAGACACCTTGCCGCCATTGAGTTTTAAATAGATTGAAGACAATCATGTATAAGTTTTCTCATCTTTAAGATCAAAGGCTGTCATAATACTCTTTGATCATTGTTGCCATTAAAAAACGGCGTCCCGCTAGGAACTCTTTGTAATTTTCTGCGGTAGTATTGAATATGAGCTCAGGAATAGCATTTTCGGCTAAATTTCTCTGTAAATCTTCTCGATCACAAATTTCGCCAAGTCTTAAATTTCCGGATTCAATCTGTTCAAGAACCATTAACATGTATTCTTTCGGTGGTAGGTCTTTAATCGCGATGTTGATTGCTGTTTCTGTCAACGCAAAGTTTGCAATCTGGTTGTAATCTCCCTGTTTCGGGAATCCATGACGAATAAGGTGATTCTTGGGAATTATGTGGTGCATATCGCCATGCCCCTCGATCATCTGTGCGATATTAATCGACTTTGAAAGGAATCCCCGCCCTCCTTTTGCAACTCTTGCTGCTAAATATGTTTGGAATGCAGGACTACGCTTGCTTGGTGACTCGAGCTCCTGAACTAAAGTTACATCCCAAAAACTATCACTTAGAACTGAGGCTTCAAGAGTGCGTAAGTATTGTTCCGCACCGTGGTCCTTAATACGACGTAAGTCAGTTTCCCACGTGGATTCAAAGCTTCCCACGGCTCTTCCGGTCAGTAATGTCATAACGAACCAGCGTTTTACAATTCTTGCTCTCTCTCCCTCATTCAGCTGATCGTCCAACCGAAGGCGCAGGTAAAGTGCATATGCGAAATTCAATGCATTCTTTGACCCAATCATGCTGGCATCGATATACCCAGCAGACTTGATCATCATTACAAATCGCTCGAGATGCGTCTTACTCACAAGTAGATCTAATGCTTCCGCAAAACGAGAATACGCGGCTGGAATAAGATTTTCATCAATTTTTCTCGTTTGTGGGTCAAGCCCGGATAGCTCACTAACAATTGCTCCGGCTTTACCACGACTAAATCCAACTAGACCGGCAATACGAATGACATCGGTATAGTCAGGTTGAAATAACTCGTCCGTTTGATTACTTAACCACTGAATTTTCCTAATATGCTCCGATTTTGCGAACTCTTCATCGTTCTCTTTAATATCATCAAATGCGTGCCCAGAGACCGTCAGGTGACAGAAATAATCAATTAGCTTCCGAAGATTGCGCCCTTCATTGCCGTACGTGGCAATCTTACTCATTACAAAATCAGCACTTGATAGCGGAACACCTTTGGCATTGATCCGAACGAAGATCTCTGCAACCGTTTCTACATCCAAATCGTCTGCCAATGAAATGACACCTACTTGCGCATGCTCAACAGCGGCGAGTCTCGCCGAGGCTTGTTCAACTTGGTCTTGATCAACATCTGGATTTTTAGCGAAATAATTTCTCAGAAAGCTCAGCTGACTGGAACCGGAAAAAAACTCACTAATATCGTGAATCCATTGGGAGCTATTGGTAATCGCTGGCGTTCTCGTCGCAAACTCTTCCGTTACAGGATTAAACGAAATAGCGATCCGCTTTTTTTCATAACGGTTACCAATCACCGTTTGTCCCGCAATTGCGGCCCTCAACGCTGTTACTCGTTGTTGGCCATCGATTAGTATTTGTTGATGTGCTGCGACAGCTCCCCCCTTTAATTTGGCGCCAACAGATTGCCACGTTATCAGATAACCAACCGGATAACCGTTGTAAAGTGAGTCAATTAAGTCCCTGACCTGAGATGTTTTCCAAACAAATGGTCGTTGTAGTTCCGGAATTGCTATTTTATCGCTACGAACGTCAGCAAGAATTTGACTGATCGCTGTTTGCTTTACTTCATATTTTGCCATGTCGTCCCACACTTTCTAATTTAAATCGTGAATTTGTGTGAAGAGTCCATTCGTTTCAGGACACTCATTCACAGTAAGGTGGATTATCTTTGATAGTTTCTAATTAAGTTGAGGATTACATTTTCCCTCTCAAGACATCAAGTATTAACGTTCCAGTGTAACTATCCCATCAAATAATACAGCCCACTCGTAGAGTGTCTTGTGACCTTAAAAGAGTCGGGAAAAATCAGGCCTTACCATAACTTTAGTTGATATTTTATCTAAATAAACCGAGTTTCAACTTTTCCCAGTTCGGGATCGCTGTAATCCCCCTAAGAATCGAAGCAATTTTAGGGGGAAAGTTGAATAATAGCGAAAAAATGCAGAATATGACCCAAATATTTTTACTTCATCCAACGGCCTTTCATGTCGATAAAACACGAAATAATCGACAAACAATCCTGTTGCGTCGATAGACTCGACATAGGTAAAAGTACGCATCTCGAGTCTTTAGAAGTATTTACAGCCACCGTCTTACCCTTACCCAAATAATTGGTTAGGTGGATCAAACAATCCTGACATCAATGACCATGTACATTGGGCAATTAAAGGTGTATATTTAATCAACACAGCATTTCATAGTCAGGATTATCTCAATGTCTATCACCGCACAAATTGAGTCTCGGATTGCTCGCATGAGAAAAGGTGTTCCTTTTTCCATAGAGGGATTTTATGAGCTAGGCACGGAAAGTGCTGTCCAGAAGGCTTTTAGCCGATTGGCGAAGTCAGGCGAGATTGTGCGTGTGTCAAAAGGCTTTTACGTTCGTCCTAAGTCAATAGAAAACTTACCGGGGGCGAAGGTAATGCCCAGCCCAGAAGAGGTCGCAAAAGCTTGGGCGAGAAATTACGGGTACAAACTTGTTTCGAATGGCTTTGAAGCGGCATATCGCATTGGACTGCAAACTCAGGCTCCTGCCCGAACCATTTATTGGACGAACGGCCCATCGCGTGAATTTAAAGTGGGGAATTCAACTGTTGAAGTGAAGCACGTCGCATCGAGTAAGCTTAAGTGGCTGAACCAACCTGAAGGTATGATTCTTCGAGGCCTTTCGGTGATGGAGCCAGAACACTTCAAGCCCGAGCAATTCCGCAAGGTATTTAAGCGGTTATCGTTGACGGGAAGTGAGAAGGAGCGTGTTCTCAGCAACCTCAAGCATTCTACGCTGAATTCGCAATGGCGCCAAAAGCTAGCGCAAGTTGAGAGTGCGACAGTGTGATGGACATATTTGATTACTATAGAACTGAAGCGAAACGAGCGGAACTAAAATTAATCCTCGACTATGCAGCACAGAACTCCGCAAGAGGTTTGGCCGCTAATTTTTTAGAGAAAGATATTTGGGTAACCGAAATTTTGCGGTTGCTATACGAAGAGGATTTATTAGATAGCCATGATGTGGCCTTCAAAGGTGGAACAGCCCTGAGCAAGTGCTATAGCACCATTGAGCGATTCTCTGAGGATATTGATTTATCGATTCATTGGGCTGACTTAGCAGAATCAGATGATGAAGCTGCTGCTTGGACGCAGACAACACGGAATCCGAGTCAGCAACGTAAATTTAGACGTGAGCAGAGAGAGCGTTTAGAAGGCTGGACCAACGAGTTTGTTCAAAGATTGAATAGCAGACTTTCAGATTATGGCATTGAGGGACTCAGCGCTGAAATTGAAGAAGACTCTGGTGGTGAGAAAATCGACGTTCACTTCCCACATGTGGCATTCCAAGATGATTCTTATCAGTTAGAGCATATACTGCTCGAATTTGGCGGCCGTAATCGGGGCCGGCCGACGGTTTCTAAACCGGTAACGACTTACCTCTCAGAAATAGATGCGGTTGCAGGGTCCCATACGTTACCGATAGCTACAGTAGAGGCTTACCACCCGGATTACATTATTTGGGAAAAGCTAACCGCACTTCATCAATTCTGCACGCAAGAAAACCCGCTTGATACGGTGCGGTTGTCCAGACATTGGTACGATGTAGACTGTATTCTGCAAAATCTCTATGAAGGTTCGTACCAAAACATGGAAGCACTGCAGGACGTGGTAGCGATGAAGTCGGCAAGGTGGGCTACTCGAGGCGTTTCCTTTGAAGCCATTCTTTCTGGTGAGTTGGTGTTAATTCCAACGGGGCGGCTGCTCGAAGATATCAAAAAAGATTACGACCAGTCCGTAAGCGGTGGAATGTTCTTCAGTGCCCCTGATAGCTTTGCTGACATTATTGAGCGTTTAGCCGAACATCAAGACCTAATTAATCGCTTTTTGAACGAACGGCGTTAGTTCCGATATTTGGAATAAAGCGATCTCGTTTGTTGGCATTATTAAATTATAGGCTAATCTACACACCTAAAGTCCGGTTAAAAAGTGGAATTTTTTCCACCTAAAAACTCAGGATTTTTCGGATGTTCAGAATCTTTTGTCGCGAGGCAAAGGTCAAAAATTGAAATTTCCACGTCGGTATTCTGTGACCAAATTTGTCATTAATTGGTCTTTAAAGTATCGATTTCGACGCCAAACAAAAAGTCACAGCACCGCTTAAGCCCTTGCCACGCCTAACTTTAACGATTTACCACCGAACCCACGACTGCCCTCCGGAGGCAGAGGTCACAGGTTCGACTCCTGTCGGGTGCGCCATTTACCTAGCCTGTCGCGATTTTCTTCCTTAAGCCATTTAACCGACAACTAGCTTTCCCCGATACATTTGCATCTGGCAATGAAAGTCGTACTCTCCGGGTTCCAGCGCTGGTATTTGAATTTGCTTTAATTTGTTAGAAGGCAACGTTTCACTTATTTCTAGCTTGGGAATGAGCAAAGTTTCAGAACAAGGCGATTGATCCTTCCGCAGGAACTTAAGTTCAACCGGTTTACCTTCAGGTATTTTTATTCTCGAAGGCGAGTAAATACCGTTTTCGACGGCAATCACCAAATCACCTTCTCCCAGCTTCAGCTGCTGGGGCTTGTAAAGCCAAAACCACCAGACGATCAGCGCGATCAAAGTGATACCAGCAATATTAATGAATAACATGTTTATTCTCCTGAATGCGTCAGTGTTAGAAGGTGCGTTAATGTTTCTTGGCTTTGAAAAAACGTAACCGGTTAGCGTTACTCACTACCGTAAGAGAAGAAAAAGCCATTGCTGCACCTGCAATAACCGGACTCAACAGCATTCCAAAAAATGGATACAGAACGCCTGCGGCAAAAGGAATACCTGCTACGTTGTAAATAAAAGCACCAAATAAGTTTTGTTTAATGTTGCTCAGTGTGGCCTTGCTCACCGCGACCGCATCGGCAAGCCCGTGCAACGACCCGCGCATCAATGTAATATCAGCACTTTCAATAGCGACGTCCGTTCCCGTGCCAATCGCGAAGCCTACATTGGCAATAGCTAGTGCTGGCGCATCATTAATACCATCTCCCGTCATGCCAACGATTTCGCCCTCCATCTGCAGCTCCTGAACCTTTTTTGATTTTTCTTCCGGCAGAACTTCAGCGAAAAATTCTTTAATTCCTACTTTTTCAGCAACTGCTTCTGCTGTCGCGCGATTATCACCAGTAAGCATCACTACTCGCACACCGTTATCTTGCAAACGTTTAATGGCGGCTACGGAGTCGTCTTTTATCGGGTCGGCAACTGCAATAATTGCAGCTAACTCATTATCAACGGCAAAGTACATAGGCGTCTTAGCTTCAGCAGCTAAGCCTTGGGCTTTTTCAACAAAGTTACCGAGCTCAACTTGACGTTCACGCAACAGCTTTTCATTACCGAAAAGGAGGGACTTCCCGTCAACTTCTGCCTCCACGCCATGACCAGCGATGGCGTTGAAGTTCGAGACCTTACTTGTCTTAATCCCTCTTTCCCTGGCTGACTCAACTATCGCCTGTGCTAGCGGATGTTCAGAGCCAGACTCAAGTGTCGCTGCAAGTTGCAGTACGGTTTGCTCATCGTACTCACTCGCTACTAATACGTCGGTGACTTTAGGAGAACCAAGTGTAATGGTGCCCGTTTTATCCAGGATCATAGCCGATACTTTCGACGCTGTTTGCAATGCTTCGCCATTGCGAATCAGCACACCTGCCTCTGCGGCTTTTCCTACACCCACCATTACCGACATAGGCGTCGCCAGGCCTAATGCGCAAGGGCAAGCAATAATCAAGACAGTGGTCGCTGATACCACAGCAAAGGCCAGTGCCGGCTCAGGCCCAAAGTTAAGCCAAGCTAGAGCACTGATAACAGCGATAATCATAACGACTGGCACAAAGTAAGCTGAAATAATATCGGCAAGACGACCGATTGGGGGCTTAGAGTTTTGCGCCCGTTTCACCATGTTAATAATTTGAGCAAGTGCTGTATCTTTTCCGACTCTTGTCGCTTGAAACAAAAAGGAACCACTTTTATTTATCGTGCCCGCCACAACGTCATCACCAACTGATTTTTCCACGGGCATGGGTTCACCCGTTAGCATAGATTCATCAACGGTGGTACTTCCCTCTATAACTTTTCCATCAACAGGGATTTTTTCTCCGGGACGAACACGTACTACGTCCTCCTCGAGTACGTCTTCGATAGCGATATCCAATTGTTTATCGTCACGAATCACCCTTGCGGTTTTCGCCTGCAAACCAATGAGACGTTTTATGGCTTCGGACGTGCGCCCACGAGCTTTCAGTTCAAGTGCCAGCCCCAAATTGATCAAACCGATAATCATTGCGGTCGCTTCAAAGTATACGTGACGCGCCATTTCCGGAACCAGGTGCGGAACCAATACAACCACCATGGAATACAACCAGGCGGTACCAGTACCAAGTGCGATCAGCGTATCCATATTAGCGGAATGATTTTTCAAAGATTGCCAGGCACCGACGAAGAAGTGTTTGCCCGAAAAGTAAAGTACACCTAACGTTAGAATACCTACGACTAACCATGTCACACGCTCTGTGGCAGTGGTCACCGTCATTTCACCAACAAAAAGGCTATAAATCATGAGAGGTACACCTAACGACAGCGCAACGGTCATCTCCCGCATCAGCCGCTTGTAGTAAGCCCAGTCGGCTTGCTCTTTTTCTGCCAACGCATCACCGTCACTTTCGGACGTGGCTACTTTAGCGCTATACCCCGCCCTCTCTACTGCTTTCACTAAAGCGCTCGGATTTGCTGTTCCAGTCACACTGACCGTTCGCTGGGCAAAGTTCATCTCTGCATTTTCCACGCCGGATACAGACTTTAATGCATTTTCGATTTTGCCAACACAACTCGCGCAACCGGCTCCCTCGATAATGAGTTCCTCAATGGAACGACTACGAACGTCCTCAGTTTTTACACCCATACCAGTGCTCCTTATTGACGGGAAACGAGCCAAGCAACAGCTATTTCCCGCAAAGTACCAACGATAAAACCGTCACTCACTACATATCCGAAAATCGATTCGCAGTTTGCACCATTCGTTTAATTTCATTTTCTTCAACGTTCTTTACCGTTTCTAGCAGCTCTTTTGCGCTATCTATATCAACACGGGAATATAGGTGTTCATACAGTTCTATGACTTGCTCATGATGGTTTACAACCTTCTCCATAATGTGATCGGTATCTAACTCTTTAAAAGGCGAATCGCAGTGCCCATGCTCAACGATGGGATGTTTCCCAATATAGTCATAACACCAAGTGTCTAATGCATTTAGGTTGGCTGTATTCAAAAAACCTTCAACCATTCGCTCTAAGCTAGCTTCATGACCCGACACGTAGCTTAGAATCATCCGAGCTCGTTCATCTTGGTTTTGTTTAGAGCAGTGAGTAACACACTCCTTCAGGTTTTTGTGGAAATCAACGGTCCAACTCAGCACATCTTTGATTGTTTCTATTTGCATTTTTTACTCCTTACCTATAATTAATCGTTACTTTCGTTTGCTTTTGTTAACTGGCGGACTTCTGTGACAACTCCACGGTGTATGTTCCGAATTATCTTTAATATTTTGGTCAATAAACTTGTAGTACTCTTCTTTCAGATGAGTCCACCACCCACTATTTATTTCAACACCAAACTTCCTGAGCTTTTCCTCTATAACATTGAGATCCACTTTAGAGGCATCATAAGCTACCAATAACAAGTTATGCTCAGAGTCATAGGCAACGCTATCGAGACCAACCAACAAGTCAATTTCTTTGATAGCTTTGCGAACTTCTTTCACACTCTCTGCGTTTAGCTTTAAAGTGCGGTTTACTAAGTTAATTCCCCGCACTCCTGCTCTATGATCGTTATTTGACATCAATACTGTCCTGTTAATTAAAACTACCAATACGTTTCAGGCAACATTTGCTCGGTGTTAACTTTGTAACGAAAGCTCTTTATTAGTGGCTGCTCGTTTATCGTGAACCCAGAACAATTCATCGATTGGCGAGATAGAAACTAATCCCTCGTTAGATACCCCAGTATGGGCCGCTTCAACTACCAAGAGGGCAACATCACGCGCATCATCACTGTTCACATAAACTTCAAGCTGTACGTGATCAACTAAGTGATCATCGTTATAGCTATCGAAGTAGTAACCCCGTCCTCGCACAGGAAACAGCGTAAAGCCGCTAACGCCACGGCCGATGAGAGCCTCTTCCACTGAGTCTTGTCGAAGTTGATCAAAAATAGCGGTAATTTTAGATAGGTTCATATACCCCCCTAAAAGCCCTAAAACATATAGCTTATGGACTGTGTTTAGTCTAGTTACTTAAATTTCGAGAAAATCTAGAGTTGTAATTTAGTAGTGCTATTTCGGAGGGTAGTAAATATCGAAGAGTATTTGCTTCACATCAGCTTTATAAGACAAGGGATGTGGCAAGTTGCTAGGAGAGTTTATCGAGGTGTCGAATTGAATAAATACTAGAGGTGAGTTCGCAGAGTTACACTCTTCATCCATAGAGCATTTATCAGCTACGCAGCAATAACAGTCGTCAATGATAGATTGCTCACTTTCATCGCAATGAAAGTTATCTTTGCTTTCGTTGCTAACATCCATATGGCTAACACTTTTTTCGTGCTGTACATTGGAAGCATTGTTATAAGCAGGAGCGGCTGGGACGGATAGCTGTATCACTATTCCTAACATAAGCACAACTAAAAATTTTGCTTGAAACATATGTGCGCTCCTATTGCCATGCTATAAATTAGCATACTACCACCTGCACATCATTGATCGAGATCAAAGGTGCGCAGGTGATATTTACAGAGTAAGGTATCATCAAGCCTTAACGTCTTTCTTTCGCCACAAATAGTAAACAGCAGGTAATACGAGCAAGGTTAAGATAACAGCGCTGATCATTCCTCCAACCATCGGGGCGGCTATTCTACTAACCACCTCAGCCCCAGTCCCTGTACTGAACATTATAGGCAATAAACCAGCAATTGTAGAAACGGCCGTCATCATGACGGGGCGAACACGAAGTCCAGCCCCTTCCATTACGGCAAGAGAGAGACCGTCTTTCGTTAATGCTTTACCATGCTCTAACTGACTTTTTTCATATTCATTATAGGACTGGTTTAGGTAAGTCAGCATTAGTATTCCTATTTCTACAGTGACACCTGCTAGAGCTATAAAACCAACCGCTACAGCAACTGAGAAATTATAATCTAAAAGATACATTAGCCAGATTGCCCCCACCAATGCGAGAGGCAAAGTTCCCAATATAATGGCTATTTCTGTAGCGTTTCGAAAGTTCATATATAAAAGAACGATAATAATCGCGAGCGTTAACGGAATCACGTAAGTCAGTTTTTCCTTTGCCCTTTCCATATATTCGTACTGCCCGGACCAGGTAACTGAATACCCTGCTGGCAACTCGAGTTCTTGTTCTACAACCTTCATTGCTTTTTCAACATAAGTGCCGACATCAACTCCCTCAATGTCGACAAAAGTCCAGCCATTAAGTCTTGCGTTTTCGCTTTTAATTGCCGGCGGTCCAAGTTCAACGTAGACATCAGCCACATCCGCCAAACTAATACGCTGCCCGTTTGGCGTAACTAAAGGTAGCTTCTTTAATTCTTCCGGCGAATCACGGTAATCTTGAGGGTAGCGCAAGTTTATTGGGTAACGTTCAAGCCCTTCAATGGTCTCTGAAACATTCATTCCACCAATAGCCGTGGCAACGACCTGCTGCACATCCTCAATGTTCAAGCCATAACGTGCAGCCTGCTCTCTTTCTATGTCAACTTTGACATAGCGTCCACCTGCCACTCGCTCTGAATAAACAGAAGCCGTACCATCGACATCATCAAGTATTGCTTCAAGCTGCTGCCCTATCGTCTGAATTTCATTAAGATCGGCTCCGGCAACTTTTATACCTACCGGCGTTTTGATACCTGTCGATAGCATATCAATGCGAGTTTTAATGGGGTAAACCCACGCATTGGTCAGCCCCGGAAACTTTACAAGCGCATCCAGTTCTTTTTTCAACTTCTCAGTGGTCATACCGTCTCTCCACTGATCTTTCGGTTTCAGTTGAATAAAGGTTTCAATCATCGTTAGGGGTGCCGGATCAGTGGCGGTATCCGCTCGACCAATTTTGCCAAAAACCGTCTTCACTTCCGGTACCGTTTTTATGAGCTTGTCGGTTTGCTGCAACAGCTCCCTTGCTTTACCAATTGATAATCCGGGATAGGTAGTGGGCATATACATCAAATCGCCCTCATCCAAATCTGGAATAAATTCACTACCAATTTTGTCAATCGGCCAGACACCAACGGCCAAGATAACAAGCGCTCCGACAACTGCTGTCTTGGGGTATTTCAAAATGCCTTTTAAAAGCGGTTTATACCCGGCGATCAATAACCGATTAAGCGGGTTTTTCCCCTCAGGTGTTACCTTTCCTCTGATAAAATATCCCATCAACACGGGGATAACGGTAATCGCTAAGGCTGCACTGGCTGCCATTGCGTAAGTTTTCGTGAAAGCAAGCGGAGAAAACATCCGCCCTTCCTGGGCTTCTAAGGTAAATACCGGCATAAAGCTGACGGTAATAATGAGCAAGCTAAAGAAAAGAGCAGGGCCCACCTCTGAAGCAGAGGCGGCAACCACCCGCCAGCGGTTCTCTGCTGTCAGTGGCGTTTTTTCCATATGCTTATGCATATTTTCAATCATGACGATGGCACCATCGAGCATAGCGCCAATAGCGATTGCGATTCCTCCAAGTGACATAATATTCGCGTTAATTCCTTGCCAATACATGACAATAAACGCGGTTAAAATACCCAAAGGCAAGCTGATAACGGCAACCAGCGAGGAGCGGACATGGAAGAGAAATATCACACAGATAAACGCGACAATAGCGAGTTCTTCTATTAAACTTTTCCAGAGACTTTCCACGGCATCCGAGATAAGCCCCGAACGATCATAGACAGTGACTATATCGACACCTTCTGGTAGCCCAGACTTTAATTCTTCCAACTTTTGTTTAACGCCATCAATCGTTTTTTGGGCATTTTCTCCGAAACGCATTACCACAATACCACCCACGGCTTCTCCCTCACCGTTGAGTTCGGCGATACCGCGTCTCATTTGGGGGCCCACACCCACATCAGCAACGTCTTTAAGCAATAATGGCGTGCCATTTTCATCAACGCCAAGCGGGATACTCTCTAAGTCTGACACACCATCAATATAGCCTGAGGCCCGGACCATATACTCAGCTTCCGCCATTTCAACCACCGACGCCCCCACTTCCTGATTACCTCGCTGGATAGCATTTTGTATGTGAGCAAGAGGAATATCGAATGCGCGCAGCTTCTCCGGATCCACTTTCACCTGGTACTGCTTTACCATCCCGCCGAGGGCGGCAACTTCCGAAACCCCCTCGACCGTTTGCAGTTCATACTTTAAAAACCAATCCTGCATACTGCGTAACTCACTCAAATTGTGGTTACCCGTACGATCAACCAAGGCATACAAATACACCCAACCAACCCCTGTTGCATCAGGGCCTAATTGCGGTCTTGCATTAGAAGGCAGTGTCGGAGCAACCTGAGACAAATATTCCAGTACTCGCGAACGCGCCCAGTAAGCGTCTGTATCTTCGTCAAAAATGACATACACATAGGAGTCGCCGAAAAACGAATATCCACGGACGGTTTTAGCGCCGGGGACAGACAGCATAGCGGTTGTTAATGGATAGGTTACTTGATCTTCTACCACCTGCGGCGCTTGACCCGGATAGCTGGTTTTAATGATCACCTGGACATCCGACAAGTCCGGCAGTGCGTCTACGGGCGTATTCTTAACCGCAAAAGCACCAACACCCACGAGGATTAATGTCGCCAGAAGAACGAAAAAACGGTTACTCACTGACCATCGAATGACTGACTTAATCATGGTTATGCTCCTGCTCTGTCACTTGTTTTTGCTCAGGAATATGAATCGATGTGAGCTGGTACTGTTGCTTCCCGACTTGCGTTATTTCCGCATGCAAGGATAACCCCGTGCTAAGCTGAGAAAGTTCAACATCCGAAGCAACATCGAAGTCCATCGTCATTGCAGGCCAGTCCCATTCAGAAATCTCACCGTGCTCCAGCGTAACCATCGAGTGCTGAGGCATAACATTTTTAACGGTTGCTTCAACCCAGACAGCTTGAGCTGCTGCGTCACTTGACATACTGCCATGGCTCTCGTTATCAGCATCAGTGTCATGTTGCATGCGCTTAAAGTCAGAGGATTTACTGGACTCAGAATCAATCAAAAACTGAGCTGAAGTAACGATGTCATCACCTGCCATAAGACCCGATAAAATTTCAACTCGCGAGCTCCCTAACCGCCCAACGTCAACATTAACTGTTTTAAATTTCCCATCACCCAGTGCCAGTACAACTCGGTTCGAACCACCCATTCGGATAAGCGCTTCTTTAGGGATGATTAAGTTTTTGTCGCCTAAACCAGCCTTAATGTTAAGATTCGCAAACATGCCCGGTTTTAAAGAACCATCTGGGTTGTCGAAGTGAATTCGAACTTGTCCCGTCCGAGTTTTAGGGTTAAGTGACGGATAGACATAATCAACCTTTCCTTGCCACTCTTTACCTGGAGCATACTCAAGGTTCATTTGAACGTCATTGCCTACCTCAACCTGGTTCAATTGCCGCTCAAAGACTTCTGCAATAACCCAAATTTTATCCAGTTGAGCAATGGTCATTAAATTCATACTCGGCGTTACAAACGCACCTTCACGCACAGTCAGTCTATCCAATACCCCGGACTGCTTTGCTTTTACCGTGATTGTTTTCTGAATTTTACGAGTTTCTTTTAACTTCTTAATCTCAGATTCAGAGACTTGCAGAGCTCTTAAGCGTTCTTCAGCGGCATCAATTAGCACCTGATTACCTCTTTGCGAGGCCAATACAAGCTCCTCTTGCGCATTAACCATTTCAGGAGAGTAAATACTGTATAAAGGCTCGCCGGCTTTAACCGAGTTACCAGCCGCTTTTACGAAAAGCTTCTCAATCCAGCCTTCAACACGGGGACTTACTGTCAGCACTCGGTTCTCATCAAACTGAACATAACCGACCGTTTCGATATCCAGGTTGAGTCTCGAAACGGTGACCGTTGCAGTTGTAACCCCAAGGTTATTAATAACGTCGGGATCAATTCTCACCGTACCAGGTGAACTCTCTTCTGCATCATCACCATAGTAAGGAATAAGGTCCATCCCCATTGGAGACTTTCCTGGTTTGTCTCGACGATAATTGGGGTCCATCGGAGCCACCCAATATAACGGCTCTTTTTCTGCATTGCCCGATGAACGATCAGACACTTCAGTCGATTGCATTACATAGCCAATAGCGCCAGCGCCAACTGCAAAGCCTACAGCTAAACTTATAAGAGATTTGGGGACTGTTTTCATTTTACACTCCTGAAAGTAATAAGTAGTTTGCTTCGGCAATCAATTTTTGGCGGTTGATGGCGATTGCTAATGCATCAATTTTTGCGTTGACTTCCGCAATCTGTGACCGTACCGCCTCGGCAAAGTCGCCATCATCATTGTTGTAGGCAGTCAATGCGGCTTCAGACTGGGCGGACATTTGTGGAAGTAGCTCTTCGTGATATAGGGCAGCACGTTCATTCAAACGGTTCAGTTGTAAAAACGTACTGCGTAAATTGGCTATTAACTGTCTGGCAACCAATAACTTCTCAGTTTTTTTTGCTTCCGTTTTAAACTTTGCTGAGCGTACCTGCTTATCCTGTTTGTTATCAGTAAATAAAGGGACATCGAACGTAACCCCGACTGACAGCAAGTCGGCACGGTCATTGCCGCTTGGATCGTCGTTTCTATGGCCATATTTCAGATTGGCTGACCATTGCGGTTTATAACCTTGCTGAGCGAGCTCGACAGACGTCTCCGACGCCAAAATGTCTTGATCGGTCGCTTGCAAAACCGGGTGTTCTTTTATCAATTCGTACAAGGCTTGATTCGGTATTGTCGAAGGTGATAGCAATGTCTTCTTCAGCGTAAGACTCGGAAGGTCATCCGGTAACGTTGATTTCGCTATAACACCTATCCATTCCGACAATTCGCTTTGAAGTTGCTCCTCTTTTTGTCGCAGTGACGTCAACCTATCATCCAGGCGTGTAAGCTCAAGTTGGGCTCTAATAACATCTTGCTGCCGTGCTTTTCCCTCGGTACTGGTATAACTCGCCTTAGCCGTCGACACTAACTGTTCAAAAAGCGCTCTATCCGATTCAATCAAGCGAATACTTTGCTGAGAGAAAAAAACATCTAACCACAACTTCGTGACCGTTGTTTTGACCTTTGCAATACGATCCGCTCTCAAAAACGGTTGTTTTTGAGCTAATTGGTTTTTCTGCTTACGAGACAACGATAAAGTGTCTCCTCTGGGAAATGCTTGTGAAACACCGACGACTAACTGGGTCATTCCTTCCTGTCTTGAACTAAAACTGTCAACCGGGAAACTGGCAGCCGTGAGCGATATTTGAGGGTCAGGCAAACTGGAAGAGGCTATTGCTTCACTCGCGAATGCTTCTTGGGTTTGCTTACTTGCCGTTAACCAAGGATCTTCTTGTACAGCGATACTCACTGCTTCTTGCAAATTCAAAAGCGGCTCTTGTGCATTAACGACATTTGGCACCACTACAGTCAGAACACTTAAATAAGCCATTCTTCTTAAAAGTTTCATATTGTTACTCTCAAAAACTGTGAATTTTTAAATTAAACACAGACCAAGTTATGAGTCGGACCGTAACGAGGACGACGAACGACGTCGTAACGACAATGACCGAACCAAAGCTTATAGCTGTGCTTTTACCTGGACGATAAACGCGCCAGGAGCGAGAAATTTAGTACTTTTTAAGAGTAGATTGGGGGCCGAAATAGCGAGAGAGAGTGCTTTTCTTTAATATTCGTATCTAAGAATGAGGAAGCGTTAAAAACCAGCTTCTCAATAGGCGGAACGGTGGATTGCTCAGAATAAACGACAGTAATCGACGGGCTGTAACAATGTCGCATCATTGAATCAGAGCAACAGTTATCGGTAAGAGAATGTGACACTTCGCAACCCGCAAGATCGCAAACTTGCTCAGTAGAATCGTGCATACATGCCTTTTCCGTACTGATAGTTTGTGAAAATGACATTGTTGTTACTACTAATAGCAGTAGGACAATGATTAAACGATACATGCGAAGCTTCACTATAAAAACATGCTTGCATTGTATCTCTTTTGGCTGATAAAGATCAATCAATTAAAGGAAGTACCCATAACGAGGTAGTCAACCCAGATGGTGATACGACTTCTACATCACCACCCAGATTTATTGCTAACTCAGGCGCTTTCAAGCTCTAAATACCAAAGTCATCGAACCTTACTTGTTCTCGCGGAACGCCAAAGTCAGCAAGAGACTTTAACGTTGCTTTCAGCATTGGTGGAGGACCACACACGTAAACGTCCAATGTGTTTTTGTTTTCATCTGCCAACCATTTCATTGCGGTTTCGTGCACAAAGCCAGTGTGCCCGGCCCACTCATCTGATTTAGCAACCTCTGAAAGTACCGGTATATAATTTAACCGCTCATCTCTTTCGAACTCATCCCTATAACAGAGCTCTTTTTCATATCGTGCGCCGTAAAAAAAGATACAGCGACGAGGAGAGCCTGCTGCTAATTCACTTTGTATTAACGCTCTCAACGGTGCAATACCCGCGCCGCCCCCGATGAAGACTTGTGTATGAGAGTTTTGCTTTGCCAGTTGGAAGTCTCCAAATGGCCCAACGGCATCGACACGAGCGCCAGCTTCTAAATTACATAAGTAATTTGATCCCACCCCCGGCGGTACCCCTTCGCTTGGCGATGGCAGCTGCCTTATGTTAAACACAAATCGAGTCGGGTGAGGCCGCGTAGCAACAGAGTAATGTCGTGACAATATTTCGTTTAAGTGTGGAATACGAAACTGCATAAACTGCCCGGCTTCATAATTAACGGGCTCTGAACTCACAAAGGTAAGCTCCATAATGGATGGAGTCAGTTGACGCTTTGAATCGAGTGTTAAAGCTATATCACTAACCCCCTCATTATGTAACTTTACTTCATAATTTGGGGTAAGCGGATTAAATGGTTGATCTTACCTTTGCATGAGAGTGAGACAGACCGGCATCTCATCGGATTATCTGGTTGATGCTTCACCTACTGCTGGTGCATGTTTCCTTCGCTAATTCCAGCAAGAACCCCACACGCCTCAACTTCCCGGTCATCGTTGCAACTCGCTCTCAGTGAAACGAGTTGTTTCTCAAGCGCTTGCAGAGCGGTTATCTGCGACCGCACATGAGAGATGTGATCATCGAGCAAGGCGTTGACGGCGGTACAAGGCTGATGAGGGTCGTCCTGATAGCTCTGTAGTTCGTGAATCTCAGCCAGTGACAGGCCCAGGATTCTGCAGCGACGGATGAAGGCCAGCCCCTCAACGTGTCTCTCGGTATAGACACGGTAACCGTTGTCCTGCCGATCAGGCGGCGGCAACAAGCCCTGCTGTTCATAGAAGCGGATCGTCTGTGTTTCGACCCCTACCAACTGCGCCAACTGACCAATGCGCATCAGCCTCCTCCCCAACGGATTCTTTACTCTATTGACCTTATAGTAGCTTTATAGTTTAAAATGGTACCACAACATTGTTCAAGTGGAGTCGTATCATGAGCAAATCCTTTGGTGGCGCCTGTGGCGGTGATGCAACGTCCGCAGCGGATACCGATATACAGGCCTCCTCCGAGGCGCCAGGGAGATGGGTCAGTGTTTATGCCGTGCCGAAGATGGACTGTCCATCAGAAGAACGAATGATTCGCCTAGCCCTGAACGGCTTTGAGGAGATTCGGGCGCTGTCCTTCGACTTGTCGAACCGCCGGCTGAAGGTCGTGCATGACGGCGAGGTCGAGCCCGTCACCTCGAAACTGAAGACCTTGGGGCTAGGCGCCGCGCTTCAGGAAAGCGTTGCTGCAAATCCGGAGACCATCAAGGCCGCCGAGTTTTCGGCAGCTTCTGCTAAGCAAGAATCCGGAACCCTGCGCTGGTTGCTCGGCATCAATGCACTTCTGTTCGTGGTGGAAATGACTGCCGGTCTGATCGCCCGGTCCACCGGCCTGATTGGAGAATCCCTGGACAATTTTGCCGATGCGGCGGTGTACGGGCTTGCCCTTTATGCGGTTGGGCATAGCGTGAAAATGCAGGTACGTGCCGCGCATCTTGCTGGTGTACTGCAACTGATCTTGGCTGTGGGCGTGCTCGTAGAGGTGGTGAGACGCTTTGTATTCGGTAGTGCGCCTGAATCGCTGGTGATGATGGCTATCGCATTCGTCGCATTGATTGCCAATACCAGTTGTCTGCTGCTCATATCCAAACATCGGGAAGGCGGGGCGCACATGAAGGCAAGCTGGATATTCTCGGCCAACGACGTGGTGATCAACCTGGGGGTCATCACCGCCGGCGCCCTGGTCGCGTGGACCGGTTCCAATTATCCGGATCTGATTATCGGCACCATCGCGGGGAGCATTGTACTTAACGGTGCCAGACGCATTTTGGCGTTGAAGGGTTAAATAATGCTCATTATTGGCAAAAAGCTCTCGCCGTATGCCCTATTGTCCATATCGGGCCTGCTGGCAGCGTCTGATCAGGCTGTAAAGTGGCTGGTGCAGCAATCAATGGCCTATGGCGAGTCTGTTTCGGTGACCCCGTTCTTTAACTGGGTGCACCTATGGAACACCGGTGCCGCATTCAGTCTTTTTGCGAATGGTGGAGGCTGGCAGCGCTACTTTTTTATCGGAATCGCGGTAGTGGTCTCGATTTTTCTGATCAAGCTGATCCTTGAAAATCGTCATAAAGGAGAAGCCATCGCTTACAGTCTTATCCTCGGTGGCGCCATGGGCAACCTGATTGACCGGGTCTTTCGCGGCTATGTTGTCGATTCCTTTGATTTCTATTGGCGAGACTGGCATTGGCCGGCCTTCAACCTGGCTGATATTGCAATTGTCCTCGGTGCCTTACTTTTCGTTTCCAGCAGCTTGTTGGGTAAAAAAGCAAACACCAATGCCGAGCCGGATGGATCTGACTGACACCTACGCCTATACAACACCATGACCGAACTTCCCGACAACATCCTTCACCTGCCGCAATACCAAGTACTGGGCTGCAAATCAACCGACGACGAAATGCACTTCCAGGTGGACGTTCCCGATCCCATCGCCTGCGAGGAATGCGGCGTGCAGGGTGAGTTCGTACGGTTCGGCAAGCGTGACGTTCCCTATCGTGATCTGCCCATCCACGGCAAGCGGGTCACTCTCTGGGTGGTCCGCCGCCGATACACCTGCCGGGCCTGCAAGACAACATTCAGGCCCCAGCTACCGGAGATGGTGGACGGATTCCGTATGACACTGCGGCTGCATGAGTACGTGGAGAAGGAATCCTTCAACCACCCCTACACCTTTGTGGCGGCACAGACCGGCCTGGACGAGAAGACGGTGCGCGACATCTTCAACGCCCGCGCCGAGTTCCTGGGGCGCTGGCACCGCTTCGAGACGCCCCGCATCCTGGGCATTGACGAGCTATACCTGAACAAGCGCTACCGCTTCATTCTGACCAACATTGAGGAGCGAACCCTGCTCGACCTGCTGGCCACCCGCCGCCAGGACGTGGTGACCAACTACCTGATGAAGCTGAAAGACCGGCAGAAGGTCGAGATCGTCAGCATGGACATGTGGAACCCCTACCGGGCAGCGGTCAAGGCTGTGCTGCCCCAGGCCCGTATCGTGGTCGATAAGTTCCATGTGGTGCGCATGGCCAACGATGCCCTAGAGAGAGTGCGCAAGGGCCTCAGAAAGGAGCTGAAACCGTCCCAGAGCCGGACTCTCAAGGGAGACCGGAAAATCCTGCTGAAACGCGCTCACGAAGTCTCAGACCGGGAGCGCCTCATCATGGAGACCTGGACAGGCGCGTTCCCGCAACTGCTGGCCGCCTACGAGCACAAGGAGCGCTTCTACGGCATCTGGGACGCCACCACACGGCTCCAGGCAGAAGCCGCCCTGGACGAGTGGATAGCCACCATCCCGAAGGGCCAAAAGGAAGTCTGGAGCGATCTGGTCAGGGCAGTGGGAAACTGGCGCGAAGAGACCATGACCTACTTCGAGACGGACATGCCCGTCACCAACGCTTACACGGAGTCCATCAACCGACTGGCCAAGGACAAGAACCGTGAAGGGCGCGGTTACTCCTTCGAGGTGATGCGGGCACGAATGCTCTACACCACGAAGCACAAGAAGAAGGCACCGACTGCGAAGGTCTCTCCTTTCTACAAGAAAACCATCGGTTACGGACTGCCGGACTTCGCAGAGGAACTCAACTACGGAGTCGATCTATCAACCATCTGAGGGTGGTATCAGATTGATGGGGTGAAGGTGCCCCATCAACCATTAAATCCGTATACCCAAAAAAACTAAAGTTGTATACAAAGCTCTTTAATAGCAGCGCTTGTAGAGCTTGTATATTCAACTTTTACCCCCCTTAAATATCCTAACTCTTTTAAAATCAGCTCTTATAAACGGTTAAAAAGCCATCAAAAAAAGTTGTCCAGTTTTTCAAAATTTAAAATATATTTTCAATTTTTATGAATTTTTAATCTCACAATTAGAGATGCTAATCCTCCAGCGACTATAATGCGTATATAGATGTACCATTTTTAAGTAAGGAGACGTCACTATGAGTCAATCAACTCAAAAAGCCACGCTTTACAGAATGTCGACACCTGACCACCAATGCCCTTTTGGTTTAAAAACCAGGCACTTACTTAAAGCCAACGGTTACGATGTGGACGACAACCTGTTGGAAAGCCGAGAAGAAACCGACAAATTCAAGAAAAAGCACGACGTCGATACCACTCCACAAGTGTTTATTGGTGATAAACGTATCGGTGGGTACGAGGAGGTTCGAGCCTTTCTTGGAAAGCCTCTTCCTGACCCTGACGCAACCAGTTACCGGCCCGTTATTGCATTATTTATTATGACGGCACTCCTCTCTGTAGCCACGTCGTGGTTGTCTTTTGGTCGCGTATTTACCGTACAAACCATCGAGTGGTTCATCAGTTTCTCTATGGTGGTTCTGGCCTTGCTCAAACTCCAGGACGTAGAGAAATTCTCTACCATGTTTCTCAATTACGATCTTCTCGCCAAAAAATGGGTGCCTTATGGCCGTATTTATCCCTATGCCGAAGGCTTGGCGGGTCTGTTAATGGCAGCCGAATTCGCCCATGTCATATCCATACCCGTCGCATTATTCATCGGCATCGTAGGCTCTATATCGGTGTTTAAAGCCGTTTATGTCGACAAACGCGAGCTAAAATGTGCCTGTGTCGGTGGCTCCAGTAATGTGCCGTTAGGCTTCATTTCGCTCACTGAAAACCTCATGATGGTCGCTATGGCTGTCTGGATGTTTTTTACAATGAACTAGAAAAAGAGCGCATAGCGCTCTTTTTCTTAACGCTTTTTACGTAAAAACAAAATCTCACCAGCGGCAATCAATGCCATACCGATAAGAGACGCCCAAATCACCAGCGGATCGCTCGTCCATTTCACCCATATAAAAGCGACTAAAACGATGACGTCTAGCGTGATTGCGCTGACAAGTATGTAAATATTGGCATTCACCTTTTGCCTTAGATGCCGTAATACGCCCCAGTGGATCGCAATGTCCATCACGATATAAAAAATAGCGCCCAGTGACGCAATTCGACTCAAATCGAAGAATGCCGCTAAGATCATAGCCATAACAATGGTGTAAACCAGCGTGTGCTTCTGAATGGAACCTGGCATACCGAAATGACTGTGTGGCACAAGCTTCATATTGGTCAACATAGCTAACATTCTTGAAACGGCGAACGCGCTGGCAATCACACCGGACACTGTGGCGACAATCGCAAACCCAACCGTAATCCAGAGTCCAGTTTCACCGTAGACGGGTCTCGCTGCCTCAGCAAGCGCATAGTCTTTCGCTTTCACAATCTCATCTATGGACAGGCTTGAGCCAACCGCCAGAGTGACCAGAACGTATATTAACGCGCAGATAATCAGCGAAATAATAATGGCACGCCCGACATTTCTCTTAGGCTCAACAATTTCACCGCCACTATTGGTTATTGTTGTAAACCCTTTGTACGCAAGTATGCTTAAAGCAATCCCCGCTAAAATACCGCCACCCGTAGCTTCTTCTGGAATAGCCGATATCGATTCAAACTGAATGCCTGAGGCCCACAAACCACCAGCCGCTAAAATGACCAACCCTAAAGTCTTAACAAAGGCCATAAAAAACGAGAACGTTTGAATAAACTGATTACTCAAAATATTGATAAAAAACGCAAAGACCAGCAAACCCACTGCCAACAACGGAATAAGCCACTGCGCTTCAAAAGAAATTAACTGGCTGGTATAAGACGCAAATGTCCGAGCGACTAAACTTTCATTAATGACCATAGAAAAGTACATCAAGAGTGCGAATATCGCCGTCACACTTCCTTTTCCATAAGCTTTACTGAGGAACATCGCAATACCGCCCGCTGACGGATAGGCTTTCGCCAACTTAACGTAAGAGTAAGCGCTAAAGCCGGCAATGATACCGCCGCACACAAACGCCAGGACAAACCACTCTCTTGCCAGCTGAGCAACTTGTCCGGTCAGTGCAAAAATACCAGCGCCAATCATCACACCAGTCCCCAGCGACACCGCCCCCCAAAGACTCAGGCTGCTTTTCTGATAATCCTGATGTCCGTGTTCATGATCGTGTTCTGCCATAATCAGCTCCTGTGATTGAACTCAGTTGGACCAATGGATCCGGATAATTTTCCAGCCAGACTCAGTCGTATTTGATAAGGTTACGGTTTCATTCATCGTTAAATCAACCTCACGCCCGTTATACTCCCCGGAAACGCTATACCGAGAAGTGATCACAGCAAGGCCATCGGCTTCTTGTACTGTCCTTTCAAGCAACTGTGAAGGAACCGCCTGGCTAAACTTAATATCTGACTTAAGGTGATGAGCACTGTACTCGGCCAAGGATCGTTCAACACCACCACCTTCAAAGATAAGCACATCATCGGAAAGCACGTCTTTAACGACCTCCGTGTCACCTTCAGTTAAAGCAGTTCAAAATGCATCAAGCACAGCGGTCGGCTCAGATAGTTTTTCGGCGCTACTGGGCGCTGAAATAAACATTACCGAAACCATAAAAACACTCACAAGTAATTTCATTCTTCTTATTCCTTACATTAACCGGGGGAAAACGCGCTGCTTAGCGCAGAGGCCAGGATAAAAATAGTGACAGCCAATACCATTTCTACCGTTATCGATTGCTTCAGTCGCTTCGCAGCCGACTCATTATTCAACTGGGGTACCAGCTTTAATTTATGCCGTGCGGCAACAAGAAGAATCAACGCCACAAACACAAGCTTCGTCAGTAATACCGTGTCGTATGATGTTAATGGCAGCTCTGGTATCCACTGTCCGGTTGCACTTCGATACATAACCACCCCCGCAATCAGGAGTATCGGAACCGCTGCAGACATGTGCATTCCAAAACGCTCCATAATCGCTTTCGACTTATCAGGCGATACAGAGGTTGCTAGCTTACGTAATGAGTTAAGACTGCCGAACCAAACCCAAGCAATTAGCAGGTGTATTAAAAGCGCTAACTTGCTCCACCAGACGGCATCACTACCGTGGCCGATACTTAAAAAACTCCATCCCATGAGTCCAACCGCCGCAACATATAGCATCCACTGTATGCTTGTTACCTTAACAACAGAGTAAAAAATCCAGACAACAGCAACGGTTACCTGAAGTTGGATGAACAACCCAACAGGGCCGGTCCATATAAACTGCATGTAGGTCGTGTCAATCATGCCGGCAAAGCCTTCAGCAGCAAAACTACCGACTTTCAGAAAAAAATACAGAAGGCTTGCCAGTAATAGAAGCAACGCAACAAGGCTATTCTTTCGTTCAGACTGCTTTTTTAAACCGGACAAATAAACGATATAAGGCGAGGCGGTCATCACCGCGTTAAGCCAGAATATAAAGGCCAACGTTAAAACGCTGGCCACACTCCAAAGGGTCATCATTTCACCTCAAAGCTAAAATCACCCGATATTTTATGACTGTCCCCACCCATTGCCGTCCAATAAACCGTATAACCACCTGACGCCAAATTGTTTTTAACAGCAATTTCGTACGCTGCTTTGGGAGTCATGCTCATCGAAAAGTCCAGCGGATGCATTTTACCGTCATCTGAGTGCAGCATAATTTTAGCCAGACGAACATCACCGGAAAAATTCATCGTAATTTCCGTTGGTGACTCGGACAAAGTCGCACCGTCCTCCGGGCTACTGGATGTTAGGCCGACGTGAGCGCTGGCCCATGCACTAAAAAATAACGTGGTACCGAAGGCTAACTTAAGTATGTTTTTCATGTTGTTTCCTCTTTGTTTATTATCAATTAAAACCAAACCCTGGCCCCAAGGACCACGCCTGTTTCTGTGGTGTCCTCACCCATTCGTTTCATTTCATCTGCCGTGTTGCCTAACGCGCCGTTCCAATAAACACCAATGTAGGGTGCAAACTCACGACTGATTTCGTGACGATAACGCAACCCCACACGCAAGTTGCTCAAGCCACTTTGCCGTTCATATTTGTCTGAATCTGTCAGGTTGGCTGTAAACTCAATGCGAGGCTGTAAGTACGATGTTTGCGTTAACTGCCACTCATATTCAGTTTCGCTGACAAACTGGACATCGCCTTCTTCGTTCACCATCAACGAGTTGTCCATTTCAAACCAATACGGAGCCAGCCCCATGAAGCTAACAACGGCATAATTTTCCATAGAGGCATCGGACGATAAGGAGCCTCGCGTACCGACACCGGCCTGAAACGACCAAAACGGAGACATCAGGTAGCCGTATAACAACTCAGCACTTTCCAAGTCAGTGGGCTCTCCGTCATCTTGAATATTTTCCCCCTCACTTTTGAAGACAAACCGATGATAATCACCACCGTACCAAGCCATCATGTCCCAAACGGCAACGTTCTCTTCCTCGTCTGTTCGCGTTAATTCCAGCCGGTCAAATAATACCTGCCCGGTGTAATATTCTTTAACGGGCTCTGGCCAGCCTTCCTCTGCATGTCCCGCCATTGCCACTGCGGGTAGAAGTGCTGTAGTGAACAACAATGATTTAGCGTACATAGCCTTCCTCCTTATGCCACATTTACCACACGAAACATGCCCGCTTTCATGTGATAAAGCAGATGACAATGAAATGCCCAGCTTCCCGGTGCATCAGCGGATATCAGTAGTGATACTTTCTCGCTTGGTTTTAAACTAATGGTGTGCTTACGAGGACGAGGATACTGTCCATTTTCAAGTTCCATCCACATACCGTGTAAGTGGATTGGATGATCCATCATGGTGTCATTAACCATCACCAACCTTAAGCGCTCGCCGTGACGGAACTGCACAGGGCCGTCAACTTCGGTGTAGTTCTTCCCGTCAAACGACCACATATACCGTTCCATATTACCGGTCAAATGCAGTTCAATCTGGCGCTCTGGTTCCCGCTTATCTGGCCATTCTTGGGCGCCAATAAGATCGCTATACACTAAGACTCTATGGTCAACATTATCCAAACCTATGCCCGGTTCATGGAGACGACTGGTCGGATTCATAGCTATCATGGCGGCAGCAGCTCCGTGACCACCTTCACTGTGCTCAATTTTAATGTTTTCCACAGGAAGCTCTTTTTTATGCATCATTTCATGATTCATATGACCGTCTGTGCCGCTCATATTCATCATACCTTTCTCTTCCTTATTTCCTGACATCGCCATGGCCCCCATTCCCATCGCGGCCATACCACGTTCAGGCACCGCGCGTAACTCAGGAACTTCTGCTTCAAGGCCAATTTCTGGTGTTAATGTGCCTCTGACATAGCCACTACGGTCAAAGCTCTCCGCAAAAATCGTATAAGCCTTGTTATGCTTTGGCTGAACAATGACATCATAGGTTTCAGCCACTCCGATACGAAACTCATCAATAGACACAGGCTTCACCGGTTGACCATCTGCCGCCACTACAGTCATCTCTAGACCAGGAATACGTACATCGAAATAGCTCATCGCAGAGCCGTTGATAATACGAAGTCGCACTTTCTCACCTGGTTTAAATAATGCTGACCAGTTCATTGCTGAATCGCGACCATTCATCAGGTAGGTGTATGTACTCCCTGTCACATCAGCGATATCGCGAGGACTCATCCGCATTTGTCCCCACATTTCTCTTTGCTTCCAGGTTTTCTCTAACCCATGCTGGCGCACGTCCTCGAAGGTCTCAAATATCGTACGTTTTTGATAGTTATAGTACCCCTCCGCAACTTTCAAGTTACGAAACACGGTATCCGGATCTTCGAATGTCCAGTCGCTGAGAATAATGGTATGTTCTCGATCTGCACCAATGTCTCCGTCTTTCGGTTCAATCACTAACGGCCCCAGGTGTCCCAATTGCTCCTGCAAACCGGAATGGCTGTGATACCAATAAGTTCCGTTTTGCTCGACATCGTAGCGGTATTTGAACGTTCGTCCTGGCTTTATCCCTTCGAAAGATACGCCAGGCACGCCATCCATATTCTCCGGCAATATAATTCCGTGCCAGTGAATTGACGTGTCTTCCGACAACCGGTTAGTCACATTTAGCTTTGCTCGCTGCCCTTCTTTTAAACGAATCAAAGGGCCCGGCATTTGGCCATTGATGGTTATTGGTGTTCCTACTTTATTTCCCACGAGCAGTGGGGACTTTGCAATGGTGAGATCAATCTCATCGTTTGTCAGGATCTGATCTTTAAAACTGCGTCCCTGAGGAGCAGCCCAAGTTGGCGCTACTTTGGCGATTGCTAAAGCAGACGCCATAGTGAATGCAGATTTAATAAACTTTCGACGCCCTTTGTTAAACTCATTGCTCATTATGACGCGCCTCTTTTGAGGTTAAATTTTGATAACGTTGAACGTCCTGTTCCTTACCAGACGGCTCATCAGAAACCGATGATTTAAACCCTTTAATCGCACTACCAAGATCGGAGCCCAGGGTTCGTAGCTTTTTGCTACCAAAAAGAAGGATGACAATAACTAGTAAAATTCCTAGCTGAACCATACTCAAGCCGCCAAAACCCATATCTAAAGCCCTCCATTTGAAAGTGCTTGCTGCTGCTCTAAACTTGCTATCTGCTGATAAGGTGTCACTGAGCCATCTTTTTTGATTTCATAGACTGTATAAGGCTGAAACCGAGTTCCCATCTCCATGCCAACAGAACCGACAGGCATGCCAGGGACGGTTAGGCCAATGCCATTGGCTGACTTCTTCCCAGCTAAATAATGAGAAACCAATGTAGGAGGAACGTGCCCCTCAAAGACATAGCCATTATCGGAAATAGCGGTGTGACAGGATTGAGCCTCCGCACTAATACCGGCATCACGTTTTCGTTGAGTCAGGTTGTCCGGATGTTGTACAGACACACTAAAGCTATCCGGTAAAGCTCGTAACCACTGTTCACAACAACCGCAGTTCGGATCTTTTAGAACGGTTAGCTTCCGCTCCTCTGAACCAGTTGCAGACACAGGCACGGAAAACAGCATCGCTAAAACAGCGATATTGCGTTTGATAGACATAATTATTCACCGACAAATAAGTTTTAAAGGAACACGCCGAGCGTGTGCTAAATTTTTAGTAACTTATTAAGCGATAATTATTGGGGGGCGGAATAAATTAGACGCGTGTTTAGCACGAATGAAGGTGTCAACGGGTGCGTCGACTTTAGTAGAGAAATCAACTGCAGCGGCATTAAACGAGGGAGACTGTCCGACAAACAAAACTGAGCCACCGGAGCAATGTCGAATGGTCATGTCAGCACAGCACGAATTGTGCTTTTGCTCTTCATGCTCACAATCACTTGCGTCCGCTTTCTGCACCATGCTGTGCTGCATTTGCCCGTCATCATGGCATGCGTGAGCATCTGCCGTTTGCGAAAACGACATCGACACTAATAACACTGCCATTACTAACAGAATTCGAATGTGCACGAGCACCCTGCTTTTTTGCAAGTTAATAAATTTTAGTTTAACGTCATTTAAACGAATGTCAAATAAGGAGCAGATCAATGTACTTATAAGGATTATTGTTCGCGTAGGTATAGCGGTTAAAGCTATGCCCATCGCGGAATCCAATAGGATCGTTACTGTAAAAACGACCGATAACTGGATCATAGTATCGTGCCTGCATATACGTCAGCTCAAGGTCATCGTCTTCCAAATGACCTGTGTAGCCGAGACCATCCGACTGCTGTGGCGCATCGTTATAGCGCGCTACCAGTTGCGAGCCTAAATGGTAATACTCAATGTAATTGCCATTCCTGTAGGTCGCCAGTAACGTCCCCTGTTGGTTATACAGGCTGTAGGTCTTAATTCCACCCGAGGTTTTCGACACGCGTCGACCATGACCATCATATTGATAGGTGATACCATCAGAGCTGATTAAACGGTTAGCCCGATTATAGTTAAAACTACGCGTTCCATTTGAAGTCACACTGCCACGGCTGTCATAGCTAAAGGTTCGCGAAACTGCACCCGACACACTAGCCAATCGATTGGAGCTATTGTAGTGATAATTGATATTTTCGTTCCCTACGGTCTTACTGATGATGTTGCCAAGCGCATCATAACTAAAATAACCGCTACTGTAATCCCCCCGAAAAATCAGCGCAGTCATAAATAGAATGCTCAACTCACTAACAAGGCGGCAAGCTTTTCCATCTGTAGTTGATAAACCTCTGGGCTCTCTCTTTTAAACTTCGCCAAATTCATCAACTTCCATTTTACCGATGGAAATTGATGATAATCATAAACAGACCAGTCCGGTTCTAAGCCGTTAAAACTAAGCAGAAATTGCTTATCCGCCTCGTTCAAACTCCGACGTATCGTCTTTATCAGCTTGTTTCGTGTTGCTTCAAAATCAGTATAATTAAATACAACATTACTCATGCCTTCAAACCGGTTCTCAAAAGCTGCCCTTTGGTCAAGTAAGTTGAGGGCAAGCATTTCATGTGTTGGTCGATTGCTACTAATCAGCGCGAATAACAAGCCCCGTTTGATTTCATCAGTAAACCTCTTTCGCAATTTCCGGCAACACATCGAGTAGCAGCTTTACCTGTCTTTTATAAGCTTCGTTCATTCCATTGACTCCAGTTCCTTTGGTACAGTGATTTGGTATTTCGGGATGTAAACACCGTTGGCTACTATCGCACGCTTACCCGAGCCTAGGTTTACACGGCTTAAATCAAGATATTGCACCCAGTCGTGATTTGCTTTCTCGGCCAGATAAAGAAATAAGCGTTTCACTTTTGTCGCCATAGCGTATTAATGCACCCGCCCCGATGCTCTCAAACCACTGGCTTTTTTTATAGCGTTGCTGCAAGTCGAGGCTGTAGCCATTTTCAACAAGCCAAGATGAACAGAGCACGACGCCCAATGGTTGGGAGCTCAGCAGCCGGTTTAATTTTGATGATATATCCGCACTCATGGTACCAACCTGTTAATCATTTCAAACTACAGGTTGGTTTATGTTTTCAATTATGTCAGTACTAATGGTGCTAATTTTTATTAAATTTCAAACCCCAAAGCCTATCGAGGATTTAGATAAATTGTCACCCGACTAAATATTTCCTGTTCCTTCTGGCCTAAAACCAAGCCAAAAAGGTGGAATTTTTTCCACCTAAAAACTCAGGTTTTTCGGAAGGTTCAGAATTTTTTTGTCGCGAGGCAAAGGTCAAAAATTGAAATTTCAGAGTCGGTATCCTGTGACCAATTTTGTCATTAAACGGTCTCAAAAGTGTCGATTTCGACGCAACACAGAAAGTCAAAACACCGTTTAATCCCTTGCTACGCCTAGCTTTAACGATTTACCACCGAACCCGTGACTGCCCTCCGGAGGCAGAGGTCACAGGTTCGACTCCTGTCGGGTGCGCCATTTCCTTATGAACCCGAGGTAGTCATAGACTTATGACGTTAGATCAGTGGCTTATTATCGGCATTCTGCTGGCAACCGTGGTGATGTTTTTGCTCGGTCGTTGGCGGCACGACATGGTTGCTTTGGCGGCGCTTTTAGCTTGTGTTATTGCTGGGCTCGTCGATGGTACGGCAGCGTTCAACGGCTTTGGTCATCCAGCCGTCATCACGGTGGCCTGTGTGCTCATATTGAGTCAAGGCCTACAAAATTCAGGCGCGGTTGATGCACTAACACGCGTCGCTTTGCCAGCTAATGCGGGCGCGACCGCGAGCATTAGCGCCCTGATCGGTTTAGGTGCCCTGCTCTCGGGCTTTATGAATAACGTCGGCGCTATGGCGTTGTTAATGCCTGTTGCCGTGCATGTTTCGCAACGGCTCGAACTGACTGCGGGGCAAGTGCTGATGCCGCTCGCCTTCGGCACCATTCTAGGAGGCATGACCACGCTGGTAGGAACTCCACCTAACATCATTGTGTCCGGCTTTCGCGAAGAAGCAGGCTTAGGTAGTTTCGGTATGTTTGATTTCACTCCGATTGGCCTTGCCGTGGCGGCTGCAGGCGTGATTTTTATCGCCGTTATTGGCTGGCGATTCGTGCCTGCACGCAAACAATCGGGACTCGAAGGCTTTGAGTCAGGTGCTTACATCACCGAAGTTCGGGTCGAAGACGACAGCAAAGCTGACGGCCTCGCGTTACATGAAATCGAGGCTGAACTGAAAGATATCGATGCACAAATAATCGGCATTGTGCAACACGAAGTCGAGATCATTGCTGCAAATCCTGGGCGTCGCGTTCATGCTGGCGACATATTGATGCTCGAAGCGGAAGCCGACGCGCTCAAGGATGTCTTATCCATTCTGGGTCTTAAGCTTGAAGAGTCGGTCGAAGATGACGAAGAAGAGACTGACGCCAACGAGCACACCAAATCCGAAAAAGAAGACGGCGACAGCGAAGAAAGCAAAAAAAGCGAGATCGCTCTATTTGAGTTAGTCGTTCAACCTAGCTCCCGACTCGTCGGACACTCCGCCAAAGACATCCTTTTGCGCACGCGATATGGCATTAATTTGCTCGCATTTTCGCGCGAGGGTAAGCGTTCGATGAAGCGGCTCCGCGCAATCAATTTTCAATCGGGTGATTTGCTGTTGATGCAAGGTCCACCTGAAGCTATTGCGGAGTTTGCCGCCGACAACGGCTGCGTGCCATTAGCGCAACGCGAGCTCCGCATTCCAAGCAACGCCAAGATTTGGCAAGCCAGTTCAATCATGCTCTGCGCCATCGCCATCGCCGCACTCGGGTGGCTGCCAGCCGCTGTGTCATTCTCTCTAGGTGTACTTGCCTCGATGGCATTGGGCACGGTATCGCTACGCAAAGTCTACGAAGCAGTCGACTGGCCGGTCATTGTTCTTTTGGGAGCCTTAATTCCAGTTGCCGGGGCAATGGAATCAACGGGAACCGCGGCGCTCATCGCCACTTTCTTGGTCGACAGCGTTGCGCAAGGCAACGCCATCATTGGCTTGCTGGCTATTTTGTTGGTGACGATGTTCCTGTCCGACTTAATGAATAATGCCGCCACCGCAGCGGTCATGTGCCCCATCGCCATCAGCATTTCATCCGTACTCGACGTCAACCCCGATTCATTTCTGATGGCCGTTGCCATTGGCGCTTCTTGTGCGTTTTTAACACCGATTGGGCATCAGAATAATACGCTCATCTTGGGCCCCGGCGGCTTCCGATTCGGCGACTACTGGAAGCTGGGTCTACCTGTTCAAGTGCTCGTCGTCGCCGTTTCTATGCCGCTGCTTCTGGTCGTGTGGCCGCTTTAGCGAAGCATCTAGAAAATGTAAATAAAGCCGACGCCTAACTCCGCTTCATAGTTGTTACGTACGATTGGGCTTTCTTCAACGTCGCTACTGTAGCGCTCATAGAGTCCTTCGACGTAAATCAACCAGTTCTCATTGAGATACTGACGATAGTTGTAGTGCAGGCCAAATGAGCGCAGGCCACTATCCAGATAGGTTTCATCGAGTCCCGATGCAGCTGCCTGTGATGCGGTGATGCCAAAATCTCGGTTGGCGCGTTCACTGTCATGATAGACCGCAACAAGTGCCAGCTCAGAACCGGTGCCATCGTTTTGTTCGCCAAAGCGGCGGCCGACGCCGAAAATACCTATATTGCCGTTATCACCGGTGATGACACGGCCATCTAACCAGTAGCGCCAATCGGCATCGAAGGCGCGGCGTGCCTGCAACACGATCTCTGTGCCTTCTTCGGTATCGCCAAGGCCATCCAAGTAACCGTCATCGGAGTCACCTTCTTCGCGACCCTCTTCAAAGGCAACCGTAGCCTCAAATAGCCAATTTTCAGCACGCAGACCGCGCCAGCCCAACGCTTCACCGGCAAAGTAGAAAATATTGTCACCGCTGCGCCACTGCACGGCACCGGCAGGGTCAACTTCAAAACCGAACTCATCTGAACCTTCGTAGGCAGACTCGTATTCAATGCCGCCACCTAGTCCGAAGGCCCAGCCGTTCTCGCCCTTCGTGAAGTCGTCCAACGACGGTAACGGCACCAACGCGGTTTCTTTTTCCTGCGCTAATGCTGACTGATTGGCGATGCCACCGATGCATAATGCCAAGAATAAACCTGTAAATTTTTTCATGTCGACGCCACTCCAGAATGTGTTGGGCTATGCTGACTACTTATTCAGCTTAGCAGAACGTACAATTTTTGAGATTAGATCACACATTGTGGCCTGCCATAACTTGTGAATTGAACCTGACACACTCAACTCGTGTCTGAGGTAGTGGTATAAGTGGCGTAGAAAGCGTGCGAATTATTAACAAGGCGGAAGTGTGCTTAAACCCAAAATAGTGAGCCCTAAGCAGTTCATACACGAACAACCTATTGTCCATGGTGAAGCGTTTGGTGTGTTGTGCTGGAATACTCAGAAGCTTACCGAGACACCAGAGTTTCAGCATACTCTGGAACGCGTTTTAACTGACTTTCCTTGTTTATTTTTATTACTTCAAGAAGCGAAGCTGAGTGCAAAAGACAATTGGCTATTGCCCCATTGGTCTTATGCTGTTGCGCCGAATATACAAACACGTCGCTCTATTTATGGCGTGCTCACGGCGAGCCAGTTTGCCTTTAGGGAGGCGCAAGCACGACTCAGCCGAAAGCGCGAAGGTCTGTTCGCTACCCACAAAAGTTATATGCTTTCTTATCATGCTTTAGCAGAGGGTGGTTCACTTTTAGTCGTCAATGTCCACGCGATCAACTTTGTTCGTACCAACCAATTTTCCCAAGAAATAGAGCTCATTAAAGAAGATTTATTAGAACACAAGGGGCCACTTATTGTGGCTGGTGATTTTAACGTGTGGAGCCGTCAACGCCGCTTGAGTTTGCTGCAATTTTGTCAAAGTGTCGGCCTCAAGCAAGCGATTATGGCCGACCCCCACCTCATCAAAACCTATCGGCAACACCCGCTCGATTTCATTTTCTATCGCGATCTTACCCTGCAAGAAACGTCAGCGATCGATACCAGTAAGGTGTCCGACCATAACCCCCTTTATGCACGGTTTACGTTGTAGCGCCCCTTTAAATGCGACATTCGTCGCAAATATCAGCTGTTGGCATGTACGCAAAGTTTTTCGCGAGCAAATCCCGTAGAGGGTCGTCGCAATAATGTTTGCGAGTAACGTGCATGTGCGAACGTAAGCGCCCTTTCAACACGTTGTTGCCGACATCTGTGAGTAACGGATTATTCGGATCTATCGAAGGTCCTGTTGCTCGCGCCTTTAGTTCAGGCGGTAATGACAGCACCGGTACGGTCGCTGACAATTGCGCCGCCATAAAGAACGCAATCGAATAACGCTCAACGCCTTGCGTTGGACTCTCAACTTTGTGATTTGTTGCTTTCAAGAAGCCATTCGATGCGAGCTCCAACAGTTCGCCGATATTCACCACCAACGCCCCGGGGATGGGTTCGACATCGACCCAATCGTTACCTCTCTCCACCTTGAGCCCACTTTGTGAATCTTGCATCACCAGAGTTAGATAACCCGGATCTTTGTGGGCACCAACGCCCTGCTGCGTCGACTGCTGCGCTGGGTAGCGGATGAGCTTGGCATGCGTGTACGGCTGCTCACCAATGGTGGCATCAAGTGCGTTGCGGTCGACACCCAGCGATTCAACAAGCTTCTGTAACACGTTAACTGTAATGTCGCTCAGCTTACTTTGCAGCGTCAACAGCGCCGGTTTAAGTGCTGGCATGCCGTCAGGCCATAAGTTCGGGCCGATAAGCTTTTGCCATGGCGCGCGCAGCTGTTCTGGCGCAAGCGCGCGCTCCTCATTCATCCAGTCGAACTGTTCGCGCGCATCAAGCCGACCTGCGGTCATTTCATTGCCGACGGCGTTGTACCCACGAAAATGTGGCGAATGAATCATATCAACCTGCTGCTTCTCTGCGGCCGAGAGTTGAAAGAATTGTTGGCTCAACGCCAAGTAGTCTTGCTGCGCGTCGCTTCCTAAACCATGATCGACCAAGTAAAAAAAGCCGACTTCACTGGCGGCATGACGCAACTTAGCCAAGCCTTCGGCAGAATCAAGCTGTGCCATAGAAATAATCGGTAGTGTCGCAGCGTCCATAATTAAGCGCTCCTCGTTAGCGTAACTGCGCTCACTATAGGCCGCCCCGTACAATTAATGAACGAACCAATCTTTCTAAGCTAGATTGATTTGCTATAGCAACCTAAGTCCACGCAACTCTGGTTGCCGTAAGCACGATTACAACGCAATGCTCCGAGCCGATGCCTAGCAAACGGGCTGATCAACACTATCTTCATGTTCGGCTCTCAAGTCATCTCATAGATGAGGGTTTGATGAGCGTATAGAAGCCTCATTGGAGTATCTACTCAAATATTCCAGCTTTAGTTGATCGCTATCAACAAAACTCAGCCGCAATTTAACTCTTGTCTTCTGACTGTTTCCAAGGGCCAAACGCGATGAAATAAATCAGCGCAATATTAACGAACGGAATCAGTATTAAGAGTCCCAGCGGTCCCGCGTAACCAATACGCTGACAAATGCGCCATAGGGGAATAACAATAATAGCCGAGACCAACAACAGCCAAAGAAAACCTAAACCGGCAAACATTTCGTGATTCATCATTGAACACCTCTTAGGTATCATACCTATAAATGACGTTAGTCTGTAAATGTTAAGTTTGCAAAAGTCTGTGCGATAGAAGTCAATCTAAATAGCGAATAGCCAGCCTCACCAATTAGGAGTGATGATGAAAAACGTATTGAAGATCTTAGTTTGCGTAAGCCTACTTTTCAGTGCCCATGCCAGCGCCCACGTTAGTCTTATATCAAGCGAGCCAGCCGCTGAAGAAGTTATCACGGAGACGCCGAAAGTCATTTCGCTGCGTTTTGCCGGTGAAGTTCGACTTGCGAAAGTAAAGTTACATGCTGAAGATGGCACAATGTTTCCGCTCGACCACGCAATGAGCATGACTCCTCAAACAGCATTTTCGGTCCCTGTCAAAGCTAATTTGCCTACCGGTAGCTATACGATCTATTGGACAGCCATGGGTAGCGACGGCCACAAATTAACAGGTGACTTTAGCTTTTCGGTGAACAAATGACAGTTTGGACTGGAGTCGGTGTTGTTATCCTAACTGTTATCTTTGTCCTGAATGCAACTCTAATCGCTTCACCCTATATTAACTATTTGGCCGATCTTGCTCGCCCCAAAGTCGATAAGAAGGGATTGGTATTGGGAGTAGCACTCTTGCTAATGAGTGTGCTTTATTTCTTTATCAATGTCGGTAATTTTGCTGGTGAAGGCCTTTCCGGATTGTTCGACACCAACTATATACGCTTCATGTGGGCTGGCCCAGTCGGCCTCTTTACCCAGCTCCAAATGGCGGGGGTCTTGGCTTGGCTCATTTATTGTGCAATCCAATCCTCACACCTAAAAACCATAACGTTTTTGGTGACACTAGGCGCCTTGAGTATTAGTTTCTTGAGCATGGGACACGCTAGTACCGCCGCATGGTGGGGTAAGTTAGCGCTACTCGCGCACCTTTTGGTCGCTTGGTTTTGGTTTGGTAGCCTCTATCCCTTGCGCAAATTGGCGACATCCTTACCCATCGCTGAAGCGCAAAGCGTTATGATGAAGTTTGGCGCACATATGAGCGGGTCAGTTCCTGTCCTTCTATTGGCGGGCGCGCTCCTGTATCGAAGTGCCAGTGGTCATTGGCTACCTAGCCCCCCTGTTAGCTCTTACGATATCGTGTTCTTAACGAAACTAAGTTTAGTGATATTGATTTTGCTTCTTGCAGCACTGCATAAACTGGTGTTCGTACCACAGCTAAAAACGCCTGCTAAAGCTAAGCGACTGCAAACTTCAGTGACTTGGGAAATCGTACTCGCCATTGCAATTTTAGCTATCGCTGCTGCACTCAGCAGCGCATTTTCTCCCAACTAAATTAGGAACAACCCATATGAACACTCGACGAGGTCTCATCGGCGCATTGATGCTCTTCATCGCGATACCGATGAGTGCGACTGCACAACAAGATCCCAGCGAAGCAGTCGATCAGTTTCGCGCGGCATTGGCCGCCGGAAAAGTTGACGTCATCAGCGACATTCTCGCCAAAGACGTACTGATTTTTGAAGGCAGTGGCGTCGAACGCTCGCTAGCGGAATATCGCTCGCACCATTTACCTTCAGACATCAAGTTTAGTCAGCATGTGACATTTGAATTGCTTGAACGCGAGACGCGTAACGCTGGCGAGATTGCCGTCGTTACCTCGCGCTATAAAGTCTCGGGAACTTATAACGAAAAGACAATTGATTTAACGATGAATGAGACAGTTACAGCCAAAAAACTTGATTCATTAAATTGGCAGATCATTCTGATTCATTGGTCGAATTAACGCGCACTGCTTCAGTTCAGTCGATGTAAGTGCATATTGGCAGTTACCGAATGTCGAATTCACCTTTTGTTGTTCGATAACTATAGTGAACAACGTATTAAAGGAGAATTCCCATGAGCAAACCAACGGGCACTGTACACCTACATCGCATTCTGAAAGCCCCTGTAGAACGGGTTTATCGCGCCTTTACAGACAAGAGCGCACTGGAATATTGGTCGCCTCCGTACGGCTTTACGGGCACTATTCATGAAATTGACGTGCGCGAAGGTGGCGGCTACAACATGTCGTTCAATAACTTCACAACCGGTTCAAGTCATTCGTTTACGGTAAAGTACGTGGAGATTGTTCCGAACCAACGCATCCGTCATAAAGATAGTTTTGATAGTGGCCCGATGGCCGAGGTGATGGATGTTCTAGTGACCTTCAGACCTGTCGCTTGCGGTACTGAACTGAAAATTGAGCAAGCCGGTATTCCTGCCGAAATTCCGGTAGAGTTCTGTTATGCCGGTTGGCAAGAATCGCTAGCACAACTTGCCAACTTGGTTGAACCTGACGTGCCGGATTTTCCCGAAGAGTGAGCCATTATATGAAATATTTATGTTTAGTGTATGCCGATGAAGCTGAGTTGCATAACTTGCCGGAAAGCCCTGAAGATTCTGAATGTTTTGCCTATACGCAGCGCACGGATGCCGCTGCCTCATTTTTAGTGGGTGAAGCTTTACAGTCGGTGGAAACAGCAACCACGATCCGCCCTCGCGGTGACAAAGTGACCATCACCGATGGTCCTTTCGCGGAAACCAAAGAGCAACTTGTCGGCTTCTATATGATCGAAGCAAGTAACCTTGATGCAGCAATAGACTACGCAAAAGGTATTCCAGCGGCGCGAGTCGGTTGTATCGAGGTGCGTCCCGTCCGCCAGCTAGACGTTTAACACAAATGCCAGGGCTAGGTACGGAGCAACAGATTGCACTGATTTATCAGCAGGAATCTAGGCGCATTCTGGCCACCCTCATTCGCTTGCTTGGTGACTTTGAGCTGGCCGAAGAAGCCTTGCAAGAGGCTTTTTCGGCTGCCGTCACGCAATGGCGGAACGATGGCATTCCTGAACAACCACGAGCATGGTTGATTTCCACCGGACGTTTTAAGGCCATCGACAAACTTCGCCGGGATCAACGTTTTCGCGAATTATTACCGACGCTCGGCGATCTTACGGAAGAAGCAGCCGCACCCAATGCGCGAGCCATCGAAGATGACCAGTTACGGTTGATTTTTACCTGTTGCCACCCCGCCCTTGCCGAACCTGCTCGCATTGCACTTACCTTACGCGAGGTGTGTGGGATGACCACCGAGCAAATTGCACAAGCGTTCTTACAACCCACAAGTACCTTGGCGCAGCGTATTGTTCGCGCCAAAAAGAAAATCCGACAAGCACGAATTCCATTTGAGATCCCTGAAACAACACAGATGACTGAGCGGCTGGATGCTGTCTTACAGGTCATCTATTTGGTTTTTAATGAAGGCTACTTTTGTTCGAGTGGCGACGCTCTGATCAATGGCAAATTAATGGACGAGGCGTTGCGTTTGGCGCGACAACTTGTACGCTATGTGCAACATACAGAAGCGCAAGGACTCCTAGCGTTACTCCTGTTTCAACATTCTCGCCACCACGCACGGCTGAGTAATGATGGCCGCTTGTTAACTCTAGAAGCACAAAACCGCGAACTTTGGGATCCTGCGCAAATTCAAGAGGCCGATACCTTGCTTCGTGAAATCCTACCACGTGCTGATATTGGTCGTTTCACCCTGCAAGCCGCGATCGCCGGTTTACATGCAGATGTCAAAAGTTATGCGCAGACCGATTGGCGAGAAATACTAGCGTTTTATGATTTATTGCTACAGCGACACCCGTCCCCGGTCGTGGCGCTCAATCGTGCTGTTGTCGTAAGTAAATTATCCGGCCCACAAGCTGCGATAGAACTGATTCAGGAGCTCAATTGCAGCCAAACCTTGTCCGACTATCGATTTTTTCATGTCTTTCATGCCGACCTACTGCGACAGCTTGGTGATACCGTGGCTGCCGAACAAAGCTATCGCCGTGCACTGACCTTGACGCCACAAGATTCAGAACGCACTTACTTGCACGAACAACTCAATGAACTGCTGACGTCGAATTAAGCCTTCCTCGTTCGACTTACTCATACGTTATGAAATTTCATGACGCACTATGATTCAACAAGAGGAAAATGATCATGCAAACTATCGAAACAATGTTACGGCGCTTCAGCAACGCATGGGCAACCTTCGATACCGAAGTCATTTTAAACGCCGTTACCGATGACGTTCGCTTCGGTATGGCCAATAGCGACGACGTTATCAAAGGCAAAGCAGCTTTCGCCGATTGGCTGAATAATATGGATTGCGGGGATGGTGGCAAAGCGACCATCACCCATCATCAGTTTTTACTGGACGGCAATCGTGCAATGCTGACCGGTGATCTTGAGGTTAGCTGCGAGCTCGGCTCTGAGCGTTTCGCTTTTTGTGATGTATACGAATTAGACGGTGAAAAAATCAAAAAGCTTACGGCCTATCTCACTAAATATGGTGAGTCGATGGCATGCCCATCAGCAGGCGATTAACGACCCCTGAGGAAAGCGCAGGTTAATCCTGCGCTTGGTTCAATGCCTGAATGGCAAAACTGCCAAGCCAGTGGCCACCTTCGTAGCTATCGCCAAGTAAGTTGGGGTACGAATAGGTCATGTGCTGATCGGCCACTGCGCTTAAATGCGCGTATTGCGGATAAGCGTTGGCCAATGCGTATAAATTCCACGCACGGCTAAAGTTCAAGCCGTCGAGGTGCACGAGCTTGCCATCGGTACGGTCGCTCACTTTGCCAACTTCCAGGCTGTAGTCTTTGTTGGCTAGCTGCGGCATAAACGCTTGCAGCCATGGCAAAAACTCGTCGGCGGGCAACACTCGCTGCATCAAGCCAATTTCTTCAAGGCACGGTGAAATAAAATCGTAGCCACTGGGTTCCCACGCAATCGGGCAGTTTTCGTCCGCCATATAATAGTCTCGGGCGCGCTGTGCAATTAAATCCCGCAGTTCGGTTAAGTCATGGTTCACCGCATAGTCATAGGCAAAACTTAAACCAAACGCCGTGTTGGTGTGCTCACCCACGCGCACCGGGTACACCAGTTTTGGCAAAAACTCGGTGTAGCGTTGCACGATCACATCAACCAAAGGCTGCAAATTCGCGGCGAGTTGCTCAGCCAACGGGTCATCCCACGCTTTTAACTCATCCGATAGCTTGAGTAGCCAGGCCCAACCATAAGTTCGCTCAAAAGATTTGTTGATGTCTTTACTGAAAAACTCCGCCTCACGCTTACCGTTCTCGGCAGTGATATTACGCTCTAAAATTGCGCGTGCCTCGGCGGCATGCTCCATATCTGGAAATTGGCGCAGTAAGGTCACGAGCGACCAATAGCCATGGGCGGCACTGTGCCAGTCAAAGCAACCATAAAAAATCGGATGGTGCTCTGACGGCTCTTTTAGATCTTCTGCACTACCTAGGGTAATCCCGGTTTTATAGGGGTAAGGCGTTTCAACGCAGTGCAGCGGTAGCGTGATGAGCTTGTCGGCTTCACTGAGTGTTAGCTGGTGCGAAGGCTCAGCTGCCAGCGCCGTTTGGCTGACAAACCCTGTAGCTAGCAGCATCGAAGAGAAAAAAAGTGCGCGTTTCGTCATGGTATCAACCTTGCTGATCTGAATTCATGAATGGACATGCAGACCAGCATATTACAAAACGTGATTAAAAACCTAGCTTTGCTGCTTAAGATACTCGTCGTACGTGCCGGCGAAGTCGCGCATGCCTTGGTCGGTCAGTTCGATGATGCGCGACGCCAACGACGATACGAATTCACGGTCGTGGCTGACGAAAATTAGCGTGCCGTCGTAGTGCTCGAGGGCTAAATTCAACGCTTCGATGGACTCCATATCCAAGTGATTGGTCGGCTCGTCCATGATCAGCACGTTGGGCCGCTGCATGATCAGTTTGCCAAAGATCATACGGCCTTTTTCGCCACCCGAGAGAATGGTGACGGGCTTCTTGATGTCGTCTTGCGAGAACAACATGCGCCCTAGCACACCGCGCACGGCTTGTTCGTCGTGATGCGGTTGCTTCCACTGACTCATCCAGTCAAAGACCGTCAGTTTTTCTTTAAACCAATCAGCATGGTCTTGTGCGTAATAGCCAATATTAACGTTCTCAGACCATTTGATGAGGCCGCTGTCAGGCTGATATTGGTCGACCAGACACTTAAGCAGGGTCGTTTTACCGATACCGTTGGCACCGATAATCGCTACTTTCTCGCCGACTTCGATCATGGCGCTGATGTTTTTCAGCACTTGCAGGTCGTCGAAGCTCTTATGCACACCTTCCATTTCGAGGGCTAAGCGATACAGCTTTTTCTCTTGCTCAAAACGAATGAAAGGACTGACGCGACTTGAGGCTTTCACTTCCGCCAGTTGAATTTTCTCGATTTGCTTGGCACGTGAGGTGGCCTGCTTGGCTTTTGAAGCATTGGCCGAGAAACGGCTGACAAACTGCTGCAATTCAGCAATTTTTTCTTTCTTCTTAGCATTATCGTTGAGCAGTTGCTCGCGGGCCTGCGTGGCCGCGAACATGTACTGGTCATAGTTGCCCGGATAAACGCGCAACTCGCCGTAATCGATGTCGGCCATGTGCGTACATACGCTATTCAAGAAATGGCGGTCGTGCGAGATGATAATCATGGTCGCTTGGCGCTCGTTCAACACACCTTCGAGCCAGCGAATGGTGTTGATGTCCAAGTTGTTGGTCGGTTCGTCGAGCAGCATGATGTCTGGCTCAGAGAACAGCACCTGCGCTAGCAAAACACGCAGTTTCAGGCCTGGCGCCAGCTCGCTCATCAAGCCGAAGTGCGCTTCGAGCGGAATACCTACGCCTAAAAGCAGTTCACCGGCGCGTGATTCTGCGGTGTAGCCATCCATTTCGGCAAAAGCGACTTCTAGATCAGCAACCGCCATCCCGTCTTCCTCACTCATTTCCGGCAGGCTGTAAATGCGGTCGCGCTCGGCTTTGACTTGCCACAACTCTTCGTGCCCCATGATCACCGTGTCGACCACACTGTATTGCTCGTAGGCAAACTGGTCCTGACGCAATTTACCGACGCGCATATTAGGCTCAATCGAAATATTCCCCGCCGAAGGCTCTTGCTCGCCGCTCAAAATACGCATAAACGTAGATTTACCGCAGCCATTGGCGCCAATCAGACCATAGCGGTTCCCTTCGCCAAATTTTACAGAAATGTTTTCAAATAGAGGTTTTGCACCAAATTGCATGGTGACGTTTGCAGCAGAAATCACGTAGGCACTCTCTTCTTGCCCTAAGGCAGACCAAAAAATAGGCGCGTAATCTACGTGTTTTAGCGGCAAATTACAAAGGAAGTTTTGCAGTTAATCTCCCGCATTGGCATTAAAGCTACCGGCGAGCACGCCACCATCAATTGTAATTTCAGAAGCATTCATGTAGTTGGCTTCGTCGGAGGCGAGCAGCACGCAGACGGCGGCCACTTCGCTGACTTCGCCAAAGCGGTGCATGGGGCAGTCGGCGACGATTTTTTTAATGTTTTCTTCGCGCTGTGCGCCTTCACCTAGCATGGGCTCCCAGATGGGCGTCATAATAGCGGCGGGGTGAATGGAGTTGCAGCGGATCGGAAGCCCTTCCTGCGCGCAATACAACGCTACGGTTTTGGTGTGATTGCGTATTGCCGCTTTTGAAGAGGCATAAGCTGCAGCTCCAGGAATACCGACTAGTCCAGAGCGTGATGACATGTTGACGATGCTGCCAGCGCTTTGGGTGCGACGCATCAATTGAATCGCATGCTTACAGCCCAAGAAAGTGCCGTCTAAGTTGACCGCATGCACGCGGTGCCAATCTTCCAATGAAACGTTTTCGGGATCGTGAGGGCCTGTAGCCGCTTCGAGGCCAGTAATACCCGCATTGTTAAACAGTCCGTTGAGGCGCCCGAATTTGCTTTCGACCCAACCCATCAAGTCCTGCCATTGACCTTCTTTACTGACATCAAGTTCGTAAGCGAAGGCCCGCTCGCCTAATTCTTTGGCAAGTGCATTAATTTCATCCACTAAAATGTCGGTCAAAATAACCGTTGCGCCCTCTGTATGGTAGGCGCGCGCAACACCCTCTCCAATACCGCGGGCAGCACCCGTAATGATGATAACTTTAGCGTTGAGTCTGCCCATCAGCTTCGTTCCGTTTTTGTTAGCGTTGCTTCAGTATAGTCGTTAAACAGGCACGTAGATGCTCGTGCCAGAAACTTGCCGATTGTTGTAAGGCATTGCGGCCGAGGGTTATTTCACAAACGCAACGGCCGTTGTGTTGGGCTCGCGGTAACGGCAAAACTACAACGCCCTCTTGTTCTGCATAACGCGTCACTACTTCAATTAGCGCGGCCTCATCAGCATCAATATGCAAATGAAACATGGCCGCCTGCGGCTGCTCAGGGTTAACGCTTACGCCCGGAATACTTGCAAACAACGGCGCTAGCTCTTGTGCAAATGCTGCGGCTTTCGGCATCACGCTAAGATTTTCTTCAAGTCCCTGCGCGGCCGCCAGCACATAGGGGTACATTGAAATTAAATTACCACCCGCACGCCTTGACCAAACGCGCGCCTGTGCGACAAATTCTGTTGAGCCAGCGAGGACAGCGCCAGCAATGCCACCGAGATCTTTGTAAAGACTGACGTAGACGCTGTCGAAGAGCGCACAGACTTCCGCAAAGTTACGCTGGTAATAGTGTTCACACTGCCACAAACGCGCGCCATCAAGATGCACTGCGATGTTGTTTTTGCGTGCCCATTGCACCTGCGCTTGCAGGTCATCCCAGCTCGGGAGTTGTCCGCCAATTTCGCGCATGGGCAGTTCGAGCAGCAGCGCCGCAAGTTGCGAAGGGTCGTCTATTGCCCTCAGATCGCTGGCCGCTAATACATTGTCAGTGTGCCCTACTTGCTGACCTTGCAATCCCCAGAGCTGCTGATAGCCATCCTGTTCATGCAACACCAAGTGCGAGGTCGGATGCAACGCCACACCTTTGCGCCCACTCTTTTCTGCATGAATCCGCAACGCCAGCGGTTGCGCCAAGGTACCACTGGGCAGAAACACCGCTGCCGGCTTGCCCAACAACTTGGCAATACGCGCCTCGAATTGCTCTATGACTTCGCCAGAACCATAAACATCAGGGCTATCGTAAGCTTCCGCACGTTCCGCACAAGTCCTTAAAGTTTCGGCCATGGTTCGTGTCGGATGGCGCAAAATCGAGTGCTTTGCTGCGCTCGCTGCTCGTTGGTAGTTTTCTTTGAGTTGCTTCATTATGTTTGCCAGTTTTCTAAATAGTTTATTGGTGCCGCTCCTGCTTATCTTAAACAGCTCGTTGAAATTGAGATAGTACAAGAAATGAAGCCAGAAACGACATAGCAAATTCCGATCGACCATTGGTTTGTCGTATCACACGAACTGAACTACCTTTAAACCTCAACTCACTACCTGAAGAGGTTTTCATGAGTACTGCACTCGATCTGGTTCAAAACGTCTATCGCAACTTTGCCAAAGGCGACATTCCCTCGGTTCTCGGTGCGCTTGCACCCAACATTCGTTGGACTGAAGCCGAAGGCGGCCCCTACGGCGGTGTTTTCGTCGGGTCAGATGCCGTGCTTGAGAACGTATTTATGAAGATCGGTGGTGAGTGGGATGATTTTACCGCTGTTCCGCACGAGTTCATCACTGAAGGCTCAACGGTCGTGGCTTTAGGCGAGTACAGCGCTGTCTATAAGGCAACCGGCAAAAGCTTTAAAGCACCCTTCGCCCATGTTTGGAAGTTCGAAGATGGCAAGGCCGTGTCATTTCAGCAATACACCGACACGGCTGTCCACCAACAGCCGCTGCAATAATTCAACTTGGCGCCGCCATATGTATCGAAAAAACCTATTAAAGCGGTCGCTTTATTAGCGTTTACTCTTTTGGTTTCACCGACTACGCTTAAATCATCAACTTTAAGAAGTAGAACAGCCATAAGTAGAACGGCCTTAAGTAGAGTAGCCAAAGGAGCTTTTGATGAGCAACAGTAGTGGCAAGTGCCCAGTGATGCATGGCGGTCATACCGCCGCGGGCAAATCAAATATGGATTGGTGGCCGAATGCCCTCAATCTCGACATTTTGCATCAGCACGACACCAAGACCAATCCCCTCGATCCCAATTTTAAGTACAGTGAAGCCCTCAAAGAACTTGATGTTGAAGCGTTGAAGAACGACGTCAAAGCACTGATGACCGACAGCCAAGATTGGTGGCCAGCCGATTGGGGTCACTATGGTGGTTTGATGATCCGTATGGCCTGGCACGCAGCCGGCTCCTACCGTGTTGCTGACGGTCGTGGAGGCGCCGGTACGGGTAACCAGCGTTTTGCGCCGCTGAATTCGTGGCCAGATAACGCCAACCTCGACAAGGCGCGCCGCCTATTATGGCCAATCAAGAAGAAGTACGGCAACAAGATCAGCTGGGCGGATTTGATTATCCTCGCCGGCACTATGGCCTATGAGTCAATGGGCTTGCCTGCGTACGGGTTTGCCTTCGGTCGCGAAGATATCTGGCATCCAGAGAAAGATATTTATTGGGGCTCAGAACGAGAGTGGCTTACCAAAGAGCGTTACGGCGATAAAGACGACGGCAAATCATTGGAGAACCCTTTAGCAGCGGTGCAAATGGGCTTGATTTACGTGAATCCCGAGGGCCGTGACAGTATTCCTGATCCGTTGAAGAGCGCTGAAGATGTGCGCGAGACCTTCAAGCGTATGGCCATGAACGACGAAGAAACCGTCGCCCTGACTGCCGGTGGTCACACCGTCGGTAAATGTCATGGTAATGGTAAAGAAGAAAACTTAGGCCCTGACCCTGAAGCTGCTGATGTCGAAGAGCAAGGGCTTGGTTGGAACAACCACAAAACTCGTGGCATTGGCCGTGACGCAGTCACCAGTGGCCTCGAAGGTGCGTGGACCACCGAACCGACCAAGTGGGACAATGGTTATTTCTATCTGCTACTCAACTACGAGTGGGAATCGAAAAAGAGCCCTGCCGGAAAATGGCAATGGGAACCTATCGATATCAAGGAAGAAGACAAACCGGTTGATGCTGAAGATCCGTCGATTCGCCGTAATCCGATCATGACCGATGCGGACATGGCCATGAAAATGGACCCTGAGTATCGCAAGATTTCAGAGCGTTTCTACAACGACCCAGAGTACTTCTCGAAAGTATTTGCGCGGGCTTGGTACAAGCTCACTCACCGCGATATGGGGCCGTTGGACCGTTACATTGGCCCAGATGTGCCAGACGAAAAATTGCTATGGCAAGACCCTATTCCTGCGGGCTCGAAAGACTACGACGTCAACGCAGTGAAAGCGAAAATTGCGGAAACTGGCTTGTCGATTAGCGAGCTGGCAGCAACAGCATGGGACAGTGCACGAACCTTCCGTCACTCAGATATGCGCGGTGGTGCCAATGGGGCACGCATTCGCTTAGCGCCGCAAAAAGACTGGGAGGGCAACGAACCGGAGCGCTTGCAGAAGGTTTTGGCCAAGCTCGAGCCCATTGCTGCCGAATCCGGCGCAAGTATTGCCGACGTGATTGTACTCGGCGGTAACTATGCCGTTGAACAGGCAGCTCAAAAAGCCGGTTACAACATTGAAGTACCTTTTGCCCCAGGTCGTGGCGACGCTACACTTGAGCAAACCGACGTTGAAGGCTTCGAATGGCTAGAGCCAGTGCACGATGGCTTCCGTAATTGGCAGAAAAAGCATTACGAAGTCACCGGTGAGGAACTCTTGCTCGACCGCGCGCAGTTGTTAGGCCTGAGCGCACCCGAAATGACCGTGTTGATTGGTGGTATGCGTGTACTTGGTACCAACTACGGCGACAGCAAGCATGGTGTTTTCACGGACCGCGTTGGCAGCTTAACCAACGACTTCTTCGTGACCTTAGTGGACATGAAGTACAGCTGGAAGCCAACGGGCTGGAACTCCTATGACATTGTCGAACGTAAGTCAGGTGAGACCAAGTACACCGCCTCTCGCGTTGATTTAGTCTTTGGCTCAAACTCGGTACTGCGTTCCTACGCCGAACTCTACGCGCAAGACGATTCGCAAGAGAAGTTTGTGAAAGACTTCGTAAACGCATGGACAAAAGTGATGAATGCTGATCGCTTTGATATCTAAAATCTCGCAATAAAACGCGCCAAAAGCCTCGCCCGAAAGTGTGAGGCTTTTTTCTTTCTCCGTGTTTACCCAAGCTTTACATCCCTTTCAGGAATATGCCTCGGTTTGAATCGTTACCTTGATGTCTTTGCGACAAAACAGGAGAAATCATTATGAAAACGATCATCAAACCAAGTGTTATCGCATTATCATTAGCCCTAACTTCAACCGCAGCTATGGCCGATATAGGTTCAGCTTCGGTGAACGCCCAAGCTTCGGCTTCGGCTTCAACCTCAACGGAGCAGTCTGCTGCAATTGAAAACCAGAACGGCCAATCAACTAATACATCTGCACAAGCAAATACTTCAGCAGACGTTGAAGCTGATGCTTCTGTGCAAGCTGAAGGCCAAACTGAGCAACCGACTGACGACAGTGAAGAAAGCTCAAACGACGCAGACCCGGCGGAAAATGAAGCCGAAATGCCCGAAGCCGAGCTACCTGACACTGAAGTGGCAACCAACGCCCTCACGTCAGCTACAGCTGAGTCAGTAGCCTCAGCCGAAGCAGCGCTGAACGACGTTAACTCTGCTGTGAATGGCAGTGTCGATACGGTGGTATCCACCGCTGTGAGCACAGCATCTGAAGCTGCAGTGCAAGATGCTGTCGGCGAAACGGTGGAGAGTACGGTCGATACTGCAGTGGAAACCGCAGTGGAATCTACGGTCGATGCAACAGTTCGCGATAGCATTCGCGGCGGCTTGGGCATTTAAGCTAACGCGCGACTTAAACCACGCAGCCGGCGCTCTGTCGGCTGCTTTTTCTCTGCGGAGGTTATTATGAAATCGACACAGATCACCCTATCTAGCTGCAGCCTCATGCTCGCATTGTCGGCCGCAGCACCCATACAAGCCAAAGACGATGCTTTCGATTGGTCGGGTAAACTGCAAGCAGGCTACCAGTACGACAGCAACGTAAATATTCGAGAACTTGACCAAAATACCGAACGTTCAGACCAAGCCCTTGTGACAGAAGCTCAGCTTGGCTTGCAATGGCGCCCATGGCGCAAGCTTGAAGTCAAAGCAGGTGCGCAGCACAGCGATTACGCCTATCAAGAATTCACCGCGTTCGATCTGGCAATCACCACGTTGAATGGCGAAGTAAGCTACGATTTCGACGTGGTCAAAATCGGCATGAGCCGACACGACGCCGATGCCAAACTCGCCAGTTCTGACTTTCTTGATTACCAACTCGATACGCTTTACCTGTCGCGCCTTTGGGGCAAACAATGGTTTACTCGCTTCGCTTACGAAGACACCGACAAGCAGTTTGCGAATTTGAGCGAACGTAACGCGACCGCCAAGGCCTATAGCGGAGATGTTTACTGGTTCACGCCATCAGCAAAAAGCTTTATCACGCTGGGCTATACCGATCACGATGAAACCGCCGATGACCCGCAGTTCAGTTATAACGGTTCGACCCTTCGCGTACGTTGGCAAACGCGCGCACCTTTGTGGGGCAATGAGCATACTTGGCAGCTGGGCTGGCAGTTGGAAAACCGCGACTATGTGCAGCCAATGCCCGATCGAAATAGTGCGCGCGACGAGCAACGTCAGTCTGTGCAGGCGAAGTGGCAGATCCCATTAAGCGAGGCGTTTCGATTCACTCCTAAACTCGAGTACGTCGACAACCAGTCGAACTTCACTGACGTTGACTACCAGGAAACAACGGCGAGCTTGAACTTCAGTGTTCACTTTTAGGCCTACCTTATTCAAGGTAAATAAGGCCATGACCAAAAACGCTGTCGTGGCCTGTCTCGCCTAAATCTTCAGCGGAACCTTGCAAAAAGCTTCTTAGCGCAGCTAAAGATGCGCCAGAATTGTTTTCCAACCAGCACGCTGCGGCAGCCGCCACGACTGGCGCGGCCATTGAGGTGCCACTTTCAAAGCCAGTATTGCCATCGCGCCGAGCCGTGGTGATACGCACACCTAGGCTCGCAAACTCAATGTAATCACCTTGATTGGCCCAACGATAAATAGCGTGATCCGCAGCAACTGCTGTTACAGCAATAACATCTTCATAGGCCGCAGGGTACACGGCTGGGGCAAGCGGGCCGTTATTGCCGGCAGCGGCAACCAAAACAATCCCCTGGTTTGCTAACTGTTTCACTGCTTGCGCAAATAATGGGCTGTGTGGCCCAGTTAGCGAAACGTTGATCACTTTTACCTGTGCTTCGGCAAGCCAGTTCAACGCCTCGAGCAGCGGCATCAGCGCCGCCCCCTGATGCAGCGCATTTTGACGATAAAAAACCGCGCCATTATACAAGCGTGCATTGGGTAATAAGCTGGCATACTTAGCAGAACGTCCCACCAGTAAACCCGCCACTGCAGTACCGTGCGCCAGCGGCTGCTCTAAGCGAGCGTCGGTAAAAGTCTTTTGGGTAATAGGCTGATGCGCAAATGCTGCATGCTCGGTCATGATTTTAGTGTCCACCATGCCTATTTTTACTTCTGCATCACACCATTTCGTTTGCTGTAGTTGTGCGTCAGAATGGCTTGGCTGAGCATCTTCTCCGGAAGCTTGTGCGCGATAGACAAAATGTCGACTCAAGCTTCCGTGGCTTTGCGCCGGCAAATGTTGTTCGAGTTGCTCGCGCGAGTCCAGTTGCTCAGGCACGCGAAAACGCAGCAGCGTCATCCCCAGCGCCGACAACTCTTTCTCAGCCACTACGTTTGCACCCAGCGCTCGGAGTCTGGTTTGTGTGTCAGAGGTTGCTAGCACCAACCACTCACGCTCGATAACGGGGTCGCCGTTAGGCAGTGTCACCTCAACGAATAGCGCTTCACCCGTCGTTGACTGCAGCGTCCGTCGCGCCGTGTCTTCGGCTAACTCAACAACATCAACCACATCGGCGAGCTCAGCATCTAGCCTGGCATCTTCCAGCAGGCGCTCTTGCAAACGCTGCTCAACCTGTTGACGCACCTGCTCCACGGGTTTCACAACGTCGCGTAACGGATCTTGCAGAACCTGCGCACCTGCTGGCACAGCCAACGTGGTAGCCATACCAAAAGTGATAAGTAAGCTGTGCGCGAAACCGCGTCGATTCGAATTTTTAACCATGAAACACCTTCACAACTTTAACTCTTTTTTACCTATGCGTAGGGAGATAACGTGCTGACTGCAAAAAAATTCCGTCTATGCTGGAATAAGTATTTCGCTGAAACGTTATCACCATAGCATAGCTGAAAGAACGCCATGTAATTGGCAGAAGACAACCGAGGGCCAACAATGACGACCACAGTCTCATTAAAAAAACAGTTACACGAACTGCTACCCGCATTGCGTCGGTTTGCTATTTCGCTGTGCGGGAATGTGGCCGACGCGGATGATTTATTGCAATCAACCTTAGAACGCTTATTGAGCAAAGGCATTCCCGAGCAGGTCGAGATCATGCCATGGGCTTTTAAGGTTTGTCGCAACTTGTGGCTAGACGAGCATCGAGCGCGACAGGTGCGAGAGAAAGCCACGCAACAACCCGAGCTGCAAGAAGCTACAAGCGAAGCGGTCGACACCCAAGTCAGTGATCAGCTTGAGCTGCAGGATATTAATGCCGCATTGCACCAACTACCACATGAGCAGCGCACGATTATCGCGCTCGTTGCCGTGCAAGGCTTAAGTTACCGTGAAGCCGCTGCCATTATTGGCGTTCCCACTGGAACTATCATGAGTAGGCTTGCGCGTGCCCGAAGCAAACTAGCGGAAGTTATGGGTCTCGCCACCGATGCTTTCAGCCACCAACAATCAGGAGCTTCGTCATGAGCATTAACACTGAAAAATTATCTGCATTTTTCGACAACGAGCTCCCTGCTGAAGAGATGGAAGAAGTTCGTCAACTTCTTACACAAGACGAGAACGCAGCCGCACGACTGGCCGCGTTGGTCATGGTCGATGAACGACTACGCCAACATACCGACCAACAAAGCCAAACACCGGTGCCGGATAAAATTACGCAGATGCTGACCGAGGATGATGAGCCAGCGCGAGTTGTCTCCGGCCCATGGCAAACCATGCGGCAATTTGCGCAACGTCAGGTGGCGCTGGCAGCAAGTGTGGCGATGGTGATTGGTATTAGCGCTGGCATGTGGTTTAACGACCATGCCATGAGCACCGCAGGGAGCCAGCTCGCACAAGCCATTGATCAAGTGCTTGAAAATAAAGCCAGCGGACATACCTATACTCTTAATACAGCGGTAGCCATGACCCCACAACTTACGTTTAAGAATCACATGGGGGATTACTGCCGACATTATGAGCTAAACAATGAGCAAGCCGGCTATACCACGACAGCGATTCATTGCCGCAGTGACGGCAGCTGGAAACCGGTTGCCGAGGCGATAAGCTACACTAATCCGGTAAGCGGAAGTTATACTACTGCCTCAGGCCAACAGATGCTCGACACAGTTTTGGATGCGGTCATGGCCACCGCACCTTTTTCTAAAGCAACCGAAGACGCTGCCCTGAATTCGCATTGGCGCGTTGATGCACCAGCGACGGAAGCAAATGAAGCAGCAATGGAGGAATAGCTATGAATATCATCAAACTTATGTCAATTGCACTCGTTTCAGTAGTACTCGCGGCGTGTAGTTCGCAACCCGACTACCGCGCTGCAGAAGGTTCCAGCGGCTATGGCTACGATGCGACTCAGCTGACGGATACTCAGTATCGGGTCACCTTTAAAGCGCGCGGTTCTGACGCCGACAAAGCAATGGATTATGCGCTGTTACGCGCGGCCGAGGTAACCCTGCAAAACGGCTACGACTGGTTTGTCGTAACGCACCGTGAAACGCTCATCGATAACGAGCGCGTTGAACCCAGCAGCACCCTGCGCTATGCCGATTCACGAGATGTCGTCACCCGCTGCGGCTTGGTGTCATGCACCACAACCTCTTATCCACGCAGTACTTTCAGCGCTGGCGTCCACATTGGCGGGGATCGTTCACAAGACATCAAAAGTATTCTCGAGATTAAACTTGGCAAAGGTGTACGCCCCGATACCGATGCGAGCTTCGATGCACTCGAAGTTAGACAACATTTGAGTCCAAAAGAAGACTAAGCCCTACCACCAACGCCGGCCCTGAATTAGGGCCGGCGATTTGCAGATAGACAAGGTCCAAAGTACACTCATTGCTCATTTTGTAACGCAGTGAGAAAAAACATGGCAGCATTTGGTACCGTATTTATGCCTGAAATGGCACTCAGCACCTTTAACGGCGAGCAGTGGAGTAAGCCCGAAGTTGTTGCTGCAGACCACATCAGCTTACATCCCGGCGCCCATGTTTTGCACTATGCTAGCACTTGCTTTGAAGGCCTCAAGGCGTTCCGTCATGAAGACGGTTCGATCACTATTTTCCGTATGGATGCCAATATTGCTCGGATGATCCAAAGTAGTCGCCTGTTGTCGTTGCCCGAGCCCTCTGCTCAGCAACTTGAAGACATGATTGTTGGCATCGTCCAGCATTTTGCCGATAAAGTTCCTGCACCACCTGGCTCGATGTACATTCGCCCTACGCACATTGGCACCGAACCGGCGATTGGTAAGGCTGCGAACCCGAGTCTGACGTCGATGCTCTATGTACTGTTATCACCCGTTGGCGACTATTTTTCTGGCGGCATTCGCCCGCTACGCCTGCTACTCGAGCAGAACGGCTCACGCTGCGCTGCACACATGGGCATGATCAAAAGCGGCGGTAATTACGCTAGTGCCTTGCAGCCTATTTTGACCGCACGTAAAGCGGTAAACGCCGACCAAGTGCTATTTTGCCCCGACGGTGACGTGCAAGAGACTGGTGCCGCTAACTTTTTGCTAATTGATGGCAATGAGATCATTACCAAAGCGCTCGATAGCACGTTTTTACACGGCATCACACGCGATTCCATTCTGACGCTTGCCCGCGATATGGGCATGACCGTAAGTGAACGCGAGCTGAGCGTGGATGAATTATTGGAACGCGCCAGTAAGCCAGGTACCGAAGCAGCTCTGTCAGGCACCGCCGCCGTACTCACACCGGTAGGAACCCTAATTGAAAACGGCAAAGAATATACCGTCGGCAGCGGCCAACAAGGTCCCACCACTGAAAAGCTGCGTAAAGCACTTAACGCAGTGCAGTGGGGTGAAACGGAAGACGCGCATCGCTGGTTGACGCGCCTTTAAAGTTCCCAACCATGCCGTTTATTATTCAAGAGTTGAATTGCCAAAAGCGACGTAAGCCAAATGCTGAATCGAAGCCTGTTATAGGCGCTTGGTCGGTCAATAGCATTAATGCGAAAGGTCAGAGTGTTTCAGCATTGTATGTTGAGAGTCCGTCATGACCGTTATGTGCACCTTATGCCAAAATACGGCTACCGAGTTCACGAAGGATAAACAACGAAGGTACTTCAAATGTGGCGAATGTGAGCTTATTTTCGCCGATCCACGTGCAAAGTTAACAGGAAATTCCGAAAAGCAAATCTACGACCTTCACCAAAACGACCCAAGTGATGAAGGTTATCGTCGCTTTCTTCGCTTGCTCACCGAGCCGCTCCTTGAGCGCGTGGCTGCTGGAGCCGAAGGCCTCGACTTTGGCTGCGGTCCAGGCCCTACACTCAACCTGATGCTTGAAGAGGCCGGAATTCACATGGCCCTCTACGATATTTTTTATTACCCGGACAAAGCACCATTAGAGCAGCGTTATGATCTAGTGACCTGTACTGAGGTTGTAGAGCATTTCAATACACCTGCGACGAGCTGGCCAACCTTAGTAAGTTTGCTCAAAGAAGGTGCATTGTTAGCGGTGATGACGTCACTCTTTACCCGCGAAACCCCGGAAGCTTTTTTGGCTTGGCAATACAAGAACGACCCGACCCACGTCAGTTTTTACACGCCCAAAACCATGCAATGGCTCGCCAACCACTTCGGACTCGAGTGCGAAATTGTTAGTCAGCGCGTGATTTTCTTTCGGCGAGCTCCGTCAACAAGACTAATACATCAGCGGGCCTCAGCCGTCAGCGGTGGCAGATAAATAGCACTGTCGCCGCTGGCAAATTGGGCTAGGCGCATCGTACGGTCTTCAAGGCCTTCGACAAATGCGATAAATTGCGCAAGCTCTTGCCCCGCCAAACGTTCGGTAGTGAGCTTTTTCAAGTTCAACGGATTCACACTTTTACCGTTTTTGTAGACTTCATAGTGCAGGTGACGCGCTTGCGAAAGACCGGTATTACCCAGAAATCCAATAACCTGACCCTGTTTCACTTTAACGCCGGGCTTGATGTCGCTGGCGAAGCCTTTCAAATGTGCGTATAGGGTTTCGTAGCCGTCATCATGTTGCAGTACGACAGCATTGCCATAAGTACTGTACCAATCTGCACGTTTTACTGTGGCGTTCCCTGCTGCCATGATGGGCGTGCCCGCCGGAGCACTGAAATCAATGCCCTTATGCATACGCGTGTAGCCCAACAACGGGTGCTTGCGCTGGCCGTAATGCGACGATAAGCGTGCGCCGTTTAAAGGTGTTTTCAACAGAAAACTCTCAGCAAGGCGGCCATCTTCAAGATAAAACGCGTCGTTATAGCGATACAAACGTAAATCGTCGTCGCTGTTTTTGAAGCGTAAATAGGTCGGTTTCAACGGTGTTTGCTGATGGGCAAATAGAGCTTCGTCTTCAGTCACAAGCGTGCGTTCAAATACCACTTCAAAGCGATTGCCGCTATAAACTTGCCGCTGGAAATCAATGAAATGAGATAATGCGAGCAAAGCACTATTGATCACATCACCAGGAATTCCCGCTGCCGCACCATCACCATATAAGCTGTGATTAATAACGATGGCATGCTCGGCAACTTCAATGCGGGTCGGAACCTTGGTCTTGGTGACCTGCCAGTCATCGCCCCGCAGCAGTGCATCTACCCGAATCGCATATTCGCCCGCCAAACTCACTTGCCGCTGCCCAGCAACTTCGTCGATGGCGATGATGCTACCTGCTTGAAGTTTGTTTAATGGCACGACTTTGCGCAGCGCAATAGCCAAGTTCGCTATTTGTTGCGAACTAAAGCCTTGCTTCGAAAGGAGTGATGATACGGTCTGCCCACTTTTTAGCGTGACCCAATGCGCTTCGTTGGACATCGGGGTGAACGAGCGCTCCGCAGTAACGCTATCTTTCGCTAACGGCCTAGTGTGGTCAACATCGAGCGTTGCCTTAGCACGTTCTGTCGGTTGCAAAACATAAGGCGTGTCCCCCTGCTGCTTGGCTTGCGCTGGTTCTTGCTGAGTTTCAGTAGCTTCATCAACTGAAACCTCTGTCGGCGCATCACTACAACCTAGCTGCAAATAAGCAACTGTGAAGCCCAGCGCAATTAACAATCTTCGCATTCGGTATCCTAGCTCTTTTAATTCAAGCGCCATTCTACTCAAAAACCGCTGGTGAACAACAGTCAGGTTTACTCGCTTTTTACGCCAAGTAGGCCCAAAGCCAACGCGCATAGAGCCCTAACGGGGTGGTTACGCCTGCGGTGAACGAGTGAATCTCGCCATTGCGGACGATGGCAAAAGCTGGTGTTACGGGCACGCCCCACTGGTGAGAAATGGCCGCGTCGGGATCGTTGACCACAGCAAGTTCGTAATTGTTGGTTTGCAAATAACGCTGCACTTGATTCGGCGAGCCAGAACTCATGGCTACACTGACCACCGGTAAATAGTTATCGACCCAGTCCACACTAGGTGTCAGCACATGACACACAGGACACCAAGAGCCCCAGAAGTAAACAATTACCGGCTCCCCATAGCTTTGCTCAACCAAATCAATATGCTGCTCGTTTAGCGTCACCCAACGCGTATCGGGTAATGCACCTTTCGGAAGATCTTTGCCACGCCATAGATCCATGACCGTGACGACGACCAGTGCCAACAAAATAAAAAGTAGTGTCTTGCGAATCATTTTTTATCATTAAGCAGCTTAAAAGTTGCTGCTAACTCTATACCTTTCAGGTTGTTATTGAAACTCCATAATCATGTTCTCGGCAGCCTGCGCCCAGATAGCAGCTGCCTGCGCAGACGGATGATAGCCATCCGCAGCAATGAATTCAGGTGCGTAAGGCAAGTCGAACTTTAACAGTTCAGTGTTTGCGTGTGTCTGACAATGCGCTGCTAGATGGTGGTTCAATTCCAACGCTTGCCGCCCAACAAACCAACGTAGTGGCTGCGGCAGCGCGGGAAACTTGTGCATCGGTGGTAGCGAGGTATAGATAATTCTTTTCGCCCCTAACTGCTCGCTTAAATAGTGCGTGAGATGTTCTAAATCCGTACGCCATTGGCTCACTGAGGTGCGCTTTGTTACGTCGTTCACACCAACCGAGACGAGCACCGCATCAGGTGCAGCAATTCTCAATTCGGTCCCTTGTAGCAACGCCAACACCTTCGCACAAGTCAGGCTCGACTGCGCCACCAGCTGCCACTCCAGCGCACGGTGTTCACTCAACGCCGCGACTAACTTTCCAGTCACCGCTTCGGCTTGCGCGTCGCACCCCACCCCAGCAATCGCTGAGTCACCTATCAGCAACAACGACTGGGAGGGCTGCACTCCCTCTCGTTGTCCGTGGCGTGGGCCGGGCGGCTCCGGCAGACGTGGCGTTGTCTGGCGTACTCGCTTGCCCTGCACGAGGAGCAGCGGAGCAGCAAGAGCGAATAAAAGTTTACGCATGAGGCTAAGGGTCCTGTCAGTGGCGTGCTAAACTATGGCTAAAACCATAATACGAGAGACGTATGAAAATCTACGTTGATGCTGATGCTTGTCCAACGGTGATTAAAGATATTTTATACCGTGCGGCAGAGCGCAAGCAGCTTGAGCTATTGCTGGTGGCGAATCAGCCCTTACGCGTGCCCGCTTCCAAGTTCATCAAAACGTTAACCGTGACCAGTGGCTTCGACGTCGCCGATGATGAAATCGTCAAGCGCTGCGAAGCCGGTGATCTGGTCATTACGGCAGATATCCCGTTGGCCGCCGAAGTCATCGAAAAAGGCGGACAAGCTCTTAGCCCGCGTGGCGAGCTGTTCACCAAGGACAACATTCGCGGCCGCCTGAACGTACGGGATTTCATGGATACCATGCGCGCCAGCGGTATTCAAAGCGGTGGTCCGCCGCCACTGAGTCAACGCGACCGCATGGAATTCGCCAACCACCTTGATCGCATTTTGGCGCGCGCCTAAGCCTTTAGTGACATAAAAAAACCCGCCAAGCGGCGGGTTTCTTCACTTATTTCTCTGTTTTTAAGTACAAATCAAGCCACCGCGTCTGCTCCCACAACATATGCAGTACCGATTCGCGAGCACGATAGCCATGTGACTCATGCGGTAGCATCACCAAACGCGCGGTACCGCCAAGGCCTTTCACTGCCTGATACAAGCGTTCTGACTGCATCGGGAAGGTGCCTGAGTTGTTGTCGTTGCTGCCATGGATCATCAACAAAGGTTCGTTGATTTTGTGCGCATGGAAGAACGGTGACATACCAATGTATAAATCAGTATCGTCCCAAACGGTGCGCTCTTCGCGTTGGAAGCCAAACGGCGTTAAGCTCCGGTTGTAGGCGCCACTGCGAGCTATACCGGTGGTGAACAAATCGCTATGCGCCAGCATATTTGCCGTCATAAACGCGCCATAGGAATGGCCACCAAGCGCTACGCGCTCAGGGTCGGTTACACCACGGTCAACACCGGCTTTGATCGCCGCACGGCCATTCATCACCAACTGTTCAATAAACGTATCGTTAGGACGATTTTCGCCCTCACCGACGATCGGCATGGTCGCGTTCGCTAATACCGCATAGCCTTGAGTGGCAAGATACTGCGGACCCCAGTAACTAATACGGACAAACTCATAAGGTGAACCCGACACCTGAGCGGCGGCAGATGAGCTCTTATATTCGCGCGGGTAGGCCCAAATCATCGTCGGCAGTGGGCCGTCGGTTTCCTTGTTATAACCGGCTGGTAAATACAGCTCCGCCGACATCGCCAGTCCATCTTCGCGCTCATAATTAATCATTTCACGCGTGATGCCTTTGGTGTGCGGCATTGGGTGGGCTGTTTCGGTCAAGGCTGTCAGTTCAGCGTCATCAACGTCACGGACAAAAAAGTCTGCTGGATCTTCGACACCTTCGCGTTGCGTTAAGAACGTCATTTCACCAGCGTCAATCAAATCGACTGGACGTTCAAAATAAGGCGCTTCGCTACGCCACAGGCGTTCTTTCTCACCACTTTGCAAATCAAACTGGTCAATGAACGGACGGTCACCTTCGGGCGAAGCGCCAGTACCCGTTAACAGCACCTTGCCGTCCTGTACATGCAACAAGCGACGACCATCAACGTCAACGGTAAAAGGCTGACCTGGGTCATTATAGCGATCTTCCCATGAGCGATCCCAAACCAATTGCGGTTCAGCGTCAGAGGTGGCATCGACAAGCCACAGCTTTTCGTCCCGATCGGCCCACCAGCGCTCCCAAATCAGAATTGTTTCTTCATCGGCAGCCAATACACGACCTAAACGCTTGCTCAGATCGATTAACTTTTGCGGTTCAGCTTCAAAAGGAGCGGCTTGCTGGAATACTTGATCACGTATTTCAGCCTCAACTGCGGGATCGCCTTGGTCGGTGGCTTCCGCCCACACGAGCGTAGCGTCGGCATCGTTACGCCACTGCACTGAGCGACGACCTTGTACTACAGCATCAAATGCAATCGGCAGGTTATCTGCTAAGCCTTGCTCGACAACAGTGTAGACATTTTCTCCCGCTGAGTTCCAGACCATGGTCGTTTCTGGAAAGCGATAATAAGGTACCGCATAAGAATAAGGACGCTTAATTTCGCTCACCAGCAAATAATCGTCACTTGGAGACACGCTTACGCCGTTATAAATGGCCTGAGAACCAATCTTTTGCTCATCGCCATTCACCGCAAAGAAACGAATCTGGCTGGTAAAGTAGTAGTCGAATAAGGCTTCGTCAGTCTTGTTTTGCAACAAATCTTGGTAGGTCCGCGCCGGCGCATTACGCCCTGCACTCTCAGTGACAACTGGACCCGTCGGTACATTGGATGGCTTAGGTTTCGCCAGGCCTTCTGCTACCGTGTAGCTGTACAAGCCGCTGCTATCGTGACGCCACTCTAAACGCGGTCCCCAGACGGCATTCAAAGGTGTGCTCGACCATTGCTTGGCGGTGCCGGCATTAACATCGATAAGCCACAGGTCGACGCTATCGACCGTTTGCTGTGCCACTGCAATATAGTCGCCGTTCGGCGCCCAGCTCGCACCCAGAAGTTTCAGATCGCTAGGCAGCCCATCGACCTTTAATTCACTACCATCATCGACATCAACCAACTTTAATTCGCTAATGTAGCGCGCTTGGCTGACCGTGTAGTTGGCTGGGTTAATACGACGCCCAGCAAGCTTTAACTGTTCCGCAGCGACATCGGCGATGGTCGGTAGTGCTGGGTAGCCAGTCACTAAGAGCACGTCGCCATCTGGGCTTAAGCTGCCGCCTGGTGACGGAGCCGCATCAACGATATCAATAATCGCTTGATCAGGTTCTTGATACGTTAACTTAACGGGGTTGGCCTCAACTGCCGTGACGCCACTCACACTCAATAAGGCGCCGGCACCGATAGCCAACGCTAATGAGCTTACTTTCAACGTTTTTAGCATTGTTATTATCCTTTCTTGTGTTTACTTTAAGCTAACACATAAATCGAAGCGATCAGTCATTGAAGCCCGACAACAATCGCAGCAATTTGGGCTTTAACCGCATAGCGAGCGTGCCATGTCTTACGAAGAAAGTATAAAGCAGCGATTTGAGCGCATTGCGAAGCTCAACCCGAAACTCAACGCCTTCGTTGAGCTTTTTCACGAGTCGGCGCTTGCAACAGCGCAACAGTGTGATCAGGCCGAACCGCAAGGGCCGTTGCATGGTTTACCGGTTTCGATCAAAGAGTGTTATCAGCTGGCAGGTACCGCTACTACCATTAACTATCCGCCGCTGCGCAACTATCGTGCGGATACAACGTCACCCTTGGTGCAGCGACTCATCGATGCGGGTGCGGTGATCGTAGGTAAAACCAACGTGCCGGCGTTATTAGCCGACGCGCAAACCTTTGGTCCGCTCTACCCCACCGCTAATAATCCTTACGATCTCAGTCGCACACCGGGCGGCAGCACAGGTGGTGGCGCTGCGGCACTGGCGGCGGGTTTAGTTGACCTTGAGCTTGGCAGTGATATTGGTGGGTCAATCCGTAATCCCGCGAATTTCTGCGGACTCTATGGCCTAAAGCCGACCGAAAACGGAAATGCGCACGATGGTCACATACCACCGTTGCCCGGGCACGACGTCGGCATCCACCTGATGAACAGCACTGGCCCGTTAGCGCGCAGTGCATCACTGTTAAAATCCGCTTACGACGTGTTGTATCAACCTGATTGGCAACGCCGCTTTTATCTACCCATTGCACGTCCACAAGTAACGCCCGAGAACTTGGCCGGCTATCGCTTTGGCTATATCGATAGTTTTATGGGCTTAGGCCCTGGACACGACGTGAGTCATGCATTGGACAAAACGATCCGTGACCTACGTGACAAAGGTGCTTGTGTAGAGAAAATCACCATAGACCCACAACTCGCCCGCCAGCTACTCACGCTATGGGTTGAGCTCTTTGGCTTCGTGATGGGGCAAACCATGAGTTGGCCTGTGCGTAAGCTTATCTACTGGCAGTACAGTAAGCTTTTAAAACGTTCCAGTCTGCCAGCGACGAAGGCTCTGAAGTCTGGGCTTGGTTTAAATTTGAAGCGCTTAAGTGCAGCCTTGAAAGAACGCGACGAAGTGATCGCCGAAATCAACCGGCTTTACGCCCAAGTTGACGTGGTTTTAAGTCCTACCGCATTAGGCCCAGCTTTTCCGCATAATCACCAACATGAAGCGATTCTTTTAGACGGTGAAGCTGTGCCCTATGTCGACTACTGCTTTCCGTTTGTGATGCTCTACAACTTAACTGGGCAGCCCGTACTTAACGTACCGACAGGACTCACCGAAGGCGGCCTGCCCGTTGGCTTGTCATTTGCCGCAGCGCACCACCAAGAGCCCACATTGCTCCATTTAGCGCAGCTGCTCGAAGCTGAAGGCTACCAACCAATACCACCGAAACTTGAGGTTAAACGATGCTAAAAACGTTGTTCGCAGTACTCATTTTCACCTGTGCTTTTGCCAGCGCTTCTGTAGTTGCTGCCAGCGATGAGCCCTACTTCGCCGGCCAGCAACCAAGCCTTGCCGAACTGCAACAAGCACAAACCAAAGCCGCAACCGAAGACAAGCTGCTCATGCTGGTGTTGGGTGCCGACTGGTGCCACGATAGCCAAGCGCTGATGGCGCATTTTTCTGAGGCGGAATTCAAACGCCAGCTACAGCAACGTTTCGTCGTGCAACCTTATGACGTTGGCTATGTTGACCGCGGTTTTAACGTTGCCCAAGCCTATGGTCAGCCCACTTACTATGGTACGCCGACGGTCATGATCATCGATCCTGAGACTGGCCAAGTACTGAACAAAGCCGACTGGCAACACTGGACGAATGCAGCTTCGCGCAGTGGCGACGAGTTTGATGCCTATTTTTTAGAGCGTTCATTCACGGCACCAGCGCCAAACAACGCTTGGCAGCAACGCGTGCAAGCGTTTGAGGCGCAACAAGCACTTCGTGTGCGTGCTGGCTTTCAGACGGTAAGCCCGCTGATGCAAGCTTATATGGCGTCGGACCGCAAGACATCGAGAGCCGAATTCATGGCATTGTGGTCTGAACTGGCCGATTTCCGTAATAAGGTATTTGACGCAACTGTTAAACTGAGTCAACAAACTGAAGCAACTGAACTCCCCCAGTTTGCCCCGCAAAGCTGGGAAGAATCCGCGCAGTAACAAGGAGCAACAGCTATGTCAGAACACAAAAAAGGCCGTGTACTACTGATCACCGGTGCCTCGAGTGGTATTGGTAGAACCACCGCATTAACGGCTGCCCGCGAGGGTTTCAAACTCATTCTCACTGCCCGCCGCAAAGAACTTCTCGATGAACTCGTCGACCAGATCGGTAGTGATCAAGCCATCGGTATCGCTGCTGATGCGGGCGACTACAAGTCGCTCGAGCAAGTGGTGGTGAAAGGTCTGGAAAAGTTTGGCCAATTAGATGCGGTATTCGCAAATGCGGGGACCGGCGTGCAAACACCAGGCACCGAAACCGGCAACGCCGACGAGTGGAAGACCATGATTGACGTGAACATCAACGGTTTGCTTTACACCGCTCGCCTTACCCTGCCGCATCTACGCAAAACCACTGGGCATTTTCTGATGACCGGTTCTGCCGCTGGACGCAACACTATCAAAGGTTCGGTATATGGTGCGACCAAATGGTTTGTGCATGGTTTCGCACAAAACTTAGCGGAAGAAATGAAAGAGTGGGACGGCCGTTGCACAACCATTGCTCCAGGCATGGTTAATACACCGTTTTTTGACGAACCTAAGCCCGATAAGCTTGATCCACAAGACGTGGCGGACGCCGTGCTGTTTGCGCTCAATGCGCACCCGCGCAATAGCGTCCGCGAAGTTTACTTGATGCCAGCTTATCGCAATTAGGCGGAAGCGACCTCACGGTCATAGTGGTCGAGCAATAAGGTTTGGGCATGCACCAGCGGTTGCTCGGCCGCAATAATCGCGTCTTGGTGTTCACTAAGTAGACGCATCATTACTTCGTTGTCTTCTTCACCGTGCCACATCTTGATATAAGTGCCCTGCTTGTAGCCGCGTTGCTGGCGTAAGTTATTCAGCGCATTTTTGCCAATATAAGTTAAGTACACGCTATCGGCATCACCGTAGGCATCCACCAACATGGTCATCAGCTTGTCGAAAAACACCGGTCCGCAAACCAGCGGCTGTTGCGCTGAACCATCTTGCGCTAAGGCCGCCACGAGTTCTTTACCGTCCTGCACGTTGCCATGGTTTTCGGCACCAGCAAGCAAAATCTGTGCGACATATTCCGTCGCAGCAACAACATCTTTGCCTTGCTCGCAAGCATGTTCAACCGCATCGGAAATCGCAAAATGAAGAATGTCGATAAGCTCCATGTTCGCCTGCGCCCAATCCGCCTCCTGCTTCTTCCACCATTTGTAAGCGGTGTGCTCAAAATATTCGCCGAGCTCGACAAGTATCGCTTTCACGTCATCACGTTTTACCTTGGGAGCTTCAGGATAGTCCGAGTCGATAACCTGATTGAAAGCAATTTGCATAGCCACAAGTTGGCGCGCTTGTGCTGGCGTCATGAGTTGGTCCTCTTCATTGAAGGTCTGATTGGTTAACGCCAAAATAGCACAAGACGCCGTTAATAGGCGAGTTCTGGCACGGGTAAGTGACCGGTTTTTACGTAGATAATGGTTTCTTCTTCAACGCGGGGCGTATGCTTGCTGGCATGAGGACTGCGCAGCCAAGTGCCTTGCGGATAACGCCCATGTTCGTCGATAAATTCGCCAGACAGGACCAATATTTCCTCGCCCGCATAATGACGATGGGGCTTGAAAACCTCACCAGCGGGCCACTTCACCAAGGCAACATGCTCGGTTTCAAAGCTGTGCAGTGGCATCACTTGCAAGCCACCTTGTCCCGGCAGCCAAGGAGCTGTGTTCGTGTTGATGCGCACGACCTCCCGATCCGCGCGGGAAAACTGATGTAGCTTCACAAATAGCGTGCAGCCTTGCTCACTGAAAGGCGCATGGGCAGAGCCTGGTGGGTTGCGTAAATAAGTGCCCGCCGGATAATCACCGGTGTCATCGGAAAACACACCTTCAAGCACGAAGATTTCTTCGCCTAATGGATGCTGATGGGTGGCAAAACGTGATCGCGGTGCGTAGCGAACGATGCTGGTAGCTCGCCCGCGCTCCGCCTCTTCACGTTCTAGTAGTTTTCGTTCTATACCTGCAGCCGGACTGGGCTGCCACTCAGCTCGTGCGGTTTCAATAACGACGCGCTGTGAGAAATCCATATTCAGCATGGAACAACTTTCCTCTTTTATATACTCACCCAGTTCTTACTATAAAACCTAGCTAATGGATCGCTGAAAGCAACTTGAATTAAGCGAATACGCCACTATATTTCGTTTATCACTAAAATAGATTAGGAATTCTATTCATGTCAGACTCCATCATCGCTGCCTGCCCGCACTGCCATAAGAAAAATCGACTTCCGGCGGATCGTAATCGCGCTGACGCCAAGTGCGGCTTCTGTAGGCAGAAGCTTTTTACTGGCGAAGCATTTGCCGTGAATGCTGATCAATTTCGTGCGCATAGAGACAGTGATCTACCGGTGGTTATTGATTTCTGGGCAAGTTGGTGTGGCCCCTGTCAGCAGTTTGCCCCGACGTTCAGCGAGGTTGCCAAGGCGTATGCCGAGCGTGCGCGCTTTGTGAAAGTCAGCACCGAAACCGAACCCCATTTGGCCCAGCACTTTGCGATTCGAAGCATACCTACATTAATGATTATCAAGAATGGGCAGGAAGTGGTACGGCAGGCAGGTGCGTTGCCGCCACAGCAATTTAAGCAATGGCTGCAACAGCACCTTTAAACGGAGTTATTCAAGTTCGAGTAAGTGATTCACAAGCGCGAAATAACGCTGCGACTCAGCCGGAGAGTGCGGCGCCGATGCCGTAATCACGTATTTGCCGTTGACGACAAGCGTCGGCACACTGGTAATTTCGGCATCCATCATGTCAGTCATGATTTTACGCAACTTGTCTGTTTGCGCTGGATTTTCAAACGCTGCAGCAAACGCTTCACCATCAATTCCGTGTTCTGCCATAAAGCCCTGAATATCCTCGGGACTTGGTAGGCGGTTATGGTCTTCGCGGGTACGCTGATAAAATTCGATCATTTCATCATCGAGGTTCGTATCTGCAACTTCACGTAGCGTGTAGAAGACGCGTGAGTCGTAGGCCCAACGCTCGTTGGCTGGAGCTGCACGCTTCACTACCGCTACGTCGGTATACTCCAATGCATAGGCATTAATAGTTGGATTGAAATGTTGGCAATGCGGACAGCCTGGCCACAAAAACTCCATAACGAAGCCGGCTTCGCCCGGCGATTTCTCAAAATCAGCGAGTGTTAGCGCTGCGTCGAGAATGCGATAATCCTTACCCTCGACAAAATCTGTCGCGCTAAACTCCTGTACGACATCAGGTGTCGGATCAAGCTCTTGTGCGACTTTAGATGTCGCACCATTGTCGCTTTCACTCGCTTGTGCGTCATCTTTCGTCGTACCACTTGTTTCCTGCGCAGGTTGGCATGCTAAAAGCACCAACGCAGCCACACTCGCTAAAATGAATTTTACTTTAAAAGTCATAATCTGCCTCGTTGTTATTCTGTTACCCCATTTCAACGCAGACGAGGCAAAAAGTCACGTCTTAGATACGTTGTAACGGTCTCTGACCCTCGTAAAGGCGGCCGAAACAAGCAATAATGAGGTTATAGCTCCGTTGTAACAATAAAAGGTACTTCAACATGTCCGTTCTTCGTGGTTTAAGCATTGTCGCAACATCCCTTTTCGTGCTCGCCTGTAGTCCAAGTGAGCAACCGAGAAATAAGGTGACGTACCAATGCGGTGCCCTGCCGTTAACCACCGAGCTTAACGGCGAAACCTTGACGCTACGGTTTGGTGCAGAAAATGCGCAAACGCTCGATCTTAAGGCTACCCGCAGCGCCTCAGGAGCTCGTTATACCCATCTTGAAAACGGTGCGGAGTTCTGGAGCAAAGGTAACGAAGCGCAATTTAGTTCAGACGCTTTTTCTCTGCCGCTTTGCGTTGTTGAAGGCACACTTCCGCAACAGTTCAACGCACGCGGGAACGAACCCTTTTGGCTACTCGCAATCAACGGCGAGCAAGCCACCTTACGCCAACCCGGCAGCGAGGCCAATTTTGCCATTACGCGAGCTGACGCGCAGCAGCTTCATCCTTTGCTGATCGATATAAGGCTCGATAATGGTTGGCTGTTAACGCTCGAACAACAGGTTTGCTACGATACGATGAGCGGCCAAAGCTTTCCTTACCACGCCGAGCTAAGGACTAACGATGAAATACTGCGTGGCTGTGCCGGTGACCCTGATCGTTTAATTGCCGGTGCAAGCTGGCAACTCATGGATGCCCCAAGCACCCTCGACCAGCCTCCGTCACTCACATTTCACTCAGACCAACGTGTCAGTGGCTTCGCCGGTTGCAACTATGTAAATGGTCGCTATGAAATCACAGGCGAGGGTCTGCGGTTTGCTCCTTTAGCCGTAACCAAGCGTATGTGTTCACCGCCCGCTATGGCATTTGAAGATGCGTTCTTGCGCGATCTCCAACAAGTCACTAACGTGAAAGTATTTAGTGACAATACTTTGCAACTACAGTTAACGAATGGGGATTATCTGCAATTACAGCAAGTTCCGCTAAAGCTCTGGTAAGAGTAACCGACAAGAAGGACCGAAAAATGAAGCTTTATGAGACAAAAACAGCTCCCAACCCGCGCCGCGTGCGTATGTTCCTCGCCGAAAAGGGCTTGTTAGATAAGGTCGAGTGCGTCGAAGTCGACATTCAAAAAGGCGAGAACTTACAACCTGAGTTTGTCGCCAAAAATCCAATGAAGAAAGTACCCGTATTGGAACTCGACGACGGCACCTGTATTGCCGAAACCATGGCCATTTGCCGCTATTTTGAAGAGGCCTATCCGGATAGCCCTAAATTACTCGGTGAATCGGCGACCGAACAGGCGTTCATTGAACAATGGCTACGTTGGCTTGATTACTACTATTTCGTGCCTTGTGGTATGGGCTTTCAACACACCAGTGGCTACTTCAAAGATCGCATGACACCTAACCCAACTTGGGGTGAGTCTTGTGTGAAGGACACGCAAAAGTTCATGGAATTTTTAAACCAGCATCTCGCCGATAAAGATTATATTTGTTGTAACAAACTTACCGCAGCAGACCTTACCGCCTTTGCGGTCACAGCGTTTGCTCGGGTTATCCAGCTAAGAGTTGATGACAGCCTACCCCACTTAAACAAGTGGTATCAGCAGCTGAAAGAGCGTCCGTCGGCGCAGGTCTAAGCCTTTAACTTTGCGGCGGTTTGGTGACGTCACTCAAATACAACAAGCCCGAAGTTTCCGGCAAATAGCGTAGCGAGAATAGAATACGGCGATGGCAATCTGGCTGCTCTGCCATTGCCTGTTTTAACTCTTCGTTGCGGGCGGGACGGGCCTGAAAAGGCTGTTGGGAAGTTTGTACAAAGGCTTCGTTAATCAGCACCACTTTGCAATTTAACTTGGCAAAGTATTGCCGGCGATCGGTCTCCGACAAAGCCTGCGTTCCTACGCCGTCTTGCAGCCAAACTTCATAACCAAGGTCCTGCAATTCGACTAGCCATTCGCCAAGATCTTCCGGCGCCATAGCGGCACTCAAAAACAGGCTGATGGCAGTAGGTGTTGGCCCAAGACGTTGCTTTAGGTCTGCTAAAAAGCTGTGCAATTGCGCTCGCTCCGCTGCGCTCGCAAAATAAGCATCACTTAACTCAAGTGGCACATACCAGCCGAGAAATTGTTCTCGGTGTTGCTGCGTCCATAGCTGCCATTGCGCCACACTCGCATTGACCTTGCGCAGATAGGCTTCAAAGAAGACTTGTTGTGCCGCGGCCCCTTTCGCCATCTCAGCAAAATACTCCGGCTCGGTGTGGAGCCCTAACCATAGCGGCATTTCATGTTGCCACAGGGTAGCAGTTTCAACCAGCCACGGCCGCGGCTGTTGAAAGCCTTCTGCACCGTATTGTGTCCATTGCAACACGCCAAAGTCGATGTCACGCGCAATCACCTGTTGCAACAAATAGCGCCACCCGTGGGCGCCTAAATCAGCGTCGCGGTTGAGCGGTTGGTACATCACCCCCAGCTGCAGTTCGTCATTCGCTGTAACTTGTGATGCACCGCCCAAGAATACAGTTAGAAGTAAAGCTGAAAACGCACAATAAACGCGTTGTCGCTGTCTTCGGCAAAGTCGCTTGATACTACGTGCTGCCATTCAAGACCTAACTCCATTCGCAAATTGTAACCATTATAGTCAGACTGAAACCACTCTGACATCCAGCCTACCCCAAGACCCGCGCGTGTATCGTCAGCATCACCAATGGCGACTAAGTCGCGCGACGTATCGCCTTGCGCAAAACCATAGAAACGCAAGGCTTGCCGATGACTCTGGGCCAATGAAAATACCGGGCCAGATTCAAGTCGCGTATAAAACGCATGTTGGTCATCGTCGGGGAAGTAAATCCCGTCAACAAACCACGAGTTGTACCACACCCGCTCGCTTTGCGGCTCCCACCATTTGCTACCACTCCACGGACTCAAAATATCGACCGAGGCCCTAAGGTAAGGTTTCAATTCTTCGTCGCCATCAAGTTGCTGACGCAAACCGACGGCAAGCACTGAGTTAAAGGTTTTTGAAGGCTTCCAAGTTAGACCTACATCCAGCTCTTGAGTTTCAAAGAAATCACTCTCGCCACCTTGCAGTAAACTTAGCTGTGCGCCAAGGCCACCGATGCTCGTTTGTGATTCAGTAAACGCATAGGCGGCTTGAACCTGCATAAAATAATCGCCTTGCGCGTCGATACCCTGCCCAACATTGGCGCGACTGCTGTCACCCGCCCAACCTGCAACAGTAAAGTCCCACTGACTTTCAACGTCACGGTGTAGACGTTGTGCCTTGATGAGCTGGAGCTCATCTGGATCATCGCTGACGAGCATCTTGTCGATCGCTGCTGCTGCATAGTGACGCGTTTTTTCATTGTCGCCCCGATAATTAAAAGCATACGCAGCTTGGTGCAGATGCTTCACTTGCGAGTTCTCTTCATAACCCAGCAAAGCTCGGTCAAAATAATCAGCTGATTCAAGTGGATCCCGCTCATAAATGCTATAGGCAAGCTCCGCTTGGAAGTGTTTATTATCGGGATAGGTTGCCACCGCTTCGCGATACAATGCTTCAAGCGCAGGCCAGTCATTTCGTTTACGATAAATCGGCGCCCGTTCTTCCACCAACAACGGCGAATCAAAACGTTCATCGGCGCGCTCAAGCAGTAACAAGGTCTTTTCATCATCCTGTTGTGCTTGCGCAATATCCACCCCGAGTAGCCACCAATCCAGCTCGTTTTCTTGCCGCGCCGCCTGCCATGCAGCCTCAGCCGCTGCCAAGTCACCCTGTAAGTAGGTCAACCGCGCAATCGCTAATTCATCCGAAGAAACTCGTTCGGCAGTCGGAATACGTTGGAGATAGCCTACTGCTGCAGCATTATCGCCCACACGCTCGGCCAAACTCGCTAACGACCGCAGATCACCTGCTGAAGGCTCTTGACCAATAGCCAACTGCAATGCTTCATAGGCAGCTTCTGGATCACGGTCAATCAAACATTCTGCGCGCGTCCGAATACCGCGCTCTTTACTGACTTGCGCCAGCGCCGCTAACGCTTCATCACAATTACCTTGCAAACGCCAAAGTTCCGCAACGTCTACGGGGTCGGCATTACTGCGTGACAGTAACTTAATCCGCTCAACCGCAATCGCTTCTGGGTGTCCATAAAGGATATTTACATAGCGCGAGACCAGCACACGACCTGGCGCACTTGCGAGATTAACTTTGGCAAAACCTTCTTCCAATAAAGCGATAGTTTGTTCTGCCTCACCGCGTTGCCAAAGTAGATACGTCGCCTTCTCGAGCGCCGCAGGATCTTGGTAGTTACGCCAAATCGACAGCCATGTTGTTTCAGCATTACGGTTATCACCCAAACGGTCATAAGCCATCGCCAAATACGTTAACTCGGCTTCATTTGCAGCCGTATCAGCAAGTAACTCGACTTGCCGTTGCCATGCTTGCTGTTGATGGTAGTAATTCATCAGCAGTTGGCGCCGCTGTTGCTGCAGCGCTGAACTCGTAAAGGTCGTGCGTTGCACTGCGTCATAAAGTTCCAGACGCTCCGCCAACGACAACCAGACGATAGGGTTCTCTTGCACTGAACAATTGACGAAGCGCTCACGGGCGCCACTGGTGTTGTCCATCTTCAGCATCAACTGAACTTGCTCTAAGCAGCTGGTTTGGGCTTGTTCGGACAACGCTAATGCAGCCTCCAATTGGCCGTCTTCTTCGAGTAGGAAGTAATACTGCTTAACATCGCTTGCACTCAAATAGCCACGTTCCTGTAGCCAACCAAAATAGCGCAACGCACCAGCGTGATCGTTGCGTCCCAAAGCCTTGTAGGCCAGTTCACGTATCACACCACCAGCCGCTTGCGGGTAACGTTGTGCTAAGGCAAAGGCACCTGCTTCATCATTCGCTTCAACCAACACATACCCAAACTCCGCAATCTCTGCCGGCGCAAGTTCTGCATGCTTGGCATAGCGTGAGAATTGTTGTGCCGCGGCGTCAAAAGCACCTACATCGGCAGCAATACGTGCGGCGATAAGGTTAAGTTCCGGTGTCCACAACTCAGGCGGCAACGCATTGAGCCACGCCCAAGCGACCTCTTTACTTTGCTCTTGCTGGAGTTGATACAAACCTTGCTGAATGAGCTCAAGCTTCTGATTTGGCGTAAGGTCTGCCAAAAAAATTGGCATATCCGGCGCTGCCGGAACCTCTCGTGCCATTGCGCTGCGGAGCATGCGCTGACGCAGCGCCACGCGGTTGCGCTCAGGAATTTCGCCGAGGTACTGTCGCGCTCGCTCAATATCCTGATTCAACATCGCCAATTCAAACGCATATTGGTAAAACGGCTCATGCTCAGGCGCAATTGCTATCGCTCGATCAAGCTCGGCTAAAGCGGCCTGATAGCGTTCTTCCTGCTGCAGCCGATAGGCTTTATCAACATACGGGTAGGTACGAAACTCTTGGTAATCCGTCAGACCGATAAAAATCGAGTCACCCATGGCTTGTGGCGCCATCGCCGCCATTGCGGCCACTATACTTAGAACACGCATGTGATACCCGGTTGGCCAGCAACCGCCTCAGCTAAAAGTTTTTTCATTTCAATCTGATGCCGCTCTTGGTACGCCAAGGCTTCATCACGTTGCTCATCACTAATAAAACCTTCACGAACCAAATAATCACCTAAGCGCGTTTCACCGCGTCGATCAAAAGCCATCATCACTTGCGCCATCACCGCTGGGTCAATCACCCTAGATTGTACTAAGGCCGTGCCGAAAGGTACTTGACGGATAAAGTAAGCGTCACGTAGCAGGCGTACTTCTTCCTTACTAAGGCCGCTTGATGTTTGCGCGTCGCTGAGCGCTGCACGTGGGTCAGCGCTTTTATCATCCATGTACCAGTAACGCAGACCTAAAGTTACCGCTCCCTGCGTTGTCACACAGCCGCGAACGGGGCGTTTAAGCTTACGACTTATCGCACTTTCGGCAACGGGGCTAAGCGCATATTCGCGACCAACGATGAGCGTTTTCCCGTCTTCAGCAAGCGGGATAATCGAATATTTAAAGGCAATATCCGCAGGGAGCGCTTTCATCAGATTCTCATCCAATGTGAACGGGTCGCAGGCTTGGAACGAGCTGTATTCTTGCACCGCAATCGCCTCGCTTAGTTCGTCGAGCGTGACAAAGCCTGCCGTCACCAAGTAAACCCCTAACCGAATACCTGCTGGTCGTTCAAGTAATGCAAGCTCAAGCTCAGCTTCGGTAAGCACACCATTCTCTATCAATATCGAACCCAGTGGTTGTTTGCGCGGCGGCGCGACCACAGGAAACACATGCGAAGTCTTGTCCCAAGCAACTTTACGCGGGTCGCCATGTTGCAGGACTTGTTTAATAGCCCGTAAACTCGCTGTGAAGTTAATCAGCGTACCCCAGAAAATACGCACAATAGACATGAAGCCTTGAAACCAACCGTAGTATTGCTTGGCAAAATAAAAGCGTTGCACCAATCGATTGACCAAGAAGAACAAGTTAGCAAGCAAGAAGAACACTACCAGCGGGTCGTTCTCGAAGATCGATAGTACCCGATAGGTGCTTGGAACAAATTGCTCAACAGTCCAAATCACTAACAGTTGGATGAAAACCACCATCGCCAAAAAACTAACGATATTGGCAAGTGCGCCGCGGCGGTCACGCCATAAAAAATAGTTGATTCGCCAATCTTTGGTCCACTTTAGTTTACGTGAACCTTGAAAGATGATGCCGATAATCCAACGCGTCTTTTGTCGCACGGAAGCGGTAAAGGTGGTCGGAAAATACTCGCGCACACACACTACATTGCCATCACGACGCCCAACACCAGCGTGTTTCTCGCGTAATTGGGCTTGTTCAAGCTTCACCGGATAGCGAACGAAGATTTCCTCCATGCCCCAGTTTTTCAGGCGAAAACCAATATCGTAATCTTCAGTTAATGACCGGACATCGAAGGGTAGACCATCACCCTCTTTAAGTAGGTGCATGATCGCACGACGGCTAAAACATGTGCCCACACCAGCACTCGGTACCTGTCCCGCAAGTGACTCACGCACAATAATGTCTTTGCCATGAAGTTCGGAGAACTCGTCAAGATAATGCGCAGCGGTAAACTCATACCAGCGCTGCGGAAACGGATAAACGGGCAATTGGATCATGTCTTTGCGGCCAACTAAATAGTTGAAAAGCCGCAATTCCATACTCGATATGACATCTTCAGCATCGTGCAGAATGTAACCTGAAAATTCGATTTTAGTTTTTTTCTCAAACTCAATGATCGAAGCAATGATGTTATTCAGACAATCCGCTTTACTGGTAGGCCCCGGCTCCGCACAGATCACTTTATGAACGTTTGGATAGTGCTCGACGACGTGGTCAACTTCAGCTTGGGTCTCTGGGTCGTTAGGATAGGTTCCGACAAAAATTTGATAGTTCTCATAATCGAGCGACGCGGCGGCGCTTGCTGCCATTTTATCCACGACGCCTACTTCGTGCCACGCTGGCACCATGATCGCCAACGGCTTTTCGGGCTCATTTAATAGCTTGTCAGGATCAGAGTAATCAAACTTCCGATAGATGGTTAACTTGCGATAAAGATTACGAATCCAGTAATAGCAATCGATGAAAAGGTCATCTAGGCCGAAAATAAACAAAACGACCATCACACCTATTGCAAGCCACTTTAACCCATAGAGGTAAAGGACAAAAACATCAAACCATGTCATAAAAGGAGCCCCCGGCAACGGTTAGTTGCACTCAACTCACTGCGCTCTTTCACTCTTTTACGGTGTTAGAAATTTGCAAGTGAACTGCCCACAAACGCAACAAAAGTTGCAACCTAAAATCTGTTGATTTTATGAGCAATAGTAGTACAGATTTCGAAAGATGCTATCTGACAGTAGCCATACTCATTTTGAGGGCCTATAACATTTTTTATAATTTATAGATGGGGGTGACAAAATTTTAAAAGATAAGCTTTCGCATTTCGATTTAGCTCATGCTGGGAAACTCAACCGGAGGCAACCCTTTAAATTCGGGCCTCGCAAATAAATAACCCTGCATGTAACGCACACCTAGTTCTGCAAGCGTCCGCATTTCTGCCTCTGTTTCGATACCTTCAGCCAAAATACGTGTGCCTTGTAACTCACATTGAGCACGTACTTGCTTGACCTCTTGTTGCTTTTTTGGGTGTTGGTCAATGTCGATAATCAGCGTGCGGTCGAGTTTCAGAATATGCGGGCGTAATTCTACCAACCACTGGTGGCTCGCATAACCGGAGCCATAGTCGTCAATGGCGGTTTGGAAACCGCGCGCACTATAACTTGAAAAGATACGTTGCAAATGAGATTTGCTAATGATTTCTTCGCCTTCCGTTACCTCGAAGACAAGTTTTGTTAGATCAAAACCATACAAATCGGCGGCTTCAATCGTTGCCTGAATACAGGTTTCTGGGCTGTAAACTGCGTTGGGAAGAAAATTAATATGCAAAAACTCTTTGCAACCCAAGCCCGCCGCTGTTTCGATCGCTTTTACCCGACAGGCCTGGTCAAAATAGTAACGATTATCATGAGTCACACGTTCGAAAACCCAACCAGCACCCTCGCCATTTGGACCGCGCACTAAAGCTTCATAGGCGATAATGCTTTGCGTTTTAATATCAACAATGGGTTGAAACGCCATTTCAATGGCAAAACCAAGATCTTTCCCCGCCAAACAATCACGGCAGGTCTGTTGGCCAATACTTTCGGGTATCGTCATGCGCATCCTTCATAGTTATTACTGTAACAGCCAAGCTAAGCTTCCAATTGCTACCACTATCCACAAAATACTAGCTAATAACAATGGTTTGAAGCCGGCAGCTCGAATTCTTTTTAAGGTTAAGCTTAGCCCAATGAGGAACAAACAGAAAACTAAAAGCCGTTTCCCAACGAGGAATAACCAAGCGTACACTGCCTCGCCACTCGGTAAAAACGTCGCGATACAAGTTGCGCCGAGAAAGCCAAAAATAAACCATGGCAGCACCCACGCCGACTGTCCTTGCTTGTCACTGTAGCGTGCCGACACTAAGGCCGAAAGGATAACCAGCGGCACAATCCATAACGCACGAGCCAGTTTTGCGGTCGTCGCAACCAACAACGCTTCATCACCATACGCTTGCGCCGCCCCGACCACCGAAGACGTATCATGAATCGCCACGGCCGCCCAAAGGCCAAAGGTGTATTGATCCAGCTCGAAATAGTGGCCTACCAGCGGAAACACCAGTAATGCCAGCGAGTTCAGAATAAAAACCACCGCCAGCGCCAGTGCCATTTGGTCACTGCGCGCCCGAATAGCCGGCCCAACGGCTGCTATTGCGCTACCACCGCAAATAGCCGTGCCAGAACCAATTAAGTGGGCAGTACTCAGCTCGAGTTTTAATGCCTTACCTACGAGTAGCGCCAACGCTAACGTGAGGACAATTGAAGCCACTATTAAGCCAAGCGCATCGCCTGTCACCGCCAGCGCCGTCTCAAGCTGAATACCAAAACCCAGTAATACGATAGCAATGGCCAATAACTGCTTTGCCCGCTGAGCCGGATTAAAATGCCGTGGCACCCAGCCAAACCCCGCCAGCAGAAAGCCGATGACTAGCGCTAGTGGCGATGCTATAAAGCCACCAAGCGCAAGCAGAGCAACCAGTCCAACACCCATCCAGGCGATCATGTTGGCTTACAACTGGTTGATGGGTAATTTTAAATACACTTTACCCTCGTCATCGGCGGGAGGCATTTCGCCCGCACGGATGTTGACTTGAATGGATGGAAGAATCAGCCGCGGCATTGCCAACGTGGCATCACGCTCTTCACGCATGCGCACAAACTCCTCCTCGGTGACACCATCATGTACGTGCTTACTATGCTCGCGCTGGGCCGCAACTGTCGTCCGGCACTCATGTTCGCGTCCCTCTGGCGGATAGTCATGACAGATGTAAATCTCCGTCGTTGCGGGTAAGGCCAGTAATTTTTTAATCGAACGAAATAAAGTTGCCGCGCTGCCGCCAGGAAAATCACAACGTGCTGTACCTACGTCGGGCATAAACAAGGTATCGCCGACGAATGCTTTTTCACCGTCAATAATATAGGCAATATCTGCCGGTGTATGGCCAGGAGTGTGCATCACTTCGAAAGTCATCGTACCCACAGTAAAGCTTTCGCCATCACTGAACAGGTGATCAAACTGGGCGCCATTTGGTAAGAACTCTTTTTCGAGATCAAAAACATTTTTAAAGATTTTCTGCACCTCTTGAATGTGCTCACCAATCCCAATACGCCCACCAAGTTCACGCTTGATAAACGGCGCGGCAGACAAATGATCTGCATGCGCATGGGTCTCGAGTATCCACTCAAGATTTAGGTCATTCGCCCGCACAAAATCAACCAAACGTTGCGCGCCTGTCGTTGCAGTTCGCCCAGATTTATAGTCGAAGTCGAGTACGGGATCGATAATGACAGCCGCTAGTGAACTTGCGTCCCACACCACATAGCTAAAGGTTTCGCTATCGTCATCAAGAAACGCTTTTACCTGCGCTTGACTTGTGTTGGTCATGGTTACCTCTCCTTCAAATACATCAGCTACGGCTAAAATACGTCATTCAGGGCAAGAGTTAAACTGGATCACATTGCATTGTGCGTATAAAATTGCGCCTTTCCAATAACAGCAGTGAGAGTTCACTATGGGTCGCGCCTTTCAAAACCGCAAGGAGTCGATCGCGAAGACCGCGGCGGCTAAAAGTAAAGTTTATAGTAAATATGGACGAGAAATTTATGTTGTCGCTAAGCAAGGCGGCTTTGAGCCTGAATCTAACCTGCAACTGCGCAGCCTGATCGAGCGAGCGAAAAAGGACCAGGTACCCGCGCACGTTATCGACAAAGCGATCGACAAAGCGAAAGGTGGTGCTGGTGAAGATTACGCGCCAGCGGTTTATGAAGGGTTTGGCCCGGGTAACTGCATGGTCATGGTGGAATGCTTAACCGACAACAACGCACGAACCTATGGCGAAGTACGTAACTGTTTCACCAAAACCAAGTCAAAGATTGGTGCGCCCGGAAGTGTCGCGCACATGTTCGATCACTGCGCTATTTTAAAGTTTGCCGGTGAAGACGAGGATGCCGTGCTTGAAGCGCTCATGATGGCAGATGTTGATGTCACCGATATTGAAGCGGAAGATGGCCACATCACTGTGTTTGCCCCACATACGGAGTGGCACAAGGCCAAAACCGCGTTGCAAGAAGCGTTCGCCGACCTCGAATTTGAAGTCGACGAAATTCAGTATTTACCGCAGGTGATGACCGACATCGCCGGTGACGATGTCGCCATGATGGAAAAATTCCTCGACATGCTGAACGATTGTGATGATGTACAAAACATCTATCACAACGCTCAGTACTGATTTACTTCTCTGGATTTTCGAGTAAATCCAAAATAAACGCATACTCTTCGGCGGTTTCCTTCAGGCGCGCAAAGCGTCCTGAAGCACCGCCGTGACCTGCTTCCATATTGGTTTTCATCATCAACGGATTGTTATCCGTCTTGTGATGACGTAATTTTGCCACCCACTTCGCTGGCTCAAAATACTGCACTTGCGAATCATGTAAACCGGTCGTCACCAGCATGGCCGGGTAGTCTTGCGCACTGACTTGGTCATAGGGTGAGTACGACAACATGTAATCATAGTAAGGCTGGTTCTTCGGATTACCCCACTCGTCAAACTCGTTGGTCGTCAAAGGAATACTCTCATCCAACATGGTCGTCACGACATCGACAAACGGCACATGAGCCACTAAGCCGCGATACTGCTCTGGCGCCAAATTGGCGACTGCGCCCATGAGCAAGCCACCAGCACTGCCACCCATACCAAACACTTTGTCTGGATGGGCATATTTTTCCGCCACCAAATGTTCAGTCACATCAATGTAATCGGTAAACGTGTTCTTTTTGTTTTCTAACTTGCCATCTTCATACCAATAGCGGCCCATTTCTTGGCCACCTCGAATATGTGCAATCGCGTAGACAAAACCGCGATCAACAAGCGAGAACACTGACGAACGGAACCACGGCTCAGAAGTCGAGCCATAAGAGCCATACGCATACTGATACAATGGCGCGGTGCCGTCTTGCTTGAAGTCTTTCTTATATAACAATGACACTGGTACTTGGGTGCCATCATCAGCAGTTGCCCAAGTGCGTGCCGTCGCATACTTGGTGGCGTCGTAGTTTGGCACTTCAGTGGCTTTTAACACTTCGCGCTCTTGCGTCGCCATATTCATTGCATAAGTCACTGTCGGCGTCACCAACGACGTGTAGTTATAGCGCAACACCTCGGTGTTCTGCTCAACGTTGGTTTCGAAGGTCATCACATAGCTTGCTTCGTTGGCGTTCACCACATAGCTTTGCTCAGGATTCGCCCATGGCACTACACGGATTTGTCGCAAGCCTTCGCGACGCTCGTTCAGCACGAGGTAATTCGCAAATAACTCAAAGCCGTGAATAAAGACCGCGTCATCATGCGCGACCAGCGGCTGCCATTTACTCTTATCGCCAATAGCTGCATGTGCCACTTCCATGACCTGAAAGTTAGGTGCTTGGTAATCGGTCAGAATGATCCAGCGCCCATCAATGTGGTCCGCTGAGTATTTGAAGTCGCGCTCGCGCGGCGCCAACACTTGAAACTCACCGTTTGGTGTATCAGCGTCAAGCACATGCACTTCATCAGAAACCGTGGCATCGAGCTGAATCATCACATACTCGTCATCCGAGCTATTACTCACCCACATATAGAAGGTATCGTCTTGCTCTTCATAAACAACTTCTGCGGTCTCGAGAGGCTGACCCAATTGATACTTCACTACTCGTTTTGACAGCAAAGTTTGCGGGTCATTTTCAATCACGAAGAGTGTTTCGTTGTCTTTCGCCCACGCGATCGCAGCCGAAATACCGTCAATGCCTGTTTCAGTCACTTCGTTGGTGGTTAAGTCCTTCACGTGCAGTTCGTATTGACGACGACCTACGTTATCAACCACATAAGCGACTTTATTCTGATCCGGGCTCACTTGCAGATTCGAAACCTGCATAAACGATTCACCCTCGGCTAATACATTAACGTCAACAATGATTTGCTTCTCGCCAGACTCAACATGTGTGCGCGAGTAGATAGGGTATTCTTTGCCAGCCTCATACTCAGTCTGGTAAAGGTAATCACCGCGCTGATACGGCACCGAGCTATCGTCTTGCTTCACTCGGCCTATTATTTCTTGTTCAAGTTCATCGGTGAGTGCTTGATAGTCTTGACGGTAAGCATCGTAATAGTCATTTTCTGCGTTTAAATAGGCAAGCACTTCAGGGTCTTTGCGATCATCATCGCGCAACCAATAATAGTGATCGACACGTTCTCCATGCGGTGAAACCACCGTGTAAGGCTCACGTTTGGCTACTGGAGCAGCACTTTGCTGCGCATTATCCGCAGGCGACGTATTTGGCTGACAGGCCACCAATGCCGTCAACGCTGTCGCTAGCAACCAAGTTCTTGGCGTCTTAAATGATTCAATTAACATGATCTAGCTCTCTTTATCATTATTTTTCTGGACTTTTTCTTAGTTAACTCGATGTATTGGTTATAGAATGAACTAAAATGACGTTTATTCATACTCGTTGGCATCGACATCAATGTAAAGATGCGTTAGGTTAACATGATTAAAACATCGGAACAGGTCAACGCTCATAAATGTCGTTAGTCGCTTATTTATTGAGCTCATCCGACCAGAGCGTTATGGTACGACCGAATTTTGAACTTGGAAGTCTTTTTGTTGTTTAGCACACCCCGTAAGCAAAACGTTATGGCCTGTCTAAAGGGTTGTAGCACCCTTATGATCACACTGTTGCTCTTTTGGGGCGGCACTTTCGCGCATGCGCAGACGCAAATTCCTCTGGCTACCGCCAGTAATGATGACATTGCACCGCCACAACTGGACGCAAACCTTGAAGCTGAGCTCGACCGGTTACTAATCGAAGCCGATTCCGAGCAAGCTATGCTCGAGCAAATGCAAGAACTTCGGCAAAACCTTGATGACGACACCGCGCCCATGAGTCGCGTCCGCTTGCTATCCTACATAGCGCTGTCATTTACTTACCTTGACCAAGTCGATAAGGCCTACGATCTCATAGATAAGGCCGAAATCATCGCGCGTGATTCAGGTCTACCTGACGCGCAAGCTGAAGTTGCTGCAACCCGAATACTGATTAAAAATATCGAGGGTAAGCTGACTGAGGCTTATACCCTTATCAACACTGCCACGGTTCACCTGGAACAAGCGCAGCTTCCACGCGTACGCTACTTCGCCAATAATCTTATCGGTAGTATTTACTTAGAAAAAAATAATACCGAGCGCGCGCTGGAGCACTTAATTGCAGCATCAACGGCGGTGAATGAAACGGATGATGAACGAACTCCGATTCGACGCATCTTTCTGAAACTGCGTATCGCCGAAATTTACAATAAGCAGAAGCTCTACGAGCAGGCTATTGAGCAAATTGATTCCGCTGAAGCGATTATGAACGAGGCTGGACTCGAGGCCATGTATGGCCCTGAGATCACTTTTTTACGAGCGGTAACGGCGACCGAACAGGGTTTATATGATCAGGCCTTCGACATCTACAGTCAGCTCGAGCGCGACATCAAAAATGACCCCGACTGGGGTTACATGCAAACCTCGGTGCTCAATAACCTTGGCGATTTAGCAATCCGAACGAAGCGCTTCGAGGCCGGTATTCAAGTACTGCAAGAAGCACTCACATTAGCCGTAGAAAATAATGACGTTATCAATGAAGAGTTGATTCGCTTTAACTTGGGCTTCATCGATGTTCATTTAGGTCAGTACGAGCAAGGCCTCAGCGCAATGCGCAATGTCGTCGAAAAAGCACGCGGCAAGTGGAGCAACAGTGAACTTGAAATGTTGCTCGGTGAATATGCTGAAGCACTGACCATGGCAAGCCGTCACCAACAGGCGAATGCCATTTTGACTGAACAACGCCAACTCCGTGAAAGTGTCTTCAATACTGAGCTGCAAAAGAATGTCACCGAGCTACAGAATTTGTATGACTCGAAAGATAAAGCTCAGCAAATAGAATTACTCCAACGTCAAAAAGAACTGAGCGATCAGTTGCTCGAGAACGAGCGACAACAGCAAGTTATTTTAATCTTGGGCGTTGTTGTTGCACTCTTACTGACTGCGTTAGCTTTCTATCTTTATCGTGCTGCGCATCGTTCGAATCAGGCACTGAAACAAGCCAACGCACAACTGGCCGATCAATCGTTACGCGACCCTTTAACCGGCCTGTTAAACCGCCGTGCCATGCAACAAGAGTTGCAGCGTCAGGAACGCGAACAGCAACCGAGCAATGATGCGATGGTGTTGCTTGATATCGACTACTTTAAACGCATCAACGATCACCACGGCCATAGTGCCGGTGATGAAGTTATCCGCGCTGTTGCACAACGGCTGCTAGACGTTTGCCGTGATAACGATAAAGTTATTCGTTGGGGTGGCGAAGAGTTTCTTATTTACTTAAAGAATACTGACAAAGACGCTTTACCGCGATTTGTGCTGCGGATGCTAAAAGCGATTGCCGGTAAACCGATAAAAACCGAGAAAGAAGAGCTTCCAGTGACCGCCACCGCAGGTTTTATTAGCTATCCCTTTGCTGATCTGAATCAGGCCGAGATGGACTGGGAAGCTACGCTGCAACTCGTCGATAAGGCGCTCTATGCAGGCAAGGTTCACGGGCGTAACCAAGCATGGGGAATCGTTAGTCTGAACGTCCCGTTTGCCCAAGCTCACCAAGTGCTCGATACCGACCTTGCTAAGGCCATCGAGCAAAACCTTGTATCTGCGATTACGTTGCACGGCCCACGCCATAATACTTGATCACAATTCCTGCGTTTACATTGCAAATAAGACTCGCTACCTAAAAAGGCCTCCAAGTGGAGGCCTTTTTTTGGATTCATATCAAATTTAAGCTATTTTATTTAAGTTCTTCTAGCTCTTTAACACCCATATTGTACAAAGTGAAACCATAGATATCTGCGTACTGCTCGATGGTTTTTGAAACCGGCGTACCCGCGCCATGACCGGCATTGGTTTCAATGCGAATCAACTGCGGATTTGGCCCAGTATTTTTCGCCTGTAGTTCGGCAGCAAACTTGAATGAGTGCGCTGGAACTACACGGTCATCGTGGTCACCTGTGGTAATCAACGTCGCCGGGTAGTTTTCACCCTGCTCTACGTTATGCACCGGCGAGTAACCATACAAATACTCAAACATTTCCTTACTGTCTTCCGCTGTGCCGTAGTCATAAGCCCAACCAGCGCCAGCGGTGAAGGTGTGATAACGCAACATATCCAAAACACCTACAGCTGGCAGTGCCACTTGCATTAGATCCGGACGTTGCGTCATTACTGCGCCCACGAGCAAACCACCATTTGACGCGCCGCGTACCGCTAAACGCTCACGTGACGTGTAGCCTTGCTCGATCAGGTACTCACCTGCGGCGATAAAGTCATCAAACACGTTTTGCTTTTGCGTTTTCGTACCAGCATCGTGCCATGCTTTGCCGTATTCACCGCCACCACGTAGGTTAGCTACCGCATAGACGCCACCCATTTCTAGCCACAGCGCATTGGTGATGCTGAATGATGGTGTCAGGCTAACGTTGAAACCACCATAGCCGTAGAGCATGGTTGGTGTCGTGCCATTTAGCTCGAGACCTTTCTTATGAGTAATGATCATCGGCACTTCAGTGCCATCTTTTGAGGTGTAAAACACCTGCTTCGATACATAGGCATCGCTATCGAAGTCGGCTTTTGACTTCTCGTACACTGTCGATTCGCCTGTTGCTGGGGCGAACTTGTAGATAGTGCTCGGAGTGTTGTAATTGGTGAAGGTGTAATAAAGTTCTTCGGCATCAGCCTTGCCACCTAAACCACCAACACTACCAACACCTGGCAATTCGACGTCACGAACTTTATTGCCGTCGTAATCGTACTGCTCGACTTTAGAGATCGCATCAACCATGTACTCAGCGAAAATATAGCCAGCGCCAGTACCAACGCTTAACACGTTTTCAGTTTCTGCGATGAAGTCTTGCCAGTTGTCAGGGCTAGGGTTGCTAGCATCGACTGTCACCACACGCTTGTTTGGCGCATCGAGGTCGGTCAATAGGTACAGCGTAGAGCCTTTGTTATCCAATGGATAAGTATCCGCGTCGGTGTGCCCTTGTACCGCAACGAGCTCACTGTCAGCAGCACTCAAATCTTTCAGGAATAACTTATTTCCTGAAGTCGAAATTGCTGCCGAAATATAAAGATAATTGTCATCTTCTGACACAAACCCTTGTACATAGCGGTGTTTCTCGGCCTCGGTGCCGCCAAACACCAATTCATCATTGGCTTGCTCGGTTCCGAGCTTGTGGTAGTACAATTTGTGTTGGTCAGTTTTCGCTGAGAGCTCACTGCCCTCAGGCTTATCGTAACTTGAGTAATAGAAGCCATCATTGCCGAACCAAGAGACGCCGCTAAACTTGACGTCCACGAGCTCAGGCTCTAGCTGTTCTTTGGTTTCGGCATCGATGATGATGATTTTTCGCCAATCGCTACCGCCCTCAGAGATAGAGTAAGCGGCAATCGAACCGTCTTTCGAAAAACTAATGCTCGCCAGCGATGTAGTGCCATCTTCACTAAAGGTGTTTGGATCTAAGAAAACTTCCGTATTACCCTCAGCATCGGTGCGATACAAAACGCTTTGGTTTTGCAGGCCATCATTCTTATAAAAATAGGTGTAGTTACCTTCTTTAAATGGCGCACTGATTTTTTCATAGTTCCACATTGCCGTTAGACGCTCTTCAATTTCTTGGCGATATGGAATCTGTTCCAAGTAATCAAACGTCACTTCATTTTGCTTTTTAACCCACTCTTCCGTTTCTTCACTACGGTCGTCTTCAAGCCAACGGTACGGGTCCGCCACAACAGTGCCAAAGTATTCGTCGGTCACGTTACCGCGGAACGTCGTTGGGTAGGTAATTTGGGTATTTACCGTTGTTGTTTTTTCAGCCACTTCAGGGGTGCTCGTTTCTTGTTGCGGCGAGCATGCAGCTAGGACTGCTACGCTCGCTAGGGTGATCATAAATCGCATGAGATCTTCCTTCGTTATTGTTTTAACTTATGTCATTTAACTTAATGCTGGGTGCGTATTTGCAAACCATGGTTGTTGGTTCACGCTTGCTAGAAATTCTTGTAAGTTCGGCCATTGGTGAATGTCCAAGCGCTCGCGGAATTGCGCCCAACTCAAAAAGCACGCTAAGCGTAAGTGGGCATCATTTTGCGGATCTGCTGCCGGCCAGTCACGATCATTTAATTCATCTAAAATCGCAATGACTCGCGATTGTTGACGTTGCAAGTAGCCAATATCTTCGATAGCCACACCGTCACGATCGAGTAAAAACAAGTTAATGGTGGTATCGAGTGCGGTGTTGACCAAACAGTACAAATCAAAATCTTCAATGTCGTCGCAAAAGCCCTGTCCCGCTAAAGTGCGAAGATAACGTAAAATCGACGACGAATCGTGCAATTTTAGCCCATTATGAGTAAAGAAGGGTACGCGTTTGGCTGGCGAATTTTGCGCACTTTGGGCGTAGTCCGTCGGTACTAGTTCAAATTTTTGCTCATTAAGCGCCAATACAATTCGACAATGACGCACAAATGGTGAGGTATAGCTGCCAAATAGTTTCATGTTGGGTCCTGAAAAAGCTAAGCTAGAACAAACTCACAAGAGAGTAGCATAATGAAAAAAGCCATACAGTATTTACTTAAAGGTCTTGCAGTACTGTTACCTATTATCGTCACCATCGCTGTGGTGCGGTGGCTTTTAGTCACTATAGAAAGGTGGTTACGGCCCATTTGGGTTGCTGTACTCGGCGAAACTTTTTACTTCCCTGGTTTAGCCTTTATTAGCTTTCTAGGTATTGCCTTTCTTATTGGCTTTAGTGCGCGCTGGGCTTTTATTAACAACCTTTGGGAGTTGCCGGGTAAGTTAATGAACAAAATGCCGTTGCTTAACACCGTTTATGGCACTATCAACGACGTTATTGAAATGATGTCCGGCAAAAATTTCGCCGATGAGTCGGTGGTTTTGGTCACGCTCCCGGGCGGGGACCTAAGGTTGATCGGCATCGTTACCAAGAAAAGCGATGATGGTGACCGTTTGGCACAATTCCTTGAAGAGGACCACGTCGCGGTGTTCTTGCCAATGAGTTACAATGTCGGCGGCTACATGGTCATGGTTCCGCGTAGCTGTATTGAAGCTATTGATATGAGTCCCGCCGATGCATTGCAGTTAACCATCAGTGCAGGGTTAGGGAAAAAACAAGCCAAGGAGTAGTAAATGGCCTATTTGCCGTGTGTCGAAATTGAGCCGAATGAAACCGCCAACCGCAGTATTATCTGGCTGCATGGACTTGGTGCCGATGGTAATGACTTCGCCCCCATTGTACCGCACATTCAAGCGCCGGCAGGTGCTCACATTCGCTTTGTCTTTCCGCACGCTCCGCAAATACCGGTAACCATAAACGGCGGCATGCGCATGCCTGCTTGGTACGATATTTTAGAGATGTCGATTGCGCGTAAAGTTGATGACACTCAGCTGCGCGCGTCCGCCGCGGCAATTCGGGAATTAATTCAACGCGAGCAAGAGCGTGGCATCGCTGCTGAACACATTATTTTGGCGGGATTTTCACAAGGCGGCGCTGTGGCCTATGAGACCGCATTGACCCATCATGAAAAGTTGGGCGGCTTGATGGCATTATCAACCTACTTGGCAACCCACGAAAGTATCGAACTCAATCCTGTGAACCGCGAGTTACCTATTTTGATTCAACATGGCAGCCAAGATCCAGTCGTACCCGAAGCGCTCGGCAAGCATGCCTATCAATGGCTCACCGAGCAGGGTTACCAAGCCGATTATCAAAGTTTTCCGATGCAGCATCAGGTTTGCACTGAGCAAATTGATGCGATCAATAAGTGGTTAAGCAAGCACCTGTAGACGCTCACGCCACTGTTTCACCCAAGTCTTTGCGGTCGCAAGGTTTGCGGTACGAATATTCACGTGCCCTACTTTGCGCCCGGGTCGAGGTTCTTTGTTGTACCAGTGGCACTGCGCATCTTGATGGTGCCATAGTCCGACCGGAATCTGCTGTGCGCCGATAACGTTAAGCATAAGCGTCGGTTCGATGTGTAGTTGTGGAAACGGCATGCCCGTCAGCGCGCGCATATGCAAATCGAACTGACTGCAGTTCGCGCCACTCATGGTCCAATGCCCCGAGTTGTGCACCCGCGGCGCCACTTCATTAATAAGTAGGGCAGCGTCTTTACCTTCACCCACCACAAAGAACTCGATCGCAAACACACCCACGTAATTTAATGCAGTGGTAAGGCGATGGAAGGCTTCTTCAGCTTGCTGTTGCAACGCATCTGGTACATCGTCGATGCCGCCTAAGCTATAGCTCAGAATACCTTGGGTGTGGACATTGGTGATTAAGGGATAACAGCAGACACTACCGTCTTTACCGCGCGCGCCAACCAATGAAACTTCTTTATGGAATGGAATCATGTGTTCGGCGATGCCCGGCTCTTTGCCTGCTTCCGCAGCTAATGCTGACACATCATCACCAGGCCTGAAGCGCCACTGGCCCTTGCCATCATAACCGCCACGTGCCGCTTTCAAAACGAGCGGCTGTTCTGCCTTACTTAGTAATTTTTCAAGCTCACTAACGGTGCCATAGCTCTGCCAAGGTGATGTACCTACGCGGCAATCATCAAATAACTTCTTTTCGGCCCGACGATCGGTAAGACTCTTGATACGCGCCGGGTCCATCAGGAACTTGTCGTGCGCAGCAGCGATAACGTCCGCGGGGATAGCCTCGTGCTCCCAGCTCACCACATCAGCCCACTCAATAGCGTCAGCTAAGCTCCACGGTAGCGACACATGTGCAGACAGCGGCTTAACTTCTTGAGTACGCGTACTATAAAGCAGGCACTCGTGGCCGTGGCTAATACCGCTAGCGCCGAGCATTTGACCTAGTTGACCGTCACCGACAAACAAAACCTTCATGCGTCAGGTAACTCCAGTTTGGGACCGTTCATGACTTTTTCTTTTTGAGCTTTACGGAATGCATTTACATTGTCGCGTATTTTAGCGTCGTGGGTGCCAACAATTTGTGCCGCCAACAAACCTGCATTCGCTGCGCCAGCTTGACCAATCGCCAAAGTACCAACAGCTACACCTTTCGGCATTTGTACAATCGACAACAAGCTATCAAGCCCTTTGAGCTGCTTACTTGGCACCGGCACACCTAGCACAGGGATAGCCGTGTAGGCCGCAAGCATCCCAGGTAGATGAGCGGCGCCACCAGCGCCAGCAATAACCACGGGAACACCATCTTGCTCAGCTTGTGCCATCGAAGATTTGAGTAAATCAGGGGTGCGGTGTGCAGACACAACTTCAGCGCGCCACTCGACACCGAGGTCTTTCAGCATCTGTGCGGCATGTTGCATGACGGGCCAGTCTGACTGTGAGCCCATTAGAATAAGAACGGGTGCCATGAGCTGCTCCTTTTTGAAAGGAGCGAATTGTAGCTAGGCACGCCGCTCGGTGCAAATTTATTGTGCGACTTTTAGCCGGTTGCGGCCCTGACTTTTCGCTTGATACAACGCAGAATCTGCTGCTTCCATCCACTCACCCCATTGCTGCCCCTGCTTGAATTCAGCTAGGCCACCACTGGCCGTTACGGTAACCGTAAGCGACTTCACCGTGAAAGGGTCATGCCGGATTCGATCCAAAATATCTGTTGCAACATCAGCCGCTTGCTTACGTGCAGTGTTGGGCATTAATACAACAAACTCAGCGCCGCTGCTGCGAATCACACTGTCGTGCTGCCGAGCTGCTCCGCGAATTCGGCGCGCTGCTTCTTCAAGCACTTTATCGCCAAACAAATAACCGTAGCGGTCGTTGACGCTTTGAAACGAATCCATATCGATTTGCAGTAGTGACACCGGCTGCTTTGAACGTTGCGCTTTATTGATCGCTTGCTGCACCATGTCGCTCAGGTACTCGCGCTTAATACAGCCAGTCAACGAGTCGGTTGCCGCCGCCGAAAATAATTTCTTTTGCATACTGCTCATCATAATCAAGAAAGCAGCACCGACACCTATCAATACCAGCATCGAAATCGCCACACGCCATGCATAATCAAACGGCAATACTTGATAAATCACCGCAGCAAAAAGTGCATAAATAAGCATGATCACCAGTACAAATATGGTCTTATCGAACATAAAAAAGACCATCGCCAAAATAGGGTACATCCAATACACCCCCATAATGCCGGCCGACTTCATCGACACGCTAACAAGAGTGCCGAGACAACAAATCACTAGGAAATTGATCCACTGTGGTGCCAGTTCGTGACGGTACAAGTAGCCAATCAAAATAAAGCCCACGGCAACACAGAACAGCGCTGCGGCTGCCGCCAATCCGCCATCAAGCAACGAATAAACTGCTGTGCCAGCAATCACCAAACCTGAACCGAAGTAAATGGTACGCATGGCAAGTAAGCGAAAATGTTGCCACAAATCGAAAGTAGCTGAAGGATTGGTTGTCGTTACTGGCGTCATAATTATGTCCGTATTCGTTTTAATATTGTTAACTTTAACCGCTTTGTCGCAGTTTGCCTAGCTAGGTTTCAACACTCGCTTCACGGGCCGCGTTACTTGCTTTGCGCACTTGATTTCTGCCCTTACGCTTGGCTTCAAGTAAAGCAGTATCTGCAGCGTTTAGCCAATCCACCCATGACTGTCCAGTAACAAGCTCAGCAACGCCCAGTGAGAGGGTTACAGTCACTGTCGCAGTTTTTCCATTAAACGCACTATCTGCGATCAACGCTCGCAACTTCTCGGCAACATGCATCGCTTCGGTTAACTTGGTCGCTGGCAAGACAATCAAAAACTCTTCGCCGCCAACACGAAACAGCTGATCTTCTTTGCGCAAGACGGTATGCATGCGTTCTGCCACTTGCTTGAGAATTTGATCGCCAAATAAGTGGCCGTGTTGGTCGTTAAGTTGTTTAAAATGATCAAGATCGGCCATGATGATGCTTGCTGGCCTGGCATAGCGCGAATGGCTGTAGATCGATTTTTCTAGCACTTGCGTCACCAAGTGACGGTTTTGCAGCCCAGTCAAGGTATCGGTCACCACCATCTGTCGCAATAGCTTCTGCAGTTCTGCCAAGAGCACCACAAACACCGAACCCAAAACGCAGATAATGATGAGCGTTGCAGCGATACGCCAACCATCATCCATTGGCATCGTTAACATCGCAGTCGTCGAAAAAATGATGGTCAGCAATAACGCCGAAAGAATACCTGCCGCACCGCTGAAAACAAAAAAGCACGCAACCAGTAAAGGATAGGTCCAATAAACGCCAATATGTCCATTTAAATGAATCGACATGACGCTAATAACAGTGAGCAGCGCAACAAAAGCAATGCGAACGGGAAGAGGAATGCGACGACTTTGGTAGAGCCACGCCATGACGGTAAAGAAAACGCCCGCCACCAAGATAATCAACGCTTGCATGGTATTACCTAACAAGAATTGCGCGATCGACAGCAAGAGCTCGGTGATACCACCCGCCCAAATAATATTGCCGGTCACTTTAATCTTGAACTTCTGCAACAGCTCATCTGCAGATGCGTGGTTAGTCTTGACTGTCCGCTGCATGAGTTTCCCAATCCTTTGCCTCAAAGCTATCGCCAAGTTCTAGGAATAGCAAGCTGAATACGGCACAATGCTATTATCTTTTGCACAAGTATTTGTGAGGTTATACCTATGCTACTCGACGCCACCGACAGCCTTATTGTTATTGTCGACGTACAAGAAAAACTTGCGCCTGTCATTCATCAGCGTGACCAACTCATAGGTCGTATGCGTTGGTTGGGCGAAATTGCTAACGAACTTTCGGTTTCCCTGTTGGTAACCGAACAATACCCCAAAGGCTTAGGAATAAGTGTAGACGATTTAGCAGCGGTCATTGAAAATTCTCGCGTGATTGAAAAGATGCATTTCAGCGCATGGCAAGAACCCGCATTTGTTGATGCCGTAAAACAGTCAGAAAAGCGCCAGATTATTTTGATGGGTATGGAAACGCACGTCTGTATTTTACAGACGGCCATTGATATGAAAGCTGCTGGCTATTCGGTTTATGTGGTCGAAGACGCTGTCGGCTCACGGCGTGAGTCTGACAAACAAGCTGGTTTACAGCGTATGCGCCAGCACGGCATTGAGATGATTACTTCTGAAATGGCCGCGTATGAATGGCTGCATCGCAGTGGCAACGACACCTTCCGCCACATTACTAAAAACTGGATTCGCGGCTAAGCTTTAGATCTTGCTAAAAAACTTCATTTGACAGGGGCTTTATTGAGCGTATACTGAACGCCGCTAGAAAAATTCGGCTGTCTAATTGTGGCCTGTTACGAAGTCTATTGCTGTACCTCGTTTTGTAAGTCCCAAGTAATACACGTATTTTTATTAGCAAGACCCTAGATTTTCACATGCATTACGAGGAATATTCAGCATGTCTACTGTAACTGGTAAAGTAAAATTCTTTAACGAAGCTAAAGGTTTCGGTTTCATCGAGCAAGAGCAAGGCGCAGACGTATTCGTACATTTCAGCGCTATCCAGTCTGAAGGTTTCAAAACCTTAGCTGAAGGTCAAACTGTACAGTTTACCATTGCTCAAGGCCCTAAAGGTCCACAAGCTGAAAACGTAGTACCTATGTAAGACGTTGCTTTGGCAACGCATTTAGCGAAACGAATTTGAAGAAGCCGCTCATTGAGCGGCTTTTTTTATGGCTTTTCCTGTTCTGACTCGGGTTCTTGCTTACGTCGCTCAGCAGCTTCTTGCTCGGCCGAAAGAAAATCCATATCGTCCATATCCACCTCTGGAATTTCCTCACAAACATTACCACCCAACTGGTTCACTGCGCAGCACAAATCCGCCACTTTCTGATCAAGCAAATGCACATGATCCAACATGCGGCCGATCGCCGTCGCCACTGGATCGGGATTATCAGGCGAAATCGCATAGGCATCAAAACCATATTGCTTAGCCATTGCCGCACGACGGTCATTAACCTCTTTGCTGACGGTTGTATGAGCGACACGCGCAGGGATTCCCACCACGGTGGTCTCGTCAGGTACATCTTTGACGACAACTGCGTTTGAGCCAATTCGCGCAGTTTTGCCTATCGTAACTGGGCCGAGAACTTTGGCCCCAGCACCTATGACGACACCGTCCTTCAGGGTTGGGTGACGTTTACCTTGATTCCAACTAGTACCCCCCAAGGTTACCCCATGATAAATCGTGACATCATCACCGATTTCAGCGGTTTCGCCGATGACCACGCCCATGCCGTGGTCGATAAAAAAGCGGCGGCCGATCCGTGCGCCAGGATGAATTTCGACTCCCGTCAGCCAGCGAGCTAGCGTTGATGTAAATCGCGCTAACCAATAACAACGCCAGCTCCAAAGCTTGTGGCTCAAGCGGTGCCACCAAATGGCATGTAGCCCTGGATAAGTGGTTAACACCTCAAACCAATTGCGCGCCGCAGGGTCGCGGGCGTAAACGCTTTGAATATCTTCGCGGATGCGTTGAAACATAAGGCTCTAATCCTAAGCTGGTACTTGGGGTGTAAGTATACCAATTTCCGCCCCCTTGCGTTAACCGTGCTGATTTCTGCGGTATTTACAAGGCACTTGGCTTGCCATCATTGAGCGGAAAGGCGTAAGGTGAAGTTTTCATCAGCAGCAAACAGAGGATTCCCATGAGCATCACCAAAACGCCCCTTGCCTTAGTAACGGCGAGCTTGCTCGCAGCCAGCACAGCTGCCTACGCTGACACGCTCATTTATGCGGGACAACTAATTGACGGTACGGGCGCAGCACCGGTCGAGGATCAAACCATTGTCGTCGCTGACGGTCGCATCAAGGCAATCGTTGATGGCTTTCAACAAGCCACCGCCAACGATGACGTCATTGACCGCCGCAGCGGCACGGTCATGCCTGGTTTTATCGACATGCACACCCACCTTACCTCGGAAATGGCGGAAGGTAGCTACATCCACAAGTTTACCAAGAGTGCTGCTGACGTCACGCTTGACTCGGTAAACTACGCCAAGAAAACCTTACATGCCGGCTTCACTACCGTGCGCGACTTGGGTGACTCTTATAATGCCAGCATTGCGCTACGTAACGCCGTGAATGCCGGTAAAGTTGAAGGCCCACGTATCTTCACTTCTGGCAAGTCCATTGCCACAACAGGTGGTCACGCCGACCCTACAAATGGCGCAAAGGAGGATCTCTATCCTTCACCGACACCGGCTGACGGCGTTATCAACGGCCCCTATGAGGCACGCGAAGCAGTGCGCGCCCGCTATCAAGACGGCGCTGACTTGATTAAATTAACTGTTACCGGTGGCGTTCTTAGCGTCGCCAAAAGTGGTCAAAACCCACAGTTCATGATGGATGAAATTGAAGGCATCGTGACAACAGCGCGCGATTATGGCATGAAAGTTACCGTGCATGCGCATGGCAAAGAAGGCATGCTCCGAGCCATTAAGGCCGGTGTACACTCAATTGAGCATGGCACCTATATGGACCAAGAAGTGATGGATGCCATGAAAGCAAAAGGTGTCTACTACGTGCCAACCATCACGGCTGGCAAGTCAGTAGCCGAACGGGCAAAAATCCCGGGGTACTTCCCTGAGTTAGTGGTGCCGAAAGCAAAAGCTATTGGCCCTAAAATCCAAGGCACCTTTGCCGAAGCTTACAAACAAGGTGTGAAAATCGCGTTTGGCACCGACGCCGGCGTGTTTGATCATGGTGAGAACGCGCGTGAATTTGGTTATATGGTTGAGGCTGGCATGCCAGCGCTGGAAGCGATCAAAGCTGCTACCTACGAAGCTGCGACCTTGCTAGGTGCCATCGACGATTTTGGTACCCTTGAAGTTGGCAAGCGTGCCGATGTCGTTGCGACCTCAGGTAATCCACTCGAGAACATCGACACGTTGAACAACCTAAACCTCGTTATGAAAGACGGCAAGATTTATAAAGATAGCCTTAACTAAAGTCCTTCAGTAGCTGGCGGACGTCACTTAAAATGACGTCTTCCAGCTCTTTTTCATAGCCTTCACGCTCGTCGTCCATTTTACGAATTTCGGCTTTCGGATACTGCTTGCGAGCCTCATGGGTTGGCATGTGCTTTATGCGCTCATACATAGTGTGTAGACCACTGTAGCGTTCGGCATAATCAACTTTTTCCGGCTCTACCGGCAAATCTAATAAAACCACTAAACGAAGTGCGCCTTCCGACAACGGGCATTGTCCTTGGTCCATTGCTTTTGCAATCGTCACGATACTTTCATGCAAACGTTCGTTACGTTTACCGATCGCCTCATCTCGACGTTGAGTTTGACTTTGTAGTCGACTTAACATGCGCCCAGCGATGAAAGCTAAAACCGCAATGATAATTACGCCGATCAGCAGTACCGCCCAACCCCACCATGGTAAATTAGTCATCGAAGTCCTCCCACTCGTCATCATCCTCGTCAAGGCTCAGACCCAGTTGCTTGGCCAGTTGCTCGAAACGTTCGGTGCGCTCATCTACATACGCTTCGTCGGCTGCGCTTAGATCTTCGCCCTCTTCGATTGCGTTCAGGAGCTGTTGCAAGCGCGGATCGTTTTCAAGTGCTTGCAACTCCGCCTCTGCTGCCGCCCGATTAAAGCTCGGCTTAGCTGTGGTCGCATCAGTCGGCGTACTTGCGTTAACCAGTTGAATCGGCTTTTTACTGCCAAACCGCGGATCTGCGCTGCTTTGGCTGCCCTTACTCGTCGCCGAAGCTTTAGTAGTGGCAACATTAAAGCGCGAGCCAGGCTTTTTGCCTTTCCCTTTGTGCTTGCTCGGCTCTGGGGCACTACGCTTAAGTTCTTCTTTGGCTTTCTTTGGCGCAGCGAGTGGGCCAGTTTTGCGCGTTTTCTTTTTACGGGTCATAAACGATGAGGTTCCAATGGAATTGATAGGCGTAGTTTAACTTACAGCGGCACAAAATAAAAAGGCGATGCCGAAGCATCGCCTAGGGTATTCTCTCTTTCTCACACAGCGCACGTGCGATTCACGAGAACGGTTGTCAATTCATCCGTGTTCTTAATTATAACTTCCGTGAGGTTTTTTATTATTATTGTTATTTTGTCGCGCATTAACCGAGCATTATGATTGTTATTGTTTGCTTGGTTAAAGATGGCCTCCTGGCCTATTCTTATTCCCTGGATTAAAACTGTAAGTCGCCTTAGCAACCGTCGGGTGACGCTTTCGCAGCGATTCCCTAAATCTTGAATGGCATTCAGACTACTGAATCGAAATATTTATTCAATGATTTTTATGATCTAAAAAATGCTTTTTTTATACCCTATAAGTTTATAGCTTGGTTTTTAAAGGCTTTATCCGCATTTTCGATAACATAAAAACAAAAAAGCAGCATCGATATGCTGCTTTTCTAGGTAACTAGGCTGTGCACGCCGCTAAATTAATACAATCCTTGAATATACTGCGACAGCACTTCGATGTCTTTATCGGTAAGTTTCGCGGCAACATCTTGCATCATGCCATTAAGGTCATTCGCTCGCTCGCCGCTGCGGAACATTTCCAATTGCGTTTTCAAATAAGCAGCATGCTGCCCAGAAACATCAGGGAAGTTAGCTAAGCCCATACCGTCACCACGTGGACCATGACAAGCTACACATGCGGCAATTTTGCGTTCTTCATCACCACCCATGTATAACGCTTGGCCTGCAGCAACCACATCTTCCGGTGCAGTGCCTTGCATCGGATCTTGACTTGCGAAGTACGCCGCTAAGTCAGCAATGTCTTGCTCACTCAAGTTGGCCACCTGCCCTTGCATAATGGCATTGGCACGGCCTTGCTCACCACCGGTTTCGGCCGCAAGTTTGTAATCGTGCAGTTGTTTCTCGATGTACGAAGCATGCTGCCCGTTCAGTTTTGGATACATATCTGAAGGCGAGCTACCAGTCGGGCCATGGCATGCAGCACAAACCTGTGATTTTTGTTTGCCTGCTTCGGCATCACCTTCAGCAGCCATCACGGCGCCAGTGAAACCAAGGTACAGCCCAACGAACAATGCGATTTTTTTCATGATCGATATCTCTGCTCTGGATGTTGTAACAGTCGCTATTTTACACAAAACTTCTAAGGATTAAACGCCTAATCGTGATAGTATAAGCATTCCTTCAAAGCATCTTAGAACTCATGGAATCAACAAACCTTAACTTTCAACCTACGGTGTTTGTCACCAGTGCAGCAGATATCCGTCAATTACCAAGTGATGACGGTGTCGAGATCGCCTTTGCTGGCCGCTCAAATGCGGGCAAGTCGAGTGCGCTCAACACGCTAACACGTCAGCGTAATCTTGCCCGAACCAGTAAAACACCTGGACGCACGCAGTTGATAAACGTGTTTGAGGTTCTTCCTGGTAAGCGCCTTATCGATTTACCTGGGTATGGCTATGCCAAGGTTCCGATTGCGGTCAAAGAAAAATGGCAGCAAGCGTTAAGTGAATACTTACAGAAACGTGAATCACTGCGTGGTTTGGTGTTGCTCATGGATATTCGTCATCCGTTCCGCGATGTTGACCAAGAATTGCTGCATTGGGCAACGGACTCCGAGATTCCCGTTCTGGTTTTGCTTACCAAAGCCGACAAACTCAAACCCGGCCCCCGCAAGTCAACCTTGCTGAAGGCGCGTGAAGCCGTATTGGTCTTTGGTGGTGACGTTACCGTCGAAATGTTTTCCTCGCTAAGCAAGCTTGGTCTGCCGCAAGTTGAAGCCAAGCTAACCGAATGGTTAGTGCAGAATGACGAATGAAGTACCGCCGCTCAAGGCTTGGCTACTTCTTGGCTTACTCGCCCTCATCTGGGGGAGCTCCTTCCTGCTTATTAAAAAAGGGCTCCTTGGCTTTACTCCCGACCAATTAGCAGCGATTCGTATCGCGTCAGCTGGTTTTGTCTTGCTACCGTTTATTCTCAAGCGCTTCCAAACCGTGCAGCCACATCACTGGCTTAAGCTGATATGCGTTGGCCTTGTCGGTAGCTTTATTCCAGCTTTCTTATTCGCGTTTGCGCAAACCGAATTACCTTCAGGGGTAACTGGGGTACTGAATACATTTACGCCGTTAGCCACATTAATCATTGGTGTCATTCTGTTCAAGCAAACAGCCTTAACGCAGCAGTGGTTCGGCGTCATTATTGGCTTGATAGGTACGTTACTCTTAGTCACCGCAACCGCGAGCGGTAATTTCGAATTCAATCGCTATGGGCTACTCATTATTGCCGCCACTATCTGTTATGGCTTGAATTTAAATCTGATCAAACACCATATTCCAGACCTTGGAGCCTTAACGATTACCGGCGTCTCGCTGTTTTTAGTTGCGCCAGCAGCGCTTATTTATCTGCTTGTAGCGACGCCCTTTGCCGCACAAGTTACGCATCCCGAGTTATGGTTCCCGTTGGGTGCGATACTGGTTCTCGGAGTTGTTGGTACGGCAATGGCGTTAGTCATCTTCAATACGGTGGTTAAACTCACCGATACCACCTTTACAAGTTCGGTGACTTACCTCATCCCCATCGTCGCCCTAATCCTTGGTATTCTCGATGGCGAGCCGTTTTTCCTTCAACAAGGTTTTGGACTTGCGGCGATACTGAGTGGTGTTTGGATCGCGAATAAACGCAAGCGCCAACCTTTCAATGCGCAACGCTAGAAAAGAAAAAGCCCGGCTCATGGCCGGGCAAAAAACTTACAATCCAGGGAGAGAACATCTCTGAAAGGACTTCGCAAACGGAACAAATAAACTCGTTTAATGCGCCTTTCACTAATTCTGACTGGTTGTTTTTTGATTAGTTCAAAAAAAATCCAAATTTCCCAAAAAAAGTTTTTATCCCAACAAAACCGCCTTAGTGAGCCTCATCCCAATTAGCACCAACGCCAGCTTCGGCAATTAATGGCACGTCAAGTTTGACCGCGGCTTCCATGATATCGACTAATTGCTTCTGCAACGATTCTACATGCTCTTCTTTTACTTCAAAAACCAATTCATCGTGAACTTGCATGATCAGCCACGCCTGTTCTTCGGTCACCTCTTTACGCATAAATTCGGCTACTTTGATCATCGCGTACTTTATGATGTCGGCAGCAGTACCTTGCATTGGGGCATTGATTGCTGCGCGCTCCGCAGCTTTGCGGCGAGCGCCGTTTTGAGCGCGAATTTCGGGTAGATGCAGACGTCGTCCGAATAACGTTTCAACAAATCCGTCGCGCTTAGCTTGTTGTCGCGTCCGTTCCATGTAGTCCTGTACGCCTGGGAAGCGCTCAAAATATTTGTCCATATAGAGCTGTGCTTCATTGCGCGGTATATCGAGTTGACGAGCTAAACCAAACGCTGACATGCCGTAGATCAGCCCAAAGTTGACCGCTTTAGCGCGGCGACGTTGCTCACTTGTAACCTCGTCTAACCCGACACCGAAAACCTCTGAAGCGGTTGCCTTGTGGATATCACGCCCTTTCGAGAACGCCTCAAGCAAATTCTTGTCTTGCGACAAGTGCGCCATAATACGCAGCTCAATCTGACTGTAGTCAATAGCCATGATGCGGTAACCCGCAGGGGCAGTAAACGCCTTACGAACGCGACGCCCAGCTTCCGTTCGAATTGGAATATTCTGCAGGTTTGGATCGCTCGACGACAATCGCCCAGTGGCAGTAACGGCTTGGTGATAAGAAGTATGAATGCGACTGGTACGCGGGTTAACCATCTTTGGTAATTTATCCGTGTAGGTCGATTTCAGCTTGCTTAAGCCTCGATGCTTCATGATGACGTCGGGAAGCGGGTAGTCAAGCGCCAATTCTTGCAGCACATCTTCGGCGGTCGACGGAGCGCCTTTGGGCGTCTTCTTACGAATCGGTAACTCAAGCTTTTCGAAAAGAATAGCTTGCAACTGTTTCGGTGAACCTAGGTTAAATTCTTCGCCAGCGATGGTGTATGCCTGCTCTTCCAGTTGCGCCAGTTCTAGTGCTATTTCATTGCTCTGCTTTGCCAGTAAGTGAGCGTCAATTTGCACACCCCGCTGCTCCATATCCACTAAAATAGGTAATAAGGGCAGCTCAATTTCAGTCAGTACACTCAAGAGCGATTTTTCTTTGCTCACCGCAGCCCATAATTTTTCGTGCAGACGCAGCGTTACATCCGCGTCCTCCGCCGCATAAGGTGCCGCTTCGTCGAGACCGATCTGATTAAACGTTAACTGTTTAGCACCTTTGCCTGCGATGTCTTCAAAGGAAACTGGCCGATGTCCTAAGTGTTGTAAGCTTAGACTGTCCATATCATGCCGTGATGCAACACTATTAAACACATAAGAGGCCAGCATGGTGTCGTTTTTGATTCCCGCCAACTTAATTCCATAGCGACGCAGAATGTGGCTATCGTATTTTAAGTTTTGGCCGACTTTTGTGGCTTTATCATTTTCCAACAGTGGTTTGAGTTTTTGCAGCACCAAGTCCCGTGATAATTGCTCCGGCGCTCCCGGGTAATCGTGCGCAACGGGCACATAAGCGGCTTTTCCGGGTTCACACGCAAACGATAAGCCAACTAAATCAGCTTCCATGTAGTTCAAACTCGTCGTCTCAGTGTCGAAAGCAAACACCTCTGCGCTCTCAAGTTTCGCCAACCAACCGTCAAGAGCTTCTTCGTCAAGCACAACGTCGTAATCATCGTGGCTGACCGTCGCTGCACTCGAGTTATCTTGATTGTCGCTCGACTGCTCAGTCACAGGCCCTTCTTGCATCAGCTCATCTAACCAGCGCTTAAACTCTAACTCAGTATAGAGTTCCCTAAGTTTATCGCGGTCGGCAGGCTGAATTTGCAGCGCCTCTGGCGTTATCCCATCAAGGTCAACATCGAGCTTGATAGTGGCGAGCTCACGTGACAACAGCAAGATATCTTTGTGCTCTCGCAGCTTCTCCGGCATCGTTTTAGCACCGCGAAAACCGAGTTCAGCGACCTTCTCTGGCGCATCATACATCGCATCAATCGACTGCATGCCTTGTAGCATAGCTAGTGCTGTTTTTTCACCGACCTTTCGCAAACCAGGAATATTGTCTGAACTATCGCCCATAAGAGCCAAGTAATCGATGATCTGGCCTGGTTCCACACCAAACTTATCTTTGACGCCTGCATCATCCAATAAAGTATTCGTCATGGTATTAATAAGCATAACGTGCTCATTCACCAACTGCGCCATATCTTTGTCGCCAGTACTGATCAAGGTAAAGCGACCTTGGTCTCCGGCTTGCCGCGCTAATGTACCGATGACATCGTCGGCCTCAACCTCATCGATGCAAAGTAGCGGTAAGCCCAGCGCTTTAACTATCGCGTGCAACGGCGCAATTTGCGAACGTAGATCGTCGGGCATCGGCGGGCGGTTTGCCTTGTATTCTTCATACATGTCATTGCGAAAGGTTTTACCCTTAGCATCGAACACCACAGCCATGTGCGACGGGTGATACTTCTTAATCAAACTGCGTAGCATGTTGACCACACCGAAGATGGCTCCGGTAGGCTCGCCAGCGCTTGTCGTGATGTGTGGAGGGGCGTAAAACGCACGAAATAAGTACGACGACCCATCAACGAGAATAAAAGGATTTTCGGGAACCTGAGGCGATTCTTTTGCGGCCATAGTTTACATGCTTTTTAGCTGTTTAATTGATGCCGCTAAGCATGCCACAGTCCCTAAGTTCTCGCCAGTTCCGATAGAACTTCAGACCTCGCGAAAAATGTGGATAGCATGTGGATAAGTCTGTTGACAATAAGATATCCCATCGTGATAAACGGCGAGGCCGTACGATGTCTTTGAGCTATAACCTATTGGTATATATGGGAATTTTTAGACTTCACATTCCCTGACAGCTTTATTTTTTTATAGTGTGTCAGTTGTGGAAACTGATCTTTCGCTTCACGAATCGCATACCTATTAAGAATAACGAATCTCATGAAGCTGAGGTTGATGTGTTATCCAACCGAACAGTAAGACTACCACATGTGGTCGGTTTTGCTAGCTCGCCAGTAAAGATTTTTAGAATGTTTTTCGCATATAGAAGTGCGTCATTAGATGATTTTGTAATCAGAATTAAGGGTTGAACTTTTCTATGATCATCGTCATATTAGAGTTCTCATAGGCAAAGCGACAAAGCATAAATTGGTCCGTCGCCGTCGTCGAAAGATAAGGTGTGACGTTACACGAGTAATCTTGTTATGGAGTTAGATTCAATGAGTCCTGCGCTAACTGACGCGATAGAGACTACGCCACAAGAACGTCGGCGCGGCGATTTTGACACTAAAGAATGGTGGCAACGTTTATCGATGGATCAAAAGTTTGGCGTTTATCAACTCAGTAAGTTCGGCTTCGAACTAGCGTTCATTCGTAACATGGCGAATGGCCCGATAGCGGTTGTTCGACGCAGCCGCGAATATGCAACCGTTGATCAAAGCGGTGAAGTGAATCTTAACCCTACGCTGCAAATCCGTGATTAACGAGGTTCGAGCGCCGCACGTATAGTCGGTAAGACGACTTCCGTGTTCGGCAGCTGCCCATCATGCCATAAGGCAAAAGCTAAGGCCGCTTGCTCAACTAACATCCCTAAACCGTCCGCACTCTGCTCGACGCCAGCTTGTTGCGCCTGTCGCAAAAACGGCGTCGGCACCCTTCCATACATCATGTCATAAGCTAAAGCGCTGTCTGCAAACCAATTAGGATGGATTGGTAACTCGGTGCCTGTTAACGAAGCCGAGGTGGCGTTGATGATAATACGGGGCCGACTGTTCGAGCCTGTCGGCGGTGGCGCTGACAGCTCCGCAAACGACATGGCTTGCAAGTCACCAAAGTCTTGTTGTAGCGCGGTAACCTTTGCACTACTTCGGTTTGCCATGACAATGGTTGCGCCGACCTGCTGCAGCGGTTCAATCACGCTGCTCGCCGCCCCACCTGCGCCAATAATCAGTACCTCACAACAGACATCAGCGCTTTTCAACAAGCGTTGCAGATCACGTACCAATCCTTCGCCGTCGGTCGTGTCGCCGGCAAGCTGCCCGCGGCCCAACGGGATCAGCGTATTAACAGCGCCGGCTCGCGCTGCACGGGGGGTTAGGTGGGTCACCAATTTTGCTGCCGTAGCTTTAAAAGGGACAGTCACGTTAGCACCAGCACCGCCAGTACGGAAAAACTTCGCCACCGCCTCTGCGAAACCTAATTTCGATGCTAAACTGCGCGTGTATTCAAGCTCGATACGCAGTTGTTTAGCAAACTGTTGATGTATTATCGGCGATAAACTATGTGCAATCGGATTACCAAAGACTGTAAATTTCATTATGTTGTCATTCTTGAAAAGTAAAAAAACCAGCGAACCTGCTTCACAATACCAACAACTTGGTGGCGAACAAGGGGTACGAGCCATGGCCGATCGCTTTTACGATATTATGGAAAGCGACCCACGAGCCAAAGATCTACTCGAACTCCACCCGCAGCCGCTAACTTCGATTCGACAAAAGTTTTTCGAGTTTCTCAGCGGCTGGTTTGGCGGCCCACAATTGTTTACAGCTAAATACGGCCACCCGCAGCTACGTGCGCGTCACCTACCGTTTCGCATTGACATCGACATGCGTGACCAGTGGTTGTTATGTATGTATCAAGTGCTTGACGAGCAAGTTGCCGATCCATTGCTGCATATGCAATTAAAGCAACAGTTTACACGCCTTGCGCATCACATGATTAACACTGACTAAAGCTCATTCAGCCAATCACGTGGGCGCAGATAATTCTCGTAAAGCCGAGCTTCGGGGGTGCCTGGCTCAGGTGAGTAGCCATACTCCCAGCGCACCAGCGGTGGCATTGACATTAAAATCGATTCGGTGCGGCCACCGGTTTGTAAACCGAACAACGTGCCGCGGTCCCAGACCAAATTAAATTCAACATAGCGTCCACGGCGATACAATTGAAATTGCCGTTCGCGGTCACCAAACGGGGTCGATTTGCGGCGTTCAATGATGGGGAGATAAGCCTCTAAATAAGCATCGCCCACCGCTCGCATAATGGCGAAACACTCCTCAAATGGCCGGTCGTTGAGATCATCAAAAAATAAACCGCCAACGCCGCGCGTCTCATCACGATGCTTTAGCCAAAAGTAGTCGTCACACCACGCTTTGAACTTTGGATACAAGTCAGACCCAAAAGGCTCCAGCGCTTGCTTCGCTATTTGGTGCCAGTGCTTAATGTCTTCATCAAAAGGATAGAAGGGTGTTAAGTCAAAGCCGCCACCAAACCACCAAACGGGCTCAGCTCCGTCTTTTTCCGCGATAAAGAAACGCACGTTAGCGTGACTGGTAGGCACATAAGGATTACTTGGATGCATTACCAGACTAACCCCACAGGCATTAAAGTTTCGGCCAGCAAGCTCGGGCCGATGCGCAGTCGCGGAAGCTGGCATCTGTTCGCCAAAAACGTGCGAGAAGCCAACACCGCCCTGCTCCAGTACATCGCCATCCCGTAATACGCGGGAACGACCGCCACCGCCGCCTTCACGTTGCCAGCTTTCTTCTGCGAAGGTAGCACCGCCATCGGCCGTTTCAAGCGCTTGGCAAATACGGTCTTGGAGGCCCTGTAAATAGCTGATGACTTCTGTTAACGCCGGGTGACTCATCATTAAGCTCGATAAATTTGGTTGGTAAGCGGATCAATAATTTTCGATGGACTCGTTGCACCGCCAACGGCTTCATCCATCACCCACGCCACTCGGTCAGCAAACGCATGCTGTACCGAAGCTGCTGTGGTTAATGCTGGCTCACCGGAGTAATTAGCGCTGGTAGACACAATGGCACTACCTAGGGCTCGGCATAACTGGCGGGCCGGTTCGTGTGCGGTCACGCGCACAGCGATTTTATCACTACCCCCAGTAAGCCAGTCGGGTGTCGTCGGTGCCGCCGGAAGCAGCAACGTAATTGGCCCTGGCCAATGGGAAAACACACTAAAGCGTTTATCTTGAGGAATTTTAAGATCAGCGACAAAGGGCACGAGCTGGCTGTAATCAGCAGCGAGTAAAATGAGACCTTTCTCAATTGGTCTTTGCTTGAGTTCCAGAAGTTTCACTACGGCTTGTTCATTGCGCGGGTCACAGCCTAAACCAAACACAGCCTCAGTGGGGTACGCTAACAACTCCCCGTTGGCAAAGGCCTCTTTTGCTGCTTGCCAGTCCATTTCATTCTCCTACTCAACGCATCTCTGATTTGTAATCGCAATCATCGTTACCGCAAATAAGACGTTCGCCAGCGGCGGTTTTCTTGCGCAGTAACAACGGATAGTTACAGGTAGGGCATGATTCTGCCACAGGTGGCAGCGGAACGGAAAACTTACATGCTGGATACGCATCACAAGCATAAAAAGAGTGACCGAAGCGACTGGTTTTCTGTACCAGTTTGCCTTTTTCGCAATTCGGACAAGGGACATCTGTACCTGGGTCAAAATCAGCGGAGGTCATGTAGTCGCAGTCTGGATAGCCACTGCAACCAACAAAAAGGCCATAACGGCCTTTTTTGAGTTGCAGTTCGCGCTGGCACCGGGGGCAAGGAACGCCCAGTGGTTGAGGTTCAAGAAAGTTGTCGGTCATTTAATGCAAGAGACCTTCCGGTTCCTCAAACAAAAGTCCTTCCATCTGATTGTAGGCATCTTCACAGCCTGGCACATTGAATAGCACCATCAACACCACCCACTTCAGATCGTCTAGTGTCACTTCTGGCATATCGAGTTCCATAACGCGATCCATGACCATCTCGCGGGTCGCAAAGTCAAGGACACCTAGATTCTCGAGGTACATTAAGAAGCCGCGGCTTGCACAATCCAAGCGCGCTGTTTCTTCAGCCGTAAACACTCGTGTCGCACTGCTTTGAGAACGATTAAGATAGGGTTTGGTTTGACTGTCCTGAAGGTCGGCCAAACGCTCTAACCACGCAAGCGCCTTGTGAATCTCTTGCTGACGGAAGCCCGCCCGCGTGAGTTCGTCGGTGAGCTCATCATGGTTCACCACCACCTCAACATCCGAGTGGATGAAGTTCTCGAACAGATACATGAGGATATCAAACATCTTTAGCGCCTCCCCACTCTAATATAACCACCGGCGACTGAAGCTACTCGGCCTTCTAATTCTAATAACACTAACTGCTCTGAAACCACAGCGACCGGTAGTCCGCTGCGCGCTACGATAGTGTCTATCGATGTAGCCTCATAGCCCACATTAGCCAACAATTGTGGGTTTGCCAAGCTTCGGTCGCAATTATTTTCACCCGCGCTAGCACTGCCCTCATCACTATATGGGGTCAGACGTTTCAAATTCAATTCGTTGAACACGTCATCAACTTTTACCACCAATGCAGCACCTTGCTGTAATAGCTGCAAATTCCCTGTCCGATGCGGGTTCCAAATACTACCTGGTAACACTAACAATGAGCGGTCATGTTCTAACGCCAAGCGCGCAGTAACCAATGAGCCGCTTTGCAACTTCGCTTCGATAATAAGAACGCCGAGTGCTAGGCCACTTAAAATACGATTACGTCGTGAAAAATGATCACGTTGTGCCGACATGCCGGGGGCGAACTCGGAAACCAACAAGCCGCTCTGCTCAATTTGTTGTTGCAACTGCCGATGTTGAGTCGGGGCTGCAATATCTGGCCCCGTGGCTAAAACAGCCAGCGTCGGCCCAGCCTTTAACGCGCCTTTATGGGCGTAGTGATCAACTCCTTTCGCCAACCCGCTACTCACAAGTAGCCCTGCTCGGGTGAGTTGCTCCGCGAAATAGGCCGCCTCAACTAGTCCTTCATGGCTAGCGGCACGGCTTCCCACTAGAGCAATTTGAGGTGCAGCTAAATAGTCGATATTTCCAGCGACAAAGAGCACTAATGGTGGATTATGTATGTTGCGTAAACGTTCTGGGTACATGGACGAAAACCAATGCACAACAAAGCGCGTGGGGCTTGCTCTACCGCCCTCCGCTAACCAGCGCTGAAGATGGTCGAGGTAGCGCTCCGGTAAGCTATCCAGATAGGGAGCGAGTAATGCTCGGCACTTTGCGAAACTCGCTAATTTACGGACACGATTGCGATCAGCGGCAGTCAGACGTGATAACGCCAAAAGCTCTGCGAGAGAGGGTTCCATAGCACTTCCTTGTGCGTGTGATTCATTAGTCGTTAGTCGTTAGTCGTTAGTCGTTAGAATTTTCGGGACAAAATAAGTGCCGACCTCAAACCATTCGTGGGCTTCAACGACCATTGCCATACTCATATTCGGGAAAGTTTTCACTATCAACAGCTCTGCACCCGCTTGATCGGGTAGACGAAGCGTGTCTCGCCACTTTCTCGATATATCGTCGTAAGGCTTATACAAATTCACAAACTCTGGCTTTTCGCCATCCATAAACACCCGAACTCCAGGGCGAATCGCTTGGAACATTTGACCAATCTCTACACCGTCGGCCGCGCCTTTATCGAGTACGACCATATCGTACTTGCCGTGCTTATTACGCGCATTCAATGAACCTACGACATGGCCATCGACCGGCGCACCGTTGGTCGGCACAATGATGTCAGGGAGATCGGTGTTTTGCGGCTGCAAAATAACGTCACCGCGACGAATTTCACGCTCCGGACTAATGAGCTCACCTTCAATTAAATCCACGTGATGAAGATTTACACGTACGCCAGCGACGTCACGTAACAGCACTTGGTCACCGAAACTATCCACTTGCGTAAACACGCGATACTTGCGGTCAAGTTCAACATTTCCCTTGATGAAAACCGGCGCCATACCGTTAATTCGTGGTGCCCCACGGTTATCGCCAACAATTTGTGGCATCCGCGAAATTTCACCACGCAACGCAATATGATGACCATCTAAAAATGGCTCTAATGCGGCGCGGTCGAACGTTGGGATTGGATTCCCTTTCGGCTCTAACTTGCCTTCGGGGTCAAGTGTTTTGGTAACCTTGCGACTGAGCTGCGGACGTCCATTTACCCAACTAAGAAGCAAACGATCACCGGGATAAATTAAGTGCGGATTAGCGATATCACTATTGACCCGCCATAATTCGGGCCAATGCCATGGGTCGTTAAGATACATTGCGGAGATATCCCATAGGGTATCGCCTTTTTTTACCACATATTCCTGCGGCGCATCTTCACGTAAACGGATGACGTCACCACGCGTTGTTGTGGTAGCCGAGGTCTCTTGTTGTTGGGTTGCGAGGGCCGTTGCTGGAGCAACCAGCAAAAAACCGATGACCGCAATCGCTTGGAATCGCCACGTAGTCATGTTGAGCTCCGTTGTAAACTCGTGTTTTCATCCCCAAATTACGTTAAAATTAGGCAAGATGAAACTAGCGAATGACGAGTTATGACTAAATTAACTATTTTAAAATACCCTGACGAACGTTTACGCACCGTCGCAGAACCAGTTACTAGTGTAGATGATAGTCTACGCGATACAATCGATGCGATGTTCGAAACTATGTACGACTCTAATGGTGTAGGCCTTGCGGCAACACAAGTCAATGTGCATAAACGCCTTTTTCTAGCTGATTGTAGTGAAGATCAGAGCGAACCGTTAGTTTTTATTAATCCAGAGATTACTGAAAAAGACGGATTATTTGCTAACGAAGAAGGGTGTTTATCGTTTCCTGGCGTTTATGCCAAAGTGGAACGCGCCAGCAAAGTGACGGTGAAAGCCCTTGATCGAAACGGTGAAGCGTTTTCCTTAACTGCCGAAGGATTGCTCGCAATTTGCATTCAACATGAACTCGATCATTTGAATGGCAAGTTATTTGTCGATTACTTATCGCCTTTAAAACGCGACCGTATTCGTAAAAAGCTCGAAAAAGAAGCCCGACTTCATGCGGTATAACCACTGATGCGCATCGTTTTTGCCGGAACCCCTGAGTTTGCTGCGGGCCACTTAGAAGCGCTATTTGCTGCGAAAGAGCACGAAGTTGTAGCGGTTTATACTCAGCCCGATCGTCCTGCTGGGCGTGGCAAAAAGCTACAAGCAAGTGCGGTTAAGCAGCTTGCTTTGGCGCATGATGTTGCGGTTGAGCAACCGGTATCGCTTAAAGACCCTGACGTTCAGGCGCAGTTAGCTAACTATCACGCCGATGTAATGGTTGTCGTGGCGTATGGCCTCATTTTGCCCGAAGCAGTGTTACGGATACCGACCTATGGGTGTATTAACGTGCACGGCTCACTGTTGCCGCGCTGGCGTGGTGCTGCACCAATTCAACGTGCGATTTGGGCAGGTGACACGCATGCAGGTGTCGCCATCATGCAAATGGAAGCCGGCTTAGATACAGGCCCGGTATTACTCGAAAAAGCACTCCCTATTGCCGCAGAAGAGACTTCGGCGAGTTTGTACGAAAAGCTAGCTAAGTTGGGCCCAGCTGCGCTGCTCGAATGTTTACACGAGTTACCGCAAAAACTAAGTACAGCGCAGCAACAAGACGAGACTTGTGTTACTTATGCCCACAAACTCAGTAAAGAAGAAGCGCAACTGAATTGGCAACAACCTGCTGTTGTTTTAGAGCGTTGGGTGCGCGCATTTAATCCGTGGCCAGTGGCTTGGCTGCGCAGCGCGACCGGCGAAACACTGAAAATCTGGCGCGCCGAAGTTCTTCCTGATACTTCTAAGGCTCTACCGGGAACGGTGTTATCCGCAGACAAAACAGGCATCGTCGTGAAAACTCAAGAAAACGCCTTACGCATTCTTGAATTGCAGCCAGCGGGGAAGAAGCCAATGCCTGCGGCAGACTTTCTCAACGGTCGCGCCGAACATTTTCCAGTCGGTCGCCAACTCGCTGGAGCTAACCATGAGTAATGGCGCCGCTTCACGAGCCGCAGCAGCACGTATCGTATTCGATGTTCTAGAACACGGACGCTCACTAAGCCAAACGCTCCCGCAACATACTGAGCAGTTTGACGGCCGCGATCGAGCTATGGTGCAGTCGTTGTGTTACGGCGTACTTCGTCATTTGCCCTTACTTAATGCCGCAATAGCATCTTTTGTTAGTAAGCCATTGAAGAAAGACCTTTTAATATTGCACCACTTGTTGTTAGTGGGCGCTTACCAACTCCTTTTTATGCGAACTTCGGACCATGCTGCTGTATCCGCCACGGTCGATGCCACAGAGCTGCTCAAAAAACGTCGACAGAAAGGCTTAGTCAACGCTATTTTACGTAATTTACAGCGCCAACGAGATACACTGCTAAGCAAGTTGCAAGCCGATCAAGATTTGAACCATGGCCACCCACGCTGGCTAGCGGAACAAATTCAATACGCCTACCCCGCTCAAGCGCCAGCCATTTTTGCTGCCAATAATGAGCAGGCGCCAATGTGGCTGCGCGTCAATATACAACAGGTTAGTGTTACCGATTTTATTACCGCTCTCGACGCCTATGACCCTGAACTAAGAGCCGAGCGGTCAAACGAAAGTGCAAGTATTCCGCTCACGCACGCGGTAGACGTCCGTCAACTCCCAGGATTCGCGGAAGGCTGGTTTTCAGTGCAGGACATCGCCGCGCAACAAGCTGCTCGACTACTCGAAGCTCAAGACGGCGAACGCATACTAGACTGTTGCGCCGCACCAGGTGGCAAGACTGCGCATATTCTTGAATTGGCACCGCAGGCCACGGTACATGCGTTAGATATTGATGAACAACGTTTGCAACGCGTCCGCGAGAACCTTGATCGACTGCAACTCCATGCACACGTGTTGTGTGGCGACGCAGCCAAGCATGAGCAATGGTGGGATGGCGAACTTTATGATCGCATTTTACTCGATGCACCCTGCTCTGCCACTGGCGTCATCCGCCGTCATCCAGATATCAAATGGCTGCGGAGACCAAGCGATATTGCGCAACTCGAACAAACACAATGCGAGTTACTCGATGCACTCTGGCCAATGCTGCGTCCGGGTGGTAGGTTAGTTTACGCCACATGTTCAATTTTACCGGCAGAGAATAAACAACAAATAGAAGCGTTTATGCAACGCCATGCCGACGCATCTGCGTTACCAACCGCGCCCGATGGCGCGACGTGTTGGCAGCGCTTACCGGGTGAACAAGGTGGTGATGGCTTCTTCTACGCAATAGTGGAAAAACAACTATGAAAATCGTCATCTTAGGTGGTGGACAAGTTGGGGGTACCCTCGCGGAGAACCTCGTTGGCGAAGACAACGATATTACCGTTGTGGATACTGACTTAGCGCGCTTAACTGAGCTGTCCGAAACCAATGATATTCGTACGGTTCAAGGATATGCATCGCACCCGCGGGTACTCCGCAATGCCGGCGTCGAAGATGCCGATATGCTGATTGCTGTCACCCCGAGTGACGAAACCAATATGCTTGCTTGTCAGATTGCATACACGCTATTTAAAACGCCACAACGCATTGCACGAATTCGCTCAGAAGCTTATATCGACTTCAAAGATCGCCTGTTCCATAAAGATGATGTTCCCGTCGATCACATTATCTCGCCTGAACAGCAAGTCACACATTACATAAAGCGACTAGTGGATTACCCAGGAGCCCTGCAGGTTATGGAGTTTGCTGGTGGGCGCGCGAGCCTAGTTGCGGTAAAAGCCTATTACGGCGGCAAATTGGTTGGCCATGCGATTTCGTCGTTGAAGGAACACATGCCCAATGTCGAGACGCGCGTCGCTGCAATATTTCGGCAAGGTAAAGCCATAAAACCTATGGGTACGACCATCATCGAAGCTGGTGATGAGGTGTTTTTCATTACGGATACGCGTTACGTGCGTATGGTAATGGAGGAAATGCAAAAGCTTGAGCATCAGTATCGACGGGTCATGATCGCGGGCGGTGGTAACGTGGGCGCGGGCTTGGCTCGTATGCTCGAAGAAAATCATCATGTTAAATTGGTCGAGCATAATAGTGAGCGTGCGGAAGTTCTTAATGAACAGTTACGCCACACTACGATTTTACAAGGTGACGCTTCAGATTCACGGTTGTTGAGTGACGAACATATTGAAGATGTCGATGTCTTCATTGCCGTAACCAACGATGATGAAGCCAATATCATGTCGGCCATGCTTGCCAAGAAAATGGGCGCCAAAAAGACCATGGTGCTCATTCAACGCCAAGCCTACGTCGATTTAGTCCAAGATAATGTGATTGATATTGCCATATCGCCACAGCGGGCAACGGTATCTGCCCTGCTCTCACTCATTCGTAAAGGTGACATCGTTAACGCTTATTCATTGCGTAAAGGTGCTGCCGAGGCAATTGAAGCGATTGCCCATGGTGACGAGAAGACTTCGAAGGTGGTTGGTCGCGTGATTAGTGAAATCAAGCTCCCTCCAGGTACCACCATTGGCGCGATTGTTCGTGGCCATGAAGTTATGATTGCGCATGACGATACGATGTTACAGCCTGACGACCACGTGATTTTGTTCTTGGTCGACAAAAAGTATATTCGTGAAGTTGAACGCCTGTTCCAGCCAAGCGCTCTGTTCTTCTAAGAGCGCCAGAACGTTGGTGTCAACAATACCAAAATCGTAAACACTTCAAGGCGACCAAACAGCATCGCGGCCACAAGTAACCACTTCGCCGTATCGGGAATCGTTGCATAATTCGCCGCAACGTCACCTAAACCTGGGCCCAAATTATTTAAGCACGCGGCGGTTGCAGAAAACGCAGTAATATCATCCAACCCGGTCGCCAACAGGCCCACCATGATGACGACAAACACCAACGCATAGGCTGCAAAAAAGCCCCACACCGCTTCAACCACCCGTTGTGGTAACACCCGATTGCCAAGCTTGACCGAGTAAACTCCCGCAGGGTGCACGAGCCGATTGAGTTCGCGTACGCCTTGGCGGAACAATAATACGACCCGCACAACCTTTAAACCACCTGCGGTTGAACTCGCGCAGCCACCAATGAAGCTGGCGAAAATCAACATTATTGGCAAAAACAGCGGCCACGCAGAAAAGTCTGTGGTCGCAAAGCCCGCGGTGGTACTAATTGAAACCGCCTGGAACATCGCTTGATTAAAAGCCGTTCCGGTATCCGCAAATTCTTTATGCACCAAGACAGTTGCGAACACTAAAAATACGAGAACGGCTTGAATCCCAAGAAAAGCGCGCACTTCTGGGTCGCGCAAGTAGTTCATTATGGAATGGTTCGTGGCTGCCGCATAATGCAGTGCGAAGTTGATTGATGACAACAGTAAGAACACCACGCAAATCGTGTTAATTGTACTGCTATCAAAGTACCCCATACTTGCATCGTAAGTACTGAAACCACCTACGGCTATGGTTGAAAAAGCATGCCCGATGGCATCGAACCAATTCATGCCAGCCAAGTAGTAAGCAAACGCGCAGGTGGCAGTTAGCGCTACATAAATGTACCAAAGGTGCTTCGCAGTATCGGCAATCCTTGGGGTCATTTTGGTATCTTTTTGTGGCCCCGGGATTTCCGCCCGATAAAGCTGCATACCGCCGATACCGAGCATCGGCATGATAGCCACGGCAAGAACGATGATCCCCATACCGCCAAGCCATTGCAGTTGTTGGCGGTAGAACAAGAGACTATGAGGGAGCGTTTCAATGCCTTGAATAACAGTGGCGCCAGTCGTCGTCAACCCGGAAAACGACTCAAACACCGCATCGGTAAATGACAGAGGAAGTTCTTCTGCAAACCACAGTGGCATAACCCCGACCATACCAAGAACCGTCCAAAAAAGTACCGTCAACAGAAAACCATCGCGAACTTTTAGGTCGGTGTGGATGCTACGGTTTGGGTACCAAACAAAGAAGCCGATCACCAAGCTAATTGCAAACGCCAGCATGAACGCCGTTCCGCCACCGTCACCGAAATACAATGCAACCGCCGCCGGAGGCAGCAAGGTCACACTAAACACACAAATCAATAATCCCAGTACTCGTAAAATACCTCGAAAGCGCACGGCGGTTCCTCAAGATTCTTTTAGTTCGACACGCCCTTGTGTCGCATTTTTTAAGGCTTCGGCTAAGTCTTCGAAGTCACTTTCAGCTACCGCAAGGTCGTGCTCGATAGCCGCAGCAAAGTCCTGATGTTGCGTCACAGCATCATAGTGGGCAAGCCAATGCGATACTATTTTTTGATCAGCATAATCGTAGTGTATATAAGCTGCTTTGCGTACCTTTTTTTCAATAAATTCTGCCGCTTGTAAAACATCGACCGTAGCTTGTGAATAAGCCCGCTGCAGTCCGCCGGTACCCAATTTGATACCGCCAAAATAGCGTGTCACGACCACAGAGAGTTCGCCTACCTCCTGCTTCAGAAGAACATTGAGCATCGGCCGCCCGGCGGTACCGCTTGGCTCACCATCATCACTCATTGCATACTGCTGACTCGCGTTAGGTGCACCAGCTACCGCAGCACTGCAATAATGACTGGCACCCGGCCAGCGGTGTTGACACTCAGCAATGTGCGCTTGATGCTCGGTAAGTGATACCACTGGCTTTAGTGAGGTGATAAAACGACTTTGCTTAACTTCAAGCTCGACGACAACCGCAGTTTTTGGAATTAGATAATGTTGCACAGCACTATAAACCAACGCTTTCACGGCTTATCTTCATAGTCGCAACATCAGCAAATCGATTCGCTGGAGCTTGCTCCGAAAGTAACAAGTAAATTTGCTGATACGCTAGAACATTCTTTACGTAGTCTCGTGTTTCTTTGTAGGGGATAGTTTCGATCCAACGATCCATCGCCATATTCTCTTGTGGTATCCACTCAGTCACGCGATAAATACCACCGTTATAGGCTGCCGTCGCCAGTACCCAATTGTCGCCTAGGCGACGCTTTAGATCGGCCAAGTACCGTGTTCCCAGCAGAATGTTGGTGTTTACGTTATACAAGTCGAACCGACTGTAATCACGGCGTCCAATATATTTAGCTGTACTCGGTAACAACTGCATTAAACCATGCGCTCCGGCATGGGAATAAGCATCGAAACGAAACGAGCTTTCGCGCCGCGAAATCGCCAAAGCCCATTCCAAATCGATTCCCGCAGACTGTGCATATTCGCGATGTTCATTTGCATAAGCGAAAGGAAAACGTTGTTCAATAGCCCCAAATTCGCCAAGTTGCCCTAGGGTATAAATGACCTGATCATGCCATCCCCACTGCGATGCCAAGACCGCCATCAACTCTTGCTCACGCGCACTGGTGTGCTGCAACAATTCATACCACTCGCGGCGTGCGTCCAGGTAACGTTGCAACTGCAAAAATTCATACGTGCGCTGCACTCCTGGAAGCTGTCTTACCGTATCCAGATCACTGGCCGAATAATTAATTTGTTCACGTGCTAGCTGCAATGGTGTGCCCAGCTTGGTCGCGGCAAGAAACCCGTAATAATTACGCTGATCTGCTATTTCTTCGAACTGCGCAAGAGCTTGTTGCGTTTGGCCCAGCTCTTCATATGCCCGGCCCCGCCAATAACGCCATTGTGCACTGCCACTTGCGGTTGCCATTTCGGCAACTGGGTCGTCAATAAAGGAGCGCCAAGCGCCCTCTCGAACCCACTCGGCCAGCTGCCACTGTAATGTTTGACTGTCATGTTCGGTCGGTTCGAGACGCGTTAGCCAGTTATGTGCTTGTTCATGATTCTTTGCGCTCAATGCCACCGAAAATTTTTGCTCTAATTCCGTCCACTGGGCGGATGAAAGTTTGATCCCTGCAGGTAAGTTACTGACGGTCTTGAGGGCGACATCAGGGTCACGCCAAATGAGACGACCGAGCCCATAAGCGACAATTTGTGCCGCGCGTTCTTGTGCCTTGCCTTTCTGCTCAGCCAAAGCGTCGAGCTCGCGCACTAAGTTAGCGGGATTTCGGCGTACCTGTCGATAACTCAAAATCAGCGACCGTGTAGGCTCCTCAACGAGACCAGCTAGATAAGGTAACAGGGTGTGCTTGCCATCTTCGGCTGCCAATCTGGCCCGCCGCCAAACAAGTTCTTCCGTACGATTACCAGCTTTGTTCCATGTCGCCAACAACGGATCGCATTCCTTGGGTAAGGATTCCCCCGTCTGCCAAAGCTGATCAACTGCGCGCATTACTGCGGCACGTGGCTGCGTTTTTTGGGTAAGTGTAAAGCGCCAAAAATAACAACGATGGTCGAGTCGACCGGGGTGGCGAAAATCCCGAAGAAAGCGCTGTTGCTCATTATTACGGGCTAAGTAATCTAACCACGGCGTACGCAGCTGCCAATCGAGTGGCGTTTTCTGCATGGCATTAAAGAAGCGTAATACGCGGTCTTCATTTGCGAGATAGCCCACTTGCTGCAGGCGTTCAAGTTCTAGATAGGGTGTCAGCGGATAATCCGTGAGTTGCTCAAGAAGTTGTTGATATTCAATTAAGCGTCCTCGTTTAGCAGCATACTCAGCTTTCACAAACAGCTCACGTTGCTCGCTCCGTTGTTCGATATTCGCCAACACAGGATCGTGAATTTTCGGCTCAGACCAGCCGCTCGAGCTCCACAGCAAACTTGCGAAGGCTGTAAACAGAAGCGCACAACTTGTACCACTTAATGTCCGCATAATTTCAAACGCTCGTTTAAATAATCATTGAAAAATGAGCCTATTCGAGCCAAACTCTCGTAACGACTAATCATACGCTAACCGAAAGCAATCTGAAAATCAGGAGACCTTTTATGATTTATCAGGGTGATAGCATTCGGGTTGAGTTTGTTACTGACGGCATTGCCGAGTTGCAATTTGCAGCCGCTGGCTCAGTTAACAAATTCGACCAGAAAACCTTGGAAGAATTCAGTCAGGCTTTAGCGAAACTCGCCGAAACCCAAGACCTGCGTGGCGTTATTGTCACCAGTAGCAAACCTACCTTCATTGTAGGCGCTGATATTACCGAATTCCAAACCTTGTTCGCAGATGTCGAGCAAACCAAGAAATGGGTACACAAAGCCTCACGCGTCTTTGATCAGCTCGAAGATCTGCCAGTACCAACAGTTGCGGCAGTGACCGGCTTTGCGCTTGGCGGCGGCTGTGAAGCCACGCTCGCTTGTGACTACCGCGTTGCCGATACCACCGCAACCATCGGCTTGCCAGAAGTAAAACTCGGTTTGATTCCTGGCTTCGGTGGCGTAGTGCGTTTACCTCGCATCATTGGGCCAGATAACGCCCTCGAGTGGATCACCACCGGTAAAAACAACTCAGCGGCGGCTGCGCAGAAAGTTGGCCTGATTGACGCTGTAGTAGCTCCAGAAAAACTACGTGACGCAGCTTTAGATATCGTCAAGCAAGCCATCGCCGGCGATCTTGATTGGCAGGCGAAGCGCCAGCCAAAACTCGAAGCTCTGCAAGCCAATGACACCGAGCTCACCATGACCTTGGTCACCGCTAAAGGGATGGTGGCAGCGAAAGCTGGCAAGCACTACCCGGCACCACACGCCGCCATCAAAGCGATTGAAGATGGTGCACGCCATGGCCGTGAAGAAGCATTGAATGCCGAAAACAAAGCGTTCGTTGGCCTCACGCAAACCGACGCTTGTCAGGCACAAGTTGGCATTTTCATGGCCGACCAAATGGTCAAAGGTAAAGCCAAGAAAGCGGCCAAACAAGCGACCAAAGAAATCAAGTCAGCAGCAGTCCTTGGCGCCGGCATCATGGGTGGCGGTATCGCCTACCAGTCAGCCTACAAAGGCGTGCCGGTGGTAATGAAAGATATTCGCCAAGAAGCCTTAGACCAAGGCATGGGCGAAGCCAGCAAGATTCTTGGTAAGTTGGTTGAGCGCGGCAAAATTGACCATAAAAAGATGGCCAAAATCTTGTCATCGATTACCCCTACTCTGCTCGATGAAGCCGTCAAAGACGTCGACATCGTCGTTGAAGCCGTGGTCGAAAATCCAGACGTGAAAGGCAAAGTGCTGGCGGGTATGGAAGATGTTGTCGCCGATGACGCTATCATTGTGTCGAACACCTCAACCATTTCCATCGACCGCTTAGCGAAGAACCTGAAAGATCCTTCACGCTTCTGTGGCATGCACTTCTTTAACCCAGTGCACAAAATGCCATTGGTCGAAATTATCCGCGGCGAGAAAACCTCCGACGATACCGTCAATGCCGTTGTGGCGTACGCCGCACGCATGGGTAAAACCGCAATCGTCGTCAACGATTGCCCTGGCTTCTTGGTCAACCGCGTATTATTCCCTTACCTCGCCGGCTTCGCTGGTATGGTCGACGAAGGCGTAGATTTCGCCGGCATCGACAAGGTTATGGAGCGTCAGTTTGGCTGGCCAATGGGTCCTGCTTATCTGTCGGACGTGGTTGGCATCGACACCGCCGATCACTGCACCGTGGTGATGGCTGATGGCTTCCCATCACGCATGCCTCGTGATACCAGCAGTGCCATTGCCAAGCTTGCCGCCGCCGACCGCTACGGTCAGAAAAATGGCAAAGGCTTCTACAACTACGGCGTCGACAAAAAGGGCCGCCCTAGCAAAGAAAAAGCACCAGAAGTTTATGAAATGCTGGGAATTTCAGGCAAAGAACTCAGTGCCGAAGAAATCATTGCCCGCACCATGGTACCAATGGTCAACGAATGTGTACGCTGCCTCGAAGAAGGCATCGTCGGGTCTGCGGCAGAGTGCGACATCGCACTCTTATACGGATTAGGCTTTCCGCCGTTCCGTGGCGGCCCATTCCGTTACCTTGAAACCATGGGCTTGGCCAACTTTGTTGAGCTGGCCGACAAATACGCGCATTTAGGTGAAATGTATCAAGTCACCGATGGCCTGCGTGAAATGGCGAAAGCCGGTAAATCGTACTTTGCAGGCTAACGGAGGAAATTATGAAAGACGTAGTAATTGTCGATTGTATTCGTACCCCAATGGGGCGCTCGAAAAACGGCGTATTTCGCAACGTGCGTGCCGAGGACCTCTCTGCGCACCTGATGAAAGGCCTGCTGGAGCGTAACCCAGAAGTCGACGTGAACGAACTCGAAGACATCTACTGGGGCTGCGTACAGCAGACCCTAGAACAAGGCTTCAACGTAGCCCGTAACGCCGCGTTGATTGCGGGCATTCCGCACCATGTTGCCGCAGTGACTGTGAACCGCCTCTGTGGCTCATCCATGCAAGCCATTCACGACGCAGCACGCGCCATCATGGCCGGCGACGGGGACATCTTCATCGCTGGCGGTGTCGAACACATGGGTCACGTCCCCATGACTCACGGCATCGATTTCCACCCAGGCATGAACAAGTCCGTCGCCCGCGCCTCTGGCTCGATGGGCATGACCGCCGAGTTGTTGGCACGCAAGTTCGAGATCGACCGCGCCGCACAAGACGCTTTTGGCGCGCGCTCACATCAACGGGCGCATCAAGCCACCGTCGACGGCCGCTTCGCTAAAGAAATCTTGCCCATCGAAGGGCACGACGCCGACGGCATATTACGCCTGATTAGAGACGACGAAGTGATTCGCCCAGAGACCACAGTCGAAGGCTTATCGCAGTTGCGTCCAGTATTCGACCCGGCCAACGGCACCGTGACCGCAGGTACATCTTCTGCGCTGTCAGACGGCGCCGCAGCCATGCTGATCATGTCCGCCGACAAAGCCAAAGCCCTTGGCTTGAAGCCACGGGCGAAAATTCGCTCCATGGCCGTCGCTGGTTGCGATCCATCGATTATGGGCTTCGGTCCAGTACCAGCCACTAAAAAAGCCTTGAAACGCGCTGGCTTGAGCATCGATGACATCGATCTATTCGAACTTAACGAAGCCTTCGCCGCACAATCATTACCGGTGCTCAAAGGCCTCGGCATACTCGATAAGATGGATGAAAAAGTAAACCTTAACGGCGGCGCCATCGCCCTCGGTCACCCACTCGGCTGTTCAGGTGCGCGCATCTCGACCACCTTGCTCAACCTGATGGAAGACAAAGGCGCCACCCTCGGCTTAGCCACCATGTGTATCGGCTTGGGCCAAGGCATCGCCACCGTGTTTGAGCGCCTCGACTAAGCCGCGCTTTTGCACAACACGGATTTACCGTAAAATAAACGCCGTATCCCGTTGGGATGCGGCGTTTTTGTTTTATCAGCGGACTCAAAAGGAAAAATCGTGTCAGAAACCAGCACCGAAACCCTCGACACCCTCGGCCTACGTTGCCCCGAGCCAGTGATGCTGATCCGCGCCGCCATCCGCAAACTCGAGTCGGGTGCCCTACTCGAAGTCATCGCCGACGATCCAGCCACCACCCGCGACATCCCCAGCTTCTGCCGTTTTATGGATCATGAGTTGGTGCTCGCCGAAACTGCAGCTACGCCGTATCGCTACGTGATCCGTAAGGGGTGAGGCGAAGAGCGATGTTTGCTATTTGCTGTTCGCTGTTTGTTTAGGGCGAAAAGCGTTATTCGTTATTCGAAAAGCGAAGGCCGGATGTGAGGTTCTAACTCGAGTAGCAAGGGTGTCTGCCGCAGGGATGCGGCAGGCAAGCCCCCAAGGATGGGTTCACGGCGTCCGTTGCTACTTGAGTTAGAACCTCGCAGGGAGGCCTTCGCACTGCCGCAGGGATGCGGCACACAAGCCCCCAGGGAAGGGTTCACGGCGTCCCTTGGTACTTGGGCTGCAACCTCACACAAAGGCCTTCGCCGCTTAGATGTACTTTTGCCAGAACTCGGCTTTGCCGTTGGCTTCGTCGAGTTGGTAGGGCTTGAAGCCGAATTTGTCGTAGGCGATTTTTGCTGGCTCGTTGCCTTGCAGCACCTCGAGCGTGAGCTTCACGCAGCCACGGAATTGCGCTAGGGTTTCTACTTCTTGTAGCAGACGCTTAGCAATGCCTTTGCCGCGGAAGTCCTTGATAACAGCAATATCGTGGATGTTCATCACTGGCTTAGCCGCAAAAGTCGAAAAACCTTCCACACAGTTAGCCAAACCTACCGGCTCATCGTCGACAAAGGCCAATAGCGAAAAAACATAATCGCGCTTCGCCATTTCATCGACCAAGTTTTCCTTGGTTTCTTCCGGCAATGCCTCGCCGCCGCCCATTGGGTCTTGCGCATAATCATTTAACATCGCAACTACCGCTTGGCGGTGCTTCGGATTTTGGTAATCCGCTAAAATAATTTCAACCATGATGCTCTCGTGCTGTTAGAGAAAAATCACGCATTTCACGACATACTTCGTCGTAGCAATGACAGTGCACCACATGGTCGTTGACCATGCCCACCGCTTGCATAAATGCGTAACAGATTGTCGTGCCCACAAAGCTAAAACCCGCTTTCTTTAAGGCTTTGGCCATCCTATCAGAAACCTCGTCAGAAGTCGGTATGTCGCCCCCCTGCCGAGCGAAAATTCGTGGCGTTCCATCGCTGAATTGCCACAGAAAGTCATTAAACGCGATACCTTGCTCACGTAATTGCAGATAGGCCCGCGCATTCTTAAAAATAGACTCGATTTTAAGCCGATTACGAATAATACCCGCATTCTGCATCAAATCTTCTTTGTAACTTTCTGGAAGTTGTACGATTTGCTCGGGATCGAAATCACAATACGCCTGTTCGTAATTGTCTTGCTTGCGCAAAATCGTTATCCAACTCAAACCAGCTTGCTGACCATCTAAACAGAGCTTGGCGAACAACTCTTGGCTGTCGGCCACTGGCCGTCCCCATACCTTATCGTGGTAACGCATATATTGCGGGTCATCACCGCACCAACTGCACCGCTTCAAGTTGTCTGGCATTTTTCACTTGGCTCCTGTAGCCATGCCCTGTCACCAAGGCTGAATAAAGGTTATAATTTACGCCAATTTTCCGTAAAGATCTAAGTACGAGACCAACCCATGGCTAGCTATGATGTAAAAACCTTTCAGGCGCTTATCCTCGCGCTGCAAGATTACTGGGCGCAGCAAGGTTGCGCAATTGTGCAGCCCCTCGACATGGAAGTAGGTGCAGGCACCTTCCATCCAATGACCTTTATCCGTGCGGTCGGCCCAGAACCAGCCAACTATGCCTACGTGCAACCGTGCCGCCGCCCAACGGATGGCCGTTACGGCGAAAACCCTAACCGTTTGCAACACTACTATCAGTTCCAAGTGATTTTGAAGCCATCACCAAAAGATATCCAGGAGCTTTACTTAGGCTCACTGCAGATGCTCGGCTTTGACCCCTTGGTCCACGACATTCGCTTTGTGGAAGACAACTGGGAGTCACCAACGCTAGGCGCATGGGGGCTTGGTTGGGAAGTTTGGCTGAACGGCATGGAAGTGACGCAGTTCACTTATTTCCAGCAAGTTGGTGGGCTTGAGTGTAAGCCAGTGGCCGGCGAAATTACTTATGGCCTTGAGCGTTTGGCAATGTACATTCAAGGTGTCGATAGTATTTACGATCTGGTTTGGACCGATGGCCCACGCGGTAAGATTTTATACGGCGACGTGTTCCACCAAAACGAAGTTGAGCAATCAACCTACAACTTTGAACACGCCGACGTGGACGTTTTGTTTGCTCGTTTTGATGCTTGCGAGAAAGAATGTGAGCACTTACTAGCTGCGAACCTTCCGCTACCCGCATACGAACAAGTAATGCGTGCTTCACATGCCTTCAATTTGTTGGACGCCCGTCATGCGATTTCAGTGACCGAACGCCAGCGCTATATCTTGCGCGTTCGCACCATGGCCAAGGGTTGTGCCGAAGCCTACTACGCTGCGCGAGAAGCGCTTGGATTTCCACTGGCAGAGCAAGGAGCCTAAGTCGTGCAAACAGCTACCCTACTCGTAGAAATCGGTACTGAAGAATTACCACCGAAAGCACTGCAACGCTTAAGTGAAGCTTTTGGTGAAGCGCTGCATCGCCAATTGCAGGAGCACAACATTGCCACAGGTGCCATGCACTTGTTTGCAAGCCCACGCCGTTTAGCCGTACAGATTAAAGACGTGGCGGCACAGCAAGCCGACCAGGTGGTCGAAAAGCGCGGCCCATCCGTTGATGTGGCTTTTGATGGCGAGGGTAATCCTACCAAAGCCGCCGAAGGCTGGGCACGGTCCAATGGTATTAGTGTTGCGGAAGCCGAACGCCTAGTGACCGACAAAGGTGAATGGCTGTTATACAAGGCCGAGGTCAAGGGCCAGCCGCTGGCAGATTTGCTACCCGACTTCGTGCAAAAAGCTTTAGCGCAGTTGCCTATTCCGAAGCCAATGCGCTGGGGCGCAAGCGCAGTGCAGTTTATTCGCCCAGTGCATACCGTAACCATGCTGCACGGTGATGAGCTTATTCCTGGCACGGTGCTTGGCGTTGCCGCTTCAAACCATGTACTGGGGCATCGCTTCCATTGCCCGCAGGGTGCCACCTTGAAGCACGCGGACGACTACGAGGCGACACTTGAAGAAGCCTACGTCATTGCTGACTTCGCCAAACGTAGGCAACGCATTGTGGAGGGTATCAGTGCCGCAGCTAAAGCCGCGCATGGCACGATTCGCGACGATGCTGAGTTACTCGACGAGGTCACTGCTTTGGTTGAATGGCCAGCGGCGCTGACCGCGAGTTTCGACGAAGGTTTTTTGAACGTTCCCAAAGAGCCGCTTATTGTCACCATGAAAGACGACCAACGGTATTTCCCTCTGGAGGATAGTGAAGGCAACCTGCTGTCAAAATTCGTCTTCGTGACCAATATCGACAGCAAAGACCCTGCACAAGTCATTGCCGGTAACGAACGTGTGGTTCGCCCTCGCCTAGCTGACGCACAGTTTTTCTTTGAAACCGATAAGAAAACGAAGCTTGCTGACCGTGTTCCAGCCCTTGGCAATGTGTTGTTTCAAAAGCAGTTGGGTAGCATCAAAGATAAGTCAGATCGTATTTCCCGAGTCGCCGCAGGTATTGCCGAAAAGCTTGGGCAAGCCGGTGACGTTGCCGCGCGCGCAGGCTACTTATGTAAAGCCGACTTGGTGTCGCAAATGGTGTCTGAGTTCCCAGAAACGCAAGGTGTTATGGGCATGCATTACGCCCGCAACGACGGTGAAGCTGAAGGTGTTGCAGAAGCGATTTATGAGCATTACTTGCCACGCTTCAGCGGCGATACGCTGCCACAAAGCGTGGCTGGTTGCGCTGTTGCTCTTGCTGATAAACTTGACTCGTTGGTTGGTATCTTTGGTATCGGACAAACACCAAAAGGCGATCGTGACCCGTTTGCCTTGCGTCGAGCGGCCATTGGTTTGTTGCGCATTGTTGTTGAAAAGGACCTACCTTTAGACTTAGTCGAGCTTATTAGCCTTTCGCGTGACAGCTTTCACGGCTTGCTCAGCAATGAGAATGCCGCCGAGGAAGTCCTTGAATTCCTGCTTGGCCGCTACCGCCCGATGTATCAAGAACAAGGCATTAGCGTTGACGTGATTCAAGCTGTTTTGGCACGCCGACCTACTGCTCCGGTCGACTTCGATCAGCGCGTCCGCGCTGTCGCCAGCTTCCGCGAGTTACCTGAAGCCGAGGCGCTGGCTGCCGCGAACAAGCGTGTTGCCAATATTTTGGCAAAGGTCGATAGTCCTATCGCCGATAAAGTCGATAGCGGTCTGTTGACGGCACAAGAAGAGATAGCGCTGGTAAAAGCCCTAGAGGAGGCTGAAATGAGTTCTGGCCATGCCCTAGAGCAAGGTGATTACACCGGCGCATTGAAGGCGCTAGCGGCGCTACAGAAGCCTGTAGACGCATTCTTCGATAGCGTTATGGTCAATGCCGATGATGATGCAGTCCGTGCCAATCGCCAAGCCCTGCTGCAACGCTTACGCAACTTGTTCTTGCAGATTGCAGATATCTCAGTGCTTAATCAATAAGCTATTGATAAGTAATAAAAAAGGAGCCGTTTGGCTCCTTTTTTTTGGTCTTGCTAGCAAACGCTAGACTAAACGTCCAAGTTCGCTACTTTCAGAGCATTGGTTTCAATGAAGTCACGACGTGGTTCAACTTCGTCGCCCATCAAGGTCACAAACAACTGATCTGCCGCGATGGCGTCCTCAATGGTCACACGCAACATACGGCGCGTTTCCGGATCCATGGTGGTTTCCCATAACTGTTCAGGGTTCATCTCACCAAGACCTTTGTAGCGCTGAATATAAACACCACGCTTGGATTCGTTGATTAGCCATTCAACCGCTTCGACAAAGTCACTGATAGGTTTCTCTTTGTCACCACGACGAACATAACCGCCCTCTTCGACGAGACCATTGATCTTCTCACCGATGCTGACGAGCTGGTCGTAATCACGAGACATTAAGAATTCGAAGTTCAGTGGATAGTCTTTATCGATACCATGTTGGCGTACGGTAACCACTGGCAAGTGCAGCGAACGCTCTTCGTCAAATTGCACCGAAAGCGTATAGGTCGCAGAATTGGTTTCGCGCGTGGTTAAATCACCTTGCAGTGTCTCAGCCCACTTCTGCATAGCCGCTTGGTCCTTCAACAGCTCTTCTGTTAAACGCGGAGCATAAAGTAAACGCTGCAGGAAGGTTTCCGGCATACGGCGCGATAGACGTTGCTTAATCGCATTCTGCGCAAGCTGATAGTCATTCACCAATGTTTCAAGGTGAGCTCCAGAAATGCCTGGAGCGTCTGCGTTCACATGCAATGACGCATTCTCGAGCGCCATGCTGGTCAAATAAACAATTAAGCCCGGATCGTCTTTGATATAGGTTTCTTGCTTACCTTTTTTAACCTTATACAACGGCGGCTGCGCGATATACATGTAGCCACGTTCGATGAGCTCGGGCATTTGACGATAGAAGAAGGTCAACAGCAACGTACGAATGTGCGAGCCGTCGACGTCGGCATCGGTCATGATAATGATGCGGTGGTAACGTGTTTTATCTGGGTTATATTCATCACGACCGATACCACAACCAAGCGCCGTAATCAGTGTCGCAACTTCTTGCGACGCAAGCATCTTATCAAAACGCGCTTTTTCAACGTTCAAGATTTTACCTTTCAGAGGCAAAATCGCTTGGAATTTACGGTTACGCCCCTGCTTCGCCGAGCCACCCGCAGAGTCACCCTCCACAATATAGAGTTCAGAGAGTGCAGGGTCTTTTTCTTGGCAGTCCGCCAATTTGCCCGGTAATCCAGCGATGTCGAGCGCACCTTTACGACGTGTCATTTCACGCGCTTTCCGTGCTGCTTCACGCGCACGAGCGGCATCGACAATCTTGCCCACGATGATTTTGGCATCGTTTGGCTGCTCTAATAAGAAGTCAGCGAGCTTCTCATTCATCGCTTGTTCTACAGCAGACTTCACTTCTGAAGAAACAAGTTTTTCTTTCGTCTGTGACGAGAACTTAGGGTCCGGCACTTTCACCGATACCACTGCGACCAAACCTTCACGCGCGTCGTCACCGGTTGCGTTGGTTTTGTACTTCTTGTTCAGCCCCTCTTTCTCCATGTAGGAGTTGAGCGTTCGTGTTAAGGCAGCGCGGAAGCCAGCCAAGTGCGTACCACCGTCGCGCTGTGGAATATTGTTCGTGTAACAGAAAATATTCTCTTGGAACGAGTCGTTCCATTGCATCGAAACTTCAACTGCAATGCCATCTTCACGCTCTAAGGTAAAGTGGAAGACGTTCGGATGAATCGGGTTTTTTTTGTCGTTAAGGTATTGAACGAATGCGGCGATACCACCTTCATATTTGAAGTGGTCTTTACGGTCGCTGCGCTCGTCTTGAAGGATAATCGAGACGCCTGAGTTCAAGAATGAGAGTTCCCGTAAGCGTTTCGCTAGAATATCGTAGTGGAACTCGACATCGCTGAAGATTGTTGCGCTCGGCCAAAAGCGCAATTCGGTACCTGTTTTATCGGTGTCACCTATTTGCTTCAGCGGAGCATCTGGGTCGCCTAAGCTATAGAACTGCTCATAGACATGCCCTTGGCGGCGAATAGTCAGCTGTAGTTTGTCTGATAATGCGTTCACAACCGAAACGCCCACGCCGTGCAAACCGCCTGAGACTTTGTAGGAGTTATCATCAAACTTACCGCCAGCATGCAGTACCGTCATGATAACCTGGGCCGCAGAAACACCCTCTTCTGGGTGCAAGTCTACAGGAATCCCTCGCCCGTCATCTCGAACTGAAACCGAGCCATCGGAATGAATTGTCACCACGATGTCTTTGCAGTGTCCAGCTAATGCTTCGTCAATGGAGTTATCCACCACCTCGAAAACCATGTGGTGAAGTCCGGTTCCATCATCGGTGTCACCGATGTACATACCCGGACGTTTGCGCACGGCATCTAGCCCTTTAAGGACTTTAATACTGGACGAATCGTAATTATTTTCTGCCATAATTAGTTTCTCTATAGTTCCTTGACGGTTCCATGTTCCACGTGGAACATCTTTGTATCAGCACTTTTTATTAGTTCAGGCAATTCCGCCTGATTTATCGCTGAAACGAATAATTGTGCTTTCGTGGCCACCAGGGCCTCACAAAACTTTTCTTGGCTTGTACTATCTAGCTCCGCCGTAATGTCATCTACCAAGTAGATACATTGTACTCCTGTTTCGCTACTTAAGTACTCTCCTTGCACCACTTTTAATGCTGCGACCAAGAGCTTCAGTTGCCCGCGGGAAAGAATACTCTTCACATCCTCACCGTTTGCAGTCATTCGCAATTCAGCTTTATGAGGGCCAACCGTACTATGTCCATAGCGATAGTCGGCATCCTCATGGTGCGCCATTGCCTCTGCAAGGCTAAGTGAGCTATCCCACCCTCTCTTCAACTGAAACTTAAATGTGTATTGGGGTAAAAAGTGCTTAAGCCTTTCAACTAAAATAGGTGCAAAACGCTCAACATATTGATGCCGAGCCTTCGCTACCCGTTCACCATACTCAGCGAAGTTCTTATCCCAATAAACATTTTCGTCATTTTTCTGTCTTCTTTTAAGCAGCGAATTACGCTGCTTTAACAGATAGGCGAACTTGGTAAAGTCATCCACAAAAGAATGTTCCACGTGGAACACTCCCCAATCGATGAACTGCCTACGGACCTTTGGCCCCCCTAAAATCAACTCGACCGTCTCCGGCGTCATCAATTGAACAGGCACCATTTTCGCCATCGGTCCAAACTTACGTAGAACCTCCCCATCTAAACGTATCTTAACTTCGCCAGATGATTCTCTTTGAAAGCCTACGTTGTGCGCCTCACCCTTTTGATCGGTTACTTTCGCAAAAATGACAAAACGTTCTTTTTCATGTTGGACGATTTGCCGATAACTTCCCGGACGAAAAGAACGCCCCGAACCTAAGCAGTAAATAGACTCCAGTAGGCTTGTCTTGCCACTGCCATTTGCGCCGATCAAAAGATTAACTTGACGCCCCGGCACCACCTTCGCTTCTTCAAAATTTCGGAAGTTTGTTAGCGTCAGTGCGTCAATATACATAAAGCCCGTTAATCACTAGCTGCTACAGGCGCATTGGCATAACGACATACAACGAAGCATCATCTTCATTATCTTCGATCAATCCACTTGCGTCAGGGCCCGATAACGTCATCTTGATCTTTTCACCGTGAATCGTATTTAGAACATCAATCAGATAGCTAACATTGAAACCAATCTCTAGGCTATCCCCTTGATAGTCGACTTCGATGACTTCCTCAGCTGTTTCTTGTTCAGGGTTATTAGCGGTAAGGCACATCTCCCCTGAACTCAGGTTTACACGTACACCTCGGTATTTTTCATTCGACAAAATCGCTGCGCGAGAGCACGCTTGTTTGAGCACATCACGGTCAGCAACCACGACTTTATCACCACCTTGCGGTAACACCCGACGATAGTCAGGAAAGCGGCCATCCACCAACTTACTGGTAAATGACATGCCATTGGTCTCAACACGAATGTGGTTAGCACCAATCGCTACTTTCACCTCGTTATCACCATCATCCAGCAAGCGCATCAACTCCATGATACCTTTGCGCGGAACAATAACTTGCCGGCCTGGTAAGTTAGGTTGCGGGATCTCAACTGAACTCATCGCCAACCGATGCCCATCGGTGGCAACAGTGCGTAAAGTGTTTGTGTCAGTTTCAAACAACATTCCGTTTAGGTAGTAACGCACATCCTGATTCGCCATCGAAAAGTGAGTTCGCTCCATTAAGTCGCGTAACACACCTTGCGAAGTAACAAGTTGGATGTCGCTATCCCAGTCATCAATATTCGGAAAGTCTTCGGCTGGCAACGTCGCTAACGTGAACTTACTACGGCCCGAACGAATGGTCGCCTTTTCTCCGCTCGCGCTAACTTCAACCTCAGCGTGATCCGGAAGACTTCGGACAATATCCACCAACTTCTTCGCGGGAACCGTGAGCTGCCCTTCTTCGCCACCTTCGATTGAGCACACCGATACCAACTCAACCTCTAAGTCAGTACCTGTAAGACGAATATGATCCGAAGCAACTTGAATCAGTACATTCGATAAAATTGGAATTGTATGACGACGTTCAACTGCTCCACTAACCACTTGGAGAGGCTTTAAAAACGCATCACGATTGATGGTAAATTTCATCCCGTCATTCCCCTGTGTTTCGTATCCCTGCGCACCGGCCTTACACTCACAGCTTGGTTTAGGCTGATAACGTTCGGATCAAGTTTCTATAATCTTCTTTAATATCATGCTGCGCGTCTTTTAGGTTTTGTATTTTACGACACGCATGCAGAACTGTTGTATGGTCGCGTCCACCGAAAGCATCACCAATTTCAGGAAGGCTATGATTGGTAAGCTCCTTCGCTAACGCCATAGCCAATTGTCGCGGACGCGCTATTGACCGTGTACGGCGCTTCGACAGTAAATCTGCCATTTTGATGTTGTAATACTCGGCGACCGTTTTTTGAATATTCTCTATAGTAACTAACTTCTCTTGCGCTGCAATCAAATCTCTTAGTGCTTCACGCACGAAATCAATCGTAATCTGTCGGCCAGTCAAATTGACGTTAGCCGCTAAACGATTCAATGCACCCTCTAATTCGCGAACGTTAGAGCGCAACCGCTTGGCAATGAAGAACGCCACCTCGTGTGGCAACGTAATGCCTCGTTCTTGCGCCTTACGAATCAAAATCGCAACGCGTGTCTCCAATTCAGGCGGCTCAATCGCAATGGTTAAACCCCAACCAAACCGCGAGCGCAAACGATCCTCTACCCCTTCAATCTCTTTCGGATAGAGGTCACTGGTCATAATGATTTGTTGGTTGCCTTCAAGTAACGCATTGAAAGTATGGAAGAATTCTTCTTGAGAGCCTTTTTTGTTAGCAAAGAAATGAATATCATCTATCAACAATGCGTCAACCGAACGGTAATAGCGCTTAAACTCATTGATCGAGTTATTCTTAAGCGCGTTCACCATATCTTGGACGAACCGCTCAGCACGCATATAGAAAACCTTGGCGCCCTTTTTGTTGGCCATAATGGCATTACCAACCGCATGAAGCAGGTGTGTCTTACCTAGACCTGTACCACCGTAGACAAACAGCGGGTTATAAACACCGCCTGGATTTTCGGCCACTTGCGATGCTGCTGCACGAGCGAGTTGATTCGATTTACCTTCAACAAAGTTATCAAAGGTGTACTCTGGATGGATATTACTTTCAAAGGCAGGAGCTGGAGTCGCTTCATCCCAAGGGCTTTGTCGACGGGACGGTCGCTCAACTGCTGTGCGGCGAGGTTCAACTTTATTCTTGTTATCAACAGCGCCATTCGTTTTGCGTTCCACGCCACCAACGGCAAAGGATACACTCGGGGCGTCGCCACCTTTATCCTTTGCAGCTTCGCCTAAATAGTCGTTGATAAGACTTAGGTATTTATCCTTAACCCAATCGACAACGTACATATTTGGAGCATAAAGCGTCAAGATATCATTACTCAGATCCGCCTGTAATGGCCGGATCCAAGTATTATAATGTTGCGTCGACAGCTCGCTTTGTAGGCGCTCAGTACAATGTTCCCAAAGCGATTTACTCACTCTCTACTCCCTGCATTTCTGCCCTGCAATTCTGTAGCGATAGCGATCCTCTCCAGTGCTCCCACTTTTGCACCAGTTCTTCACGAAAAAGACGAGAATCGATCACGATTTTTTGTATAATTTATTGCTATTGATTGTACTGAACTCGAGCGTCATTCGCTAGTCTGAACGGCAAATTATGCGACCAATTGCGGGAAGGTTATCCACAATAAGAATCATTCTTCTTTTCTAATTGTGGATAGCTTTTTGCGTTGACTTTGATCCTTTTTACCGATAGAATTCGCGCTCTAAATTTTTAGGTAACCCGATTACGGAAGTAACGTTATGAAAAGAACATTTCAACCAAGCGTATTGAAGCGCAAGCGCACTCACGGTTTCCGTGCTCGTATGGCAACGAAGAACGGCCGCCAAGTTTTGGCACGTCGTCGTGCCAAGGGCCGCAAAGTCCTGTCTGCGTAATTGAAGCAGTTTTCCTATGGTCGGGAGTTACGTCTGCTAACTCCCGCTCAATTTCAGCAAGTCTTCAATAGCCCCCCGGTGAAAGCTGTCACAGCTGAACTCACCATGCTCGCAACTCCAAATCAATTCAGCCATCCTCGACTCGGCGTGACGATTTCAAAGAAACGCGCAAAGCGTGCAGTTGATCGAAATCGAATAAAACGCAAGATTCGCGAGAATTTTAGGCTGAAACAGCATAAAATACCGCCATTCGACATTATCGTTATCGCAAAAAGCGGTATTGCCGATCTGGAAAATGATGCTTTGCAACAACGGCTCGATTATTTATGGCGAACATTAAGCAAGCGGTGCGTGCAGTACCTATCGGCTGCATCCGATTCTACCAGTGGTTCATAAGCCCACTGATAGGTCCGCGCTGTAGGTTTCAACCCACCTGCTCGCAATACGCCATCGAAGCGATACAAAAGCATGGTATGATGCGGGGCTTCTGGCTTGCCAGTAAACGCATTAGTAAATGTCATCCCGGTCATCCGGGCGGCTTCGACCCGGTGCCCGAAACAAACGCATCGGACTCAAAGAACGAAAGTAAAACAGAGACGAAGGACTTATGAATTCGCCACGTTCCATATTGTTTATTGCTTTTTTGGTAGTGAGCTTTTTCCTCTATCAGAACTGGGTCATTGATACCGCTCCTGGTACACAAAAAGCGGCCCAACAAGCTTCTCAAACAGCGAATACTGCTAACTCCTCTGCCACTACAGAAAGTGCAGTACCGAGCGCAGATCCAAGCCTACGCGATGACAGCGTACCCAATTCGACTGGTAGCGATACTCCTACAGTAGCTGAGGCTGTTTCTGGTGGTCGGGTACAAGTTACCACTGACGTGCTTGATGTTGCTATTGCCTTACGCGGCGGTGATATCGTCAACGCACAACTTCTAGAGTTTGCCCGCACGCAAGATTCAAAGGCTCGTTTTGAACTCCTTCATGATGACCCAACGCAGCTCTACATTGCTCAGTCAGGCCTCGTCGGCAAAGACGGTACCGATTCGTCCGATGGTCGCCCATTGTTCTACGTGGAACGTGACAGCTATGAAATGACTGGCGATACGCTCCGCGTACCAATGACGTACACCATGGACGATGGCTCAAAAATTACCAAAACCTTCGTTTTCAATAAGGGCTCTTATGCCATTGACGTCGTTTATTCAGTGCAAAACGCCGGTACTGCGCATAAAGAAGTACAGTTTTATGCTCAGTTAAAGCAAATCATCACTGAAGCTGGCGGTAGCATGATGATGCCTACCTATAAAGGTGGCGCCTATTCATGGGACGAAGACCGTTACGAAAAATACGACTTTGATGACATGCGCGACAAACCTCTGCGTATTTCAACCGAAGCCGGTTGGGTAGGCATGTTAGAGCACTACTTCGTTAGTGCTTGGATTCCACGCGCTAACGGTACAAAGCAGCTCTCGTCGAGCGTGATTGGTGGTAACCAAGCGCTGATGCGAGTGATTTACCCTACCGCGACCATCGCGCCAAATAGTGAAGCCGAAATTCGCTCTACCTTATTCGTTGGACCGAAAGACCAAGACGCCATGGCCGCGGTTGCGGAAAACCTCGATTTAACCGTCGATTATGGCTTCTTATGGTGGCTCGCTCAGCCCATCTTTAAGCTGTTGCAGTTCTTACAAAGCTTCTTGATCAACTGGGGTCTGTCGATCATCGCAGTAACCGTTATCATTAAAGCTGTGCTCTACCCATTGACCAAAGCCCAATACGTGTCGATGGCAAAAATGCGCATGATTCAGCCGAAGATGCAGGCGCTAAAAGAGCGTCATGGCGACGACCGTCAGAAGATGTCGCAAGCTATGATGAAGCTCTACAAAGAAGAAAAAGTGAACCCGCTGGGTGGTTGTTTGCCAATGTTGCTGCAATTACCGATCTTCTTGTCGCTCTACTGGGTACTCCTCGAAAGTGTCGAGCTGCGCCATGCGCCACTGTTCCTCTGGATTGAAGATTTGTCAGCGAAAGACCCGTACTACATCCTGCCATTATTAATGGGTGTGTCGATGTGGTTCATGCAGAAGCTACAGCCTACGCCGGCAACCGACCCAATGCAGCAGAAACTGATGCAGTACATGCCGGTAATCTTCACGGTGTTCTTCTTATGGTTCCCATCAGGTCTAGTGTTGTACTGGTTGAGTAACAACCTGATCACCATCGGTCAGATGCAGTGGATTTACCGCGGCCTTGAGAAAAAAGGCATGATGGAGCGTCGTAAGAAGAAATGAGCCTCGAGCTAAGTAACGATACCATTGTTGCCCAAGCCACCCCGCCTGGACGCGGCGGGGTTGGTATCGTACGTGTTAGTGGCCCTGCAGCGCGCGCTATTGCCGAAACGTTGCTAGGCCACTGCCCACCACCGCGAAAAGCCGAATACCTCCCCTTTCGTGATGCCCAAGGCGACTTGCTCGACGAAGGTATAGCATTGTTCTTTGCTGGTCCGAACTCGTTTACCGGTGAAGATGTGCTTGAGTTGCAAGGCCATGGCGGTCCAGTACTCATTGATATGATCATCAAAGCGATTCTAGATTTACCCGATGTGCGTCCTGCGCGTCCCGGTGAATTTAGTGAACGCGCTTTCATGAATGACAAACTCGATTTAACGCAAGCTGAAGCGATAGCCGACCTCATCGATACCACTTCAGAGCAAGCGGCAAAAGCGGCCTTACAGAGCTTACAAGGTAGCTTCTCGCACGAAATTGATCAGCTTGTCGACGCAGTCATTCGTTTACGTATGTATGTCGAAGCCGCTATCGACTTTCCCGACGAAGAAATCGACTTTCTTAGTGACGGCAAAGTCACAACTGACCTTGAAGCCATTTTAGATCACATGCAGCAGGTCATGGTGCAAGCGAAGCAAGGTTCGCTGCTACGTGAGGGCATGAAAGTGGTTATTGCAGGACGCCCGAATGCCGGTAAGTCGAGCTTGTTAAATGCTCTCGCTGGCCGCGAATCAGCCATCGTAACCTCGATCGCTGGTACCACACGTGACGTACTGCGAGAACATATTCAGATTGATGGCATGCCATTGCACATCATCGATACCGCAGGTCTACGCGAGAGTCCCGACGAAGTTGAGCAAATCGGTATTCAACGCGCATGGGACGAAATTCGCGGCGCAGATCGTGTGCTCTTTATGGTCGATGCGACTGAAACGCAAGCCGTACACCCTGCCGATATTTGGCCCGAGTTTTTCGAGCAGCTGCCAGCGGAACTACCCTATACCGTTATCCGTAATAAAGTCGATTTAAACGAAGAGCCGGTACAACTCGAAGACATTGGTGGCGTACCAGTACTACACCTTTCTGCCAAGACTGGCCATGGCGTCGAACTGTTGCGTGAGCACCTTAAACATTGTGTCGGTTATCAAGCGACCAGCGAAGGCAGCTTTATGGCACGGCGTCGTCACCTCGCTGCGTTAGAAAAAGCACGTGAGCACTTACTTACTGGTCAAGACGCTCTAGAGCAGCAGGTTGCAGGTGAGATTCTTGCTGAAGAACTGCGTTTAGCGCAGCAACACTTAAACGAAATCACCGGCGAATTTACCTCCGACGACTTGCTTGGCAAAATTTTCAGTTCGTTCTGTATCGGTAAATAACAGCGGCTCTTACTGCGCGCTCAACCGCCCTTGAATGCGCTTAATGGCCTGACTATGTAATTGCGATACGCGCGACTCCGTCACATCCAATACCGCACCAATTTCTTTCAAATTAAGCTCTTCTTGGTAATACAGCGTCATGACCAGCTTTTCGCGCTCAGGCAAAGCATCGATGGCATGAATAACCAGTCCGCGCAGCTCGGCAGCGCCGAGTTGTTGCTCAGGTTGGTCGTCGACAGCTCCATCGCCTACTTCCATATGGCTGCCGGCGGAGGTCAGTTCGTCAAGAGAAAGCACAAGGCCATTGTTAGTGTCGCTCAACAAGCTACGATAGGCGTCGATGTCGAGCCCCATCGCTTCAGCAATTTCGCGTTCTTCTGGCGGTCGCCCTAACGTTTGCTCTAAACGCCGCATGCACGCTTCGAGTTCGCGTCCGCTGCGCCGCACGCTACGTGGTAACCAATCTCGGCTACGTAGCTCATCGATCATTGCACCTTTGATGCGTTGATGCGCAAACGTTGAAAATGCCACACCAGACTCAGGGTCGAAACGATCGACGCTTACCAACAAGCCTTCGAGCCCTGATTGAATAAGATCGTCGACATCTACGCTCTCCGGCAATTTCACTTTAAGTGAAAACGCAATGCGGCGCACGAGCGGGTAATACTGCTCCACTAAATGATGCTTATTTAATTTACCTTCCGCTGTATACATAGGCTTTTATCCGGCTTTAATCCGAGAAGACCAACAACTGGAGATCAAAATAGTTCTGTGCGACCTGCTGCAGATTACTAAGTAGGCCGCGCCGTGAGCGTATTGGCTCATGTAACGCTAACACCTGCTTAACCTGTCCCGTTGCTGCTAGGGCTTTCAAACAGGTATAAGCACGTTTAAATCCGTCCAAGTCATTATCAATCCAAATCGCCCAATACCGACATTGTTGCGCTATATCCGTTAGTTCAGGATGATTCGGCCCAACCTGTACGAATTGCCATTGCGCTGGGGACCCGACCCACTTGCGACCTTGGTCAGCCCAACGGGTAAACACGTTAGTATAATTTTCAGTCGCCTTAACGCTCCCTGCGGGAGTGTTATCAAGTACCATTACCGTGCGTTTGGCCGCATCGGCATTTGTTGCTGGTACAGTGTCCTGTATTTCGTTTGGCCGCTCTTGTTTTGCCGCCCACGCTCTTAAACTTGCTGCCTGATCGGTCATAGGGGTTACTGCTCTTGTTGATACACGACGCGGAACGCCTCATGGGCCTGAATAACTTGCCACATCGCCGACATTAGCTTACTGGCCTCGATTCTACCTGAACGCTGTGTCAGCGCCATTAATTGCGCACGAACTTGACTGCCGCCTTGATGCTGCGTGTGCTCCACACGGCTCGCCAAAGCGGCTAAGACGCCACTAAGATAGAGCCGTTTGTTATTGGCCTCAACCGAATTTTCCGTAATGGCGGCGTTACTTTCCAACTGCTGCCAAGCGAGACGCGTCAATCGAGGAAGCTCATCATTCAGTAGCATGTAATCTACGAGACAGCGCGTTTGCTCCGCTGTGCACGCTGAATGAACAAGAAAAAACCGCTCAAACTGACTGCCTTTCGCTTTCCCGGCACTCACCTTCACGCCAAGTAACTGTAATGTTTCCTCGCTATCACGCTGCAAACTCACTGCGGCAATGCGTAATTTTACTTTGCGTTGCTCACCGCGGTACGTCATCGTCCACTGATCAAGATCAATACCATTGCGAGCAATGACCTTAACACAAGAATTTTTCTCACCTTGACTCACCACATGGTGATTGCGACTTGGCTTTGCCAGCCACGCAACTTGTTCCTGCTCAAGAGCCATCAACTGCGTCACATTCGGCAAATAGTCAAACAAGTGCCCTTGGTTGGGTTGCAAAACCTCAGCGTCATCACATAAATGCTGGAGCACAGCATCCACTAACGGCAATCCCGCTGAGTCTAACGCAATATGAGGCGTAAGCTGCCCCCAACCTTGAAACGGACGCGGCGCCGACCACAAAGCCCACGCCGTAGCTTGCGGCAACTGGCGAGGAAGTTCTCCAATCGTCGAGGCATCGCCGATCCGCGCAGATACTTCAGCAAAGTCTGGCACGACAGCAGCAAGCCCTTCGACGCACTGGCGAATCACCTGCGCGTGACTCACTAAAGCATAACTGTCGGGCGACAGCCCAGAGGACAACTGAGCACCTTCTGACTCTGCGAACGCATGGGTTTCTGCGGTTACCGTGAGCGACGCTGCAACCAAGGCATTAAAATCAGGCGCCTGTATATCCTCTGGTACCTGCTGGCCGCCCGAAACAGCTTGCAAGCACAGTCCAAAATGCATCGCCGTATCCAGCGCCCCACCAAGACATGATGCCTCATCTGTTTTGGTCAATATACAATCGCGCAACGGCAGCTCTAGTTGTTCTGCGATCGTTTGATAAACGCTGGCGACTTCGTGCAACGTCGCCTGTTGTGATGCCGCATTGAGGAGCAGTGCAAGACGCGGTTTACTACCTAACTCGGGCACCGAAAACGAGGCGATCCGCTGGGTCAATCGGTGATCACGTTGGCTCATACCCACCGTGTCCACCAGCACCAAACGCTTGTTCTTAATTTTTTCGGCCAACACTTCTAAATCACTGTCATCGGTCATCGCAAACAACTCAACATTGAGTAACTCTGCGTAAGTTGCTAACTGCTGTTGTGCTCCAACACGATAACTATCTGTGGTCACCAAGAGTAAACTCTCGCTGCCCATTTGCATCACATAGTGCGCAGCAAGTTTCGCTGTGGTCGTGGTTTTCCCAACACCTGTAGGGCCGACTAACGCAATTACACCTTGATGTTGCAGTAAATCCCAATCCTGCTGCGGATGCTGTAACCGCGCTGCAAGTTGTTGCGTAAGCCACGCTTCGATGGCCTCACTACGGGTCTCTGAACGTGATAAGTGCTGCGGCATTAAGGTGATTAATTCACGCGCGAGTGCTTCTGAGTAACCGGACGAACGGAGCTTTAAATAGCTCCACTTGCGTTTATCTTCTGGAGGATTCTGATTCATTTGCTGTTGCAGCAAACTGCGCATTTCTTGCACATCATGCAACAACTGACGGGTTATGTCCGATGCAGCTTCGGCGGGGGCTTCACCGACCACGTTATCAAGGTCTTCCTCGCGTAACGCGAAAACCTCGAACCCCTGCGCTGTTTTACGCGAGGTCACAATAATCGCGTCAGCGCCCATGGCTGCCCGCACAAGACGCATTGCTTCTTTATGACTCTGAGCCTCAAACCGCTTCAAGCTCATTGACGCTCTCCAATTATTTGTACCACTTTGATGCCTCGATCATGCGGAATTTCCGCTTGAGAAACAACAACAATATCGCTCACTTGGCGTCTCAAGAAATGCGCCATCAACTCACGTAATGCATGGGGTACCACCAGAACTGGTGGTTGTCCCATAGCCTGTGCGCGTTGTATTGCCTGTTGTGCCTGTTGCTGCAATGTCGCGGCAAGCCCCGGCTCGAGTGCACTATTTTGCTGCAATGCCTGCATGAGCATTTGCTCAAGGTTCGCATCTAGTCCAATCACTTCAAGTTCAGCCGCACCACCGAACCATTTTTGGGTAATCATGCGGCCTAACGCGATACGTACTTCCGCCGTGAGTTGCTGGACATCGAGCTGTTGCCCTTCAAATTCCGCCAACTTATCAAAAATCGTGCGTAAATCACGAATCGAAACATCTTCGTCAAGCAAACGCTGAAGTACCCGTTGTAAGTTGGTCACGGTCACGCACTTCGGAATGACATCATCGACCAAGGTTTTATTTTCTTCGCCAAGCTTATCAACCAGTTTTTGAACTTCTTCGCGACCAAGCAGTTCTGCCGAATGAACTTGTAGCAAATGATTAAGGTGAGTCGCCACCACAGTGCTTGAATCGACAACTGTATAACCGTAGATTTGTGCGTGCTCTCGTTGCTCACTTTCAATCCACAAGGCAGGCAAGCCAAAGGCTGGATCCGTGGTTTCGATGCCTTCAATTTCAGTGGTGACTTGTCCAGGATTAATCGCCAACCACATTTCTGGATAAATTTCGGCACGCCCTACTTCACTGCCTTTGAGCGTGATGACATAAACATTTGGCTTGAGTTCGAGGTTGTCTCGGATGTGAACTACGGGTGGTAAAAAGCCAACTTCTTGTGCGAATTTTTTTCGCACGCTCTTGATACGGGCCAACAGTTCACCCTGCTGATTATCGTCAACCAATGGTATCAAGCGATGACCAACCTCCATACCCAAAGTGTCGACCAAGTTGACGTCTTGCCAACTTGCTTCGGGTGCGCTGTAAGCAGCAGGCGGTTCGGCCGATATATTGTCTGCTGCGGCCTGCACGCGGTGTTGTTCTTGTTTGCGATAGAGAAACCAAGCAAAGCCACCTAACATCGCAGTAAACAACAAGAAAATAAAATTCGGCATGCCCGGCACTAAGCCTAACAAGCCAATTACTCCAGCCGCCAACATGAGAACTTTTGGATTAACAAAAAGTTGTTTGATCAATTGTTGACCGACATCTTGCTCGGTATTTACCCGAGATACTGTTACACCGGCAGCAGTTGAAATAATGAGCGCTGGGATTTGTGCCACAAGACCATCGCCAATCGTCAACAGCACGTAGGTGTGTGCCGCGTCGCCCATCGACATATTATGCTGCATGACGCCAATCAACAGGCCGCCAATAATATTGACGACCATGATCACCATACCCGCCACGGCGTCGCCGCGCACAAACTTGCTCGCACCGTCCATGGAGCCATAAAATTCGGCTTCCTGAGCGACTTCTTGTCGACGGCTACGGGCTTCTTCTTCGCCGATCAGCCCAGCGTTAAGATCCGCATCAATCGCCATCTGTTTGCCGGGCATGGCGTCAAGGGTAAACCGTGCACCTACTTCAGCGATACGTCCGGCGCCTTTGGTGATGACCATAAAGTTAATAATCACCAGGATCAAAAACACCACTAAGCCGACCGCGAAATTACCACCCACGAGGAATTGCCCAAACGCCTCTATCACCTTACCAGCCGCATCACCACCTTGGTGCCCTTCCATCAACACCACTCGAGTACTCGCAACGTTAAGCGACAAACGCAACAAGGTTGAGAACAATAGCACCGCAGGAAACGCGGCAAATTCCAAAGGTTTTTCCGAAAACATGCTCACCAATAAGACCATCAGTGAGAGCGCGATATTGAAGGTGAACAAAAAGTCCAACAAGAAGGGCGGCAACGGTAATACCATCATCGCCAAAATCATCAAGATAAGGACCGGGCCGACCAGCACTTGCAGTCGGTCATAACGAAGGCCGCGCATAACTTCTCTAAACGCTACACTCATTGTGCCGGTACCTCATAATCTTCAGGAATCGAAATCGCTAAGGGTTCAGGTGGTGTCGCCGCCTGACCTACTTGCGCTTTTTTCACTTGAAACGCCCACGCCAATACCTCTGCTACCGCACTATATAAGGCCACAGGGACCTCGCGACCGATATCAACATGCTTGGTCAGCGAGCGTGCCAACGGCGGCATCTCTAGCTGAGGAATGCGATGTTCATTGGCTAATTCACGAATACGCTGGGCCACTAAGTCAGTACCCTTAGCAACGACACGCGGAGCGCCCATGGTTGCTTCGTCATATTTAAGTGCCACAGCGAAATGGGTCGGGTTGGTAACAATAACATCTGCTTTTGGTACTTCGCTCATCATGCGCTGGCGTGCCATGGCTTGTTGCTGTTGGCGAATTTTGGCCTTGATATGCGGGTCACCATCGGTTTCTTTATTCTCGCGCTTCACTTCTTCTTTGGTCATGCGTAACTTCTTGGTGTGACTCATGAGCTGATACGGCACATCAAAGAGGGCGACAACAATCAGCGTCAAGACCATATACAAACATGCCGTGGCCGCGAGCTCTAATGCTGATACCAGTGCTTGCTTGACCGGTAGGCGCAACAGTTCCATGAAACTAAAGCGCTCAACCCACAAAAATAACGCCAGTACACCACCAACCAACACTGTTTTCGCAATCGCTTTGCCTAATTCTGCCAGTGCCTGTCCGGAAAAAATCCGCTTAACCCCTTTTATCGGGTTGAGCTTGCTAAACTTCGGTTGCAACGCCTTCGCTGAGGCAACCCAACCGCCTAGAAGCGCTGGAGCGACAGCGGCGAGAACCAGCATCACTGCAAACAAAGGTAGAACCGCCCAAAGCGCCTGCTCGCCGAGCCGCAATACGCTCTGGAGCATGGGGCCAGGCTCCGTCACTTGCTGCCGATCAAACAAGAACGATTGTTCCATGACCACGCCCAAGTGATTAAAAAGCGGCGAACTCATGCTCCACAGCAGCAAAACGCCACCGAACAAGATCACAAAAGTGGTCAGCTCGCGCGAGCGAGCGACCTGACCTTCATCACGCGATTTTTGTAATCTTCGCGCGGAGGGTTCTTCTGTTTTTTCTTGGTCGTTAGATTCTTCTTGTGCCATGCAAGCATTATGGCGACTAAGAAGCGAATTGAAGAGCTAAAAAAGCGGGAAAAATCCCGCTTATTTCAGTTTATGGCGCAGCACTATTACGCAGTTCACCTTTGCTTATTGCCGCCTCGGCAGTTTGATCCTGAGGGAAAAATCCTTGGCGACGAATAAAGTCGGCAGATTCTGGTGTGTGGATCACAATGGTAATGCGTCGATTACGCGGGTCATCGGCGCTCGTACCATCCAGCGGAATCCTGTCTGCCGCCCCCATGACCAGGAGTAGTTGCTCAGACTTAAAGCCACCTTCAAGTAGGGCCTTGCGCGAAGCATTGGCCCGATCAGCAGATAACTCCCAGTTGCTATAACCTTGCTCACCGCCAGCGTAAGGAAGCGAATCGGTGTGGCCACTAATGGTGATTTCATTTGGTATTTCATTAAGTAGCGGAGCCATGGTGCGTAACAGCCGCTCCATGTAAGGCGCGATTTTATCACTTCCCAACTCAAACATCGGACGGGCTTCAGTATCGAGCATCATGATACGCAACCCTTCACGAGTGATATCAAAGCGCAACTGCGCCTTCAACGCGCGCAATACCGGATCAGCTTCGATTGCCGCTTCGACTTTTCGCTGAATTTCATTAAAGTGCCGACGGATATCGGCGGGACGAGTTTCACGGCGCAGGTCAATGCGTGCTTCCTCACCCTTCATGTGCGTTGGATCATCACCACCACCCTTTATAGCACTGGTACTAGCGGAGGCTTTGTCGCCCCCGGCCATTGCAACAACCAGCGGCGTTCGAAAGTATTCCGAGATACTTTGCCGTTCCTCTTCGCTCGACATCGACAAAATCCACATGACCAAAAACAACGCCATCAAAGCCGTCATGAAGTCGGCCAACGCGATTTTCCAACTGCCGCCATGATGCTTGTGTTTCTTCGCCTTTCGGCGACGAATGATGATGGGTTGTTTTTCATCAGCCATTAGGCAGACTCCGTTGCATTGCCTCGAACGTGGTCTTCCAATTCAGTAAAGCTTGGGCGTTCTTCTACATGCAAAGCTTTTCGACCAAATTCAATCGCTAACTGAGGTGCATAACCGTGCATGCTTGCTAGCAACGTGACGCGGATAACTTGTAAGGTTTTGATGACTTCTGCAACTTGCCGCTCAATCCGACTCGCTAGTGGATTAATAAATCCATAACCCAGCAAAATACCTAAGAATGTACCCACCAAGGCGTGTGCAATCATCGTCCCCATAACATCGGGCGGAACATCGGCAGTACTAAGGGCGCGTACCACGCCGAGTACTGCTGCGACGATACCAAAGGCAGGCATGGCATCACCTACTTTGGTTAGCGCATCGGACGGAATTTCGCCCTCTTGCTCCATGGTTTCAATCTCATGCAGCATCAATTCGTCTAACTCATGAGGATTCATATTACCGCTGATCATTAAGCGCAAATAATCGGTGATAAAATTAACCAACATTGGATCTTCCAAAATATCCGGATGCTCGCCAAAAATTGCACTTTCTTGCGGATTTTCAACATCTTGCTCTGCCGCCAACATGCCATCACGACGCATTTTGTTGAGTAATTTGTAAATGACTGAAAGCAACGACAAGTAGGTTTCGTTGTTATAACGAGTTGAGGCCTTGAGTTTTTTTGAAGCATTTAAGGTTGCGCGAATCGCCTTGCCATTATTGGCCGCAATAAAGGCGCCCACTGCCGCGCCGCCGATAATAACGAATTCGAGCGGTTGAAAAAGCGGGCCTAGTGCACCACCGGCAAGGGCAAAGCCGCCGAATACACAGGCAATAACAATGAAGAAACCTAATGGAATGAGCACGACCGAATCCTTCTAGTATCTTATTTACTAAACTTATCGGCCTTAGGCGCTGGAACTTAAATTTGTTTTACCGATTTTGTGCGGTTTTTCTTAAGAGGCTTACCAGCTCTTGATGGCGGTTGGCAGACGCCACAAACATAGTCGTCATCCGGTGTATGCGCATGATTAACAAAATTTAATTGGCACTGATTACACTTAGACAACTGGAACATGCCATTCTCGAAAAAGCGCACCAAAGTCCACGCTCGTGTCAATGCCAGCACCTCTTCGTCATCTTGTAGACGCATATGCTCTTGATACAAGCGATAGGCCTTGATAAACGCTTGCATACGTTCAAGATCTTGCCCTTCACGCAGGCGTGAGTAGATCGTATAAAAGAACGAAGCATGAATGTTGGGCTGCCAAGTCATGAACCAATCTGTGGAAAACGGCAGCATTCCTTTCGGCGGCGACTTGCCTGAAACTTCTTTATACAAGCGAACTAAACGACCGCGATTTAGGCCAACCTCGGACTCGAGTACCTGCAGCCGCGCACCGAGCTCAATGAGCTCGATCGCCAGTTGAACTTGGCTGAGTTCTTCGAGTAGTTTGCGAGTCGCCATCGTTGTAACCTTACGCGCTAGCGGACGCCATCAGCATCGCTAAATGGGTTTCGCGCATGCTTGGTGCACGCGAGTTTGAGAGAATCTCTTTCAATGTATTCGTTGCATCAACACAAGGGCGTAACCAACTTTGCGGCTGGCGTGCCAATAAAGTAAGGTCTTTCACCGACATTTCAGCAATCAAGTCCGCAAGATCTTCGTCGATCTTTAATCTAAAAATCGCCGCATCGCGATCTTCAGTGACAAGTTTTTGCACCAACAACAAGTAGTTCAAGTTCAACTCTTGTAGCTCTGCTAAAACTTTTGATTGCGTCATAATGTCATTCCTCTTTAGCAAACTTGCGATCGCGAGAACACGTTCTGCGATCTTTTCACGATCTTTGTAAAACTTTTACATTAGAAAGATGCAAAGCGCAAGGACTTTTTCAGCGACTTGGACTAGAGAAATGTTAACTTTGTGTATAAAAAGCAGACAGACGAGGAAAGTATCAACGAGTTATTTCAATAGATCGGACCCAAACCAACAATTCTGCAACAACTTCCCAAAGCGTTTGCGGTACATAATCGTTAAGTTCAATTTGCGATAAAAGGTTCACCAATTCGGGTGAATCGTGCACAAAGATACCATGCTCTTGGGCACGACGGATGATCTCTTCAGCGATCAAACCGTCGCCCTTAGCGACAACCTTCGGCGCCGGTTCAAAAGCTTGATACCGCAAAGCGATCGCTTTTTTGTCGTTGCCTTTAGGTTCGCTCATTGGCCCCCCTAACGATCAGCGACGACACTTTGATGCCATGGGCGTTGATCAACCGTTCTCGAAACGCTTCACTCGCAGCTTTTAGTTTGTCGCGCCACTCTTCGTCGCACTGCAACTCAATGCTAAGTTGAGCGTCTTGCATGCGCAAACGCGCCCGCAAGGTGCCAAGAATTGGGAAAGTGATGCGCAACTCTGTTGTCCAGTCATTCGTTTCATCATGCTCTTGGGGCTGCGCTTGCTCTTGCTGCCAGCGCTTTAACAAGGGATGAACGTCCGGTTGGATAACGCCAAACAACTGAATGTCCGGACTCACATCAAACTCGAAGCGAACCACGCCAGAGCTTATCATCTCAAGCTGCTGCGAAGCGATCTTTATTTGTTGATTTTGCGCAAGATTTTGAGGTTGTTGACGAACCACCTCGAAAGGCACTTTATTTTTAACCCACTGGCTTAAAAAAGCTTCGTAAAATAATCCAGAATTACGCGTCAATGATGCTAATCGGTCAGCTAGCGATGCAACACTTAAAACATGGCTGCTAGGAAAGATAGGCTGATTTGCCGTTGGCCGAATGGCTCGGCCAGGGGTTTGCGATGGCAGTTTTTGTTGTAAACCTTCAATAATCTGTAATAACCGAGAAAACTGCTGTCCAGCTTGACTAAATTCTGTCGTACTCGCGGTAGCTTGCGCTGGCACCACCGGAGGTGCACCACGAGGTAGAAGGTCCATTGTCGCTTTTTGCTTGGCGACTTGATGGACCAATGTATCCAATAAAGGCGTTATGCTGCTCAATTGCGATAACTATGCTCAAGTTGCTGCTTTTTTTGCATACTTAACAAAGTCTCTTCTAACTTGGCACGCCGTTCAATCAGACGCTCACGGATCTCGCGATCCTGGTCCATGATGGTATGCAACAAGGTCATTTTTTGCAGCTTTTGTTCATCGGAAAGTTCAACGCCGCTCTCAGCGTAGCTTAAACGTTCCACTTCACGCACGTATTCGACTTCCGTTTCAATCAGCGTATCCCAGTCGCCGTTACGAACACTATCGAGCATTTTGTTCGAGTGTTCCAATAGGGCTTGATAGGACATAAGCACCTCCGTTGGAGTTATCGATTCCTTTGGTTTAAGTTTTGGTTGCGTAACCACAATAATCTAGGCCTCTGCAGCCTCAGTAGCGATTTCCTTCCAGGCGCCCGCTAACTGCGACAAAATCGTCTCAGCGGTGTCGAGCTTACTCGCATCATTACGCAAGTTCGCTTGCACTAACAGCTCGCCAACATACAAATAAAGTGACTCGAGTCGCTCGGCAACCTCACCACCTTTATCCTTATCGACCGCCGCTAACAAACCCTGATTGACGATATCGAGAGCCTTGCCTATCGCTTCACCTTTAGCCGAAATTTGCTTTTGCTCAAGATGAACACGCGCCGTCTTAATCTGGCGCAAACAGTTTTCAAATAGCAACTCAATCAGCTTATGTGGACTCGCACTCAATACATGGCTTTCCACATTAACCCGTCCGTAAGCTGCTGCTCCTCGCATTCCGTACATCTCTATTCTCCCTTACTATTTACGGCCTAACTGCGCGTTCATGACATCAAATTGCTGCGTCAGATAAGCGCTGGTGGAGTTCATGTTGGCGATCATGCTATCGAGCTTGGCAAACTGCGTACGATAACGTTCGACCGTTCGGGCAATCGCAACCTCTTCACGTTCAATGCGTTCATCAATTCGCGTAATCGCACTTTTCATGCCTTCAGTGCTTGTTGCAATCAAGCCATTTTCGTCCAGCAATCGATCAATAACGCCCTTTGACTGTGCACTAAAGCCTTCGTTAACGTCGCTCCCGGCGAAGAAGCTCTGGAGGTCTTGTAACTGATCTGAAGTGACTGTTTTCAACTGCTCGCTGTCGACTTTTAACGAGCCGTCAAGCTCACGCGAAATACCTAAGTCAGACAAAAACGTGAATGCCGAACCTTCAACGACCGTTTCACTGAACATTGAGCGCAATTCCGATTGCACCATGCGTAAACTGCTATCCCCTAGCAAACGACCGCCGACTTGTGTCTCAGGGTTGTAATCCCCTAAATCACGCACAGTGCTATTTAAACTGTTATAAGCCTTAACGAAATCGTTGACTGACTTTTCAATCGCGGCGTTGTCACGAGTAACCGTAATCACCGCAGTCTCGTTTTCTTTCGCAAGATTAAGCGTTAAACCTGCGATCGCTTCGTCAACTTGGTTCGACGCACTTTGCATGGTCAAACCGTTAACGCTGAACTGAGCATTTGCGGCAAGTTGTTCAGTGGCTGCATCTTTACTGAGTTCACCACCCATGCCGATAAAGGTTAAACTCTGTACACCAGCGTCGACGCCGGTCTTTGCTGAATTCAACACCAAACGATAAGGGTTCGCTGCGTCACCATCGTTTACAATACTGGCAACCACATCTGTTTGTGCGCTGTTGATGGCATCCCGAACATCTTCTAACGATGAGGCATCAGCGCCAATAGCAACCGAGTGAGCAGTACCATCGGCGAGGGTAAAATCGACACTGCCAGCACCTAAATCACGAGCTTTATCGTCCAAGCCTAACGTTGCCACGCTGTAAGACTTGGCAAGACTGGTAACGGACACGTTATAACTACCAGGTACCGCCGACGAGTTGGCCGCAGCCGTTACAGCATCGCCTGTGACGTTACTTTTCACTGCCGCAAAGGTCTCAGCTTTGCCTAACGAACCCAGCGCCGTCTGAAACTGCGCCAACGCACCCTCAAGTTTGCCATACGCAGAGATGCGCGCTTGGTAGCTCGCTTTTTGTTGCGCCAACGGTTGCAGTCGCTGCCGCTCCGCCGATTCGAGTTGGCTGAGCAAGCCATTTAAGTCAAGGCCGGAGCCTACACCTAACGCTGCTATTGATGCCATAATCAAACACCTCTTCTATCGTGTCAGGCCAGTGTGCCTGAAACTTTGCCACCCAAAGCTTATAAAAAAGCCTTTTATAAGGGCCATTTTCACTTTTATCGACACCTTAAAGAAAAACTTTAGTCATCGACGACTAAGACATCTCGAATACTGCCCAGCTCTCTTAATTTACTGCCTTGAATCAATTCGCCAAGTTTATGATCGGGATGATTCTTGTGTGGTGTTAAGCGCAAACGTTCGACACGGTTGTGCCGATCAAGCCCAACGACCCAAGCCAGGACGCCACCTTCAAACTTCAATAAGCTCCCTATCGGTAGCCGCCCAAATCGATTTAAGTAACGCTCTATCCATATAGGGTCATAACGCCCACTCACCGCTTGGAGCTGAGCAAGCGCACTAATGGCATGTACCGCAGCCCGATCGGGGCGACTGCGCTGCATCGCATCCATAGCGTCAACAACCATCGCCGCCCGCGCCAACTGGCCTATCGCCTCACCCTTAAGATGCTGTGGATAGCCACTGCCATCCAAGCGCTCGTTCACCTGCCCTATCACATTGTCGCGAATCGCCGGCGCCAACCATTTGATCTTCTTCGCTGCATCGAGCACCTGCGGCACATGGTCTTGCATATCAAGGTACATCGGCCTGCTCAACGTCGTTGCACGCCAGATGTCTTGATTGATGACCCCCTTACCTAAGTCATGTACCATCGCTGCCGCAGTAGCAGCTTTGAGCACCGTATGCGGAACCTTCATGCTGTACAGTAAATCACCTAAACGTGCCGCTACCGCGATACCGTGTTGCACCCAGCGCGATTCGCGGTACAAACAATGCAAGGCGAACAATACGCCCTCTCGGTCTTCTTTTAATAAATCTAATAGATGATCGGTTTGTACCGATAACTGATAGGGGTCAAACACACCTTCTTGTTTGAGCAAAATCATCTGACTATCAAGATAGCCGGCAATGGTCGCCAAACGCTTTGCGGTGGGCGTGGGGTAATCGTGACTACGTCGCCGACCCAACTTCGTTGTTTCCGGATCTTTGACACGAAATAACTCTGATGGCGTGCGATTATCGCCACCACCAGCACTGCGGCTCGACTCCCGCTCAATTTCTTTAACGAAATTCCATAGCTCTTTGTGCAGTTCTTGATCGACGTTTTGAAATTCGAAGCCGACCGCCAGTACTTTCCGATCATTATCAGTGCGCACATGGCGCACACCTGCCATCAGCTCAAGCGTTCGTCCATTTGGAAAATACAACTCAATAACCGTCGACTGATTCGGCAACACCTTGGAGGCGCCATCATAAATACTAAATTCAGCGAGACAGCCATCGGCAGATAAATCACGCAAGTCACCTTGTAATTCGACGGTTTCATCACCTTCGTGATCTGAGCTGCGCAGATAAACGCCAACTTCCATGCCAACGCGCAAAGTGGCACGAAAGCTCGCACGACGCTGCTTCACTTCAATTTGTTCCGGCCAGTCGACCGTGCCAAACAAGCGTCCGTCTTTGCTCTCAAACCCTTTCACCTTCATCGGTTCGGTACGAACAAAGCCACCAGAAGTATAACCAAACACGGTGAACTTTGCGCCAGCACGCAGGGCTGGTACTACATCTCTAATAGCCGTGAACTCAAACACTAAGTGCACATCAGTTTCTTCATCTGCGACGACCAGCGGATGCTCTTCCGTATTGCCACTCTCCAATCGCAACGCCGCCACACCAGGTTGCCCTAGCGCCTCAAGGTAGGTTGCCATCTGTAGTCCGTTGCTTATGGTTGTAAACTCGTCAGAGCCTTTTACCGCATTGTTCACCCAAGAGTCCTTATTCGCACATTGTTTATCCGAAGGGTTGTTTAGCTTTAGTTATCGTCAACTCTTCGCAGTTCTTTAGCACCATTGTGCAACACGCCGCAAAAATTTTTTTGTAAATTGTTCTAAAGGTTTTTTTCCAGCCACCGATAACCCCTGTGACGGCAGGCCAAACTTGGCGGCCAAATTTGGAAACAGAAGGAATAAGACTATGTCAGTAATCAATACCAACATCACCTCGCTGATTGGTCAGCAAAACCTGATGAAGTCGCAATCTGCATTGCAAACTTCTATGGAACGTCTGTCTTCAGGCCTGCGTATCAACAGCGCTAAAGACGACGCAGCTGGTCAAGCTATCGCGAACCGTATGTCAGCTCAAATCACCGGCTTGTCACAAGCACAGCGTAACGCTAACGACGGTATCTCTGTCGCGCAAACCGCTGAAGGTGCTTTGAACCAGGTCAACGACAACTTACAGCGTATCCGTGAGCTGAGCGTTCAGGCCGAAAACGGCACTAACTCACAAGACGACTTAGATTCAATCCAAGCTGAAATCACTCAGCGTCTTGGTGAAATCGACCGTATCTCTAAAGAAACCAGCTTTAACGGCGTGAAAGTTCTTGCGACCGATCAAGCGCTTTCGATTCAAGTAGGTGCCAACGACGGTGAGAAAATCGACGTAAACCTTAAAGAAATCAGTGCACAAACGTTAAACATGGACACCTTTAACGTGAATGGCGTTGATGCAACAGGCCTTACCGCTCTTGCAACCGGCGATTTTGTCGACGGTGATGGTGACGATGTCCCTGCTGGTAACTTAACTTTAACAGACGGCGGCGCAGGTACGGCTTTCACAGCAACAGGTCTATCTCAAGATGAGAGTGGTAACTGGTATGTTTCAGGTACCGATGTCGACGGCAACAATGCGTACATTGCTGTAGATTCATCAACATTTACGATTGGTGATGGAACCGCCGGCGCCGGAACTAACGACGGTACACTCACCGTAAACTTCGACTCAGATACTGCTACTATCCTTGCTGAGCGCACAGCTTCTCCACTTGCGGCGACCGATTCAGCATTAAGCGAAGTTGATACTTTACGTTCAGACCTTGGTGCTATCCAAAACCGTTTCGAATCTGCTATCACTAACTTAGCAACCAACGAAACTAACTTGGCAGCAGCGCGTTCACGTATCGAAGACGCTGACTACGCGGTAGAAGTTGCGAACATGACGCGTGCGCAGATTCTACAACAGGCGGGTACTTCGGTTCTTGCGCAAGCGAACCAGGTTCCACAATCAGTACTATCATTATTGGGTTAACATCCTAATGATATTTATAAAGGCGCTTCTACATGAAGCGCCTTTTTGCTTAAGTTATTACGGTCGGGAAGCGATAACTTAGGAATACGAATTTAAGAGTCCAGACTTTTATAACAGCCGGCAGTAGCTAAGCCCATTTCTTAAGGAAACCCAAATGTCCGTAATCAATACCAATATTACGTCGCTGATTGGGCAACAGAATTTACATAAATCGCAGTCATCATTAACAACAGCTATGGAGCGTCTATCCTCGGGTTTACGTATAAATAGCGCAAAAGATGATGCTGCAGGCCAAGCAATTGCCAACCGCATGTCAGCTCAAATAAGTGGACTCGCCCAAGCACAACGTAATGCCAACGACGGTATTTCAGCGGCACAAACCGCTGAAGGTGCGCTTAATCAGGTCAATGACAATTTACAACGTATTCGCGAATTGAGTGTGCAATCCTTGAACGGCACTAACTCATCGGCGGACTTAGCCTCCATCCGTGCTGAAATAGATCAACGTTTAGACGAAATCAATCGCATTTCTAAACAAACCGAATTTAACGGTGTAAGAGTCTTGGCAAGCGATCAGCAGCTCAACATTCAAGTAGGAGCCAACGACGGTGAAGCCATTGCCATTGGCTTGAAGCAAGTCGACTCGCAAACGCTAAACCTTGACCGCATCGTCTTTAACGGCCCACAACTCGGTGATGATGGCGTAGGCATGAACATTACAGATGCGCTAAAAGCAAAGTTTGGTAACGATACAACGTTATCATCTACTAGCGTTTCCTCCACCCCAACAGGCGCCGAATGGGCTACTTTGCTAGACCTAGAAAACACCGTGGTCGTTAACGACATCTATGCTATAGCCGACGACAAGGGTGACTTCTACATCGAAGACAATATTACGGTAACCGGTAACGATATTGCGAAACTTGAGTCGATGGGATACGTCGACGAAGGAGGCGGTAACTTTAAAGTCTATACGCCGGCAAATTTTGACCGGACCACAGAGTCGGCAACCAATTTAAATTTTATCTGGGAAGTTGGCGATTACACCAGTGCTGACGTAACGCCGGCGGCATCGGTAAATAGATTAAGTACAATTGACGAAGCGATCGCAAATGTCGATACGCTGCGTTCTGACTTAGGCGCTATACAGAACCGGTTTGAATCTGCAATCTCAAACCTACAAACCAATGAAACTAATTTATCCGCCGCCCGCTCGCGAATTGAAGACGCTGATTACGCGGTTGAAGTTGCCAATATGACACGCGCCCAGATTCTGCAACAAGCGGGCACATCGGTATTAGCTCAGGCCAACCAGGTACCGCAATCAGTGCTATCTTTATTAGGGTAAAGCCGCCCACCTAAGTCGTCTAGTTAACTCCCAGCGGAGTTTGATGTTAAAAACAATTAAGGTTGTATCATGCCAGAACACACGACCATTACAGTTCGTAGCTTAGTAACCGAGCTTATGCCAAAGTTACGGACCATCGAACATGTCATTGAAAAGCGACTCGACGACTTAATTTGGAAAGCACCAACGCCGACGCGTAAGTTTCAGCTCGAAACCTTGAAAAATGAGTTTGAGCTTGAGTTGATGATGATCAAGATGAATATGAAGCACTTACTAAAGCGCCATCAAAACGTCATTAATGTCGCTGATTTAGAACATGACGAAACTGTACTCGAGCTCGATGAGCGGGAACAAACAGCGGTAACTGCGGCTTGGAAACTCTACCAACGTGTCGACAAAATTGCTGCGCACTTCAATATTTCGCTTTAGCTAACTATCTACATAACCGCAGCTAAAGTTTTGTTCAAACTTGCCGATAGTCATCGTTAGAGACCCCAAACGAGGGGACAATTGCGGAGACAAATCATGGCAAATCCCATTAATGACGCTACCACCCAAAATTGGCCTGCAACGCATGCGGCTGCAGAGCGCCAACGCTTGGATCGGGTATTACAACAACTCCCCGCTGTGCGCCAAAGTGAAGTTCAACGCGAGCTCAAGCGCGATGAGCTGGTGAAACCGGTACAACAAATCAATGAAGTAATGAACAATTACGGGATTCATTTTGAAATGAATGACGCCGTTGACCGCATAATCATTCAAGTGGTCAGCCGTGATTCAGGCGAAGTGATTCGGCAAATTCCATCAGAAGAGGTGCTACGCATTTCGCAGCACTTGTCAGAAATGTCTGGCTTACTGGTGCGCGAACAAGCTTAGTTCGCGCAGCTTATTTCTAGGATGAACAGAATTAAACCTGCATATTCATGATTTCTTTGTAGGCGCTGACCAGCTTGTTGCGCACTTGCACGCCCATATCAAAGGCCAAACCAGCTTTTTGTTTCGCCACCATCACTTCGTTGAGCGACACATTAGGGTCGCCTAACTGAAATGCTGTGGTTTTTGCGCCCGCTGTTTGTTGCAACTCGTTAATACGTTCAATGGACTGTTTTAACTCGCCAGCAAAACCATTTTTAGCCGGCTCTTGCGCAGCTGTTTGAGGCTGCGTCGTCGCTTGGCTTTGCAGGGCTTGCATTTTATTTAGTGCCGTTTGAATCGCTGGTACACTCATTTTTTACTACCTTCCACGCCGGTTCTGTAACTTTTTACAGCTGCTAAGGTAACAGCTTGCTTCATGGTCGAAAGAAGTAAAAGGCCGTAAAAAAGTACGCTTTTCTTTTCTTTGCCTTGCCTTCACATCCGCATAATGTGCTCTAGATAAATCCGTTTTTCATTTGTGTTACAACCCAAGAGTCAATCAGCGATATGGAAGCAACCCAAGCAACAGCGACTGCCGCCGGAGCCACCAAGCCGCAGCCAAACGACAGCAACAACAGCGCAGCCACAAATGGCTCGATTGCTTGGTTGATGGCGATCAAAGAAAACGGTCTTGTACCGCTACTGCTTGGTGGGGCCGCATTCATTGGCTTGATTTTTGTACTGCTCTTGTGGGTCTCAGCACCGGAATACCGAGTCCTTTATAGTAATTTAAGCGAGGCCGATGGTGGTCGTATTATCACTGAACTTGATAGTCGCCAGGTCCCCTATCAAATTGATGCCAATGGCACTATCTCCGTTCCTAGTGATCAAGTACACCGCTTGCGTTTGCAACTCGCTGAACAGGGGCTTCCCAACGCTGGCAACGTTGGTTTTTCATTACTCGACAACCAAGCCTTCGGTATTAGTCAATTCGCTGAAAAAGTAAACTTTCAGCGGGCGCTTGAGGGCGAACTTGCCAGCTCGATGGAAGCATTAGGCCCAGTATTGCGCGCCCGCGTCCATCTGGCCATGGCGAAAGACTCGGTGTTTGTGCGCGACCGTCAGCCGGCAAAAGCGTCTGTGGTGCTAACCTTGCACCCAGGGCGAAAGCTTGGTGACGGGCAGATTCAGGCCATCGTGCACATGGTATCGAGCAGTGTTGCCGACCTTGCTCCTGATCAGGTCACTGTTGTCGATCAGCACGGCGCCCTGCTTTCGCAAAAGGCGGACAATGATGCCTTAAGCGGAACAAAGCTCGATTATGTGCGTGAAATTGAACGTACGTATCAACAGCGCATTGAGGCTATCCTGACACCTATTCTCGGCGTCGATAATCTGCAAGCGCAAGTTGTTGCCGAAGTAGACTTTTCCAAGCGGGAAGCTACTGAGGAACGTTATACCCCGAATCCGACCGCAGAAACCGCGGCAATTCGTAGTATTCAGCGCAATCTGAACGTCAACGGCAATGGCAACGGAGCACAAGGCGTTCCCGGCGCATTGACCAACACGCCACCTGGTGTAGAGCCATCCCCTGTAAGCAACGCAGCGAATGCGGAAAACAACGAGCAAGCGGTCGCCAATAACGACGCTGACGGCAACTACCGTCTACAGCAAGATCAGGTCGTGAATTACGAGCTCGACCGCACCATTTCACATATTCAGCACCAACAAGGTGTATTACAGCGCCTATCGGTTGCCGTCGTCGTCAACCATCGCACCAGCACCGATGAAGAAGGTCAGCCAGTTCTGGTGCCACGCAGCGACGAAGAAATCGAATACATTCAACGCCTCATCCGTCAAGCCATGGGCTTCTCGGCCGAACGTGGTGACCAACTTGAGGTGGTGAACACGGCGTTTGTTCCAGAACAAGAAGATCCTGTCGTGCGCGCTTGGTACGAACAACAAGCATTACTCGACTTGATTAAACAAATCATCAAATACGTTGCCGCTGGCGTCGCAGCATTACTCTTCTACTTACTGGTGTTGCGACCTCTGCTGCGCCGCCGCCAAGCCGCTGTCGAAGCTAGCGCAAGCCCTGCTCAACGCGGTCAACTCCGTGCTGTAGTTGGCGATGACGACGAGCCCACTGGAGCAAGCAACGCGACAGTCCGTGAACGAGCAACAAGTACTGAAGCAGCTCGCCAAGAGCCAGTCAAAGACGACTTTAACTGGCCTGAAAAGAACTCGAATCAAAGCTACAACGAAGCACTAACGAAGGCTAAAGAGGCCGCAGAGACGAATCCGCGCCAAGTCGCGCGAATCTTGCAGAATTGGATTGACGAGGATGACCATGTCTAACGCCACGAACGACACCCAACGCCAAGAAATGTCGGGCATTCGCCGTGCCGCCTTGATGCTGCTCATGCTCGAAGAAGAGTCTGCGGCGGAAGTATTCAAGCACTTCCCGCCAAATATGATTCAAAAAATCAGTAAAGAAATGACCAAGCTCAATGACGTCTCGCATGCCGAGATAAAACGCGTCCTTGAAGCTTTCCATCAAGACTTGTCGAACACACCGGCGTTAGACAAATACGACGACTATGTTCGCTCGGTACTTACCAAAGCATTAGGTGCCGATCGCGCCAACACGCTGATCGAAGATGTCTTGGAGCATAAGGTGGGCGGCGTTGGCATTGACGCTCTTAATTTGATGGACGTTCCGGAAGTTGCCGAAATGATCAAGGACGAACATCCGCAAATCATTGCAACCATTTTGATTCATCTTGACCGAGCGCAAGCCGCTGGGGTTTTGGAACTCTTCGAAGAACGTTTACGTAATGACGTAGTTCTCCGTATTGCATCTTTCACAGGTGTGCAGCCTGCAGCCTTGCAAGAACTTACCGAAGTACTTGGCGGTATGCTTGACGGCCAGTCGCTGAAACGCAGTAAAATGGGCGGCGTCCGTACTGCCGCTGAAATCCTCAACTTGCTCAGCACCGGCCAAGAAGACACTGCCTTGGAAAACATTCGTGCCTACAACGACGAATTGGCACAAAAAATCATCGACGAAATGTTCCTATTCGAAAACCTACTCGATTTGGACGACCGCAGTATTCAAGTATTGCTACGCCAAGTCGAAACATCTTCGTTGGTGGTTGCACTCAAAGGTGCGCCTAATGAATTGGTTGATAAGTTCTTGCGCAACATGTCGCAGCGCGCAGGCCAAATCATCCGTGAAGAAATGGAAACCCGCGGTCCTATTCGCGTCTCGCAAGTCGAAACCGAGCAGAAAGCAATTTTGCAAATTGTTCGACGCTTGGCCGATAGCGGTGAAATTGTCCTAAGCAGTGGTGACGATGCCTACGTTTAAGCCTTTTACCAAAGCGGCACAGCCGTTAGAGCAAAAGCCAGCAGCGCAGCCAGAAGGCGAGTGGCAAGCATGGTCGTTTAAAACATTGCAAGCAGAAAGCGCATCTCCTGCGGTTACAAAAACGCCGCAAAAAGGTTCGTTTAAGGCACAAGAAGAGCTCAAGCAGCTGCGTGAACAAGCGCGCACCGAGGCTTACGAAAAAGGTTACCAAGAAGGCTTTGAAAAAGGCTCCGCAGAAGGTTATAGCGCAGGCAAAGAAACTGCCGAAAAAGAAGTCGCACAGGCTTTTGAGGAGCGTTGCCAAACGACCTTGAGCCCGCTAAATACCATGCTCTCAGAGCTTGAGGGTGCATTGCAAAGCATTGACGAACAGCTCGCCGAAAGCCTCGTGCAGTTGGCTGTGACTGTCGGTCGCCAACTTGCCGGCGAGGCATTGCAAACGCACCCCGAAGAAATTCTAACGCTGGTGCGCGAAATCATTCACGAAGACCCATTTATTAAAGACCGTCCAACCTTGTTGTTGCACCCAGAGGACGCACCGATAGTACAAGAGCATCTCAATGACGAGCTGAAAACGCACGGTTGGCGCGTCCGACAAGACGAAAAGCTTGAGCGTGGCGGCTGTCGCTTGGTCAGCTCTCAGGGCGAAATCGACGCCACCATTGAAGCGCGTTGGGAACGTATCATCAGTCAATTGCGGGGGCGTAGTGAACAGCACAGCTAACTCCATAAGCCATTGGCAAAGTACTCTTGCAAGTGTTTCTCAGCGGGTGGCCGACCACCAACGCTGGTTTGCTTGCGGGCGTCTGGTCCGCGCTACTGGCATGGTCCTCGAAGCCGTCGGCTTGAAACTTCCGGTTGGCAGTGCCTGTGAAATTGTTGGCGAGCACATCACTCTTGAAGCAGAAGTTGTTGGCTTCGCGGATGACATTACGTTTTTAATGCCGCTTGAATCGGTCCAAAACCTCACCCCTGGAGCGCGCGTCATCCCGATGGGCGGTACCACGACAAAGCGCCGCTTTCCGCTTGGTGAAGCACTTCTCGGACGGGTCGTTGACGGTTCCGGTCGCCCGTTGGACGGGCAAAAGTTAGCAAAAGGAACACGTTACGGCGAATTAGCCTCGGCACAAATCAATCCCATGCAACGGGCGCCCATTAAACAGCCCATTGACGTTGGTATCCGCGCCATCAATGCGTTACTTAGCGTGGGCCGCGGCCAACGTATCGGTCTTTTTGCTGGTTCTGGGGTAGGTAAGTCGGTCCTGCTCGGTATGATGGCGCGTTACACCAAAGCTGATGTCATTGTCGTCGGCCTAATCGGTGAACGGGGCCGCGAAGTTCAAGAATTTATTGAGAGTATCTTAGGTGAGCAAGGGCGCCAACGCTCGGTGGTGGTGGCAGCCCCAGCTGATGCCTCGCCGCTGCAACGATTGCAAGGCGCATCCTATGCCACACGGCTGGCGGAAGACTTTCGTGATCAGGGTAAGAACGTCCTGTTGATTATGGATTCCCTTACGCGCTATGCCATGGCACAACGTGAAATTGCGCTAGCAATTGGCGAACCACCAGTCACCAAAGGCTATCCGCCCAGCGTTTTTGCCAAGCTACCAGCTTTGGTTGAGCGCGCAGGTAATGGCCGCCGAGGGAGTGGCTCGATTACCGCTTTTTACACCGTGCTCACCGAGGGCGATGATCAACAAGATCCTATTGCGGATGCAACCCGCGCCATACTCGACGGTCACATCGTGTTGTCACGAGAACTCGCCGACAGCGGTCATTATCCAGCGATCGACATCGAAGCTTCGATTAGCCGTGTGATGCCGGCAGTCGTGCAACAACAACAAGTCATCGCCGCGCAAAAAATCAAAAAGCTATTCTCGGTCTACCAACGCAACCGAGACCTTGTCAGTGTTGGGGCTTACAGTCCCGGACACGATCCATTGCTTGACCAAGCGGTGCAAAAATTCCCCCGCATCGAGTCGTTTTTGCAGCAGCAAATGGATGAACAAGCCACTTTTGAGGCCGCTATTAAAAGCTTAGATTTGCTTTTAGGAGGGCATAATGAATAGTGTCGCATTAGCTCATTTGACTGAACAAGCTGAGAAAGCACGCACGCAAGCGGCGCAATTGCTTGCTGAGGACCGCAATAACAAAGAAAAGATTGCGCAACAGTTACAAATGCTTCAGCAGTATCGTCACGAGTACGCTCTGCAGCTACAGCAGCAAATGCGGATTGGTATTCAGTCGACCATGCTTGGTACCTATCGCGCCTTCTTGGCCAGTCTTGACCGAGCTATCGCGCAGGCCCAAGAAGCACTAACACAAAATGAAGAACGCGTTGCGAAAAGTAAGCAAAAGTGGTTAGAAAAACAGCGTCGCTGGCAATCGTTTGACCTTTTGCAAGAGCGTCAACACGCAAGCATAAAACAGCAACGTGAACGTGCCGAACAACGGCAGAACGACGAATTATCACTGACGATGTATTTGCGCCATCGACGCAAAACAACTTGAGGATACACACATGGTTCAACTCGCTTTACTGAAAGCTCTGACGCACGCCTTTAGTGCGCGTCAAGATGCGAACCAAGACTCCCACACGCGAGGCGAAGGTGCGTTCGCTGATGTTTTTCAGGCGCTTTCATCCCAGCCAACCGAACAAACAGCTGGCCAGAACGCTATGCAACTCGCCTCGCGTGATTTTTCCTCGGTTGAAGACATCGAAGCAATGGTATCGCCCGACGCAGCACAGTGGTTAGCAATGCAAAATGCGCAATTGCAACTGGTAGCCCAGCGTGCGCAAGAGCCTTCTAAAGGCGACGTTCAGCAACTGCCAAAACCAGAGCTTACCGCAACAGTGCGGGCGAATAACGCAGCTCTCGACCCTTTACCGATCGGCCAACGTGACATTGCTACTGCTGCCCTGACCAATTCGGGGAATCCTAAAGCACATTCTCACGGAACGAACCCGGCTCCTGCCGACGGTGTGCAAGCATCGGCCGAGGCCACCCCACAAAATAAAACGAATGCCGCCCAGCAAGTTACCGAACAGGCTGCATTAGCCCGTAAAGAAATGGCAGGCACTCTTGTAACGACCAATGCAACGGCAACTGCGAGCCCAGCCAACGGTCAGGCCTCCATGATGAGCCAAGAGCTGGCACAACATGAGCGTATGCAGCAGCGCGTAGAAGTAGCTCGCGCAGCCGAACAGCAAAGCGCTAGTGGCAATGCTGCCGCGCGCGATTCATCTCGTGCGGCGACAGAAAGCTTAAAAGCAGCGCAAATGACTGCGACCAATGCGAACCGTTCTGCCGAACAGCAAGTTCCAACATTAACAAGTACATCATCGTCGGCCGCATTTGCAGCTGAAAATTTAACCGGCGTAAGTACTTCGGCAACGTTATCGGCGTCGGAGTCAGCGCAAACAAGCCAACCGCACGCACTACAAACTATTCAAGTCGTCACCACTGAGCGAGCGCAAATGCCTGCTGCGGTGAACCAAGCATCGGTATTACAACCGTCGGTCGGAACTCAAGCGTGGCAAGCACAACTTAATGACTCGGTCGTGCAAATGGTGATGCGCAATCAGAATGAAATGACATTGCATTTACGGCCAGCGGATCTAGGCCCACTGCAGATTCAATTGATTCAAGATGACAAAGCAACACAGTTGCACATTTTGACGCATAGCCAACACGTTCGTGGCGCTCTAGAAAACGCCTTACCAATGTTACGTGAAGCGTTGCAAGCCCAAGGCTTACAGTTGGCTGACAGTACCGTCAGTCAGCAACAAAGCTCTTGGCAGCAGTCTGGCCAGCAGGAGCAACAACAATCGACTCGACAATCGCCAAACAACCCTTTAGATTTGCGCGAATCCGCCGAAAATAATAGTGAAGAAATGGCGGCTAACCAAAGTTCCCGTGTTCCAGATGATGGTCGCGTGGATCTTTATGCATAGATAGGAATGCGTAGAAATAAAGGAGCGCAGTAATGGCAACAAAGAAAGAGCAAGCAGCACAACAAGCAAAATCGAGTTCAAAACTGCTTTATGTGCTCGTGTTTTTTATGATGATCCTAGTAGCTTTAAATACTTGGCTGCTATGGGACACACGCTCGATTGCAGCGCAAGCTGCAGCCGGGAATGGACAACCTGTCGAGCAGGAAAGTGCTGATCCAGTCTTTCTTTCGATTTCACCGTTTACCGTGAACCTAGCGAGTGATCAATTTGGTCCGCGGCTACTTTATGCTGGGCTAACCCTTGAATTACCGAGCGACAAGGTTAAAGAAACCCTGAACAAAAATATGCCACAGGTGCGCAACCGCTTGCTGGTTTTATTGTCAGGTCAACGTGCAGAGAAGATTGCCCAATCGGAAGGCAAGAAGACGCTCGCACAATCGATTGCTAGCACGTTAAGCCAACCGTACAACGGCGATGAACCCATTGAAATCAATGATGTGCTCTTTACCGAATTTATTGTGCAGTAAAGGAAGAACATGAGTAACGGCCACCAACTTTCGCAAGACGAACTTGACGCTATGCTTGCTACGTCCGATGTCGGACGTGGCGAAGCTGCGCCTGATCCGTCGCAAAAGTTGTCCAGCAAAACCAAAAAAAAGGTCTCTCAACAGCCCTTTGACCCAGCCTCTCAGGCACGCATTGTACGTGAGCGCTTACATACTCTAGAAGTCATTAATGAAAGGTTTGCGCGCCAGTTTCGCATGAATTTGTTTAACCTATTGCGACGCAACGCCGACATCACTGTAGAGTCTGTACGTTACCAACGGTTTAGTGATTTTGCTGAGGCCACACCGTCACCATCGAATATCAATATGATTTCGATGAAACCTCTGCGTGGCAGCGCATTGATTGTCTTTCCGCATGCACTCGTGTCATTGATTGTCGAAAACCTATTTGGTGGTGATGGCCGTTTTATGACGCGTAACGAAGCGCGTGAATTCACTGGCACGGAGCAGCGCATCATTACTCGCGTCCTGAATTTAGCAATGGACGCCTATCAAGAATCTTGGCGTGCAGTACACCCGCTCGACATAAGTTTTATCCGTTCCGAAATACAGTCAAAGTTTGCGACGATTACCAGCTCACCGAGCGAAATAGTGGTCACGACGACATTTCATTTAGAGGTGGGGCAGCTCGAGAGTAATTTCTCGATTTGCATGCCATACGCAATGGTTGAGCCGTTGCGGGAAAAACTCACAAATTTGCGCGCGGATCTTGGCGGTAATCGCAATGACCAGGCTTGGCGGGAACGCATCAGTCATGAGGTGCAACAGTCACATGTCGAGCTTATTGCCGACTTTGTCGAACTGCCACTACGGTTACCTCAGGTGATGTCGCTCAAACCCGGTGATGTGCTTCCTATCGATCTTCCGGAAACAGTCCTAGCGACCGTTAATGGCTTGCCCATGCTGGAATGCGAGTTCGGTAGCACCGATGAAAACCGTGCGCTAAAAGTGAAGCGCGTACTGAATAATCATCGTTTCCCTGATTCAATTTTTAAGGAGCGCAAGAACAGCGTGTTCTCGCCAATGCGCGCCAAGGAGTATGATCATGACGAATAAAGACAAAAGCCAAGAGACGGCTCAAGCAACGGAACAAACCGAGGATCAAGAGCAACCTTGGGATGAAGCATTAGCGGAAGCGGAAACCACGCATAGCGAAACCGTCGCGAATAGCGCTACCAAGCCAGCAATGAATGATCTTGATCTGATTATGGACATTCCGGTGAAGCTTAGCGTTGAGCTTGGACGTACCAAAATCACGATCAAACAACTCTTAGAGCTAGCACAAGGTTCCGTCGTCGAACTCGACGGCTTAGCCGGCGAGCCCATGGATATTCTTATCAACGGTTATTTGATTGCCCAAGGTGAAGTTGTCGTCTTAGATGATAAATATGGCATCCGCATCACCGAAATTGTCACGCCATCAGAACGTGTACAAAAGTTGAACCGATAATGACTGCGACTACCTCGCCACAACCTTTAGAAATGACCAGCAGTCTTGCCTTATTTGGGCAAGTTGTCGGTATCCTCTTGCTGATTATTCTACTGATTTTATTTTGTGGCTGGGTCTTTAAGCGCGTTGCTTTAAACGGCAACAATGCACAAAAATGGACAAAAATAGTTAGCGTCAGTCATCTAGGTGCGAAAGAGCGCGTGATGATTGTCGAAGTCGACGAGCGCTGGCTCGTATTAGGGGTCACCCCGCAAAGCATCACCAAATTGCACGAAATGGCGCCACAAGAAATCCCCAAGCCGTCGTCGGGTTCCTTTGCGACACGCTTCCAAGCGGCTTTACAGCAGCAATTAACAAAGCAAAAAAATAGAGGTTAGTCTAATGCTGCGCGTCGTTCTGTTTGGTTTATTTGTGCTCGCAGTGCTGCTGCCCGAAACAGCCTTTGCGCAGTCGATCCCTGGGCCGATAAGTGAACCTACGGATGACGGCGGCCAGCGTTGGTCATTACCCCTACAAACACTACTTTTTCTCAGTAGCCTTACTTTTCTACCAGCCGTACTGTTGATGATGACCTGTTTTGTTAGGCTCATTATCGTCTTCAGTCTGTTGCGCACCGCAATGGGAACCCAATCTGCACCGCCAAATCAGGTACTACTTGGACTGGCGCTGTTCTTAACCTTTTTTATCATGGGTCCGGTGTTTACTGAGGTTTATAACGTTGCATGGCTCCCGTTCAGCCAAGAAAGCATCGGCTTTGAGCGCTTTTTAGAGCTCGCTGGTCAACCCATGCGGGAATTCATGCTGGCACAAACGCGTGAGTCCGATTTAGCCATGTTTGCCGAGCTCGCTGCCGTTGGTCCTATTCAGACCCCTGCTGATGTACCCTTTCAGGTCCTCGTGCCATCGTTTGTTACTAGCGAACTGAAAACCGCTTTCCAAATCGGCTTCACGATTTTTATTCCGTTTTTAATCATTGACTTAGTTGTCGCAAGTGTACTGATGGCTCTCGGTATGATGATGGTGCCTCCGGCCACAATCTCACTACCATTTAAACTTATGTTGTTTGTGCTGGTTGACGGCTGGCAACTGCTGATTGGTTCATTAGCCAACAGCTTCTACTTATAGCAAGGTCGTGCGATGACTCCAGAAACCGTCATGACCATCGCCTACCAAGCCATGCTTGTGTGTTTGCACCTTGCTGGACCGTTATTGATAACTGCGCTGTTACTCGGCCTATTGATCAGCCTGTTCCAGGCGGCTACGCAAATCAATGAAATGACCTTATCGTTTATTCCAAAAATCCTCGGTGTTTTGGCGGTACTCGTGATTCTTGGTCCCTATCTCTTACAAGTCATTATTGATTTTACGACGCGTCTCTTTACTAACATTCCTAACATGTTGCAGTAAGGCAGTACGTTATGGTTTCGATCACCTTTGCCCAACTCGAAGCCTGGATAAGTCTATTCTTTTGGCCTTTTTGTCGCTTTAGTGGCTTGCTCCTCATTGCTCCGGTGCTGAGTCACTCCAGCGTGCCGAACCGGGTGAAGCTTGGCGTTGCCGCGATAATTAGCATCATCATTGCACCGCTGCTTCCTGCTATTCCCGACATTCCGCTGTTGTCGTGGGCAAGTTTTGGCATTGTCGTTGAACAGTTGATTATTGGTGTTGCCATTGGCTTCGTGGTGCAAATTACCTTTGCCGCGGTACAGGCCGCTGGCGAGTATATCGGTTTGCAAATGGGACTAGCCTTCGCGACCTTCTTTTCGCCCGACAGCGGCGCCAATACGATGATTCTCTCGCGCTTTTTTTATGTCTTCGCAACACTTCTGTTCGTCACGATCGACGGACACCTTATCTTGCTCGAAATCGTAGTACGGTCTTTTACTTGGATGCCCATCGCGAGTTTTGGCTCTTTCGAAAGCGGCGTCTTTGAATCGATTGCGCGACTTGGGGGGATGGTATTTAGCTCGGGGATATTGCTTGCCTTACCGGTCTTTGGTGCGTTGCTCATCGTCAACTTAACCTTGGGCATCTTGAATCGTTCAGCGCCACAGTTAACCGTTTTCTCAGTCGGCTTTCCGATGTCACTGACGTTAGGAATGGTGTTATTAGTGGTGCTAATGACCGAGCTGGGCTATTACTTACAAAACCTATTCCAGCTCGGCTTTAACTTTTTAGATACGCTGTTCGTTGGCCCTTAAAGGAACTTAAACAGGCTCATTTCTTTCATCGAAACAAACGTCTTTTGCGCCGCCTGTAAGCCGACAATACGTAAACTATACTCCGCACTGGCCTCAACATAATTAAGGTCGACCAAGTCAGATAACGCTTGCTCATAGGCAAGCTCACGATTACCACCAATCGTATCGAGGCCGTCTAGCTCATTGAGACGCGCTCCCACTTCGGCACGGGTGGTTAAAACGTTATCCAAACTATTATCGAATTGCTGCATTGCCGAGCGAATCTGATTGGCACGATTGGCCTTTTGATTATCCGTCGCCGCTGGCTGGTCAAGCACTGCGATAGCTTGTTCAAAGGTGCGGAAAATATTGGTATTCAAGTCGGCGCCGCGCGCCACTGTGAGCTGATCACCCGCCACTGGAACACCGTTGACCTCGAGCTCAATGCCGTCCAATGGAATTTTCATCGGATCATTATAATCAATGGCTGCGCCACCGTTAACGCGGTACTGTAATTGCCCAGCATTTTCTTCAAACGTAATGTCGTATTGTTGGCCGAAATTAGGATCATTAGGGTCAATAATATTCACGTTATCAAAACGCAACGCGCCTTGATTCGCTGCATCGGCTTGCACGCCGTAATTTGCGCTGTTATGCACATTTAGAAATACATCTTGACCGCTATGACCGATCGCCATGCGGCGGTCGCCATCAATTTGCTGTTCACGGACATTGGTATTGCCAACATAGTCGACGGTACCCGCGCCATTTTTGATAAACGGCGCGGTATCATCTTGGTACCCACCAAACAAATAACGGCCATTACCATCACGCGTATTTGCAAGCCCCTGCAGCGACTCATACAGCCCCTTAAGTTCACTCGCTACTGCCGCGCGATCAGGGTCAGCCAAGGTATCGCTAGATGCTTGTACGAGCAGCGTCTTCGCACGTGCATAAACATCGCTAACGGTATTGAGCACGTTTTCTTCTTGTGCAAGTGAATTCCGCACACCAACCCGCGCCTCAGCATATTGCTCAGTTACAGCCTTGGACTGTCTAATATTCACCGCCTGCGTCATCGCCTGCGGATCATCAGCAATATTCACAACTCGCTTGCCACTCGCAATTTGCTGACTGATTTGACTGAACTCGGCCTGTTGTCGGTTCATCGACGACACATTCAAGTTGTACATGGTGGGGGTGCTAATACGCATGTCCAGCTCCGTTATCTAAGCGATAAAATCGTATCAAGCAAGGTCGAGCCCGTCTCGATGACTTTGGCGTTGGCTTGGTAATACTGTTGATAGCGAATAAGGTTCGCTGCCTCTTCGTCAAGATTGACTCCAGATTCGGATTGCTGCAGACCTTCAAGTTGCTCGGTAAGCCCTTGCTGCGCAGCCATATTGGCTTGCACCACATTGATCTGGTTGCCGAGACTACTAATCATAGCGCCGTAGGCTTGGCTCACCGTCGCATTACCTTCGACGATCAAGTCACCTTGCAGTTGACTCAATGCCAGCGCATTGCGGTTATCACCACTCGCATTCGACTGCGCGGCCGCGAGCTCAGAACCTTCGGTAAGCAATAAGTCAAAATTAGCAGCTTGCTCGCGCAAAGGATTCACGCGGAAGCGATCGCCATCGACCAATGTTCCGGCATCAAAGGCAACTTCAAGACCATTAAACGACAAGGTATTCGTTCCTGCGTCAAAGGTTGCGGCGACTTGTTTACCGTTATCTAAACGCGTGACTTCTAGCCCAGTTGCGGTTTGCTTAACATCGTAACCCGTCGCCAGCAAGGCTTGCGGGTCAGTAATGGTCGTTGTTGCGGTCGCTGTACCAGCATTTTGAAGGTTGGTGTTGGTGACCGTTTGTCCGAGCGAGAACATTGCCTGCCCCGGCTGCTGGTTAAGGTCGGTACCCGCCATGTGTTGCTCATTAAAGGCCGAGGCAAACGCCACGACCATCTGACCCAATTGGTCACGAATCTTATCTAAGCTTTGCGCGCGAAACTCCAACAAACCAGCTACAGCACCGCGACTAAAAACACTATCCTTTAATGCAACTGGATTGCCCGCCACGTCGTTGTACATAATGCTTACCCGCGATGGGTCCGCAGGATCGGTCACTGTTTCCAGTTGATAAACACGATCACCTGCAACCAACGGCGAACCATTGCTTAACGATAGGGTATACGAGCCTGACTTTTGCTCATAAACACGCACATCCATCTTCTGGCTCAGCTCGTGCACGATTTGATCACGTTGGTTCAATAGACTGTTTGGTGCGACCCCAGAAACGGCACGAGCCATTAGAATTTCTTCGTTTAACGAAGCGACTTGCCCCGTCATTGTATTAATTGCGTCGACTTCGAACTTCACTTGCGAGTTAACGTTGGTTTCGATGTCGCGCAGATAGTTATCAAAAGAACGAAACTGAGCGGTAAGCGTACTTGCAGTGCCGAGTACGCCTTCGCGTGCTGATGGGTCTGCCGGATTGCCAGCAAACTGGCTTAGCGCACCAAAAAACTTTTCCATGACCGCATTCAAGCCCGAGCGCTCATCGGACAATACATTGTCAATTTGGCGTACCTGAGAATAGTAAGTTTCCAACGATTCATAGCTGCCACTTGCAGCGTTCAGGCGCGTCGCCACAAACTGATTGAACTGTCGCGTAATGCCATCGACTTCGACACCTTGCATACGGTTCTCAGAGAGGTTTACCAACTCTCGATTATAACCGTCAGTGTTGACGTTACTGATGTTATTACTGGTGGCGTAGAGACCCGCTTGCGCCGCGCGCAAACCACTTAAGCCAATTGAAAAAATGCTCATGCAATCATTCCTCTGCAACTTACTTTTAGCATCGGCCGAAACAGCAAAAACTTAAGGGTTATTTTGCTTTTTGTTGTAACTCGCCAAGTAACTGCTCGGCAAGGCCAATGCCGCGTTGCGCAAGCTCGCTCGAAAACTGCTGATCTAGCATGTCAGTGTAAGTGCGCATGGCATTACTGCTAAAGAACTCTGACTCACCGCCCGCTTGTCGCATGGTTTTCATCATCTGCTGGATAAACAGAGCCTCGAATTGTTGCGCGGCTTGTTCAGCAGCTTTCTCGGGATTTCGTTGATTCAACGTTTTTAACGAATCCAGCTGCTTACCATCCATTGCTACACCATGTAGTGCACTCATATCTGCCATTAGATAATCTCCAACTCGGCACGCAAAGCGCCCGACGTTTGCAACGCTTGCAAGATCGCCATCAGGTCATTTGGCGTCGCGCCAAGACTGTTCAATGCATCGACAACAGCCATTAAATCGACACCTTCAACAACCCGTAACGTGCCCGCTTCTTGTTCAATAGTAATGTCGCTAGTGGTACCCACCACAGTATCGCCGCCACTCAATGGTCCTGGCTGACTGACAAATGGCTCGGAGCTGATGGTGACCGACAAGTTACCGTGGGCAACGGCTGCTTGCCGCAACCGCACCGGCCCGCTAATGACTACCGCACCACTGCGCGAATTCAACACCACACGAGGTGACTGCGCACTTGGATTAACGTTCAGTTGCTGAACTTGTGCCATAAAACGCACACGTTGACTTGAATCGGTTGGCCCCTGTAGTTGCAACGTACCGCCATCTAAGGCTTCTGCGGTTCCGAAACCAAACTCTTGATTGATGGCATCCATCATGCGCTGGGCAGTGGCAAAATCCGGTTGCTTGAGATTCAATTGCAGCATGCCGGCATTGCGGCCTAAATCCAGCGCCACTGAACGCTCAACAATAGCACCGCCGGTGATTCGTCCACCCGCCTGTTGATTAATCACCGCCGAGGCCCCTTGTGCTTCAGCGCTAACACCATTGATAAGTAGATTACCTTGAGCCAAGGCGTAAACTTGCCCATCTACACCTTTGAGTGGCGTCATTAACAATGTTCCACCGCGTAAACTACGCGCATTCCCCATCGATGACACCACCACATCAAGGCGCTGCCCAGGTCTGGCAAATGCGGGCAACGTCGCGGTCACCATCACTGCCGCCACATTACGCAATTGCATATTGGTTCCCGGCGGAATCGTCACCCCAAGCTGTGACAACATATTCACCATACTTTGCCCGGTAAATGGCGCTTGCATGGTTTGGTCACCACTACCATCGAGGCCCACGACAAGACCGTAGCCAACAAGGTTGTTGGGCCGTACGCCAGCAAAGTCCGCTAATTGCTTAATCGGTTCAGCACAGGCTATTTCGCTAGTGAGCAATAAAGCGAGTAAGAAAAAAGCCTTTTTTACAGACAACATAACGACATGACCTCGTTTGCTTTACAGTGGCGACACGTAATTGAAAAAGCGCTGTAACCAGCCCATGCGCTGTGCACCGGTAATATAACCATCACCGATATACTCTAAGCGTGCTTCGGCGACGTGGGTCGATAACACAGTGTTTTGGCCACTCACCATGCGCGGATTGACGATTCCGGAAAAGCGAATAAACTCAGTTCCTTGGTTAATCGCAATTTGTTTTTCACCACGCACTTGCAAGTTTCCGTTAGGTAAGACTTGCGTGACTTGAACGGTAATGACGCCCGAAAATTGGTTGGATGCACTCGAACCGCCGGAACCATTGAAATCATTCGCGCTGCCGACTTCAAAGCCATAATCAGCAAGCTCTTGGAGCACATCCGGTAGTCCTTCAAGATCAACACCTACATTGCTTGAGCGGCTTGCATTTGACGACGACGATTTCGTCGCATTGACCTGTTCTTCAAGGACAATGGTAATCACATCACCGACTAGACGCGGCCGTTGATCTTCAAACAAGGGAACGTAACCAATCTGGGCCTGGTAGATGGAACCATTCGCTTCTGCTGGCTGCGGTGCTGGGATCGCGACAGGTTCGTAAGGCTCAACGACCACGGGCTCGGGCACTGAAGAACAACCGACCAACCCAAGCAGCGCAATAATGTAAAGGTTTACGAACCGCATGTGCAACACTCCTCAGCGTTTAAAGCTGACCTAAACGCGCCAGCATTTCGTCACTGGTTGAAATCGCACGGCTGTTAATTTCGTATGCACGTTGGGTCTGGATCATGTTGACCATTTCTTCCACAACGTTCACATTCGATGCCTCGACATACCCCTGATACAAGGTACCTGCACCGTTATAACCTGGCAGCGCTTCAACCGGCGCCCCTGAAGATTGAGTTTCGACGTAAAGGTTGCCGCCGCGAGCTTCCAACCCAGCGTCATTCATAAACGTACTCAACGTCACTTGCCCAACTTGATTACCCAGCGGGCTGCCAGGTTGGGTCACGGTTACAATACCGTCTTGGCCGATAGTGACGCTCAGCGCATTGGCAGGCAGAAAAATCGCTGGCTCTAAAGGTAATCCGTTGGCGGTCACCATTTGTCCATCTTCGTTGATCTGAAAGCTGCCATCGCGTGTGTACGCGCGCGAGCCATCAGGCATCAATACTTGAAAGTAACCTTTACCGTTAATCGCGAGGTCGCGAGAGTTACCGGTGTTATTCAGTGCGCCCTGCGTATGCAAACGCTCGGTGGCGACTGTGCGCACCCCAGAACCTACTTGTAAGCCTGAAGGTAATGAATCTTGCGCGTTATTCATTGCGCCTGGTTGGCGCATGTTTTGATACAGCAAGTCTTCAAAAACTGCGCGCGAGCGCTTAAAACCTGACGTGTTAACGTTCGATAAGTTGTTGGTAATCACATCAAGCTGTTGTTGCTGGGCAGTTAACCCGGTTTTCGCGATCCATAGTGACTTAATCATGGGTAACCCCCTTTAACCTTTCACCGAGAGCAAGCTGTTGGCCTGCTGAGCAGATTCATCTGCGGTTTTGATAACGTTCATATTGAGTTCGTAACGTCGCTGGGTATCAATCATCGCCACCATGGCTTCAACCGCATTGACGTTGCTACTTTCCAAGGCGCCCGAACGTAAACTGCCGTTTTCATCGCGCGCCAAAGGAGCACCGCTAAGCGACTGGAACCAGCCGTCCTCACGACGTTCAAGTTGATTGGGTTGATCGACCCGTACTAATTTCATGCGATCAAAAGGGACCAGTTCATTCGGATCGCCACCAAGCCCAATACCGCTTATGGTGCCATCGTCGCCAATCGATAACTGCGTGCCCATCGGAATCATGATAGGCCCACCATCGCCCAGCACCGGCATGCCGTTGACGCTTAACTGGCCATTGGCATCAACTTGCAAGTCACCACGCTTGGTGTAAGCCTCGCCAGCTGGTGTTTGTACCGCCAGCCAATTGTTTTCCGCCAAAGCGACGTCAAGCTCGCGCTCGGTCGTTTGCAGTGCGCCTTGCTGGTTGTTGAATAGCCCCGTTGCGGCAACCGATGCCACGCGCGTATCATGCACACCGACGCCGTTTACCGGGACAGCTCGCGCAGCAGCAAGCTGCGCGCGAAAGCCTGTGGTCGAAACGTTGCTTAAATTGTGCGTGACCACCGTCTGCTCATCGAGCGTTTGGCGCGCACCATTCATTGCGGTATAGATCATTGCGTCCATCGGTTTACCCCTTCAGTCTTACTTCAACTGCATGGTTGTCTGTAAGGCTTCGTCCTGCGCTTTGATGCTTTGCGCGTTCGCTTGATAGTTACGCTGCGCAATGATCATGGCGACTAGCTCTTGCGTTAAGTCGACGTTTGACGCCTCTACTGCACCAGACATCAACGAACCAAACTGACCTTCACCAGGAACTGAAAGAATCGGGATACCCGAGCTTTTTGTTTCAATCCAAGCATTACCACCAACTGACTTTAAGCCTTCAAGACTTTGGAAGTTTGCTAAAGCTACGGTTCCTAAAGTCACCTGTTGTTCGTTTGAATAGGTGCCGATAATGCCGCCATTTTCATCGACGGCAACTTGCATCAAGGTGCCTGAGACATAACCGTCTTGAGCGATTTCTGTTTGTTCAAATTGATTGGCAAATTGGGTGGTGCCATCAAGTTCAAAATCAACCGACATATTCGCCGCACCGGCGCCCGGCGCAAAAGTAAAGGCATCCATGTTCGTTTGGTTGACGAGCAAGCCATTGGTATCGAAGTCAATTTGTCCCACTTCAGGAGCCAGCTCACCGCCACGTGAAATGCGGACTTCCCACTGGTTATCACCAATTTTGGTAAAGTACATCATGCTCGGATGCGCATTACCCAGGGAGTCGTACATAGTGATTGAGTTGGCATACGAGTAGGTGTCCGAATCGTTGATATCAAACGTGCCGGCAGGCAAAACAGGGCTTCCTGCATCGAGGTTGAAGACACCCGATACGTTGGCAGTTTGGTTCGCCTCAAGTCCAGCAGAAGGAATTTGCAGAACTTCAGGTTGACCACCGAAGCCCTCACCGCGTGGGTAACCCGTTAATCGTGCGCCGTCTGCGTTGACAATGTAGCCGTTTTTATCAATGGTGAACTGACCATTACGAGAGAACTGGATTTGGTCTTGCTGATCCATGCGGAAAAAGCCTTTACCGGCAATCGCTAAGTCCATGTTACGTGACGTCGCTTCGATGTTGCCATCACTAAAGTCTTGGAAAATACCAGCTACTCGAGTACCCAAACCCACCTGCGCACTGGCGTATACGTCAGCAAATTGTGCGCGGGCTGATTTGAAACCAACCACTTGTGAGTTCGCAATGTTATTACTAACGACATCAAGATTCGTTGCCGCTGCGCGTAAACCTGAAAGTGCTTGTGAAAAACCCATAATCGAGCTCCTTAAATGATTTGCCGTACGTCTTGTAAACGCACAGGTTCAAAAATTCCGCCTAAGTCCAAACGAACGCCATCTTCGGCGCTGTTACTTACCGCAATGACCTGAGCGTAATTAAATGTTTCTGAAGTGACAGCTTGCTCGCCATTGTTGGCTTCAATCGCAAAACGGTATGCACCTGCGGGCGCAGTATTGCCATCATTCATCTGACCATCCCAAGTAAACGTCTGGGTGCCTGACCCAACGCTGCCGAGATCCATCTGTCGAACTAACATTCCGCTTTCATTGAAAATATTGACCTTTACGCTTTCAGCTGGGCTGTTGAGCTCGAAGCCGAACGGCGTAATGTCATTGGCTTCCGCGCCAACCATGATGCGCTGCCCTGGGACCAACACTGCTCGACCAATCATGGCCGAGGCTTGCATCGCTTGGCCGGCTTCAATCTGGCCATTGATGTTTTGCATCGTCGTGTTCAATGACTCGATCCCGCTCACCGTGTTGATTTGCGCTAACTGCGAAGTCATTTCGTTATTTTCCATTGGGTTCAATGGATCTTGATTGCGCAATTGCGTGACCAACAAGGTCATAAAGTTGTTCCGCATGCTCTCGCTATCGGATGCAATTTGCTCAGATTTCGGTGCTTGGTTGATTTGATTCAGCACATTACTGTCGATGGTATTCATCACGCCTCCTAGCCTTTACCGATGGTGAGTGTACGCATCAGCAAATCTTTATTGGTGTTCATTACCTCAACGTTTGCTTGATAAGAACGGCTGGCAGAAATCATATTCACCATTTCAGCAACCGGATCGACATTTGGCATCGCCACGTAACCTTCGTCATTCGCAAGCGGATGCCCAGGCTTGTACTCCATACGAGGAGGGGCTTCTGAAGCTACGACCTCTTTTACCGCTACGCCACCACTGGCTAACTGTTGCTCAAAAATCACTTGCTTCGCTTTGTACGGTTCACCATTTGGCCCAGCGACACTATTCGCATTCGCTAAATTGCTCGCGGCCACATTCATCCGCTTGGATTGCGCAGACAGTGCTGAGCCAGAAATATCTAAAATAGAGAAATCAGCCATTTGCTAGCTCCTATTGCTCAGGTTGCATGGCCTTGCGCAGGCCGCTGATTTTGTCATCCATAAACTGAATGTCCGCTTGATAACGCAGTGAATTTTCAAGAAACGCTGCGCGCTCCTTGTCCATATCAACGGTGTTGCCATCAAGGCGATTCTGCGCTGGATTACGATACATAAGATCTACATCGGGGGTGTTCGAGACGCCTACTGACATATGCCCCGCATGGGTTTTAGCCACACTAACGGGGCCGCTTTGCTGAGCTGTTGCGCGTTGCAATTCAGCTTTAAAATCAAAGTCGCGGGCTTTATAGTTGGGCGTGTCCGCATTCGCAATATTGTCGGCCAACACATGTTGCCGCTGTTCACGTAACGCCAAAGCTTGTTGTTGAAATTGTAGTGCGTTCGATAACTTGTCAATCATGACTAAACCCTCCATTACACGATGCAGAGTACAGCGCTCAATTGGAAGACAAAGCAAAGAAAAGGGGATTTTTTAAGTCCTATTTCGAACGTTTTAAAAACTCACCCCTGCTTATACTTTGTGCAGTTCTTATGCTGAATAGGTTTTGATATGCGTTTTCGCAGGCTGGCCTCGCTGTGGGTCTTGCTAATAATAAGTGCGCCAGCAATGGCTGAAGAGCCTTCGCGGCAGCAGCCGTCGTGGCAAAAAAGCGTAACGAGCTTTTTGCAACGCCATGCTGACCCTGCGTACCAAAACATTGACGTTAGCATCCGCAACGCGGATGCCGCTGCGCTTTATTTCAATGCTTGCAGCCAACCATTACTCAACTTTACCCATCGTCCCGATAAGGTATTGGGTCGCGTCGTTCTCAAGGTGAGCTGTGAAGCTGCAGCACAACGACCGCTTTTTCTCCAAGTCGACGTTTCAGCGAGTGCGAGCTACTGGGTGACAGCGCGCGCCATTGCGGCGGAGCAAAAGTTAACGGCGGCGGACATCAACATGGTAACGGGTGATCTGCGTAAGCTACCGCAAGATGTGTTGCTTGCCGAACACGTGTCATTACAGAGCCTTACGTCGAACTGGTCACTACGCCGCTCGATCAATGCAGGAGCAGCACTTACCGAGTCGCTCCTGAACCAAACAAACGTGATAAACTACGGCGACATGATTACCGTGCGCTATGCTGGACAAGGGTTCCACGTGGAACAGCAAGCAAAAGCTTTAAACCAAGGTGCCATCGGCGATATCATTCGGGTGCAATTGCAAAATCGTAAAACGCTGAACGTTAAAATCGTCGGTGAGAACAAGGCTGAAGTTGCAAAATAATTTTTCGCTTCTACCCTAAAGAAATGTGCTGAGCCGCCGATAGTTAAGGGTAGACAGCGATTCCAAAAGAGGTGATTTCTCGTGAAAATCAATGGATTTCAACCACCTAACAATTTAAATCAAGTTGACTCGCAACGTTCATCTGAACAAGCGAAGAAAGCAACTGATTCCTCAGCGGCACAACAACAAGCTGCTGAAGTCGTCACGCACTTTAGCACGACGGCTCAAGATAGCAGCATGGACATTGATCAAGCTCGTGTGGATGAGCTCCGTCAAGCTATCCGTGACGGTCAGCTCACGATGCGGACAGACCAAATCGCCGATGCGTTATTGCAGGAACTCACCGAGAGTGGCCAGTCCTAATGTCGCTAAGCTCTGTCGTACAGCAGCAACATCAGTTACTTGAAAAGCTCAAGCAGCTCCTCGAACACGAGCAACAGCTGTTGAGTCAAGGCTCGATTGACGGTGAAGCGCTTACCCAAGTTGCGGCAGATAAAACACCATTGTACGAGCAACTTGAGCGTTTGGAACACCAACGCGACGAGTTTGCTCAACAAGCTGGGTTTAGTAATTCACCACGTGATATGCAAGCTTTTGCGGTACAAGAAAATACCGTAAACGACTGGAATGCAATGCGTTTAGTTGCCCAGCGTGTTGCACAACTCAACCGCCTCAATGGCGAGCTTATCGATCACCGCCTGCGCCACAATCAACAAATGCTCAATTTGTTGCGCGAGAGTTCAGCCGAACACGCCCCTACGTATTCCTCATCGGGTAGTCAATCCGCAAAAGTCCAACGCCTTAGTTCAAAAGCCTAATTTTCAGGTACACTAGACCCCTAGTTCGTTCCGACATCACCCCACAACGAGAGCAACAACATGGGTCTAATTGTTAAACTAGTGCTTGGTATAGTTTTTGGTATTGTGATTGGCTTGTACATGCCGGAGTGGTTCACCCAACTGCTGTTAACCTTCAAGAGCTTGTTTGGTGAGCTGTTATTCTTCACGATTCCATTACTCATTCTATTCTTCATCACCAGCGGTATCGCTGGATTACCGCAAAACTCTGGAAAACTTCTCGGCCGTACACTTATTATCGCGTACTTATCCACAATCCTTGCGGGCATTGCAGCCTATTGGCTAGCGCGGTTCATAGTTCCGATGCTCACGGCGGCAGGCACCCGAACAGAAACGAGCACTCAAGCTCTAGAGCCTTTTATCACCGTTGATTTGCCTCCGGTGTTCGGCATCATGACTGCATTAGCTCTGGCATTTATTTTTGGCTTAGGCATCGCGGCAACGCGAGCGGAGCTTCTCAAGCAGTTCTCTGATCAAGGCCGAGACATCATCGAGAGACTCTTAGCTAAAGTGATTATTCCACTGTTGCCATTCTACATCGCCGGTGTGTTTGCCGGTATGGCACATGCTGGAACTGTCTTTCAAACCTTGCAGACCTTTGGCATTGTGCTACTGATGGCCGTCGCCTTGCACTGGGTTTACCTTACGACAATGTACATACTGGCAGGCCTGCGTCATGGACGCAGTCCATTGCACCTGTTAAAGAACATGTTGCCAGCCTATTTCACCGCGCTGGGCACCATGTCGAGCGCAGCGACAATTCCGGTAAGTTTGCGCTGTGCAAAAGCCAACAAAGTGAATGATGACGTTGCTAATTTCGTTGTGCCTTTGTGCGCAACGACCCACTTAGCCGGCTCAACGATTACCATTGTAAGCTGCACCTTAGCCGTCATGTTCTTACATGATGCCCTCGCTATACCTTCGTTTTTTACGATATTGCCGTTCATCTTTATGCTCGGGGTGGTGATGTTGGCGGCGCCTGGCGTGCCCGGCGGCGCAGTGATGTCGGCAGTCGGTTTACTCGGTTCTATGCTAGGCTTTGGCGAAACAGCGATTGCCTTGATGATTGCCCTGTATATGGCGCAAGATAGTTTCGGCACGGCCTGTAATGTCACCGGAGATGGAGCGATTGCGCTACTTGTAGATGAGCCAACTAAAAACTAGCTTAGCAAATTACGGTTTTGACTATTCCCGCTTCCGGTTCGGCACACGAACCGGTATAGCGGCCTGTTTGGCGTTACTGCTTGCTTGGGTGTTTGGGTTAGAGCATCCACAATGGGCCGCAATGACCGTTTGGGGGGTATCACAACCCACCCGTGGTTTACTGTTCGAAAAAGCCGGCTATCGAAGCCTTGGCACACTCATTGGCACCAGCATTGGTATTGGTATCGTCATGGTTGCCGGAGATGCCGTTTTACTTAAAGGCATCGGCCTGACGTTGTGGGTGGTCCTTTGTGTCTACGGCGCCAACTTGCTGCACGGACTTATTTCTTACGGTGCAGTCTTAGCCGGCTACTCGGCATCGATGGTGGTGCTTCTCTCGCGCGCGCCGGACGCCCTACTTCCACTTGGCCTTGACCGTCTCTTCACGGTGTTGCTTGGCGTTTTAACGGCACTGATTGTCGGTTGGTTTTTTACCTACAAACGCGCCGAACAAACCCTCGTGAATAAAGTCCGGCGGCAAACTGCAGAGACTTTAAGAACACTAGCTCGCGCGTTTGATCAAGGCTCGATTGATAAAATCCCGCTACATGACCAAATTACCAACCTTGCGCACCTTGAAACGCAGCTTGCTGACCATGGTGCAGGTTCTCCCTCAGCGCATTTGTCGGCCAAGCTTCTGCGGCGATTGCTCAATGCACAGCTTGGTTTACTTGCGCAACTTGAAACCAGTTCGGTGCAACACCGCGAAAATTTGGCACAAGCCCTGCGTGATACTGCACAAGCCTTTATCGACAATGAAGTGCGACCAATTCGTAAAGGTTTGCAGACCACGCTAGAACTTATCCAAGGCAGTACGCTACAACTTGAGTTTCAAGAGTTCAGCGAGGCGATTGAAGATCGCATTCAGTTTCGTGAGAGTGGCTCGACTGCACGTTCACACCATCGTTTCTCTGTGTTGCTGCACCGCGATTGGCGGGGTGCACAACAAGCTGCGTTGCGCACGTTAGCGGTGATGCTGTTGATCAGTTTTGCATGGTTTTACACCGGTTGGATGCAACTCGCTTATTTATTACTCGGCGCCTCAGTCATGCTCACGTTGTTCTCCACCATGGAGAATCCAGCCAAGACCATGTACTACGTGTTCCTCGGTCAGGCCGCAGGTGCCGGCGTTGCATTAACGATCCAAGCTTTTATATGGCCCCACATTGACTCGCTGTTGGGCATGTTGGCGGTAGTGATGCCTGTCATACTCGTCGCCGGTTTGCCGTTGTCGCACAATCGCACTGCGCCCGGTGCCATGGACTTTAACTTAGTGTTTTTACTACTCATGCAACCTTCGTTGCACTATCACTTTGAACCCTACACAGCTGTCGGTATAGCCATTGCTGTGGTTGCCGCACCTTTACTCGCCATGGCGAGTTTTAAGTTAGTTTTTCCGACCAATTTACGCTCTCGTCAACGCCATTTACTGAAAGCTTTGGAGCGCGAGCTCGATGAACTCGAAGCTCGACGTCTTACGGCCCAGCAGCTAAAGCGCTATCGCGCACGCTTCTACCATCGCTTATTTAAACTCTACCAAATGGCCGACAAACTGGGTTTTAACGACAAACTCACGGCTGCTCGTTACTTGATCCGCGTCCAACAACAACTGAATCAAATGCAATAAAAAAGCGCGCCCAAAGACGCGCTTCCACTTTGCTCTCCAATCCTTTGCTACGCACGATTTGGAACAATGCGCAACTCAACCCGTCGGTTCAGTTGACGACCGCTTGCCGTATCATTTGTAGCTACCGGCTGGCTCTCACCATAGCCAATAATGGTGATACGACGTGTGTCGACACCATTACGGGCCAAGTGATTACTTACCGACCATGCACGGCTCTCTGATAATTGCTGATTGTAATCAGCGCTACCCGTGCTGTCGGTGTGTCCTTCTACCACCATTGTGGTCTTTTCATATTGCTGTAGTACCCGGGCAACATCCACCAAGATCGGATCGAAGTTCGATGCGATTTGCGAGCTATCCGTCGCGAAGGTGATATTACTTGGTAATTGCAAGCGAATATTGTCGCCATCACGAATCACTTCAACGCCGCTACCTGAAAGCTCTTCGCGGAACTGTTGTTCTTGCCGATCCATGTAATTACCGATGGCACTTCCTGCCAAGGCGCCTACTGCTGCACCCCAGACGTAGCGACTCTTATCGTGGTCGCCGGTGCCTTTACCGATCAACGCACCCGCCACAGCACCTATCGCGGCACCTTTTTGGGTGTTTGTCATCGGTGTCTGACAGCCTGCTAAAACCACTGCTGAAGCTACAACTACTGGAATCCAAACTTTCATAAAGCTACCTCTTCGTCTTTACAATGTGTCTTTACAAAGTAGCACAAAGGTAAAAATCTGCGTGGTTGCTTTACATAATTTTTAAGGGTCACAAAGCACTTTATCACTAGCGTTTCACGGTAAGCGCTTTACGTACTTTTTCCGCTAATTCCTTCGCATGATAAGGCTTACTCAACAGCTGAACGCCTTCGTCTAAGCGACCGTGATGTATGATCGCGTTTTCGGTATAACCTGAGGTGTAGAGCACACGCATCGAACTATCGATGTCATTGGCTTTTGCAACGAGCTGCGGGCCATTGAGTGAGCCCGGCATAATAACGTCTGTAAATAACAGGTCGAAACGCTCGCCTTGCTGCAAAATACGCAAAGCTGCATCGCCATTTTCCGCTGCAGTAACTTGATAACCGAGGCCCTGCAGTTGGCTTACCAAGGTTTGCCGCACCAAATCATTATCTTCAACCACAAGAATCCGTTCATGACCGGTATCCAGGAGCGTCGCATCATCTTCGCTGGCTTTAATTTCGGGTTCCGCATCAACGCGAGGGAAAAACAATCGAACCGTCGTACCTTCACCTGGCTCTGAATAGATCTTAGCGTGACCGCCGGATTGCTTCATAAAGCCGTACACCATACTCAGGCCTAGACCACTCCCTTTACCTACTTCTTTGGTCGTGAAGAATGGTTCGAAGGCCTGTTGAACGGCATCAGCGCTCATACCGACACCATTATCCGATACCGCAACAGCAACATAGTCACCTCGAGCCATGTCTGCGCTATCTTCGTCGAACGACTGGTTGTATAAATCAACAACAATGCGACCAACTTTGGGCATCGCATCGCGGGCATTCAAACACAAATTTAGCAATGCCGACTCCAGCTGATGGACGTCGACTTGGCACGGCCAAGGCTGTTCAGTAACGGTAAATTCAAGTGCAATCGATTCAGGTAACGTACGCCTTAGTAACGGCTCCATGCCGACCACCGTCTCATAGATATTAACCGTGGTCGGCTCCAACGGTTGGCGCCGGGCAAAGGCTAACAAGCGTTGCGTCAATTCGGCGCCGCGCTCAGCTGCGGTCAAGCTCATTTGCGCCAACGCTTTGAGCTCTGGCTGTTCGCTAAGACGCAGATCGAGCACTTCACTATTGCCGAGTATAACCGTCAATAAATTATTAAAGTCATGCGCAACGCCACCAGTAAGCTGACCCACCGCTTCAAGTTTTTGTGCTTGCTGTAAGCGCTGTTCTAATTGCCGCCGTTCGGTAATATTCATCATGCTACCAACCATGCGGGTCGCTTTACCGTCGGCGTTGCGAGCGATAAACCCCCGATCCATGACTGTTATTGGTTCGCCATTTGCGTGCATGAACCGATATTCCATCTGCCAACGCGTTGCGTCGCTATCAATCGCATCATGAATACTATGCAACACCTCATCTAAATCGTCGGGGTGAATACGATTCGACCACGACTCCGGACCTGACTCTAACGTCGTTCTATCGTAGCCAAACATGTCCTCAAAGCCCTGATTCCACCACACTTTATCGGTCGTGAAGTCCCAGTCCCAAATTGCATCATTGGTCGCCTTCGACATCAAATCAAAGCGCTCTAATGCTATGGTTACCTCTTTTTCGACCTCTTTAAGATGATGAATGTCGATTGACGAACCCAGCCAACGCACACAATTACCGGCCTCATCGTACTCGGGAACAGCTTCGGTCAAATGCCAACGATAATGTCCATCGTAACGACGCATACGGAATTCAACTTCGTATTTGTGCTGGTGTTGCACCGCAGCTGACCAGACCTCAATGGTATGTTCGTGATCATCAGGGTGTACGACGCTAAGCCAGTCAGGAACGATGACTGCTTTTGGTTTACCAGCGTAAGCGGCTAACTTATCACCAACAAAATCGACCTCACCTTGCGGCGTTGCGGTCCAAATCTGAATCGGTAAACTTTCGACAAAATAAGCAAAATCCTGCTGTCTTTTTAAGCGCATGTAGTAGTGGGTGTAGATAATGTACAGCGCTATTATCGCAACGATCGCACCTAGGCGATTGCCCACCACGAATAATTCAGAGAATCCTATTGGCGGCGGTGGCGAAATGAGATAACCCAATACGATCAATAAACACGACGCCCAAGCAACGCCGCGAGCGAATTGTTGTGAAGCAGCAAACAAACAGAACAGCACTATAGGCAAATGTAAAAAGCCATGGGCGAACCCTAATTGGGTTTGCGCCTCAAGCAAAAATACGAATAGCATCGCCAGTAGAACAATGGCCTTGCTCCACCATGGTTGCTCAGGTGATGGACGAACTGATGGTTGAGTCTTGTCAATGTTGGGCATAGCCCACTCCTTGGTGAATTAGCGTCCTTTCGGGGTCAGCTTTAATAATTGTCCATTTTCAGCGTCAGTAGCAAGCCAAATAGCGCCATCTCGAGCCACTTCAACGGCTCGTAAACGACTGCCGTTAGCAAAAGCGTGCTCACTCATCACTTGCCACTGCCCGTCAACTAAACGCAGCCGTTGTAATGTTTTCCCGGCCAAATGCGTCACCAACAAATCGCCTTGCCAATCAGCAAACAGCTGGCCAGCATAAAGAGCCATATCTGACGGTGCCAGTGACGGGGTCCATTGGTGCAGAGGCGGGGTCACTCCGGGTAATTCTTGGTATGGGGTCACCATAGCACCAGTGTAATCAACGCCATAACTGGCAATCGGCCAACCATAGTTCTTACCGGCTTGCAGTTGATTAATTTCGTCACCGCCTTTCGGTCCATGCTCATGTTGCCAAATGGTCTTACGTTGAGCGTCATACACTATACCTTGGCTATTACGATGCCCGTAGCTAAAGATAAAACCGTCAGCCTTCGTTGGAAACGGCCCGTCCGAAACGGCGCTGCCATCGCGCTGTAAACGAACCACCTTACCGAGGTGATTCGCTAAGTTTTGCGCTTGTTCGCGATAATCAAAGCCATCGCCCAAAGTCAGTAGCAAAGTGTCGTCTGGCAACCAAGCCATACGTCCACCGTAATGAGCGGCGCCTTTACGCAACGGTTGTGCGACAAATATCTGTTGCACTTCTGACGTAGTGTACGGTGGGTTTAACGACAGTTTTGCCCGCGCTAAGCAGGTTGTATTAGCGTTGATAGAACCACAGGAATAACTGACATAGAACTCACGGGTCTGCACAAAATCCGGCGCTAAAATCACGTCAAACAGACCACTTTGGCCAGCGACAAAGAGCTCTGGCAACTGCAAGGGTATCGCATTGACTGAGCCATCGTCGGCGACGTGTATTAGGCGCCCGCCACGTTCGGTTACCAACCAACCAGCGCGTTGTTCGGGTAGTTCTTGTAGTGACCAAGGAAAACTTAGGCTATCAGTAACAACTTCGACCTGGAACGTCTCGTTATCCGCCGCCTGGCTAATACCAACGTTCGTGAACGCTATGACAAGGACTAAAAAAAAGCTTTTCATCATGCTAGAGGCTCCGCAAGTTCACGTGGCAGAGGATGCCATAAACGATCAAAAATCCACCCCGCAAAAGCCCCGCTGAGTGCCATAGCCCCGAGCCCAGCCCAACTGCGTGTCGCCGCTATCAAGGTTGGCATCGGAGCAAGAGAGTTAACCACGGCAAAGCAGCACAATAACCCGAAGAAGCCGGCACTAATGAACCACCAACGCTCGGACCCACCTAATTTACGACTACAAACTGCCGCAATCGGTAGCGCAACAAGTAAAACTAGCGCTAAAATTGCAGCGAAAATCGGCGAAAAATTAAGAAGATCGTGAATTATCGTTGAAATTCTAGTATCTAAAGAAATCGGAACTGAAAGTTCGATAAGTGCTGCTAGATTAAACTGGGTCTGGATGACGCTACCGACAATAGCACCGGCAACCACGGCGATAACAAAAGCAATTAAGGTCTTTAGCATGGCACCTCCTCGGTGCTAATCTTCTGCGGAATCGTCACTAAACGAGACCGTTAGCCATTCATCTTTTGCATTGAATTGTAGACTCTTAATCGCACCCTTGCCTTCTATATTAACTAAGTTTTGCTGTTCAGCCCAAAGCTCTTGTAATGCTTTGTGCCGCACCGCCAGTCCTTGCAAATCTGCAGGAATTGCGGTTTCTTGATATACCCAAAAGTCACGACCATCGACCTGATACCCGACCGGCTCAAGGGTGATCGGTTGTCCCGTTAAAGAAGCAAGATGAAAAGACTCAAGTGCATAAGCAGCAAATAACGCACGCGTTTCTTCATCGGTATGAATATCTGCTTGCTTCTTATTAAATAACTCCCTCATTGCATGCTCTGCATCGTGCAACACAAAGCGATGCATCACTTCAATGTTGCCCGTACGCTGATTGAACAAAATAGTAGTGACGGCCGATTTGAGTTGGTGGGCAGTAGCACTGCCCACCAACATCAACATTACCATCAAGAAAAATGCACAGCGCATCATTCGTCGTTATCGCTCTCGTCAGCTTTGAGTTTTGATTTCGCTTCTTGCATCAAGTCACGGCTAATGTGGTCAGTGCCGCGCTCTGACTTGTATGCTTCAATTCGAGACTCAATGATCTTGCGCGGATAGTAGTTATTCTCGATGTCCACGTCTGCGGTCTCCCAATTCGGATCAACAGCAAAGCTCACGACTTCTTTATCCGTCACAATAAGTTTGCTGACATTCTTCGCATTGCGACGCCAAATTTCTGCGGGAATACGATAGTCTTCGGTTGTGCCGTCAGCATAGGTCATCTGCAACAAAATTGGCATCACCAAACCACCAACATTCGAAAAGTCGAGAACGTAATAGTTTTGGTCTTCAGCAATCGCGCGATCAAACACCTGACGCTCCCATGGCTCGAGCTTCTCAAGGAATTTCTGATACGCGTTACGCTGCTTGTTGGTTACCGTGAAGCGATCATTTTCGTCGTAGAAATCACGTACATCAGAATTGAGTTCCACCCATGTTTTACGTCCTGCAGCTTCATTACGCTGAACAAAAAACGAAACCGGTTTATCGGCTTCTTCTTGCCGACGACGCTGCCAATCGATATCAGGATCTTTTGTATCTAAACGCAATTTGTAAACACGATCGAGACTGATGTCGACATGATCGGTGGTATAGAACCAACCGCGCCAGAACCAATCAAGATCAACTCCCGATGCTTCCTCTATGGTACGGAAGAAATCAGCCGGCGTTGGACGCTTAAACATCCAACGTTGTGCATATTCGCGGAAAGCAAAATCGAACAGCTCACGGCCTAGAATGACTTCACGCAAAATATTCAATGCCGCAGCTGGTTTGGTATAAGCGTTCGGGCCCAATCGCAATACACTATCCGATTGCGTCATGATCGGTACTTGTACCGACGACTTCATGTAATCAATAATGCCACGCGGTTCAACACCCCATGGAATTTGCGGATCCCATTCACGCCCAGCAACGCCGTCTAAGAAGCTGTTAAGTCCTTCATCCATCCAGGTCCACTGGCGTTCGTCAGAATTCACAATCATCGGAAAGTAGATATGGCCAATTTCATGAATCACCACGCCAATCAAGAAGCGTTTTTCGGCCAATGAATAAGTTCGGCTACCGTCGTCTTGTAACTCGGTACGCGGACCGTTAAAGGTAATCATTGGGTATTCCATACCACCGACTGGACCGTTCACCGATTGCGCCGTTGGGTAGGGATAATCAAACGAGAAACGGCTGTAGACTTCCATGGTATGAATCACCGATTCGGTGGAATACTTCTTCCACAGATCGCCACCTTCTTTCGGGTAAAACGACATTGCCATGACTTCCGGCTGCACATCACCGCCTTGTTGATAACCTTTAGCATCCCACATAAATTTACGTGATGAAGCCCAGGCAAAGTCGCGCACATTCTCTGCTTTGAAACGCCATACTTTACGTTCGTCTGTCCCCGCCTTTTCGTTCTCTAAAGCCTCTTCTGCGGTGACCACAAAAACCGGTCGCTTCGCCGTACGAGCTTCTTCTAAACGTTCGCGCTGCGTCGCAGTAAGCACCTGCTCCGGATTTTGCAACACGCCACTGGCCGAAACAATATGGTCAGCTGGGACGTCAATGGCGACATTAAATTCGCCGAACTCCATGGTGAATTCACCACGCCCTAAAAATTCTTTATTGGTCCACGCTTCGTAATCCGTAAACGCCGCAACACGCGGGTACCATTGCGCTAGCAAAAAGATGTCATTGCCACCTTCACGTGCATCATCAGGAAAATGTTCGTAACCCGAACGCGCACCAACGGCATCTTCTTCAACAATGTTAAAGCCAAAATCAATGGCTAGTTCAGTTTGCTCACCAGGTGCCAGTGGCTCTGCCAAATCAACGCGCATGTTGGTGCCAACAATAGTAAAACTTAAAGCTTCATCACTGGCCGTCGCAACTTTATCAATGGCAAAACCGAGCTCATTATCGGTCATAAACTGCTGACGTCGTAACTGACCTAACGAAAGCCGTGCAGGTTTATCAATGCCGTTTAGATCAGTATCGGGATGGCTACCAAAAGTTGCACTGCGCTCGGCACGTGAATCATCACGGAAAATGTTCTGATCCAATTGAATCCATACATATTTCAGTGTGTAGGGTGAATTGTTGTAATAGGTGATCGTTTCGGCCGCATCAAGTCGACGTTTTTCTTCATCCAAACGTACGTTGATGTCATAGTCTGCGCGCTGTTGCCAGTAACTTTCGCCTGGTTCGCCAGCTGCACTCCGATAAACATTAGGAGTGGGTAACACTTCATCTAACTGGCGAAATTTATCTTCAAAATCGCCTTTTGTCTGTTGAATTGCTGATGCTGACACATCACCAATCGAACCAAAACTTGCCACGGTTATCGCCGCAAAGGCTAACCAGAAACTTGAACGATGCATGGGAGCTCTCTTTTTTCGAAGTATTTTAAAATCACTTGCTTAAAGTACCAAAGCGAGCTTGTTCAAACCATTGCGTTGGTCGTAAAAAGTTTCCTTTTATCGCTAAATGTGCTTTACATAAAGTTAGTTAAATAAAAGTAAGAAGATGGATCTCCACTGTGACAGCGCCCGCTATCCGACAATTTTCTGCTTCGTCTTTTCGCTACCTAGCCTTTATTGCGCTTTGGGTATTGGTGTGGTGGTCGGCCACACTAATGGAATACCAACCTTTTATTAGCCTTTGGTTCCCACCAGCAGGGCTGTCGCTTGCAGCGTTCATCTTAATGGGTACGCGCGCTTTTTTACCGATACTGATGGCCTCCCTCATTGTCGGCATGTGGATGTATCTGCAACTCGATAGTGCGCTACCCTATATCGAACAAGCCTATAATAGTCTGATGTTAGCGCTCTCTCATACGCTTGCCTACGGAATCGGCGGTTTGTATTTCCGACAAACCGTTGGTAAATGGGATATTCAGCAACTCCCCCAACGTATCCTCTATTTTCTCGTTGTGACCATGTTGACGACGCTCTTAGCCGCTTGGCTTGGAATTGGGGCTTTTCTCTTTATTGACGGCATGGATTGGGTGCAAGCAAGCGACTCTTGGATCAACTGGTGGGTCGGCGACCTCGCAGGGGCAGTCGTTCTAACGCCTTTCTTTATTTTAATTTTAAGCCGACTTTGGAATCACGATATTTCATGGCTACGCCCCACGAACGAACGTCGTGCAAGTGACCAACGCAAACGTCCGATGTGGAGCCATAAGATAACCTTGATGCTGGTTTTGGTAGGGCTTGTCATTATCGCTGACCACCATTACGAGCATCCGGCTATTGCCTACTTCATTTTATTTATTAGCATCCCACAAATGTGGATTGTGTTTACCGAGCGCATGGAACAAACCGTATTTTCTTTAGCACTTGTTAGCGTGGTGATAGCACTATGGTTCGGTTTTTATGGCGTTGACGAACATGCACTTACCTACCAGTTTGCGATGTGTGTTGTTGCCGCTAACGCATACTTTGGTCTGGCAGTTCCTTCGCTACTGAATCAAAATCGACGCCTACACCATCAAACGCAAATAGATGCGCTGACACACGTTGCGACGAGAGCGCATTTTATTGAAATCGCCGAGGCCAAACTGCAAGGACAGCGCAGTAACGATTTCCCGCTCGCCCTTATTGTGTTTGATCTTGACCAGTTTAAAAACATCAACGACACCCACGGTCATTTAATCGGTGATCAAGCGCTTATCATGGCCGCACAAAGTGTACGCACTCACATTCGTAACTGTGATTTGATTGCCCGCTTTGGTGGCGACGAATTTTTAATTTTATTACCCGAGCAAAACTTAGCTCAGGCCACTACTACTGCAGAACGCCTGCGGCATTCACTCCCAGCTATCCCAACGCCCAAGGGTTTAGTACCGATCAAAGCGAGTTTTGGTATTGTTGAGATCCAAGCCCACGAATCCATCAATGAAGCCTTGCAACGTGCCGACCAAGCTTTACTCGAAGCTAAACGCAAAGGTCGCGATCAAGTGGTATCATCTTAAGTATCTTTTGTACGTTTTAAGGTTGCCATCATGGCTATTACATCTATTGAAATCCTGGTCGCTACCACTTCAGGAAACACCGAATATTTGGCTGATCAACTCGCCGATCAGCTCCAACAACAGGGCTACACTGCACGTGTTCATTACGAACCAGACTATACCGACTTAGTAGAAACGATAACTGACGAAACCTTATGGATCGGCTGTATTGCCAGCCACGGCGCAGGTGATTACGCCGACAGTATGTTGGCGTTTGCTGACGATCTGCATGCCAAAAAACCGCGTTTAGAACCTTTGCAATACGCAGTTATTGCGGTTGGCGATAGTTGTTACGACACCTATTGTGCTGCAGGTCGTGATTTTGATGAAAAGCTTGCCAATGCTGGTGCTAAACGAGTAATCGAACGCCTCGAAATAGACATGTCACAAGACGATCCGGAGGAAAAAGCATCAACATGGCTAGGATCTCTACTCGCGCATTTGTGAGTAATCACTGTATAAGATCCTCTGAGATCTGTAGATACACACTGTACAAAACTGTTGATAACTATGTCTGTGGATAACCAAGCAAGTTACGCACAGGTTGATCAGAACAAGGATCATGTATTGATCACAACTTTACGGATCGTTTTGATCCTTAGTCATTAAGGCCTGCAGATGCTTATCCACAGAATTCTCCGCACTAGTAGTAATAGCAATAAAAGATCTAAACAAAAGATCTTAAGTTATTTTTAGATCTTTAAGACCGCTAAAAAAAAATTTCCGAACAAGCAACTGAACGAAATTTAACCGTTTCGATCCAAGCTAATTCAGGTTAAACTATACGGCTACAATTTTTGCTCGTAAGGCTCTAGGATTACGTTTATGTCGAATACTCCAACTTACCATCAGCATTATGACGTTATTGTCATTGGTGGTGGACATGCTGGTACTGAAGCAGCACTTGCTGCCGCACGTATGGGCTGTCAAACGCTATTGTTGACGCATAACATCGAAACCTTAGGTCAAATGTCATGTAATCCAGCCATTGGTGGTATTGGTAAAGGACATTTGGTCAAAGAAATCGATGCTTTAGGCGGCGCTATGGCACTAGCAGCTGATCGTGCAGGTATTCAATTTCGTACGCTGAATTCATCCAAAGGCCCAGCAGTTCGTGCTACGCGAGCACAAGCCGATCGTGTATTGTACAAAGCTGCAATCCGCGAATTACTTGAAAATCAACCGAATTTAAATCTATTTCAGCAAGCTTGTGATGATCTGATCGTTGAAAACGATCGTGTCGTTGGCGTTGTCACCCAAATGGGTCTGAAATTTAGTGCGAAAACGGTCGTTTTAACGGTTGGCACATTTTTGGGTGGCCAAATTCATATTGGTCTAGAAAATTATCAAGGCGGCCGCGCTGGCGATCCTCCAGCAAATGCATTAGCGAAGCGTTTACGTGAGTTACCTTTACGTGTTGATCGCTTGAAAACCGGTACACCACCTCGTATTGATGCAAAATCAATAGATTTTTCAGTGATGCAAGAACAACCCGGTGATACACCAACACCGTTGTTCTCGTTTATGGGAAAATCGGAAGATCATCCTCAACAAATTAGTTGTTACATCACTCATACCAACGATCGCACCCACGATGTCATTCGTGGTGGTTTAGATCGTTCGCCGATGTATTCAGGTGTTATTGAAGGTGTTGGGCCACGCTATTGTCCATCGATAGAAGACAAAGTGATGCGTTTTGCCGATAAAACTTCGCATCAAATCTTTGTTGAACCGGAAGGCTTAAATACGCACGAAGTCTATCCAAATGGTATTTCAACGAGCTTACCATTTGACGTGCAAGTTGAATTGGTTCGTTCAATTAAAGGTTTTGAAAATGCGCATATTACGCGCCCAGGTTATGCCATTGAATATGATTATTTTGACCCACGTGATCTGCAGCAAACCTTAGAAACCAAGTACATCCATGGTTTGTTCTTTGCTGGCCAGATTAATGGCACGACAGGTTATGAAGAAGCCGGTGCACAAGGTTTGGTAGCCGGTTTAAACGCTGCTCTGCAAGCACAAGACAAAGAAGGTTGGGCACCACGTCGTGACAATAGTTATATGGGTGTACTGATCGATGATCTTTCGACGTTAGGTACCAAAGAACCTTATCGCATGTTTACCTCACGGGCGGAGTATCGCTTATTGCTGCGTGAAGATAATGCTGACATGCGCTTAACCGAAAAAGGCCGTGAACTTGGCTTGGTTGATGATGCTCGTTGGGCACGCTTTAACGAAAAAATGGAAGCTATTGCACAAGAACAACAACGCTTACGTAGTACTTGGATCCACAAAGATCACCCAGCTGTTACAGCGGTTAACGAACTGGTGAAAACGCCAATCACGAAAGAAGTAAACGGTGAAGATCTGTTACGTCGACCAGAAATTACCTATCAAGCGATGATGGCGATCGATGTGTTGGGTCCAGGCCTTACGGATCACGAAGCCGCGGAACAAGTCGAAATTCAAACCAAGTACGCTGGTTATATCGCGCGCCAACAAGACGAGATCGCAAAACAGCAACGCCATGAAAATACGCGTTTGCCGATGGGTTTTGATTACGCGGGCATCAAAGGTTTATCAAATGAAGTGATTGCCAAGCTGAATGAGCATCAACCTGAAACAGTCGGTAAAGCAGCGCGTATTTCAGGCGTCACTCCGGCGGCTATTTCAATGTTATTAGTTCATTTGAAAAAACAAGGATTGTTGCGCAAAAGCGCCTAACAGTGGTTATCGAAACGAGCATGCAGAAAAAATTAGCAGAACTTATTGAGCGTGCAGGCCTCACCATTGCACCTGAACAGCAACAGCAACAGCAACTCGTGCGTTTGGTGGAATTGCTGGATAAATGGAATAAAGCATACAATTTGACGTCGGTACGTAATCCACAGCAAATGCTGAGTCGTCACATTGTCGATAGTCTGGTAGTGTTACCTTATCTTCAGGGTGAACGTTTTATCGACGTTGGCACCGGACCTGGATTGCCAGGCTTGCCGCTCGCGATTGCACAACCGGATAAAGAGTTTGTATTACTTGATAGTTTAGGTAAGCGCATTCGCTTTATTCGTCAGGTCTGTCACGAACTGGGGCTTAAGAATGTTAAAGCTGTGCAAAGCCGCGTGGAAGATTTTGCTGATCCAACTAAATTTGATGGAGTCATCAGTAGAGCCTTTGCCTCGCTTAGTGATATGCTGAATTGGTGTCAGCACTTGCCAAAGCCACAAGGTAAGTTTTACGCTTTAAAAGGCGTCTATCCTGAAGCTGAAATCACTGCGTTAGCGACTGATTTTTCAGCCGAAAAATTTCAGGTGGACGACGTCATTGCGCTGCAAGTACCTGAAGTCGATGCAGAGCGTCACTTAGTTATCATCTCAACAAGAGGTTAAACGCCCGTGGGTAGAATCATTGCCATTGCAAATCAGAAAGGCGGCGTGGGTAAAACCACCACGGCGGTGAATTTGGCGGCATCGATGGCCGCAACACGGCGTAAAGTATTGTTGATTGATCTCGATCCACAAGGCAATGCCACCATGGGTAGTGGCATCGATAAATACGATATCGAAAATACCGCTTACGAGTTGCTGGTCGATCAAAAGCCTTTTCAAGATGTAGTTGTTACCGAAACGAACGGTAAATATCATTTGATCGCCGCCAACGGCGACGTGACCGCAGCTGACGTTAAACTCATGGAAGAATTTGCCCGTGAGCAACGACTGGCCAGTGCACTCAAACCAGTGAGTGATAATTACGACTTCATTTTTATTGATTGCCCACCGTCACTAAGCATGTTGACGGTGAACGCCATGGCGGCAGCCGACTCCATTTTGGTTCCTATGCAGTGCGAATATTACGCACTCGAGGGGTTAACTGCCCTAATGGATACTATCGAGCGCTTAGCTGAAGCGGTGAATCCGCGGCTGCAAATCGAAGGTATTTTGCGCACCATGTATGATCCGCGTAATCGCTTAGCCAACGATGTTTCAGAACAACTTAAAGCGCATTTCGGCAATAAGGTTTATCGCACGGTGATTCCACGCAACGTGCGTTTGGCTGAAGCGCCAAGTTTTGGTGCTCCAGCCATGTACTACGACAAATCATCAACCGGGGCAAAAGCCTATCTCTCGCTAGCAGGCGAACTGATTCGCCGCGCAGAACAATTAAAAAAAGCCGAAGCAGCGGCTGAAGCCTGAGGAAACCACGAGCTATGTCTGCCAAGAAACGAGGACTAGGACGCGGCTTGGACGCGTTATTAACCACCAGTAAGCATGCTCGCGAGCACGAACATGAGCAGCCTGAGGGCAATGACGTACAGGACATCAGCAAAGGCGAATTACAAAAATTGCCGATTGAGTTTTTGCAGCCAGGCAAATACCAACCGCGCAAAGATATGTCGCCAGAAGCCCTCGAAGATCTTGCTGCGTCGGTGAAAGCACAAGGCATCATTCAGCCGATTGTGGTGCGCGAAATTGAGAAAGATAAGTACGAGATTATCGCGGGCGAGCGGCGTTGGCGTGCGGCACAAATGGCGCGCTTGAGCGAAGTGCCCTGTTTGGTTAAACACGTACCTGATGAAGCTGCAGTTGCTATTGCATTGATCGAGAACATTCAGCGTGAAGATCTGAATGCGATGGAAGAAGCAACTGCCCTGCAACGTCTATTGGATGAATTTCAACTGACCCATCAAGAGGTTGCTGACGCAGTAGGTAAATCGCGTGCAACCGTCACTAACTTATTACGCTTAAACAACTTAGAACACGAAACCAAAACCCTCCTTGAACGTGGTGACATTGAACATGGCCACGCCAAACTACTTCTTGCCCTTCAGGGTGAACAACAAAGCGAAGTTGCGCGTACTATTGCTGCGAAAGCGATGACTGTGCGTGAGGCAGAAAAGTTGGTGCGACTTACGCTGGAACCGAAAAAACCAGTTGAACCGCAAAAACCGAATGCCGATATTCAACGCTTGGAACAGCGTTTGAGCGATCGCTTGGGTGCTGCAGTTGCGATTAACCACGGCCGCAAAGGCAAAGGCAAAGTGGTGATAAATTACAGTAGTTTAGATGAGCTTGACGGCATACTCACCCACTTTCAGTTGCCTGATGATACTTAAGCCGTTTGCATTTTGTTGCAATTAGAGCGCAAATCTTTATACTATCGCGGGCTTTTAACTGAGGTTCTGAGCCCGTGAGTGGAACGTTAACACAAGCCGGAAAACAGCTCGCTGTAAAACTGTTGCGTGCCCAAGCAGGTACCTTGTTTTTATTGGCCTGCACGTTTTCTTTGGCGACATCGTATGAATATTTTTGGGGTGTTGTTGGCGGTGGCCTAACCGTCATGCTTCCAACAGCACTTTTTGCATGGCGCGCTTTTGCTCAAGGCGGCGCGCGTGCGGCGCAACAAGTCGTCAGTAATTTTTTTGCCGGTGAGGCGCTGAAAATTAGCCTCACAGTAATCTTGCTGGTCGCACTGCTATTGTTGACCTCGCTCCCGCTAGTTGCGGTTTGTAGCGGCTACATAGCAGTTTTGATCGTGCAATGGTTGGCGCCGATTTTGTTTTTAAAATCAACTTAAACTTGTGGGAATTAAGATGGCTGCAGAAGAGTTAACGCTCCAGAGTCACATTCAGCACCACTTAACTAACGCCAAAATGTGCTCTACCGAAAATGGTTTAGCCTTTAACAAAGCGTGTAGTGAAGCAGGGTTCTGGACGTGGCACATAGACACACTCGCTTGGTCGATCGGACTGGGCATCCTGTTCTTAATGATTTTCCGTAGCGCAGCGAAAAAAGCGAATACCGGTGTTCCTGGTAAATTCCAGTGTTTCATCGAAATGATCGTTGAGTTCGTTTCGGACAACGTGCGCGACACCTTCCACGGTAAAAGTAAGCTTATTGCACCATTGGCATTAACCATCTTCGTCTGGGTCTTCCTGATGAACTTGATGGACTTGATCCCAGTGGACTTCCTGCCAGCATTTGCAGGTTGGGTTGGCGAGACAGGCTTCGGCGTTGACTCGCACGATGTTTACATGAAGATCGTACCGACCACAGACATCAACATGACCGCAGCGTTGGCACTTGGCGTGTTCTTACTGATGATCGGTTACGGAATTCGCATGAAAGGTATTGGCGGCTTTATTAAGGAGCTGACCTTGCACCCATTCAACTCAAGTAACATGGTCGTGCAAGTCTTACTCATTCCTTTCAACTTGTTGTTGGAAACCATTGCGCTGGTTGCGAAGCCATTCTCGCTCGCCCTGCGTCTGTTCGGTAACTTGTATGCCGGTGAGCTGATCTTCATCTTGATTGGTGCGATTGGCCTCATGCAGTTGCCATTGCATTTTGTTTGGGCCGTATTCCACATTCTGGTTATCGTGCTGCAAGCGTTTGTATTCATGATGCTGACCATTGTTTACTTGAGTATGGCCAGCTCAGAAAGTCACTAGTTTTGTATTAACTTTTATTTTTAACTTCAACCTTTGAAATATCGGAGAAAACAATGGAACTAATGTTAGGTCTTAAATATATCGCTGTAGCACTATTGATCGGTTTCGGTGCAATCGGTACTGCAGTTGGTTTCGGTAACATGGGTGGTAAATTCTTGGAAGCGTGTGCACGTCAGCCAGAATTAGCGCCTTCTCTGCAAGTTAAAATGTTCATCTTGGCGGGTCTGATCGATGCGGTAGCAATGATCGGTGTTGGTATCGCCATGGTTCTGTTGTTCGTTCTGTAAGGCTCGTTACATCATTTCGAACAACTGAACGAATAGGAGGGTGGGTCTATGAGTTTAAATATGACCCTGATCGGTGAATTAATCGCGTTTATCGTCTTCGTGCTGTTCTGCATGAAGTTTGTTTGGCCACCGCTAAACAATGCGATTGAAGCTCGTCAGAAGAAGATTGCCGATGGCCTTGCAGCTGGTGAAAAAGCTGAGAAAAGCCTCGAAGAAGCGCAAGCTAAAGTTGCTGACGAACTGAAAGACGCGAAAGCGCAAGCTGCAGAGATTATCGCCCAAGCGAAAAAACGTGCGGACGAAACAATCGAAGACGGCAAGAAGCGTGGCGAGCAAGAGCGCGAGAAAATCGTTGCTGCCGGCCACTCTGAAGTCGAAGCAGAGCGCAACCGCTTACGCGAAGAGCTGCGCAAGCAAGTAGCAGTATTAGCTGTTGCTGGTGCTAGCAAAATCATTGAGCGTGAAATTGATAAAGACGCTCACAGTGACATCGTTGAAAAACTGGTCGCTGAACTCTAACCAAAGGGGTTTGTGCAAATGTCAGAATTGACTACGGTTGCTCGCCCCTATGCAAAAGCAGCTTTTGATTTTGCACTAGAGCACGGCGCGATCGAAAAATGGCATGACATGATTGCTTTCTCTGCCGCAGTTGCGAGCGATGAAGGTATGGCCACTTTTTTGAGTAGTGCCGAAACGCTAGAGAAAAAGGTAGAGGTTTTCATTAACGTCTGCGGCGAACAATTGGATGAAAAAGGCCAAAACTTCGTGCGCTTGATGGCGGAAAATAGCCGTTTGAAAGCCTTACCTGCTGTCGAGAAACTCTACGGTGAACTGCGCTCAGATTATGAGAAAGAAGTCACTGTAGATGTAACCGCTGCGGTCAAATTGACCAAGAAGCAGCAGGACAATCTAGCACAGACGTTAGAAAAACGTTTTTCACGCAAAGTTAAGCTGAATTGCAGTGTCGATGCAGCGATTGTCAGCGGCTTATACATTAAAGCTGGTGACACCGTGATTGACGGTACGGTGCGCGGTAAGCTCGATCGGCTTGCCCATGCACTGCAATCCTAATTGGGGACTTGAGCATGCAACTGAATTCAAATGAAATCGCAGAACTGATCAAGAAACGTATTGAACAGTTCGAAGTGGTCAGTGAAGCTCGTAACGAAGGTACTATCGTTTCGGTAACCGACGGTATTATCCGCATTCATGGCCTTGCTGACTGTATGCAAGGTGAGATGATTGAGCTTCCTGGCAATCGTTACGCCATCGCGTTGAACTTAGAACGCGATTCTGTAGGCGCCGTAGTAATGGGTCCGTACGCGGACCTGCAAGAAGGCGTTAAAGTTAAATCAACAGGCCGTATCCTTGAAGTACCAGTAGGTCGTAAACTATTGGGCCGCGTTGTGAACACCTTGGGTGAGCCAATCGACGGTAAAGGTCCTATCGAAGCCGACGGTTTCGAACCTGTTGAAAAAATCGCACCGGGCGTTATCGAACGTCAATCAGTAGACCAGCCAGTACAAACTGGTTATAAGTCTATCGATGCGATGATTCCAATCGGTCGTGGCCAGCGTGAGTTGGTGATCGGTGACCGTCAAACCGGTAAAACCGCTTTGGCAGTTGACGCCATCATCAACCAGAAGAACTCTGGTATTAAGTGTGTGTACGTAGCTATCGGTCAGAAAGCATCGACCATCGCTGCGGTAGTGCGCAAACTTGAAGAGCATGGCGCTCTGGAAAACACCATTGTGGTTGCAGCTTCTGCTTCTGAATCAGCAGCGTTGCAATACCTTGCAGCCTATTCAGGTTGTACCATGGGTGAATTCTTCCGTGACCGTGGTGAAGACGCGCTTATTGTTTATGATGATTTGTCGAAGCAAGCTGTTGCTTACCGTCAAATTTCATTGTTGTTGCGTCGTCCGCCGGGCCGTGAAGCTTACCCAGGTGACGTGTTCTACTTGCACTCACGCTTACTTGAGCGTTCAGCGCGAGTGAATGCTGACTACGTAGAGAAATTCACCAATGGTGAAGTGAAAGGTAAAACCGGTTCATTGACCGCTTTGCCAATCATTGAAACCCAAGCCGGTGACGTTTCAGCCTTCGTACCAACCAACGTGATCTCAATCACCGATGGTCAGATCTTCTTAGAAACTGACTTATTTAACGCTGGTATCCGCCCTGCTGTAAACGCAGGTATCTCGGTATCGCGGGTAGGTGGTTCAGCACAAACCAAGATCATTAAGAAGCTTGGTGGTGGTATTCGTTTGGCCTTGGCCCAGTATCGTGAACTTGCGGCGTTCGCTCAGTTTGCTTCGGATCTTGATGAAGCAACACGTTCACAGCTTGAACACGGTCAGCGCGTTACTGAACTAATGAAACAGAACCAATATGAGCCAATGAGCGTTGCAGAGATGGCAGTGTCTATCTTCTCAGCTGAAAAAGGCTACCTCAAAGATGTGGCGCAGGACAAAATCCTCGACTTTGAAAGTGCGTTAATTTCGTACATGAAGAGCGAGTACGCCGATCTGATGGCTGATATTGATAAAACTGGCAACTATAACGACGACATCGAAGCTAAGCTGCACGAAGGTCTGAAAACCTTCAAGAAGACGCAGTCTTGGTAAGCAACGTGGCCACTTCTAAAGAGTGGCCACACGTCGTTGAGTTAACAGGAGATTATCATGGCCAGCGGTAAAGAGATAAAAACCAAGATCGGGAGTATTAATAATACTCAGAAGATCACTAGTGCGATGGAAATGGTAGCTGCGTCCAAAATGAAAAAGGCGCAGGAACGTATGGCTTCTAGCCGTCCGTATGCCGACAGCATTCGCAAAGTGATCGGCCATGTTGCCCATGCCAACCTCGAATACAAGCATCCGTACTTAGAAGAACGTGATGCCAAGCGAGTTGGTTATATCGTGATTTCAACGGACCGTGGTTTGTGTGGCGGTTTGAACACCAATCAATTTAAACAGGTGGTCAAGCACGCAAAAGCACAGCAAGAAAACGGTGTTGAAGTTGATTTCGCGGCGATTGGCAGCAAGGCAACGGGTTTCTTTAAACGCTTTGGAGGCCGTTTACTGGCGCAAACATCAGGCCTTGGCGATAAGCCAAGTGTGAACGATGTGCTCGGAACCGTGCAAGTGATGCTCGATGCTTTCGATGAAGGCAAAATCGACCGCTTGTTCTTGGTGTACAACAAGTTTGTCAACACCATGACGCAGGAGCCAACGATAGCGCAGATGCTACCGTTGCCAAAAGCTGACGACGAAGAGCGTGATCGCGTGCAATCAGGTAGCTGGGACTACCTGTATGAGCCTGAGCCACAATCAATCCTTGATACCTTGATTCGCCGTTTCGTTGAATCAACGGTTTACCAAGGTGTGGTTGATAATATCGCGAGTGAACAGGCTGCGCGGATGGTGGCAATGAAAGCCGCTACCGACAACGCCGAAGACCTCATCGATCAGTTGCAGTTGGTGTACAACAAAGCACGCCAGGCAGCGATTACGCAGGAAATTTCGGAAATTGTATCGGGCGCCGAAGCGGTTTAAGGCGAAGCTTGCAAGAATTTTAGAGTTAGAGGAAATGTCATGAGTCAAGGTAAGGTCGTGCAAATAATTGGCGCGGTTGTGGATTTTGAATTTCCACAATCAAGCGTGCCAAAGGTCTACGACGCGCTGAAGGTGACCGACGGTGACCTCAAGGGTTTGACCCTCGAAGTGCAGCAGCAGCTTGGTGGTGGTATCGTGCGGACAATCGCAATGGGTACTACTGACGGCCTGCGTCGTGGAATTACAGCAGAAAATACAGGCGAACCAATCATGGTGCCAGTGGGTAAACAAACCCTCGGCCGCATCATGAACGTATTGGGTGAGCCAATCGATGAAGCCGGTGATGTTGGCGCAGAAGAGCGCATGTCGATTCACCGTGCCGCACCGTCGTACGAAGAGCAATCAAGCTCTACCGAGCTGTTAGAAACAGGCATCAAAGTTATCGACTTGATTTGCCCGTTTGCTAAAGGCGGTAAAGTCGGTTTGTTCGGTGGTGCCGGTGTAGGTAAAACCGTCAACATGATGGAACTTATCCGTAACATCGCTATCGAGCACAGCGGCTACTCAGTATTCGCAGGTGTTGGTGAGCGTACGCGTGAGGGTAATGACTTCTATCACGAGATGAAAGATTCAAACGTACTCGACAAAGTAGCATTGGTCTACGGTCAGATGAACGAGCCTCCAGGTAACCGTCTACGTGTAGCGTTGACCGGTTTGACCATGGCAGAGAAGTTCCGTGACGAAGGTCGTGACGTCTTGTTCTTCGTTGATAACATCTATCGTTACACCCTAGCCGGTACAGAAGTATCAGCATTGTTGGGTCGTATGCCATCAGCGGTAGGTTATCAGCCTACACTTGCTGAAGAGATGGGTGTACTTCAGGAACGTATTACTTCAACCAAGACCGGTTCAATCACGTCAATCCAGGCCGTATACGTACCTGCGGATGACTTGACTGACCCATCACCAGCAACAACCTTCGCGCACTTGGATGCGACCGTTGTATTGTCACGTGATATCGCGTCTTTGGGTATCTACCCTGCGGTTGACCCACTGGATTCAACGTCACGTCAGCTTGACCCGCAAGTTATCGGTAAAGAGCACTATGACGTAGCACGTGGCGTACAGTCTGTATTGCAGCGCTATAAAGAGCTGAAAGACATCATTGCCATCTTGGGTATGGACGAGTTGTCAGAAGAAGACAAACTGACGGTATCTCGTGCACGTAAGATCCAGCGTTTCTTGTCACAGCCGTTCTTTGTCGCAGAAGTATTCACCGGCGCGCCTGGTAAATACGTTGCGTTGAAAGATACTATTGCTGGCTTTAAAGGCATCTTAAGCGGTGATTACGACGACCTTCCAGAACAAGCGTTTTACATGGTTGGCAGCATCGAAGAAGCGGCCGAAAAAGCCAAGAAAATGTAAGAACCGGGAGGTTTAAATGGCAGCAAAAACTGTACACCTTGACGTGGTCAGCGCGGAAGATAGCCTTTATAGTGGCGCCGTAGAGACCGTGCAAGTGACCGGTAGCGAAGGTGAGCTGGGTATTTACCCAGGTCACGCGCCACTTATCACGAAAATCAAACCAGGTATGGTGCGCGTCGTGAAAGAAGGCGGTGACGAAGAAATCATCTACGTTGCTGGTGGTGTGCTGGAAGTGCAGCCACACAACGTCACGGTTTTGGCTGATACAGCCGTTCGCGGTGAAGAGCTTGACGAACAACAAGCACTTGATGCGAAGAAACGTGCTGAAGAAGCAATCGCAGATTCAAGTTCTGACCTTAGCTACGCAGAAGCGGCGGCAGAATTGTCTCGGGCGTTGGCACAATTGCAGATTATTCGCAAAATCCGCAAATAATCTGGTCCAGCCTAATAGAAGCAAAAGCCCAGCCTCGAGCTGGGCTTTTTTGTTTTTGCAAATATTCTGCAAAGTCGTTAAGACCAAGCGCTACTTAGTAATTTTCCTCCTGTTAATTTCCTGTAATCCCGCTAGAATAGGGCTTTCCAATTCACCAACTGAAAAATGGACGAATTCATGGCATTGAGTGTAGTGGTTCTGGCTGCTGGCAAAGGCACGCGTATGCGTTCAGCCTTACCTAAAGTGCTACATCCGGTTGCTCATAAGCCGATGGTGCAACATGTGATTGATACCGCACGGCAGCTCGATTCGAGCGCTATTCACGTGATTTACGGTCACGGTGCTGAGGCACTGTTAGAGCGTCTTGGTGGGCAACAGTTGAGTTTTGTCGAACAGGCAGAGCAACTTGGCACTGGGCATGCCGTTCAGCAAGTGGTACCGCACCTAGGGGATGACGAGCATGTGCTGATTCTTTACGGTGATGTGCCATTGACGCGTACCGAAACCTTACAGGCACTGGTTGCGGCTGGACAAACAACCGAATTAGCTTTGTTGACGGTGACTTTACCTGATCCAACTGGCTATGGGCGCATTTTGCGCGACGCTGCTGGCAACATTACGGGCATCGTTGAACAAAAAGACGCAACCTCTGAACAGTTGAAAGTTACAGAAGCTAATACAGGCATGATGCTTGCTCAGGGTAAGGCATTAAAACGTTGGTTAAGCGCTTTATCGAATGATAACGCTCAGGGCGAATACTACCTGACGGATATCGTCGCCATGGCCGCCCAAGAAGGCGTACAAATTGCTTCGACCCAACCGCAAGACATCCATGAAGTCGAGGGCGCGAACAACCGCGTACAGCTTGCAGCGCTTGAGCGCGCGTATCAACAACGCCAAGCAGAGCAGCTAATGATCGATGGCGCTACTCTGCTCGACCCCGCCCGTGTTGATGTGCGCGGCACGGTAACTATTGCCAATGACGTGGTGGTCGATGTGAACGTCATCTTTGAGGGTCATGTCGAGCTTGGCGAAGGCGTTGTCATTGAAAGCAACTGTATTTTGCGTAACTGCAGCATTGCTGCGGGTGCACGCATTAAGTCGCACAGCATCGTTGAAGATGCGCAAGTTGGCGAACAATGCGAAGTTGGCCCGTATGCTCGCTTGCGTCCAGGCTCGGTACTTGAGCAGGGCGCGAAGGTAGGCAACTTTGTTGAAATGAAGAAGTCGAAGCTTGGCAAGGGTTCAAAAGCCAATCACCTCACCTATCTAGGCGATGCCATCATCGGTGAGCACGTGAATATTGGTGCAGGTACCATCACGTGCAACTACGATGGCGTGAATAAGTCCACCACCCAAATCGATGATGGTGCTTTTATCGGCTCCAATAGCTCTTTGGTTGCGCCGGTTCGCATTGGCAAACAAGCCACAGTTGGTGCTGGCTCAACCATTACCAAGGACGTGGAGGATGCCGAGCTGGGTATCGCCCGTGGTAAACAACGCAATATGACGGGCTGGCAACGCCCGCAAAAGAAAGGATAAGACGTATGTGTGGAATCGTAGGCGCTACTTCTGAGCGCCGTATTAGCGAAATCCTGCTGGAAGGCCTTAAGCGCCTTGAATACCGTGGTTACGACTCTGCTGGCCTTGCCGTATTGAGCGAAGATGGCGTTATTGAAAGCATTCGTCGTACAGGTAAAGTGCAAGAATTGAAAGATGCAGTCGGTGAACATCCGCTGAGTGGAACTACAGGTATCGCGCATACGCGCTGGGCAACCCATGGTGGCGTGACTGAAGCAAACGCCCACCCGCATATTTCAAACGACTGTATTGCCGTTGTCCATAACGGCATTATCGAGAACCACGACAAACTGCGTGAGCAATTGCGTGCACAAGGTTACGAATTCCGTTCTGACACTGACACCGAAGTGATTTGTCACTTGGTCCACCACGAGAAAAAGACGCACAGCGACTTATTTGAAGCGGTGCAAGCGGCGGTGAAGCAACTCGAAGGAGCTTATGGCACTGTGGTCATGGATTGCCAAGAACCAGGTCGCTTAGTGGTGGCGCGTTCAGGCAGCCCACTCGTAATAGGCCTTGGTATTGGCGAGAACTTTATCGCCTCTGATCAGTTGGCGCTATTACCAGTCACGCGCAAGTTTATGTACCTTGAAGAAGGTGATATGGCTGATATTACTCGCACTGACGTAAAAGTTTATAATGCGCAAGGAGCGCGCATTGAACGTGAGGTGCACGAGTCTGACGGCCAATATGACGCTGGCGGCAAAGGCAATTATCGCCACTTCATGCTCAAAGAGATCCACGAGCAGCCAGCGGCAGTGCGCAACGCGCTAGAGGGCCGGTTGATCGATGGGCGTGTCGCTGACAACGCTTTCGGTGAAGGCTCAATGGCGCTGTTGAAGAGTGTTGAGCACGTGCAAATTGTGGCCTGCGGCACCTCTTACCACGCTGGAATGGTTGCGCGTTACTGGCTCGAAGCGCTTGCTGGCGTGTCATGTAATGTCGAAATTGCTTCCGAGTTCCGTTACCGCCAGTCGCATGTGCACCCAAACAGTTTGCTGGTGACGATTTCACAGTCTGGTGAAACTGCCGATACCTTGGCCGCATTGCGCTTGTCGAAAGAGCTCGGCTACAAAGGTTCTTTGACCATCTGTAACGTGTCGACCTCTTCGATGGTTCGCGAGTCTGACCTCGCCTACCTGACCCGCGCCGGTACGGAAATCGGTGTGGCCTCAACCAAAGCCTTCACCACGCAGTTGGTAGGCTTAATGATGCTGGTGTTAGCCCTTGGGCAATCCCGTGGCCTGGACGCAGACAAACAAGATGTGATTGTCAAAGGCCTGAAGACCTTGCCTGCGAAGTTGGAAGAAGCATTGTTGTTGAGCGACGAAATCGAAGCGCTAGCGCCACAATTTGCCGACAAGTATCACAGTCTTTTCCTAGGCCGTGGCTCGCAATATCCCATTGCGATGGAAGGTGCGCTGAAGCTCAAAGAGATCTCGTACATTCACGCTGAAGCCTACGCCGCAGGTGAGCTCAAGCACGGGCCATTGGCATTGATTGACGCCGAAATGCCAGTCATCGTGGTTGCGCCGAATGACGAGCTACTTGAGAAACTGAAGTCGAATGTTGAAGAAGTCCGTGCCCGCGGCGGCATCATGTATGTGTTCGCTGACCGTGACGCCAACTTCAAAAGCGACGATAGCATGCACGTGATCAACGTCAGTCATTGCGACGAGCTGATCGCTCCGATCGTTTATACCATTCCGCTACAGTTGCTGTCGTACTTCGTTGCCATCATTAAAGGCACCGACGTCGACCAGCCGCGGAACTTGGCGAAATCGGTGACGGTGGAGTGATTTTGAGTTTCGGATCAAAAAAAGGTGCTACGGCGCCTTTTTTAATTCGTCGCTGCTTGTTAAACGCCACTTATCAAGAAATCAAAAGCAGCAATAATATCAGCATGGTATTCGGTTAAATCTGCAGCTGGTTCTCCTAGGTATTTCCGTTCGAGCCCAGCTATTTCTTGCATCATTCCAATATAATCCTTTCCGTTTATATTGAACATTGGATTAAGTCTTGCCATAGGAGTGATTACTGCGCCTAGGGATGGGGTTAGCGGGATCACCACGGTTGTTTTCAAATCACCTAATAAGTCACTTTGAATCTCAAGCAAAAAAGGATATTCATCGCGCGTTCTAGGGTTCGGATTATGGTACGCCCAAAATTGAGACATCAGAACTTCCTTACGCTATCGCTAAATGTACCGCCTGATTCAACCTTTTCGTTGTAGGCTTTAATAGCCTTGGCATTGTCTTTTAGCCATTGCTCGCGTTCGTCATTCAGTTTTCGAAAAATGGCTCGGTAATTGTATGTCGCAGTGCCACTAGCGACGCCTTCGCCTAAGACCATGCGATCGCGCTCTTCCTCTAACTTACGTAAACCTGCTCGCACGACTTCGCTTGCAGACGCATAGCGGCCGCTAGCGACAAGTTCATCGACAAATTGATCAAAGTGGTGCCCTAGACTGATGCTCGTGTTCTTTGCCATATTTGCCTCGTTCGCTGAATAATTAATAGCATTTAATACCAATAATTAATATATATTGGTATATCGACTCAATAAGGTCAAATTGAAAATGCCTAATAATCAGCAGTAAAAGGCTTCAAGTAGTCTGGAAAAACAATGACTAGAATGCTAGTTTCAAAGCGACAAATATGTAAATCAAATGTGAAAGGAATAGCAGTCAATGAAAAGGCTTTCGTACATAGCTCCGCACAAGGCTGGTGTGGTATGCGGAATGGTTGCAGCAGGAGTATCGGTTGTAATTTTGTTCCCGCTATCCATTTTAATGGCTGTTATTTCTGCTATTAGTGGCGCAGACGGTGGTGTCGCTGTCACGTTCGGGTTCTCCTTATTTAGCATAACGCTCGCCCCTTTGTTTTACGGTATTACCACGTACATCTTTGCGCTCATTGCGGCATGGATGTATAACCTTGTCGCGCAGAAAACCGGCGGCATTGCTTACCGTACGGAACAAGAACAGGAACAGAATGTTTAAGTTTTTATGGAACGCCGGCGCCACCACCAATTGGCAAACGGATATTGTGGTCGCTGATTTACAAGATACCGATGAACGCGAGCTCTTGGTAAGCCTCGATGGTCACCCTAAGGGCCTCAGTTATGTCATTGACTGGTCCAGTGATGAGCGTGTGGAGGTCACAGGCTTCGACTTCAACAATTTACTTAGCTTTAAAAGTACCCAACGTGTTGGCGATCTGGTAGAAGCCGAAATTCGCCCAGGATTAGTTAGCCAATGATATTCAAAGCACTACGCAGCCTATTCTCGTTTGATGTTGTGGTCGAATTAAGTCAGCAACGCATCACTATGCGGCGCTTCGACAATCACGAAGGTTTTGAATACGAGCCATGGATTGCCATATCTAATGAAAACAACAAAGAGAAGATTAAAGCGATTGGTAAAGCTGCACGCGAAATGACAGATCCGAACCTAAAGATTGAGAATCCATTCCTACATACGCGTAGCTTTGTCGCGGACTTTTTGTTGGCAGAAAAGGTATTACAGTACGGCATTTTCGAGATTCATAAGTCAAAAATTCGGCCGTCACCGCGTGTTGTGATGCACCAGCTAGAGAAAACCGAAGGTGGTTTGACGGGTATTGAAGATCGTGTGTTACGTGAATTGGCGTTGGGCGCTGGCGCCCGCGAGGTCGTTGTTCATATTGGCGCCAAAGTAAATACGCGCACGACCACATTTGACGATTTAAAGAACGCCTAGAGAAAGGTTATGAAAAAGTATTTAGCTATTTTTATCATCGCCCTCGCCGGTCTTGTCGGTTGTAGCCAGCCCGTGCCAAATGAAAAGCTCGATTACGTTGGTGAATGGCGAAGTCCAGAGATGTACCTGTTGATCTTAGCTGACGGCACTGTTGCTTATGAGCGGTTAAAAGATGGCGGCAAAGTGAGTATTAACGGACCAATGAAGAGCTTTAAGGGTAATGATTTTGAAGTTGGTATTGGTCTGTTCGCTACCACCTTTGAAGTGAGTCAACCGCCCTACCTTGAAAACGGCAAATGGTACATGGTTGTCGATGGGGTTAAGTTGAAGAAGTCATTAGAAGAGCTTTAGGTAATGATGCCATGCGATTCGTCTTCGGGGTTATTTTAGTACTTACAACGGCGATCACTATTTGGCTGATGACGCTCAACTCGCCGTCACCCGATCCTGACGTTAGCGAGCTATCGACCAGTGTGGAGCTGTCACGTCACGAGCGGAATTCTAACGAGGAGAATACCGCACAGCCAGAACTTGCGAGGACAAATGACACCATTGAACATAAGGATTTGAGCTTGGTCGAACAAGCCCTATTACGTTTTCCGCACATTTCGGCGCATGAACTCGAAGCTATTTTTGCTAATAATCCTGAGCTAAAAAAGATAAGAGTCGACTTTATCATCGCTCTGATAGAGAGGGGCGATATGGCGGCCGACGAGTTGATTACGAACTTCCGTTTTTGGGGACCCTATACGGTTGCACAGTCTGCTGCGGGCAATGCGCCTCACGATTTGACGCTCGATCAATTCAACAAACTCATAGAGCTAGGTGCCGACGTGAATGGTGAGAAACTTTGGCGTATCGTCATGGCTAAACAAACAAATGGTAAAGTTCTGGATAAGTGGTACACCCATGCGGCGCTTGGGCCAGAAGTTCATAAGGAGTTATTTGGCAATGCGATCACTTTTGGTAATACCGCGCTCTATGACTTTTTAACGAATGGGGTGGGTACGCAGTTGGTACTTAACGAGGAAGAGGACAAGTACATCTCCGAATTGACGAATGAGGTGAAGGGATCTTTAGACGGATACGCGCAACTTAAGCAACAACTCGATGAAACAAGCGATGCTAAAAAGCATCTACAGCGGCAGAACCTCATCAATCGACTACAACGTTGGCACGGTCAAGCGCAAATACTGAAAGCTATGAGTGACGACGAAAGTGAGCGCGCCGAACTTGAACAAGTTGCGGCGCAGCTCAGCCAAAAACTCAAAGAGTTTGCACAACATTAATAGCAACTCACGTTAGGATTCCACGGTGAGTATAATCCGGCTGGGTTATTCTCAAATAGCCAGATATGCAGCGCATAATGTGGCGGAAAGCCATGAGCTTCGTCGACCCAGGTGGTTTCTGGGTTGTCATGCAGGTAGTAAAAGTCCTGTCCGCCGAACTGCGGCACATTATTCCAATATTCACCGTTATCCGAGGGAATAAGATGCGCGAACACCAATTCTTCCACGGCCGCTAACGACAAGTTATTTCGGCAAGCCTCATTGCTCAGTACTTCGCCGGTAGAATAGGTGCAGCTGGGCATGTCTTCTTTGGGTATGTACACCAGCACATTAGGATTCTCAAAATCGACGTCGGGCTCGCCAAAGCCCGCCAGTTGCACGAAATGAATTCCCATTGCGCCAAGTTGGCTGGGGTGTCCACCACCTGTTGCTGTCGAGCAGCCTGCGCCCATATCGACCGAGCTAATGTAGCCCGCTTGCAGAGCGACCTCGACGTCGCGGTATTGATTGGTTGCAGCGATCACGCGGGCAAGCTCTGCGCTTTTGCCTTGTTGCGCACCATCGCCGGAAGTCTGAGCCACGCTACTGGTTGGCATCGTTGCAGCCATAGCAATTGCCAAGGGTAGGATAAGTTTCATGCGTATTCCTCCTTTCTGTTAGGACATAACAGCTTCCGAAGAAACATAATTAGTGACACTGCACGGAAACTAATGACATAGTATATGACACTAAGGCATATATTGCGCAATTTTATTTCTGGAAATGACTCAAGCTGCGAATTTTTCGAAGAAAAAAGTCGCTGCCGGAGCAAAGTGGAATGTTCATCTACGAGGGTTGGCCGTTAACGTGCTAGTGCTGTGCTGCTAGATAATCCAGGCTTTGCTTCAGTACCAACTGCGCACACTGAATTGACATGTCCAGATCGAACTCAAAAGACATTCGGTAGTAGTGCCAACTGCTTGCACTCATTACGTAGCGTAGATTAGCAGCGGTCATTGTAATGTCGCGTTCATTTGCCTTTGGAAAGCTCTGTGCCAATAAAATAGTTAACGATCGAAGTCGCTGCTTAGCTGTGGTTGCAAGTACTCGGGGCAAGAGGTCGGCACTCAGTAGAACCTCTACCTTGCGCGGCTGTGCGTCCAATTTGTTGAAAAGGGTGGCAACATAGTTTGGCAATGCATCAATTGATGAGGGGATATCGGGGAGCCCTAGTTCGCTGTAGAGTCGCTCAGTTAAGGCATCAAGAAAAGCATCACGGGAGGTAAAGTGTCGAAACATGGTGCGCTGTGAGATATCAGCATGTGCGGAAACCATTTTGAAACTTAACTCGCTGATATCATGCGTTTCAATTAACTCGCAGGCCGCATCGAGTAAAAGTTTAACGGTAAACGCAGCCTTTTTCTCTAATAGAGCACTCATAAACACCTTTAATGTCATTATGTATGTCAGTTTGACTTATCGTAGGGCATTTTCTACATTTAAGCCACCGCTATTTACGTGGGGAGAGAAATTCAATGTCTACGCGTTCTGTGATTATGCATGATAACCAAGGTGAGTGGCTAAATGTATTAGGTATGCGAGTGAAGTTTCTTTGTACGAGTGAAGACACTCAGGGCCGTTATTCAAGCTTACTTAATACGGTGCCCAAAGGTTTAGGTGCTCCGCCTCATAAACATCCCTGGGATGAGGCATTTTACGTACTCAAAGGTGAGGTAGAGCTGCAAATTGGCGACGAACGACACCATTTAGCTGCAGGCGGGTATGTGCTTGTTCCCGCGAATACGGTGCACGCCTTTAAAGGGTTGTCGGACGAAGAAGGTTTGTTAATTGCATTCGAATCTCCGAGCCATTCACATCTCTTCTTCAAAGAAATTAACGACACCATTCAAGCGATGCCAGACGATCTTGATAAAGTATTGGCTATTGGCGAACGACATCAGGTAACAATGGTGAATTAAAACAAAATGTTATAGGGTTGTTGTTAGCGTTAGCCGCATAAATCAATAGAGGAAGTTAAAAATGCAACGAAGACAATGGATATGGATGGTTGGACTGCTGTGCGGTTCAGCGTTGGCACAAGATTACAATGTAGCTGTTGAGGTTATTGATAAGGATGAAGTCATTGCTTCACCAACGCTGATCGTGAAAGAAGGTGAAGAAGCCGCGGTATCCGTTTCAAACACCTTTGATTTGAGTATGACGGTACGCAAACAAGATGCGTTCTACGCAGTGACAACGCGTTTAAAGACCAATCAAAGTGATATTTCCCCGAGTCTACTCATAAAGCCGAATGAGCCAGCGTCAGTCATGATTGGCTCTACGGGACTACGTTTAACGATTACAGATCAGGACTAATATGCGTTTACTTATTGGGATTGTACTTGCGCTTGCGGCGACGCTATTGCGACGAACAAGAACAAAATTAGCGCAAAAATTACAAGAGTTTGGTTCAAGTCGTTAAAACGTAAAGAGCTCGTCAACACCTACCAAAATTCAACTTCTTTGCTATGTTTAAGAGTGAGTTATCTCAATCACCTATAGCAACAGAAGGAAATTCCAATGAGCTTTTTATGGTTTTTATTGGTAGGTCTTATCGCTGGCTGGTTAGCAGGAACGCTGGTTAAAGGCGGTGGTTTCGGCATTTTGGGCAACATTGTTATCGGCATTATAGGTGCCATGTTGGGCGGTTTCTTGTTCGGCTTACTCGGCCTCTCAAGTAATGGTGGGCTGATTGGTAGTATTGTTGTAGCCACTATTGGCGCTATTGTTTTACTCGTCATTGTACGCGCGTTGAAAAAAGCTTAGCGCTCCTTCCTGTTTCGATTGCATTTGCCATGCCAGTCATTAACATGATTCGGCATGGCTAAACCTCGCAAAAAACAACCGCTTCGTACGGTTCAAATCAGCTGCAACAAGTGTCGAACGCCTTTATATAAATACCGCAAAGGCGGTAAAGGCGCACTGGTGAAGTGTTTTGTTGAACGTATTGTGGAAGATCACACAACCGAGGTCGGGATATGCCCTGGCTGCGGGCAGGAATTTGCCCGTGAAACAATGATCCGTGGTACGCCAGCCTATAAAATAGTTGGCGGTAAAGTGATGGTGAAATAATGAAGATCAAATTGGCGATTTTGGCCGCACTCGTAGTGGCAGCGATTTGGGCAGTGCTTGCCAATAAACCAGCTCAGCAAGGGCAAAGTGCTATTTTAAACCTTGAGTCTGAGCGCAACTTAGAGAGTCCGCAACCGCTGGCTTGTGTACAGCTCAGCGAGGTTACCGCCAAGCATAATCCAGTCGACCTGATCGCGGGTGTAGCGCAGTGCATCGAACAAGAAAACTACCTACAGGCCGCTGATCTTTATACGGTGGCGATGACTTATGGCTTTTACGATACCCTGCGCGTCAGCGACCAAACGGCGCACCAAGCGCTGATGGTGGTTCGCATGAACGCATTCACCAAGGCTCAACAAAGTGAACTGGTGAAGTTGCAAGAGGCAATTGCTACGCGCATAGAAGCACCAGAACTGTGCGGGCAGCTACAAAGTTTGGGTGCGCCGCAATACCACCCTGATTACATGATTAAGCACGGTATGGAAGCTTTTAGTGCAATGCCTGAAGAGAAAGGCGGCTTGATTGCCGACTTTGATGGCCCAGCCGCATGGCAGCATGCACTGCAAACTGTACCTAAGTGCGTTTCTGAAGCTGCTACAGACTAACCGCAGCAGTCTTCGATTTTGTCAGCTTCGCCACGGCGTACTTGCAGGGCGTTGCGCACAATCCCAATGGCTGAGACGATAACGATTGCGGCGATAACGAGCGCAATAAGTAAGTCTGGCCAAGCGGCATTTTGTGAACTGACCAGCAGCGCAGAGAAGATGACACCAGTATTTAAAAGCATGTCGTTGCGGGAGCAGATCCAACTTGCGCGGATATTGATGTCGCCATTGCGGAAGCGATAGAGCATTGCAAAGCAGATCACGTTTACCACCAAAGCGAGAAGTGCCACTGACAGCATAACATCTGCGCTGGGCGCGCTGCCAAATAGAAAACGTTTAATCACATCGAGTACGACCAATGTCGCCAGCACGAGTTGTAAGCTGCCGTTCAACAAGGCTGCATTGGCTTTGTGTTTTAAGGTTTTGCCAACGGCATAAAGACTTGCCGAATAAACGAGGGCGTCGGCCAGCATATCCAGTGAGTCAGCAATCAAGCCACTCGATTGCCCTATCCAGCCAGCAATGAACTCGACGAAAAACATCACCGCATTCAGAATTAATACGGTCCAAAGTAGCTTGCGTTGGGCGCTGTCAATTTGTGCTTGGCTATCAATGCCGCAGCAACTGCTCATGGTTATTTCCAAATAAATGCTAAGGTAACTGTGAGCGCTATTTTAACAGGAAAGCATTGTCATGACACACGAACTTCCCGCACCGGTGCAACGTTATTTTGCGTATGCCTTGCCGCAAATAAGGCAAGTGAACGAAGCGCGCTTGCGGCAAACTGGAGTCTTACGTACCGATATGAAGCGCGATAAATGGCTGCATTTTATAGCCAAGCAACGCTTTACCAGAGGTGCGTTCGAGTGGCAGGCAAAAGTCGCAGTTTGGGGACCATTTAGTGTGGCTGTAACAGACAGTTATGCTGCTGGTGTGGGTTCTGGAAAGGTGCAGTTGTTCTCGTGGTTAACTCTCGCAGCTGAACGCGATAAGCCAGAATTAAATGAAGGTGCTCTACACAGGTATTTAGCCGAAGGTGTTTGGTGCCCAACCAATTTATTGCCCGCAGCTGGTGTGCAATGGCGTGTAGTAGACGACCACCGAGCCATCGCCAGTATTGACGATCACGGCGTACACGTGGAGCTGGAATTTACCTTTGCCGAGAACGGTGCAGTGCAAGAAATTTACACGCCAGCGCGCTTTGGCCGCTTTGGCAAAAGCTACAAGCGCTGCCCATGGCGCGGCCGTTTTGCCGATTATCGCGAAGTTCAGGGTATGCGTATTCCGTTTTTTGGTGAAGTAGGATGGCAAATAGATGGTAAGTGGGAATGGGTTTGGCGCGGCGATATTGCGGACGCAGACTATGATTTAGCTTAATCAGTCAGTAGCGCTTTGACCCGTTCTTGTAGAATCGGAATAACGTCGCACGGTCGCCCCCAACCAACTGCGTAAACGGTCGCCAGTAGGTGATCGAGTGACATGCCTAACCGCGGCGCCAGCGGTGAAACTTTGTCACCCAATTCAATAATTTCTCCGGCTTATGTGCCTGTTTCCACTGCCCCGCCACATATTTATTGGCTTCCGACATGGTTGGATAGCTGTGAATAGTGCCAAGAATCTTGTTCAGACCGATCCCTTGCTTCATCGCTAAGACATATTCGGCCAGCAGCTCGCCTGCTTGCGCTCCGACAATGTTAACGCCTAGAATTTTATCTTTACCGGGCTCGGTTAGAACCTTGATACGGCCATAATCTTGTTGGTCGGCAATGGCTCGATCCATGTCGCTGATGTCGTATTCGACAACTTCGTAGCTGACATTTTGTTGCTCTGCTGCTTGTTCAGTGAGCCCAACATTGGCGATTTCAGGCGTTGTGTAGGTCACCCAAGGGATAACTGAATAGTCTGCGCGGAAGGTCTTAAAGGGGTCAAACAGAGCGTTTACGGCTGCATACCAAGCCTGATGTGAAGCAACATGAGTAAATTGATAGGGTCCCGCCACATCACCACAAGCATAAATATTGGGAAAGTTGGTTTGCAACAGCTGATTCACGTGCACGGTTTTGTCGACTTGAACACCTAATTCTTCGAGTCCAAAGCCTTGCGTATTGGCTTGCCGACCAAGGGCGATGAGGACGCGGTCAAAAGCGAGCTCCACAGTTTCGTTTTCGTGTTCTGTCAGTAGTTTTGCTTGACCACTTTCATCCACCACAAATTTCTCGGCACGATGGTTCAAACGCAAATCCACGCCATCTTCACGTAACTGTTTTTGCAGCAAAGCACAGGTGTCAGTGTCTTCATTGCTCAGCACCCGCGGGGCCATTTCAACTAGAGTTACTTGGCTACCTAGCAACTGGAACGCTTGCGCAAGCTCACAACCTATCGGGCCACCACCTAGTACCAACAAACGTTCAGGCAGTTTACGCAACTGCCACAGGTTATCCGAGGTTAGGTAATCTACCTGCTCAAGCCCGTCAAATGGCGGAACCAGAGGCCGAGCGCCCGACGCAATGATGATACTGCGGCTAGAAATCGTCTGCTCTCCCTCTGCGGTACGCACCTTCACGTGCCAAGGTGAGGTAAGGGTCGCCTCGCCCTTCATCACGTCGACACCGAGCTCGGTATAGCGTTCAACGGAGTCATGGGGTGCGATACGCTGAATAACGTTTTGCACCTCATCCATCACGCGCGCAAAGTCGATACTTTCAATCGTGGTCTGCACACCAAGCCGCTGCGCAGCCCGAGCCTGCCGAATAGACTTAGCGACATGCAATAAAGCTTTTGATGGTACGCAGCCGGTATTTAGACAATCGCCGCCCATTTCGTTCTTCTCAATAAGCGTGACCTTGGCCTTCACCGCAGCAGCAATGTAAGCACTTACCAACCCAGCAGAGCCTGCACCAATAACGATTAAGTTATTATCAAACGAAGCTGGCTTGGTGTACCCTTGATAAACTCGACGCTTCTTCAGTAAGGTTAGAATGAGTTTCGCCATCAGCGGTACTAAGCCAAGCAATACCAGCGCACCAAGTAAGTCGGCTGACAACACATCGCCAAGACTCTCAACCTCAGCGAGCTGTGTACCGGCGTTAACATAGACGGCGGTCGCTAAAAGCATGCCCACTTGGCTGACCCAGTAGTAGGTCCAGGTTTTGATCTTGGTAAGCCCCATCACTAGGTTAATCACAAAGAATGGAAAGAGCGGTACTAGACGTAAGCTGAGTAAGTAAAAAGCACCGTCACGTTGCACGCCTTCATTGACGGCTTTTAGGCGTTGGTTAAAGCGTTCTTGTACCCAGTCGTGCAATAGCCAGCGGGCACTAAGGAAGGCGAGAAGCGCGCCAACAGAGCTCGCAAATGAGGCGAGCAAAAGCCCCCAAGCAAGACCAAAAATCGCGCCAGCACCGAGGGTCAGAATAGTGGCACCCGGAATTGATAGCGCGGTGCAAAGCACGTACAACGCAAAGTAACTACCAAACATAAGTAGCGGTTGCTTAGTAAATAAGTCGGTCAGCTGCTCACGCTGCTGCTTGAGTTGTTCTAGTGTTAGATATTGCGTCAAGTCGAAAACAAAAACACTAGCGACCAGTGCAGCAACGATTGCAATAAAGAGTAACTTCTTCAGTGACATTTAAATTCCTATTAAAAGCGATAGCTTAAGCTTAGCTGAGCATGTCGAGGTAGCGAAGGAAATGCCAAGGTGGCGCCAAAGTAACCACCCTCGAATACCGGCGCCCAATTGTCTTGATCGGTCACGTTGATAACGTCTAAGCGCGCACTCAATCGGGGGGTAAAGCGATATTGCGTGTGCAGGTTCAGCTGATGTTGGTCACGAATCATCACCGTTTGTAAAAAATCGAGCGGATAGGACTTGGTGTAGCTTAAGTCGCCGCCAAGCGACCATGCGTCTGAGACTTGCCAGCCAGCAACAGCGCTTGCCTGTACCTCGGGAACGCCTTGCAGTTGCTGATTAGACGCTGGAAAGATGGTAAAGCTCGGCGAGCCGACACCGGTTCCTGCAATGATATCGGGACGAGAGTTATCGAAAGCATCGGCAACTTGACGGGTGCCTTGAAAGGAGGCCGAATCGTCCCAGTACGCATCGATATAGCTGGCGGCGAGCGTTACCCAGTAACCTTGCTCATGGCGATAATGCCACTGCAATTCAACGCCCTCGCTGGCGATGCCGCTATTGGAGCCATCACGGTTACGCAGGCTGCGGGTTTGCTCAAACCACACCGCATCGGCGTACCAACGCGCCCCACTCGGGGCGTACTTGACGCCAACTTCGTAGAGCCGATTTTCAGTAGCAAAATTCTGCGAATCGATAACCCCAGCCGCATTCAAGACGTTGCCGCCGGCCATGGAGTTCGAGGTGGAATCGCTATCATAAGCGGTCGCATAAACCACAAGATCAGGTGACCAGTTGTACTGCGCAGCAAAACTCGCTGCGGTGAGCCAATCGCTATAACTGTCTTGTTTGGCGGTCACACCCGCTGGCGCCAGAGGATCGCGTGCTTCAACGTCATAGTAATCGGCGCGCAGGCCCAAGGTGAGGCGAAATTGCTTGGTCACCGCCCACTTTTGTTGCGCGAACAAGCCCCATTGGTAGCTGGTCGAGTCAGTGGTATCAGAAAGATTAAAATCGCCAACGCCATCGTTATTCAGATCGTATTGGGCGCCGGGTGACACAAATAAATTCGGGCGCAATTCCACCAAGCGTGCCTGCTGTTCGGCCGTTAATGGAATACGTCGTTGGTCGAGGGAGCCGGTCAAATCAATAGGGTTATCGGCTTCGGTCGTAAACTGGCTGTAACCTAGCACATCGTTGTAGCGAAGGTTTGCCCCAAAGCTGGTGTTTTCACCGTAGTGGAGCTCGACGCGATGCTCAAAGGTGTGCGCACCATCAACAATTTCGACAAAACTGTTTTGGTTAATGCCTTCGCGCTCTAGGTATTGAAAGTAGCTACGATTGAGCAATAACCAATCACTATTAAGTTGCTGCTCAATAACGGAATGCAGCAAATAGGTTTCGGCGGTGTTGGTATCTAATGGATCGGTCAGCACAGTGCTCCGATCAATTGCAACTAAACCTGTTGGGCTTATGACTGCGCCAGCGCCTGGCACATAAGAGCCGTTTGGCTGCTGTCCCTGACCGGTAATGTAGAGGTTGGCGTCAATGAGATCCTGCGTGGGCCGGTTTATGCCCGCATTATCGGTCCAATCGACGTCATAATACTCAAAATTCAACGACCAACGGGTGCTGTTGGATGGCGTCCATTCATAGGCGAGTAATAAGTCGTCGCTGCGCAGGTGGGTATAGTCGTAAAAACTGCCTTCGTCGATCACTTCTACGCTGGCGCGAAAGGCTTGACGATCTTCTTCAATGACGGTGTTGTGATCGGCCTGCCAGCGGTACTGATCCCATTCACCAACACGCGCCTTTAGTTCGGTACGTGAAGTGTCAGTGCGTGCGCGCTTCGGTAACAGGTTCACAAAGCCGCCGACCCGTTGTGTAGTGCCCAGCATTACTGGCGGTGCGCCTTTCACGACGACCATACTTTCATAAGCGTTGAGCGATAGCGGAATCCCTAAACCATTATTACCGGCTTGGCGGCGCATACCGCCAGTGAAGAGCTCGCCAAGTTGGCCGCGCATACTGGGTAATGATGGGTTACCAAATCCAGCTGCAGCATGGCTGTTAGGCGCAAACTTGGCAATATCATGCAAATCGTCGATGTTTGCCTCGCGCAAAAGCGATTCGGTGATCACTGTGGCTGAACGAGGGATATCCTGCAGTTGTTCATTGGCACCAAATACGCCCTCTACCTCTTGTTCACTCGGGAGCACAATTTCTCGTTGCTCACCGCGCACCTCAATGACTTCATCAGGCTGCTCTTGTTGTGCTGTTGCGCTTAACGGGATAAATAAGGCGGCGTAAAGGGGTAATAGTTTCAACGAAAGCTCTCCAAAACAGATGAATAGGTTTAGACTACGCGTAGACGCCTGAATAAGTTTATTAGTATCGTACATAGTATCAGCGATTTAAGAGTAGTAGGTAAATGACCGAAACGCCTGAGCAACCAACTAAAACGACGGAATCCATTGAGCTACTGCTAAGTTCTGTAGCCTTGGGGACTGAACTGCATTTTGAATCAGGTCTTTGTGGTGCTTGGTCAATTCAGGCCAAACAACCAGAAAAAGTAGGTTTTCATGTTTTATCTCAAGGTGAATGCTGGTTTGGTGTGACGGGCAATGAACACTCCAAACAACGTCTGCAAGCTGGTGATGTGGTCTTTGTAAACCAAGGTGTTTCGCACTTTTTGAGTCAACATGCGCTGCCCACCGATATGGATTTGCAACAGTTAGCGCAACATTGCATTGCTGAACACGATCAGCAAGGTATTGTTTGTTATGAGTTGCAGGATCAAGGTGAGTCAAATCAATTGGTGTTTCAGCTGTTGCCGCCATGGTTGGTCGTGCCTGCTGGACAACAAACTGAGCAACTCGCGCAGCTGTTACAGATGGTTCGTACCGAAACCCAACAACGCAAACCAGGCTATCGAACGGTATTACAGCGGCTAAGCGAAATTTTAGCTGTACAGTTGTTACGTCAAGTTATTCAGACGACGCATCACTCCCCGGGACTCTTCGCCGCGTTGCAAGACCGTGCATTAGCTCCTGTGGTTGCCGCAATACTTGCCAACCCAGGTCATGACTGGAGCGTGGAAGCAATGGCGGAACAGGCTCATTTATCGGTAAGTGCGTTTGCTGAACGTTGCGTGAAGACGACCGCGCTAAGCCCGAAAAAGCTTTTGGATGCGATTCGTTTACAACGCGCTAAATATTTATTGCGCAGCAGCACATTAGCGGTCGAGTCGATCGCATGGGCTATCGGTTATCAATCGGTGACAGCGTTTGGCCGTTTTTTTAAGCGCTACTTAGGCTGCACTGCACAAGCTTTTCGCGAACAGCGTTAAGTAACTAAATCACCTTAATACCCTACCAAATCACCGGAACCACCTTTCGGCGCTCGAAATAACGCGAAGCATTATCTAAGCTTTGCGCAATTCGAAACCTTTAAGGAGGTCAACTATGCAAAAATTTAAGCTCCATTCGATTGAGTCAGCTCCCGATGGCAGTAAAGAACGTCTGCAATCAGCGCAAGATAGTATGGGAATGGTACCCAACTTGTTCGCTGTCATGGCAAGCTCACCGCAGCTGCTGGAAGCCTATCAAACGCTAGATAGCTTGTTTCAAGAGGCGGGTTTTAACAAAAATGAGCTAACCGTGGTTTGGCAAACGATCAATGTTTACCACGATTGCCATTACTGCGTGCCAGCCCACACAGCCATTGCGAAGCAAATGGGTGCGGATGACGCTATCACAGCAAACATTAAGCAAGGTGAAGCGCTTGCCGATGACAAGCTGCAGGCATTAAGGGTCTTTACCGAACGTATGCTGGATGCTCGTGGCAACGTTGATCAGCAGGCATTTAAGGATTTTGCTGAGGCTGGTTACGAGCCCAAGCATGTGTTGGCGGTAATACTCGGTATTGCGCAAAAAACCATGAGTAACTATACCAACCATGTGGCTGAAACGCCGGTGGATGAAGCATTTCAAGACTTTAAGTGAGGGCGCTATGACAGATTCGACACAATTACAGAAAAAACTGGCGTGGAGCTTACTTGCTCTGCGCCTTGGTGTCTTCATCGTTATGTTTGTTTGGGCGCTCGATAAGTTTGTGAATCCAAGTCACACCGCCGCAGTGTTTGAGAATTTTTACGGCATCGGTGATTTATCAGCTACCTTGGCAGCGGTGCTCGGGGGTCTACAGATCGCCTTATGCGTTGCCTTTGTGTTGGGACTTTGGAAAACCCTAACCTACGGACTCATCTTTGTCTTACATGGTGTTTCAACGTTGTCGTCCATGCCTTCCTATTTCGACGCCTTCAATAACTTACTGTTCTTCGCTGCGTGGCCGATGTGGGCAGCCTGCTTTGTGTTGTTTTACCTGCGATCCTATGACCGCTTCACGTTATTTAGCAAAACCGAGCTTTAATCATCACTAGTGAGTGGTCCTTTGCAGAGGGTGCATTCACCGTCAGTGGCGGCTGAGCCTTCCACATAGCGCATGCGATGGGAGGCTTTGTCTCGATTGGCACTGAATTGATAGCTTTGCTGACGCTGCTGGGGTTTGCGGGCGATAAACTGACAGACTGCGCCACGACCATTGTGGCGATCGCCCTCATGGATGTCGCGTTCGATCTCTTGGCTGACCTGAATCGTGTAGCCTTTGAATGCGCGCTCGAGCTCGATTTTGGAAATCATTAAATCTGCGTTGTCAGGGCCACCGGTACCGCGACCAATTTGCGCAGTTGTGTAGCCTTCCAGCAAGAAAAAACCGCCGGGCTTTAGGCTCGCAGCAATTTGTTCATAAAGGTGGGCACGGCCAGATCCTGGTAAGTGGCAGAAAATAGCCACGATGCCATCGTAATGAGCTTTCGGCAGTTCTGCCTGAGTAAGATCGACGACTTCGGTTTGGATACTGACACCACGCTGCTCGGCAAGCTTGACTGCTTTCTTAAGCGCAACGCTAGAAATATCCATGGCGCAAACGTGCGCACCTAATTCAGTGAGGTAAACGGAATTGCGGCCTTCTCCGTCAGCAACACATAACACATGAGCTTGCTCGTGAGGAGCTAACAGGTCGGTTGCATGTTCTTGGAGAAAATCATTTGGAGCAGTGCCGTAGATGTATTCCTCTGTGTTGTAGCGCTCATCCCAGTTGTTGCTCATGATCTTGATGACTCCGATACCAATCGATGAATTCGTCTGCTCCTAGGGGCTTACAGAATAGATAGCCTTGCCCATAATCGCAACCAAGCTCGCGCAGGTAATTAAGGTGGGCTTCGGTTTCTACCCCCTCAGCCAATGATTTAATGCCCATCTTTTGCGCCAGCACGACGGCTGCGGCGCAAATATGACTGGCGCCCTCGTCGTCTGGTAGCGTCTTGACGAAGACTTGATCAATTTTGAGTAATGAAATAGGTAATTTGTACAAGTACTGTAGCGATGAATAGCCAGTACCGAAGTCATCAATGGATACGGTGATTTTGGCTTTCGCGAGCTTCAACAATTCAGCGACAACATCATCAATATCCTCAATGAGCGTGCCTTCGGTGATCTCAATTTCAATCCAGTTGCCATCGACGTCGTATTCACTCAACAAATCAAACAACATCTGTGAAAATCCTGGCTGCAGTAAATCGTGACCGGTAACATTGATGGCGACTTGTAAGTAAACCCCCTGTTTTTGCCAAGCGCTGGTTTGTTGAATGACTTCACGCAGAACGAATTCACTAATTTTGAGAATGAGCGTGCTGTGTTCAGCGCTGGGAATAAATTCGTCGGGTCGAATCCAACCCCTTTCAGGATGATGCCAGCGTATCAGTGCCTCAACACCAAACACTTTACCGCTTGCGAGCTCAAGTTTCGGTTGATAATGCATAAGAAAATCACCGCGCTCAATGCCTTCCGACACCTCCGCCATTAACGCTAGGTGCTTGCTAATCGTTTCGCTAACCTCTGGAGTATAAATAAAAGAGTCCATCATCTTGTCGTTGGCACGTGCGATCGCTATTTCGGCGTGCTGTAACAACGTCGCTGGTTCAATAGATAAGTCATTGAGGAAGACACCACCCAAGTGACGATTTACATAAACAGAGAGATTCTCGAAGTTCGCATTCTCGCGTAGCGTCGAAAGGCATTCATTCATGACTGCATCGGTGTCATTGGCGGCGATGTTTGGGAATAAAGCGGCAAGTTGGCCTGCGTGAATACGAAACACTTCGGGTTGATGCGCCGACATAGCTTGTAGGGCTTTAGCGTAGCTTTGAATAATCGCATCGATAACGGTAAAGCCAAACGCTGAACGTAACGCCATGCCATTGTCGATACTACAGGTGACGAGAAAATAATTCTGGGTGGTAAGCTCATGGCTGTCGCGTAGATCCTGTAGACGTTCTAAAAGTGCTTTACGGTTCGGTAATTTGCTTACCGGGTCACGGCGTGCTAATTGCTTTAGACGCTCGATGTAGCGTCGACTGGTATCACTCGATAAGCCAGCGAGCGTGCCAACAGCAACAAAATAGAAAGTGCGGTACACCCAATTAATGGTGTCTTGCATCTCCATAGTTTCAGTATTAATTGGCATCCAAGGGCCAAGGGCTATACCACCGATCAAACCAATAATAATACCGCCTTTATAACCGAAAATAATGCCGGCGATGGCGATAGGAATGTACATGGAATGGGAGTAAACGTACTTTATCCCGCCGGTAATCCAGACGAGGGCGGTCACACCGGCGACCGCCGACATCAGCACGACAATAAGGAGCAGCCGTTGTGGCTGGGTGTATTTACGAAATAGATAATTACCGATGTTCACTGGCAGCGCCTCATGGAAGTTACTCTTAACAAATAGGCGCTACCCTAAGATTTGTCTACAAATTCAACAAAGTTTAACAATTCTTTCCCGCAAAATCGGCGGCGCTGTGACGTTCCCGAACTTGTTCATTCTCGTCACCCCATGCGCGGTTAACCATGCGGCCACGTTTCACCGCAGGCCGCTCGCCAATTTCTTTAACCCAGCGCAACACATGCTCGTATTCTTGGACCTGCAAAAACTCGGCCGCATCATAGGCTTCGTTGTTCACCACCGCACCGTACCACGGCCAGATAGCCATATCGGCAATGGTGTAGGTGTCTCCGGCAATATAGCGGTTCGCAGCGAGTTGACGATTCAGGACATCAAACTGTCGCTTCACTTCCATGGTGTAACGGTTGATAGGGTATTCGTATTTGTCTGGTGCATAAGCATAGAAGTGACCGAAACCACCGCCTAAAAAGGGTGCCGCACCCATTTGCCAAAATAACCAATTCAAGGTTTCGGTGCGTTGTGCAGGGGTGGTGGGCAAAAACGCACCAAATTTCTCAGCAAGGTAAAGCAAGATTGAACCTGACTCGAACACTCGCGTCGGCGGTTGTGTGCTGCGGTCTAATAGTGCTGGAATTTTGGAGTTCGGGTTGAGCTCGACAAAGCCACTGCTGAATTGCTCACCTTCGCTAATATCAATCAAAAAAGCGTCATATTCTGCGTCGGTGATACCTGATTCTAAGAGCTCCTCTAGCAAAATGGTGACTTTAACACCATTTGGCGTGGCGAGTGAGTAGAGTTGCAGCATGTGCTCACCAACCGGCAATTCTTTGTCGTGCGTTGCACCAGCGATTGGACGGTTTATTTTCGCAAACTTGCCGCCGCTTTCTTGGTCCCATGTCCATACTTTCGGGGGGTGGTAGATAGCATCACTCATTGATCAACCTCCATAAAAAAAGTCCGTATTCAGCATAACCGAATACGGACTTTTTAGATCAATCAATTGCCGTTAGTTTTGTATCGATGCACTTAGTTTTGTACTTCGATATCGTTTTCAACGGATTGCACGCCTTCAATACCTTCAGCGATTTGCGCCGCAAGATCCGCAATGTCTGCGCTTGCAACAATGCCACTTAGAACCACGTTACCATCGATGGTTTCCACATTGATGTTCATGGCTTCGATCTGGTCCGCTTCAACCAGTGCAGCTTTGACGCGGCCGGTAATGGCAGCATCGCTTAAAAAGTCGCCCGCTTCACCGGCAGCTTCTTTGGTTTCGTCCCATGCATCACCAGCTGTATCCTTGGTTTCGTCCCAAGCATCACCAGCAGCATCTTTGGTTTCATCCCAAGCATCACCGGCGGCATCAGCGCCTTCTTCAGCAGCTTCCTCGGTTTCTTGAGCGGCTTCATTTGCTGCTGCTTCGGTTTGCTCCATTGCTTGTTCGGTTTGATTCTCTGCCGACTCTTGCTCGGCTTGGCTACACGCCGCTAGGGTCAAACTCGAAAATAACGCCAATAAAGCTAAACGATTCATTTTTTTCATCTAATAACCCCCTGTTTTTAGTTAACTTCCGTTGTTAAATGTAGCTCGTATTTACAATTTTGCGAGATTATTTACCCCGAATTTGCGTTACGCTGGGACTGTGCGAAAGTAAAGTGGTTAAAGTTATTAAAATAACGAGGTAACGAATGGCGCTTCTCGGTAATATACTTTGGTTGATATTTGGTGGGTTTGTCATGGGCCTTGGCTGGTGGCTGGCCGGATTAATCGCTTTTATCTCGATTATCGGTATTCCATGGGGTAAAGCTTGTTTTGTGATCGGTCGGTTTGCATTTTTACCGTTCGGTTATGAGGCGATGAGCCGGCGCGAACTCACTCAAAGAACGGATATTGGTACCGGTATTTTTGGTTCCATCGGCAATATCCTGTGGCTTATTTTCTTTGGTTGGTGGCTGGCGCTTGGTCATTTAGTCGCTGCACTAGGAATGTTTATTATCATTATTGGTATTCCGTTTGGAATCCAACATTTGAAGCTAGCCATGATCGCCTTGTTGCCGATTGGCCAGACGATCGTTCCGAAAGAAGTAGCGAAAGCCGCGCGGCAAAAAAATGCTGAGTCATACGTTAATAAAGTACGTAACGAAAAGTAACAGCGAAACACAAATCAGGAGAACAACATGTCGTGGATGATCTACGGAGCTTACGGCTACACCGGAGAGTTGGTGGCCGCATACGCTAAAGAATGTGGGCAAACGCCGTTACTTGCCGGACGCAATGAACAAAAGTTAAAAGCTGTTGCCGACAAGCTCGACTTGCCTTATCAAGTCGTGAATCTTGAAGACCCTGTTGCTTTGCGCCAAGCCTTGGCTGAGCAACAGGTGGTCGTGCATTGTGCAGGGCCATTTGACGTGACTGCTGCGCCGATGATGGATGCTTGCATCGCGACGCGCACGCATTATTTAGATATCACTGGAGAGTTAGCTGTATTCGAGTTGGCACATAGTAAACATGATGAGGCAAAGCGAGCGAATGTGGTGCTCTGCCCTGGTGTTGGCTTCGATGTGATTCCCACTGACTGTGTTGCCGCGCAATTGAAGGCCGAGATGCCCGATGCTACAGCGCTGACGCTGGGTTTCGATTCAGCATCACGCATGAGTCGCGGTACGGCAAAAACCAGCGTCCGAAGACTAGGTGAAGGCGGCGCTGTACGGCGTAACGGTAAGATCGAAACGGTGCCACTAGCGTATAAGACGCGCAAAATCGATTTTGGTAACGGTGAAAAGCTGGCCATGACGATTCCTTGGGGAGATGTTTCAACGGCTTATTACACCACCGGCATCGGCTCGATCGAAGTGTATATTCCGGCCTCGCCTAATCTGGTGAAACGCTTAAAACGCATGAATTACTTCCGTTGGCTGTTACGTTTCGAGTGGATGAAGAACTGGCTCGAGAAAAAGATCGAGCAACAACCCGCTGGGCCCAGCGAAAAGCAGCTTGAACAAGCTCATACTTTTGTATGGGGTGAAGCCACCAATGCTGAGGGCAAAGTGATCAGTAAGCGAGAAAAGGTAATGAATGGCTATAAGCTAACCAGTCGTGGTGCGGTTGATGTGACATTGTGGTTACTTGAACATAACCCTGAGGGTGGTTATTACACTCCGGCCAAACTTTGTGGTGCGGAACTTATCGAACGTTATCGAGTGACGGACTAATTTCGGCGAAGAAGGAAAGCAAACCATGCGGTTATGGGTGAGTGCGCTAGTGCTTGGGGTTGGTTTGATGAGTACGTCGGCTGTTGCTGATGATGCGGCAAACGAAGAACCACAACAAAGCAAAGGTTTAAGTTGGCAAGAGTTTGATACCGAAGACTTAGTCAGTCGTTTGTGGGAGCTTGATGAAGAGCATAAGCGTGGGATTTTTCAGCTACGCACCTATGAACCGAACTTTATCTTGCCAATCCACCATAGTTCGGAGATTAACACGCAGCCGGAATCACCCTCGCGAGGGCCATCTTCAGAGACGCTTAATAGCTACAAACCGAACGAGGTGAAGCTACAGATCTCGTTGCGAACCAAGTTATTCGAAAACTTGCTGTTGCCGAACGCTGACTTGTGGGTTTCGTACACGCAGACGTCGTTATGGCAAGCTTGGAATGGCGATGAGTCATCGCCGTTTCGGAGTACCAATTACAATCCCGATGTTTTTTACATTGTACCCTGGTCTGATGATTTAGATTTTATTCCTGGTCCGGCTAGAGTGCGCTTTGCCAAAGTGGGCTTTGCGCATGAGTCCAATGGTCAAACGAAGCCTGACTCGCGTAGTTGGAACTACTTTCACTTTGGCGGCGCGGTGCAATGGGGGGACTTGTTATGGGAAACCACCTATAAGCAGCGTGTCAACGAAACCGGTGATGATGACGATAACCCGGATTTGATTCGCTTTCGCGGTAACTTTGAAAACCGTTTTTCTTGGCGCAATGACCTGAGTACCTACAGCGTGACCCGAATCACGCGCGAACTGTCGTGGGATCGCGGTTCATGGCAGCTGGACTTTACCCATCCAGTTAACAGCAATAAGCCTGATGGTCTGCGCTTTTATATTCAGTTTTTCTCTGGTTATGGCGAAACGTTAATTGACTATAATCACCGCCAAAACCGTATTGGCATTGGCTTTTTGTTGTTGAATATCTAAGGCTTAGGTAATGAGTGAAAATTATCTATTAAAGCTCTACCACAAGTGTTTGCGTTATCCGTTTGGACGGCAGCTATTTAGTGCGTTTTTTGCGCGAAAAGCTCCTTATTTCCGCAGTATTAAACCGCTGATCACGGAATTACAGCCGAATTTCTGCGAGTTGTGTTTTAAGAAGCGCAAGGCGGTCGAAAATCACATTGGTACTGTACATGCCATTGCGCTATGCAATGGCCTCGAAATGGCTATGGGAGCTTTAGCAGAAGCCAGTATTCCTAAGCATTTACGTTGGATCCCCAAGGGAATGACAGTAAACTACACGGCCAAAGCCGACAGTGATATTCGCATCATCGCAGAGACCCCTGCCGATGCTTGGCGTGAAGGTGACTTACCCGTGCAAGTGAAGGGTTTTCGTGCAGATGGCACAGCGGTCATTGTCGGCGAAATTATGATCTATATTTCCGCCAAACCGAAAAGGAACCCAACGTGAGCCAACTGCCAGCCTGTCCGAAGTGCGATTCGCCTTATACCTACGAAGATGGTCCAATGCTGGTCTGCCCCGAGTGCGCGCATGAATGGTCCGCCACCGAACCGACAGCACCAGCACAAAAGGTTTATCGTGACGCCAACGGTAATGAACTGGTTGATGGTGATACCGTCACGGTCATCAAGGACTTAAAGGTGAAAGGCTCATCGCTGGTGGTGAAAGTCGGTACCAAAGTCAAAAACATTCGCCTTACTGACGAAGGTGACCATGATATCGACTGTAAAATCGATGGCATAGGCCCAATGAAACTCAAAACCGAGTTTGTGAAGAAAGCCTAACCTTGCTGCAGTAGCTTTTTTAATTCCGCTTCAATGGTGAACACGTGTTCGTCGTGTTCGCCCAACGCTCTTAAAGCATCGGCAAGTTTCAGCAAATACTCACTGTTTGGTCCACTTGGCCCCGCCGAGTTGGCAATCTGTGTGGCAATTTCAGCTTCGCTTGCTGGGCCTAAGTACGCCGCGTTATCAGGTCCTGCAACGTACACTAAGCCCTCTACGGTGGCGGGTTCATCAAGCCATGCAAAGGTCGTGAAAAAACGTAGATAACCATTCTTTTCACGATGATCAAGGTGGGCGAATACGTCAGGGGTAACTTCGTAAGCCATTCCCGCACATCGTGCCTCGGGAACTTCAATGAGGGTTGCCACACGCCCCGGAGCTTCGGGCGTACCTCGATGATCATGGGAGCCTTGCCAGAAACGTCGTTGCCAGCCGTGAATAACCGCAGGATGGCGTTGTAGATAGGGAAAGTCGGCCTTGTAAATCAAAGAACCATAGCCAAACAACCAAACGCTTTCGAGGTGGTCAAGAGGCTGTTGCTGCTGATTAATAGCGATAGTGTTGTGCGACATGGCGGACTCTTTACCTGCGACGAAGGAGAAAGTCAGTCTAACAAAACGCTTCGGCAGTTGCGAAAATACGCTCGCTAAGCACGTAATACTTGGGCAGAAAGCAGCTTTATCTGCTATAGATAAAAGTAACTTCTATCGAGGAAACAAAATCTTCATGCCGCTTGTTGTTCGGCCCTATCTAGCGCCACTCTTACTTGCCGCTTTCGCCTTTTTTGCTGTGTCGCCTGTGGCAGCACAGCAAGTACTTCGTGTCGGTGCCTATGAAAACCCACCCAAGGTAACTATCGACGAAGATGGAAAACTTTCTGGCGTTTTCGGCGAAATTCTCTATGAAATTGCTGATCGTGAAGATTGGCAAATCGAGATTGTTCCGTGTTCGTGGTCGCAATGTTTGCAGTTTCTGGCGGCGGGCGAGATCGACCTTATGCCGGATGTTGCGATTACCGATATCCGTGACGAAACTTTCCTGTTTCATGAAATTCCTGTTCTACACAGTTGGTCGCAACTCTATGCCCAGTCCAGCGGAACGGTTACCAGTTTAATAGAACTGGATGGCATGCGAGTTGCGGTATTACGTGACTCAGTACAAAGCCAATACTTGCAGAACTTAGTACGTAATTTTGGTATTAATGTACGGTTTGTTCCGGTCGGTTCGTTCGATGAAGGATTTGCCGCGGTGCTGGCGGACCGTGTTGATCTTGTCGCGGTGAATCATCTGTATGGTGATCAGCGTGCGCGTGAACTTGGTATGAAAGCAACGCCGGTGATGTTTCAGCCAAGCCGTTTATTCTTCGCCACTGCGCCGAAGGCTGAGCTGCGGCCGGTGTTAAATAGCGTCGACCGTTGGTTGGCAACGTGGCGTGCTGATACCAATTCGCCTTATCACACGATGATGCAAAAGTGGGGTGTCTATGCCCCTGCTGAAGTGTCTCCTCTCGCACCATGGTTGCTCCCTGGACTAGTAGGGTTACTCGCTTTCGCAATTCTGGTGGTTGCGTTTCTACGCCATCAAGTGGTCCGCAAGTCGCGTGCATTACTTGAAACCGAGCAACGCTCTAATGTGATTTTAAACTCGGTCGAAGCCTACATTTTCGTAAAGGACGCCCAGTTAAAGTACCGTTACGCCAACAAGCGCGTTTGCGAACTGCTGGGCGAAACGGAAGAATCGATTATCGGCAAGTCAGACTTCGATCTGTTCGACGAGGTTACCGCAGAATACCTACGTGACAATGACTTAAGAGTTATCGAGTATGGTGAGCGGCTAGTCGATGAGGAACACAACACGACCCGTGAAGGTGATACTCGGCAGTTTTTGTCGGTGAAGATCCCACTGCGGGACGCCAACGAAAACATTTATGCGCTCTGCGGTATTTCGACCGACATTACCGAGCATGTACGTATTCAAGAACAGCTTAATCAACTGGCATATTACGATGGTATTACGGGTTTAGCGAATCGTAAGTTACTTATTCAGCAATTGGATCATGCCTTGGCGAGTTACCGTCGAACCGGTTTCGAAGGTGCAGTGTTAGCGGTCGATTTGATCGACTTTACGCTGGTCAATGACAGCATGGGTCACCCTGTTGGAGACCGGCTGCTGCGAGCTGTTGCTGAACGCCTAGAGCGAAGTATTGAAGATACCGATTTTGCGGCGCGCTTGGGATCCGATGACTTCGTGGTCGTGCTCGAAGACTTGGGCCCGGACCGCAATGAAGCGATTCTAACTGCCCGGCGTTTGGCAAATGAATTGGTGGAAGCAATCCAAGAACCAATAGATTTAGGGGTACGTAGCCACACCACGGCGGCCTGTATCGGCATAAGTATGTTCTCTGATAGCAATGGTGGTGCCGCTGAAACCATAAAGAATGCTGATCTCGCATTAAGTGAAGCGAAGCGTTTAGGTACGGGCTCCATTCGATTATTCAATCCGGAAATGCAGCAGTCAATTAATCGGCGACTGCATTTGGAGACGGCATTGCGGCGCGCCATCGACGAGCGTCAATTGGAGCTTTATTTACAGCCCCAGGTGAATAATGAAGGCAGCGTGACGGGCGGTGAACTGTTGCTGCGCTGGCAAGATGAAGAGTTCGGTCAAGTGCCGCCTAGTGAGTTTATACCGGTAGCTGAAAGCAGTGGCTTGATTGTTCCGCTAGGGAACTGGGTGATTGAACAAGCCTGTGTGCTGTTGCAACAGTGGGCAAATGATACCAAGCTGTGTGACTTACAATTAGCTATCAATATTAGCCCCAAACAGTTTCGGCAAGCGGCATTTGTCGACTACGTGGCATCTTGCTTACAGCGTTATCAGGTTCCTGCCGGCCGTTTGGAGCTTGAGATCACCGAAAATATGTTGATTGACAATGTCGAGCTGACAATTGAGCGGATGTCGAAACTAGGTCGCTTAGGCGTGCGCTTTTCGCTCGATGACTTTGGTACCGGCTATGCGTCATTGGCGTATTTGAAGCGTCTACCTATCTACCAGTTGAAGATCGATCAATCGTTTGTACGCGATGTACTGACCGATGTGAATGATGCGGTGATTGTCGAAACTATTGTTGGTTTGGGTGAAAGTTTAGGCTTAGAAGTGGTCGCGGAAGGCGTTGAAACTGACAGCCAAGCTGATGCGTTGCGTCAACTAGGCTGTCGAAAATTCCAAGGTTTCTTATATGGGCGCCCGCAACCCGCAACGCATTGGGTGGAGCGCTTTAAGCAGTCGTTGGCGATTTCTGACGTTTAACGAATAGCCGGTACGCTTGTCGATAGACGTTGCGGCAACGCTTTCACCAATGAACTGCGTAATGGATGCCAAAACACGGCAAGTAATAACAGTCCGCTGCCGACCACTAAGCCAATTAATGCCGTACTCACTGAGACGAGGCCATAGCTGTTGAGCAGTGCACTGAAGACATAAATGACGTACGACAATGCCGATACCATCAGGGCGCGGCGATCAATGACCAAGGATACGCCCGCTAGCACCAAATAAACCAAAATAGTCAGCAAGGCTTGCGCTAAACCGACATTCATATCGTTGCCGGCAAGGGTGACGAAAATCGGATGGACGAGGAGTGGCGCGGCAAGTAAGTGCAACCAAAAAGCCACATCAGCTCGGCGAGTTTGGCGTTCCAAGTCACTACGGTCCCAGTACAAGGCTAACGAAAACACTGCGAGTCCCGCGACAAACAAAATGACTTTGAGTAACTCGTCAGAAAAGGCAAAAGCCCAAGCTAATAACGAAACGATCAAGCCTACGGTGGTCGCCGCACCTGCAGCGAGCGTAATGGGCACACGAAAACGAAACCAGTGAGCACAAGCGACGATCGTGGTGGGTAAGAAGGCTAACAAGGGCACCACAGGAGACTCCTGCCAGATGTCCATCAAACTAATGAAGACCCCAGCAAAAACACCGGCAAGACAGGCAAATAATAAAACGATCGAAGGTAGTGCCATCCGTCGTTTGCGGGTGAAGTATTCAGCGAGAAGCCAACTAGCGATAGCAACGGCACCGCCGCCTAACCATGGTGCGACAAGATTACCCAACGTCCATAAAGCGGCAAGCGCTAACACTGCAGCAATGACTACAAAAATATCGTTGAAACCGCTAACTAAACGAAAATGTTCTTCGTCTTGAAAATGTGTGGCGCGTTGGCGTTCTACGTAATCACGTAGAGCGTTGGCGTCCTTGTCGCTAATCACGCCCGCAGCAACGGCGGAGCGTAAATCGTCATCACTGTACATGATGTATTTCCTCTGTTTGGGTCTGTTGCTAAACATTCACCTCTTTTAGATTGGCAAAAAAATGACCAATTGGCGAGTGTGAAGCGTTACAAACTGTGTCTACTACATCCAGCGTCGGTGGTTGCGGGCAATTTCTTGTGTCCATTCTTCTTGCAGTCGAAGCGCTTCGTCGCGGGCTAAGAACTCAATGGACTCAGAACCGGCAGCGGTATGAAGTACGAGATGCGAAAAACCAAGCAAACGTAGCCACGGGCCCTGTTCAACATCGATTTGTTGTACTTTGTGGCGCGGGTACCAGTTTTCATTACGGCTAAAAATACCGCGGCGCACCACGAACCACTGTTCTTTTGGTTGTGTGTCACTGGTGACAAAACTATAGCCATAGTTGCGCCAGCGCAAAACCACCAGCGTTTGTAACAGTAACCAACCGAGCGCTGTTAGCACTAACCCTAGAACCCCGCTTTCTAGGGCGAAAAAGAGCACTCCGGCGGCGACCGGTGCAAGCACCCCCAGCCACACGCTGGGCCCGAGTAAGGCCAAGTTGGACAGGCGTTGCCAATTTACTTGGGCGCTGTCGGGTAGGCGCAGCAGAAGGCGAAAGCGCGCTAAAAAGTCAGCGTCAACCACTGGCAAAATAAACTGTTGCCCGCCTTGTTGTGCACCGCCTTGTGCTTGTCGCGGTTGTAATTGGCTTACCCGAACGACACTACGCTTTAACAAGCGAGCACGTAAATTACGGCGCAAATACACTGCTTGCAACTTGGGATAGCGGAAACTTAGGGTACGGATGGACAGCGCTCCGGATTTCGCCTGAAACCGCTCGCCACGAATGCTGAGCTTTAGATCATGATAGGTAATCAAGCTGACGATAATCGCCAGCAAAAACAATACCGCTAAGCCAGCGACGACCGCTCCACTGACGAGTAGCCAGGCATTGTCGTCATTAAGCCAAGAGACATTTGCTTGCACCCATGGCACGACGTAGTCTTCGAGTAAGTCTAATTGGCTAATGGGGTAAATCAAAACCGCGAGTAACACGAAGAGTTTATTGTCAATAATCCCCGCACGAATGATTTCACTCACCGGAAAATGTTGTTCAACGTCGGCTTCGTCATATGGCGCAGTAGTGCTGCTTGCAGTGTTTGTGCTTTGGGGAGCATCTTGGGCTTCCAGCATACGTTGGCGAAGCTCTTGCGCCAGTGGCATAGTTAGCCCTGGGATCATGACTTCCTTGCCTGCGGAGCCGGCGCTATCAACACTTAAGATGGTCAGTTTAAAGGGACGAAAGTACCATGCTTCATGGATTTCAGCCTGCTGAATTCGCTCGTACTTCAGCGTTAAATGCTGGCGGTTGAACAAGCCTGATCGAATATGGACTGCGTCATCGGCAATCGCATACAAAAAGAACCGTTGTTGTAAAACCGCATTGATTATAGTGAAAACAAGGTAGCCGCCAGCAAGAGCAAACGGGAGCCAAACAGCATTCTTACCCGCAACAAAAACGGCCGCCAATACCGGAATCAAGTTCGAAATATTGGTGACGAACTGTTTAAGCTGTTTGAGTAAAAAGAATGCAATGGTGATCAGCGGCGTGCGTTGCCAAGCAAGTTCACTCATTGTTGCTTTCTTCCTGCTCAGGTTCGTTAGCGATGGTGGTCAACAACTCGGTTTTGAGTTGCAACGCATATTCGGGAGCCAAACCCGGAATGGTCAAATCTGCGCCACCGCTACCCGCGGTATACATGGCCAGGCGAGCAATGCCGAACAGTCGCTCTAAAAACGATTGCTTGAATTCAACATGCTGGATGCGATTCAAAGGTACCGCGCGGATTTTGCGAAACAGCGCGCCGCGTTTCAAGTGCATACCTTCAGGGCTGCGCGCATAAGCGGTGAAGAGGAAACGTCGCGAGGCAAAGAATACGCTGAAGAACAAAGTGAGCACGGCCCATATCGCTCCTGCCCACCAAAGCGGGAATACATCAGCTGGGTAAATGCCAGTAAAAAAGGCGCCAGCAACCATACCAGCCAAGATGAGCATCGACAGTAATGAACGCACTTGTAAGTAAGAGCGGTAACTCGGTTCGGGGGCTACCCAGGCAATGCTCATGTGATCAGATCCTTGCTTGAAATCGTAATAAGAAACCCCATTTAACTAGATACACTCGCAAAAATACAGGAGTAAGCCCATGAAAATTTTAATGGTTCTGACCTCGCACGATAAACTCGGAGACAGCGGGCACAAAACCGGCTTCTGGGCAGAGGAGTTTGCGGCCCCTTTTTATGCATTTAAAGATGCTGGTGCTGAGATCACTTTGGCGTCACCGTTGGGCGGTCAGCCTCCTATCGATCCGAATAGTCAGCAAGAAGATGCGCAAACGCCAGCGACCGTGCGTTTATTTGAAGATGAAGCGGTGATGGACCAACTGGCGACGACATTGAAACTCAATGAGGTTAACGCTGACGATTTTGATGCGGTCTTCTATCCTGGCGGTCACGGTCCTTTGTGGGACTTGGTAAACAACGAAGTATCCTTGCAACTGATTGAAAAGTTCTGGCGCCAAGGTAAACCCGTTGCTGCGGTATGTCATGCGCCTGCAGTATTAGTGAACGCCAAAGATCAACAAGGCCAGACATTAGTGAAAGGCAAGAAAGTAAGTGGCTTCACCAACAGCGAAGAGGCTGGTGTAGGGTTAACTGAAGTTGTGCCATTCTTACTCGAAGATAAACTCATTGAGCTGGGCGCCAACTATCAAAAAACTGAAGATTGGGCACCTCTCGCGGTGGTCGATGGTAATTTGATTACCGGCCAGAACCCAGCAAGTTCAGAGGCAGTTGCGCGGGAGTTGATTCAACGTTTAAGTTCGTAACGACCTTGCTTGAGTAAACAAGAAAAAAGCCAGCCTCGTCACAAGGCTGGCTTTCTTTTTTCTGCAAGTGTTGCGCGAAATAAAAACGACTTATTCAGTCATTTCTTGCAAACGCTGTTGCAATTCAGGATCTTGCTGAACCCGTTGAATCACCGCGTTGTACTCGTCAGGTGACAAGCCAGCATCGTTTACAGCAGCCAACATCTCTTCCTGCGCTTTCTGCTGAATCGCTTGCGCTTCTTCGGCATTCTCAGCATTTTGGAATTGGTCAGAGTACTTTTGGCTCACTTTTTGTACATCACTCATGGCAACAACAAACTTCTCTAACAATGCATCAGTGATCTCAACTTGCGGTTGCTGCTGTTGCATTGCTTGACCTTGAGCGGCTTGCTGAGCAACGGGAGCTGCCGTCGCAGCGGTCGTAGCAAAAGCGGCAAAAACGGCTGCGGCGATAACGGTTGGTACTTGTAGTTTCATAGTCTGAACTCCTTTGTCGGTTCAATAGTTTATGTTCACGTAATTTACGTTCATTAATAACTAAGCAATGCCCGTGCCAACTTTTTACATCGTGATAATCAATAAGTTAGGTTTGAAGGTGAAAAAATAGACGCACGAGTGTATACTTTTGTCAGTGACATTTTTGAGGTGCGTGTGACAAAAAGATACAGTTTTCGACTGCAGCAGATCGCGACGCGTTGGCAACGGGTGTTCCTGTTCTACTTGGTCCTTCCGCTTTTTGCCTTGTCCGGGTTGGCTATCAATATTGCTTTAGAACAGGCTCGTGAATTTCAAGACGAACGTTTGCGGGATGATATTGAGCTTTTAGGGCGAGCTATCCGACTACCGATAAGTGATGCCTTGATGAATAACGACATCGCTCGTGTCCAAGCACAACTTGATGCAGTGTTTGCGATTGGTCGCGTTTATGGTGCTTCGGTTTATGACACTAATGGCGAGTTAGTGGCGTCAGCTGGTGTGACCGAGCGCGACTTGTCTGAAAGTGTGTTGGCCGAGCAGCTGATTCTTACTGGCGAACAGCAAGACAGTTATCGTGAAGTGGCAGGCCGAGATGTCTATTCGCAATTTATTCCCGTACATGATCGAGCTGAACGCCTTATTGGCTTTATGCAGTTAAACCGTCGTGCTGAAGACTTTGATCGTAGTTTTAAGCAATTGGAAAACATTGCTTGGTTAGCGTGGGGTGTGGTGGCCTTAGCCTTGCTGACGATTTTAACCGTTGGTTATTTTTTAACGCGACGACAGCAGCAACAGGAGCTTGACCAGCGTTTACGCGAACATGAAAAGATGGCAGCGATTGGTCAACTCGCACGTGGTGTAGCGCACGAATTGGGTGCTCCATTAACGGTAATTGCTGGGCGCGCGAAGCGCTTATTGCAGCGTCATGCTGACGCGGATAGTCAACGTCAATTGGTGGCAATTCGTGGCCAAGTAGAGCGCCTTACTGATCTTGTGCAACAGTTGCTGGATTTCAGTCGTACCCCAGTAAGTGCGCGCAAACGTCATCATCTAAGTGATGTGGTAGCAAATGCACAGCAAGCCATTTTACATGAGCAAACTGAGCAAGGACCGCAGATTGTCATTGCTGAGATTGACCCTGCCATCACATTACAGTGTGATGCGGCACGCATGGAGCTCGCCTTAGTGAATGTATTGCGTAATGCCGCACAAGCAGCCCACAGTGAAGTGCGGGTAAGTTGTGAACAGAGCGCTGACGCCATTGTGATCAGTATCACTGATGATGGCGAAGGCCTACCGACGAATTCCACCATGGAGCAGCTGATAGAACCGTTTTCGACGACCAAGCCTATTGGTGAAGGCACCGGCTTAGGTTTAGCTATTGTCGCACATATCGTCCATGCCCATGGTGGACGTTTCACGTTGCGAAACCGTGCCGCTGGTGGTTGTGAAGCGCGGCTCATATTTACGCAGGCCGGCTAGCAGGGGGAGCGATGATAAAAGCACATATTGCAGTTGTGGAAGACGACCCCGGTTTACGCGAGCTCCTTCATGAAGAACTCGAAGCCGAAGGCTATCAGGTGCAGGCTTATGAAAGTGCCGAACTGTTTCTGCAAAGTGAACGGCGTGATACTGCACAACTCGTGATTAGTGATATTCGCTTGCCAGGAGCATCCGGAATGGAGTTGCTTGCCGAGTTGCAACGCCAGAGCGAGCGGCCGGCATTCATCTTGATTACTGCGTTTGGCACCGTATCGCAGGCGGTCGACGCCTTGAAGCAGGGCGCAGATGACTTTCTGACCAAGCCGCTCGACCTTGAACACCTATTGATGAGTGTCGCACGGGTTCTTGATTATCATCAGTTGCAGCGTGAAGTAGCGCATTACCGTTCACGCGGTGGTGCCGTGCTAGGTCCGGCGGGAATTGTCGGGGAAAGCCGAGTGATGCGGCAGCTGTACCACACCATTGAACAGGTCGCACAAGCCGATGGTGCGGTGTTGATTCAGGGTGAAAGTGGCACCGGTAAAGAACTGGTCGCGCAGGCTTTGCATCAGTTGAGTCCGCGCGCCGAACAGCCGTTTCTGGCCGTAAACTGTGCTGGCATCCCGGCCGAATTGATGGAAAGTGAATTCTTTGGCCATGCCGCCGGAGCCTTCACAGGTGCGCAGCGAGAGCGTTCAGGGTTACTAAAAGAAGCTGACGGCGGAACGTTATTGCTCGACGAGATTGGTGAAATGCCGCTGCCGTTGCAGGCGAAATTGTTGCGGGTGCTACAAGAAGGAACTTTACGAGCGGTGGGTAGTGATCGTGAAGAGCAGGTCGACGTGCGCATCATCGCAGCGACGCACCAAAACCTTGAAGAACGGGTCAATGAGAACGCCTTTCGAGCTGACCTATTTTATCGCCTTGAGACATTTCGTATCGAAGTTCCGCCGTTACGCGAGCGTGGCAATGATCGCTTAGTCCTTGCCCAGCACTTTTTTGAGCAGCTACAGCAACAGCAAGATAAGCATGTAGTTGGGTTTTCTAATGCAGCACAAGCCTTATTGCAAACGTATTCTTTTCCGGGGAACGTCAGGGAGCTGCAAAATGCGATTGAACGCGCCTACACCTTTTGTGATGGTGAGCGAATCGAGCCGGAGCACTTTCCTGAGCGGATGCGAGAGCATGGCAATACTCCAATGGGCGTTGTTGCTTCAACCAGCGGTGCTGTGGAGGCTTGGCCAAGTCTGCAAGAAGTGCAGGAACGCTATGTGCAAGAAGTTTTGCAAGCCACTAACGGCAATAAGCAAAGTGCAGCTAAAATATTGGGGATCACGCGGCGAACCCTCTACCGATGGCTCGCCGACGACACTACCAAAGATAGTTGATGCGCAGTCCGGCCTGTACTTCGCGACCTATGCCAGGCTCGAATGTGCGACCGCTACCCTGATTGACCACCACCGAACCAACATAATCTCGGTCGGTTAGGTTATGCAGTTTTAGCCAAGGTTGCAGCTGCATGTTGTTATGCCGCCAACTGTGCTGATAAGCCAAATGCCACAGCGTATGGCTCGGTGCAAAGACGCTATTGGCATCGTTGGCAGTAACCTCACCGCGATAGTCGCCGACAAGCTGTAGGCGTTGACGTTCGTTAGGTTGCCACGCCACTTGCCAATAGGCTTGCTGGCGCGCAATGCCGGGCAGGCGGGCGCCATTACTGTAGGTTGCATCAAGGTAGGTGGCACTGGCTCGCGTGCTCCAACGCTCAGCTAATTGCGCTTGCAGCTCAACTTCAACACCTTCCCGTGAGGTGTTTTCGGCATTCACATAGGTGGTACGGCCATCGTTGTTTTGATCGACGACGATTTCATTGCTGGTTTGAATATCAAACCAGATTACCCGCGCTTGTGCGGTATTCGTTTGCCATTTCAGTCCAGCTTCCCACTGTAAGTTATTGGCTGGACCGAGTTCGGTATTCAAGCCAGTACCGTCGTTGCGGTACGCAAGCTCGGTCAAGGTGGGCGTTTCAAAGCCAGCACCGCGACTCACATAAAATGAGAGTGCGTCATTAAGCGCGTAATTAAAACCGACCATCCAACTGGTTTCTTGCGTGTCTGCGGCACCGCTATCATCAGGATTTTCTGGGATAACATAAAAGTCATCGACGGCAAACTCAGTGTCGTTGTAACGCACTCCGCTTAACAGTTTCCAAGCGGGTGCTACCTGCCATTCAGCTAAGCCATACACCGACTTGGTGCGCACTACGCCGTCATCATTACGACGTATTTCGCCGCGCTCGCCAAAATCATTAACGTAACCAAACCGACGGTCATTCTGTTCGGCAATTTGTAGGCCACTACTAAACTGCCACTCTGGCAGACGTAAAGGCCGCCATTGGTAATTGGCATTCATACCAATAAAGTCGCGACGTAGATCGATGACTGCGCCATCGCCGTTCAGATCGCTGCCAGGAAAAGGTAAATACTGTTCGACATCACGCCAGCCGCGCCAGAAAGTAGCCGTTGCTGAACGCTCGGCTGTGTCATGCTCAATACTCACCGAAGCTTGTTGGTGATGAATACTTTTGCGGGTGTTAAAGGTGAAGGCTCGTTCGACCGTTTGCGTAGGGTCAGCGCGCCATGCATCTGGCGTAAGTGAACTTGGGTCCTGAAGGTGTGGCGCGTTGTTATTATCGAGACGCACGACGAGGCGAGTGGTGTCGTTCAGCTGCTGGTACCAGCGGGCCGCCACTTGGTGGCGCTCCGCACTATTGTGCGGACGCGGGCCGTCGGTACTAAACGTCGCTGCGGCAAAACGCAAAGCGCTGTCCGTTTGTACTAGGTCTTGTTGGATAAAAAGCCGTTGGGTGTCATTGCCGCCTGCCATCAGATCAATTTGCGTCGCGGTAGTCCGCGGTGTAGCACTACGCCAATCAATGACACCGCCAGCGGCATTGCCATATAAGGCAGCTAATGGACCACGGATAACTTGGACGTTATCAGGCTCATCTAACAGAATACTGGAGGTCTGCGCTTGCCCATCAGGCATGCTTAACGGTACGCCATCAAGTTGCAACAACACGCCCCGTACGCCAAAAGCTGAACGCGCACCGAAACCGCGTAAGGTAATACGTGTATCTTGCGCATAATTGGCGCGCGAGTCACTTTGTACGCCAGCGATACCGCCAAGCAGCTCGGCAGCGTCAATTCGCAAACCGGGAAGTTGCTGGTCAGTGGCTAAGTTGGTGACGGCGGCAGGCGTCGTCTGCGTGGAAGAACGTTGATTGGCAGTAATTTCGATGCGTTCGATCGGTGCATTGTCAGCTTCTTGGGCGAAGCTTGCGCGAATACCTACAGGCAGAAAAACCATACTAGCGCTGGCTACAGCCAGCGCTAACTTCGATGGAAAGTGCATAGTTTACTCGTCAGCGTTGCTAATACGAATGAGTTTACCGTTACGGTCGTCGGTGACAAGGTAGATGGCCCCGTCAGGACCTTGCTCAATATCACGAATACGCTGTTTGATCAGGTCTTCGAACAGTGATTCTTCGTGCATCACGCGGTTGCCTTCAAGATCAAGACGCGCCACCTTCATGGTTTTCAATGCCGCAACAAGCGCATCACCCTGCCAAGCTGGGAACTCATCACCGGTGTAGAAGATCATGTTCGAGGTCGCAATTGATGGCAACCAGTAATAGTGTGGTTGTACCGTGCCTTCAGCATGAGTTTGGTCGCTGATGATGCTGCCATCATAGTCCACACCATAGGTGGCGATCGGCCAACCATAATTCTCGCCAGCTTGTGGAATATTGATCTCGTCACCACCTTTCGGACCGTGCTCTACGGTCCACAATTCACCGCTATCAGGGTGAATGGCTGCACCTTGTACGTTGCGGTGGCCATAAGACCAAATTTCATCAAGGGCGTCGTCTTTACCGACAAACGGGTTATCTTCGGGGACCGTGCCATTTGGCCAAATGCGCACCACTTTACCGTGATGGTTATCTAGCGTTTGGGCATCATCCATGGCGGAATAGCGATCGCCTAAGGTGATGAACAGGTAGCCGTCTGGTGAGAACACCAAACGTGAGCCGAAATGCGCGCCGCTTTTATATTTCGGGGCACCGCGGAAGATCACTTCGACCTCTTGTAAATTATTGCCAATCAGCTTGCCGCGGGCAACTGCTGTGCTGTTGCCTTCACCACCGTCAGGGTCGGCTTCGGAATAACTTAAGTAAACATAGTTGTTGTCATTAAAGTTCGGGTCGATAGCCACGTCGAGTAGACCGCCTTGGCTTTTATAAACGACATCAGGAACACCGGTAATGGCGTCACTGATCACGCCGTTCATGCCGACACGGCGCAGCGTGCCCGACTTTTCAGTAACCAAGGCTTCATCACCGTTGGGCAAAAAGGCAATGCCCCACGGAAAGCTTAAGCCTTCGGCGATAGTGGTCGCCTCAACTTTATGACGTTCCGTTTGCGCAGTTTCAGCGCTGGCGCTGCTGGCAAAGACGAGGCTCGCAGTAGCGAGGGCTAAAGCGGCGGGTTTGAACATGCTGTGCAACATTGTGTGCTCCTTAAGTTCTGTAGCGTACCCATTACTATAGTCAAATTCGTGATTTGGATTGCTTTTTTTATCTGCAATGCGACCGAATTACTGCAAAGTGCGTTCAGGCAACAAGTCGGCAATGATTTCAGCAAGCTTGCGAAATGTTTGTCGGCGGTTTGTCGTTGAACGGTAAATTAAACCAATATCGCGAGCCGCTTGTTGTCCTTTAGGTTGTAAGGCAACAAGGTCAGTGCCATTCAGAATGCCGCGGTCAATGGCCATCTGCGGGATAAAGGTTGCGCCGAGTCCGGCGTCAGCCATTTGTACAAGGCTATGTAAGCTGGTTGCGGTAAACGGATTAATTTTACTCGAGTCGGCTAATTCACAGGCCGCGACAGCGTGGCCAGTTAAGCAATGCTCTTTCTCTAGTAAAAAAATCGATTCGTCGGGTAACTGATCATAGGCCACCGGTTCTTGCAAGTTGTCAGCAAGCGACTTATGCATAACCAGCTTGAACGGGTCGCGCCCGAGCAAATAACTTTGATTACCCTGAATATCCATCGGTAAAGCAAGAATGAGCACATCTAGTTCACCGTTGCGGAGTAACTGCAGCAGGTTGGCGGTGGTGTCCTCACGAATATTAAGGTGCAGCTGTGGATGATGCTGATGCACAAACTTACTCAGTTCACCAAGCAAAAACGGCGCAATGGTGGGGATGCAGCCCAAGCGCAGCGGTCCCTCCATGGTTTTACCTTGGCTTTGGGCAAAATGTAGCAATTCTTCAGTTTCGGTAAGGATCTTACGCGCTTGTCTGACGACTTCTTCGCCCATGCCAGTGAACAAGAAGGATTTATGGTCACGTTCAATCAGCTGGCAGCCCAATTGCTCTTCTAGGTTTTGAATACCGCTACTGAGTGTTGACTGGCTGACGTGACAGGCTTGTGCCGCCCGATTAAAGTTTTGGTGCTGATGCAGCGCCAGCAAATAGCTCAAGTTTTTTAAGCTTGGTAACTTACTCATCGAATCCCCCACGATGTCGGAACCTGTTCTCAAGGTTCAATCATATTTTCCGATTACTATAATCCGTTTTATTCGTTTTAACAAATCCATCCTACCCCCTATCATTCTCCCCGTACCGAGATGGCGTAACACGAAACGCCACCCGATTTCTTATTTAACACTTAACGCTTAATCAAGGAGTACACCTATATGTTAACCGTAGGCGATAAATTACCAGAGTTTTCAGTTGTAGCAGCGAAGCCTGGCTTCAATATGCCAGAAGAAAATGGCGAGAGCGCGTTTGAAACCATCACCAACGACAGCTTTGCAGGCAAGTGGAAAATCATTTTCTTCTATCCGAAAGATTTTACTTTCGTTTGCCCAACTGAAATCGTTGAGTTCGCGAAATTGAACGAAGAATTTGCTGACCGTGATGCAGTGGTATTGGGCGGCAGCACCGATAACGAATTCGTTAAGCTGGCATGGCGTCGTGAGCACCCAGACCTGAAAAGCTTGAACCAGTACTCATTCGCTGACAATGGTTCATTGGTTGATGGCTTGGGCGTACGTGACAAAGCAGAGAACGTAGCATTGCGCGCAACTTTCGTAGTTGATCCGCACGGCGTAATCCAACACGTGTCGGTGAACAACCTGAACGTCGGTCGTAACCCAGCTGAAATCCTGCGTATCTTGGACGGTTTGCAAACTGACGAGCTGTGCCCATGTAACCGCGCAGTTGGTGGCGACACCCTGTAAGCGACATCATTACCCCCACATTTGATGATGTCACTTTGAGTGCCGCTTCGGCGGCACTTTTTTTACGGAGGAATTTATGAGCATTGCAGATTATAAACAAGGCTTGGGCGACCACGGTAAAGACACCAAATTGAACTTGTCGAGCATTTTCGGCAATGTCGATACCTCTGGCATGACCCCAACCCAATTTTACGGTACCGCTTTATCACTCGCCTATGCGATTGGTGATGACGCGTTGACGGCTGCAGTTTCAGCCGAAGCCGAAGGCAAAATTGAAGAAAACGTTGTTGGTGCAGCAAAACTTGCCGCGACCTTGATGGCGATGAACAACGTTTATTATCGTTTTTTACACCTGAGCAGCGATAAGCAGTTCAGTAAAATGCCAGCAGGCCTACGCATGAACGGCATGGCGAATCCTGGTGTTGATAAAGCAGATTTCGAGTTGTACTCACTTGCCGTTTCTGCACTAAACGGCTGTGGAATGTGCATTGATTCACACGTAGGCGTCTTGCTGAAGCATGATATTTCTGCACAAGTGATTCAAAACTCGATCAAAATGGCTGCGGTACTTAACGCTGCAGCAACAGCGCGCCGAATCGCTTAAAAAATATTCGGCTGCAGTCACATGTTTGTCATAGTCGTGCGGTAGATTACCCATCGACTTCCCTGAGATCTGGTTGTTATACCCTTTCGCCCGGCCTTCGCGCCGGGCTTTTTTTTGCTTCGCTATTCGTGGATTGTGGTAGCCCGTAGTTCTACTACGGGTTAAACTCTCCTTTTCGTCCATGTTTATCTATTCTATGCAATTAATACTGCCATCAGCGGAGTACCAAGCCAGCTATTGCGCCTACATCACGGAACTAGGTGACGAAGAACGCTACCCGTTTCCGCTGGATTTTGACCATCAGAACTTCGGCGCTATGCTGGCGCGCATTGAAGCCTTCCGCCAAGGCGAAGACTTACCGCAGGGATATGCCGCAAGCACGACCTATTGGCTAATCGATAATGACGAACTCATCGGCGTCAGCAACCTCCGACATTACCTAACGCCGCAAATCGAACGCGCAGGTGGACACATCGGCTTAGGCATTCGCCCCAGTCACCGCGGGCAAGGCCTCGGCACGCTCTTGCTAAAGCTGACCCTTGAGCAAGCTCAGCAAAGAGGCATCCACGAGGTCCATATCCACTGCGAGAAAAGTAATCCAGCGTCAGCGGCGATGATCCTCGCGAATGGCGGCAAACTACACTCCGAAATCACCGACGCCACCCACGAGTCGGTCATTCAACGCTACCGCATCCCACTTGCCCAATCCCCCCTCAGTAACTAAGCTTTTGTTAGCAAACAGCAAACATCGAGTTTCAAGGAGTACTATGCAGATTAATTGCGAACGTCTGAAAGCTAACCTCATCGAACTCTCCAAAATTGGCTACAACGAAGAAGATCGCGGCATCTATCGGCCGGGTTATAGCGATGCCGATATGGAAAGCCGGCGCTGGCTGCAAGAAAAAGCCAAAGCAGCCGGTTATGAAACCTATATGGACGGCGCGGGCAATGTGTTCTTCGGCCGTGGGGAACTCAATAAGCCAGCAGTATTGATGGGCTCACACATTGATTCGGTGCCTGCGGGCGGTATTTTCGACGGCTCACTTGGCGTTTTAGCTGCGCTAGAAGTCATGCAGACCCTGGATGAAAACCAAGTGGTGACCGAAACACCAGTTTGGGGTGTAGCCACCGCAGAAGAAGAAGGGCGTTTCGGTGGCATGCTTGGCGCCCAAGCGATTTCTGGCAAGCTCAACCCTGACTGGATTATGTCTGCGCATGACGCTGACGGTGTGTATTTAAAAGATGCCATGGCTGCGCAAGGCTTAAATGCGATGGATGCACTCGATGCAGCATGGCGGCCCGAACAACTTAAAGCTTATCTTGAACTACACATTGAACAGGGCCCAGTTTTATTCCAAGAAAATCTGCAAATTGGTGTCGTTGAAGGTATTTCCGGCGTGTTTAAGTGGATTGTCCACTTAAAAGGCAAGGCCGACCACGCTGGCACAGCACCCATGGATATGCGCAGCGATGCTTTTATGGGACTTGCCGACTTTGCTCACGAAATTGAGCGTATCATCGCCGAAAACGGTACCGACAAAACGCGTATCACTGTGGGTAAAGTCGAGCTGAAACCAGGTTATCCACATACGGTGGCAGGCGAAGCTATTTTTACCATTGTCGGTCGCGACATGGACGAAGAGGTTATGAAAGAAGTCGCCAACGCTTGTCGTAAAGCTCTGTCGGCGATTGCTCGCAAACATCGACTGATGTTCGAATACGAACAATCCAGCTGGTTAGCCCCTAAACCCTGCTCGGCAAAACTTACCGATCTCATTGAAGAGCAAGTCAAAGCGCTCGATTACAGTTATTTGCGAATGCCCAGTGGTGCCGGTCACGACACGCAGTTTTTGTCCGAAATCACCGACGCAGGCCTGATTTTTATCCCTTCAGTCAATGGCGTGAGTCATGCTCCCGATGAGTGGTCGCATTGGCATGACATTGAAGCGGGTACCAATGTATTGTTGCATTCGGTCTTAGCTAACTTAGCCGAGAACTAAGACTCTAAAAGGCCGTGTTTGGCCGCAAAATGAATGAGCTCAACGGTGGTGTTTACGTTGAGCTTTTTGAACAACTTACCACGGTGATTCTCGGCGGTTTTCGCAGACATCGCCAACAAGTTCGCAATTTCCTTATTGGAACGACCAGCAACAACAAGAAAAAACACTTCGCGTTCGCGCCGTGTTAACGCTGCAAGCGGCTGGTGTAACTCCGCACCTGCAGCGTTTTCAGTTAGCGGAAAGCTTGTCTTGCCGTTAAGGACGGTTTGAATAGTTTCGAGGAGGGTTGTTGTTGGTGCGTCCTTAAATACGTAACCTACCGCTCCAGCATGACGAATTGCGTCGATGTACTCGGGCTCGTTGTGCATGCTCAGGGCAATCACCTTACTCTTTGGACGGTGATGCAGAATTTTTTCCAAAGCGACGAAGCCGTTCATTTTGGGCATGGAAATATCCATAAGGATAACGTCAGCATCGTGGCGCAAGGCCGCGCTCACCAACGCGACGCCATCATCACATTCGGCGAGGATGTCGAATTGCCCAGTCGCTTGAAGGGTTGTGGCGATTGCTTGGCGCACCATTACATGGTCGTCGGCAAGTATGAGTCGTATCACGGCGCCTCCTCAACAGTTACGTTTTGGTAGGGAAGCTGGACTTGAATTTCACAGCCTTTGCCCGGCGCCGTGGTCAGTTTGAGCATTGCATCGAACGCTTGTGTGCGATCGTGAATGCTTTGTAGCCCGACACCGTAAGCCGTTTGAGCTGCGTCAAACCCTTGACCATTGTCCCGCAAAAGTAGCAATAATGCGGTTTCAGATTGACTGAAAAAGACCTCAAATTGCGAAGCTTTTGCATACTTGACGGTATTCACCATTGCTTCTTGGAGTATACGAAAGAAAAACAACTCCACATCACTCTCGAGTTGATGTGTAACATTATAGTCAAGCTGTAAATGGACTCCCGCAGGCGCGAGGAGTTGGCGGCCAAGCCATTGAATACCGGCCTGTAAGCCAAGGTCGTGAACCAAGGTCGGATGCAGTAGTCGCGAAAGTGTGCGAGTGCTCTCAATAGCATGTTTAACATGCTGATAGATGGTCGTAAGGCGTTCGTCAGTAGCAGACAACTGCGAGAGTTGGGTGGCGATGCCGGTAAGTTGTTGTCCCAAATCGTCGTGTAACTCGCGGGCTAGCCGCGCACGCTCATGCTCCTGTTGCAGCCATAAACGCTTCGCCAGTTGTTGCAACTGTGCTTGCTCAGCGTCGAGTCGGTGCTGCAGTGATTTTTGTTGTTCCCGCAGCTCCTCAATCGCCGCCAGTAGCTCACTGGAGGTTAAATTGTTCTGTATAGGCTTTTCGTTGGCTGTCATTCATGTTTTCTAGTAGTTGTTCGAGAGCTTCCTGCGCCAAAGTTTCCGTAGATGGATTAGATAGTACTTGAAGTAGTTCAAAATTGCGCCAGTAGCTAGGGAAACTTCTTATTTTATTCAATAAGATCTGATGTGACTCAGTGTCGCCACGTGCCGCTAAGGTAATAAAGTACGCATCATACATGGTTTCATTAAGGATCGTTTCGAGTCGTGCCCAAGTCGCTTGGTTTTTCGAAAACTCGAAGTTGTAGATAAGTTCCGAGAGGATTTTCATTTCTAACAGGCGTGATAGGTTCGTCTGTAGAACTCGCTCGGCAAACTGTTGCGGTGACATCTGCAACTCACCATTCATTAGTTGCAGCCAGTCAAAGGCAAGTTGCTGCTCATGGTTAAAATGCTCTTGGTGCTGTCGCAAGGTGGCTAAAATCTCGCTACTCAAACCAGTTTGGTTAAGGTGTAAGGCAATCTCGGCCTGCCACAACAAACTTTCGGTAAGCCCCCTTTGGTCACTCAGTTGTTCAGCTATCTTAACCGAAGCGTCGGCGGCTTCTGCCGCCGCTTGCATGCGGCCTAAGGCAAAATTCAATCGGCTGACTTGTAGTTGTGTGTTCGATTGCGCATCAGGGCTCTTGTCGGTGGTGCTGATGAGTTCAGCGAGTAGGTGTTCCGCTTGTTTGAACTGCCCCTGCAAGATCAGTAAGTGCGCGAGGCTTATTTGTATACTATGTAGGGTTGCTGTTTCATCAATTGCCCGAGCGATGTCGAGCGCTTGTCGCCAGTAAACTTCAGCTAAGCTGAATTCGCCGAGTAGGAAGTTGATAAAGGCGACATTATTGATACTTTGACTGCGTGCGTAGTCATCGCCCGAGCGCAACCGCAAATCGAGAGCGCGTTTATAATGCTTCAACGCTTGTTGGTAAAGCCCCTGCTCTTCAAATAATAATCCTCGCTCGTTCTCAATGTGTGCAACAGCGAGTTCATCTCCGGTCTGCAATCCTAGATCGCGTGCTTCTCGCAGAGCTTCTTCGGCAGCGGCGTAATCGCCAAGTATAGCGGCTGTGGTGGCGATATTACTGAGCGTGGTAATTCGTTCAACCGGTTGGTTGTCGGCAGTTCGAAATGGCAAGGCCATTTCAAAATAATCGCGCGCCTGCTCAACTTCGGCCAAGCGCAGGTAGGCGACCCCAAAAGCATTCAGCACGAGTCCCTGTCCTTGTTGGTTTTCTTGCTGCCGAAAACCGAGTAAAGCTTGGGTCAGTTCTTGCGAAATGGCCTCTTTCATTTCGCCCTGAATGATTTTTAACTTAGCAAGCTCAAACCACCACATGGGTTGCATAGGGTCGAGTGCTAGGGCTTGTCGGTAGAACGTTCTTGCGGCTTGCAAATCTCCTAGCGCAGTGGCCACCTGTGCACGTTGTTCAAGCACATCCGCACGATCTGGGTAATTGGCAATAACGCCGTCCAGCACTTGCGCTGCAAGGGTATAATTTTGTTCCGACATGGCGAGTTGTGCGCGTGCCTGCTGACGCCAGAAATCGCCTACTTCAGGCGTTTCGATCATGGTTTTCAAGATCCCTTGCGCGCGTTCTGTATCGCCAACATTTTGGGCGTTTTGCAGTTGTTCAAGGTAGTCAGCTACTTTGTCGTTAAGTGTAAGCTCTGCGGAGCTTTGCCCTGCTCCTAACTGCGCACTCACTTGCGTCGCCACCTGCTGGGCAAGTTGTCGAGGTGTTTCTTGGCTAAGTAGAAAGGTTTCGTTGAGCAGTACTTCTTCGCCCGGGAAACGCAACAACAAGGCTAACAAATGCGGTTGCTCGGCAATGATTTGCTGGTTGAGTACCAACACATATTGCGCATCGGTGAGCTCAGCAAGACGTGTACGCTCGCGCGCTGAATCGAGTACGCGAATACCGAGTTGTTTGGTGAGCTCGGCCACTGCATTAGGCTCAACTGAATAGATTTGTGGTTCGGTTTGTAGCATCAAATGGGTTAACTGTGCGATGGCAATGGTAGGGTCATCGCTCGCTATCGCTAGCGTAAAAACTTGCTTTTCAGAGGATGCGTTCGACTCATTTTGTGCGGGCTGGAAAAACCATAGCATCGCAAACACAAGTATCATGATGGCAATGACACTAAGCGTCAGCGCGTGATGGCGCTGCTGCGGCGCCAAGGCCGAGGTACAGCTGGCGAGTGACGGGCGCTGCTCTGGCTCGTCGGCTTGAAGGTTTTCGGCAAGTTTGCGCAATCGACTGTGCTTCAGCTCTACACTTGCCCATGATTTCTGTTCGCCGGCCTGGAGTAGCGCGGCGAGGACCTTGCCAAGGGCATAGCGATCGCTGGCGTGGGTTGCGCGGTGTGATTGAGCGAGTTCTGGGGCGGTATAGCCGGCACTGAAATGAGTTGTCGGCGATTGATGGTCTTGTCTACCAATGCCAAAGTCGACCACAATCAAGTCACCTTGGTCATTCACAATACAGTTGGCGGGCTTAATATCACCGTGAATAATGCCGGTTTCATGGCAGGCTTGCAAAGCACTAAGAAGTTGCCGAAACCAGTGAATAACGTCTTTTGCGTGGATGCTACTGTCAATGACATCGGTAAGCGGCGTGCCGGTGATCAGCGACATAGTGAAGAACACATAGTTCTCGGTCACATAAAATTCGTGTACGCGGACAACATTGGGATGGTTGATTTGCCGCGTGAGCAAGACTTCATTGCGCAAGTGTTCGATAGCATCGGTCGAAAGGTGTTCGTTGGTGACCAAGAGTTTTAACGCACACGGTTGCTCGAGGACAGTATCGAAGACCTCGTAGACGCGTGCTTGTCCACCATGCCCCAATAGCCGCACGACACGAAAACGCTCAGCAAGCATGGTTCCAGGTGCTAGCAGCGCTAGATCAGTTGGGCGTGTAGGTTCAGCATGCCATGGCTGTGTTGATGAATCGTTTACATCTGTCATCGAATATCACTGGTTGTTGTTGAAACGCTACAGCCTCAACTTAACACAGTTCGGAGAAGTGGCGAATGAATTATAGTTTAGACGGCCAGTGATGTTGCCGCAGCGGCCAATACATCTAATTGCTGATCAAGGCTTTTGAGCTGTAGTTGAAACGCCAGCATAGATGAAAAATTATCAATTAAATCAATATCGTGATCGGTAAAATAATGCTGATCTTCAAGGCTGTCAGCATAAATCACCGCAATGACTTTACCTTCCACCTCAATGGGGTACGCAAAAGCTGCCTTAATCTGCGCTTTTTGCACACTTGCGCGGTGTTTGAGCTGCTCATGTAAAAGTGCATTGTTGACAACGTAGGGGCGCCTATTTTTCACTGCGGCATTGATCAATGTTGTCGTTCCGTCAAAGTCACTGGTTTTCATCCAGCCGGGAAAGTCGCTAGCTAAGGTGGCTTCGTGGGTAGCGTTAAATAAAAGTACCGCACAGCGGTCGCTGCCAAGAATTTGTGCCAAGTTAAACTGCAAGGCGGGCAACAAGGCGGCGACGTCATGCTGGTTTCGCCAACGGGTATTGAAGGCGCGGAGCTGCTGTTGGCCCCAGATTCTGCGGTTAAGGTTTACTGTCAGCTCCTGTGCGTTTTTTGCTTGCAGCACACAGGTCACAGACCCCAATTGAAAAACTAAACGTTGTTCCAAGGCAAGTTTGCTATGGCGCTTGCCGAGGAAGTTTAAGCCATTGGTGCTCTGTAAATCTTGAATGCGCCACTGGCCATCATGAAAAGTCATGACACAGTGGCGTCTGGATACTGTCGGGTGTTCGATAACGATGTCGCACTCCGGATCACGGCCAACAACGTAAGATTTGGCCTCGAATAAGGAAATTCGAGGCGCAAAACGGTTTTGGTAGACGCAATCAAAGAGTGCAGGCATTGGCGCTACCTAATTCTCAAACTATAGCGCAGCGTATTCGCCATACTAAGAATACGACCGCGGATATTCTCTAGGTCGCCAGCTGAACGCCAAACATCAGGATAAAGTGTACCGTCGTCTGCGCGCATTAACTGGATAAGAGCATTGGTCGCCTGTTGTGCTTGTTGATAATTACCACTTGCAAGGGCGACTTCGATGCTGGCAATAGCATCACTCAAAGTTTGACTTGCTATCGCTGTAAGCGAGTGCGATACGGAGTCAACGTAGTCAGCTAATCGATTGACCTTGGTAGAAATGACGGTATTGATATCACGTAGGTCGGCGACGATGATGAAATCTGAAAATTGACCGCCATTCGTTCTCACGCGGTAACTGCCTGAACCTGTCATCGTAGTGATGTCCTCAAACTCACCATTGTTGTGTGAATGAAACATCCGTAACGGTGAGCCTGCGGTGTAATGGAGCGATTTGGTGTACAGCTCAATTTCATATGCACCGCTAAATGAAAAGCCTTTCGCTGGATCTGGTTCAATCGAAATCAGTACGGGAAAAGCCGATGGAATTCCTGTCAGCAACGAGTCCGGTAAGCGATTCAGGATGGTAAGATCGTTGAGGTCGATCAGCTGCGCATTCACCGTGAAGTTCTGCGCTGTGAGGCCGACGGCGTTCTCAAATGTGATGGTGAGATCAAAGCCGATAAGCTCGGTGAGCTGAACCGAGGTCTCTACTTTATTGCTCTGTGGTTGAATCGTTAAGTCCAACACTTCCGCGCGGCTAGTCATCGAGGAACATGCGAAAAATAGCGCCGCAACCACGCCAAAGACTGTTTTGATGGAGCTAGTAGGTAACATACAAATACCCTCGTATGAGTTACATTTTGTTACATTTGCCCTTTAAACTTACTCTCTTCTGGCGAAAAAGTCATTACTTTTGGCAAAAGAGAAGGGGCTCAGATGAGCCCCTCAAAGGGTGGACTCCTTGTCCTCGACTACATTCCGTAGTAGTTGCTATACAACCGTCCCATTGTTACCGCGAAACCTGCGCGACTGAGAGTAGTGCTTGGTGCGAAACGCACTTCGAGTTGTGGCTCAAGGTCGAAGGGGCCTTGATTCACGGTAAAGTTCACGTTGAGCAATGAGTAGTTCAGAGCTGTTTGCACGTAGCCTTTCAGATGCGCTGGAATCAGGTGTTGATCAGCTAACACTAGAGTTTGTCCTTGATAGTCGAAGACAATATCCGCGTTGCTGGCAAAAGCTTCTGCTTCTGCTTGCAAGCCTAAGGTTTGCACCAGCGAATAGGCCAAATCGAGCTTATTCACGCTGCCGTTAGGGTCGAAGCTACCGTTTTGTGTGAGCATGACAGGAGCTTGTACCTGATCGCTATCTTTCAGCGCAGCACCGTTCACAGAAACCGCCTCGGCATAAGCGATAGACGTAGCGTTGACATCTTGAATCAGGGGCTGTGACTCATTCAATAAGTCGCGGTACTGACGAATGGCGCCACCCATGACGAGATATTGCGCAAGGTCTTTACGCTTCAGATCTTGATCAGGACGGAACTTGCCATTTCGGAAACCGTCCATCAAGCGCTCAGAAACGGCGAATTCAATAGCGTTTTGCTGCGGATGACCTTCAATGTCATCGACCCCGTCATAGCCGCCACTTAGTTCGAAGCTGACGGTACCAGCAATGACTTCTGGAATGCCTGGACCATTGGTGACATCTAACGGATCCGGGTCAACACCTGACAGCGAAGTTAGGCCGTAAACATAAACCTGCCATGTACCAACCTGTCCCGGAGCAGAAACACGCATGCCGGTTTCGAGCACTGGCAAGGTTAGGTTACCGAAGTACTCGGTGCCATCTGGGGCAACTAACACTAGTTTCGTGGTGTTGGCTAAGGTTTCGGCACTGGCTTTCACCCAAGCGACATCTTCACCCACTTCAAAGCTGAAGGTTTCGGGTTCGCCGACTGGCGCATACAGTACTTCAAAGTTTTCCACGCGGTCACTTGGCGTGATCAGGGCATTAGCATTGAAACTGTTTAAGTTATTTACGGTTTGGGCGTAGTCCATGTCATAGTTGAGTGCTGCAGAGACTGCGGCTTTCGCATTGACATAGCCGGCGCCAACTTCCCATTTTTCGTAACCAGGCATGTTGGTTGCGGTTTCTTGTAGAAGTCGCTTGATCTCTAACAGCGATAACGTTGGGTTGGCCTCCATCATCAACGCAATAATGCCAGCCACATGAGGCGTTGCCATTGAGGTGCCGGAAATCATGGTGTAGAACGGCACGTATTCGGTTTCGATGGCGTCTAAGTCAGCGTCACCACCGTTGGACACCAAGTTAGTGCTGGCGCGCGTTGAAATAATATCGACGCCCGGTGCCACAATAGTAACTTCATTGTTGTAGGTCCACTCACTGCCGTCAGGCATGGTAAATGTACCCGACTCGCTTTTTAATCCACGTGACGAAAAGCCAGCTAGGTTACCAAACTTGTCACCGGCGCCGACCGAGAGGCCCCAAGGAATTTGTGCGTACGGGTTATGGCTGTCTTCACCCGGACCTGAATTACCCGCCGCAAATACCGATAAAATACCTAGCTTGTAGGCTTTGTAAGAAGCGATGCTGACCGGGCTGTCAGGGCTAAATTTACCGCTTGAGCCCCACGAGTTACTCATGATGCGCATCGGTGAGTTAAAGGCATACACATTACTCAGCGCATAATCATAACCACCGACGGCATCGAGAATCGATACACCTGCACCAGAGCCATAACCGACCAGCTCAGCATCGGGGGCGGCCCCCATGTATTTACCATCAGACATCACACCTGAACCGGCAATAGTACCGGCACAGTGTGTACCATGGCCGACATTGAGGTCAGTATTAATTTGGTCTTCCAGCACAAAGCCACCGGTTGGTGCCACCAAGCTAATCGCCTGCGCATGGGTTACTGCTTGCACGTTTTGTACAACAGTGTCGCCGTAAAACAAGTCTTGATGACTGGCGTCGATGCCCGAGTCATTGACCATGATGGTCACGCCTTTACCGGTAAACGTCGTGTTATTGCGCTGCATGAATTCAGTGCTTTGCAATTGCTCAACACCGGTAATTTTGCGTGCGTCGGCATTAAAGTATTCGAGCTCGCGGTTGAGCCAAATTGACCGCACATCATCCTGTTGCGCTAAGGCTTCAATTTGTTGACGCGTTGCGACCACACCAATAATAGGCAGTGTTGAGAATTGCACGCCGTCGGTGAGTCCCAAATTGAGCAGTTGCTGAATCTGAGACTCCGTGACGGGCTCCATTTGGTTATATGTGACGACGGCCATTACGGTGTCAGTCACTGATAAGCTGGGTAACTTCGCTTGCAGCTGTTCGCCGATAACCGCTTCGGCCATTGCTTGACCGGGAGCAGCGGCAAGGGTTAACGCTGCGATCGTCGATAGGGTAAATTTCTTCATGATAACGTTGTCCTGTTCTGCTGGATTTTTGTACACCGTTATCATTGCTGCGATTGTGGCCTGTCTCTATAGGGGAGATCCCCTATCTTGCCTGCAAAGGAATTTCCTTTTTGGCAAGCAAATTGGACGTTTTGATTGATCTGACGCACTGATATTTGTCAATAAATAAGCGTATAATCCCCTTATATCTTGTGGAAATAGCTGAGGGCGGTGTACGGTTATGGAGCAGAAAGTCAAAGTCATGGCGGCGGATAAAGTGAAGATCCAACGCCCCGATCCGAACAAGAAAAACAACGACTACTCGCCGCGCAGCCGGATTTATGTGCGCGACGTGAAAGGTAAGCTCGAATACTTCCGTCGCACCTTTGGCTTTTTACTGTTGTTTGTGTTTGCTGCTATTCCTTGGCTCCAGTGGAATGGCGATCAAGCGGTACTCCTCGACATTGCCAACCAACGCTTCCGTATTTTCGGCATGACGCTGTGGCCGCAAGACCTCACTATTCTCGCATGGATTTCTATTGTTGCTGCGTTCGCCCTTTTCTTTGTTACGACTTTATACGGCCGTGTTTGGTGTGGCTTTATGTGCCCGCAGACCACGTGGACGTTTATTTTCATGTGGATTGAAAAGAAATTTGAAGGTCCACGCAACAAGCAAATCGCATTAGATCGTCGACCTTGGGATGTTGACAAGCTGTGGCGTAAAACCGGTAAGCATGCAGCATGGCTCTTGGTGGCTTTGTTGACTTCAATGACGTTTGTCGGTTATTTCACCGATGTTAGCAACCTATTCGTGAATTTTTGGACGTTTAACGTCGGCTTCTGGGCGATTTTTTCGGTCTTGTTCTTCACGTTTTGTACTTACGGTAACGCGGGCTGGATGCGCGAAATTATGTGTACCCACATGTGCCCTTACGCACGCTTCCAATCGGCGATGTTCGATCAAGACACGGTGACTGTTTCGTATGACCCGAATCGTGGTGAACCGCGCGGGCCGCGTTCGCGTAAAGCCGACCACAAAGAGCAGGGGCTAGGCGACTGCATTGATTGCTACATGTGCGTGCAGGTTTGTCCGACAGGTATCGATATCCGCAATGGTTTGCAATACGAGTGCATCAACTGCGGAGCTTGTGTGGACGCCTGTAACGACGTGATGGATAAAATGAATTACCCGCGTGGGCTGATTCGTTTTACAACTGAACGCAATCTGAAAGGTGGCCGCACGCGCAAAACACGTTTCAAAGCGGTGGGTTACTTTGTGGTGATGGTTGCCATGACGGGCTTGTTGATTTGGGATATTTCAACCCGCAAACCTCTCGAAGTCGATGTCTTGCGTGATCGTAACCAGCTTTATAGCATCAGCATGGAAGGTTGGGTGCAGAACGTTTACACGCTGAAAGTACTGAACAAGTCGCAGCTACCACAGACGTTTACCATCGACGTTGCAGGCTTCGAACGCACCCAGCTAAGCGGCAACACCACAGTCACCATTGATGGCGGCAGTATCGCTACAGTGCCGGTCACGTTGGCGGTGCATCCAGACGATGTGACTCAACGCGTTCACGATATTCGCTTTGTGGTGACCAGTACTGATGGTGAAGTCACCGAGCAACACGAAACGAGCTTCCTTTATGAGTAATCGTGAGGACGACCAGCGCATGGATGCTGGCAGTGATTTTAGCTTTTCAGGTTTGACACCGGACCTTATCGCCAATGCCCTTGCCAGTGTGGGTGTTGATCCTACGTCGGGTCTGCTGGCACTGAATAGCTACGAGAACCGGGTTTACCAATTCATTGCGGACGACCAAAAGCGTTATGTGGCCAAGTTTTATCGGCCAGCACGCTGGAGCAATGAGCAGATTCTCGAAGAACATGCCTTTACCGCAGAGCTCCTTGCCGAGGACGTGCCTGCGGTGGCGCCTTTAGTGCTTGATGGTGCCACCTTGCATAGCTTTGAAGGCTACCGCTTTAGCGTTTTCCCTAGCGTTGGTGGGCGTGCTGTTGAGCCAGGCGATGTCGACCAGCTTGAGCGTATTGGTCGGCAAATTGGCCGTTTACATGCGGTGGCGCGGCAAGGTGAATTTAAACATCGAAAGCGCCTGACTGCTGAAGATCATGTCAGTGCCTCGTTGGTCACGTTGCGACAGACCCCGCTTATCCCCGACAATCTGCAGAGCGCATTCTGGGCCATTGCTGAACCGTTGAGCGACTTATTGCTTGAGACCGATTTCAGCGGTTTTGATCAACAACGTTTGCATGGCGACTGCCATATTGGCAATATGCTGTTGCGTGATGACTTGCTGACCTTTGTTGATTTTGATGACGCCATGACGGGCCCTGCGGTCCAAGATCTTTGGATGATGTTAGCGGGTGATGATCGTCAGCAACGCTGGCAACAGCTTGATGCGTTGGTGAGCGGCTACGAAGAATTTTGTGATTTTGATGAGCGTGAAACGCAATTGATTGAACCCTTACGCGGTTTTCGCATCATACACTACATGGCGTGGCTGGCGCGGCGCTGGGAAGACGCAGCGTTTCAACGCGCATTTCCGTGGTTTGCTGAGCAACGCTACTGGGAACAACAAGTGTTGGCACTCAAAGAACAGTATGCTGCGTTGCAAGAAGCGCCGTTGGAATTGCGCCCGAATTTTAATTTTTAAGTTAAGTAACTATTAGTAACTACAGGAAATAACCAAATGAAGAAGTTGTTGTTTGCCGTTTTGGCCTTGATGCTGTTCCCTGCCGCTGCGCAGCAATTTGAAGAAGGCGTACACTACGAAGTGATCGCTGAACAGGGTACTGAAGAGCCAATCATTACTGAATATTTCTCGTTTTTCTGTGGCGCTTGCTATCGCTTTGAGCCGATCGCTCAAGCTATGGCAGAGAAGTACCCCCAAGCGTTTGAAAAGTCGCATGTATCGTTCATCAACTATAAAGGTCAAGGGATGATGATGAACCAAGCGTGGGCGTTAGCGCAGCGACTCGATAAAGAGAAAGAAATTTCGGCAGCGATCTTTCAGCGTAACTTTGCGCAAGGCAATATGATTGGCAGCAAAGAAGACTTTGAAGCTATTTTTGCCACCAACGGTGTTGAGAAAGCCGACTTCAACAAGATGATTAATAGCTTTGGTGTACGCGGTATGGCGAACAAGATGGATCGTGAAGCGTCCAACTACGGTGTGAACTCAACACCAACCTTTATCGTCAACGGCAAGTATAAGTTGATTCCGCAAGGTTTCAGCGAAAGCCAGAATTTTGCCGACGACTTTATTGCTGCGGCGGGTTATCTGCTCGAGAAGTAAGCTCCTCAATTACCTCATCTTTATGCTTCCAGCGTTGGTTTAACCAGCGCTGGAAAGTGTCTTTAAAGTCCCCATCGTTAAAGTAATCACCAATAAGTTCTGGCTGCATTGGAATGGTTTCGACATTCACATAAATATCGCGTAGCTGGCCGCTAAGCAACAACCACACGGCTGGACGTTTGCTCGACGGATAGACAATGGTGATGTCCAAGATTGCATCGAATTGCTCGCCCATGGTTTGTAGAGTAAATGCTGTGCCACCTGCTTTCGGTGGTAATAGATGCTTGAACGTGCTTTTTTTGCGCTTATGCTTTTCAGGTGTGAAGCGCGTGCCCTCACAAAAATTAATCACGGTGGTGGGAATATGCCGGAACTTAGCACACTTCTTTTGCGTCGTGGCAATGTCACGCCCTTTCAAATGCGGCTTGCGAGCAATTTTTTCGCGGCTATAACGCTTCATGAACGGCATATCGAGCGTCCAGCAGCCAAGTCCAATAATCGGTACCCAAAACAATTGCTGTTTTAAGAAAAACCGTGGCATCGGCATATTGCGCGATGCTAAGTGCATGAGTACCAAAATATCTACCCAACTTAAGTGATTGCATAAAATCATGTACCAACGGTCGCGATGTAACTGCGCATCACCCTGAATATGCCAGTGCATCGGTTGGGTGAGGCGGAACATCATTGACATAGCGTAACCCCATAGGCGAAAGAGGCCATTGGCAAAGGTCGATAAACCGCGCTGAATGACTGGAATGGGGAGCAGCAGCTTAGGTAATCCGACCAAGATCACTAAAAGGCCGATAATCGCAGTGGCAAGCGCACCAAAAGTGAAGTTAATGATGACGCGAAAAGGCGCTAATAATAGCGTAAGCATAAGAGATCCCGACCAGCCAAGTATCATCTCATCATACGGAAATTGCGGGGTAAAGCTCAACTTTAATTCGGTCTGAAAGAGCCATCTATGCACTTGCCAGTGGCGAAGAAAACAGCTACAGTTATACTGTATATCTATACAGTAGTTGCGAGGTTGTTATGGCACACCCTTTACAAGATTTAGTGCACAAAGGATGGGTCTGGCAGGGACGTGAAGCCGCTGAACAGTTAGCGCCAGAGCAGTTAGTCAGTAGTGGTTGGGCAGAGCTCGATCGGCGGCTGGGTGGTGGTTGGCTGCGTGGGGCAGTTCATGAAGTACAGGTGCAGCGTGACTTTCAGGGCGAGCTGGCTTTGTTGTTGCCGGTGTTGCTCGCGCAAAACAAGCCTTGCCTATGGTTGAATCCGCCTTGTCAGCCTTATTGGCCTGGTTTGCGTTATCAGCAACTTAAGCAAGCACCATTATGGCTCCACGAAAGTGAACAAAAGCAAGCTTTGTGGGCATTTGAGCAAGCATTGCAGAGCGAAGCGTTAGGCGTGGTGGTGGCGTGGTTTAACACGGTCGATGCCAGCGCTGTACGACGTTTGCAGCAAAGCGCCGCTAAGCACCAGCAACTCGCTTTTGTCATCACGCCATGGCAACAAACCACCGAAGCCCGTGCTTATGTGAATCGCATACAACTCAGTTGGGCGGCTGAACAACTTCAGGTTGCGGTACTCAAGCGGCGTGCCGGTTGGCCTTTGCCCGCTTTTCCTTGCAGTGTAGAGCGCCACTTGCCGGAGCGGCGACGGCTATCAGCATGAGACAAGCCAAACTTTGGTGGTTCTTGCATGTACCGCAGTTGTTGCTTGATGAGCAATTGAGTTTGCAGAGTCAGGAGCAGCAACAGCGGCCACAGGTACTCTGTACTAGTGATGGTCAGCGTCGACGCCAGGTGGTGCAAGTGAATCGTGCAGCAGTCGCAGGAGGTGTACGTGTGGGTATGGCTGAGGTGACAGCAAGTACTTTGTTGCCTGATTTACAGCAACGTGATTACGACGAAGATCGTGAAGTACAAGTGCTTAGACGGTTGGCGCAGTGGCTACATCAAGATATTGCACAGATTGCGCTGTACCCACCGCATGGCTTATTGCTGGCCGTGCATGATCTACAACGTATGTACGGAGGTTATGTTGGGGTACAGCGGCAACTACAACGGCGCTTGCATTGTATTGCTGTGGAGTATGTTGTAGCGGCGGGTTACAGCCCCTTGGTTGCGCAGTTATTGGCACAATCAGGTAAAAACATACTGAGCGCCGATAAGGCGGTTTTACAGCATGAGCTTGGGCAAGTGTCCATAGCGCAAAGCTTATTGCCAGCGCAGCAACAACAACAGTTACAAGAGGTCGGTATTGAGCGACTTGGAGCGTTGTTACACCTTCCTGTTGCTGAATTAGGTGCGCGCTTTGGCCGCAATATGCTCAGTTATATGGCGCAATTAAAAGGTGAATTGTTACCACCGCAGCAATGGTATCACCCGCCATTACGCTTCCGTGAGTGTCTCGATTTATTGACCGAAGTCGCTAGTTGGCAACAGCTTTTGTTTCCGTTACGGCGGCTATTGCAACAATTAGAGGCGTTTTTACAAGTACGGCAACTGAGCGTGACAGAGTTGGCGCTGATTGCACACCACCGTGATAAACGACAGACCTTTGTGCGAGTGGCGTTTGCCCTGCCTCTATGGCGGCAGCGCGACATGTTGCAATTGGTGCAGCTCCAGTTAGAACGGCAGCAGTTAAAGACTCCCGCTTTGGAATTAAGCTTACGTGCGGAAGACTTTAGTGCCCGGGAAGTTCAGCACGGCAGTTGCTTGCCTGCCCAGCAAGATGCCCATACGCAGCGTAACGAGCAACGGCAGTTGCAAGCGTTATTGGGTAAGCTGCAAGCGCGTTTAGGTGAGCAAGCCGTGCAACAAGCACAATGGGTGCAGGACTGGCGACCAGAGCTGGCGCAGCAATGGCAAACGAGTGCCGCAGCGCAAATGAAAACGGCAATATCCGCGCATTTGCCGCGGCCGCTGTGGTTATTGCCTGAAGCCGAGCCGATCAACGTTAGTGACTGGCAATTGCAGTGGGGCCCAGAACGCATTCAAAGCGGTTGGTGGGATGGGCAAAGTATGGTGCGCGATTACTTTATTGCGCTGGATAGGTGGCAACGACAAGGTTGGATCTACCGCACTTGCGTAAGCTACCAGAGCAACGAAAGCAGCGAACAGTGGTATTTGCATGGTTGGTATAGCTAACAGCGGCGAACAGTGGCGCCCGAGCGCTCTTAATTGTGTCACCAACTACAGTTTCTTGTATGGTGCGGCACATCCGCATGAGTATATTCAACGTGCAGTGCAGCTTGACTACCGAGCGTTAGCGATTACTGACGAGTGTTCAGTGGCAGGTGTCGTGCGAGCCTTCATCGCGATGAAAGGTCTAGCTCACCAACTTAAGCTCTTAATTGGCAGTTTCTTTGTCGTGGCTGACGTCGGCACACTCATCGTGTTAGCGCAAAATCGCCAAGGGTACGGTCAACTTTGCCGCTTAATAACCTTAGGCCGTAGCCGCTGCGCCAAAGGTAGTTATCAGGTTGAGATCAGTGATTTTTTACAGGGACTCGACGACTGTTTGCTGCTTTGGCGTCCTCAAGAACAGCGCTTTAGCGAACACTTGAGTAAGCTACGTACGGCTTTTTCGGAGCGCTTATGGTTGGCCTATGCACGGCACTATCAGGCCACGGATGTAAGTGAAGTACGCACATATCAGCATTACCAACGCATCAGTCAGCTCCCAGTCGTTGCCGTTGACGAAGTGCTTTACCCTGAACCTGAGCGGCAGAAATTGCATGATGTGATGACGGCGATTCGTTATCGGCAAACGTTGTCTGAGGGTCGTGCCAACTTACGCCCGAATGCTGAGCATTATTTACGTTCGGCGGCACAGCTAAAACGTTGTTATCCAGAGTCGTGGTTATATGCTACCGATACGATTGTGGTGCGTTGTGATTTTCAATTGAGTGAGCTTAGCTACGAGTACCCTGCCGAACTCGTCCTCGAGGGCATGAGCGCCACAGAGCACCTGCGTCAGCTTGTCTATGCAGGCGCCAAACAGCGCTTTCCAGATGGTTTGCGAAGCGACGTACAGGCAAAGCTAGAGAAAGAACTGAGTCTTATTGCCGAATTAAAGTACGAGTATTTCTTTTTAACGATTCATGACATTGTGCAGTTTGCTCAGCAGCGTGGGATTCTGTATCAAGGCCGTGGTTCTGCCGCCAACTCTGTTGTTTGTTACTGCCTGCAAATCACAGCGGTTAATCCTGACCAAGTCGATGTCTTGTTTGAACGCTTTATTTCGAAAGAGCGTGATGAACCCCCCGACATTGATGTCGACTTTGAGCATCAGCGCCGCGAAGAAGTCATTCAATACATCTATAAGAAGTACGGTCGTGATCGTGCAGCGTTGGCGGCTACGGTGATTCGCTACCGGTTACGCAGTGCCTTTCGGGATGTCGGTAAGGCGCTTGGTTTTAATGAGCAAGAACTCGGGCACTACTTGCGACAAATAGATCGTCGCGACCAAGACACTCCTTGGTATGAGCAATTGGCATTGCTACAAAAAGGTTTACCGCATACCGAGCGCGGACGTTGGTTATTGCAACTTACCGAACAGCTACGAGGCTTTCCGCGGCACTTATCACAGCATGTGGGCGGCTTTGTCATTGCTGCTGGCCCATTAGCCGATTTAGTGCCTATTGAGCGTGCCAGTATGGCTGATCGTACTGTGATTCAATGGGACAAAGACGACTTAGAAACACTAAAGTTGATCAAGGTTGATGTTCTAGCTTTGGGCATGTTGTCGGCCTTGCGACGCATGTTGCAATTGGTTGCCGAGCACTATCAACGGCCGCTGGATTTAGCCAGTATTCCTACCGAAGACCCTAAGGTTTACCAGATGTTGCAATGCGCCGACTCCATAGGCGTATTCCAGATCGAGTCACGCGCACAAATGAATATGTTGCCACGGCTGCGCCCAGCTACCTTTTATGACTTGGTAGTGCAAATCGCCATTGTGCGGCCAGGGCCAATTCAAGGTGACATGGTCCATCCTTATTTACGGCGCCGTGCGGGCGAAGAAGCGGTGACCTATCCGAGTGAAGAGGTACGGCAAGTGACCGAGCGCACTTTGGGCGTACCGATTTTCCAGGAGCAAGTGATCAAGCTGGCTATGGTGGCAGCTGGGTTTAGTGGTGGCGAGGCAGATCAATTACGCCGTGCTATGGCCAACTGGCGTAGTACCGGCGAGCTACAGCAATTCGAACAACGTTTGATTGCGGGTATGCAGGAACGTGGCTATCGACTTGATTTTGCCCAGCGCATTTACCAGCAAATTTGTGGTTTTGGCGAGTACGGCTTTCCAGAGTCACATTCGGCGAGTTTTGCTAACTTAGCTTATGCATCGGCGTGGTTTAAGTACCATTACCCTGCAGCGTTCTATTGTGGTCTTTTGAACAGTTTGCCGATGGGGTTTTATTCGGCGGATCAGCTGATCCAAGATGCGCGCCGTCATGATGTCACCATTTTGCCGGTCGATATTCAAACCAGTACTTGGCACCATCAACTGGTGCCAATGCAAAATGGTATGGCTTTACGGCTAGGTTTTTGTTTAGTTCGCGGGTTGAACGAAACACAAGTGCAAGCTGTGTTGGCGCTCCGCCCTGCAGCAGGCTTTGCTTCATTAAGTGCCTTACGCCGCGCTGGCGCAAGTCCTGCATTATTACAACGATTTGCTGCCGCCGATGCATTGAAGAAAATAACTGGACACCGTTATCAAAGTCAGTGGCAGACGCTTGCCGAGAAAGTTGAACAGTTACCTTTGTTTGTTGATGGCGAAACGAGTGCTTGCCAAGATAGACATGTCTTAGAGCTAACGCCACCTACCGAAGTGAAGAGTTTAGCGGCAGATTATCGGGTGTTGGGCACCTCTATTCGTCGCCACCCTCTCGCATTACTGCGTGAACGTCGGTTGTTAGCTGGTGTGCGCACAGCTGCTGAGCTGGCAGGTTGCCGCCATCAACAAATCGTACAAGTGGCGGGATTGGTTACGTGTCGACAGCGACCAGGCACGGCGGGTGGTGTGACCTTTATTACTTTAGAAGATGAAACGGGTATGGTGAACGTGGTGATATGGCAAGCAACGGCCCGCGCCCAGCGCCAGGAATACCTTACTGCAAGGTTATTAAAAGTTGTGGGGACTGTCGAAATACATGGCGAGGTCATTCACGTTATTGCCGGGCGCTTAGAAGATGGCGCGCCATTGCTGGCGCAACTCGAGATGGAAGGGAAGCGTTCGCGTGACTTTCACTAAACGGAATGTACGTTTAAAGCATACTCATCTTTAAGTTTTACATAGTTGGCAGCAGACGCAGGTAAAAACGCCCTTTCTTCATCGGTAAGCGGACGTGCTTCTTGCACTGGGCTGCCTACATAGAGATAGCCGCTGCGTAGCGTTTTACCTGGCGGCACTAAACTCCCTGCCCCAATAATAACGTCATCTTCTACCACCACACCGTCCATGATCACCGCTGACATACCAATAAGGATACGGGAACCAATCGTACAGCCATGCAGCATCACATGATGACCCACGGTGACATCGTCCCCAATAACTAAAGGATGACCGTCTGGATTACCACTGCTTTTGCGGCTGACATGTAGCACACAATTGTCTTGGATATTGGTACGTGCGCCAATACTTATGTAATTGACGTCCCCCCGCGCGGAAACGAGTGGCCATACACTGCTGTTTTCACCCAGCGTGACGTCGCCGACGATAACCGCACTGCGATCAATATAGACATGTTCCCCAATGGTCGGCTCGATGCCCTGATAACTACGAATATCACCATTCATGGGACCTACTCCTTAAATTGTTAGCTTTTTGATCGAAATTGATACTTCTTAGCCTAGCAGAAACCCTTATAACGCGCGAGTTGAGCTAAAAATACAGCGATCTGCACAACAAACCAGCAGTCAGCAAAAAAACACGCAAAAACTTCAAAAAGGCGCTTGACGTGCGCACTTAAATCTCTAAAATGCGCTCCACGCTTGAGGCAGGCAACGAAGCCGCCAAAAGCAGAAGTTTTCAGTCAGAAAAAATTACGCCGAAAGGCTTGACAGAAAACAAGGGCCATGTAGAATACGCGGCCTCGCTCAACGAAGCGAAACGTTCTTTAACAATATATCAAGCCAAGCAAACTGTGTGGGCACTTACCGGATTCAGGCAGAGAAAAGCATCTTCGGATGCGACAAGTACCTTAGATGGTACACCTGACTGATTGAACGAAGTGCTTAACAAAATAAAGCTTAAGTCATGAAATTCAATGGGTCGATTAAACTTTTAAACTGAAGAGTTTGATCATGGCTCAGATTGAACGCTGGCGGCAGGCC
>NZ_PIPX01000002.1 GCF_003987225.1 Pseudidiomarina homiensis
AGCCTACACAATCAGCTTTGACCTTATTTTTGACAAGTTTATGCCTGGCGGCCATAGCGAAGTGGAACCACCTGATCCATTCCGAACTCAGTAGTGAAACGCTTCAGCGCCGATGGTAGTGTGGGGCTTCCCCATGTGAGAGTAGGACACCGCCAGGCTTTAAATAGAGAACCCCAGTCCAAATGGACTGGGGTTTTTTTATGCCTCACGGACAACTGCGCTATTCGCTATTCGCTATTCGCTGTTTGTTGTTGGTTTAAACCAAGAGCGAACGCAGTGAGCGTGCGAACAGCAAACAGCAAACATCGCTCTTCGCTTTTATCGTTTCGATTTTATCGAATGTTAAGCGCTAATAAACGCACTATTCATTTCATTTCCCTGAACTAAAATGCACACAGTAACGTAAAAGGAAGCTGTGATGCTACGCAATACCTCTAACAGTTATGGCTGGATCGCCATTGCGATTCATTGGCTCTCAGCGCTGGCTGTCATCGGCCTGTTTGCCCTTGGCTATTGGATGCTGACGTTGAGTTATTACGATCCTTGGTATCGCTTGGGGCCTTGGTGGCATAAATCCGTTGGCCTCACGCTGCTTGCATTAACCCTATTACGCGCTGTTTGGACGTTACTCAATCCAAAGCCCACGTTACGTGGCAGCACTTATGAGGTGAGCGCAGCTAAGCTCGGACATCTACTGCTTTATGGACTGTTATTGGTAACCATGATCAGTGGCTATTTGATCTCAACCGCAGATGGCAGCGGTATCTCAGTATTCGATTGGTTTGAGGTGCCAGCGCTAATCACGGGCATCCCGCAGCAAGAAGAGCTTGCCGGTGATGTGCATTGGTACGCAGCTTTAAGTCTTGTGATTTTGGCCGGCGTTCACGGCATTGCCGCATTACGCCATCACTTTTGGGATAAGCATGACACGTTGAAACGCATGTTACGTCCACAGCAGTAACCTGAGGAGAAGAGTATGAAAAAATTAGCTTTAGTTGCAGCAATGACTGCCGCCTTATCAGTATCGGTACAACCTGCGCAAGCAGAAGATTATGTGATTGATATTGAAGGTCAACACGCTTTTGTCCAATTCAAAATCAGCCACTTAGGCTATAGCTGGCTGTTAGGTGAATTTACCGATTTTGAAGGCTCTTTCAGTTATGACGAAGCCAATCCTAGTGCCGCGAGCGTCAATGTAACCATTGATACCACGAGTATTGATAGTAATCACGCAGAGCGCGACAAGCACTTGCGTAGTGATGATTTCTTGGCGGTCGATGACTATCCAGAAGCAACCTTTACATCAACCAGCTTCTCGCCAAACGGCGATGGAACAGCGGTGCTAGCAGGCGACCTCACCTTGCGTGGTGTCACTAAACCAATTGAAATTGCGGTGACTGAAGTAGGCGCAGGCCCTGATCCTTGGGGCGGTTTCCGTCGCGGTTTCGAGGGCAAAGTGACCCTTACCCTCGCCGACTTTGGGATTGATTACGATCTAGGTCCAGCGGCGAAAACTGTCGACATGTACCTGTCGATTGAAGGCATTCGCCAATAACGTTAGTTAGTGCCTAACTCGGCTTTTTCGTAGGCAGCTAAGGCTGCCTGCGAATTGCCTTGTGCGGTATAAACTTGCGCCAAATCCAGCCACACACGCCGTGATGGCACGAGCTCTGATGCACGACGTAGCGCCCGCTCCGCTAACGACCATTCGTTCGTCGCCATGGCAATTTGCCCCATAGCTTGCAATAACAAACCATCTTCCGGGTGTTGCTTCAACTGACCTTGTAAATAATCACGAAGCTCTACGCCTGGCACTAATAGCTGTTTATCGAGCAGCTGAGCCAACTTTAAGTCACCGCGCTTCAATCCTCGTGCAGCCACTTTGTCTGCAGCGTCGAGCAATTGATAGGTCTTCAGCACACCGATATAAGCTTGGCGGATACTGGCGGAACGGCGTTCGTCTCGCGCTAGGCTCTTCCAAAACGCGGCTAAAGCCGGAGGCCCTTCACGCCCCACTGCTAAAAAGCGCTCACGATAAGCGCGCTCTTTTAATTCACTCAGTGCAGTCGCACTCAACACCGCTAAGCGTTGTGCGTCGGGTAATGCGACAAGCACTTCATCCCAACGGTGCACATGCTCATAAGCCTGCAGCGCCAGACGCAATAGCTGTGGATGCTGTGGATGCTGACGACGTAGCTCTTGCAGCTCACTCAAGCGTTGTTCCGCTTGTTCTGGATGCTGCTGTAACGTGAATAACGTTTCGGCTAACTGAAGTTCGGTCGGGTTAGGAGCGTGTTGTAACCACTCACGTGCTTGCGCATAGTCTTCATTGGCTGCAGCCGCATAACTCGCAAATAAAGCTACGGTGCCATCGTGACGTAGCTGCCAGCTGCGATTAAAGGCGCTTGACGCACTGCGGGGATCACCATGCACTAACGCTTTTGCACCGTCGGTGACCGCCTGTTGAGCTTTGCTGGTGCGACGTTGACCAAACCACCTCATACCCCAAGCGGTACCGCGGACCAGACGCATTATAAAGCTCCAAATAACGCGCAGCACCAGTACGGCGAGTACCAGCAAAATAACAGCTGCGACAAGACTGGTTTCGATGGTGTAGTTGCCCACCGCAATCAGTACATAGCCAGTGTTGCCGTCCCATAGCGGACCAATAAATAATCCTGCAATCAGCAGTAAAACGATGATCCATGCATATTTCATTGGCTCACCCCGGCATTCACAGCTTGTGCGTGGCGGTTCATGATGGCCACGCTACGTAATTGCTCCGGCAGGTTGGGTTGCAAGGTTTGTGCTGCCAACTCGGTTAAGTCACTGCGTAAAGCGGCCAACTCTAAGTCACTTTGTTGTTCAAGTTCGACCACCAAAGCCAAGGCTTCTTGTAGGCTGCGTTGATAAAGCTCGTCGGTTTGGCTAAGCGTCGCCTGCTGTGCAAGCTGAAGTTGCAGCAATACACGCTGTTTTGCTAACTCGACAAAGGCAGCTGATAGCTGCGGTTCAATTGGCTTTTCACGGTGTTGTACACGAATAAGTTGTTGGAACAAGGTGCTTGCGCTGGCTTGAAGATGCTCGTACCAAGGTGCATCGGCGGGCGGCTCTTCATTAACCAAGGTGCGTGTCGGCGCATTGATTCGCCAGTCTTGCTGAAGTAAACGTGCCCGTAGACTGCTTAATTCCATAGCAACGGCTAAGTGGCGGTCAGCGTCGACACTGCGTAAGGCCACTTTGTCGTCGTTGATTGCTTGGCGAGCCGCCTGATAAGCTGGATTGTTCAATGCGGCTAAATGGGTATCGGCCAGCTCTAAAAGTTGTAAGGCTAATTCTGGTGCCTGATCGATATAGAGCTTATTACTTGCTTGCGCAACTAACTGTCGCGCCTCAAGAATACGCCATGCGGTGGCTTGTGAAACATCCAGACTGGCTAACTCCGCTTGCACCGACTGCACGGCCCGAGCAAGGTCCGACTGCCGCTGCTCTTGCTCACTTACGCTGCGCATTAAGCTCTGTTCGCTTTGCTGTAGCTGCCGCTCTACCAAATCAGGAAGTTGTTGCTGCTGACGTTCTAATTCAGCTAGTTTGTTATCAAGTTCACGCTGCAGGTCAGTTAGCTTCTGTTCTTGCGCGGTAACCTGCTCGTTGAGTTGCTGATTTGTCGCTATGAGATCTTGATAAACATAGCGATAGCCCGCCCAACCTGCACCAGCCAAAGCGGCCGCTAAAACAATGACCAACAGCCACGGTAGAGCCGAGCCCCTCTTGGGAGCCGAGTCGTTTTCTGAGGTTGCTTCGTGATCCTGTGCCTCAATGACTTCTTGTGGCTCTTCCTGCTTCGACGTGCTCTGTTCTGTCATAAGTTATCCTTTTCTACATGCATGGCGCGTTGCCATGCGTCTACCATAGCAAAACTTGCGGCACTATCGGCAATCATTACGTGCCTACCGATACCTGCTGGCAATAATTGTTGTAGTCGGTGGCTTGCGACAATCCAAGTGCACCGAGCTAACCACGCGATTGCGTCTTTGGGAACAGCGGCCAAAAACGCCCCTAACTGTTCTGCACTGCTGACCATGATGGTATCAATACTTTGTTGCCAAGCGCGCAGTTGCTGATCACTCGGCGTTTTCGTAATGCGCTCATAAACCTCAAGGTAGTGCACCTCGGCACCGCGAGCGCGCAAGGTATCGGCGAAAAGCTCACGGCCGCTGCGACCGCGAACAATGAGCCAGCGCTGACCATTTACCTGTTGCAGCTCGGGTAAGGCAAGCAACGCATCGCTATTATGTTCGCGCCATGGGCACACCACAGGTCGGTGTACGACGCGCGCTATCGCTTCTGCTGATACCGGGCCGACAGCGAACCAGCGACAGCGCGGCATGTCCTGATCGGGTGCCCAAGCTTGTGCTTGCTGGGCAAAATAGTGTGCCGCATTGACACTCACCATCATTGCTCCATCCCATGCGCTGCGCAAGGTGTCGGCAAGGCTTCGCGAAGGGTCATCATAACCCTTTATCTCGAGCATGCTGGCACTGCTACTGCGCATGTCATAGCCTTGTTCGGTAGAGCGCTGCTGTAATAACTGCTGCAGCTCTGCCGCTTGGGCTTCAGGACGAAGAATGAGAATGTGCTTCATGAGTGAAGTTCGTTCTCCGCATACACATCAGCTAAGATTTTTCCGGCGCCGCGGGCCAACAGATACTCAGCCAATTCGGTACCCAATGCTTCGGCATGGTCACGGTGACCTTTGATATCGCCTTCGATGATCTCGCTGCCGTCAGGACGACCGACGAGACCACGCAAATGCAATTGATCACCATGTAATTCGGCGTACGCACCGATCGGCACTTGGCAACCGCCCTGCAAGCGTCGGTTCATGGCGCGCTCGGCAAGCACACAACTGCGCGTATCTGCGCAAGTCAATGGGGCTAACAAGGCCTTGGTTTGGGTGTCATCGGTACGGCATTCGATCCCCAGCACGCCTTGACCGTTTGCCGGCAAGCAAACATCGGCAGGTAGGCGTTGACGAATGCGCTCGCCTAATTCCAAACGAATAAGTCCTGAGGCTGCAAGGATAATGGCATCGAATTGACCATCATCAAGTTTACCGAGCCGGGTTTGCACGTTACCGCGCAAATCTTTCACCACCAAGTGCGGGTAATGCGCGAGAATTTGGCACTTACGGCGCAGACTGCAGGTACCCACCACTGCTCCTTCTGGTAATTCATCAAGGGTATGGTAGTGATTAGAAACAAAGGCATCGCGCGGGTCTTCGCGTTCGCAAATACCGAACAACTCTAGTCCTGGCGGGAACTCAACGGGTAAGTCCTTCATCGAATGCACCGCTAAGTCGGCGCGGCCTTCGAGCATAGCTACCTCGAGCTCCTTCACGAATAAGCCCTTGCCACCAATCTTTGCTAAAGGTGTATCGAGAATAATATCGCCCTTGGTACTCATTGGCACGAGTTCTACGGTCAAGCCTTCATGCAGAGCTTGTAGACGCGCTTGAATATGTTCTGCTTGCCACATGGCGAGCAGACTTTTGCGCGTAGCGATGCGTAGGGTTTGGCTCATGCTAGTCTCCGCCTTCAACTTGCGCTTTTAATTCGAGATCTTGCTCAGCCTGTTTACTGCCCGAGTCGGTCAATAACTCCCAGAGCTCAGCGCCAGTGCGATTATCGATCCACTGACCGTCGCGGTATTCAAAATGATGGCCGTTGAACTTGGTCGCGACCCAAATTTGCTGCAAAGGTGGCTGTTTATTGATTACCATGACCGTGCGATTCGGAAAAGTAATTTCCAACATGTCACCGTCACACTCGCTATCGATGTCGATACCGGTGTTTTCGAAAGCTGCTTCAATCGCCCAAATCGTCGCTTCGGCGAGTTCATGATACTCATGGTCTTGCATGTCTACTCCTAGTAATGACATTTGTGCGCTGCAATGCGATGATAAGCACACGTTTCAATCGCGAATCACAAGGGTACAGTTTACCGATGTTTAAGCTGAAAGTAATGCGTCCAATCATTGTAGCAGCTAGCTTGGTCTTGGTCGCCTGTGGGCAAAAAGGTCCATTGGAAATGCCGCCCCCGGCTGAGCAAAATAAACCTGCGGAACCTGTAGCCGATTCGCAAGTACAGGATAGCAACGTAACATCATGAGTTTTAATTACAAAAATACTGAATTGTTCGCAGAAGATTGTGCGGTGACGGACCTTGCTAAAACGCATGGAACGCCGCTGTTCGTCTATTCAAAAGCTGCGATCACAGCGAACTGGGAACAGTTTGCCAAACATTGGCCTGCGCCAAACAAACTTTGTTATGCGGTAAAGGCAAATTCTAACCTTGCGGTATTGAACCTGTTGGCGCGTTTAGGCGCCGGTTTTGACATTGTCTCTGGCGGTGAATTAGCCCGTGTTCTTGCCGCGGGCGGTAAAGCTAGCGATGTGGTTTTTTCCGGTGTTGGTAAAAGTCACGAAGAAATTTCCTACGCTCTTGAGCAAGGCATTGGCTGCTTTAACGTGGAATCGACCGCCGAACTTGAGCGCATTCAAGCGATAGCCGCTGAGAAAGGCGTGCAAGCGCCAGTGTCGTTGCGGGTGAACCCGGATGTCGATGCGCAAACGCATCCGTACATCGCTACCGGATTAAAAGCCAATAAGTTTGGGATTGCGATGTCTGAAGCACGCGATGTATTTCGTCGTGCGGCACAAATGCCCAACTTGAATGTGTGTGGTGCTGACTGTCACATCGGCTCGCAGATTTTGACACCGCAACCCTTTATGGACGCAGCTGAGCGTATGTTTAGCCTAGTCAAAGACTTGCGGGCTGAAGGTATTAACATCACCCATTTGGATATGGGGGGTGGCTTTGGTATCCCTTATCAGCATGAAGAAAAATTAGAGGTAAGTGGTTACTTACAGACGTTGCAGGACAAAGCATCTGAGCTGGGTAACCTGAAGCTCATGCTAGAGCCAGGCCGTTCAATCGTCGGTAACGCCGGCATTATGGTGACCAAGGTCGAATACTATAAACCGGGTAGTGAGAAAAACTTTTTGTTGGTGGATGCCGGCATGAACGACCTGCTACGGCCGTCACTTTACAATGCCTATCATGCGATTCAACCAGTTCTGCGGCACGCCGGGGTTGATGAGCAATTGGTCGACGTTGTCGGTCCTGTTTGCGAAACCGGTGACTTTTTTGGCCATGCCCGGCACTTGGCTGCGCAAGAGGGAGATTTGCTGGCAGTAATGAATGCCGGCGCGTATGGTTTTACCATGGCATCGAATTACAACACCCGTCCGCGCGCGGCCGAGGTTATGGTGCACGGTGATCAGGCAACCTTGATTCGCGAGCGCGAGCCGCTGGAAAGTCTTTGGCAGGGTGAACACTTGCTCGGAGAGAATGTGTGAACTTTAGTAAAATGCACGGTCTCGGCAATGACTTTATGGTCATTGACAATGTGACGCAGAATATTTACTTAAACCCTGAACAGATCCGACGTTGGTCGGATCGCTATCGCGGAATTGGCTTCGATCAACTATTGTTGATTGAGCCGCCGTATGATCCTGAACTGGATTTTCACTACCGCATTTTTAATTCGGATGGTAGCGAAGTATCGCAATGCGGCAATGGCGCACGTTGCTTTGCGCTGTACGTTAAGTTAAAAGGCCTTAGCAATAAGCAAGAGCTTAAAGTCAGCACCAAGGCTGGCACCATGGTTATGCGGCATGAACGTGATGGGCGTGTGACAGTTGAAATGGGTGTTCCGACTTTTATTCCGTCGGAGGTGCCTTTTAAAGCGAATAAAGAAGAGCAGACCTACGTGTTACGTGTGCAGGAGCAAACGGTCATGTGTGGCGTCATGGGTGTTGGCAATCCACACTGTGTGATTGAAGTGGATGATATCCACCATGCGCCGGTAGGTACCTTGGGTCGCGCTTTGGCCACCCACGAGCGCTTTCCGGAAGGTGTGAACGTTGGCTTTATGCAAATTATTAATCGCGAGCACATAAAGTTACGTGTTTTCGAGCGTGGTACCGGTGAGACGCAAGCGTGCGGTAGTGGCGCATGTGCAGCGGCGGTGATTGGTATGCGTCAAGGCAAACTGGATTCGCAAGTGCGAGTACATTTACCTGGTGGGCAGTTGATCATTCAATGGCAGCCAGGTGAACCGATCCGTATGACGGGACCGGCGGAACATGTTTATGATGGACATTTGAAACTATGAGCAACGAAGCAAAAAAACAAGCTCACGAAACAGTCGTTGATGACAGCCTAATTGCGGCTTATTTGGAAGAGAATCCAGACTTTTTCGAACGGCATCCAGAGTTACTTCAACGTCTGAGCGTTAAACATCAAAGTAAAGGAGCGGTATCGCTGGTTGAGCGTCAACAGCAAGTCTTGCGCCAACGTGTTCAGCAACTCGAAGAAGAAATTACTGAGTTGATGGTCACCGCGCGTCGCAATGAGGAGTTGTTTCGTTACTTTAGCCAGCTTTATGTGAAGTTGTTGCAAAGTGCGAGTATCGACGAGGTGATGGATAGTTTGCAGCAAACATTCTCTGAACAGTTACAAATGCCTGCGCTGAGCTTAAAGTTTTTTGATAGTCCATTAGAGCTCGAAGAGCAATTCACCTTTGCCGCTGATACCCACAAACAATTGCTCAGCAAACGTTTTCGTGACGACAGCATCTACTTGGGTCGCTTATCGGCTGACGAGCAGCGTTTATTGTTCCCCGATGAAAGTATCGCTTCGGTGGTGTTGCTGCTGCTTGGCGACAAAGGGGAGTTAGGGATGTTAGCCATTGGCAATCACGATGCGGGGCATTTTGAACCAGCCATGGACACATTGTTTGTGAAGCAGTTGCAAGTGCTGCTAACACAAGTTCTGCCGCCTCTTCTGCAGCATCATGCTTCTGCTTGAGGCGCGACAGCGCTTTTTAAATCATTTGGCCGGTGAGCGCGGGCTCGCCGATCATACGCTCGCCAATTATGGGCGCGTGTTGAAAAACGATATCGTGCACTTGGCCGAGTTAGGTGCCGAGCAGGTGGCCGAGGTGACGCAGCCACTTTTTGAACGTTTGTTTATGGACTGGCGGCGTCAAGGCTTAGGTGACGCCTCATTGGCCCTACGTCTAGCTGCATGGCGCTCCTGTTTTGACTATTGCATGCGGGAAGGTTGGCGCAACGATAACCCTGCCCGCCATACCAAAGCCCCAAAAGCAGCGAAACGCCTCCCCAAAAATCTCGATGTTGATAGCATCAGCCAGTTACTCCAGCTACCTGATAACGATGAACTTGCGTTACGTGACGCGGCGATGATGGAGTTGCTTTATGGTAGCGGTTTACGGTTGGCGGAATTAGTGGCACTGGATATCGATGCTATTAACCCACGCCACCAAGAGCTTCGTGTCCTTGGTAAAGGCGGCAAGACGCGTATTGTGCCTTATGGCCGCTGCGCGGCAGAAGCACTAAAAAAATGGTTGCCAATTCGTGCCAACTGGCTTGGCGGCAACTTAACTGAAGTCGCGCTTTTTATTAGCCAACGTAATAAACGCATAAGTCCGCGCACGGTACAACAGCGCCTTAATCATTGGGGGCAACAACAAGGTTTGCACGGCAACTTGCACCCACATAAATTGCGGCACTCGTTTGCCTCACATATGTTAGAATCGAGTGGTGATTTACGCGCCGTGCAGGAGCTGTTGGGCCACGCAAACCTGAGCACCACTCAAGTTTACACCCACCTCGACTTCCAGCATCTTTCTAAGGTCTACGACGCCGCACACCCAAGAGCTAGAAAGAAGTAGCTCTCGGTTTAGGCTTTCAACGAACAGCAAACAACAAACATCAAACAACGAGTTCTAAATGCAGTTTTACCGACGTCCGCAGCCTATTGGCGCTATTAGCTTTGACCTCGACGATACCTTGTATGACAACGTCCCAGTGATGCGTAAAGCCGAAGCGGAAGGCTATCGTGCCTTGTGCGAACTATTTCCACAGGCGCAGCAGTGGACGCAGCAGCAATGGGCCGAGCGGCGTTGGCAACTGATGCGAAGCGAAGCCGATCTCGCCAGTGATATGACCTTGCTACGTTTAGCGACGCTTAAGCGCGGGCTGATGGAGCTAGGGGTTGATGAAACCAATGCGAAAATTGGCGCTGAGCAGGGATTACAAGCGTTCTTGGCTGCCCGAAATCAAGTTGTGGTACCGGCGCAGACGCATGAAATGCTGAGCGCGCTCGGCCAACATTACCCGCTTATCGCCATCAGCAATGGCAACGTCGATACCCGAGTCATCGGTCTGCATGACTACTTTCATCAGGTCATCCAACCGGGTGATGGACGTCGTGGTAAGCCTTATCCGGATATGTTTGCCGCCGCGCAAACACAGTTGCCGCAGCTAAAGCCTGGGCAGTGGCTCCACGTTGGCGACAGCCCGCTGGCCGACGTGCTTGGCGCGCATCGTGTGGGTTGGCAGTCGGCTTGGTTCCGTGGCGGCTTGTATGACGAACAAGGTCTGATTGTGTTGCCGACCTTTGCCTATCACGACAATCAAACGCTGGCAGACTTTTTGCTCGACTAACTGGTTGCATATACAGTAGTTGCACTTTACACTGACCTGCAAAGCAAGAATGGATATTCCTATGACATCGCACCCACTCCTTGAGCAACTCAATGACAAACAACGCGCTGCTGTCAGTGCTCCTGAACGGCATATGCTGGTGCTCGCTGGCGCCGGTAGTGGTAAAACGCGTGTACTCGTGCATCGTATTGCGTGGCTCATGCAGGAATACCATTTATCGCCTTATAGCATTATGGCGGTAACCTTTACCAATAAGGCTGCGGCGGAGATGCGTGGGCGCGTGGAAGAGCTTGTTGGTAGCTCCACGCGGGCGATGTGGATCGGTACTTTCCATGGCTTGGCACATCGTCTATTGCGTGCGCATTACATGGATGTCGACTTGCCGCAAAATTTTCAAATTCTCGATAGTGACGATCAACAGCGGATGCTCAAACGCATCATGCGCAGTATGAATTTAGATGAAAAGCGTTGGTCGCCAAAGCAGGCGCAATGGTTCATCAATGCGAAAAAGGACGAAGGGCTTCGTCCGCATCACTTAGATGGCCATGATTTTAACGAGCGCACCTACAAAGAGATTTATGACGCTTATCAGGTGGCATGCGATCGTGCAGGCCTCGTCGACTTTGCCGAGTTGCTGTTGCGCGCGCATGAACTGTTACGCGACAACCGTATTGTGCGTGAGCACTATCAAAAGCGTTTCCGCCATATTTTGGTCGACGAGTTTCAAGATACCAACGCCATTCAGTACGCCTGGGTGAAGCTATTATCCGGTGGCGGCGCTGGCGCTGAACACGAAAATTACGTCACCATCGTTGGTGATGACGACCAATCGATTTACGGTTGGCGTGGCGCCAAAATAGAGAATATTCATCAGTTTACCCGTGACTATCCCAACGTTGACACGATACGCCTTGAGCAAAACTACCGCTCCACCAATACCATTTTGAGCGCCGCGAATAGTGTTATCGCCAACAACAGTGACCGCCTCGGCAAAGAACTATGGACCGACGGTGGTAACGGTGAGCCGATCGATTTGTACGCAGCTTATAACGAGCTTGATGAAGCACGTTACATTGCGAGTCAAGTTGAAGCTTGGCATGAACAGGGTAACGCCTTGCAAGATGTAGCCTTACTTTATCGGAGTAACGCTCAGTCGCGGGTGCTGGAAGAAGCATTGCTTCACGCCCGTATTCCCTACCGCATTTATGGTGGTTTACGCTTCTTCGATCGCCAAGAAGTCAAAGACGCACTGGCATACCTGCGGTTACTTGCGAATCGTAATGACGACGCTGCACTCGAACGGGTGATCAATACGCCAACGCGTGGTATTGGCGCACGTACGCTTGAAATCGTGCGTGACGGCGCCCGCCAACGCGGTACGTCTTTATGGGATGCAGCCAAGCAATTAGCAACGGAAAAAGTACTTACGGGTCGAGCTGCAAATGCAGTGCTGACATTTATTGACCTCGTGCAAGAACTCGAAGACGAGACCGCTGAGTACAGTCTGGGACGGCAGGTCGATACCGTCATCAAAAGCAGTGGATTGATGGCGATGTATCAAGCTGAAAAAGGCGAGAAAGCAGAAACTCGCGTAGAAAACTTAAAAGAGCTGGTGAACGCTTGTGATAATTTTGACCAGCTTGGTACCGAAGCGCCCGAGGATATGACGCCATTGAATGCTTTCTTAGCACATGCCGCATTGGAATCAGGCGATGAGCAGGCCGATGAGCATCAAGACGCCGTGCAATTGATGACGTTACATAGCGCGAAAGGACTCGAATTTCCCTTAGTGTTTATGTGTGGTGTTGAAGAAGGCCTGTTCCCATCACAACAATCGCTGGACGAAGCAGGACGGCTCGCCGAAGAGCGTCGTCTTTGCTATGTGGGGATGACTCGAGCGATGCAGAAGTTGGTGATCACTTACGCTGAGCAGCGGCGTATTTATGGACAGGAAAAATTACACCGAGCCAGCCGTTTTATTGCCGAGATCCCGCCCGAAAATCTGCATCATGTGCGTATGCAAACGCGTTCTCGTATGAGTGACGACTTTGGTGCAAGTCAACAAAGCTATGGTCGATTTCACAGTGGCGCAAGCCATGAAGCCTTTGCCGAAAGCGGCTTTCAGCTTGGGCAACGCGTGCGCCATGTGAAATTTGGCGAAGGCACTGTACTCAACTACGAAGGCAGTGGAGCGCAAAGCCGCATCCAGGTTAATTTCGATGACCTTGGTAGTAAATGGTTGGTGGTAGCCTACGCACGTTTAGAGCGTTGCTGATGAACAAGTGTATCAAGGCTGTAAAGCGCTAATGCAGCCCAAATAATGGCAAAGGTCACCAATTTATCTGCAGCTAAGGGTTCACCGTAAACCCATACCGCCAAGATAAACATGAGACTTGGGCCGATGTACTGAAAAAAGCCCAGCGTAGCGTAACGTATCCGCTGCGCAGCTGCGGTGAAACACAGCAGCGGGGCCGTGGTGACGATACCTGCGGCAATAAGCAGTAGATTAAGTTGCCAGGTGTTTGCTGTCATATCGCTGGCGCCGGATGTCGCAAAGAAGAACACATACACCAACATAAACGGTAAAAGAATGGTCGTTTCGAGCCACAGTCCGGTCATTGAATCCACCGGCAAGCGCTTACGAATTGCGCCATAGGTTGCAAAACTACAGGCAAGCGCAAGTGCCACCCATGGCACAGAACCGAACGAAATGACCTGAATCAAGACACCGATAACGGCTAACGCAATCGCAAGCAATTGCATGCGGCGCATACGCTCAGCGAATACCACCATGCCGATAGCGACGTTGAGTAGCGGGTTAATATAGTAGCCAAGGCTGGCATCAAGAATATGATCGTTGTTAATCGCCCAAATGAATAGGAACCAATTGCCGCCAAGTAAGAAAGTTGCAATGGTTAGGCGTAGCATTTGTTTTTTGTTGGTGACCACGGGGCGAATGCGGTACCAGCGGCGCAGACCAACGATCAGTACCAACACCAAGACAAAAGACCAGATGATACGGTGCGCCAAAATTTCAAGCGCGGGCACTTGTTGCAACAATTTGAAGTATATCGGTGCAATGCCCCACATAGTGTAGGCAGCAATCGCAAATAAAACCCCTTGGCGACTGCGTTGAGCATCATCGGTCATGCGACAAACTCTCTTGGTTAGCTGGTATCTCAGATGTGTGCGAAATTTAATCAGTTACCACGCGGATTTGTCGGAAATAACCGTTCGGCTGTGGTGCTCAGCGCGTGGGATGCATACAATAGACCGTATTCAATTCTTGCGCAATCGGAGCCCGCAAATATGACCGCAGCCGCGCTGTCAAAAACCCTTGCCGATGTATTTGGTTATGCGTCGTTTCGGCAAGGCCAAGAACAGGTCATTGCGGCCGTCCAAGCTGGCCAAGATGCGCTGGTCTTGATGCCGACCGGTGGCGGAAAGTCTTTGTGCTACCAACTTCCGGCAGTTATGGGTGATGGCGTGACCTTAGTGGTCTCACCGCTGATCTCCTTGATGCAAGATCAAGTGGAAAGCTTGCAAACCATGGGAGTGGCCGCCGCTGCCCTGCATAATGGCCTTAACGCGGAACAACAGCAGCAGGTCATGCAAGATGCTGCACAGGGCGTACTGAAGTTGCTGTATGTGAGCCCTGAGCGCGCGCTGCAGGGTTACTTTATGCGGCAACTGCAACAGTGGCCGATTACTTTAATTGCGATTGATGAAGCGCACTGCATTTCGCAGTGGGGACACGACTTTCGTCCCGAGTATGGTCAGCTTGGTCAACTTCGCGAGGCGCTACCTCGCATTCCATTTATGGCCTTAACGGCCACAGCGGATGCGGCCACTGAAGCGGATATTGTGCAGCGTTTGCACCTGCATGACCCCGAAATTTTTAAGAGCTCGTTTGATCGACCCAATATTCGCTACATCGTCGAAGAAAAATACAAGCCACAAAAGCAACTTCGCGATTATATTGCTAAGCAAAAAGGCGCTTCTGGCATTGTTTATTGTGGTAGTCGCAAGAAAGTCGAAGACCTTGCTGAGCGCCTACGCCAAGACGGTATTCGAGCGCGTGGCTACCATGCCCGCATGGAACATGACGAGCGCGAAGAGGTACTCCGCGGGTTTGTGCGCGACGACATTGATGTAGTGGTAGCGACCGTAGCCTTTGGGATGGGCATTAACAAACCGAACGTACGTTTCGTGATTCACTTTGATGTGCCACGTAGCATCGAGGCGTACTATCAAGAAACAGGCCGTGCTGGGCGTGACGGCCTGCCAGCCGAAGCAGTATTGCTTTACGACCCCAGTGATGCCGGTTGGATTCGCAGCATGATCAATGACCACCCGGACGAGCAGCGCCGTCAGGTCGAATTACATAAATTCGGCGCGATGCAGGCATTGGGTGAAGCGCAAACTTGCCGCCGCTTGGTGTTACTGAATTATTTTAACGAGTTTCGTGAACAAAGTTGCGGCAACTGCGATATCTGCCTTGATCCACCACGGCAATACGACGGCACTACTGATGCACAAAAGGTACTGAGCTGTATCTATCGCGTCGAACAACGTTTTGGTGCCAATCATGTGATTGATGTCCTCAGAGGTAGTCAATCTCAGCGGTTGACAGCGCTGGGCCATGAGCAACTCTCGACGTTCGGCATCGGTGCCGAACAAAGCCAAAGTTATTGGCTCAGTATTATTCGCCAATTGATTCACCGCGGACTGGTGCTGCAAAACATTCAGCACTACGGTACGCTGCAGTTGACCGCAGCTGCGCGGCCTGTGTTGCGTGGTGAAGTGGCGTTGCAGTTGGCTGAGCCGCGCATTAACTTGGCGGTCAGCAAACCGAAAGTGACCGACCGAGCCGACTACGACAAATTGCTGTTTCGGCGCTTACGCGCATTGCGCAAAAGTATCGCGGAGGCGGAGGATAAACCGCCGTTTGTGGTGTTTAACGATGCCACACTGGTGGAGATGGCGGTACATTACCCGACCGACGAGCAAAGCATGTTGCTGATCACCGGCGTCGGGCAAACCAAGTTTGCCCGTTATGGTGAAGCCTTCATTGATGCGATTACGGCGTATCTTGACGCCGACGATGAACCTTTACTCAGCCTCTAGATGCTAGCGAAATAGTAGCGCCACAATTCCTGCAATACCGGAATGATCGAAGCGACCAGAATGAGTCCCATGGTAATGTTAAACACGCGCTGAAAGACCGAGTTAGAGAGTACTTTGCGTAGGAGTGAACCAAACAGCAACCATACGCCAACGCATGGAAATGCCATTAATAAGAATGCCAAAGTGATGGCGACAACCTCGACAACAGCATTGCCATGAACCGTGGTGTAAGCAGCTACGGCGCCTGACGCCATCATCCACGCCTTCGCATTGACCCATTGAAACAGCGCTGCTTGCCAAAACGTAAAAGGCTTTTTCTCGCCCTTTTGAATGGCTTTGGGTTCGGCGCTAGCGATATGCCATGCTAACCACAGTAAATACACAACGCCGATCACCTTAATCAGCTGGTGCAGGTTGGGAAACTTCTCAAAAATAACGCCAAAGCCAAACCCCACGAGCAGCACCATCACCGGAAAACCTAAACAGATACCCAAAAAGTGCGGCATGCTGGCACGCACCCCGTAATTGACGCCCGACGACATGATCATGACATTGTTCGGGCCTGGAGTAATAGTGGTTGAGAAGGCGAAAAACAGCACGGCGATGAAAATTTCCATAATCCACCCATTTCGATTGAGGTCTGTATACTAGGCTTAAGTGTGCCCCTAGAAGCAAAAGAAAAACAAGGAGTTCGAATGCAGAAGCTCATTGCTTTGGCTATTGTTCTTGGCAGTTTACTCGGTTTCACTGCTAATGCCAGTGCGCAAACAGGTGCGACGGCAAGTTCCACAGCGACAGCGCCACTTAAAGTTGCAGTGCGCGTGAGTCCCCCTTTTGTTACCCAAGACGCTGAAGGCCGCTACCAGGGTTTGACCATTGCGTTGTGGGAGCATATTGCCGACGTCAATAATTACGAGTTTGACTACTATCCAGTTGGCCTTGACGAGCTGATCAGCGGTGTTGCTGAGCAGAGCTATGACGTGGGACTTGGCGCTGTATCCGTGACCGCAGACCGAGAACGGCAGATTGATTTTACGTTGCCGTTTTATAATGCTGGCCTTGGGATCGCAGTGCCCGCGGCAGAAGAAGCCAGTTGGTGGACACTGACGAAGCGCTTTTTTAGCTTCGAATTTCTGACCGTAATGTTAGCCCTGTCGGGGATCTTACTGTTAGCAGGGTTCTTGGTATGGCTGGCTGAGCGGCATCATAATCCGGATGAGTTCAAACAAGAATCACTGCGCGGTATCGGTGCCGGTTTTTGGTGGGCGGCGGTCACAATGACAACCGTGGGCTATGGTGATAAATCACCGCGCAGTAAAGCTGGGCGTGTGGTGGGGTTAATCTGGATGTTTACCAGTGTGATTATTATTTCCAGTTTTACCGCATCTATTACCTCTGCTTTGACGGTGAATAAGCTCTCAACACGAGTGCAAGACAAAGATGATTTGGCGCAAGTTCGGGTGGCAAGTGTGCCGAATTCGTATAGCGCTTACTGGTTGGATCGCGAAAACATCGGCTATCAGCACTACCCGACCTTGACCGACGCGCTGCAGGCTGTGCAAGCAGGTAAAGCTGACGCTGTGGTCTATGATGCGCCACTGTTGAAATATCAGTTACGTAAAGGCTTTAGTGGTTTGTCGGTACTCCCTGAGAATTTCGCTCCGCAAGATTATGCAATTGTGTTGCCGCCTGCAGCAGAGCGGCGCGAGCAAGTGAATCGTGCATTGTTGCGTTATGTGCGCGGTGCCGAATGGCGACAAGCGGTGAACCAATATTTAGGTGATTCGCTATAATAGACAATGTACTCGTAACAACCTCGTAGGAGGCTTAATTATGTTGAGTTTAGCGACCGCAATTTTACTGTCCGCGGCTAACGCGCCAGCCACAGTAAGTATTGAAGAGTGGCAGGTGCCATGGCCCGATTCACGCCCGCGAGATCCCTACGTGCAAAGTGCCGACCGCGTATGGTTTGTAGGTCAGCGAGCGGATTATGCGGCGATCCTTAATCCGCAAACCGGTGACTTTGAACGTATTGATTTACCCGAGGGTGCGGGTCCGCACAACATCATCGTCGATGAGCGAGGTGCTTGGTATGCGGGCAATAAAGCCGCACACATTGGTAAAATTGACCATGACACTTATGCGATTACTCAGTACACCCTACCAGGTGAAGGGCGCCGCGATGTCCATACCCAACAATTTACCGCTGATGGCGACATTTGGTTTACCGCGCAAGGTGCGAATCAGCTCGGTTTTTACGACGCCGAAACGAATGCCATTGAGCTTTACGATGTCGCAACGAAGCGCGCTCGCCCTTATGGCCTAATTATGGTCGATGGCCAGCCGTGGGGAACACTGTTTGGCTCGAACAAGTTAGTGACTTTTACTGACGGTGTGCTGCAAGAAGTCGAGTTGCCGCGACCAAGTGCTAATCGCCCACGCCGTATTGCTGAAGGTACCGATGGCGGCATCTATTATGTTGATTATGCTGGCGGCTACTTAGGTCGGTATGACCGTGAGAGTGGTGACATTGAAGAGTGGGCGTTGCCTGGTGGCACCGGTGCTTTGCCGTATGCCATGGCGGCGGACGATAAGGGCTACGTGTGGTTTGCCGAGACGGGGCCACAACCCAACCGTATTGTTGGTTTTCATATTGCCAACGAAGCCTTCACTGCGCCTGTTGAGGTGCCGAGTGGTGGCGGCACTGTACGCCATATGGTCTACGACGAAGCAAGTCAGAGCTTATGGTTTGGTACCGATGCGAACACTGTCGGTCAAGCCAAAATCACCTACGATTAGTTTTATTAGCCAAAAAACCTGGGCCACAGCACCGTGGCCCAGATGATGCCAATCAAAACCAGACTGAACATGACGGCGGCAGAAGCGATATCTTTGGCTTTGCCGCTAAGCTCGTGCAGATCCGGACTGATTCGATCAACGGTGGCCTCGATTGCCGAGTTCAACAGTTCGACAATCAAAAGTATAAATACTGGGAGAATCAACAACGCGCGCTCAGCAGTATCGGCTGTCAGCCAAAAGGCCAGCGGCACGAGCACCAGTGCTAATAGACAATCTTGTCTGACCGCAGCTTCGGATTTTAGCGCCGCACGAAAACCGCGTACGGAGTTAGCGGTAGCCCGCACGATGCGCATTAAGCCTTTTTGCGATGGTTTCATTGATTTACTTTTCGTTTCAGCTAGATGGTGTACAGTGTAATACATCAATGAACTTAAGGATGGCTTAAATTTATGGCCGAAAGCAATCATTGGCAACTTATCCCGCTGGATGACTTTGAGCGGCCCTCCGCACCGGCAAGCACTTTGGTGCAAAAAGCACTGATTCGTTTGCATAGCTTGATTGGCGGCGATGTGGATGACGATGCAACCCCTGAAGATCAGGATTTTCCCCATTATCGTGAATTCGATGTGGCGCCGGCAGTCGCTGCGGTCGATGACGCATGGCAAGAGCTCAAGAAGACGCCATGTGTGCGTTTTGTAGTGAGCCCTCCGTTTAGCGGAACTGGCGCCATTTTACGCGAATGGGCGGAACGACAGGGTTACCAGCAGTTGCAAGTTCCCAACGTTGAGCAGCTCGAAAGTGCAGACACGGATGCTTGGTGGCAAGCCCAGAAGTGCGAACGCTGGTTGCTCGATGAGTTTTCTTCGTTTTGGCTGCGTACCACCTCACACATGCAATTTATGCGTTCACTCTTACCTCGATTGCTGCGTGGCGAACTGGGTGAAGGCGTGGTGGTGGTCGACAGTTGGACCTTCGCCTTTTTGCAAAGAGCATGGCCACTAAGCCTACCGCACTGTTACTGTTTTGCCGCGGCAACGCCTGAGTTATTGCGACAAGTTTGTATTGAAGGCAGTGACAAACGACTGCGCAAGCTTGCTGCTAAGACTCGCGGAAATGTGGGCGTAGCGCTAGCGTTGTGGGCGCTGGAGCGTGATAGCGAACGCCAAGCTCCGCAAATTCCCCGTGAGGCTGATGATGGCACTGCGTTTATTTTGTATGCCTTATTGCTTCACCATGGACTGCGTGGCGAGCATTTGCAGTGGGTACTGCCGATGTTGGCCCCCGATCAACTCGATGTGCAATTGCTACGGCTGCAACAAAATGCAGTTATCGAGCTTGATGATGAAGGTGTATGGCGTATCACCGTTTACGCCTATATTGATGTGCGTGACTTCTTGGCCGCACGTGGTTATTGGCTCGATGGTTTTTAACGACGAGGCGAGCAATGGATACTGAACAGTTTTTAGCCATTTTTAAAGAAATTAACAGCGCCGTGCTGATCGAAATCGGCGTGGTGATCGCGGCTGCCCTCCTGTTTATTTGGTGCAGTCAAAAGCTCTTGCCTATGCTCGCCAATCATCTACATGGCAAGCAACGTCTATTCGTGCTGGCGCTGATCCCAACCGTACGCGTGATTGTCTTTATCTTCGCCATTGTCTGGATTGTGCCGTTAGTGATTGAGCCCACGGCCCGCAACATGGTAGCTATTCTAGGTGCGGCCGGTTTAGCCATAGGTTTTGCGTTAAAGGACTATGTCAGCAGTATTATTGCTGGCGTGGTTGCCGTGTATGAAGTGCCTTATCGGCCAGGGGACTGGATTTCTGTCGATGGTACTTACGGTGAGGTGAAACACATTGGTATGCGCGCGGTTGAAATTGTCACGCCTGACGACACAGTGGTGTTCATTCCGCACTTGAAGTTATGGTCAAACCTTATTCATAACGCCAATAACGGTGGCCCAAGTTTGATGTGTGTGGTGGACTTTTACTTACACCCAGAACATGATGCGAATCAGGTGAAGCATCTGCTTGAAGATGTTGCCTTGACGAGCCCTTACGTACAACTCGCGAAGCCGATTGTGGTCGTCGCGAATGAAGAGCCGTGGGGCACACATTATAAGCTGAAAGCTTATCCAATTGACCCACGGCAACAGTTCCAGTTTATGACCGACCTCACCGCCCGCGGCAAGTCGTGCCTGCGCGACCTGTCAGTTAATTTTGCCCAGCTGTCACCAGAGCACGCTGCTCAGGTAGGCCCATACTAAGTACAAAAGGTTGTGCTTGAGTTTGGCGTTGGCTAAAGTCGGCCTTGTCAGTCAATCCTTGCCATTGTTGCTCGATCAGGGCTTGGGCGACGGCGCCCCCCAGGCCACTACCAGGACCCAATAAAATAATGTGATCAGGGGCAAATTCTTTCACCGCAACCTGAATTGATTTGCTGAAATCGTAGGTTTCGGTAACTTGCTGACCTAAGGTGTACTGCTGTAGCGCACGTAAATCGGTGGCCGGAGTTAACCACTGTTGACCACGACCATCAATTAATGGTGTTTGCGGTGTCTGAAATGCCGCAACTGGCCACGTTTCTCGCGCGGTTGCCGCAGCATCGGCCATCAACGAGGTGTGGAATGCAGCATGGCCCGGCAAGATCATCGGAAAGCGCTCATCAGCCGTTGGTAGTTCTTTCACTGCCGCGTGGCAGGCAGCTTCGGTACCGGCTAAAACCGCATAACCACCATAGTTAATTGAACGGAACAACTCGCCTTGGTGCTTGGCGAGCTGTGCTTCAACTAATGCGATACGTTGACGGTCAGGGCGCCAGTTGGCATCGACAATTGGGTAAATAAACTGCGCTCCAGCACCGCCAGCAGTCAACTGTGCCATGCTCGTGACCAAGCGCGTGCTGGTACTTACCGACCATGCTTCGGCACAGGCCATGGCGGTATACCAACCCATTGAATTGCCAGCCAGTGCCACTACGTCGTAGTGCTCGCGGTCGATACTTAAAAAGTCCAAATACCCAGCGGCATAGATCAAGGCGGCGGCGTGCTCTGGCTTTTGGTGTAAGGATGTTTTAAAGAGCTTCGCCTGATCCAGTTCAGAAACAGTGGCGAGACCAAGTTGCTCGCGCTCTTGATCAATGCGGGTTAAGACCTCTTGCAAATCTTCTTTGATTTTCGACGAAGATGCGGCGATATTCGCGGAGATAGACCCAAGTTCTGGTTTGTTGTAGGTACCACGTCCAGGACAAATCACTAAGGCTGTCTTTTTCATGCTTGCTCTCCCTGCAACATTGCTTGCGCCTTCGCAACGATACCATCAGCTGACGGGAGCACCGTGTAGGCTGCTTTGCCAAGCGGAATAAAGCTATCTTCGGCGGTGATGCGCTGAATAGTGAAGCGTCCCGCGTGGTCTTCATGTAATGCTGTCATCAGCTCTTCACTTAATGAGCCGCGACGCCGACATTCGTCGACAATAAGCACGTTCTTGCACGTGCCTAAGGCTTTCACGATCTTGTCAGTGTGCAATGGCACCAAACAGCGAATATCGAGTACCCGTACGTTGTGTCCAGCTTTGGCGAGCTTCGCTTCGGCTTGGCGGCTGAGATAATAACCATTGCCGTAAGAGATAATTGCGAGATCTTCACCGTCGCCATGCAGCGCAGGCTCACCAAGCTCTGGTACTGCCTGATCAGGTTCTGGATACTCACAGAGCCAGCCGCCGTCGCCTTCATCGTGCAAATCGCGCATCATGTACAAGGCAATTGGCTCGAGCATAATCACGACCCGTTGCTCCACTGCCGCTAGGCGCACGGCTTGCCGCATCAGCAAGGCGCCGTCATGGCCGTTCGATGGGCACAAGACGATGACGCCGGGAATATCACGGAACACCGCGAAGGAGTTATCGTTGTGGAAGTGACCACCAAACCCGCGCTGGTAAGCTAAACCAGCGATTCGAATCACCATTGGATTGGTGTACTTACCGTTGGAGAAAAACGATAGGGTCGCTGCTTCACCGCGGATTTGGTCCTCGGCGTTGTGCACATAGGCGAGAAACTGAATTTCTGGCATGGCAATAAAGCCCTGCTGCGCCATACCAATGGCAAGGCCAAGAATACTTTGTTCATCAAGCACGGTATTGAGCACGCGATTGGGTCCGAACGCTTCCATCAAGTGCTGGGTCACATGGTAGACGCCACCTTTTTTAGCGATGTCTTCACCGCACATCACGATGTTACCGTATTGCGCCATCAGGTCATGCAGCGACCAATTAAGCAATTTAGCTAAGTGCTGGCGCTTACCATAGTTGTGTTTGTCGAATTTGAACAACTGCTCACGCTGTGGCGCATTGAGCGCTGCCGGTACGGTACTTTCATCACGTTTTGGCGGCACAATCGACGCCATCACTTGCTCGGCCTGTTCGAGCTTGGGTTGTTGTGAGGCTTGCTGGGCAATACGCGCAACCCGCTCGTGCTGCTGGCGAACAAAACGCGCTAAACTTTCGTGCGTAAAGAGATCACGACTAATGAGCGCTGCGCAGGTATGCAGTAGCGGGTCACGTTCAGCATCACGGGCAATTTCTTGTTTGCTACGATACGCCACTTCCGCATCAGCACCGGCGTGACCAAACAAACGAATCGTTCGCACATGTAACATTGCCGGCTTACGTTTCTGTCGGACATAATCCGCAGCCTGTTGAGCAACTAAATAGGTTTCAGCCAGGTTACTGCCGTCCGCAAAGAAGTACTTTAATGCTGGGCGCTGACTCAACTGCTGTTGGATCCAACCCTGCGGCGTATGGGTGGAAATCCCTAGCCCGTTATCTTCGCAAACCAATAGCAAAGGCATAGGGATTTGCTGATAAGCCGCCCAACTCGCTGAGTTAATTGCGCCAAGCGCTGTCGAGTGGTTCGCCGAGGCATCACCGAAACTGCACATGGCAATGGCGTCATGAGGCCACGTACCTTGGTGTTGTAAGCGTTTCGAAAGGCCGATGGCAAAAGCCGTACCCATCGCTTTGGGCACGTGCGAAGCAATGGTACTGGTTTGTGGTGGAATATGAAGGTCAAGGCTGCCAAGCACCTTGTGACGCCCACCTGAAATAGGATCATCACTTGAAGCAGCAAAGCTGAGCAACATGTCATACAAGGGTGTAGAGCCAGGCTTTTGCTTGGCGCGCTGTAGGAAAAATGCCCCGCTGCGATAATGCAAAAACGCTGGGTCGGTCACACGCAAAGCTTTCGCCACTGCGGCATTTGCCTCGTGACCCGAACTACCGATAGTGTAGAAACTTTGCCCGGCCGCCTGCATTAACCGCGACTGCAAATCCAGTAACCGGCTGGCGAGTTGGGAATCGAACAACTCGACCAGTTCAGATTCGCTTAGAATGCCACCAGCAGCTTGTGCGCGTGGCAGTTCTTGTTGCTCAATACGCTGGATGAATTCGCCCAGCCATGGGTGCATTGCTGCAGCCATAAACGCCTCCATAAGTTTGCGTTGCTAGGTGAAACTCAGCTAAAAGCTTGTAGCCCAGTAATGGCGCGACCCAGAATCAGCGCGTGCACATCATGGGTACCTTCATAGGTATTTACGGCCTCAAGGTTCATCACATGGCGAATCACATGGTATTCGTCCGCGATACCGTTGCCGCCATGCATGTCACGGGCCACACGCGCAATGTCGAGGGCTTTACCACATGAATTCCGCTTAATCAGCGAAATCGTTTCTGGTGGTAGTTGACTGGCATCCATCAAGCGCCCAGCTTGCAGGCAGCTCAATAAACCAATGCTGATCTCCGTTTGCATGTCAGCAAGTTTCTTTTGGATAAGCTGCGTATGTGCCAACGGGCGATCAAACTGTTTCCGGTCGAGCGTGTATTGGCGTGCGGCGTGCCAACAGAACTCAGCGGCACCCAGAGCGCCCCAAGCGATGCCGTAACGCGCTTTGTTCAAGCAGCCAAACGGACCTTTTAAGCCACTAACATTCGGTAGCAAGGCAGATTCTGGAACTTCAACGTTGTCCATCACAATCTCACCAGTGATTGACGCACGTAGTGAGAATTTGCCATCAATTTTCGGCGCCGAAAGACCTTTCATGCCTTTCTCGAGAATAAACCCGCGAATGTCACCGTCCAATTTTGCCCAAACGATAAACACATCAGCAATCGGTGAATTGGTAATCCACATCTTGCTGCCCTTCAGCACATAGCCGCCGTCGACCTTTTTCGCCGTGGTGCGCATACCGGCTGGGTCTGATCCTGCATCCGGTTCAGTTAGGCCGAAGCAGCCAACCCATTCGCCACTGGCGAGTTTCGGCAGATATTTCTGGCGCTGTTCTTCAGTGCCGTATTCGTGAATCGGATGCATGACTAACGACGACTGCACGCTCATCGCGCTACGATAGCCACTATCAACACGCTCAACTTCGCGTGCGACCAAGCCATAACAGACATAATTTACTGCTGAACAACCGTACTTTTCTGGCAGCGTTGCCCCTAGCAAACCCAGTTCGCCTAATTCATTCATGATCTCGCGGTCAAAACGTTCTTCGCGATTCGCGGTAAGCACCCGCGGCATTAGCTTTTCTTGACAGTACTGGTGTGCAGTATCGCGGATCATGCGTTCTTCTTCGGTCAGCATGTCGCTGAATTGGAACGGGTCTTGCCAATCAAACGGGAAACGTGCCATATAAACCTCAAATGCGTTGTTTGTTATTCGCTGTTCGCTCGCTCACTTCGTTCGCTCTTTGTTTAAACAAACAGCGAATAGCGAACAGCGCTTTTTGATTTTCCACTTTACGATGAAATGGCGTAGAGTTAAATAATATAAATACGAGAGTAGGTATAGTTTCTAGCTATGGATTTACGTCAGCTTCAATATTTCGTCGCCGTTTACGAGCAAGGCAGCATTAGCGCCGCAGCGCGCGCCTGTCATGTCGCCCAGCCGAGTCTGTCAAAAGCGCTACAACAGCTTGAAGATGAACTGCAGGTTCAACTTTTTCAGCGGCAATCCAGAGGGGTTACCCCAACGGAGGATGGTGAACGACTTTACGGGCATGCCGGACGGATGTTGAGTCAAATGCAATCGTTGCGCGCCTCGTTTCGGCATAGTGTGACGCGGGTGCAATTTCGGCTGGGCTTGATTCGAGCGCTTGGGGTGGAGCGTATGAGTCAGTTGTTACGTGACTTCACCGCTGGTGTCGATGGCCTTGAACTCCATTTGGTGGAGCCAGAAGATGATGCTGATGCGCGGATCATTACTCCGCGGATGCTCAAAGCCGGGGAGCAGTTCTTACCTATTTGGCATGACCGCTTTGTCTTAGCGTTGCCAGCGGGTCATCCACTGGCGTTGCAAGATCATGTCACGCTGGCACAAATGCAGGCTTTGGCTTTGATTAAACGTACCCCGTGCGAAGCCTGGTCGGTGTTTTATCCTGAGCTTATTCGGCAAGGCATTCAGCCTGATATTCGCGCCGATATTCATACCATTGAGTATGCTTTAGGGCTGGTTTCTGCGGGGGTTGGTTGTGCTTTGGTACCCGACCTCGAGTCGTTGCGCGAGCGCCAAGATGTAACTTTACGTCCCCTAAGTGATCTAAATTTAGAGCGGACCATCGGTATGGCGTATCCACGCAGTCAAGCCGAGAGTAGCCCGTTGCAGTGGTTGCAACAGGTTTGTCGGCAAACGGCGACGCAGGCGAATTAGTCGCTAACTAGGGTCATGCAATCGACAGGGCACACGGGAATGCAAGCGGGCTCGTCATAAAAACCCTCACATTCAGTGCACTTGTCGGCATTGACCACATAGTGTGCTGAGCCCATTTCGATAGCTTCGTTTGGGCACTCCGGTACACACATATCACAATTGATGCAGTCACTATCAATGACAACAGGCATGTTACACCTCCTTTACCGCAATGGGCTGGGGCGGATGGGGTAATTCTTTGAGCAGCATTGCGAAACCTTGATCTCGTTGTTCCAGCGGGCAAGGTAGGCGTAGTTCCACTTGATGGCCAGAACCAGGAGCGCGGGCGACTTCTTCGCCGGCTTTGTTGAACATCACTCCCGCAGTAAAGCGCACATTGCCCGAAGGCTTCATCAAGATCAGTTGGTCGCCCGTGGCAAAGGCATTTTTGACATCTATCCAAGCATTGGCACCATCGTTCGAGAGTAGTGCACCGACCAACAACTGCTCACCATGGCTATGACTGGTTTGATAGTTTTGCAATTCACTCGGCACATGGCGGCGCAAAAAGCCCTCAGTAAAGCCGCGGTTAGCCATGCCCTCTAAGTCACTGAGGAGTTGCGGGTTAAACGGGCGGCCGGCAACGGCGTCATCAATGGCTTGGCGATACACTTGGGCGGTGCGCGCAACATAGTAATCAGATTTTGTACGGCCTTCGATTTTCAGCGAGTGAATGCCCATTTTCGCCAAGGCTTCAACGTGTTGCACCCCACGAAGGTCTTTGGAATTCATGATGTACGTGCCATGAATATCTTCATCCATGAGCATTAATTCACCGGGCCGTTGCGGTTCTTCGAGCAAGACTGGACTGTCAATGGGCTGAAATTGGCCAACTTCGTCGGCTTCGGCGTCGTGAACTTGATAAGGCCAGCGACAGGCATTGGTGCAAGCACCTTGATTTGGGTCGCGCTTGTTAATGTAGCCAGATAGCAGACAGCGACCCGAGTAGGCCATACACAGCGCGCCATGGACAAAGACTTCAAGCTCCATGTCAGGGCATTTTTCGCGAATTTCGGCAATTTCCTTCACTTCTAATTCACGTGACAGGATCACGCGGCTGATGCCTTGTTGCTGCCAAAACTTTACCGCTGCCCAATTGATGGTGTTGGCTTGTACTGACAAATGCAGAGGTTGGTCCGGAAAGTTTTCGCGTAACAACATGACAATACCGGGGTCCGAGACAATCAGCGCATCGGGTTGCAGCGCGACTACTGGGGCCATGTCATCGATAAAGCTTTTGAGTTTGGCGTTGTGCGGTGCAATGTTGGCCACGACGTAGAACTTTTTGCCTTGGGCGTGGGCTTCTTCGATACCAATTTTTAGGTTGGCTAAGTCGAAGCTGTTATTGCGTACGCGCAGGCTATAACGCGGTTGGCCAGCGTAGATGGCATCAGCGCCGTAGGCGAAAGCCATACGCATAGCGTCAAGGCTTCCTGCCGGTGAAAGAAGTTCAGGGGCATTGATAAGATGTGTCATACAGCAAAATTGATCCAGCGCAAGAATACCCATTCAGTTTAACGAAAGGCATAGAAAAAACGCTGATCCGGATCAATAAACCACGCCAAAACGCGGGAGCCAACTATCCCTAAAGGGGTAGGGCTGCCCTCACTTCATGGCAATAACATTTCGTGCTGATGCCCTCTACCATTAGCCTCACATTCACGCCGAGCGACAGACTCTAAGGCCATGTATCACATGAGCTATGACCTGTTTGCCGTGGCAGCTTGCCACCGGGTTGGTTTGGAAACGAGCTAACCTCCCGTACTTGGAAAGGTGTTGACCATGCTAATGGATCGTTTTGCGCGTCGTTTTACCTATTTGCGCTTGTCGGTAACGGAGAACTGTAACTTCCGTTGCGATTATTGTTTGCCAGATGGACCGGACTGTACCTCGCGTCAGGCCGAGCTGACTGTGCCTGAAATTCGGCGCTTGGTAACGGCATTTGCGGCACTGGGGACCCGTAAAGTCCGGCTGACCGGTGGCGAGCCTTGTCTACGCAAAGATCTATTGGAAATTATTCAAACGGTCAAAGCCGTCCCCGGCATTGAAGAAGTCGCAATTACCACCAACGGCTATCGCTTGCAGCGCGATACACCTGCATGGCGCGCTGCCGGCGTTGATGCGATCAATGTCAGCGTTGATAGTCTAGACCCAAGTACCTTCCACCTCGTCACTGGGCAAAATCGCTTACCCGCAATTCTGGACGGAATTGATCAGGCCATCGAGCTAGGCATTCCCAAGGTCAAAGTGAATAGCGTGTTGCTAAAGGGCTACAACGGCGGCGCCTTACCAGATTTTCTGGACTATATTAAAACGCGCAAGGTGAGTCTGCGCTTTATTGAATTGATGCGGACCAACGACAATGTTGCTTACTACCAACGTCATCACATCAGTGGCCAGAGTATTAAAGAGCAGTTGTTGCGAGAGGGCTGGCAACAATGTGTGAAATCACGCACTGCTGGACCGGCACAAGAGTTCTGGCACTCCGAATATCAAGGAAAATTAGGCCTTATCATGCCCTACAGTCGTGATTTCTGTGATGACTGTAACCGTTTACGGGTTTCAAGTTTGGGGCAGCTCTTTTTGTGCTTATTTACCGAGCACCATCAAGATTTACGCGCCTATTTGCAGACCGACGACACGGCACCGCTGCAAGCAGCGTTGCAAGAGTTGGTGCTAAGCAAAAAAGCGACGCACGGGCTGCACGAGCAGTTTAGCGGTGCGACGCGTCACCTGGCGATGATCGGAGGCTAGTATGCAACTGACCGGCGTTATTATCGCAGGAGGCAAGTCTTCCCGCATGGGGCAAGACAAGGCATTGCTCGAAGTCGCTGGAATGACTCAGCTTGAACGCTGCCAACGTCTGCTCCGCGAGGTCGGTTGTGCGCAAATTAGAGTGAGTCGAAACGCCGACGGCTACATTTCGGACCGACTGCCAAACGCTGGTCCGCTCGGTGGTCTGTTAAGCGTGTTGCACCACTTGGATACTGTGCCACAGCGTCTGGTGGTGGTTCCCATCGATATGCCGTTACTTACGGCCGCTGCACTGCAACAGTTGTTGGACCAACCCGGTGCAGCCTACTTTACCGGCTCGCCTTTGCCTTGCGTGGTGAATTATTCAATCGAGTTGGTGAACTACCTTACCCAACAACTCTGCGATGACAGCGGTGATCGGTCGGTGCGTGCAATGTTACAGGCAATGAATGCACAAGCGCTGGCGTGGCCGTACAGCTACCAATTACACAATACCAATACGCCGCAACAGTGGCGGCGTGCAATTGAAATGTTAGGAGTGTCCTTATGACGGCTAAACAGCACCGTCCATTACACATTGCGTTAGCTACGGTGTCGGATCGTCATACGCCAGCAACTGATGAAACCGGTGACTGGCTCGCCGATGCGATTGCCGAGGCCGGACATCACCGTTATCAGCGCCAAATTCTTGCGACCGATAAATACGTACTGCGGGCGGTGGTGTCGCGTTGGATTGCTGAACCTCAACTTGCTGTTGTACTGCTCAATGGTGGAACTGGATTTGCTGGTCACAATTGCGTGCCTGAAGCCATTGAACCGTTACTTGAGCAAAAGATTGATGGTTTTGGTGAGCTGTTTCGGCAGTTGAGCTTCCAACAAATTGGGAGCTCTGCATTGCAATCGCGAGCAGTGGCGGGCTTAGCCAATAATACGCTGGTGGTAGCGGTGCCAGGCTCGTTATCAGCGGCCAAGTTAGCTTGGCATGAGCTGATTCGACCGCAATTAGATGGCTTGCAAGGCCCTTGCAACTTTAATGCGCGGTTAGCGCGCAACGCTTAGGCAGGAGGTATCGGCATGAGCACAAAAATGTTTACTCACCTTGATGACAGCGGCGCTGCGCATATGGTGGATGTTGGTAAAAAAACGGCCACTGTGCGGCAAGCGACCGCCGTGGCAACGGTACAAACCACTCCCGAGGTTGTGGCGCAAATCGCCAGTCAATCACTCCGCAAAGGTGACGTGTTAGCGGTAGCACGAGTGGCAGGTATTATGGCGGCGAAACGCACGAGTGACCTGATTCCGTTGTGTCATCCACTGGCGCTGACCAAGGTCACCGTCGACTTTGCGTTGCAACCCGAGCAAGGTCGCGTGCAGATTACCGCAATTTGTGCCGTACAAGGCGTGACAGGGGTCGAAATGGAAGCACTAACAGCGGTAAGTGTGGCGGCCTTAACGATTCACGATATGTGTAAAGCAGTCGATCCGGCATTGCAGATCAATGGCATTCAATTGCACGAAAAAGCCGGTGGTAAAAGTGGTCATTGGCACAGGGAGCATGTGAATCATGGTTAAAGTGAAATTCTTTGCGCTGCTCAGGGAGCGCTTGAACTGTAATGAAATCGACGTTGACCTCCCGGCCGGTGCGACAGTGAATCAGCTGCGCGAGAAGTTGGCACTATTGCACCCAGACTGGACGCGAGAACTTTATGATCAAGAGCTTCTGTGTGCGAAAAACTACACCTTCGTTGATTGGTCTGAGCCGTTAGCCGATGGTGACGAAGTAGCGCTTTTTCCACCCGTAACTGGAGGTTAGAGATGTCTATTGCGGTGCGTGTTCAACACGAGGACTTCTCGGTCGCTGATGAATATCAAGCACTTGTGGGCTCGAGTGACTGCGGTGCGGTGGTCACGTTCACTGGTTTAGTGCGAGAACTGGCCGAGGGCGGCTTGCAGGCATTGCATCTTGAGCACTATTCGGGAATGACTGAGCAGGTGTTAGAGCAAGTGGCGAGGCAGGCTCAGCAGCGCTGGCAAGTTGAACAGCTCACTATTGTACATCGCATCGGAAACTTAGCGCTCAATGAGCAAATCGTTTTTGTTGGAGTGGCGTCGCCACATCGATGCGCGGGGTTCGAAGCTTGCATGTTTGTCATGGATTTTTTGAAAACCCAAGCGCCGTTTTGGAAGCGTGAAGAAACCTCGTCAGGTAGTGCTTGGGTTGCCGCTAAAGCGACTGATCAGGTTGCTGCGGAGCGTTGGCAGGTGAGTGATGTTTCGGCTTAGCGCTCTAGCGATGTGCTGTTTGGCAATTGTTGTGGCTTTTCCTGCTGGCGCCACAGCGCAGGAAAAAGTGCATATTGCCGTTGCATCATCATTGCGGGCTCCGGTCGATGCCATCATTACCGATTTCGAACAGCAGTTTCCCAACTATGACGTCACGGTCGCCTATGTCGCTAGCGGTAAGCTGGTAGCACAAGTGGTTCACGGGGCGCCTTATGCGCTGCTGATTTCCGCCGAGCCGCGTTATCTTGAAGCGTTATATCAACGACAATTGATTCAAGCAGAGCCGGTACTCCTGGGCTTCGGCGAACTGGTGCTGTGGCACCCACACCAGCGCGGTGATGTCGCGACATTAATTGCAGCTGCTGACTATGTTGCCTTGGCGCAGCCCAGTCACGCTCCTTATGGCCAAGCTGCCATGCATTATTTGCAGGACCAGCTAGCAGCGGAACATTACGCAAATAAACTCGTCTATGGCGAAAATGTCGCACAAGCGGCCCATCGGGTTCACGTTGGTGCAGCAGAAATAGGTTTTGTCGCACTTAGCCAAATCGTTGCAATGCAAGTACCGCAAAGCGACTATACCCGCCTAGCGAGCGCGCCATTGCTTCCGCAAGCCATCGCTTTAACGGCACATGCAGGACAGCACCGAGGCGCGCAATTGCTCTACGATTTCATGCTTGCCGATGGCAGCCAACAGACTCTTGTGGCCTATGGTTATGCTGCAACCAAGTGACTATCAGGCCATCAGCCTGACGTTGCAGTTGGCGGCAGTGACGACCGCCATATTGTTGGTGTTGGCTACGCCTGTCGCCTGGTGGCTTGCCTTTACGGGTTCGCGCTGGCGCGGCTGGGTGCAGGCGATTGTCGCCATGCCGCTGGTACTTCCACCTACGGTATTAGGCTTCTATTTATTGTTGGCGCTCGGACCTAACGGCTTTATTGGCGCAACACTCGAGTCTTTGGGCGGTCGCCACTTGGCATTTAGTTTCACTGGGATTGTGATAGGCAGTGTCATTTATTCGCTACCCTTTGCGGTGCAGCCACTGACCGAAGCCTTTCGCGCCATGGGAAAACGGCCGTTATTGGTGGCCGAAAGCTTGGGTGCGACGCGTTGGCAAGCGCTGCGAACGATTGCATTACCCTTGTGTCGTGGCGGCTTTGTGGTGGCGGCAACATTGGTGTTTGCCCATACCTTAGGCGAATTTGGGGTCATTCTCATGATTGGTGGGAGTATTCCAGGCGAGACGCAAGTGCTTTCGGTACTTATCTACGACCACACTGAGGCACTGAACTATTCGGCGGCGCATGCTTTGTCGTTAGGATTGATTGCTTTTGCGGTTGTGGTCTTGGCCGTTGTTTATGGACGGAGGCCACAGCAATGAGCTTATACGTAAAGGGTAGCGTGCCGTTGCAACATTTTGCGCTGCAGTTTGATCTGACCCTGCCGAATAAAGGAATCACAGCTATCGTCGGGCCATCGGGCTCGGGCAAGACCACCCTGTTGGAAGTGATTGCTGGCCTCCGTAAAACCTCGGCGGTTAAGATCCGTTTCGGTAAGCAGCAATGGCAATCGGCGAGCAACTTTATGGGGTTGGCCGAGCGGCGTATGGGTTTGGTGTTGCAAGATCCTATGTTGTTTCCACATTTGACGGTAGCCGACAACCTGCGGTACGGCTGGCAGCGAGCTCAGCAACACTTTCTCTCATGGGACGAGGTGATACAACGCTGTGGCGTGGCCGAGCTGCTTGAACAAAAGCCGCCGCAACTTTCGGGCGGCCAACAGCAGCGTGTTGCATTTGCCCGAGCACTTTTGGCACAGCCGCAAGTGTTATTGCTGGATGAGCCCTTTTCTGCGCTCGATGAAGCAACCCGACAACATTTTGTGGCTTACTTGCGCGAAGTGTCTGCGCAGCATGGCTTACCGGTGCTGTGGGTGAGTCATCAATTGACGGATATCGCCGAAGTTAGTGATTATATTGTGTTATTGAGCCGCGGTAAGATCACCAGCAGTGGTGCGTTGGTAGAACAGTTGCGGCACGAACCATTGCGTTCAATGTTGGCGATGGCGGTGATGGCAACGCCGCTGCCAGGATTAGACGAGGATGCATCGAAGCGTCTACGCATTTATGCTCGGGATGTCAGTATCAGTTTGCAACCGGTCTCACATTCCAGTGTTCGCAACCAGCTATGGAGCACTATTCATGCTGTGCATGAAAGCTCCCATGACGCTGAATGTCTTGTTGAACTTGAGTATCACGGCCAGTATTTCTTTGCTTTGATCAGTAACGCCGCATGGCAGCAGTTAGCGCTCAGCGTTGGACAGCGCGTGGTCGCTCACATCAAGTCCGCCGCGCTGCACCATCCAGTATCCCAGCAACTTGAAAATACGTGCTAAGTCAGCAACTGATCAAATGGTTGAATAGTAATCGACTCGCCAGCTTCAATGGCGCCGCGGTCCTGTTCGAGTACCAAAAAGCAATTGGCTTGTGCCACACTGGTAAGGACTGCGGAACTTTGACTACCAACGGGCTCAGCCCACAGCTGGCCATCGCGTTGGGTGTAGCGACCACGTTGAAAGTCGGTGCGGCCAGGGCGTTTTTTTATTGCTGTAGCGGCTTTGGCGGTGAGTTGTAAAGGCGCTTTGATGGTTTCGCCTGCCATGCGGCGCAACATAGGTTGTACCAATTGATCGAGCGTGACGACCGCAGCGACGGGATTGCCCGGTAGCCCACAAAACCAAGCGTCGCCCAAGCGACCAAACGCAAACGGCTTGCCTGGTTTTATGGCAATCTTCCAGAACTCGATACTGCCAAGCTTAGCCAAGGTGTTTTTGGTGTGATCAGCATCGCCGACCGAAACCCCAGCACTACTAATCACAATGTCAGCACTGCGCATGGCTTGTTTAAACGCGCTTTCTAATGCTTCTGGGTCATCAGCGATATGGCCGAGATCAATGATGTCGACATGCAGGCGCTGTAGCATCGCCGTTAAGGTGAAGCGATTGCTATCGTAGATTTGGCTGTCGTGCTGCAAGGGCTCGCCCGGCACCACCAACTCATCGCCATTAGAGAATAACGCCACGCGCAGCTTACGTACGACTTTAACTTCGGCAATGCCAAGTGAAGCGAGCAAGCCCACATGCACTGCCGTTAGCCGCTGTCCCGCATTCAAGACCACCGAACCACTGGCAATATCACTGCCGCACAGGCGCACATTGTCGCCTGCTGTCACCGTTGTTTGTACTTCGATGTCAGCGTCGTCGCGGAGCACATTTTCTTGCATGACTACAGCGTCCGCACCCGTTGGCACTTGTGCTCCCGTCATGATCCGAACGCAACTTGCTGCGGGGAGCTCCCCTTTGAACGGGTGCCCAGCAAAGGCTTCGCCTACCACCTTTAGTGGCTGCGCTGCTTCGGCAGCGCGTAAGGCATAGCCGTCCATCGCTGAATTATCATAGCCTGGCACATTCAAACTGGCGTACACAGGCTGTGCCAATACCCGATCAAGGGCGGCAGCTAAGGGGACTGTTTCGGTTTCGGTTAGCGCTTGCACTTGGCCTTGCATGGCGGCCAGTGCGTCGGCAACGGGTAACCAATTAGGACTCATGCTTACCGCCTTGCTGGTTGACCATCCACACGGCAGCTTCAACACGTGACCGTAAGCCAAGTTTTTTCAGTAGGTGTTTCACGTGAACTTTGACGGTACCGTCAGAGATATCGAGTTCGCGGGCAATGACCTTGTTGCTCATACCCTTGGCAATCAATTTCAGAATCTCGAGTTCGCGATTGGTCAGGCTTTCCAGCTTGCCACCACCTTGCGGCGCAGGGCGGCGCAGTGCGGTAGCGAGTACTTCGGTAATGACTTCACTTAATACCATTTTGCCTTCAATAGCGCGTTTGATTTGCTCGATGAGTTGCTCCGGCTCCATATCTTTGAGCAAGTAACCATCGGCGCCATTGGTGATTGCTGAGACTACGTCTTCATCAGCATCAGATACGGTGAGCATGATAATACGCGAAGTGACACCCTCGTCACGCATGTGCTTCAGCGTTTCGAGACCGTCCATTCCTTGCATATTGAGATCGAGGATAATCAGGTCAGGATCAAGCTCAACAGCTCTTGGAATCGCGTCGCTACCGTTACTAAATTCGGCAACCACTTCAAGATCGTCTTCCATTGATATCAATTGTTTGAGACCTTTGCGTAGTAGCGGATGATCGTCTACTAGCATGATGCTAGAGCGCAATTCAGTCATGGTATTCTCCTTCTAATCGTGGTCACCATTTTCGCACATTTCCTGCGCTGGCGCATGGTTCAAGAGCGCCATATCGGTTAGTGTACATTGCGTTAAAGTCGGCCGAACAATCTAAATAAAAATAACATTTTCAGTAGGTTAGTCACTACGTATATCACTTATTGAGTAGTTCGACTATCTCCAAATACCCTCTGCTTAACTCCTTCGAAGTCTTGCTCCAATGCCCGGTAATGTCTGATCCTTAAGCTTACTAGCCCAGTGACAAAAGGCCAATTGTGCAGCAAATGCTCCCAGCTGAGACCATCGACAAAGCGACCGCACTTCACGTGATCGCCAGCACTGCCGTGTGGATGTGTTGGAGCGTGTTAGTAGTGGTTCTGTATGCGCTGGATATGGGCTTCAGCTTTGCCGAGCTGTTTGGTTTATTGGCGCTCACTGGCCTCGCTGCAGCAGGCTTTCAATTACTATGGTTCACACTTGGCAATCGCGCTTTAACGCAAAGCTTTATCCGCTCAACTACTGTGGTGCTTGCCGTCATTGCATTGGCTTTGGGATGGTCATTTTTGCAGCCGCCTTTTTCGCTTAGTCTCTTGCAGTTGATGGCGTTGCTATCAGGGTTAGGCGGCGCGCAACTTTATGTCAGTCAGCGCACGTTGGAATTAGAGCCAACCTCAATGGGTTGGGAGCTGGCAGTCACCGCTGGCGTCGGTGGCGTTGGTATTGTTTTGGCGCAAATCAGTGTGCCCTTGGTGGTCTCGTTACCTAGCCTGTTCGGCGACGCCAATACGGTGCGCACGGTCATCAGTACCGGCAACGTGCTCGGCAGTGTAAGGCCAGATCAAGTGGTGAGTTTAGCTAACGTTGGATGGTTTTTGGCGGGGGTCACTGTGATCGCCGTTGTGCTTGGACGAAAGCGCGTTCGGGCACAGAGCTCGCCGTGGACACCGGTACATCGTCGTCATCTACTTCGTAATCCGCATCTATGGGTGATGACGGTGCTTTATGTCATGGCTTTTGGTTCCTTTATCGGTTTTGCACTGTCTTTTCCGCTGGTATTGCAGTTCTTATTCGGTCTAAGTCGTGACTGGCAAGGTGGTGAGATCGCTCGCATATTAAGCAATGACTATGCTCCACAAGCGTTAACCTACGCATGGCTGGGTCCGCTCGTCGGCGTCGTTGCGCGGCCATTGGGAGGTTGGTTTGCTGACCAATATGGTGGTGCTAAAGTTACCTTCGGCTGCGCTCTATTGTTGGCGCTGGCAAGCTTAGCGGCGGCTTATTTAACCTATCAAGCGTTTCATAGTGGCGCCCCAGAACAGTATTTCCTGCTGTTTTTGTTGGTTTTTTTCGTGATTTTCACGGTTTCAGCGATCGCGAGCAGTGCAATCTATCGTTCGGCAAGTGTGCTATTTCCGCCAGCCCAGCTGCCAATCGCTCTGCGTTGGCTCGCGGCATGTGCGATGGCAGGTGCCGCGTATATTCCATTAATGTGGGGGGTGCAAAGCGTAACGGCGACACCAGCTTTGGCGCTCGTTGCCTTCGCACTATTCTACTTGCTGTGCGCGGGATTAGTAATGCTGGTGTATCTGCGTCGACACAGTGTGTATTTCAACCCTTAGGCTTCGGCGGTGGAGTGTTCTGCAAGGTAAGCCGGTTGGAAACTAAAATACACCCCAGTTCCCCCTTCTGAGCGGCGCCGTATCGTTAGCTCGCCACCTAGATGTTTACTGCGCTCCTGCATGATGGCCAAGCCATAATGATTGAGCTTCTCGGCTTGTTCAGGAATGCCAACCCCATCGTCTTCGATGCTCAGGGTGATGCCTTTATCGATGGCCTGTTGCAGACGAATAGTTACTTCAGCACCTTGGCTGTGGTGAATGGCGTTCTGGCACGCTTCTCGAATGATTTGCAGCAAGTGAATCTCTTCATGCGGTGCCAATGGTGCGTTGGCGAGCTGGTAATCCAAGCGGAATGTGAGGTCAGATTGATCTTCGAACTGCTTCACAGTGGTTTGCAATGCATTGATAAGACCTGCGCCATCCACCTTCAAGCGGAACGTGGTAAGCAACTCACGGAGCTGTCGGTAAGCTGAGTTCAACCCTTCGCGTAACTCATGGGACACGTCCTCAATGGTATCTTCATCACCTTTCTGTATCGCTTTATCCAATCGCGTTACCTGAATCTTCAAGTAAGACAGTGCTTGTGCCAAGGAGTCATGGAGCTCTCGCGCAATGACCGTACGCTCCTGGATTAATGCAAGACGGCGGACTTGTTCTTCTTCTTGCTTAAGGCTAAGCGCGATGGCGAGTTGGTCGGTCACCGATTGCAGTAACTGTTGTTGCCACTCATCGAGTTGCTGGCCCAGCTCAACCCGCGCGACCAATACACCATAGTAATGATGGTCACGCTCCAATGGGTAACGATACACGCGTTTATCTTCCATCACGCTTACCCCAGCACCCGCAGAAACACATTCTGCGCAATCGACACCAGCACAAGGATCTTCGTCGGTTTCTACCGGCTGCACCTGTAAGTAAGGCTTATCACCTGCTGGTGTAATCAAACAAAGCTCTAAATCTTCGATTTGCGCAGCTTCTTTCAGGCCTTCGATGATGTGGCTGAAGTCTTGGTAACTGGGTGAACGCTCGATAATGCTGCGCGCCATGTCGTACAAGAATTGTAGTTTGATGTTGCTGCGCTGAATGGCTTGCGTTTGTTCGTCCACACGTTTCTCAAGATTGCCGTACATGTAGCCCACGGCATTATTCATCTTGTTTAGGGTGTCGGCCAGTACGCCGAGTTCGTCGCCCATCGGATGATTGACGCGTGCAGTAAAGTCGCCTTGGCCAATTCGCCGTGCGGTTTGGGTTAGAGTTTGCAAAGGTTTGCGCACGCGGCTGCGTAGCCAATAGGCAATGATGCCAGCCAACGTAATGGTGGCAAATAAGCTGAGTACCTGAATAAGGCGAATAGCGCGAATACGGGACTCTGCCTCTTGCTGCAAAGCACCAACTAAACTATCCAATTGCTGAATATGCGGCGCTAAGAGCGCTTCAACTTGCGCAGCCTGGACGCCTTCAGTGGTCATCCGCTCCTGCAGGGCCAGCCAGCTTCGACTAGTGACTTGGAACTGTGTCGCAAGTTCGCTTTCGCCATGACTGAAACGGTTAAAAACCGGATGGCGCCAAGTCGCTTGTAATTGTTGGGCAAGTTCAGCGGTGACCGCCGCGTCGGGCAGATGCAAGCGATGCCAAGCATAACGATAGCTTTGCATGCGCAATGACCCCGCTTTATTGATCGCCAAGGCATCTTGGTCGGCGCGCTCCGAGAGCCAGTAAGACGCTAACAAGGTACCTACGGTAAGCGCGACCATAAGGCCGAGCGCAATACCCACGCGTGTGACGATTGAAAACTGGCGCATAACAAACCTGCTGAACGATAAACTTTGTCTAGTTTAAACGTATTTGGAACCGAGTGCATTAATGCAGCAATGACAAGCGTCTTTAATGGGCTACCTCTTTTGCGTTTGGTCGATGAGTTCATTATCAACGCTAAAACTAAATATTATTATAAACAACTACTTAGCTTATTAAGTGCGTACTCCATTAGGGGTAGAAAAGGCGTATACCCCCTATTTGGCGGCTCTGGCGACCTATAGCAATACAACGATGACCGATTCAAACTTAGCACGTAACGACATCTACTAGGAGTTTGAGGATGAGTCATCTACTCGACAAACTGCGGTTTTTCAAAACCCGCAAAGAACCTTTTGCCGATGGGCATGGGGTAACAACTGACCAAGATCGGACTTGGGAAAACGGCTATCGCCAGCGTTGGCAACACGACAAAGTTGTGCGCTCGACCCATGGCGTGAACTGTACCGGCTCATGTAGCTGGAAGATCTACGTCAAAGATGGCTTGGTGACGTGGGAAACCCAACAAACCGACTATCCACGGACGCGCCCGGACTTACCTAATCATGAACCGCGTGGCTGTCCGCGTGGGGCAAGTTACTCGTGGTACATCTACAGCGCCAACCGCTTGAAGTACCCGAAAATGCGTCAACAGTTAATGAAGCTATGGCGTGACGCGAAAGAGCAGCACAAAGACCCGGTGCAAGCGTGGGAATCTATCGTTACCGATCCTATCAAAGCGAAGAGCTACAAAGAGCGTCGTGGCTTAGGTGGTTTTGTGCGGGCAAGCTGGGAAGAAGTGAACGAGCTCATTGCAGCAAGTAACGTCTACACTGCGAAAACTTATGGACCTGACCGCATCAGTGGCTTCTCGCCGATCCCGGCCATGTCGATGGTGTCGTATGCTGCTGGTGCACGTTATTTATCACTGATTGGTGGTAACTGTCTGAGCTTCTATGACTGGTACTGTGATTTGCCGCCGGCGTCACCACAGATTTGGGGTGAGCAAACCGACGTACCTGAATCAGCTGATTGGTACAACTCAAACTACATCATCGTGTGGGGCTCCAACGTTCCACAAACACGTACGCCTGACGCGCACTTCTTAACCGAAGTACGTTACAAGGGTACGAAAACTTGCGTCATTACTTCGGACTATTCGGAAGCGTCGAAGTTTGGTGACACGTGGTTGGCGCCGCGTCAGGGTACTGACTCAGCCTTGGCGATGGCGTTCGGCCACGTTATTTTGAAAGAATACTATGTTAATCAGCAAAGTAGCTACTTCCAAGACTACGTGAAACGCTACACCGACATGCCGATGCTAGTCATGCTTGAGCCAGGCGAAAAGGTTCTGAAGCAAGGCCGCTTCTTGCGTGCCGCTGACTTGGTCGACAATCTTGGCGAAGACAACAACCCTGATTGGAAAACCATTGCGATTAATGCTGCGGATCAACGTCTGACCAGCCCGAACGGTGCGATTGGCTATCGCTGGGGCGAAAAAGGTAAGTGGAACCTTGAGCAAAAAGACCAAGGCGGTCACGTCGATTTACAAATCAGCTTGAAAGACGGCCATGATGAAGTGGTTGAAGTGGGCTTCCCCTATTTTGGCGCCGCACCGCACGAATACGACTACTTCCAGCATACGCATCATGACGAAGTGCAAGTACGCCGCATTCCAGCGAAGCGCGTTGAGCTTGCCAATGGTGAAACAGCTTTGGTCGCAACCGTTTACGACTTGATGTTGGCGCAATATGGCGTCGACGACGGCGGCAACGATCCAAATCGTGCGCAAAGCTACGAAGATGACGTGCCTTACACTCCGGCATGGCAAGAGCATATTACCGGTGTGAAACCAGCGGACGTGATCCGTGTGGCAACTGAATTCGCGCGCAACGCAGACAAGACCAAAGGTCGTTCGATGATTATCGTTGGCGCTGCTTTGAACCACTGGTACCACATGGACATGAGCTATCGTGGCCTCATCAACATGCTGATGATGTGTGGCTGTATCGGTCAATCCGGTGGCGGTTGGGCACACTATGTCGGCCAAGAAAAACTGCGTCCGCAAACCGGTTGGCAGCCATTGGCGTTTGGTCTTGATTGGCAACGTCCACCACGCCACATGAACGGTACCTCGTTCTTCTACAACCACTCTAGCCAGTGGCGTTACGAGAAGCTCGACATGAGTGAAGTGGTATCACCGCTGACCGACAAGAACAAATGGCAAAGCTCGATCATTGACTACAATACGCGTGCCGAACGCATGGGCTGGTTGCCGTCAGCGCCACAGTTAGGCACCAATCCATTAGGCCTCGCGGCTGCAGCAGAAAAAGCCGGACTCGATGTAAAAGACTACATTGTTGAGCAACTGAAAGACGGCAAGCTGAAGTTTGCTTGTGAGCAGCCGGACGATCCGAAAAACTTCCCGCGCAACATGTTCATCTGGCGTTCAAACCTACTGGGTTCTTCAGGTAAAGGTCACGAGTACATGCTCAAGCACTTCTTGGGCACCAAACACGGCTTGCTTGGCAAAGACCTTGGTGACTTCGGTGGTAAGAAACCGGAAGACGTCGAGTGGGTCGACGACGGTGCAGAAGGCAAAGTGGACTTGTGGGTGACCCTCGACTTCCGTATGTCGACCACCTGCTTGTACTCCGACATCGTGTTGCCAACCGCAACCTGGTATGAAAAAGACGACATGAATACCTCGGATATGCATCCGTTTATTCACCCCTTAACCGCAGCCGTTGACCCAGTGTGGGAAGCGCGCAGCGACTGGGACATCTTTAAAGGTATTGCGAAAGAATTCTCGCGTGTGTGCCAAGGCCACCTAGGGGTCGAAACAGATGTCGTTACCACTCCTATCATGCACGACTCGCCGGGCGAGCTGGCACAACCGTATGGCGTGAAAGCGTGGTGGAAGGGCGAGTGTGAAGCTGTACCTGGCGTCACCATGCCGAACATCAACGTGGTTGAACGTGATTACCCGAATACCTATCACCGTTTCACCTCGCTCGGTCCGCTGATGGACAAGCTTGGCAATGGTGGTAAAGGCATCAATTGGAATACCCAAGAAGAAGTCGATTTCTTAGGCAAGTTGAACCGCGTGCACCACGAAGAAGGTGCAAACAAAGGTCGCCCGGTGATCGACAGTGCCATTGACGCTTGTGAAGTGATTCTGTCGCTGGCGCCAGAAACCAATGGCCACGTAGCGGTAAAAGCGTGGCAAGCACTCGGTGAGTTTACCGGTCGTGACCACACGCATCTGGCTAAGCCAAAAGAGGAAGAGAGGATCCGCTTCCGCGACATCGTCGCGCAACCGCGCAAGATCATTTCGTCACCGACGTGGTCTGGCTTGGAAGACGAGCATGTGTCGTACAACGCCGGTTACACCAACGTTCACGAGTTGATTCCATGGCGCACCGTCACCGGTCGTCAGCAGTTCTACCAAGATCACGAGTGGATGCGCGATTTCGGTGAAACCCTGTGTGCCTACAAGCCACCGATTAACCTGAAAACCGTTGAGCCAGTGCTGAACAAGAAGGGTAACGGCAATAAAGAGATCGTACTGAACTGGATCACCCCGCACCAAAAATGGGGTATTCACAGCACCTACTCTGACAACTTGCTGATGCTGACTTTGTCGCGCGGTGGCCCGATTGTGTGGCTGAGTGAAATTGACGCCAAAGCTGCCGGTATTGAAGACAACGACTGGATCGAAATCTTCAACGTGAACGGTTCGATTAGTGCCCGTGCGGTGGTCTCGCAACGTGTGCCTGAAGGCATGAGCATGATGTACCACGCACAAGAACGGATCGTGAACGTGCCAGGTTCAGAGTTAACCGGCACCCGCGGCGGTATTCACAACTCAGTGACCCGTGCGGTCATGAAGCCGACCCACATGATTGGCGGCTACGCACAGCAAGCCTATGGCTTTAACTACTACGGCACCGTTGGCTGTAACCGCGATGAATTCGTGGTGGTCCGCAAAATGGACAAAGTCGACTGGTTGGACACTGAATAAGGTTGGAGTGAGGACGTTACCATGAAAGTAAGAGCTCAAATTGGCATGGTGCTAAATTTGGACAAGTGTATTGGTTGTCATACCTGCTCCATCACTTGTAAGAATGTTTGGACATCACGCGAAGGCGTTGAATACGCTTGGTTCAACAACGTTGAAACCAAGCCAGGCGTCGGCTTCCCGAAAGAATGGGAAAATCAAGACAAGTGGAATGGCGGTTGGATTCGCAATAAAAAAGGCAACTTGGAACTGAAAATCGGTGCCAAGCGTCGGGTGTTGGCGAATATTTTCGCCAACCCAGATTTGCCTGAAATTGACGACTACTACGAGCCGTTTGATTTTGATTATCAACACTTGCACACGGCAAAAGACAGCAAGCACCAACCGGTTGCGCGTCCACGCTCACTGATCTCAGGTCAGCGCATGGAGAAGATCGAGTGGGGCCCGAACTGGGAAGAAATTCTCGGTACTGAGTTTGCTAAACGTAAGAAAGACAAGAACTTCGACGAAGTGGTGCAAAAAGACATCTATGGTCAGTTTGAAAAGACCTTCATGATGTACTTGCCACGCTTGTGCGAGCACTGTCTGAACCCTGCGTGTGTGGCCGCTTGCCCGTCAGGCGCCATCTACAAGCGCGAAGAAGACGGCATTGTTTTGATCGACCAAGACAAGTGTCGTGGCTGGCGCATGTGTGTGTCGGGCTGCCCGTACAAGAAGATTTACTACAACTGGAAAACTGGTAAATCAGAAAAATGTACCTTCTGTTTCCCGCGTATCGAAGCAGGCCAACCGACCACCTGTTCAGAAACTTGTGTAGGCCGTATCCGTTACCTGGGTGTGTTGCTGTACGATGCCGACCGCATCGAGGAAGCGGCCAATACGCCGAACGAGCAAGACCTGTACCAAGCACAGCTCGATATCTTCTTAGATCCACACGATCCAGAAGTGCAAGCGGCTGCGCGCAAAGAAGGCATTGCAGACAATTGGATCGCAGCTGCCCAGCGTTCACCGGTGTACATGATGGCAATGCAATGGAAAGTTGCGCTGCCGTTACACCCAGAATATCGCACCTTGCCCATGGTTTGGTACGTGCCACCTTTATCACCGATCCAAAGTGCGGTGGAAGCTGGCCACGTGGGCATGAACGGTGAAATTCCAGATCTGAAATCGCTACGCATTCCGCTGCGTTACTTGGCGAATATGCTCACCGCTGGTGACGAATTCCCGATTGTTCGTGCGCTAGAACGCATGATTGCCATGCGTGCTTACAAACGTAGCCAGAACGTCGATGGTGTCGAAGACTTAGAAGTTTTGAAGCAAGTGGGCTTGACCCAGCATCAAGTTGAAGAAATGTACCGCTACATGGCGCTGGCGAATTACGAAGATCGTTTCGTGATTCCAACCAGTCACCGTGCCTACGCTGAAAATGCCTATGACCTGAAAGGTAGCTGTGGCTTTACCTTCGGCAACGGCTGTAGCGACGGCAATAACGACGTGAACTTGTTTGGCGCGAAAAAGCAAAGCGTCCGCCAAGTCATCCCGGTAACGGTGAAGGAGTAAGCCCATGCAAGTTTTACAAGTGATTTCACTGTTACTCGACTACCCGAAAGTAGCGCTGCTCGAAGTAGTGCCGCAGTTACGCACTTTGGTGCGTGCTTCGGCACTGAGCACGGCGCAACAAGAGGCCCTCGATGACTTCATCGTGCGCCGTACCAGCGGCGACCTTATGGACTGGCAGTCGGAATACGACGGCTTATTCGAGCGGGGCCGTTCGCTGTCATTGTTGTTGTTTGAACATGTACATGGCGAATCACGGGATCGCGGTCAAGCCATGGTTGATTTGATGCAGCAGTATCAACAAGCGGGTCTCGAGATCGGCGTCAAAGAATTGCCAGATTACATTCCGTTGTATCTCGAATTCTTGGCCACCCAAGGCGAGGACAATGCACGCGAAGGCTTGGCCGAAGTGGCGCATATCTTGGCGGTATTAGCGGCGCGGTTAGAACAACGCGAAAGTGATTATGCAGTGCTGTTTAAGAGCCTGTTAGAGCTGGCGCAGGTCGAGATTGATTTAAGCGATGTACGTGCGCAAGTCGAATCGGAAAAGCGTGACGACACGCCGAAAGAACTCGACAAAGTCTGGGAAGAGGAAATGGTGACCTTTACCGGTAATGACGCCACCAGCACCTGTCCGACTGCGCAACATCGCCCAGCGGAAGGTCAGCGTCGTGATCAGTATGTGCCATTGAATCTTGATCAACTCAGCAACGTGAAAAACGCCGCGGACGTCTAAGGAGCAAGTCATGAATTATTTAAACACGTTTTTCTTTGGCATTTACCCTTACATTGCGTTGGCAGTCATGGTGATTGGCACGTGGATTCGCTACGACCGTGAGCAGTTCACCTGGAAAACTAGCTCCAGCCAATTGCTCGAAAAGAAGCAGTTACGTCGCGGCAGTATTGCGTTCCATATCGGTATCTTGGCGATTTTTGCCGGCCACTTTGTCGGCTTGCTGACACCGAATGCGGTATGGCACGTGTTGGGAATTAGTGCTGGCACCAAGCAGCTGATCGCCATTGTTGCCGGTGGCTTAGCAGGTATCGTTTGCTTTTATGGCATGACGATTTTGATTCTGCGTCGCCTGAATAACCCGCGTATTCGTGCCAACAGCAGCACCATGGACATCGTGATTCTGTTGTTGCTTTATGCGCAATTGATTCTAGGCCTGTTGTCGATTTTTGTATCACTCGGCCACATGGACGGTTCTACCATGCTGTTGTTGATGGCTTGGGCACAAAATACCCTGACCTTTGACGCTACCACAGCAGTTGCCGCCATGACCGACGTGCACTGGATCTTCAAGCTGCATATCACCTTAGGTCTCACCATTTTCTTGGTGTTCCCATTCACTCGATTGGTGCATATGTTCAGCGTGCCGGTGCAGTACATTCGCCGTCAGCATCAAATCGTGCGACAAAAAGCAGCGCGTTAAGGAGTCGCATTATGATTCAAGTGAACCACACCACTATTGATGAGCCGGCGATATTGGCTGAAATGCAATATCATCCGGCGGACAGCCAGCAGCAAGCCATGGCCAAAGCGGCAGAGTCCTTGGTGATTGGTGAATTGTTCCGTCAACGTGCAGCCGAACTCGGGCTGCACGTTAAAGACGAAAACAAAGACGCCAGTGATGACGACTTTCTAGCAGCGCTGCTGGAGCGCGAAGTCGACATGCCAGAAGCCGATGACCAAGCTTGTGAAACTTACTATCAGCAGAACCCGGAGCGTTTTACCACGTCACCGTTGCTGGAAGTATGCCACATCTTGTTGGCCGCCGCGCCCGATGACGAGCTTGACCGCGTCAATGCGAAAATGATGGCCGAGCAAATCATCAAGCAACTCGGCGAAGGCGATGACTTTTCACGTCTGGCGCAGCAGCACTCGGCCTGTCCGTCTGCCGCGACCGCTGGCAGCTTGGGACAAATCAGCCGCGGCCAAACCGTCGCTGAATTCGAGCGCCAAGTCTTCACCGCCAACGCAGGATTACTGCCCAACCCTGTGGAAACCCGCTACGGCTTTCACGTGGTCGCCGTCGATCGCAAAATCGAAGGCAAGCAGCTCCCGTACGACGCCGTCAAAGACAAAATCGCTGCCTACTTGAACGAGAAAGTCGAACGTAAAGCCGTCGCGCAATACATCCACACCCTCATTCAAGCCGCCGAAATCAAAGGGTTTGATTTTGCCGTTTCGGATTCGCCGTTGCTGCAATAGCGGTAGCAGTAGTCACGCTTGCACAAAGCCATAGTTAAAGTAAGCTAAAGCCTCCACCCACGGAGGCTTTTTTATGGACCACAACTTTTGGCATCAACGCTGGCAGCAGCAACAAATTGGCTTTCATCGCGACGCTTTTCACGAGCTATTGACCGAGTACTTCCCGCAAGCCTGCCCAAATGGTCGTATTTTGGTGCCGTTGTGTGGCAAGACGAAAGATATGTTGTGGTTGCTCGATCAAGGCTACAAAGTGTTTGGCGTTGAGCTGAGCGAGCTGGCGGTGCAGGCGTTTTTCGCGGAAAACCAACTGAAGCCAAAAGTGACCAGTGTTGGTAAGTTCAAGCAGTATGCGGTTGATGAGCTGGTGATTTGGGTGGGCGATGTCTTTGACCTCACTGCAAACGACGTTGCCGATGTCGATGGTTGGTATGACCGCGCGGCGTTGGTCGCTTTACCACCGGAAATGCGTACACGCTATGTAGAACTGCTCCGCAAAACCTTACCGAGTGGCAGTCGCGGTCTGTTGGTGACTGTTGAATACCCTGATTGTTACCGTGAAGGACCACCGTTTTCGGTGCCTGAAGATGAAGTCAAAAGTGCTTACGGGCACCGCTTCAAAGTGCAACGCAAGGCACGCATCCAAGGTTTCGTGAACAACGAGCCCAGTGTTGACAGCCCCGTCACCGAACAAGCTTACGTCATCTACGATTAAGAAATCAGGTTGTTGCGCTGCAGTACTTTGTAGGTGCGGCGCGCGAGCTTTTCCATAAAGGCGAGGTCAGCAAAGGTCGGCTCGGCAGTTTGGTTGTCGAGGTCGACTTGCCATTGGCTGACTTCGGCGTCGAGCATTTCCATCATTTTCTTAGAGCAGCCGCGGCAAATGCCTTGGCACATGTCGGCGTCTTCGAGGCCGAAGGGAATGGTATTGCGAATAGTGTCCAATAACGCCCGCATGGCGTCAGTGGTGTTCGGTTTGCGCTGGCGTGGTCGTTGAGCAGACATCAGAGCAGACATCAGCACCTCCAATGAAAAAGGGAGGGCACCCTGGAGAACAGTGCACCTCCCACAACGAGAAATCGTTAGTTTTGTTCGACGGCAATGCCTTCTTGCTTGGCTTGTTTACCCCAAAGCCCACTGACAACCTGCCAGCTAATCGCGAGGGCACCGATGATGAAGATCACATCCCCAACTGTGCGCACCCAACGTAAACCTTCGAGTAACGGTTGTTGCATAAAGGCTTCGCTACGGGCATACCAGAGACCTTCTGAAGCCGCGGCGTAGAACTGAATGAAGCCAATCGGTAGCAAGCTGCTGAAGAGCATCAACACTAAGCCGCCGTTCATCCACCAGAACGCAGTGTTCATAAGTTTGTCATTGAACGCTAAGTGTGGACGGATGTAGCGCAAGATGAGCAGGACGAAACCAAGCGCCAAGAAGCCATACACACCGAACAGGGCTGCGTGGGCGTGGGTTGGCGTGGTGTTCAAACCTTGCACATAGTAGAGCGAAATCGGTGGGTTGATCATGAAGCCCAACACGCCAGCGCCCAACATGTTCCAGAACGCGACGGCAACGAAGCACATGAGTGGCCATTTAATGCGGGCCATCCACGGCGCTTTGTGTTGCATGCTCCAGTTTTCCCATGCTTCGTAGCCGAGCACGATAAGCGGTACCACTTCTAGTGCGCTGAAGGTTGCGCCCACAGCCATGACCGGAGTCGTGGTGCCTGAGAAGTACAAGTGGTGGAAAGTACCCGGTACGCCGCCAAGCATAAACAATGATGCTGATGCCAGTGACGCAGTGGTGGCCATTTTCCGTGACACCAAGCCCATGCTGTGGAAGATAAAGGCAATGGCAGTGGTCGCGAACACTTCAAAGAAGCCTTCAACCCAAAGGTGTACAATCCACCAGCGCCAGTATTCCATCACTGACAAGTGGGTGCGCTCGCCGTAGAAGAAGCCGGCACCGTAGAACAGGCCGATAGCAACGACTGAAGCGGTAAATAGTGCCAGTAAGTTCTTGTCGCCTTTGACTTTAAAAGCGCCAACTACGCCACGCATCATCAAGGCAAGCCAGAACACGATGCCGACGAACTTACCAATCTGCCATAAGCGGCCGAGGTCGACGTATTCGTAACCTTGGTGACCGAGCCAGAAATTTAAGTGCTCAGGCATGATTTGTGCAATGGCAAGGAAGCTACCGATAAAGGTACCGGCAACCACAACCACCAAGGCCCAGAACAGGATATCAACACCCAGCTTTTGGTATTTGGGGTCTTTGCCGCCATTGATGATCGGCGCAAGGAATAAGCCCGCAGCCAAAAAGCCGGTGGCAATCCAGAACAAGGCTGCTTGAATATGCCAGGTACGTACTAAGCTGTACGGGAACCATTCAGATACGTTAATGCCGTAGAACTCTTGGCCTTCAACGGTATAGTGCGCGGTGAAGCCCCCTAACAAAACTTGCAAGGTAAACAACGCCACAACAATGAACAGGTATTTGCCCAAGGCTTTTTGTGACGGGGTTAATTTAACCAAGCTAATCGGGTCTTGCTTGGGTGCCGCAGGTTCTTCTTCGTCATGTTTACGAATAAAGGCCCAGCCCCAAATCAAGCCACCGACACCGGCAATCAATAAAATCACACTGACGATAGACCAGATGATGTTCTCAGCGCTGGGCACGTTATCGATCAACGGCTCGTGGGGCCAGTTGTTGGTGTAGGTTACGTCAGCATCAGGGCGCTCAGTTGCTGCCGCCCAAGCAGTCCAGAAGAAGAATTCTGCCATACGTTCACGACGTTCAAGGCTTGGCAGAGTATTCTCTTTCATCGCATAGCTTTCACGCGTGCTGCGCAGTGCGGCATCATCGCTAAACAAGCGAATATAGTAATCCGCTGTATCGGCAATGGCTTGCGCACGACGCTCGTCGATCACCACCTCGTTGCTTACTGCATCGTAAGTGTTGGTGCGATACGCCTGTTTCAGCGCAAATTGCAGTTGATTCTGCTGCGCTGGCGTGAGTTTGTCGTACTGCGTCATAAACTCTTCTGCTGCGGCAATCTCTAACCACGCTAAGAGTTCACGATGCAACCAATCAGCGGTCCAGTCGGGCGCTTGGTAGGCACCATGCCCCCAAATCGAACCGAGCTGCATACCACCGACGGATTGCCATGCGGTTTGACCGTCAAGAATTGACTCTTCGGTCATTAACGTTTGGCCGTTTGTGGTCACAAATTTCGCCGGAATCGGCGGGGCTTCGCGATACACTTCGTGGCCGAAGTAACCTAGTATTCCGAACGTAATTGCGAGTATCGCAATCAGCGTCCACCAAAGTTTTTTATAACCTGCCATACATCACCTTCTTGTTATGAGGTTTATCTCCACAGGTTGTATTGCAATTGCCTTGCCAACTTTTATCTTATTGTTTCTATTAGACTTTGATGTGTAATAGGGTTTTTTCTACCCTGCCGTTTCGCTAGTCAAATCGACACTATGGGTTGTTTCTACCCACGCAGCACTTTTGTTGATCATGATCAACGCAAATCTAGTGCCATCATCTAATCTGAACCACAATATATAGTGTTTTGGTGACGAAATGATGCGTTTTAGTGCGGTAGACATTGTCTTTCAAGAGGTTCCGGGTGAGGTAGCGTTGGCTTATACCATCACCGGCTGCCCTGTTGGCTGTAAAGGTTGCCATAGTGCGGATAGCTGGCCGGCAGACCGTGGCGTGGAATTGACCGATGAACATTTTGAGAAGCAGCTGAACCGTTATCAAGGACTTATTACCGCAGTTCTGTTTCTTGGTGGTGAATGGTACCCGGCGCGACTCGAACTACTGCTGCGTCGGGCCAAACTGTTAGACCTGCAAACCTGCCTTTATACCGGCTATGAGCAGGTATCCAATAATTTGACCCAGCACTTAACTTACTTAAAGACCGGGCCATGGCGCCCTGAGTGCGGTGGCCTTGACTCGCCCATCACCAACCAACGCTATTACGACTTACGCACCGGGGAAGTGCTGAATGCCTTGTTTTGCCCGGAATTTATCGACATAAAAAGAAAGGAAGAACAACATGTTGCGCTTACAACCTGAGCAAATTGACCACAAAATGCAGTTCATCCACGACTATTTGCAAGCCCAAAATGCCGCCGATGGTTCGAAGATGGATGCTAATGCCAACGTCACACAAAAGAACATTGCGACCCTTGAAGCGGAATTGATGAAAGATTTCTTTGTGCAAGTGAACCGCAAGCAGGTCAGCACCAAAATCGCAGAGTTATTCGGCAACGACTTGGCTGAAGAATATGTGCGGCAAATCGAAGACCATGAGATTTACGTGCACGATGAAACCAGTCTGAAGCCCTATTGCGTGTCGGTTACCATGTATCCGTTTTTACGTGATGGCCTGACCAAGCTAGGCGGCGAATCACAAGCGCCGAAGCACCTCGAAAGCTTCTGTGGTTGCTTCGTCAACTTTGTTTTTGCCGTCAGTTCGCAGTTTGCTGGCGCCGTGGCCACCGTCGAGTTTCTAACGTATTTCGATTATTTTGCGCGCAAAGACTATGGTGATGATTACCTCAACACCCACCGTCACCAGATCGAAAACCACTTGCAGCACGTGGTGTATGCGTTAAACCAACCAGCCGCCGCCCGCGGCTACCAAAGCGTGTTCTGGAATATTTCGGTGTACGACAAATTTTATTTCGAGAGCATGTTTGGCGACTTTGTATTCCCAGATTTCAGTAAACCTGAATGGAGCTCGGTCAGCGGGCTGCAAGATTTCTTTATGCAGTGGTTCAATAACGAACGTAAGAAAACCATTCTCACCTTCCCTGTGGTGACCGTCGCTATGCTGACGGAAGACGGAGCTTGCAAAGATCAGCAGTTTGCCGAGGGGGTGGCTGCAGAGCTTGCTGACGGCAATTCGTTTTTTGTGTATTTATCAGACAATGCCGACTCGTTAGCGTCCTGTTGTCGACTACGTAGCGAAATTAGCGACAATACTTTCTCGTACACCCTAGGTGCAGGCGGGGTGGCAACGGGCTCGATCAACGTGATCACCATCAATATGAACCGTTTGGTGCAAGATGGCCGCGATTTAGCTACCGAAATTGACAAAATTCAGAAATATCAGGTGGCTTATCGCAAGCTCATGGAAGAATACAAAGAAGCGGGTTTGTTGACCGTTTATGACGCCGGTTTTATTAGTCTCGACAAGCAGTTCTTGACCATCGGCATCAACGGCATGGTGGAAGCCGCGGAATCACAAGGTATTGAAGCGAGTAATAACCCAGAGTACGCCGCGTTTGTACAGGAGCGCCTGAAGGTGATTTACGATGCCAACAAAGCGGCGCGTAAAGAATACGGTTACATGTTCAATACCGAGTTTGTGCCTGCGGAAAACTTGGGTGTGAAAAACGCCAAGTGGGACCGCGCTGATGGCTATTTCGTGCCGCGTGATTGCTACAACTCGTATTTTTACGTGGTCGAAGATGAAAACTCCAATGCGCTGGATAAGTTTATGCTGCATGGCTCCGAACTCATTCAGTACCTTGACGGTGGCTCGGCCTTACACCTGAACCTAGACGAAAAACTCAATCAGCCGGGCTATCTAGCGCTACTGAATACGGCGGCGCGCACGGGCTGTAATTACTTCTGCATCAACGTCAAAATCACCATTTGCAACGCGTGTGAGCACATCGACAAGCGTACCTTGCACGCCTGCTCATCGTGCGGCTCGGCCGATATCGATTACGGTACACGGGTGATTGGTTACTTGAAGCGGGTATCCGCTTTCAGTTCGGGGCGTCAAAAGGAACATAACAAGCGGCATTACCATCGCCAGCATCAAACGCAAGTTGACCACCCTGTTGGTGCGGCGCAAGCAGCATGGCGCCAAGCGAGTTAGACGGCAAAAACTACTCATAAAGAGGGAGCTTAGCTCCCTTTTTTGTTGTATGGGGTATGGCGCGCGAAACAATTACAATAACAGGTCGAAAATCTTTGTAAGAGATACAACCTATGGTTATTGAAAGTTATAACGATCTTATTGCCGCTGCTCAGCAGCAACCCGAGCCACAACGCTTATTGTTTGTTTTGGCCAAAGCAGAGTTGCCACAAGATGCGACCGCCAGCCAGCAAGCGCGGTTTGCAGAGCAACAAGGTGGCGCGTTAGAGCCGGTGCTGTGTGTGGATAAATTGCCGGAAGAAGTGACCGATTTTGCCGTGTTGGTGGATGAGTCGAACCGTACCGGTATGGCCTGGGATATCGCCTTTATCGCCAGCATGGAAGGTCGCGCAGGGCACCCGCCCAGCAGCGATGAAGCCGAGCAGCCGCTAACGCTGATGGTCAATAAAATAAAAGCCGGCAGTATCGCCGACTTTGTGACCGTGAATAAGCAAGGCGAACTACTACAACTGTTCGCCTGAGCCTTTACACTACTTTCGAGTAGCGAGGCATTCCTGCCTCGCTGTCGAGGTAGGCGTCAAAGCACGCACAGATACTGCGCACCCACAAACGACCTAGTTCGGTCACCTTGAGTTCTGTTGCCGATACCTCAACCAAGCCATCTTCGATAAACGGCTGTAGTTTTGCCTTTGCATTGGCAAAGTAACCCCAAAAATCGTCGATGTTCCACTGTTCGCTGAACGCTTCGAGATCAAGGTTAAAGTGACAGATCACCTGCGAAATCAGCGCTGCCCGTAAGCGGTCGTCGGCGCTTAAGCTGAAGCCTTTCACCACAGGTAATTCGCCGTTTTCAATCGCTTTGTAGTAGTCCGGTAGGTCCTTCGCGTTTTGCCACAGTACCCCATCGATTTGGCTAATCGACGAAGATCCCAGACCTAACATGCAGTCTTGACCTGCCGTGGTATAGCCTTGGAAGTTACGTTGTAGGCGACCTTGTTGCTGAGCTTGCGCGAGTTCATCATCAACCTTGGCAAAATGGTCCATACCAATGAATTGATAGCCCGCAGCGCTGAAGCGAGTGATGCCAAGCTGCAACAACTCAAGCTTGATTGGCGCAGATGGCAGCGAGCTGTCTGGAATTTTGCGTTGCCCTGCGAAACGCTGCGGCAAATGCGCATAACTAAACAACGACACACGGTCAGGCGCTAATTCGATCACTTGCTCAATCGACGCGGCAAAGCTTTGCGGCTGCTGATAGGGCAGGCCATAAATCAGATCCAAATTGATAGAGTCAAAGCCAAGCTCACGACTGAGTTGTACCTGATGCTTAATCAAATCCGTATCTTGCACGCGATTAATGGCAATTTGCACTTTTTCGTCAAAGTCCTGCACACCATAGCTGACCCGATTGAAGCCCAGCTTACGCAAATGCCGCAGCTTATCGTCACTGCAACTCCGCGGGTCGATTTCAATGCTTAACTCGGCATCAGCAGTAATGGTGAAGTACTGATTCAGGAGTTCCCACAGGCGGCTAAGTTGTTCTTCCGTCAGGAACGTCGGCGTACCACCGCCAAGGTGAATTTGATTGACCACACGCTCACCCAGCATCGGCTGATACATCGCCATTTCTTTGGCCAGCATATCCAAGTAACGATCGGCTTTATGTTGATGGCGCGTGATGACCTTATTACAGCCGCAGTAATAACAGAGCTTATGGCAGAACGGTAAATGCAAATACAAGCTTAACGCTGTCGGCGCGGCCGCCAGAGTTTCAGCAACCTTAGTTACGGCAAAGTCACTGGTTAAGGCTAACGCCGTTGGATACGACGTGTAGCGCGGGCCATTAATGTTGTATTTGTCGATCAAAGCTTGATCCCAAGTTACCGCAGACATAATGAACTCCAATAAAGCGGCGAATGTGGGACCTATTTTAAGTGATTCAGATCAAAAATTTGATACTCCTGAAGGGTTACTTCTTTGATCTAAGTCAAAGACTTTTCCGCCAACAATTCCAATTGTTGGTAGGCAAACGCCGGCATGCGCTCCTTCATTTCAATAGTGTCGAGCAGGTTCTTTAGCTGCAAGCCAAGCTCGGTATCGCCGGTCACTAGTAGCTTGCGACGAAAGAAGAGTGTATCGGGGTCAACTTGCTGAGTTGCCAGCTGCAATAACACCGGCCAGGTGACGCGCATCGTTACATCGAGAGGCTTGGCCCTAGGTCGCACCAGCAACAATTGGTTATGGCTGCTAACCGCAAATTGTAGCCCAAGATCGGTGATCTCGATTCCCGCCCAGCGGCCCTCAAGAAAGGCGAAGGCACCCGCCTTGCTGTCGCTCGCAAACAGCCGCCGAAAAAGCTGCTCAATGAGTGAGCAAGTAAGCCCCGAAGGCGCAATTGCAACGCCTTTTGCCAACACCCGAGGTGCCCATTCTACTACTTTGGTGATAACCATTCATTGCCTCGCATTTGCGCCACGTCAACGTCACGAAGCATTATAATTGCCATTATGAATGCATGTTCATGGTGAAGATCAACAAATCCGCAAGTGAAGGCCCAAAACATGGAATTGCTCTGTCCTGCTGGCAGCATGCCAGCATTAAAAGCTGCATTAGAAAACGGTGCTGATGCCGTTTATGTAGGGTTTAAAGGTGAAACCAATGCTCGGCATTTTGCTGGGCTGAATCTTGACGCAGCTAGCTTACGCGAAGCGGCGCGCTTGGTGCATAGCTACGGTAAGAAAATACACGTTGCGATTAACACCTTTGCGCATGTCAAAACCTGGGACCATTGGCGTCAGGCCGTTGATGATGCTGCCGCCGCCGGCGTCGATGTGTTGATTGTGGCGGATATTGCGGTGCTGGCCTACGCGGCCGAGCGTTATCCAAAAATGGAACTACACCTAAGCGTACAAGCTTCGGCCACCAATGCGGCGGCGATCGACTTCTACAAGCAATTCGGCGTGAAACGCGTGGTACTGCCTAGGGTGTTGTCGATGCAACAAGTACGTTCATTGGCGCGCACCACCGATGTGGAGCTAGAAGTTTTTGCTTTTGGCAGTCTCTGCATTATGGCGGAAGGGCGCTGCTATTTGAGTTCTTACATGACTGGCGAGTCGCCCAACACCGCCGGTGCCTGTTCGCCGGCACAGTACGTGCGCTGGGATGAAACCGCCGATGGCGGCTTAGAATCACGGCTAAATGGCATTATGATCGACCGCTTTGCCGCCGACGAAACCGCCGGCTATCCAACCCTTTGCAAAGGCCGCTTCCAAGTTGGCGATGCGACCTACCATGCCTTGGAAGAGCCCACCAGTTTGAACACTTTAGACTTGCTCCCCGAGCTCTATCGCGAAGGTATTGCTAGTCTCAAAATCGAAGGTCGCCAGCGCAGCCCTGCCTACGTGGCACAAATCACAAGGGTGTGGCGTCAAGCGATCGACCGTGTCATGCAGGACCCTGAGCATTTCACCGTACAAAGGGACTGGAATGCCGTGCTCGCTAATTTATCTGAAGGCAGTCAAACCACATTGGGTGCCTATCATCGAAAATGGAAGTAACCATGAAATTCTCGTTTGGACCTATTTTATATTTTTGGCCAAAGGCGCAAGTTGAGTGCTTTTACGAGCAAGTTGCGAGTTCAGATGTGGATTGTGTCTATCTGGGCGAAACGGTGTGTAGCAAGCGCCGCGAACTTAAGTTCGAAGACTATTTTCGTATCGCGCAAACGCTCCGTGAAGCCGGTAAGCAAGTGTGCCTGTCGAGCATGACGCTCTTGGAAGCACCATCAGAGCTGCGCGAACTGCGCAAATATTGTGACAACGGCGAATTCATGGTTGAGGCCAACGACGTTGGTGCGATTAGCTTCTTGCATGAAAACAAACTGCCGTTTGTCGGCGGTTCTGCACTGCAGATCTATAATCAACATAGTCTGCGTAAGCTCGTTGGCATGGGGATGAAGCGTTGGGTCATTCCAGTAGAGTTATCCCGCGACTGGTTGGCCGAATTATTGGCCGAGCCGCTGATCGAGAGTGTCCGTGACTGTTTTGAAACCGAGCTGTTCGCTTTCGGCCACTTGCCTTTAGCGTGGTCAGGGCGCTGCTTTACCGCACGTTCAGAAAACCGCGCGAAAGATCAGTGCGAGCTGTGTTGCATCAAGTACCCAGAGGGCCGCAAAGTGACCAGCCAAGACGGCACCGATGTGTTTGTGCTCAATGGCATACAGACGCAATCAGGCACCCGCTATAATTTGATCAACCAGCTTAAGGGCATGCACGGTCTAGTGGATATGGTACGCTTAAGTCCTCAAGCACATGACACGATGAGCTGGCTACGGCGCTTTAAGATGAATCAAGATGGCCTGCAGCCCTATCCATTAGCGAGAAACGAAAGTAATGGCTATTGGTTAAAATTGGCTGGCCTCGTGCAAGCTGATGAAAGTAAGCAAACCAAGGTGGAGAAGTATGAAAGCTGAGCAACCTGCGCGGATTGGCGTAGTGACCGTAAGCGACCGTGCTAGCGCGGGCGTTTATGACGACATTTCCGGAAGAGCGATTGAATCGACCTTGGATGACTATCTAACCTCGCCATGGCAAGCCTTTTATCGGCTTATTCCAGACGAAAAGGAGGTTATTGAGGCAACCTTGCGTGAGCTAGTGGATGATGAAAACTGCTGTTTAGTTGTCACCACGGGCGGTACAGGGCCTGCCGAACGCGATGTCACCCCAGAGGCAACGGAAGCGGTGTGTGATCGCATGATGCCAGGCTTTGGTGAATTGATGCGGGCGGAGTCTCTGAAATACGTCCCGACCGCAATTTTGTCGCGGCAAACTGCGGGCCTGCGTGGTTCTAGCCTTATCGTTAACTTACCCGGTAAACCAAAAGCCATTCGTCAGTGCCTTGATGCCGTATTCCCTGCAATCCCTTATTGCATTGATTTGATGAACGGCCCCTATCTTGAATGCGACGAAAGCGTCATCCAACCTTTCCGGCCGAAAAAAAGCTGACCCTAACAAGGGTCAGCCGCACCTTTACGTGAGTAGAACCACCAGGTGATCACGGTGCATAGCGCATAGAATCCGATAAAGGCATACAGTGCACCGGCCACGCTACCGGTCATCGCAATTGACGTACCGTAAGCCTTCGGAATAAAGAAGCCACCGTAAGCGGCGAAGGCTGAGATAAAGCCGATAACCGCTGCTGACTCTTTGTTACCTTCTTTGATGGCTACGTCGGTGTCACCGTGTACACGTTTGCGCTGGTTCAAGAAGATCACCGGCACCATGCGGAAGGTAGAACCGTTACCGATACCTGTGGCAATAAAGAGCACCAGGAACGAGACGAAGAAGCCCGTGAAGCTGCCGGCACTGTCACCGAGTGGCAGGTAATAAAGCACACCGATGACGCCCAGTATCATCAACAGGAAGTTCCAGAAGGTCACGCGTGCTCCACCGAGCTTATCGGCGATGACACCACCAGCAGGTCGCGCCAAGGCGCCAACTAATGGACCAAGGAAGGCATACTTGGTTGGATCAACTTCCGGGAACAGCATTCCTGAAAGCAGCGGGAAGCCAGCGGCAAAGCCGATAAAGCTACCAAAGGTTCCAAGGTACAAGATACACATGATCCAATTGTGTGAGCGCTTAAAAATCACCGCTTGATCACTGAACGACGCTTTAGCTGACGAGATGTCGTTCATGCCGAACCACGCTGCAATCGCACCAATGGCAATCAAAGGTACCCACAGAAAAGCTGCGTTCTGCAACCACAGCTCACTACCAGCATTAGCGCCACTGACAACAGTTAATGGGTCGCCGCCAAATGGACCAAACACGCTACTAGCAATAACCAAAGGTGCAAGCAATTGCATGCCTGAGACACCGAGGTTACCAAGGCCGGCATTCATGCCTAAGGCACCGCCTTTCTCTTTTTGCGGGTAGAAGAAGCTAATATTTGCCATTGAACTGGAGAAGTTACCGCCACCAAAACCGCAGAGCAGCGCTAAAATCAGCATAATGATGTACGGCGTATCGGGGTTTTGAATGGCAAAACCTATCCACACACAAGGAATAAGCAAGGACGCCGTAGAAATAGCGGTCCAGCGTCGGCCACCAAAGATCGGCACCATAAAGCTATAGAAGATTCGTAGTGTCGCACCAGATAATGCCGGTAGTGCCGCAAGCCAGAACAGCTCGTTCGACGAATAGCCGAAGCCAAGCTGCGGCATTTTCACCACTAAGATACTCCAGATGGTCCAGACTGCGAACGCTAAGAACAGGTTCGGAATCGAAATCCACAGGTTACGGCTGGCGATTTTCTTACCTTTGGTTTCCCAAAAGTCTTTGTCTTCCGGACGCCAGTCATCAAGGGTGTAGTGGTCAGGAGTCGATAGTTCAGGTAAGTCGGTCTGCTCGGAACCACTGAGTAGCTCCATACGCTCTGCACGACGAATGGCGAAGTGCATCCACCACAATGAACCAACAGTAATGGCGAAGAGCAGCATAAAGACGCTTTGCCATACGCCAATCACGTCATTCAACATACCGAAGGTGAGCGGTAAGAAGAAGCCACCGAGACCACCGATCATACCGACCACACCGCCGACCGCACCAACGCTTTTCGGGTAGTAGACAGGAATGTGTTTGAACACCGCAGCCTTACCGAGCGACATAAAAAAGCCAAGTACGAAGGTCAGTACCACAAACATTGCCAGCGTGATTTCAAACTGGAAGCGAATTTCGCCGTGGACGCCTTGCACGATGTACTCAGTAGATGGATAACTCAGCAGGAAAGTACATACGGCAGAGGCAATAAAGGTCCAATACATGACTCGACGCGCGCCGTATTTGTCTGACATCCAGCCGCCGAGAATACGGAAGAGGGACGCTGGAATCGTGTAAAGCGCGGCGATGATACCGGCTTCTTTAATGCTTAAGTCGTAGACTTCCATTAGGTAGTGCGGCAGCCACAAAGCCAAGGCAACGAAGGCACCAAAAACGAAGAAGTAGTACAAGCTAAAGCGCCAAACACGCAATTCAGCAAGTGGTGCCATTTGCTCCCAGAAGCTTTGCTTGGGCTGCTCACGACGTTGCTGAGTGAGCGGATCTTCCTTGGCTATAACGATAAAGACGATACCCATGATGCCGATGACGGTGGCGTAAACTTGGGCTGCGCCCTGCCAACCCAGCGCCACGAGCAAGAACGGCGCACCAAAGTTAGTGACGGCCGAACCGACGTTACCCGCACCAAAAATACCGAGGGCAGTACCTTGTTGCTTACTTTCGAACCATGCCGAGGTGTAGGTGACACCAACGATAAAGGCACCGCCAGCTAAACCGACACCTAGCGCACCAACGAGCAACATGTAGTAGCTGTTGGCAAAGGTGAGTAAGTAGACACAAAGTGCTGTGGTCAGCATCAAAACGCCGAATACCCAGCGCCCGCCTAAACGGTCGGTCCATATGCCTAAGAACATCCGGCTTATTGAACCGGTCAAAATTGGCGTGGCCATGAGCAAGCCAAGCTGCGTGTCACTTAGATTAAAATCATCTTTAATCTGAATACCGATGATCGAAAAGATGGTCCACACAGCGAAACACAATGTGAACGCAAAAGTTGAGAGTCCGAGCGCCCGGTAGCGGTCAAACTTACTCACGTTTTGTTGCGGTGTTGTCATAGCCAAGCTCCTCAAGGTACGACGGTGAAGTTAACTCGCTTCAGTCTACTTATTTCTGGGGCTTCGGATAGCTATCAAACGGCGCTACAACAGAGGCTTAGCTTGGTTACTACCGCTTTAGGGGGAACTAAAAATGGCGCTCAAATCACCGTGCTTTTAGGGCCGATTACCTCCTGTTAGGTAGCTCGCCTAGACCTCATTTAAGGTTGAAGGTAATAAGAGGTACACCAAGGAAATCAGTGTCGATTGCACAGCTTTTTGTGATATAAACATAGATACAAAATGCATGTTAAGGGTGCGTCATGATTCAAATTACTGATCTTCAGATCGAACAGAAAATGTGGCCATTGCTGCGCCAAGCCTTTCGACCAATGTTCTTACTAGGAGCTACCTTCAGCGCACTTGCCATGATGCTATGGCTGTGGGTACTTAGCGGCGCGGTGCAGTTACCAGTGTTTGCCGATGTGATGTTTTGGCATAGTCACGAAATGTTGTTTGGTTTTGTTGCCGCTATTATTGTCGGCTTTTTGCTCACTGCGGTGCAAAATTGGACCGGTCTGCGGGCGACCCACGGTCGAGCTTTAGCGGTGCTAACTACGGTATGGCTATTGGGACGAATAAGCTTGCTTTTTGGGGCTTTCTTGCCGCCATATGTGCCGATCATCATCGATCTCGCATTTTTACCGTTGGCCGCGATCTTGTTGGCGGTGCCGCTCATTGCCGTACGCCAACAACGTAACCTATTTTTCGTTCCGGTCTTACTGTTACTCGCATTGTGCAACGGTCTGATGTACTACGGCCGTCTCACTGGCCGTTTTGATTTGCAGCAAGTGGGTAGCCAAAATGCAGTTCTGCTTATTACTTTGTTGATGGCGATTGTTGGTGGGCGGGTGATTCCAATGTTTACCGCCAACGGCACCATGACCCAGAAGGTACAGCCCATCGTTTGGTTGGATAGGCTCAGCTTAGGCAGTCTGTGGCTGATTTTTGCGTTACAAATAACGCAATTGAGTAGCTTCATTGGGGCACCCATTATGGCTGCCTTGTATGCCATCGCCGCAGTTTTACTGGCGACTCGTTGTGCCCGTTGGAAACTATGGATTACTTTAAAGGTGCCGTTGGTGTGGTCGTTACACATCGCATACTGGTTTTTACCCATAGGTTTGGCGCTGTATGCAGTGCACTATCTCAACCCAAGCGTGACGATAAGCACGGCGACCCATGCGCTAACAGCTGGTGCTATGGGTAGTATGATTCTTGCCATGCTGGCGCGGGTTTCGTTAGGACACAGCGGACGACCTTTGCAACCGAAGAAAATAATGTCGTTAGCGTTTTTACTGGTGATTATTGCTGCCTTGCTGCGTGTGTTCGCGGCGTGGCTGTGGCCCGCCTACACTTTTGATTGGTATCTGTATGCGGGGGCGGCATGGGTTATCGCTTATTTGATCTATGTTTTTGTTTATCTGCCGGTACTCACGACCCCACGCGCCGACGGTCGCCCAGGTTAATTACTCAGCGCACTGTGAACATTGCGGGTGGCGTGGCAGATTGAAGCTACGCCATTCGCCGTGTAGGCCGTCATAGAGCATCACTTTATGTGAGATTGGCGTGCCGACTTTAGCTAATACTTTAAGGGTTTCGACCGCTTGCAGGGCGCCAACCACACCCACCACAGGAGCGAGAATGCCCGCCTCCATACAGCTGAGTTGCTGTTCACCAAACAACTGACTTAAGCAACCGTAACAAGGCCCCTCGCCTTGATTCATGAATACACTAAGCTGGCCTTCATAGCGAATCGCTGCACCCATGATGTGGGGCTTGCGTTGGCTCACGCAGGCCTGATTAATAAGGTTTCGAGTGGCAAGGTTGTCACAGCAGTCCACCACAACGTCATGCTGCTCTATCCACTCGTGCAAATTGTCATGCAGAGCTTTTTCTTGCCGTACTTGCACGTTGCAGTCGGGGCTACGCTGATTTAAATAAGCTTGGGCCGCCAAAACCTTCGCTGTGCCAACATCATCAGCGGTATAAATTGTCTGCCGTGGTAGATTGTGCTTATCCACCACATCGTGATCGACGATGGTAAGTTGACCCACACCGCTTGCAGCAAGATAAGGTGCTACTGCAGATCCCAAACCACCCATGCCGATGAGCAAGACTTTGCTGGCCAGCAGGCGTTCTTGGCCTTGCATATCAAAGCTGGGTAGCATGACATGGCGACTATAGTGCAGCAGTTGTTCACGGGTGAGCTCAGGAAGGGTCATCGTGTGGGATCTCCTCTGGGCGGAGTACAAGCCAAATAGCAACGGTTGTCATAATAGCGATCACTCCGAACTTTAATGCCAAGTGCACAGGGCTGAAGCTCAGCATAATGGCACTGCCGCTCATCATCACAATAGCAATCACTTTCGGGCGACGCTTGACCACGCCATGTTGGCGCCAAGCAATGATTTGTGGGCCGTATTTGGGGTGTGCGAGCAACTTGGCTTCGAGCACAGGCCAGCCTTTTCCTCCGGCCCAAGCGGCGACCAATAAAAATGGTACAGTCGGCATGATTGGCAACAATAATCCGATAACGCCCAACAAAAGCGCAAAAATCGCGATCATGCGCCAAATCAAAATACGTAGTAAGACCGTCATGTTTCTCCGTCGCTTGGCCGTTTACTTCAACCCTAACCTTTGCGCTAGTTTGTGCAGGTTGCTAGGGTCGATTTCTAGTATACGTGCGGCTTGGGTCCATTTATAGTCTGCTTGCTGCAGGGCTTGCTCTATCATTTGTTGTTGCAGCTTTTGCACTGCATCACGCAAATTCATGCTGGTTTGCGTGAAGGCCGCACTATCGACTTCTTGCGCTGCATTCGGTGTGTTTGGTAAGTCCAACAATTCGGGACCAATACTGACGATCGCTTGGCGGTCGGCGCCTTGGCTCAGCGCTTTGATGGCAGCACGACTGACCGTGTGTTCGAGTTCGCGCACATTACCCGGCCATGCGTAGTCAGTCAACGCGCGTTCTGCGGCGGAGCTTAAGCGTAATGCACGTAGGCCTAACCGAGAACGGTTTAACTCGAGAAAGTGACCGACTAACAACGGAATGTCATCGCGGCGTTCGCGCAACGGCGGTATCGGTAATGGATAGACGCTCAAGCGATGATAGAGATCCGCACGAAAGTCACCGCTTTTCACTTGTTGCTGTAAATCACGGTTGGTGGCGGCGACTAAGCGCACGTTCACCTTATGCGACTTGTCGCTGCCTAAGCGCTGAATCTCACCGTTTTGCAACACGCGCAAGAGCTTCGCCTGAATGGCGGCTGGCAGCTCGCCAACTTCATCGAGAAATAGTGTGCCACCATCGGCGCTATCGAATTTACCTGCGCGCTCAGCTGTTGCGCCGGAGAAGGCGCCTCGCGTGTGACCAAACAGCTCGCTTTCGGCCAACGACTCAGGCAAGGCGGCGCAGTTCACGTAAACCAAAGGCTTGTCACGGCGTGGCGACCAGCGATGCAATTGCCGTGCAAAGAGCTCCTTACCCACCCCAGTTTCACCTAGGAGTAACACTAGTAAGTCAGCACTTGCTACCACTTCTAACTCTTGTAAAACCTGCTGTAAGGCTTGACTACGGCCAATAATCTCAGAGCTACTACCGGTGTTGGGAGCGAGCTCGGTTTCACCGTCACGGCGGCTGTTGCGTAGGGCTCGAATGCCTTGCTCGATCTGTCCCATACGAATCGCTGCTTCGACCAGCAAACTTGCTCGTTGCAGTTCACGCATCGTATCCGCATCGAAAGTGCCGGGTTCGAGCGCGTCGAGTGTCAAGGCACCCCAACACTTACCTTCCACAAATAACGCAATCCCCATGCAGTCGTGTACCGCAAGATGACCGTCAGGACTATCTTCAATAAGACCATCATAAGGGTCAGGCAAAGTGCTTTCCGGTTCAAAACGCACGGTTTCGCGTGATGCCAAGATGGCTGCTAAGCGAGGATGTTGTTCGGTGATAAAGCGTCGGCCAAGTGCTTCACGTACTAAGCCGGTACTCGCTATAGGACGCAGCACTTGTTGGTCTTGTTGTAGCAACACAACAGCGCCGCACGCGAAGTGGCGGCGCAAAGTACTGACCACTTTTTGCAAGCGCACAACCGCCGGTAGCTCGGTCACTAAGTCGGCAATTAGGGTTTCAAGTAATGATGTCTCTTGCATGGTAAAAATCACCCATTTAAGCGGGAATAACCCGTATTTCGTTAGGTGAAATCTACCACGACGTCAATTAAATCTATATAAATCAAAGTAGGTAGATCTGGCATCTAAATTGCACATTTAAAAGGAACACAATTGACGAAACAGTAAGGATGTCACTATGTACCAAGCACTTATTGAGCAATGGCGTGATGCGTCAAGCCAAGAACTTATTCAACATATTCTGGCGAACTTTCATGAGAAACACCGGCAACAAGTACCCGAACTTATTCAGCTGGCACGCAAGATCGAGGACGTTCATAACGACCACGATGCTTGCCCGGCGGGTTTAGCCGACCTACTTACCGAAATGCTAAATGAACTTGAAAGTCACATGATGAAAGAGGAACAAATTTTGTTCCCAATGTTGGCTGGCGGTATTTACCCAAGCGGCCCTATTGCGGTAATGGAAGAAGAACACGGCGAACACGAACGCATGTTGGCGCGTTTGAACGAACTCACAAACGACGGTAAGGCCCCCCGCGGCGCCTGTGGTTCATGGATCATGTTGTACGAAGGTACTCAAGAGTTGATCAATGACTTGCAGCAACATATCGCTCTCGAAAACGAAGTACTGTTTCGTGAGCCACAGGCGACACCGCAACACGGCAAGGACTTTTGCTGCGGCTCGTGCCAATAAGCTTATGCGGCCAGGGCGCGCAAGCGCTCTGGCTCAGTTATTTCGACCAGTTTATTCTGCACCGCAAGAACCCCTTCGGACTGGAGTTGCGTCAAAATACGACTCACAGTCTCGACGGAAAGACCTAAATAATTACCAATGTCGGCACGGGTCATCGATAGACGAAATGAACGACTAGATAGGCCCCGTTGCTGAAAGCGAGAGGATAATGTTACTAAGAAATTGGCTAAACGCTGCTGCGCCGAGTGATGATTCAAGGTTCCCAGTAGGGTCTTACTTGCATGCAACTCGCCACTCATCAACCGCAGCATTTGTTTGCGTAAACCCGGAAGCTCAGCAGACAGCTGATCTAATGACTGAATCGGAATCTCACACAGCATGGTGGTTTCCAGAGCTTGAGTGTAGCTGCGGTGATTGCCGTCGATAAGACCATCAAAGCCAATCACGTCACCTGGTAGATGGAAGTCGATAATTTGCTCACTGCCTTGGCTATCAAGCGTGTATGACTTTAACGAACCAGAACGTACGGCATAGAGAAACTTCAACGGCTCGCCATTGTGAATGAGCACATCGCGCTTTTGCAGCGGGCGATGACGTTGAATAATCGTATCCAGCTTCTCGGTCTGCTCAGGGCTGAGTTGATAAGGCAAGCATAAGGTTGCCATGCTGCAATTTTGACAATGGATGTGAGATGTCATCATTTTCACCACGAATCGTTGATTTACGTCAAAGTGACTTCTGAGCTAAAAGTATACGCCTTCAAACCCAAAAAAGAATGACTTCCGACGGAGTAGACAAAAACTTCCTATTTGTGGGTAGATCACCTATAAGTAATCCTGCAGTCTTCGTTATCGAAATAAGAATAAAAACAAGAAAAAACAGGATGAAATTCTATGGAAACCATGGCGATTAACTATTGGGCGGTGGCGGTGGCCACCTTGATGAATCTGGTGATTGGTGGTCTGTGGTATTCACCGATGCTGTTCGCTAAAGTTTGGCAGCGCAGTGCAGGCATTACCGATGAGCAACTTAAGGCTTTCAATCCAGCCAAAGTCTTTACCATCACGCTCATCGTTTCGTGGGTTATTTGTATTAACCTTGCCTTCTTTTTAGCCTCACCTGGCACCGATTGGCAATGGGGTATGACCGCAGGCTTTCTTGCCGGCTTCGGTTGGGCTGCAATGATTTTTGTCGTGATCAGCCTATTTGAACAACGCTCACTGGCTTACATGCTGGTGCATGGCGGTTACATCACCGCTTACTTTACGTTGGCTGGCCTAGTTATCGGTGCTTGGCAGTGAGTGAGCTGAAAACGCAACCGACAGCGGCTGATGTAGCAGTTTTTTTAGCAACTGCTGCGCCTTTCTAATCGTTCTGCTTAATTCTTCGCTGAGTTATGTGCTTGGATAACTTCACGAGCATCGTAAACAAACTTAGGTGCAGGACGTTCGCCTTTACCGAACAAAACAGTAAGCTCAACGGTAAAATCGGCGCGTTCCTCTTGCTCGATATTAACACCATCGCTACCATATTTTCGTGAAGCAGGAACACTTCCGCACATGTCAGAGGTGCAGTTGGCAATAGTATCGACATGCACTTCAGTTTGTTCATTGCGCACGAGGCGTTTACCTGAAACATCTTTCTCGCTCACTGCAAACCATTCATAACCTTGGGCAATGGTCAATTCCGCAGCGCGCAAAAGAGCGTACTCTGTCGCCTTCTGCGCGTTGGTGTCACGAGACTTGTAGCTGACCCAGTACATATCTGTTGCGAGCTGTTTATCGCTGTAACCAAAGCCTTTCTCGCCCGCAGCCTGATAGTGAGCCGTAGAGCTAGTACAGGCAGCTAAGAGAGTAATAACTAGAGCAATAAAACTAATTTTAGTGACGTTATACATGGTTGAACTCCAATTAATGCAACCGAGTGTTTTTAATAGTCTAGTTGATACGGCATCAACTTGTCTTTAGTTCATAAAATTGGTTAAAATGCGTCCCGTCTTAGGGGAGTAGTCAACTCGCTCGTTCATACGTGTACAGCGAGAGAATATGTCAACATAATTGAGCCCTCATTGGCTCATGGTGTATTCGTTTCGGGCCACCGAAACTGGCAAGACCTGAGGTAAAGAGCAACCGCTACCTGGCGGGGGTTGCTGTTTGCCTTGGTATCAGGTCCCGCCGGAGTACATCATGGAAGCACTCATTACTTCAACTATAACCGTTGCACTGGCAGAAATAGGCGACAAAACGCAATTGCTGAGCCTGTTGTTGGTGGCGCGCTATCGTCAAAAGTGGCCGATTATCGTCGGTATTGTTGCCGCCACACTCATTAACCATTTCATTTCGGCATGGTTCGGGCAATGGTTTGCCGGCTGGCTACCAACGGGCTACGCAAGCATGATCATTGCCGTAAGCTTTATTGCGATTGGGTTATGGGTGCTGGTTCCTGATAAGCTCGAGGATGACGAAGCCGATTGTGGTTGTTATGGGGCACTTTGCGCTACTTTCATACTCTTCTTTTTAGCTGAAATCGGCGACAAAACGCAGGTAGCGACAGTCGTTCTCGGTGCGCAATATGCCAGTGTGATCTGGGTTACGCTTGGCACGACGCTCGGCATGCTTATTGCCAATGTTCCGGTAGTGCTTATGGGTGATAAGCTGATGAAGTATGTGCCGTTGAATGTTGTGCGGTACATTGCCGCCGCAGTTTTCATTATCTTGGGTTTGCTCGGTATATGGTGGAGTAGTTAAATGGCGATCATCTGTAGTGGCGGTGGTATCGTACTTCGTGAAGTGAACATTGACGATGCAGATTTTATTTTCGAACTCTATACTGGCGACGATTTCCGCAAGACGATTGGTGATCGAGGCATTCATTCTCGGCAGCAAGCGGTTGAGTATATTAAAGACAAACTGCAAACGAGTTACGCTTTGCATGGTTTTGGGTTGTGGATACTTGAAGCAAATGGCGAAGCGGACGGAGAGGTGAACGGGGCAGCGATCGGCGTGTGCGGACTGTTGCAGCGTGAGTACCTCCCGCACCCAGACTTAGGTTTTGCATTGTTACCTACACACTACGGCCAAGGCTTTGCCCGTAGGGCGGCAAAGCTAACGCTAAAGTACGCTGCGGAAACTTTACACCTACAAACGGTTTTGGCCATCACCCACCCTGCCAATAGTGCAAGTCAAAGACTCTTGCAAGGTCTTGGCTTCGTCCACGTCGAGGCAACCATTGAACCCGCAACTGGTGAACGGCTACAGACGTTGAGTTTGGATATGACCAAGATGAAGGCTTTCGAATGACCATAACGAACTATGACTGGCTGTTATTTGACGCCGACGAGACACTCTTTTCTTTTGACGCTTATGCTGGCTTGCGCCATTTGTTTGATGAGTATGGCGTCCACTTTACGCAAGCGGATTACACGGATTATCAGCAGCTCAACAAGCCCTTGTGGGACGCCTACCAAGCCGGAACAATCAATGCCAAGCAGCTGCAACGACAACGCTTTGCCAAGTGGGCGGCAACACTTGAAGTCACCGCCGATGAGTTGAATACAGGCTTTATGGCGGCGATGGCCGAAATTTGCCAACCATTAGAGGGTGCACGTTCGCTGTTAGAAAGCGCACGAGCATCGGCAAAAATTGGCATTGTGACCAATGGCTTCACTGAGTTGCAAGAAGCACGGTTACAGCAGACTGGGTTAGGCGATTTGATTGATTTAGTGGTCATTTCGGAACAGGTCGGGGTGGCAAAGCCAGCGCCCGAAATTTTTACTCATGCGTTACAAAAAATGCAACAAAGCGACCGTCAGCGTGTGCTTATGACCGGCGACAATCCACATTCGGATGTCATTGGCGCACAACGCAGTGGCCTGCATGCGTGCTGGTTGAATCATCATGGCGAGCCTTATCCGTTAAATCCGCCACCGCATTATGAAGTACGCTCATTACCAGAGCTTCAGCAAATCTTAACTGGCACCAATTAGCTTACTGGCTTGCTTGATGAGCCAGCGAAACAGGCGTAACTGACTCGGTACGTAGAACAAATATTCTGGGTGCCACTGCACCCCTAGAATCGGACGTTCATCGGTACTTTCAATCGCCTGTGGTATTTCATCAAGGTCATGGGCGACAATCCGCAAATGTTCGCCAACGTCATGCACTGCTTGGTGATGTAAGCTATTTACCCGCAGCTTGCGTTTATGAACGACTTTCGCCAAGTAGCTGTCGCCGCGAACAAACACCTGCTTCGTTGGCAGTAAGCCTGGGCGATTGTAGGTATGTTCGCGCAGGTGACGAATGTCATCGTATAAATTACCACCATGCACCACGTTAATAAGTTGCGCACCACGACAAATGCCGAGCATCGGGAGGCCGTCCCTCAGTGCTTTCTTAATCCAGCGGATCTCGAGGTCATCGCGTTCCGGATCATGTTTCACTTTACCCTGCAGCGTACCGCCGTAGTGCTCCGGTGAAATATCGCTACCACCACCAATAATAAGACCGTGTAGCGGAAGGCCTGAAGGTCGGTGGCGTACGCTGATGCGCTCGACTTCTGCACCACAAAGCCAGAGTGCCAAACGGGTACTCCACCAGCTTGGCGACCATTTTTTTCCAGCGCCCGTGACGCCTATGCGAGGTTTTCTTTGAGCCATTTCGAGACGTGTTCTACCCATGGTTGACGTGCCACTCCCAGCATCGGGCGGTCAGCGGCGAGGAATGCAGCACATAATTCAGCTAAGGCCTTTGGTCTCTGCACCAGTCTCTCAATGGTGCAGTAGATACGCCACTCGTCTGCGAGGGACCAACGCATGTCGTCAATGCGACAATTAGGCAAACGATAGTGGAGGGTTGGCCGTACGTTCACTTTGCCATCGGCAATAACGTTAGCGACGCGCTGCTCATCGAGGTGGGAAAACAACGGCAGCATGTCCAAGGCGCGATTGCGACTAGGATTAGCGCTTAAGTAATCATCAATAAGCTGTGTAATAGTCACTTTGTCGTACTGTAAGATTTGGCGTACGTAGTGCTCCGGATATAAGTCAATATAGGGGCTGAGCTTGCGCGAGGTATTAACGTGATGTTGTTCAACTAACCACCATTGCAACACGGCATAGGCCTGCATGTAGGCGGCGATGGTAGCAGCCTCTAGGTTTGGTAGTTCAGGATTAATATGTGTGCCGTATGCGGCGATGATGGATTCATCGGTGCCTTTTGCTCCCGCTTGGCGCAGCTCGCTGACCAGAGCATCGAGCGAGTCTAATGCGTTGACTGCGATGGGTGGGCAAATCACCTCGACGGGAACGACGATACTGGCGGCTTGGCTCAAAGAGTCGAGCCAGGCTTCGTCATAGGCTTTTTCGCCTTGCTCGGCGGCAATGCGTTGCAAAAACTGCCAATCAATTTCAACTTTGAACTCGCCAAGCTCAGTATCAACCAACCACTTCGCCGCACTTTTTGCGTAAGCGGAACCATTCAATGCACGCGCGACGGCTTCCGCAGTACTAGCGACATCAAGGCTCGAAAACTCAAGCTCAAAGCCAACGCGCCGATAGCTGCCATTGGTGGTTTGCGGCTGCGGGGGTTGGCTAAAAGAAGTTATGTCGCTGATACGTCCTCCTAACTGTCGAGTGCCTCACGAATTTTATCGGCGAGCTCTTGGCGTCGATAGGGCTTACTCAATAACTTTACGCCCGGATCAAGTCGGCCATGGTGGACAATGGCATTCTCAGTGTAGCCTGAAGTAAATAAAACTTTCATGTCAGGGTAGCGTTGTTGCGCTAGCGCTACAAGTTTCGGCCCGTTTAATTCACCGGGCATGACGACGTCGGAGAATAAAAGGTCAAAACTGCTCTTGTCGAGCAGTTGCAATGCTTCATCGCCGGACTGCGCAGGTTGTACCTGATAGCCTAGCTCTTCGAGTTGGCTTATGACGTGCTGTCGAACCAAATCGTCATCTTCAACCACCAGTATGCGTTCGTTGCCACCTTGCTGAATAGCGGTAGACGCATCGGCCGCCACAGCTTCCGAATGACTGAGGCAACGAGGCAAATAGATTTTCACCGTGGTGCCGTGGCTGACTTCTGAATATATTTTTATGTGGCCATGCGATTGTTTTACAAAGCCATAGACCATACTAAGGCCAAGTCCACTGCCCTTGCCGCGCTCCTTGGTGGTAAAGAAAGGCTCAAAGGCTTGACGAATGACTTCGGGTTTCATGCCGCTGCCAGTATCTGAAATGATAATTGCGGTATAGTCCCCAGCTTCGATTTCACCATGAAGCTCGCTGTAGCTGTCGTCGAGCTGCGTATTTCGGGTTTCGATGGTGAGTTTGCCATGGCCGTCCATGGCATCCCGCGCATTAATTGCGAGATTGAGTACTGCGGATTCGAGTTGCGGGGTATCGACCTCGGTCAACCATAAGTTCTCATCCGGCAAATAATCAATCTTGATCCCCTCTGATAACGTTCTTTTTAACAGCGGTAGCATGTTATCGAGTAAGCCGTTTACTTGCGTTGGCTTAGGCTCAAGCGGTTGGCGTCGAGCAAAGGCTAGTAAACGATTGGTAAGTTCGGAGCCGCGCTCGGCGGCGTTGACAGTCATTTCGGCCAACGCGTGCAGTCGGTTGTCTGCAGGTAACTGTTCAGCAATCAACTCGGCATTGCCTAAAATAACCGTGAGTAAGTTATTAAAGTCATGTGCAACACCTCCGGTAAGCTGGCCTACGGCTTCCATTTTCTGTGCTTGGCGGAGCCGCTCGTCGACTTCTATTTGTGCCGTGACATCACGAAAGTAAACAGCAAGACCATCTTTCGAAGGGTACGCATTCACTTCGACCCAATAATCCAAAGGCGCATAAAACTCGGTGAAGCGGGTCGTTTCCTTTTCAGTGACAGCGCGCCGATACTCGCGTTCGAAAACGGTACCTACAGCTTCAGGGAATTTGTCCCAAATGGTATGCCCAAGTAACTCTTGTTCGGTGGTTTGCAATAAGCGTTCGGCCTGATGATTGACAAAAACAAAGCGCCAGTCATGATCGAGCATGAAAAACGCATCACTAATGTGCTCTAAGGTTTCTTTAAGCTGCTGGTTTACCTCAGCAGCCATCGTGCGCGCCTCGACTAGGTCGGTGATGTCCTGAAAGGCTCCGCGCACTGAAATAATATTCCCGTCGGCATCACGCTCGGCTTCACCAATACTGCGCACCCAAAGCTCGCGATTCTTGGCGGTGATGAGTTCAGTTACGATATCGAAAGGCGTGCCATGTTCTAGACAACGTTGAAAAGCTTCTGCGACTTTTGTTCTATATTCAGGCTTGTAAAAGCTAATGGCATCGGCAACTTCGGGAGCAAAACCGGGCTCTTCATCATGAATGGCGGCAGTTTCATCACTCCAAAACAGTTGCGCCGGCGTTATTGTGTAGCGCCACCAGCCTAATTTGGCAAAGCGTCCGGCGAGGCGCGCCAAAGTTGATGCTTGCTCGGCGGTTTGCTCGGCACGCACTTGCGCGGTGACGTCGACGACTGCATGGAGTAGGCATTGTAGCTTGCCTTTTGGATTAAAGATCGGTGAATTAGTGACTTGCCAGAAGCGTTCTACAAAACCGCCACCCTGTTCTGGTGGCCGCGGTATCGGATACCGGACGATGCCCATCGTGTGAGGTTGTTGAGTGGCAATCACACGCTCAATCGACTGCTTTAAACTAGTGGTTCCAGAAACATCTTGGTCGTCGGGATCGTCAGGGAAAGCATCAAAGAGGTATTTGCCGATAATGTCATCAGCAGTCCGCATGGTGGCTTGTAAATACCCTGAACTGGCTGCGACAATTGTGAGCTGCTCTGGCTCAAGAATCATCACTGGCGTGCCTAGGGCATTAAAAATCAGATCAAAATCAACCGCAGAATCCGTCATAGCTGCCTCACATGGGCTGCGACTGGCGATACTCCTTGAGCCAATCAAGTAATTTTTCAGGCGCCATCGGACGTCCAATATAGAAGCCCTGTGCGTAATCGCATCCGGCCTTGGCGAGAATTTCTAAACTGCGTTCGTCTTCTACGCCCTCAGCCGTGATAGTCAATTTAAGGGCTTGTGCCAAGGCTATCAGCGCATCAACAATCTTTGCTGCCTCTTCTGATTTGGCGAGCGGGATAATAAAGTTTTTATCAATTTTTAATTCTGAAAAGGGCTGCCGTACCAACTGCTCCAGTGATGAATAGCCGACACCAAAGTCATCGATCGCCAAAGCAAAGCCTTTTACCCGCAATTGCGTCAACAACTCCAAGGCGCCCGATGGATTTTCTGCGGTACTGGTTTCGGTAATCTCGAGTTTTACGCGGTGTGGCGCCAAACGATGCTTAATACAAAGTGTCGTTAATTCGCTTGGGAATGTGGTGTCGGCAAAGCTGCTGGCAGAGGTGTTGAGCGACAAGGTATAGTCGGTATTGCCAAGGTGATCGGCAAACCAGCGAATGGCACTTGCAAAGACTTGTTGCGTTAGCTCAGCGATGAGTCCTGAGCGCTCGGCCACTCCAACAAAGCGATCGGGCGTAATGATACTGCCGTCTTTGTCATGCCAACGCACAAGCGCCTCAAAGCCTTTTACTGAACGGTCTTGGCAACTAATTTGTGGTTGTAAGTAAGCCACTAAGCGGTGTTCGGCGAGCGCTTCTTTAAGTTGCGCTTCACTGACCTCTTGGGCCTTGCCGTTACTACTGGGTGCATTTGCTGCGGCATCACTGTACTGGTTCAATAATGCGCGCAGAGCGCTGATGCGGAAGGGCTTAGGCAAGACGCCGGCAACCCGCAAGCCACTCTCGTCGGCTGCGGTCTTTGCCGCATTGAGCACCTTTTCACCAAGCCCACTAACGATAATTATGGTGGCGAAGCATTGTTGAGAGGCTAACTGGCGCATTACTTCGACGCCGTCGAGACCTGGCATGGCGAGATCTAAAACAATATGTGTGGGCGCAAAAGAACTAACTTCACTAAAAAAGGTTTCAGCTTGAGTACAGGCTTTGGCTTGATAGCCTGCGGCTTGCGCCATTTCGCGGATGGTCATTCCGACTTGCTGGTCATCATCCAACACCAACAAGCGTCCTAGCGTTAAGGGCATCCTGTATTCCTCAGACATGCATGTTGCGTCATCTGGTGACGCATGACTTTATACGCCTAAGATAGAATATTTTTAAATAAGAAAAAAGCGTTATTTACTGGTCGCCTAAGGCTTCCGCGCAAGCATGTGCTGAAGCCCACGCCCATTGAAAGTTGTAGCCGCCTAACCAACCGGTAACGTCGACGACTTCACCAATGAAGTAAAGTCCAGTCTGCAGCTTACTCGCCATGGTTTTTGAACTCAGTTGATCGGTATCGACGCCGCCTAAGGTAACTTCGGCTGTGCGATAGCCTTCAGTCCCGTTGGGTTGTACGTGCCAGGCATGAAGTTGTTCAGCAACTTGCGCAAGGAGCTCGTTGCTACAGTCGGCGAGATTTTTTTCTGGCCAACCGTGTTGTACAGCCAAGGTAAGTGCAAAACGCTTCGGGAACCAGCTTTGAAGCGCCGTTTTAAGGCCCTGTTTGGGCTTGTCGTGGCGTAACTGCTGAAGTTCATGCAGGGCATCACTACCGGGCAACAAATCGACGGTAAAGGCTTCACCAGGCTGCCAGTAGGATGAAAGTTGCAGCATCGCTGGGCCGCTCAAGCCGCGGTGAGTGAAGAGCATTGCTTCCTTGAAGCTAGCGCGCGCATTACTGGCGACAACATCAAGCGCAAGGCCAGAAAGCTCGCTGTAGGCCTGCTTGGTTTGCTCGTGCAAAGTAAAGGGCACCAGCCCCGCGCGAACAGGGAGAATTCGATGACCAAACTGCTCGGCCAACTGATAGCCCAAAGGGGTTGCACCGAGCTTAGGCATTGACAAGCCGCCACAAGCGACTACCAGCTCCGGGGCGTGTAAGGTACCCTGCGATGTCGTTACGGAATAGACGTTAGCTGCATGACTGACGGCAGTAACTTCTGTGCGCAGCTGCACACGGGCCCCATACTGTGCGCACTCATCAAGCAGCATGCGCACAATGTCCTTGGCAGAATGGTCACAAAACAATTGGCCCAGCGTTTTCTCATGGTAGGCAATGCCGTGCTTCTCGACCAACGCAATGAAATCCCATTGGGTATAACGGCTGAGCGCAGATTTACAAAAGTGTGGATTGTTGCTGAGGTAGTTTTCCGGGCTGGCATACATATTGGTAAAGTTACAGCGGCCACCGCCGGAGATAAGAATTTTTTTGCCAGCCTGCTTGGCATGATCAATAACAATGACTTTCAGCCCACGGGCGGCAGCCTGCCACGCACAATGCAGTCCTGCCGCACCGGCACCAATAATGATCACGTCAAACCTGGCAGCTTCACTCATGCGGTTGGGCCTGCTGCTACAGTGGCGGTGACGTAAATATCAAATCGATGTTTTTTACTGACAACTTGATGGCTTGGGGCTTGTTGCGCAAGGTAATCTGCGTGTTGCGGACGCTTGACGACAACACGTTTGCTGGCAATCCGTAGTGCTGGCGCAAGCAACGCATCGGCATCAAGGTCGCTACCTACCAGCTGTTGAAACATTTGCATGTCTTTTTTTACCGCAGCTTTTTGTTTGCGTTCGCCTTTGGGATACATGGGATCGAGGTAGACCACATCGAAACTATCGTCGCTAAAGGGTTCTAGGTCGGCAGTCGGCGCTAACTGCAGCCGCTGTTGGTAATCCGGTTGCGCTGTATAGAGTCGCTGAAGCGCATCGTTCAATAATTCATAAACCATTGGTTGCCGCTCATTAAGTGTCACCTGGGCACCCAATTGCACTAAAACCCAAGCATCTCGAGCCAAGCCTGCGGTGGCATCAAGAATGCGCGTTGGTTGCCCAGCGCTGGCTTTATTCAGTAGGCATGCGCGGGCAATCGCTTCGTCTTTACGGTTGGCCTGTTGCCCCCGAAAAGCCTGTTTACCGCTTAGAAAGTCGATCACCAATGGCGTCATTTCTGGGTGTTCATGCCAAATCAATCCAAGCCCTTGTGGTGTTTGTTGCAACTGAAAGGCTGTGGTGGTCACGAACCGCGCTCCATATCAACGTGCGGAATGTCGTCTTCAAGGTATTCGGCACTGATCTCACGGAAGCCAAAATCGTGATAAAAGCGTCGTAAATAAACTTGTGCGCCCAAGCGAATCGGCACCTGCGGCGCTTCTTGCTCGCACCATGCGATGGCGCGTTGCATGAGTTCGCGGCCAAGACCTTGGCGGCGCACACTTCCCGCGCTAATAACCCGACCAATGCGGCTGTACGGGGTTTCGTAACTCGGTAAAAACAAGCGTGCGTAGGCCACTACAGCGCCACTCTGGTCGCGCGCAAACAAATGAAAAGCGTGAGTGTCGGCACCGTCGGCATCAAGATACGGACAGGTTTGTTCCACCACGAAAACCGATTGTCGTAATTGTAGTATTTCATAGAGCTCAGTCGTGGTTAGCTCGTCAAAGGACTTGTTAAACCAGGTTATACATGACTTCATGGTGCGACTTTCCGTTTAACCTGCGCAAGCGAAATAACATTGCTCGCTGCGATGTTAGGCGTATAGAGAGCAAGCAATTCGGCGACTTTGGTGCGGCCATCGGCTTTCGGGCTGATAAAGCGCGCAACTTGCAAACTTTGTAGATCAGCATCGGCATACAATAACCGCGTTAGATCCGTATCGTGGTTGCTGATGAGCACTGGGATTTGTCTGCGATGGGCGGCATGAGCGGCACGCCGAGCCAGTTCATGCTGCTGATCCAAACTAAAACCGGTAGTGGCATAGCTGGTAAAGTTTGCCGTAGCGCTGAGCGGGGCATAAGGTGGATCGCAATAGATGACATCACCTTTGCGAGCACGCCGGAAAACTTTTTCAAAACTCATGCAAGTAAAGGTCGCGCGCTGGGCTTTTTCGGCAAACACTTCAATTTCAGCTTGCGGGAAGTAGGGCTTACGATATTGGCCAAACGGCACGTTAAATTTTCCCGACTGATTGTAGCGACAGAGTCCGTTGTAACCATGACGATTAAGGTAGAGAAACAGCAACGCACGCTCATAGGCATCGCCACTGTGGTTGAACGATTTACGCAGAGCGTAATAGGCGTCGGCTGAATTTGTTTTTGCCACAAAGAGCTTACGCGCATCTTTAATAAAGGTTTGTGGGCGGCGCTTGATAAAATTAAAGAGGGCAATCAGATCTGGATTGACGTCATTCAATACATAGTTTGGATAGTCTGTATTAAGAAATACTGAACCGGCACCGACAAAAGGCTCGACGAGTTTATTGCCGTCAGGAAGGAGCGCCGTGATTGGCTCTACTAGATTATATTTGCCGCCCGCCCATTTAAGAAAGGCGCGATGTTTTTTCTTCACGGTCGTGGTCCAAGCTTATCGAGATGATTCGGTCATGGCAGCGATGGCCGACCACACTGACGGCCAATCGGTCACCGTACGGAGCTCAGCTGCGCCAATGCCCGTTGGCAGTACTAGCCGTAGCTCACCTGCTTGCACCTTTTTATCACGATACATACGTTGTTGCCACTGTACTTCGGACAGACGAGGGGCGCGTGTGGGCAGCGCAAAAGCTTGCAGTAATACCTCTATCCGTTCGACTGCTGTAGCACTTAATTGATCTTGCTGGCGCATGTACTCAGCGGCAATCATGGTGCCGGCAGCAACGGCTTCACCGTGTCGCCACGTGGCATAATGTTCCGCCTCGATGGCGTGGCCAAAGGTATGTCCCAAGTTGAGCAGCGCACGCAAGCCTTGTTCACGTTCGTCTTGGGCAACAATATCAGCCTTAATTTGACAAGAACGTTGAATGGCGTAGTTGAGTGCCTGCGCATCACGTGCATTAAGCTTCTGTTGGTTTGCTTCGAGCCAAGCAAAGAAGTCAGCATCATAAATGATGCCATACTTCACCACCTCGGCAAGGCCACAGGCGTAGTCACGCTGTTCAAGCGTAGCTAGGCAATCGGTACTGATGATGACGCTTTGCGGCTGATAAAACGCGCCAATCAGATTCTTTCCGCCGGGATGGTTGATGGCCGTTTTACCGCCAACGGATGAATCAACTTGCGCGAGCAAGGTCGTCGGTAGTTGGTAAAAGTCCACTCCGCGCTGGTAGGTTGCGGCCACAAAGCCAGCAATATCGCCAACGACGCCGCCGCCTAGGGCAATAATTGCGCAGTCGCGATTGAAACTATGGGCGATGAGTGAATCCATGATTTCGCCGTAAGTTGTCAGGCTTTTGGCATGCTCACCGTCGGCAATTTCGTGCACCAAAACGTCGTGTTGAGGGCCGAGTTGATCGCGTACGTTTGCCAAATAATGTGCAGCTACCACTGCGTTGGTAACGATGCAGAGTTGTTTGGGCAGGTTTGGAAGAAGTTGTGGCAACTGTTGGAACAGTTGCCGACCGACGTAAATTGGATAACTGCGGTCTGCAAGCCCAACACGAATGCGAGATAAATGCCCTTGGTGAGGCGCTTGCTTAACCGTCATGTGTAGCTCCGTCGTTAGAGGCCTACTTGCTCAATAATTTTGTCGACGACAAACTTAGCACTTTGCTCATCGGTGCGAACCACCACATCAGCGATTTCTTCGTAGAGCGGGTTGCGTTGCTCGGCCAGTCCTTCAAGTACTGCGCGTGGGTCATCAGCCTCAGCAATGAGTGGGCGACGCTTATCACGTTGCGTACGCGCTAACTGTTTTTCGATTGGCGTTTGTAGATACACTACAATACCGCGCGCCGATAAGCGATTGCGGCTTTCTTTGCTGAGAATTGAGCCACCACCTGTGGCGAGAACTATACCCGTGTTTTCGGTTAGTTCTTCGATAACTTTTTCTTCACGCGCACGAAAACCTTCTTCGCCTTCGAGCTCAAAGACCCAAGCGATATCGGCACCGGTGCGGCGTTCGATTTCTGCGTCGGAGTCGAAAAATTCGAGGTGAAGTTGTCGAGCTAACTGTCGACCGATGGTGCTTTTGCCGGCCCCCATAGGACCTACTAAGAAAATGTTACGTTTTTCAGCCATATCTTTGCTTTACATCACTCGTTTAATAGCTGTGACTCACGGAATCCGGAGTGTCTGTTTGACCTTCCTTAACCCAACCAAAAAGAGGCGGGATTATCGCAAGTCACAGCCATTTAAGCAAGGATTACGGCGTAGACATTACAATACGAGGCGTTACAAAGATAAGCAATTCACGCTTTTCGTTGATTTGACTGTCGCTACGGAACAGTACGCCAACGTATGGAATATCACCTAAAACAGGTACCTTGGTAATATCGTTAAGTATTTGCTGTTGGTAAATGCCACCTAGAACGATGGTTTCACCATTCTCCACCAGAACCTGAGTGCCAATTTCTTGCGTATCAATCGATACTGCAGGGCCTGTTGGCGTGGATACGGTCTCACCACGGGTGTTCTGCGTAATCACCAAATCCATAATAACGCGATTATCAGGGGTGATTTGTGGCGTCACCTCAAGTCCAAGAACAGCCTTTTTGAACTGTACCGACGTTGCGCCTGAAGAGGCACTTTCGACGTAAGGAATTTCGGTACCTTGCTCGATATAGGCTTTCTTCTGGTTCGCTGTGGTGATGCGTGGACTTGCGATAACTTCACCTTTGTTCTCACGTTCTAAAGCGGAGAGTTCAAGATCAAGAATTCGACCGTCAGCAAGCTTAGCAATCTGGAAGCCAATCGTCGCAGCAGGGTTTGATACCGGCAAATTGACGTTCAAATCCGTCGCTGTATTGGTATCTGAACCCCACAGGTCAGGTCCGCCGGCATTTTCATTGCCGAGGCCCCAGTTGATACCAAGCTCGTCACTAATGTTGTCACGTACCGTCACCATTCGAGCTTCGATCACCACTTGCTTGACCGCGACATCCAAGGTTTTGACCATGGATTCGACTTCTTCAATTTGGCGTGGGGTATCACGCACTAACAAGGTGTTGGTCCGCTCGTCAACGGTAACTGCGCCACGTTCTGAAAGCAGATCTGAGCTCTCAGTGCGTAAAATTGCAGCGATGTCAGCCGCTTTTGCATAGTTGATTTGGATGTAGGTACTCTCCAAAGGTGCAAGCTGCGATAAACGTTGCTTCGCTTCTAACTCTTGTGCTTCACGCTCGGCAAGCTCATCGGCAGGCGCGACAATGAGAATATTACCGTCCATACGTTTGGACAGACCTTTAACGCGCAGAATGGTCGTGAGTGCACGTTCCCAAGGTACATTCTCGAGGCGCAAGGTGATGTTACCGGTCACTGACTCACTAGCGACCAAGTTGAGGTCGTTTTCATTCGCCAAGATTTGTAATAATTGACGAACCGGCACGTTTTGGAAGTTCAGTGAAATAGGACGTTGTGAGCCATCATCGACAACAACTTCCATCGGCTCTTCAAATTTCAGGTTCAATGATCCGTCGATCTGCTCAAGTTGATGACGGAACGCCGATTTTCCAGTGATGGTAATAACCGCGTCGTTGCCTTCACGGAAGGTTTCAATGTGGGCAATTGGCGTCGCGAATTGACTAACGTCCAATACGTACAGCAGGTCATCATCGATGTCGGTGTCAAACAGCGTCACCTCAAGTCGATTGCCGCGCACGCGGGCTTCATGGTCAATGCCCTCGTCGCTCAATTTCACGCGCAATAACGCGACGTCTTCAGGTAAGCGCGTAAAATCAATATCAGTGATGCGCTGTCCAGCTTCACTCACCGAGTTCGTTTGCGCCGTTGAAGTGGTCACTACTGCAGGTTGTGGCTCCGCCTCGTACTGTTCGGGCGCTTCGGTTACTGGCGCTGGTTCAGGCTCGGTAACTTCGCTACTGGGTTCGGTGGTGGCGACAGCCGCAGTTTGTTGTGCGCTAGCCTCATCGCTTTCAACAAACACCAGCACCATCACGCCTTCATAGCGGCTCATTAAATGCTCAAGAGGTTGCGTCGTTTCAACGCGCAATAGGGTATCTTCTCGTTGTTGTTCAACTGAAACATTGCGCAGCAACGGGTGATCAGCAAGTTGTTGAATTCCATTGCCCAATTCATTGGCAGTGCCCATCAGTAAAAACTCATGAACTAAGGGGTTATCACTACGTCGAACAACCGGCGCCTTCACCGCCTCATTGAAATGAACTTCCAAGTTGAAGCGATCATTTGCCAATGGAATTTGTTCGATACGTACTAGCTCGTTAGCGCTAGCCAACATCGGCAGCAGCAGTGTGAGCATCAAGAAGCGAATAGCGTACGTCATAGATCTGAACTCCCTTGTGTACCCGGTAGGCGCAGTGCGGTATCTCGTTGTTGCCAACAGCCATCACCGGCTGGAACCCATTCAGTTATCATTATAAAGTCTGGGGTGATTTGTGTAATTTGGCCTAAATTAAGGCCCATATATGCGCCCGTCGCAAGGCGATAAAGGCGCCCTTGGTTGGTGCTAACTAATGCGACCCGACCTTCGCTGTTGGTGTTCATGGTGCCGACCAACGTGAACTGGTCCAAACCGAGAGACTCAAGCTCTTCTCGCTCGCGTTCAAGGTTGGGCTGTGGACACCCCGCGGTATTTTGTCCAGGTTCAGGTGCATTTAATGGAGCTGGCTCAAAAGGATTACGGAAATTAGTACCCGTGTAACCTACGCGCTCCAGCTCCGGCATTTCCGGCAGCGGTGGGGCACTTGGCACTGAACTTGACTTCACTTGTTCAGTGAATGCGACCAAGTCCTGTTGGCCCGCTTGGCTGCAGGCTGTTAATAGCGTTGCTGTACAAAACATGAGGGTCAATCGTTTCATCATTGTTCAGCCCTCAAGGTTTTTTGACGATAGGTTTCGGCGGTAATATTCAAGCGAAGCGCTTCACCGAAATCACCGGCCTGTAGGGTGAAATCTTTAACATTGATAATGCGATGTAAGCCGGCAATTTGACCAATAAAGTCACCGATTTGATGGTATTGACCGCTCAGGTCGATACGAATTGGCAAGGCCGTATAAAATTCACGCGGCTGCGCCTGAAGCCATTCAATGCGATCAAACTCGAGGCCACTGCGCGTGCCAACCAAAGTAATATCATCAAGTAGCCGAGCCGTTTCGTCGTCTGACGGCAACATGTCGAGCAAGACTTCAAGATCTTTATTCAACTGCGCTAATTGCTCGCGGTAAACCGGTAAGTTAACAGCAGTTTGGTATTTGATTCGGTAATCATCTTTCAACTGTTGCTCTTTAGCTTGCTCGCGTTTGTAGGCGTCCCACTCATCTGAAAGTAAAAAGTGATACGCCAAGCCCAAGCAGACAAGAACAAGCAGGAGCAACGCGCCAAAGCGGAATGGCGCTGGCCAAAATGGCATTTCATTGATATCTAATTCGCGTAGGTTCATCGATTTACTCATGATGCACCCCCATCTGCAGGCGTTGCTTCAACACTAGGTTTACGAATCGATACACTTAGCGAGAACGCACTGTAACGCGTAGGACCTTCGGTCTCTCCGTCGTCTGACGAGATCTCTCGTAACACAGGGTTAGTGAAGGTATCTGATTCTGTCATGGCGCGTAAGAATTCGGACACGCGATTGTTAGACACTGAGCGACCGCGCATGCTGAGCTGATTCCCGCGTTTTTCGATCTGTAAAATATGCACGCCATCTGGGACCTTCTCAGATAACTCGTTAATGACCCGAATGGCAGTGTTACGATCTTGGTGCAAGGACTGAATCAGCTTCATGCGATTCACGATATCGTCTTTCTTTTTATTGATATCTTGAATTTCGGCAATTTGCGCGTCGAGAATCGTGATTTGTGACGACAAGAATTGATTACGCGCACGTTGTTGTTGTTGATAGTCCTGAATAACTTTGTAGGCAATGAACACCAACAAAGCAGCGATCGCTAGCGCGATAAACGCTTGGATACCAAACTTTTGTTTTGCGCGTTGGCGTGCAATATCACGCCATGGGAGTAGGTTTACGTGTGCCATTCTGTGAAGCTCCGTAACGCTAATCCCAAAGCCTCAACAAAGCGAGGTCCGTGGGCTTCTAAGTGTTGATATTTACTTGGTAGTGGAAAGTGCTCAAACGGATTCAAGCTAATGACTGGGTACTCCACTTGTTCACCGAGCATATTCGCGATCATGGGTAGCATGGCGCCACTGTTAACCAAGACAATACCAGCGAAATCCTTCTTCGTTGCATTACTGCGATAGATTTGCATGCCACGACTTATTTGTGACCATAAATTGCCAAGAAAGTCTTGCAACACTAAGGGAGAAAACTCCTCGGTTTCGTCAGCACGTAATTTAGCGAACAACTCGCCATGGTCTAACTCGCCTTCGTTATCAAGTGCGCCAAGTAATGCTCCAAGGCCACCACTTTGATAGCGCGTGTACATGACTTCGCCGCCACCGATAACAATCATTTGCACCGCAGCACCACTTATATCCAGAACTAACAAAGGCAATTTGTTGTCATACAAATCGGGATACAAATGCGGCATAACATGGTCACAAGCACGCAGAATAGCTTGATTGTCGACATCCATAATGCGTACTTTAAAGCCTGCTTCTTCAAGGGCCTGTACGCGGGAGTCGACACTCATGGTACGCGTTGCGGTAACGAGAACACGCTGCTGACCAGGCATGGTCGGGTGTTCACCAAGGCTTTCGAAGTCATAGCGTACTTCCGCCAGCGGGTAGGGAATCAACGCTTCTGCTTCGGTTTCGATTTTCTCGGAAATGGCATCGTCATCGAGCTCAAGTGCTACCGCGATTTGCTTTGAAATCGCTTGGCTGCCTGAAACCGAACTTACAACGTCGAGTGCACGCGTGCCCAGAGCCTTTTTGGTTTGCTTCAGCGCCCGTGCAACTTTGTCGATGTCTGTAATTTCATCGTCGGTGATGAGATTTTTCGGCAGCTGAGATTCGGCGACCCGAATAATTTCATAGGTGTCACCTTGTGGTACAATCTCTACCGCTTTTATCGCATCAGTTCCGATATCGATGCCTAGACCAGGTTTTTTACCTAGACCAAACAGCCCCATAATGTTCTCCCAACGGGAATTGTAAATGGCTTGTAGTTTATTGTTTTTCTTGCCACTTGCTGCGCACGACAGAAAGGTAAGAGTTTCGTAAAGAGCATAGCAGTTTTTTCACTATGCATAGGAATCTTTACTTTCCTTTCTATAATAGGCAGCAAGAGATAGCAACTAGTTGCAACATCTATTGCAATGTAAATAACTCTTTATAAGATAGCACTAGATCCAAAAAAGGATAAATTTGTGAAATTCCTTAAGTGGTTATTGTATAGCCTAATTATTGCATTTGTACTAGGAACGTTAACGGTTGGCGGTTTATACCTGTATTACCAAGACGAAATGCCGACCGTGGCAGAAATCCGCGAAGTGCGTTTACAAACACCTATGCAAGTGTACTCTGCAGACGGTGAAGTCATTGCGCAATTCGGTGAGATTCGACGTATTCCGGTGGCTCTGGAGGACGTACCTCAACCGCTTATTGATGCTTTTCTAGCCACTGAAGATAACCGCTTCTATGACCATTTCGGTATTGACCCTATTGGGGTAGCGCGTGCTTTTTTCCAACTGGTAACGACCGGTGATATACAAAGCGGCGGTAGTACGATCACGCAGCAGCTTGCGCGAAATGTTTACCTTACTTTAGAGCAAACCTGGACTCGAAAAATAAAAGAAGCATTCATTGCGCTGCACATCGAACGTCATCTTGAAAAAGATGAAATTCTTGAACTTTATTTGAATAAGATCACGTTTGGTCATCGTGCGCACGGCGTTGGCGCCGCAGCGCAGGTCTATTATGGCAAAGAACTCCATGAACTAACCCTCGCCGAGATGGCGATGATCGCGGGTCTACCAAAAGCGCCTTCGACGATGAACCCAATCTCGCGTCCAGATCGAGCGCGGGATCGACGTGCTGTGGTTCTTGGGCGTATGCTCGCAGAAGAAAAAATCACTCAAGCCGATTATCAAGCGGCATTGTCGGCACCCATTAAAACCAAAGTGCATGGCGCTGAGGTTACGATGGCGGCGCCTTACTTAGCTGAAATGGTGCGTGCCGAGATGGTCAAGCGCTATGGTGAAGATGTTGCTTACAATAGTGGCTTAAAGGTTTACACCACCGCAAGTGCAAAGCAGCAACGCGCGGCGCAACGGGCGGTTCAGCACAATTTACATGGTTATGACGAGCGGCACGGTTACCGTGGCGTTGAAGCACAACTTTGGCAAGCAGGTGATGAACAACCTACCCGCGACGAGTTGTTGGAACGTTTAGCTGCATTTGAAACGATAGGCCTGACCCGCCCGGCGGTGGCGCTGACAACCACAGAACAAGAAGCTTCGTTGCTGTTTGCCGATGGTCAAGAAGTGGTCCTGCCTTGGTCTGGCATGGCATGGGCACGCCCCTTTATGAACCAAGAACGGCAAGGGCAAGCCCCCGAAACAGTAAGTGATATTTTTGCACCTGGGGCGGTCGTACGGGTACGTCTAACGCCACAAGGCTGGCGGCTCGCACAAATCCCTGAGCCCAGTGCTGCATTAGTAGCGTTGCGTCCGAATGATGGTGGCATCGCTGCTGCGGTAGGCGGCTATAGCTTCGCAGTGAGCCAGTTCAATCGCGCGGTGCAAGCTGAACGCCAAGTCGGTTCAAATATTAAGCCGTTCATCTATTCCGCAGCGTTAGAAAATGGCTTTACCCTTTCAACGTTGGTCAATGATGCCCCGATCAACCAGTGGAACCCTGGCAGTGGTATTGCGTGGCGACCACGCAACTCACCTGATGTGTATGAAGGACCCATTCGCGTTCGTGAAGCGTTGGCAAAATCAAAGAACGTTGTTTCGGTGCGCCTGCTGCGTGCGATGGGTGTCGATACCGTCGTCAATTACCTGACCAAGTTTGGTTTCGATTACGATGAGTTACCGCGTAACGAATCGTTGTCGCTGGGTTCAGCGTCAATGACCCCGTTGGAAGTCGCGCGCGGTTATGCGGTCTTTGCCAATGGTGGATACTTAGTTGAACCCTACTTTATTGAGCGTATTGTCAATGCCGAAGAGCAAGTGATTTATCAAGCACGGCCGAAAGTGGCATGCGTTGAGTGTGAACCAGTGGAGCGTGAGGTTTTGGCTGCGCCACAGGGCATTACTGAGCAAAACGCTTTCTTGGTGACCCAAGCAATGAACTCCGCGGTGTGGGGTGGCGGCAGTTGGGCCCATAAAACCGGTTGGAATGGTACCGCGTGGCGTATTCAACGCTCTGAAGCCATCAACGATAAAGCGGGTCGCAATGTGGCTGGTAAAACCGGTACGACGAACGATGTCAAAGATACGTGGTTTTCTGGTTTTGTTAGTGGCTTGGTGGCGACCGGTTGGGTAGGCTTTGATAGCTTGGATCGTGCCCTTGGCAGCACCACCATGAACAGTAACCTTGATAGTAGTGAACAGCCGATCTCCGGAACAGAAGCTGGCGCTAAGACCGCTTTGCCAATGTGGATTGATTTTATGGAGATTGCGGTAGCGGAGGTTGCAGCTGAACCCTTTGATGTGCCGCCTGGTCTGGTCTCGGCGCGGATTGATCTGGCCACGGGTAAGTTAAGTCGTGCGAGTGATTATACGACCCGCTTTGAGTACTTTATTCCCGGGACGGCACCTACCGAGTACGCGGATTCCAAGTCGTCGCCAACAGTGTTTGGTGACGACGACTCGATCTTCTAGCGTTACACCTTTTTACTCAGGCGGCTAAGCAACTGATTGAGATCAGATTGTACTCCGCCTGCAGTGACTTCTTTACCGGCCCCTGGACCACTAATAACAAGTGGCATTTCGTGGTACCAGTCGGTGTAGATCACGAAGATATTCTCGCCCGGGATCAAGTTGGCCAGCATGTCGCCTTCAGGAATGTACTCAATACCTACGCGTGCACGCACGCTGTCATTGTCCTGCACCGCAAAGCTGGCGAGCAAACGGGGTACCTTGCCGGTTTTCTGAGCGTCCTGATAAAGATCTTGCATGCCATCATCCAGTTCAGGCAAGCGTTGCATAAACTCATCGAGGGGAATATCCGCAAGGTGCTCGGGCAGTAGGCTATCGACATCGATATCTTTCCAATCCAAGCGCAGGCCGATCTCGCGAGCCAAGATCAGTAGCTTGCGAATAATATCTTGGCATGACAAGTCTTCACGCGGGTCAGGCTCGCTTAAACCGCGTTCTTTCGCCTCTCGCACTAAGTCACTGAACTTCACTTCGGCGTTAAAGTTTTCAAACAACCACGACATGGTGCCCGAGAAGATCCCTGAGATACTACGAATAGTATCGCCAGAGTTACGTAAATCATTCAGCGCATAGTTCAACGGTAAGCCTGCGCCTACCGTAGTGTTGTAATACCATTCACGTTCGTATTCTCGTTGAATGGTGCGAATTTCGTTGTACTGGCTCTCGGTCGATGCCCCAGCGCGTTTATTGGCACTGACAATGTGCAGACCATTGGCGAAGAAACTTGGATACAACTGTGCGACCGCAATGGCATCGGTGAGATCGAGCATAACTAGCTCGTCGTAGGGCGCATTGGGGAGCTCTGGAATGAGTTGACTCATTTCATAGGGGCGCGCTAAGCGGGCAAAATTGTCCTGCCAATCGGTCAGATCTAAACCGTTATAGTCCAGCCACATTTGGGTTGAGTTCAGAATGCCGATAATCCGTACATCCATTTGTTCGTTAATGCGCTCCCGCAAACGGCGGTACAACGCTAACCAAGCACTACCAATGTTACCGCGGCCGACGACCAGCACACCAAGGCTGCGACGATGGTTGAACAGCTGGCTGTGGATACGGTTGAGCAAACGGTTATCGAGCTTTTGTTCGAGAATAGCGACGACCGCATTGTTATCAGGGGTCAGTGCTAAGCGACGTAAAGCTTGTTCGCTGGTTTCTTGTTTGAACGTGGCAAATTGTTCGGTTTCTTGAATGCGATTACCCACTAAGGCCAGCATCGAGTAGCCAGTGAGCTTGCTGGCACTGTTTTTGACGTCTTGCTGCTCGAGCCAAGTTTCCATGAACTCAAGATGGTTCTGGTGGTACGCATAGTAAGCGTGGTGTTGCTCAACTTCATTCCAGCTGATCAATGGCGTTAGATCTAAGTCCTCAAAAGCCTCCACAAGTTTGGCGTCGCGTAAATCCACGCGAAACAGCACCACTTCGGAGAGTGCGGTAAGGACTTTACCGGTTGGCTCGGTATCTTCGTACTGGCCAATGCGGGTCTGTTGATTCTCGACTTTTAAGCTGGAACGCACGGCAATCACCATACGCTCGCGATTCACTGGTTGGAAGGTACGCGGGTGCAACACGGGGCTGCCCAAGCGTGCCAGTTCTTCCGCTTCGCGCCAGTCTAAAATCGGTAGACTTACGACCCGTTCCACTTTGCGTGGGTCGGCAGAATAAACGCCGGCGACGTCCTTCCAAATGGTGACTTGCTTGGCATCGATAAGGCTACCGACAAGGGTGGCCGAATAATCACTGCCGTTGCGTCCTAGAATGAGCGAACGGCCATTAGGATCGGCGCAAATAAAGCCCGTTACAATAAAGCGCGTGCCGGCATGCGGGGCAATGCGGTTAAGCAGCCCGTTGCGCGAAACTTCGGTGCGAATCAGGGGTTCCGGGGCGTCATCAGCGACCAAGAAGCTGCGCGCATCGATAGCATCAGCTTGTGTACCTTGCTGCTGCAGCAGCGCAGCAAGTAGGCGCGCAGACCATAGTTCGCCATAGGATAAAAGTTCTGGGCGATTGTTGATAACTTCGTTACCCGCAAGCCAATTCCACCAGCGGCTAAAGTCCTGGCGTGATGCTTCAAGCATGCGCTCCTGCTGGGCACCGCTCAACAACTCAGTGATCAGGCCCTGCTGATATTTTTCGAGCTGTTTTAGTAAAACTTCGGGCATACCCAGATCGTCGGCGTCGGCAGCACTTTGTTTGGCATCAATGATTGCCAGAATGCGATTGGTGGTATCACCTGCCGCCGAAACCACGACGAGGTCACTGGCGCCCGCATATTCGGTAACGATACGCGCGACGCGGCGATAGCAGTAGGCATCAGCAAGGCTGCTGCCACCAAATTTATGTACTTGAACTTGTTCAGCAACCGCTTGAACTTGCGCGTCAGAAACCTCTAATTGCATGATGCGTCTGCGTTCTCCAATAAAAGAGTGAAAAGTGGCGATTATACGACCGCACTTGCCTACGTTAAAGAGCTCTTAATGGTACTTTTACGCAAGGGTAGCAGATCACAGCCGTATAGACAGCTAAGCGTATAAAGTTGACTGTACCGCAGACACTAGTACAATTCATCACATTATGTGGGGTTTTCAACAAGAAGGTGCAGTATGGAGTGGGATGGCGAGTACATTTACCCGTATGTCGAACATGGACAAAAAAGCGAGAAGGTGAAGAAGATTACGGTCTCAATTCCGACTCGTGTGTTGAAAGTCCTCACTGACGAGCGCACTCGTCGGCAAGTGAAAAACTTGCGTCATGCCACTAATAGCGAGTTACTGTGCGAGGCCTTTTTACATGCTTTTACTGGGCAGCCGTTGCCGGAAGATGACGATCTGCGCAAAGATAATCCGCACAAGATCCCAGCATCAGTGCGCGATGAGCTAACGCGTCGTGGCCTACCGATTCCAGCCGAAGAAGACCTCGACTAAGTCGAGGTCTTAACGTTTACCGCATAACGCCTACAATAGGTACTCGAGCGCCGTTTCATCGCAGTTGTCTTTGCGTGGGCACAGCTCGCAATCTTTCATTACCTTCTCTGGAAGCTTGTCTTTTACCGTGAGGCGAAAGTTTAGGCGACCAAAAAATTCAGGTACACGGGTCAGCACAATGGTGCGACTAATCCCGAGCTCTCGCGCCCGCCAAAGCAGAAAGGCCACTAATTCAGCACCAAGGCCTTTGCCTTGTGCTTGCGGAAACAACCCTAAACTACGAATCTCCGCTAAGCCGGTGCTGTAAACATAAAGCGCGGCGCAGCCCACCACTTCGTCGTCAATTTCTGCCACGGCAAAGCTCTGGATGGCTTGCAAGATATCGGCTTTGTCACGCGGCAGGTTTTCACCCTGCTCAGCCCAATAGGCAATCAGCTCACAGATTTTATCGGCGTCACTCAGACGTGCCTGACGCACGTGCTTGCTGGCAGCCTCGGCAGCATGTAACCAGTCGTTGGCGTGTTTAATCGCTGTACGTACCGCAGCGGGTGCGGTGCCACCAAGTGCATTGCGCTGATTGACTCCGTAGTCCAACTCAAGAACTGGGTAGACATCATCGCCTATTTCCGGCGAAAATTCAGCAAATTCAGCTAAACTGAGCGCTTCTAACGGCTTACTCTGCTGCTGTGCGTAAAGCACTGCTGCGCCGGTAATGTGGTGCGCATCGCGAAACGGAATGCCTTTACTCACAAGGTAATCCGCCAATTCAGTGGCGTTGCTGTAGCCCATGGCCGCTTGCTGTTTTGCATGTGCTTCGTTAACGCTTAACTCGGGCACCGCAAAGGTCAGCATGTGTAGACATTGTAAGTAGGTATGCAAAGCGTCGAATAAGCCTTCTTTGTCTTCTTGCATGTCTTTGTTGTAAGCCAATGGCAGACCTTTCAAGGTCGTTTGCAGTGCGTGCTGGTGACCAAACACGCGCCCGGTTTTACCGCGCAGTAACTCAAATAAATCGGGGTTCTTCTTCTGCGGCATCAAGGACGAACCACTGCTGATGCGATCGCTCATGGCGAAACACCCGGATTCACCAGAACAATAAAAAATGACGTCTTCAGCAATCCGCGATAAATGCACCATGCCAGTGCTGGCGCTATGCAATAAGTCCAGCGCGAAGTCTCGATCCGAGACGCCGTCGAGGCTATTCTCGCTGGCGTAACGAAAACCCAGGGAGTGGGCAAGTGCCTCACGATCAATATTCGCTGTGGTGCCTGCTAATGCACCACTCCCCAACGGGCACACGTCGATGCGCTTCATCGTTTCTTTCAGACGGCTAACGTCGCGTTGTAGCATTTGCACGTAGGCCAACGCCCAATGCCCGGCCATGATCGGTTGCGCGCGCTGTAAGTGCGTATAACCAGGTAATGGCGCCGCTTGATAGCGTTCGGCAAAAACCAATAGGGCCTGAATCGCTGCGAGATTGGCACTGACTAACTCCGCGCCGACCGCTTTGCAAAACAACCGTAGATCGGTCGCCACCAAGTCATTGCGGCTGCGACCGGTGTGAAGCTTTTTCGCCGTCGCACCGATTTTTTCAATCAGTTGCGCTTCAACCCAACTGTGAATGTCTTCTGCGTCGGTTTGCAACGGCAGTTGTGGGTCCTGCTCCACGGCGACTTGCAGCTCTTGCAGTGCTTGTTGTAATTGTTGATGCTCGTCGGCGGTCAACAGCTCAGCTTGCTGCAGCGCTTGCGCCCAAGCTTGCGAAGCTTGTAAGTCGTAAGGCGCGAGCCGATAGTCGAAGCGAAGCGAGTCATTGAACTGTTTGAATTCAGCGGCGCTAGGCTCATTGAACCGTCCACCCCATAAACTCATGATGAGCCTCCGTCGTGTTCATGTAAGGCACGGATCCGGCTAGCTAAGCTATACAAACGGATAAAGCCTTCCGCATGTTTTTGATTATAGACTTCGTCTTCATCAAAAGTTGCGAAAGCGTTGGAATAGAGGCTATTCGGCGAGCGTTTTTGCGTCACGGTTACTTGGCCTTTGTAGAGCTTCACCACGATGTCCCCGGTCAATGGCTCGGCCAACTTGGTTGCGGCAGTCAGCATGACTTCACGCAGCGGCGTGAACCAGCGTCCGTCATACAACAGTTGGGCGAATTCGTTACCCAAACGAATGCGATAATCTTGCGTGGTGCGGTCGAGCACAAGACTTTCGAGGCCTTGCAAGGCAGCGTAGAGCACGGCACCAGCTGGCGTTTCATAGCAACCCCGCGATTTCATGCCGACTAAACGGTTCTCGACCATATCCAAACGGCCAACACCATGTTTACCCGCCAGCTTGTTCAGGGCTTCAATAGCAGCTACTGGCTCAATTGACTCGCCATTCAGCGCTTGCCATTCACCGTTGGCGAACGACAAAGTTAGGTATTCCGGTTGCTCGGGTGCTTGCTCAGGTTCAGCAGTCCAGGTCCACACCTGTTCAGATGGTGCATTCCAGGGCTCTTCAAGCTCACCGCCTTCAGTCGAGATGTGCCACAAGTTGGCGTCACGGCTGTAGATCTTGGTCGCCGATGCGGCACAAGGAATATTGCGCTCAGCCAAATAAGCGAGCAAATCCGGGCGGCTGCGCATGGTCCACTCACGCCAAGGCGCGATGACTTGCAAATCCGGTGCTAACGCCGCAAAGCATGACTCGAACCGTACTTGGTCGTTACCCTTACCAGTACACCCATGCGCTAGGGCATCAGCGCCCACTTTACGCGCCACTTCAACTTGCGCTTGGGCAATAATTGGTCGTGCGAGGGCCGTACCAAGCAAGTACTGGCCTTCATAAATGGCACCAGTTTTCAGCGTCGGAAAGATGACCTCATTAACGAACTTATCTTTCAAATCGACCACATAACAGCTACTTGCACCCGAAGCGATGGCTTTTTCTTCTACACCTGCAAGCTCTTCTTCGCCCTGACCCACGTCAGCAACGAAGGCGACCACTTCACAGTCATAGTTTTCTTTTAACCATGGCACGATAGCCGAAGTATCAAGACCACCTGAATAGGCTAAAACAACTTTGTTTACGGACGTGCTCATGCTTGGGCTCCTGCAAATAATTCAACTAAAACAGCATTCTGGGCGTGTAGCCGGTTTTCGGCTTGGTGCAAAATGAGGGACTGTGGTCCATCAATCACTTCGGCAGTGACTTCGCGACCACGGTACGCTGGCAAACAGTGCATAAAATACTTAGCACCGAGTTGCTTCATCAGATCTTGGTTCACTTGATAAGGTGCAAAGTCGTGCATGACCTGATTGCTATCGCGCTCTTGTCCCATTGAAAACCAAGTATCGGTATAGATAGCATCAGTTTGTTGCAGATTATTGAAATCGTGATGCAAAGTGATTTTGGCACCAGTCGTTTCGCCAACTTTCTGCGCATCGGCTAAGCGTTCTGCATTAGGCTCATAACCAACCGGCGTTACGATTTGCAGATTCATGCCCGCCAAAGCAGCGCCAGCCATAAGGGCATGGCAGACATTGCAGCCGTCGCCCACATAGGTCAGGGTCACTTTGGACAGGTCGCCTAATTGCTCGGTCAGCGTTAACAAGTCGGCCAATGCCTGACAGGGATGACACTCGTCACTGAGTGCGTTGATCACGGGTTTGTCTGAAGCCTTCGCGAGTTCATCAAGGGTCGCTTGCGAATAGACGCGCGCCACTATGGCATCGTGCCACAGGGCCAAGTTAGCACCGACATCGCTCGCTGGTTCACGACTACCCATGAGGTTCTCGGCATCAAGGTAAATGCTGTGGCCACCTAAGCGATTGATGCCAGCAGCAAAACTTGCGCGAGTGCGCAACGATGGCTTTTCAAAAACCAAAGCGATGCTCTTACCCTGAAGGTGGTTTTGCCACGCGCTTGGGCGTTGCTTAATGGTCTGCGCCAAATCCAAAATATGGCTCAATTGTGCGCTGCTTAAATCGCGCATTGCTAATAAATCTTGCATGTGAATTCCTAACTAAAATTGCGTAATCGACGACGAAACTGCGTTAAAGCTGAACGCGGGTTCCAGCTGGCTCGCCGCGCGCTAATCTGGTTAGCGCATTGGCATCGTGCCAGCCGGCCACCGCGATGGTTCGTCGCGAAGCCTTATTGAGGACCACCTGCGCTGCCTGCAGTGCGGCATTGAGCTTGACGATCATGCCGTCACGGATGGTGCCGTTGGCAATGAGTTCAGGCGCCTGGGCGGCGGTGATGGTTTCGATGAGTTGGCCGTCGTGGTCAAGTATGCCGACCACATCGGTAAGTAATATAAGATCGCCATGTAGTACTTGCGCGACGGTTGCCGCAGCCAAGTCGGCATTGACGTTTAAGCGCTCGCCTTGGTCGCTAACCCCGAGCGAACTGAGAATAGGTAAGTAGTCGTGCTCGATCAGCAACTGTAACAACTTGCCTGAACCTGCCTGTGGAATACCGACGGCGCCGCGACTGCTGTCGATTTCGCAGCGCACTGTATTACCTGCCTGTAAGGTTAGACCTACTGGCTGCAGGCCATGTTGTTGTGCTAAGGCGCAGAGCTGGCTGTTAACGTCACCGGCGAGAACGCCTGCAACAACTGGAATATGTGCCGCTGGGGTGACCCGCTGGCCGTCAATTTTTACGCTCTCGTGACCGAGTTGCTGAAGTAACGCTTGTACTTGGTCGCCGCCACCGTGCACTAGCACAAGCGGTCGCAACGCGGCCAGCCGCTTCACTGTGGTGAACAGTTGTTGCAGTGCGTCAACGTCGGTGAGTACTCGCCCACCGAGCTTAATGATGAGTGGCGTGCTCATACGACGGCTCCCGGGCTTGGGGTAAGGCCTGTCGTTGGCGGTAGACCGACATACTGATTCGCAAGTTGGAGTGCTTGCGCGGCGGCGCCTTTGAGTAAATTATCAATCGCTACCGATAGAATGAGCTGGTTGCCATGCACTTTAAAATAGATGTCACAGCATGGCGTGCCAACCACTTGTTGAAGTTTTGGTGGGTTCGCGACCAACCGAACGAACGGCTGCTCAGCGTAGCAAGCAGCAAAAGCTTCGGCGACCATGTCGCTGCTTACCTGTTCGGCAAGCTGTGCATAAATCGTCGCTAAAATGCCCCGCTTAAAGTTACCTAGGTGCGGAACGAAAATAACATCACGACCAATGGTCTGCGCCATTTCGGGTTGATGGCGATGTTCAGCCACGCCATAGGCCTGCAAACTTACTTCGCAAAAACTAGTGTGCAGTGCCGCTTTGCGACCTGCGCCAGAGACACCACTGACCGCATTCACGATTGGTGTTGTATGGGCCGCCAAAAGCGCTAACACAGGGCGCAGTGCTAACCCTGCGGCTGTTGGGTAGCAACCGGGCACAGCCACTAAGGGCTCGTCACCTTTGAGCTGAGTGAATTCCGCCAAGCCATAAGGGACGTCGTTACTCAGCTTCGGTTGAGCAAAACCATAGGCAGCTTGATGTTGTAAGGGGTCGCCAAGCCGAAAGGCACCGGAAAGATCAAACACCACCAACCCAGCAGCGATCAATTTTGGTGCCAATTCAGCACTGGCTTCATGGGGGAGCGCTAAAAAAACCACTCGAACCTGCTGCGCTAGTTGCGGCAGCAGATCCGAGTGCCAAGGTTGCAGAATTTGCTCGCACCGCCCCGCTAACTGCGGATACAACGCGGAGATGGGCTCTGCTTTCTCACGTGCGCTTGAAGAAAATGCATGGGTCACGTCGAAAACTGGATGGTTATGCAACAACCACAGGAGTTCAACGCCGCTATAGCCGCTTGCTCCAAACACAGCGCATTGTATGGTTTCTTGCTTTGACATTCACAGTAAACTTATGACCAAAAGATGGTCTAAGTATATTGAATAGAAATGCACAAAACAAGAATAAGTATTATCTTTTTTGCGATCTCAGTAAAATAATGAGAAGTACCAGTCCGAAGGTACCTAAAAACAGTCCCAGCGCCTGCAGCAGGGTGTTCTGCCAGCGCGGTTGCTGGTGTGTTGCTTCAAGGTAGTAAGTGCGCGTAAAGGAATCATTTACGGCCTCCGGAATCGGGCGATTAAACTGTTCACCACGATAGTCGCTAAGCAACAGAATCTTAGGTTTTCGACGATGTAGCATATCGAGGTGTTGCTCCTGGCGCTCTGCTAGGCCGCCACTTTGCATTTGCGGGGCTAAATGATAGATGTCTTGCGGTTCACCTGGTAAGACGACACCTGGCGACTCATACTCGTAGATAGTCTCAGAAAAGAGTAATTGCGTGTAGCCGAGATAAAACATAGGCACGGCTAGGGCAATACAGAGCACGGCGGCGTACATGCGCATGCGCTCGCGCACCAGACTTTGCACTTTTTGCTGGCGCAGCCATGCATCAACACTTGGAATGCGGCTCAATTTGGCATGTAAATAGGCGCGATCGAGCTGAGCCAGGACATCTTCCAGCTCAAGCGATAAAGCACTCAGCCAAGCGGCAAGAATTTCGGCCGACGGTAGCGAGCGCTCACCCTCAAGTTTCGATAGATAGGATTGCTCCACGCCCATCTTTTCGGCCAGCTCCGCTTGGCTCAGATCTTGCTCAGTTCGTTGTTGTTTTAAGTAATCACCTAACGTCATTGTTCTAGTCCTTGTCGATTGAAATCAACGCTGATTCTTAGCTATTCCTGCAGGCATAAAAACATGAATATTAGCGAATAACTAGGAATAGTTAGGTCTAGACAAAAGTTAGGTCGTACGGCGGAGGGGGCGGCGGAGTGATTACTCCGCCATGTAATTCTTCGGTAGGTCGATGCGTGATGCGCCTGAGGCGACAGCAGCTTCGGCGACCGCTTTGGCAACGCGGGTTTTCAAGCGTGGGTCCAATGGTTTCGGAATAATGTAATCGACACCGAACTCAAGTTTGTCGACGCCAGACGCTTTGAGAACTGCTTCAGGAACGGGTTCTTTGGCGAGCTGACGAATCGCTTCAACGGCGGCAATCTTCATTTCGTCGTTAATAGCGCGTGCGCGAACGTCGAGTGCGCCGCGGAAAATGAATGGGAAGCACAGTACGTTGTTCACCTGGTTCGGATAATCAGAACGACCGGTTGCCATAATCAAATCGTCACGAACCTTGTGCGCAAGTTCCGGTTTGATTTCCGGATCAGGATTCGAGCAGGCAAAGATAATCGGCTTGTCAGCCATCAGTTTCAATGCCTCTGGCGACAACAAGTTCGGCCCGGAAACCCCAACAAATACGTCAGCTTCGGTAATGACATCCTCGAGGGTGCGTTTGTCGGTATTATTGGCAAACAACGATTTGTATGGGTTCAGATCTTCGCGACGGGTATGAATCACGCCTTTCGAGTCGAGCATATAGATGTGTTCGCGCTGCGCGCCGCACTTAATCAATAGCTCCATGCAGGCAATCGCCGCGGCCCCAGCCCCGAGACAGACGATTTGGGCCTTGCGCAGTTCTTTACCTTGAATCTCCAGCGCATTCAGCAGACCTGCGGCCGTAACAATGGCGGTGCCATGCTGATCGTCATGAAAGATCGGCACGTCACAACGCTCTACCAAGGCTTCTTCGATCTCAAAACATTCGGGTGCTTTAATATCTTCCAGGTTAACACCGCCAAAGCTGTCGGCAATGTTGGCAACGGTATTAATAAAATCTTGGGTAGTGCGGTGCGTTACTTCGATATCAATCGCATCAAGGCCGGCGAAGCGCTTGAACAGCAAAGCCTTACCTTCCATCACGGGCTTTGATGCCATCGGGCCTAGATTACCCAAACCAAGAATGGCGGTGCCATTGGAGATGACCGCAACCATGTTGCCTTTAGCGGTGTAACGGTACACATCTTCAGGATTTTCGGCAATTGCCCGAACCGGTTCGGCAACACCAGGGCTATAGGCTAAGGCCAAATCTTTGCTGGTCTCGGCCGACTTGGTCAGTTCAATACTGATCTTTCCCGGTGTTGGATAAGCATGGTAATCGAGCGCTTGCTTGCGAAAATCAGACATGGACCTAGGTACCCTCTTTCATTGCGGCGGCCGTTATAGCCAACATTCATTTAGTGAATAATCGCCATTGTAGAGGGTTAACTGCGAATAACAAATCTTACCTGATGGTCGAGGAGCTCGACCGGCCTTCTAAAAACCGCCGAAACTGCAGAGTTGTATAAAAACAAACCGCTGCTCGATCCAGCTCGAATGGGGGCTAAGCCCTCGCAGGGCATAAAAAAAGGCGCCTTTTGGCGCCTTTTTCTGAATCTGGTGCTAAACCATCGTTTTTACGATGATTTCTTACCACCCAACACGCTGAAACGCTTGTTGAATTTGTCGATACGACCACCGGTGTCCATAATACGCTGTTTACCAGTGTAGAACGGGTGGCACTCTGAACAAACGTCAAGGTGCAATTCGCCACCTTTGGTTGAACGGGTGGTGAAGGTGTTGCCACATGAACAAGTCACGTTCATGTCTTCGTACTTCGGATGAATACCTGCTTTCATAAGGGTTACCTCAATTGGGCCGCATCGCTATACGGACTCTCTCCGCACACCACGCGTGGTTAATAATGGAATAATTAGGGCGCAGATTCTACCCGAACACAGGCCAATGATCAAGCACAGGATCGCGCTTGCGCCTCGCCGCGCATGGTCGCACAATAGCGGCTATGACCAAGTCCACCCCAGCCGAACTCTTTGCAAATGATAGCACCGTCGTCAACGTGGCGGTGCCAGTGCCCCTTGCCCGCCATTTTCATTACCGCTGCGCAACGGCCCCTCCCTGTGGGACGCGACTGAAGGTGCCGTTTGGTAACCGCTCGTTAGTGGGTTTTAGTTTAGGTGTAGCGACCGCAGTCAACACTGAATTTGAGCTCAAGCCAATCCACGCAGTGTTGGACGATGAACCCTTGTTGCCGCCGGCAGTCTGGGGTCTTTTGCAGTGGGCTGCCGAGTATTACCAGCACCCGTTGGGTGAAGTGCTCAATCATGGTTTACCGGTTTTACTCCGCCAAGGCGAAGCGGCAAGCTACAAAACCACCGAAGGGTTTCGCGTGACCGAAGCGGGTCTTGCCATTGAGCTGAACGAGTTACGTCGAGCGCCACAGCAACAACGTTTATTGGCAGCTTTGCGTAACGGCCCCATGTTGCGGCGTGATATTACTGCGCAAGAGTTTTCGAGCGCTGCCCTGAAAGCGCTGCAAGAGAAAGAATGCATCGAAAGCTTTCAGCATGTTCCGCAGACCAATGCGGATTGGTCGTTTGCGATCGGTAGTGAGCCTTTACAGCTGAATCCCGAGCAGGCTTTAGCTGTTGCCGCCATTGGTGCTGCCAGCAAGCCGCAAACCTATTTGCTTGAAGGCGTTACCGGTAGTGGTAAAACGGAAGTGTACTTGCAAGCGATGGCAGAGGTGCTGCGCAAGGGTAAACAAGTGTTAGTGTTGGTGCCTGAAATCGGTCTGACGCCGCAAACCTTACGACGTTTTCAGAAGCGCTTCGCAGTGCCAATTGTGATGCTGCATTCAGCGCTGACCGACCGTGAGCGGTTAGATGCTTGGCTCGATGCCAAAAACGGCGGAGCTGCGATCGTTATCGGTACACGTTCGGCGATTTTCACGCCATTTAAGCGCTTAGGCATGATTATTGTTGATGAAGAACATGACAACTCTTTGAAGCAGCAAGAAGGCTTCCGTTACCACGCGCGCGATTTAGCGGTGGTGCGTGGTCAGAAAGAACAGGTACCGGTGATTTTAGGTTCCGCCACGCCTTCGCTCGAGAGCATTAATAACGTCGCCCAACAGCGCTATGCACATTTACAACTGACGCAGCGCGCTGGTGGCGCCAAGTTGGCGCGGCAAACGGTGCTTGATATTAAGCAATTGCCGCTAAAAGGTGGGTTGTCGGTGCCACTTATCGAGCAAATGCGTAAAGAGCTGGAACGTGGTCAGCAGGTGCTGGTGTTCTTGAATCGTCGCGGCTATGCACCGGCGTTGTTATGCCACGAATGTGGCTGGCTCGCGCAATGTCGCCGCTGCGACGCCTACTACACTGTGCATCAACGACAACAAATGTTGCAGTGTCACCATTGTGGTGACCAACAACGCTTGCCTAAACAATGTTTCGACTGTGGCTCGACGCAGTTAGTGGGGCGCGGAACTGGGACTGAGCAACTTGAGCAAACGCTGGCTGATATTTTCCCTGAGTTTCCAGTGCTGCGTATCGACCGTGACAGCACGCGGCGCAAAGGGAGTTTAGCGAAGCACTTGACCGCTGCGACCGAGAACAAATACCCCATTTTAGTGGGCACACAAATGATCGCGAAGGGTCATCATTTTCCGCACGTGACACTGGTAGCTTTGCTTGACGTCGATGGCGCACTGTATAGCTCTGATTTTCGTGCGGCCGAGCGGCTGGGACAATTGATCACCCAAGTTGCCGGGCGAGCTGGCCGTGCTAGTGCGCCGGGTACCGTGGTGCTGCAGACCCATCATCCAGAACACGATTTATTGCAGGACCTTATTCACAACGGCTACGCTGCGTTTGCGCGTTCGCTACTGCGCGAGCGGCAGTTAACCCAATTACCGCCGTTTGCGCAGTTGGCATTGTTTCGGGCTGAAGCGCATGAAGCCGGGCAGGCCCAATCTGCGCTTGAAATTATTGCTGCGCAGCTCCCTGAGCATCCTGAAGTTTTTGTGCTTGGCCCGATGCCGGCAGTGATGGAACGTCGCGCCGGTCGCTATCGTTATCAGCTATTGGTACAGTGCCAGCAGCGTGGATTGCGGCAACAGCTCTTGCAGCACACCTTGGCGAAACTCGAGAATTTGCCGGAATTACGCCGCGTGCGCTGGTCGTTGGACGTAGACCCACAAGACTTTAGCTAGTAAAATGTCGCGGTTTCCCTGAATTGAACGCGAACAAGCGTAAATGCGCATCGTAAATGAAAAAGGTTGGATGTAAATGAAAGAGCAGTTGGAGCAGTTATTAGCGGCCGCAGTGGCCACCTTACAAGCGCAAGGCACTTTACCTGCGGAATTAAGCCCGCGTATCCAACTGGACCGTCCACGCGATAAAAGCCATGGTGATTTTGCGACCAACCTCGCGTTAATGTTGGCAAAGCCTGCTGGAACGAACCCACGTGCCTTGGCAGAAGCCCTCATTGCAGCGCTACCAGAAAATACCCTCGTCGCTGAAGCAAACATTGCTGGCCCTGGTTTTATTAATTTTGTCATTAGCCAAGACCAACTGTTACAGCAGCTCGAAGCCGCCTACCAAGATGCGCATGTCGGAGTGGCCAGTGCCGAGCAGAGTCAGCGTGTGGTGATTGACTATTCTTCGCCAAACCTTGCCAAAGAAATGCACGTCGGTCATTTGCGTTCGGCCATTATTGGTGATGCGGTCGCACGCGTCTGTGAGTTTTTAGGGCATACCGTGATTCGGCAGAATCACGTGGGTGACTGGGGTACCCAGTTTGGGATGTTGTTGGCACACATGGAAGAGCTTGAAGGCAATGAGCTCGCCATGGAACTGAGCAACTTAGAGACCTTTTACAAAGCTGCGAAGAAGCGCTTCGATGAAAGCCCTGAGTTTGCCAATCGTGCCCGTGAACTGGTGGTCGCGTTGCAGTCGGGTGACAAAAAATGCCTCGACCTGTGGCAGCAGTTTATTGACGTATCGCTGAGTCATTGCCAAGAAGTTTACGACCGTTTGGGCGTGAAGCTTACGCGTGACGACGTGATGGCAGAAAGTGCTTATAACGCTGACTTACCACAAGTTGTCGAAGACCTACGTGAGCAAGGTTTGCTGGTAGAAGATCAAGGTGCGCAGTGTGTATTCCTTGAAGAGTTTAAGAATAAAGAAGGCGAAGCTTTACCGGTTATCGTGCAGAAATCTGGTGGTGGCTATTTGTATGCGACGACCGACTTAGCGGCCGTACGTTATCGCCAGAACGTCCTCAAAGGCGAGCATTTGATGTACTTTGTGGACCAGCGCCAAGGCCTGCATTTTCAGCAGATTTTTACCTTAGCGAAGAAAGCTGGTTTCGCGCGTGACGACCTGCAAATGGATCATTACGGCTTTGGTACGGTCATGGGTAAAGATGGCCGACCGTATAAGAGCCGCGACGGCGGTGTGACGAAGCTGGCGGACTTGTTGGACCAAGCGGAAGCGCGTGCGCTGGCGTTAGTGCAAGAAAAAAACACCGACTTGTCTGCGAAAGAGCAGGCGCAGGTCGCGAAAGTAGTGGGTATTAGTTCAGTTAAATATGCTGACTTGTCGAAGAATCGTACCAGTGACTACATTTTTGACTGGGACACCATGCTTAGCTTTGAGGGTAATACGGCGCCTTATTTGCTCTATGCATACACCCGTGTGATGAGCGTGTTTAACAAAGCTGGCGTTAAGCCCGACGCTTTAAGCGGCGGCTTTGTGTTGCAAGATGAGCGTGAATTAGCGCTTGCCAACCTGTTGGTACGTTTCAACGAAGTCGTGCATACTGTGGCCAAGAAAGCGATGCCGCATTTCTTGTGCGGCTACTTATTTGACCTTGCTGGCGCCTTCTCAAGCTTTTATGAAGCTTGCCCAATTTTGCAAGCTGATGATGAAGCGCTGCAGCAAAGTCGTTTGAAACTTGCTGCTTTAACAGCGAAGACACTGCGCCAAGGTCTCGACCTTCTTGGCATTGAAACATTGGACAAGATGTAAGCATGGATTACGCAAATCGCAAACGCCCGCCTCAACGCAAGCCACGCTCGGCGAATAAGGGTAAGAAGCAAGCTCCGCAACGCCAAGTGCCTTGGGGCATTGTGGTGCTGGCGATCATTTTAGTGATCGCATTGATTGCTGGTTTACGGTTTATTGCGGGTGGCAATCCTGAAGCGCCGTTGCAATCCACTCAAGACGTCCCAGCAAGCACGCCAGAGATGCAAGCAGAGCCGATGCCAGAAAAGCCGGAAGAGCGCTGGCAATATATCGAGGAGCTGGAAAATCTTGAAGTTGAAGTTGATGTTCCTGAGCGTGAACTCGGGCCGCCTAAGCTGATGCAGTGCGGGTCATTCCGCCAGCGTGCTGACGCTGAACGCCTTAAGGCGGCGATTGCGATGCAAGGTTTAGAGTCGGAGATTTACCCATCAAATGGTGGTACGTGGTACCGCGTGGTGCTCGGGCCTTATGAAACCAAGCGCGCGGCCGAGGCTGATCGCCATACCCTACAACGGGCCAGTATTCATGGCTGTCAAATCTGGAACTGGAATCTGTAAGTATTAGATTTCGGTAAAAGCATTGAATTTCGCAATTGCGCCCTCATTAAAGTTGGCATAGCAACTTAAGAGGACGCAATTGTGACAACGATAGTTTCTGTCCGCCGCGGTGACAAAGTCGTCATCGGCGGTGATGGCCAAGCCACACTTGGCAACACAGTCATGAAAGGCAACGTGCGCAAAGTGCGCCGCCTATACAACAACCAAGTCATCGCCGGATTTGCCGGTGGTACCGCGGACGCCTTTACCCTATTTGAGCGGTTTGAAGCCAAGCTGGAACAGCATCAAGGTAATCTAGCCAAGGCGGCGGTTGAGCTTGCCAAAGATTGGCGGACCGATCGGGCGCTACGTCGTCTTGAAGCTCTATTGGCGGTCGCTGACAAACATACCTCACTGATTATTTCTGGCAACGGCGACGTGATCCAGCCCGAAAATGATCTAATTGCCATTGGTTCTGGTGGACCGTATGCCCAAGCTGCAGCCCGCGCGCTGTTGGAAAATACTGAACTTGGTGCTCGCGGTATCGTCGAAAAAGCACTCACGATTGCTGGTGAGATCTGCATTTACACGAATACCAACCAAACCATCGAAGAACAGGAGTCTGTGGCCGATGTCTGATATGACCCCACGTGAGATTGTCGATGAGCTGAACCGTCATATTATTGGCCAAGACAATGCAAAAAAAGCCGTTGCGGTAGCTTTGCGTAACCGCTGGCGTCGTATGCAATTGCAAGACGAGCTACGTCAAGAAGTCACCCCAAAGAACATTTTGATGATTGGTCCAACGGGTGTCGGTAAAACCGAAATTGCGCGACGTTTGGCGAAGCTGGCGAATGCACCTTTCATTAAGGTTGAAGCGACGAAGTTTACCGAAGTTGGTTATGTCGGTAAGGAAATTGAATCGATTGTTCGCGATCTTACCGATACTGCGGTGAAGCAAACGCGCGAACAAATGATGAAAAAAGTGCGTTTCCGTGCTGAAGAAGCAGCGGAAGAACGTATTCTCGACGCTTTACTGCCGCCAGCAAAAGGCTGGGCTGACGAGGACAAAACGGAACGCGAACAGAGTAATACGCGGCAGGTATTCCGTAAAAAACTCCGTGAAGGGCAGCTCGACGATAAAGAAATCGAGATCGATATCGCGATGCCGCAAATGGGTGTGGAAATCATGGCACCGCCTGGCATGGAAGAAATGAGCTCGCAGTTGCAGAATATGTTCCAGAATCTTGGGCAGGACAAAAGCAAGCCGCGTAAGCTGAAAATCAAAGATGCCTTCAAGCAGTTAGTGGAAGAAGAAGCGGCGAAAATGCTCAATCCCGAAGAGGTGAAGGAGCAAGCCCTGAATTCAGTAGAACAAAACGGCATCGTGTTTCTCGACGAGGTCGACAAAATTTGTAAGCGTGGCGACACCAGCGGTCCCGACGTTTCGCGGGAAGGCGTACAACGTGACTTGCTGCCGTTAGTGGAAGGAACCACAGTGTCTACCAAGCACGGTATGGTGAAAACCGATCACATTCTGTTTATTGCCTCGGGTGCGTTCCAGATGTCGAAGCCGTCGGATTTGATTCCTGAGCTGCAAGGTCGTTTACCAATTCGTGTTGAGCTTGATGCGTTGACCAGTAATGACTTCGTGCGCATTTTAACCGAGCCGAATGCGTCACTGACGACCCAGTACATAGCCTTGATGGCTACTGAGGGAGTTGAAGTCGCGTTTACTGAAGACGGAATTCAGCGGATTGCAGAAACGGCGTTCCAAGTGAACGAGACAACTGAGAATATTGGTGCGCGGCGTTTGCACACGGTTTTAGAGCGCTTGATGGAAGATATTTCATTCCGCGCAAGTGACTTGCAAGGTCAGCAAATCAGTATTGATGGCGCGTACGTTGACGAGCACTTAGGCAAGTTAGCGCAAGATGAAGACTTGAGTCGCTTCATTTTGTAACGTTATCAGCTATACTGTGCCTGAAACTATCCTTCTATCAATGATGTAACAGGCAGGGGAACGGCAATGGAATACAATACTTCGGAGCTTTGCGATCTCTACCCTGACATGGTCGACGTGGTCGAACCCATGTTTGTTCACTACGGTGGGCGCGTATCGTTCGGTGGCCAGTTGGTCACTGTGAAGTGCTTCGAAGACAAAGGTGTCATCGAAGAGGTCGTGCAGCAGCCGGGCACCGGCAAAGTGCTGCTGATCGACGGTGGCGGTTCCAATCGCCGTGCCCTTATCGACATTGCGGTGGCGGAATTGGCGCTGGATAATGACTGGGAAGGTATTGTCTGCTTTGGCGCTGTGCGCGACGTTGACGCACTTGATGAGCTCGATATCGGTATTTTGGCATTGGCGTCAATTCCGGTAGGTGCGCCTGCTGAAGGTACTGGTGAAGTCGATGTTGCCGTGAATTTTGGTGGCGTCACCTTCTTACCTGAAGATCATTTGTATGCCGATACGACTGGCGTCATTCTCTCGCCCGAGCCGCTTGATATCGAATAATCTATGTACTTGATCCCTTGTGACCCTGAGGCGTGGTGTAAACCACGCCAAGGGGAAGTCCGTATCGGACAAACCTTACACGCACTCCCCTCATGCGACACTCCAGAAACCTATCGTGCTGCGTTACACAAAGCCCGCGAGCAGGGTGCTAGAGTGGCGTTAGTGGGCGTTCCAGAGAGTATCGGCCCGCGTGGCAACCTAGGCCGTGGTGGCGCTGAAACAGCTTGGCCTGCTGCGTTACAGGGACTGTGTAACCTGCAAGCGACGCCCTTTATCGCAAGCCATGAGCTACTTTTGGTTGGCCATGTTGATTGTGCGGACTTACAGGAACAGGCAGCGGCTCTGCGCACCACCAATGCCGCTGATGTGCAGGGCTTGCGTGATCTTTGCCAACACCTGGATCAACGCGTGATGCAAACCTTGTTGCCATTGTTTAGCGAAGGCTTTGAGGTCATTTTGATCGGTGGCGGGCACAACAATGCTTATCCACTGCTGCGCAGTTTGAGTGAAGCGACGGAGCAGCAAGTTGCGGCGATGAACTTGGACCCCCATGCTGATTTTCGCGCTCGTGAAGGTCGCCACAGTGGTAACGGTTTTAGCTATGCACATACCGATGGATTTCTTACCAACTACCATGTTGTGGGTCTGCACGAAGGGAAAAATAATGCCGAAAGCTTACGTCAGTTAAGCGAGGCAGGATTTACCTATACCAGCGTGCATGAGCTGTATCAGGCGAATTGGACCGAACAGCTGGCGGCCTTGCGTGCTCAAGCACAGGCATGGCAACGGCCGTTAGGTATCGAAATCGATGTGGATGCGTTGCAAGGGGTGCCAGCCAGTGCCATTAACTTTAATGGCTTAGGTATACAACACGGCTATACCTTGATTGCTGAGCTCGCAGCACTACCACAAACGCGTTATTTGCACTTGGCTGAAGCTGCGCCGAGCTTGCACCCAGCCGGCCGTGAAGCCGGCGATATGGCTTGTGCCCAGGTGCTTAGTGAGTTAGTGCTTGCTTACTTGCATGGCCTTCAGCGTAGGACGCCCTGATGCCAGCAGTTGAGTAAGCGATCAGTGCCAAACTGATAAGTGAGTTCAGCTGCGTCGTCACAATCCCACAAACACAGATCAGCACGTAACCCCGCCTTAATGCGCCCACGGTCGTTGAGCCCCAAGGCTTGCGCGGCGTGTGAGGTCACCCCTTGTAAACATTCCTCTGGCGTCATGCGAAATAGCGTGGCCCCCATTTGCAGCATCAGTTGCAAACTCAGAATAGGTGATGTGCCTGGGTTAGCATCCGTGGCAAGAGCTATAGGAACGCCGTGTTGGCGCAGCAAATCCAGCGGCGGTAACTTGGTTTCGCGTAAGAAATAGAAAGCGCCGGGCAGCAGCACGGCGACTGTACCACTAGCAGCCATAGCTTTTACACCGTCCTCATCAAGGTATTCCAAATGATCGCAAGAAAGCGCTTGGTAACGTGCCGCGAGGGCGCTGCCATGTTGGTTGCTGAGTTGTTCGGCGTGCAGTTTCACCGGCAAACCGCGCTGCTGCGCTGCTTGAAAGACACGTTCGGTTTGTGCTGGCGAAAAGCCGACATTTTCACAAAAAGCATCCACCGCATCGACTAAGCCTTCGTCGGCCAAAGTTGGCAAAATTTGCTCAACAATGGCATCAATGTAGGCGTCCGCATTATCTTTGAACTCCGGCGGCAAAGCGTGCGCTGCAAGTAATGTGGTTTGCACGCTGACCGGGTTTGCCGCAGCTAATTGTTTGGCGGCAAGTAATTGTTTACGTTCATGTTCGAGGGATAAACCGTAACCTGATTTAATTTCAACCGTGGTGACACCTTCGCGCATGAGTGCGGCGAGGCGTGGGCTGCTCACGTTCACCAATTCATCTTGAGACGCGGCCCGGGTTGCCCGCACGGTAGCGGCAATACCACCGCCTTGCGAGGCAATTTCACTATAGCTTACACCGTGCAAGCGCTGCGCAAATTCGTCAGCACGCGATCCAGCCCATACCAAGTGGGTATGACAGTCAATCAGTCCGGGCGTGAGTAACTTTCCACCAGCATCGATGACTTCAGCGTCAGCAGCTGTCGCAGGAGCCTCGGCAGCAGGTCCCACGTAACTGATCGTACCAGCTTCGATACACACAACCGCATTTTTGAGAAGTCCATAGCCGTCGCCGTAGTTCGCATGATCCACGGTTGCAACCGTCACATTTTCAATACGCTGTTGTCGCTGAGTCATACAACTTTCTCCCTTTGAACACTTGTATATACAATTCGAGTTGCCTACACTTTAGCACATCTGAATCACGGACACCTATGGGTAAGCTGGCACATGGCTAAATTTTCCGCAATTAAACAGCATGTCTACAACAAAATTGCTTCGGGCGAGTGGCCGGAAAACCATCCGGTGAGCTCAGAAAATGCCTTGGCGTTGCAGTTTAAAGTCAGTCGTATGACCGCACGTCGTGCACTGCAAGAGCTGGCCAATGAAGGCATTGTGATTCGCACCAAAGGCTCGGGTACGTTCGTAGCACCGATTAAATCGCAAACATCGTTCATGGCGATTCGTAATATCGCCGATGAAATTCGTGCGCGTCAGCATCGTTACCATGCGCAAGTTCAGGTGTTGCGCCGTGAACATGCCTCCGATTTAATTGCCGAAATGCTCAACTTGCAACCCGGTGATACTGTCTTTCACTCGGTCATTAGTCACTATGAAAATGACCTGCCAGTGCAAGTCGAAGAGCGTTATGTGAATCCAGCTCTCGCTGCCGACTACTTAAAGCAAAATTACAATGAAATCACGCCGCACGAATACTTGTGCCAAGCCCAGCCATTGACTGAGGCAAGCCACGAGATCGAAGCGGTAACACCTTCGAATCAGCTCTGCCAATGGTTGTTGCTCACCAAACCAGAGCCCTGCTTACGCATTAACCGCCGCACGTGGAGTGCCGAAGGCGTGGTGACCTATGCGGTGCTTACGCACCCCGGCTCACGCTTTAGTCTTGGCGGACATCTGCAATTTTAATAAAGGACAAACGATAATGAGCTTTACTCGACTCGATACCAGCCGTACGATTCGTGCCCCGCGTGGCAGTGAACTCACCACTTGCAACTGGCAAGTGGAGGCAGCCAAGCGTATGTTAATGAACAATCTTGATGCCGAAGTTGCAGAGCACCCCCATGCATTGGTGGTGTACGGCGGCATTGGCCGCGCAGCCCGGAGCTGGGAAAGCTTCGACAAGATTGTTGAAGTACTTGAACGTTTAAAGCCAACTGAAACCTTACTAATTCAATCAGGTAAGCCAGTTGGTGTGTTCCCAACACATGAAGATGCACCGCGCGTGCTCATCGCTAACTCAAACTTAGTGCCAGAATGGGCCACTTGGGAACACTTCAACGAGCTCGATAAAAAAGGCCTAATGATGTACGGGCAAATGACCGCTGGCTCGTGGATCTATATTGGTTCGCAAGGCATCGTACAAGGTACCTACGAAACCTTTGTCGCCGTCGCCAAACAGCATTTCAACGGTGAAACTAAGGGGCGCTGGGTGCTTACTGGCGGCCTTGGGGGTATGGGTGGTGCGCAGCCACTCGCGGCAACCATGGCTGGATATTGCATGCTCGCGGTTGAAGTCGACGAGTCACGTATCGACTTTCGTTTGCGCACTCGCTACTTAGACCACAAAGCCACTTCGCTCGATGAAGCTTTGGAACTTATCAATGTAGCTAAAGCGGAAGGTCGAGCGATTTCAGTAGGTCTGTTAGGGAACGCTGCTGATGTTTATGACGAACTGGTTCAGCGCAACGTCACCCCCGATGTCGTGACCGACCAAACGTCCGCGCACGACCCATTACACGGTTATTTGCCGCAGGGCTGGACACTCGAAGACTACAAAGCAAAACAAGAAAGCGCACCTGAAGCGACCGTGCAAGCAGCGAAACAATCGATGGCTGTACAAGTACAGGCGATGTTGACCTTGCAGCAACGTGGTGCGGCGACGCTTGATTACGGTAATAACATTCGTCAAATGGCGAAAGACGTTGGTGTTGAGCACGCTTTTGACTTCCCTGGCTTTGTGCCTGCTTATATTCGTCCGTTGTTTTGCCAAGGTATTGGACCGTTTCGTTGGGTAGCGCTGTCGGGCGACCCAGAAGACATCTACAAAACCGATGCCAAGGTGAAAGAGCTGATCCCTGATGACCCGCATTTGCACAATTGGCTTGATATGGCACGTGAACGCATTAGTTTCCAAGGCTTGCCAGCTCGAATTTGTTGGATTGGCTTGAAGGACCGTGCGCGTATCGCCAAAGCGTTCAACGAGATGGTGAAAAACGGTGAACTTAAAGCACCGATTGTTATTGGCCGTGACCACTTAGATTCGGGCTCGGTGGCAAGTCCTAACCGGGAAACCGAAAGTATGCTCGATGGCTCTGACGCGGTGTCGGATTGGCCGTTGTTGAACGCCCTTTTGAACACCGCCGGTGGTGCCACATGGGTAAGCTTGCACCACGGTGGTGGCGTCGGCATGGGTTATTCACAACATGCCGGAGTCGTGATTGTGGCCGACGGAACTGACGCCGCGGAGGCGCGAATCAGTCGGGTATTATGGAACGACCCAGGTACAGGCGTCATGCGCCATGCGGACGCAGGCTATGACATCGCGATTGACTGCGCGAAAGAACAAGGTCTTGATTTACCAATGGTGGAGGACAAGTAATGGCAGTATTCACTCTTGAACCCGGCAAGCTTAGCCTAGATCATCTGCGTCAATGGTGGCAGGCTCCGCAGCAGGTCGCCCTGCATGCCGATGCTGCCGCTGCTATTGAACGCTCGTCAGCGACCATTACCGAAGTGCTCGCAGCGGGTAAAGTCGTGTATGGGATTAACACCGGTTTTGGCTTACTCGCGAACACCCGTATTCCGCCAGAAAAATTGGAAGACCTGCAGCGTCGCATTGTGTTGTCCCACGCGGCGGGCACGGGTGACTTAATGGACGATACCGTCGTCCGGCTGATGCTGTTACTCAAAGTTAATTCTCTCAGCCGCGGTTTTTCAGGTATTCGTCAGCAAGTCATCGACGGTCTTATCACCTTGTTAAATGAGCAAATGTATCCATGTGTACCGAGCAAGGGCTCAGTTGGTGCATCTGGTGACTTAGCGCCGCTGGCGCATTTAGTTTTACCGCTCATTGGCGAAGGTCGAGTGCGTTACCAAGGGCAGATCTATACGGCTCAGGAAGGCCTCGCCAAAATTGGGATGCAGCCGTTAACCTTAGCCCCGAAAGAAGGCTTGGCGTTGTTGAACGGTACCCAAGCGTCGACAGCTTTAGCGCTGCACGGACTGTTCCAAATTGAGCGGGTGTTCCACAGCGCTGTGGTTGCTGGCGCGATGTCGGTCGAAGCTGCGATGGGCTCACGTGCGCCATTTGACCCGCGGATCCACGAAGTACGTGGCCAGTTGGGACAAATTGCGGTGGCGACGAGCTTCCGTCAGTTGTTGACCGATAGCTCGGAAATTGCCGCCGACCATGAAAACTGTGAAAAGGTACAAGACCCTTATTCATTGCGGTGCCAACCACAAGTTATGGGTGCCGTTTATGATCAGTTGCAACATGCCAGCACAATTTTGACTCGCGAAGCGAATGGCGTGACGGATAATCCGCTGGTGTTCCACGACAATGGCGATATTATTTCGGGCGGTAACTTCCACGCTGAACCAGTAGCACTGGCGGCCGATATGTTGGCGATTGCGGCAAGCGAGATTGGCGCCCTGTCAGAACGACGCAGTGCGTTATTGATTGACCATCACTTGAGTAACCTGCCGCCGTTTTTGGTAAACGACGGCGGTGTAAACTCTGGCTTTATGCTGGCGCAAGTGACCGCTGCAGCGCTTGCTTCGGAGAATAAAACTCTCGCGCATCCAGCTTCTGTGGATAGCTTGCCAACCTCGGCGAATCAAGAAGATCACGTTTCGATGGCAACCTTTGCGGCACGTCGTTTAACGGATATTGCTCAAAATATTCGTGATATCGTTGCCATTGAGTTGCTTGAAGCCGCCCAAGGGATTGATTTCCGTCGCCCCTTGAAGGCATCGGTAGCGATTGAACAGGCGCATGGCTTGGTGCGTGAAAAAGTGGCGTATTACGATCAAGATCGTTACTTTGCGCCCGATATTGAGGCAGCAGCAACGTTAATATACAGCGGTAAGTTAGGAGCTTTGATAACGGAAGGGGCGACTTTCTAAGGCTGTTCGTTCTATAGGAGGACGCTTAGGCGTCCTCTTCTTCATCTTTAAGTGCTTGGCAGTCAACGCAGAGCGCAACATCTGGCTTAGCGGCTAAACGTGCCGCAGAAATTTCGTCGCCACACTCAATACAATAACCGTATTCGCCGCTGCGCATGCGTTGCAGTGCAGCACTCGCTGATTCTGCTGCGCGGCTGTCCGGTTGCTCAGCAACCACGGTTTCTAACTTGCTGCGGATGCGTAACAACTGCTGGGCGGATAAAGATTCACTCATGCTTACGTCCTTTTTGAAATTATTTTTTGGCTAGCACAACAAACTGCCCGGTAAATTCAGCGACCGGTTTATCGCCATCGAACACTTGTGATTTAAGATTCACTCGCGCATTTTGTCCACTTTTCAAGCTGGATAGATCGCCATTCATGTCGACCAGTCGCGCCACCGCTCTTGGTTCATGCGTAATCGGCTTGTGGTAGTGAATATTGCCATCAGCCAGCACCACAGCACCTTGCAGTTGTCGCTCGCGCAATTGTAAATGCAGTAGCCCCCAACACGTCAAGGTTGCCAGCGAATAAATACTGCCAGCAAACATGGTGCCATGCACATTAATGTTACGTGACAATTGGGCATTGGTTTCGAACTCGCGTCCGGTGTACTGACTAATACGAATGCCCATTGTTTCGGAAATCGGAATATCCTCGTGCCATGTAGATTGCAACTCTTGGCACCAGTCAGGACGATAGATGATGCGGTTGTATTCTGTCAGTGTTTTTCGGAGTTGGTGCTCAGCGCTTGGATGACTGACGGTATCGGCTTCTTCGACCAAGTCGTAACCACACTTTTGATAAAAGCCGAGCGTGTTATCGCGTGAATTGATGACAATGTGTTTGGCCCCTTCGTGACGAGCGAGTTGTTCAAGTGCATAAACAATGGCAACGCCATGTCCTTCGCCGCGATGTTCAGGTGCTGAAGCCATAAAACGGATTTGACCTTCTTCCGGGCTGTTGAAGTGCAATCGACCCACCGCGACCGCCTCCCCAGCATCATTGACGACCATGCGATGCAGGCCAACCTGATCATATTCGTCCTTTTCGGAACCGCGTGGCCGTTGAAATGGCTCGCGCAGGACGCGGTAACGCAAATCGTAATAGGTTTGCCATTGTTGCTCGTCATTGGGACTGATCACTTGGTACATGTTTTAAGTTTTCTCCGTGTCGAGCAAAAAGGTCACTGGTCCGTCATTGGTCAGTGCAACTTGCATATCGGCACCAAACTCGCCGGTAGCAACGTTAATTGTAAGGCGGCGCAGCTCCGCGACAAAGGCCTCATAAAGCGGTTCGGCTTGCACTGGTGGTGCTGCGCTCGAAAAACTCGGGCGGCGCCCGCTGTTGGTATCGGCGGCGAGGGTAAATTGCGAAACCACTAAAGCGCCACCTTCGATGTCGCTCAGGCTAAGATTCATTTTATCTTGCGCATCACTAAACAGTCGGTAACCAGCGACACGCTGCGCGAGCTTGCGCGCGATGGTTTCGTTATCACTTGGGGTAATACCTAAAAAGATCAGTAAGCCACTGTCGATAGCGCCCACAGTTTGTCCGGCAACCTCAACTTTCGCCTGCGTGACTCTCTGCAGTAGTGCTTTCATCGCTTTCCTCAAAAAATTCTTCGATGCTGGCGGTTAGTTCAGCACCGATCAAAACAATGGTCCAAGACAAGAAGATCCACAGTAACAGAATTGGAATTGCAGCCAAAGCACCATAGATAGCTTGATAAGAAGGAAATGCGGTGACATACGAGGCAAATGCGCTCTTACTGATTTCAAACAAAATAGCGGCAAGCAGCGCGCCCCAGAAGGCGTGACGGATTTTCACCACGCGGTTGGGTAGCATCACATACATCAGCAAGAAAGCAATGACCGACGTCACGATCGGCACGACGCCGAGTAAGGTTGTGCGAATACCTGATACATAATCTTCAGCAAAGGTCGCTAGCGAAATCAGATAAGAACTCACCGCCATCCCGGACCCCATGAGTAGTGGGCCGAGGGTCAGAATCATCCAGTAGACCGCTAAGGCCACTGCCAAACGACGGCGCTTGGTGTTGCGCCAGATGCGATTCATGGTCGCATCGATAGTTGAGATCAGGTTCACTGCCACAACAATGACAAACACCACACCGATGGCGGTCATTTGCGAAACATTACCGACAAACTCATTTAAATACCGCGAGATTTCTTCACCTGATGTCGGCAACAGGTTCGCAAACAAGAATGCTTCGATTTCAGCGCGTAGGGCTTCGAACATCGGGAAGGCAGAGAAAATCGAGAAAATAACCACCAGCAACGGCACCAGTGCGAGCATGCTGACAAACGTCAAATGCCCAGCAATGATGGTGATCTTGTCATCCATACAACGTCGCCCGAAATACTTTAGAAAGCTCAGCGCACAACTGAATTTAGCGCGCCAAGGTGACGTTGAAGAGCTGGTGTCGTTGCTCATAATCTTCCTTCTTGAGGATTCTATAGGGTCACTATAATCCCAAACCGCTGCGCTTGCGTAAAGTTTAAGACGAAAAGCGTTATTTGCTGTTCGCTGTTTGCTATTCGATGGCCTGGGAGGGTAGAAAAGCATATGAGGCATGTTTTGGTGATTGGAGCTGGTGGCGGACTAGGAAAAGCCTTGGTTGCGCATTACCTGAATGAAGGGGCGTTAGTAACGGCTTGGAGTCGGCGTGAACAGCCCTTTATGCATGAAAACCTGCAGTGGCGGACCCTTAGTGACTACAGCCCTGAGCAACTGCACGCCGAGATTGAGCAGCTACAGGCGCTAGATGGTGTGATCAGCACTTTAGGTATGTTGCACAACAACGACTTTATGCCCGAGAAACATTTGGGGGCGGTGAGTGCGGCACAGCTGCGGCACTCGTTTGAGATCAACGCGATTTTGCCAATCCTGCTACTTGAGCAATTGCTGCCGAAGCTGCCACGCAAGCAACCAGCTTTTTGGGTGCAATTAAGCGCCAAAGTGGGGAGCATTACTGACAACTACTTAGGTGGTTGGTACAGCTATCGCGCTAGTAAAGCGGCGTTGAATATGCTGTTGAAGACCGCATCGATTGAGCTTAGGCGCAGCCATAAACAGCTGATCATTGCCGCCGTACACCCGGGAACAACGGATACTGAGCTCTCTGCGCCCTTTCAAGAACGCCTGCCAGCCGACAAGCTGTACACGCCGGAACAGTCGGCTGCCCGCATTGCGCAAGTGATTGAAAATTTGACTACGGAGCATAGCGGCAAGCTGCTACACTGGGATGGAACTGAATTACCTTATTAACGGGAGATACGGCGATGCGTTGGTTAACAATCGCGACGGCTGTTATTTTTTTAGCCGGCTGTCAAAGCGCCTATTATGGCGCCATGGAGAAGGTGGGAATTCATAAACGCGATATTCTGGTCGATCGCGTGGACGACGCACGTGATGCTCAAGCGGATGCGCAAGAAGAGTTTAAATCTGCACTCGAGCGCCTTGATGAAATGCTGCAAATTGACGGTGGCGAGCTTGAGGCGGAATACAAAGCACTAAATGACGATTACGAAGCAAGCGTGGCTGCTGCGGAGCGTGTGTATGACCGCATTGAAGCCATTGATGATGTCGCGCAAGATCTCTTTGATGAATGGCGTGATGAGCTTGAAGAATACAGTAATGACAGTTTACGCCGACAGAGTGAACGTTCACTCAGAGACACCGAACGACGTTACAGTGCCTTATTACAAAGCATGGAGCGGGCTGCCGCAACCATGGACCCCGTGCTCGAAAAGTTACAGGACAATGTGTTGTACTTGAAGCACAACCTCAATGCCGCAGCGGTTGATGCAATTCGCGGCGAATATCGCAGCTTACAGGCTGATGTTGCTGCCTTGATCAAAGAAATGGAAGCAGCAATTGCCGAATCGGATGCCTTTATTCAAGCAATGCAGGAGGGACAATAATGAGTTTATTAGTTATCGCAGGGAGCAGCCGTCAGGCCTCAATTAATCGTCGCTTACAAGAGCGTTTGGCCGAAGTTGCCGAGCTCAATGGTGAGCAGTGCTATGTGTATCCGCCGGCAGAGCTTGATGCGCCCTTGTACCAAGGTGACTACGAAGAAGAGCATGGTGTGCCAAGCAACATTCAGAAGCTTGCTACGGCAATTACCGAAGCCAGCAAGATTGTTGTGGTAACGCCTGAATATAATGCCTCGATTCCGCCGTTATTAAAGAACGCTATCGATTGGAGTTCGCGGTTAGAGACGAACCCTTGGAAAGGTAAAACCGTACTGCTGGCCGGTGCGTCACCAGGCCAATTTGGTGCGGTGCGGTCAATGACCGATTTGCGCGGTGTACTTGCCAACTTAGGGGCTTGGATTGCGCCGTCGGTAGCAAGCATTGCTAAAGCAGATGCGGATAAAATCGCTGAGCTTGATGCCGAGTTTCTCGGTAACTTTTTGCAGCAAGGGGACTAACCTAAGGTGGACTGGCAACAGCTATTGGTCATCGAGCCGTTCACTTGGCCAGCTATTGGTGCTGCGCTGTTGTGCGGCACCTTGGTGGGCTTTGAGCGGCAAATGCGCGGCAAGCCCGTCGGTATCCGTACCTCGTCGCTGATCACGCTCGGCACCTATTTGTTTATTGTGGGCGCTAGCTCGGTGATGACGGAAGCCACTGATCCGTCTAGAATTATTGGCCAAGTGATTACTGGTATCGGCTTTTTAGGTGCAGGTGTAATGTTGGCGCGCGATGGCGTTGTAGTTGGGGTGACCTCAGCGGCGACGATTTGGGCATTGGCATCCATTGGCGTGGCGATTGGCCTTGGCCATTTGGAAACAGCCATAAAATTATCGTTCGTGGTCGTCGGCGTTTTGTTTGGGGTGGATCTAATGGAAGATTATTTTCAGTCGATGACGCGCGGCGTACACAAAAAGTACAAGGGTTGGAAAACCAGCTTTCGACGCGACAAGCAGGGCTAACCGCCCTGCTGTAGGCCGTTTAAATAAGTATCAAGCGTGTGCTTCGCAGTTTCACTCAAGTCAAAATACTTGGTGTCGAGTAGCCAGTTGTAAAACAAGCCATCAATAAGACCAAACATCCCAATAACGACAGTGCGAGCATCAAGGCCAGCACTGACAGAGTTCTGTTGTTGTGCCAGCTCGACTAGCTTTACACATTCTTCGATGCATTCGTTCCGGCCACTCAAATGACGTAAGTGGATCGGTAACGTGTCTTCGACGTACTCACACTTGTGACAAAGAATATTGACCAGCGCTTGCATGTGCTCGTCGTGTTGCACTTGGTGCACGATATGTAGGCAACGTTCACGCAGTTGTCGCAACGGTTCATCGGGCAATTGGGCACGCAATTCGTCACGCATTTCATCGACCGGTAAACTAACTCGCTCCATAAGTGCGTAGATAAGATCAAGTTTGTTTTCGAAATGATGGTAGATAGCACCACGGGTTACCCCCGCAGCTTCTGCGACTTGCATCATCGATGTGTTGGAAACCCCGCGCTCGCTGAACAGGCGCTCAGCTGCATCAAGCAATTCATGCTTGGTCGTTAGGGCATCAGCTTTGGTACGTCGAACCACAATTCACCTCAAGTTAGACAACTGGCGAAGATTATACCGTAGTTTAATCAAACATTCATGTATGTATGTAAAAGTCGGGTTGTAAATGGCGGGAAAAGCCCGCATTTTGTAGATATACTGAAGAAAAAAGGAGCGCAACCATGAAAAACGAAGTTGATCAAAGATTAGTGCTCGACGCGTATGAGAAGATTCATGAGCATGGTAAAGCGGAACAAGGTAAGCACACGCTCGAAGGCATCACTGCGTATACCGATCACGATGGCTACACGGTGTTTCTTGAGGGGCACAATGTGCAAATGCGCCTAGAATTCCACAACAAATATCACTTTGACTACAACAGCGAGCGCGATTTCGACATGTTCATGCGCAAGCTCGAGCAAATTAGTCGTGATTATCACAAGCCAGGGCGTGAAGACCCTGAAGAAACGCATCGTTAAGAGGTTCCGGGTTGTCCAAGTCAAAAGCTTATAGTATCGCTGAAGAAGTCGCTCACGCCGTCACGCATGGCATTGGTGCAGTTGCCAGTATCGTCGGTTTAGTGGTGATGTTGGTATGGTCAGTCGCCTATGGTGACGCTTGGCACATTGTTAGCGCTAGCGTTTATGGTGCTAGCCTTATTATTTTGTATTTGGCGTCGACCTTTTACCATGCTTTTCCGTGGCCGCGGGTAAAAAGCTTCTTTCAGCAAATGGACCATGCTGCGATTTACTTATTAATTGCCGGAACCTATACACCCTTTGCGTTAGTCAACCTGCGTGGTCCGTGGGGCTGGGCTTTGCTCGGTATTGTCTGGAGTATCGCCATTATCGGGGTGATTCTCGAGTTGGCCATAGAGAATCGGAAGAAGTGGCTGTCGCTGAGCCTTTATCTTGGTCTCGGCTGGATGGCGATTATCGCCATTAAACCCATGCTCACCCATGTCGACACCGGTGGCCTCATGCTGTTGTTGGCAGGGGGCCTTGCCTATAGCTTTGGCGTCATTTTTTATGTGTGGAAGTCGTTGAAATTTCACCATGCGATTTGGCATGTGTTCGTATTGGCGGGCAGTGTGTTGCATTTCTTCTCGATTTTTTATTACGTGCTGCCGCACCCTGAAGTTATTTAATTATGCTCGTACCGGTCAACCTTAAGCTGCGTTGGTTCGCAATTTATGCGGGCTTCGGTTTGCTGTTGTCGGTCGTGATCACGGCCATACTCACCCAAGCTGCAACACGACAAATTCAACAACAAGTCGGCGTCAGCCTTGCCAATGTTGCTGAACAAGTTGCCCATCAGTTAGAACGCGGCATGGTTGAACGTTTAAGAGACTTACAAACGGCTGCGCAGTTGATGCCAACGCCTGATAGCGAGGCCTCCAATGTAAGGCTCGAACGCTTGGTGGCAGCGCTTTACAACAGCTACAGCGATTATGCTTGGATTGGCATTACTGACCGCTCCGGAAAGGTGCTCATAAGTTCTGAAAATATTCTTGAAGGCGCAGATGTAAGTGCCCGGCCATGGTTTCAAGGTGCGTTGCAGCAACCGTATTTTATTGGTGATGTGCATGGCGCACTGTTACTCGAGAAAATTCTGAATCCTAATGGTGATGAACCCCTTCGTTTTGTCGATATCTCGTTGCCGCTCAAAGATGCTGAGGGCACTATTTGGGGCGTATTTGGTAGTCATTTGAATTGGCAGTGGGCGGAAGGTGTCGAGCAAAATGCGTTGCGCAGCCTAGAGTCGTTACCCGGAACCGATATTCTCTTGGTGAGTTCGGAGAACCAAATCATTCTTGGCCCCGATACGCTGAAAGGGCAAGCACTGCAGACGCCTGTGGCGGACGAGGTGCGTGAAAAAGGTTGGGGTCTTCAGGAGTGGCGTGACGGCGCTGAGTACCTGATCGGCTATGCGCAAGTGCGCAGTAGCGCCAACTATCAAGGGCCGCAGTGGCAAGTCATGGTACGTGAGCCTATTGCCTTAGCTTTGCAACCTATTACCGAGTTACGCTGGCAAGCGGCCTGGATCGGTCTTGCGGTGGCATTGACCTTTGCCGGCATTGGCTGGATAAGTGCAGGGCGCATCGCACGGCCATTTGCCAACCTTAGCAGTAAACTCGAACGTGAAGTGCGCGAGCGCACTGACGAATTACGTGCCTCGAATGAAAAGTTGCGGCAGCTCGCGACCACCGATAGTTTAACCGGCCTGTTGAATCGGCGCGCGCTCTTTGAACGCGCTGAACAATTGCAGCAACAAGCGCTGCGGCATGGGCAGCCGTTGGCAGTGGTAATGCTCGATCTTGATCATTTTAAGCAAGTGAACGATCGCTATGGTCATGCCGCGGGAGACGATGTGTTGGTAGAACTCGCAAATGATCTGCGTGCGCAACTCCGCGAAGTTGATTTAGGGGCGCGCACCGGCGGTGAGGAATTCACTTTGGTGCTCGACGGGAGTACCGCAGAGCAGGCCAAAAAAGTCGTGGAGCGGCTTGCCACAACCTTTAAGGAACACCGATTTACCAGTGGTGATGATGAGTTCCAAGTTACCCTGAGTGCTGGTGTTGTGGCCTGGGAGCTAGAACAAAGCTTTGATAAAGCCGTCGATCACGCAGACAAACGACTTTATCAAGCCAAAGAAAAAGGCCGCGACTGTGTGGTCGCGGCCTCTGATTAATTCCGTGTCGAGCTTGGCGGTTTAACCGTCCTTGCTACGACTTGCGCGCTTACGTTCGGTTTCAGTCAACAAGCGCTTACGAATACGAATCGACTTAGGCGTGATTTCCACTAACTCATCATCGTCGATAAACTCAAGAGCTTGTTCAAGCGTTAAGCGAATCGGTGGCGACAAGGTTAACGCATCGTCGGTACCTGACGCACGAACGTTGGTCAGCTGCTTACCTTTCAGACAGTTTACGGTAAGGTCGTTACCACGGTTGTGGACACCGATGACTTGGCCTTCGTAAACTTCATCACCGTGTGAAGCCATTAATTTACCGCGCTCTTGTAAGTTAAACAAAGCATACGTCAGCGCTTTACCGGTTGCATTCGAGATCAACACACCATTCATACGTTGACCGATCTTACCGCCTTTGTGTGGGCCGTAATGGTCAAAGGTTTTGTACATCAAGCCTGAGCCTGAGGTCAGCGTCATGAACTCGGTTTGGAAGCCGATCAAGCCGCGGCTTGGAACCATAAAGTCAACACGCACACGGCCTTTGCCGTCTGGAGTCATGTTGGTCATCTCTGCTTTGCGCAAGCCGAGTTTTTCCATGACCGCACCTTGGTGCTGTTCTTCAATGTCCACAGTCAAGTTTTCGAACGGTTCTTCTTTCACCCCGTTCACTTCGCGAATAATAACTTCAGGGCGTGATACGGCAAGCTCGAAGCCTTCGCGACGCATGTTTTCGATTAATACGCCTAAGTGCAATTCGCCACGGCCTGAAACGCGGAAACGGTCAGGGTTGTCGGTCTCTTCCACGCGCAAAGCAACGTTGTGCTTCAACTCTTGCTGCAAACGCTCAAGAATTTGACGTGAGGTAACGAACTTACCTTCTTTACCGGCGAACGGCGAAGTGTTGACCTGGAACGTCATGGTAACGGTTGGCTCATCTACACTAAGCGCCGGCAATGCTTCGGCGTTACCCGCTGCGCAAATGGTGTCAGAAATCTTCAGTTCACCTAGACCGGTGAAGGCAACGATGTCGCCAGCACTGGCTTGGTCAGCTTCGATACGCTCAAGACCGAGGTAACCAAAGATTTGGCCAACCTTACCGTTACGCTGCGAACCATCGGCACCGATGATCGATACCTGCTGATTCAGCTTCAAGGTACCGCGCTTGATCCGACCAATACCGATAATACCCAAGTAGCTTGAGTAGTCGAGCTGAGAAACCTGCATTTGTAGTGGACCGTCACGGTCGGCGTCCGGCGCAGAAACACGCTCAAGGATCGTCTCAAACAACGGCGTCATGTCTTCGCTAGGCGAATCTGGGTCAAGGGTCGCGAAACCGTTTAGCGCTGAAGCATAAACGATTGGGAAGTCCAACTGCTCGTCGGTTGCGCCAAGGTTATCGAACAAGTCAAAAACTTGATCTACGACCCAGTCAGGGCGTGCGCCAGGACGGTCAATTTTGTTTACCACGACAATCGGCTTCAAGCCGTGATTAAACGCTTTTTGGGTCACAAAGCGTGTTTGCGGCATAGGACCGTCAACGGCATCCACGACCAACAATACGGAATCGGCCATCGACAAGACCCGTTCAACCTCACCCCCGAAATCGGCGTGTCCTGGAGTATCCAAGATATTGATGCGGTAGTCTTTGTAGTTAACCGCGGTATTTTTGGCCAAAATGGTAATGCCACGCTCTTTTTCAAGATCGTTGCTATCCATAATACGCTCTTCTGCGCCACCACGGCTTTCGAGTGTGCCAGACTGCTGTAACAGCTTGTCGACAAGAGTCGTTTTGCCATGGTCTACGTGCGCAATAATGGCAATATTGCGTAATTTGGAAAGTTCGGTTGCTTGAATAGTCATTAATAAAGCCTGTAAAAACGCGAGTGAAACTCTTGAGAAGTGATCGCCGCGGGTGGTTTCCCACCATTGGTTAAAATAGCGGCGTATTATACGCAGTCACCCTAGCAGAAGCCAGTTATTTTACCAACAGCTTGAGTAACTGCTCGATAGGCATGGGGCGAGCGAAGAAAAAGCCTTGTACGCGCTCGACACCCAGCTGCTCAAAAATTTGCAACTGCACCTCGTCTTCAATGCCTTCAACGACAACGCGTTTATTGAGTTGTTTGCAGAGTTCGATGATTTTCTGCACCACTGCGAAGAGCTCAGGGTCATCGGCAATACCGTGCGTAAACACGCGATCGATTTTGATGATGTCGGCCGGCAGTCGATTGAGATAAGACAAGCTTGAGAAGCCGGTACCGAAGTCGTCGATAGCGACATTGCAGCCCATGTCGCGCAGTCGTTGCAATGCGGTGATCGTAGAAGCTGTCTCGCCCGCAAATACCCCTTCGGTTAATTCCAAGGTGACGTTACTTGCGGCAACTTGGTAATGATCTAAGCGACCAGCCAAGAATCTGGGAAAGTCGTAGCGTTGCAGCTGCTGCGCCGAAACGTTCACGGTGACCTTAATCTGCTGCAACTCTTGATGGCGCTTGATATCGGATAGCACAAGATCGAGTACTTGCTCACCGAGCGGGATAATTTGCCCGGTATTTTCCGCTATCTCAATGAACTCCGCTGGCGAGATGAATTCCCCATTCAGTTGCCAGCGAACGAGACTCTCGACTCCGGTGATTGCGCGTGTTTCCGTATTAAAAATCGGCTGGTAGAACACTTGAAAATCTTTTTTATCCAGCGCAATTTGCAACGCATTGCGCAGCCTCACTTGTTGTTGATAGTCGCGGGCCATTTCGTTGACAAACGCTTGCATAAGGTTACCGCCGAGTTGCTTGGCTTGGCTCATGGCAATTTCGGCATGCTGAATTAAGTGAATGCCTTCTAGGGTTAAACCGTCATTGCTCGCACTACCGATACTGGCGGATAAATGTATATCGATACCGTCGATTTCATAGGGTTTGCGGACGGCTTGTAAAATACATTCGGCAACTTCCTGTGTGGCCTGCTCTGACGTTGGTTCAAAGTACACTAAGAATTCGTCGCCGCTAAATCGTGCGAGCAAGGCGTCATGCGGCACACAAGTTTCTATCCGTCGCGCTGTTTCATACAATACTTTGTCACCGAGGGTGTGCCCCAGACTGTCATTGATAGGCTTAAAACCGTCTAAATTGACAAATAACAAGTTACGATTGCGTCCGCCGGTAACTTGATCACGGAGTGCTAACGCTCCACTGAAGGCGTCGCGGCGGAAGAGTCCGGTAATGTCATCGTGTTTCGCAAGATAAGCTAACTCGTGTTGGCGTTTGGCGGCACGCACGGCATTGTCTTCGGCCAAAATGTAGATGAAAACAAAGGCGAACGTTAACCACAGTAAGAGCTGGTCAAGCTGGGCGCCGTTTTGAATCTCGGAGTAGTCGCTCAAAACACTATGAAAAGTAATTGGGCCCGAATCACCAATCGTTGCACTACTGGTAATAAAGTGTGAAGAGCGCTGTTTCAGCTCGGTAAATGTTGAGGTTCCGGCTGCTGTGCCCTGCATGGAAATAAGCAATTCTGGGCTAAATTGCAAGTAGGTATCCATGGCATCGAAGTAACTCAAGTAATTGGTCGCAATCACTTTGTTAACGTCCAGCAAGGTAAGCAGTTGCTGCGGCTCGCCAACTGGTGTGGTGAAAGGTGTCGACACGATAAAAGTCGGATTATTAGTGGCAAGAGAAGTACCGTGAACAATCAGTCGAATATCTTGTTCTGCGGTCGCTAGCCAATCCAGAAAACGTTCTGAAGCTAGCATGTTCGCCGCTAAAAATTCGGTAGCGTAGCCGTTGCTCATCAGCACTTGCTGTTGAGCGTCATAGAGAATAAAGCCGCGGACAATGGGATTGTCAGCTTCAAAGCGCGTGGTATCGAGTTCCAGCAAGCGACTTAGGGTGGCGTCATCTTGAGCGGCGACAAAGCGCTGTTGCATTTGCTCTGCAGTATTGCGCTGCACATTCAATGTTTCATCGATCATTTGGGCGATGAGTTCAATTTTGGTTTCGGCTTTTTCGCTTTGGGTTTTCAACTCGTACAAACTGAGTGAATACCAGATGCTAACCCCAATAATTGTCATCAAAATAATGACAATTTGCGAGCGAGTCCTTGGTACGTATGTCTCACGGTAGGTGCGCAAGAGTATGGCTAGGGCGGTAGCGCCGAGCAGGACGAGTACCGAAATCAGACTAAGTGCAATGAAGTTGGCTTGCTTGAAGCCGATGACGCTATCGCTGAACAGACCCCAAACGGATAATTGCGTGAACAGAAAGATAAGAATTGAGCTGCCAATACCGAAACGCCATAAACCACGGCCCAAAACGCTGGTTGGTTTCACAAAAAACAGCAGAGCAGTACCGCAGAGTAAGAGCGCAACATAGGTTAGTGGAAGTGCAATAAGCCGCATGTTGCCTTGCACTTCAACCATCCAAGCCACTGCAGCAAGTACCGTTAATAATCCAATACCTGCAAGCCAAGTGCCCCATTTTGAGCGGTACAGCAATGCATAGAGGCCTAACCCGACGATACTCGAGGAGTAGATTAACGACTGTGGCACTACGGCCATGAGCAATTCGTTCTGGTACAGGAGTAACTCGATCGCTCCAATAATGCCCGTTGCCACAAATAAGGCGGCAACTGCGACAACAAATTTTCTGGCAGCGCTGGAGCTCACTCGATGAAACATCGCATCATTCTTCTTATTTTAGGATCAAACTTGCACGTGTGCGTTAAGAATGATTCGTAATTGACCTGAAGCCAGCATACATAACTTTAATACTTGTGTAGACAGCTTTTATGATTTTTTTCAGTGGTTGAACCAGCCTAGACTTTTATTTTAGAAGTGTCTAAAATAAGATAAATCTGAATTAATAACTACACTCAAAGTCTGCTGACAAAAACATTGAGCTAACGCTTTGAATTCTTGTAGGTTGAGGAACGAATAATGACTTTACGACACTACGCAACTTGGGCTCTTGGTTTTGCTGTGATGAGCTTAATGGTTCTTCCTTCCACCGCGAATGCGGCGACGGCCACGGCACAACAGAAAAACTTAGCGGATATTTTGCAATTGCAAGGTGTGGTTGAAGCGACCAACGCAGCCACCGTCTCAGCGCAAGTATCGGGCCGTGTCGAACGGGTGTTGGTTGAAGTCGGTGACGAAGTTCCTGCGGGTGCCACGATTGTAACCATTACTTCAGTCGATCAGTATCAAGCGTTAACGCAGGCAGAGTCGCAATTGGCTGCCGCAAACGCCAACTTGACCGCAGCTCAACAAGATTATGACCGCGTGGTGCGGCTGGTTGAACAGAAGCTCTTGCCGACGGCGGAACGCGATCGTGTGCAAGCCAGCTTGGATAGCGCTAAAGCCCAACAACGTTCGGCTAAAGCCGCAGTCGCCCGAGCGCAAGAGCAGCTTTCCTACACTGAAGTTAAAGCGCCTTATGGTGGCGTGGTGAGCGCGCGATTGGTTGAGCCGGGGGAGCTGGTGCAGCCAGGAACGCCGTTGATGAGCGGCTTTGACCCAGCTGAGTTGCGTATTCACGTTGACTTGCCAGCGCGCTATGCCGCCGCGGCAAAACAGTTTGCTTGGGCGCGAGTTGCCGGTATTGAACCCGCAGCATTTCAAGTATTTCCGACTGCGGACCAACAAACCGGTACTCAGCGTGTGCGTCTGAACCTCCCTGCGGATACCGACTTTTTGCCGGGGCAATGGCAATCCGTAACGGTGAAGGTAGGCGAACATCAGGGGGTAGTGATCCCGTTTGCAGCCATTTATCGGCAAGGTGAATTGACCATGGTCAAAATGGCTGATGACAGCTGGCGTGCGGTGCGTCTGGGTGGGCGTTACGGCGATGACGTTGAAGTTGTGAGCGGTTTAGCGGCGGATGAGGTGGTGAGCTATGGCGAATAAGATGGGTATCGCTGGGCGTTTAGCTGCATGGGGCGAGCGTTCGCAGATTACACCGCTGCTCGCTGTATTTGGATTATTGCTGGGCTTGATGGCCGCCATGATCACCCCGCGCGAAGAGGAACCGCAAATTGACGTGACCATGGCTGATGTCATGGTCGCCTTTCCTGGTGCCCGCGCCGAGCAGGTAGAGCAGCAACTGGCTACACCGTTAGAGCAACATTTTGCTCGCATGCAGGGAATTGAACACATTTATTCGGTAGCGCAGGCTGGTCAGGCCTTGATCACGGTACAGTTTGAAGTAGGGGTACCGCGTGATAAAGCTCTGGTGGAACTGTTTGATACCTTGGCGTCATGGCGGCAACAGCATCCGCAGACCAGTCAGCCGCTGGTAAAAGCACGTGGCATTGATGACGTGCCAATCCTCGGGTTAACCCTGACCTCCAGCGAACTCGACTTGAAAGCTGTCGCTGACACCCTGCGCGCGCCGCTGCAAAATGTTGCCGGTGTACGCGATGTTGAAGTGATTGGTGCGGAGCCGGAGCAAATCGGCGTTACCTTAGATAGTACGGCGCTGGAACAGCTTGGCCTTGATTTCAATCGCGTGGCGCAGGCGCTGCAAAGTCAAAATGCCAGTGCGCAAGCGGGTTATCGTTTGCAACAGGGGCAACAGCTGGCCATTCAAGCCGGTGGCTTTATTGAGAGTGAACAACAACTGCGCGAACTTGTGGTTGCCGTAGTCGATGGCCGCCCAGTTCGTTTAGAGCAAGTCGCAACCATTACTGCGGGCGCGAATAAAGCATCACGTTATGTATGGTCACGGGCTAAAAACGGCAGCGTTGAGCCTGCAGTGACCATGACGATTACCAAGAAAGCGGGTGAAAACGCAGTTGACGTGGCTGCACGAGTGCTCGAGCGACTGGACACGCTTGAAGCGCAGTGGTTACCACCTGCCCTTACTGTCGAAGTTACGCGTAACTACGGACAAACCGCCGATGATAAAGCCTCAAAACTGATCCAGAAACTCATTTTTGCGACCATTTCAGTGGTGGCCTTGGTGTTGTTCACGCTGGGTAAACGCGAAGCTGTCGTGGTCGGTAGCGCAGTCGTGCTGACGCTTGCGACCACGTTGTTTGCGTCGTGGGCTTGGGGTTTTACTTTAAACCGCGTATCGCTATTCGCATTGATCTTCTCGATTGGTATTTTGGTCGATGACGCCATTGTCGTGGTCGAAAATATTCATCGCCATTTAGGTATGGGTAAGTCACTCAAAGAAGCCATACCACCGGCGGTAGATGAAGTCGGTGGGCCGACCATTTTGGCCACGTTCACGGTCATTGCCGCACTTTTGCCGATGGCGTTTGTGAGTGGTTTGATGGGGCCGTACATGAGCCCGATCCCGATCAATGCCTCCATGGGGATGTTGCTGTCGCTGATTATAGCCCTAACGGTAACGCCGTGGCTGGCGCGCCATGTGTTGAAAGACTCTGGGCATCAGCACGACGCGGGTGAAAAGGCTGATGGACGTCTGCAGCGCTTGTTTGAACGCATCATGCGGCCGTTACTAGAGAGCCGTAAAAAGCGCTATTTCATGGGCTTTGGCTTAATTATTCTGATTGTTGCGATGCTTGGTCTCGCTGTCGTCCAAGCGGTGGTGATGAAGATGCTGCCGTTTGATAACAAGAGTGAGATCAAGCTGGTGCTAGACATGCCTGAGGACACTAGTCTTGAGCAAACCAATAAAGTTTTGCTGGCATTAGCTGAAAAGTTAGACGAGGTGCCTGAGGTTACGGCCACCCAAATCTATGCTGGAACCGCTTCACCGATTGGCTTTAATGGTTTGGTGCGGCAGTACTACTTGCGCAGCGCCCCGTATCAAGGTGATATTCAAGTGACGTTGGCGGACAAAGCGAATCGCGATCGCGCAAGTCACGCTGTTGCTCTCGCGATCCGGCCGCTACTGACGCCGATTGCTGAAGCTGCCGGTGGTACTTTAAAAGTGGTGGAAGTTCCACCTGGGCCACCGGTGCTCGCGCCTATTGTGGCAGAAGTTTATGGTCCCTCTGCGCGTGAGCGTGAAGCGGCAGCGCAGCGAGTGTTAGCTCAGCTCGAGCAAACCGACGGCGTAGTTGATGTCGACAGCACTCTAGTTGCGGATGGCGTGGAAGAAATCTGGCAGATCAATAATGCTCGAGCAACACAACTTGGGGTAAGCCCCGCTCAGGCGGTGCAGGTACTACAAATGGCCTTGAGCGGCATGCCGGTCACCTACTTAGCCACTGGCGACGAATTACAGCCGATGCCCGTGCAACTGTTTTTGCCGGCCGAGTGGCAAGGACAACTGGCGCAGCTCGAGAGTTTGACGGTGACCAATCAACAAGGCCAAGCGGTGCCCTTGAGTGCCTTTATCGAACGCGTCACGGTGCCATTACAACAGCCGCGTTATCACAAGGATCTACGCCCGGTAGTCTACGTGACGGCAGACATGGCCGGTGAGCTTGATTCGCCATTGTATGGGTTGTTTGCCGCTGCAGGGCACATTGACTTGCCGCAGAGTTATATCACCCAGCCCACCGAATGGGATCAAGCAGCAATCAAATGGGACGGCGAGTGGCAGATCACTTACGAAACCTTCCGTGATATGGGCTTGGCGTACGCGGTGGGTTTGTTGCTGATTTACCTACTGGTGGTTGGTCACTTCGGCAGTTATGGTACGCCATTGGTCATTATGGCGCCGATTCCGCTGACCCTGATTGGTATTATGCCGGGTCATGCCCTGTTGGGCGCGCAGTTCACGGCGACCTCGATGATCGGCATGATTGCGCTCGCTGGGATTATTGTGCGCAACTCCATTTTGCTGGTCGATTTTGTCCGTGAAGCGGTGGCGGCAGGCAAGCCGTTGAACGACGCTGTTATTGAAGCTGCTGCGGTGCGCACGCAACCCATTGTACTCACCGCTATTGCGGCGATGATGGGCGCCTTCTTTATCTTGGATGATCCGATTTTCAACGGCCTTGCTGTCAGCCTTATTTTCGGTATTGCGGTATCGACCGTGCTGACCCTCATCGTGATTCCGTTGCTGTACGCGTCCTTACTGAAACGCCGCAGTTAGCAACAGCTCTTCCTGCGGCGATCGCTCAGTGGTCGCCGCAGCCTTCCTAAACGATGCACTATCATGGTGCAGGTTTATGCACTATAATGGTGCAAAATCCAACAAAACAGCACCAAGCCACTGCTACAAACGCAGCAAAAATTGAAAATAGTGCTAAGTTTAATCATAACTAACTGAATTTGTTGCTGTTCGTAAAAGTTGGCATACAGCTTGCAGTCTCTCAACGAACAGCAAACGGCAACTAGCCAACAGCACTTTTTGTTTTATCGATTAACGACCATTGGAGCAAACCATGTCGACACCACAAGACGTAATGCAATTTATTGAAGAAAACGAAGTGAAATTCGTCGATTTGCGCTTTACCGATACCAAAGGTAAAGAGCAACACGTCACCATTCCGGTGTCGCAAATCAACGAAGATTTCTTTGAAGAAGGCAAAATGTTCGATGGTTCGTCGATCAGTGGCTGGAAAGGTATCAACGAATCAGACATGGTACTGATGCCAGACTGTTCGTCGATTGTTCTTGACCCATTCTCAAATGTACAAACCATGAACGTGGTGTGTGACATTCTTGAGCCGGACACGATGCAAGGCTACGATCGTGACCCACGTTCGATTGCCCGCCGTGCCGAAGCTTTCTTGCAAAGCGCTGGAATTGCGGACACCGCATTATTTGGCCCAGAGCCAGAGTTCTTCTTGTTTAACGATGTACGCTTCCACACCGACATGAGCGGCTCGTTCTACAAAATTGAAGCTGAAGAAGCAAAATGGAACTCAGGTAAAGAATACGCTGACGGTAACCTCGCTCACCGCCCAGGCGTGAAAGGTGGTTACTTCCCAGTGCCGCCAGTAGACTCTGCGCATGATATTCGTAGCACGATGTGTGAAGTGATGGAAGATATGGGCCTTGTTGTTGAGGCGCATCACCACGAGGTGGCGACAGCAGGTCAGAACGAAGTCGCAACCCGCTTTAACACCTTGACTAAAAAAGCTGATGAGATCCAAGTTTACAAGTACGTTGTGCACAATGTTGCGCACTCGTACGGCATGACTGCAACCTTTATGCCGAAGCCGATTGTTGGCGATAACGGTTCAGGTATGCACGTTCACATGTCATTGGGTAAAGATGGCCAAAACCTATTCGCTGGCGACCAGTACGGCGGCTTGAGCGAAACTGCGTTGTACTACATTGGCGGTATTATCAAGCATGCCCGCGCCATTAACGCTTTTGCTAACCCAGCGACCAACTCGTACAAGCGTTTGGTCCCAGGTTTTGAAGCACCAGTAATGCTTGCTTACTCGGCACGTAACCGCTCAGCGTCGATTCGTATTCCTCTTGTGGCGAGTGCCAAAGCACGCCGCATCGAAGTACGCTTCCCTGACCCTGCGGCGAACCCATACTTGTGCTTCACGGCCTTGTTAATGGCAGGTCTCGACGGCATTAAAAACAAAATCCATCCTGGCGACGCTATGGATAAAGACTTGTATGACTTGCCAGCAGAAGAATCAAAAGAGATCCCAACCGTGTGTCACTCGCTTGAAATGGCGCTGGAAGCACTCGACAAAGATCGCGACTTCTTGAAGCAAGGCGGCGTTATGACGGATGATATGATCGACGCTTACATCGCGTTGAAGCAAAAAGAAGTCATGACCTTGAAAATGACCACGCATCCGATTGAATTTGATCTCTATTATTCAGTCTAATGCTTAGTCATTAAACCGAACGTACGACAGGAGGCCTACTATGACCCGTACACCGTTTTACCTAACGCTGTTACTCGGAGTTGTCATGGTGGGCCTTTTTTGTGCGCCGAGCAGCCATGCTCAGGTGTACAAAAAGGTGCTTGAAGACGGCACCGTGGTGTATACCGATAAAAAAGAAGCTGGCGCTGAAGAAGTTCAGGTTGAGTCAGTGGTCAGCGAGTTCGAGCCGGTGAAACGCGCTACCGACGGCGCCATCACGACCGGTACGGAAAGCGCTGATGAAGAAGGTGATGACAATGTGCAAGCCTCAATTGCCATTACCAGCCCTGCTCATGAAGCAACGATCCGCAGTAATGAAGGTATTGTTAACGTGACCTGGGCGGCACAAACCCGCAACGTCAAAGGGCGGCTAAATTACCAGCTTTGGGTCGATAATCAATTGACCTATGAGGGGCCTTCGGCCGGCGTTACCTTGCGTGACATGAACCGCGGTGAGCATCGTCTCAGAGTGCGCCTGTTTGACGAAAGCGGAACGGAACTGGCGGTGTCGGACACATTGGTTATCTTCATTCACCAAGCTTCGATTTATAACCCTGCCCTCAATTCTGGTAACAGTTCTGGTAACAGTTCTGGTAACGTCAACATGGGTGGTACGAGTGGCCAGAACTGATTGCACCAAAATGGTGCAACCAGACTTTGACCAGTTGCTCACGGCAATTGTGCAACTCGATGCGCAGTTGCATATCCGTTATATGAATACCGCGGCTGAGACGTTACTCGACGGCAGCCGAAAACGCCTAGTAAATACTCCACTGTTTAGCCTGTTCAGTTTTAGTTCGTTAGAACCGGAAGTGCTGCGGCATGCGTTGCGTGATCAGCAAAGTGTTTCCGACAGCGATGTGACATGGGTCTTTCATGATGGCCAGCGCATCACTATTGAGTTCATTGCGCAGCCGCTGCAAAGCGACGACGGCGCGTTACAAGTGCTGCTCGAGCTGCGACAGGTCGATCAAATACGGCGCATCAATCAGGAAAATTCTCAGCAGCAACAGTTGCAAGCGGCACACAGTATCGTACGTGGCTTGGCCCATGAAATTAAGAATCCATTAGGTGGGTTGCGCGGTGCGGCACAACTGTTGGCCAGCGAACTCAGTGACGAAAGCTTGCACGAGTATACCGACCTAATCATGAGCCAAGCCGACCGCCTGCGAAATCTGGTGGACCGTATGCTTGGCTCCCATGAACTCCCGCAGCGTGAGACGACAAATGTGCATGCCGTGATCGAGCGTGTCATTGCGGTTGCGAAGCTAAGCGCGCCGAACAGTATTGAGTTCGTCCGCGACTATGATCCCAGCCTGCCGGAACTGAGTATGGCCGCCGATGCCATTGAGCAAGCTATTTTGAATGTGGTGATGAACGCCTGTGAAGCGCTGCAGCAAAGCGGCCAGCCAGGCAAGGTCTTTTTGCGAACGCGGGTGCTGCACCAGCAAACATTGTATGGGCAACGCTACCGCCAGTGCGCGGTGATTGAAATTCAAGACACCGGCCCTGGGGTACCTGAAGAATTGAAAGAAACCTTGTTCTACCCGATGGTAAGCGGGCGTGCCGGTGGCACCGGCTTGGGCCTGGCGATTACCCAAAACGCAGTGCATCAACATGCCGGCAAAGTAGAGCTGCTTTCGGAAGCCGGTGATACCCGCTTCTTGTTGTACTTACCCTATATCGAGACGCGCCAAACCCAACCCCAAGTACAAGATGTAGGACAGGAGTAAGGCATGGCGACAGCGCAAAGTGAACAACCTGTATGGCTATTGGACGACGACAGTTCGATTCGTTGGGTGCTTGAACGCGCACTGCAACGGGCCTCGATCCAGAGCCGTAGCTTTGCTGATGCGGCAAGTCTGTACCAAGCGCTTGAGCACCAACAGCCGCTGGTGCTGCTAACTGATATTCGCATGCCTGGCGATGACGGCTTGCAAGTGCTCGAGTACGTGCAACAGCACTACCCACAACTGCGAGTTATCGTGATGACCGCACATTCCGACCTAGATTCTGCAGTGAGTGCTTTTCAGGGGGGGGCATTTGAGTATCTTGCCAAGCCCTTCGACATGGACGAGGTGGTGCACACCATTAGCCGTGCGTTACAACTGGAGCAGAGCGAAAAAGGCCAACCAACTGGGCCAGAACAGGTGTCTGGCATTATTGGTGCAGCGCCGGCGATGCAAGATGTGTTTCGTGCTATCGGGCGGTTGTCGCATTCTAGTGCAACGGTACTGATTACCGGCGCTTCGGGGACGGGGAAAGAATTGGTTGCGCGTGCTCTACACCACCACAGTCCGCGGAGTAACAAGCCGTTTATTGCGCTGAATATGGCGGCTATTCCGGCCGATCTGATTGAGTCCGAGCTGTTTGGCCATGAAAAAGGCGCTTTTACCGGCGCAACGCAACGCCGCCGTGGGCGTTTTGAGCAAGCTGACGGCGGCACTTTGTTTTTGGATGAAATCGGTGACATGCCGCTGGCCGTGCAAACGCGTCTGCTGCGCGTCTTAGCCGAAGGTCAGTTTTATCCGGTTGGCAGCTATCAACCGGTGCAAGTGAACGTACGCATTATTGCCGCAACACACCAGCAACTTGAGCAAAGGGTGCAAGAAAAAGAGTTCCGCGAAGACTTGTTTCATCGTTTGAATGTTATTCGCTTGCAGTTGCCTACCTTAGCGGAGCGTCGCAGTGATATTCCGCAATTGGCCGAGCATTTTCTTGCCAAAGCGGCGACTGAACTTAACGCTGAACCTAAACAACTCACAGCGGCGGCACTGCAAAAATTACAAGCGGCCGCGTGGCCCGGCAACGTGCGGCAACTCGAGAACACCTGTCGTTGGCTAACAGTCATGGCGCCTGGCCGGCGAGTGGATGTGGTTGACCTACCGAGTGATCTCGAGCAGTCCACAGACAACGCCTCTGCAACACCAAACACTAACAGTTGGCAGATTGCGTTACGACGTGATCTTGAGCGACGCTTAGCAGGTCACGAAACGGACATTCTCAATGAGCTGATTGACGAATTAGAACGTATTGCTATCGAAGCCGCATTGGCGAGTACCGACGGACACAAGCAACGCGCTGCAGAAAAACTTGGGTGGGGGCGCAACACCCTTGCGCGGAAGCTAAAAAGCTTCGTAAAAGATGCGTAAATGGACTATCTATTTAGATGTGTCTTTACATAATGCTTAGTCTGTAAAGAGCTACAATAACAACACAGGGTAACTTATGAGCAAATTATTACTTGTTGACGACGATGCTGAACTAAGCAGTATGTTAGAGCAAATTCTCACCAAGGAAGGCTTTCAACTGACCCTTGCTGCCGATGGCGAGGCGGGGCTGGAGCGCGCATTAAGTGGGTCTTATGACCTCATTTTGCTCGATGTTATGTTGCCAGGAATTGATGGTTTTCAACTGCTGCAACGGTTGCGTCAACAAGCACGCAACACGCCAGTGCTGATGTTAACCGCTCGTGGTGACGACGACGACCGCGTTGCTGGTCTCGAGCTAGGGGCTGACGATTATCTGCCGAAGCCGTTCTATCCGAAAGAACTGGTGGCGCGGGTGAAGGCGTTGCTGCGCCGCACCCCACATACCAGTGTCCGTCCGGAAAAGAGCGAATACGCTGGTTTCGTAATTGATCCGTCGCAAAATGAAGCACGTTGCGATGACACGCAATTGGATCTGACACCGACCGAGTTCGACATTCTCAGAACCTTGGTTCGTGCGCATGGCGAAGTGGTTAGCAAAGATGCACTATCGGTTGCTGCACTAGGGCGTTCGTTAGCGCCTTTTGACCGTAGCCTCGACGTGCATATCAGCAATATACGTAAGAAATTACCGACCGACCCGGAGCGCATCCAAACCGTGCGTGGCCGTGGTTATCGCATTATTCAGTTCGCTTAAGGTCGACTGATGCGTTGGTATCACTCGCTTTCGCTGCGACTGCTGTTCCTGTTTTGGGTGCTGTTGTTCGCAGTGGCGAGCAGTGGTTACCTGCTTGCGCTATGGTTCAGTAAACCCATTGCACCGTCACCGGTACCGGAGGCGGTGCAATCTTCACTGGCACCACTGCTCTCCGACGTCAATACCTTTCGCTCGCTCACGCCTGGGCGGTTGTTAGCTGGCGATTATCGTGTGGCAGCGAGTCTAGCACCCAGTGGCCAAGAACGTCTGCAATTGGATCGCTCGCTGAGTGCCTCGCACCGCCGCCTGCTACTTTCCCAGCTCGAGGCGGATAAACCGCAACAAATTCCGATTGGCAATCGTATGCTGATTGGCCCCTTTAAGCTCGATGGCTATAGTTTGTTAGTGACTCGCCCGATCACTGCCGAGGAACGCGAACAGCAAGTCGTGTCGGAACAGCAAACCCAGCGCGTGCAAACCTTGGCCCTACTTATCGGTAGCTTAGCGATCGCAATTCTCTTGGGTGCTTGGCTGGTAATGCCGCTGCGGCGTCTGACGCATGCGACCCGCGAAATTGCCAAAGGTAGCGAAAAACCCGAACTAAAACGCTTGCCAAAGCGTAACGACGAACTCGGCGAGCTGGCACGGGCATTGGCGACCACTGCGCATGATCTGGCGGTTTCCCGTGATGCGCAACGGCGCTTACTTTCCGATGTATCGCACGAACTGCGTTCGCCGTTGGCGCGCATGCAAGTGGCGCTGATGCTAAGCCAAGATGACGACGATGGCACCGACCGCGAGCAGCACTTGGGGCAGTTGGGCCGCGATTTAGAGCGCCTGAGTACGATCATTGAACGCATTCTGTCGTTGTCACGTCTCGAAAATGGCTTGGTGAATTTGCAAACTGAAGCCGTTGATGTGCGTGAGTTGGTGTCACAATTGGTCAAAGACCTTGGCTATGTTGATCCACAGCACGGCCAGCGTTTGCAAGTGCATGACAGTGACGATTGGCCGGTGATCGACAGTGATCCTGAGTTGTTACGCTTGGTGCTTGAAAATCTTATTCGTAACGCTCTGCAGTACACCGATGATGCGATCGAAATCAGTTGTCAGGCGCTGCCAGAAAGTTACACTGTGTTTGTTCGTGACCACGGACAAGGCGTCCCTGAAGACCAGCTAGAACAGTTGTTTACGCCTTTTTATCGTGCCGATCCATCACGCAATCACAAAGCCGGGGTGGGACTAGGAATGGCACTGAGCTTACGCGCTGCGGCGGTGCTCGGGGGCTATGTTGATGCGCGCAATCACCCTGACGGTGGACTGGAAGTTGCAGTCACGCTAACAAGGAGCACATAGGTGCCAGAAACAGACAACCGACAAGTGTTGGCAGTTAAACCGAGCGACAATGATAAGTCGGCTTGGCAGGCGTTTTTTAATGACACCATCATGCCCTTCTGGCGTGCGCATGCACAGATGTTTGAATTGGCGCGTCCGCATAATGTGACCTTACGTTATTTCTTAGTTTTTCCTGAGCAGGCCAAAGGACTAGTGCTGCTCAGCCCTGGCCGTATTGAGGGGGCAATCAAGTATCCGGAATTGGTGTGGGAGCTGGCCCAGCTGGGCTATGCGACGGCGATCATTGACCACCGTGGGCAAGGTTATTCAGATCGCCTGAGCGACAACCACCATAACGGGCATGTGGATCGTTTTGATGACTTTGTTGATGATTTTGCGGCTTTCACCCGCGCGAGTGAAGCAGCGATGGTTGACCATTATGGACGCGAGCTTCCGCTGCACCTTGTGGCGCATTCGATGGGTGGCGCAATTGCGGCACTCTATTTGGCGCGTTACCCGCACAAAGTCAAAAGTGCAGTCTTGTGTTCGCCGATGTTTGGTATTCAGACTGGCCGACTGCCGCATTGGTTAGCGAAAGGTTTTGCCCACGCTGGCGCATTTTTGAATCAACTCATAACGCCGCACCGTCCGTGGTTTCTTATTGGCACTGGCGGCTACGTTGAAGTGCCATTTGCGCAAAACGAATTGAGCCATAGCTTAGCCCGTTATCAAACGTTCCGACAATTGTACCGACAACACCCTGAAGTGCAGCTCGGCGGACCGAGTTTTCGTTGGGTATCGCAAGCGTTATCGGCCAGCCGCCGCGCGATTGCTGAGGCCGGTGACATCCATATTCCGGTGCTGGTGCTGCAAGCGGGTGGCGATACGGTGGTTGACCCACGTGGCCAAGCTGAGTTCGTTTGTGCGCTTTCGCATCCGCACAGCCGCTTAGCCACCATCGCCGAGGCGCGGCACGAACTGTTTATTGAGGCCGATGCGTATCGTCAGCCGACGTTACAGCAGACGCTGGATTGGTTTCAGGGTCTGCAGCGCTAGATTGCGGCACCGCTGACAGTGGGTCCATGTGAATAATCACATCAGTATCTGGAAACAGCTCGCGTAACCTTTGTTCGGCGCCATCGGCAATGTCATGTGCCGCTTTTAGTGAGAGCTCGTCTTGCAGCTCCACATGGCACTGAATGAAGCGCGTTGGCCCGGATGCCCGGGTGCGCAAGTCATGCCAACCATGAATACCTTTGGTCGAACGCAACACGGCAACAATCTGCGCTTTGTCTTCCTCTGGAAGTTCACGATCCATCAAACCTTGAAATGCCTCCCAGCCGATTCGAATTGCGCCGTACGCTAGGTAAATGGCAATCACAATGGCGAACACACTGTCGGCCCAGTACCAGCCATAGGCACTAAGTAGTAAAGCGGCAATGACCGCGCTATTTAACAGTAAATCCGACTGAAAATGCAGATGGTCGGCGGCGATGGCTTTGGAGCCTGTGTTGCGGATGGCAACGCGTTGCAATAGCACGAGTCCGAGCGTGAGGGCAATGGCAAACAGTGAGACATAAACCCCGAGGCCGGCCTGTTGCACCTGGCTCCCTTGCCACAATTGCTGGGCACTGTGCACCAACAACAGCATCGCCGAGCCGGTGATCAGCGCCGATTGCACCAACGCCGCAAGTGATTCAGCTTTGCCATGACCGAAACGATGTTCACGGTCGGCGGGTTGCAGCGCGTAACGCACTGAGAAAAACGTAAACAAGGAGGCTAAGCCGTCCAACATCGAGTCGGTCGCTGACGCTAGCATGCTGGCCGCGTCGGTGGCGATCCAAGCCCACAGTTTCACGATAATGAGCGTGAAGGCAACAGTTACTGATGCACGGGTTGCCAGTTTGACCCAGAAGCCATAATCACGCTGAGTTGCCCCTTTTGTTGCCACTTATGCACTCCCAACAAAGTCATGCTGGCGCCACGCTTCGTAGCTAATAATGGCAACCGCATTGGCAAGGTTGAGCGAACGATTGTTAGGCATCATCGGAATGCGGATCCGCTGCTCGGCAGCGAACTGATTTAAAACGTCATCCGGGAGTCCGCTGGTCTCGGAGCCAAACAAGAGCACACAATCGCTTGGGTAACTTACCGACGTATAACTGCTGCTGCCTTTGGTCGTACAGGCAAAAATCTTCCGATCGCCCATAGCTTGAGCGAACGAGGCAAAGTCGGGATAGCGCGCAACATTGCTTAAATCATGATAGTCCAACCCAGCGCGGCGTAGCTTTTTCTCTTCAAAGTCAAAGCCAAGCGGTTCAATCAAATGGAGCTGGCAGCCGTTATTCGCACTCAGACGAATAATATTTCCAGTGTTCGCCGGCATTACTGGGTTATGTAGAGCAATATGAAACATCTATTGCGGTCCTTGCGACTGTGAGATTGGGGGCATGTTCAGGTGAAACTTACTGCGCTTAAGTACTTCTTCGCTGTAGACCTCGCGGATTTCTCCACTTTCGACTAAGCGACGAAGCTCGCGATCGAACCAGTCCCGGATGCGATAACCGCGGGGGTTATTGCGAAACAAAACGTGGATTGGCAAAGGGTCACGAATTTGCGTTCGCACATACGGCGTTTCACCCCATTCGGGTGCTTGATTGTGGCTGCCAATCACACCGGCGACGCGGCCCATATCCAGCATGGCAAAGCAGTCGAGATGGTTGTCTGCAGCGTAAAAAGTGGTCGAATCCGGAAACAAATAATTGTACATGTAGCTTTCGATGTGGCAAATCGGACGCGGGTGTTCACCGGCTCGAAGAGCTGTCGAGGTTGCCTCGTCATGGGTGAACAGATACAAGCCTTGGTCAAAATCAATGTGATTACGCGATGCGATGGAATGCTCGGGCACAAATACTGTATAGGCACCAATAAAGGCATCGAAGCGTTCGTCAACATAACCGCGATACGCTCGCGCTAGGCTATTGGTGAGGAGTTCAAGATCGTCGGTAACCGGCGCCATGATCTTGCTTAATAGCTGCCAATACTCACCACGGCCATTAAGGTCGGTGTAGTCCGGAACAAGCCCCGCAGCAATACTGATTTGGCCAAACTGTTGGCCATTCTCGATGATTTGTGGTGCCAACATCTCTGCGCCAGTCGCCTGCGCGATGGCGCTGATGCGACCATTAGCAGCCATACGACTTAAAATGGCCTCTACTTTGGGAACCAAATCGGCGAAATCTTTATATAAGAAGTGGTAGCCCGTGTTGCGGGTATAGGGAACGATAATTGTGTGTGGGTCATTAATCGAGCGTAGTTGTCGCGCTTCAAAATCATTAACAACAACCGCTTGTACACGATTATTCTCGTAGAGCATTTCAAGTTGCTCAAAACTTACCGCTTTGATGCTCGGCTTATCGACGGTTTGCTGACCAATGACATGTTCGACCGATTGGGTGCCACCGATGTACGCATAACTTTCAATTGAGGCAAAGTTACAAAGACCGCACTCGCGGCGATCGGCAACGAGAACGACGCGCGAGTCGAAGAGCGGAAAGTTAACCCGTACCAAGTTACCGTATTCTTCACCAATTTGTGGCAGACGACCTAACTCACCGGAAATAGTGCCTTTATTGGCTTCGGTGAGACTGCGGTCGCGCGGCATTTCGACAAAACGGATTTCAATTCCAAGTTCGGCATAGACCTCAGTGATCAACGACACTGCGAACTCGGTGATCGGTGACGGATCAGGCATGCGAAACACCAGCTCTTGTGGCTGCTCATTCGCTCGGACAGGGAGTGAACTCAGCGCGGTCATGATCACAAGACCAAGCCCGATACTCAACGTTTTAATAGACCAAGAGCTGAAAATTGGATGCAACTTCTGCGCCTCAAACGGGGTCGAAAAAAGTATGACGAAATTAGCCTTGCAGTATAGCACCTCGGTTCGGCAAAAAAAGGTGTTACACTGTGCGCCATTATTGATGGCGTGAACGCACGTCCATGAGGCGTCCATGAGGAGTAACTACATGCGCAAAACCTTATTCACCTATGCCACGGCACTGCTAGCAGCATTAACGTGGTCGCCTGCAAGTGATGCACAGGAACCAGAGCAGCAGGACTTTTACCCATTAGTGTTGCTTGGCGACGCTTTGGAAGTCTGCTCGAGTATGGCGTGGCAGCGTTGCAGCGATACTGATTGGATCGATCGTGATAGCATGCGTTACGACCGCTATGTGAATTTGAGCGGCCCTTACGTGGAAGCATTGCTCGATGATGCCAATTGGTCACCATTGCGCCATGATACCCGTGATGATCTGAAAGAGGCAATCGATTTACTGCGTGACCGCCTCAAGCAAGATGTCATCTCTGAGCGTTCGTTTACCGAAGAGTTTACACGTCGAGCGACGCAGTACTTGTATCAGCAATTGTCGGAGCGTGACTGGAATTTAATCATCGATCATTTGGAAATGCCGGTGCCGCGCGATGCGGATTTTGGCGTTAATCTTACTGCGACCAAGAGCCAAGTGAACATTGATTACATGCGACAAATTTTGTCGCAAGCCCAGCAGGTGAGTGGTGATGAAACACCCCACGTGTTGGTGGTAACCGCTGCACAGCGGGATAGCCTCGATTTAGTGAATTATTACTTACAAGCTTTTGCTGGCGCTGGCGCCGATGCTTCTTGGTTGCCAATCGACGTAGCCGTTGCAGCTGCGCGTGAGGCGCAGGCATGTGAAAGCCTTGCTGATTATCGCGCTAGTGAAATGAGCGCGTTTCGTCGTGACGTGGTGCATGCAGATTTGCACGCTCGCCAAGTCGCGTTTTGTCAGGCGGGTGATGCGCTGACGCAAATCCGTAATGCCGACGTTTTGTTCTTCGCCGATGGTAATCCTGATTTATTACGTCCATTGCTGGTCACCGCATTGAACGAACCGAATGCTTTAGCCGTTGGTATCGCTGAACGCGTGGCCGAAGCGAAGCTGGTGGTCGCTGCGGCAGGCAAGGCCGCTAATGTCATGACCAGCCAAGCGATGGTCGCTGGCGGTAGTAGTCGCGAAGCGTTGAAGGACGGCGTGCATGCGACACGCTTGCCGGGCTTAGGATGTCACAAAGACGATACCTGTCCGCGTGATTTGAACGAGAATAGTGCTACCTATCATCCGATCGGTGGTGCAGGCTTGTTCCGTTGGGGTTCACTGGACACGCGCATGGGTGTTGAAGGTAACCATGGCCGCTTACTGCGTGTTGCGGCGACCAACCGTGTACCATTGGCGGTCGGTATCGATGCCGAAACTGCGCTGCTGGTGAGCTTGCGTTCCGGTGACTTCAAAGTCGCAGGTGAGCGTGGGGTGTTTTTCGCTGCCGGCGCGCAACAAAATGAACGCGCAGTCGCTGCGACCTTCCATTATCTCATGGCTGGTTCGAGTGGCACGTTTAGTGGCAGCGATGTCAGCGCTGTGACTTTTGCTGAGAACGCTGAAGTGGTGCAGGTTGAGCCCACGACAAACTTTATCGCCAGCCGTGGCTTGTATGATTCGCTGCGCTTATTGTGTCGTGACCGCGATAGTATCGAAGTGAAATGGGAGCAATTTACCATGACGTTGATTGGCGGTGACGACGTGAAAACGCAGAAAGCGGGCGCTGAATGTCAGGTGCAAAATGCGCGCATTGGCATGCAATACGCGCCGTCCGAGAGCTTTTAAATAGTTGAATGGCGTGGCTTTTACGCTACGCCGTACTGTTCCCGATAAGCCTGTACAGCCTCGAGATGGTCAGCCAGCTCGGGGCTGTCTTTTAAGTATTCAATCACGTCATTCAGTTTGACGATGCTGACGACTTTGGTGCCGAAGTCTTGTTCGACTTCTTGAATGGCACTTAGCTCGCCTTGACCCTTTTCTTGGCGGTCGAGCGCAATGAGCACCCCTGCAAGCTCAGCGTTATTGGCCTGCACAATGTCCATCGATTCACGAATCGCTGTGCCCGCAGTGATGACGTCATCGACCAGCATGATTTTGCCTTGCAATGGTGAACCTACGAGGTTGCCGCCTTCACCGTGATCTTTCTTTTCTTTGCGGTTGAAGCAGTAAGGCACGTCTTTTTGATAGGTGTCGAACAGCGCGATGGCGGCCGCCGTAGCAATCGGAATGCCCTTGTACGCTGGACCAAACAGCACATCGTAGTCAACGCCGCTGTCTTGTAATGCCGCGGCATAAAAACGCCCAAGCTTGGCGAGGTCAGCACCATGGTTAAACAGGCCAGCATTGAAGAAATACGGGCTCGTGCGCCCCGATTTTAAGGTGAACTCACCAAATTTGAGCACGCCACGGTCGATGGCGAAGCTGATAAAGTCTTTTTGATACTGTTTCATATAGTGCCTTGGATTTTTCGTAGCCCGTACTTCTAGTACGGGTCAAGTTCTCCCCGCAGTAGAACTGCGGGCTACAGGATACATGCGGCATTATAACAAATCTCGAGTAACGGTGTTCTCGGTTTTACTCGGTGACGGTAAAGGTGTGCAGGCCACCGTGTTGGTGATGCGCTTCGTCAGTACCAAGTTTACCGACACACATCAACGCATACTCACCCGGCGTTAAGGTGACACTCACCTCATTGTCCGGGTTATGGATCGGCAAAAACAACTGGTAATCGTGGAAGGGACGATCAAGCCCTTCGTTCATGTTTAGTTTTCCCTGCTCGAAATTGGTTATTTGGCCGACCAAAAAATCGCGCGCTTCAGTTGCTCGTTTGCCTTCGTGCAGGCGGAAAATGGCGACTGCATGCATGCGCTCATCAAGGGTGTTGTTGATGACCTGAACACGGCCCGCAGGAATAGACTCGGGCCCATCTAGCCCCGTTTCAGAGAATTCTAGTATCATTTCGTTTTCAATTTCGTCGAAGGCAATACCTTCCGATTCAGATTGCGTTGTGACTTCGAAGGTCTCATTGATACCGTATCCAGCGGCCTCATGTGATATCCAGCCGTATTTACCAGCTTCGAGATCAACGGTGAGGTATTGGATAATTTCAGGGTTCCCCTGTTCAATGCCGCCAATAAAATGGGGCGGCGCAGGCTCTTTCAAACTCTCAAGATACTGCCTTGCAGTCGCTAACGATGCATCCCCGTTTAGCGAGACCAAGTGGGCATCGCCGTAATAGCCGGTTTGGTTTTCGATACGAATGGTGTTCACGCCTGGTTTCAGCGGTGCGTCGGTTGCAACATCATACATCGACAAGGTCATAGTCATGTCGGCGTTAGGCTCGGGTGCGTTATTCGGTTCATCAGTAACGACAAAATAATGCACCATACCTAAGCGAAAGTGTGACTGACCACTCGCGTTGCGAGTACCACATAGCAATACGTAGTCGCCGGGAGGCAGGTTAATTGTTGTCTTACTCGCATGCCCAGGTGAGTGTAAACCTGGACCACCGTGGCTTTCAAATGGAATTTCGGTTAGGTTCTTAATGGCTTCTTTAAACGTCGCAAGGTCCACGTCATCAGGCCGCTTACCAAGAATGGCAACATGCATTTCGTTGCCTTTGTTGTGAAAGTCAAAGGTGACCCAGCCCGACTTCATCTGCGACGGCATCTCGAAGCGATAATCATGGGCATTTACTTGCACCACGTAAGGTTCGCTAGCGTTAGTGGTGGTGGCGGTGAGCGTTAAAACAAACGCGAGAAGAGAGAGGAATTTCATAGCTCGTCCTTTTTTGTTCTTCGGTTTCCATCAGCAAAGAAGCGTAGACGACGAGCTATAATTTTCCAGTTTTAGGTAGCCCGTACTTCTAGTACGGGGAAAACTCCCAACATAATCAATGCAAATTTGTTAGGTCACGATCCCCCGCAGTAGAACTGCGGGCTACGTATTTAGGCCAATGCTTGCTTTTGCAGGTCCATGAGTTCGCGGATGGCGTGGCGCGCGAGACCAAGCATTTCGTTCATTTCTTCGAACGAGAACGGTTCGCCTTCGGCGGTGCCTTGCACTTCAATGAGCTTGCCTGCTTCGGTCATGACCACGTTCATGTCGGTTTCAGCTTTCGAGTCTTCAGGGTAATCAAGGTCAGCCACCGCATGACCGTCGTAGATACCGACCGAAATTGCTGCCACCAAACCTTTCAACGGATTGGTTTTAACTAAGCCTTGCTTGCGCATCCAGTTCAACGCGTCGACCAGCGCCACACAAGCACCCGTGATAGAAGCCGTGCGAGTACCGCCGTCGGCCTGCAAAACGTCACAGTCGATGGTGATGGTGTTCTCACCTAACGCTGCCAAGTCCACACAAGCACGTAATGAGCGGCCAATCAGACGCTGAATTTCAACGGTGCGGCCACCTTGCTTACCACGTGCCGCTTCGCGGTCCATGCGGCTGTGGGTTGAGCGCGGCAACATACCGTATTCAGCCGTCACCCAGCCTTGCCCTTTACCTTTCAAGAAGCGCGGCACATTGCGATCAACACTCGCCGTGCACAATACTTTGGTGTCACCGAATTCAATCAACACCGAACCTTCCGCGTGACGCGTGTAATTACGGGTAATCGTCACCGGACGAATCTGTTGGGCAGTACGACCACTTGGACGCATGGCTGGCTCCTTTTACTTTAGGCTTAGGCGAATTTATGGGCGGCGATTATATCAGATGTGAATCTGAAATTCTGTCGCCAGTGCAATGTTCCCGATGTTGGAATTTTGCGCGATGCAAAACAATGCTAAACTAGCGGCAATTCAAGTTAAGAGAGCACTATTATGATTCAGAGTATGACCGGTTACGCGCGCCACGAACACAAAGCCGAGTGGGGCACCGTGACGTGGGAACTGCGTTCGGTAAATCAGCGCTTTTTAGAAACCTACTTCCGTATGCCGGAGCAGTTCCGTGGCATGGAGAACATGCTACGCGAAAAGCTGCGCAAGCAACTGCAGCGCGGTAAAGTCGAATCAAATCTGCGCGTGAGCTTCAATGAGCAAGCCGAAGGTGCGTTACAACTGAATGAAGAGTTGGCGAAGAGCGTGATTTCAAGTGCGAACTGGATTGCGAATCAGAGTGCATCGTCTTACTTAAACCCTATTGATGTTTTACGTTGGCCAGGCGTTGTTGCCCAAGACGAAGCCGACATGGACGCCATGCAGAATGATGTCGTTGCCGCTTTTGATGCGGCCGTTGCCGAGTTTGTTGGCAATCGTCAGAGCGAAGGTAAAGCCTTGGAGCGCTTGATTGAAGAGCGCTTGGAAGGCGTGTCAGAACAAGTATCGGTAGTACGCAAGCGCATGCCAGAAGTGCTCGAGTGGCAACGTGAGCGCTTACTCACTCGCTTAGCCGATGCAAAAGTCGAACTCGACCCTCAGCGCCTAGAATCAGAAATGGTCATGCTGGCGCAAAAAACCGACGTCGCCGAAGAACTCGACCGCCTCGACACCCACGTTGTCGAAACCCGCAAAATCCTGCGCAAAGGCGGTGCCTGCGGCCGTCGCCTCGACTTCATGATGCAAGAGTTCAACCGCGAAGCGAACACCCTCGGCTCCAAGTCCATCAACACCGACATCACCAACGCCGCCGTTGAACTGAAGGTGCTGATCGAACAGATGCGCGAGCAGATCCAAAACATCGAATGACAAACAAAGTAGCCCGCACTTCTAGTGCGGGTACAACCCCAACCCCCCGCAAATTCAGCCTCGGTTCTTTAACTTCAAGGCTTGCACCTCGGCCCAACTAAGGCCTGAGCGGAATTGCGCTATGCTATCATCTTCGTAGCTCAAGTTGAGCTCATCCATAATCGTTTTCGTGGAGCTCTCGGATAGCGTGATTCCCTTTTCAAAGATGGCGCCAAAGTAAGCGCGAAGTAACGAGTGCTCGCTTCCCGTTAAATTGGTATCTAAGCGCATTTTCTCGTGTAGCACCCAGTTATCGATAGGTAAGAGTGGCAAACCTGAGAGCCCAAATGCGGTGGTTACGTCGGCCTTTTCAGGTATCAGTTCGCTATCAGCGTCACATCTAAAAATGCGAAAGGTATAGGGCCACTGGCTATCGTAATGACTGGAGTGACTGTAACAGTCGAGTTGCTCGTCATAGGTCAGCCAAGGCATCGCATGAATGAGCGATTCTTCGGAACTACAGACCAGCAGATCAAACTCTGAAGACATTCTTGGTTCGATATAATCGAAATAACAAAACTCACCACAAAGCCAAAACGGTAGCCGAGCTGCTTTAAGTGAAGTGATAACGTTTTGAAACGTTGATTTGAGGTTCGGTAGCGCTTTGCCTTCCATCACCGCAATAAAGTCATCGTAAACATCGCTAGTGTTAATGCTCAACGTTCTTACCTCGGATACCTCGGATGGTTTCAAGTGACTGAGTTAAGTTGTCGGTGTGCGCCGCCATAAGTGTGTAAGGCGTTCTGGCGCCTTGAGCATAAATGCCTAAATCACTCATGGTGCGATGTTTGGGGAGCCAGTCCTGTGTTTCACCGTTATAGACACCTGAACGCCATGCGTTTCGATTCGAGTTTTGCCAGGTATCCGCCAGTAACACGCCGATGACTTTGTCTACTTCGCTTAGCGGGTTGTCGTAGACGTCTCTATGGATCATCTTTTGCAGGGACGTTGCTAGACGGGGCGACTCAATACGTGCAAGATCATCTCGCATTAAGTTGAGCTGGTCTTGGGTCGCATAATCACGCTTAGCTTCTATCAGATAGAGCGTGCCATCGATAAAAATGAGTGCATCAAGGTGATTGTTGTGCGAGTTCGTTTCAGTGCTTTCGAAAGGAACTTCAACAGCCCAAAAAGCGTCTGGATAAAGCTCTTTAAAGGCCATGATAAAGCTGAAAACTAAATTAGCTTCCAACATTTCCCCACCAGGTTTACATGGGCGAAAGCGCATCATATTGGCTTTGTAGTCATGGCAGAGTTTGTCAAAAGCATTTAATAAATGGGGATCTTCTAGGGTCATTATGGGGGTTCTTAGTTGTTATCGTTCGGGTTTGGCCCGTAGTAGAACTACCGGCTACCAAGTTGGTGTTTGGCGTCGTAGAGCAGCAGGTCGGCGTTGTGCATGATGTCGTGCAGGGAGCTTGCGTCGCACGAGGAGCAGGCGCCGAGGCTGAACGACATGGGCTGGCCGAGTTTGTTGTCGGTTAAGTCGGCAAAATCTTGCCGCAGTTGCTGAATGATGGCGTCGTGGCTGGCGCTGTTGTGGCCTTGCAATAAAATACCGAACTCTTCGCCACCGAGGCGGCCAACGAGGCCATTATGACGCTCTTGCTGGTCACGCAAGAGTTTGCCAAATAAACGTAGCACTTCGTCACCAGTGGCATGCCCATAGCGGTCGTTAACGGCTTTGAACTTGTCGATGTCGAGAAAGTACAGGGTGAAGTCCTCACCTGTCTGAATGCGTGCCTCGGCAAGTTGCTCAAAATAGTGTCGGTTGTAGATGCCGGTCAGGTAATCAATATTGGCGCGCACACGCAGTCGTTCATCAGAGCGCTCTTTCAAGAAACCGATAAACCCGATGCCGTTACCTAAGCCAAGAATAAATGTCGCAAACATAAAGGCCTGATTGACTAGCATCGGCCGCGTCATAATAAACGCTGCATCGCTAGCGGCGAGCGGCGCCCGAATGAGGCAGAACAGCCCAATCATGGCGTTGACGATCAACAGCACGCGCGGGAATACGCTCGCAGGATGCTGTTTCAGCAGTTGGTAAAGCGCATAAACGCTAGCGCTAAACGGCAACACCAATAACACGGATGAGGTCACGATCATGGTGTTATTAGGGCCATCGCCGCTGGTGAAATGGAACCAGGTGAAAACACTACATGAAACGATGGCACCGGCCCATAAAAAGCCACTCTTTAGGCCAGCAGAGGCCAACTGATTATAGGAGCGGACCTCAGCCCAGCAGCCGATAAAAATCAATAAGTTTGCAATCAGGCGTAGATGGTCGTGGCCCTGATACAAGGCAATGGCATAAAGAATAAATGAGACGGCTTTAATCAGCTGCGCAAGCGCGAAGGCTTTACAAGCATAGTGAGATTCAGGGTTGCTGATCTGCTGCCAACTGTAAAAGCCAAAGGTGAAATTGGTCAGGCCCGTGAGGACAATAATAGTGATAATATCCATGTGAACGAATCGGGTCCTCAAAAAATAGTATTCAGCGAGTACAATACTCGTGAGCCATCTTAATTCTATTTTTGCGCAATGAAAACCTACTCGACCCAGAACTTAATGAGGTAACGAACCCATGAAATTAACTATCGATATTAGTAAGTATCCTTTAGCCGATAATTACATTGAACCTATCAAAGGTTTTATCGAAAAGCTCAACGCGCAATTAAGTGCTCACGACGATGTGAAAGTGATCACGAACACACTAAGCACGCAGGTGTTTGGCGACTACGATGCGGTAATGCGGGCACTCAACGACTGCATCAAATGGTCATTTGAAACCTATGGCAAGGTGGTATTTGTGGTGAAATTCTTGCACGGTGACTTGCGTCCTGAGGGTTAAGCCCGTCTAATCAAAAGCTCATATAATGGGCTGTTTATATAATAATTTGCTCGGCCGATGCGTTGCTTTTCTAAAAAGCCATGTTCGACAAGCTGATCCAGATATTTAGTCGCTGTGATCCGAGTAACGCCTAGTTCTTCAATCACAAAATCAATTTTCGTATAGGGATGGTGAAACAGGTTATTAAGTAAATCTTGGCGATAGATTTTTGGTAATTGATCGCGCATGCGATGTTTTACGTCAGCCATTAGAACTTTTATGTCCGCAATTAAGCGAATGGTATTTCGAGCGGTATCTACGACGCCATCAAGTACAAATAGTAGCCAAGGCTCCCAGTTTCCTGTATCCCGAACATCCTGTAATTGTTTATAGTAATCGGCTTTGCGGCGCGTCACATAACGGCTCAAATATAAGACGGGTAGATTTAGCAAATCTTTGGCAACAAGGTACAAAATGTTGATGATGCGTCCAGTACGTCCGTTGCCATCGTAAAACGGATGTATGCTTTCGAATTGATGGTGAATAATTGCCATCTTGACTAGCGGATCAGCGTCACAAAGGTCATCATCGTTAATGTAATGAACCAGGTTATCCATCAAAGACGCAACATCGTTAGCACTCTGTGGTGGTGTATAAACAACCTCTCCTGTGGTTACGTTCTTGAGCTCAGTGCCAGGCAACTTACGTAGGCCTGCATTATTGTGTTCGAGCCGTTTCTGTACAGCCAAAATATCGTGAAGTCGAATGGTTTTAGTCTGACGAACCGCTGCGAATGCTTGTTTGAGGGCAATAGCATAGTCTTGAACCTCTTTTGTGGCAGGGTTAACCATCGCATCTTCGAAGAGGTTAGCTTTATAAAGTTCGTCGTGGGTTGTCACGATATTTTCGACTTCGGAGCTGTCCTTAGCTTCCTGCAGCGATAAGGTATTGATGAGTATCGCTTCGTTTGGAATGCTGGCCGCAATACCCTTAAGCTCAGCGAGATAGCGGTGAGCTTCGGCAGCCTTCTTTAGTACTCTGCGTGTTTCCCAGCGCTCGATATCGTGGAGAGGGAGTTTTGAAGGTGTCATCTGTATAGAAATCCTTGTCTTTTAGACTTGTGCAGAATCAAATATATAAAGAATAGAATTAAGTATAGATGAAAATCACTATATGTATAGAAAATGGGGAAAATTATACATTAGGCGTAAACGCTCGCAGCCAAATATCAACGGTGACCGTGAGCGACGTCAACGCTTCGGCGCGGGCGCGACCAGCGCTTGAAGCGCGGTACAAGTGTGGCGTCATGGCTAGCAAATCGTGAATCAGTTCACGAGAAGGTAGTTCGACGCCAAACGTGACGCGCTCTTCAGAGACCAGTGTCCAGGTGTCGGATACCGGTAAATTTGAAGGCTTTTCCTTCACCTCGTCGTAAATCACCTGCTTAAGCTGATGCAAGTGACTCGGTGCGGGGTCGACCATAATGAGCCGACCGTCAGCACTAAGCACGCGGCTAAACTCGCTTTCGACCGGAAATCCAAATACGCACAATAAGGTGTCGATACTGTGATCGGGGACCGGAATACTGCTATTCGACGCGACTAACCACGACACGCGAGGATCGCGCTTGGCGGCGGCTTGCACGGCCCATTTGGAAATATCTAACGCGGCCGCTTTACAGGCCACATCGCGGGCATTGGCCGCATCAAGCACGTGGCGCAGGTAGTAACCTTCACCGCAGCCGGCATCAAGCAATGCTCCGACGGGTTGCGTCAACACCGCCGCCGCTAAAGCTTCAGCCAAAGGCGCATAAAAACCTTCGGCTAAAAAGCGTGCACGAGCCTGTACCATTGCTTTGCTATCGCCCGGGTCTTTCGAGCGCTTCTTCTGCACCGGTAGCAAATTTACATAGCCTTGCTTCGCGACATCGAAGCTATGGCCATGTTCACAGCGCCAGGTTTTGTCGTTCAGTGTTAAACCCGCGCCGTCCAGCGGGCAACAAAGATGGGGAAAAGGTCGAATCACGGTGCTCTTATCTTGCGAAATCGTCATGGCGCTAGTGTAAGGCAATTCCGCCGCAAATGTGAGTCGAATCGAGAGCTTATTCGGCGCACAGCATGAGCCGATTGCGACAAACGCAGCAAATGAGCTGATAAACGGGCTCGCACCTCGCAGCAATGCAAGTACAATGAAAACACTATAAGAACCAGAGGAAGTCAAAATGTACAAAGCCAAAGTCGCAGCGGCCGTATCGCTGGCGTTATTCATGAGTGCTTGTTCAGAAGCACCGCGCACCACCGAAGCAGAGAACCAGTCACCAAACGCACAAGCCCAAACAGCTCCAGAAAACTACAGCGCTGAAGTCATTGCTGCTGAGTCAGAAAAAGCGAACCAGCTGTTTGAAGAAATCTTCATGGCGAATGTTATGCGCAGCCCGATGTTCCAAACCCGTTTGGGCATCAAAGACAATCAAGACAAGTGGGATGATTTGTCTGAGCAGCATGATGCTGAAGGCCTTGCCATGGCGAAAGAGCATTTAGCGCAAGTGGAAGCGATTGATCCAGCGCAACTCAATGAGCAAACTCGGTTAAGCTGGAAACTCATGAAGCAAGAGCTTGAAGAAGGCATTGCCGACTACAAATGGCGTCACTACAACTACCCTGTGAACCAAATGTTCGGCATGCACTCCAGTGTCGCGGCATTGCTGATCAACCAACACGGCATTGAAGAAGTGAAAGATGCCGAAGACTACATTGCGCGTCTGAACGGCTTGCCAGAGTTGTTTGACCAACTTGGTGAAAACCTTAAGTTGCGGGCCGAAAAAGGCATTATTGCGCCGAAATTTGTCTATCCGTACGTGATCAGTGACAGCAAAAACATTATTACCGGTGCGCCATTTGATGACGGTGACGCCAGCGCATTGTGGGATGACTTCACTGGCAAACTGGAAAATCTCGACATCGATGAAAGCCAGTACAATGAACTGGTGAGCCAAGCTCAAACGGCGATGTTGGAGTCGGTGAAACCTGCTTACGAGAACCTTATTAGCGTGGTCGAAGATCTTGAAGCGCAAGCCAACACCAAAGACGGTGCGTGGAAATTCCCTGACGGCGAAGCGTTCTACAACAATGCGCTACAACGCACCACAACTACTGATTTAACCGCCAACGAAATCCACGAAATTGGCTTAAGCGAAGTGGCTCGTATTCATGACGAAATGCGCGTGATCATGAACAAAGTCGGCTTTGACGGCACCTTGCAAGAGTTCTTCGTGCATATGCGTAATAACGAAGACTTTATCTATCCTGATACCGAAGAAGGTCGTGCGCGCTACCTAAGCGAAGCGAAAGAAATCATCGATGTGATGCGTGGCCGTTTAGACGAACTGTTCTTAACCAAGCCAAAAGCAGACATGATCGTGAAAGCGGTTGAACCGTTCCGCGAAAAGTCAGCAGGTAAAGCGTTCTATCAGCAACCGTCAATGGATGGCACGCGCCCAGGTACTTACTACGCCAACTTGTACGATATGGCGTCGATGCCGACGTACCAAATGGAAGCTTTGGCTTACCACGAAGGTATTCCGGGTCACCACATGCAAATTGCCATTCAACAAGAGCTGGAAAACGTACCTAACTTCCGTAAGTTCGGTCGTGTGACGGCGTACTCTGAAGGCTGGGGCTTGTACACAGAGAAGTTGCCAAAAGAAATCGGCTTCTACCAAGACCCGTACTCAGACTTTGGCCGCTTAGCGATGGAACTGTGGCGTGCTTGCCGTTTGGTGGTCGATACCGGTATCCACTCGAAGAAATGGACGCGTGAAGAAGGTATCGAGTATTACGTGAACAACACACCAAACGCTCGCGCTGACGCGGTGAAAATGGTTGAACGTCACATTGTCATGCCAGGCCAAGCCACCGCTTACAAAATCGGCATGAACAAGATCTTGGAACTTCGTGCGAAAGCCAAAGAAGCCCTTGGCGAGCAATTCGATATTCGTGAATTCCATGACGTGATCTTGGCCAATGGTCCAGTACCGCTGAACATTCTTGAGCAATTTGTGGACGAGTATATTGCTTCGAAGCAGAGCTAAAAGCCGCTGCGCGCGACCTCGTCGAAGTGCGCAGCTTGCTCCCTCATTGCCGCACAGCGTTGTAGAACCTGTGCGGCAATTTTTTTGCCCATGTAAACCCCGTCTAAGCGAAATGCGTCTAAACTGTCGATAACAAGAAGCAATAGGAAGCTAAACAATGAAACTAACAGTTATTGCCGTCGCGGCAGCAAGTTTATTAACGGGTTGTGTCGTGTATGCCAATGGTTCAGGTGGCTGGGGTGACGACGACCTTAAGCATGAGACGCGTGAGCTGAGCCTGGCTGCAGCCGATTTAACGCGATTCGAAATCGACGCGGGTGCGGGAAGTCTTGAGGTGGTTGGTGAACAAGGTCGCAGCGTCATCGATGTCGTTGCCGAGGTTTACTACAACGAAAAAGATGAGATTGAGTTGTCGTTGACGCAAGACGGTGACCAAGCCGAATTAGTGGCCGATGCATCGCGCAGCGGCTGGAGCGACTCGAGTCCGCATATTAATTTAACGGTGTACATGCCCGAAGCGATGGCGCTCGACGTGAATGACGGCTCGGGTTCGATCAGCATTAGCGGCATCGACGCTGACGTTGCTATTCATGATGGCTCAGGCAGCCTTGAAGTGAGGGATATCGGCGGCGATCTCGATATTGACGACGGTTCTGGAAGCATCGATGTTCGTGACGTGCAAGGTGACATAATGGTCGATGATGGCTCGGGCAGTATCTATATCAACGATGTCGCCGGCAAAGTGACCATCGACGACGGCTCGGGTAGCATCACCGTCCGCAATGCAGGTGATCTGGACATTATCGATGACGGTTCAGGTAGTGTTTCCACCGAAAATGTTGGCAATCATTAACGTTAACAGTTAACGCGTCAGCCAGCGATTCGTCAGGCGCTTCAGCCAGTTCGGCGAGAGCTTGCTGGCGCCCAACATCAGCTTGGTTTGCAATCCCACTGGCCAGTGCACGCGGCTGCCGCGGTAGTGCGCCATTTTGTAGACCGTGGCGGCAATGTCTTCTGGTGTTAAGCGTACGCCCAAGCGTTTCACGCTGCCAGCATCCATGTTGGTGACCATACGGGTGCGCACGAACAACGGCATCACATCCATGACCTTCACGCTATGCGGCGCCCATTCAAGATCTAGCGCTTCGGTGATGCCGCGCACGGCAAACTTGCTCGTTGAATACACTGCCAATGAGGGCTGCCCATAGATTGCACTCGCGGAACTCATATTAATGACTCGCGCGCCGTGCTCACTCGTTGCCGCTTGCTTTAGGTAGGGTAAGGCGAGGTAGCTGCCCGCGAGCACGCCTTGTACGTTGACATCAATGAGCTTCTGCTGACTTTCTAAAGTGTTATCGGCGAACGGCCCCGAACATAAAATTCCGGCATTGTTGAAGAGAAGATTGAGCTTACCGTCGGTATGCGAGGTAAAGTCGGTAAGTGCCTGTTGCCAGCTCTCGTTATTAGTGACATCTAACTCGCCAGTGACGAGCCGCGTGCGCTGTTCTTCGTTAAGCTCTGTTGCGAGTGCCGCTAATCCCTCACGGTCAACATCATAAGCGCCGACACACCAACCTTCAGCCAGAAACTTCAGCGCCGTTGCTTTGCCGATGCCTGCTGCTGCACCAGAAATAAAGATCGCAGGCGCTGCCGTCATAAGAGGTCCACCATAAAAAGTCCGCCATAAGAATGAATTAGCTGTTGGGTTCCATTATCATCAGGGTTTCGGAAAAAGGTCAACGTAAGGGGGCGCGGAGTGGAGTTGTTAAGCACGTTTTTTATGGGCGCGGTGATTTCCGGCGGCCTGATTGTGGCCATCGGCAGCCAGAATGCCTTTTTGCTGAAAACCGGCTTAACGCAAAACCATCCGTTTGCCGCAGCCACCGTCTGCTTTGTCGGTGATATTCTTTTGATCGGTGCGGGCGTGTTCGGTGTTGGCGCGCTATTTGCGCTGGAAAGCATTTGGGGTTTGCTGCTGAGTGTTGCCGGTTCGTTATTTTTGCTGTGGTACGGCACCAACGCCTTGAAAGCGGCGCGCGTGGGTGACAGCAAACTAAGTGTTACCGACGACGACACCGCCAAAACCAGCTTAAAAGCCACGCTCGGCATGGCCTTTGCTATGACCTTTTTGAACCCGCATGTGTACATCGACACCGTCGTACTGGTCGGTGGCGTTACCGCCAGCCTCGAGGACAGCTTACGCCCTTGGTTTGTCTCTGGTGCCCTACTGGCTTCAGCCACCTGGTTCTACAGCCTCATGTTTGTGGCAAAAAAGCTCTCGGGCGTGCTCAACAAGCCTAAAGCTTGGCGCGTCATCAACACCTTGATAGGCCTGCTCATGTACTTGATAGCCGCAAAACTACTCTACGACGCTGCGCAAGCATGGTTATAAACTTTAAAAACGGTATTGCGAACCATTCGCATTTGCATTAAGATCGCCGGCATCTTGATTTTAACGATGCCGAAGAGGATCTTGTTGTGAAAATGCTGTCTCGTGTTGCCGTAGCTGTGAGCCTTGCGCTTGCCCCACAAGCTTTTGCTGCTGAAATGCAAACCATGGAAGCCATGGAGCGCCTAGAAATTAAAGGCGAGCAGCAAAGTGGCTATTTATCGAAAGAACAGGAATCCGCGTCCAAGCTGGATATCAGCATCAAAGAAACTCCGCAAACTGTGACGGTGATCAGTGCAGAAAAACTGAAAGACTTTGCCTTGCATGACCTCAACAGTGCCCTAGAAAACTCTGCGACAATTAACGTCGAGCAAGTTGAAAGTGACCGTACTTATTACACTTCGCGTGGTTTCGCAGTGAACAATTTCCAAGTTGACGGCTTAGGGCTACCGCTAATCAATGACAACACCCACGGGCGCGTCGACGCGGCTTTGTATGAGCGCATCGAAGTGGTACATGGCGCGAACGGCATTATGACCGGTGTCGGTAGCCCGTCAGCGACGGTCAACTTGGTGCGTAAGCGGCCAAAAAGTGAAAACCAAGGTTACGTGAGTGCCACCATTGGCTCGTGGAACACCAAACGTCTTGAAGCCGATTACTCTGCGGTCGTGAATGATGCCTTCCGCGTGCGGACTGTCGTCGTCGCCGATGACCGCGAATCGCATCTCGATCGTTATGCCAACGAGAGCCAAGTCTTTTATGCCGTTGCGGATTATGCGCCAACCAACAACACCTTGATCACCTTCGGTCACAGCGAGACCAACAGCGAAACCGACGGCAACTTGTGGGGCGCCCTAACGCTTTATTACGGTGACGGCACGCCAACGAACTTTGATCGCAGCACTAACATCGCCGCCGATTGGTCGGAGTGGAACGTCCAAGAAAGCCGCAGTTTCATTGACCTTGAAACAGCATTGAGCGACCGTTGGAATCTGCGCATGGCCTACAATCGCGTGCGTACCGACGAAGATAGTCATCTGTTCTACACTTACTTGGCAGACCCTGCTACGGGTCTTGATCCAGAAACTGGGTTGGGCTTAGTTGGCTACGGCAGTGAATACGACTTGGACGACAAACAAGATACGTTTGATGCCTATGTTAGTGGCAGCTTCCGTGCTTTCGGCCAAGACCATCAACTGGTAGTGGGCGCTAACTATTCGCGTTTGGACTACATCGACACCAGCTTGTACGACTTCCACACCGGCAACGGCTTTCCCGCCATGCCAGCGCTCGAAGACTGGAACGGTAATACGCCATTCCCTGAGTTCACCGATGGTTTAGCCGGCAGTGATATCGAGAACACGCAAAAAGCGGTGTACCTACAAGGTCGCTTCTCAGTAACTGACGACTTTAAAGTGCTTGCTGGTGGTCGGTACAACAGCTTTGAAACTGAGGGCATGGGTTACGGGGTGGACAATTCGCGCGACGAAAGCGAATTCGTGCCGTATTTCGGCCTAACCTATGCCGTGACTGACGCCCTAACCGTGTATGGTTCGTACACCGAAACTTTCATGGCGCAAAACCTGCGTGACGAAAACTTCGAGCGTTTGCCAGCCCTAACCGGCAAGAACAGCGAAGTGGGTTTCAAAGCTGATTTGTTCAATGGCGGAGCGCTGTTATCCGCCGCCTACTTTAATGTGCAGCAAGAGAACTTAGGCGTGGGCGCAGGTGATGTAGTGAACCCAGCAACCGGCGTGCCAGAGCCGGTCTACCGCGCCGTTGACGGTATTGAAAGCAAAGGTTTCGAGGTTGAGCTCGCTGGCGAAATTCTCCCTGGATTACAAGGCAACGTCGCTTTGACCTCGTTCGCTATTGAAGGTGACCAACTGGTCGAGAACTACACCCCAGAAAACCTATTCCGTAGTTCTTTGACCTATCGCCCTGCCAGCTTGGATAAGCTGAAACTTGGCGCCACCTACATCTGGCAAGACAAAATCTCACGTATGCAGGGGACCGTTAGTGATGTGTACGCCAACGCAGGCGAAGCAATTGTCACCACACAAGAAGCCTATGGTCGGCTAAATCTGATGGCCAGCTACCAGCTCACTGACGCCGTAACCGTTAGCGTAAATGCTAACAACGTTACCGATGAAAAGTACTTGAACAGCCTATTGTGGGCACAAGGCTACTACGGCGCTGAGCGTAATTATTCAGCTAATCTAACGTACGCGTTTTAAGGGCTTATAAACAAAAATGAGCATGCGAAAAACACTGCATAAGTGGCATGGCTGGCTGGGGATCATTTTTATGATCCCCTTTCTGCTTATTTGCCTGACCGGAAGTATTCTTATTTTCAAAAAAGAAATCGACAGCGTCTTGCTACCTAAGGTGGCAACTTTAGCGCCGTCCGACGCACCCCGCTTGCCACTCGACACCTTGAAAGCTAGCGTCAACGAACAACTACCCGCCTACGAAATCGGTAGTTGGGAAATCTTCCCAGCTGGGCACGACGAAGCCGACCGCGTGTTCGTCATCAAAGAAGGCACCGACATTTGGCACAAGGTGCATTTGAATCCGTACACCGGTGAGCTGCAAAGCCAACCCACGGAACCGAGCCATTACCTGACCGATTGGCTGGTAGAGTTGCATTACACCTTGCTACTGAACGACCTTGAAGGGCTCGATTTTAGTTTTGCCACCGAGCATTTGGGCTTACTGATCGGCTTAACCCTTGGGCTGTTTCTGTTGTTTATGGGCGTGTCGGGCTTGATTATGTATCGCCGTTTTTGGGCGCGCTTTTTCACCTTGCGTTGGAATCAGCGTATGCTGGTGGTATTCAGTGACCTGCACAAAATGGCGGGTACGTTCGCGTCACCGGTACTGCTGGTGCTGGGCATTACCGGCGTGTACTACAACGGCCTGATTTTTTATGAAGAGTGGACCGAGCATGGCGGCGGCAAAGCGCATCACATCATGACCGAGCGTTTGTACAGCGACGAGGTGAACATTGATGCGCTGGTAGCGGATAGCCGTGAACGCATCGATGGCTTCAAGCCCACGTACTTGCTGTTCCCCTACGAACCTGAGCTACCGTTCACCGTCTTTGGCCGCGCGCCAACTGCGAATCCGTTGCTGAGTAACTACGGCAGCGTGTCGAACTATGACGCCTTCAGCGGTGATTACCTAAGTACCTATAACCTGAACGAGCAGAGCGTAGGCATGAAAACCCTCGACGCTTTTCGTCGTTTGCATTTTGGCACCTGGGGCGGTCTCGCCGTGAAAATTTGGTATAGTTTTGTCGGCGTACTACCCTTATTGTTAGCCATTACTGGCACCTACATTTGGTGGCAGCGACGCAGCAAGCGCGCGCGGCGGCGCTGAAGATTGACGGTCATAACTTGCCAGGTTGTACAATGTTAAGTACAATGATTGTTGCTCTACAACAAAGTGAGGCAGTATTATGACCGTCAAAGTAATTACCTATAGCGAGGCTCGTGCGTCGCTGAAAGGGTATATGGAGTCGGTGGCAGAGGATCATATTCCAACCGTCATTACGAGTCAGCGCGGGCGTCCTGTCGTGATGCTCTCATTGGAAGATTTCACCAGCATGGAAGAGACCATTCATTTGCTAAGCTCTCCGGTAAACGCTTCACGTTTAGCCGAATCGATTGAGCAGTTTAAGCAAGGTAAGGCCTCGCAGCGGGGCCTGATCGATGACAAAGAAGAATGACTGCCTGTTGAGCTGGACGTCTCATGGCTGGGAAGATTATTTGTCATGGGAACAGCAACCGAAAAAGCGTAAAGCCATTAATAAACTGATCAAGGAATGTATGCGTACTCCTTTTAAGGGTACAGGTAAACCGGAGCCCCTCAAAGGAAGTTTATCAGGCTTTTGGTCGCGGCGAATTGATCGGGAACACCGCTTAGTTTATCACTATGAAGAAGGGCATTTGACTATATTGCAATGCCGCTATCATTATGAAAAATAAATTGATTAAGCTTATTACCCTAGTGTGGCTCTTGCCAATGAGTGGAGCATTTGCTGCATCATTTGACCACAGTCACGCCGCTTACACCGAACTGCTGCAGAAGCACGTCATTGTCTACGACGACGGACGTCGTTCGGTAGTCGATTACGCGGCCCTGCAAGCCGACGAACCTGCACTGAACGCCTACCTACAAGAGCTAACCGACGTTTCGGTTGAGCAATACGACGCATGGAACCGTGACCAACAGTTGGCGTTTTTAATAAACGCCTACAACGCCTTCACGCTGGAACTGATTATCGACAACTATGCGTCCTTTGCCAGTGGTGAGCATGAGTCAATTCGTGATCTTGGCGGCTTGTTTTACTCTGCTTGGGAGCTTGATTTTGTCGATTTGTTGGGCGAGATGCGAACCCTTGACTGGATCGAACATGACACGATTCGTGTCGACTTTGACGAGCCTCGGATTCATGCGGTGTTGGTGTGCGCTGCCATGAGTTGCCCCAAGTTGCGCGCCGAAGCCTACACTGCCGACGCCTTAGACGCACAACTTGAAGATCAAATGCAGACCTTCTTAAGCGACCGCTCGAACAACGGCATCGACGAACAAGGTCTGTACCTTTCGCGAATCTTCGATTGGTATGAAGAGGATTTTGGCGATCTTCGCACCTATGTGCGTCGCTATGCCGATGCGCTGGCCGATGACCAAGCCGAGCGCGATTTGCTAATGGGCGACATCCGCATTCGCTACACCGACTATGACTGGCGCTTGAACAATCCTGCTAACGCTAAGCTGCGAAATAACGCACGATAGACTACGCTAGAAGCAGTGGCTTGGTCAGTTGGAGAAGTATATGTGCGTGCGACAGTTGGTGATTGCTTTAACCTTGGTAGTTGTTGTCGCAGGTTGTGCGTCGCCCAGTACCACCAACATGATCGGCACCGCGCGCACCCCTCTCGATGCCAGTGAGGTCCTCGTTTACCTTGAGGAACCTATTTGCTTTGAAGCCATTGCTCTGCTGACTGCCACCAGCGATGCGTCTTTCGCTTTTGGTGACCAAGCAAAAATCGATGCTGTGCTGCAACGCCTCCGTGAAGCTGCCGCAGCCGTGGGTGCCAATGGCGTCTTACTGAAGCGCACAGGCGAACAACGCGATGACTCGGTTTACGTCGGCACGGGCCTCGGCCGCAGCACCGGCAACTTCGGCTTCGGCATCAACATCGGCAAATCCTTCGGCCTCATGGACAAAACCGCCGAAGGCGTGGCCATTTGGGTGCCGGAGCAGTGCGATTAATTCATTTCGAGGATACAAACATGAACCTAGGTGCATTTTCAGTAAGCTTGGCAGTAAAAGACGTGAAAGCGTCGGTTGCCTTTTATAAGAAGCTCGGCTTTGAACAGCTTGTGGACTTGACCGAGCAAGGCTGGGCCATTTTGAAAAACGGCGACCACATCATCGGCTTGTTCCAAGGCATGATCGACGAGAACATTCTCACCTTCAATCCCGGCTGGGACCAGAACGGTAAGAACGTCGAACCCTTCACCGACATCCGAGAACTACGCAAGCAGCTCGAAGCCGCCGGCGTCGAAGTTTTTAACGCCAATTTAGATGGCCCCGATAGCCGTGGCAGCTTGATGATCCGCGACCCAGATGGCAATGCGATTTTGTTGGACCAGCATCGGTAGTTGGTTGCTTAGGAGCGTTTGTCTGGGGCCCATTGCTAAGCTAATTGAGTGCGCACGACGCTAAATGTCGCACACTGTTGGTATAAAACGAGGGACTCAATAGATTCGGTAAATTAGTCATAGAAAACCATTTACTATTACGTTCATTGAACGTAATATTCCGGTGCTGAGGAAGGATTTTTCTGTGAAACAAGACCAAGTAAAAGCCCATCGATTACGCTGTGGATTGACGCAAAGTCAAGCTGCGGAACTTGTTCATGCAAACATTCGTACTTGGCAGCAATGGGAATCTGGTGATCGAACTATGCATCCAGCGTTCATTGAACTTTTTTACATGAAAACCGCCAACGCAGCCGCAATAAAAGAGGGACGAATCATGTCATTTATCAAGCCAAGCATCACGTTTAATGAACTGAAAAAAAATCACAAGCAGTTGGCAGACACCACTCATCGTTCAGAACAAATCGAAGCTGAGGGTGCTAAGTTTAAGTTCATTGATTTGTTCGCTGGGGTTGGGGGGATTCGTTTTGCTTTCCAGAAAGCTGGCGGTGCTTGTGTCTTTTCCTCAGAGATAGATATTCACGCTCAATTAACTTATTACACTAATCACGGAACAGTACCTTACGGTGATATAACGAGAATTGAAGCATCTGATATCCCCGACCACGATATTCTTTGTGCTGGTTTTCCGTGTCAGCCTTTTAGCCATATTGGTAAACGAGAAGGCTTTAAGCACCCAACACAAGGAACAATGTTTCACGAAATTGTTCGTATTGCGTCCGAAAGACGACCAAGAGTACTGTTTTTAGAAAATGTACCAGGGCTTGTAAATCACGATAATGGAAATACTTTGAAAGTGATTTTAGAAACTTTGGATGACTTAGGGTACAAGTGTTATCACAAGGTGTTAAATGCTAGCGATTTTGGGGTACCCCAGAATCGAAAACGTTTTTATTTGGTGGCGTTTTCAGGAAATGAGGAATTTTCTTTTCCTGAACCACCAATGATCAAAGCGGATATAGGTTCATGTCTTGAGTCAAATATAGATGGTTACTCGATATCGAAACATCTACAGAAAACGTATTTATTCAAGAAAGACGATGGTAGACCCATTTTGATTGATCGCAATACCTCTGGTCCTATGAAGACACTTGTTTCTAGTTATCATAAGATACAGAGACTTACCGGGACCTTCGTAAAAGATGGTGAAACAGGAATTCGATTATTAACAGCAAATGAGTGCAAACGAGCAATGGGTTTCCCCGAAAGTTTTCTGTTTCCAGTTTCTCGAACCCAAATGTACCGACAAATGGGGAATTCAGTCGTTATAACTGTCATTGAAGCGATTGCGAGTAATATTACTTCAGCCCTTGAGAAGAACGATGCTGTTAAAGCCACGAAAAAAGCCAAGCCATCAGACGAGGCTATTCTTGAGGTTGAGGCAGTTTAAGCGGCATCTTTAACTGAATTCTCTCTCCACGACGCTTCGAGGGGTAGGTCCATGAAAATGGTGCCCCTCTGCTATTTCCAATGTTTCGGTAAAGTTCATTGCAGTAATCTTGAGCATGCTGCAATTTACACAGTCCGTTATTTGCATTTCTAGTCAACAGAAAGTCAGCTAGTTGAGTTGAAGGATCAATAATATTATCTTCGTCGTGCTTGCCGATAATAGCCCATTCAATAATTTTCATCATATATTGGTTAAGAGTACTGTCTATATCTAACGCGACACCTCGATCAGTTAGAAGCTTCTCAAATTGTGTCCAGGAGCCTGCCTCTTGAAAAGTTGTTACTAATAGTCTGAAGGCATCATCGCTTGGTGCAATGACCCGAACAAAGTCCTTTGCTTGATAGTCGTGGCAACTTACGCGACTTGAAGTTGTATTTTTGATGCTCAGGTTCGCGGTTCGAAAAGATTTTGGGCCAGTGAAAATCTTCAGGTGGACATCTGTTTTTGGACTTCCTAGGTTCTTAAGTTTTGTGATGGTGTCAGTAGCTTCGAGAAGTTGGATTTGTTCTCGAGGAATGCTTAATGCGTCCGTAATACCAGTCACTAGTTCATGAAATTCATAACAATCTGACTTCCCATACTTAAATTTTGATAAGTTTTCTTCGCTATTTAGTTCACTGACTAAGTATTTTTCAAACTGGTTGCCCGCGCGCCCGTAATAACTACCTGTAGGCTCTCGCGTAGCTAGGTGAACGGTTGAAAAGTCAGTTGTGTATTCTGTCTGTGATGAAAAATAGTCGGTTACTTCCGACACGCTTTCGATAGCTGTTTCAATTTCGGACCTGTAGTTGTCAATGAACTCAATGAACTCAGCGTAAGTTAACCAATGTGATGCCGGCGAGAAGAATTCGTTTGCATGAATTCGCTCACGAGCTGACAAAAAGGTAGTGTTTGAAATTTCGTCATCAGGAAACAAAAGGATTGATGCAACGATGTCTCCAGAAAACTCGGAGTAACTCTGAATACCAAGAAAGTCATAAAACGAAATTTTGGCTCGATCTGACCTGAATGAGTTACTTGCCCGAATTAGTATGAACTTTTGGTCCAACGTCGTTACTATAAAGTCAGTTTTAAACTGTTTCTCGTAAGAGTAGTCCCGATGCTTAAATGTTTCGTCCGAGGTGAAAGATTCTATGAGCCCTTCGTTGAGCATGCGAGTCAGAAGGATGGCCACATCCTCTTTAACTCTCTGACCACTCACCGATTTTTCCTTGTTGCTGATATTTTGAGCCGAAGTCATTTATTCGATATGTCCGCGATAAAAGTCTAAAAGCATCCTTACATTATAACTCGTCGTTAATTCGGGCAAGGTGAAATTTTACCAAGAGAGCCTAACAGAACTATACGCCGGAACAAAATTGTGCGAAAGTTGTTGTTAAAATGATGTATTAGTTTAAGTTAGACCTTTAACGCTGGCCAGTACTATCGATACTTTGATTCAGCATTAATATCAATATGCGGTCATGGCTATGCGGTGGGTTAAATGAGTGAAAAACGGACCTAGTGCGTATGAATATTTCATACCGGAAACTTAACGAGTCTGCCGTAAAACTTTATTTTGATGGTCGTCATCAAGAGGAACCTGTTTATTTAGACCTTGATAATGATTCGTCTAACGAGCTAGCGGAATCGCTAAACTGCGACCTGGACAATATTGAAGTTGTAATAAGTAGAGCTATTTCATCAACATTCGATTGGACTGACAGTAATCCCTATATTTGGCATGTCAGACAGTTCAAGGAGTGGAATAAAAATCGTGGAAGTGCTCCACCTCCTTTTATCGGATTATTGCTGGGGTTGTCTATATCGGCCGAGCGTATGCGGCAAGATAATAGCTACTCAGCAAATAATTACTACGAAAGGCTTTTCGAATTTCTCGAAGAAACGGATAAAACCAAGCAATCTAAGTTACGCCTATCAGCGAAGTTTACAGCCGATTTCTGGAATGCTCTTAACCAATGGTTGATTGAAAATGATTATGCTTTAGGCATTCCAACCGCAAAACAAGTTAATTCATGGAAATATGTGAGTTATGCGATTTCTCAGACTCTAGTTAGAGAGTCTGAGAAAAGTAGGCTTCGTCGTATGTTCCTAGGTTTGGGGATTTCCCCGCATGAAAATTTAAGTATAACTGATGCCACTCAATATATTCATCAGTGGATGGTGACGAGTGAACCTAATTTATGGCTGAGAAAACTTTGGTCGAAAGTAGAGCTTCGAGAAAGGGTTGCAATCGCAGCACTACAAGAGTTATCAAGGTTAGATGCGAAAGACTGTTCAAATGTTTCAGAAGTTCAAGGTCAAAAATTTTTAGCCTGGATACTTGTTAGAAAAAAATTTCCGAGAAACAAGATACAGATATATTTAACTAGTGATGCACAATTCGAAGGTAAGGCTAAACTCATTGAGCCAGCAGAATATGACATAAAGAGAGAAGCTAATGAATCTTTAGTCTTTACTGCGCTTCCGGGCTCGAATTTGTCATATTTAGGACCAACTCATACTTTGAAACTGGACGGACTTTTAACTTTACCGATATCGGTAGAAGCCGATGGTATTGAGTATAATTTAAAGCATCGTCCAAGGCCTATAGTTCCTTTGTCGAGGGCCGAAGCGGGGACCTTCTTTAAAGAGGTCTCTAGAGTATCCATGTTTACTGAACACGCACTAATTTGTCACGTACAGTGGCAGTCACAAGTAGTCTGCTTCCTAAACAAATATGCGAGAAATGAATTTGAGGTATTAACACGTGATCAAGGTCTTGATATTCCTGAAAACTGGGTACTTATTACAAGCGTATACATTATTCATAACGTAAAAGATAACGTGAGTGACAACCTACAGTGTTTAGTTCCGCTTGCCTTGGGTAACAGTATTCAATTAGAAGGAGGAATAAGGCTTCAACAGAATGTATGGCACGCGAGTGCTCCACCGAACGTAATCGCAGCATCCTCTGATGGGCTTTTAGGTGTGGAATTACAGAGTATTCAATTTGAAAATAAAAATCAGGTGTTAGGGCATAATATTGGTTCACCAAGAAATAGCGACTTTTTACGATCTCTTATTACATTAGAGGGGCCACATAATAACTTCATACTAGTCGCTAAAAAAGACAACAAAGTGATATCTGAAAGAAATATATCCTTTCGGACGGCGAATTACCCTAGGAAAACAGTTAATCTCGATGAAAGGCTACTCGCGTACTCTTTTGCGAAAGAAGAAGAGAGTTGGGAGCTAACGGCGAAATCAATTTCTACTTTAGACTCTAATAAACCCTATTTGAGGGGGATGCTAACAAAAAATATATCGCCAATGGAACAACAAGAAACGCCCTGTGATTTTGAGTCAGAGCTCTCGAATATACCAGAGGTTGTTGAAATAGAGGAAACGTATGATTTGAACACCCTATCCGGCTTCACTGAGTCGTGTATTTTGCGAGGGTACCATATTTGGGAATGTCCACCCGCGATAACGCCTGAAGATTTTGAAAGAGTAGTTCGCCCGATGCGATGTAAAGACTGCGATAGTATGGTTCTCTCCAGAAAACCTCGTATGGGTTTCTATAGACTAAATCGACGACAGAAGTCGGGCAAGCCAAAAGAGGACTTAGAAGTAAAAGGTGCACCCAAGTTTCCTGAGCCAGTTACAAATGTGAACTTAGTATTTGATGCTTTATGTTATTTGCAGCACGGGACATGGAAAGCTATACAAAATGTTTGCTCTGACGTTTTTTCAGAGCCCTGGGAATCTTATCAATTTGTCCTGAATTTGTCAGACTTAGGGCATATAGATATTGAGTTTGACTCAAACAACTTTAGGCTTAAAAGGTGGTCCATAGCACCAACGACTTTGGTCGTCACCGAGTCCAATTTTGCCTTTTTAGCTGGCTACAGGAGCACGAATTTAGTTGAGCAGTTAAGCAAAGAGTTGAATGAATTTCAACGGAAAGATTTTCAACAGGAACTTGGACCAGACGTAATTGGTTGGCAGCTTGGTAAAACTGAAGGAGAAGAACTTGAGTACAGGCTCCATAAGGAGGGCTGTCGATTACAAATCCCTGTGATAAAAGCTAGTGATGCTATTTTAGCACAGCACTTACCGTCTATTACGACTATGATCGCAGAAATGCCTAAAATTTCTTTAGGGCCTGATGAAGTAGTTGAAAAATACGACGTAAAAAAGAACCAGTGGATAAAGAGTCAGTTTGATAATTCAACTGGTGAAGGGGCTTATAGAGGATTATTTAATGGTAGAACCTACTTTTACAATGACGAAAACCGAATATGTAGAGCAATGCCATGTGAGCTGGCAAAGCTGAGCGCAGCTTTAAAAGGAGACATGCAAATTATTAGCTATGACGAAGTGACAGAGGAGTTATCTAGTCTTGTTGGTTGTCCACCCCCTCTCCTGTATCGTCGTGCTTTAGTCGCTTGCTCGGGGCAGCTGCCAACTAAAATTGGAACTAAATCAGTATTTCGTCATATTCCGAAACAAATTGCATCTATTATTTTCAAAAAAGTAATGGTTAAAAAATGAACGAAAAAACGCCAATCGATGTTCTCTCTTATATTAAAGATGCATATCACAAGTACTACAATACTGCGTTCAGGATGAAAGATAGCGAGGTTATGAACGAGCGAGAGAAATTGCTTGAATCTCCTGGAATGACTGCACAAGATCTTTTAATAGAAGCTGTATTTGCGTACCCCTCAGTTTGTTCAATATCCGATGTGGTCAGAGAGGTTGGGCTGAGCGAAGATGTGGCTATTCTCTTAGCTAGAATGCTTTTTGATGCAGAACCTGAATTTAAGCTACGTCTTCATCAAAAACAGTCCGTCGTAACGTCTTTAGCTGAAAACAATGCACTCACTCGAAATGTAGTTGTTACGTCGGGTACGGGGTCTGGAAAAACCGAAAGCTTTCTCGCTCCCATATTTGCTCGGCTAATTTCCGAACGGATAGATTACCCTCATTCACCTATAAATCGCTGGTGGAGAGAGAACTGGAGTGAGGAAACTGAATGGAGCGGGTTGCGGGCGAAAAACTCTTGTATACAGCCAGCTGTCAGAGCATTAATTCTTTACCCTACAAATGCTCTGGTTGAGGATCAAGTATCGCGTATAAGGAAGGCCGCGATAAGAGGACTTGAAGAAACTGGAAGTCCAGTGTTTTATTTTGGTCGGTACACTGGAGCCACTCTTGGTGGCACCGCTATGCCGCCGACAAAGTTGACAAAGCGGCATAGTAAGGTTGTTGAAGAAGTTGCCAAGGAGATAAGAACTATTGAGCATGAAGCTAATAATCTCGCGCAAACAAACCTAGATGTTCGAAGCCAATTTCCGAGTCCCGATTGCGGTGAAATGTTGACTAGATGGGAGATGATTGAGACGCCACCCGACATCTTAATCACAAACGTGTCAATGCTGAATGTAATGTTAATGCGGGATATAGAAGACCCTATCTTTGAGCAAACAAAAGCATGGTTGAGTGAGTCGGAAGATCATCATTTTTCGTTGATTATCGATGAGCTTCATGGATATCGAGGAACGCAAGGTACAGAAGTAAGTTTGGTAATTCGAAATCTACTCTCTCGCCTTGGGCTCAAGCCTGACTCCCCTCAACTCAGATGCATAGGCACGAGTGCTTCGTTAGATGGAAATGAAGGCTTGGAATTTCTAGAACAGTTTTTTGGTGTTAGTAAAAATTCGTTTGATGTATTTGAAGGTAGACCTCGAAAACCTAATATTAGCTTGCCATTGAATCAAGATCGAGTTCTGGCTCTATCAGCTGACGTTCTTAACGGAGATGAGTTGGCAATAAAAAGATGTATTAGTGATTTTTCACCAAGAGATGCAATAGGTACAGCGTGTCTTTTAGCGGGGAAAATGCCTGATGGAAGAGTGATACCCTCAAGACTTAGTGAAATTGGATATCACTTATTTGGGGAGAATTATGACGAGAGGGCTCTGGCTACGTTATTAACAGCGGGAAATAATGAGGTGGTAAACAATTATGAGGAGCCTCAACCCGCTTTTCGAGCACATATGTTTTTACGACAAATTCAAGGAGTATGGGCGTGCTCGAACCCTGACTGCGATCAAGTTGACGCAGATTTCAACTTTCCATCTCGAAGGATTGGAAAACTATTTAAAACCCCACTACTAAAATGCGGGTGCGGAGGCCAAGTCCTCGAGTTACTGTATTGTGATGACTGTGGAGAGTCATTTCTTGGGGGTTACGTAACCACGATGCCAAAAGACTTCCCAGATGAAGATGGAATTTATCTTGAATCTGGTCAGTCAGAGTTATCCATCGGTCAGCCACAATTAGTTTATCAGCGAAAATATGAACATTATGCTTGGTATTGGCCAAAGGAGCCAGCGCGGAAAATTGAACCTTGGAAACATAAAGGTTCGACATTTGAATTTGTAGGTGCTGATTTCGACCCGATGCTGGGGCGGTTATCGAGGCAAAAACCCGGTGATTCGAGAAGTGGCACTATGTATATTTCAAATGCGCCAACTGGTTCTATTGCTGCTCTTCCAGAAAAATGTCCATGTTGTATGTCGTCAAGATTTCAAAAAGAACTGGATAACTTTTTTTCCTCAAATGTAAACTCACCTATTCGAGGCTTGAGAACAGGCCTAAATGTAACGACTCAACTAATTGCTGATAGGGCGGTATCTAAGCTAGGAGGTAATGGTTCTGCAGCTCAAATGATTACTTTTACCGACAGTAGAGATGATGCTGCTGATGTTGCGGCTGAACTCGAACTGAACCATTACAGGGATGTTCTCCGCCAGACTCTGTACAAAGTGATCTCAGGAAGAGACACGTATTCCGCACAGCAAATAGAAGAACTCTTTTATAGACTTGACTCATTAACCCCGCGGGAGCAGTCATTTTTATCGGAGCTGAAGGAGAGTTCCCCAGAGGCTTTTTTTGCTTTCAAAAACAAAGCACGTCAAGTTGCAGACGAGAGTGAGTTAGAAGTAATTAAGGAGTACTCTCATAGTGAACTAAGTCAAGGCATAATTTCTTGGTCATCTTTGATGAGACGAGTTGAAAAAGAGTTGGTTGCTCTGGGGATCAATCCAGCAGGACCCCTTCACTCTCTTCAGGGACAAAAAGATCAACCGTGGTGGAGGTATTTCAAGCCGTCAGTTCAAGGAGATTGGCAACCGCTTCCAGATATCGTGGCCAATGAGCAAAGAAACAGACTTCGCGGTGTGATGGCAAAAAATATCACAGAAGCTATTTTTGATGGCGGAGGAAGAGATCTTGAGTCTATGGGCATCGCTTACGTTGAACCAATTCTCGACGCTAATAGGCTGGCACCTTTGCCAAAAGCCGAAGCTCTAGGCGTAGCGGCAAACACGGTCAGGCTATTAGGTCGAGCGGGGTACTATGAAGAAGGACGAACAAGGGCTAGCAGCCGAGCACCCGCTATCGTTAAAGAGTACTTAAAAAAAATCGCTCCTTCAGTGGGGTTGAGCGGCGAGGAGCTAAGTGATTTAGTTGGTGAGGCATTGAAAAGTAGCAAAATTATAAACACTAACTGGCTTTTGATGATCAGTTCTAGTGTTCAGTTGCCGATGAGAATTCATTTTTCAAATAAACAGCAACTTATGAAATGTTCCTCATGTTCCTCGCTTAGTTTAAACAAGCCTTATAGTGTGTGTGTTTCAGCATTTTGTGACTCTAAGGAGTATGAAGTCGCGAACGATCAAGTCGACAGCTACTATAAATGGGTTGCACAAGAGGTATCTCATAAACTTCGAGTTGAAGAGCTTACAGGCCAAACAAAACCTTTAGAAGAGCAAAGAAGAAGACAAAGGCACTTTAAGAAAGCATTCATTAACGATGAATGTGAAACAACTCAGTCGATAGATGTTTTAAGCGTAACAACGACTATGGAGGTGGGGGTCGATATAGGCTCATTACAGATTGTTATGATGGCGAACATGCCTCCACAGCGATTTAATTATCAGCAAAGAGTTGGTCGAGCGGGTCGAGCGGGACAGACGTTTTCATACGCTTTAACGATTTGTAAAGGAAGCTCACATGACGATTATTATTTTAATCACCCTGAACGTATTACTGGAGATACACCCCCTCAGCCCTATCTTGACCTAAATCGTATTGAAATAGTAAGAAGAGTTGTAATCGCAGAGGTCTTGAGGCGTGCTTTTAATGCGCTTCCCTCTCCTCCGTTGAGGCGCTCCTCAAGTACTCACGGTGCATTTGGGAAAACGGAAGAATGGGAGAGCTGTTACAAACTCGATGTTCAAAGTTGGATTAACAATACTACTGAAGTCGAAAACATCTGTGACGACTTGACAAGCTATACATTGTTAACTGAAGACGAAAAAAGATCTATTGTAGCTTTTTGCCGAGATAAATTGTGCGAATTAGTTTCTAATGTAGTCAAAGATTCTAGTCTTATACAAGACGAATTAAGCGAACGTCTTGCAACAGCGGGCGTTTTACCAATGTTTGGTTTTCCTACAAGAGTAAGAAGTTTATTTACGGGCTACCCTAAGAGCGGGCGAGACCCAGTCATAAGCGACAGGCCCATAGATCATGCCGTCTGGTCGTTTTCTCCAGGATCTGAATTACCTAAAGACAAGCAAATTCACACTGCTGTTGGACTTGGCTTATTAAAGCAAAACTACAAAGGATTTTATTGGGATGATGACCCGTTAGGGGATCCGGTAATAGTCAGTAAGTGTGCCGACCCTGGTTGCAACTCGGTTCAGTTAGGTTTGCATGATGAATGTTGGGTATGCAAGTTACCGACTGAGGAGTTTAAATTGTTTCAACCAAAAGGATTTGTGTCAGCGAGCTACCCCTCTGATCACCATGGCCAGCGTCAACGGGGAGGATCATTACCGCCGCCAAAGTTAGCATTTCAGCCTAACTTTGCAGAAGGACTGGGATTCAACGCGGTTAAGGTTGCTTTAACAAATGACAAGCCTATAAGCCTGATTAATGACAACCGTGGGCACATGTTCGAGTTTTACAAATCATATGGAAAAGCAATTGTTAAAGATGAGTTTTTATATAAAGATCATCGTCGTTTAAAAGACCTTGATATAGATGGAGAGCCATTCGAAGTTGGCGCCATCGGAGTGGTTTTTAAAACAGACATTCTGAGCGTATTGATTGATAGCGCAGAAGGTATTGGTAATAGAGGTGTCATCGATATCGAGCAACCCTCCGCCCGAATTGCAATAGCTTCATTTGCTGAGTTTTTAAGAATGGCTGTTTCAACTTATCTCGATATTGATCCTTCAGAGCTGAGAGTTGGTAGAGGTGTTTTTCGTACTCCCCAATGCTCAACAGAGCTAATTTTTCTAGCGGACACTTTGGAGAACGGAGCAGGGTATGCAGCTAGAATGTTCAGTGAGGATCGGCTTAAAGATGCATTGGAAGCTCACTACAAGTTGAGGCAATCCGCGTGGGAGAGTGATGAACACAGTTCGTGTGACCAGTCGTGTCAAGATTGCTTGAGGAACTATGGCAATAGAATGGAGCATCATTTATTAGACTGGCGGCTTGCTTTGGATATAACAGAGCTAGTTCTTGGACGTCGGCTGGATTTATATAGGTGGCTTTCACGAGCCGATACTTTATTGAATAGTTTTGTAGGAATATGCAAGAAAGTTGGCATAAATTTAAGCGTCGAACAAGCTGGGGATTTAAGGGCTATCGTGACTGATAGGCGCCTAGCTCTAATATTATGTCATCCGTTATGGCATATAAGAGAAGGACTGGCGACGGATCTTCAAATAGAAGCAAAAATTGAGCTCAAATCAAAATATGGTAGTGAGTTGAAAGTAGATTTTGTTGACTTCCGAGATTTTGCTAAATATCCAGCGAAATATATTTTACGTGTAGGAGACTACAGTTGATTGAGGTTATTGGTGAAGAGGGCACGAGTGAGTATCGGGCTGCTATTAATATAGCTGAGTCAATAAAGAGTACATTCAAGGGCGTGGAACGAACGCCAGCGGCTGAAGAGTTAGTCAAGATCGTAGTTAGTGCTAAGCTATCTGGCTATAACGTGTCTGATGTTGACATAGTTATATGTGCGGTATTTAAAGAAAATAGATTTTTTAAACCGACAAGGTTTCTCAGGGACTCTGCTGGTAAACGTGTTATGAATAAGCCGATCCGTGCCACGAACCTGGTTGCAGCGGTTGAGGTAAAAGATCACGACGATTCAGCAGTCATTATTAATGGTGATAACATACTTGTTAAGTACCATCGTGGCGCCAAGCAAGGGGAAAAAAGCGCGATCGATCAAAATATCAAACAGTTACATGCAATTTCTGGCTATATGGCAGATCTCGGTATCAATATTTTTGTTCATAGGTCAGTTTATATGACCGGAGTTACTAGGGTAAGAGTAGCAGGTGCTTTTGGCGCAGACTTTACAGGAAATGACTTTTTTAGCTCGTTAGCTGCTGCGTCAAACGTTAGGAATATTGGTGGGGTGTTAACTTTGAGTTCAGGCGAAAATTGGGAGATTAGAAAGGCGTTAACCGCTCCCCTGCTTCGGAAACTTTCACCAACAGCGTTAGATAGACGCCGAATGGATCTAATTACTACAAAAACTGAAGAGATTGAAAGGATAATAAAAGGTCTCGGGAAACAGATGATTTGTTTAAGAGGCTATGGAGGAGCTGGTAAAACTATCATGCTGCTTCAGGCTGCGTGGAAAGTATTCCGTGAAAGCGGTCGACGATCTATTTTCTTAACATACAACCATGCGTTGGCTGCAGATATTAGACGGTCATTAGCATTGATAGGCGTGCCGAGTGACATATATCGCGGCGGTATTGTTGTGTCCACGGTAATGTCGTTTATTTATAAGTGGTTAGTCGCGCTGGGTGTAATTGACAAAAGTGAATCTGAATTCTTGGATAATTATGAAGAGCACTGCAATACTGCGATTGAAATGTTATCTGAAAAAGTTGTTACTTCAAACGATATCAGTGCTTTGACAGAGAGTGATAATGACACATTCGATTTTGACTTGGTATTTGTAGATGAAGGTCAAGATTGGCCACAAGCTGAAGCCGAGTTATTAATGGCGCTATACAGTGAATCTAGAATGTGTATCGCGGATGGAGTTGATCAGTTGTTAAGAGGCGGTAGGGTGAATTGGACCAAACACATCGCTTCTGAAAGCGTAGAAACAATCCCATTGCCGTCATGTTTAAGAATGAAGAGAAACCTTTCTATTTTCGTAAATAATATCGCGGATTCAATTGCTTTACCTCCTTTGCTAAAGCCTAATGAAAGAGCCGGTGGAGGACGAATCATTTTTCTGACCGCGTCATACACAACAAAGCTTTCGCTACATGATGAGCTTATAAAAGCTGCTCACGAAAAGGGAAATGCGGAAGTTGACTTTTTATTTTGTGTACCGGCTTCAAATGTCGTTAAATTGGGCACTAAAAAAGAAAGCAAATTGGGTATGGCGCTGTCTAACAATGGCTTCCAAATTTGGGATGGGGTTGATGACGTTTATCGAAAGGATTTTCCGCGCTCTAAAAAACAATACCGAATTGTACAGTATGCGAGTGTTAGAGGTCTAGAAGGTTGGACAGTCATATTAGAGTTACTCGATGAGTTCTGGCTTGCTTGCTATCAGGCACGTAAAAACGAGGGACTCAGTGAAAGTGAAGAGCTTGCATTTGAGGATATTGAATCAATCGCTGCAGCTCATGCATGGAGTCAAGTTTTTATTGCATTAACACGACCTATAGATACCCTAGTCATTACTCTAAAAGATCCTGAGTCCTATTTTTCTAAGACCATGATGGAAATTGGACGAATGATGCCTGACAGTGTTGAGTTTGATTAGCACAACTCATTTACGACTGCTAGTTGTATGTGACCTCACCCGCGCGATAGCACCTTAATCAAATGCCACCCAAACTTCGTCTTCACGGGGCCATGCACTTCCAGCGTGGGCTTGCCGAAGACGACTTTGTCGAAGGCGGGCACCATTTGGCCGCGGCGGAATTCGCCTAAGTCGCCGCCCTTTTTGCCAGATGGGCAGAGGGAGTGCTTGCGGGCGAGGTCGCCGAACTTTTTGCCAGCGGCGAGCTGCTTTTTGAGCTCGGCTGCTTCGGCTTCGGTTTTAACCAGTATGTGTAAGGCGTGGGCGCGGGCCATGCTGAACGTCTCCCCAAGGTATTATCGCTACCAATCTTCGAGTTGCTGCAAGTGCTTAATGCGATCCCGTTGTAAGGTCAGCGCTTCGAAAACGTCATTGTAGCTTTTGTTCTTCGGCGACAAATTCGGTAAAGCAAAGTTGGCTTGAGTAAAGAATTCATCGCTATGCTCTTCCCAACCTTGGCGCCACCATTGGACGATCAAGTCGCGTGACTGCAACAGGGTCTGTGTGGTCGGTAGTTTATCCGATTTTGCTGCGTTAATGGCGGTTTTTGTCGGCAGCAGGTTCCACAGGTCGTTGTTGGGCCAGCGTGCGAACGGGAAGGCATGGTCGACGGCGTAATTGCGTGGCCGAATGTCAGAGCCAGACCAACAACATCGCACGTGATCTGCATTCAACAACTGTTCCACGCGTTTGCGCACGCGGCTCGTGGTGCGCTCGGGATTTTCCCACGCCAGCGCATTTAAATAGTCGACCCGTGACAGTGCGCGTTGCTGGTTGAGTGCGTAGCTTGCCATCAAGCTACTCCACTCGTTAACCAACGCTGGCTCAATCCACACACTGAAGCGTGCCAACGCATCCCAAATACTCCGTGGCACGTAGAAGGTGCCGAGTGACTTTAGAAACGCATAATCCAGCACCAACGCGCCTTTGGGTTTTTGGGTCCGCTCTAGCTCGACGTGGAAAACTTCGGTTTGAGTGCCCGGCAAGGTGATGTATTTGGCCGGCATGTTTCGAATGGTGGACGCAATATCTTTTAGGGTGCGGTACACGTTCTGCGCTTCGGTCGGATCAAAATAACAAGCGCCAATGTAAAAATCGTTGGTGCTACGGTTAGTGAGTGTTTGCCAACCTTCAGGCTTCACAAAACCAAGACCCTTATTGCTGCTGCTTTGTTGAATCCCGAGGGTATCGATTAAAGGTTTGTAGAGCTTTAGCCAATACAGCGCAACCAGTCCCATCGGCAGGGCGACGGTTTCTTCGGTTTGTTCGAGCACTGCGCCAGGATGGCCTTCTGCTATGCGTAACAGTGTACGAAGTAGCCCTACTTTATAAGTTGAAGCTTTCGCATCATTGATCACAATGTTGCGAATCAGCGGAAAGGCACCGGTGCCGTCGTCAGGTAGCGTTAGTAGGACGGTTTGCCATGCGACGTCTTGGCGCTTTAGTTCATCTTGGCGCTTTTCTAGCAACCGAAAGGTCAGCCCTTGCTGCTGCGCGAGCTGCGAGAGTTCGTCGGCGGACACAGGGTGCATGGTGCGTTCGTCGGGGCTGGCGCCGTGGCGCAGCGAGACGACCATTTTGCCGTTGGGTTTAAGCAGCGAGCTGAGCTTGCGGAAGCTGCGTTGCCGCGCTGAGGGTGGAATGTGCATCCAGACGGCGCTGAGCAAAATCAGGTCGAACTTGGTTTGTAGTTTGTGGACCTGAGTGAGCTCGGGCAGGCTGTCGTCGAGCCAATGGATGGGCTGCTTGGCACTATAGTGCTGCGCGCGTTCACGAATGCCAGAAGCAGGTTCTACCGCCACAACACTTAAACCTTTGCTGGCCAAAAAGCGCGCATCGCGGCCTGAGCCTGCGCCAACGTCAAGGGCCATGCCTTCGGTCGGAATCAGCTCAAGCCAGTCGCGATGCACCTGTTCAAATTCAAGGCTGTCGTACTGCTCGGCAAGTTGTTCCGCATTGCGGCTGTAGTAGGTAATGTTGTCGTCCATCCCTCGACGTTTTCTCTTCTTTTGCAAACAAATGTTGTATGAATAAGTCCCACTATAATGGCTTTTTTGTACAATGGCATCTTTCCGTCGGGGCATTCTGAATGCCAAGAGAAGCGTTTATAGTATATTGACTACCCAGTCGCCCCAGACTTGAGTTTGGAAAACGGTGTAAATTGAAGTTGCGAGAAGCGTAAATAGCGCTATTGAAATCAGCGTGCTTGACTGAATCCGGCTGGTAGTTTTCAAGTCATATATGACGATCGATGCATAAACGCAAGCTATGATGACTAACATCATATAGCCCGGCAACGCTAATACGTGAATCAAGCGGTTTAGGCCCTCTGGCATTAATTGGACGGCAGCGGCCAACATAAATCGCTTATGATGTGCGGGAGAGCCGATATTGAACAAACCCAATATGTAGAGACATGCGAATAGGGTCCATTGTAAGAAAGTGCTTCCTATTAACGCACCTGCTCGAACTCTTGCATTGGCGTCCTCAGGATTAAATACGCCGAAGTTAACCAAACGTTCATAGAGATCCAGAGTCATTATTACTCCGGTAAGCAAAATAGCTATAACGAGTATGACGCTTAGCTTTCCCCAAAGTCTATGCCTCGAGAATTGACGAGCTCTAACCAAGTATGACTGATTCAGTAATAACAAGTACCAAGCTGCACTGAATGCACCATGTACCCCTATCCATACGGTGACTCGTTCGAGCTGGTTTGGGTTTATGAGCCAGTTAAGGATAAACCCACTAAATACGACAACAGTAATCAACAGGGCCAAACGAAAGAAAAACGTTGGCTGTTGATAGCGATCACCATGTTGAGTCATGAAGTCCCTAGATTTTTGAGCGGCGATAAAGAGTAAGTTTATCCTGGTTTAATTTAATGAGCGGGTGACTAAGACTGGCTGCGCTTCAACAGCAAAAAGCCAAAGATACCGGTAACCACCGAAGCTAATGTTTCTGCTAATGCGCGATAAAAATTAACCGCGATGCGTTTGGTTTCTGGATAATAAAAATCATCCCAACCTGGAATGTACTCGAACGCACTGACAACATCACCCATGACCCAGATCATGTTCAGCGCATTGATTGCGCAGCCGATGAGTAAAACATAAATAAAGGGTCTCATATCATGCTCCTTTTTGGCGCTGCGCAAGCATGGCAAAAAATACAGCAAACGATGCACTTGCAATAAACTCGAGGCTGTTAAAGCGAATAGAGTAGCTGCTGAAATACAGCGTCATATTCACTAAGTAAGTGAGGGCATCAATGGCCATGATCCCTGCGATAACGTACAGAAGCGTTTTCATTGTTCTGCTCCTCTGTTAGAGATCGAGATCACTATCGTCTTTTTTCGTTTGCGGCGCGCTCGTAGTATCGGTCGATGCAGTCGCAGGTTTGTCGACTTGCCCCAGAACAGCAACGATAATAAACGCAATGAGTGGCGAGATAATCACGGCGAGCAGTGCGTAGCCAATAAACGAACGACCACGTGATGACGCGAATGCGCCTACAAGAACACATAAGATGAGCCAAAGAATAACGTAAAGCATAACGAAACCTTTTTAATTATTTTGAGTTGTTGTGGTAGCGCCTTTTTTTAACTGCCGAACAAAAAGCGTGAAAAAGAAAACGGCAAAAGCCAGCGGAACAGCGATATTGATAACGCTATAAAACGTCTGTAGTAAGCTTGCTTCAACATCAGAATCAGGACTATGGCGATATAAATACACCGAATAGCCGGTGATGAGGGTGGTTAAAGCCCAGAGTAGAGCCGCGATAATTGTTGTTATTTTCATAAGCTTTCTCTTGGATTGTTTAATCATTAACCAGTCTTTAGAATTGTTGACGAATTGTCAAATCGACGATGCATAAAAAAAGCCGAAATCAGGTAGCTTTGATTTCGGCTTTATTCGATGATTGGTTTTAACTGATGACTAGCTTAAAAGCGGTAAGTCGCGCCCAGCGACAAGGTCGCACCCACGCCTTTTACGCTGTAGCCGGTACCATAGCGCAACGCTTGTGAGCGGGCCGGAAAGTAATCGGCGTTGAACAGGTTTTCGATGCCGCCAAACAGTTCCCACTTGTCGAGCTGATAGCTGGCCGAAAGGTTGACCACGTCATAGCTGTCGATGGGTCCTTGGTCGCCGCTGTAGAAGCCTTGTGCGTTAGGTTCGAAGCGGTCACGTGAGAACACGTGTAACCAGTTAAGCGTAACGTTTAGCTCTGCATTCGGAGTGTAGTTGAGCGCAGATGTGAACTTCGGTGCACTGATTTGACGCGCGCCCAAGTACATGTCGTTCTCGGTGTCTTTGCCTTCGGTGTAGCCGTACGCCGCTTGCATGCTCCAATGGTCATTCAGGGTGTACTCCGCAGTAGCTTCAAAACCCCAGATCTTTTGTGGTGCACGCGCTGGGCGATAAATACCCGTTGCTGAGTCGTACACGCTGCGGGTACCTAGGTCAGAAGTACTGCGATACAGGGCGGCGGTAAAGAACAGGTCTTGGAGTTGACTGCTGAAGCCGATTTCGTAATTTTTGATAATCGATGCTTCGTTTTCAATCAAGCTTAAGTCGCTCACAGTCGCGGTACGCAGCAGTAAACCTAGGTCTGGAACTTCGTAACCTTCTGAGTAGCTTGCGAAAGGCGAGAAAGCGTCCGAATAGCGGTAACGTAAGCCGACGTTATAAGTCGTTGCTGCGTAATCCATGTCGCCACCCGACACTTGCATTGGCGTTGAACAGGTGTTGGCGTCGCGGCATAAGCGCAAGGTTTCGTAGTCATCGACCTTTACGGAAATGTCTTCACGACGCACACCAGCTTTTAGCGTCCAATCTTGCGCGAGTTCCCACTTGGTTTGCAGGAAGCCAGCTTTTGAACTCATGTCCATTTCGGGCACCCAGATGCGACCGTCGAGCAACGGTTGTGAGGTCACGTCGTTGAGTAAATCGATGCCGTAGATGAAGGTCGCGTAAACGCCACCGATATCAAAATTGCTAGTGAAAACAGAGCGTAAGCCTTGCTTTTCTGACAGGATGGCCGATTGGCCACCGGCGTAACCTGCATCAGGATTACCCAGCGTTGGCGACCAAAAGAAGACGTTGTCGATTTTTTGCTTATAGGCGTCAACGGTCAGTGAGGTATTGGCGAACAGAGCGTCATTGTGGTACTTAGCCATGACGTTGTAATTGCCTTCTGGGCCTTGTGGTGCACCAAGTTGCTCATCATTTGGGTCGAGCGGCACGGCATAGGTTTTCTCGCCAAGGTCAATGTTACCGGGCACGTCTTTATAGGCGGCGTCTTGGTCTGAGTCGTAATAGTTGTAGGTTAGTTGCAGGTACTGGCTGTCGCTTAGGTCGTAGCTGAACTTGAAGAAAGCGTCGCGTTGTTTGCTGTCAGACAAGCCGTACTGCAAGCCTAAGATATCGCCGTCGGCGTCACGCTGTACGCCATATTTTTCTTGTGCCAGTGTGGCCACGAAACCTAGGTCGCCTTCACTGCCGTTCACAGAAAGCACCGCGCGATAACCTAAGGTGTCGTCCGTTTTGACCAAACTGGTTTTGAAAGCTTGGGTTAGACTAACCGTACTACCTTGGTCACTCGACTTTTTGGTGATGTAGTTAATCACGCCGCCCGCCGCGCCGTTACCCCAAACTGAGGTAGCGCCATTGAGTACTTCGATGCGTTCAATGCTAGCTGGGTCAAGGGTGCGAATGCCAAGGGCGCCGTTACGTAATGGCGTGTCTTGTGGAACGCCGTCGATCATAATGAGCATGTTGCGGCCGCGCAGAGTTTGGCCGAAGTTGCTTGAGCTGCCGGTGCTTGGTGCCATGCCAGGCACTGCTAGTGCGAGCAGGCTTTGTAGCTCTGAGCTGACGTGTAAATTGGCTTCTATCGTGTCGCGATCGATAATGGTAATACTGGCCGGCACTTCGTCGAAGCTTTCGACGATGCGACTACCGGTGACGGTGATGCGCTCGATGTTTTCTTGTTGGGTTTCTTGGGCTTGGGCCGGGTTGACTGCCAGTTGCACGGCAATAGCAGCGGGAAGCAGGTAGAATGATTTACGCACGTTGGTGGTCTCCGTAATAGGTTGTAGTTTTAATGGAGGCGAGTGTAGCGTGTGATTATGCAAATGACAATGATTCTCATTAAGATCTTTTGTGTTTCGGCAATTTGAGGGACGAGAATGGCGTATGAAGTGATAAAGCCGGGTGTTTATCAGCACTACAAAGGCCCCGAGTACGAGGTGCTAGACGTGGTTCGCCACTCTGAAACCGAAGAAGTGCTGGTGTTGTATCGGCCAATGTACGGTGAGCGTGCGCTATGGGTGCGCCCGTTTGCTATGTTTGTTGAAAGTGTCGTGGTGGACGGCGCCGAGGTGCCGCGCTTTCGTTATGTGCGGGAGGCTTGATGCTAGGTATATTTTCAATTGGACGAGGTTTTAATTTCAATTAGCCGATAACTAATTTTCATTTGGACGGTGATAAACTTTCAATTGGACGAATGCAAAGCTACAATTAGTTGTTGCAACAAATCAACTAGGACGACTAGTTATGACCGACTATTATTCGCGTTTTGCTGAGCAAACCATCCGAGAGGCGCTTACCGACTCACCAGTTATTTTGATTCATGGTTCTCGCCAAAGCGGAAAAACAACATTGGCAAAGCGAATCGGGGAGCCGCTTGGCTATCACTATATTAGCTTTGATGATGCGAACCAGCTGAGCGCGGCACAGTCAGATCCGGTAGGTTTTGTTCGTGACTTACCAAGCTTGTGTATTCTTGACGAAGTTCAACGTGCCCCTCAGATTTTTACTGCGATAAAAGCCGTTGTTGACGCCGACCGTACTGCTGGACGTTTCATTTTGACAGGGTCGGCGAATATTCTGTTACTACCTTCACTGTCGGATTCTCTTGCTGGGCGTATGGAAATCGTTCACTTACGGCCGTTGGCGCAAGCGGAGATCGCGAGTCGTTCCGAAACGACATTTTTCGACGAGCTTTTTGTTGAAAAGCCAAGAGCTTCTTTTGCTCAGCCTAGGTTACGGCGGTTTGGCGCAGAGTTGAGCCGTTTGGTAAGTTCTGGTGGCTATCCACCAGCGATTCTCAGAAGCAACTCGAAGCGTCGAGCTGTTTGGTATCGGGATTATGTGAACACTGTTATTCAGCGTGACGTGCAGGATATTGCGGCTATTCAGAATTTAAGTGTTTTACCGCGATTGCTAGAGGTAGCTGCAAGCCAATCAGCGCGGCTCTTCAATGCCTCTGAACTTGCTGCTCCTTTTGCGTTATCGCGACCAACGATAAATCATTACCTTGGATTGTTAGAACAACTATTTATTATTGAACAAATACAACCGTGGCATAACAATCGATTAAGCCGTGCAGTTAAAACGCCTAAGTTGCACTTCCTCGACACGGGTCTTGCGTGTTCGCTGCTGGGACTCAACGCCGAGACACTCTATCAAGATCGAACCATTTGGGGGCAAATGCTCGAGACGTTTACGTTGCAAGAGCTTCGGAAGCACGCCGATGGCTATCATGAACCTTTGAAGTTTTACCATTTTCGCGATAAAGATAAGGTCGAAGTTGATATTGTTATTGAACGTGGACGTTCGGTTTATGGTTTTGAAGTGAAATCGGCAAGTACGGTTATCGAAAGTGACTTTAAGGGCCTACATAAATTGCAGCAATCCTGTCCTGAAAAGTTTGCAATGGGGGTGCTTTTTTATGATGGGGATGCAATTTTGCCCTTCGGAAAAGAGCTGTATGCGATCCCAATAAGCGTGTTGGTATGAAGGTGAAGGATGCGACATTTAACAGTTTATTTATGCACTGCGTTATTTTTCTTAGCGTCAGTAAGTGCACAGGAGGTCGACCATGCGGCGACGGTGGAGGCCTACACTGAGGCGTTCAATGCGCAAGATTCAGCAGCCATGGCGCGGATGGTGACCGATAACGTGCAATGGCTGACGGTGAATGGCGATTCGGTGGCCGTGGAAACCGCTGGCCGCTCAGAGTTAGTGAAGGCGATGGATAGCTACTTTGCCTCGTGTGCTTCGTGCCGTAGTAGGCTTGTTGACGTGCAGGTGCTGGGTTCACGTGTGTCGGTGATCGAACAAGCGTCTTGGTTAGTGGGCGACGAGCGCCGCGTGCAATCGAGTATTGCCGTGTATGAATTTTCCGATCAACGTATCGCACGCGTTTATTACTTTGCTAGTGAATAACGCTGATGCGTTCCATAAAAAAAGCTCTCGAACTTTCATCCGAGAGCTTTCATAAACGCCTACCTTAACGCTTAGCTGTAGTAGTTCCAGCCGAGCATGTTCCAGTAGAAGTAGAAGTAGCACATAAATACGCCAGCGAGCACGAGCAGGCCGTAGTAGATGCGACGACCTACGGTGAAGGTTTCTTCGCCGAAGCGTTTCACGTAGCGGAACAGTGCCCATAAGGTCAATGGAATGGACAGTAATGGCAAGACCAGCGCTGCTTTCAGTAAGAAAGGCACACCGCGATACAAGCTATCCGCAAAGCCGATAAGCACCACTGCCAGCAGTACGACAAAGGCGAAGTGCGCAATGCTCATGAACAGCGAGCTGTAAGTTAGCGACTTACTGGCTGCTGGGCGTTGCTTGTAGTCTTTGCGTTTGTAGAACCAGCTTACGATCGCATGCAAGAAGAACAACAGCGCAATTCCTGGCACCAAGTATTTGAATAGGCCTGACTCAAAGGTTGGCGTACGTTGCATACCCATGAATGGCAAGCTTTCAAAGTAGAAGGTGTCGATGCCTTCGCCCGAACGGCTGCTAAACACAATGCGGTCGTGGCCGTCGACTTGGCGGAACAAGTTCTCGCCTACCTCAACGAACTGACGTGGGGCATATGGACCGGTCACGAGCAAGGTGTTGTTTTCGGTTGGAATCACGTCAATGCCGCCACTCAAGAGGCCGAACATCTTCTCGATGGTGCTCACGTTGCGACGCCAGAAGGTCCATGAGCCCGCATACTTACCTGCGCGTTCGGCAAAGTCCGATGGCGGTTCAATGGGTTCGACGTCGTCAGGGAAGAAATGATCGTAGATCTGGCCAACAAAGTTATTGCGTGCTTTGTTGCTGACGGTGGTCATGTACGAAACGAAAATACCGAGGTTATTTTCTTTATCAACAGCCATGTCGGTGTGGAACTGCATGGTGTCACCACCATGACCGACCACGCGGAAGCCATTGTACGTTTTCTCGTAAAAACCATAAGCCATACCGTTCACCCGTGGGTCGGAGCTGAACAGTTTCGAGTGCGCAAGTTCCATTGTTTCGGCCGACATAATACGGTTGCCGTTAAGCTCACCGTTGTTCAAGTTGGCTTGCATGAACTTCGCCATGGCTAAAGCGCTGGCAGAAACTGCGCCGGCTGGACCAAAGGCGTTGATCATCTCGAACGGTTGTTCTTTCCAGATGCCGAGTTCGCGTTTGTAGCCACGCGTCATGTGCGGCTCTAACTCATCAGATAATGGCTCGTCGAAGCTGGCGTACTGCATGCCTAGTGGGTCAAACAGGTTCTCTTTAACGTACTGATTGAACGGCACACCAGTCACGTTCTGGACAATCAGTCCAGCGAGTGCGGTGGCATAGTTCGAGTAAGACGAGACTTCACCCGGTGGATTCACCCGCGCAGGAATGTATTTTTCCATAGCTACGGCAAGTTCAGGGCCTTTGTCTGGGTATGAATGAATCAAGTAACCTAAGCCACCGTCTTCAAAGCCAGCCGTGTGCGACAGAATATGACGCAGAGTGATCGGTTCTTCGTAGGTCGCAGGAATGTCGAAGTCCAGATACTCGTTCACGTCGGTATCTAAGTCGAGGTTACCGCGTTCGACTTGCTGCATGACTGCAAGCCAGGTGAAGAGTTTCGACGTCGAGCCAATCCGGAACAGGGAGGTCTCCGGATTGACTGCGATGCCTTCTTCGATGTCTTGCATACCGAAGCCGTTGGCGTAGACCACTTCGCCGTCTTTGACTACCGATACGGTGACGGCTTGAATGTCTTCAAGGGCCATTTGTGCTTCGATAGTGCCTTCAATGTAGGGCGCTAGGCCCGGCAATGGGTCTTGTTTCATCTCGGGGGCACTTGGTGCCTCTTGTATTTCTTGTGCTTCTTGTGCTTCTTGTGCCTCTTGGGCATAGAGTGGCGCACTGGCTCCGCTGATCAGTAGCGCAAGGCCACAGAGCATAGAGCTAAATGCATTGCCACAGTTGGTGTGACTAACCTGCATAATGTTCTCCTTATTGTTATTAGTTGCGCACGGCCTGACCAGGGAGGGCAGAGGTATCTAATCTGCCGTCCTCGATCACAAACTGTCCGTTTACGATAGAGTGTTTTAACCCTTGCGAAAGCTGCGCAGGCTTTGCGAAGGTTGCTGCGTCGTTAAATTCCGGAAGCGAAAACACCACGATGTCGGCGTCGGCACCTACTTGCAGGCGGCCTTTATGACGCATTTGCGGAATCGCTTCTTGTAAGATTTTTGCCGGGTAATAACTGACTTTGGCGATGGCTTCGCTGAGCGACAGTACGTCGCGCTCGCTCACGTAGTTGCTAACAAAGCGAGCGTAGGTACCAGCACTGCGAGGGTGCGACCAGGCCTTGTCGGGTAACGGCCAGGTGTCACCAGCGACCGGTTTGTTGTCGAGTAACCAATCGCCGCCGTCAGACGCAATCACCCCTTCAGGCATTAAAATCGCTTGATCGATGAGTGCTTGTTCGTCCGGTTTCGAAGCGTCTAGAAAGTGGATAATGATGTCGGTTTGCGGTGCTTCGGCTTGTAACTGTGCAAACTCTTCTTCACTTAAACGTTTGCCATCGACGGCGAAGTTGTTGGCGTTGATGCCGCCAATACGTTCACGCCACCCTTTACCACGGAACATGGCAGCGCCGATCGACGTTGCGCCGGCACCGTAAGGGTAGGCTTCGGTTGAGAGTTTCACGCCTTGCTGTTGCGAGCGCAAAATCATTGGCCGAATCAGTTCGATGTCTTTCAAGCTAATGGAGTTAAGGTGCACGATGTGCGCATGCACGCCAGTCCCTGCGGCCACAGCGATGATTTCTTGGATGGCTTCAAACGAGCTTTGCGGCTCCGCCATCGACAAAAAGCGCGCATGGGTAAAGGTGGGTACCCCACGCTCGGCGGCCAGTTGATTGATGCGATAGTACTCTTTATGACCGGAACCGGGGGCATAACCGGTTAAAAAGCCAACGCCAAGGCCGCCTTGATCAAGGCCTTCAGCGACTAACTGTTCAATCTTGTCCAACTGCTCTGGGGTGGCGATGGTGTCTTGCCAGCCGTCACGGTTCAATGCTTCGGTAAACCAATCTGCGCGGCTTGAGGGCTCAAGCTCCAAGACTGCGGCAATGCGAGCGGTGAGCCAGTTCACCGACGCGCCATAGTTAATGGGGCGGCCTTCTTCGGCACGAATGCGGTAGTACTCGTCAATCGGAAAGGCGCCAGATTCAAGTTCCAGCGCAGTGGTGACGCCATCAAATGCTTGTACACGATTGGCGAGCAAGGTCTGCCCATGGGCGTGCATATCAATAAAGCCAGGACTGACGATAAGCCCAGCAACATCAATTTGGCGTTTGCCGTGCATGTCCTGTTCGCTGATAGCGACAATCTTGCCGCCACGAATTGCAACGTTACGGACCGCATCGAGTCCGCTTGCTGGATCAATGACTCGCCCACCGGTGAGTACAAGATCATATTCATGTGTGGCCCAGCTTGGATTTGTAAGCCCCAAGCACAGCAGGGCAAGCACACTTAGGTGCTTGATCGGTTGCCACATTGTGTTTGTTCCTTTGTTGCTATTGTTGATTAATTAACCATACCTATTGCTGTTTGTACAGCCTTAATAATAAATAAACCTGTTATAAAATGTGTTTTCATAAAGAATGGCTGCGCTATTTGGGAAAATGCGGGTATATTATGGACTGTAGTTGTACTAAAATGAGCTTCGTCACGGCCGCGTAAGCGCCTTACTGAAGGAAGCAGACCCCTATGAGCAAGCACGATACCTCAGATCCTTATGGCATGATTATGGACGCCATTGTCACGCAGTCCCTGCCGCCGAGTCAGAAGGTTTCTGAGAACATTCTGAGCGAGACGTTCGGTATCAGTCGCGCGATTGCCCGCAATATGATGGAGCGCTTGGTTGCACAGCATTTTCTCGTCACGCTGTCGCCGCGGGTGACGCAAGTTGCACCGCTGACCTTATTAGAAATTCGCCAGAATTTTATGCTGCGACGTATGCTGTTGCCCGAGGTTATCTCGCTTGCTGGCGCGAAGGTCGACTTCGATCGCATTGTGGCGCTGAACGACCGCATTGCCGAACTGATGCAATCCACCGACGATGATGCTGCCCTCGAACTGTTAAAGACCAACAAAGAGCTGAACCTTGCGCTGTGTGAACCGGTGGGCTACCCACTTATGGTCGACTGGATCCGTCAGTTGGAAGACACCGCCATGCGTATTTACTGGCTCTATGTTAAGACGAAGCAGTCGTATCCTTATTCCAGCGATCAGCAAAATATCATTATTGATGTGGTCCGCAGTGATGACAGCAAGCGCATTCAAACCTGCATTACAGATATGATTGCGCAAACCGAAGAAAGGGTGCTGAACGCTATTTTTCAGAATAAGCAGTTTTATACGCAGGACTTGATTGTTTAATCACGGCGACGAGACCGAGCGTTAATAACGGCACAATCACCACGGCAATATAGGCGTACGACAGCATGCCGTAGCCACTGGCGATAAGATCAATAATGCCTACCGCTTTGGCCAAGTACGTCGCCACGAACACAAAGCCAATGGCAATCATTGCCCGATAATACTGCGGAAAAGCTTTGTTGCGACCGCTAAAGCTATTGGCTACCCGCTCATTAACCGCATGAATCACGCCGGTGCCTGTTTCAATGAAGGTGCCGAATAACATCACCTGAAAAATCACAAACAACCATAGTAAGTTCAATGTCGCTAGCACATCGATAATGGGTACTGCTGCGCTGAGCGTGCTGGGGTAGCCCGCCAACAAGGTAACGAACACGAAGATGCCGGGAATGATGGCGATGACGCCAGCGAACGCGCCCGCACCTAGGGCGTGGCGTGAGCGGCGAAAGCGTGGCACCACAAACAGCACAGCGGCGAGGGCATTAAGGTTATAAGCTGCATAGCGCACGCCGTCGACCCCCCAGCTACCGCTGACTTCCGCTGCGGCGATGCGCTGCATGATGTCGTTGCCGTAGTTACTGAAGGTAAAGCTAAAGAGCACGATGTAGGTTAGGTACAATAGCGCTGACCAGCCGACAAAAAACCTTTCGATCCAGCGGCTTCCAAAGAAGGCAAGAGCCCCTACGCAGACCATTAAGGTCAGCACACCGATGTCTGCAGGCATGCCCAAGAGCTGCTCAACAATCTCGCCGGCGGCGGAGCCAATAACGGCCAAGACTAGCAGCGCGATGAGCAGGTAGATGACTTCAAACAACCACCAAAATCGTCCGAGCAATGCTTGGAAGAAGGTGCGGTAATTGTAACTTTGCGTAAGACGGGCAAATTCGAAGGCAATGGCGAGCACGATACCCCACACCAAGCATGAAATAAGCATACCCACGAGTCCGCCAGCAGCGCCGTGCACCAGAAAGAATTCGGCGATTTCACGGCCAGTGCCGTAGCCACCGCCAACAATGACCGACTGGAAAATAAGTCCCGGTACTAAATAAATACGAAACCACTGAAACCAGCGCTGCTCACTAAGCATGGACCTGCCCTACGGGTTGCTGAAATTGTTCTTGAAGTACCGACACTAAAGCGTCGCATCCATCAATCAGTGGGTCAACACAGGGCAGCCCAAATTCAGCTTGTAAATTGTCCAAGTAAGCGCGTCGTTTGCTTGGGTCCAGCGATGAAGTGTTCACGCTAACGCCGATGCAACGGACGCGTGGATTGACGATTTTGGCACATTGCAGGTGCAAATCGATGCAATCCTTAAGTTCTGGCAGTGGGTAGTCGGGGCAGGTGCTCACGCGCTCGCGGGCGACGTCGTGGCAGACCACAATAGCGTCCGGTTGCGAGCCATGCAGTAGCCCCATGCTTACTGCCGAAAACGAAGGGTTAAATAGCGAACCTTGACCTTCAATAATGTCCCAATGTTCGGGCTGGTTATCGGGCGAAATGAGTTCGGCTGCGCCGCTCACAAAATCACTCACGACGCTGTCGATGGGCAGGCCTTCGCCGGCGATCATGATGCCCGTTTGTCCAGTGGCACGAAAGGTCGCGTTGATGCCTTTGGCGTTCAGGGCATGGGTGAGCTCGAGCGCAGTATACTTTTTGCCAACCGCGCAGTCGGTGCCAACCGTCAGCAGCCGCAGACCTGGGCGCTTACGCCCCGTGGCGATAGGCATCTCGGTGGTCACTTGGCGCACGTTGATAACGCGACCGGTGCCCCGAGACTGCGCTTTTAGCAAGTCCGGAATGGTGGCTAAATTGGTGTGTAAGCCATTGATGATATCCATACCGTTTTCGAGTGCTTTGACAAAGGTCGGTAGCCAGCTGGCCTGAATACTACCGCCGACAGGGGCAACGCCAATCACTAAGCTTTTGGCGCCCTGTGCGAGTGCTTGCTCAAGGGTAAGATCGGCTAAGTTAAGGTCGACGTTGCAGTCGCTTAGCCGAATCTGCCCGAGTACGTCTTGCGCACACCACTTTGCCAGTCCCGCTCCCGTTTTCGCCAACGTTTTGTCCTGTATGCCACCTAAAAAGATGACATACGGGGACCTAATCTGAATTGTACTCATTGGCTACCTACCTGTGGTGCGCTTAAAAGGCGTAGCTGATCGACACGCCTACTTTACGTGGTTCGAGCGGAATACCGGTGACGTCAACAACTTCGGTGCCGGGTACGCCAGCAGCGTTGAAGTAGGTATAAGCTTTCTCATCAAATAAGTTATTGATGTAGAACGATGCTTGCCAATTATCCCACTGTAACCCTGTGGTGAAGTTGACCGTGGTATACGCGTCACTCTTCAGATTGACAGAGGTATCTTCTGGAGCGCCGTTGTCGTACGAAGTGCTCATTTCATCTTTATAACGGGCGCTTAGCGTTACCCAACCTGCGGTGCTGCTGTTGAGCTGATAGTCATAATAGGCGGCAGCGTTGTAGGTCCATTCAGGGACGCGTACGACTTGTGCACCTTTATCGCCGAATAAGCCTGGCTCGTCTTCGTTCAACGTACTGTCGGCGAAGGCGGCGCTACCGCGGAAGCCAAAGTTGCGATTCGCTTGGAAATCAAAGCTACCTTCCCAGCCGTTCACGGTAATTCCGCCTTTGGCGTTAGCACCGGTGGTGACGCCGTAGAAGGTTGCCGTGGCCTGGAAGTTTTCCCAGTCGATGGTGTAGAGCGATGATTCATAGGTTAAGCGGTCTTCGAGCGCGCTACCTTTGATACCAATTTCGTAGCTCCACAAGTCATCCTGTTCAATGATCGGTTGTGACAGTGTTTCGCCAGTAAAGGGGTCGGCGACCGAAAGGTTGGATGATGCTGGGCGGTAGCCGCTCGCAATCCGCGCATAAAACGAGGTGTCTTTCGACGGACGATAACGCGCAGCGAACAAGTAGGTTTCTACGGTTTCATCGGCAGTCGGCATTTCGTCCATGGTTTCGCCACCAGCCAGCGGTCCCTCAGTTTGCCATAAGAGTGTCTGTTCGGTATTTGACACCCGCATGCCTGCAGTAATATCGAAATCTGGGGTGAAGTAATACGTGGCGTTACCGAATGCGGCCAATTCTTTGTAGTCACTCGGGAAGCGTGCGTCGAGCGCTAAGAAGCCTTGCGGTTCGCCGGTCAAGCGTTGCGCATTGTTGGTGGTTTCTTCGGTGTAGAACAAGCCAGCAAGCCATTCCCATTCACCTTCGGTGGTTGAGGTAAGGTGCAGTTCGTGCACGGTTTTGTCCGATTCAACGTCACGGGTAAGCGGTGCTTCGGTCACGCTACCTGGATCAAAGCCGCCGATCATTTCGATGATCGGGCCATAAAGGTAGGCGACGTCGAGGGCATTGAAGCTTTCGTACTTCGCTTTACTGCTGGTGAAGTCGAGCACGGCGCTATCGAATTCATAGCTGGCGCTGGCCGAAACCAATGTGTGCTTCAGTTCATCATAGCCAAAAGAGCCGTCAGATTTCAGTTCACCGTAAGCTTCGTCTTTGTCGAGCGAGGCGATGCGCACGGCTGAGCTCATTCCAAAAGACGATTCTTGTTGCATCGCTTTAATGCGGATGTCGAGGCGGTCGCTGGCGTTAAAGTAGAGATCGCCTGAGAAGCCTTCCGCTTCTGACTCATTGGCATTTTCTCTAATGATGGCACCGTCTGCGGCGCTCACTTGGTCAACGTAGCCACCGTGATCCATGGTGAAAGCGGCGACGGTTAAGCCGACTTTGCCTTCAACAATAGGGAAGCTATAGAAACCGCGGTACAGCTGATTCATGTCGCCGTCTCTGGTTTGCGAAAGGTCGGCAGTGAATTTGCCGCGGCCTTCGAACAGCTCAGGCTCGTTGCTGATATAACGCACGGCGCCGGCCATTGCGGTGGCTCCGAAGAGCGTTCCTTGCGGGCCTTTGATTAATTCGACACGCTGAACGTCACCAAGCAGGCCGTCAAAATACAGGCGTCCGCCGGCGGCAAAGCCTGAGTTACTGGTAAGGGGGACGTCATCCACATAGATGGCGGTCACCGCCGTATCGTTTTGTTGGCTGACACCGCGCGCCGCAATAGAGCCACGACCCTGTTGGCCGGTGAAGCTTTGGAAGCTAAAGCCTGGCGCAGTTTCGACGACGTCGGCGAGTGAGGTCATGCCTTTTTGAATGAAGTCGTCGGGGTCAGCTGCATAAACAGATGCCGGTACGTCTTGGATGGTTTGTACGCGCCGTGACGAGGTGACCTCAATAATTTCGACGTCACTGTTTGCGCTTTCTTCTTGTTCGTTTGTTTCGCCTTGCTGCTGCGCCATAGCGCTTATGGAAACCACTGACATACCATAGACAAGAACGCGGATGCTGCGGGTTAAGTAGTTGATTTTACTGTTCATAGCAAGCCTTCTTTCACCTGTTGTTCTGATGTTTTAACGGAGACGCTTAAGGGCGTCCTCTTAGTGTATTGGTTAAACAATAATCAACGCTTTTCGTCTTGTACAGCTTTATTTTTAATTAAGACGGATTTATAGTCGTTAAAACACTTTTTGAGCAGGTATAAAAATGAAAATAAGCGCTGTTAAGGTTTCAAAGCTCGATGTTGAGATGCATCAGGCCATTAAAACGCCGATTGGAGAGATCTCTGCGGCGCGTAATGTCGTCGTTCGTATTGAAACGTCGTGCGGCTTGGTTGGCTGGGGTGAAACCAGTCCAATGGCGGCGATTACTTACGATTCTCAGGCCAGTACTTATGCGATGGGCGTCGAAATGGCACCGTTGTTGCTGGGGCAGTCGCCAGTGGCGGTGGAATCCTGTTTAGCGCTGTTACGACGTTATTGCTCACGCTCAAGTGTGTTGTGCGCTTTTGATATGGCTCTGTATGACTTGGCTGCCCAAGCTGCGGGTCTACCTTTATATGCATACTTAGGGGGCAGCGCACGATCGTTGCGCACCGACCACACTATTGGTAACCAAGAGAGTGTTGAAGCGACCGTGGCAATGGCATTGGATCTGGTTGACGCGGGTTTTGACACGATAAAGCTGAAGACCGGCCGTCCCGGCACCTTGGACTTGGAGCATTTGTCGGCGGTGCGCGCAGCGGTTGGCCCCGATATAGCGCTACGCATTGATTGCAATCAAGGTTGGGATTATCCACAGGCCTTGCGCATGTTACCGGCATTGGCGGAACTGGGCGTTGAATATTTGGAGCAGCCTTTTCCAGTGTGGGATGTGGATAGCTTTGCGCGTTTACGAGCGCGTGGGGTATTGCCGCTATGTGCTGATGAGAGCGTGTTCAATCATCATGATGCGTGGCGTTTGCTGCGGGCCGATGCGGTGGACTACTTGAATATTAAGCTGGTGAAATCGGGCGGTTTGAACACCGCGCTGAAAATCAATTCGGTCGCTGAGGCGGCCGGTGTACGCTGTATGATTGGCTGCTTTGGCGAGAGCCGTTTGGGGTTGACTGCGGCGGCACACTTGGCGATGGCGCGGCCAACTATCCATTTTATTGATCTGGATTCGGCGCTGCACTTTCGCGAAGACCCAGTGGTTGGCGGGCTAAGCTATGGTGATGGTGGGCACATCTCGGTGGGCGGCGCTATCGGCTTAGGGGCGGAGTTAGAGCTGAGTGCCTTGAGCGACGTGTTTGAGGTGACGTTATGATTAGCGCCGACAACACCTTCGCCTTGTTGGCTTGTTTGCTGCTAATGGTCTGGATTGGTTATGTAAGCGAGAAAACCAAGTGGGGCGCTGCGATGTCGGCGCCTTTGATTATTCTGCTATTGAGTTTTGTCGTCGGCAATTTGGGTATTTTGCCGTCGTCGGCCCCTGTTTATGGTGTCGTACAAGGCATCATGGTGCCCTTAGCGATTCCGCTGTTGTTGTTTAGTGCAGATTTGCGCGTGGTGTTTCGAGAAAGTCGGCGCATGGTGTTAGCTTTTGCGTTGGCAACTTTGTTTACCGTGACTGGCGCACTAATTGGTGCCTATAGCATAGGCATTGGAACCTTTGAGCCGGAAATTGTTGGGATACTCGCCGCGAGTTACATTGGTGGTAGCGCCAACTTTGTTGCAACTGCCCAAGCCGTTGGCTTCAGCGACTCGTCGCTCTATTCCGCTGCACTCACTGCCGATGCCATCGGTGCCATCTTTTTCCTAGCCTTACTCATGGCCCTACCAGCAGTGCGTTTCGCGGCGCGACGCTTCCCGGCCAACCAGGCTGCCGTCGATAGTGCAGAAGAAGCGCTTCCCGCTGAACCAACGGCAACCTCGGCACCCAGTGAAGGCGGCGTAGTTTTCGCGCTCCTTCTATCAGCGATGGTGTGCGCCTTAGGCCTGTTAATTGCGGCGTGGCTCCCCGTCGAAGGCATGTTTATTATTGCCATTACGGTGCTGTCGCTACTCATTGCCAATTTAGCGCCTGCGCGGGTGAAAGAAAGTATCGAGTACGATTACCCGCTTGGAACCATGTTCATGTATGTCTTCTTCGCGACCATAGGTTTGGGCGCTGATCTGGGAAGTATGGTCGGTGCAGCCATACCTATTGTGCTGTTCTTGGTAGTGCTGGTGCTGGTGCACATTATTTTGTTGGTTTGGCTGGGAGCTCGTTTTCGTTTCACCTTAGCGGAAATGATGATCGCGTCGAGCGCCTGCATTCTTGGTCCTGCTGCGGCAGCAGCTTTGGCCGCCAGCAGAGGCTGGCGCCACCTTGTTACCCCAGGCATGCTGGTTGGTGTGCTGGGCTACGCCGTCGCCACTTTCATCGGCATCACCCTCACCAACCTGCTACGCTAGAAGCAAGGAGGTGCTGGCGCGTACAGACGACGAGTAATAGATTGGGTATTAGTCATCCCAAAGCGGGCTTTCTCGCTTCTGTAGCATCAGCAGTTGTAAGTCGAGCGCCTCAGTAATTTTGAGAAGCGTATCGATACGCGCCTCTCCGCTGCTTTCAAATCGCGAGATCACCGCCTGCGTCGTGCCAACCTTATCAGCCAGATCGCTTTGCGACCACCGCAAGGCCTTGCGCGCCTTCCGCACCGCCTCAGCTATATCCTTCGAATCGTTTAATCGCATCGGGTATATCCTTTTGTGTATACAAAATATACATCAAAAGATATAAATGGCAAGGAGAGTACTGCTTTCTCTTTAGTAGCTATCCCAATACGGAGGATCGCCAAAATAACCATCAATAAAATCAAGGAAGGCGCGGACTTTGCTGGCCAGCAACTGGCGGTGGGCGAAGATGGCGTAAAGGGCTATTGGCTCAGGTTCAAATTCCGACAACACGGTTTGCAGGCGACCAGAGCGTAACGCATCTGCGGCGATAAACGTAGGCTGCAGCGCAATGCCAGCGCCTTCGCAGGCTGCGGCAACCAGCACGTCGCCGTTGTTGCTACGCATCACCTGTGCGGCGGAAGGAACAAACGATTCGTCCATATAGCTATAGTGCAAATAGCGGTGTTCACGCAGCGCAACTAAATCCGCAGGTACTCCCTCCTGAGCCAAATAATCCGGCGCTGCACAATACACCAACCGCACGGGAGCTATTCGCTTCGCAATAAGCGAGGAAGACTCCAGCCTGCCAATGCGTAATGCAATATCGAAGCCTTCTTCAATAATATCGACCTTGCGATCGTTTAATTGCAAGTCGACCACCACTTCTGGGTAAGCTTTTTGAAACGCACACACGAGCGGCGCCAAATGTCGAATTGCAAAGGACACTGGGGCGCTGATGCGCAATACGCCGCGCGCACTTTGCTGCAAGCCCGATAGTTGTAGTTCCATGTCATCAATGTCGGCCAGAACTTGCTGCGCCCGCGCAAAATAAGTACTACCTGCTTCGGTTAAATGCTGGCGCCGCGTGGTGCGGTTCAATAAGCGTACACCTAAATGGTCTTCAAGCTGGCCTAACGACTTGCTTATCAACTGAGGAGAAACATCAAGCTTTTCAGCGGCCTGTACAAAAGAGCCTTCATTGACGACGGTCACGAAAATGCGCATTGCTTGCAGTCTATCCATGCCTTATCTCTGTTATTAACCACATATTGTAGATAATAAAGCACGAATCACGCCATTAATCTACCAATTAAAGAGGAGTAGAGTACCACCATCAACTTAATGGAGGCATTTTATGAACACTGCAAAATTACACACACTACTCAATTCAAACGCGGGTATCGGCGCTTTTTTCTTACGCGTACCTGTTGGCGTCATCCTCACTGCGCATGGCGCACAAAAGTTGTTTGGCTGGTTTGGCGGCTACGGACTTGAGGGCACTGGACAATGGATGGCGAGTATCGGCCTAGAACCGGGCTTTCTGATGGCATTGCTGGCTGGCGCAGCTGAGTTCTTCGGTGGTCTTGCGTTGATTCTTGGTTTACTGACACGTCCAGCAGCCTTGGTTTCAGCGTTCACCATGGTGGTCGCGATTTTCAGCGTACATGCTAGTAATGGTTTGTTCATGGCCAACAACGGCTATGAGTTTGCGCTAAGCTTATTAGCAGCAGCCGCAGCGCTGACCGCCTTGGGTGGTGGTCGCTTCGCGCTTGATAACGTCATTGCCGCAAAACTTAACGCTAAATAAGCGAAGGTGAAAACCATGGCACAGCATCAAGTTCTATTTGTGTCGCACGGCGGGGGCCCTTTGCCCCTGCTTGGCGACGCGCAGCACGAAGAGCTGGTCGCGCAATTGCAGGGCATCAGCGAGCAAATCGAGAAGCCCCAGGCCATCTTGGTGATTAGCGCGCATTGGGAGGCCGAAACGGCCACGGTAACGTCAGCCGACAATCCTGGCTTGCTTTACGATTATTATGGCTTTCCGGCTGAATCATACGAAATTCAATACCCCGCGAAAGGTCACCCCGCATTAGCGCAGCATGTGCTAGAAACTTTGGCAGAGCATGATATTAGTGCTACCGCAGATAACCAGCGCAGCCTAGATCACGGTGTCTTTGTGCCATTGAAACTCATGTATCCTGACGCCGATATCCCCGTTATCCAGGTGTCGTTGTTGCACAACTTGGATCCGCAACAACACATTGCTTTGGGTAAGGCTTTGGCGACGATCGAGCATGAAGGTTTGCTGATTCTAGGCTCCGGCTTTTCGTTTCATAATATGAAGGCTTTTTTCACGCCGCAAAACCCAGACACCGAAAAGCGCAATTTAGCCTTCGAAAATTGGCTCAAAGACACGCTCACACGCACCGACCTTGATGAAGCAGAGCGCACGCAACGATTAATCGGCTGGGAACGAGCCCCCGAAGCACGTTTCTGCCACCCGCGCGAAGAACATTTGCTCCCGCTGTTAGTATGCTACGGCGCCACTGGCCGCGCTGCCGACTTCTACAGCATGGCGCGCACCCTCGGCCGCACCGCCGGCTTGTTTTACTGGTCGAAGTTAAGTCGAACGAGTTGACCGTCCGGAAAACGTGCATGGAGCTCTAGTTCACCGCCTAACGCTCTAACGTAGCTGCTTAGCGTGCTGATCCGTGCATCGCCGCGGCCTTCGATTTGCGAAATATTAGCCTGCGCAACGCCAAGCGCACTAGCCAACTCAGCTTGGCTGACACCTTGCTGTTTTCGTAATTCTTTGAGTTTGATCTCGGCGATAATCTGCTTTGCTTGAGCATTGGCCTTAGATAAAACATCCGGCGACATTTCTGCCTCAAATTCTTTTAGCTTTTTCACCATGACTTAAGTCTTCAATTTGCAAAACCGCAACCAAATATAATCTTAAGCTTATATTTCTTCAAGTTTATATTTGGTTGCGGCAGAAGAAAGGGCTGCCCTTTCTTTGCTAGCGGAGAAGAGGCGGCGGGGGGGGGCAGATTTCCGCGGCGATTTCGAGGCTGCGCAGGCGGGCGGTGTGGTCGTGGGCGTGGCAGGTGAGCATGAGTTCGTCGACGCCGGTGGCTGCAACGAAGTCGCGCAAATACTGGTGCACTTCAGCAGGTTTGCCGCAGGCAGTGTACTTCAATGCGTGATTGGCGCCCGCTAACGACACGGGGTCGACGACCGCGTTAATGTCATCAACCGGTGCGGGCAGAGGTCCGGGATTGCCGCGGCGTAAGGCAACAAACTGTAGCTGCATGGAGCTCTTCAAACGCACAGCATCTTCCTCAGTATCGGCGGCAAACACGTTTACCGCAGCCATCGCGTAGGGTTCAGATAAATAGCGCGAGGGTTTAAATTCACGACGATAGGTGTCGAGCGCGGCGTGTAAATGATCTGGGGCGAAGTGCGAGGCAAAAGCATAGGGTAGGCCCAAAGAGGCAGCGAGCTGGGCGCCAAACAAACTCGACCCCAAAATCCACACCGGTACGTGTGTGCCTTGTCCGGGCACAGCGCGGATAAACGCGTCCTCGGAAGCGTCATCCAAGTAGCCTAACAATTCTCGCACGTCATCCGGAAAGCTCGATGCTGAATTATAGTCGCGGCGCAATGCGCGCAACGTCGCGCCATCGGTGCCCGGCGCACGGCCTAAGCCCAAATCCACGCGGTCGCCATACAACGCCTGCAAGGTACCAAACTGCTCAGCCGCGACCAAAGGCGCATGGTTCGGCAACATGATGCCACCTGCACCAATGCGAATCGAAGACGTCACACTACCAATATGTGCCAATGCCACCGCAGTGGCGGCACTGGCAATGCCGGTCATGTTGTGGTGCTCGGCCATCCAAAAGCGTCGGTAACCCCACTGCTCAGCGTGCGCTGCTAAGTCACCAGAACGCCGCAGCGACTCGGCGGCAGAAGAACCTTCAGTAATCGGGGCGAGATCTAAAATCGACAGTGGTACCACGCGAACTCCTTACTCATAGCGTTACCTTAAACATGGCTGCAAAACCCAAAGTTTCAAGGTCAGTCCTTAAATTCCGTATCACGCGCGCGCGATTGCGCATCCGCCGATCGAGTGAAGCGCTTGTCTGTGCGTTCGGTATAATCCATCAATAGAATCGTTAAATAAATCTTGGTCGGTAAGGATAACACCACGCCAATCGCACTCATCGCTGCGCCCAAAATGAAGCCGCGGTGACCAATGTCGTCACTGGCAAAGGTCACGGCCAAGACAATGTGGCCGCAAATGAGCAATGTCACGCCAAGAATCATGGCGGCTTTCAACAATCGAATTTGCGTAGTTTCGGTCATAGCGTTAATAGCCTTTATTCAAACATTGCTCCTAACCAATTTTTTCAGCGTATTCTTTGCTAACTTAGAACAATGCGTAAAAGATCTCTATACTAGCTAACATAAACCAATGAAATAAAAAGACATGACCAAAAACTTCACGCAGTCGGCCGCGACTTTGGCCTATCTAGGAATTTTGTTTTTCTTTGCTCTCGTGGCACTACTGGGGTTGTTGGACCTTGTCATAACGCCAGCAGCTATGCTGATGAATGTGATCTCTGATTACATGCTTTTGGCGGCAGTTCTAGCGTTCGCGATTCTTATTATTCTGTTTCGCTTGCGCACGCCAAAACAACTTAAGTTCCTAGGCCAGATCCTTGTGAGTCTAGGCATTAGCACCTTTATTGTGCTGCAACTTGTGGTCTGGGGTATATTACAGTCACCTGAGGCTGCGCGTTTTGCCAATCCTTTCACGTTGTCGTTAGCGTCGGTCATGCTGTTGATGTTTTTCGTGGCGCTGACTTTGCGGCACAATTTTCCGAGGCTGGCTGTTGACGCAAAGAAGCCAACGTTGATCGTATTTGGTGGCATTATTTTACTCGGAGTTGTCGTTTGGTATGCCATGAGTGTGCGAATTGTGCAGTTAGAAACACAGAATGCCCGCACTAAAATTCAACTTATTGGCCACATGATCGACAGTCGCTTTGACGAGCAAATTAAAGCTCTTGAACGAATAAAACGTCGCGTAGAGAAGCTGGATGAAGATGATAGTGAGCGTTTGCTTACTACTGATCTCGAAACCTATATCAGTGATTACGCGATTATTGAAGGCATGCTGGTACTTAACGATCAGCAACAGCCGTGGCTTAGTTCATCTTTTGCTGATACTTTTTGGCAAAACTTTATGCGAGACCATGAAGGTATCCAAAATTGGTTAGCGCAGCCTAGTAACCAGACTCGCATTGCGGCGAACGGACGTTCACTGAATACGCCAACACCGATCGTGATGATGTCGGTTCCCTTGCAGACCAAGCCAAAACCGCAACAACTTATAGCGCTACTCAATATGAATGGTCTTGTCGCAGCGGACTACCTAGAGTACTTAAGCGCAATTAAAACCTACATGGCATTTAACTCAAAGGTTTTAGTTGCCATGCAAGGTAGCAATGACGCTACGCAAACTTTAACTCAGTTACAGCGACGCTATCCCCATTACGTCACCGAAAAAGTGACCTTGATGACGGGAATCGAGCATGACTTTTACAGTGTCCTTATCGATTACTCACCATTACAAGAAGCAACGCGTTTACATCAAATGTTGCTGTGGCTAACTGGCGCCTTCGCATTTATCTATATTCTTGCTGTAGATACGACAAGACGCCTACGCGCCGAGAGTAAAAAGCTGGCAAGTATGGCACGTTATGACGAACTGACAGACTTCTTACGTCGCGATGCTTTCAATCAAGATACGCAGTCAATGATGGTTGATTGTGAAGGCTGCCGGCGGGCAGTGCTCTTTATCAATCTAGATAAGTTTAACTCAATTAATGATGGCCTAGGCCACCGTATGGGTGACCATGTATTGAAGCTCACTGCCCAGCGCATTCGTAGCGCGGCACAAGGCGCTGATATTCTTGCACGGTTTAGTAATGACGAATTTATAGTTTATTATCGCGACACGACTGCACACCAGTTAAAGAAAGATGCGGCCGCTGTGATCAAAGCGATCGCAGAGGTATTCGCCGTTGAGGAATTATCGGTACATCTGACTGCCAGTATTGGTATTGCTGTCGCCACGCAAGCACAAATCGACACCGAGCAATTAGTGCAGTTTGCAGATATTGCAATGGATCATGCGAAGGCTGCGGGTGGTAACCAATACGCGATTTATCAAACGGATATGCACGATAACCACGAGCAATTGGTTGAAATCCGCACACAGTTGCAGGTGGCGATGAACCAAGATCAGTTAGAGGCTTATTACCAGCCTATTTTCAGTGCCGAAACAGGGCATATTGTTAGCGTCGAAAGTTTGGTTCGATGGCGCAAAGACGGCAACTTTATTTCGCCGGCATTGTTTATTCCAATTGCTGAACAGACGGGGCAAGTCATTCAGTTGGGCGAGCAGATGCTGCGAAAAGTAGTCCGGGATCTAAGTGAACACGCTGAGTTGCAACAATTGAGTGTAGCAGTCAATGTGTCACCACACCAACTGGCACGGGCTGACTTCGTAAATGATTTAGTTAGTCAGCTTAAGAACCATAAACTGAAGCCTGAACAGCTTACCATTGAGCTTACTGAGGCTGTCATGTCATCTGCAGGCCAAACCGAAGAGCGTTTACGGGAGTTGCGTGAACACGGAATGCATGTCGCTATCGATGACTTCGGCACGGGCTTCTCGAGTTTGGCTTATTTAACGCAGCAACCGGCGGACATTATTAAGATCGATCGCGCGTTCACCTTAGGCGTTGAGACCGAAGGCAAGCAGCGTAACTTGCTCAGCAAAATGATTGAAATGTGTAAACAACTGGATAAAGTCGTGGTGGTTGAGGGGGTTGAGACCGCGGAACAAGTCGAGCTTTTTACAGCTTTGGGGGTCGATAGACTTCAGGGCTTTTATTTTGCAAAACCGATGCCATTACCACAACTACTTGATTTACTGAGGAGCACCACGTCGAACCGTGATGCAGATCAATAAACGTTGCGATTCACTATACTGAGACGCAAGCTTAAGGAAACTGTAAGAAATCTCCTCTACGCTTACAGCAAGACAACAGAAAGGAGTTAGCTATGAATATCCTAAAATTAGCATTAACCGCAGCCGCCGTCGCAACTATTGCGGCCTGCAGCCCAACCGCCCAACTCACCCAGTGTACGAGTGCGCCGATGAGCGAATGGCAAGATCAAGCACAATTCCAGCAAAATCTGGTAAGCGAAGGCTACGCAATCAACGAGTTTAAAGTGACCGAAGGCAATTGCTATGAAATCTATGGCACCGAAGCTGACGGTACCAAAGTAGAAATCTACTTCAACCCAGTAAACGGCGAAGTCGTCAAACGTGAAGCTCACTAACGACAAGCAACAGGTGCGGATCTGGCATCCCCTGATCCGCATCATTCATTGGCTATTGGTGGCAATTTTCACCGCCAACTACTTCATTCTTGAAGCGGGCAGCCAATGGCATCAGTGGCTCGGCTACACAGCGGTAAGTGCGGTAGTTTTGCGCATTATTTGGGGCTTTGTCGACCAAAGTTACGGGAACTTCAAAACTATAAACCTATCGCAACACGCGCTCAACGAGCATCTTCACCACGTAAAGCAACGCAAAATACCAAGCGAAACAGGTCACAATCCGCTCGGCTGGCTGATGGCTTTTGCGGTCATTATGTTGTTCATTGGGCTTGGTGTTACTGGCTTTATGATGGAAGAAATTGATAGATTTTTCGGCAATGAAACCCTCGAAGAAATCCATGAGTGGTTTGCTAATATTCTTTATGCAGCGGTGCTTGTTCATATTGCCGCCGTCATCTTCACCAGCTGGCGTGGCCGCATCGAATTGATACGGCCAATGATCACCGGCAAACGCCGTAAAAACTAAGACTCAAGCTTTGCGTCTAAAGTAATTTCAGCATTAAACAATTTCGAAATCGGGCAGTTGTCCTTCGCCGCTTCCGCAGCTTCAAGAAACTTATCGACGTCAGCGCCTGGAATCGAGGCGCGCAGTTCTAAATGAATCTTCGGAACGGCGAAACCGCCATCCTTTTCCTCCAGATGCACAGTTGCTTTAGTATCAATGCTGTCGGCAACCATGTCGTGTTCGCCTAAGACCATGGATAACGCCATCGAAAAGCAGCCGGCGTGGGCAGCGCCAATCAGTTCTTCAGGATTGGTGCCTTTACCGTCTTCGAAGCGGGTACCAAATGAATATTGCTGTTGGTCGAGTACGCCACTCTCTGTTGAGACCGTGCCTTTACCGTCCTTTAAACCACCTTGCCAATGTGCAGTTGCGGTGCGTTTCATAAGTACCTCCTTACAAAAGAATGTACCTATAGTGTAGTCGCTATACACCAACAAAGATCAAGTCACCGGGTACCGAAGATTTTATCACCTGCGTCACCGAGGCCTGGCACGATGTAGCCATGTTCATTCAGATGGTCGTCTAAAGCCGCTGTGTAAATTGGAATGTCGGGGTGTGCTGCTGACACTTTCTCGACGCCTTCCGGCGCCGCGACCAGCACTAATACGCGAATATCACGACAGCCCTTTGCTTTGAGCATGTCTAAGGTAGCGACCATGGTGCCACCGGTGGCAAGCATGGGGTCAATCACTAGAGCGGTGCGCTGTTCAAGTTCGCCGGCGAATTTTTCAAAGTAGGCAACCGGCTCCAGCGTTTCTTCGTTACGGTACAAGCCAACGACACTCACTTTAGCGCTCGGCAGCAGCTCTAAAACGCCATCGAGCATGCCAATTCCAGCGCGTAAAATAGGTACGACGGTGGCTTTTTTGCCGAGTAAGCGCTTCACTGTGATCGGGTTGCCGTCCCAACCGTCAATCATGTGGTCTTCAAGTTTGAAATCTTGGGTGGCCTCATAGGTTAATAATGTGCCGAGCTCATTGGCAAGCTCACGAAAACTTTTGGTCGAGATGGTCGCCTCACGTAAAAGTCCAAGCTTGTGTTGCACGAGTGGGTGGTTGATAACTTTCAAAGACATAGAAACCTCGATAAATGACGCTGACAACCTAGTGACGAATATAACTGAAAAGGTTAACCTTAATTGGACATTGCGTTAAGAGAAATCTATGACGAACATCAATCCAGAGCGTCGGCAACAGCCGCGAAAGAAGTTAACCACCCGCTTATTATGGCACGTGACTTGCGTGTCGTTAGCGCTGTTGATTTTGACGCTGATGGTTACTTTTTGGCAAACCTACCCGGCGGCAAAAAGGGATGTGGTCACGCAATTGCAAAGCGAAGTTGCGGTAAAGCTCCAAGCGAATCAAATTCACCTGCAAGGTGTTGAGCGCCAAGGCGAACTTTTAGCGCGAGAATTCTTAGCACGTTATCAAGCGTTTAACGACGATCCAAAATTGCAGGACGATTTCTACGATTGGTTCGAAGAAACCTCTCCGGGGGTATGGCGTTTGCAAGAAGCCTTTTTTACGAGCGTCCAACGTGGCGAGCACTTGTTTAAGGGCATGAGTGTTTTTGTTGGGCCGCAGAAGCAACCGCTTAATGATGAGTTGCGGGCACGCTTGGTGATTAGTGTACGGACGCTGAACGAACTTGGTCCTGCTTGGCAGGAACTGGTGACCAATACACATTTGTCGCTCCCGGAAAACGCCTTGGCTATGTATTCAACTGAACAGGCTTGGGGCCGACTCGCTGCCGCGGATCTGGTGATGACCGACTATTCAACGTTGCGGTCAACGTTACAGAGTGAAAACCCAGAACGCCAGCCGAATTGGACGGGATTATATAAAGATCATAGCGCCGGCTATTGGACTATTACCTATCAACGGCCTGTCGACCTGAATGGTAAACACCTTGTCAACGCCAGTTTCGACGTCAGCCTCGCACAGCTTACGCGTGATCTAAGCCGCACGGTTGATGAGAACATCGAAAGTTATGTGTTGAATGCGCAAGGCGCATTGGTGGCAAGTTCAACTTTTTCGGCTGAGCTGAGTGAGCAGCGCGACACACTAACGCCCGAAAATTATGATGACCCGTTGTACCAAAAGATAGCTGCGCGACTCGTCGATCACTCGTCGAACATCGAGCAAGAAGTTTGGGATGACATTGACGAAGATTATTTGGTGTTGGTGCAGCATCTAGGCACCCCTGAGTGGTGGTATTTTTCGATTTATCCGAAAGCGCTGATCACCAATCAAGCGCTTTATTTACCTTATGTCATTGCCTTCGTAGGTTCGTTGTTGGTGACAGCGGTGCTCCTGACCATGGCGTACTTTGTCCAGCGTCAGGTATCGCGGCCACTGACTCAACTGGCCGCAACGGCCGCGCTAATGACCGAGAAAAATTACCAAGCGATCGAAGAACAGAAGATAAGTAGAGCGGGCATGTATGGTGAGGTTGCGCAAGTACTGCAGGCGTTTCGCGTGATGGCCCAACGCTTTGTCAAAGCCAATGCTGAACTTGAGCAGCGTGTCGACGAGCGCACGCAAGAATTACACCAAGCAAATAGAAAGCTCGATGAATTGGTGCACATCGATGGTCTCACAGGTCTTTTGAATCGCCGCGCATTCCAAACCGATCTTGCCGAAGCCATAGCTACCGCGAATAACCATTGCTATTTTGTTATGGCCGACATCGACGACTTTAAGCCCTTTAATGACAACTACGGCCATGAAGCCGGTGACCGTGCGTTAGTTGCCTTTGCTACAGCCTTTCAGAAATTACCGAATAGTCGTTCGTATCGTTATGGCGGTGAAGAGTTTGCCATGTTGCTGCAAGCTGAGAGCCTTGCGCAAGCCGAGCAGCAGCTGGAACAATTGCGCACCCGTATTCATCAGTTGGGCATTGAGCACAAGTTTGGCCGCCGCCTTGGCGGTGTGCTGACGATCAGTTTCGGCATTACTCAAATCAAGCAAAGTGAGCCCCCCAGCGAACTCATCCAGCGCGCAGATAAAAATATGTACCGTGCCAAACAAGCTGGCGGTGACGAGATTATTAGCTAACTTCAACTGCCAAGCCTTATTCCCTAGGCTTTGTGGGGTTTTCGATTAACCTAATCTGTTTTTTCAATAACCTTTGCCGATCCTAATCTAACAGAACTGAACTATAGTAGTTTTGCTGTTTCGACATCTCCTAAACTACATAGCAAAGGTGATACCAATGATTAAGAAAACTTTACCTCTCGTGTCGGCTTTGGCACTGGCGGTATCCATGGGCATGGCAGCTATCGATGTGTCAGCTCAGGAAGCTAAAAGCAAAATGTTTTGGTGGCCTGATCAACTGGATTTAACTCCGTTGCGTGACCACGCTCCTGCCTCTAACCCCTACGGCGACGATTTTGACTACGCTGAAGCCTTCAAACAAGTTGACCTTGATCAATTAAAGAGCGATATCGAAGCCTTGATGACAAGTTCGCAAGACTGGTGGCCAGCTGACTATGGTCACTATGGTCCGTTCTTCATTCGTATGGCATGGCACGGTGCTGGTACCTACCGGGTTAATGATGGCCGAGGGGGTGCTGGCGGTGGCCAACAACGCTTCGAGCCGCTGAATAGCTGGCCCGACAATGTCAGCTTGGACAAGGCGCGCCGTTTGCTATGGCCGATTAAACAAAAGTACGGTCGCAGCGTTTCGTGGGCCGACCTAATGGTGCTTACGGGTAACGTTGCGCTGGAGTCGATGGGTTTCAAAACCTACGGTTTCGCTGGTGGCCGCGAAGACGAATGGGAGCCTGATAATGTTTATTGGGGACCTGAAAAACAATGGTTAGAAGATAAGCGTTACAGTGGCGACCGCGAGCTTGAAAAGCCACTTGCTGCTGTACAAATGGGTTTGATTTATGTCAATCCAGAAGGCCCGAACGGTAACCCTGATCCGCTACTGGCGGCCAAGGATATTCGCGATACTTTTGGCCGTATGGCGATGAACGATGAAGAAACCGTGGCGTTGATTGCTGGTGGTCACACCTTCGGTAAGGCGCACGGTGCGCATAAGCCTGACGAGTGCTTGGGTGCAGAGCCTGCGGCGGCACCAGTGGAAGAGCAAGGTTTTGGTTGGCAAAACAAGTGCGGCAAGGGCCACTCTGAAGATACCATCACCTCTGGATTAGAAGGTGCGTGGTCGGTGAATCCGATTGCCTGGACTTCACAGTACTTAGATAACTTATTTGGCTTTGAGTGGGAACAAACACGTAGTCCGGCTGGTGCGATTCAATGGATTCCCGTCGACGGGCAAGCAGCAAATCTTGTCCCAGATGCGCACGTTGAAGGTAAACGTCATGCGCCCATCATGTTCACGACGGATTTATCGCTCAAATTTGATCCTGAATATCGCAAGATCGCCAAGCGCTTCCAAGAAAATCCAGAAGAGTTTGAGTTAGCCTTTGCAAAAGCTTGGTTCAAGTTGACGCATCGTGACATGGGGCCACGTGCTCGGTACATCGTCGACACCTCGCCAGCGGAGCCGTTGCTGTGGCAGGATCCAATCCCTGAGGTTGATTTTACCTTAATCAACGCAAATGATGCTGCTGATATTAAGGCGTCGATTCTTGACACTGATTTGACTGTAGCAGAGTTGGTGCGCACCGCATGGGCGGCAGCTTCAAGCTTCCGTGGCACTGATATGCGCGGTGGCGTTAACGGTGCGCGTATCGCATTGGCACCGCAGAATCAGTGGGCGGCGAATGACCCTGAGGAACTCAACCGTGTGATGGGCGTATTGAAACAGGTGCAAGCTGACTTCAACGACGCGCAAAGCGGCGACAAGCGGGTTTCACTGGCTGACGTTATTGTATTAGGTGGTGGCGCAGCCATTGAGAAGGCGGCCGCTGACGCGGGCTACGATGTGACCGTACCATTTGCCCCAGGCCGTACCGACGCAACCCAAGCAATGACTGACGTCCAATCGTTCGCTTTCTTGGAACCGACGGCTGATGGTTTCCGCAACTATTACAGCGACGACAGTCGTATGTCACCTGCTGAAATGTTAGTCGACAAGGCTGATCTGCTAACGCTGACAGTACCGGAGCTTACCGTATTGGTAGGCGGTATGCGGACCTTGGGTGCTAATTACGACGACGCGAAGCACGGGGTATTTACTAATAACCCAGGCCAGTTAAGCAACGACTTCTTCGTTAACTTGCTGAGCATGGACAACGAGTGGAAGCCCAGTGCCAACGAAGGTGTCTACGAAGGCTACGATCGTACGACCGGTGAATTGAAGTGGACAGCTACTCCGGTAGATCTGATCTTCGGTTCGAACTCAGAGTTACGCGCCATTGCCGAGGTCTATGCATTGAGCGACTCTGACGAGAAGTTCGTGAATGATTTCGTTGATGCTTGGGTCAAAGTGATGCGCTTAGATCGCTTTGATTTAGAGGGTTAACGATAAAAGGTTAAGTAAAAGGCGCCTGCGGGCGCCTTTTTTATTTCTCGTACTGTAAGGTGAGAACAAGTCTGCGCGGGCCTCCGTGATTACGATGCTCGCACAAATAAACACCTTGCCAAGTGCCTAGATTCAAGCGTCCGTTCGTCACCGGAAGCGATACGCTACTGCCCAACAAACTCGACTTCAAATGCGCTGGCATATCGTCAGGCCCTTCATAGGTATGCACATAATAAGGTGCATCCTCGGGGACCATCTCGTTAAAGTGGCTTTCAAAATCTTGTCGCACCGTCGGATCAGCGTCTTCATTGATGGTTAGCGAGGCCGATGTGTGTTGAATAAACACGTGCAAAATACCGACAGTAGCCTTATGCAACTCAGGCAGAGCCGCTTCGATGTCCTCAGTAATGAGGTGAAAGCCTCTCTTGTAAGGCGTCAGCTGTATTTCGGTCTGCTTTATCGGCATTCTAGAATCTAAAGCTTACGCCAGCGCGAAAGAGTTTTTCGTCGGAGTTAGCTTCGGCGCCTAAAATGCCGTGAACTGCGTCGCTGAAAAGTATGCGAGCTTCGGCGCCATAGCTGTTGGTGTCGTCATCCATCACGTTAACGTGGCGCAAGTAGCCTTTGAAGTGGAAGGCTGGGTTCAGTGCGTGGGTGAAGCCAGCTTTCGCGCCAAAGCCTGTATCGTCTTCAGAATCGCCCGCGAATTCGCTGTCGAGATAAACAATCGACGGTTCGAAAAACAGGTCGGTCGCCCGCGATGCACTGTACTTGAAGCCCACACCCGCACTCAGAATCTCGACGTCACTGGCAAAGCTAAAAGCGCCAATGGTGTAGTCACCACTTACATTATCGTAGCTAGCGATAGCGTACATGAAGTCATTAAATTGTTTTGAAAACTCAAGCCCAAATCCATCCGGTTCAGCGTCGATACCGGTTTCATTTTCGTCGACTTCGATCATCTGATAGTAGCCGGAAAAGTAATCATATACGGGACTTTCGGATGCGAAAGCTGTCGGTACCGAAATAGTGCTCGCGAGTAAAGTAAGCTTGGCAATAGAGCTAATAGACTTCATAAGTTCCTCCATAAATACGGTTGCAGTCCTTGTGGGACACCTTTAGCAGTCAAGTCGAGATTCATGAAGCTGTCAATAGAATGTCACGCCTTTGCCATGATTTTACGTGATAGTGAACAGTGCAAACGAGGAGCTAACTTTAACGCTCCAAGCTGGTATTGGCGATGTGCTTGGGAATTTCCTGAATCGCCGTAACACGGTTGCGGCCCTCAGATTTACTCATATACAGGGCGGTATCGGCGCGCTTCAATAGGCGATTGAAGGTTTCGTTTTGTTTGTGCTGGCTAATGCCGATACTTGCGGTGATTTGGATTTCATGACCTAAGTCGGTACCCCATGCATGCGAGCCGATGGCGTTGCGTAAGCGTTCGCCAATGTATTCGGCGTGTGCTAAGTCGGTTTCGGGCAGTACAATCATAAATTCTTCGCCGCCCCAACGTCCGATAATGTCATGCTGGCGCAATTCGCGTTGCATGATTTTGGCAATGTATTGCAACACTTGGTCGCCTTTGTCGTGACCATAAACGTCATTGATCAGTTTAAAATGGTCAATGTCGAGTAACATTGCCGACAGTGGCAAGCTGTTGCGGTCAGCACGTGAAAGCTCGGTTTCAGCAAGCGCCTTGGCTTGGCGGCGATTATAAAGTTGGGTTAATTCGTCGACACTCGCGAGTCGATTCAACTTACGGTTAGCACTACTGATCGACTTGGCGTAGAAGAAGCCCAGATAGCTGAACATCGCGAAGACGACGCTAAGGTTGAAAAAGAAGACGCCGAGCAAGGCATTCGCCGATATCGGTTGTAATGGCTCGTGCCAATAGCTTTGCAAGTACAGCCCTGCATAGAGGGCAAAGAGAATCATCAACGCGGTGACTGCGGTTTTTCCGCGCATTGTTACTGCTAAGGCAGGAATAAACATCAACAGGTAATAGTGGAAACCGCTACCCCAGCCGATAAGTACCGTACCTAGTGCGGCATGCGCAACAACTTCAGTCCAGACTAAGGACGTTGCGAGGCCATTCATGCGTTTACCGTACGCATAGTAAGCTACCGCGTACATCATCACACTGATAACGTTCACCCAAGCCAGAATAGGTGATTTTAAAGCGAGAAAAATCCCGAAAAAGGCTATATCAACCGCAGCAGCGATAATACAGGTGCGTTGGGCGACGCGCCAAAACTCTGGGCGTTGGCTAGTACTGCGGTCCATGCGATTCCTTGTAGCTCTTAGATGTTGAATAGATAAAGTCTGCCTTCAAGATTAATTCAGAATATAACTTTTTGCGAGAAAAGCTATTGTTGCTCCAACATATATGGTTTACCATATATTCGTTTTCCCATATATGTGGCGGTGATATGAAAAAGCGGGTTTTATTTCTGTGTACGGCGAATTCCGCACGTTCAATCATGGCGGAAGCCATACTACGGCAACTCGGCAAAGATGACGTTGAGGTGATGAGTGCTGGTACTGAACCTACACAGCCCCATCCCGAAGCAATTGCAGCACTGCAATCCTTGGGTATTGAGCCCAGCGGCTTGCAATCAACGGCCGTGAGTGAGTTAGAAGAACAAACTTTTGATTATGTGATAAGCCTCTGCGACCGTGCGCGAAGTGAGTGCCAAACCGCATTTGCTGAACAAAACTTTATTGCATGGGACTTTCCTGACCCCGTTGCCAGTCATGATGCTGCCGCGTTCAAGAAAACCGCGCACGAGCTGAGCGAGCGCATTCGCATGTTCTTATTAATTCTGCGCCGCCAGCAGCAGCGTCCGCACCTATTTGATCAGCCGCAAGACTTTTTCAAAGTCATGTCAGACCCGTTACGCCTGCAAATGATTCTGCTTGTGGCTCAGCAGCAAGAGCTTTGTGTCTGCGACTTAGTTGAAGCAACGGGGATGTCACAACCCAAGGTGTCACGGCACTTGGCACAATTGCGCGAGTTTGGGTTATTGGCCGATCGCAAAGATGCGCGTTGGGTTTATTATCGACTGAGTCCCGCACTGCCGGACTGGATGCGTCGCGTCATCCAAACCACCGCCGACTATACTTCACCGCATCAACGTTAAATTTCTAGGAGCAGTTATGAGCATCAAAATTGGTATTAACGGTTTAGGCCGAATCGGTCGCTTGGCCTTGCGCATTTTTAGTGAGCGCAGCGATGTTGAGGTCATCCAAGCAAATGACCCTGGTGGTGAGGCCGCTACCTTTGCCCACCTGCTGCAGTTCGATTCAGTGCATGGGCGTTGGTCGCGAGCGGTGCAGGCTGATGGTAATGGGCTGGTCATTGACGGTCATGCGGTGAAATTCACCCAGAACAAAGCTATTGATGACACCGACTGGAGTGGTTGTGACATCGTGCTCGAAGCGTCGGGCAAAATGAAGACCGTTGACGTGCTAAATGCTTATTTAGAACAGGGTGTAAAGCGCGTTGTCGTGTCGGCTCCGGTGAAAGAAGAAGGTGCTTTAAACCTCGTCATGGGGGTGAACGATCAGCTCTTTGATCCGGCAAAGCATCGGATTATTACGGCAGCTTCGTGTACCACTAACTGCCTTGCGCCTGTGGTGAAAGTGCTACATGAAAAAATCGGTATCAAACACGGTTCGCTGACTACCATTCACTCGATTACGAATACCCAAACGATTTTGGATGCGCCGCATAAAGATCTGCGCCGTGCGCGCGCCTGTGGCGAGAGTCTCATCCCAACATCGACGGGCTCGGCGACCGCGATTATTGAAATCTTTCCGGAGCTTAAAGGTCGCTTAGATGGTCATGCAGTGCGTGTACCTTTGGCGAATGCATCACTAACAGATTGCGTGTTTGAGATGGAACGCGAAACCACTGCCGAAGAAGTAAATCGTTTATTCGCCGAGGCCGCCGAAGGCGAGCTGCAAGGGATCTTAGGGTATGAAGAACGCCCTCTGGTGTCGATCGATTATCGCACCGACCCACGTTCCAGTATCGTCGATGCCTTGTCGACTCGCGTCATCAACGGCACTCACGTAAAAGTCTACGCTTGGTATGACAATGAGTGGGGCTATGCGAATCGCGCCGTTGAGCTAGCAGCTAAGGTTGGCGCATGCTAGCAAAGCTGTCGCCCGCGATTCGCCAATACCTGCTCGTAACAGGAAACTACTGGGCCTTTACGTTAACAGATGGCGCATTGCGGATGTTGGTGGTATTGCACTTCCACCAACTGGGCTACAGCGCCCTTGAAGTCGCCATGCTGTTCTTGTTCTACGAGTTTTTCGGTGTGGTGACGAATTTGTTTGGCGGTTGGTTGGGCGCGCGTTGGGGCCTCAACCGCACAATGAATATCGGCCTTGGCTTGCAGGTGCTGGCGCTCGGCATGTTACTAGTGCCGCCAGCGTGGCTGACGGTATTGTGGGTAATGGCGGCACAGGCGTTGTCGGGCATTGCTAAAGATCTGAACAAAATGAGTGCGAAGAGCACGATCAAACTGTTGGTTCCAGACAATCAGCAAGGGCAGCTCTATAAATGGGTCGCTATCCTGACCGGTTCAAAAAATACGCTGAAGGGTGTCGGCTTCTTTCTCGGCGGTCTGCTCTTAACGGTGCTGGGTTTCCAAGGCGCCGTATTAGCGATGGCGTTGATGCTGTTGGTGGTTTGGTTGTTAAGCCTCGTGTTTTTGCGCAGAGATGCCGGCGTTGCGAAGAATAAACCGAAGTTTAAAGAACTGCTTTCGAAAAGTCGGGCGATCAACATTCTTGCCGCTGCGCGTTTTTTGCTGTTCGGTGCGCGTGATGTTTGGTTTGTCGTCGCATTGCCAGTGTTTCTGGCGAGTCAGCTTGGTTGGGACCACTGGCAGGTAGGTGGCTTTTTGGCTGCTTGGGTTATCGGTTATGGTTTCGTGCAGGGGGTGGCGCCACGAGTGACAGCCAGAGCGGAGGTTAGCCCGCGACGGCAGGCGGTGGTCTGGGGGGCATTACTTAGTGTGAGCCCGTTACTGCTAGCTGCGGCGCTATGGCAAAGTGCGCCTATTGCCGCAAGTATTACGCTTGGTCTTGGCCTTTTTGGGGTGTTGTTCGCGGTGAACTCGAGCCTGCATAGTTATCTCATTGTGGCCTATGCGCGTGCCGACGGCGTCTCGTTAGATGTGGGTTTTTACTACATGGCCAATGCTGCGGGGCGCTTACTCGGCACGGTATTGTCCGGCTGGATTTATCAGAGTTATGGGTTGGTCGCTTGTCTGCTGATTTCGGCGGCGCTAGTGCTGCTCTCAACTCTAGCGATAAGTGGATTACCAAGCCGTGAACCAACTCAGTCGTTGAAGTAGCGTTCAGCGTCAACGCTTGGGCGGCCAAAGAGATAACCTTGGAAAAATTCGCAACCCAATTCTTGTAGGCGTTCAAATTGCTTGTCGGTTTCCACACCTTCGGCGATAACCGCTAAATTCATACTTCGTCCGAGGCTGATCAAGGTTTCGGTTAACAGCTCGCCTTTGCCGCGCTGGTCAAGATCTTGGACGAAGGCCCGATCAATTTTCAGTTCATCCAGTGGCAACTGGGTTAGATAAGCCAACGAGGCATAGCCGGTGCCAAAGTCATCGAGTGACATCGACACACCGAGCTGACGTAGACTGTTCATTTGTCTGACAATGAAATTGATGTCGCCGACCATAAGACTTTCGGTCAACTCAAATCTTAAATTTTTTGGATTTGCGCCGGTGCGCTTGAGCAGTTGCTCCACACGCGGTACGAAATCGCCTCGGCGGAACTGAATTGGACTTACGTTGAGTGACAATTTGAGGTGCTTGGAGCTTGAGTTGGTTGCCCAACGTACTAAGGTTTCACAGCTTTTTTCTAACACCCAGTCACCGATGCTTAAGATAGCTCCAGTGGTTTCCGCAATTGGAATAAAGTCAGCCGGTGAAATTTCACCTAGTTCAGGATGATTCCAACGTAGTAAGGCCTCGAACCCGATGAGCTGTTGGTATTTATTGACCTGAGGTTGCATGGCGAGGCTAAGTTGGTGACGTTCAATGGCATGATTAAGTGCTTGGGATAACTGTAGGCGTTCTTTTACTGCAGACTCCATCTTTCGATCGAAGAAGCTGATAGCGGTGTCGCCCGATCGCTTCGCTGTTTTCAGGGCAATGTCGGCTTGTCTTAACAGCTCGTCTCCAGCCATTGCATTCGGACATCGAAACAAGGTAATGCCAATACATGCCGAGAGTTTGTGACTGGCATCATTGAGTGTTAACGGCGTTTCGAGCGCTTGCAGAACTTCGGTGGCAAGGTGCTCAGCCTGTGCGGCAACCGCATCAAAAGAGGAGTGTGGGCTCGGCAGGACGATGGCGAACTCGTCCTTGCCCAGGCGCGCAAGATCGTCGGGCGACTGAGACAGCCGGCGTAGACATTGCGCACAGTGGGCGAGCACACGATCGCCAATACTAAAACCCAAACTTTCATTGATGCTATGAAAATTATCAATGTCGACCAATAGGAGTGCTGCCACGGGCTCGTCATTGTTACTGCTACGCGTGATACTGGCTAACCGCTCGAGCAATAACCTGCGGTTGGGTAAATCGGTCAGCGGATCATAATACGAGAGCCTTTGCACTTCAGCTTCGGCGACCTCGAGTGCGCGCATGTCAGCGTCCATGCAAAACATGATCGGTTCATCATTTGGTAGCGCCACCACGGTATGGCTCGAATAAACCGGTACCGTACTGCCATCTTTGTGTTTGAGGTTCAGGCGTGCTGTCGGAATGCCTTGTTGGTGCTCGAACATCCAAGCCACCGCTTGTTTCACGTCTTCACGCATTTCGTCTGGAATGATTAAGTCGTAAAGACTTTGTCCGAGCGCTTCAGGCGTTGAGTAACCGTATATCTTTTCTGATGCGGCATTCCAATACACCACGGTGCCATCAGCACGATAGCCTTGAATCGACATGGCTTGAGTGTCATCAAAAAGCTTATGAAACCGTGCTTCGCTGCTTTGCTTATCGCGATCATGGGTCATGAATGTGTGCCGTTCATTGAAGAGTGTGAGAACTGTTAAAAGTTACTACAAGTGTAGAATATGATTGATAAAACCGTTAATTTGTAGATGACATTTACATTTTGCGGAAACTCGACTTTGGCGACGGCACAACACACCTACAACGTCATCATTATTGGCACAGGCTTTGGCGGTCAGTCAGCGGCTTTGCAATTGTTACGACAGGGGATGACTGACTTTGTGATGCTCGAACGCCGCGCGTTTATGGGCGGAACGTGGTGCCAAAATTCTTATCCTGGAGCGCAAGTTGACGTGCAGTCGCCGTTGTATTCGCTAGCGAGTGAGCCGTATCCATGGTCACAAATGTTTGCCGAACAGCCCGAGCTTGAAGCCTACACGAAGCAAGTGCTTGCGAAACATCGGTTGGCTGACAAAACCAAGCTGAACACTAACGTTACTGAGCTGCGTTGGCTCGATGAACCGCAACAGTGGCAAGTTACCACCAGCCAAGGGGTATTCTTTGCAAAGTCGGTTATTAGTGCTCAGGGGCCGCTAAGCAATCCTTTGATGCCTGATTTTGCCGGCCAAGAAAACTTCTGCGGTAAACGTTTTCATACCAATGCATGGGATCACAGCTACGATTATGCTGGCAAGCGTGTGGCGATTATTGGCAGTGGCGCCAGTGCTGCACAAGTGATTCCTGCGATCGCCAAGCAGGTTGAGCATTTGCATGTGTTTCAGCGTACGCCACACTGGGTTATGCCGCGTCCCGATCGCAAGTTTGCGCCATGGTTTCGCAAGCTCTTGGGGCTAAAGCCTTTTTATCAGGTGGTAAGAAAAATCATTTATTGGGCGCTTGAATGGCGGGTATTGGCGTTCAAATACTCCCGCACGCTACTGAAGATTTTTGCCGAACGCGAAGCGCGCGGCCATCTTCGAAAACAGATCCCCGATGCGGAATTACGGCAGAAATTAACGCCGGACTACACCATTGGTTGCAAAAGAATTATTGTGTCGAATACGCTCTACCCTGCATTAGCGAGTGATAAGGTAACCTTGCATGACCGCAATGATGGCATTCGGGAATTTACCGAACATGGTCTGGTAACCCAGCAAGGGCATGAACTCGAGTTAGACTTGGTCATCTATTCAACGGGCTTCAAGGCTACCGATGGGGCACTGGGTTTTAATGTGGTCGGTTGCGACGGGCAACGCCTAGATGATGCTTGGAAAGATTATCCGCGGGCTTACTTAGGAACCATGATGCCAGGCTTCCCGAATTTGTTCTTGGTCACCGGTCCTAATACCGGTATTGGTCATACGTCAGCTATTTTTGTCATAGAATCGCAGATGATTTATATCATGCGGGTGCTGCAGGAATTGGCGCAGCGTGATGCGTCGAGCGTAGAGGTTACTGTGGCAGCAGAACAACGTTACACCGACAAAATTCATCATGAGATGGCTCGCACCGTTTGGCAAACGGGTGGTTGCCATAGCTGGTATCAAAGTAACAGCGGTAAAGTTACCGCTATGTTTCCCGGCTTCAGCTTTGTCTATCGCTACTTAGCTTGGCGCTTTCGGCCACAAGACCATCATTTTAAACACGGAGCATCGGCATGAGAAAATTTTTACTCGGTGTAGGTATTGCCTTTATTGTCTTGTGGGGCGCGACCTGGCACCCATTAACTGGGCAGCTGGTTTATCAGGGCACGCAGCGCATTGAAGCGGCACTTTATGGTTTTGCGAAAGGTGAGGTTGCTTTAGGTGACATCACTTTCTCGGTGTACCGGCGATCGGCACAGCGTGAAAATGCACCTACGCTGCTGTTGTTGCACGGCTACACCGCCTCGAAAGAGTTGTGGCTGCGCTTTGCGAATCGTATTGACGAACGTTACAACATTATCATTCCAGATCTGGCCGGCCATGGTGAAACAGGCTTTGATCCACAATGGAGTTATAGTCCAAGTGCTCAAGCAACGCGCTTAGAGCGGTTACTTGATGCGTTCGAAATTAACTCTGCCACGGTTATCGGTAATTCCATGGGTGGACTGATTGCTGCGAACTTTGCGCTGCAATACCCCGAGCGAACCGATGGTATTGTGGTCATTGATCCCGCGGGTGTGACGGCTCCGGTTCCGAGTCGTGCCGAGAAACTCTTTCAGCAAGGTCAATCACCGTTTGAAATCGATGACTGGGAAGACTTTCAAGAGTTTTATGCCATGACCATGGCTGAACCGCCTTATATTCCGAAGTTTGTGCTGCGCAGCATGGCCAAGCGGTATCAAGAACACAAAGCGGAATACATTCAAATTGCCGAAGATTTTCGCAATCTCGATCAGCTTGATGGGCGTTTAAATGAGATTACTGTACCGTCATTGATTATTTGGGGAAGTGCGGATCAACTGCTCGATGTGAGTTCAGCAGCAGTGTGGTATAAAGGTATTCCCAACGCCGAACTTGAGATTTTCGAAGGCGTTGGTCATATGCCCATGGTCGAGCGCCCAGCGCAGACCTCTGAACGTGTCGTAACGTTTGTGAACAAGCACATAGAATAACAACAGGGACTTCAGATCATGTCGAAACGTCATGCGCTAGCGCCGAGTGCGGTCATTGTTGTGCTGGTTGTCATTGGCTATCTATTATTTTGGCCGGTACCTATCGAGCCGCGGGCGTGGAATGCCCCGCGTGATCAAGGTTTTGTCGGTGCTTATGCACAAAATAATGCTTTGCAGGACGCGCAATCAGTAGCTTTGCCGCATTCGCAAGGACCAGAAGATATAGCTTTAGACAGTGAAGGCCGGCCAGTTTTTGGTCTGCTGAACGGTGATATTGTGCGGCGCGAACATAATGGTGACTTCTCGATTGTGACGACCACTGGTGGTCGTCCGTTAGGACTAGAATTCGGTCCAGATGGCACTTTATGGATTGCCGATGCCTATTTAGGGCTCATGCGTTGGTCAGTCGAAACCGGACTTGAGCTTGTGGTGACTGAAGTCGATGGCCGCGAGGTGCGTTACGCCGATGATGTCGACGTTGCTGCCGACGGTACCGTTTATTTTTCTGATGCCTCGTCACGTTTTGCTGCGGATCAGTACGGCACTTACCAAGCGAGTCTGCTGGATATTATGGAGCACGCTGGCAACGGCCGCCTACTTGCCTATGATGCGAGTAGTGGTCGTACGTATACCGTGCTTGGTGGTTTGCACTTCGCTAATGGCGTTGCGGTAAGTCATGATAACCGTTGGGTGCTGGTCGCCGAAACCGGTAGCTACCGGATTCTACGCATTGGTATTGGTGATGATAACAATGGGCGAATTGAAGCCGTGATGGAGAACCTTCCGGGCTTTCCAGATAACATTAACGATGCGCCCAACGGTAAATTTTGGATTGGTCTCGTCAGCCCTCGCAGTGCGCCCCTTGATGCGCTATCGAATTACCCTTTTGTGCGCACCATTGTCCAGCGCCTACCTAGCTTTATGCGTCCACAAGCACAGCGTTACAGTCATTTAGTTGCGATTGATGTTAATGGTAATGTGTTGCGCAGCTTGCAAGATCCGACTGGGCAATTTGCTCATGTGACAGGGGCTGCTGAAAGTGACACGAAACTTTTTCTCAGCAGCCTCCATGAATCGGCCTTTGCGGAGTTAGAGCTCTAACCTTCGGTAGGTGGCAACTCTGATGTGCAGTTCGGGCAGCGTGTGGCTTTTAGCAGTATGGTTGAGAAGCAAAAACCACAACTCTTGGTCGTCACCGGCGCTGGCTCTTCTTTCGTGCGCAAGCTATTCATACCTTTAACCAGCCAAAAGACGGCAAAAGCAACAATTACAAAGCTAATTGTATTGGTAATAAACAGCCCGTAATTGATGGTTACGGCACCTGCTCCTTGGGCGTCCGCAAGGGCTACATAAGGGCCTGGGTTTTCGATCCCAGCCTTTAAAACGACAAACATGTCATTAAAATCGACACCGCCAAGCAACAGGCCGATGGGCGGCATGATGATGTCCGCGACAAAGCTTTTCACTCATTTATTCATTCTGACTTGTGAGCTTGCGGAAGCTCTTCCATAATGGGTTCATCTCATTTAAGCCAGATGGTGCTCGCGATGATCAACCTCGCCGATTTAACGACCCCTTATTTGTTGCTCGATACTGCCAAAATGACACGTAATATTGACCGGCTGCAAGCGCACATGGACAAGCTTGGCGTGACGTTACGACCGCATGTAAAAACGGCGAAGTCGATTGATGTTGTGCGGCGTTTATTTACCAATGGCGTGGGGCCGATCACCGTGTCAACGCTGAAAGAAGCGGAATACTTTGCGGAGCATGGCTTTACTGACATTACGTATGCCGTGGGGATTAGTCCTGATAAATTGCCGCGAGTATTAGAGCTATTGCGGTCCGGCGTCACGGTGCGTGTATTGCTCGACAGCATGGCCCAAGCGCAGGCTGTGGTAAGTTATGCGCAAAAAGCCGGCGTTACGATTCCGGCATTGCTTGAAATTGATTGTGATGGTGAGCGTGCGGGGCTGACCAAAAATGACCCTAAGATCGTCGAAATCGCGCAGTTATTGCACGAAAACAATCAATTTTCGGGGATTTTAATGCATGCAGGGGGCTCCTATCATTGCCCCGATAAAGCCGCAAAAGAGGCCGCTGCTGAACACGAGCGTGCCACCGCGGTAGCTGTGCGCGACACGCTACAGAAGGCTGACATTGACTGCGCAACGGTAAGCGTGGGGTCGACGCCGACCGCTCACTTTGCGAAAAACTTAAGCGGTGTTACCGAAGTCCGTGCCGGGGTTTATGTCTTTCAAGACTTGGTTATGGCCGGATTACATGTTTGTGCGCTTAGCGATATTGCGATTAGTGTTGTGGCGACGGTGATTGGTGATCGACCGGACAAGGGATGGATTATGACCGATGCTGGATGGATGGCGTTATCGCGCGATCGCGGTACGGCTCAGCAAGAACTTGACCAAGGCTACGGGGTAGTGTGTGCGATGGATGGTACACCGTACCAAGATCTTATTGTGAGTAGCACCAGCCAAGAGCACGGAATCGTAGCGGTGCGCAAAGGCAGCAAAGCGAAGTTACCGCCATTGGAAGTTGGCGACCAGGTGCGGATTTTACCTAATCACGCTTGTGCCACGGCCAGCCAGTTCGAAGGTTATGTGGTTCCTGACAATAACGAACTGGTGTTCTGGCCGCGCATCAACTATTGGTGATTAGTCAGCGGTTTGTGGTGTGGCGGTACGAGTGGCATTCCAATTAACTGCCTGCCACTGGCCTCGGCGTTCGACCATCACGCCGGTATTCAAAAACGTCTCGCGGTTGCCCGTGGCGACATCGGTTGAAACTAAGGTGAAGTTGATAATAATGCTCGGCCCAAAAGCTTTGAGCTCAATGTCTTCGGCGGTATACCATGCGGTCACTTCATCTTCAGGAATCATGGTCGTGTCGGTCATGCCTTCCATCAGTTGCGACTTACCAAAACGCACCCCAGACGAACTTGTGTAGGTTAATTCTGGTGCCCAAAACACATCATGGGCGTGTACGTCATTCACTGAAGCACCGTAAAGAAAGTCCTCGACGGCACTGGTGACCGCAAACTGTTCTGCATCACTAATTGGACGTGCCTCTTGCGCTGAAGCAAGGGGCGCAAAAATAAACAGGCAAACTGCTAGAACTATTGAACGCATAAAAAATCCTTACTTAAGTTTCGTTGGCGTTGATCCATTTAGGCTGCTTGGGTGGCTCGTAAGCTGCCATGAGCTCCAACAGGGTGTGTGGGTCATTGTGATTAAGTAGTAAATGGCGGTGCTCATCGCGAATAAAGCCTTGCGAAATCGCTCCTTCGAGAAAGCTTAATAAGCCCTCATAGAAACCGTCAACATTCAGCACCGCACAGCTTTTCTGGTGGAAACCAAGCTGAGCCCAGGTCAGCATTTCGAACAGTTCTTCTAAGGTTCCCATACCGCCGGGTAGCGCAATGAAGCCATCGGCGAGCTCCGCCATTTTGGCTTTGCGAGCGTGCATGGACTCGACCACATGAAGTTCTGTGAGTCCCTCATGAGCAAGCTCCTTGTCCACTAAAGCTTGCGGGATCACGCCAATAACCTTACCGCCGTTCGCCAACACACGATCAGCAAGAATGCCCATGAGGCCGACGCTTGAGCCCCCGTATACCAGCGTAATCCCCGCTTGACTGAGTTCGTCGGCGAGTTGTAGCGCAGCGTCTTGATAGACGGGGCTGAAGCCAGGGTTGGCACCGCAATAAACACAAATACTCTGAAATGAACTATTCATAAGGATTCCTGCTAACGAATAACATGCCATTGCGTCTGGCGACCCGCTAAATAAGTGACGCGTTTACCGTCAAATAATGCACTTTGTTCAAGCATAATTTGTACGTTTTGGCCGTCCCACATGTCGAGTGGAACTTTGGCATTCCCCTCAATGGCATAGGCAGTGTTGGCATACAAAGGCCAGTCACCCCGAATCGGTGTCGGGCCTTGATTGTCCCACATGCCAATGGTGGGGCCTGGGGCATGCCCGTAAAAGCCTAAAGGATGCGTGTAGGTGCTGGTGATCATGCTTTCGGCAGTCGTTTTTGCGATGGTTGCGTCAAGCACTTCGTTACCGGTGCGACCGACCTTGAAGGCGTCGGTCAAGTGATCTTGCCATTGGTTACCCACAGCCAACGCGGCTTGTAGTTCTGCGGGGACATCGGTCTCGCCAAAATTGAGGACATAACCAAGTTCTTGGGTGTCTGTGCACAGTTTAAGGTAACAAATTCCCACATCTGTGTGGATAACATCGCCACGTTGAATGGTCTTGCCACTTTGTCCACAGAACGGCTGTTCATCAGTACAGCCTTGGTCTTTGCGTTGCAAGGTTACATAGGGCATGAACCAGACCGGCAGTTGCAGCTCGGCAAAGCGCTCGCGGATATACCATGCGACATCCTCCGTGGTCGTGACGCCTGGAGTAATAACGCGGTTACTAAAAGCTTCCGCAATGACGGCCCGCGCTAAACTGACCACTTGCGGGTAAACTTCGATTTCTTCCGCTGTGCGAGTTTCAACCCAACGCACCACAAGCTCTTCAGCAGAGACGAGACGCTGTGCTAACTCGGCTGGCAGTACTTCTTGCAAGCGTTGTTGCAAACCATGGGTCAGGCCATCGGCGACTGGCCAATCGCGAGACACATTAATGCCAATGCGTTGCGGGTTCTTGTCGGCGATTAAATCTGCGAGAGCTTGCCACTGCGCATCAAGTTCGCCGCCGGCCCATGCTGATTCGTAGGGTTCACCAAGTGGATAACGATTGACCGAAAGTCGTTCGATGCTGCCGTCTGCTAACCGGTTAAAGACCAGCATGGTGGTTCGCCGTGCGGCAAAAGTGGGCTGCGGTACCAACGTGTAATACACAGGATCTTCTGCGTACTCACGATTGATGACCAGCCACATATCGAGTTCAGCTTCGTTCATCAGTTTCGGTAACAGCTCAGTCAGCCGTGTGTTAAGCATACGATTTTCGGGCTCAATACGGTCTTTATAGCTGAGTACGGAAAGGTTGTCGGCGCTGGTAAACACGCGCCCTTGGTCAGCCTCGTAGGCTGCGGCAGTAACGCTTACCTGCGGTGCCACTAGGGCCAATCCGAGTAGTGCTTTTATTATTGTTTTCATAAGGCTACCTCATAACGCAACCTAAGGGTTGCTGATGTATTGAGCATGCCGTTGATAGTAGCGGTGATTGCCTGGCAGAGGCAAGCACTACGTTGAGTGTGGCCAGTCTGCGGCGTCGATCCAATCGGGTTGAGCGGCGACGTCACCTTGCCAATGTTGAATGAACGCCTGGTTCGGATCGTACTGTTGCGTTTGCTTGTCGAGGTCAAAACGGCGATGGCCGCGCGGATCGGCGCCAACGCCTGCAAGATACTGCCAATTGCCCCAATTGGAGGCAACATCGTAGTCGATGAGCTGCTGTTCAAAAAAAGCTGCGCCATAGCGCCAGTCAAGTTGGAGTTCATGAACGAAGCAACTGGCAACCAGCTGCCGTCCACGGTTCGACATGTAGCCCGTGGCATTTAATTGGTTCATACAGGCATTCACCAACGGATAAGCCGTGGTACCACTACACCATTGTTGCCAGCGCGCAGCATAGAAGCTGGTCTGCGGTCGTTTACCTTGGATGCCCGCAAAACGAAACAGAACATGGTCATACTTATGGGCATACCATTGAAAGTATTCGCGCCAGAGTAATTCAAAAAAAATCCAGTAGGTACTTTCATTGGCACCTTGGCTTTTTTCGTAGTTACGCAGTTCATGTTGCACGCGACGTACACTTAACGAGCCATTGGCGAGCCACGGCGATAGTTTTGTCGACGATGACCAGTCGTCGAGCGCGTTACGGGTTACCTTGTAGCTGCTGGCTGAATCACTTGCAAAATAGCTTTGTAGGTGTTGCCATGCGGCGCGTTCGCCGCCAGTAAAGTGCGGATTTGCCGTTGTCGTTATCGCTGGTAATACACTGGCGTGTTTACGTACCCATGCTTCGATAAAGGGCGGCGGTGGGGGTAACTGGCGTGGTGGCGCGATGGGTTCGGCGATCGCGTCACGTAAATTGTCGTTTTCGAGTGTGCGGCGGAATTTGGAGAAGCTTTCAGGGAGCTCAGCAAGCGTGAAAGGGAATTGCGCCGCTCGAAAGAGCGTATTAGTGCAAACAACATGGTGCTTAATGAGCGGGTAACGCCGCTGCAAAAGCTGCTGATAGACACGCTCATAGTAGCCAGCATGTTCACTGCTGTAGACGACATCGATCGGATAATGAGCCAACAGCTCAGCGAACGTGTGCAGAGGGCTTTGCATGGTGACAATAAGCTCTTGGCCTAGCGATTTTAGTTGGCTACGTAAATCCGTTAGGGATTCAAGTAAAAAGCGCCATCGGTGAGCCCCAATCGTCAGCAACCCATATCGGTTAGCTTGAAACCATTTAGGGTTCACGCAGTAGATAAAAAGTAACTGCTCACATTCCTGTGCAGCTTTATGAATTAGTGGGTTATCATCTAAGCGCAAATCTTCGCGTAACCAAATGATTCCAGTTCGATGTGTCATGGATTGCCATCATTGTCTTAATGTGTCTAGTATTACGTAACTCAGGCTTATCTAGATCGGATGTAAGGTCCAACATGACGCAGCTGTTTCAAGATCTCAAACAAGCGACCTGTAGTGCACACCGAAAGTTGGATCATCATCCGCTTCTCGCGCGGTTAATGCACCGTGATTTAACGTTCACACACTACCGTGAAACGCTGGCGCAAATGAGGCTAGCGCACTCGGAATTAGAAGATCGAGTCGTCGATTTCTGGCGTGTACAAAAGCATACTTATCAACCCGAACCTCGCAAGCATTTGCTAGAACAAGAATTGCAGCAGCTTGGGGTAAGTATTTACCAATTACACCCTGCTACTGACTCTGGTGAAGGCCAAGTTGCGCCCCTTCATTCCTTAAGTGAAGCGGTAGGAGCAACTTATGTGTTAGAGGGTTCGCGACTGGGTGGCATGGTTTTGGCGCGGGCGATCGAAACGCGTCTTGTGGGGCACCGCTGTTTATTCTTCAGCGGCGACGGTGCATGTCACTGGGAAAATTTCCAACGGTTTTGTGCTGATGCTAGCGAGCACATAGAGCGATCCACTGCCATCACTACCGCTGTACAAAGTTTTGAACGTTATTATTCTGTCATTAACACAAAGAGGATTGCATGACACAGCAATTGGTTCGCTCAACGTCGTTAACGGGTGCCGTTATTTTAGGCCTGGGCTCGATTATAGGTACTGGCGCGTTCGTCAGCGTTGGCTTCGGTTATGCATTGGCGGGTGAATGGTTACTTTACGCTATCGTTTTGGCTGCTTTTATTGCCTTATGTAACGGGCTCTCTAGCGCTCAACTCGCAGCGATTCACCCCGTTAGCGGTGGCACCTATGAGTACGGTTATAAGTTCCTAAATCATGACTTAGGCTTTATTGCCGGCTGGTTTTTTATCGCCGCAAAGAGCGCATCGGCTGCGGCAGCTGCTCTGGCAAGTGCTTGGCTGGTTAATCAATATTTGGCCTGGCCTGAGTGGGCGGTGGTTCTGTTAGCGGTGAGCTTTCTCATCTTCATCACCTTGTTGGTGCTCGCTGGGTTGCGCCGCTCGAATCAGGTGAATGCGCTTTTGGTCGGTCTAGCGATTGCTGCTCTTTTGACCTTTGTTGTGTGGTCAGCGCAGGCGCCGCGATCGACCGCAAGTTATAGCGAAGACCTCGCATTCAATCTTAAAGATTTTCTAGCTGCCGCAGCGTTACTTTTTGTGGCCTATACTGGCTATGGACGTATTGCCACCATGGGTGAAGAAGTAAGAGAGCCGCGCAGGATCATTCCGCGCGCGATTGTGCTGACAATGGTTGTGGTGAGTGTGCTTTACCTAGCGGTGGCGTGGGCATTGCTGCAGCGCAACCCGCTTTATATTGGCGAAGACTTCATTTTGACTCAGCTCATGACGCCGGGGCTCACTCGTGACTTTGTTTTTGTTGGCGCCATTTTAGCGATGCTTGGCGTCACCTTAAATTTGCTGCTCGGGGTATCGCGTGTGGTGTTGGCAATGGCACGTCGCGGTGACTTACCACGTAGTTGGGCAAATTTGAACGTTACCCGCACAGCTGCCCCCAAGGCTACGATGGTAACAGCGTTGGTAATGATAGGTATCGCCGCCTTGGGTGGAATTCGCTTGGCATGGACTTTTAGTGCCTTTACTGTATTAATTTATTATTCGATTACTAATTTGGCAGCACTTCAGGTACAACATGAGCAACGGTTTATCGGCAAAATATGGTCGGTGCTAGGGCTCGTTGGATGCATTAGTTTGGCCGCAATGTTAGATGTGAACACAGTCTTTGTGGGACTGCTGGTGTTGGTCGTGGGTCTTGCTTGGCATCGTTATCGCTTTCGTTCACAACGAACCTAAGGAATAAATTTGGCGTTTCAGCAACTTGCTTGGGAACATCAACTTTTGGTTTATGGCCTGCTCCTCGCTGTGGCATCGATTGCTGTCGGCTGGTGGGTAGGCCATCGTGAACGAGTGCGTCTAGCGCGCTTAGTGGCCGCTAAATTCCGTACCTTGGCGTCGTTGGCGCAGAATAAATCATTGGAAGAAAAGCTCACTGACATCTGCGCGCTGATTGAAGATCAAATCGACGATGCACTGTGTTCAGTGATGTTGGTCGATGATCGCAAGCGAGAACTGAATGCTGCAAGTGCACTAAGTTTACCTGCTGAATTTGTTGCAGAATTACAAGGATTACCTATTGCTGACGGCGTGGGTGCTTGCGGTACGGCTGCCTATCGTCGGGTTCCAGTGATCGTCTCGGACATGTCGAAAGACCAACGTTTCGATGCTTTCCGCGATATTATTCAGCGCTTTGATTTGAAAGCGTGCTGGTCGTATCCAGTGCTGTCTCCAGCACATAAAAATGTGATCGGGACCTTCGCCGTTTACTTTCGTAAGCGTCGGCAGCCTACCCTGCGCGAACTTGATTTGTTGCAGCGTAGTCGTGACTTGGTAGCGTTAGTTATCGATCAGCACAATGACCGTGTGCAGCGTGAACGCAGTGAGCAACACAATAGGTCGTTATTTAGCTATAACCCCGAAGCGGTTTTTACCCTCGATTTAGAGGGTAACTTTATGAGTTTGAACCGCGCCGGTTCGGACTTGATTGGCTTTGATGAGTTAGAAGTTTTGGGGCAGCACTATGAGCTGGTAGTGCCGGAATCCTATCGTGAGCGAACGCGAGCCCACTTTGAAGCCACCAAAACCGGTAAACCGCAGCGCTATGAAATAAAAATTTATAACCGTAATGGCGAGTTACGGGATTTAGACATCACTAATATGCCCATTATTATTAATGGCGAAATCACCGGTGTACACGGCATTGCCAAGGACATGACCGTTCAACGACGCAACGAGTCACGGCTGAAAATTCTCGAACGTAGTGTTGAATCGAGCAATAACGGCGTGGTGATTAGTGACGCGAGTCAAAAACCTTACCCAATTATTTATGTCAATCCAGCGTTTAAAGAAATCACTGGCTATCAGGACGACAATGACTTGCTCGGCCGTAGCTGTAGCTTTTTGCAAGGTCCGGAAACGGATCCGGCAACGGTAGCCAAGATCCGTCATGCGCTGCAAACCCGAACCGAAGTGCGTGTGACCATTCTTAACTACCGCAAAGACGGCACGCCGTTTTGGAACGACTTACTCATTTCGCCTGTGCGCGATGGTGAAAAAGTAACGCACTTCATTGGCTTGCAGAGCGACATTACCGACCGAGTTGAACGCGAAGAAGCCCTCGAATTTATGGCCAAGCATGACGTGCTTACGCGTTTACCGAACCGTAACGCACTGGAAGATCACCTTGCGCGGGCACTGGCGATGACGGGTGAGGATGCTGCACAGGTCTTTGTTTTATTCATCGATCTAGATGGTTTTAAACCGATTAATGACAGTCTTGGCCATGCTGTTGGCGACCGTATTTTAGTGGAAACTGCTGAGCGCCTGCGTCAACAAATAGGCCCAGGCGACTTGCTCGCACATTTTGGTGGCGATGAGTTCGTAGCAGTAGTTACCAGTGTGCAAGAGCGAGAACAAGTAACGTTGTTAGTAGGGCGCCTATTGGCGCAGTTTCATAATCCTTACCGCTTTGACGACTTGGAAGTGTCGCTGTCAGCAACGGTGGGTATCGCCGATAATAGTGCTGATTTTAACTATCCGGTCGAGCTAATCCAGCGCGCCGACGTGGCGATGTACGAAGCCAAACGACGTGGTGGCAGCTCATGGCATTGGTATAGCTCTAATCTCGATGCGGGCATGCAACAACAAGTTGAACTACGTACCCACCTGCAAGAGGCAATTCAGAAAGAGCAGTTTGAGCTGTTTTACCAGCCGATAGTCGATAGTTTGGGTAAGCCGCGTGCAGTCGAAGCATTAGTGCGCTGGAATCACCCCGACAAAGGCTATATTCCGCCGAACGATTTTATTCCATTGGCTGAAGCGACGGGGCAGATTATCGCCATCGCGGATTGGGTTTTTGAGCGCACGTGTCGTGATACAAAGGCACTCGTTAACGCTGGTTTAGATAGTGTGAGTGTGAACTTTTCACCACTACAGTTTTACCGCGATGACTTTATCGAGAATGTCGCTGCGACGGTGCGCGATTATGGCATCGAGCCCGGGCAGATTGTAATTGAAATTACCGAAAACGTGTTCATGCGTGATAGTGAACACATGATTAACCTACTGCATCAACTGCGTGAATTAGGATTGCGCGTTGCGATTGATGACTTTGGCACGGGCTTTGCCAGTTTAAGTTACCTTAATCAACTGCCCGTTGATGGCATCAAGATTGATCGCACTTTTATTTCTGGGATTGATAACGCCGGACGCAATTCAGCGATAACGCGCGGGGTCTTGATGATAGCGAAAGAGCTTGGTGTGCGAACGATTGCGGAAGGTGTCGAAACGGAAGGTGAGCGCGAGTTTGTGGTGACGCATGGAAGTGACCTAATGCAAGGCTACCTGTTCTGTCGTCCGCAGCCGTTAGAGACTGTATTGAAGTGGGTAGCCGAGCAGGATAAGGCATAGTTATCCTGTCGGCGACCCTCTCTTAGTTCAAGTCAGAACTTAAAACCGATAGTCAAAACCTACCGATACGGTTTGTGGCTTGTTCGGCCGTGCACCGTATGGCAAACGTGAAATAATGACTTGCTCGTCGAAAATATTCTCAACTTTCAAGAATACCGTCGTCTGCGGATTTAGCGGGTAACGACTAATCCAATCCACTGTAAGTAGTGACTCGGTGGTGGCAAATGGACTGTCACTGCGCTGACAGCCAACGCTGACACAAGTCTCATCCATGTATTTCACCACGGCGTGATTGTCCCAACCATTTTCCATCAGTAAGCCTACTTGCGCACTGAAGATTTGCTCGGGAATATCGGCTAACGTATCGCCGTCTTGGACGCCAGTAAGAGCATTATCTTCGCTAATTTCAGCGCTGGTGTAAGTGTAACTAAAGCTGACTGGCATACGGGCCCCGCTAAGTTGCCATTCGTTGCCGAGCTGTACTTCTAAACCTTGTACTAATGCTTCGCCAGTGACGTAACTACCGGACGTTGCGCCATTACTACATGGGCTTGCAACCGAACAGCTTTCCGCTTGATTGTTGAAGTCGCTACGGAAGAAGATAGCTTCGGCGAACAGGTCTTGTGCTTGATAGCGCGCACCGAACTCATAGTTAGTGCTGGTTTCCGGTTCATCAGTTGCAGTTGCACCGCCGCCAAGTGGTGCGAAGCCGCGATGCACACCAGCCAACACTTGCACATTGTCATTTAGATCATAGGTGAACGATACGCCTGGCAACCACTCTTGTGCGTTACTGCTGCGCGAGCTAGGCGTGGTTGAGCGATCAACCGTAGCGAATTGGTGGCGGAACGTGTCCACGTCTTCATAGCGCAAGGTTGCTTGCACTTTTAAGTTCGCGGTGGCTTGCCACACATCAGCGAGCCAGAACGCCATTGCATCGGCACCTTCTAAACGGTTATCGCCGCCGGTTGGCTGAATGGTCTCTTGATACACTAAACTGCCGTTCACTTGATCGTATACTTCAACGGGTTGGAAACGATCCATGCGGTCGCTATGGTCGCGTAAGCCCAACTCAATTTCGTGCGTATGCAAATTGAGCTTGAGGCGTGCTTCAACGCCATAAGATTCATAGGCACGATTGTTGTGTTTGTAGCTTAAACCTTGATAGTCGAGCTCACCGTCAAGCACAGCTTGTGCCTGGTCGTCACCCGCATTAGCGGCTGCGATCAGTGAGCTTGGGCTGCCTTTGAACCAGTCACGCTTGTATTCATTGCGGTAACCGACAACCGCCAAGTTAAGGTTGTCGGCTAAGTCTGCTTCATAAGTCAAACTTAAGCCGCTATGTTGGTTGTCCATTTGATCAATAGCGGTCAAGCCGTAACGTCGGTTAGGGTTACGGTTGAAGTCGGCATCAGTTAAGCCCGCATAGGTTTCGTTGGAAACTTGCTCGGAGTACTGTGCTTTCGCCGTCAAACTTTGGTTAACGCCGGACCAACGCAGCTTCACCAAATAGTCTTCAATATCATGGCCGGCATCACGGTTGCTGCGGTCGATGTCTTTAAAACCGTCGCTGTCGCGTTGCACGGTATCGATGAGCCAGCCCCAAGCGCCTTCAGTACCGCCGTAATAAGCATGAATATCACGGCTGTTATTTTCGCCTAGGCGTAACGTCACTTGCCCTTGTCGCTGCTGTGGGATCGGCGTCGTGACTAGGTTTACCACGCCACCTGTGGTTTGCGGTCCATAACGCAGCAAAGGAGCGCCTTTAAGTACCTCAATGGTGTGCATACGATAGGCTTCAGGGAAGTAATAAGCTGCAGGATTTGAATAGGGTGCCGGAGCGATCATGACGCCATCTTCAAGCAGTGTTACTTTGCTGGAACGGCCGCCAGCGGCTGCCCGAATACCGATGTTAGGTCGTAGCCCTTGACCGTCTTCTTCACGGATGTACACACCTGGTACGGTTTTGAGTAGTTGGTTAATGTCGGTGTGAACTTCAACTTCCATTTGCTCTGGTGCGACGACGGCACTAGATCCGGCGACTGTGCGCGCAGCTTTTTTATCGCCGATAATCTGAATAACCTCAGCAGCATCAGCTTCGGTCTCAGCGACTTCGGCAGCATAAGTAGTGTTGCTGGTAAGGGCGACGGCAATAGCGCCGGCCAGAAATGAATAACGCATGTTTCCCCCAAAATTCATGATTTGAAAAGCGGGGTTGATTATAAATGCAAACTATTCGCATTTGCAATGACTCAGATCACAAAAAGGTTCCTGTACATGCGTTCGGCATAATCATCTGTCATTCCGGCAATGTAGTCGCACAAAATACGGTCAGCACTCGCTTGGCCTTGGCTGTCGTAGGCCGTTTGCCAGCGCGCTCGTGTGTTGTGCGGGAGCAGACGCAACGGCTCATTGTGAAATGCACTGAACAAATTAAGCAGCATGGTCTGACTGCGATAGCGTAATTGCTGAATTGAAGGTTGATTGATCACATGTTCGAAAATCACCGCTTTAAGGCTATCTAGCAGAAAACGTTGTGCTTCGGGTAACACTGCATTAAAGCGGATGAGTGGTTCCTGCGCTGCGGGAAGCACGTGCTCGACGCGAACCGCCGTCACAAAAATATTGACCAAGGCGCCAATCGCATCTTTGCGTACACTGTGTTCCTTAGAAAACAGTTGCGTACCGAGTTTACCCATGAGCGAGCCAAGTTCATCGTCGAGTGTATTGACGACGTGATCAAGGTGCGCGTGCCATTGGGCTTCTGAGAGTGTGCCGGTGACCACGGCATCTTCTAGATCATGTACCCCATAAGCAATGTCATCTGCAAGTTCCATCAATGACGCATCAAAGCTCTTGTGTAAGGAGCGTTGCCACGGCGATTTATCGAGCTGTTCAACGGCTTGGAAGCGTTCACGATCGGCGTCGTTCAGAGGTTCAAGTACCCAATCGAGCAAGTCCGCATCGCAGGCAAATAAAGCTTTTGCTGGTCGCCATTGGGCCAGACTACCAGGATTGTCGAGGGTAGCTGGAGCTTCCAGTTCGGGCATGAGCACCGGATATTTGAGTAAGCCAAGTAAGGCGCGGCGGGTAAGGTCCATACCATGCTCTGCATGATAAGCCTCGAGTTTTCCGACGATGCGAAACGTTTGGCCGTTACCCTCGAATCCGCCTGAAGCCAACATTTTAAAGTTAAGTGCTGTTTCGCCGCCGTGCCCAAATGGCGGGTGGCCAATGTCGTGCGCCAGACAGAGGGTTTCCATTAAATTGAGATCGGGCAACAGCGTGCGCTCGTCTTCGTTGCCGACGTGATGCAATTGATTAATCAGCGACGTGCCAATTTGTGCGGCTTCGAGCGAATGCGTAAGACGTGTGCGGTAAAAGTCATTTTCGCCGACATTCATGATTTGCGTCTTTGACTGCAAGCGGCGGAAAGCTGCGGAGTGCAGGACGCGAGCACGGTCACGTTGCCAGGGGGTGCGACGATCGCCAGGACGTTGGGGTGAAGGTCCGGATCTTCGTGCTTGCCAATGCTCAGTCATAGCTTTTCCTTTTTCCGCTGGTTGTTTCGCTCATTGTCCCGCTCGTTGTCCCGCTCACGGGGGGGGGGGCGGGCTCAATACCCTAGCTATAGTATGCTATGTTTAAGGCGAGATACCAATATTGAATAAGAACAATGAGATAGCATCAACCAATCGAGGACGAGCTTCATGACTGACTTTATCGGTAACTGGCAAGCGGCGGCAACCACCAGCTTAGGTTTCTTTTGGATGGCGTTGTGGGCTTTTATTCTCGGCTATTTTATCAGCAGTATTATTCAAGTACTCGTAACACGCCGACAAATGCGTGCGGTAATGGGTGATGACGGTGCCAAATCGATAGCCTTGGGCACCTTTTTTGGTTTTATCTCGAGTTCTTGTAGCTTCGCTGCGCTTGCGACCACCCGAGCTTTATTCAATAAAGGTGCGGCGTTCACCGCATCGATGGCGTTTATGCTGGCATCCACCAATCTGGTGATTGAACTCGGCTTTGTTATTGCGGTTTTCTTGAGTTGGCAGTTTGTGCTTGGTGAGTACCTTGGAGGCTTTTTGCTGATCGTGTTGGCGTGGCTGTTTGTGAAGCTAACGCGGCCGCAGCAGCTCATCAAAGAGGCGCGTGATAATGAGCAAGGTGCGGCCGACGAAAGCGGTTACGACCTGCGTCATTGGGCGGACGTAACGGATCCAGAGTTGTGGCAGATGGTCGCTAACCGCTATGTCATGGAATGGCAAATGGTGTGGAAGGACATTCTGATTGGCTTCACCGTGGCCGGACTCATTTCCGCTTTTGTACCTTCAGAATTTTTTACCTGGTTATTCCAAGGGGCTGGAGCTAGCGGTGCCGACTTAAGCTTCTGGCAGGTGCTTCAGCAGACTGTTGTCGGGCCCATTGCGGCATTTTTTACCTTCATCGGCTCAATGGGAAATATTCCACTGGCTGCGGTGTTGTTTGGCGAAGGTGTCGCTTTCGCTGGCGTGATGGCGTTTATCTTTTCCGACCTTGTGGTGTTGCCGGTATTACGCATCAACGCACAGTATTATGGCTGGAAAATGGCATTGTATATTGCGGCGATGTTGTTTACCTGTCTAGTGGTAGCATCTCTGCTTATGCACTACGGTCTCGCAGCGTTTGATAGTCTGCCTGACGCTAGCAGTGTGCAAGACATTGCTGAGCGTGACCACTTCAAATTAAATTATGGGTTCTATTTAAATGTGGTGGGATTACTCGTAACGGGCGCACTGATCTTCTTGCATTGGCGCCACCAACAGCATGACCATGGTGATCATGACCATGGCGGCGCGTCACTAGGAACACGACTAATGCTGGGCTTATCGGCGTTAGCGGCATTATGGCTGATTATCGGGGCCCTTTTAAACGTTTTGTAGTACCAAGTTAATCTTTAGTCGCGAAAATTTTCGTATTGTAGAGGCAGTTCGATATCGGACTCGCGTAAAAGTGCCATGGTCTGCTGTAGATCATCGCGCTTTTTACCTGACACCCGAACTTTGTCGCCTTGAATTGAAGCCTGAACTTTTAGTTTACTGTCTTTTATCAGCTTAACTATTTGTTTGGCTAAGGGTTGATCAATGCCTTGTTTAAACGTGACTGTGGTACTGTAGGTTTTTCCGCTGTGGGTGAGATCTTGTGGTGATTCGGTACCGGCCATACTAAGGTTCCGTTTGGCGCAGTGATTCGAAAAAATATCGTACAGTTGTTGCACTTGAAAGTCGGATTCAGAAAGCAATGTGACGGTAAACTCTTTGAGCTCAATACGAGCTTCAACACCGCGAAAATCAAAGCGCGAGTCAAGTTCTCGGTTGGCATTATCGACAGCGTTTTTGAGTTCGATACGATCGATTTCGGAAACTATATCAAATGATGGCATGGTGACCGCCTTTTTAGCTGCTTTTCGTAAACTTATGTTTTATTATCATTAATAAATGGGGTTATCACAAGGAAATGTATGCCTAAATCGAATGGCTCTGCGCTCAATGTGATTGGAATAGGTGCTTCGGCTGGGGGCTTGGAAGCCGTCTCTCAGCTATTACAACACCTGCCCGACAAGCTACCTGCAGCACTTGTGATACTGCAACACCTATCCCCTCATCATAAAAGTATGATGGCTGAGATTTTGTCTCGTGAGGCAAAGCGGGATGTTAAAGAGTTGTCAAAGACCACGCAGCTTAAAGCTGGTGGCATTTATATTGTACCGCCTAATTTCAACGCGGTTTATGAAAACGGTAAAGTCGTTCTTACCACCGCACGCCCTGAAATTTCTCCTAAACCTTCGGTAAACCAATTTTTTTCCTCTATCGCCGATGCCTTTAAAGAAAATGCTGTTGGCGTGGTTTTGTCGGGTACAGGCTCTGACGGCACCAGTGGTTTACGGGCGATTCAAGCCAGCGGTGGCTTAACGTTGGTGCAAGAGCCAGCGACGGCAAAGTATGATGGTATGCCACGTTCGGCAATCCTCGCAGACGCTGCTGATTTTGTCCTGCCGGCAACGGAAATTGGTCAGCGGTTAGTTGAGTTTACGGAATTGTCTCGAACCACCGATGCAGCCGAAAGTGATCGCTTACATACGTTAATGCGCTTGGTCAAAGAGAGCTATGGCCATGACTTTGAAGGCTATAAGCAAGGTACGTTGTTGCGTCGGGTGAAGCGCCGGATGGTCGCCACCGATTGTGATTCGATAATGGCGTATGTCGACTACTTGGGGTCACATCAAGAAGAAATTTCGATGTTGGCGCGTGATTTATTGATCTCGGTGACAGCGTTTTTCCGCGATTTAAATGCGTTCAAAAAATTCGCTGCAGCGCTTAAGTCTTATTATGAAAGCCATGAAGATCTGCGCGAATGGCGTATTTGGGTGGCGGGTTGTGCCACCGGCGAAGAAGCCTACTCAGTGGCGATTTTGGTTGCGGAATTGCAAGAAGAATTAGAGCGCGATACCCGCATTCAGATTTTTGCTACTGACTTGGATGAGCAAGCTTTGCAAGTAGCTCGCCGTGGCCGCTATAGCGAAGGCGCTTTAGCTGAGGTTCAGCAGCACCTGCGTGAGAAATACTTCGATTACGATGGCGAAGATTATGAGGTCAACAAGCAGTTACGCGACATGGTGGTGTTTGCGAAGCATAATTTAGTATCTGATCCGCCGTTCATGCGCGTCGATTTTATTACCTGCCGTAACGTTCTCATTTACTTTGATACCGAACTGCAAAAGCGCGTACTTAAGCGTTTTCACTTTGCGCTTAACCCTTCTGGTTATTTATTTTTAGGACGGTCAGAAAGTATTAGTGCTGCTGAGGATTTATTTCAATCCGTCGAGCGCACCGAACGTTTATTTATGAAGGCGAGTGCGAATGTCGACCGCTCGTTTAATTCGGTCGAATCGGCGCTGACGCGCAAGCAAAAAGCGAAAGAAAACCCCGCCCGTGATGTTTTGCAAAGCCTCACCGAAGGGCTTGATTGGGTTATCGTCGAACTAACAAGTAAACATCGTATTCGCCGCAGTTGGGGGCAGGTCAGCCAGTTCTTTAATGTGGTTGCCGGCGATAACAACGCACTCGCAACGGATATGGTCGCCCAGCAATTCCGCTCGGAGCTCATTTCGCTTTTGCATCGCTTTCAGCGTCAGCCGCAATTGTTAGAGGGACGGCCGCATAGCGTCGACGACGAACATTGGCAAGTCATAGTACTGCCTATGAACAGTGCTGGGCAAACTGTCCCAGCGGTCGTCTTCCGACCGCTTCATATGGCGGTTCGTACCAAGCCGACAAGTGATTCGGCCGAAGACGATAATGTTTGGTTGCAAGAAGAATTAGTAGCGACCAAGGAGCATCTGCAGGCGATGTTAGAAGAGTTATCTGCCTCAAACGAAGAAATGCAGTCGCTCAATGAAGAAACCCAAGCTTCAAATGAAGAGTTGCAGGCGACCAATGAAGAACTTGAGGCTGCCAACGAAGAGCTGCAAGCCAGTAACGAAGAACTGATTAGCCTGAATCAAGAGCTTAATACCCGCACGCATGAATTGGCGCGTTTGAACGAAGAGTACACGCATGTCTACGACGCCTTGGAATTCCCTATTCTGGTGTTTAGCAACGATGCGCGGTTGCAGCGTTTTAATGCTGCTGCGCAACGGCAGTTTGCTTTGCGCCAAAATATGTCGCAGCGAGAGTTGGCGCAACTGAAGTTTCCAGCCACTGTTCGCGATGTGGTGTTACAGCTGTTTAGTGAAGCGCAAGAATCAGGTGATGTGCAACAACAATGGTGTCGCCATCGTGATGAGGTCATGCAGGTGACGGTGGCACCAGGCTTAAACCAAGCCCATGAGGTCGAAACGCTGTTGTTGACGTTTATCGATGTTAGCGACATCGCTGCGGCGCACGAGCAACTCAGAGCATCGCAACAGCAATTGGATCAAATCATTAGTCACACCACCTTGAGTCTGGCGATGAAAGATTTGACTGGCCATTATTCACTGGTGAATCCACAGTTTTCAGAGGTGTTTGCGGTAACGAACGAAGCAGCGCAAGAGAAGACCGACTTTGAGCTATTCCCAGAAGAGTTTGCCAGTAGCATTTGGGAGCATGATTTACGTGCGCTGCGCGATAAACAGGCCGTTACTGCGGAGCATACGTTAGTGCAGGATAATGGCGGTCGGCGTATTTTTCGGATGGTCCATCAGGCGCTCGTTGACCCTAAAGGGAAACCTTATGCGTTGTTGACCGAAGCAGAAGACATCACCTTGCGCAAAAATGCTGAGCAGCAACTGCAGATCGCGGCTAGGGTTTATGAGCAGGCTGGTGAAGCTATCGTTGTCTTGAATGGGCAAGGTGTCATTCAAACAGTCAATTCGGCCTTTTTGCGGCTTACCGAATTGACTGAAGAACAAGCGCTCAATTTTCCATTTTGGAACTTCCTTACAACCGATCAAGAACGCGGGCGTGACCCGAAAACGATTCAACAAACCTTGCAAAAAGACGGTTTATGGCAGGGCGAAACCTTGTTGAGTTCGAAAAAAGTTGAGCAGTTATCGATTTGGTTAACGATCAATCAAATCAAGTCACACGACGCCAACGATGCGGCCTACGTGGCGGTATTTGCCGATATCTCAAACCTGAAAGAATCACAGCGGAAGGTGGAATACCTTGCCACCCATGATAGTTTGACCGGCTTGCCCAACCGAACCTTGTTCCATGACCGTTTGGAACATGCGCTCGAGGTTGCCCGGCGCCGCAGAACCGAAGTTGGCGTGCTGTTTATTGACTTAGATAACTTTAAGCAGCTTAACGATACTTTAGGGCATGACGCCGGCGATGAACTGTTGATACAAGCTGCTGAGCGCTTGAAAAGCGTGGCGCGCGAGATGGACACTGTGGCGCGCCTTGGTGGTGATGAATTTACTATTATCATTGTAGATTCGACCATGGCGGCACTGGAACGGGTTGCGCGGGAAGTGCTGGCAGTACTCGACAAACCGTTCATCATACAACGGCAACGCCATTATGTTGGCGGTAGTATCGGCATCGCCATCTACCCCGATGATGGCACTACTATTGCCGAGCTATTAAAAGCCGCCGACACTGCGATGTATCGAGCCAAAGAAAATGGCCGTGGTCGTTATGAACTGTTTAAAGAAGAACTGCAATCGCAAATGCTCAAGCAAACACGGCTTGAGAATGATTTGCGGCAAGCGTTGCAGAACAAAGAGCTGACGATTGCATTTCAACCGAAATACACATTGACGGACCCGCCTCGCGTTATCGGCGCTGAGGCATTAGTACGTTGGCACCATGAAGAACATGGTGACATCAGCCCCGCCGACTTTATTCCTGCCGCCGAGCTTACCAACTTAATTGTCGAGGTAGACAGTTATGTAGCTCGTGAACTAGTGCAGCAAATGGCCAAGTGGCGTGAACGTGGTCTCGGCTTTCCAATCATGGCGTTAAATGCTTCACCGAAGAGCTTTCAGCACGAGAGCTACGTTGACTTAATCTTGCATTTACTCGAGCAATACAAGTTAGATTCGTTGATGCTGCAACTGGAACTCACCGAGCGAACGTTAGTGACGCAGCAAAACACTGAGCTTGGCAATATTGAGCGGCTTCGAAATGCAGGTATTCAGCTGAGTATTGACGATTTCGGCACCGGCTACTCGTCATTAAGTTACTTAAAACGCTTGCCGTTGGCGGAACTTAAGATTGACAAAACCTTTGTCGATGGCGTTGTTACTGAAGTCAATGACGAAGCCATCTCGCGGGCCATTTTGGCGATGGCGAAAGCGCTTAAGATCAAAACGGTCGCCGAAGGTGTAGAAAGCGAAGCACAAGTGCGCTGGCTGACGCAAGAAGGCTGTGACTACGCGCAAGGTTACTATTTTTCGAAACCGCTGAGCCTGCCGGCGTTCGAAGAGCTACTGAAGGCAGAAAAGGAAGCCGACGATGGCAACAACAACCAGTGAATTTATTACCCAATGCGAAAATGAAAAGCTGCATTTAAGTGGTGCGATTCAGCCCTACGGTGCCTTAATAGTTGTTGATCATCAGCAGACAGTGACCCATGTATCACAAAATATTGGGGAGCTGTGGCGCGGCCAAGTCGGCGACTTTCTCGGCAAGTCGGCGCCCCCTGAGATGACTGGGCTATTAGCGCAGTTGAATCAAAAACGCCGTTATTTTCATGCTGAACTTGATGGACCTCAGGGCACACTGGATGTGCTTTTAACCGAAGGTACAAATGGGCAGATGCTCATCGAGTTAATGCCGACTCGGCGCAACGAGCGTCTGCGCTCCGCTGTAGGCATGTTCCCGCACAATATTGCTACGGAGGAGGCATTAGCCGATTACCAAAAACAACTGGTCGACTACATTCGCAAAGTTACCGAAGCCTCGCGAGTGATGTATTACGAGTTTCTGCCAACGGGTGACGGTGAGGTTCTGGCTGAAGCGAAGCGCGCTGATATTGACGGTTCGTACTTACAGCTGCGCTTTCCAGCAAGCGACATTCCCCAAATCGCGCGGCGCTTGTATTTTACCTCGGAATGGCGGGCTATTTACGATGCCAATGTGGAGTCGGTCGCGGTCGTGGGTGTACAACAAGACGACGTTCCAGATCTCTCGCAAGCAGAACTTCGCAGTGTCTCCCCGGTACACTTGCATTATTTACGCAACATGGGAGTGAGCGCCTCGGTGTCGTGGCCGATCAAAGGGTCTGATGATTTACTGGCGCTGATTTCATTGCACCATGATGAGCCAAAAGCACTTGATTACGGTGTTTTGCGGCACGTTAGTGAGCTTGTCGAAAATTATAACTTCGCACTGCGCGAATACCGCACCGAACAACGCATTCGCCTACATGATCATCTGCAAGCGAAGTTTAATCACTTCCATAATCGCTTACTCAGCGGGGAGCATGCAGAAAACTATTGGGACGATGTGTCCCAATGGTTGCTGGAAGAGTTTGACTGTGATGGCGTGGTACTCCGCACTGAGCATCAACAGCTTACCGCCGGAGTCACGTTAGAACCCGACACCATTCAGGCGCTGCTTGCCCATATGCGGCAACAAGGTGAACTGGCATTTATTTCTGATGACCTACAACACGACGTTGCGGCGATAGACTTAACTGCTGCGGCAGGTGTTGCGGTGCTGCTGAATGCACCAGCACCGAAGCACGAGGTGGCTTTTTTCGCGGTGCGTGAGGCGCACATGTACGAAGTTGCTTGGGGCGGTCGTCCAGACAAGCCTATGGAATCCCGTGATCAATATGTGCCGGTCTCACCGCGCCGTTCGTTTGAAAAATGGGTAGAGAAGCGGATGGCGCATAGTAAGCCATGGGATGAGCACACGCGCATCAAGCTTATGAAGCTACGTTTATTGTTGAATGAATTTTAATTTGGAAGTATAGCCGTCTATATTGACAAGTGCGGTTTGGCTCAGTACATTCGCTGTATTGCCATGTGAACTGAGCCAACCCCGTTATTATGTCTTTTTCCTTTCAAGATCACTTCATTGACTTACCGCAAGGTAAATTAGCACTGCGCAGTTTTGGCCGCGCCGACGCGCCTGTTGTACTGGTGCTGGGTGGTATTTCAGGTGGCCGAAAAATTTATCAGGCGGATGCGCTCCAGCATGACCGCGGCTGGTGGCAAGGCTTGGTCGAGCACGCAGGGCTACAGCGTTACCGGTTAGTTGCGGTGGATTACTGTGGCGGCATGGGCGACAGCGAGTGCCAACAGGTCCCTGGTGAAGTAAGTGAGCACGCACAACTCATCACTCAAGCACTGTTACAGCTCGGCATCCGTCAATTGCATGCGGTGATTGGTGGTTCTTTCGGCGGCTGTGTGGCAATGGAACTGGCCCGAAGTTCTCAACTCGATTGCCAACGCTTAGTGGTGTTGGGTGCCGCGCATCGGCCAACGGCACAAGCGGTGATGATCCGCAGTTTGCAACGCGATTTTATTGCGCAAGCCATTGCCGCTGGCAATGAACTGCGTGGAGTACAGTTGGCACGCGCACTAGCAATGCTCAGTTACCGCGGTGCTCGAGGACTCGATGAGCGCTTTCCCGACCCTTCTCAGGCGGTTATTTATATGCATGAGCGAGCGGCTACCCTAGTGGCGTCTAACCCTATGCGAGCAGTGCAGTTATTCAAGACTTTTGGACCCGCACTCGATCAATTCAAGATCGCGCCGGAAAACTTGCAGATACCGACCTTTGTGGTCAGCTTTGCGGATGATTATCTTGCTCCGGAACACGTGATGGATGAACTTGTTTCGCGGCTACCGAACTGTCACACGCACATGCGTGTAGCAACGCTGCATGGCCATGATGGTTTCATCCTCGACACCGCCAGTTACGGACCACAACTAAAACAATTCTTGGAGGATGCATGAGTCAAGCGGAAATCGCATTAGGTGTTGTCGGCTGCGGCACTATCGGGGGTTATTGGCTCGATCACTTTGCCTCGCAACTGTCGCTTGCCTCACAAACGCGGGTGACAGCGCTATTTCGTAGCTCGCAAGCACTGGTGATGCCACGCGGAATAGATGTTTCGCGCTGGCGCCAGGTATTTGCTGAACAAGCGGAACAGAGTGACAAAAATAGGATCTTAAGTTGGATTCAGGCGAGTCAAAAGCGTGGCCAGCAGACAGTGCTCCTCGATTTAACCGCTGCAAAATCAATCAGTCGGGCTTACGTGGATTGGTTTAAGGCTGGTGCACACGTGATTTCAGCTAATAAATATGCTGGTTCGAGTGGCGTCGACAGCTATCAAGAATTACAACGCGTGCAGCAACAGTATCAACGAATGTGGCTCTACAACACCACAGTGGGGGCGGGCTTACCCATCTTAAGCGCAATAGCTGAGCGCTGTCGCTGCGGCGATGGGATCTTACGCGTGGAGGGCAATCTGTCTGGGTCGTTATCATGGATTTTCCAAAACTATCGAAGTGGTGATGCGCTCTCACAATGGTTGCTTAAGGCGCGTGATCTTGGGCTCACTGAGCCAGACCCGCGCACCGATTTGGGCGGTATGGATGTCGCACGTAAGCTTGTCATTCTTGCTCGAGAAGCCGGTTGGTCGCTGCAACTGTGTGATGTGGCGATTCACAATTTAGTCCCCCAGTTGCTGCAAGAGTGCAGTACAGCTGAGTTTTTAGCTGATCTTACTGCGTTTGATAAGGCTTTTGACGACTGGCGCGCGACGCAAGACGCGAATGCTGAGCAGTGGGTCTATCTCGGCTACATTGAACGCACTGCTGACGGGGGGGTGCGTGCCGGTACCGAGCTGGTACCCATTGCGGCCGAGTCAAGCTACGCACGTTTACCGGCGGGAAACGCCAACTTCACCGTGCGAAGTCAGCAGTACGATGTGAACCCGCTGGTTATCCAAGGTCCTGGTGCGGGACCGGAAGTCACTGCGGCGGGCGTACACAGCGATGTTTTGCAGCTTATCGGCCAGTTAAGAAAGTAAGTAAAAAAGGCTTGCACGATGAACTCACTTCTATAGTATAGACGTCTAAACGTATAAACATCTATTAAATCTTAGTAAGTGAGTGCCTTATGTCTGAACATTACCGAGCCGCAACCCTAGCTATTCATCATGGTTATGAAACCGATCCGACAACCAAGGCGGTAGCGACACCGATTTACCAAACCGCGGCATTTGCCTTTGACGATGCCCAGCACGGGGCTGATCTGTTTGATCTTACGGTGCCGGGTAATATTTACTCGCGCATCATGAACCCTACCAATGATGTTTTGGAGCAGCGTGTTGCTGCGTTAGAAGGCGGTGTGGCAGGGTTGGCCGTCGCTTCTGGCATGGCCGCAATCCAGTACACGCTGATCACGCTGGCGCGCCAAGGCGATAACATTGTCACCACACCGCAACTTTACGGCGGCACCTATACGCTATTTGCGCACATGCTGCCTTCATTTGGCATCGAAGTGCGCTTTGCCAAATCGGATGCGACCGAAGACCTAGCCGCATGTATTGACGATAATACCAAGGCCATCTACTGCGAAACCATTGGTAATCCAGCAGGCAACATTGCGGACTTGGAGGCCTATGGGGCGTTGGCGGACCAGAACGGCGTACCCTTGGTGGTCGATAATACAGTGGCCTCACCGTCGCTGTGTAAACCTTTGGAATGGGGTGCCCATATTGTCGTGCATTCGTTGACCAAATACATTGGCGGACACGGCACCACAATTGGTGGCTTGATTGTGGACGGTGGACGTTTCGATTGGGTGAAGCACAAAGCCAAATTCCCGCAGTTTCATGAACCCGAACCCGCGTATCACGGCGTGGTGTACAACGAAGCGTTTGAAGCGGCTGCTTTTATTGCTCGAGTGCGCACGGTGGCCTTGCGTAACACTGGTGCGGCGTTGTCGCCGTTTAATGCCTTCTTAATTTTACAAGGGCTGGAAACCTTAGAGCTGCGCATTGAACGCCATTGTCAGAACACTGAACGGGTATTGCACTTCTTGCAGCATCATCCAGACGTGGCTTGGGTCAATTATGCGGGTCTGGAGGACCATCGTGATTATGCGTTGGCGCAAAAGTACATTCGTGGAGGGTTACCCGCTTCTTTACTAACTTTTGGTTTAAAAGGGGGGTACGACGCTGGCGTACAGTTCTACGACAAGCTTAAGTTGTTCAAACGCTTGGTAAATATTGGTGATGCTAAATCTTTGGCTTGTCATCCTGCCTCGACAACGCACCGTCAGTTAACTCCTGAAGAGCAATTGCAGGTGGGTGTGAAGCCAGAAGCAATTCGGTTGTGTGTGGGCATCGAGCATCCGGATGACATCATTGCCGATCTTGAACAGGCTTTAGTAAAGACGGCTTAGAAAGTAGCTGCAAAAATTTAGATTAGGTATAGTGAGCCTCTTTGAAGTCGGCCTGAGATAGAAATATGCAAAGAGGTTTACAATTGGTGGTGCTTGCTCTGGTGAGCACCCTACTCATGAGTTGCGCCGCAGTGGTCGAAGAGCGCCTGTCGATGCGACCCACGGCGTTTACGTTAGAGGGTGATACCGAAGCATCGCTACGTATCTTGCAACTCGATTCACGTGAATTTTGCCTGCCTTTTCTCGGTGGCTGCACGGGCTATTTGTACGGAAAGCCCTATCATTTGCTGGCCCAAGACGGGCAAGATAAGTATGAAAAATTTGATTTTGATTTCGCCTTCGATGTCGGAGATCGCATTGAAGAGTACCAACTGAGTTTAAAGCGTGAGGAAGTCTCGCCACAGCGTGGTACGGTGGTGTTGTTACACGGCTATGGCGGTGATAAGTCAACCATGGCCACCAACGCAGGCTATTTCATGTTTCTCGGCTACCATGTGATTGCGCCAGATCTGTTGGGTCATGGCGAGTCAACGACAGATCAAATGGGCTTTGGCGTGCGTGACGCCGACATGATCTCGGCACTGCTCGATAGCCTACCGCAACGCGAAACGCCGGGACCTTTGTATCTAGCTGGGCTTTCTATGGGCACAGTGGCTGCTGCGCAGGTGGCGAAGCAACGTGATGATGTCGATGGTTTGATTTTGTTTGCCCCGATGGCTCCTATGGATGAAGCGACGAATGCCATGCTCGAACTGTGGTTCCCGCGCATGAGTAAGTTGATGCCCACCGAATCCATTCGCGAAGGTGTGATTGGCGCAATGCAGCGTCAGGATATCGAACTTGCCGAAACTGACTTACAGCAGCTATTGCCGCAACTTGACGTGCCTACGTTGATGATCGCCAGTGACATGGATACCGTTGCACCCTATGAGCGTTACTTGCCGTTAGAATCGGCAAAGCGCAAGCTGGTGATGGCGCCGGGGCGCCATCACATTACGGTGGGTATTATTGACAACGAGCTACATCAACATATTAGTGCGTGGTTAGCGGCGCACTAAGCGTCTATTGCAGCATTTCGTCCGGGATAGGCACTTCGATACAGGCACACAAAATAGCCACTAACTGGCGCTCCGCTGGGGACACGACGTTGTCTTTGCGTACGGTTTCCAGCCATTTCTGAATGAGTGTTTCTTTGGCTTTCGGCGCCCAACCACGACACGTATTGAGCGCCTTACCTAACGCTACACGGTCAACATCTTGGCCAGCATCAGCACGCTCGAGAGCGGTAACAGTCACGTCCAACGCCTTTTGGTTGTCGAGGGTGTCTTTGAATTTGCCTTTGGGTAACAGCTGTCTGGCAAGCAGCTGATACAGGCCCCAGTGAAACAAATCTTGGCTTTGCGCCATCTCTTGCAGGTCCTTCAGCAGGTTCAAGCGCTGTGCTTCCGACGCTTGCCGTAAAGCCGGCACGGCGAGCTCTACCAAGGCAAGTTGTTGTGCTGGATTTAACCCTTTCAGGGCTTCGTTGGGTTCACCGAGCAGTTCGCTAAGTACTAAATCATGTACAAGCTTCGGTGCCTGTTGGGGGCTATGCGCCTGCTCAAGGAGCATTGCGGGTAGCGCTAATAAGGCTAATTTATTCAGCGCTGATGGCTTCGGCTGTGCCGCAACATGCTCTTGCTCAGAGCGGCTGCGCGCTTTACGTGGTTCAGGGAAACGTCCGTTCCAGTGCGGCTCGATGCGCTTAATGCGTTTTTCGAGCGGCGGGTGAGTGGCCATCATACCGAACCAATGTTTGAGCGCTTCGCCAAAAAATAAATGCGCTGCTTCATCGGCATTCTTACTGACCAGTCGGCTACCATGTTGGCGCGCACCGATTTGCTTTAATGCGCCCGATAACCCTCCTGGGTTACGCGTGAACTGCACTGCTGCGGCGTCGGCAAGGAACTCGCGTTGGCGACTCACGGCCGCTTTGATCAGGTTGCCAAACAGCACGCCGATGCCACCGACAATCAATAGGCCAATACCAACCAGCGGTAAGGCATTTTTGTTATTGCGACCACGACTGCGGCCACCGGAATACAACAGAATTCGCCCTAGGTGAGCAACCGCAAGAATCCCAGCAAGTGCGGCGATTAAGCGAATATTTAGGCGCATGTCACCGTTAAGAATATGGCTAAATTCGTGGGCGACTACGCCTTGTAATTGCTCGCGTGAGAAAGTTTCGACGGAGCCGCGGGTGAGCCCGATGACCGCATCGCGCGTGTCATACCCAGCGGCAAAGGCATTAATATTGCTCTCATGTGGCAGAATATACACTGCAGGAACCGGCATATTCGCGGCAATTGCCATTTCTTCGACCACATTGAGCACACGACGCTCAACGGCATCTTGTGTGTCTGGCGAGACCAGTTCACCGCCCAGATATTCGGCAATCACTTTACCGCCGGCTTTTAGTTGTAGCCATTTGATCAACATGACCAACAAAATGCCTCCACCGACCGCTAAGCTGACCCACAGAAATGGCTGAATACTGAGTTGATAGCCCCCGTTACCATCGGTTTGTACGGCTCCGGCGATAAACGCTACCACCAAAGTTACCGCGGCAATGATTAGGCCGAAGGCGAGAAAGAATAAAAGTACCAGCAGACCGGTATTGCGCCGAGCCTGCTGTTGATGTTCAAAGAAATTAACCATTCTAATACGACTTAAAAGTTAACTTTAGGTGCGGCTTGAATCTCGGCACTATCCGCAAACTCGAGCAAGCTGGCGTCTTTACCGTGACCAAAGAAGCTGGCAAAAGCGACCGGCGGGAATGACTGACGGTAAGTGTTGTAGCTCATCACCGCATCGTTAAATGCTTGGCGGGCAAAAGCAACGCGGTTTTCCGTGCTGGTCAACTCTTCCGACACTTGCATCATGTTCTCGTTGGCTTTCAGCTCAGGGTACGCTTCCATCACCACGTTCAAACGACCTAAGGCGCTGCCTAATGCACTTTCGGCGCCGCCTAATTCATGCATGGCGTTGGCATTGCGTGGATCTTGTGCCGCTTTGGGCAGTGCTGCTGCCGCTTGATTACGCGCTTGCGTTACCGCTTCGAGGGTTTCACTTTCGTGCTTCAAGTAGGCTTTCGCAGTCTCAACCAGATTTGGAATAAGGTCATAACGACGTTTTAGTTGTACTTCGATTTGTGCAAAAGCATTCTCAAATTGGTTCTTTAAACGGACAAGTTTGTTGTAAATGCTGATGAGATACACAAACAACACAATCGCGATAATGATAATAATCCAACCAGTACTCATGTCGGGGTTCCTTGTAGTTAAGATGTCGCACGCTTACCAGCAACATGCTATGCTTTGCCGTCATTCGCAAGTGATTTTTAGAAGCCATGACGACATCCACCGCTGACGGAAATTTATTTATTGTTGCTGCACCAAGTGGTGCAGGTAAATCCAGTTTAATCCGTGCTTTGCTTGAGCGCCACAATGATGGCAGCATGCAAGTCTCGGTTTCGTGTACGACGCGGGCGCCGCGGCCCGGTGAAGTGAACGGTGTGCACTATCACTTTCTTGATGTCGAAACCTTTCAGCGCAAGATCGAAGAAAACGCTTTTTATGAATGGGCGAAAGTCTTCGACAACTACTATGGCACGTCACGGCTGGTGATTGAAGAGACCTTAAAGCAAGGCATCGATGTTTTTCTGGATATCGATTGGCAGGGTGCCCGGCAAGTACGTGAAGCCTACCCACCAGCACAATCTATTTTTATTGTGCCGCCGAGTCTTGAAACATTGGAACAGAGACTACGCAGCCGTGGGCAAGATAGCGACGAAGTCATTGCTGGGCGCATGGCCAAGGCGCAAGCCGAAATGTCCCATTACCACGAGTTCGATTATTTGCTGGTGAATGATAATTTCGATGAAAGCTTGGCAAATTTTGAACATATTGTACTGGCGCGACGCCAGAGAATGGCGTTGCAGCAATCACGACATGCGGCTAAACTCAAAGATCTCTTGGCGAATGCTGGGTAAATCCGTATAATTCGTGACCCATTTTGCAATTGCAATCTATTTTATTAAGTTGGAGTAACTATGGCGCGCGTAACTGTAGAAGAAGCTGTTGATCGTATTGGCAATCGATTTGACTTGGTATTAGTCGCCTCACGCCGTGCCCGTCAGTTGGCCACCCAAGGCAAAGATGCTTTGGTTCCGTGGAAGAATAACGAGAAAGCAACCGTTGTTGCTTTGCGTGAAATCGAAGGTGGTTTGATCGACGCCGAACGTTTGGACGTTGAAGAACGCACCGAAATGGCTCAGCAAGACGCTGATGAACTTGCTGCTGTAGATGCGATCCGTGGTCTTGAGTAACGCGGGTGTATTTATTTGAAGGTCTCCGGCAGCAATTAGCCGAGTATCTGCCACCTGATCAGGTGCAGCGTGCCGCTGCGGCCTTTAAACTGGCCGCAGAAGCGCACAAAACGCAAAAACGCCGTAGCGGCGAACCTTATATTACCCATCCTGTTGCCGTAGCCGGCATCCTTGCTGACATGCGCCTTGACCATGAGACCATCATGGCAGCGCTGTTGCATGATGTGATCGAAGACACCGAATTCACCCAAGAAGACCTGGCCGAGCAGTTTGGCTCCACGGTCGCTGAGTTGGTGGAAGGCGTGTCGAAACTCGATAAGCTTACCTTTGATTCGAAGGAAGAATTACAAACCGAAAACTATCGCAAAATGATTATGGCGATGGTCCACGATATTCGGGTTATTCTGATTAAGCTTGCCGACCGCACGCACAACATGCGCACTATTGGTCATTTGCGCCCCGATAAACGCCGCCGTATTGCTCGCGAAACCCTCGAGATTTATGCGCCACTCGCGCACCGTCTTGGTATTCACGATATTAAGAACGAGCTCGAGCATCTAGGCTTCTTTGCTTTGTATCCTTGGCGCGCCAAACTGCTTGAGTCACAAGTAAAGCAAGCGCGCGGCAATCGCCGTGAGTTGGTTGAACGGGTGCAGAAAGAAGTCGAAGCACGCTTGCATGAACATGGCATTAGCGCTCGCGTGCTAGGCCGTGAAAAGCATTTGTACAGCATTTACAAAAAAATGCTGAGTAAAGAACTGCATTTTGAACAGGTCATGGACATCTACGCTTTTCGGGTGATTGTTGACGAAGTTGACACCTGCTATCGCGTGCTGGGTGCACTGCATAACCTCTATAAACCGATCGAAACGCGTTTTAAAGATTACATTGCGATTCCGAAGTCGAACGGTTACCAGTCATTGCATACGTCCTTGAAGGGGCCACACGGTATTCCTGTTGAGATTCAGATCCGCACCGAAGAAATGAACTTGATGGCAGATCGCGGGGTTGCCGCGCATTGGCTCTATAAAACCGAAGAGAGCTCGGGTACGACCGCGCAGGTGCGGGCCCGCCGTTGGATGCAAAGTTTGCTCGAACTGCAGCAAAGCACTGGTAATGCATTTGAATTTATTGAGAACGTGAAATCTGAACTGTTCCCAGAAGAAATTTATGTGTTTACCCCCGAGGGCCGCATCATTGAGCTCCCACAAGGTGCAACGCCAGTCGACTTTGCCTATGCGGTGCATACCGATATTGGTAACACCTGCATCGGTGCGCGAGTGAATCATAAAGTGTATTCGTTGAGTAAGCCGCTTGAGACTGGCCAAACCGTTGAAATTAAAACAGCGCCAGGTTCACGCCCGAATATTGCTTGGCTGAACTTTGCGGTGACCGGTAAGGCTCGTGCGAAAATCCGGCAGTATTTGAAAGGCCAAGAAACCCGCGAGGCGGAACAGCTTGGTGAGCGTTTGTTGCGCGCCGCACTGGGGCCAGTGAATTATAATGATATTTCGGGCGCAGAGTTCGAGCGTGTCTGCGAAGAAGTCAAAGTCGAGTCGAAATCTCAATTGCTGCGGGAAATTGGTCTCGGCAATATGATGTCGGTTGCGATTGCGAAACGTCTGTTGGGCGAAATGCAGCAGCTTAGAGACGAACAGCCGAGCAATGGCCGCGGACTCTCCATCAAAGGCGCCGAAGGGTTGTTGGTGAGCTTCGCTAAATGTTGTCGACCGATTCCAGGCGATGACATTATTGCCCACGTTAGCCCAGGTAAAGGATTGGTTATCCATCGTCGCGAGTGCAAGAACGTGCGTGGCCATGAAGACGAGCCAGGCCGTTACTTCCCGGTACAGTGGGACAACAAGCCTGAAGCAGAATTTATTACTGAAGTACGGGTCGAGGTGGTGAACCACCAAGGGGCGTTGGCGAAGCTGACGTCAAATATTGCGGCCACCGGCTGCAACATTCACGGCCTGAAGACCGAAGAAGTCGATGCCAATATCTACTACATTGATGTGGCATTAACCGTTCATGATCGGAAGCAACTTGCTGATGTGATTCGTCATATTCGCAAGATGCCAGATGTACAACGCGTCGCGCGTTTAAGGAAATAACATGTCAAAAGTCATTATTAATACCGACAAGGCACCAGCGGCGATTGGTACCTATTCACAAGCTGTGAAAATTGGCACAACCGTTTACCTGTCGGGGCAAATTCCGTTTGTGCCTGAAACAATGGAATTCGTCAGCGAAGATTTTCGAGCACAAGCTGTGCAGGTGTTTAAGAACCTGTCAGCCGTGTGTGAAGCCGCCGGCGGTGAATTGCAAGATATGGTGAAAGTACAAATATACCTAACTGATCTAGGCCAATTCGCCATTGTGAATGAAGTGATGGCTGAATTTTTCCGCACGCCGTATCCTGCGCGCGCCGCTATCGGCGTGAAAGCTCTACCGAAGGGCGCGCAAATCGAAATTGACGGCGTCATGGAGTTACCGAGCACCAATTAAGTGGTGCTCGGCTCAAGCTTTTCACGCCCTTCTAACGGCTTACGCCAGATAATCATTGCTAGCGCCACAGCGCCAAGAATGAAGCAGTAGCCAGTATTCACACTCACTTGAATTGGCGTTAGCCCAAAGCTAGCGCCCATGAAGAGTGCTTGCGCACCGTACGGCAAGGCACCTTGCACCACACACGCAAAAATATCCAACAAACTCGCGCTTTGTCGTGGCGCTAGATTACCTTCTTCGGCAAGACGTTTACTGACTTCACCAGAGAGCAAAATCGTCACCGTATTATTGGCTACCGCGAAGTTGGTGAGGCCAGTCAGGCCAGCCACGCCGAATGCGGCGCGTTGCTGCGGATGCTTGAATAAGCGCTTGGTGATATTACCGACCGTTGTCGCCAGAAACTTCAAACCACCTTGTTGACGGATCAGCGCCGACAGGCCACCAATTAGCAAGCTGAGCAAGAAAATTTCTTGCATGCTGGCGAAGCCCTTGTAGATGTCTTGACTGAACGCCACCCATTGATAGTCCACGGTCACCATGCCAAAGGCGGCGGCTAGAATAATACCAAGCGTCAGCACCGCAAAAACGTTGAGTCCCATGACGGCCAGCACAATGATGAAGAAGTAAGGTAGGCTCAACCACAAATTCGCTTCCGGAATTTGCGGTGGAGTGGCGCCCGTATCGTAGCTGATCAACCACAAAATCGTAATGACCGCAGCTGGAATTGCTATTTTCAGGTTGGCTTTAAACTTGTCACTCATATTACAGCCCTGCGTGCGCGTGGCTGCAATCGTCGTATCAGAAATGATGGACAAGTTGTCACCAAACATGGCCCCGCTCACCAAAACCCCTGCTAATAGTGGCAGGTCGATGCCTGACGCTTGGCCAAGACCTAAGGCCACTGGCGCCAAAGCACCTAGGGTGCCCATCGAGGTGCCCATAGCGGTCGATACGACGGCGGCGATAATGAATAAGCCCGGTAGTAAGAAGCTGGCGGGAATCACGTGTAACCCCAAGGCAACCATGGCGTCGACCCCACCCGTAGCGGCAGCGACGGTGGAAAACGCGCCTGCGAGCAGATAGATCATACACATGGTGACAATGTTGCGATCACCGACACCGGCAACGAAGGTGTTGATACGCTCTTCAAAGGCCTGCTTGCTGAGCAGTACGCCTAAAATGATTGCTGGGAGAATGGCCACCGGGCTTGCCAGTTGGTAAAACGCCATATCGACGCCGGTAGCTTGAAAGTAAATACCGGCACCTAGAAAAAGTGCAAGAAAGAGCCCCAGTGGGAGCAGCGCACGAGCGCTAGCAGCTTCAGTCATAAGTTAGCGTACCTTTATAATTTTATTTGGACGTCCAGAAGTGTATACATCCTTAACTTCGGGTGCAAGAGCCAAAGCCGATTAGCTGTTGCCAATTACCGCGACTTCGTCATACTAAGTTACATGTTGTACTAAGGAATATGAAGGATGTCGAATGAGCCCTGATGATCTGCACTTGCAGTTGCGCAATTTACGCAAAGAGGATTACCCACAACTCAAAGCGTTAATGGATAAAGTCTACCCTGATATTGGTGGCGCTTGGGGTGAGCATACCATCCTGAAACTGGTGAAAGAATTTCCTGAAGGGCAAATCTGTTTAGAAGACAATGGCCAACTCGTCGGTGTCGCATTGACCGTGCAAGTAAAGTACGCGCGCTTCAGCAATCCGCACACGTACGACGACTTGATGGACGCCCGCGAAAACATTCTTAATGATCGCAAAGGCGACGCACTTTACGGCCTCGATGTACTGATCCATCCTGATTACCGTGGTTTCCGCTTAGGGCGCCGTTTGTACGACGCGCGTAAAGAACTTTGCCGTCAGCTCAACCTGAAAGCGATTCTAGCTGGTGGTCGTATAGTGAACTTCCACAAATACGCCGACGAATTGACACCTGGGCAATACATTGAAGGCGTACACCGCCGTGAGATTTATGATCCTATTCTCACTTTCCAGTTAGCCAACGATTTCACTGTGAAGCGCTTACTCGGTAAATATTTACCGGAAGACAAACGCTCGGTAGGTTTTGCGACCTTGCTCGAGTGGAACAACTTTTTGTACGAGCCGTCCGACAATATTCTCGGCAGCCGTATTCGTAACGTGCGCATTGGCGCTGTGCAGTGGCAGATGCGTGAAATTGACTCAGTGGAAGAAATGCTCAAGCAAGTGGAGTACTTTGTTGATGCCATGTCGAGCTACCAAAGTGACTTTGCGGTATTCCCGGAGTTTTTTAATGCGCCATTGATGGGCCTTACCGATCAAAGCCAGCAAAAAGATGCGATTCGCTTCTTGGCGGGTTACACCGAACGCTTCAAACGTGAAATGTCGCAAATGGCAGTCAGTTATAACGTCAACATCATTACCGGTTCGATGCCTCTTGATGAAGACGACGTGATCTACAACGTCTCGTACTTGTGTCGCCGCGACGGCACCATCGAAGAGCAGCGCAAGATCCACGTAACACCGCACGAGAAGCGCGATTGGGTGATCGAAGGTGGGAATCACGTGCAAGTGTTCGACACCGATGCTGGCAAGATCGGTATTTTGATTTGTTACGACGTTGAGTTCCCTGAGTTAGGCCGACTCATGGCCGCCGAAGGCCTCGAAATTCTTTTCGTGCCGTTCTGGACCGATACGCGTAATGCCTATTTGCGTGTGCGCCACTGTGCGCAAGCGCGGGCGGTTGAAAATGAATGCTATGTGGTCACTTGCGGTAGTGTCGGTAATTTACCTCAGGTCGAAAGCCTCGATGTGCAGTATGCACAGTCAGCAGTGTTCTCACCATCGGACTTCGCCTTCCCGTACGATGCGATCTTGGCGGAGACGACACCGAACACCGAGCAATTGATTTTCTCTGATCTAAACTTAGATGAATTGCGGTATTTACATCACGAGGGGTCGGTCACTAACTTAAAAGACAGACGCACCGACATCTACGAAGTCACCAGGAAATGGTAAAAGCCGACGTTCTGTAGCCCGTGGTTCTACCACGGGGGGATTTGAATTGAACGGGCATGGTCGAAACGTCAGGAGTGACCCGTGGTAGAACCACGGGCTACCAAACGCGAACAACGAACAACGAGGGTATTTTCTATGGCGGTAAAACTGATTTCTCCAGCGGACGAAGCCTATAACTATCCGCTTCTGATCAAACAGCTCTTGCTGTCAGCCGAGCGCTATGCCGGCGATAACGAAATCGTTGGCGGTAACAATGGACAGCGCTTTAGCTATGCCGAATTTATCGAGCGCGTGCATCGCTTAGCCAATGTCTTGACCGAAGCGGGCGTCAAAGAAGGCGATACAGTTGCTGTGCTGGATTGGGATACGCCGCGTTACCTCGAGTGTTTCTTTGCCATCCCGATGATTGGTGCGGTGCTCCACACGGTCAATGTGCGTTTGGCTTCCGAGCAAGTGGTTTACACCATGAATCATGCACAGGATGACTTGGTGTTAGTGCATGATGACTTTTTGCCGTTGATCGCTAAGGTGCAAGACCAATTAACGACAGTGAAAGGTTACATCCAACTCACCGACGAAGCCCAAGCCCCTGATGCACCGCTCGAGGTCATGGGCGACTACGAAAGCTTGCTAGCAGGCGCTATGACGGAGTTCGATTTTCCCGACTTTGATGAAAATGCGATTGCGACGACCTTCTATACCACGGGTACGACAGGCAATCCGAAAGGCGTGTTTTTCTCGCATCGGCAATTGGTATTGCATACCTTGGCGCTGTCAGCAACCACCAGCATGAACGACAACATGCAGTTGATGCAGGCGTCGAGTGTGTACATGCCGATCACGCCGATGTTCCATGTGCATGCTTGGGGCGTGCCGTACGTTGCCACCATGATGGGCTTGAAGCAGGTTTATCCTGGTCGCTACGAGCCTGCCACCCTGCTGAAACTGTACATGACCGAAAAAGTGACCTTCTCGCATTGTGTGCCAACGATTCTGCAGATGGTCTTAAGTAGTGAAAAAGCGAAAGCCATTGATTTTAGTGGCTGGCAGGTATTGATTGGCGGCAGTGCGCTCACCGAAGGACTAGCCAAGGCTGCGCTGGAACGCGGCATTCAGATCTATACCGGTTACGGTATGTCGGAGACTTGTCCACTGCTGAGCACCACGTGGATGCCGCTTGATGCCGATAGCTTCAGTATGGAGCAACAAGTGCGTACCCGCGTGCAAACAGGTAAGCCGGTGCCGCTAGTGAATATGCGCATTATTGATGATAACGGCCGGTTCTTACCGCACGATGGTAAGGCGATGGGCGAAGTTGTGGTGCGTACCCCGTGGCTCACGCAAGGCTATTTGCACGAGCCGGAAAAGAGCGACGAGCTATGGGCCAACGGTTGGATGCACACTGGTGACGTTGGCAGTATCGATAATAGCTACACGTTGCAAATCCGTGACCGCATTAAGGATGTGATCAAAACCGGTGGCGAGTGGGTGTCGTCCCTCGATATTGAGAACTTGATTAGCCAGCACCCTGACATTGAGCTCTCGGCAGTGATCGGTTTGCCTGATGATGAGTGGGGCGAGCGGCCGCATGCGGTGGTGACCGTGCGTGAAGGTGCGCAGGTTGATCAACAAGCAGTGGCTGACTTTATGCAGAAGTTTGTCGATGAAGGCCACATCGAGAAGTGGGCCATTCCAGATACCATCAAAGTGGTGGATGAGATTCCACGGACCAGTGTCGGCAAAGTCGACAAAAAACTGATCCGTAGTCAACTGCAGGAAGGTTAGCTCTTTATTAAATTAAGCCTTTGATGAATGCGACCACACTTCGTCCCAACGAGCTGTGGTCGTAGCCTCCTTCAAGCATGCCAACAATGCGACCCGAACAAAACTGTTCGGCGTAGCCCTTTAATTCTTTGGCGATCCAAAAGTAATCATCTTCACGCAGCTTAAAGTTACCCATGTCGTCTTCGGCATGCCCATCAAATCCGGCCGAAACGAGAATGAGCTGCGGTTCAAAGCGTTCCAGTGCCGGCCACCAACGTGCCATGACTTCTTTGCGCCAAGTTTCGCCGGCAGTGCCAGCGGGCATTGGCGAATTGATGATATGTGGGCTAATGGTGTCGGCTCCGGTGTCAGGGTAAAACGGATGCTGGAAAGATGAACACAGTAATACGCGTTCGTCATTAAAGAAGATGTCCTCGGTACCGTTGCCGTGATGAACATCGAAATCAATGATGGCCACGCGCTCAAGTTGATGCGCACTCATGGCATGGGTTGCAGCAACCGCAATATTGTTAAAAATGCAGAAGCCCATGGCCTTGTCGTAGCAAGCATGATGCCCCGGCGGGCGCACCACGCAGAACGCACGTTGATTGTCGCCCTGCATAACTTCATCTACCGCACTGACACCACAACCTGCAGCGTAGAGCGCGGCATCTAGTGAGCCGGGCGTCATCAGTGTGTCAGGATCAAGCCAAATGTGACCTTCGGCGGGGGCGCGGGCAAACACATCGTTCACATAGTCGACGCTATGGGTGTGATAGAGCTGCTCTTGCGTCGCCTTGCTACCATCGCGTTGGCTAATCGCTAACTCGAGGCCGGAGCGAATAATCTGATCATTAATGGCACTAAGACGCGCAGGTTCCTCGGGATGTACCTCGGTGACTTGATGCTGCATGCATTGCGGATGGCTAAATACAGTAATCGACATGTTACGACTCGTCGCTAGTAGTAAGTGGAAGCTTCAAGTGAACTTCACCTGGTTCCTCACTTGGTAAACGTTTAAAGCCAGCGCGTTCGAATACCGCTAGCATCTTATGATTTTCGGCTCGCACGTAGGCGACCATGTGGTCGATATCGCGTAGTTTGGCAATGCGGATCATTTCGTCCAGTAAGCGACTGGCCATGCCTTTGCCCTGATGAATTTCACGGGTAACAAAAGCCACTTCGCAGCTGTTGTTTTGCGGCACATAATAATAGCGACCGACGGCTTGAATTTCGGCTGCAGATCCCTTCTGGCGCACAATACAGAGAGCAAGATCGGTCGCTTGATCAACACTCACCAGGGTACAGGATTTTTCCCGACTCATTTGCGTTGGCACAGTGTTGTAACGCATTTGCAGGGTTTCTTTGGTATGCGAGTAGAAGAATTCCTGCAAGCGCCGCTCATCACTTGGATTAAGAGGACGTAAGTCATAGCATTGGCCATCGATGTTTAATTCACGAAAACCGACGCTGCCAAGTTCAGGAACTTCCACCGATTTGATGGTTTGGTAGTTGGGCACGTAATAGTGTTTGCGCACTTCTTCAAGGAGTTGCTGGCGGAACTTCGGATGGGCCACTCGAATAAGCTCAAGGGCGCGTTCGCGAATGCTTTTGCCGCGCAACGAAGCGACACCAAATTCGGTAACCACGTAATAAACATGTGCCCGCGACGTCGCGACTCCGACGCCCTCCGTAAGGTGCGGGACAATCCGTGAGATGGTGCCGTTTTTAGCGGTCGAGGGCAGCGCAATAACCGGCTTTCCACCCTTACTCATCGAAGCACCGCGGCTGAAGTCGACGTGCCCACCAATGCCACTATAGAACTGATGGCCAATCGAGTCCGACACAACTTGACCCGTTAGGTCGACTTCGATCGCACTATTAATCGAAATCATGTTGTCGTTGCGGGCAATATTGGCCGGCGAATTCACATACTCACTTGGGTAAAAACCAATGTGTGGATTGCCATCGACAAAGTCGTACAAGGCTTTACTGCCAACGCAGAAACTGGTGACAGCTTTGTGCTGGTGGTAGGTCTTTTTGCGGTTATTAATGACCCCTTTTTGCATCAATTCCATGATGCCATCGGTGATCATTTCGCTATGAACGCCCAAGTCTTTATGGTTACCGAGGTAGCGCAAAACTGCGTCGCAAATGTTGCCAAAGCCAATTTGAATGGTGGCGCCGTCATCGATCAGCAATGACACATACTGACCGATCCGTTCGGTAACCGCATCGAGTTCAGTGGCTTCGATTTCTGGGAGCTCTGCTTCAGCTTCAAAAAAAGCGTCAATTTGCCCTTTGTGAATAAATGCTTGGCCGAAGGTCACGGGCATTTTGGGATTGACTTGGGCAATTACTTTTTTCGCCGCTTTTAGCGCTGACGAAACAATATCCACGGAAACGCCAAGTGAATGATAGCCATATTTGTCGGCAGGGCTGACCATGATCAACGCGGCATCGAGCGGAAGTATATCTTCAGAAAACAGGTAGGGAATGTCCGACATGAAGCACGGCGTATAGTCCGCTCGCCCTTCGGCTACCGCAGTGCGAACCTGAGGACCGCCAATGAACAGACTGTTGATCTTAAACTGCTGAGTATAGCGTGGCTCAGCCCACTGGTTGTCGCCGAGTGCATACACTTGCACGATTTCGATATCGTGCAAGTGTTGACTGTGGGCCATCAGGTCATTGATCAGCGCGTGCGGTACCGCAGCATGGGAGCCGATGAAAATGCGGTTGCCGGACTTCAGTAGCTGCTGCCAATGGGTAAGTTTACCCTCGACCATTAAACTACCTTGCGGACCTGCCATCGCAACCTCCTGTTGGTTAGTCTTCAGCGTAATCAAACACCCAGTTTACGTACAATTCAGTGCCGACTTTGAGCGCATCTTCATCAGCGTAAAAGTAAGGTGAGTGGTTGCTTGGCGCTGTTGCTGGATCTTGCCCTTCCGGTGTAATTCCTAAAAAGACAAAGAGTCCTGGAACCTCTAATGCGTAGAACGAGAAGTCCTCTGCACCAGTAACCAGCGGATTCACTTTTACTTTGTCGGCGCCGGCAACTTGCTCAATGGTCGGCAGCATTTGTGCCGTCAATTCCGGGTTGTTAATCGTTACCGGGTAACCTTCGTCAATATGCACATGCGCTTCAGCGCCAGAGCTAGCGGCAGTGTGCTCTGCTGTGGTTTTTAGGTTTTCAAAAATTTGTGCGCGGTTGTCCATGTCGAAGTTACGGATGGTGCCTTCTAAGTAAACTTCGTCCGGAATAATATTGTTACGCACGCCACCTTCGACAATACCAAAGCTGACGACCGCTGGCGCTTTGGTAATATCCACTTGGCGGCTGATAATGGTTTGTGTGTTGTTAATGATTTGCGCTGCGGTAACAATAGGGTCAACCCCACCCCATGGGCGCGAGCCATGTGTTTGACGGCCTTTTACGTTGATTTCAAAGCGATCAGAGGACGCCATCAAAGGGCCTGAGCGATAACCAATATGCCCAGTTGTGCCCGCAGACCACACGTGAATGCCAAACACTGCGTCGGGTTTGAGATCGGCAAAGAGGCCTTGTTCGAGCATTAACTCGGCACCACCTTCCTCACCTTTCGGAGCGCCTTCCTCGGCGGGCTGGAAGATAAACATGACGGTACCAGCAAGTTCATTTTGCAGCGCAGCGAGCTGCTCGGCGGCGCCCATTAACATGGCAACATGCATGTCATGGCCACAGGCATGCATCACACCTACTTCTTCACCGCGGTACTCGGCGGTGGCGGTCGATTTAAAGGGGAGATCGGTTTTTTCGGTGACCGGTAAGGCGTCCATGTCAGCGCGTAATGCAACGACAGGGCCTGGCTTTGCGCCTTTAAGGATGCCGACGACGCCGGTATGGGCAACTTCGGTTTGCACCTCTAAGCCAAGTTTACGTAGATGTTCTGCAACGACTTTTGCTGTGCGAAATTCGCGGTTACTGAGTTCAGGATGTTGATGCAGGTCACGACGCCATTCAATCACCTGCTGCTCTAGCTCGGCAGAGATACGTACCGGGTCATCGGCAGCTAGCGCCGTCATTGGTGCGACAGTTAGTGTCGCACAGCAGGCTAAAGTAAGTTTTGCGATCGCAGAAAGTTTCGACATGACCAATCACCTTTGCAAGTTGTAATGAAAGTGATTTGAGTATGCCTCGTTGCTGATTATTTTGCCAATGCGGCTTTGGTCGCAGGATCGGCAAACAAGCCGTAGTTGGGTAATGGGGCGGTGATGGCGAATGCTTCGTGCGCATAAGTAAATGCGAGCTGCCACGCGTGAAGATGTAGATAAGTGTTGGCTTCACCACCGTAGCGCGTATCGCCGACGATGGGGGCTCCCAGGCTTTTTAGCGCCACGCGGAGTTGATGCGTACGCCCGGTTTGTGGATGCAGGTGATACAGCCGATATCCCGTTGCGATTGCCTCGCTGCTAAATTGTGTGCGCGCTGGATTCACTTTACTATGCGTTAAACGCCAACTGCCGCGGCGGGCTTTGACCATATCGCCTACCACCCAGCCTTGCTTTTTCTTTGGCTTGCCAGCAGCAATGGCTAAGTAGGTTTTCGTGATAGCGCGGTCGGCGAACAATTGACTCAGTGCTGCAGCAGCATTGGCGTTACGAGCGATCAAAAGAACCCCTGAGGTGGGGGTATCAAGGCGGTGAACTGGCCATAATTGCTCGCCCAATTGCTCGGCCAGCTGGTGTACGACGCTGACTTCGTTGTCGTTGGCATGCATGGGAGCGCCTGCGGGTTTGTTAAGCGCATAAAAATCAGCATGTTGAAAAACTAGGGTTAACTCGCGCATACCGTTATACTCTCAAAAAACCGTTGTTCGCTATTCGCTGTTTGCTGTTTGTTTAGACAAAAAGCGAGCGCTAGCGAGCGTGCGAACAGCGAATAGCAAACAACGCTTTGGATTTTTTATGTCACCGGAACGCTTTGCTCGCATCAACAAATTACTCGATCGGCGCCAACCCGATCTTACGCTCTGTCTCGAGAGTGTCCACAAAAACCACAACTTATCGGCGCTTATTCGCACCGCCGACGCCGTAGGCCTGCATGAAGTTCATGCCATCTGGTTCGATCGCAAAGGTAAAATCAAAGGCGGCACAGCCATGGGCTCGCAGCAGTGGGTTAAAGTGCACCACCATGACAGCACGGCAGAAACCATTGCTCAGCTTAAAGCCGAGGGCAAGCAGGTGTTAGTGACTCACCTATCGGCGTCAGCAATCGACTTTCGTAAAGTGGATTACACCAAGCCGACGGCGATACTATTCGGTCAAGAAAAACACGGTGTCTCTGAGCAAGCGCTGGCGTTGGCCGATCAGCATGTGGTGATTCCGATGGTGGGTATGGCGCAATCGCTGAATGTTTCTGTGGCTGCCGCGGCGATTTTATACGAAGCACAGCGGCAACGTGAAAATGCGGGTATGTACGAGCGACCACAATTGTCGGCGGATGAGCGCCATCGCGTACTGTTTGAAGGTGGTCATCCGATTTTTGCCAAGCTTTGTCGGCGCAAAAAGCTCGCTTATCCGGAGTTGGATGAGCACGGGCAAATTGTCGCTGATGACGCGTGGTGGCATGCGGTGAGGTCAAATTGATATGAGCCAAGCGGGGTTGCATCGCATTCCTGTTTCGGTCCTTAAGGGGGTGGGGCCGAAACTGCAGGAGCGTTTGACCAAGTTGGGCTTGGCGACCGTTCAGGATGTGCTTTTGCATCTGCCACTTCGTTATGAAGATCGCTCGCGTATTTATCCGATTGCCGCGCTACAACCCGGTACCACAGCTACGGTGATTGCTCGCGTAGTCAAAGCCGATGTTGTGTATGGCCGCCGCCGTATGCTCAAGGTCAACGTGCGTGATGCCAGCGGCGGCTTGAACTTGGTGTTTTTTCAGTTTAGCGCGGCGCAGTTGAAGCAGTTTGCACAAGGAACGCAGTTGCAGCTCTTCGGTGAAGTGCGCAGGGGCATGCAAGGGCCGGATATGATTCATCCGGAGTACAAGATTGTGCAAGGTGAAGTGCCGCAGTTGGCAGAAAGCTCATTGACCCCGGTGTACCCAACTACTGAAGGTGTCCAGCAAGCGACCTTGCGAAAATTGAGTGAGCAAGCACTTACCTACCTGACGCCGCAAGCTTTACCGGAGTTGCTGCCAGAACATCTGCGTCCTGGCGGAATGGCGTTGAGTGCTGCGATTCAATTGTTGCACCGACCACCGCTGGATGTGCATTTGCATGAGCTGCAAGAGGGCACGCATCCAGCACAATTGCGGCTAGCGATGGAAGAACTCGTCGCTCATCAGCTGAGCCTACTGAAGCTACGCAGCCTAAAACAACAACATCAAGCTCGTGCGTTGCAGCCACATAATGAATTAGAGTCGGCATTTTTGCAGCAACTGCCGTTTCAGCCCACCCAAGCTCAACAGCGTGTGGTAAATGAGATCCAGCAAGATTTAGCGCAACCGATCCCGATGATGCGTTTGGTGCAAGGTGATGTGGGATCAGGCAAGACCTTGGTGGCAGCTCTCGCGGCACTAACGGCAATTGGGCAAGGTTACCAAGTGGCGCTAATGGCACCGACGGAAATCTTGGCCGAACAGCATGCGCTGACGTTTCGTCAATGGTTTGCCCCGCTGGGGATCGAGGTTGGCTGGCTAGCTGGTAAGCAAACTAGCAAGCAACGCAATGAGGTGTTGGCGACGCTGAAAACTGGGCAAACCCAGTTGGTGGTGGGGACACATGCGTTATTTCAAGCTGACGTTAAGTATCATAATTTGTCATTAGTGATCATTGACGAGCAGCATCGGTTTGGTGTGCATCAACGCTTAGAGCTGCGTGAAAAAGGTGTGCAGCAAGGCTTTCAGCCGCATCAGTTGATTATGACCGCAACACCGATTCCGCGGACGTTGGCGATGACTGCCTATGCTGACTTAGCCACATCTATTATCGATGAATTACCACCGGGCCGTACACCGGTCACCACAGTGGCGATTCCAGATACGCGTCGCGATCAGGTGGTGGCACGGGTGCACAAAGTCTGCACTGAAGAAAAACGCCAAGCGTATTGGGTGTGTACGTTGATCGAAGAGTCGGAAGCATTGCAATGCCAAGCAGCTGAAGACACTGCGAATCAACTTGCGGCCGCGCTCCCGGACTTGCGCATTGGACTTGTGCACGGGCGTTTAAAGAGCGCTGAAAAAGAAGCGGTCATGCAGGCCTTCAAAGCCCACGAACTCGATCTGCTGGTCGCTACGACAGTGATTGAGGTGGGTGTTGACGTGCCGAATGCGAGTTTGATGATTATCGAAAATCCCGAGCGCCTCGGTTTGGCGCAACTGCACCAGTTGCGCGGGCGAGTCGGCCGTGGTGCTGTGGCGAGTCACTGTGTGCTGCTGTACCATGCGCCGTTATCGAAAACAGCTACGCAACGTCTTGGTGTGTTGCGCGATAGCAGCGACGGCTTTGTGATCGCCGAGCGTGATTTAGAGCTCCGCGGACCTGGCGAATTATTGGGGCAGCGGCAGACCGGATTGACCGAAATGAAGGTTGCGGACGTAATGAAGCACAGTGATTTGCTCGAGCAAGCGCAGCATCTGGCGCAACAGCTTTGGGGTGATTATCGTGAGACATCCGAAGCATTGATCCAGCGCTGGTTACCGCGTCGAGACCACTACGCCCAAGCATGATTTCGTAGTACACTAGACGCACATTTGTAAAAAGGCAGTATGATGAAAGATTCGAAGTCAGACACCATTGATTTTGGCTATAAGCAAGTTGCCCGCGACGAGAAGCAGGGACTGGTCGCCAATGTCTTTAATTCAGTGGCCAAAAAATACGACATCATGAATGACGTCATGTCGTTCGGTATTCATCGGCTTTGGAAGCGCTACACCATCGATTGCAGCGGTGTTCGCAAGGGCATGAAGGTGCTCGATATTGCCGGCGGTACAGGTGATCTGACCGCGCAATTTTCCCGCCGTGTGGGTCCGACCGGCGAAGTCGTCTTAGCAGACATTAACCAAGCGATGCTTGATGTCGGCCGTGATAAATTACGCAATATGGGGATTGTCGACAACGTCGACTACGTGCAAGCAAACGCTGAAGAATTACCGTTTGAGAGTGATCGTTTCGACATCATTACCATAGCCTTTGGTTTGCGTAATGTTACCGATAAGCAAAAAGCACTGGAATCAATGTTTCGCGTACTTAAGCCGGGTGGCCGGTTGCTGGTACTTGAATTTTCAAAGCCGGTACCGCCGTTGTTATCGCAAGCCTATGATTTTTACTCGTTCAATGTATTACCGAAAATGGGGCAGCTGGTTGCAGGTGATGCCGAAAGTTACCAGTATCTCGCCGAGTCTATTCGCATGCACCCTGATCAAGAGACCCTGAAGGGAATGATGCAAACAGCTGGTTATGAGCAGGTGACCTATCACAATCTGACGGGTGGTATTGTCGCGCTGCATCGAGGTTTCAAGTTCTGATGCTGTGGACTGTGTTGCCAAATCAATTGCTGGAACTTGCGGCGCAGCAGCTGCTCGCCCTCGACCCAGCGAGCGCTGACCGATTGACAAAACTTGCCGGAAAACGCTTGCGGGTGACGTTGAGGGAAGTCGGTAAGCCGCTCACCGTAACGGTTACTGAGAGCAGCGTGCTGTTCAGTTGGATTGATACAGCAGAGGTCGACTGTCATATCATGACCGAATTGGCGGTCCTCCCAGAGCTTCGCGATAGCGCTAATATCACGCGTTTGATCAAAGCAGACAAGCTCGATATTGATGGCGATCCAATGTTGGCTCAGCAATTAAGCAAGCTTTTTACTGAGCTTGCGATTGACTGGCCAGAACAGCTCTCGCAGCGGATTGGCGATGTTCCGGCACAGTTGTTGGTAACTGCCTTTCAGCGCAGTCGTTCGCGATTTAAACAATGGCGAGCAGATAGTCAGCAGTGGGTGCAAGATGCGCTGATCGAAGAAAAGCAGGTTCTACCCGCACGAGCGCAATTCCTGCAATTCCAGGCTGACGTGCAAGCTTTGCGCGCCCGCATCGACAAACTTGAACGGCAGCTACGGGAACCACGAGATTGAGTATGCGAGCCAAGCGACTGTATCAGATCACACGAACATTTTTGCACTATGGCTTGAATGAACTTATTCCTGCCAAGTGGATGCCTTGGTCTGTTCGAGTGGCAAGAGTTGGGTTGTTTTGGTTACCAAACCGCCACAAAGAGAAGCCAGCCGGCGAACGCTTGCGCTTAGCGCTTGAATCCCTTGGTCCAGTGTGGGTTAAGTTCGGCCAAATGCTTTCGACGCGGCGTGACCTTTTGCCGCCGGATATAGCGCTGGAGCTGGCAAAACTGCAAGATAAAGTAAAACCGTTCAGCGGTGAACGTGCGCAAAAGCTTATCGAAAAGGCGCTGGGGCTAAAACATATTGATGAACTATTCGATGACTTTAACGTTACACCGTTGGCATCGGCGTCAATTGCGCAAGTGCACACAGCGAAGTTGAAGCATGGTGACGATGCTGGCGCCGACGTGGTTATCAAAGTTATTCGTCCAGATATTCGTGATGCTATTGATGCCGATTTGAGCTTGATGGAAACCTTAGCTTCAGTTCTAGCGAAGCATCTGCCCGACGGACGTCGCCTAAAACCTCGCGAAGTGGTTAAAGAATATCGCAAAACGCTGCTTGATGAGCTCGATTTAGCGCGCGAAGCAGCAAACGCTATTCAATTACGCCGTAATTTTGAAGATTCTAAGTTGCTCTATATACCGAAGGTCTACAGTGACTTTAGCCGACATAATGTGATGGTGATGGAGCGTATTGACGGTATTCCTGTGAGCGATGTCGACACCTTGATGACACTGGGTGTTGATATGAAGAAGCTCGCTGAGCGCGGTGTCGAAGTGTTCTTTACGCAAGTCTTTCGCGATAGCTTTTTTCATGCCGATATGCATCCGGGCAATATTTTTGTTGCGCGCGAACATCCAGAAGATCCGCAGTATCTTGGTATTGATTTTGGTATTGTCGGCACCCTCAACCGTGAAGATAAACGTTATTTAGCGGAAAACTTTCTCGCCTTCTTTAATCGTGATTACCGAAAAGTGGCTGAATTACATGTGGATTCGGGCTGGGTACCTGCGCATATCAATGTCGAGGAGTTTGAATCAGCGATTCGGACAGTCTGCGAACCTATTTTCAATAAACCGCTCGCCGATATTTCTTTTGGCCATGTGCTGGTAAACTTATTCAATACGGCGCGACGATTTGAAATGGAAGTTCAGCCACAGCTGGTGTTGTTGCAGAAAACCTTACTTTACGTCGAGGGCTTAGGGCGTACGTTGTACCCGCAGTTGGATTTATGGCAAACCGCTAAGCCGTTTTTAGAGCGTTGGATGCAAGAACAACTCGGTTGGCGTGCGGTGTTACGCTCGGTGAAGGAGCATGCACCTTATTGGGCCGAAAAAATGCCGGAAATGCCAACTTTGCTCTATGATTACTTGCGCAACCAAAAGCATCAAGTTGAGCAGCAACAGTTGGCTACGCAGGCAGTATTGGCCGGCCAGAGAAAGATGGTGTGGCGTTTATGGTGGGGCTTAATGAGTACTGCCACCTTAGTGAGTACAACCTTGTTGTGGGTTACCGAACAGAATCACTGGCTGACCGCTTTAAGCGGTGTGGCAACGTTGGCCAGTGTTGTGATGAGCTGGCGCAAACCAGCAAAGTAGAACAGAGGACATTATGGGAATTAGTATTTGGCAACTGTTGATCGTATTGGTCATTATCGTGTTGTTGTTTGGCACTAAGCGCTTGCGCTCGTTAGGTAGTGACTTGGGTTCAGCGGTCAAGGGCTTCAAAAAGTCAGTGAGTGACGAAGACGCAGAAAAAGCGCAAGAGCAAAAAAAAGTAGATAGCAAGAACGACACTGACAAGGACGCTTAACCGTCATGTTTGATATTGGCTTTTGGGAGCTCCTATTGGTCGCGCTTATTGGCCTGCTAGTATTGGGCCCTGAGCGTTTGCCGACAGCGTTGCGTGCGTTGCAGCGCGGCATTCAAAAAGCCAAAAGTTTTGGCACATCGGTGCAAGCGGAGCTCAATCACGAGTTACGCATCAAAGAACTGCACGAACACTTGCGTAAAGCTGAACAGCTTGATGCCGAGAAGCTGTCGCCGGAATTACAACGTTCGATGGCTGAATTGCGCGATGCCGCTGCGGCGGTTCAACGTCCGTATGCCAAGCAAGAAAAGCCTGCGTCGGACACGCGCGATAGCAAACCGTCTACCTCTTCTTCGGACCAAGATAAGTCATCGTCATGAGCCAGTCGCCGCTGCTAGATCATTTATTAGAGCTAAGACGCCGAGTGTTACGTGGGGTCTTGGTGGTGCTGGCAATTTTTGCGGTGCTAGCGGTGTTTGCCGATGAGCTTTATAGCTTTCTTGCCGCGCCAATGTTGGCCAGCTTGCCGCAAGGTAGTACCTTAATCGCGACCGATGTAGCGACACCGTTCTTTACGCCTTTCAAATTAGCTCTCGTGGTTTCTGTCGCATTAGCGATACCGGTCTTACTGTGGCAGTTGTGGGCATTTGTGGCCCCAGGGCTATACACACGAGAAAAGCGTTTAGTGGTGCCACTCATGGTGTCCAGCACGTTGTTGTTTTATGCCGGCATCGCCTTTGCTTATTGGGCGGTTTTACCTTTGGCATTGAACTTTTTGGCAAATGCGGCGCCTGAAGGAGTAACGGTTGCCACCGATATTGCCCGCTATTTGGATTTTGTGCTGGCTATTTTTATGGCGTTCGGTATTGCATTTGAAACCCCGGTTGCCATTATTTTGCTCTGTTGGACCGGTGTGACCAACGTCAAGTCCTTGCGTGCAAAGCGACCGTATGTCATTGTCGTTGCTTTCATTGTTGGCATGATTTTGACGCCGCCTGATGTGATATCGCAAACGCTATTAGCGATCCCTATGTGGTTGCTCTTTGAACTTGGCTTGCTGATTGCTAGTCTATACCAACAAACACCGCGTGCGGCAGAAGCCGAGCGTGATTGAATAATCAAGAAGTAGGAAGCAAAAAAAATGCTTAAATTGTTAGCTTTGGGGAGTGTTGTCAGTTGTTTGTCAGTGGCACTTCTGTGGACTCCAAATGCTAGTGCTCAAGAGCCAACACTAGAGCAACTGCGCACCTGTGCAGCTATTGAAAATCCTCTAAAACGTTTGGTCTGTTATGACAAAGTAGCCGCCGGAGAAGGGGTCGAGGTAGCCGTTGCTGAAACCAATAAGCAAGCTCCGGCCACGAACTCCAATGCGCGCCAAGAACCCACAGATGCTTTTGGTTTGCCCGCGCAAGAGTCGGGTGAAGACAGCGATACGATCTATGTTGCTATCGACAAAACCGAGAAAGACCCCTACGGCAAGTGGATTATCTATTTCACCAACGGCCAAGTATGGAAGCAAACCGACTCGCAGACATTCCAATTACCACTTGACGGTAATTACGCCATCGAGCGTGGACTGTTAAACGGTTATTTTCTTGGCCGTGAAGGTGTTAATAAGCGCATTAAAGTGCGCCGTATTAAGTAAATAATGACGCTTGACCAACTGCAATGGTTTGACGCAGGGGTCAACCTGACGAACGCGCGTTTGCAGCAGCGGTTAGATGGCGTTATGCAACGTGCACACGAAGCAGGCGTTGACAGCATGTTGGTCATCGCCTGTAATCTTGATGAAGCACGGCAGGCCTGCGAACTTGCCGAACGCCACCCCGAGCTCGTTGTTACTGCTGGTGTTCATCCGCACGACGCAAAAGACGCTCCTCGCGATCTCCAAGCCCAATTACATGAGATAGCGCAACATCCAGCGGTTGTTGCGATTGGTGAATGTGGGCTTGATTTCAACCGCAATTACTCACCTCGAGACGTGCAACAGAAGGTTTTTGAGCAACAGCTTGAGGTCGCAGCGGACTTACAGCTTCCCGTTTACCTACACGAGCGTGATGCTTTTACCGAGCAGTACGCTTTGTTACAAAAGTTTGCCGAAAAAATACCAAGAAAATTAGCACATTGCTTCACAAGTGGTTGCAGTGAACTCAAAGAGTATCTAAAGTTAGGCTGTTACATTGGAATCACAGGATGGGTCTGCGACGAGCGGCGTGGGGGCGCTTTACGCGAAGCGGTACCACTGATTCCTCGTGAGCGTTTGCTCTTGGAAACTGATGCTCCATTTTTGCTTCCGAGAACGCTCAAACCCCGCCCAAGCATGAATGAGCCCTGCTGGCTCCCAGAAATAGCACGCGTTGTAGCAGAGTTGCGAGGCGAGAGTCTTGCAAGTGTTGCGACGTATACTCGAAACAATAGTTTTTCATTTTTTGGACGCGTAGGATGGCAAAACAACTAAAGCGCTGGTTCGCTGTGTGTATGTTGATGCTCACTTGGGTATCGGCCGCAGCGTATGCGCAAGAATCAATGCCCCCTGTCTATTACCACGTGGACAGCACAGGTAACCAGTCGGTTGAGCAGTTACTCGATAAAGAGCCGAGTTATTGGAGTATACTCCCGGGCGACGGCGCGTCGTTTGGCTATACGTCAGATGTTTACTGGTTTTACTTCACGCTCAAGGCGGCCGATTATGACCGCATGATCCGCATTGGTTATCCGCTTCTTGATCGTATCGACGCCTACTTTGTGCGCGATGGAGAAATTATCAATCGGATTAAAGCCGGTGACAGTTTTGAATTCGATCAACGGCAAGTGAATAGCCGTAATTTTATATTCCCAGTTGATACCCACGACGAGGTTAAAGTTTACTTGCGGGTGGAGACCACGAGCTCCATGCGCGTGCCTTTAAGCATTTGGCAGCCGAGTGATTTGATTGGTTCCGAGCAAGCGCTTAATACCGCAACGGCAATGTACTTTGGCCTATTATTGTGCATGATCATCTACAACCTATTCAGTTACACCGTTACTCGCGATAAACGCTTTGCCTACTATAGCGCCTATATTGTCGCTATTGGCTTATTGCTAGCGGGGCTTGACGGTACTGGCTATCAGTATTTGTGGCCTTGGTCTGAATGGATTCAATACAAGTCGATTGCGTTATTTGGTAGCGTCGTGTTTGTTTTTGCAAGCCTTGTTGCGAGTCAAGTATTACAGACGGAAACCCGTGCACCGAAGTTGCATAAAGGGTTGCAGGGCATCATGATTGCCGCTGGCTTACTCTTCGTGGCATCACTGATATTACCTTATGAATTAATGATCAACGCGGTTCTCGTCGTCGCAATTTTGGCGAGTAGTTTTCTTATTATTACGGGCTTCACGCTTTGGCAGCAGGGACTTGCTTACGCTCGAATCTATAGCTTAGCGCTGAGTGTCCTGCTCTTGGCGATTATCATTAACGCTCTTGGCTATTTAGGCTTTTTTGAATCGTTCTTTATTCAACGTTATCTCATCATGATTGGCTCGGCGATCGAGATCATGCTGTTGAGTCTGGTATTAGCGATTCGCTTCAATGAAGATCGACGCGAGCGTTTGGCTGCGGAACAACGTTTGAATTCACGTCTAGAAGTGAAAGTTAAGCAACGTACCGCTGAGCTTGAAGCAGTAATGCGCAAGCTGAAAGAAATGAATCAGCGCTTGGAAGTAAAAAGCAACGAAGACCGCCTAACGAAACTTTATAATCGCGGTGTTCTTGACGACGACTTACCTCTTGAAGTTCGCCGTGCGCGCCGCACCGGCTATGATATTGCGGTGGTGATGATTGACATTGATCACTTCAAAAAAGTGAACGACAACTTAGGCCATCAAGCGGGCGATGAAGTGTTAGTGGAGTTAGCTCGATTACTGCGTGTTAACTTCCGTCGCGCTGGCGACCGTATCTATCGCTATGGCGGTGAAGAGTTCGTGATTCTCATGCCGGGCGCGCAAGAGCTTGGTTGTCACGATAAAGTTCTGACGGTGACCGAAGTCATTCGTGCTCACTCGTTTAAAACCGAGCGTGGAGAAGTTAAAATTACCGTTAGTGTTGGTATGGCATTGCTGAATAGTATGCCTGGTCACGCATCGAGTAAGCAGTTGCTAGAAGCAGCAGATAATGCGTTGTACCAAGCCAAAAATGCAGGTCGTGATCAAATACGAATTGCCCGTTCATTGAATGATGTGAGTGAAAAGCCATAGATGTCTAACGTAGGTGCTTTCCCGTTCCGCCGCATGCGCCGCTTGCGGCGGCATGATTTTAGTCGTCGCATGGTCGCTGAGCACACGCTTACGGCGGCTGATTTTATTTATCCCATGTTCGTTATTCCGGGCGAAGGGCAACGTGAACAAGTTGCGTCCATGCCTGGCGTGGAACGCTTGTCCATCGATCTATTGGTTGCTGAATGCCAGGCTATCTATGCCCTTGGGATTCCTGCGATAGCGTTGTTTCCGGTTACACCAGCAAGCGATAAATCGCTGACTGCAGAAGCCGCTTGGGATGCTGATGGCTTGGCTCAGCGCGCAGTTCGCGCGATCAAGAGTGCAGTGCCGGAGTTGGGCGTTATCACCGATGTTGCTCTTGACCCGTTTACCACCCATGGGCAAGACGGCATTATTGATGACGACGGTTACGTGCAAAACGACATCACCACCGAAGCCTTAGTTCGACAAGCTTTGTCCCATGCTGCTGCCGGTGCCGATGTGGTTGCTCCGTCAGATATGATGGACGGCCGGATAGGCGCTATTCGTGAGGCATTAGAAGAGAACGGTTATGTGAATGTGCAGATCATGGCTTACTCGGCCAAATATGCATCAGCCTTTTATGGACCGTTTCGTGATGCAGTGGGCTCTGCGGGTAACCTTAAAGGTGGTAACAAGAAAACCTATCAAATGGACCCTGCCAATAGTGATGAAGCCCTGCATGAAGTGGCTTTAGACCTTGAAGAAGGCGCTGATATGGTCATGGTTAAGCCAGGTATGCCTTATCTCGACATCGTGCGTCGCGTAAAAGAGACCTTTAAGGTGCCGACCTTTGCTTATCAGGTTAGCGGCGAGTATGCGATGATGCAGGCGGCAATTGCCAACGGTTGGTTGACTGAAGATGCGATTTTTGAAGCTTTACTTGGCTTCAAGCGTGCTGGCGCTGATGGCATTCTTACTTATTTTGCTAAGTCTGCTGCCGAAAAACTTGCTCAACGCTAAGTTAGCGCGCTGCGCCACGCTCAGCTAGCATCGTGTGAACTAAACCTTCACGTAAAGCGCCTTGGGCCAAGTCAACTTGCTTAATGTTAAGTGTTTTGACCAAGGCAACCAAAATAGCAAGACCGCCGCAGAATACCGCAACCCGATCTTCCCGAATACCCAACTCAAGTAAGCGCTGACTATCACCAAGGTCAATGGTTGCTTGCATGGTATCCATAATGAACGCTGCGTCCATGTTCTCAGAGTTTAAGTGGCGCAGTCGGTCTTGCAGCGCACGGAATGTACCCGACGCACCACATACTGTATCCCAGCCATGAGCTTGATAGGTCTTGGCGAGCGGTGTAATAAGTTCTTCAGCTGCGGCAATTGCGCGAGCAAAACTTTGTGCATCAATCGTGTTGGCGAAAAAACGATTCTGCCAAACCACACACCCCATATCGAGGCTTTTTAACACGTGCGGCTCGGTGCCTATACCGGCAATGACTTCTGTGCTTGCGCCGCCAATATCAAGCACCAGCATCGGCTGTTGCACTTGCGCAAGCTCCGCAGTGGCGCCTCGGTAGATAAGGCCTGCCTCGGTGGTTCCTGAGATGACATCAATCGGAAAGCCTAGCGCTTGTTCAAATTGCTTAAGCAATTGTTTGCGGTTTTTTGCTAAACGCAATGTCGCTGTTGCGACGCATCGCACTTGTAGCGGCTGATAACGTTCAATCAGCTCGGCGAAGCTCTTTAAACAAGTAACGCCGCGTTCAAGCGCGGCGTTGTCAACGGTAAGATCGTTTTGTAAACCATCAGCCAGGCGAACCTTTTGGCGTTGGCGAGTGAGAATGCGATAGCCACGCGAAGTCGCCTTGGCAATCAACATGTGAAAGCTATTGGAGCCCAAGTCGATTGCCGCAAGGCGCGTGTTAACCTGCATTAGCTGCTACTGCGCTTACCTGAGGGCTTGCCCCCGCGATTGTTGCCGCCACGACGTTGCTGACTGCCACCTCGGCGACCGCCTCGCGCACGACGTCGACCCGAAGGACGAGGGCTGCGAATATCGGTAAGTAAGGCATCAGGATCATACTTAGTGACCGGAATGGTGTGACCGATGTAATCTTCGATCGCCGGCAAATTGTACACATACTCTTCGCAGGCAAGATTAATCGCCTTACCACTTGCCCCGGCACGCCCAGTACGACCAATACGATGCACGTAGTCTTCAAAGTCGTCCGGCAAGTCATAGTTATAAACATGACTGACTTCGGGGATGTGTAAGCCACGCGCTGCGACGTCGGTTGCCACAAGAAAATCGAGGGAACCGTCGGTGAATTGCTCAAGGATTTTTAGGCGCTTGCGTTGCGGTACGTCACCTGTCAGCAAACCAACACGGTGACCATCGGCCTCGAGCCATTGATAAAGCTTTTCACAAACGTGTTTGGTGTTGGCAAAAATAATCGCTTTATCCGGCCAATCTTCTTCGATCAGTGTGAGTAGAAGCTTAATTTTATCTTGCTTTGATGGATAAAAAAGTTCTTCGCTGATGCGAATGCCAGTTTTTTGCGTCGGTTCCACTTCAACTTTCGTTGGCGAGTTCATGTGATCATAAGCAAGTTCTTGCACGCGCTGTGACAGCGTCGCTGAGAACAACATGCTTTGGCGTTCTTTCGCACCCGGCATTTTGTTGAACATGTAACGAATGTCTTTGATAAAGCCCAAGTCGAACATACGGTCGGCTTCATCAAGCACTACCACCTCAATTTTGTCGAGCTGGTAGATGCCTTGTTTGCAATAGTCAATCAAACGGCCGGTGGTGCCGATTAAAATATCGACCCCTTCTTCGAGCTTCTGCCGTTGACTTTCGTAACCTTCGCCCCCATAAATGATGCCAAGGCGCATGTCGCAGTGATCCGCTAACAGTTCTGCATCGTTTGCAATCTGAATGGCGAGCTCACGCGTAGGAGCCATAATAATAGCGCGCGGATAACGTTTTTCGCCCTCTCGCGGTTTATTGAGCAAAGTGGTAAAGGTCGCCACAAGGAATGCTAGGGTTTTACCTGTCCCAGTTTGTGCCTGACCAGCGACATCCTGGCCTTTTAAGGCGACAGGTAAGCTCAAAGCTTGAATAGGCGTGCAATATTCAAAGCCCGCCTTGTTTAAAGCAGTTAATACCTGCGGATGCAGGTCGAGATCGGCAAAGCGTGTCTCTGTAAGGTGTGTTTTACTCATAGCCTAAGCATACCAGTTTGCGCTAACATTCAAAAACAGAAATAATAGGGTTTTATTATTTCACGCGAATTCAGCAGCGGAGATTACCATGAGTGATAAAATTGTTCAGCTAAGTGATGATACTTTTGAGGCCGACGTCCTCAATTCAGATAAGCCAGTACTGGTCGACTTTTGGGCCGAATGGTGTGGCCCGTGCAAAATGATTGCACCAATTCTAGACGACATTGCAAACGAGTACGGCGATCGCATCACTATCGGTAAACTGAACGTTGACCATAATAGTCAGACACCACCGAAGTATGGTATCCGCGGTATTCCAACGTTGTTGTTATTTAAGAACGGCGAAGTAGCGGGCACTAAAGTGGGTGCGTTGTCGAAAGCTCAATTGGCTGAGTTTATTGACTCAAACCTATAAGATTGAGTTGCGAAAAACGTTGCCAAACCACAAGGTTTGGTGACGTTTTCGTGAACTTTAGCCTAAATAAGCAGCAAAAAACTGGACGAATCGCTATTTAGGTGTTACTTTTCACCCATATTTCTTCAGGTTGCCAGCCTTCCGGCAGCCAGATAGCAACCCCGAAAGCTATATTAGTTTTACACTTATAAACGAACCCTTTGTTTTCTTTGGACACTAAAGTCATACCCTTCTTATGAATCTTACAGAATTAAAAAATAAACCAGTAAACGAGCTGGTACAGCTCGCAGAATCCATGGGCCTAGAGGCCATGGCACGTACCCGCAAACAAGACATCATTTTTGCCATTTTGAAGGCTCACGCGAAAAGCGGCGAAGACATTTATGGCGACGGGGTGTTAGAAATCTTGCAAGACGGTTTTGGCTTCTTGCGTTCAGCGGACTCTTCTTACCTTGCCGGCCCTGACGATATTTACGTGTCGCCAAGCCAGATTCGTCGGTTTAACTTGCGCACGGGTGATACCGTAGCCGGCAAAATCCGACCGCCGAAAGAAGGCGAACGTTATTTTGCCCTCCTTAAGATTCGCGAAGTCAACTTCGACAAGCCAGAAAACTCCCGCAACAAAATCCTCTTTGAAAACCTTACCCCACTGCACGCTGAAGAGCGTTTGCGTATGGAGCGTGGTAATGGCTCAACAGAAGATATCACTGCGCGCGTACTCGACCTTGCTTCACCGATTGGTAAAGGTCAGCGTGGCTTGATCGTTGCGCCGCCGAAAGCGGGTAAAACGTTGTTGCTACAAAATATTGCGCAGTCGATTGCGGCGAATCACCCTGACTGTGTGTTGATGGTGTTGTTGATTGATGAGCGTCCGGAAGAAGTTACCGAGATGCATCGTCTAGTGAAAGGCGAAGTGGTTGCGTCGACTTTCGACGAGCCAGCAAACCGTCACGTGCAAGTGGCCGAAATGGTCATCGAGAAGGCGAAGCGCTTGGTCGAGCACAAGAAAGACGTGGTGATTTTGCTTGACTCCATTACGCGTTTAGCACGAGCCTACAACACGGTTATCCCAAGTTCAGGTAAGGTCTTAACAGGTGGTGTTGACGCCAACGCATTGCACAAGCCGAAGCGTTTCTTCGGTGCGGCGCGTAATGTTGAAGAAGGTGGTAGCTTAACGATTATCGCTACCGCGCTTATCGATACCGGCTCGAAAATGGATGAAGTCATCTACGAAGAGTTTAAAGGTACGGGTAACATGGAATTACACCTGAACCGTAAGATTGCCGAGAAGCGCGTCTTCCCTGCGATTGACTTCAACCGTTCAGGCACCCGTCGTGAAGAGCTTTTGACCTCTCCAGAAGAGCTCCAGAAAATGTGGATCCTACGCAAAATTGTTCACCCAATGGGCGAAACCGAAGCGATGGAATTCCTCATCGACAAATTACAAATGACCAAAACCAACGACGAATTCTTCGAGGCCATGAAGCGCCAGAAATCGTAAGCGTTGGCTTGCACGGCCGCCCTTGGCTTCGGTGTTTTTATGCTACCGATTGCCGAGGGACGCCGTGAACCCATCCCTGGGGGCTTGTGTGCCGCATCCCTGCGGCACGCACCCTCGGCAATCGGTAGCATAAAATCACCTTCGCCTGCGGGCAACCGCCCAAGCCAACACTAACGATTTGCACACCCTTGCTACTCGGGTTGCGACCTCACACACGGCACTCACTAAGCGCTTCGGCTCTCACCCTCAGCAATCGAATGCGTGAAATCACCTTTGCCTGCGGGCAACCGCCCAAGCCAACACTAACGATTTCTACTCCATTACTACTCGACGTGCGATAGCGAAGCTTCCAGCGAAGGGCGCGGGTGAGTTCGGGGATCCATTTCCTGAGGTGCGTGCCGCAGGGATGCGGCACACAAGCCCCCAGGGATGGGTTCACGGCGTCCTCAGGAAATGGATCCCCGACCTCGCCAAAAGGCCGAAGCCGAAGCCCGAGCCCGAAGCTTAGTCTTGGCGTTTGAGGGCGAGCTCGATGAGCAGCGGGAAGTGGTCGGAGCCGAACTTTGGTAGGCGGCGCATTTTGACGAGCATGAAGTGTTCGCTGTGGAACAGGTGATCGAGCGGCCAACGCAGGAATGGCAGTTGCGCGTGAAACGTGTTGAAAAAGCCGCGACCCATGCGTGGGTCAAGGAGCCGACTGACGCGCAGGAATTCGCGTGTGGTTGGTGACCAGGCGACGTCATTGAGATCGCCGGTGACAATGACTGGGCCGCTGTCGTTAGGGGCGCGTTTGGCAACTTGCAAAAGTTCGCGATCGCGGGGCTTCGATTTTTCGTTTTCCGTTGGGCTTGGTGGCGCTGGGTGTACACAGCGCAGTTTTACGACCCGCCCATCAGGCATCTGAATATCAGCATGAATCGATGGCACGTTGTCTTCGATAATGTTCTCAACTTGCACATTCTCGAGTGGCCAGACCGAGTAAAGCATCATGCCGTAAAGGTTGTTTTGCGGTACTCGTACCACGTTCGGTAGATCATCTTCAATATCCGTAAGTTGCTTTTCCCACCAGTCGTCGGTTTCGACTGCGACGATGATGTCAGGGCGTTCGCGGTTAATCATCTGAACCAGCTCGACCGCATTACGGTTATGCTCGAGGACGTTGACCGTCAAAATACGCAAGTGCTCTTCGACCGATTTTTCGTCGTGCTTGCGGTGGTAGCGCGGTACTGTTCGCGCGGCCAGCGGCGTGTATGGAAAAATCCACCAGAGCTGCCAAGCACAGCAGACGACCTGAATACTAACAAGAAACCATGTTGTACTGCTGGCTATTGGTAACCAAATAGCGCTCGCCACGAGCAGCGTGAGCGCAACTGCCGTGAGTTGTAGCCGCGGAAAGTCCCAGAGTCGAATCAACCAGTGCGTGCGCTGCGATAAAGGCAGCAGACTGACCACAGCTAACAGCAAAGTGAAGAGTCCAATCGCAGTGAAGGCAGGGGTAAATTCGAGCATAAAGGGGTGATCGTCCTTGGCTGATAATGCGTTTAAGCCTAGCGCACTTTCGAGGCGCTGAAAACAGCTAGAAAAACCAGTATACTAGCGGCAATTGAGTCGCGAAAAGGGCGGACGCAGTGAAGTATCAAGATTTGCGTGATTTTATCGCGTTGCTAGAGCAGCGCGGCGAGCTAAAACGAATTCAAATGGAGGTGGATCCGTATTTGGAGATCACCGAAATTTCCGATCGTACGTTGAAAGCGGGTGGCCCGGCGCTGTTATTTGAAAATGTGAAAGGTCACTCGGTGCCGGTACTGGCGAATTTGTTTGGTACGCCTGAACGGGTGGCGCTGGGCATGGGTCAAGAGTCGGTTGCAGCGTTGCGCGATGTGGGTAAGTTACTCGCGTTTTTGAAAGAGCCGGAACCGCCGAAAGGGTTTCGCGATGCGTTAAACCTGTTACCGATGTACAAAAAAGTTTTGAGCATGTCGCCGAAACAACTTAAGAAAGCGCCTTGCCAAGAGGTGGTGGTAAGTGGCGACGACGTTGATTTAACCAAGCTGCCGATTCAGCATTGTTGGCCGGGTGATGTGGCACCGTTGATCACATGGGGGCTGACGGTAACCAAAGGTCCGCACAAAGAACGCCAAAATCTTGGTATTTATCGCCAGCAGTTGCTCGGCAAAAACAAAGTCATTATGCGCTGGTTGTCCCATCGTGGCGGCGCGTTGGATTTTCAAGAATGGCAAAAGCAGCATCCAGGTGAACGCTTTCCAGTCGCCGTGGCATTAGGTGCTGATCCGGCAACGATTCTTGGTGCTGTGACGCCAGTGCCCGACACTCTTTCGGAATATGCTTTCGCCGGCTTACTACGCGATGGCAAAACCGAAGTCGCCAAGTGTGTGAGTAACGACTTACAGGTGCCCGCGCACGCTGAGATCATTCTGGAAGGCTATATTGAACCAGGTGAAATGGCTCCCGAAGGGCCCTATGGCGATCATACGGGTTACTACAATGAAGTGGACGACTTCCCAGTCTTTACGGTGACCCATGTCACGCAGCGACGTCAGCCGATTTATCACTCGACCTACACGGGGCGGCCACCGGATGAACCGGCGGTGTTGGGTGTCGCCTTGAACGAAGTGTTCGTGCCGCTGTTACAAAAGCAGTTTCCTGAAATTGTGGATTTCTACCTGCCACCAGAGGGCTGTTCTTATCGGGTGGCGGTGGTGACCATGAAAAAGCAATACGCCGGTCATGCCAAGCGCGTGATGATGGGCGTGTGGTCGTTCTTGCGCCAATTCATGTACACCAAGTTCGTGATTGTCTGTGATGATGACGTGAACGCGCGTGATTGGAAAGATGTGATTTGGGCGATGACCACGCGTATGGACCCGGCGCGTGACACGGTGTTGGTTGAGAATACGCCGATTGATTACCTTGATTTTGCGTCGCCGGTATCGGGGCTGGGTTCGAAAATGGGTATGGACGCGACCAATAAATGGCCGGGCGAAACCGATCGTGAGTGGGGTGTGCCCATCGTCATGGACGAGGCGGTAAAACAGCGCGTCGATGACATGTGGGATGACCTTGGAATTTTGCAACAGGATAAGTCAGTTAAATGAAACAGTTTTCTTGTAAGGTTACAGCGCTAGAAACCCTTTCACCAAACGTCTACCGCGTGCTTTTGGAGCTCCCCGAAGCCATTGATTTTGTGGCTGGGCAGTACTTACAAGTGGTGATGGGCGAACGCGATAAGCGACCTTTTTCGATTGCCTCATGTCCGTCGAAAACCCGTGAGCTTGAGTTGCACATTGGTGCCACGCCGGACAATCCTTATGCCATGGAGGTTATCGAGGCCATTCGTGCCGATGGCGAGTTAACTGTGGAAGCACCTTTAGGTGACGCAGGTTATCGCGAAGCAAGTGAGCGCCCACTGATTCTCATCGCTGGCGGTACGGGCTTTTCTTATACGTGGTCGATCTTACAGGCGCATTTGCGTAGCGGGGTAAAGCGCCCGATCACGCTGTATTGGGGCGGACGCAAGGCGGCTGACTTGTACTACGACGAAAGACTGAAACAGTTGAGCACTGAGCATGAGCATTTTCATTATCGGCCCGTGGTCGAAGAAGCCGGAGCTGATTGGCACGGAGCTATTGGGTTGGTTCCCCATGCTGTGTTGGCGGAACAATCCGACTTAAACGAAGCCGACGTTTATGTAGCGGGGCGTTTTGAAATGGTGCGCGTGATTCGTGATGATTTTCACGCCCGTGGTTTGCCGTTAGAGCAACTTTATGGTGACGCACTAGCCTTCATTTAACCGCGCTGCTATACTTCGCAGCGCAATTTACCAAGGGGTGCCCCTGTAGCGATTCGTCGTGCAGTGGCTGAGATGCAACATGCGAACCCTTTGCACCTGATCCGGTTAATACTGGCGTAGGGATGGTAGCTAACAACCTTAGTCCATTTGAATCCTGCCCGACCGGATTATTTCTGAACCAGACGTTGAGGAAATGATCCATGCAAAAATCTACCCTGGCCGTTGCGGTCTATTTAGGTCTATCAAGTCTCGCGACAACGCCGACGGTGTTCGCACAAGAGAAAGAAAGCGAAGAACAGAACTCCGTTGAGCGCATCACCATTCAAGGTGAATTCCGCCAGATGACTGTGCAAGAAGCACCAACAAGTGTCACAGCTTTGGTGGCCGAAGATCTGGCCGAGCGCGGCGCCCTGCACCTTGAGTCAACGCTGAATGCGTTTGCCAATGTGAACTTTTCAGGCGGCTCATCACGTGCGCGGTTTATTCAAATCCGCGGTGTCGGCGAACGCAGCCAATTCGTTGATCCCATCCAACCTTCAGTGGGGCTGTTAGTTGATGGCATCAACTACAGCGGGTTAGCACAAGCAGCGCAACTGTTCGATATTAGCCAGATTGAAGTCTACCGTGGGCCGCAAAGTGGGCGCTTCGGTGCCGATGGCATGGCCGGCATGATGGTTTTGGAGAGCACCATGCCGAGTGCGGAAACCAAGGGTGTGTGGCAGCTTGGTGCGGCGAATTACGATGCGCTTAGTGGTGGCTTTGCCGTAGGGGGCGATCTCGGTGCTTTGGGTCGCGGACGCTTAAGTGTGTTCCAACAGCGTGATGATGGCTTTATCGAGAATACCTATTTAAATCGTGACGATACCAACAAACGCTCTGAACGCAATGTTCGAGCTAACCTCTTCACCGACCTTGGGCACGATTGGCAATTACGTACCACCTTGCATGCCTTGCGCCAAGACAATGGTTATGATGCCTTTTCGTTAGATAATAACCGCACGACCCTTTCCGATGAGCCCGGTGAAGATGATTTACGCACCCGTGCTGCCCGATTCGCTTTAACCTATTCCGGCTGGCAAGGTGCCGAGGTTGAGCTGGCCTATGCGTTGTTAGGTGCCGAGAGTGTGTATAGCTACGACGAGGACTGGAGTTATGTAGGTATTGCGCCGGGCTGGGAATACAGTTCGTTTGACGCCTACGAACGTGAGCGCGATGATCATACTCTTGAGGCCCGCGTGGTCAGCACCCAGCCGATCAGTGTGCTCGGCAATGACAGTGACTGGGTACTTGGCGTGTATCATTACCGCCGTGACGAAGTACTTACCCGTGACTTCTTTAACTGGGATATAGGGCAACAGGATATTTTTTCCAGCACCTATGAAAGCCGTCACAATGCACTGTACGGTGAACTCACGCAGCACTTGTCACCGGAGTGGCGCCTTACCACTGGCGCACGAGCTGAGCGTTATGATAACCCTTACACGGACAGTAATGGCGTGAACGAAACGCCTGAAGACACCATGTGGGGCGGACGTTTAAGTCTGAGCTACCTGCCGGACACCGACGTCTTGTGGTACGCCACGGTTGCGCGTGGCTATAAAGCCGGCGGGGTTAATGGTGACGCTTTAGGTAAGGTGCAAGACACCGAGCTAACCGAGTTACGCGAGTATCTGCTGGCGCGCTCAACCTTTGCACCAGAACTCTTAACCAGCCTTGAGATTGGCCACAAGCGCGTGAGTGCCGATGGACGCCTGAGCATGCAGTTAGCCGTTTTCGCGCATCAACGCGATGACGTGCAGCTCAAAGGCTGGGTCAACCGTGACCAAAGCTTTGTGGGTTATTTGCAAAATGCAGCAGAAGGAAAGGCCTACGGTGCCGAGTTTGAAGTCAGTTATCGTCCGCTTGAAGCGCTCGAGCTTTTTACCAATATTGGCTTACTCGAAACGGAAATAGAAGGCTTTGTCACCGAAGATGGCGTTGACATGAGTGGACGCGATCAAGCCCATGCACCAAACTATCAGGTCAATGCAGGCTTGAATTACCAGCTTGCTGAAGCTTGGCAAATGGGACTTTCGGTGGATGCCAAAGACGGCTTTTACTATTCGGATTCGCACATGAGCGAGGCCGATAGCATGGCAGTAGTGAACGCTTATGTACGTTGGCGCCAAGGGCCTTGGCAAGTACGTCTTTGGGGACGTAACTTGAGCGACGAAGATTATGGTATTCGCGGCTTTTACTTTGGTAATGATCCGCGCAAAGAGTATGTTAGCGAAACCTACGAGCAGTTCGGTGAACCGCGTCGCGTGGGCGTTACTCTGAATTACCATTTCTAAGGCTGGTTAAGGACACACCAATGACTGATTTTGTGCAGACCATTAGTGAACAAGTCATGGCGACCTCGTGGTTGGAGTGGTCGGCCGTGGGGCTAGCTGTGGCTTATTTGGTATTGGCTGCTCATCAGTCATTGTGGTGTTGGTTGGCCGCCGCCATCAGCTGCAGTATTTATACGTATTTAATGTGGCACGCGCAGTTGTATATGGAGACCGTGTTACAGGTGACTTATGTGCTACTTGCGGGCTATGGCTGGTGGCAATGGCGTTACGGAGCGGGGCGGGCCGCAGTACAAAAGGTTGCTGAATTAAGCCTTGCTTGGCATTTGCGTTGGTTGGCGATTTTAGTGTTAGTAGCTGGTGCAGTGGCTTTAGCGTTAGAGCGCTATACAACGGCCGATGCGGTGTGGCTCGATAGCTACACCACAGTGTTTTCCTTGTTTGCCACGTGGCTATTAACACGCAAGCAGTTTGCCAACTGGTGGTACTGGTTGGTCATCGATGCTGTTTATGTTTACCTGTATGCGAGCAAAGGATTTGTGATCACGGGTGCACTTTATTTCGTATATCTTATACTAGTGTTTTATGCGATGTGGCAGTGGCAAACAGCAAGGACGGAACAGCAACAATGCAGCAGCAGTGGTTAGATAGCCTTCCCATACACGGCGTAATCAAAGCAGAGCCCCTCTTGCGGGGGGTGGCGAACAACGTCTACAAAATCACCACCACGAAAACCAACTATATCCTGAAGCAATTTCGCTTTGATCACCCCTATGGGCTGGATCGTGATCAAGAAGTGCTTGTGCAACGTCAACTGGCTGAGCAACAACTTGCTCCTGACGTTTTGCATTATGATGCGGCACAAGGATTGGTATTGCAGGCCTACCTTGAGGAGCCTGATCTTGCTCATGCTAATCTATCGATGGCTGATAAACTGCGTGAACTAGCAGATTTAGCTGCGCACATTCACCGTGTCAACATAAAGGCGCCGGTGTGGTCCTTGCGTGAGCGGCTGGCAAGGTATTGTCAGCAATTAGCAGAATTTGACCGTGAACATGCCAAACAATTTGAAATTCGTTTGCGGAGTTTTCGTAAGTTAATCGATAATTTTGCCTCGCATCCGGTCTTTTGCCATAACGATTTAGGCTTGCACCACGTCTTCCTTGCCCCTACGCCACGGGTTATTGACTGGGAATATTCAGGTATGGGTGAGCGTTACTTTGACTTGGCTAACGCTATGGCCGCCAATGAGCTCGAGCTACCGCAACGCAGTGCATTTGTGAATGCTTATGAGGCAAGTGCAGGTTTTCAAGTGCATCGTGATACGCTCGAAAACTGGCGGGAGCTGGTCGCCGTAGTGAATCAGCTTTGGTATGAATTACATCATCACCTGCAACGCATTAGCGATTAGGATCTGAATAAGGACAGTTTATGACTGCGCAGCAATCGCAAGAATTGACAGAGAAGCTCTATGGTTACCTTGCAGAAGATGAAGACGCACGTGTCTGTAAAGACATTCCAGAGTCGGCGTGTAACGACCAGCCGCAAGCCTTTATTGCGCATTTAGTTGCACTGAGTATGACTAAATTGGGCGATTCGCTGGTGAGTGCAAGGCTAGTTTTACCGTGGATTCTGTCTTCGTTGGGCGCACCTTCGGCATTTATCAGTGCGTTGGTGCCATTACGTGAATCACTGGCATTGTTACCCCAACTTATCATTGCACAACAACTGCGCGAAACGCCGGTGCGTAAGTGGTTTTGGGTCGCAGGAAGTATCGGGCAAGCGATTGCGCTGGTGGGTATGTTATTTAGTGTTCTCACGCTCCGCGATAGTGCGCTGGGCTGGGCGATAGTGCTTTTACTTACGTTTTTTAGTATTTCGCGTGGCGTTTGCTCGGTGTCGATCAAAGACGTGCAAGGCAAAACCATTTCGAAGACCCGGCGCGGTCGTTTGTCGGGCCTCGCTGCGTCGATTGCTGGCTTCTTATCGGTTGGTACCGCGTTGGTCGTGCTGTTTGCGCCGACCCTTTTGGGTAGCGCTGTAAGTAATGGCAATGTGGTTATTTTTGCCGGGCTCTTGGGGATTGCTGCGGTGCTATGGTTCGCCGCAGCGATGACCTATGCCCAAGTGCCTGAGGTGCCGGGGGCGACAGAGGGCGGAGGTAATGCACTCATTGAAGCTTTAAAATCCATTCGTTTGTTATGGCAAGACAAACAGTTCGGTAGCTTTGTGCTAACACGAGCACTCTTAGTGTCGTCAGCGTTTGCGATTCCATACATTGTGGTGATGATCCAACGTAGTGGTGAGGGCAGCCTTACCAGTCTTGGTGGTCTGATGTTGGCGAGCGGTATTGCTGGAATGTTGGCCGGTCGCTTCTGGGGTAAATGGTCGGACTCCGCTAGCCATCATGTTATGGCAGCAGCGGCCTTTATTGCGGTCGTTGTTATGGCTGCGGCACTAGCTCTGTTTGTCATGGCAAGTGATGTGTTGGCGCAGCAGTGGGTTGGCGGCTTACTCATTTTTCTTGCCGCAGTCGCGCATCATGGCGCACGCGTTGGGCGCAAAACGTACTTAGTCGATATGGCCACGCAGGACAATCGCGCAGAATTCACTGCGGTCTCTAATACGGTGATTGGCTTGGTGTTACTGCTTGGGATAGTGTTAGGAGCCGTGGATGCCTATGCCGGTGTTGAGGCGGTGATGGTGCTCTTGATTGCATTAGGCATAGTGGCGGGAATACGAGCTTTAACGTTGCCGAATGTACAGCGGGACTAAAAAAGCCAACGCTACTGTGCAGCGTTGGCTTAATGAAGAGCAGAAAGGGTCTTACGCTTACTTGCCGCGAATTACGCCATACAAGCCAACGATAACGGCAATTGCGCCACCGATCAGATACCACATGGCGTTATCTGTTGGCTCACCAGTAACCGCATTCGATAGCTCTGACGCTGGCGAGTTATAAGCTTCGTAGCCGAAGTACAACAAGATAATACCAACCACAAGCAAGATAATTCCGATAACTTTGTTCATGAAACCTTCCTTTAGTTATTTTTGTGTTTAGGTACTGCTGAATTCAGCATAGCAAAAACCCAGTGCAATACAATTACACTGAGTTTTCTTTACGTTTATGAAGCACCTACATATTAGGAACCTAAATAAGAAGTGAGCATCCAAGCGGTTTTTTCTTGCTCTTTAATGTAATCACTCATAAGCGCTGATGTACCTTCGTCACCGGCATCGCCTGCGAGCTCGAGCAACTCGCGTTGCAAACGAATAGTAACGCGGTAGCTGTCGAGGATTTCACGTACGCAAGCCTTACCGTCGTGAATGTCCTTCGCTTCTTGGATTTCACTGCTCTTAATATAGGTTGAATAGGCGTGCAGAGGGCGTTGACCCAGAGTTAAGATGCGCTCGGCAATCTCATCGATTTTCAGTAGCAGGTCATTGTAGGTTTCTTCGAACTTAGCGTGTAACTCAAAGAACTCTTGGCCTTTGATGTTCCAATGGAAGCCACGCACGTTCATGTAGAAGATTTGGTAGTTAGCGAGCAAGTTATTTAGCTTTTCGCTAAGTTGCTCAGCGTGATGATGATCTAATCCAATAACATTCAGTTGTTGCATTATGAACTCCTTGTTGGAACGCTTGAAAATAAGTCTAAAAACTTGATCTTATTATTAATTACATAAGGTCAGTATAGACCTTTTCAAGCGCCAACGAGAAGTTTAGTTTAGCGATAGCTTAAATCGATTTTTCCTCAACTTTGCCATCGCGGATATGCTTTTCACCACGTTGCTTAGCTAGTTGGATTTGTTTTTCACGTTCGGCGAAGCGTTCTTTTTGCTCCGCTGTTGTCTTGTCGAAGCAATGTGGGCAACTGACACCTTTTTGATAGTGTTCTGATTGCTTTTCGGCTTCGGTGATCGGCATGCGGCAAGCGTAGCATTGGTCATAGTCACCCTGCTGCAAGCCATGACGCACCGTGACGCGTTGATCAAAGACAAAACAATCGCCTTGCCAGGTTGAGTCATCTTCAGGCATTTCTTCTAAGTACTTTAGAATGCCGCCTTTCAAGTGATAAACGTCATTGAAGCCGAGTGACTTTAAGTAAGCGGTAGATTTTTCGCAGCGGATACCACCGGTACAAAACATCGCTACTTTCTTATGCTTTTCAGGGTCGAGGTGGTCCTTCACATATTCTGGGAACTCGCGAAAGGTCTCAGTTTTTGGGTTAATGGCGCCCTCGAACGTACCCACTGCATACTCGTAGTCGTTACGCGTATCAATCAGCAGCACTTCAGGATCGCGAATTAAGTCGTTCCATTCTTTTGGATCAACATAGGTGCCAACCACGTTTTTCGGGTCAACCCAGTCAATGCCCATGGTCACGATTTCTTTTTTGAGTTTCACCTTAGTGCGGTAAAAAGCTTGTGTATCGCTCGGAGACTCTTTGTGCTCAATGTTGGCAAAGGCGTCTTGCGAACGAATAAAATCGAGGACGTTATCGACACCTTCGCGGGTACCACAAATCGTACCGTTGATGCCTTCGCGGGCGAGCAGGAGGGTGCCTTTCACTGCGTTCTCGACCATGCAGTCGTAGAGCGGCTCGCGAAAGGCTTCAAAATCGTTAAATTCCACAAACTTATAGAGTGCGGCGCAAATATACATCTGTTACTTCCTTCTTTTGGCGATTCGGATCGCAAATCCGAGGTCAAAAATTGCGCGCGCATTCTAACATAAAAATTAGTGGCTGAGCAGCTCTTCGACGCGCTTGCGTAGGCTGGTCATGCCGTAACGCTCACCAATTGCCAGTGCTTCGGCCTTGCTGGCACCTTGATGCCAAGCTGCACGTAGCGCCATCATTGCGCCGACACGATTACTACTAGCGCAGTGCATAAATACTGTCTGCTCGCTTGTGTTTTGCAGGGTTTGGTGGAAAATCTGCACGTTTGCTTTGGTCAAGCCATCGGCGCCGGCAATTGGAATGTGGTAGTACGCCATTTGGTTGGCGGTCGTCCATTCGGCTTCGTTGATCGCATTCATTTCAGCATGGCTACGTAGATTAATAACTGCATCCACGCCGCTGTTTGCCAACGCGGCAATTTCATTTTTCTTGGGTTGACCGCCGGCAAGATGATTTGGCGCTGGTTGCGCGAAGTTATAGATTTCACTTGCGGTAGCGGAAACTGCAACGGCTGCCGGTGCGCTTGGTTGCGGGGTTGTTTCAGTAGCACAACCGCTGAGCCCAACGACTAAAGAAAGTGTTACAACAGTGATGGCTAATTTCATCTCGAATTCCTTCTAAACTTTTGCCCTGTGCGACACTAACTGTCGCGCCAACTTGCTAGCCTACCGCTGCATGTTTGGGTAGGATGAGCCATATGCAAGGAGAGGATAGCAAATGAGTGAACAAAGCGCAGGACTAATCGTTGCCCACAGCCATAAGTTAGAGGAACTGACTGATTTGGTTGTGGAGATGACAAGGATTGCTCCTCTCGCCCCGCTTGAGTCTGAATGTGTGTTGGTACAATCCAATGGTATTGCGCAGTGGCTGAAGCGTCACTGGGCCGAGTCTTTGGGTATTGCCGCGATGGTCGATGTGACGCTGCCCGCGCGCTTTCAATGGCAAGCTTATCGCGCCGTGCTTGGGAATGACCTACCACGGCATTCGCCGTTCGATAAAGATCGCCTGACTTGGCGATTGTTGCGCTTACTTCCACTACACCTTGATAAGCCAGAGTTTGCTGCGTTAGCCAATTACATACGTGATGATACTGAGCAGCGTAAGCTTTATCAGCTCGCTGAGCGCTTAGCCGACCTGTACGATCAATATCAAATGTACCGCGCCGACTGGTTAGCGGACTGGGCTGCAGGAGGCAGCATAGCAGCTGATAGCGATAATGCGTGGCAACCTTTGTTGTGGCAGCTACTGCGCGAAGATATTGGCGCTCATGGCCTCAGTGATCGCGCACAGTTGCATCAACGTTTCATTGCCAAAGCGCAAACGCTATCGACTGACCAACGCCCCAAAGGACTCCCGCCGCGGGTTATTGTTTTTGGTATCTCGAGTATGCCGCAGCAACTGATTGAAGTGCTGAATGCGCTAGCGAATTGCTGCCAGGTGCTCCTCTGTGTGCATAATCCCAGCCAGCATTTTTGGATGGATAGCATTGCAGGCCGCGATGTGTTGCGCGAGATCAAGCGCAAGCGCTTGAGCCGTAAACCCGGCCAAGCTGAACTTGATATTAATAACCTGCACACCGAAACCCATCCATTGTTAGCATCTTGGGGTAAACAAGGCGGTGACTATATTCGGATGCTGGATGCGTTTGACGGTACCCAAGAGCAGCAGAGTCGCTTTGCTAAGCTCAATTTTGATTTGTTTGAAGAGCCAGAAGCACCACAGTGTCGCTTGGCGCAATTGCAGTCGGACATGCTGCATCTACGCAGTATTGGCGAAGCTAAGCCGCTGTGGGAAGAGCGCGCCGCAGATGATTCGTTGAAGTTTGTCAGTTGCCATAGTCCGCAACGCGAGGTTGAAGTTCTTCATGATCGGTTGTTGCAGTTGTTTGCTGAACATGACGATGTAAAGCCGAGCGACATCATCGTTATGGTGCCTGACGTTGATCAGTACGCACCGCATATCCAAGCGGTCTTTGGGCGTTATGGGCCAGACGATAAACGGCGTATTCCGTTTAGCATTGCTGACCAAGGCATGCGGCAACGCCATCCGATACTGTTGGCGCTCGAATACGCTTTGAAGTTGAACGTCGAACGGGCCACCGCGAGCGACTTGCTTGATATCCTGCAGGTTGACGCGGTGCAACAACGCTTTGCGCTAACAGCTGCGGATGTTGAACAGTTGCAACGCTGGCTGCATGAGGCTGGTGTGCGCTGGGGACTGCATGCTGAGCACCGTGAACAATTAGGCTTGCCGCCCGCAGAGGGCCGACATAGTTGGTGGTTTGGGCTGCGACGCATGTTATTGGGGTATGCAGTAGGGCGCACCGAGGGGCCAACGACGGCATGGTTAGACGACGAGCCTTACCCTGAGGTTGGTGGTCTTGCGGCGGCCAGCGTGGGCGGTTTGCAGCAAATGATTCGCGTACTTGATGACGTTTTTCAGCTTACCTTACAGCAACTCACGCCCGCGCAGTGGGGCGATCAGCTTAGCCAAGTTATCGAGCGGCTTTTTGTGACCGACGACGATCATGATGCTTGGGTGCTGACACGACTGCAAAGCCAGTTGCATGATTGGCTTGATGGGGTAAGCGCAGCTGAATACGACCAACCTATTGGGCTCGCCGTCGTATTAGAAAGTTGGCTCTCGAAAGTCGATGAACACCAGCTCACCCAGCGCTTTTTGGCCGGCAGTGTTAATTTTGCAACCTTAATGCCAATGCGAGCGATACCTTTCAAGGGTGTATTCTTGCTGGGAATGAATGACGGTGATTATCCACGCCAACGTAAGCCTTTTGACTTTGACTTAATGGCACAGGACAGCCGTCCGGGTGATCGTTCCCGCCGCGAAGATGATCGTTATCTCTTTTTAGAAGCGTTGTTATCGGCGCGGCTGTGGCTGTATCTGAGTTGGTGCGGGCGCAGTAGTAAGGACAATAGTGAGCAGCCGCCGTCGGTGTTGGTGAGCCAGTTGCGCGACCATCTGCAGCAGCTTGGCCATGCTGCTGTCATCGAAGAGCATTATTTACAGCCGTTTAACCCAGCCTATTTTCGAGCCCAGTCAGCGGCGCACTTGTTTACCTATGCGCAAGAGTGGCATGCGCTCCATAGTGTGAGTGACGATGCGATCACCCAGCGCAATCAGCCGCTGGCGCAATGGCTGCCTGCCGGCCCTGTGCAATTGCGGCAACTGAAAGGATTTCTCGAAGAGCCGGCCCGTTGGTTTTTACAACAGCGGTTCCAGTGCTATTTGCCTGAAGCTCACGTCGAGAATCAGGATGCCGAGCTGTTCCGATTGGACGGCCTGTCGCGTTGGCAACTTATTGATAGCTTACAGGAGCCACTCCGTGAAGCTTTGCGTCAAGCGCAGACCGATAGCGATTGGTTGCGACAGTTGCAACGCATCGTCCAACGCCTGCAAGGTGAGGGAGCACTTGCCAACGGCGCAGCTGGTGTGACCCAACAACAACAAGTGATTGATGCTGGCTATAACATGTGGCAGCAAGTACAAGATCTCATGACGGCTTATCCGCTTGAGGTCGGTGCGTGTGCCTTGCAGTATGGTTCAGAATCCACCGTGCAGGTCGCCGATGTCGTGCGTGGTGTGCGCACCAACGCAACGGGTGAGCGAGTGTACCTAAAATTTTCGGCATCGAGTATCGTCACCTCTAAGGGTGCCGTGCGTCTCGAAAAACTACTCGACAGTTGGCTCGAGCATCTACTGCTCAACACCGAAGCACCCTGCGCGACCTCTATTATTAGTGCTGAGCACCGCTTGTGCTTAACTCCGATGGCGACGGAACGAGCTGGCGCACTGTTGACTAAAGTTTTGGACTGGGCAACTACAGCATTGTGTGAGCCTTTACCCATGCACTTTGAGTTGGTATTGGCAGGTTGGGGAAAACGCTTAGGTAAAGGGCTGGCTAAGTTCGTCGCCGCTGAAGACTTTAGTTTTATGAATGAAGACGCCCAACGTCGTTATGATGAATCCGATTCCTTTAGCTATAAAAAAGCGTTGCGCCTGAGCGCACGCTACATGAGCCGTTTTTATCCCAGCTTCGCAGATATACCAGAACAAGAGCGTTATCTAACCTTTGTGCGTGAATTGTATTTGCCATTGGTCGAGACGTTAGCTCAGGAGGAGCAAGCATGAGTGCAGCAGCGCTAAATCCGTTAGCCTTTCCACTGCGCAACAGTCATTTGATTGAAGCCAGTGCGGGGACAGGAAAAACGTATACGATTGCCGCACTCTACTTGCGCTTGGTGCTTGGGCATGACCCTGAAGACCAAGGGCAACTGCAGGCCGGTCAACGTATGAAGACGCCACCTGAAATTCTGGTGGTCACCTTTACTGAAGCGGCCACACAAGAATTACGCGATCGTATCCGCGCACGCCTAACGGAAGCCGCCAGCTTTTTCCGTGAAGAATTGCGCACGAACGACACCTTTTTAATTGGTCTACGTGCGGCTTACGCCGAGCAGAGTTGGCCAACGCAAGCACGGATTCTTGATTTAGCCGCGCAGCAAATGGATGAGGCCGCGGTGTCGACCATTCATGGTTGGTGTAATCGCATGCTAAGCGAGCATGCATTTGCCAGTGGAAGCCTTTTTAGCCAAACCCTTAATACCGACAATAGTGAGCTATGGCAGCAAGCTGCGCAGGACTACTGGCGGCATTTCGTTGCCAGCTTAAAAGACCATGAAGTCGAAAAATATGAGTTTTTGGTCGATGCTTTGTACTCGCCGGATAAATTGCTCGAGCGCACCCGTGAATTGCAACAGTCTGAAGAGACCATGAATGATGACGATTTATCGGCGGTTGATAGCTTTTTGGCGGCACAGCAAGAACTGCGTGATCAATGGCATGATGTTGCTGCTTGGCAAACCGCACTCGCTGATTTTGAGGAGCACTTTGTGGCACAAATCGGCGCGCAGGTTAAGGTTGATGGGCGAAAGCTGAAGGTGCCTAACTTGCAGGCCTGGCTTGCGCAAGTGCAAGAGTGGCTCGCCGAAATTAGCGCTACGGGCGAGCGGGCGCCGCTACAACCAAGCCTTACGGAAGCGGGCACGAAGCGTCTGACACCTGAAGGGCTTGCTGAGGCGTGCAAAACCGAGCTCAATGCACAGCAACTTGCACTGCCGCAACGCTTAGTGGAGTTTACCGCCGCCATAGCAGCATTGCCGAACCCTCACAACAGTATTTTGCGGCATGCTGGCCGTTGGCTACAGCAGCGTTTTCGTCAATTACAACAACAGCGCGCGGAAATAGGTTTTAACGACATGCTGACGCGCTTACGCGATGCGTTGCGTGCGGAAAATGGCGAATTACTTGCGGCGCAGCTGCGGAAGCAGTTTCCGATCGCCATGATCGATGAATTCCAAGATACTGATCCGGTGCAATATGAGATTTTTGACCGTGTGTATCGCGTCGCAGAGACGCCCGAAAGCAATGGTTTGTTTCTGATTGGTGACCCGAAGCAAGCGATTTATTCGTTCCGTAATGCTGACATTTTTACCTATTTGAAGGCGCGTCGTGCAACGGCTGGGCGGCACCACACATTGGGTACTAACTTTCGCTCCACGCAGGCGATGGTGGATAGCGTTAACGCGTTGTTCGAACAAGCCGAAGCCAGCCGCCAAGGTGCATTTAGATTTAAGACCGAAGATGGTGCAAATGAAATGCCCTTTCAGCCGGTGGAAGCTAATGATTTAGACCGTGAGTTAGTGGTCGGCGGTGCCGTGCAGCAAGCTTTAGCTGTTATGGATTACAGCGATCAGAAAGGCAACAATGGCGAGCTTGATCTACTGCTTGCAGAGGCTTTCGCGGAAACAATTACACAGCTGTTGAATGATCCTGACACGGGTTTTCGCCATCGCAACACAGGTGAGCTTACGCGTATAGCTCCGCGCGACATGGCCGTTTTGGTCGCTAGTGGCTCGCAGGCACAGCTGATACGGGCAGCATTGCGGCGGCGCAGACTACGTAGCGTTTACTTGTCGGAACGTGACTCGGTATTTGCTGGGCGGGTTGCACAAGAACTTTATACGCTGCTACATGCTTGCGCGTATCCTCGTGATCCGCGGCGTCTGCGCAGTGTGTTGGGCTGTGAACTTTTGGGTATGCAGTTAGACGAAATTGATGCCATCAACACCAATGAATTGCAGTGGGACAGTTTTGCGGTGCAATTTGTTGAGTTCAATGAGATTTGGTTGAAACAAGGCATATTGCCGATGGTACAACATGTTCTGCATGAGTTTGCTATCCCACAACGGCTTCTCGCGCTGCCAAATGGCGAACGCGAATTAACCGATATATTGCACTTGGCCGAGTTATTACAGCAACATGCACAGCAAGTTGAGGGTACGCACGGTTTACTAAGGTTTTTAGCTGAACACATTGCCAAGGCGCAGGACAACGGCAGCAGCGTTGACGCAGCCGAACAGCAGGTACGGCTAGAAAGTGACGCCGAACTTATTCAAGTGGTCACCATTCACAAGTCAAAAGGACTGCAGTATCCATTAGTCTTTTTACCCTTCGTGAGTCGCACTCGCGATCAAAGTCGCATGCGCTTCCCGCAGCGTTATCATAATGAGCATGGTGAGCTAGCGATCTGCTTCGATAAAGAGGATGAGTCTGCTAAAGCGCGGGTGGTGGAAGAGGCATTTGCCGAAGAGATCCGTAAGCTCTACGTGGCGGTAACGCGTGCGCAGTATGCAACCTATGTTGGCGTGGCCGGCTACAAGACGCTACCGCAAACTGCATGGCATTATTTATTTGCCGCTAATGCCAGTGAGCAAGACGCGGTAAGTTATAAAGTCGACGGTTATAGCACGTCATTGGCGCCAAATGTTGCAGGTGAGCCTACACGCTATCAAGCGCCACAGGTCGATGACCAAGACTTTAGCGTACGCCGCTTGCCAGAAGGCTTTGGGTTTGAGTCATGGTGGATGGCCAGTTACAGTGCGCTGCGTTACGGCGAGTGGATAACAGCCGATGATGCTGATGCCGAGAATTTGCAAGAAGGCCTGCATGATGTCGCGCCTGATGTGCCGGCGCAACCGCAGTTGGGGACGATTCACAGTTTTACTCGGGGCGCAGAAGCAGGGACCTTCTTACACAACCTGTTAGAGGCGGCAGCAGATGAGGGCTTTCAGCACTTGGCTACGCAGCCGGAGCAATGCCAGCGCTGGCTCAGCGATCAATTACGGCATATTACGGATGACAGCGAGCAACAAAGCTTACAACAGTGGCTGCCCGCGTATTTAACTACTCGGTTTCCGCTGGGAGATGAGGCTGCGCCTGTTCAATTAGCCGATTTACAACAGTACCAAGCCGAACCTGAGTTTTGGTTCCCCACACATCGAGTTCAAGCCACCGACATTGATCGACTTGTTGGTAACTATGTCCTCCCGAATCGCTCCAGGCCGAAATTACTTGAGCGTACCCTCAACGGTATGCTGAAGGGCTTTATTGACCTTGTTTTTGAATGGCAGGGCAAATATTACGTGGCGGATTACAAGTCGAATTACCTCGGGGCGGATGCCACGGCATACAGCGAAGAGGCGATGGAACATAAGATTTTGGAAAGTCGTTATGATTTGCAGTTTGTCATCTATACCCTTGCGCTACATAAGCTGCTCAAAGCACGCTTAGGTGATGCTTATGACTATGACAAGCATGTTGGCGGTAGCGTTTATTTGTTTTTGCGAGGCTATGAAGCAGAGACCGCGGGTGCCTATTTTCATCGACCCGCACGGGCGTTGATTGAACAGCTCGAGCAGTGCTTTGCAGGCAAGGAGGCAATATGAAGCCGGTCAACATTTTGCGGACGTGGTATGAGCATGGGTGGTTGCGAGCAGTTGACCTCAGTTTAGCGGACTATCTGTTAGATAAGCTTGGTGACGACGCCGAGAGCGTGGCGTTTTTAGCCGCGCTGACGAGCCATCAGCTGGGTCATGGGCATCCTTGCTTAGATCTCAAGCGGCTTAGTGAAGAGGCCGATACAGTTTTACAGTTACCGCCGGAACATGCTTCGTTTGAAAGCAAGCACGCGTGCTTAACCGCGGCGCAAGCTTTAGCGCAATTACCTAATGACTGGTTAACGCAATTGCAAGACTCTTTGGCGGTGAATCAAGCAAACTCGCCTTTGGTGTTGGCGAATAAGCAGCGGCTCTACCTGCGTCGCTACTATAACTATGAACAGGCGATTAAAAGCGACCTTGCGCAACGTTGTGAGCAACAAGACGAGATCGATGTAAGTCAGCTGCGCGAGACACTCAATGCCTTATTTGGAGTCAGTGAACAGTTGAGCTGGCAGCGCCTTGCTTGTGCAATGGCAGTACGTAGTGGGTTTACGATTATTACCGGAGGCCCGGGCACTGGCAAAACCTACACTGTGGTGCGCTTATTGGCGACCCTGCAGCAACATCGCACTGGGTCGACACCACTGCGTATCCGCCTTGCCGCACCAACCGGAAAGGCGGCAGCGCGCATGACCAGTTCTATTGAAGGGGAGCTTGGCAATTTACCTGAGCAATTCCGTGCGACGCTCGAAAGCACCATGGCCAATCGCCAGGCGGTCACGTTGCACCGTTTGCTCGGCAGCCAAAACCATAGCCGGGAATTCAAGCACAATCGCCGTAATCCGTTGTTAGCGGACGTGGTTATTGTCGATGAGGCGTCCATGGTGGATATCGAAATGATGGCGGCGTTAACCTCGGCGCTCGCCCCTGGAACGCGCTTGATTCTGTTGGGCGATAAAGACCAATTAGCCTCGGTAGAGGCCGGTGCGGTGTTGGGGCAATTGTGTGAGCACGCCGAGCATGGGCATTATGCGCCAGAGCTGGCCGAATGGCTGGCCGATAGTCATGGTTTAGCTGAGTTACCGCAAAGTTATGCGGATAAGCAAGGCGCGTCGACTTGGCCTTACTTGCAGCATACCGTCATGCTCCACGAAAGCCGACGTTTCAATGCCGAGCAGGGGATTGGTAAGCTGGCGCACGAGGTGAATACACGGCAGACGCAATGGCTTGCGCGTTGGCTGCAAGACGCGCAAAGCATTGCTGCGGAAAATCCAGCGTTCAACAATATTCACACGCTGGAGATCTCGGGTGTAGGCCATAAAGCGTTGCGCCAGCTGGTGCAAGAAGGTTACCAGCCGCTGCTCGATTTGCTGCAACAAGGGCCTGACGCTGATGTCGAACAGTGGGGCGAGCAGTTACTTGCGCAACTCGAGCAGTTTCAGTTGTTGGCAGCTGTTCGAAGCGGTGACTGGGGGGTGGAAAACCTCAATAAAGTGATTACCCAGTGGTTGTTCGGTGAACAGGTTAGCACCGACAAATGGTTTGTTGGGCGTCCAGTGATGATCACGCAAAATGACTACAGTGTAGATTTACGCAACGGTGACATTGGTCTGGCCGTGCGAACTGCTGCCGATGAGCCGATAAGGGTTCTGTTCCGCGGCACGTCGGGCGAGCTACGTTGGTTACTGCCGTCGCGCTTAGCCCATGTAGAGACGGCTTTTGCCATGACGATTCATAAGTCGCAAGGCTCTGAATTTAATCATACGGTGGTGGTGATGCCCGACCATGATTCGCCAATTCTCACCAAAGAGCTACTCTATACAGGTATCACGCGCGCTAGTGAACATTGTACGCTGGTGTTTAAACACGACGAGCTGGTGTTGCGTGCCACCGAGCGACGCATCCAACGTAGCGGAGGCTTAACATGAGCGACATTCAAATTTCCCAACGGGTGAGCATTCCCGAGCATGAAATTGAATGGCAATTTATTCGCTCGAGTGGCGCTGGCGGGCAGAATGTGAACAAAGTGGCGACCGCCGCGCAACTCATTTTTGATATTCAAGCGTCCTCGTTGCCTGATTTTTATAAACAGCGTTTACTGGCAAAAAGTGATCACCGCATCACGCCTAGCGGCAAGATCATCATTAAGTCGCAAGCAACTCGCAGTCAGGCGCAGAACCGAGAATTGGCACTCGAACAATTCATTGAATTAGTTGCTAGTGCGAACCGCGTGCAAAAGAAGCGCATACCTACCAAGCCCAGTAAAGCCAGTAAAAAGCGCCGTATCGAGAAAAAGAAAAAACGTAGTGACGTCAAGTCCATGCGACAGAAGCCATTGGTCTAAACCGACTTGCGAGCTTGCCATTGACCAACCATACTGCTTTGACAACAAATTGCTAAACCAACAATAACAACTTAAAGCAGGTATTTATTATGGCAGAACAACAATTGAAGCGCAGTGTGCTCGCGCTTATGGTCGGTGCGAGTGTTCTCACGCTTAGCGCCTGTGGTGATGGCTATGATCCAGAGCCCGTCGATGATGTCGTGGTTACCAACCCGGAGCCCACTGGGCTTATCACTTTTGCACCTGACGGTGAGCTTGCTGCCGATGTGACTTGGACCGACTACGGTGTCCCTTACGTCACTGCAGAAAATTTAGAGAGCTTAGGATTCGGCGTGGGTTATGCGTTTGCGCGTGACAATATTTGCATTTTAGCCGATCAAATTATCAAGTTTAATTCTCAGCGTTCGATGTATTTTGGCCCAGATCAAGTTCCGGGCAGCGGCGACTCAGGGAATATTCTGAATGACTTCGGTTATCTGGCACTTGGCATCCGAGAAAACGCTGAACAAGGCTTTGAACAAATTAGTGAGCGCTCACAAGCGCTGATTACGGGTTATGCCGCTGGCTACAATAAATACCTCGCCGATACCGGAGTTGATAACATTGCACCCGCATGTGCAGGTCAACCTTGGGTACAGCCGATTACACCGATCGATATGATGACGTATGCACAAGGTGTTGCGTTACTGCCAGGAGCAGCCAACTTTACTGGGCCGTTGTTCTTAGCTGTGCCTCCTAACCAGAGTGCTGGGGCAATGAACAAGGCAACGGGTGAAGCCATGGCGCTTGCACCTATTGCGGCCCAACACAGTGAGGTTCCAGATACCAACCCAACCGAGTCCGGTTCGAATGGCTGGGCTATCGGCTCAGATTTAAGTGCGTCAGGGCAAGGTATGCTCATTGCTAACCCGCATTTCCCTCATACGGGTAACCAACGCTTCTGGCAATTTGGCATCGAAATCCCAGGTGAAATGAAAGTTGTGGGCGGCTCGTTGTCGGGTATGCCGGGTATCGTCAATATTGGCTTCAATGAAAATGTCGCTTGGACGCACACCTTCTCAACAGCATCGCGTTTTACCATTCACCGTCTTACGTTAGATAGTAACGACGACTCAGGTACCACCTATATGCTTGATGGTGAGCCTGTAGCGATGACCAAGCAGGAGCACTCGATTGAAGTGGCAACTGGGCCAGGAACTTTCATGACCCTGCAACGTTCAAGTTACCATAGTGAGTTTGGGCCAATTATCGTGATTCCTAACGGCTTACCGTGGGGGACCGATCCGGTCACCGGGCAGCAAGTCGCCTATGCTTTGCACGATGCTAATTTACCCAACTATGAGTTATTCGATCATTGGTTGGGCATGAACTTGGCTGATAGCATCGAAAGCTACAAGCAAACCTTTGTGGATTACACAGGAACGGTCTTTAATAACGCGATGGCGGTAGATAAGGATGGTAATGCCTTCTTTACGGATGGTTCCTCAGTACCTAATATCGTGCCGGAAGCGCTGCAAGCATGGTCTGAAAATCAGCTTTATCAAGGCCTCTCGCAACAAGCTGGGTTGTTTATCTTCCCTGGTGACGACAGTCTTTACTTACCGCAAGGAACCGTGCCGTTTGCCCAAGCGCCGCAGTTAGAGCGTACGGACTTTGTCCAAAACTCGAATGATAGCTACTGGTTAACGAATCCAGCCGCGCCAATCACTGGTGTTTCACCGTTGTGGGGACCGGTCGGCAATCAGCAATCATTCCGCTCGCGGATGGGGCAGAAGATGCTTGCTGAGGGTGGTTCGGTAGATGGTAAGTTTAGTCGCGAAGACCTGGTTGAACGTCTGATCGGCAATCGTGCATGGTTATCGGAAGAGGTGTTAGCTGACTTAGTTGCGCACTGTGAAGCGCAGGGCTCGACGCCAGTTACCAGCGCAAGTGGCGCAAGTGTTGATATCTCTGCCAGCTGTAATGCTTTGGCGCAGTTTGATGGCCGCATGAATCTCAATAGTGTCGGCGCTATGCTGTTTCGTGAGTTTGCCACTGAGTTCCGTCGCAACCCGCAATGGCAAGTTGCTTACGACCCGTCACAACCGGTTACAACGCCGCATACACTAGTGGCCAATGACGTAGTGTTGAGCCAACTAGCGACCGCGCAGGAGCGTATTGAAGGCGCAGGTTTAGCGGTTGACGCCACCTTAGGCGAAGTACAGTTCGTCGAGCGTAGCCTGCCGAACGGCCAAGCATCAGGACAAAAACTGCCGTGGGGTGGTGCGAATAACATCGAAGGCGGTTTTAACGTCTTTAATAGTAATATGGGCAACGATGGCACCTTGTTACCACGCCATACTTATCCGTTATTACCCGGTTCGGTGCTGAGCGAAGCTGCTGGCGGATATCACATTACTTACGGCTCTAGCTGGATGTTTGCAATGGAGTTTACGCCAGAAGGACCAATGGCGAATGGCTTACTAAGTTACTCTCAAGCGTCGGATAGTAATTCGGATCATTACCTTGATCAGACCTTGCTTTATTCGTCACAACCACAGTTGCGTCCACTGCACTTTAGCAATGATGACATTGCTGCCGCCGCAGATGAACAAATGACATTGACGGGAGAGAGTGTGCGTTAAGCACACTCATTTTTTAAGCGAGGGTATAACTTCCTTCAAGGCGCTGGAGTAAATCTTCAGCGCCACATACCTGGTATTTTCCACTCATCATCTCAGCGTTATCACTTTGTTCCCAAAGCTGAATTTTTGCTGGTAACGGTACTGGTCGTTTGAAAGTCACATCAATACGCTGGACGGGTTTCGCGTACTTGTTTTCGATCTCAGCTTGCGCGCGTCCCGCCATGTACATGCCGTGAATGATTGGTTTTTCAAAGCCGAACCAACGCGATAATAACGGATGTAGATGAATTGGATTAAAGTCACCGGACAAGCGCGCATAGGTGCGGCCACTTGTCGCATCAAGTTGCCACGTACCAATTGCATGCCATTCTTCCCCCGGTGCTTGCGCTTGTTTCTTTTCGCGCGGCTTAGCGGGCTTACTGTTATTTTTGGGCATGACTTGGTATTCGCTTTTACAGGTGACGACAGGTTTGTCATCTTGCAGAAAAACGACGGTAAACAGCGGACGTAAACGCCGTGGAGAAACTTTTGGACCACGCGCGGGTAATTGAATCGTCGCTTGTATGCGAAAAGCTTTGTTTAGCTCAATGTTGCTGTGCAGCTCTAGTTCGTTGCTGACGTGCACCAGGCCCGGCGCGGGCCACGGGAAGTTTTCACCGAGCATTTGCGCCAAATGGACGCGTTGCGCCAAACAGTACATGAGCGTTAACGGAACCTCGCTGACAAATCCGGGGAAAGCCTCTTTGTAGCGCGCTACCTGACTCTGAGTCAGTGCCGGTGCGGTGAAAGTATCGTGCAACTTCGTCGCCGCAGCTTCCGCCTGATCATTGCGGGCTACGGTGAATAACGAGCGAAAAAACATGCCCGGTAACTTCGGTAGCTGTGCTGCATGTTCCATAGATGACGATACTTCCTGCATAAGAATTCCTTAATCCAACTGCTGCAACGATAACATAATTTTGACTTTTGCCGGTAATGCTAAGTAGCATCAGACTTACAACTAGTATACATGGAATCGCACGATGGAAGGACATACCACTGCAAACGCAAGCCTCACAATTCGTTGCATCTATATGCTATTGGCTCTGTATGAGAAAAACAGAACGACCGCAGAGCTGTTAGATTACTTAGAACGCAAAGAGCTCGCCAACGTCTCCAAGCGCACAATTCAGCGCAATCTCGAAGATTTAGAAGGTTATTTTGGGCTCTCGCGATTACCTAAAAATGGGGCGAATGCGCCCGATGTTTGGCAACTAGAACAGCAGGAGTTTGAGCGTTTACTCGAACTTGAAGACCCAGTAGCGTTGGCATTGGTCATCGCTGAGCAGCAACTGGCTGAACTGGGACCCATGGATGTGTTCAAGCCGGTTGAAGGGTTGTTCAAACGTGCGAAAGAGCAATTAGCGGCACGTAACAGTTTAGCGTCGCTGTGGTATCGCCGCGTTAAAGTGAGTGCCGCGTCGCATCGTCTAACGGGGCCTCAGCTGGATAGCGAAAAGAGTCAACGTTTACTGGAAGTAGCGCTCAAGCAAGTGGCGGTGCGGTTGCACTACCATCCACATCAAGATGATCCTGCACAGGTGATAAGAGCCACAGCGCTCGCAGTATTTTATCGTGGTGCGGTCGCTTATTTAGTGCTGCGCGACCATGCTAGTGACCGAGTGCGGCAATTACCCTTTTCGCGCATCAGTGAGGTGCGAGAAATCGTGACTGACGATCCGCGTGTTGGTGACTTTGACCTTGAAGAGTATGCCGCAAGTGGAGCACTAGCTTATAAATTCGGCGAGCCATTTCGCCTCGAAGCCATTATTTTTAATTCCGTCCGTCGCGAGATAGAAGATGCACCATTGGGTGACGATCAAGAAATTTCGCCTATCGAGGGCCAACCGAACTGTCGGCGCTTGCGCGTCACGGTGCCTTATACGTTAAACCTCGTGCAGTGGCTGTTAGCGCGTGCGGCTTATCTGAAAATTCTTGCGCCAACCGACTTTCGCGATAAGTTTAAAGAGGAACTGGTTCGCGCATTAGCAAACATTGAGAACGATCAATTAAATGTGCCGCAGCGCCGCAATTTTGGTGCTGATTAAAAAATAAACTTGACGAGGCGCAGTTACCCAACCATATTTTAGAGATATCTAAAATACTGAGGTTCGTATGGCTAAGGTGATTGTGGTTGGTGCAGGGTTGGGCGGTGTCTCGGTTGCTTTCGAATTGCGTGAAGTGTTGTCAAAGCAACACAGCGTGATGGTGGTCGGTGAGGGAGACGAGTTTAATTTCGTGCCCTCGAACCCATGGGTTGCGCTAGGGACGCGAACGCGAGAGCAAGTCGTGATGCCGATTGCGACTATTTTTGCCAAACACGCTATCGACTTTAATAGCTCTGGTGTTGCGCATATCGACGCTGAGCAACGCAAGCTTAAGCTGGGTGATGGATCGAGCTGCAATTACGATTTCTTGGTGCTGTGCACGGGGCCTAAGTTGGCGTTCGAGAATGTTCCTGGCGCTGGCCCTGAGCCTGGCTTTACCCAGTCGATTTGCACCGTAGACCATGCCGTAGAAGCACATAAAGCGTTTACCCGTTTACTTGAGGTCCCCGGTCCTGTGCTTGTGGGAGCTCTGCCCGGTGCAAGTTGCTTTGGTCCAGCATATGAGTACGTACTGTCACTCGAGTATGAACTTCGTAAACGTAAGATTCGCGATCGCGTACCTATCACCTTTATTACGCCAGAGCCTTATTTAGGGCATATGGGCTTAGGTGGGGTTGGCGATTCCAAGAGCTTAATGGAGCATAAATTTCGCGAGCATGGCATCAAGTGGGAGTGCAACGCCAAACTGACTGAATTTACCGCAAATGAGGCTCACTTTACCGTGCTCGATGACAGCGGTGAAGAACAATCAAAAGAACCGCAGCCGTTTAAACTTGCGATGTTTTTGCCTGCCTTTAAAGGCTCACCTGCGGTAGCAGAAGTACCTGACTTGTGTAATCCCAAAGGTTTTGTGAAAACCAATACATTTCAGCGCGCTGAAGCTTACCCAGAAATATACGCCGCGGGTGTATGCGTGGCGATAGCGCCAATTGAGGCGACGCCAGTGCCGGTAGGGGCACCTAAAACAGGCTTGATGATTGAGTCGATGACGTCGGCAATCGTGAAAAACATTCACGCCAGTCTAGAGGGTAGTGAAGCATGGGTGGAACCGACCTTGAGTGCACTTTGCCTGGCTGACATGGGGAATACCGGCGCAGCCTTTTTGGCGGTTCCGCAAAACCCGCCGCGCAATCGTAACTGGACTGGCTCGGGTCGTTGGGTTCACTGGGCTAAGGTCGCCTTCGAAAAATACTTTATGTACAAGGTTCGCCGCGGCACCAGCGAACCTGTGTACGAAAAAGTGGGCTTAAGAATGATGGGATTAAAGCGCTTGAAGTGATTCAAGCGCTGCAGTGAAGGTTGACTTGTTAAATCCCAAAGTCATCAAACTTAATGTGATCACGCGGTACGCCAAGTTCAGCGAGCATCTTCATCGTCGCCTCTAGCATTAACGGTGGACCACACACATAGACATCCACTTGTTGAGCGTCCTGCTCGCGCAACCAGGCTTCTGCGACTTCATGGACGAAGCCAGTTTGACCTGTCCAACGCTCCTTTTCAGATACTGCCGAAAGCACCGGAACATAAGTCACATGCGGGTTTTGTTCGAGCTCTTCGGTATAGCAGAGCTCCGCACTGTTACGTGCGCCATAGAAGAACATCGCCGGGCGTGGCGTTGTCGACTGTTGTTCCGCCTGTACGAGTGCTCGTAATGGCGCAATGCCAGCACCACCACCAATGAACACCTGCTGGCGTGACGAAGCCTTAGTCAATAAGAAGTCGCCGAAGGGACCGATAGCTTCAACGTGCTCACCAGGTTGTAAGCGACAGAGAAAACTCGAGCCGACACCTGCAGGAACACCACTTTTCGGTGCTGGCATGTGACGCACTGTGAAGACTAATTCATTGTCAGCGTTCGGTACGGTTGCCAATGAATAATGACGCTCCAATACGGTACTTTCATGCGGGATCTTAAACTGTAAAAACTGCCCTGCTTGATAGTCCAATCGACTCGCACTGGTGAACGTCAGCTCGGCGATGCTTGGCGTCAAGTCGCGTTTGTTTTGCAGGGTTAGCAGGTGACTCGCAACGTTCTCATTCGCTAGTTCGACGGCGTCCTTGGCTTGCACTTTATGCTGACAGGCGAGACGCAGACCCGCAGTAAGTTCAGCTTCACTTAGCATCACTTTTTCTGCAGCGGTTGGTGTCGGCACGTCATTATTGGTAAAGGTCACTTTGCAAAGGCCACAGGTACCACCGCCACCACAACTACTAGCGATGGGTTTTTCATCACGTTGCAGTTGCTCAAGCCACGTGGGTTTGCGGCGCGGATTAAAGTCGCCCTGGCTAATATTGCGAATCAGCAGCATCAACCCCGATAACGAGAACCATAAGGCGAATAAGCCGGCACTCCAAATCAGCAGGTGATTAAAACTGCGCTCACCGCTGTAGTCCATGAAATGTAATCGGAAAGCCCAGTCGGCGATGGTCCATGGAGTGTTACGGTGCTCTACGATTTGACCCGAGGCAGCATCAACATAAACGCGTGTATTTAAGTCATCGGCAAATTGCACACGGTAGCCAGCTGCTGACCAATCCACAACTTCGGCAGCGCCAGTGACTTGCTCAACTTCTGCGATCTGTCCTGGTCCATCATAGCTCGCGAGTGCTAACGCTTGGGCAAGATTGACGTCGGTTTGCCAAGGTTGTCCAGTATGTCCGTCAAGGTAAAGCCATTTACCGGATACGTTGACTTGATATTGGGGATGACCCAACACATTGGTCAGTAAAATGGTATCGGCTTGAGGATGTGTTGCGCGAACCTGTTGAATCGACCATTGTGGGGATTCGTCAGCAAGCATCTCGGGATGGATATGGCGCATATATTGATGCCCAGACATGCCATGATGACCCATGATGCTGAAGACTGTTGCACTTATTAGCCATAATACGACTTGGATAATCAAAATGAGGCTAACCCAGCGGTGCAGCCATTGCATAAAGCGCATCATGCAGCACCTCCTTTAGGCTTGCGTTTGAAGCTAATGGTGTAGACCAGCAAGACAGCGCCCGTGATCATTAAAATAAACGTGCCAAAGATAAACGCTTGTAACCACCAGGTCTCAATATCGACACGCTCATCGTAATCCATGATGTGAATCATCCAGAAAATGTCGAAGCCACGCCAAAAAGTGTGGCGTTTGACTAACATCTCGCCGGTACTTTCCGACAGGTAAAGGCTAGTACTTCCGAAGTCGTCAAAGTTAACTTGCCAAATCGGCAACAATGCCGGATTTAACTCTGTTGGTGGGTTATCTGTGAGATAAACCACCGACTCAACTTTAGGTTCAGGTAAAGCATAATAGCGCGTTGCTAATGCCTCGATGTCGGCCTCGTCGAATGAAATCGGAGCTAAAGTTGTGGCGTTGATAAGTTGCTCGCCGTTGTGGCCTGTCAGCTTATAAACGGCTTGTTGCCGTCCGTCATACCACAGCGATTCAAGTGTGACTGACTGCGTATGAGGGTGTGCATTAAGAACCTCGCCAATCGTTGCGACACTTGTGCTTGCCGGAATTGGCTGGGTGATTTCTTGCACTAAGTGATCGCCATGAATGTAGTCAAGGTCAAAGAAAACCATGTAGGCGCCGCTGATGCTCCACAGCACCATTTGCACGCCGAATATGAGTGAGAGCCAACGGTGCCAAACACGCCAACGGCTCGAACGCGTAACCTGCGTCATGAATTATCCTCGGAATAGTACATAATGAGCAGTTGCCACTTACTTTAAAGCAAGTGGCAACTGATGTTCTACTTAGCTTAGAAGCTGTAGCGAACTTTCAGATAGAGCTGGCGACCAAGTAAGTCGTAAGTCATCGTATCTGTGTTGGCATCAGTCCAGCTTTGGATATACGGAGGTTGCTTGTCAAACAGGTTGTTCGCACCAGCCGTAACACTCAGTTTCTCATTGAAGAAGTAAGTGCCTTGTGCATTATGATAGAAAACACTTGGTGCATGGTCGCCGATGTCACCTGGCGAAGCGTTGATATCATCCGCACCGCCGATGTACTGCACACCATAGTGGAAGCGCCATGCGTCTTTTACGAATGTTGCTGTCGCATTTGAACGTAAGTGTGTATAGCTACCACGACCACCGGTAATGTAACCCGCGTATTCGATCGCCGGGGCACCTGCGAAAGGAGTAAAGGTGTACTCATCTAAGTAACTCATGTTCCAAGAGAAATCACTTTCCCAACCGGCAACGTTGGTTTTGTAGAACATCGCAAGATCAAGGCCTGAAACTTTCTCGGTAGCGGCATTTGTTGGTTGCGCCGACAAGAAGTTGATATCGCCAGTCAGCGAATCACGGGTAAAGTGCTCTGGGCTACAGAATGGGTGCGATAAGTTATCTGAGTTATAGCACGCCGAGAGTTTAGTTGAGCCTGGGATAGTTTGGATCGCATCTTCAATTTCGATGTTGTAGTAATCCAGCGTAATTTGCAGGTTTTCAACGAATTGTACATCCCAGACGAAGCCAGCCGTAAAGGTATCTGCGTCTTCAGGTTTTAGGTTCGGGTTTCCGCCAACGGTGGTAAGAACCGTTGCACCGAACTGCTCATAGCCAGCAGGGAGACCATCAGCCTGACAGTTGGCCGCAACCGTTGGATCTGCACCAGCTTGGTCCCAGCCATCACAAGGATCGGTGGTGGTGAGATTACCTTCAGCTACACCGCCAAACAGTTCTGGAATATTTGGAATCCGGAATGCTGTTGATTGAGTTGCGCGTACTTTGAAGGCGTCGTTAATGCGCCATTGTAAACCAACTTTGTAGTTACCATCGCTACCAAACGAGTCATAGTCACTGTAGCGATAGGCGAGCTCGACGCTTAAGTCTTGGGCAAAAGCTTGATCGCGCAATAACGGCACTGCAGTTTCAACGTAAACTTCGTTGACCGTATAGCTACCCTCGATAGGGTCGGCTTGGTTGGTATTCATGATACCTGCAGCGATAGAAGAATCGGGATGGCGCCAGCCTTTTTCTTTACGGTGTTCAACACCAAAGGCAAACGGAACCCATCCCGCAGGGAGGTCAAACAAGTCACCGGAAAGGTTTGCAGACAATGAACGTTGTTCATTACCGCCATTATCCGTGGTACGGAACATGATGTGGTCAAGCGCTTCTTGATCAAGGCCACCGTAACCAAGCAGGTCAATACAAGGAGCGCCGTTTGAACCGCAGTTTTCGGCGTCAAGCCCTTGAGCTAAACGTTCCATATTGACAATATTCGTCATGCCATCAATAGCGGTGTTACGGCCATAGTTATACGCGACGTCCCATTGCCAACCGTTATCCAGGTAACCATTTAAGCCAACCACGGTACGGAAGGTATTGACGTCTTGGAAGAAAATACGTGGGCCACCTTCCAACAAGCGGCGACCATCCAAGCGAACCGCTTCACCCACTGGGTTGGTCGGATGATCTGCAGCAAATTCGATGCCGCGTAACGTACCCGGAGTAGCTAACTGCTCAGACTTGCGATTGTTGTACAGAACTTCTGTGAACACTGTGGTGTCAGCAGAAAGTTGATAGTTCGCAAACGTGGAGAAATTCCAGTTGGTGATTGGGTTTACGGCGTTAAGGTAAGGGAAAAACGCAAAGTTGTGCGCCGCAGAACTGTAGGGTTCGTAAAAGTCACCATCACCATTAGGGTCTTGGTTAAAATTGATGCGCTCACCCGCATTTGGTCCAGTTAGGATCGTCGCTCGGCCGCCAATAGTGCTCGAGCTACCAAAACAGTCAAGCTGCCCAGGTGTCAACTCACCTAAGGCACAGCCTGCTTGGTCGGCCATGTTGATTTCATCCGAAGAGCGGTAACCTAAGGTAGCCATGACTTGGCCTTTGTCGCTGCTCGCACCGATAATCATGTTGACGTTGCGGTCTTGGCCATCACCTTCATCAGTGGCACCAACTCGGCCCTCGATGCTGAAGCCTTCATAGCCTTTCTTGGTAATGATATTTACAACGCCTGCGACCGCATCGGCACCGTAGATAGCTGATGCGCCATCTTTTAGAACTTCAATGCGTTGGATAACTTCGACCGGGATCATATTGAGGTCAACGGAGCTGTTTGCGCCGGTACCACCATTGACGATACGGCGACCGTTTAATAACACCAGCGTACGGTTGATACCTAAGCCGCGCAAGTTGACTTGTGCCGTGCCATAACCGTTACCGGTCCAATAGGCGTTGCTTTGGTTGCCAGCAAAACCAGCTGAGGCTGACATTTTTTGCAAGATGAGCTCAACTGAAGTTACCCCAGACACTTCAATGTCTTCGGCGGTGAAAACTTGCACGGGCGCTGCGCTCTCGGCCTCTACACGTTGGAGGCGCGAACCAGTAACGGTAATGCGCTCATCGGCACTGGCGCCTTCATCAGTAGCGGTTGCTTGAGCTTGGGCGTTTGCTGACGGCAATAACGCAAAAGCTATGGCGACGGCAAGGGGAGAAGTTATGTGGTTTTTCATGTGGTCACCCTGAATAATCTATAGTTGTTATGAGCTTATGTTGTTCTGTTAAAATCACAAATAGGAATACTTGTGTATACAACTCAACAATAGCTGAAATAAAAGCGCTGTAAAGCTGAACTGGTGGTAAAGTTGTATAACGAATAGCCAAATCAAAGGATTTTGCGCTGGTTGTATAGTCAAGTTTAGCGGGTGCTAATACGCATAGACTAGCGGACTATAAGACCTTTCACGGTCAAAGCTAACACAGGGATAAAAAGTTGTGCAAAGGATTTGTGGAATATTTTATTCTGCATAAAAATGCAGTTTGATTGTATGTTTATCAACTATACGGATTTGAAGACGAGTTTCTTTTGTAACCGGTAGCTGAGCATGAAAATAATGACTTCGGCGGCCGGTTTACCGATGAAAGGAGATACTCCAAGCAATAATAGACTTTTGGTCAGGGCATAGTTTGCGCCAACGAGGATGGCTGCAAGTAGGGTGTACTGTGAGGCGTCACGAACTAACGTGCCACCTTTACCAAATACCCATTGACGGTTCAGGCTAAAGTTAAAGATCCCCGAACACAGGCGGGCGACGGCGATGGCGAGCAGAATTTCGCCAGTGAAGCCATAAATCAGCGCAAAAAGCCCGTAATCGATTGCTGCTGAGGCTATACCCACGCCCGAGAACTTCAGGAATTTCTTATAAATGAGCGCAGAGTCTTGCAGTGGCTTGAAATGACTGCTTTGATTGCCTTGCTCATAGACGGTTTGAATGGCAACGCTCTCAAACGCGAGCTTTTCTCGCTTCGCAAGAATAAGCATATCCAGTTCGAACTCATAGCGATCGCTCGGTAACTCTACAAGTTCAGCTAACAGCTTTTGGGGAATACCGCGTAGACCTGTTTGTGTGTCAGGAATATTAATGCGTAAGCCTAGACGGAAGGTGAGACGGGCAAAGTTGTTGCCCAACCAAGAGCGAAAGGGAATGCCTTTTTCGGAAAAATTACGGCTGCCAAGCCAGAGTGCGTCCGGTTTATTGCTGAATGCCTGCAGTACTGCCAGGACATCTTCTGGTAGGTGCTGACCATCGGCATCAGCAGTAACAACGCCTTGCGCTGCGGGATAGTGCTGAATGACCCAGCGAAACCCTGTCTTTAATGCTGCGCCCTTACCTTTGTTCACCTCGTGGGTAACAATTTCTAGCTGCTCGCGGCTTTGTAGGGATTTAAACAATGCATCATCATCACTCCCATCGTTCACTATTACAATGCGCTGCTCTGGGTCAGCTTGACGCTGGAGGGCGTCTACCACGTTAACCAAGCTTTGGTCTGGATTATACGCGGGAATAATAATGACGGGATGTGTGCTTGGCAAAATAAAGCCTCGTTAGATAGTTAAGTTACGCTGTTAATATGCCGATAAACAACATGATGATAAAGGCAAAACTGAGTAAAACAATGTATGCCAAGCCTGAGAGCGCGAATTTGAAGAGCGTCATTGGCCAGCCTTGCTCATAAAAAAGCTTCTGCGTGAAAAGCATATAACTTACCATCCAGACGAGTAGGATATTCTCGGCCCAGTCAATCGTTTCCTCAATGACACCATAACCGGTCATGTCTGCTGCCCAAGCAGACCCTTTCGAGAGCACCGTCAAGATCATCAATGAAAGTAGTAAGAACGCGTGTGTATGCAATGCGGCGCTCAGATGCTCTAGGTAATAGCGTCCAGAAAAAGCATAAATAAGCTTCAAGAATAATGCCCAGAAAGGCAGCATGATCAGCATCATTTGTGGTGCTAGTGAAACCAGCCGTTTGGTGAGCACTTTGGGTTCTTTTGCTAGCTCTCTAATGCGCTGTTCGATTTGCGCCTCTTCTTCCTCTGTTGCTAATGGCAGCGACACGCTAAGGTTGCCGAAGGGGTCGGTGAGCTCACTTGTTGGCGGTCGAACGGGCACAGTTATACCTTGTTCGGCGAGCACTTTATCGGTTTGCTGAAGTTGCTTTTCAAGCTCAGCTTGTTGTTCCGGCGTGGTCTCGGTTTGTATCGCGTTGACGTTATCAAAGTCGATCAGGGTCGTCAGTACTAAAAACGAAATCAACGAAATGAAAAAATACAGCCGCAATGGCGGCACATACGAGGCATGTCGACCTTTCACAAATTCGTGGGTGAGAAAACCAGGCCGCATGAACAAACTGAAAAGCGTTCGATAAAAGCGTGAGTCCCAATGGCTGATTTCACCCATTAGGTCGCCAACGACGGCGAAAATACTGCGAATGTAATGGCGGTCTTGCTGCCCGCACACATGACAAAACTCGCCGAGCAGTTCGCTATCACAATTTTTGCAACGGTGCTGACTATTAGCATCACTGCGCGAAAGCGGTGCTTGTTCGTTCGTCAGTGCTTCTTGGCTTGGTTCGGTCATAGTGGCGAATTTATTATAATTTTAGTAACCACAGTGTAGCCTAAGTTACTCGCTGAGCACAAAAAAAAGCCGATCACAAAACGATCGACTTTCTTCTTTGTTTTTACGAACAGCAAACAGCAAATAGCAAACAACGGTTATCAGTTATCGCCGTTGTCTTTCTTCTTGCCGTTATCTTTCTTCTTCTTACTTTCATCTTGTAAGGCTTTGCGCTGTGCTTCACGTTCGGCTTTCATCGCTTCATGCTCAGCCTTCATTTTTTCTCGCAGTTCAGCCTTGCGTTCTTCAGCTGTTTTCTTTGCATCTTCGGCTTTTTCTTGCCCTTGCGAAGCATTCTGTGCTTGCGCTAGTGCAGGCTCAGCGGCGAATAGGCCGATGCCAACAACGAGTAACATAAGTAAGCGGTTCATAGTCATCACCTCCATTTGTGGTGTGATCAAGTGTATCTCAATTCTTGTTACCCTGCTTAAAAATACAGCGTTATCCCTAAAAGTTTGCGATAGTTTTACAAAAATGAAATGCTGCGACGTAACATGTCGCAGTGGGGGTATAACCTTGCATAGAACCGACACTGAATCAGAAAGGGAGTTCAGTCATGCAAACGGTACTGCGCTACCTATTAATGTTGCGGCACATACCCAAACAGCCGCAGAAAATCGACGTCAATACCCTGCGGGAACGCCTTACTGAGCAAGGGATTGATGTGAGTGTACGTACGATTCAGCGTAACCTCGTTGAATTGTCAGAAGTGTTTCCATTGACAACAGATGAGCGGTGCAAGCCGTTTGGCTGGAGTTTACTTGCGGATGCGCCATTGCTGCCCTTAGCTTCCAACGGAAGCGCATCACGCCGCAGTAACGGCAACGGAAGATTGCACTCTAATCGTTTGTCGGGTGAAACGGTAGAAATCGAGCTGGAATGTGATCTTGCGTTGCAACCGCAACTCGAGGCTTATCCGTTAAATAAGTCACAAAAGCTTACAGCGAATGCTGATACCTTTACGTTAAAAGCGGATGCTGAGCTCTCGACCGAATTGTTGGTGTGGATCTTAAGTCACGGTGCGCAGATAGAGGTGATTGCGCCGACGAGTTTAAGAACCGAGGTCGCACAGCACGCTGAAGCAATGTACCGCTACTATTTTGACCAATGACAGCCTTCGTGCTGTAACAACCACTCTTTTTTCTCGAGACCTCCAGCATAGCCGGTCAAGCTACCGTCTGCCCCAATGATCCGATGGCAGGGGACGACAATTGCAATCGGATTTTTACTATTCGCCATGCCGACGGCTCGCACACCTTTAGGGTTATGGATTGCGTCGGCAATAGCGGCGTAGCTTGCGGTTTGCCCAAATGGCACCTGCGTCAATGCTTGCCATACGCGCTGCTGAAACTCGGTACCGCTTGGTTTCAGAGGCAAGTCAAACTGCTTTCGGCGCCCGCCGAAGTAGTCTTCGAGTTGTCTTAGGGCTTCGTTGAGTACGCGACACGTCGATGTGTTGACTCGGTTGCTTGAACCAAATTCGATGGCGGTGACGTTGTCGCCGTCACTACTTACGACAACTGGACCCAAAGGAGACGAAAGCTGTGCTTGATACATTGCGGTTTTCTCGCTGTTTGCGTAACTTAGTTTAAGTTCATTTATTCAGCATACGCCATCATCGGCGACAAGCAAGAGGCGCGGGTTTCTATGCGTAAAGGTTTTAGTTTTGGTCCTGCGACCTTGGTCGCTGCGGCTTTCATCGGTCCTGGAACGGTTGTAACAGCAAGTTTAGCCGGCGCTAATTATGGCTATGCGCTGTTATGGGCACTGGTCTTTTCGGTACTCGCGACGATGATTTTACAAGAAATGGCCGCGCGCTTGGGCGTTGTCACGCAACAGGGACTAGGTGAGGCGATACGAAAACAGGTCAAGCAGCCGCTATTACGTTGGGGCGCTATCGTGTTGGTGGTCGCTGCTGTGATCATTGGTAATAGTGTTTATCAAGGCGGTAATTTAACCGGTGCAAGCATGGGCGTTGCTGGGGTTATTGGCGAACAGGCCGCTTGGTTGCCTATCGTTCTTGGTGGCTTAGCGGCGGGACTTTTGTGGCGCGGCAGCTACGTATTGTTGGAACGTGTATTGATCGGGCTGGTGTTATTGATGAGTCTCACCTTTGTCGCCACCTTTTTGCTGGTGCAGCCCGACTGGACGGCGTTCTTCAAAGGCTTACTGGTACCTAGCCTACCCTCTGGCTCAGTATTAACGGTCATTGCGCTGATCGGTACCACTGTTGTGCCTTATAACCTTTTCTTACATGCAGCGAGTTCCGCCAAGAAGTGGCAGCAACCAGAACAGTTAAACAAGGCGCGGCGTGATTTGTGGGTGTCGATTCCTTTAGGCGGATTGATCTCAGTTGCCATTGTCTCAACTGCGGCAGCAGCATTTTTTGGCAAGGCGTTAAGTATCGAGGGGGCAGCTGACCTGAGTCAGTCCTTGCAGCCCTTGGCGGGGGATTGGGCCACATGGTTGATGGCCTTAGGCTTATTTGCCGCTGGCTTGTCTTCATCAATTACTGCGCCGTTGGCTTCCGCCTACGCCCTAAGCGGGATACTCGGACGGAGTGGTGATTTGAAAGGGCTGCCGTTTCGTTTAACCTGGATCGGTATCATCACTATTGGCGTCATCATCGCATCGCTGCAAATCAAACCCGTGACCGTTATTTGGTTTGCGCAAGTCGCTAATGGCTTACTGTTGCCAATCATGGCGTTGTTCTTAGTTTGGGCTTGCAACCATAAGATGATGGGTGGCTACCGCAACAGTTGGCGGCAGAATGTGCTGGCATTGGTGGTCGTGCTCGTAGCGGTTGGCTTGGGTGCTCGGAGTGTTGGTGCGGCTTTGCAGTTGTGGTAGTGATTTAGTCGCCGAACTGCAATTCAAACTCAATACCAACCAACCAACGGGGTTGGCGCGACTCGTCTAAAAATTCGCGCGGCCAATGCAGCCCGACCCAGCCTTCGAGGTATAGCCAATCGCGCAAAAAGCGCGAGCGGTGCAGCGCTTTTACGCCGTAATCTTGCAGCGGAACGATGCGTTCGGTTTCGCCATACCACCATACTTCTGCGCCTAGAGCGCGCTCATGATGGTAAATATAATAAAGCTTTTCAGAAGCGTGCCAACGCACTCCTTCAGTGCGTTCAGCGAAGGTACCGCGTACCCAAAATTTGTTAAACCACTGTTCACTTAGCGCGACATCATACTCGATGGTTTGCGCAATACCGAAGCCATCACTATCGCGCCAAAACCCTACACTTTGGAAGTGAAGTTCGCTGCTTTCACTGAGAATTTCTTCGAAGCGGTAGCGTGCGCGCACATAGGGATCAAGCTTTAAACCACCACGAAATCCGGCACCGAATGATAGGCTATGGTCATCGCGTACGACTGGATCGAAGCCAAGGCCGACCATCCATTCTTCATCGGCCTGTTCACGTTGAATAACCGTAGGTCTAGTGGTTTGTTGGTCATTGATAAAATCGTCGAAATCACCGCGGCCGATGACCGCCGAGAATTTGCGCTCAGCATGCGGTAATACAACGCGTGCGCGGAAGCTGGAATCGACCTCAAAGCCATCATACTCGTCCCATTGGGGCGCTACGGTGAGGCTACCATAGACATCGTCATAGGCTGAGCGGTCGACGGACTCGGTGAAAAAAGAGTCGAGCCACGCCGCAGTCGCACTAACTGTGGTGTGCAAGCCACTTCGTACGTCGTCGATGAGTTCTTGATCGGCAACCTCATTGTCATCTTCTTGCTTTTGCTGCGCCCAAGCAGTGGTAATGGCTGCGCTAAACGCGAGCACGAGTAGACTTAGCTGCAGTAAAGTAGAAGAATGCCGCATCGCTCAATTTCCTCTCCTGTAGGTTATTGAACATACAAGGAAACGAGCGATGTTGCCAGTTAAGAAAGGTTAAATACTAATCCGCTTATAGTGACGGTATTCAGGCGCCCAGAAGTGTCCCTCGATACGCCCCATGAGTGTCTCGTCGCTGATCTCAAGCGCATGCCCTTGCGTTTGCGCCACTTTCGCAACAGCAAATGCGATACGCTTACTTAGCTCGGCAATCTCGGTCAGTGGCGGCAGTAACGTATCGCCTTCACCATTTGCCCGCGGCGAGGCATCGGCGAGCGTATTGCTGGCTGCCATAAGCATTTCATCACTAATAACCCGCGCTTTTACGGCAAGTACTCCAAGTCCAATACCGGGGAAAATATAGCTATTGTTGCACTGAGCGATCGGGAACGCGCTACCATTGAATTTTATTGCATCGTAGGGACTGCCCGTTGCGACGATAGCGTCACCGTTGGTCCATTCGATGACATGCGCCGGATGCGCTTCAATTTGTCGCGATGGGTTGGATAGCGGGAAGATAATCGGTTGCTTGGTGTACTGGTGCATGGCACGAATGACTTGCTCAGTGAAGAGTCCTGGTTGGCCTGACACGCCAATGAGAATCGTCGGTTTAGCGCAATGCATGACATCGAGTAGCGATGGATAGTCACCACTATGTTGCCAGTCTTCGAGCTGATGACGTGGTTGCACGAGAGCTTGCTGGAAATCACGTAAGCCGTCCATGCCATCGGTGAGAAGGCCAAAGCGGTCTACCATGTAAATGCGAGCGCGCGCCTCTTGGTCGCTAAGTCCTTCCGCAACCATTTGGGCGATGACTTGCTCGGCAATACCGCAGCCTGCAGAACCTGCTCCGACAAAAGCAACACGTTGATCTTTTAAGGCGACACCTTTGACTTTGCAGGCCGAGAGTAAAGTGCCTACGGTGACGGCAGCAGTGCCTTGAATGTCATCGTTAAAGCAGCAGAAATCATCACGATAGCGTTGCAAAATGGGCATTGCATTCGGTTGCGCAAAGTCCTCGAACTGAATCATGGCTTCCGGCCAACGACGACGCACCGCATGCATAAATTTCTCGATGAATTCATCATAGCTGGCTTGGTCAATGCGTTTGTGGCGTGCGCCCATGTACATTGGGTCGTTAAGAAGCTTTTCGTTATTGGTACCGACATCAAGACATACAGGGAGCGTATAAGCCGGGCTGATGCCGCCACACGCCGTGTACAGACTCAGTTTACCGATTGGAATCCCCATCCCCCCAATGCCTTGGTCGCCAAGACCAAGAATGCGCTCGCCATCGGTTACAACGATGACTTTTACCTTACGCTTCGTGGCATTACGCAAAATATCATCGAGTTGGTCACGTTCTTCGTACGAAATGAATAGACCGCGTGAGCTGCGATAGATATCCGAAAACTGTTCACAGGCATCGCCAACAGTTGGCGTATAAATGATCGGCATCATCTCTTCCAGATTATCTTGTAGTAATCTGTAAAACAGCGTTTCATTGTTATCTTGGATCGCGCGCAAATAAATGTGTTTGTTCAGTGCAGTGTCAAAGCTTGAGTATTGCATGTAGCAACGCTGCACCTGCTCTTCGATGGTCTCGTAGCGTGGCGGCAACAAACCGGTAAGATTGAACATGGCTCGCTCTTCGCGGGTAAAAGCACTACCTTTATTGAGCAAGGGAGTTTCAAGCAGGTTTGGCCCAGCATAGGGAATGTACAGCGGATTCTTCGACATAGAAGCATTCTCCTGGCGCATACGATTGGTGGCAAGTTACTCGTAAAAATACAGCCCGTGATTATGGCAGAAATAAGAGAGGATCACATGGAAAATCCGACGTTTGAGGTAAATCTTGAGTTACTCGACAATTATAAATTTGCGATCGATTTTGGTGAATTCGGTGAAATCATTACTGACGAACCCGAGCCGCTCGGCGCAGGTGAAGGCCCAAATCCAAGCCGCTTACTGGCTGCTGCAACAGCGAATTGCTTGGCGGCGAGTTTGATGTTCGCTATCCGCAAATACAAAGGTGATCCGGGCAAAGTCACGGCAACGGTAAAAGGCCATCTTGAACGTGTTGATGGTCGTTGGCGCGTGACCAGTATGGATGTCGATTTACGCTTAGGGAACAGCGCCGCTAAGCTTGAAAAGCTTGACCGTGTACTCGCTCAGTTCGAGGATTTTTGCGTGGTGACACAGAGCGTTCGTAGCGGTATCGAGGTGAATGTACATGTACGAGACCAAGACGGTACCGGCTTAGTGCTGCCTGATAACTGTGATGACCAAACCTAGCCGAAAATCTGCGCACCAGGGTTCATCAATATCCAACTGGTGAGTATATATTTGTCACCGGATATGGGCGTGCTACCGCGGTGGGTATGGGTAAAATAGCCTGGTGCAATGACCATGCGGCCTTGGCGCGGTTGAATGCTCCGCTGTTGATAGTAAAAGTCGGTACTGCCACCCTCTTCAACATCATTCAAATAAAACATGAATAGCAATGTGCGATGCAGCGCTTCTACGCTATTTTTCTCTGGAAAAACTTCGCAGTGCCAGTAGTTATAGTTACCTTTGCCTTGCGCATAGCGTTGTGCCTGGATCGGGCCGAGGCGATAAAGTAGTTGCATGTAAGCAGCTTCATTGCCGGCGGCGACTTCATCGAAGTTTTCATGGGTAAGGGCGACCGCCTCGCCGGTTTTCGGGTGGCGCACTTGAAGTGCCAGAGGGGCAATGAGTGCAAAACGGTACTTTTTGAAATACTCAACCGCGTAGTGAAAGGTTGTTTGTTGGATAACCTTAAGTTGTTCTTGATAATCCGAGTATTGATTTAAGTACAAATCGCTACTGTGCTTCTTACTGACATCCACACCACCGCCAGTTCGCCCCTGTTGCAGGTGAGGACTGGCGTCGAAGGTTTGTATAAAGGCTTCGCAGAAATCAGGGCTCAAGGCGTTATCGTAAACTTCAATAAAATCGTGACTCATAAGTTCATGGTTCGTTAGTCGTGTGGTTGATAGTCGTTGGCGAAGCAGACAGGAGAACTGTTCTCGGTACCATTCGCTTGTTCGTCTTCGTGGCGCAGAGCGTCCTCTACTGCGTAACGTAGCACGGGGAGGTGGGAGTGCTCCAGCTGTTTGACCGCACTCAATAATGTAACCGGTCCTTGGCGGGCAGCACGCATTAACGGCAGCAGCGCGTCGGCATTACGCTTAAGCTCGTGGAGATAGGCTTCGGCAAACCGCTCAAAGGTAATTTCTTTGGCATGGTAGCGTTTACGTAAGTCGTTCGAGGGCGTCACTTCTTTTAGCCATTCATCGAGTTGCGCTTGGGCTTTTTTGATGCCCCGCGGCCAAAGGCGGTCGGCGAGAATTCGCGTGCCGTCAGAGGCACTCACTGGTTCGTAAATACGCTTTAAACTTATTTCATAAGTTTTCGACATGGCGTCATCCTCGTGTAATAAAAAGTCATTAAGTTGTTACAAAATTTGCGTTATAGTGCCTAACGCATATCAAATGTGGACTACAAACAATAAGAGAATGGACTATGAAACGTCATAATTTAGCAATCGCATTATCAGCGCTCCTTACGAGTGGCGCCGCTAATGCGGACATAATCATTTCAGAGTATATCGAAGGCAGTTCGAACAACAAGGCTGTAGAATTTTTCAACGCAGGTAGCGCAGATGTTGATCTGAGCACTTATGTTTTAGAAATTTACTCAAATGGCAGCACTGAAGCTGGAAATACGGTTCCTTTAGAAGGGACTCTTCCGCCCAATGGCTTGTTCGTGGTTGCCCACCCATCAGCAAATGAGTCAATTTTAGCGATTGCAGATAAAACCGGTAACTTGTATTACAACGGCAACGATGCGTTAGTTTTGAAAGACGGTGAAGTCGTCATTGATTCGATGGGTCAAGTTGGCGTCGATGAGGACTGGGCAAGCGAAGGCGTAGCGATGGCCGAGCAAACGCTTCGCCGTAAAGATAGTATTACTTCAGGTGATACTGATCCAAGTGATGTCTATGAACCTCATGTTGAGTTTGATAGTTATGAACGTGATGATATCAGTGACCTTGGCTTCCACTTAGGCTTCGGTGAGGCTCCCGCTGAACCGAAACCAGAACCAGCTCCTGAATTTGGCGCTTGTGGTGATAGTGCCACGCTAATTTCGGCGGTGCAGGGCTCAGGCTTTAGCAGTCCAATGGTGGATCAGGAAGTTGTCGTTGAAGCTATCGTGACCGCCGACCATCAAGGTGGTAGTGGTTCACTTGGCGGGTTCTTCTTGCAAGAAGAAGATGCCGATCAAGACGGTGACCCAGCTACCTCAGAAGGTATTTTCGTTTACCATCAAGACACCGATGTAAGCGTTGGTGACCGTGTCCGCTTAGCTGGTCCAGTAAGTGAGTACTACGATTCAACGCAAATCAGTAACCTTACCGATATTACCGTTTGTAGTTCAGGTGAAACGGTAAGTGCAGCGGCACTTTCATTGCCAGTAAGCGCAATGGCAGACTTCGAAGCTATCGAAGGCATGCTGGTTACGTTTGATCATGCTGTGGTGGTTAACAGCGTTGATACCTTAAGCCGTTATGGTGAGTTTGCGATTTCTAACGAACGCCATTACACCCCAACGCAAGTGGCTGCGCCAGGTGAAGCCGAAGAACCGAATCTAGGTTTGAGCTCGATGCTGATTGATGATGCGATGAGCGGCAGTAACCCCGACGTTGTGCCATTCCCAGCGGGTAACTTGAGTGCGTTAAACTCATTACGTGTTGGTACCGAAATCACCAATCCAACTGGTGTCATTAATTATTCTTTCAGTGAGTACCGCTTAGTACCTACTGAAGAATTGCAGTACGTCGACACGAACCCTCGTACCGATAGTCCTGAATTAGCTGACGAAGGTGATTTGCGTATCGCTTCATTTAACGTTGAGAACCTCTACAACGGTGATGGTCAAGGTGGTGGCTTCCCGACGGATCGCGGTGCGGATACAGAAGCTGAGTATCAACGTCAACTCGCCAAAATTGTTGCAGCAATCGTCAACATGAATGCTGACATTGTCGGCCTTAATGAAATCGAAAACGACGGGTTTGGTGAAAACAGTGCCATTGCTCAGCTCACGGCTGAAGTAAGCGCTGAAAGCGGTGTCGATTGGGCCTATGTTGTGTTTGAGGGCTCTGACTTTGTCGGTAGTGACTCTATCACCAACGCCATGATTTATCGTACGGACCGTGTTGCTGAAACAGGTACAGCGGTATTTACGACCGATGCGCCATTCGATTTTGGTAACCGTCCACCGATTGCCCAAACGTTCCATGACCTACTGAATGAAGATGAAGTGACCGTTGTGGTTAACCATTTCCGTTCGAAAGGCGGCTGTAGTGATAGCGCAGCGGCAGGCGACCAAGATAGCGGCGATGGCCAAGGTTGCTGGAATGCGACGCGCGTACAAGCGGCTGAAACGATGCTAGATTGGCTTGCTGGTGATCCGACTGGACGTGATGTCGAAGACGTATTGGTTATCGGTGACTTAAATGCTTATGGCATGGAAGATCCGATTCAAGCGTTGATTGATGGCGGTATGACCGATCTACAAATGGCTGAACTAGGTGCAGAGAACCATACTTACTTGTACCAAGGTTTGTCGGGCTCGCTCGACCATGCACTTGCATCAGCGAGTTTGTCGGATAAAGTTGTCGCTGTTGCGAATTGGCACATTAACGCTGATGAACCCGTCGCTCTGGATTACAACGTCGAATATAAGAGCGAGACCAATCAGGCGAATTTCTATAATGCCGACCCGTATCGCAGCTCGGACCACGATCCTGTCATCGTAGCCATTGCCACCGTTGAAGGTGATACCGGAGATAACGATGGCGGCGATCCAGATGTTGATGATGGCGGCTCAGCGCCTCCAGGTGAAGAAGAGATGCCGAACATCGACCATGCGACCACCAGCGGTTCATTCCCGCTATGGTTAGGTTTAAGTGCATTATTCTTGGCTTTAGTGCGTCGTCGCGCTTAAGTCACAAATCGCAGTTAGATAAAGACAAGCGCTGACCTCGGTCAGCGCTTTTTTTTTATGTCCTAGGCAGTATTGAAAAAGCTCGTCTACTATTGAACAAAAATAATACTAAGGAGACGACCATGCGTACCCATCTCATTTTTTTGATCACCCTGAGTTTCGGCTTCGTCGGCTGCGATCAAGGTGCCGACGCTAATCGCACTGAAGAGCCGCGAGTAGCGCAACAAGAGCAAACTTCGACGAACGCTTCGCAGCAGCAGCTCGACGCTATTCTTGAGCGCATTTATGCCGCCAATGAGCCGGGAGTTACCGTCGCAGTCGTACATCAAGGTAACGTGATTTACCACACTGCCCGCGGCATGGCTGACCTCGAATTAGAGGTCGCCATGCAGCCCGAACATGTTCTTAAGATAGGCTCCATTACCAAACAGTTTACCGCTGCGGCCGTATTACGTTTAGCTGAGCAGGGTAAGTTAACCATGCAGACTCAGGTGGGTGATGTGTTGCCAAACTTTCACGAACCCGAACTGACCGTTCACCAATTACTAAATCATACCTCTGGATTGCCAAGCTATACCGATGATGGTGAGTACATGATGGGTAATGCTATTCGAGCGGATGTTACTGCTGAGGAAATCATCGCATTGACCTCCGATCAACCGCTCGATTTTGTCCCCGGCGAGGATTGGCGCTATAGCAACTCTGGTTACGTGGTGCTGGGGGCGATCATCGAAAAGTTATCGGGTATGAGTTGGCATGAGTATATTGCAGCTGAGTTGATTGAACCGTTAGGTTTGGCATTCACCGGCTACTTTAATGAGGCCGAGATCGTGGCGGGTCGTGTACCAGGCTACATGTACGAAAATGGCTTCACCAACGCACCGTTTATCAGTATGACGCAACCGCACGCTGCCGGAGCTTTTTACTCTACGGCGCCGGAGCTGGCGCGCTGGCAATATGCATTACATACGGGGCAAGTGCTGGAACCAGAAAGCTATGCGCAAATGATCGACGCCAGTCAAGGTCTTAATAGCTATGCCTATGCGCTCGATATCGTCAGCTTACGTGGCACGAAGATGATCAGTCATGGTGGTGGTATTCATGGTTTTAGTGCTTTCGGGTTGTGGTTACCTGAACATGAACTGTCGGTGGTTGCCTTAACCAACCGTATGGGGCCTGGGATGGGGTCCTCGGGCACCGCGATGCGTATTGCTGCACAACTGATGGGTCAGCCATTTCCACTTGAGCAAGCATCAGTCAACATTGATGATGCTGAATTACAGGCGTTGGTAGGAACGTATCGCGTCGACGAGGACACGCTTCGTACAATTTTTATCAAAGAAGGTGTGCTCTACAGTAAGCGTGGCGACGGTCGGCCCTATGCAGCTCGCTATGTTGGTAACGATCAGTTCGTGTTTGCTGATACCTTGGTTTATTTCGAAGTGGTCCGTGACGATGCTGGCACAGTAACAGGTTTGAACTATTACCAATTGGAAGAAGCAGAGCCGGAATTCAGTGAAAAAGTCAGTGATGAAGTGCAAGTACGTACGGCCATTGAATTAACTGATGCGCAAGCCCAACGCTTGGTAGGTGACTACCAGTTACAGCCCAACTTCGTTATTAGCATACGTCATACCGACGCTGGTTTAACGGCCCAAGCCACTGGGCAATCGGCGTTCTTGGTGGACGCTTCGAGCGCTAACGTTTTATTTAACGAAGAGTTTGGTATTGTGATGGAATTCGACTTACCGGACGAGGGTCCAGCGACGCAATTGAATTTGTTGCAAGGTGGTCAAAATCAGCCTGCTCCGCGTATCGATAGCAGTACAAACAAGGAGGATGAATGACCTACATTCACGATAGTATTGAGCAATTAAAGAAAACCAGCCCAGCGCAGACTGAGTTTTACCAGGCAGTGGAAGAGATTTTGGAGTCATTAGCTCCGTTACTCGAAAGAAATCCCAAATACCGACAACATTCAATCATTGAGCGTTTGTTGGAGCCAGAACGGCAAATCATGTTCCGTGTACCTTGGGTGGATGACGACGGTAAAATTCAGGTCAATAAAGGCTACCGAATTGAGTTTAATTCGGCCTTAGGCCCTTATAAGGGCGGGCTGCGTTTTCATCCAAGCGTTAATGCTTCTATCGTGAAATTTCTTGGGTTTGAGCAAATATTCAAGAATGCGCTGACTGGGTTGCCCATCGGTGGTGGTAAGGGCGGCGCTAATTTTGATCCAAAAGGTAAATCCGACGCAGAAATCATGCGCTTCTGCCAGTCTTTCATGACCGAATTACATCGGCATATTGGCCCCAACACAGATGTTCCCGCCGGCGATATTGGCGTCGGCACCCGTGAAATTGGCTATTTGTTTGGGCAATATAAGCGTTTGGTCAATCGTTTTGATGGTGTCTTGACCGGCAAAAGTATTCTATGGGGCGGTTCTGAGTTGCGTAAAGAAGCGACCGGCTTCGGTTGCGTCTATTTTGCTCAGAATATGCTGGAAGATGTGAATAATGGTCTCGAAAACAAGCGCTGTTTGGTCTCGGGCTCGGGCAATGTTGCCATCTATACCATGGAAAAGCTTTATGAGCTTGGCGCTAAACCCATTGCGTGTTCGGATTCCAATGGCACGATTTATCACCAAAAAGGCATCGATCTCGACTTAGTCAAAGAGATTAAAGAGGTGCGTCATGGCCGTTTGAGCGAATATTGTGATACTCACGAGGATGCTGAGTTTACTGCACGCGAAGACTACCCGGAAGACGGTGAGCAAATTTGGCGCTACGAAGCGGACGTTGCGTTCCCCTGTGCCACACAAAATGAACTGAATGAACATGATGCACAGTGTCTCCTCGAAAATGGCGTGAAAGCGGTGATCGAGGGTGCAAACATGCCGTGCACTCAAAAAGCCATTGATTTGTTTGTTGAACAGCGCATTGCTTTTGGTCCAGGTAAAGCCGCAAACGCCGGTGGGGTAGCAACGAGCCAACTTGAAATGGCGCAAAACGCAAGCCTGACACGGTGGTCAAAAGAAGAAGTCGACGAGCAATTACAGTGCATTATGTGCCGGATTTATACCGACGCAAAACGCACGGCTGAGGAGTTCGATCAGCCAACTAATTTAGTTCTTGGTGCCAACATTGCCGGATTCCGTCGCGTTGCCGACGCGATGATTGATCAGGGGGTAGTCTAGCCGTTGACATTAGAAGCTCCAGCGACAATCATGATGGACAACTTTTTATTAACGTCATATGTCCATAACAACGAGAATAACTATGAAAAAATCATTGATTGCGCTGGCGCTGCTAAGTACCTCAGCTCTGGCAGATGAAGGCATGTGGATGCCACAGCAGTTGCCGGAAATTGCCGATAAGCTCAAAGCAGCAGGTTTAGAGCTGGATCCAGCCAGTTTAACGAAGCTTACTGAATTCCCAATGGGAGCGGTGGTGAGTCTTGGGGGGTGTTCAGCTTCCTTTGTGTCACCGCAGGGCTTAGTCGTCACTAACCATCATTGTGTTTATAACAGCATTGCCTATAACTCGACCCCAGAAAACGACCTGCTTGCCAATGGTTTCTTGGCGGCAACGATGGCCGACGAAGTTGCGGCAGCACCTGGCTCACGTATTTACGTGACAAAAGCTGTTGAAAATGTGACTAGCCAAGTGATTGATGGCGAAACGGCAGCTTTGACAGGTAAAGCGCGCGTTGATGCGATTGAAAATAACTACAAAGAAATTGTCGCCGCTTGTGAAGAAGACGAAGGTCACCGATGCAGTGTCTCATCGTTTTATGGCGGTCTTGAGTACTACCTCATTAAACAGTTAGAAATTAAGGATGTACGTCTCGTACATGCACCCGCAGAAGGTGTCGGCAAGTTTGGTGGTGATACCGACAACTGGATGTGGCCGCGTCATACCGGTGACTATTCGTTCTATCGTGCTTATGTAAGTCCAGAGGGCGAATCAGCCGAATTCGCCGAGGAAAACGTACCTTACGAGCCTGAATTCCATTTGAAGATCAGCCAAGATGCATTGGACGAGGGTGATTTTGTGATGGCGCTTGGCTACCCGGGCCGCACCAACCGCCACCGTTTACCAAGTGAAGTTGAGAACACTTTCGCCTGGAGTTATCCGAATACGGTTAAACGCTTTCGCGATAACTTGGACATTATTGCCGCACAAACGGCGAATGATAAGGATGCTGAGCTTAAATATGCGAGTCGCGTAGCGGGCTTGAACAATTACCTAAAAAACCGCCAAGGTATGTTGGATAGCTTTGCTAACTCAGACTTACTTGAGCGTAAAAAAGCTGAGCATGCGGCGCTTACCGAGTGGGTAACTCAGTCAGCAGAAAACCGCGCGGTGTATGCCGAAGACCTGCAAGCCATCGAATCCTTGTTAGCGGAGCGTCAAGAGCGTGATCGTAGCGACTATTATCGTTCGTTAGCAACGCCTCGTTTACTCGGCGTAGCGCAGGCGCTTTATAAGCTGAGCCAAGAACAAACCAAACCTGATGCTGAACGTGAAGTTGGTTATCAAGAACGTGATTTGCCGCGCTATAAAGCTTATATGGCAGGTCTTGACCGCAGCTTCGATACTAGTGTCGAGCAAGCTTTAGATTTTTATAATCTGAAAAATTACTTGCAGGTGCCAGCGGCGCAGCGTGATGCGAAGTTCGATGCTGCACTCGGTATTCAAGCCGACATGAGCGATGCCGAGCTACGTGAACTGATTTCATCTTGGTATGCCAATACTGACTTAACCGAGCTGGATACTCGCAATGAGTTGTTGGCGGCTAAGCCTAGTCAGTTCGCTGATAGCCAAGATGTTTTTGTGCAAGCAGCCGTAGAGCTCTTTCCTCAGCAAGAAGCCGAGCAGGATAAGAGCGAAGAGCTGTCAGGTAAAATCCAAGAAGCTTATGCCAATTACATGAAAGCAAAAATTGCCTTCATGAATGAACAGGGCGAAGCGGTTTACCCCGATGCGAACAGCACGTTACGTGTCACCTATGGAACTGTTACAGGGCGTGATCACGGCACCTACGATGGTACCGCATGGACCGCATTCACCACTTTACGTGGCATTCAAGAGAAAGCCACTGGTGAAGGTGAATTTAATGCTCCGCAGGAACAGCTCGATGCGATAGCCGCTAAAGACTATGGTGACTACTATGTTGAGAGCCTTGATTCGGTGCCGGTGAACTACTTAGCGACCCTGGATATCACCGGGGGCAACTCAGGTTCAGCGGTACTGAACGGTAAGGCAGAACTGGTTGGCTTAGCTTTTGATGGCACTTTAGATTCGATTATTTCGGATTGGGATTTCAATATTGATAATACGCGTTCAATTCAAGTCGACAGTCGCTTTATGCTGTGGCAAATGCAGCATGTGGATAATGCTGATAACCTCTTGAAAGAACTTGGTATTGAATAAAAAGCACTCACTGCTACCTAATCAAAGCCGCTCCATCGAGCGGCTTTTTTCTGCCACTAAGAAACACTTCTTTACATTCCCTTTACGAAACCGCCGTCACGATAAAGCGCATGGCAGCGTCTATACTGATAGTGATGGTGCAGACCATCCAACAAACGGAGGCGCTCTTATGAGACAGTCAATGAGACAGTTAAAATCAGCCAAAATCCCGTTGTTGAAGTTAAGTGTTGTGTCCTTGGCTTTAGCAGCTTCCGTGGGTTGTACTACGGTACCAAAAGCCTACGCAACCACCACTGAAAACTACACAGCCTATGCTGTTGATGGGGTGTATCAGCGCGCCGACCTCGATCGCATGCTCGCGCCAATTGCACTGTATCCCGATAGTTTGCTTTCGCACATCTTGATTGCGGCAACCTATCCTTTAGAAGTTATTCAAGCGGATCGCTGGGTGCAGCAGAATCAGCGTTTATCCAGTGAGCGTTTGCTAACTGCCGCCGATAACAAAGATTGGGACCCAAGTGTCAAAGCATTGGTGGCAACGCCAGATGTGCTTAAACGTATGAGTGAAGATCTTGAATGGACGCAAGCCATTGGCGAAGCGTTTCTCGCACAGCAAGAAGATGTACTTGCGAGTATTCAAGTGTTGCGTGACCGTGCATACGCTGCAGGGAACCTACGTAGCGACGAGCGCATTGCGGTGCAACGTGAACGTGAAGCGATTCGTATTGAAACGGTGCGGCGTGAATATGTGTATGTCCCAGTATACGACAGCCGATATGTCTATGGCTCTTGGTGGCACCATCGTCCCCCTGTTTATTGGGATGGCTTTGGCGTTTCTGTAAGCTTTGGACATGGCATCCGTTGGACGCTCTCGTACAACGTTCCGAGTTGGTATTTCTATAGTGACTTTTACTGGCGTAATCGCTATGTAGTTATTCATCACCACCACTATCATGACCGCGATCGCGATCGTCGTCATCGCCGTGACTTCTATCGCCCGCGCCCAGGAGATGGGGATCGTTGGCGGCATGACCCGCGCCATCGTCGCAATGTCGATTACCGTCATCGTGACTTAGTGCGTAACCCTCCTCAGTTTAAGCCTGACGGCGGCCCCGGCCACGTTGTACAGAAGCCGGTGCGTGAAAAACGACCGCCGCAGGTTGAATTGCGTCGCCGGTTACTGGAAGCCGAAGCGCAACCGCGGTTAGTGCGTAACAAACAGCCGCGTGTTGAACAGAAGCCTGTTGATCCAGTGGTTCGTCAAAAACCGCATATCGAGGCCAAGCCTCGGCAGCCGGTGGTAAGACAACAGCCACGACTCGAGCCGCGGCCTGAGCAACGTGTTGTGCGACAAGAACCGCGTTTTGCCACTAAGCCCGAAAAGCGCATGACACCACAGCAGCCGCGTTTCGAACCTAAGCAGCGACCTGCGGTACAAAGGCCGGTAGCACAAAGACCAGAGGCAAAAAGACCAGAGGCAAAAAGACCAGTCGTACAAAGACCGGTAGCACAAAAGCCTGCGGTCCAGAAACCCGAGCGGGTAGAGCGCGGTCGACCGAGCATTAAGCGGTCACGTTCGCAGCAGGGTGATGTGAGAGAAATCGACTAAAAAAACGGGAGCGCAATTGGGAGCACATGAAATTGTGCCCCCAACGCTGCTCCCGCAGTTACCTTAAGATTTGATTACTGTTTTTCCATTGCCTTATGGAATTCAGCTAAGCTTTCAACCTTAGTTTGCTCGGCAAAGTTTGCAAACGGTTGTTCGACAAACTTAGTGCCACGCATTTGTACGTTAATACGTGCCGCATCAGGATTTAACATCGTCTCCTGATAGAAGGCCTGTACATCAGCTAAGGTGACCTCTTCTACCGCCGCAATCAATTGCTGCTTGCTGTCGAAATCGAATTCCTCGCGATACCAATCACTCAATAACGGCGCGGCTTCTTCCGACATGTTCTTTGGCGGTTCTTTTAAGGTGACCAAAGTACTAGCCTTGAGTTGCGCAAATTCCTCTTCTGTGATCTCGGCAAGGACAGCGGCATATTCATCACGGAAAGCGTCAAAGCGTGCTTGCATTGCCGCAGCATCTTTAACTGGCGTTTGGATGTACATGGCGAATCCAGTGTAGTCATCTAACCGCGTCGCGGTGCCCCCCACAGCATAAGCGAGCTGTTCTTCAGTACGTAATCGATCGAAAGCAACATTGCTAAAATGATCTTTCAGTACCGTCGCTGCCGCATAGGTTGCGTAGCCTGGCGTAGGGTTCACCTTCACATCGATCAAGCCGACATCGGAAACATCGATATTTTCTTGCCAAACCAGTGTGTTACCTAGCTGTGGACGCCAGAATGCAGCGCTACGGTAGGCGAAGTTTTTACGATCTTCGGGCAATGCTTGCGCTACTTTGCTGACCACATTTTCGAGTGCGGCTTGATTGTAGTTGCCGAACGCAAAGATACGAGTGTGGTTGTCCTGCAGGAACTCTTGCATGAAGCTTTCAAGGTCACTTGGCTGGAGTTCTTTAGCTGTAGCAATTAACGTAGCTGAATTAAAGTTACCTTCACGAATCAGCTTGTTATAGGCGCCGAAGGCTTGGTAGAACGGAAATTGCTTGCCTTGATTTTGTAGCGCGCGGACATAGCGATCGATGGCTTGTGCAAAGCCTTGCTCATCAACTTCTACGTGTAAACCTGCAAGTGCTTTTTCAAGTAAGACTGCTTGTTTATCGGTAAAACCACCGACGCGTAACGTTAAACCTGTGCCAGCTGATAAGTTCATGTTCATGCCAGCGATGCCTGCTTCCGTGGCAAGTGCACTTTGTTGCAGCGTGAACAAATCGCGCCACAGCGCTAACAGTACATCCGCCTTCGCTGAAGTGAGTGCTGAAGGGTAATTCATGTGGATATTCATCCAGCCGCGCGGCTGATCGGCGAAATCTTTACTCGGATAGTGCCAAGCTTGAATACCGTCTTGTTCCACGACCACTTCCGGCTTGTCACGCTGCGTTTCGGCAACGATGTCGAAATTTTCTGGCAACATGTTATTGACTGCGGGTAACTGCAGTGGAATGTTGAGTGCTTGCTGCCAGTTGGCTTGCTCTTCAGCACTGATATCGACCACTTTGTACTTACCGTCATAGTAATGCAGTTCGCTATCGTGCGGTTCTTGCTTGCTCACATACCAAATGCGTAAACGCTCCGGCGTCAGCTGGTCCAGAACATTACGAATAGCGTCAGCATCAAAGCGCTCGTAATGATACGGAGCGGCAATGGCCATACTTGCGGGAACGTTCTGCATGGCTTCAGCGAGATTAGACACATAGCCAAATTCATCTGATTTTTCTAAGAATCGGAACTGGTTGTCCAAGCTGGTTTTGATTTCATCGTAGTACTTTGCATCAACGCCTTGGGCCTTAATGAGTTCGATGTACTGCAACAGCATTGCCGTGATCATTTCACGATTTTGCATACCGGCATCGGTGAGGTTCACGTCAATTGAGAGTGCGCCGTAGTTGCCGTAATAGGTTGGGCTTGCCGAGGCATTAAGACTTGAAATCATGCCGCTATTTTTAAGAACAAATGCGGGTGTACCTGGCATTTCGGAGCCGATCAAATAAGAAATGAATTGATTAGGCTTTACGGCAAACTCGTCACTGTTGTCATCGATGATGAATTCAAGGCGTAATTGTTTGATGTCTTGATTCGGCACATAGTGAATGCGCTTGCCGCCGACTTCTTCGAAATTAAGCGTCGTCGTTACCTCAGGCTCAGCGATGGCTTGGTTCTCGATCTCGCTGAAGTGCTTGCGTGCTAATGCTTCTAACTCGGCGAGAGACTGATTGCCAAGCAGTGCAACCTTCATAATGTTGGCTGAGTAGTAGCGTTCATAGAAGTCGACGGTTTCAGCGTGCAACTGGCTACCTTCTTTGTCGCCTAACGATTCAAGGTTACCAATCAAAAAACGGTTGGCTGGGTGATCGCCAAGCAGGTTGCGCGCCAGTTTAAATTGACCGAAAAAGTCCATTTCGCGACGCATAGACCACTCGGCATTGACCGCGTTCTTCTCTTTGTCGGTGTATTCCGGATAAAGCATCGGTGCTTTAAAAAAGTCAGAGAAACGGTCGAGCGCTTCATCGACCGCGTCGTTGTTGACGCTAAACATATAGTTGGTGATATCGAGCCACGTGTAGGCGTTCTGTGAGCCGCCGTTTGCAGTCATGAACTCAGAGTAGCCTTTGGTGTCTGGATAGTCTTCGGTACCCAAGAACAACATGTGCTCGAGATAATGCGCCATCCCTTGTTGGGTCATAGGGTCTTGCAGTAAGCCTACGCCGACACTCAATGATGCTGCAGATTTTTCAGTACTCGGATCCGAAACCAACATAACTTCGAGTTGGTTAGGCAGGGTAATCACGCGGTACTGACGGTCGTCGTTTGGAGACTTTACAACTGTCGCTTGGGCCTTTTCGACGCTTGTGGTCTGCTCGGGTTGTGTTGTTTGGGTGCTACAACCACTGAGGAGGGCCAAACTGATCGCACTACTTAACAGTAATCGTTTCATGGTCTGTTGCTCTTAGCTCGTGAAATGAAAAAGTACACCAATGAGTTTAGAGCTTAAGGTTTTGAGTGTGGAGCGTTTGAACGTAAATGTTACAGGAGCTTTGTAACAAAGTTTTAAAGGCTACTCTTCTTCGGCTTTTATACGTTGGCCCCAGCGTTGCTTTGCATAGCGACGGAGGCTTGGTACCGTGTCGGTCTCGTCCATAATGGGCTGCCCCAGAATTGTTTCGATGATGTCCTCGAGCGTGATCACGCCTAACCAGGTTCCGTGCTCATCATAGACCACAGCCATGTGCTGACGCGTCTCCAAAAACCGTGTAAGCGCGCTTTCTAAATCGACTGAAGGTGATAACACCTCGACGTCACGCACCAGCGTACTAATTTTTTCTTCGCGGTGTGACTCTAGTGCTTCGTTACGAAGAATCAGACCGTGGGGGACCTCGTCAGCGTCAATAACGGGGAAACGCGAGTAGGGCATAGCTTTGACTTGTTCCAAAAACTCGGCGACGGTGCAGTCGGGAGGAACCGATTCACTGACGGTACGGGGGGTCATTGCTTTACTGACCTTGATAGCATGCAAATCGAGAATATTACTGATTACGCGTTTTTCGTCATTGTCGATGACGTTTTGCTCGTTGCCGACAATGGCGAGCGCCTTAATCTCGTTACGTACATCGATATCGTGTGACTCACCGCCAATACGCTTAGTGATTTGGTCTGAGAGCCAAATAAACGGCTTTAAGCTGATAATCATGAAGTTGAGTGTCGGCGGGAGCACTGGCGCCAGACCCCGCCAAAACTTTGCGCCAATCGTCTTGGGAATGATCTCTGATAGTAAGAGGATCAAGACTGTCATGACGGCTGAAGCGACAGCGAGATAGCCGTCACCAAACACCACCCCCACTTGTGCACCGACGCCGGCAGCACCGACTGTATGGGCAATAGTGTTTAAGGTTAGTATGGCTGCGAGAGGGCGATCGATGTTGGCTTTGAGTCGCTGCAGTTGCTTATGTAACCTGGGCTTGGTTGCCTTTTGTTGTGCGATATAGCTCGGCGTGATCGACAACAACGCTGCTTCGAGTACAGAACAGATAAATGAGACACCTATCGCGATGAAAGCAAAAACAATAAGTAAAAACATTCGCATCCAACTTTGGGGTTCGGTTATGCTGAAAGTACCACAACTAAATCGCTCTAAGCTAGCTAAACGACAGGGTTAGCCTTGCGAAGTAACGAGGTACGGTGTGAAATTCTCCTATTTTTACGATCGCGCAGTCGCGCGTAAAGGTAAGCAAGAAGTGCATGCGCGCTTGCCTAAGGTACGGTCGACGGACGAACTGCGTGCGCAAAGCGATGCATACTACCTAGCGGAAATGACGCGCGGAATTTTTCGTGCTGGCTTTGTCTGGCGTATTATTGACGCCAAGTGGGCTGGGTTTGAAGAAGCTTTTAGTGGTTTCGTGCCCGTCTATTGGCAACAAGTTCCCCCCGAACGACTTGAGCAACTGGCTGATGATACACGCATTATTCGTAACTGGCAGAAGATTGAAGCCGTTCCGGTAAATGCCCGCATGATCGTTGAAATTACTGAAGAATACGGCAGTTTCGGCGAATTTATTGCGCAGTATCCTTCATCCCAGCAAGCTCAACTGCTGACCTACTTTAAGAAGCATGGCTCACGTTTGGGTGGGGCGACGGCGCAACACTTTTTACGCCGGGTGGGTTGGGACGGCTATGTTCTCTCGCCCGATGTGTTGACCGCGCTACGTAACCATAAGTTGTTAGATGCCAGCGAGAATAGCCAGCGTGGACTCATGCAGGTACAACAAGCTTTTAATACATGGCATGACGAGACTGGAATGCCTTATAGCCACCTATCACGCATTTTATCCATGACCGTGGATGCTAATCCAACCGAACGACCAAAGAAAAAAGTTTGACAGATTAGATTACAGCTGTAATCCTTATGATTACAAATGTAATCAAAGGTCTGTCCCATGATTGAGATTAGCAACGCTGAACTTGAAGTTATGAAAGTGCTTTGGCACGAAGCACCCTTACCTGCGGCTGCCATCGTCGAGCGCTTGCAACACACTTCTGATTGGCAAGCAAAAACCATCAAGACGATGCTCAACCGCCTTGTGCAAAAAGGTGCTCTTGATTATCAACAACAAGGGCGCGCCTACCTGTATCAACCCACGATTGCACAAAGTGATTACCAACGACACGCGGGACAGCATTTTGTTAAACGTCTGTTCTCGGGCAAAGTCGCACCTTTGGTCGCCAGTTTCGCCGATGCTGACAACTTGAGCCAAGATGATATTGCTGAGCTTAAAGCCTTGTTAGCCAAGCTTGAACAGGAGCAACAGCATGATTGAGTGGCTGAGTGAAGCGAGTTTAGTGCTTGTGGTGGTTGGCGCTTTGCGTTTAGTGGGACACCGCTGGCTGTTGCAAAAGCTAGGTGCGGTTAGCCTCTATAGTTTATGGGCAGTCGTGCCTATTCTTTTACTGGCGGTGTTGCTGCCGCAAAGCTGGTGGCCATTTGCCGACGCTATTTCGTCGTTGCGGTTTGTTATCGATCCCTCGCAGCAATTCGAGAACCTCACTGTTCCAGCTCCGACCAATGTATTGAGCATCATTTGGTCAGCGGGCTTCGTGCTTGCGCTTAGCGCTTTCCTATTACGTTGGCCGCGGGTAAATCAGTATTGGCGCTGCGGTAACCTACGTATCGTCAGAATCGCTTCGGGCGGCGGCCCAGCGATCGCAGGAGTGTTGCGGCCAACGTTATTTCTGCCGGCCGATTTCAGTCAGCGGTTTGATGCGCAGCAAAGACGCCTCATCTTAAAACACGAACAACACCATTGGCGCCGCGGTGATACCGTGGCCAATATAGTCGCCTTCATACTTTGCATGATTTTTTGGTTTCATCCAGTAGCTTGGTTGTGCTACCGCCGGTTTCGTTGTGACCAAGAACTCGCTTGTGACGCAGTCATACTTGCTCAAGTTTCGCCGCCACAGCGTGTTCGTTATGGTCACACGTTGCTACAGGTTGCGGCTACGACATCAACGCGGGTGCAGTTAGACCCTTATCTCTATCATTACGGAGCAAAACAAGCTATGAAAGAACGTATTCAACAACTCACTTCGACGCAACCATTACGTTACTGGCCGTTACTATCTGCTTTAGCCTTAGGTTTAGCGTTGCTAAGTGTTTGGCAAGCATCGGCATTAGCTGAAGTAAAGAGCGATGCACAGGCCACGCCAATTATTCGGGTCAGCCCGAGTTATCCCATGGAAGCTGCTGAGCAGGGAATTGAAGGTCAAGTCACCTTGCGTTTTACGATTACTGACGACGGTAAAGTTGCAGATATTGAAGTTGTCGATGCTACGCCTGCTGGAACATTTGATGCGGCCGCCGTGGCAGCGTTACAGAAGTGGCGCTACGATCCGAGATTCGCCGGGAGTGGACACGAAGTTGCTTTAGCTTTTCAATTGGCGAAAGACTAATTCAGCACTTGCGGACTTTGCGTGAAGCGCATAATCTTTGCGCAAAGTCTAAATCTGGATACCGATGTGCCAATAAACAACCTTAATCGCTTTCCCGAATTGCTTGCGCGCGTAACCAAACAATGGCAAACGCAGCGCCCCGACTTATCCGTGCATGAAGCTGCTTTGGTCGGTTGTCTATTGGGCGTTGCTGCTAACCTCGAAGATATGGGCGATGTGGCACTTAAGGAGGCGGGTTTAAGTCAGCGAGAGCATGATGTACTGGCCTGTTTGCGCCGCCAAGGCGAACCTTATCAAGCAACACCTAGCTTATTGTTGGAAGAAGTACGTATTACCTCAGGGGCGTTAACCTTGTGCTGTGATCGGCTGATTAAACGTGGTTTATTAACCCGTACCCATGCACAAGAAGACCGCCGTTCACGTTTATTGGCATTAACTGCTGACGGCAAAGGTTTGATCGATACCATCACCACGCAACGTTTTCAGCTCGCTGAGCATGTAATGTCAGGCTTAAGCCAGAACGAACAAAAGCAGCTGAGACAGCTGCTTTTGAAGGTTCAAACACAAATTACTTAGGTTCTAACGTAGCGTAACAAACTCTTCTGCGCTGGTTGGGTGCAAGGCTACAGTTGCATCAAAGTCAGCTTTCGTTGCGCCCATTTTCATAGCCACGGCGAAACCTTGCAGTATTTCGTCCATGCCTTCACCAATGCCGTGGATGCCGACGACTTTTTCCTCTGGACCAGTGCAGACTAACTTGAAGGTGCTTAGGGCACGGTGAGGCGTCACGGCATTGTACATGGCCGCAAATTTTGACCGATACACTTTGACATTGCCTTCGCCATATTTAGCCACCGCTTCAACCTCAGTAAGTCCCACGGTACCAATCGGTGGATGACTGAACACAATCGTAGGGATTTGCGTGTAATCCATGTGCGCGTCGGGCAAATCGGGATTGAATAAGCGTTCTGCAAGCAAACGTCCAGCCTTAATAGCAACTGGTGTCAGCTGTGCTTCGCCAGTGATATCGCCGACAGCGTAAATGCCTTCAATATTGGTGTTTTGATACTTATCTGTGCGAATAAAACCAACTGGGTCGACTTCGACGCCAGCTGCTTCAAGATTGATCTTGTCGGTTGCCGGCTCGCGACCAATGGCCCACACCAAGCAGTCGACACCTTCGATAGTGTCGCCGGTTTCGGTGTGAATAGTGAGTAAGCCATTTTCGCCTTTGACTACTTTTTGCACGACGGTGTTGGTGTGCAACGTTGGTCCGTCTTGCGCAAGACGTTCAAGGAGAGCTTCGGTAATATCTTCGTCAAAATAGCGCAAGGGGCGATCACGACGTACCAGCAAATGACTATCTGAACCAAGTGCATGCAGCACGCCGGCGATTTCGACAGCGATATAACCCGCACCGACTACGACAGCTTTGTTCGGACGCTCTTCTAAGGCAAAGAAACCGTCGGAATCGATACCGTACTCAGCACCTTCGCAACTTGGAATGATTGCGCGACCACCGACAGCAATAGTGATGTGGTCGGCAGTGATTTGCTCGCCATTCACTTCAACGGTATTTTTATCAACAAAGCGAGCAAAGCCTTCAATGTATTCAACGCCGTTACTTTCAAAGCCACGTTTGTAGCCACCGTGGATACGCTCAATATAGGCTTCACGATTGCGCACTAACGTACTCCAATCAAAGCCATTTTGCTGTAAGTCAAAGCCGTAGGCTTCACTGTACTTGATGGCTTCGGCAATGTGCGCACCATACCACATGACTTTTTTCGGGACGCAGCCGACATTCACGCAAGTACCACCAACGGCTTTCGCTTCAATTACTGCGGCCTTTGCGCCACGAATTGCTGCGCGGTTGGCTGAGGCAATACCGCCGCTGCCAGCACCGATGGCTAAATAATCGTAATGTCGAGTCATGCGTTGTACTCCTGTAACATGCTAATCTTGGAAAATAGAAAGGCAGTATGATCACTCAAAATGCCTGAGTGTGCAACGTAACTGGGTCAAACCTTGAGCTGAAAAAACCGATGAGTGCAATCTATTCAATTCAACGCAGCCGCCGTCGTCGTTCTGTTGCGATTAAAGTTCGTGATGGTGAAGTGGTGGTGCAGGCGCCGCAACATATGCCGGAACGGCAGGTGTATGCCTTTGTGCAGACGAAGCAGGCGTGGATTGAGCGACACTTGACAAAACAGCGCGAAGTTCTTGCTAACTTAGCACCGCGTCAATGGGCGAACGGCGAACGTTTGCGCTGGTTGGGGCAGCCACTGCAGTTGGTGGTTGGTAAGGCAACGCGTAAATCATGTCAGCGTCGTGGGGACGATCTTATGGCAACCGTGACACCGCGCAGTAATCCCGCAAAGGAACCACGAGAATTGATTCGTAAGTGGTACTGCCAGCAAGCGCAAGACTGGCTTGATGACTTTTTCGACCTATGGCCAGCCGATCATGCCCTACAACCGAAAACCTGGAGTGTGGGCAGTTTCTCCAGCAAGTGGGGGCATTGCAACCGTCGTGGTGAACTTAAATTCAGCTGGAAGCTTTGGTTGGCACCCGAATGGGTCGTGCGTAATGTAGTGATTCACGAGCTGTGTCACTTGCAGGAATTCAACCATAGCGCGCGGTTTTGGCAACTTGTGGCCAAACACTCTAACGATTATCAAGAGGCTGAACAGTGGCTTCGTCAGCACGGCATGACCGTGCTGAACGAAGCCTATTTGGATTACGTTGAGGCGCCTTAACGAGCGCCGGTAGGTAGGTGTTCTGTTAAAAACTCAGTCATCATGGTGCGCAAGTGCAGGGTAGTTCCCTCGCCTTCACGGATGCCATGGGTACGGTTCGGATAAGCGAAGAACTCGAACTGCTTGCTATGTTTGATGAGCTCGTTAACCAAACGCTCTGAGCCTTGAAAGTGGACGTTGTCATCACCGGTGCCGTGTACTAACAGCAAATCACCTTGTAAGTTTTCAGCGTGGGTAATGGCAGAGGTTTCTTTATAGCGTTCTGCCGACTCCGGCAACAACCCTGAGTAGCGCTCCTGATAAATGGTGTCATACAACGTCAAGTCGGGTACCGGTGCTAGTGCTAGCCCCACATGATAATGCTCTGGATAACGGAACAATGCATTCAAGGTTTGCGAACCACCACCACTATGCCCCCAAATACCGACGCGTTCTTCGTCAATGAAGCTCCAACGCTCAAGCATGGCTTGCAACGCATCGTACTGGTCGCGCACGGTGATCACACCAAGGTTCTTGTAGATTGAGCGTCGCCATTCAAACCCGCGCGGTGATTTAGTTCCGCGGTTATCGATGGAAGCGACAATGTACCCTTGTTGCGTAAGGTAGGTATGCCAAAGGAAGCGTTCGCCGCCCCAGCTATTGCTGACCGTTTGTCCCCAAGGTTCGCCGTAGACATAAAAAACAATGGGATACTCTTTCGTTGGATCGAAGTCGACAGGTTTCATTAAAAAGCCATCGAGCTGCAAGCCATCGCGCGCGGGGACACGGAAAAACTCAAAACTACCCTTAGCAAGCGCATTGAACGCCTGTTGCGCCGAAGCATTGTCTTTGATCATGCGAATTTGCTGGTGGTCGGGTAGGCTCACCATATCGACTTGCGGGACCTGCTGAACATTTGAATAGGTGTGCACAGCATAGTCCGCATTGGCGGAAAGTTGATAGCTGTGTGAGCCTGGCTGCGCAGGTGTGAGTCGCTCGAGTTTGCCTGAGCCATCTAAGCTGGCGCGGAACAGATAGCGCTCAAGCGGCGTTTCTGGCGACGCAATAAAGTAAACCCAGCCTTGTTGTTCGTTGATCTGCAGAACTTCGACGACGTCCCAGTTACCGCGGGTAATCGCATTCAAGCGTCCGCTATCGCGGTCGACGCGATAGATGTGGCGATAACCACTGCGTTCACTCAACCAAGTAAAGTCGCCGTTCTCGAGAAACTGAACATCGTCGACATACTCGGCCCAGCTTTCGGTGGTTTCACGCAAGAGTTCATTGACCGCTCCGTTGCTAGCATCGGCAACAAAGGTTTTATTGATGGCTTGCGAACGCGTGAGCTGCTGGATCAATAACTGCTCAGAGTTACCTGCCCATTGCATGCGCACTAAGTAATGCTGGCGCGGATCACCCGGTACCTTCATCCAGGTGGTATCGCCACCGTCAGCATCCATGACGCCAATACGCATGGCAGCGTTGGTCTCACCAACTTTTGGATACGGGAACGTCTTCAGGGTCGGGTAAAGCGCATCAGTGTTGTTGATCATGGTGAAGACGGGCGTACCCTCGGTATCGAGTTGCCAATACGCAATATGCTCGCCGTCTGGACTCCAACGAAAGCCATCGCGCAAAAAGAATTCTTCTTCGTTGACCCAGTCGAAGGTACCGTTAACGATGGTATCGTTACCGTCATGGGTAAGTTGCGTCACTTTTCCCGACACTGTTCCAGAAGCCAAGGCTTCAACGTAAATGTTGTTGTTAACCACGTAGGCTACGCGTTGCGCCTGTGGGTCGAACTTGGCGAACTGCAAGGTTGAAGGCTCGGCAAATGCGCCGAGTTGCTGTAGTTCACGCGAATTGAGATCAAACACCCAGTAGTCGCCTAAGGTGTGGGTACGCCATGAGCGCTTCGTGTTGGTGAAAATAAGCAGTTTGCTGCCATCGCTCGACCAGTGATAGTCGGCCAAAGAAAGCGGTGCGTCTTGCCCGTCAGGCGTTAACTCAGCCGCAGTGATCAGCACATCGCGGGCCTGCGTTTCGGGGTGATAGCGCACTAAGTCATCGCCAGCAGAGGTCGCGCTTGGCTCTAACGTGGTGTAACCGCTACCGTCGCTCAGCCAGCGTGTTGGCGGCACACCGCCGGCATGATAGGTCGACTCGGTATAGAGCGCTGGCAGCGTCAGTGCTTCACCTGTTCGGTTCGTCGTGCTGGAGCTGTCGCTGGCTGGCGGCGCGCTGATGTTACTACAACCGGCTAAACTTAAGAGTGCGAGACCTGCGTATAAAGTATTTCGCATGTGCTTGCTGGCAATGTGACTCAGTTTCATGGTTATTGTTGTCCTGTTTGGGCAGTTGCCGCCTTGAAAAATTGAACTTCGGCCAAACATCTGCTGTAGAGTACTTACACAGCGCATTATTCAAGAGGAAGCCGCATGAGTCAAAACCCTTTATTGAGCGATTACCATTTACCGCCTTTTGCTGACATTCAACCGGAGCATATTGTACCTGCTATTGAGCAGCGTATTGCGGCGTGTAAAAGCACAATCGAGCAAGTGCTCGAGCGCGGCGACTATTCATGGCAAGGCTTAGTTGCGCCGTTGGAAGAGGTCGATGATCTGTTGGAACGGAGTTGGTCACCGGTGTCGCATTTAAATGCCGTGGTCAGCTCTGCGGAATTGCGCGAAGCCCATGACGCTTGCTTGCCTATGCTCAGTGATTACGGCACTTATGTCGGGCAGCACGAAGGCTTATACCAAGCGTTTCAAGCACTGGCAGAGAGCGCTGAATTTGCCCAATTAAGCGAAGCGCAACGAAAAGTCGTTAGCGACACGTTGCGTGATTTTAAATTGTCAGGGGTCGCCCTTCCGCAACAGCAAAAACAACGTTACGCAGCGATTCAAACGCGTCTTTCGGATTTAGCCTCACAGTTTAGTAATAACTTGTTGGATGCGACTGATGGTTGGCACTATTTGGTGACCGATGAGCAACGCCTGCGAGGCCTCCCAGAGAGCGCTATTGCGGCCGCCGCCAGTGCCGCAGAAGAAAATGAGCAGCAAGGCTGGCGCTTTGGCTTGTCGATACCAAGTTATTTGCCAGTCATGATGTACGCCGACGACAGTGAATTGCGTAAGGTCATGTACCAAGCATTCACCACACGCGCGTCAGAGCAAGGTCCGCAGGCCGGCCAGTATGACAACACGAAAGTGATGGCTGAAACCTTAGCGCTACGACATGAACTTGCGCAATTGCTCGGCTTTAGTAACTACGCAGAGCTGAGTTTGGCAACCAAAATGGCCGAATCACCGACGCAAGTTGAAAGCTTCCTGCACGATTTAGCTGCGCGTTCGTTGCCGCAAGCGCAGCAAGATTACCAAGAAGTGGTTGAGTTTGCCGCTAAAGAACATGGTGTAACCGAGCTAGAGGCGTGGGATGTTGCGTATTTCAGCGAAAAGCTGAAGCAACAAAAATACGCTATCTCCGACGAAGAATTGCGCCCGTACTTTCCTGAGGGGCAAGTATTGAAAGGGCTATTCAGCGTGGTTGAAAGCCTATTTGGTATGCAGGTTAACGAAGCAACGCCACCTTCTCGTTATCATGAGCATGTGCGCTACTTTGTCATTACCGATAGTAACGGCGAACAACGTGGTAGTTTCTTCCTCGATCTCTATGCCCGCAGCGGTAAGCGTGGCGGCGCCTGGATGGCTGAATGTGCCGTACGTCGCATCACCAACAGCGCGCAGTTGCAACTGCCGGTAGCCTATCTGACCTGCAACTTTAATAAGCCGCAGGGTGACAAGCCGGCATTGTTTACCCACGACGAGGTGCTGACGTTATTTCATGAATTTGGTCATGGCTTGCATCATATGCTCACCAAAGTGGATGTCGCTGGTGTATCAGGTATCAATGGTGTGGCGTGGGATGCGGTTGAACTGCCGTCACAGTTCCTAGAAAACTGGTGCTGGGAGCCGGAAGCGCTAGCTATTATTTCAGGGCACTATGAAACAGGTGCACCGCTACCGCAAGCAATGCTCGACCGCATGCTCGCTGCCCGTAACTTTCAGTCGGCCATGCAGATGGTTCGACAACTTGAATTTAGTCTGTTCGACTTGTTGATTCATCGCGATTACGACGCACAGCAAGGGGATCAAATTCAGGCCATTCTGGACCAAGTTCGTGAGCAAGTGGCGGTCCGCAAGCCACCTGCATACAACCGTTTCCAGCACAGTTTTGGCCACATCTTTGCCGGTGGTTATGCCGCTGGGTATTACAGTTACAAATGGGCTGAGGTGCTTTCGGCCGATGCCTTTGGTCGCTTTGAAGAAGAAGGCATTTTCAATCGTGAAGTGGGTCAAGATTTCTTACGCGCGATTTTGGAGCGCGGCGGTACCCGCGATGCGATGGATTTATTCAAAGCGTTTCGTGGTCGCGAACCTGAAGTTGAAGCTTTGCTGCGCCATTCAGGTATCGAGTCTCTCGAACAAGCTGGGGCGGCACTTTGAGCCGCCCTTAGGTTTGGCAAATGGGGGCTTGACGAGCTAAGGCAATACTAAGTTAACGACCAACAAGAGTGTCGCCACGAACAGGACAATAAAGAAGACGCCAACCGCAATAAAAATACCAGGATGGCCCTTGCTAAAATCGCGTTGCCGATTTTGTTCTGTTTGCACACCAAAAAGTGCGGCAAGCACACTCACGATGACGCTAAAGAAGTTGGGCTGGTTAGCGCTCATACTTAGAGACTAACTTTCTTGCTGCTGCCGTATTGATTAGATTGTTGCTCGTTACTGCCAAATAGCAGCTCGAACAAATCGAGGAAGTGAAACTGGGTTGAACGACTACCACCACCGAACCAACTCGCCCAGCTTAAATCTTTTGCTGGCTGAGCGCTAACACATTGCTGCACAGCGGTTGGTTGCTCAGCGTTGTTGAGCAGTTGCTTGCATGCTTCTTCGGAAGTGGTGATTGAACCAGTGCCGTCATTACTAAACATCGCCATCGATACAAATAAGCCAGCCACCAAGAATCCCGAAACGGCTTTCTTGTGCTGTTTTGCTTTCTGTATGGTGGTTTTAGCAACGTGCATTGTCACGTTCGACACTCCTACACAAATTGTGTGAATTACGTACAATTTAGCAGCAAATAGGTGCTGTTGCCAAGCGCTTTAGCGCATTTTTTTCGCTGGCAAGCGCTCTTAGGTCTGGTACACTAGTGCACTTTCTACGCAGCTTGCGTCGCAGTTGGTTCATCTTCACAGCATCGGAGAACATTATGGCAGATTTCCTTATCGCACCTTCTATTTTGTCCGCAGATTTTGCGCGGCTGGGCGAAGAAGTTGACGCGGTACTTAAAGCCGGTGCTGATATGGTGCACTTTGATGTGATGGATAATCATTTCGTGCCGAATCTAACGATTGGGCCGATGGTATGTAAGGCGCTCCGCGACTACGGTATCAGTGCACCCATTGACGTGCACTTAATGGTCCAGCCGGTGGAGCGTATGATCGATGAGTTCGCTAACGCTGGCGCTTCGATCATTACCTTTCATCCAGAAGCAGCAACACATGTTGATCGCTGTTTGCAACAAATTCGCGACCACGGTTGTAAGGCGGGCTTAGTCTTTAACCCAGCAACGCCATTGCATTACCTTGATTATGTGATGGACAAGATCGACGTGGTGCTCTTAATGTCGGTTAATCCGGGCTTTGGCGGTCAAAAGTTTATCCCAGCAACGCTCGATAAACTGCGTGAAGCGCGGCAGCGTATTGATGCCAGTGGCTTTGACATTCGTCTGGAAATTGACGGTGGCGTGAAAACCGATAACATTGCCGAAATCGCGGCTGCAGGCGCTGATATGTTTGTCGCCGGCTCGGCCATTTTCAATCAAGCCGACTATGCGCAGGTGATTACCGAAATGCGCGCCGAGCTTGCCAAAGTTAATTAAAATAAGTGAAGTAACGGAAATTATCATGAGTCAACCCATTGTATTAAGCGGCTGTCAGCCATCTGGACAACTTTCGATTGGTAACTACATTGGTGCGCTACGCCAGTGGGTACGTATGCAAGAGACTCATGACTGCCGGTTTATGCTGGTGGACTTGCATGCGATTACGGTGCGCCAAGAGCCAGAAAAGCTGCGTGAAGCAACTTTAGATGGACTTGCTCTGTACATGGCGTGTGGTTTGGATCCTGACAAGAGCACCATCTTCGTACAATCGCATGTGCCAGAGCATGCGCAATTGGCATGGGTACTGAACTGCTACACCCAAATGGGCGAGCTCAACCGTATGACGCAGTTCAAAGATAAGTCGGATCGTCATGCGCACAATATCAACGCTGGCTTGTTTACTTACCCAGCTTTGATGGCCGCAGATATTTTGTTGTACCAAGCCAACCAAGTACCAGTCGGTAACGATCAGAAGCAACATTTGGAACTCGCCCGCGACGTTGCGACGCGTTTCAATAACATCTACGGCGATGTGTTCACCATTCCTGACCCGTTCATTCCTGAAGTGGGCGCTCGGGTGATGAGTTTGCAAGATCCGCTGAAGAAAATGTCAAAGTCGGATGAGAACCCCAATAACTTTATTGGCCTGCTTGAAGAGCCAAAGAAAATTACCAAGAAGCTTAAGCGTGCGGTCACCGATTCTGACGAGCAAGCGCGCATTTACTTCGATGTTGAAGAGAAACCTGGGGTATCGAACTTGTTGTCGATTCTGTCGGCGGCCACTGGCACGCCCATCGCAGACCTCGTGCCGGCCTATGAAGATAAAATGTATGGCCATTTGAAAACCGACACTGCCGAAGCTGTCGTGGCAATGCTAGAGCCCATCCAGCAGCGTTATCACGACTATCGTAATAACATGGACTTTTTGAACGAGGTGATGGCAAAAGGCGCCGATCAAGCCAGTGCTCATGCCGCGGAAACCTTGCGAAAAGTATATGACGTAGTTGGTTTTGTTCCCCGTCCGCGCTAAGTAAACAACGAGTCGCAGTATGCTGCTAATGATCGACAACTACGACTCGTTTACGCACAATGTTGTGCGTTATCTACGCGAGTTGGAATGTGAAGTGATGGTCGTCCGTAACGATGCCATCACGGTCGATGACATCGCACAACTACCACTCACTGGCATTGTCCTGTCACCTGGTCCTTGCACACCCAACGAGGCGGGGATCACCCTTGAGGTTATTCGTCGTTTCGCAGGCAAGTTGCCATTGCTTGGGGTTTGTCTTGGTCATCAAGCTATTGGCCAAGCTTTTGGTGCACAAGTTGTCCGCGCGCGTCAAATTATGCATGGCAAAACGTCATTGTTGCACCACCATAATCAGGGCCTGATGGCTGGGCTGCCACCATCGTTTCGCGTTGCTCGCTATCATTCCTTAGTGGTGGAACCGACGTCATTACCAGAGACCTTGGTCGTTGATGCTTGGACGACCGATACGCCACATGAAATCATGGCGATGCATCACAAAACACTGCCGATTTGGGGAGTGCAATACCATCCCGAAGCGATCGAAACCGAATTTGGTCATCAGGTTTTGCAAAATTTTGTACAATTTTGCGCCACTTCTCCGCGTTAACTATTCAGTAATTCTCACACCTTATGCATAGTTATGCATCATCTGCGCAAGCTTAACGCAACAAGCTGAAACGCCTGTTTTTTCTGCTCTTCAGCCACGACAATTGGGTAAATTTCTGCCATAATACGGCCACTCAAATCCCCGTATATGAATCCGAATGAGAGGAATTTATGGCAGAACACATGAAAGTTACCCGCGCTACTTTTGATGACGTGATGGTACCGAATTACAACCCAGCGAAAATGATCCCAGTGAAAGGCGAAGGTTCGCGCGTTTGGGATCAAGAAGGCAAAGAATACATCGATTTCGCGGGTGGTATTGCCGTGAACTGCCTAGGTCATTGTCATCCGGCGATGGTCAACGCGTTGACTGAGCAAGGTAATAAATTGTGGCACCTAAGCAACGTGTTCACCAATGAACCGGCCATTCGCTTGGCGAAAAAGTTGACCGATGCAACCTTCGCCGATCGCGTTTACTTTGCCAACTCAGGTGCTGAAGCGAACGAAGCAGCGTTGAAGCTGGCACGTCGCTGGGCGTTGGATAAGCACGGCGCTGATAAGAATCAAATTATTGCATTTACCAAGGGCTTCCACGGCCGTACGTTTTTTACCGTTACGGTTGGCGGTCAGCCTGCTTACTCTGATGGTTTCGGCCCGAAGCCAGGTGCAATTGAGCACGTTGACTACAACGATCTGGCTGCGCTGGAAGCGCAAATGTCAGATAAAACCTGTGCGGTGATGATGGAGCCACTGCAAGGTGAGGGTGGTGTGATTAGCCCAGATGCAGAGTTTGTGAAAGGTGTTCGCGAGCTTTGTGACAAATACAACGCACTGTTGATTTTTGATGAAGTACAAACTGGCTTCGGTCGCACCGGTAGCCTCTATGCTTACCAGCAGCTTGGCGTCACGCCTGATATTTTGGCATCAGCGAAATCGCTTGGTGGCGGCTTCCCGATTGGCGCAATGCTGACTACTGCTGAAATTGCCGAGCACTTGAAGCCAGGCACGCATGGTAGTACCTACGGCGGTAACCCGCTTGCCTGTGCAGTTGCCGAAGCTGTATTCGACGTGGTGCACACCGATGAAGTACTCGCCGGCGTGCAAGCACGTGAAGAACTCTTCAAAAGCAAACTAGCCGAAATCAACCAGCGCTACGGTATTTTCCAAGACATCCGCGGCAAAGGATTACTTATTGGTGCCGAGCTGACCGAGGAATACGCTGGTAAAGCACGTGACTTCCTTAATGCTGGCGCTGATGAGGGCGTTATGGTGCTTGTCGCAGGGCCAAGCGTGGTGCGCTTTACGCCATCGTTGATTATCCCTGAAGCTGACGTGTTAGAAGGTTTAGCGCGTTTTGAGAAAGCGATCGCCAAGATCGTCGGTTAAGACGACGGAGCCCTTATGTTAGTGGTACGTCCGATCACGCCGCAGGATTATGCGGCACTCTATACGTGTGCAGTGGAGTCAGGTTATGGCTTCACTTCATTACCGGTAGATGAAGGCTTATTGAAGCGTCGCATTGCTCGAGCACAAGAGGCTTTTGCGCGTGACCATGTGAGTGAGCCTGGCGAAGAAGGCTACCTTTTCGTCATGGAAGACACCGAAACAGGCGAAGTAGTGGGTTGCAGTGGCATTGAAGCCGCGGTGGGTTTAACTGAAGCGTTTTATCACTACCGCCTCGGTAAAGTCGTTCACCACTCGAAAAGCCTCGACGTCTACAACGCGTTAGAAACACTCACGCTGTGCAACGATTACACCGGTGTCAGTGAGTTGTGCACACTATTTTTGCGGGAGCCTTTCCGGAAAAATCAAAACGGTCGTGTGCTGTCGCGGTTCCGCATGTTGTTTATGGCGGAATTTCGTGAGCGTTTTAGCCAGTTTGCGATTGCTGAAATGCGCGGTGTTTCGAATGAAAACGGCGAATCGCCATTTTGGGGTTGGCTGGAAAAACACTTCTTCAACATGGACTTTAATCAAGCCGATTACTTAACGGGTATTGGCGAGAAGGCCTTTGTCGCTGAACTCATGCCGACTTTTCCGCTCTACGTAAAAATGCTCGAACCTGAAGCGCAAGCGGTTATTGGCAAAGTCCATGAAAATACCCGCCCGGCTTTGCGGATGCTTGAAAACGAGGGTTTCCGTTTCCGCGGTTATGTGGATATTTTTGATGCGGGACCGACCGTTGAAGTTGAAGTTGCCAATATCAAAAGTGTTCGCGAGAGTCGCCGTCTGCATGTTCGCATTGGTGAGCCGAGTGCCGATAAAGCGCAACGTTTTATTGTTTGCAATACGCGGGTGAGTGATTTCCGTGCCGGACAAGCTGACGTCGAAATTCAAGGTGATTATTTACTCATTAGTCCTGCTGCAGCGCAAGCCTTGCGCCTAGCCGAGGGCGATGCAACGCGTTGCGTTGCACTCTAGCTTTGTTGCTTGAAAAACAAGGAGCTTAAGATGTCTGAACAGAATTTATATATCGGTGGCCAGTGGGTCACTGGTGAAGGTGATGAATTTAAATCGATAAACCCAGCGCGTGACGAAGTGGTATGGCAAGGTCGTTGTGCCACAGAGGCACAGGTCGAAGCGGCGATTCTTGCGGCACGAGAAGCGTTCGTCGATTGGGCGGAGCGTGAGTTTGATGAGCGCCTTGCGATCTGCAAGAAGTTTGCCGAATTACTCGAAGAAAACAAGCAAGAGTTTGCCCAGATTATTGCTGAAGAAACCGGCAAGCCAGTGTGGGAAACGCTCACTGAAGTTGGCGCAATGATTGGTAAAGTCGCTATTTCTGAGCGCGCGTATCACGAGCGCACCGGTACCGTTGAAAACCCTATGCCTGCGGGTAAGGCGTTTATTCGCCACAAACCACATGGTGTGGTGGCCGTTTATGGACCCTATAACTTCCCAGGACACTTACCTAACGGGCACATCGTACCATCGCTGTTAGCCGGAAACACCGTTGTCTTCAAACCGAGTGAAATGACGCCAAAAGTGGCCGAATTTACCGTTAAGCTTTGGGAAAAAGCAGGTATTCCGGCCGGGGTTATTAATCTCGTACAAGGCCTGGTGGATACCGGTAAAGCCTTGTCTGCGCATCCGCAAATCGATGGCTTGTTCTTTACCGGTTCATCGACAACCGGGCACTTGCTGCATAAACAATTTGCCGGACGCCCAGATAAAATTCTGGCGCTTGAAATGGGCGGTAACAACCCGTTGATCGTCAAGGATGTTGAAGACATTGAAGGTGCAGTGCATGACATCGTGCAATCGGCGTTCATTACTTCGGGGCAACGCTGCACCTGCGCACGACGCTTATTTATTGAACGTAGCGCAAACGGCGACGCGATTCTTGAGCGTTTGCTTGAGGTTACCAAGCAGATTGAGGTTGGTGATTATGCCGCTGACCCGCAGCCGTTTATGGGCGCCATGATTTCCGCAAAAGCCGCGAACGACATGGTGAAAGCGCAAAATGATCTTGCCGACGCCGGTGCTAGTGTGTTGTTACGTATGCAACAAAAAGACCATAACCTTGGTTTTGTAACGCCAGGTATCTTAGATGTCACCAATGTTGAAAAAATGCCGGATATTGAGCACTTCGGACCGTTGCTGAAGGTTTATCGCTACACCGATTTTGACGCAGCAATTAAAGAAGCCAACAACACCAGCTTTGGTTTATCTGCAGGTATCTTGTGTGATGAAGAAAGCACCTACCGCTACTTTTTCAAACGCATTCGCGCAGGTATCGTTAATTGGAATAAACCTATTACCGGTGCCAGCAGTGCGGCACCATTTGGCGGTATTGGCGCAAGTGGTAACCACCGCGCTAGCGCTTACTATGCCGCCGATTACTGTGCGTACCCAGTTGCGTCGGTTGAGGCTGAGCGGGTAACGATGCCAGAGAAGACTGCGCCTGGTCTGCACTTCGACAAGAGCGAGGGCTAACGTATGGCTGCAGCAATGCAAGCAAACGTGCAGTGGCAAAACGACCTGGTCTTTACCGCAACGACAGGTTCGGGCCAAAGCGTGCAGATGGACGGGAACAAAACCGCAGCAGCATCACCGATGGAGTTGGTGCTTGCTGCTGCCGGCGGCTGCTCGTCCGTTGACGTGGTGAGTATTCTCGAGAAAGCCCGCCAAGACGTAACTGCGGTGCGTTGTGAAGTTAATGGCGAGCGGGCTGACGCGGTACCTGCAGTCTTTACTAAGATCCATTTGCACTTTGTGGTGACTGGGCGTGACGTTGCCGAGAAGCACGTTGAGCGCGCGGTGCAACTGTCGGCAGAAAAATACTGCTCGGTGGCGAAAATGCTCGAAGCATCGGTCACTATGACCCATAGTTTCAGCATTGAGCAAGCTGATTAAGTTACCGCAATGAATTACCGCCACAGCTATCATGCTGGTAACTTTGCTGACGTGATGAAACACGCCCTACAATGGGCGTGTTTGTCTTATTTGCAGCAAAAAGACAAGCCCTTTTGGTTGCTCGACACCCATGCTGGTCTTGGTATGTATGACCTTCTGGGAGAGCAAGCAACGAAAACTGGCGAATGGCAACAAGGTATCGCCAAAGTGCTGGCGGCAGCCAATCCACCGGCCGAAATTGTGGGTTATTTAGATGCCGTTCGGCAACTGAATCAAGGCGCCGATTTGCGGTGGTATCCTGGTTCGCCCTACTTAGCAGCCCTGCAATTACGTCAGCAAGACATGCTGACGTTATGCGAGCTTCACCCTGCTGATGCAAAAGAACTTAGTGAAAACGTCGCCAATGATTTCCCCCACAACGGAACCATTCATGTGGAAGCCGAGCGTAATGGTTATGCTGCACTAAAGGCGTTGACGCCACCACCGATCAAGCGGGGTATGGTACTAATCGATCCGCCGTTCGAGCAACGTGACGAATTTGCTCAAGTGGTGCAAGCGTTGCGTGAAGGTACAAAACGTTGGGCTAATGGCAGCTACGTTGTGTGGTATCCGATCAAAGACCCAGTAGCGGTGAGTGAATTTCAACAGCAGATTGCGGACTTAACGACGGTCAGCAAAGTCTATTGTACCGATATGCTCGTTCGTACTGCGCAAGACCCAAGCAAAATGAATGGTTGTGGCATGTTATTTGTGAACCCGCCATATGGAGTGGTGCAGCAAATGGCGACGATCATGGACTTTATTACGCCACTACTGGCGCACGACCAAGGTGCGGAGTGGCAGGGGAGCTGGCTGCTCGAAGCTTAGCTTTTCAGCCAGCCAGGTTTCCCGCCGTGCTGCTTGGCGAACATCATTTCTTCGATCAACGGTGCTAAAATAAGCTCCATTGCAAATACCATTTTGCCACCGGGAACCACTAACGTGTTCATGCGTGACATAAATGCGCCGTCGATCATTTGCAGGTAGTAGGGAAAGTTGACGTTGCGCATGCCACGAAAACGAATCACCACAAAACTCTCATCCAACGACGGAATATCTTTCGCACTGAAGGGGTTTGAGGTATCAACGGTTGGCACCCGCTGAAAGTTGATATGCGTGCGGGAAAACTGCGGCACAATATGGTGAATGTAGTCTTCCATACTGCGGACGATGCTTTGCGTGACCGCTTCTCGGCTGTGTCCCCGTTCAGCGGTATCGCGCAACAGCTTCTGAATCCACTCTAAGTTGACGATCGGTACCATGCCAATCAGCAGGTCCACATACTTGGCAACATCGTGCTCTGCGGTTTTAACCCCGCCGTGCAGCCCCTCGTAAAACAGCAGGTCGGTGTCAGCTTGCAGGGCTTCCCAAGGGGTAAAAGTCCCTGGCATTTGATGATAAGGGACGGCGTCGTCAAAACTATGGAGATAACGACGTACTTCACCGTTACCGCACTCACCGTATTCACGGAACAATGCTTCTAAACGATCAAAGTCATTAGCCTCAGGACCAAAATAACTGATATGACGGCCCTGTTCTTGTGCTTTACGAATGGCAACATCCATTTCTGGGCGCGAATAGCGATGAAAACTATCACCTTCGACACAGGCTGCACTAATGTGCTGTGAGCGGAATATGTGGCGCAAGGCCTGGCTGGTCGTGGTCGTTCCCGCCCCCGACGAACCGGTTACCGCAATGATTGGATGTTTAACCGACATAGTGACTCCGTAAAAGTAGAATGATTGTTATACGGGGTCAGAAGACTGGGGTCAAGTAAGCGCCGAGAATGTACGCTAACCGTTACAGCTTAGTAGTGCGGCGGGACTTCGTCGGCTGGATCGTTGGCCTGTTGGTCGTCACTGCGCTCTTGCAGTTGTTGCAAGCGTTGCCCTAACAACTTCATTTTATGTTCGAGACGATGGAGCTGGTCCGATTGCTGAATGACAAGTTGGTTAAGTGTTTCAATGGTGTCGTCTTGAAACGCCATGCGACTCTCGAGATCAGCCAGTTGTGTGAGGATTGTGTCAGAGTGTTGCTCAGGCATAGGCAAAGGCCCCTGTTTATGTGTAGTATAGGAATGCAACGCATTAGACCTTGTTAACAGCAAGAATTCAATCTTGGAGTAGAAAGGAATGAGTTATTTAAAGAAAACCTTTGCGGTTAGTCTTGTTGCCCTTGCCATCACAGGGTGTACGCAAGAAAAGCAAGAAGCTTATCCGGTCAGCGAGAAAGCTCCGACCGAAGAGCAAGCGAAGATGGCTTATGCATTGGGCGCTTCAGTGGGCACCTTTGTCGGTAACAACCTTGATGAACAAGACAAAATGGACATGGTGCTTGACCGTAACTTGGTGATCGCTGGGTTTGTTGACTCACTTAAGGACACGTCAAAGCTGACCGAAGAAGAAACCGAGCAATTGTTGACTGCGATGCAGCAGCAGTATACCGAAACCAAGACCGCTACCTTAGGAGCTGAATCCAAGGCCGAAGGTGACGCTTATCGCGCCGAGAATGCCCAGAAAGAGGGCGTAATGGTGACTGAGTCTGGGTTACAGTATGAAATCCTTGCAGAAGGTGAAGAAGGTGGCAAGCAGCCAGTTGCTGAGGATATCGTCGAAGTTCATTACGAGGGCACCTTAGTCGACGGTACTGTTTTCGACAGCTCAATTGAGCGTGGCGAGCCAGCAGTATTCCCACTGAATCGCGTTATTCCTGGTTGGACTGAAGGCGTTCAGTTGATGAGCGTGGGTGATAAGTTCCGCTTCGTTATTCCACCAGAACTTGCGTATGGTGATCGCGAAGTAGGTGGTGGTACTATCCCGCCGAAATCCACCCTAATCTTTGAAGTTGAGCTGATCGACGTTAAAGATAAACCTGAGCAACCAAAAGCTGACGTTGAAGTTGAAGCTGAAGGCGGCGAGTAAGTCGCTCGCAATGCTTAACTAAAAACGCCGCTCTTGGGAGCGGCGTTTTTGTTTAGAGTAAGCGGTACTGCTCCAGCGCATGAAGTAGTCGGTCTTCAAATTCCATACGCAATTCTAATGCCTCGCCAAGCGAAGAGAGTTCACGGTCAAACCCATTAAGATGATTGTCATCATCCAAATCGCCATAGTGATCGTTAAAGTCTAAGGCGATTTCAGTGGTATCGCTGATGAGCGGGAAAACTTCGTCGGCAAGTTCTTGGGTAACTTGAGGAGCATCTTGACAGTTTGAAATGATTTGTTCGTACACTTCAAAGTGGCCAGCCGACACATAATCCATGAGTAAACCGCAGAAACTGCGAATATCCGGTAAGGCTGGAAGCGCTTGATTGTCACGTTCATAAGGCGGTAACCCAGCGAGTTTAAAATACTCGATTAACAAGGCTTGGCGTTCATGTAGCCATGTATCCACCGCTTTGTGGGCTCCCCCCCAGCGTTGTTTGGCTTCTTGTTGGCGCTTCAGCATGGCTTACTCCTAGTGTTATGCTTACCGTCAATCTACCGATGATGTTAAGCTTACGTCAATAGTTTTTACTTTACCGATAAATGGCTGTTATGACAAAACCTTATCAACGCCCCTCAGCAGACGAACCCGCTTGGTGGTTCATTTGCTCCGCAGGTGAACTAACGCTCGATAATGATGACCTACCGCCCCATGGCCGTCTGCAAGATTTACCTATGCCCGAGCTTGATGATTATCAAGTGGTTTGGTTGGGCGAGTTAAGGGAACGCAGTTGTTATCTGGTGGTAGCGGACTTAAATGATGATGCGTTTAGTGCGCTGGGCGAATTTAAATCGCTGCGGCCACTCGTGGCAGCTCAGGATGAAGCGCTATTTATGATGGCGTCGCGGGCCAAACAAGTGACCGAATTTTTAACTACGCATCGCTACTGTGGTCGGTGTGGTACGCGAATGCAGGCGGTAGACTGGGAATTAGCTATGCAGTGTCACGCCTGTCAGCATCGCTGTTACCCGCGCATTTCACCGTGCATTATCGTGGCTATTCGCAAAGGCGATAAGATTTTGCTCGCACGCGGTGAGCGGCACCGTCCCGGTTTGTATTCGGTGCTCGCAGGCTTTGTTGAGGCTGGTGAAAGTCTTGAGCAAACGTTGGCCCGTGAAGTCATGGAAGAAGCCGGCATCGAAGTGAAGAATCTGCAGTACGTTTGCAGTCAGCCATGGCCGTTTCCGAATTCGTTGATGATGGGCTTTACTGCTGAATGGGCGGCTGGGGACTTACATTTTGACCCATTTGAGTTAGAAGACGGTGATTGGTACAGCTTTGACGCACTGCCTGACATCCCACTCCCCGGCACCATTGCCCATAATTTGATCCAGGCCGTAAAAGCGCAAATAGATCGAGAATCCTCTGCTTGAGGCTGGTAGAATACGGCCTTTCATTTTTAAGTCGCCCAGCTAGATAGGTAATCAAACGTCATGAGCACTTTGCAAAACGATCTGTATTTACGCGCGCTGTTGCGTGAACCCACTGAACGCACTCCTATTTGGATGATGCGTCAAGCGGGACGTTATTTGCCGGAGTATCGCGAAGTGCGTAAACAAGCCGGTGACTTTATGGCGCTGTGTAAGAATGCTGAGCTTGCTTGTGAAGTGACGTTGCAACCCCTGCGGCGCTTTCCGCTTGATGCTGCAATTCTGTTTTCAGATATTTTGACGATCCCTGATGCAATGGGTTTGGGTTTGTATTTTGAAGCTGGCGAGGGGCCGAAGTTTGAACGCCCTGTGCGCGATCTTGCTGCCATCAGTAAGTTGGGTGTTCCTGACCCGGAACAAGAACTTGGCTATGTGATGAATGCGGTGCGTACGATTCGTCGTGAGCTAAACGGCAAGGTGCCGTTAATTGGCTTTTCTGGCAGTCCGTGGACGTTAGCAACTTACATGGTTGAGGGTGGTAGTACCAAGAACTTCAGCCAGGTGAAAAAGCTAATGTTTGCTGAGCCGCAAGCGATGCACATGCTACTAGACAAGCTTGCTCAGTCGGTAACTAGTTACCTTAATGCTCAGATAGCCGCTGGCGCGCAGGCAGTGATGATTTTCGACACCTGGGGTGGCGTTCTTAGCCCACGGGACTACCGTGAGTTTTCGCTGCGTTACATGCAGCAAATCGTGCAGGGTTTGACCCGTGAAGCTGATGGTCGTCGGGTGCCGGTAACACTGTTTACTAAAAATGGCGGCGCCTGGTTACCGGAAATGGCAGCGACAGGAGCTGACGCACTGGGTGTCGACTGGACCACGGATATGGGAACCGCCCGAGCCTTGGTGCAAGACAAAGTGGCTTTGCAAGGCAATATGGACCCAAGCATGTTATACGCCTCACCAGCGCGTATTGAAGAAGAAGTGGCAACTATTCTAGCTAGCTACGGCCATGGCACTGGGCATGTTTTTAACCTTGGTCATGGAATCCATCCTGAAGTTGACCCTGAGCACGCCGGGGCATTTATTGAAGCGGTACATAAGCTTAGCCCTGCTTATCATCGTTGATTTGCGATAGACCTCTAAGATTCGGCGGTAAGCGGGGCTACCGCCGATGATCCTCACGTTACAATAACGCCATACTTTAACAAGCGCGTTGTTTGCTATTTGCTGTTCGCTATTTGTTTTAAACCAACAGCAAACATCGAACAGCAAAGAGCGCTCTTTGCGTAAAGCACTCGCACCTCAAGGAGTAACTGGCGGTGGCAAAATTCTTTAATCCAATCACATTGGTGGTTCTGTTATTAGTCGTTGCGGCAGGCTATTTTAGCTTCTTTCATGAGCCTGTTATCGAGGAACAAAGGCAACAACAGGCCGTTCCGGTAAAAGTTACCGAAGCCAAGGTTCAGCCTTTTCGCGACATTATTGAAGCGCTAGGCACAGCACAGGCAAATGAGTCGGTGGTGATTACGGCGCAGACCCAAGAAAAAGTCACGGCAGTCCACTTTAGCGATGGGCAAACGGTTGAAGCTGGTGATTTATTGGTTGAGCTCGACGCTCGTGAAGAACTTGCTCGCGTTCAAGAGCTCAAGTTTCGTCTTGCCGAAGCCAATCGACAGTATCAACGGTTACAAGACCTGCGTAAGCAAAATGCCGCCTCAGCGCAACAAGTGGAAACGCAAGATGTGGTGGTTAAAGAAATTGTTGCGGAGCTGGAAGTTGCTGAAACACAACTAGCACAGAAGTATATCACGGCCCCCTTTGACGGCCGTCTAGGTATTCGCCAGATCAGTGTCGGCTCGCTGGTAAGTCCCGGAGAGCAAATAACGACTCTAGACGATATCACGCCAATTAAACTCGACTTTAGTGTGCCGGAATTGTTTTTTGCCAGCTTAGCGGTGGGGCAACAAGTTACGGCGCGCAGTGGTGCTTATCCAGAACGTGACTTTACCGGCATCATTCGTAGTATTGATTCACGTGTTGACCCGCTAACACGCTCTATTATGGTTCGCGCCGAAGTCCCTAATGAAGAAGGCCTATTGCGTCCAGGGATGTTGCTGCGGGTGCAGTTGTTGCGCAGTGTCGACGACGTATTGCAACTGCCAGAACGTGCGGTGGTGCCTCTAGATACTCGCCACTTTGTTTATGTTGTCGATGAAAACAATATTGCAAATGAGCGTCAAATCACCATCGGTCGTCGTAAACCAGGCGTCGTCGAGGTGACTTCGGGAATTGAGCCGGGTGAGCGTGTGGTTGCTGATGGTTTGGTCCGCATGCGTGATGGCATCGCCGTTACCATCAAGGAGGACTAACAATGTTGCTCTCTGATGTGTCGGTCAAACGCCCGGTCTTTGCAACGGTCGTTAATATTCTCTTGATTGTCTTTGGTATCGTGTGTTTTACCATGCTGCCATTGCGTGAGTACCCGGATATCGACCCGCCAGTCGTATCGATCGATACCAGCTACCCAGGCGCCTCGGCAGAGATTGTCGAAACTCAAATTACGCAACTTATTGAAGACCGTATTAGCGGTATCGAAGGCATCAAAAATATTAGTTCGAGTAGCCGTAATGGCCGCTCGCGTATCACCATCGAATTTACCCTAAGCCGTGATGTTGATGCTGCTGCCAATGATGTTCGAGATCGCGTATCCAGAGTTGCAGATAATTTACCTGAACAAGTTGATCCGCCAGAAGTTTCGAAAGCAAATTCGGATGAATCCACGGTGGTTTGGTACAACCTCCGTAGTGAAAACTTAAGTATTTTGGAGCTTACGGATTATGCTGACCGCTATATCGTTGAACGGCTCTCGGTCGTTGATGGTGTCGCCCGCGTCAACTTGGGCGGCGAGCGGCGCTATGCGATGCGAGTATGGCTTGACCGTGAAGCCATGGCCGCACGGGGAATTACCGTAAGCGATATTGAAAGTCGACTCCGTTCCGAGAACGTTGAGTTGCCAGCCGGCGAAGTCGAGTCACTCGATCGTGAATTCACCGTGCGGGTCGCGCGAACGTACCTCACCCCAGAGCAATTTAACCTGTTAACGATTGCTCGTGGCGATAACGGTCAACTGGTGCGTTTAGGCGAAGTTGCACGTATTGAAATGGGCTCTGAGGACGACAAAACCGAGTTCCGCGGCAATGGTATTAATATGATCGGTATTGGCGTGATCAAACAATCGAAAGCGAATACGCTTGAGGTTGTTGAAAACGTACGCCGTGAAATCGAGACGATTGCACGAACCTTGCCAGAGTCGATGATCATGGTGCCAAGCTATGATTCGTCGATTTTCATTAAAGGTTCGATTGACGAGGTGTATAACACCTTGGGTATTGCGATGGCCTTGGTGGTCGTTGTGATTTATTTATTCCTCGGGAATGTTCGAGCAACCCTGATTCCGGCGTTGACGGTACCAGTGGCAATCATCGCGTCCTATATTGCACTTTTTGCCATGGGTTTTTCGGTGAATTTGTTGACCCTCCTTGCACTTGTGCTCGCGATTGGTTTGGTGGTCGACGATTCTATCGTTGTCTTGGAAAATATTTATCGCCGTGTGGAATCTGGTGAGCCGCCATTGTTAGCTGCGTATCGAGGGGCCCGAGAAGTCGGCTTCGCGGTGGTGGCGACAACGTTGGTGTTGATTTCGGTATTCGTACCCTTAGCTTTCTTAGATGGCAATATTGGTCAGTTATTCACGGAGTTCGCCTTAGCCATCGCGGCAGCAGTCCTCTGCTCTAGTATTGCCGCATTAACTTTGTCGCCGATGCTTAGCTCGAAGATTCTACGTCGTCGTGAACGCACTAGCCGTTTTGGCAAGGCGGTTGATGGCTTCTTCAATTGGGTCGAAGCTGGCTATGCGCGCGTGTTGCAACGTACCTTAGCGTATCCATGGCTGGCGATAGTGCTGGTGGTGTTCGCTAGTATTGTTTCCTACAACTTGCTGAAATTGGTACCGCAGGAATTTGTACCACCAGAAGATCGCGGGACATTCTTTGTCATGGTACGCAGCGCGGAAGGCGCGAGTTTCGAGTCTAATGCCGAGCACATGCGGGAAATTGAAGCACTACTCCTGCCTTATCTCGACGAAGGGAAAATTGACCGTCTCCTTGTTCGTTCGCCTGGCTGGGGCAACTCGGCTGGTATTGCTATCGTTGGGGCTGTTCCCTTTGCGGATCGTGAGTGGAGCACCTTTGAGTTGATGGACGAGGTAAGTGAAAAACTCAATCAAGTGGCGGGTGTTCGTGGCTTTGCCTTTATGCGTAGTGGGATCTCCGGCGGTAATGGCCGCCCAGTACAGTTTGTTTTACAAGGTAATACTTATGAAGAACTTGCTGCGTATCGCGATATCGTCATTGATGAGGCAGCGAAGAATCCGAACTTACTCGAGCTCGATAGTGATTTTAAACAAACGTTGCCGCAATTATTAATCAAGATTGACCAAACACGAGCGGCTGACCTCGGTGTTTCGGTGGGCGATATCGGACGTACACTTGAGACCATGCTTGGTGAACGTCGGGTAACGACGTATCTCGATCGAGGCGAAGAGTATGACGTTATTCTTGAAGGTGAGCGCAGTGACTATCGCTCACCGTCGGCGATTGATCAGATCTATGTACGGTCGGATGCGACGGGGCAATTAATCCCGCTGTCGAACCTAGTAACGGTAGAGGAACAAGCGACGGCGGGGGTTCTCAACCGCTACAATCGTATGCGTAGTATTACCATCGAGGCCAATCTTGCCGAAGGATACTCGCTCGGCGATGCATTGGCTTACCTGGAAAACATCGTACAGGAGAAGTTGCCTGATGATGTTTCGATTGATTACAAAGGTGAGTCACAACTCTATCAAGAAAGCGGCAGTTCAGTGATTTTTGTGTTTGTTCTCGCGCTGGTGGTGGCCTATTTGGTTTTGGCAGCGCAGTTCGAGAGCTTTATTCACCCATTGGTCATCATGCTAATGGTTCCAGTAGCCATTCTGGGGGCCGCAGTGGGGCTGTACTTTACTGATTTGACGCTCAACATCTACAGTCAAATCGGGATTGTTATGCTGATTGGTTTGGCGGCAAAGAACGGTATCTTAATCGTCGAGTTTGCCAACCAATTGCGCGATGCTGGTTATAGTTTTGACGACGCAGTAGTCCGCGCTTCGCAACAGCGTTTGCGCCCTATTGTGATGACGGCATTTACCACGTTAATGAGTGCGGTACCGTTGATTCTTGGCAGTGGTCCCGGCGCGGAAAGCCGCATGGTGATCGGTACGGTGATTTTCTGTGGGGTCGCTTTGTCGGCGTTCTTAACTATCTTTGTGATTCCGGCGCTGTACTCAGTGTTGGCGCGCAAAACCACATCGCCACTGGCACTTACGCATGAACTTGATGCCTTAGAAAAGCAATACCCACATCACAAAGGTGACGTGAACTAACAGTTCATTAGTCAAGGTGCCAAGTCTCGTGGGCCTGCATAGGCAGGCCCGCGATAACGTTACGCGCAGCAACGGGGTGATTGGTAAAAATACCATCGACCCCCATCGTGTGTAGATCTTTCATGTCTTCCGGCTCATCAACCGTAAACACAAAAACACGCAGTCCACGATGGTGGGCGTCTTGCACAAATTCAGGATTCACAAAATCTACATCAATATGAACTGACCAAGCGTTAAGTTGGCTAGCGAACGCTGCATAGTCGAGCGGACACGAGGTGGTCAACGCCCCAATGCGCTGTTCTGGATGATCTTCTTTGAGCTGGCGTAACCAGTGATGATTAAAGCTCGATACGACGATCTGCTCGGAATCAAAGTTACTGTGTTTAACCGCATGGCGTAGATGTCGGGTTAACCCGCGGGTGATATCAGCACCTTTGAGCTCAATGTTGACCATGCAGCGGCCAGCAACAAATTCAAGTGCTTCGGTAAGCGTTGGCACCGGCTGTTGCCCAAAAACTTTTAATTTGCGAACTTGCTCTAGAGTTAAGTCTTGTAGGCGGCCAGGGTGGGCAGTTAGTCGTGCAAGGTAGCGGTCGTGAAAGACAATCCACTCATCCTGTAACGGATAAACGTCAAGCTCGATGCCATCGACACCGGCATCAAGGGCACGCCCGAAGGCCGTCAGTGTATTCTCTGGGGCCTCAAAGCTCGCTCCTCGATGGGCAAGAACCAACATAATTAGTCGTCACGCTCGCCGAGAATGTCGCCCATCCGTGTGACGCTTCCAGCTTCTAATGAGTCGGCAAAATCAATAGCGTCCTCTGGAAAGGTGAGCACCACTGTTGAGCCTAATTTGAAGTGGCCCATTTCTTCACCTTTGGCGATGCGAATAGCCTGATCACCGCTCGCAGGATACTCCCAGCTGTGGATGTGTTTGCCAGTTGGTGGCGTCACCGTGCCTGCCCAAACGGTGCCAATACTTGCAACGATGGTTGCGCCCACGAGAACCATGGCGAACTTACCAAACTCGCCGTCAAAAATAGCGACGACGCGCTCGTTCCGCGCAAATAAGTTAGGAACATTGGCAGCAGTAAGAGGATTAACTGAAAACAGGTCACCCGGAACGTACACCATTTTACGTAACACACCATCACACGGCATATGAATCCGATGGTAGTCTTTCGGCGCTAGGTAAATGGTCGCAAACTTACCGTTCTTATACGGGTGGGCATCACGTGGGTCACCGCCTAAAAGTTCGGTAAGACTGTAATCGTGGCCTTTTGCTTGGAAAATACGGCCATCTTCGATGTCACCGAGTTGACTAACGGCACCATCAACCGGCTGCGCAAACTGATGCTCGGCCGCTTTCAGTGGACGTAACTCAGGCTTCAAATGACGGGTAAAAAAGTCATTGAAAGTTTTATAGGCGCTCGGGCTTTCATGTACCGCTTCGCTCATATCGATCTTGTAGGTGCGAATAAACCAGCGAATAAAAAGCTGAGTGAACCAGCCTGCACGCGCGCTAGCAAACTTACCTACTAAGCGCGATAACGCGTGTTTTGGCGTCATGTATTGCGCTTTAATCTTTACTTCGTCCCAACTCACTTTTTACTACCTCGTGGCATTGCTCGCGATGGCTTGGTACTCGCCATCGATTCGATAATCTTGTGGAAATTGTACAACCGAAGTGGATGTAATTCACCTGTTTCCGCTGCTTCTTGCAGGGCACATCCTGGGTCTTGCGGTTGATGCTTGCAGTCGCGAAATTTACAGCGCCCTAGGAATGGCCTGAAGTCGATGAAGCACCAAGCAACGCGATTTTCGTCAAGGTGCCATAAGGCAAATTCACGGATGCCTGGCGAGTCGATAAGAAATCCGCCCTGTGGTAACGCGTAACGCGTTGCCACAGTGGTGGTATGTTGACCCAGACCAGAGTTGGTTGATATCGCCCCGACATCAGCATCAATCTCAGGCAGCAACGCGTTCACTAGTGAGGATTTACCCACACCGGATTGACCAACAACAATGGAAACATGATCTTGCAGCAACTTCTGGATCGTCTCCAGTCCCCCTTGAGTTTTGGCACTGGTCCGCACCACCTGATAGCCAATCGCCTCGTACATGGCGAGCGCCTGCTCGATTTCTGCCTGTATCGCGTCGGGCTGTTCACTTAGCAAGTCTGCTTTGTTAAGGACAATAACAGGCGTGATATCAATGTCTTCGCAAGCAACTAAATAGCGATCGATAATCTGCGTCGAAAATGCCGGGAGGACGCTGGAAATGATAAAAATTTGGTCAATGTTAGCCGCAACAGGCTTAACACCGTCATAGTAATCGGGCCGACTCAATAGCGACTTACGCTCTTGCACCGCTTCAATCACGCCTTGCTCACCACCTTCGGTCTGGCTGGTAAAACGGCGCCAAACCACTTCATCACCACAAACGAGGCTCTCGATGCTGCGACGAATGTGGCAACGAAAATGCGTATGACTCGTCTCAGCGGCGACAATAGCATGCTGACCAAAGCGACTAACAATCACGCCAGACTCAGCCGCACCAAGACTTGCGTCGTCCACCTCTTGCGTTAGCTCAACCTGTTGCAAACGTTTTTGCTGGTTGGCACGCATGCGGCGTAGTTGACCTTTATTTAATTTCCGGTGTTTACCCACAAGGCTCCTGTCTTGACTGGGACGTGTACTTTGTCTTGATCATACAATATTCTCGGCGAGAACGCCTGAACTGTTGTGCAAATTCACTTTCTTTCGCACAATAGGTAGGTATTGACGACACTTAGCATTTACCACAAAGGAAAGCTCATGGCCGCTAGCGCAGACCGTTTGATTTGGATAGACCTTGAAATGACCGGGCTGGTTCCCGAAGAAGACGTCATTATTGAGATCGCCACCATTGTCACCGATCAACACTTGCGAGTTTTGGCTGAGGGGCCGGTGGTAGCGGTACATCAATCAGCGGCAACACTGGCCAAAATGGATGACTGGAACACTCGCACGCATACTGCTTCAGGTTTGGTACAGCGGGTTCAGGATAGTGCTTTCGATAGCGCTGCGGCCGAGCAAATTACACTCGATTTTTTACAGCAGTGGTGCACACCTGGCAGTTCACCGATGTGCGGCAACAGCATTTGCCAAGATCGCCGTTTCTTAGCCCGTTACATGCCGAAGTTAGAAGCATTTTTTCACTACCGTAATCTCGATGTGAGTACGGTGAAGCAACTGGCAAAATATTGGGCTCCCGAAGTTGCTGCGGGCGTAAAAAAACAAGGAAGCCATACGGCATTAGCTGATATTCGAGAGTCGATTGAGGAATTGGAGCACTATCGTGCGCACTTTTTCGACATTCAGTCGTAATAAGCTGAAAAAGCGGTTGCAAAGCCTGCCGAATTCAGTAAAATTCGCCTCCGTTATCGCAATTGAACATCGATTGCGGCTAACCTGAAGTGATGCGGGAATAGCTCAGCTGGTAGAGCACAACCTTGCCAAGGTTGGGGTCGCGAGTTCGAATCTCGTTTCCCGCTCCAAACTTCACTTCAACCACCTTTCTTGATGCGGGAATAGCTCAGCTGGTAGAGCACAACCTTGCCAAGGTTGGGGTCGCGAGTTCGAATCTCGTTTCCCGCTCCAAATTTCTAATTTTCTTCAAGTTGATCGACAAGTGGTGCGACGCCATGACGAATCGGGTCGACGCACGGCAAACCTAGTTCTTGCTCAACCTGTCGACAATAATCTTGCGCTTCTGCTGCCGTTACCGATGACGTATTCACCGCAATGCCTATAACTTTCGCGTTAGGGTTCGTGACGCGAGCCATTTGTTCGTTTAAGGCGATGGTTTCGGTAAGCGATGGTAACGGACGGTTATCAATAGCACGCATACTGCTGCGGCCTAAGGCGTGGCAAACCACCAATGCGTCCGCCTGGGCGCCATGCAACAAGCCTAAACTTACACCGGCAAACGCTGGATGAAAAAGCGAGCCTTGCCCTTCAATAATGTCCCAATGATTCGCGGCATTAGCTGGCGCAAGCTCTTCGACGGCACCAGCGATGAAGTCGGCAACAACACAGTCAACGGCGATACCTTCACCAGCGACGAGAATGCCACTTTGTCCGGTCGCCCGAAACGTTGCAAGGATACCTCGCCGTTGCATTTCACGCGTGAGACTTAAACTGGTGTACATTTTACCGACTGAACAGTCAGTACCCACAGTAAGTACTCGCTTACCCTCGCGGCGATAGCCTTTACCAGTTTTTAAGCGTTTGGTTGGGTGACGAATATCAAGCAAGCGCACGTTACTCTGCGCCGCTGCGTTGACCAATTCTTCATAAGCGTTCAAACGGTCATGCAAGCCACTGATGATGTCCAAACCTGCGGCAATGGCCTCATGGATCATGGGTAACCACTGTTCGTCTAAGTGTCCGCCACTATTGGCAAAACCCAAAACTAAGCTACGCGCGCCAGCGGCAATACCTTCAGCAATGGTCATCGCGGGCATGCCTGTGGTAACTGTGCAGCCGTGGGAACGCACTTCGCCAACGCACTTTTCAGGACTCCAATCGGCAGCACTTTTTGCCATCTTGATGCTTAATGGATCAGTAGCGTGGCCGATGAAAAGCAAATAAGGGGTTTTGAGTTCTAGCATGCTGCGCTCCAATCAAGGTAGTTGCCAACTAGCTTAATGATTTAGGGAGCGATGACGAATGAAAGCTTGGCGATAAGGTATAACTTTTGGTTATACCTTTGTGTTAGGCCTGGTGTTGTCGATGCAAGTTCGCACTTCTTGAAGAAACTGCTGGGACAATTGGCTTAACGGCCGACTCTTTAAGTGCAGAGCACGGATAGGTACACGCAACTCAGGTTGGAGTTGGGCCACGCCAAGCGCAGGATCTGGATTGCCAAGCGCCGTTAAGTTATCCAGCGGACAAACGCCTAGACCTTTGGCAACCAAGCGCGCCGCAACGTAGTAGGTGTCTACTTGCAGTTGGCTTTGCGGTTGAATACCGAGGCCCTGCAATTGTTGCCAAATTAATTGCCCAACGGGACCGCTGTCGCCGATCCCGATCAGCGGATAGTCAGCCAATTCAGCAAGCTTAATGCGCTGCGGGCTTGCAGTTAAAAGTTGGCGGGGGTAAACCAGTACAATTGCCGTATCGGCAAGGTCTTGTGATTCAACCCCAGGAAAATTCGGTGAGGCAAACAGCAGCGCTAGCTCACACTGTCGCTCAACGAGCGCTTGCATGGCTTCGTCATTGTGAATGGTCTGAATCCGAAAGGCCACCTTGGGGTACCGCTGACTGAAGCGTGCGATCGCTTGCGGGATCACATCAAAGCCAAGGGCCGGCGTAATGGCGATATCGAGCAAGCCTTCGTCGTGCCGTTGTATATTATCAGCAAGTGTTTTTACGCTATGCAGCTGTCGATAAAGCTGTTCGACTTCCGGGAACAGCGCCTGAGCCTCGCTGGTGGGAATGAGCTTATTGTTAGCTCTGGTGAACAGCGCAAAGCCCAGTTGCTGTTCGGCATGGGCGAGGCTTTTCGACACTGCAGGCTGCGAAATATGCAAGATTTGGGCTGCTTGAGAGACCGAGCCCGTGGTATAAATAGCATGAAATACTTCGATGTGGCGTAAACGCATCGGCAACCTTTGTGTTATCAAGGCAAAGAACCCAATAGAGCTTCATTCTTGCACTGCAGCGCAACTGCGACAAGTACTAATCCAACGAGGACCACCTTTGATCTACATTGCCCATGGCTTTGCCATAGAACAGCTTGCGGCACCCTTACAGCCTTGGCTCTCCGCTAGTGAGCGCGAGCGGGCGCAGGGTTATGCGAGCCAGGCTAGGCAGTTGCAGTACCAGCTAGGCCGTAGCTTGCTGCGTTGGCTGGTGTGCAGCGTAACTGGCGTGGATGCTAGCGCAGTAACGATCGAACGACACAGTAGCGGCGCACCGTTGTTAACCATCGCTGCGTCGGAGGTCGCTTGCTCGATTAGCCATAAAGCGGACGCGGTGATGGTCGCATTTGGCGATGCCGATGCGTTGGGGATCGATGTGGAAACCATGAAGCGACGTAAGCGTCACGCAGAGCTTATCGACGAGTTTAGTGATGGCTTTATGAACGGGGTGGAAGTGCGCGACTTAACTACTTTTTACCAACGTTGGACGCTGGCAGAGTCGGTCACTAAAGCACGCCAAGGCAAATTGCTCGCCACGCTTCGCGAACCATTTATGGATTACGCCAACAGGGCGATTTTCCATACCGAGTTGGAGCACATGTTTTGTTGCTACGCAGCGCAGCGACAAACCACGGCAACCAAGGGTTTTCAGTGGTGGCAAGTCACCACCACTGATAGGCACTTGCTAACTCAGCAGTTAGTCTTCGAAACGAACTAGATCAGCCTTAAGCGCCGCGCCGGCGATAAAAGTACCAGCACCACATTGATACTCGGTACTACTGGCGAACTCGTTATGATCGTAGTTGGATTTGATGTTGACAACTGCATCATAACCGCCATTTTGCGCCGCATCTTGCAATACTTTCAACGCTGATAGCATCACCCAGCGACAGGCTTCTTCGTCGCTTTTATTAAAGGCATTGGTTTTGCGGCTGGTGGTTACTTCTTTACTTGCTTTGATTGTTGGATGTGCTTGTCCAGCAAAGAACATCGGCACGTCCAACAACGACTGTTTAGCGTCTTCAGAGGCCAACAGCTCATCTAACGGCAAGGTAAGGATGTCTTCACGCGCTTGCGCCGGTGTTGCGAAAAGTAATGTAAGCATAAACGCTAAGGCAAGTTTGCACTTCATGATATGTCCCTTTTAGTTATTTTTTGTTCCAGAATTAGTGATTCCAACGCTTAAAAATAAGCGATGTGTTAATACCACCGAAAGCAAAATTATTGCTCATAATGTAGTCAGTTTCTACTTTTTTTGGAGCACCAACAATATAGTCGAGTTGGCCGCACTCAGCATCGATGTTAACGAGGTTAATCGTTGGTGCGAACCAACCTTCGCGCATCATTTCAATGCTGGCCCATGCTTCAATGGCGCCACAAGCTCCTAGGGTATGGCCGAGGTAGCTTTTCAATGAGCTAATCGGCATACGTGCACCAAAGACCGCAGAGGTTGCTTGTGACTCGGCGATATCGCCGCGATCGGTGGCGGTGCCGTGAGCGTTGACATAGCCGATTGCTGCTGGCGCTAACTGCGCATCATCTAGGGCCTGGCGTATGGCAACTTCCATCGTTGCGGCGGTGGGTTGAGTGACATGAGCACCATCGGTGTTGGTACCAAAACCTACCAGCTCAGCATAGATCTTTGCGCCACGCGCTTGGGCATGTTCAAGCTCTTCAAGAATAAAGGTTCCGGCACCTTCGCCAATGACCAGACCATCACGATCACGGTCGAACGGCCGTGGAGTGCGCTCGGGCGTATCATTGCAGGTACTGGTGGCATAGAGGGTATCGAAGACCACGGCTTCAGACGGGCAAAGCGCTTCGGCGCCACCGGCGACCATCATTTGTTGTTGCCCATACTTGATGGCTTCGTAGGCATAGCCAATGGCTTGCGACGCAGACGTACAGGCCGAGCTGGTGGTATACATTCGCCCTTTGAGTCCAAAAAATACGCCAACATTCACCGCTGTGGTGTGCCCCATGCTTTTGATATAAGTTGTGGCGTTAACACCTGACATATCTTTGTTCGCAAGCATATTGCCAAACACAATCATTTCATCGGTTGAGCCGGTTGACGAGCCATAAGCCACGCCGCAACGACCATCCTGAATACTGGGGTCATCCAGTAGGCCAGCATCTTCGAGCGCTAGCTCACTGGCGCGGGTTGCCATAATGCTTACCGTACTCATGGAGCGAACGTCTTTGCGCGAGTAATGCTTGGGTTTTTTGAACGGCGGTTGGATAGGGGCTGCTAGTCGGGTGTTCAAACCGTCAAAGGCATTCCATTCAGGCATGTGAACCACGGCGTTGGTGCCAGCCAATAAACGCTCACGAAATTGCTGCCATGAATCACCAAAAGCGGTGATGCTTCCCATCCCTGTAACTACAACCCGTTTCATTAAACTAATCCACCATTAACTGAAAAAACTTGACGCGTAATGTACGCAGCGGAATCTTCGAATAAATACCCGACCAAACCGGCAACTTCTTCGGGCTTACCAGCGCGCTGCATCGGAATCATCGACAAAATATGATCCTGATGCTCTAAGGTATCGGTCATGTCAGTGTCAATGAGTCCTGGCGCGACACAATTTACCGTAATCTTGCGCTTGGCAAGCTCGAGTGCAAGTGCTTTGGTTGCACCAATTAATCCTGCTTTTGAGGCACTATAGTTTACTTGGCCGCGATTGCCAGCGATGCCTGAAACCGATGCAATGGTCACAATGCGACCCCCTTGACGCAAGCGAATCATCGGCATGGTCAAGGGTAAAAGTACATTGTAGAAACCGTCTAAATTAGTATGAATGACACTGTCCCAGTCGTCGTCAGTTAGGGCTGGAAAGGCGCCGTCACGGGTAATACCAGCGTTGCAAACGGCGCCATAGTAGGCGCCATGCTCAGCGATATCGGCCTCAATGGCAGTGCGGCTTGCGGCACGGTCAGCGACATCGAATTGCAATAAACTAGCGTGCTGACCAAGCGCTTCTACTGCGCGGCAAACTTGTTCGGCGGAGCTTTTATCACTGCGACAATGAATCGCAAGATCAAACCCTTGTTGCGCTAGTTTGAGCGCGATGGCTTTGCCGATTCCTTTCCCAGAACCGGTGACGAGTACACGTTTACTCATAGGTATCCTCAATAAATGCAGCCTCATCGGGCGGCTGAAATACATTAATCTTGGCGTTGGCAACAACCGTTTCGTGGTGTTTGATTTCACACTGAAAAACGCTCAGTCCAGAGCTTTCGGCGTGAATCTCGGCAACGTGAATACTATAGGTTTCGCCTAATGGAAAACGGTCAATTGCGCATTGATACTTTCGTGATCCTAACAAAAAGCCGATCTTGATGTCTTCGCCAGCACCACGGTTACGATAGCCCGCCGCCGCAGCAATACTCTGTGCCATGAGTTCAACCCCCACATGCGCAGGAAGTCCGCCCAGCTCGTCACGGTAGAACAGATTGTCAGTTGTGATGGTGACTTCGCAATGCGCCGTAGTCTCGACGCTATCGCCGTTAATGAAGCGGTCAATCAGACGCATGGGCGGTCGATGTTTAATGAGGTCAGTCAGTGCTGTCATTCGTTGTGCCTCCCACGTCGCTACGGCTAAAAATAAGTGCCACGTTATTGCCGCCAAACGCAAATGAATTGCTCAAACAGTGTTGGGCGCGGTGTTCGAGCTTACTGTCGCTAGTGACCAACGGTAGCTTTTCAATTGCATCGTCATAAACGCCATCATAACAATGCATAGGAAGCTGACCCTCGGTAGCGTTTAAAGTGAGCCAGCATAATGCCGCTTCGAGTGCACCAGCCGCGCCAAGGGTGTGACCAGTCAAAGGTTTCGTAGAGCTGGCGAAGGCATGGTTTAATTCTAATGACGCTAGGGCGCTTGCCTCCATTGCATCATTTAGCGGTGTTCCGGTGCCATGCAAATTGATGTAATCGATAGCCTGCGGTGCAAGGTTTGCTTGACGGAGTGCCGCGCTAATAGCGAGCTGTGCGCCGCGGCCATGCGGTTCTGGTGCCGTCATGTGATAAGCATCCGAAGCATGGCCAGCGCCACGAAGGCAAATCTGATCAGCTGCGTCAGCAAGAGGCTCACGTGTAGCAATGAAAAAGGCGGCGGCTTCACCAATGTTGATGCCATCACGCTGCTTGCTAAACGGCTGACATAAACCCGCCGAGGTTGATTCCAACGCTCGAAAACCGTTTAAGGTTAAGCGACAGAGTGAATCGACCCCGCCGACAATCACGGCGTCTGCGAGACCACTGGTGAGAATTTCCCGCGCGCTCATCAAAGCCCGTGCACTCGAGGAGCAGGCAATGGATATACTGTAGCGAGGTCCACTGACGCCACAGTACTGCGCGATAAAATCAGCTGGCGCGGCCATTTCTTGCATGCTGTAATGAAAACTGTCGGGTAACTTTTGCTGTTCTGTGTAGTGTTTCAACGCTTGCTCGCCCTCAGCTATGCCGGAGGTGCTGGTGCCGACGATGACCGCAACACGTTCTGCGCCAAACTGTGCTTTACAATTCTCGATTGCGCTGCGCAGGTCCGTGAGCGCAGCTGCCGCTAATTGATTGTTGCGGGTCTGATAGTTGGGCGGCATTGCTGCTAAAGATGGCAATTGCTCGTCCGCAACTTGGCCAACAATAATGGGTGTGCCGTCGACCAACGGGAAGTTGCTCGTTTGCATCCCGAGTTGACTGCCGCGCACGGCATTTTGCCATACCTCGTGCGGGTTATTCCCCAGCGCGCAAATAACACCCAGATGGTTTAAGTACATCACTTTTGCTCTCCTTCAAGAGCGGGGAACTCTAACATTTCTAGGCTGAGTTGGCGCAGTTTGATGCGATAACCAAAGGCGAGATGCTCAACCAGCATACCGTTATCGTGAAAACTCAGGCGCCATAGGATCGCTCCGGTCGGTGAACTCAGCAAACGGCCATTGTCAGTTACCTGCAGCGACGCACCATGCAGATTGGGTTGCAAGCGATCGACAGGCCAATTCACCAGTTGCAGGGTGGCGAGCATTTGTTTGATTAAACGCGGGTCATCAAATGGCGCGATGCCACTAGCAGTAAACCGCCCCGAGGCATCAAGAGCGGCACGCCACAATTCCTGTCCTAGTGGACTTAGACCCACCATGGTGAGGCCTTTGGCGCTGCGGGCGCTGCTCACTTGCAACGTGTGTTGCCCTTGCGCAGGATGTGACCATTCGACCAGCATCAATTCTTGTTGCGCTGGGCCAGGCCAATGATTTACGAGCTCAAGTCCAGCCTGCTCGCTGATCGGCGTCCAAAGTGGTGATTGCGGCGGGGTGGCTTGGCAGCCCACAAGCATGAAGAGCGCGAATAAAAGCGTTAAGATTCTTGGCATAACTCGGTCACCACCTTTAAGCGCCGCTCGCTTTCGCGGACAAATGGATTCTGCAAATCCCACGCGTATCCTGCCAAAATTGAGCAAATCATTTGCTTGATTGTCGCTTGTTGGTGCGGATAAAAAATCACGTCTTGAAACGAACAATCGTACCAACCTTTTACGTAGGTGCGAAAGGTATCGATGCCTTTGCGCAAGGGCGAGCTGAACTCTTGTTGCCAGTCGACCGTTTCGCCGTTAAGTTCACGTAATACCAGCGGCACCGCCATAATCGCTGATTTCAGGGCGATGGTAACGCCTGATGAGAAGACCGGATCAAGAAACTCTCCGGCGTTGCCGAGCAAGGCGTAACCCTTGCCATGCAACTGTTTTACATTGGCCGAGTAACCAGTGATGATTTGCTCATCGCGAACCACGTCACAGTCACCGAGCACTTCGAGCAAATAGGGTTCATCCTGTACTTTACGCCACAAAGCGGCTTTCGCATTGTCATCGTCAGCAAAAAAGCGCTCACTGCCAACCACCCCTAAACTTGCCGTGCCGTCGGCAAATGGGATTAGCCAATACCAGATCTCCGGATTGGTTGGGTGCACCGTAATGAGAATTTTATTACGGTCAAAAGTTGGATGCTCAAGTTCCGTTTTGACATGGCAGAAGGCTGCTTGGCGGACTGGAAAGTCGGATGGATACTCTAAGTCAAGTAGGCGTGGTAGTACCCGTCCAAACCCACTGGCATCGAGCAAAAAGGCACAAGTGAGCTCGAGTTGTGCGTCATCCGCTAGGTTGCGTAGTTTAACGCAATGCTTGCCGTCATCTTGCAGTGCTACTTGTTCGACTTGCATGCCATGTTGAACCTCTGCACCGTAAGCCGCTGCTTGTTGGATGAGCAATTGATCGAATTTTTCGCGTTTGACTTGAAAAGTAGTGCCGGGACCAGTTGATGACTTTTCGCGAAAATCAAATACGGTATGCTCCCCGCCACGGTAAAAAGCGGCGCCGTCTTTGAATTGAAAACCAAGTTCTTGTGCGTGTTGCTCAACGGTGTCACGAAGCCCCGCCTGTTCCAAATACATCATGCATTGCGGCAACAGGCTCTCGCCAATTGAAAAGCGCGGGAACTGCTGCCGTTCGAGGACCAGCACTTTTTTATTTGCTTGTGCGAGCATGGCCGCGGCAGCGGCACCGGATGGGCCTGCGCCGATGATGATGACGTCGTAATGAGAGTGAGCTAAAGACACGCGTATCTTCCTTTACACTGAATGAGTCGAGTTTGCTGGTGTCAGCAGCGGTACAAGTACCGCTGTGATGGCAACACCAATAAGTACGGTAACACCGAACGAAGCAATGGCTGCTGTTTGGCTAAAACTAAGTGCACCAAAAGCGAACATGGTCGTCAACGCTGAAATACTGATCGCCTGCAGCGCATGCGCACGGTGTATCCGACTGGCGCAAAAAATGCCGTAATCGATACCAAGAACGATGACTAACATCGCGCCGACGAAGTGAAATGCATTTAATGGCTGCCAAAGCGCTGCAATTGCTAAGGCACTGCTTAGTGCGGTAATGATAATCGCACTTACTTGCAGGCTAGCGAGATAGCGTTGTTGCCGACGAATATAGGGTAAGCGCCAACTTAAGACGATGAACAGCAATAAGACCAGCGCCATCATCCACTGCATAAGTTGGCTGCGATAATGGCCTAAAGCCTCGCTCGCTTGGGTTAAAGGACTAAAGACCTCAACGCCATGAAGTGCCGCTATGGCTTGGGTAAAGTCATTATTGGTGGTACTTCCGCGTAATCTGATCACCCCGACAACGGGCTGTTCAGCTTCTGCGGAGCTATAAAAGAAGTTCTCGTACAGAGGGTGAGCCTTGGGTGGTTGTTGATCGCTCGAGAGTTTCGCTTGCGGCGGTTGAATTCCCAGCCAAGCGAGGTAGTTCTGGCCTGCGGGTTGTTGCCATAGCTGCGCTAAAGCGTCGCTCACTTGCTGCTGTTGTTGCGGCGTGGGGACATAATCGAACCAACTCTGCCAGCTGGTGAGCCAGCCTTGCTGTTGCCAGTCGACAAGACGTTGATGAACCCGCGCATAGCGTTGATACAGCTCATCCATATTTGTGGCTTTTATCAAGATGACTTCTGAATCATAAAAGGCCTGCGTTTGTTCACGCATGTCTTGTTCTTGTGCGAGCAATGATTCACTTGATGTTGCCAATAATTGGACGGCGTCGTCGCTGCGATACGTCTGCCATGCTGCAATCGAGCAGGTGATGGCAAGGACAACAAGAATGATGCTGCCGGTACGGGGTGCAACTTGTTGGTAGCTGCGTGCGACCTTGTGGTGCAACTGTTGCCAGCGCAAAGTTGTCGGTTTGGTTAAACCAAGCTCTGGAATAAGTAACACTAGTCCAGTAACACTAACCAACGCAGCCGCCATAAACACGCCAAGCTGCTGTAGTAACGGCAGTGATAATAGCGTTAGTAAAAGAAAGCCGACAATCGTTGTAGTTGCGCCGAGCAGCAAGGCTGGCACCACTTGCTGCCAGTTGCTTTTGCCATGGCTGGCGCCAATGCTCGCGTGGAACACATAATCAATGCATAGGCCAATCAAAGTGGTGGCAAAAACCAACGTTAGAACGTGGGGCGAGCTAAAACACCACATGACCGCGGTGACGCCGACGAGGGTCGACACGCCTACGACCACCAAGCTGTAGAGCAAGTGCAGCAAAGAGCGAAACACGCACCATAGCAAAATAAGCACAAACGCTAAGGACAAGCCGCCAAACCAAGTCATCTCGTGTTTTGCTTGGGTAGCTGCTGCGTCGGTGTGAAACACCAAACCACTGCGAATGACTTTATGTGGGATTGCGGTTGCCGTTAACGCGCTGAGCAGCTGTTCGGTGTGCGCCACAACCGTGCGCGAGTGCTCTTGACTCAGCGTGTCGGCTTTACTCTGCAATGCCACCACAATGTTTGTGTGCGTAGTCGAGTGACGAACATAAAGAGGTCCCTCTGCAGCAAAATTAGGTAACGGCTCGGGTAATGCCTCGACCAAGCGTTGACTGAGCAATAATGGGTCTTGTTGGATGTCGACCCATAGCGGCAACGGCTGCTGTAGTCGCTGTTGTGCGTATTGGATAAGCTGTTGCGGATTTTCGCGCAGCGTCGTCAGGTCACTCGGCGAGGCCCATTGCCCAGCGTATTCGGCGTAGATCGAGACAATTGCCTGGGCATCCAGCTGTTGCAGGGGCTGAATCTCAGCTTCACTACCCGTTAACTGTGCAAGTTCTTTGCGTAACGCAGCGGCAAATGCTGCGAAGTCGTCGTTGGCGACTGTAAACAACAACATGAAGCGTTGTTCGTTCGGTTGTTGATGGGCCATGTAAACTTGCTGCGCAGGATCAGCTTCTTGTGGCAGCGTATCGAGCAAACTGCTTTGCCAGGACACCGCAGGCAAGCGCAGCCAGAACAAGCCAGCGGCGAGCAGGACGACGATAGCGATGCTTAACCATGCGGCAAATTTAGTGCGTATCCACACCGTTATGGGCCTCATAGTGGAAGGTGATAGAGCTACGATTGCCTTGTTGTTCGATGAGTTGAATGCGCTCAATGGAGCTGTTACCGCAGCTTTCAATGTCTTGTACAAATTGCTGCAGTTGCTCTAATTTGGGCGTTAAGGTCAAACAGTCAGCGGCAAGTTGCACTGAAAAATTCTTATCGATCGCTTCGGCGTCGCCCTGTAAAACGGCGAGAAGGAGTTGTGCAATCACAGCACTACCGCGCATTGCCGTTTCGCCATCAGGCTGGATACCTGTCGCTGTGATCACCAGTCGTTGGTCTAACGGCTCCTTGGTATGCCACACCACTTTATCGGCGGCGACTGTTAAGGTGCCAGAACTCAGCAAAGCACGCGGTAACCCCTGGATCGTGCGTTGTTGTTCGAAGTCGACGGCAAAAGGCAATGGCTGCTGTTGCTGCTGCAAAAATGCAAGTACTTCCGGCGCTAATGGTTGCTCGTTGGCGTGCGCACATGAGCTCCACAGCAGCGCGCCGATGATGAGAGTGCGAAGTAGGACACTCGGGGTCATGAGCGCTGTACTCCTAATTTATCGAACAATATATCGGGTGACTCGAAGAGCATTTCTTCACTAGCAATATCGACCGCGACCTGAATACTTGTTGCCTTGGTGAGGACTTTTTGCGTATCACAACAACGAATCACATAGTCAATACGTAGGCGATGCTCCCACTCGGTGAGTTTGGCGATGACCTCAATGTCCTGGCCATAGCGTGCTGAAGCGACATATTTAAGGCGCAAATCAACAATCGGCCATAGGTGACCATTGGCCTTCATAGTGGGGTAATCATAGTCGAATTGACGCAAGAGCTCGCTGCGAGCCATCTCCATGTACTTAACGTAATGACCGTGCCACACCACATGCATAGCATCGACGTCAAAAAATGGCACATTAATTTTTAAGCGCGCTTCAAACATGCTTAGTCCTTGTATAGATCCCAACGTTGCTGACGAATTTGTTCCAGCCAATAACGTAATTCCGATTCTAACGGGCGATCTTCGTCAATCAGTGCAAACTCTTGGGCGATATCCGCCAGCATTGCCTCAATCGCAGCGGCTGGCTTACGTAAGTCAGGATTCTCGCGGCGCCGTAGTTGCACACCTTGATAAGCCGCCAGTAACGTTGCTACTAAAACTTGTTCGGTCAGTTCAAGTACACGTAGACAGTCTCGCGCCGCAATAGTGCCCATGCTGACCTTATCTTGATTGTGGCATTCGGTAGAACGCGAAAATACACTCGCTGGCATGGTTAACTTCAACGCTTCTGCGGTCCATGCCGAACAACCAATTTGCAAAGCTTTGAAGCCATGGTTAATGGTCGCGCGTTGGCCCGTGGCCGCTGACAAGTTGGCCGGCAGCCCATTGTTCATTTTGGTATCCATGAGCAAAGCCATCTGGCGGTCGTGTAAGTCGGCGAGGTTAGCCACTGCAGTTTTCATGCTGTCCATGACCATCGCAATGTGGCCACCGTAGAAATGGCCGCCATGCAATACGTGTTCGCCGATACCGTCGATGATTGGGTTGTCATTGGCACTGTTCAGTTCGTTCTCAATGGTTTCCGCAAACCACGGCAAGGCATCGCGCAAAACCCCAATAATATGTGGCGCACAACGAATGGAGTAACGGTCTTGTAACCGATCCGAGTTACGAGGGTGCTCGACATGATTGATGTCTTGCTGAATCCAGCGCGCAACTTCTTGTTGTCCACGGTGCGGTTTGACCGCAAACAGCAGTTCATCAAAGTGGTTACTGTTACCATCCAGGGCAATACTGGCAAGCGCTGTAACTCGAGTGGATAACTGACTTAAGTACTCAGCGCGATGCCACGCTTGGCAAGCGAGTGCGGTCATCACCGCAGTGCCATTCATGATCGCAAGACCTTCTTTGGGACGTAAGGTGAGCGGGGCAAGATTGAGTTTCGCGAATGCTTCTTTACTGGAGAGCGTTTGCGCCCCAAACCGAACATCGCGCTCGCCAATGAGCGCACCCGCTACGTAAGACAACGGGGTCAAGTCACCACTGGCGCCAACGCTGCCTTCTTCGGGGATCAACGGCAGTACGTTTGCGTTGATCATTAGCACCAAACGTTCCAGCAGTTCCCAACTTACGCCAGAATAACCTTGCGCCAACGAGCACAGGCGTGTGGCTAAAATCGCGCGGACGCTATCATCAGCAAAATGCCGGCCAAGTCCACAGCCGTGGAAGCGCGTCAAATGGATCGGTAGTTCGTGGGCGAGTTCGGTCGGTACGGTGACCGTGCAGCTATCCCCGTAGCCCGTCGTAACGCCATAGATAACGCCATCTTCGCGTAATAACGTATCCAAAAAACGGGTACCCGCAGCAATACGCTCACGCAAACTAGGGTCCTCACTTAGCTGCGCTTGGGCTTTGCCTTGGCTTAGGCGAATGATGTCGTTGATGGTTGTGCGTTTACCACCAAACTGAACGTTCTCAATCGGCATTACCTACTGTTCCTTCTGTCTGTTGTTGCCAAAAGTCGAAAAAATTAAACCATTGGTACGGGTAACGTTGACACAAATTCTCTAGTTGCGCGATGTATTGCGCTAAAATTGCTTCGATATGCTGATGTCGACTGCGGCGCGGTAAGTGGAGTTGCTCGGTAACAAAATCTAAGTGCAAGTCATAGCCCTGACCGTTCGCATTGCGCACGCAGAATAAAAAATAAACCGGGCATTCCAAAATACTGGCTAAAACCCAAGGACCGATTGCGAACTGTGCGGGCTCGCCAAGAAAGTCGTGGGTAATACTTTGGCTGGGGTCGGTGACCGAAGTGCGATCGCCAACAATCACCACAAACTCACCTTGATCGACGCGCTCACGCAACATGATGGCGAGTCCCATGTCGATGTTGGTGACCTGAATAACATCCACAGCGACGTTTGGATTGAGTTCGCGTAAGGCGCGATTAAAGGCTTGTGCATGCTCGGTAAAAACCAATACATTCATGCGCTTACAATAACTACTACTGGCAATTGCGCGTGCCACTTCCAAGTTACCTAAATGGCTGCCGATAAGAATCCCGCCCTCAGGTCGTTGCTCGAGGTCACGAAAATGGGTGTTACCGCAGTTTTTGACATGCCGCTTGTTAATTCGTCCAATCCAAGCGTCTGTCTTAGCTAATGAGGCAAGACCAAACTGCCAGAAATGTTTTAAACTGTTACGCCACGTTGGCAGCTTTTGAAATGGTGAAGCTTTACCGCTATACCCGTGAAGTTTGCGCAAATAAGCCATCGACGCTTTCCGAGCGGTGGTCCCGGTAAGGAAAAAATAGAAAATGACTGGCGCCAGCACGAGGCGCATGAGTATATGCCCGCCGTACTTGTATGCACGCAACACAATCAAAATACCCAAGTAATTGCCGCGTTCTTTGGTGGTCGCCCAGTGCTTCATGCTGCGCTCCGACGCAATCGTCGTGCCATAAGGCGTGGAGCCCTCAGCAACATGCCAAAAAACAAGCGGGTGTGCATTTTTGAAATAAGCCAATTATCGGCAAAACCCTGGAAGTGCGAGCGGCCACCCTCGGGGTAAATCACTCGGGTCGGAATAAACCGCACTGGTACGCCGCGCCAGTACATGCGCACCATAATTTCAATATCAAAATCCATGCGGTTACCTGGCCGGTGTTCGGCAATCGCTTCGAGGGTTGCCGCGAGCGGATAAACACGAAAACCACACATGGTATCTTTGACCTGCAAGGACAAGGTTTCGATATGCACCCAAAAATGGGTGATCTTACGGCCAAACTTACGTGCGGTTGGAATCGATGCGTCGTACTGAGGCGCGCCGCTGATAAGGGCTTCGGGATGTTGTTCGGCTTGTCGCCAGAACTCTGGGATATCGCCCGTATCGTGTTGACCATCAGCATCAATTTGTAAGCCATGGGTCATTCCCGCTGCATATGCTTGTTCAAACCCTGCCATGACCGCGGCGCCTTTACCTGAGTTTTGCGGTAAGGTGTGCAAGTGCAGTAAAGGGGTGCGTTCAACGAGCTTGCTGAGTTCTTGTTTGGTGGCGGCATCGGAGCCGTCATCCACAATAAAAATGGGCAGTTGGAACGGACTCAACGCCGCTACCGTGGCTGCGATCGTTTCGTGATGGTTATAAATTGGAATAATGAAACAAGCGTGCATAAGGTCAATTCGCTTCGGTAAAAATGAGACGGCCAGACGAGTAGGCTTGGTCGTTATGGTGATAACGGAAAACGACGCAGTCGGCGCGTTTCCACTCCAAGCTCAAGGTCACGTCCGCCTTTGGTAAAATCATATCGTTAAACTTTAACACTTCGATTTGCTGAACTGTGCGAGGTGTTTGCCAATGGTCTGCAGCGAGTTGGATCGCCCAGTCGAGTTGCGTCACGCCAGGTAATAGCGGCGCTTCTGGGAAGTGGCCTTGCAGGTAGAGACAATCGGGTGCAAGCGTAAAGTGCGCGACTAAGTGAGGACGCCCGTTGGTATCTTGAAACTCGGTGAGCTCGGTAAAATCTGGGTAGGTAACGTTCATCAATCGCTCTCTTATTAACTTGCTTCGAACAGTTGTTGCAACATAGCTAACGTGGTTTTGCCACTCGCGTTACAAGGTAATGTGTCAACATAGCGGAACTTACGCGGTAACACGACTTTATCGAAGCGTTGTTGCAAATGCTCACGGATCTTGCGGCGCATGTCTAAACGTCCCTCTTGAGCAAGTTGCTGTTGTCCTGCCGCTGTCAACACGAGGACTAAGCCAAGGGTAGTTCGCGGTTGGTAAAGTTGACAGGACTTTGCTTTGTCAATCCAGGGGTGCGCTTCACAGAAGCGTTCAAGTTCTGCCAGCGAAACGCGTTTTTCGGCAATTTTCACAATACGGTCAGCACGACCTAATACGTTGAATTCATCAGGGCTAATCAACTCCACCTTATCTGACGTCGTGAAGAGCGTGTGATCGGGTAGGTGCGGCGACCGCAGTTGCAGGCAATGCTCATTATTCACGCCGATTTCGACATTCGTAAAGCGGCGGAATGCTGTTGTTGTAGCGCTGCGCTGCCGCCAACCGATACCACCGGTTTCGGTACTGCCATAGATTTCGAACGGGGCGGCGAGGCCAGCGCCGATAAAACGCTGTGGTACCTGATCAGCAAGAGGTCCTCCCGAGGAAAACACGGCACGCAAGCGCGTTGGGTGGTGCTGCATGTGCGTAAGGTCGTCGAAGCGCTCGAGATGTGCTGGACTACTAACGATACAATAAGCATTTGCTTGTTGATGGTATTGTTGCCACTGCTCAAGGTATTCCACGCGTTGCGCGACCAAACACCGGCCGGCGCAAACCGGCCAAATAACGGTAAAGAGCAGCCCATAGATGTGTTGATGTGAGATCGTCGTTATCACCTCTGCATCGCGCAATGTTTCACCAAAGGTCGATTCAAGGGTTTGCACTTCATTAAAGAGTTGTCGCGCAGATTTACGAATTGCTTGGGGTTCACCACTTGAGCCTGAAGTGAATAATGTCAAAGTGGTTATGAGTCGGCCACTGAGTGGCTTCAGCTCCGCTGACTGAACAGCTTGAGGGAGCTGGGGCGGCAATTCGGCGTCGATGACCGTAGACACTAAGCGCAACGTTTCGCTGTGGTTATTTTGCGGCATGACCGGTTGGCGGTTTTCGGCAAGTAAAGCAAAGAACCACACGGTAAAACGATAGCTATCGCCATCAAATAGCAACCAACGTTGCTCTGAACGCGCCTTAAGCCACTGCCGTGCAGCTTGAACATCGACGTGAAATCCATGCCAAGGTGCAGTCTTTGGTAGGTTGAGGAACCAATTAGTGGTGTCGCTTTTTAACCACATAGCGAATACCTAATTCGATCGTGAAGATGAGAGCCATCAATACATATGCAATGACGCCGTTGTACCAAGTCCAAACACTTAGGTTAGCTTGTGTTGCGGTCCACCATGCAATGCTGCCATTCAGCAAAAAGAAAAGTGTCCAAACGATCGTTACTTTTTCTGTGTAGCTTACTGCAGCGGGCGATAGCTCTCCTTCCATGGCACATGCTAAGCGCGTAATAATTGCCGGCTTACGCCAAAGTGAGCTGGCAAAAAGTATCAAAAAGCCAAGGTTCATCCATACCGGATAAAACAATGCCCCTGCCTGTGGGCCGAGTAGCCAAGCTCCGATGACGACACAAAGGGTTGCGAAGAGCACGACGTAACTACGCGGCTGTTGCCAGTCAGCAAGCCACACTTGTGGTATGACAAATAAACACAGTAACCACCATAAATGTTGGCTGTAACCTGCGTGCACTAATCCTGCAACCCAAAGCGGGTAGGTAGCAAGACATAGGTAAGAGAGAGCACGCAGAATTCGCATGGTTACGCTGGTTCGTGCATGAGTTTGACGACCTCATTGACGACATCTTCGACGGTACGTACCGCTTTAAATGCATCTGGACTGATCTTCTTTCCGGTAATCTCACGTAACTTCACTACGAGGTCTACTGCATCGATGCTGTCGAGATCGAGATCTTGGTATAGATTGGCGTCTAACTTGATCTCTTCAGCATCGATCTCAAAGTCCTCCGTGAGGATTTGTACAAGTTGTTGATAAACGTCTTCTTTGGTTTCCATGGTCATTCTTATCCCTTGTGACTGGCAACGAAGTCGGCCAACGTATCTACGCTGTAAAAATGTTTCTTGGTGTCTTCAGAGTTTGCGTCTAATTTGACATCAAACTTCTTTTTGATGGCTAAGCCCAGCTCAAGCGCATCAATTGAATCGAGGTCGAGGCCGTCATCGTCATCGCTGAAAAGCGGTGCGCTGTCTTTGATGTCGGCAACGGTAATATCTTCCAAATCGAGTGCTTCGATAATGAGTGTTTTAAGCTCAAGTTTTAAAGTTTCCATTACTTTCGAGTACCTTATTGTAATAATCTTCGAGATCCCGTGTGAGCTTGCGCGCGGCAATACTGGGTTGCTCAGTCTGGTAGCCGGTTGTCGGCACGCTACGTAAAAACTCTATGGTTAGCGTTGGCTTGGTTTTTGGCGCACAGTACCAAGGCTCATTTTTTATCAATGTGACGGGGTCACAGCAAATACGTAACGCCGTCATGTCATTTTTGGTACGCAACGCAAGATTTGCCGGCCCCCGTTGAAACCGAAAGGGTTGACCCGGTTCTGTACGTGTCCCCTCAGGAAAAATAATAAGGTTATTGCCTTGTGCAAGTGAACGCTCACAATCATCAACTAAACCTTCGGGATCGCCATTGCTGATGTAACCGGACGATTTTATCACACCTCGCATAAAAGGATTACGCCAAAGGTGCGCCTTAACCACACAGTCGGCATTGGGCACAAATGAAATGAGTGCCACGATATCAATCAAGCAGGGGTGGTTGGCAATGATCACTTGGCCGCGGCAGTTTTGCAGTTGCTGACGTGCGGGAAAAGCGAAGTTAAAGACGCCAGTAAAGCGCATGAAGCCAATGAAAAAACGGAATGTCGTTTGCACCATGGCTTTCGCCATTTGCTGCTGACGTTGGGGATCACCGTAGGCGCGTAACTTCAATAACGGCAGTGTGGTGAGAGACATCACCAGCCCACCTAAGCCAAAAACGACAAAACAGAGACCGGTCGCAAGACGCCGCCAAGTGTGCTGTAAAAAGTGCACAGATCTAGCCCACATACCAGCTCCAAGCTTGCTTTCCTTGCAGTTGAACTTCGCCTTGGCCATGTTGGCTGATGAGTTGATGCAGTTGTTGCACGGGTTCTAACAGGCCGGTCTTTTCAGCGCTAGGTTTCGCTTCAAATTGTAGTGGGTGGCCTTGCTGACTGCTCAATAACACCGCCATCGCAAAAGCTTGTTCAGGTAACTCTGCATGCTTGGTATAAGGTTCTGGCGGCGGTTCATCGGCATAGATGAACAGTACTTCTGGACTCTGTTGAAGCTGCAATAAAGCTTCCAACCAGCCCATGGCAAATGAGTCGTCGCCAGCGGCTACCGTAGTCATTGCCGCGGTATTGTCGAGCAAAATACTCAGTTGCCCAAGTGCCGCATTGTTGACTGACAAACTAAATTGGGTGGGCGATAGCTGCTGTTCGTCTGCGAGATCATGTAAAAGACGAATTGTCCGATGTAAGTCACCGTGTTGTGTTGCCAGCACAATAGGCGTGTTTGCTACTTGTGGAGAGTCGGCAATCAATTGATAGACCACCCGTACTAAGAGTTTTGCGTACGGGCTTAAACGCCGACGCGTTCCCGCGGGAAGCTCTCGCAGTATCGTGTCGACAACGACATCGTCTTGTAGCGCTAAGGCACTGGCCTTGGTGAATGCTTGCATGGGCGGCGATTGATTGAGTTTGAATGTATAAAAAAAGAAGCGGGATAATACACAAAGCCGCTGATCTTTTCAAAAACTTAACACTTGCATCTAGGGTTCGACAATACCCTCATACGGTCGTTGATGATTCTCTAATGCGGCGGGCAAGCGAGCAAGTGTTTTCTTCAATGCTTCAAGTGCGGCGCTACGAGCGACCACACCGAGTAATGCCCCAGCTGGATCCGCGTAACCTTGGTAGGTGATTCTAAGCTGCCCGTCAGCTAATGGAAAGAGTTGCCATTCTGCGGCGAGATTGGTGATACGGACACCATCAGTAGGTATGTCGTAGTCATTATTGGCATTTTCGACAGTTATGGTCACAGCTTTAGTAGCAGGGTCTTGGTGCCACACACTGCGAGTGACCATGTCGCGCCGTGCAACCAAGAAAAAACCAGAAAACACAGTATGGACAACATGTGTGTGCGCATCAGGTTGTGCGAGCACAGTTGCTTTTTCAGCACGTGCTAACCACGACGAGATATTCTCAACATCTTCGAGTAAATGGAGAAAGCTGCCGAGTTTTGCTGTAACCACAAGCTCGGCACGCAGCTCCAATACCTTGTCCGCACGCTCGCGGTAATCAATAGTGTAGTGTTGATTTGCGACAGCTTGTTGCCATGTGTCGTGCTGCTGCGCATGCGCAGATACGACAAAGAAAAGCCCTAAGCAGAAACTTAGGGCATAAATTTTAGCTAAAGCGATGTTCATTTAGGGCTGCAGTGCTTTGACTTGAATATTCATTTGGATGTCGTGGCGTAGATTATTGACCCAGCGGTTGTAGTTGCGGTGAATACGCTGGCCATCGCGACTTAATTCGAGGTTATCAGAGGCCATGTAGTGGATCGAAAAACCGTCAGTGGAGTAAGGAATACGAACTTTGGCAAAATGCTGACGTACGTAAAGCTCAGCGTGTAATTCATCGTTGTTGTAGTCGCTCATCACCCACCCGCGTTGGGCGCCAGCTTCAATAATCGCCATGCGAATTTGTTCGTGACTTAGTTGGTGGTTGATGGTGGCAGCGTTAACATCCTTGATGGGCGCGCTGGTAGAGCAGCCTAAAAGAGTCAAACTAAAAACGCATACAGCAAGTATTTTGGAAAATGCAGTAGTCATTCTAAATTCCTTTTTCATTTAGCGTAACAGCAATAACTTCAGTGGTTGGTTTACGGGCACGAATTCTGTGATCCCAGTATCACAATGATAGGCGCCAACCAGAATTTCGTCACCATGTTTGAGAAATGCTGAGGTCATCCACCATAATTCAGTTGTGGTTCGGTTAGCATCGCAAGGAAGTTCAGCGGTGCCAAGCTGCGCTGCAGTAGGTAACCGCCAAGGAGGATTACTTGCCACTTCACGATTCAGTTCGAAGACCAAGCGTTTTGCTTCATTCCAGTTGGCAGCGGTGGTGTGGATACAGCTGGAAACGTCGGGCGGCAAAGTGACCGAGCATTGCGCAAACGCATGTTCATTGGCGGCAAGAGCGACCGCAAACAGTAGACCTAGATTCACTTGCATCGGCTCCTTGGTCGTTTACAACTCTTTCAGAACTGCCCAGAAAATCCAAATCCAACCGATGATAAAGCAGGCACCGCCAACCGGAGTAATCGGGCCGAACCAGCGTATGCCAGTGAGCGCCATCAAGTACAGACTGCCAGAAAACAATGCAATGCCGGCGAGCAAGATCCAGCCTCCGGTACGTAAGCCGCTGGCTTTCGGGTAGGGAATAAGTAGTGCTGCGACCATGAACAAACCTAGCGCATGATAAATGTGATATTGCACACCGGTTTGGAATACGCTGAGCATTTCGGGTGATAACCTTGCCTTAAGTGCATGTGCCCCAAATGCCCCAAGAATTACCCCAAGAGCCATATTGATCGCACCCAACATTGCGAATACTTTCATGGTATGCCTAAGCTTTAACAGTTGAATACTGCTTACTTTATCGTAAAAGGAGTTGAAATGCGTGTTGCAAACGCGGAACAAGCGCTAGAAATTTTATCGGATAACGACGTCATTTGGTGCCAATCAATGGCTGCAACGCCCTATAAACTTTTGCAGGGACTGGCCGAGGTGGCGCTGCAGCGGCGCAATATGACACTACTACAACTCCACACCGAACATAGTGAGGTATTGTCGGATCCAGCCTTGCAGGGGCATCTACGTCAACGTGCGTTCTTTGTTGGCAAATCCACCCGTGCGGCAGTTAATGAAGGGTTAGCCGACTATGTGCCGATTTTTCTGTCTGAAATACCGAAACTCTTTCGCTCGGGCGAGCAGCCGCTAGATGCCGTGCTGATTCAGGTTTCGGCCCCCGATGCACACGGTAATTGTAGTCTTGGTATAAGTGTCGAAGCTACACGGGCAGCCTTGCAAGTAGCGAAAAAGGTTATCGCTTGGGTCAATCCAAAGATGCCGCGCACCCATGGAGACTCGTTCATTCATGTCAGTCAGATTGATCGCTATTTTGAAGAAGCAGCAGCGATGCCGATTCACGAGCGACCCGCGCAAAGTAAAATTACCACGCGCATCGGTGAACGCGTGGCTGAACTCATCAACGACGGTGATTGTTTGCAAATGGGTATTGGTGCCATTCCCGATGCGACTTTGGCATGTTTAGGTAATCATAAAGATCTTGGTATACATACCGAGATGTTCTCGGATGGTGTACTTCCGCTTGTGCAAAGTGGCGTGATTAATAATTCTCGCAAGCGCAAACACCGAGGGCGTATTGTGACCACCTTTGCAATGGGCAGCCAGCAGCTTTATGACTTTGTCGATGACAATCCACAGTGTGCGTTCTTAGATGTGGAATACACGAATGACACCTCTGTGATCCGCCAAAATAAACAAGTCATGGCGATCAACAGCGCCTTGCAAGTCGATGTTACTGGGCAGGTTTGTGCCGACTCGATTGGTACCAAGGTTTACTCTGGAGTTGGTGGGCAAATGGACTTCGTTCGTGGGGCTAGCTTATCGGAAGGTGGTCGTTCAGTGATTGCGCTGCCAGCGACAGCTTGTGGTGGTAAGGTCTCGCGTATCACGTCGTTATTGGCGCCAGGCGCTGGAGTCGTGACCACGCGTGCCCATGTACATTTTGTGGTGACTGAATATGGCGTAGCCAATTTGCGCGCAAAAAGTCTCACTGAGCGTGCCACTGCGCTGATTCATATTGCGGCGCCACAATTTCGTGAACAACTGGCGCGTGAAGCGCAAAACGATTGGGGCTTGAAAGTACACATCTAAAATTCTACTACTACCCATAAGGGGGTACCTCTCTAAGGCTCAGGTACTCCCTCCATTCATTGATATCGATCAAAAGTCATCCTTGTACTAGGCTTACAATCAATTTCAGAAGCATCTGAATGATAGGTCCATCAAGGAGGACTCCCATGCACTACCAAAAGCCTAAAGCAACTCAATTTAGACTCACTCCGCTAGCGCTACTCAGTGGTGTGGCTGCATTGTTTTTTACGATGACGCCAGCTCTTGCTGATGACGACGGGAAGGAAGCATACGCGAAAAACTGTCAAGCTTGTCACCAGCCGAATGGTAAAGGTTTGCCAGGCGCTTTCCCTCCGCTGGCAGAAAACGCCAATGTCGACGGTAAGCCAACTTACGTTGTTGAGACAATTTTGCAGGGGAAGTCAGGGCCTCTTGAAGTCAATGGCCAGACCTACAATGCCATGATGCCGCCAATGCAGCACCTTGACGATGACACCATCGCAGCAATCACCAACTATGTACTGTCAAGTTGGGGCAACAGCGGTGCAGAAGTCAGTGACGACGATGTCGAAGACGTCCGTGTCGAGCTCGGCCTCAAGGATCGTGCTGGTGGTAAGCCTCATGCCGACGCAACTGTTGCTGAGGTTAAGTATAAGGGAGCACCTTCTGCTGTTTCCGGTGCAAAACAAGTGGTCACCCCTGGTGCGCCGAGCATGACCGAAGATGAGTTCGCGCTGGCACAGGAAATTTATTTCCAACGCTGTGCGGGTTGTCATGGTGTATTGCGTAAAGGCGCAACCGGCCTACCATTGACGCCTGATATTACTCAGGAAAAAGGTACAGATTACCTGAAAGCTTTGATTAACTACGGCTCGCCAGGCGGTATGCCAAACTGGGGTACTTCTGGCGAACTTAGCGACGAAGAAATCGACATGATGGCGCGCTTTATCCAGCACGAACCGCCTACACCACCAGAGTGGGGTATGCCGGAAATGAAAGATAGCTGGGTCGTGCATGTCGCACCAGAAGATCGTCCGAGCGAACCGCAGCACGATTATGACGTCGATAATATGTTCGCGGTAACACTGCGCGATGCGGGACAGGTGGCCATCATCGACGGTGCCAGCAAGAAGGTCTTGAACTACGTCGAAACTGGCTACGCAGTGCATATTTCGCGCGCTTCTAGCTCAGGCCGGTACTTCACCACCATTGGCCGTGACGGCAAGATCGACTTGATCGACCTGTATATGTTCCCGCCACAAGTTGTCGCTGAGATTAAAATCGGTCTCGAGGCACGTTCGGTGGAGAACTCACGCTACAAAGGTTACGAAGACAAAATTGCCATTGCTGGCGCTTACTGGCCACCGCATTATGTGCTCATGGACGGCCAAACATTAGAGCCGCACAAGATTGTTTCTACCCGCGGAATGACTGTGGATACGCAAGAGTATCACCCAGAGCCACGGGTGGCAGCGATTGTCGGCTCGCATAAGCATCCGGAGTTTATCGTTAACGTGAAGGAAACCGGTCAAATCAAACTGGTGAACTATTCTGACATCGATAACCTTCAGGTCACCACCATTGATGCTGCGCCATTCCTACATGATGGCGGTTGGGATCGGTCGGGTCGTTACTTTATGACGGCAGCCAATGAGAACGACACTATTGCTGTGGTGGATGCTCTCGAGCGTGAGCTTGAAGCATTGATTCCAGTGAAGCGTATTCCGCATCCGGGTCGTGGCGCCAACTTTATTGACCCAGAATACGGTCCTGTGTGGGCAACAAGTGCTTTGGGTAATGCCGACATCACTTTGATTGGTACTGACCCTGAAAAACACCCAGATCAAGCTTTCAAAGTCGTACGCGTTCTGGAAGGTCAAGGTGGTGGTTCGCTGTTTATTAAGACCCATCCTAAGTCAACTAACTTATGGGTCGATACACCGTTGAATCCATCTGAAGAGATCTCACAGTCCGTGGCGGTGTACGATATTCGCGACTTCAGCAAAGGTTATGAAGTGTTACCTATTGCCGAGTGGGCGGACTTAGGTCCGGGTCCAAAACGTATCGTGCAGCCTGAATACAATATGGCAGGTGACGAAGTCTGGTTCTCGGTCTGGAGTGGTATGGAAGAAGAGTCTGCCATCGTGATTGTGGATGACAAGTCACGCAAGCTAAAACATGTCATTAAAGGCGAAAAAATCGTTACGCCAACTGGCAAGTTTAATAACTACAACACTCGCAACGAGGTGTATTAATGGAAGCACTGCAGTTCAGGCTAAGGATTGCCTGTGGTGCAGCACTGTTAGCGGTGGCAGGTTCTGCCACCGCACAACAGAATGCCACCCAGGACGAAGTGGTCGCAGATAAAGTTATACCAGATGAAGTGATCACTGTAGTTGCCCACCGTCAGCCCCGAGAGCTCAATGAAGTGGCTGGCACCGTTAGTGTCATTAGCGCCGAAGAACTGGCGCGTGACTTAGTCTTAAATGCGAACGATTTGGTTCGCTACGAAATGGGAGTAGAGCTTGATGACACTAGTTCTCGCTTTGGTCACAGCGGTTTTCGTATCCGTGGTATTGGTGGTAACCGCACCGCCATTGTCGTCGATCAAGTAGCTATTGCTGATCGCTTTGCCGTCGGCAGCTTTTCTGACACTGGTCGGGGCCTGCTCGATTTGGGCTTGGCGAACCGCGTCGAGATTCTGCGGGGGCCAGCGTCAACCTTATACGGCAGTGATGCACTGGGTGGCGTAGTCGCCATCGAAACCCTTAGTGCCGATGATGTACTTTACAGCGGTAAGCGCGGCACGCAGCTGCGCTTAGGCGCTGCGAGCGACGCACAGCGGGGCTATGGGCGTGTTGCGACAGCGTTGAGTGATGGTGACCATAGCGTATTATTGGCTGGAGCTGCTCAGTACCGTGAGGAGCGCGATGCTGCCGCTGCGACGACGCTCGATCAGCAACGCGTACGGCAAACAGGCGCCTTGCTGAAATGGCAAACCTATGCCGATGTTGGCGTTTGGCAAGTCAGTTTCGATGCCCTTCGTGAAACCCGTGACACAGCTATTTTTCATAGTTTAGGGAGTGGCCGTCAAGCGAGCACCACAGCACTTAGCGGTGATGACGAACGCTACGAGTGGCGGGCCATTTTGCGGTTACGCACTGCGCCAAACATGCTTGCCGACCGCGGTGAGTGGCGTTTGTTTGTGCAAGAGGCGCAAACTCAGCAGGACTCTTTTGAAGAACGCGGAATCTTGGCGGAACCATTAAGTATTTATCGTGGTTTCCGTTATGACTATGACAACTATGGTCTAGCCGCAGATCTTGAAAGTGATTGGCGATGGGGGGATGTGCGACACCGCTTGGGTTATGGCTTTGAAGTTGGTCGTGCAGAAGTTTGGGACGAACGTGATGCTTGGCAATGGAATCAAACCCAGCAAACGTCCACGAAGATCCTGCTCGGTGAAACCTTTCCGTTGCGTGACTTTCCGCGTAGCAAGATCAATGAACTGGGCCTGTACCTCCATGACGAAATCAAGTTGTGGCGAAACGGCCCAAGCTTAAGTCCTGGACTGCGTTATGAACGTTACGCGCTGCGTACACAAGACGATCCATTATTTGCCGAGCGCTATCCAAATAGTGATGTTACCGACTTAACGCACGATGCGTGGTTGCCAAAACTAGGTTTACTCTGGCCACTGAATGATCAGGCTGAATGGTTTGCGCAGTATGCACGAGGTTACCGTGCGCCGCCGTTCGCTGACGTCAATGTCGGGTTGTATTATCCGCAGTTCCGAGTGCTTGCGATTGCAAACCCAGATCTACAACCCGAACGCGGTTACACATTTGAAACTGGAGTGCGATGGCGTTCGGCTAAGTCCCGTGCGAGTGTGACGGCGTTTCACAACCGTTACAGTGACTTCATCGATAGTCGTGCTTCACTTGGCTTTGATCCACAGCGGGGATTACTCATCTTTCAATCGATTAACCGCGAGAAAGTCGTCGTTGAGGGCATCGAAGCAAGTTGGGAACAAGATTGGACACCAAGATGGTCAAGCGAGCTTTGGTTGCAAGCAATCCGTAGTGAAGACAAAACCACTGGCGCTGCAGTTGCAGCGGTGAGCCCGTCGTCCATGTTAGCGGCCATACGTTATACGCCAGAAAGTTTGCGTTGGGATAGCCGTTTGGTGCTGCGCGCACAACGTGGGCAAAAGCAACTTTTCAACGCTGACGATGAGGCGCTCTTTGCTGCCCCCGGGTATGCGACGCTGGATTGGCTCGTGCAATGGTACCCAAGTGCGGACATCCGCGTTGGTGCTGGGCTATTTAACCTTACCGATAGAATCTATTGGCAGGCGGCGCAAGTAAGTAGTTACCCTGAAAATGATGCTATCTTGCCGGTATTGTCACAACCAGGACGTCATGTACGCGTGACATTTGACGTACGTTTTTAGTAAAAACTAAAAAATTTTATTGACAAGCGTGCCGTTCGCCTCTATATCGTCAGTGTCGCAAGAGGCGAACGATTTTCCCTGTAGTTGTTGGTCTGGAGGAAGGCACACAATGGCAACGATCAACCGTGATTTCATCACTAAGAAGCCGTATAACGACTTCAAAAACTATCCTTACGGGTTTGCCCGTTCAGGCGATTTTTCTATTCGCGAAGCTGAATTGCTGAGTCAGCATGGAAGTTTGATTGCGGCGCTGATGAACGGTGAAGTCGAACCGATGTCAGCCGAAGAGCAGTCATTGTTAGCTGTCGCGCGTGGTGAAAAAGCTGCAGAGACGCCCGTTGAAAAGGCTTGGTCAAAATATCAGGTGCGTATTAACCGACCTAAGGTTGGTAGTATGTATGGTCGCAGCCGCTATACTGATGATGCTTTTGAGCTCTCAGGCGCGGATGACGATGACCTTGTTGTTGAAGACTAACTAAAAAAACCGCGCTGGCCTCGATAAAAGGTAGCGCGGTTTTCTCACTTAAGCGCCTTCGCGACGAATGGCGCGGTGCGCAATATCGGTTCGATAATACACGTCATCCCAGTTAACTTTGCCGACGCCTGCATAGGCTTTTTGCTGCGCTAAGCTTACCGAGTCAGCAATTGCCGTAACACACAACACGCGCCCACCAGCGGTGACAATGTCGCCATTTTCTAAGCGTTTAGTTCCGGCGTGGAAAACTTTGGTATCACTCGTGTCGGCGTCCTGCAAGCCGCTGATCACCTTACCTTTCGCATAGCTCTCAGGGTAGCCGCCTGCTGCCATCACTACACCGACAGTAGCACGCGGATCGAAATCAATAACTTGCTCAGCGAGCTTACCTTCACAAGCGGCCAAGCACAGCTCCACTAGATCGGATTGCAAACGCATCATGATTGGTTGAGTTTCTGGGTCACCGAAGCGGCAGTTGTACTCGAGAACCTTAGCGGTACCGTCGGGGGCAATCATCAAGCCAGCGTAGAGGAAACCTGTGTATGGATGACCTTCAGCGGCCATTCCTTGCACGGTCGGCTCAATCACATGGTCCATCACCCAGTTATGTACGTCAGGCGTCACCACCGGTGCAGGAGAATAGGCCCCCATCCCACCAGTGTTCGGTCCTTTATCGCCGTTGTCACGTGCTTTGTGGTCCTGGCTGCTCGCAAAAGCCAATGCTGTTTTACCATCGACCATAACGATAAAGCTCGCCTCTTCGCCGACCAAGAACTCTTCGATGACGACGCGGCTGCCGGCGTCACCAAAACGGTTGCCCGCGAGCATGTCGTCAATTGCGGCGAAGGCTTGTGCTTCAGTTTCGGCAATAATCACGCCTTTACCTGCCGCGAGGCCGTCGGCTTTGATGACGATGGGTGTCCCTTGCGTACGCACGTAATCCTTGGCCGCCGCAACGTCAGTGAAAGTGCCATAAGCTGCGGTTGGAATGTTGTGGCGCGCCAAAAAATCCTTGCTGAAAGCTTTTGAACCTTCCAGCTGTGCGGCGCCCTGAGTCGGACCAAAGATATTCAGGCCCGCTGCGGTAAAGGTGTCGACCACACCTGCAACAAGTGGCGCTTCAGGACCAACGATGGTGAGACCCACGGCATGTTCTTGCGCAAACTGGAGTAAGCCTTGGATATCATCAGTAGCAATCGCCACATTTTCGAGTTTTAATTCAGTTGCAGTGCCGGCATTACCGGGTGCGACAAAGACAGTTTCAACCTGCGGCGATTGCGCCGCTTTCCATGCTAGCGCATGCTCACGGCCACCGCCGCCAATCACAAGTACATTCATGTCGTATCGACTCTCTTGTTTTGCTTATGAGGAAGATTCAGGTTTCTTAAATTTCAATGTAAAGCGGTCACTTTCGCCGATCCCTTGATAGCGTTCACGGTCTTGCTCACCTAATCCCAAGGTAGGTGGTAAGGTCCACACGCCACGTGGGTGGTCGGCGTTATCATCAGGGTTTGCGTTAATATCACTGGCTTTCACTAACTCAAAGCCAGCAGCTTCGGCCGCGCGTACAGCTAAGCTTTGTTTCATGTAGCCGGAGCTGTCCATATGCGTATTAGGGCGGCTTTCAGGTAAACGGTGATCGACAACACCTAAAATGCCGCCCGGCTTCAAAGCCTTATAAAACGTTGCGAATGCAGCTTCGACACCGTCTTCGCCGGCGTTCATGTACCAATTATGTAAATTACGGAAGGTCAACACGCGGTCAGCCGAACCTGCTGGGGCTATCTCGCTGTTTTCGAGCGGTGCAAACTCGGTTACCACGATAGCGCTAAAAGCAGGATCTTTAGCAACTCTCTCGTTAAAAGCCTGCCGCGAATTAACGTAATACTCACGGGTTTCTGATTGCGGAAAGTGCGCCGCATAAAGTTTGCCCTGATCCTTGAGATACGGCGCAAGGATTTCGGTGTACCAGCCACCGCCGGGCCAAATTTCGACGACGGTCATATCGGGTTCGACTTCGAAGAAGGTCAGTGTCTCGATGGGATGGCGATGCCGATCGCGACTCAGGTTGTCAGCCGAACGTGCTGGGTTGTTATTGACCGCTTGCTCTAGGCTCATCGCACTCGTGTCCGCTGAGTCAGTGCTCTCAGAACAAGCGGCAAGCAGGCTGACGCTCGCCGCTAAGGTTATCATTGCTAAGAAGTTTTTCATGGTTACTTCCTTATGTTGCTGCTATCGACGGATAGGTTAGGTTTAATCCTAGACGGCGTAGCGCAGAACGGCAATGTTATTAATGTCGGAAGTGGCGCATACCGGTGAAGACCATGGCAATGCCGTGCTCGTCTGCCGCGGCAATGATTTCGTCATCACGAATTGAACCACCAGGCTGAATAATCGCTTTAATACCCGCTGCTGCTGCCGCATCAATACCGTCACGGAACGGGAAGAACGCATCGGAGGCCATCACGCTACCGGCAACTTCAAGGTTTTCATCAGCTGCTTTGATGCCGGCGATTTTGGCGCTGTAGACACGACTCATTTGGCCAGCACCAACACCAATGGTCATCCCTTCTTTGGCATAGACAATTGCGTTGGACTTCACAAATTTCGCGACTTTCCAGCAGAACAGTAAGTCTTTGAGTTGGTCAGCGGTCGGCTGCGCCTTGCTTACCACTTTTAAGTCTTGTTCGGTGATCTCGCCAAGGTCGGCGTCTTGTACTAACAAACCACCATTGACGCGTTTATAGTCATAACTTGCCGCTCGCTGTTCTGGCCACTGGCCGCATGACATCAGTCGAACATTTGCTTTAGCCGCTACGACCTGTTGCGCGTCAGCGCTCACACTAGGAGCAATAATGACCTCAACGAATTGACGGTCGATAATGGCTTTCGCTGTTGCTTCGTCAAGTTCGCGGTTAAAGGCGATGATGCCGCCAAAGGCTGACGTTGGATCAGTCTTAAAAGCGCGATCATAGGCGCTCATAATGCTCTCGCCGATAGCCACGCCACAAGGGTTGGCATGCTTGACGATAACGCACGCAGGTTCGGCAAAGGATTTCACACACTCAAGTGCCGCATCGGTATCAGCGATGTTATTAAACGATAATGCTTTACCCTGCAATTGTTGGGCGGTTGCTACTGAAGCCTCGTGTGGCTCTGCTTCAACATAAAAAGCCGCCTGCTGATGGCTGTTTTCGCCATAGCGCAAATCTTGCTTCTTCTCGAATTGGGTATTGAACGTGCGCGGAAATTGACTTTCTTGTTGCGGCAAACGCGCACCGAAGTAGTTGGCAATCATGCCGTCGTACTGCGCTGTGTGCTCGAAGGCGCGAATAGCAAGATCAAAACGGGTGTCGAAGGTAAGGCTGTTATTGTTAGCGTCCATTTCGGTAATCACCCGCTCATAATCGCGCGCGTTGACCACAATGGTGACATCTTGATGGTTTTTCGCGGCAGCACGAACCATCGTTGGGCCGCCAATATCGATGTTTTCGACCGCATCTGCGTGTGAACAATTTGGATCTGCAACAGTTTTTGCAAATGGGTAGAGGTTCACCACGACCATATCAATAGGCGCGATGTTCTGTTCCGCCATTACTGCGTCGTCGGTGCCGCGACGCGCTAAAATGCCGCCGTGGATTTTCGGGTGCAACGTTTTAACCCGACCGTTCATGATTTCTTCTTGACCGGTGTGTTCGGAAACATCGGTAACAGGGATATTGTTGTCACGTAGCAGACGCGCTGTCCCACCTGTGGATAGGAGTTGCACGCCACGTTGTTGCAAGGCTTGTGCAAATTCAATAATGCCAGTTTTGTCCGATACACTTAAGAGCGCACGTTGAATAGGTCGAAAATCCATCATGGTCACCGTTAAATTTCAATAAACTACTGTTCTTAAAACAAAAAAGAGCACACAAGGCGCTCTTTTTCAGGGGGCAATTAATTCATGCCGTACTTTTTCAATTTCTTACGCAACGTGCCGCGGTTGATGCCCAGCATGGTCGCTGCACGGGTTTGATTACCGCGCGTATAGGTCATGACCTCTTCCAGCAACGGCGCTTCGACTTCAGCGAGAACCAACTCGTACAACTCTTCAGGATCTTGACCGTCAAGTTGCTTCAGGAATGAGTTTAATGCTTGCTTCACTGAATCGCGCAGCGGTTTTGGCTGGGCGTTATTACCAATCGTCGTGAATGGTGAAACTTGGTCACGATTTGCGTTTTGATCAAACATAGGTGCGCTCTATCTCTTCTTAGTTTACTGAGTTAAAAAACGTCGCCAGTGCATCGATTTGCTCGGCGGCATCCTCGATAGTCACAAATTGGCGGCGAAATTCTGCCGCAGGCTGTTGCTCTTGCAAGTACCAACCCACATGTTTTCGGGCAATCCGTACACCGGTAAAGTCACCGTAATGTTCATGCAAACGTTTTACATGCCGCATGACCACGTCAGTCACTTCACTTATGCTCGGCTTTGCCAACTGTTCGCCGGTTGCCAAGTAATGCGCAATTTCGCGAAACAGCCATGGATTACCTTGGGCGCCGCGACCGATCATAATGGCATCGGCACCGGTATAAGCTAAAACCTCACGAGCTTTAGCTGGAGTTCTGATGTCGCCATTAGCAACAACTGGAATCGTCACCGCCTGTTTTATGGCTCGAATGGTGTCGTATTCCGCTTCTCCTTTATACATACAAGCACGCGTGCGTCCGTGTACCGCTAGGGACTGAATACCAGCTTGTTCGGCAAGCTGAGCAATAGCAACGCCATTACGATTGTCAGGATCCCAGCCTGTACGTATCTTCAAGGTGACGGGAACATCTACTGCGTTGACGACCGCATGCAAGATGTCTTGCACTAAGTCGGGGTATTGCAGCAATGCTGAGCCCGCCATCTTTTTATTCACCTTTTTTGCTGGGCAGCCCATGTTGATGTCAATGATCTGCGCGCCATTCGCCACATTATGCTGTGCCGCTTGCGCCATCAACTCAGGTTCGCACCCAGCGATTTGAACAGCCTTTATACCGGGCTCGTTAGCATGGCCCATGCGCATTTGCGACTTTTGGGTTTGCCATACGCGTGGATTACTCGACAGCATCTCAGAGACAGTTAATCCTGCACCAAGCTCATTGCACAGCTGGCGAAAAGGGAGATCAGTGACACCCGCCATGGGTGCTAAGATCACTGGATTGTCGAGGAGATAAGGTCCGATCCGCATCGGTTAAAAACTGTTCAACTCAAGGGTCGGAAATTTTAGGGAATTTAGCGCAGAAAGAAAAGGCTGTATTTTGTACAAAAGCAGCCTTTTTTGCACTTTTTACTCTTGACAATTTAATGACAAGCTACTGTTTACGCGTTGCGTGGAGCATTACCCAGTCATCTTGTACGGTAGCGGGGTCAAATGTGAAATCAGCGTTATAAGCACTTTGCACGGCTTCAATTTGCCGTTCAAGGATGCCAGACATCACTAAATCGCCCTGCGGACCGACATAACCTTTGATGACGGCAGCGAGTTCTTGCAACGGTCCAGCCAAGACGTTGGCCAAAACAATATCGGCCGCCATGGTCGGTTGCTCACTCGGCAAATAAACCTCCAAGCGTTCCGCCACGCTGTTCCGCTCAGCATTTTCGCGACTGGCGATTAATGCTTGACGATCAATATCGATACCGATCGCGCGCTCGGCCCCCAATAACAATGCTGCAATCGCCAAAATACCTGAACCACAGCCAAAATCGACGACGGTTTTGCCGCTCAAGTCTTGGCTGTCTAACCATTGCAAGCAAAGGGCCGTGGTTGGGTGAGTACCAGTACCAAAGGCCATGCCTGGGTCGAGTAGGATATTGACCGCATTGGGATCAGGAATATCCCGCCAGCTGGGGCACACCCACAAACGCTGACCAAACTGAATCGGATGAAAGTTATCCATCCACTCACGTTCCCAGTCTTTGTCTTCGAGCGGGTCGGTTTTATAGTTTAGGCCATCTTTGAAGTACTTTGACTTACGCAGGTTTGCGAGCACCGGCTTAAGATCTGTCTCTGCGGGAAAGAGACCCGTCACCAGCGTTTCTTGCCAATAGAGTACTTCACCGAGGGGCGGCTCAAAAATCGGATTGTCTTGCGCATCGCGGTAGGTCACCGCCATAGCGCCGTTGCCCTGCAACATGTCACCAACCAGCGGTGCATGTTGCTCAGGCGCAGATACCGTAAGCTGAATCCATGGCATGGGGGTTAATGACCACCCATGCCAAGTTTTTTCTCGAGATAGTGGATGTTCGTGCCACCATGCTGGAAGTTTTCATCAGCCATAATGTCTTTCTGTAATGGTACGTTGGTTTTGATACCTTCAATGATAAGCTCACTCAAAGCATTGCGCATGCGCGCAATTGCCACATCACGGTTTTCGCCGTAGGTGATGAGTTTACCAATCATCGAGTCATAGTTCGGCGGCACTTTGTAGTCCGCGTAGACGTGTGAATCCCAACGTACACCCAAGCCACCCGGCGGATGGAAGCGGGTGATTAATCCCGGCGAAGGTACGAAGGTATTTGGATCTTCGGCATTGATACGGCATTCCACCGCATGGCCTCGAATCACGACGTCTTCTTGTGAGAATGACAGCGGACGACCGGCAGCGATGCGTAACTGCTCTTTGATCAAATCAATGCCGGTAACCATTTCGGTAACAGGGTGTTCTACCTGAATACGGGTGTTCATTTCGATAAAGTAGAACTCGCCGTTCTCATAGAGAAACTCGAAGGTACCCGCGCCGCGGTAACCAATTTCCAAGCAGGCTTTGGCACAACGTTCGCCGATGTACTTGCGCATTTCTGCAGTAATTCCAGGGGCAGGCGCTTCTTCCACGACTTTTTGGTGACGACGTTGCATCGAGCAGTCCCGTTCACCAAGGTAAACAGCGTTGCCTTGACCATCGGCGAGTACTTGGATCTCAATGTGGCGTGGATTCTCGAGGAATTTCTCCATGTACACCATTGAGTTACCAAATGCCGCACCAGCTTCTGCTTGCGTGGTACTTATGGCGCGAATGAGTTCTTCTTCTTTGCGTACAACGCGCATACCACGACCGCCACCACCACCGGCAGCTTTGACGATCACTGGGTAGCCAATGCGTTTAGCGATTTTTAAGTTCTTTTCTTCATCGTCGCCAAGTGGGCCACCAGAGCCCGGTACACATGGGACTCCAGCTTTTTTCATGGCTTCAATGGCCGAAACCTTGTCGCCCATTAAGCGGATCACGTCGGCGGTCGGACCGACGAAAATAAAGCCGGAATTCTCTACCTGCTCAGCAAAGTCGGCGTTCTCGGCGAGAAAACCGTAGCCAGGGTGAATTGCAGCAGCATCAGTGATTTCCGCAGCACTGATAATACGCGGAATGTTCAAGTAGCTTTCGTTGGCCGGTGCTTTACCGATACAAATCGATTCATCCGCCAACAGCACGTGTTTGAGATTACGGTCAACCGTCGAGTGCACCGCAACCGTCTTGATTCCGAGCTCTTTGCAGGCGCGTAAAACACGCAATGCAATTTCGCCTCGGTTTGCAATGACAACCTTATCTAACATGATGATGTCCTGATTTGTGGTGTTTACTCGATCACGAATAACGGCTGGTCGAACTCAACAGGCTCGCCATTCTCAACGAGGATTTGTTTCACCACGCCGCCTTTGTCCGCTTCGATTTGGTTCATCATCTTCATGGCTTCAACGATACACAGGGTATCGCCAGCTTTGACTTGCTGCCCAACGCTAACGAAATCGTTCGCGCCAGGAGCTGGAGCGGCATAGAAAGTACCGACCATTGGCGAACGGACAATATGACCGGTCAATTCAGGTTCTGCGGCTTCCACTGGAGCTGCTGGAGCGGCAGGCGCTGGAGCAGGTGCTGCAGGGGCGTGCATTGGCGCTGGTTGATAGTGCATTGGTGCGGCCATTTGGCTGCCACCACGGTGGATACGAACCGATTCTTCACCTTCGGTGATTTCAAGTTCAGCGATACCTGATTCTTCGACCAGTTCAATTAATTTTTTGATTTTACGAATATCCATGATCTGTTGTGACCCCGTAGATAATAGTTAGGTGTTATCGCGTTGCTGTAAATTTGAGACTGCAGCTTGCAGAGCTAGTTCATAACCCTGTGCGCCACAACCGCAAATCACCCCAACGGCTAATTCGGCTAAATAAGAATGGCGGCGAAAAGCTTCGCGCGCATGAATATTGGACAAGTGTACTTCGATAAACGGAATTGCAACGGCAGCAAAGGCATCGCGCAAGGCGATACTCGTGTGTGTGTAGGCCGCCGGATTAATAATGATAAAATCTACTTTGCTGGACGCTGCCTCGTGGACCCAATCAATGAGTTCGTGTTCGGCGTTCGATTGTCGGCAGTCGAGGGTCACACCAAGGGCTTCGGCCTTGTGGCGTAACTCGCTTTCGATGTGCGCGAGGGTGGCGGAGCCGTAGATCTCTGGCTCGCGTTGCCCCAACCTATTTAAGTTGGGGCCGTTCAACAACATGATTCTGTAGTTATGTTGATTATTTTCGGCCATTTTGCTGCTATCTGTTGCGAAGTTATCCGTAAGTTGCTTTTTGTGCGAAGCTTTCAAAGTTGCACAGCAAATTACACTGGTAACTTGGCATTATAGATAAAAATGACCGAAACGCAGCAAAATACTGGTCTTATCACCGAAGATCACTGCAAATTTTGTGTTGCCTCAACTTCTTCAAGGTGCTTTACAAAGGCCTCGGCGTCGAGAAACCCTGCCACACGAGCATTCGGCACTAATTTACCATCATAGAAAAACAAAATGGTTGGTAGTCCAACAACTTGGTAGTTTTGCAGTAGTGCGTTAGTGGTCGGGGTGTTTTTCGTCACATCAGCTTGCAAAACGATAGCATCGGCCAGCGCAGTTTGTACTTGCGCATCGGTAAAGGTATAGCGTTCAAATTCTTTACAGGCGACGCACCAATCCGCATAAAGGTCGAGCATCACCAATTGCGTGGGTTCTGCCGAAGCGAGTTGTGCTTCTATTTCGGTCACCGATGAAACCTGTTTAAAGGGCAGCTCGCCGTGGTTGCCTTGCGGCCACCACAAAAACAACAGCCAAGTCGCCAAGGCTAACCATGCCGCGCTGATGACAACTGCTACGCCACTTTCAATATCTCGTAACGAAGTGATAATCAGGTACAAAGCGCTGAGTGAGATAAATGCTATCCACAGCCAGTCCGCAACCGCAACAGGCAACAAGCGTTCAATAAAGATGACCGCAACAGCCAGCAGCACCACGCCAAAGATTCGTTTAACCACGTTCATCCAAGCGCCGGCCTTAGGCAACAATTTACCACCGGTGGTACCAAATAAAATAAGTGGTAATCCCATGCCTAAGCTCAAGGCGTAAAGCACACTCGCACCGACCGCAATATCGCCTGATTGCGCGATAAACAACAACACGCCTGACAAGGGTGCTGTGGTACACGGCGAAGCAATTAAACCAGACAACACGCCCATGACGAAAACACTACGGTGGGCACCGCCGCGCTGTTGTTGACTTACTTCATTCAAATAATTTTGCCACTTGCTCGGTAATTGCAGGTTATAGAGTCCGAGCATACTCAGTGCTAACAACACAAAGAGCGCCGCCAGTACGATCAACACAACAGGGTGTTGCAGCATCGCTTGATAACGCAGACCCGCAAGAGCTACAACAATACCAAGCGCAGAGTAGGTGATGGCCATGCCTTGGACATAAGCAAACGACAGCGTGAAGGCGCGCGTGGTTTTAAGAGCCTTGTTGGGGCCCATGATTACCGTTGAAAGAATCGGATACATGGGCAGCACACAAGGGGTAAAGGCGAGACCGATACCGGCGACAAAGAACACCAGCAGTACCCAAACCAGGGGCTGCTCAGTTAAGTCGCTAAATAAACTGTTGGCAGTAAATTGCTGACTGTTGGCGGCGATTTGCTCGAAATCCACCGCTGCTGGGACGGGTTCAACACCGGTCGCGGCTGAATCAGTAACTGCGCCTAACGGAATTTCTTTGGTACTTGGCGGATAACATAAGCCAGCGTCGGCACAGCCTTGATAACCTAAGGTGAAGTTGCTGGCCGCGATGTTCGCCAAGGTAAGTTTTAGCGTCACTTGATCGCGATAGATGATGGACTCGCCAAAAAATTCGTCGTAATGAGCTTCGCCTTCTGGCAACTGCGGCTGGGCCGCTAAGGGAATGGCTGGGTCAAATTGAAAGCGATGCTGATACAGGTAATAGCCTTCGGCAATCTCGAAGGTGAGCTCAAGCTCTTTACCTTGTTGGCGAAAATCAAATTGGAAGGCCTGGTCAACGGGTAAAAACTGATTTTGTGCAAAGGGGTCGTCGTTGCCTGCGTTAAAGTCTTGCGCATGCGCTGCGCCGTTAAAGACGACTAGAAACAGCGTCAAAAAAGCCGCTACAAACCACTGGCGGTACTGCATTAAGATGTTACCTCTGTTAACCACTGCAAATAAGCTTCACTGCCGGCTTCAATGGGTACGGCAATAAGTTCGGCCACATCATAAGGGTGTGCGGCCTGCACCATTTCAAACAGTGCCGGTAACTGTTCCGACGTTGTTTTGATATTCAAAATGACTTCTTCGTCACTATGTAAGTGATCGTCCCACCAATACATCGACGTAGAAGCAGCGCCAATGTTAACACAGGCGGCAAGGCGCGCACGCAGAACCTTTTCGGCGATGGCCTTCGCGGTATTCTTGTCTGGACAGCTGCAAAACACTAAATGATAGCTAGCGCTCATGGTGAGTCCTTAAATTTTTTTTTCGAAAAGCCTTGAGTTCAGGATTTTGCACCCCATAACTGTGGCACAACATTTTTTAACAGCCCTTGTGGGTAATCACAAGGGTAAGTTATCAACCCACAACTAGGTTTAGGAGTTATCAAAGATGAAACTTCGTCCTTTACATGATCGTGTGATCATTAAGCGTTCTGAAGCAGAAACCAAATCTGCAGGCGGTATCGTGCTTACTGGCTCGGCAGCAGAAAAGTCGACCCGTGGCGAAATCGTTGCAGTCGGTAACGGCCGTATCTTGGACAACGGTGAAGTAAAAGCCCTTGACGTCAAAGTTGGCGACAAAGTGTTGTTCAGCGAAGGTTACGGCGTAAAAACCGAGAAAATCGACGGTGAAGAATACTTGATCATGAGCGAGTCAGACATTCTCGCGATCGTTGAAGGTTAATTTCAGCTAGAAACAGATTCGAAAGAGGAATACGAACATGGCAGCTAAAGAAGTCAAATTTGGTAACAATGCTCGTCAGCGCATGCTCAAAGGCGTGAACGTACTGGCTGATGCAGTAAAAGTAACCTTGGGCCCGAAAGGCCGCAACGTTGTTTTGGAAAAATCATTCGGCGCACCTGTGATCACCAAAGATGGTGTTTCAGTAGCGAAAGAGATCGAACTGGAAGACAAGTTCGAAAACATGGGCGCACAAATGGTCAAAGAAGTTGCGTCAAAAGCGAATGATGAAGCGGGTGACGGCACGACCACTGCTACTGTGCTGGCGCAATCGATCGTCAACGAAGGCTTGAAAGCTGTTGCGGCGGGTATGAACCCGATGGACCTGAAGCGCGGTATCGATAAAGCTGTGATTGCAGCAGTTGAAGAATTGAAGAAAATTTCGCAGCCGTGCGACAACAACAAAGCCATCGCCCAGGTCGGTACGATCTCTGCGAACTCTGACAGCACCATCGGTGAAATCATCGCTAAAGCCATGGAAAAAGTAGGCAAAGAAGGCGTGATCACTGTTGAAGAAGGTCAAGCATTGCAAGACGAGCTTGACGTTGTTGAAGGTATGCAGTTTGACCGTGGTTACTTGTCGCCATACTTCATCAACAATCAAGAAAACGGCACTGTCGAGCTCGATAGCCCGTACATCTTGTTGGTTGACAAGAAGATTTCAAACATCCGTGAGTTGCTACCAACTCTTGAAGGCGTAGCGAAGTCTGGCAAGCCACTATTGATCATCGCTGAAGACGTTGAAGGCGAAGCCTTAGCGACCTTGGTTGTGAACAACATGCGTGGCATCGTTAAAGTTGCCGCTGTTAAAGCGCCTGGCTTCGGTGACCGTCGCAAAGCTATGTTGCAAGACATCGCTGTGTTGACTGGTGGTACCGTGATTTCTGAAGAAATCGGTATGGAGCTGGAAAAAGCTCAGTTGGAAGACCTTGGTACTGCGAAGCGCGTAGTGATCAACAAAGACAACACTACTGTGGTCGACGGCAACGGTGACCAAGCGGCAATCGAAGGCCGCGTGACGCAAATTCGTCAGCAGATCGAAGAAACTTCTTCTGACTACGACAAAGAGAAACTGCAAGAGCGTTTGGCTAAATTAGCTGGCGGTGTGGCAGTGATCAAAGTCGGCGCAGCAACTGAAGTTGAAATGAAAGAGAAGAAAGCTCGCGTCGAAGACGCGCTGCACGCAACTCGCGCAGCCGTTGAAGAAGGCGTAGTCCCTGGTGGCGGTGTGGCCCTCGTGCGCGCCGCGAGCAAACTTGGCGACCTACGTGGTGATAACGAAGAGCAAAATGTCGGTATCAAACTTGCGTTGCGCGCGATGGAATCGCCACTGCGTCAAATCGCAACCAACGCTGGCGCCGAAGGCTCAGTTGTTGCGAACAACGTGAAGAACGGCGAAGGCAACTACGGTTACAACGCGGGCAACGACACTTATGGCGACATGCTCGACATGGGTATCTTGGATCCAACCAAAGTAACCCGTTCAGCATTGCAGTTCGCTGCGTCAGTAGCTGCACTGATGATCACCACCGAAGCGATGGTTGCTGAACTTCCAAAGGAAGAAGCACCAGCCCCTGATATGGGTGGCATGGGTGGTATGGGCGGCATGATGTAAGCCCATGTTCGACACTGTCGAGACAAGAAACGGCTGTCCGCAAGGGCGGCCGTTTTTTTATGTCACACTTTTACCTTCGGAGCCATCTTATAGACAAAGCTACCAAAGGAGGTGGATTATGAAAAACATCACTATGTTAACTGTAGCAGTCGCAGCGGCGCTGTTTTCCGCAAATGCTCTGGCTGCAGAAGTTAAAGTTGAATGGAAGGACGTGGATAGCTACCGCGACATCGAGGCAGTGAACGATATTCAGAGCCGTTTTGAAAAACAAATCATGGATGGCTTAACCGAACATTGGAAGGCGCTAGGTGCGAAATTGCCTGAAGACCATAAGTTGACCGTCACGATGACCGACTTAGATATTGCTGGCCGCGTTGAACCAACCTATGGTTCGGCCGCGTCAAGTCACATGCGCATACTTGATGATATTTCCTATCCTGCCATGAGCTTTGCGTTCACCTATACTGATGCTAATGGCAATGTAATTGCCGAGGATGCTGACGTACGTTTGAAAGACATGGGCGGGAATTCAGGCACGATGCGCTCCGCGGTCCGTAGCGGTCGAGACTCACTCTTCTATGAGAAACGTGTGATGGACCGTTGGTTCGACAAGCAATTTAAGGCCTCAATTAACTAACGGCTTAATTAAGCGTTAGTTCGAGCGGAGTTTTGCTGGGCTCACCGGCAACTTCGCGCACTAGCCGCGGCACTAAAAAGCCCGGCAGCAAAGCGCGTAACCGCTCGGCAATTTGTAAAGCTTCGGCGTCAGTCACTGCAAAGTGGCTGGCGCCTTTTACTTTGTCGAGCTGATGTAAGTAATAGGGCATCACTTTTGCGGCAAATAAAGCTTCGCTTAAATCGGCAAGGACTTCGGCACTGTCGTTAACACCGCGCAACAAAACGCTCTGATTGAGCAAGGTAACACCAGCCTGTGCCCAAGGAGCAAGCGCTTCATGCAATTGCGGTGCGACTTCATGCGGATGGTTGGTATGCAGCACGAGCAAGGCCTGCAGTCGACTTGTGCCGAGGCGTTCACCGAGCGCTGGGGTTAGACGTTCAGGCAACACCACGGGCAGGCGCGAATGAATACGCACGCGTTTGAGTTGCGGAATGGCCTCTAGCTCAGCGAGTAGTTGAAATAGCTGCTCATCGGTGGCGAGCAGCGGGTCCCCACCACTGAGTATCACTTCGTTGATGTTTGGATCGGCTTGAATATAAGTAAGCAGTTCTTGCCGTTGTGCGCGGCCAAAATGATGTTCGTTATAAGGGAAGTGTCGACGAAAACAGTAGCGACAATTAATCGCACAGCCGCCGCGCAAAATAACTAAAACACGGGAGCGATATTTGTGTAAGAGACTTGGCGTTGTGTTGTCTTGTTCCGCCAACGGGTCGGTAACGAAACCGGCTTGGTCTAAATATTCATCCTGTGCGGGCATGACCTGCCGTAATAGTGGGTCGGCTATATTTGCGCGCTCCATCAGACTGACAAAGTGGCGCGTGACCATTACCGGAAACAGCTCCCGCGCGCGACCGTGTGTCGCAATCCAATCATCAGGTAAGTCAAGTTGTTGGCCGAGCAGAATGGGGTCACGAATGGCTTTGGCTAACTCTTGTTGCCACGCAGGGCGTATAGAAATGACTTCAGCTTTGGACACAACACACTCGCAAACGGTCAGTTAAGAATCATCGATAAGTCGCTAGTTTACCTGAAAATCATTTTTACCTGAAAATTTCCCGTTAATCGTTTATTATTGCCGCCGAAATCGCTAAACCTGTTTGATGATGAGGACTCTATGGCGAACTACAGCACAAATGAATTCAAGGCTGGTTTGAAGATTATGCAAGATGGCGAGCCTTGCGCCATTGTTGAAAACGAAATGGTTAAGCCGGGTAAGGGCCAAGCCTTTAACCGCGTGAAAATCCGTAAACTAATCAGTGGCAAAGTGGTTGAGAAAACCTTTAAGTCTGGTGACAGTGTAGAAGGTGCCGACGTCATCGACGTTGATTTGGCGTACCTCTACAACGACGGTGAGTTTTGGCACTTCATGAACAATGACACCTTTGAGCAAATTGCCGCCGATGAGAAAGCGGTTGGTGATGCGATCAAATGGTTGGTCGAGCAAGACGTTTGTACTTTGACGCTATGGAACGGTAACCCGATTGCGGTCACCCCACCTAACTTCGTTGAATTAGAAATTACTGAAACCGATCCAGGCTTGAAAGGCGATACGGCTGGTACTGGTGGCAAGCCTGCAACCTTGATCACTGGCGCAGTAGTGCGTGTACCTTTGTTCGTACAAATTGGTGAAGTGATTAAAGTTGATACGCGTACCGGCGAATACGTCTCACGCGTGCAGAAGTAAACACTAACTAGCAATGCAGCGCTCGTTGAACTGGCAGCCTTCGGCAACCCTCGAAACGCTCAAAACGCGCGCTGCATTATTGGCGACTACCCGTGCCTTCTTCGCCGCACGCGATGTGCTCGAAGTTGACACGCCTTTGTTAGCGCAATGCGGTGTCACCGATCCCCACCTCGAAAACCTGCAAACCGAATTATTGAATACAACTTACTATCTGCAAACGTCGCCGGAATACGCCATGAAGCGATTGCTGGCAGCTGGCAGCGGTTGTATCTATCAATTGAGCAAGGTATTCCGCGCCGACGAGCAGAGTCCGCGGCACAATCCAGAATTTACCATGCTTGAGTGGTACCGCGTTGGGTATAGCATGCAGGAACTCATTGCTGAGGTCGGGGCATTACTGCACGCCACGGTGAACGCTCCTCCTTTGCTGCAAATGACTTACCAGCAGCTGTTTCTGGATAGGTTAGGGGTTGATCCGCTTGCTCCTAATGCCTTAGTGCAGTTGCAAACGGAATTGGCACAACGCCCCGAGTTACGTGACTGGGCGAGCGCAGAAAATGATCTAGACACGTTGCTTGAGGGGGCGATGGCGTTGGTGATCGAACCACAACTGCAGCCCGAAGCACCGTTGGTGGTCACGCATTATCCAGCTTCCCAAGCTGCGCTGGCCCAGCTTGACCCAAGTGACCAGCGCGTAGCGTTGCGGTTTGAAGTTTTTTACGGCGGTCTCGAACTAGCCAACGGTTATCAAGAGCTCACCGATGCAGCGCTGCAAGCGCAGCGTTTCGCCGCGGATAATGCTCGCCGTGCGCAGCTTGGTAAAGCGCAACGAAACGGGGATGCACGTCTACTTGCAGCGTTACAGCAAGGTATGCCCGCTTGCTCTGGTGTCGCCTTAGGCTTTGACCGGTTAGCGATGCTCGCGTGCCGCAAACAACACATCGCTGAGATCTTGCCGTTCGCAATTGATCGTGCTTAAAGCTTGCTGAACCGAAGCGTGATGTTATAATATAACAACTTCACCAAGGCGATAGTAAGGTAATCGAGCACATGACACAGCGCTCCTTAGACAAAACAGGTATTTGGGTGACCACCTTGTGTGCGTTGCACTGCTTGTTGCTGCCTGTGATCCTGCCGATGCTATCGTTGATAGGTTTATCGTTCATCGGTGAAGAACTTCTCGAACGCACGATTTTAAGTATTAGCCTGATTGTCGGTTTCGTTGCGCTGCTTATTGGCATGCGCAAGCATTTACGCTTTTATCCGCTAGTGCTGCTGGTTGCCGGTGGTGTGGTTTACTGGCACAAAGATAGCTTAGGTGAGATCGGTGAGCCGGCGATTATTCTACTTGGTGCTAGCCTAATCATTGCAGCGCATTGGGTAAACCTTAAGCTTACCCGCCGCGCCACCACGGTACTGATGCCGAAAGCTACTTCTTAAGCGGTGCGACGCTCGAGTACCACCCCTGCTTCCATATGATGGGTGTATGGAAACTGATCAAATAAAGCGCGTTTGGTGACACGGTGTGTCGTGGCTAATTTTTCAAGATTCGCGACTAACGTTTCTGGATTACACGAAATATAAATAATGCGCGAATACTGCCGCACTAACTCTAAAGTATCATCATCAAGACCAGCTCGCGGTGGATCAACCAACACGGTTTGACAGTTGAAGCTTTCCAGCTCGGCTTCCGCAGCACGGCGCGACTCCTTTTCACCTTGCATCACTGCACTAAAGTCCTCTGCGGACATTCGCACCACGGTAACATTATCGATGCCATTCATCTGGCAGTTGAAGCGCGCTGAGGCAACACTGGTCTTGCTAATTTCCGTGGCAAGTACACGATTAAAGTTACGCGCTAAAGGCAAACTGAAGTTACCGTTACCACAATACAGCTCTAACAGGTCATGATCTGTTGCTGTAGTTGCAGAGAGTGCCCACTCAACCATGTGAATATTTACTGCCGCATTGGGCTGGGTGAAGCTGTTCTCGATTTGCTGAAATTTGTAATCGCGGCCAGCGATGGGTAGTGTTTCGGTTACCCAGTCTTGTTCAAGCGAAATTTTCTGCTTGCGAGATCGGCCGATGAGTTGAATTTCACCAAATTGACTTAACGTCTCACGTAATTGCTCTGCTGCTGTTTGCCACTCGTCATCAAGCGGACGATGGTAGATCAAACTAATCAATGCCTGATGACTTGTTGTGGTTAGAAATTCAACTTGAAAAAGCTTTTGGCGCAATACCGGACGCGATCGAACATAGTCCAGTACAGCGGGCATGAGTTGATTAATCAGCTTACTACCTGCGGGGAAGTCGTCCATACGAATCTTCTCTCGCGTCGCTGGGTCGAACATGATGTAAAACAAGTCGTCGCCTTCGTGCCAAACGCGAAATTCAGCGCGCATTCGGTAATGCTTGGCAGGTGAGGCAAACACAGCGAGCGGCTCTTGGCAAAACGGTGCAAGCATGGCATCTAAACGTGCCTCCTTGTCATCGAGTTGTTCTTGATAGAGTTCGGGTTGTACCGCTAAATGTGTCATGCATGCCTCAAGCTTCATAAATGAGCTGCGAATTGTAATTACTCACCGACAAAAGTCCAGTTTGTCCGTAGTTGCCCTCTTTACAAAATCCTTGCAAACGAACATTGATTAACCAGAGAAAGTATTTCAATATGTTTCTTCGCTCGATGAAAAAACAAAAAAGAGCGACGAACAACAAATTAAGTTAAACAACAATAATAAGGTGACACACATGTCTAAGCACTTTGCCAAGCGTGGCGGCTTTGCCGTCGCAGCTTTAGCGCTCGCTGTTAGCAGTGCGGTAGTTCATGCCGGTAACGATAAGGAACGCGTTATCATCCAATTCAAGCCAGGTAGTCAAGCACAAGTAGAAAAAGCTGTGCAACGCGCTGGTGGTAACAAACACGTCGACCTCAGCAAACTGGACGCGATGGCTGTATCGGTCCCAAGCGCAGCATTAAATGGTCTGCGCAGTAATCCAAATATTGTTTTGGTTGAAGAAGATAGCAAACGTTACCTTTCTAGCTCACAGTATGAGCCAGGCACGCCGTATGGCATCACACAAGTGCAAGCAGATCTCGTCAGTGATGCAGGCGCTGGTGCAGTCAAAGTTTGTATCATCGACTCGGGTTACGATTTAGGTCACCCTGATTTACCTACAAGTGGTGTAACCGGGCGTTTCAATAGTGGTTCAGGTAACTGGTACACCGATGAGAATGGTCATGGTACGCATGTTGCCGGCACGATCGCAGCATTGGCGAACGGCGAAGGTGTAGTGGGTGTATTGCCTAACGGTAACCTGAACCTGCACATCGTGAAGGTTTTCAGCGCTAGTGGTTGGTCATACTCTTCTTCTCTAATCGCTGCAGCAGATGAGTGTGCAACAGAAGGTGCTCAGGTTATTAATATGAGTTTGGGCGGTAGCCGCGCAAACCGTACTGAAGAACGTGGATTTGCCCAACTTAATAGTGCCGGCGTATTAAGCATTGCAGCGGCAGGTAACGACGGTAACACGCGTCACTCTTACCCTGCCTCTTATGACTCAGTCGTTTCGGTTGCGGCTGTGGATAGCAGTGAAACGATTGCTGCATTCTCGCAACAAACCGATCAAGTGGAACTTGCGGGTCCAGGTGTGGCTGTATTGTCTTCGGTACCGCGGGGTACTGGCGAGAAAGTCGCTGTGACTGTGGGTAGCAATGGATATGATGCTAACGCGATGGATGGGTCTGCACGCACCGAAGCGACAGGAAGTTTAGTTGACTGTGGCATTGGTGATTCAGCTTGCGCTGGTGCGAGTGGTGCGGTGTGCTTGATTGAGCGTGGTTCGATTTCATTTACTGAAAAAGTACAGGCTTGCGAAGCCGGCGGCGGAGCTGCGGCAATTGTCTATAACAACGAACCGGGTCCATTGTTAGGTACTTTAGGTGAATACACTGCCTCAATTCCTGCGGTAGGCGTTTCGGATACAGATGGTGCAGCCTTAATGTCGCAGCTTGGCAGTTCAAGCACTGTAAGCGTGGTCGATAGCGATTGGGCGTTCTTCGACGGAACCTCGATGGCTACACCTCACGTTGCTGGCGTTGCAGCATTAGTATGGTCGCAACATACAAGCTGTACCAACGATCAAATTCGTGCGGCATTACAAGCATCGGCCAAAGATCTGGGTGCTGCAGGTCGCGACAATGCTTATGGTCATGGTCTTGTGCAAACCAAAGCAGCTGTTGACTACCTAACGGCGAATGGTTGTGCTGGTGGTGATACTGGCGGTGACACGGGTGGTGACACCGGTGGCAACGGCGGAGGTAAAGGCGGCGGTAAAGGCGGCCCGAAGAAATAAACACCTGAAATAGAGATGTTTTGTTAAAAAGCTCGCCGTGTGCGAGCTTTTTTTATGCGGTTTGTGCAGTAATTCAGCAGTCAGCAAAAAAACACGCAAAAACTTCAAAAAGGCGCTTGACGTGCGCACTTAAATCTCTAAAATGCGCTCCACGCTTGAGGCAGGCAACGAAGTCGCCAAAAGCAGAAGTTTTCAGTCAGAAAAAATTACGCCGAAAGGCTTGACAGAAAACAAGGGCCATGTAGAATACGCGGCCTCGCTCAACGAAGCGAAACGTTCTTTAACAATATATCAAGCCAAG
>NZ_PIPX01000003.1 GCF_003987225.1 Pseudidiomarina homiensis
GGCCTGCCGCCAGCGTTCAATCTGAGCCATGATCAAACTCTTCAGTTTAAAAGTTTAATCGACCCATTGAATTTCATGACTTAAGCTTTATTTTGTTAAGCACTTCGTTCAATCAGTCAGGTGTACCCTTTCGTTAAACGAAAAGAGGTACTTGTCGCATCCGAAGATGCTTTTCTCTGCCTGAATCCGGTAAGTGCCCACACAGTTTGCTTGGCTTGATATATTGTTAAAGAACGTTTCGCTCGGCCCTTTCGGAACTCTCGAGCGGGATGCGTATTTTACGCTTTCCCTTGTCAGCGTCAAGATCATTTTTGATCTTTTTTTGCAGGCGCTATGCGCCGCTGACCGTTATCCCCTTTGGCTTTGCCCTCGGTGACAACGGCGGCGAATTATAAGGATCATTTAACTGGGTGCAAGATCTTTTTGCGAAATAAATACTGACTGCTCAGTTTTTAGTCGCCAGCGTCTTTTTTCTCTTCGGTTTGTTCTTTTTTTGCACTCTTGTCAGCCTTTTCCTCGTCTTCATCACAGTCATCATCTGTATCACCGACGACATGCTTCAACTCAAGACGTTTCACTGAGCGTACAGTCAAGATTGGGCCAGAAAGCGCATACAAGAAGAAAATACTAAACAGTACTAACGACGGCTCTGTTGCCACCACCACGAAAGCCAAAACCATCGCAAGGATAACGACAAAAGGAACGCGTCCACGCCAATCAACATCTTTAAACGAGTGATAGCGGAAGTTACTTACCATCAATAAACCAGCACAAATGGTAATGATGGCGGCTAGGTAACTAATAGAGTCAGGCGCAACTTCATACTTTGAGCCAACCCAAACTAGCCCGCTGACGATGGCGGCAGCACTAGGAATTGCTAAACCTTGGAAATAGCGTTTATCTGAAGAACCATGATTAGTATTAAAGCGAGCTAACCGCAGCGCTCCACCGGCAACGAAAATAAACGCCGCAAGCCAACCGAACTTACCTAAATCGGATAGTGCCCAGTTATACATCACGAGCGCCGGAGCCATACCGAAGGAAACGATATCAGCCATACTGTCGTATTCGGCACCAAAATCGCTTTGCGTATTTGTCATTCGCGCGACTCGACCGTCCAAGCCGTCAAACACCATAGCGATGAAAATCGCAACAGCCGCAGATTCAAACTGGTTATTCATTGATGCGACAATGGCAAAAAAACCAGAGAAAAGTCCTGCCGTCGTCAGCAAGTTCGGTAATAAAAAGATGCCTCGGTTCTTCGTCGATGCATTATTTGGCATAGTGCTTCCTGATTACAAATAGTTAAGACCGTGCAGGATAGCATAGCATGCGAGCCGCAATAAATAGGCTTTACAGCTCGCTGCTATAGGTTTGTCTCAGCAATACGGTTACTGACTGATGACAATTGCGTCATCTTGGTAATCTACTTTAATAGCTTTACCTGGCAGCAACTTCCCAGCTAATAACTGCTGTGCTAGTGGATTTTCGATCTCTTGCTGAATGGCACGTTTCAACGGTCGCGCACCAAATACTGGGTCAAAACCCGCAGCGGCAAGATGGTCGAGCGCAGCATCACTCAAATCAAGTCGATAATCACGCTCAGCAAGACGTTTGTACAAACGTGCTAACTGAATCTGCGCAATTGAACGGATTTCTGACTTCGCCAATGGATGGAACACGACGGTTTCATCTACTCGATTCAAAAATTCCGGACGGAAGTGATGTTGTAAGATCTCCATCACATCGGCTTTCATCTCATCATAACTTTGCTGGTGTGCTTTTTCTTGAATCACATCAGAGCCCAAGTTTGAGGTCATGATGATAACCGTATTGCGGAAATCTACGGTGCGCCCTTGCCCATCGGTTAAGCGTCCATCGTCCAATACTTGCAACAGGATATTAAAAACGTCTGGGTGGGCTTTCTCCACTTCATCTAACAGAATCACTGAGTATGGCCGGCGTCGCACGGCTTCAGTTAGGTAGCCACCTTCTTCATAACCTACATAACCCGGAGGTGCACCCACCAGTCGCGAAACCGCATGCTTTTCCATAAACTCGGACATGTCGATGCGCACCATGGCATCTTCAGTGTCAAATAAGAACGCTGCCAGCGACTTACACAATTCGGTTTTACCTACGCCAGTTGGACCAAGGAATAAAAACGATCCAATCGGGCGCTGCGGATCGGACAAGCCAGCGCGCGAACGGCGAATGGCATTTGCCACCGACGTCACAGCTTCATCTTGACCCACCACCCGCTGGTGCAATTGGGTTTCCATCTGCAATAATTTCTCGCGCTCACCTTCGAGCATTTTGCTTACTGGAATACCCGTCCAGCGCGACAGTACATCGGCAATTTGCTCATCCGTAACCTTGTTCTTCAACAAGGTCATCTCTTTTCCTTCAGCTTCTTCAGCGGCCTTTAACTGACGCTCAAGCTCTGGAATACGTCCATACTGAAGTTCCGACATCCGATTTAAATCGCCAGCACGTTTGGCGATTTCTGAGTCACGTTTCGCCTCTTCCAACTGCGCCTTAATATTTTGCGCACCCTGCACGGCGGTCTTTTCGCTTAACCACACCTCTTCAAGCTCCGCATACTTGCGCTGCTGATCCGCAAGCTCACGCTCAAGGCCTTCAAGGCGTTTTTTACTCGCCTCGTCATCTTCTTTTTGCATCGCTTTTTGTTCCAGCTGCAGCTGAATAATACGACGCTCAAGCCGATCAAGGTCCTCCGGCTTAGAATCAATTTGGATACGAATACTTGAGGCTGCTTCATCAATCAAATCGATCGCTTTGTCCGGCAATTGACGATCACTGATATAGCGATGCGATAAGGTCGCAGCCGCCACAATCGCTGGATCGGTGATTTGTACCGAGTGGTGCACCTCATAACGTTCTTTTAGCCCACGCAAGATCGCGATGGTGTCTTCCACGGAAGGCTCATCAACAAGCACTTTTTGGAAACGCCGCTCGAGCGCGGCATCTTTTTCAATGTATTGACGATACTCGTCGAGTGTCGTCGCGCCGACACAATGCAGCTCACCACGTGCGAGCGCAGGTTTGAGCATATTCCCGGCATCCATTGCGCCATCCGCTTTACCAGCGCCAACCATGGTGTGCAATTCATCAATAAAGAGAATAATGCGGCCTTCCTCTTTACTCAGTTCATTAAGGACCGCTTTCAAACGCTCCTCGAATTCACCACGATATTTAGCGCCGGCTAACAACGCGCCCAAATCCAGCGAAAGCACGCGCTTGTGTTTCAATCCCTCAGGCACCTCGCCATTGACAATACGCTGTGCAAGGCCTTCCACAATTGCGGTTTTACCCACGCCTGGCTCGCCAATCAGCACTGGATTGTTCTTGGTACGGCGCTGCAACACTTGGATTGTGCGGCGAATCTCATCATCGCGTCCAATCACTGGATCAAGTTTGCCCTGCTCCGCCCGTTCCGTTAGATCAATAGTGTACTTGTCGAGGGCTTGGCGCTGATCTTCAGCGCTTTGGTCATTTACATTTTGACCACCGCGCACTTGTTGAATGGCTTGCTCGACTTTGTCACGGGTCACGCCTAAGCCTTTAAGCATATCGCCAAGCTTGCCCTTGTCTTCAGTTGCCGCCAACACGAATAGCTCAGACGAGATGTACTGGTCGTTGCGTTTTTGTGCATACTTGTCACACAAATTAAGCAGCGTTCCAGTGGCCGCTGACGCCTGCACTTCGCCACCCACGCCCTCTACTTGAGGCAGGCCGTCCAGCGCGCGACTCAGCTCAGTCCGCAATCGATTACTGTCGATTTGTAAATAGGTTAAGAGTGGCCGCAAGGTGCCACCGTCCTGGTTAAGCAACGCGTGCATAATATGCACCGGCTCAATAAATTGGTGATCGCGACCTAATGCCAATGATTGCGCATCAGCGATCGCTAATTGAAATTTATGGGTTAATTTGTCAAAACGCATGATTTTACTACCTCACATACGATAAAAGTCCTTGTCGTTAATGTGGGTATAAAATAAGCAGTTTCAAGTGCGCGAGTTAACTTTTCCAGATCAAGCTAGCAATACGCCCTGCTGCAGGATTCTCGCGGTGGGAAGAAAAACGCGGGTCACTATAGGTACATAGGCCACTCTGGGTGACACGAGCCACGCCGCAGCCGCGCAAAACCCGCTCGGCAAGTAACGGTAGATCGGCAAGCCACTTTTGCTGAGTTTGCGGAGAAAACGTCGATTTATCGGCTAAGCCATGCTGCGCGAAAGCTTGGTAAACGTCTGCGCCAACTTGAAAATACGCGCGCGAAATTGCTGGGCCAATATAAGCTTGCAGTTGCTGTGGCAATTTAGGCAGCGCAGCTACCGTATTTGTGACTATTCCCGACACCAAACCGCGCCAACCTGCATGAGCTGCAGCAATCACCTCACCGTCATCACTAACCATAAGTATCGGCAAGCAGTCGGCGGTCAACACCGCACATACCGACGGCGTAGTTTGCGCCCAAATCGCATCAGCGGCAACGCCAGCACTGCAGTTTTCGTAACTGACAACATTTGCACTGTGGTACTGCGCTAGCCACTTTGGTGCCACTGGCAAGGCTAATTGACGTTGCAATAAGCGGCGATGGCGAATCACCTTAGCTGGGTCATCGCCAACATGCACTGCAAGGTTGCCAGGTTCATCAACGGTCGTGATGCGAGCCTGCACCCCGTTTGGCAAGCGCCATTCAGGGACAATTCCAAAAGCGTGATTAGTGACGTTCGTCGTGGCCATGGGTTTGCCTATCGACGCGCAGCAGCTGCAACAACTCAACAAAATCTGGCGGCGTTGGCGCATCCCAGCTCATCCATTCACCAGTGATTGGGTGATGCAGTGACAGCCGCGCGGCATGCAAGGCTTGGCGCTTAAAGCCACGCAAGTATGCTAATAGTTCGGGTGACGCATTTTGTGGCGGCCGTGGACGACCGCCGTAGGTAAAATCACCGACCAACGGATGACGTAAGTGAGCCATGTGCACGCGAATTTGGTGGGTACGCCCAGTTTCCAAGCGCAGCCGCAGATGAGTGTGATTGCGAAAACGCTCCACTACGCGATAGTGCGTCACCGCCGGTTTGCCCATCGGGACCACCGCCATATGCGTGCGTTTGGTCGGATGGCGACCAATGGGCTCATCGATATGTCCGCCTGCAGTCATCGGTCCATTACACACCGCTTCATACTCACGGGTGATTTCGCGCTCTTGCATCGCCGCCACCAAATGCGTTTGTGCCGGCAGGTTTTTAGCCACCACCATCAAGCCAGTGGTGTCTTTATCGAGTCGGTGAATAATACCCGCACGCGGAACCTGATCAATCGCTGGAAAATGATGCAACAAAGCGTTGAGCAAAGTGCCATCTGGCGTACCTGCACCTGGATGAACCACGAGTCCAGCCGGCTTATTCAGCACTAAGATGTCGTCGTCTTCGTACACAATGTCTAATTTTATCGCTTGCGGTTCAAAACGTTGTTCTTCAACGATTTCAGCATTGACGGTGACCGTCATACCCGTAATCACTTTTTCGCGAGGTTTGTCGACGACCACGTCATCAACCTGCACCCAACCATCGGTGATCCACGTTTTTAACCGCGATCGTGAGTAGTCAGGGAACAACTCCGCAAGTGTTTGGTCCAAGCGTTTGCCGTTGCACGTAGCAGGGACCGTACCCGTTAATTCAATATGTTCACTCATAAAATAGACAATGGACCTGTGAAAGCAGCAAAGGCTGCGATAGAATGCATGCAAATTCGATGTGTATAGTGTACCTGTTTGGTCGGCTAGGCACCAAAACTAAATCAACAGAGATCAGAACAACTGCTTATGAAACTGCGTATTAGTTTGCTGTTAGCGCTTTCCGTCATGCTCTCGGCATGTTCAAGTTCACCGGATGAAGATGAAATCACTTCAGCTGTTCTCAATGATGCGGCGTTACTTTATGAAAAAGCCCAAGGCAGTATCGCTGCCGGTAATTTCAGTACCGCACAAAGCATCCTGCAACAACATGCAACACGTTACCCGTTTGGACCTTATGCACACCAAGTGCAAATGGACCAAATTTACGTGAACTACAAGTTGGGCGACATCGATAAAGCACTGGCTGAAGTCGACCGTTTCATGCAGCTGAACCCAAATCACCCTAACCTAGATTACGTGATGTATATGCGCGGGTTGATTAACCAACGTGCCGATTCGAATGCTGTGCAAGAATTCGTCGGCATTGATCGCTCTGACCGTGATCCCAGTAAAGCTGAGGAAGCTTTCAACGATTTCACATCGTTGCTGCGTCGCTACCCTGACTCAAAATACTCTGCGGATGCGAAACAGCGTATGGTTGCGATCAAAAGTCGCCTCGCAAAATATGAGCTTGCGGTAGCCGAATATTATATGAAACGTAAAGCTTGGTTAGCTGCTGCGAACCGCGGCAAGTATGTATTGGAGAGCTTTCCTGATACACCGGAAACCCAACGCGCATTGGAAATCATGATCACTAGCTACGATGCATTAGGTCTTGAAGAGTTGAGTGCAAGTGCACAAGCCACGTTAAACACTAACTTCTAGTGTGCCGAACAAGCCTTTAATGTTACCGACGCCGTGTTTTTACACGGCGTCTTCGTTTTCCTCGCCGGTACGGATGCGAATCACACGCTCAATGGTGCTGACAAAAATCTTACCATCGCCGATTTTACCCGTCTGAGCAGTTTCCATAATTGCATCAATACAAGTTTCAACTTGATCATCGGCAACGACGATTTCTAGTTTCACCTTCGGCAGAAAGTCAACCATATACTCAGCGCCGCGATACAACTCTGTGTGCCCTTTTTGCCGCCCGAAGCCTTTCACTTCGGTGACGGTCATGCCAGCAATACCCACCTCTGATAAAGCTTCGCGCACGTCATCTAACTTGAACGGCTTGATAATGGCTTCAATTTTTTTCATGGGTTGCCTCTGTGGTTAACTCGCGTTCTAATTCATACCGAAAATGATTGGTAATTGGATAACGTCGATCTTTGTTGAAGTTACGAGAGGTGATTTTCGGACCTACCGCACCTTGCCGACGCTTATATTCATTAATATCAACCAAGCGCACAACACGCAAGACATCTGACTTGGCATAGCCGGCATCAACAATTTCCAGCGGCGACCAATCCTGCTCCACATAAAGATGAATAATCTTATCCAGCACGGCGTATTCTGGCAGGCTGTCTTGGTCCGTTTGTCCTGGCGCAAGTTCGGCCGATGGCGGACGCTCAATAACCCGCACTGGAATCACATCTTCGGCGCTGGTCGCGTTCATGTGCCGCGCCAAAGCAAATACCATCATCTTGGGAAGATCTTTGATCGGCGCAAAACCACCACACATATCACCGTATAACGTACAGTAACCGACGGCGAGTTCACTCTTGTTACCGGTGGTAAGCACCAAGGAGCGGGTTTTATTCGAAAGAGCCATAAGCAACACACCACGACTCCGGGCCTGTAAATTTTCTTCAGTCACATCCGGCTCGTGCCCAGCAAGTTGTGGGGCCAACTGCTGCATAAAGCTTTCATAAATTGGCTCGATAGCAATAACGTCATAGCGAACACCGAGCGTTTTCGCTTGCTGCTCCGCGTCTTCGAGGCTCATTTTTGAAGTGTAGCGAAACGGCATCATCACCGCATGAACGGCATCCGCGCCCAAGGCTTCCACAGCCAAGGCTAGGGTCAACGCAGAATCGATGCCGCCAGAAAGTCCAAGAGTTACGCCCTGAAAACCGTTCTTTCGAACGTAATCGCGAATCGATAACACCACCGCCTTGCGGACTTCGGCTAAGCGCAGGTCTTCGCCGACGACACGTTGTTGCGGGGCGTATTTTTGCTCTAGAGGCCGAATACCGGTTGCATCAAAACGCAATTCGGCACAGCAGGGTTGGCAATGCGGGAGTTCGGCAACTAGGTCACCATCGCTATCCAGCACCAGGGAATGGCCATCGAAGACCAACTCATCCTGCCCACCACAATTATTGACGTAAACAATTGGACAACCGCTTTCATGCACCCGTTGCTGCAGCACATGCATGCGTTGTTCATGCTTATCCACTTCAAAAGGCGAGGCGTTGATCGAAATCACCCAATCGACACCAGCAGCGAGCGTTTTTGCAAGGGGGTCCGGATGCCAAAGGTCTTCGCAAATAAGCAAGCCAACGCGATGGCCCATCCATTCAAAGACGCAGGGTGCATGGCCTGGAATAAAGTACCGTTGCTCATCAAACACACCGTACTGCGGTAGACGTTGCTTATGATAACGCGCCAGACACTTACCTCGGTGCAACACCGAAACGCTGTTAAATAGCTCGTTGCCAACCCGTTGCGGATGCCCTACCACCGCGACCTGATGCTCGGCGCCAGTTGCGATCCGCTCCAAAGCACTGTCGACAAGCCGTTCAAAGTCACTACGAAATAACAGATCTTCGGGGGGATATCCCGTGATCGCTAGCTCTGGAAAAACGACAATGTCGGCTTCTTCGTGCTCGCCAAGTGCGGATAAAATGGTATCGGTATTGCGCTTGATTGCACCCACGGTGAAGTCAAGCTGCGCGATTGCCACCGTTATCGGTTTCATAGTGTACTTTTACCTCTGCGCGTAACTAAGCTGCGCATAATATAGCAGGCTGTTGCGGTGGGCAAATACTGTGACTAAAGATGGCCTAAAGTAAAAGCACAGTCGCCACTGGTGATTTGTAGGGTTTGCGACGCCTCATCAAGCGTGGCCAGCTCGGCCCACTGGTAGTAAACCGTACGCGCCACTTTAGCTAATAAGCCATGGTCAAGCTGCACATAGGGGACTTGGTCCTTTACCAACAACGGATAATCATCTGAGAGTGGGTATTGGGTATCAACGTTGGTGGTGACTTGAATAACGCTGCCCTGCTCGTTATTGATCTGTTGCCAAGCAACAATCAATAACGGCGCATCGGCGACGCTAATTTTCACCTTCTCGACCGGCGTTACCAGGAAGTGTTCGCCGTTCTCACACACCAGCACCGAGGCAAACAATTTAACCAGGCGCTCGCGCCCAATCGGTGAGTTTTGATAAAACCATTTGCCATTAGCGTCGATGTGAAGTGGGATTTCACCACAGTACTGCGGGTCCCATTGCTCGGTGGGAGCGTGATTGCGCAGTTCTAATGATTTTAGAAGCTGCTGTAATTGCATAGTGTTAACTCACAAGTCGTTTCTGACGAAGTAAATACCAAAGCGTTGCTTCAGTGCGATTTGAAACTTTAATCGCTTTAAATATAGCAGAAAGATGGACGCGGATGGTGCCTTCGGTAATCCCGAGAATCGTGGCGATTTCTTTGTTTGAAAGTCCTTGCGCTAACAACTGCATGATTTCAAGTTGTCGTGGCGATAGAAAATTTTCTGCTTGGCTATTACGAATTGGCATATCCGTTAGCTTCGTTTCATCTGGCACATAACGGTCGTTACGCAGTAAAGTGCGTACTGCATGTTTGGCTTCTTCGGCACTTGAGTCTTTCGGTAAGTAACTACGTACGCCAGCGCTCATTGCCTGACGAACCTCGGTCATCGGTCGTGGCCAGCAGAAAAGAACCACATGCGCAGTTGGTGCGTAATGTTTTATTTGCGCAAGGGTTGGACGTAACTCGGCATCAGGTAAGTCCATATCGAGAAAAATTAAATTATACTGGCTACTGTGTTGTAGATACTCATTTGCCAACTCAAAAGTCGGCGCTTCGAAGATGGATAGCTCCGAAGTGTAGCTTGTGCAAAGATGGATAAGTCCAGCACGAGTAAAAAATTGAGAATCTATTATTAGTATTTTCATAGCTCTTTGCGCAATTGTTAGTATGTGAACAGTTTACACGGATCATATACGTTTTTGAAACATTTGAGAGCGATAGTTGTAAACAAATATAAACCTTAAATAAACGATACGTTGATCGTCATAAACACTACAGAGAGAATGCCATGCGAATTGTATCATCCTTGTTAGCACTAACATTTAGCTTAGTCGCTTACACCGCAAATGCACAATCGACCCTTTATTTTAACTTTCAAGGTTACACGCTTACCGGCACAGTCGGTGAAGACGCTCAACTGAAACACTTTGATGGTCTAGTGGTGAAAGACGGAAAAGTCGCTGCTACCGGTGACGCCGAAGTCTTAGGCAAATTATTCGCTAGTGACGAGCTTGCCCGTGTCGATTTGCAAGGCAAAACCGTTTTACCCGGCATCATTGATGCGCATGGACACATGCTGGGTCTCGGTGAAAACTTAATGCAGGTGGACTTACGCGAAGCAGCGTCTGAGCAAGATGCCGTTGAACGAGTCGTCGCCTTTGCCGAAACCGAAAACGGCGAATGGGTCATTGGCCGCGGTTGGAACCAAGAAAATTGGCAAATTCGCAAATTTCCGACGACGGCAAGTCTGGATGAGTTTCTTACCGACCGCCCGGTGTGGTTAACGCGTGTCGATGGTCACGCCGGTTGGGCCAACAGCAAAGCATTAGAGCTTGCGGGGATCACCGCAAACACGGTAAGCCCAGAAGGTGGCGAAATTATTCGCGATGACAATGGCCAACCCACCGGCGTACTCATCGACAATGCCATGGCTTTGGTTGAACAAAAGCTGCCACAAAAAGATGCTGACTATCACCGTCGTGCGCTAACTGCGGCGTTCGACCATTTAGCATCAGAAGGTATTACTGGCGTACACGATGCCGGCGTTGACGCCACTAACTTAGCTGTTTACCAAGAATTGGCAGCGGCTGAAGCAATGCCAGTGCGTGTTTACGCAATGCTAAGTGCAATGGAGCCAAGCCTGCCAGAGTTGCTCGCCGCGGGTCCGATTACCACCGACGATGATCGCTTAACCGTGCGCAGCGTTAAAATCTATACTGACGGCGCATTGGGTAGTCGTGGTGCAGCGCTAATTGAACCTTACCATGATGATCCAAATAATCGTGGTCTGCTGGTCACCCAACCTGGAGCCATTGAAGACCTGTTCGAACTGATTATTCCGTATGGTTTCCAAATCAATATCCATGCCATTGGTGATCGCGCCAATCGTATTGCTCTCGATAAATTCGCCGCAGCTTACGAAACGGTTGGTGGACGGAATCTTCGTCACCGTATCGAACATGCGCAGGTTGTCCATCCTGATGACCTAAGTCGCTTTGCCGATCTTGATGTGATTGCCTCAATGCAGCCTACGCATGCGACGTCCGACAAAAACATGGCCGAAGATCGACTCGGTAAAGCCCGCATGCGCGGTGCTTATGCATGGCAGACGTTCCTGCAACAAGGCACCATTGTTGCGGCGGGCTCGGACTTCCCGGTTGAGTTATCGAACCCATTCTTTGGCGTTCATGCTGCGGTAACCCGACAAGATCGTGACAATCAGCCGAAAGGTGGCTGGTATGCCCACGAAGCCATGACTTTAGAGCAAGCGCTGCGCGCCTTTACCCTTGATGCGGCCTATGCTGCGGGGCAAGAGCAGGTACTTGGTAGTTTAGAACCGGGTAAATGGGCGGATTTCATTGTTCTTGATCAAGACCCGTTTGCCGTAGATAGCGCTAAACTATGGCGCGCCAACGTTTTAGCGACTTATGTTGCTGGCGAAGCGGTCTACCAACAGTCTCAACAATAGAGGTAAGCTATGAAGTTACACGATGAGCGGCGCGACTACGAACGCGCACAGTTACGCCGCGCTGTTCTAAACGACGACCCGTTTAAGCAGTTTGCTGATTGTTTTAGTGCGGCGAAAGCCAGTGGCTTATTGGTTGATCCAACCGCCTTCACCCTCGCGACCGTAAGTCGTGAGGGGCAGCCTCACCAGCGCATTGTGCTGCTGAAGGATGTCGACACCGAAGGCTTTATCTTTTACACCAACTACGCCAGTCAGAAGGGCCAAGACATCGAAGCTAATCCGCAAGTAGCGATGCACTTTGCTTGGTTACCGCTGGAACAGCAGATTCGTGTCGAAGGTCGCATTGAAAAAATCGATCAGGCTAGCAGCGAAGCTTATTTTCAGAGTCGCCCACGCGCCAGCCAACTTGGCGCATTAGCCTCTGCGCAAAGCTCGCCCATCGCCACCCGCGACGAGCTCGAAGCCCGTTATCATCAGCTTACCGAGGAGTACGAAGGGCAGCCGGTACCGATGCCGAAAACTTGGGGCGGTTATCGCATCAAGCCAAGCTTGTTTGAATTCTGGCAAGGCGGCAAATTCAGGCTGCATGACCGTTTTATTTACCGCTTACAAGAAGATACGTCTTGGCTTATTGAGCGGTTGCAACCGTAGGTAACGGCTCATCACAAAATTCAGCGCACCACAGCAATTGCCGCCAAGTGGCTGCGCTGTATTCTAACCCATGCTCAACTTGCCGCCGGCGTGTCGCCAACGCGCCAGCTCCCGGCACTCGAACCGGATGTTGCGGGTCAATGGGATCGGCATTTTGCAACGCCGCTACCAACGCACTCGCTTGTTGCTCAAATGCCCCAGCCGGTGCCAAAGCCGTCGGATCAACGACTTGCAACCATACCGTGTTGGCATCTGCGTCAGCCTCGAGCGCATCCTGTCGGCCATAATCACTCAGCGCCAACGTCCACAACTCACTAAACAAGTTCAAACCTGTACCTTTATAGCCAAGCTCTTTGCCGCCGAGACTCGCCAACACACTTGGCGGATCGGCAACAAAAGTCGCGGGGTCACAACTGTAATCACCCGCAGGCGTAATCAACGCCGCATAAGGTAGTTGCCGCTGTTCGGCCAACGCCGTTCGTACTTTACCCGCCGCGGTCATCGACAAACTCATATCGAGTAATATCGGATCGGTTTGCGTCGGTGCGCCGATGGCAAACGGGTTCGGCGAAAAACACGCCGACTTAGCGCCATAGGGTGCGACCACTTCTTGCGCAGGGGTACTGCACATCATTTGAATCAACATTCCCGCGGCAACGGCTTGCTCAAGGTACACCGCTAGCGCTGCAACATGTTGCGTACGCCGCACAATCACGGTACCGGTGCCACATTCGCGCGCCATCTCGATAGCACGTGCGACGGCCTGCGGCACAATATATAAACCGGACAACAGGTCAGCATCCCAAAGTTCTATCGCCGCACGTTGCTGCAGCACTTCGGCACGCCCACTCGGCTTGGTTTGACCGCTTTGCAACGCTTGTAAGTTATACCGTAAGCGCAGCAAGCCATGGGTGCGAAAGCCGAGCAGATCACCGGCAACTAAATGCTTCGCCATCGCCTGTGCGACATCCTGTGTCGCGCCCTGCTTTTCTAAACATCTGCTCGCCCAGTCCGTCATGGCTTGTACAGAAAGCTTTTTTTCTTCGCTCATGAGCTCCATCGCTTGTTATTCGTGGTTAGTTCGATAAGCTTACCAAATAATAGGCGTAACATACGACACATTGCAGAGGAGTAAGCGCGCAGTGTCTTCACAAACAATAAAACGGATTGGCGTGCTCACCAGTGGTGGTGATGCACCAGGGATGAATGCTGCGTTGCGGGCGGTGGTGCTCGCCGCAGAGCATTACGGTATCGAAACCATTGCCTTTCGCCACGGCTATCAAGGCTTGTTAGAAAACGACGCCATGCCAATTAAGGCGAAAGACGTACTGCATATTTTGCAATACTCGGGAACCATTATTAAAAGTGCGCGCTGCCAACGCTTCAAAGAGGCCGATGCCGCACAAGAAGCCGCCGCCAACCTTGATAGCCACAACATCGATGCGCTGGTGATTATTGGCGGCGACGGTTCCTTTCGCGGCGCCGATCACTTAGCCAACCATTGGCAAGGAAAAATTATCGGCGTCCCTGGCACCATCGATAATGACTTGTACGGCACCGACATGACCATCGGCTATGCCACCGCCGTCAATATTGCCATGGATGCTTTGGATAAAATCCGTGATACGGCAGATGCGATGGACCGCGTGTTTATTGTTGAAGTCATGGGCCGTGACGCTGGCTTTATTGGCCTTGGTAGTGCCATGGCCGCAGGCGCCGAACGGATGATTTTGCCGGAGCTGCAAAAAGAGAAGCCATTAACCGTTGCCGCCCTCGTCAAGCATATCCAGCGCGTACAAGAAATTCGTGGCGAAGGCAGTTACGTGATGGTGTTGAGTGAACATCAATGGCCAGGCGGCGCCGTAGCCTTGGCGGAACAGCTTGAAGCGGAACACCACTTACCCTGCCGCCCGTGTTTACTTGGGCACATTCAACGCGGCGGAGCGCCGGCACCAGCCGATCGGATCTTAGCTTCGGAGCTCGGCGTACACGCTGTCGAATTATTACTTGCTGGTGAGCACCGTGTTATGGCTGGAAAGCGCGCCAATGAACGTGTTGCAGTTCCGCTACCTGATACGTGGCAAAAGAAAAATCCACTCGATCAGAACCTATTACGCATTCAACACGAGATTTTTAATCCAGTGAAGAAAAATCGGCGTACGAAAACAGACAATTAAGGCGGTAAAAGTGTAGCATTTCGGGGCTTTTGCGCAGATAATAGCCCCCTTTTTTATTTGCCCATTTTTACTGCCCTGTTGCAACGACGGAGGTGCTTGACCTTGAGCCAACATCAAACTGACGCGGTAACTTCCGTAAACGTCCAAACGGTCGCCCCAGTGCGCGAGTTTTTTGGTGCACAAGTTGATAATGCGATCCATGCCAATGCGACCCACATGATTGGGTTTGGTTTTGATGGCACTGCCTGTTTTCGTAAAGGCACACGCAATGGTCCTGACGGCCTGCGTGCGGTTTCGGAAGACATCGAATCGTATTCGCCCTATCTTGATGCTGACCTGTTTGATCACCCTTTTTACGATCTAGGGAACCTTTCACTAGGTCATGGTGACGATATAGAAGGTCAGTGGCGTCACGCAACCGATCAGTTTGATGCGCTATTTGGCCCGTTGGATTTGGCGAAGGAGAATGTGCGTGTGCTCACCTTAGGTGGTGAACACTCGATTTCTTATGCACCGATCCGCAAATACTTGGCCCAATACCCTGACCTCGTGCTGTTGCATCTTGATGCCCACGCTGACCTGCGTGACGGCTTCTTGGGTTACCATTATTCCCACGCGTCGATTATTCGTCGCTCGCTCGACCACTTTGGTCCGGGCCATGAATTGATTCAATACGGCATCCGTTCGGGAACCCGCGAAGAATACCAGTACATGAAAGAGCACAAGACGGTGCGTACTTCACGTAAAGACTTTTTAGATAGCGTGGCCGCGATTGCTGGCGATCGTCCGATCTACTTGACGCTCGATTTGGACTATTTTGATCCAGCATTCTTGCCGGGCACCGGTACACCTGAGCCAGGCGGCGAAGACTTTCACTCTTATGTGAGCCTGATGAAGATTTTGCGCGAAAAAAATTTGGTGGGCGCTGACGTGGTCGAACTGTCACCCGAAATCGACCCGACCGGTAACTCTGATGTTTTTGCGGCAAAAATTGTCCGTGAATTGCTGATTATTTTGAATGAAAAGGGAGCGCGCTAATGGGCGACAGCACTCAAGACTGGAGCATTGACGACGCCGAAGAGCTCTACGGTGTGAACCGTTGGGGCGCAGGTTATTTTTCGATTGGGGACAACGGCAATATTCAAATTGCACCCAATCATCGTCTGCCCGACGTCACCATCGACATGAAAGATGTGTTGGATGAGATCCGTGCTGAAGGTATTCAATTGCCAGCGGTCATTCGTTTTCACGACATCTTGCGCTCACAAGTTGAAATCTTGAACGAGACCTTTGCGAAAACCATCGAAGAAGCCAATTTTCAAGGCAAGTACTGCGGTGTGTTTCCGATCAAAGTCAACCAAATGCGTGAAGTCGTTGAAGAGATCATCGACGCCGGTGAACCCTACAACTATGGTCTTGAAGCAGGCTCAAAGCCCGAGCTTATGGCCGTCCTCGCCTACAACGAGAACCCAGATGCACTGACCGTTCTCAATGGCTATAAAGATGAAGATTATTTGACGCTCGCACTGCTTGGACGGCAGTTGCGTCGCAAGATGATCATCGTCATCGAAAAATACAGCGAACTCGAAATGCTCATTCCACTGGCGAAAAAGCTCGGTGTAGAGCCGCTAATTGGTTTGCGTAGCAAAATGATGGTGCGTAGTGCCGGTAAATGGGCTGGCTCCAGTGGCGATCGGGCGAAGTTCGGCCTGAGCATTACTGAGATCTTAAACATTATCGAGTTACTGAAAAAAGAAGACATGCTGCACTGTGCGAAGTTACTGCACTTCCACATTGGTAGTCAGATGTCGGATATTCGCAAAGTCAAAGAAGCCGTTTCTGAAGGTGCTCGCCTGTACGCCAAACTTATTCAGGAAGGCGTGCCACTGGAATACCTTGATATCGGTGGCGGCTTAGGCATCGATTACGATGGCACCAGCTCGACCACTGACTCGTCACGCAACTACTCCACCGAGGAGTACGTCGCCGACGTCGTTTATGGCGTGAAGCAGATCTGTGATCTGGAAGAAGTACCGCACCCGAACCTAGTGAGCGAAAGTGGCCGTGCCATTACCGCTCACCATAGTTGTGTGGTGACCAATATTGTTGGCGAAATTAAAAACACCGGGGCGCAGTTTGATATTTCCGCTGCAGACGGCGAGCATATTCTCGTCTCGAACATGCGTGAACTCGTCTCCGCTGCTGACTTGCATCCGCAAGAACGCTACAACGATGCGGCATCATTTAAACAGAGTGCTTACGAAGCATTTAAGTTAGGCATTTTATCGCTTAGCGAAATGGCCAAGCTCGACACCATGTATTGGCGCATTTTGAGTGATATCCACAACTCGCTGGACCGCGATGCTTTCGTGTTTCAAGAACTTGAAGAGCTCGAAGATACCTTAGCAAGCCAATACTTGTGTAACTTCTCGATTTTCCAGTCAGCCGCAGACACCTGGGCTATCGGCCAAGTGTTGCCGATCGTGCCGGTCAGTCGCCTACAGGAAAAGCCTGAGGTACGCTGCTCCATCGTTGATATTACCTGTGATAGCGACGGCAAGCTCAGCAAGTACATCGAAGGCACCGAAATCAGTGACAACATTCCGATGCATGCATTACGCAAAGGTGAAGACTATTACGTCGGCATGTTCCTAACCGGAGCGTATCAAGACGTCATGGGCGATATGCATAACCTGTTCGGGCGTTTAACCGAAGTGCATATCTACTGCCACGACGACGAGCCTGGCGACTTCTACATCGAAGAAGTCGTGCCTGGTACCGCCGCCGAGAAAGTACTCGAAACCATGCAATACAACACCGATTTCATGGCCAAAACCGTGAAGAAGTGTATTGACCGCGAAGTTCGTAAAGGTCACATCGCACCTCGCGAGGGCGTACGGTGGACTGACTACTACGAAAAATGTTTGGCGGGCAGTACCTACTTGAAGGCGTAAAATTCAGCAAACTGCGTATTTACTGAGCAAACGGCACACAAACCATAGAAAATCGCTAAAAAGCGGTTGACTCAGAGCCGAAAAACTCGTTTAATACGCCCCGTTGCCCAGATAGCTCAGTCGGTAGAGCAGAGGATTGAAAATCCTCGTGTCGGTGGTTCGATTCCGCCTCTGGGCACCATTATTCCGAAAGCCTCGCACTCACGTGCGGGGCTTTTTTCGTTTCAGATGACCCGTTTTAGCGGCGCTGCATGCCGAGAGCTTCGCGCATGCTGTTGGCGAATGAGAGCCAGCGTTCGCGCATGTTGCGTTTCACTGATACATCGACCGACCCAAGTACCGACCAACCGGTGACGGTGATCGTTTGCGTAGCATTGGAGTCTCTTGCGGGTGAATGGTCATCGCTGGAGCCCAAAATATGGCTAGCGCGCGATACCACGGCGACGTTCTCGGGAACGAGGATATCCACGGAGCCAAGTACGCTGTTGAGTTCTAGCTCGACGTTGGGTTGTGTGAAATGAGCTTCACTAAAGTCCAGCTTAACCGAACCTAGTACATCAACGACTTTCAAGCGGGCTGGCATCACCCAGGGGCCTTTGCGGGTGTTGCTGCTTAAAATACTTACCAACTTTTCATCCTGCGCCGCGGCGGCCGAACCTGCACCAAATGTCGCCTGCTTCTGTTGTTCATAGTCAGCATCAGCGGCCATAGGCAGGTCGGCAACTAAGTCGACCAACTCTTGGTGTACGGCTGTTGCCATCGCCGCATCTAAGCGTCGCTCAAAGGCTTCTTTCGAAATCACTTCGTGACTGTAATTCACGATAAGTTTATCGATGGTTTCTTCACGGACTTGTTCTATCGGCCGATCTTCTAATTTTACGGGCATTGATGTTTTCTCTATTCAGTCATATCGGTAGGGGGTTGATGATCATAACTAATAGCACGAGTAAGCTCCCATTGACCATCATTTAAGCGCCATAGGTGCATGTATTTACCAGTATCATCGAGTTCGTAGTCGCCTTCTTTGTTTTTCACGTAGTAACGGTTTTCACCGTACACCAACGCGCCATAATAATGCATCGGATACACTTCATGGCTGCCAGCGACGAGCTCGCGCTTAATGGGTTTTTCGGTGCAAAAATACTCATCGAATAAGCCTATCCAGTAGGCTTCAGAGTCATGAGAGGCACCAACAAGGTCGTGAAAAAACTCATGATCATCAGGAAAGACTTTCTTCAATAGTTCTGCATCGCAGCCCCCAAACGCAGCTTCGAACATTGCGTTATCCACGGCTAATACTTGTTGCTCAAGCTCAGCTTGCGACAAGTCAGCAATCGGGTCAACGCGTTCGGTTTCTTGTGCCTGGGCGGCAAACATCAAGGTAGGCAAAATAAGTAAGAATTTAACGACGTTCATTGTCAATGTCTCCTTGTTGTAAAAGCTGCGGCGAGCTCCTTAACTCGCCGCTTTGCAGTAGTTTAGTTCAGTTATTCGGTTTTGCCAGCGTAGCTTAAGTCTTCTAAATGAATGTACATATAAGTCCACCATTCATTGATTGACTTCATAAAGTCGCCTTGTAGCTGGTCTTTTTTCTCGGCGCCTAGCTTCGCTTCAACCCGTTTCCAGATGCCCGGATCGTCTGCGTCTAATTCGGCGGCATCGGCAAATCCTTCAACAACAAAGTAATCTGCGACACCACGCCCACCCATACTGTAGTACCAGTGCGAGTCAGGGCCGCCATCATCTTTTACGGCTGCTTCGATAGCCTCTACAGTACTTTCAAAAAGCTCATAGTCGGCTACTTTGAAGTTATAGACAGCGACGTATTTGTCTGAACCACCGGGCTCACCACTCCATTTCGGCATAAAGCCGGCCATATGAAAGGCGGTGCTTTCCATGTGTGGCGTGATTTGTTCGTCGACTATTTTTTCGCATTTTTTAGCCGCTTCATCTTCACTAAAGAAAGCCTGCCAATCTTTGTAAGCGCTGGTGAGTACCGCAACGTGCCCATTACCTTGCAAGCGACGCCACAGATTGTATGACTTTTCGCCGCCGGCCTTGTTATAGCATTCGAGCCAGGCCTTAGCGCCTTCGCCAAAGGGTTTGATATGCCCCGTTTTCAACGTAAATTCGCTCATCGATAGGTAGTAACCGTTGTCCTCATGGTCATCGGCTTGAGCAAGTGTTGGTGTAAGTAGAACTGCCATGGCAGTTAAATAAAAAGGTAGTTTCCGCATCGGGTTTCCTCCTGAACGACCTTTACTGGTTCTCCTTCCGCTACGGCAAGGGCTTCCTGCCCTAAGAGCAACAAGCGTAGTTCAAAAAATGAACAACGCTAGGCATCTATTGCAACTGAAAGATACGCGTGCGATCAGTTTGTAAAGCAATGTTAAGAAACTGCAATGCAGTCGGAATAGGTTGCATGAACAAAAACTTCAAACTAAACCTATAACTTAGGCATGTTATCTACGGAGAACGACGATAACGAATGACTCAGACAAAAAGTGCATTTTCATGTTAGATAATTGTGGTAACCTCAAAGGACGTATCTCTATCGGGTTTCTAATTTCGTGAAAGCACATGCATCAAACAATGACATGAACCAAACCCTGATCAGCGTCTTTGCTGGGATTGGGTTTGGTGCTATTGCTGCTCTCGTTAATTATTTTCTCGCCTTCGAGCTTTATGGCTCGGTGACCATCTTACTGGGCCAAGTTTTTGTATTCTTGGCCTTGTTCACGCGCGGACTCCCGAGTGCTTTAGTTAGCACAGCTATCGCATCCATTGCGGTCTACCTGTACACCGATAATATGTTTTTCTTCGTCACCTTGGCGGCAGAAATCATCGTCGTGTGGTTCTTGTTCCGCCGCCGTATTCCTATTTTATTGGCCGACCTGATCTACTGGCTTATTTTCGGGATGCCATTGAGTTACTGGTACTTACCTACCGTTATTGATGTCCCAACCACGTTTTTGGTCCTGGTTCTCGCCAAGCTGTTATTAAACGGCCTACTTTACACCGCACTCGCCATCTTGCTGTACCAGCTGATTCCGAAAACTTGGCGCAGCGTAACCATGAAGCCTGTCGCTGACTCGCTGCGTGGACGGGTGTTTTACCTCAGTTTTTTATGCATCATCGTTAGCTCCTTGAGCTTCTCGTTGCTCTACACCGTGCGCTCGGCGCAGCAGGTTGAACAACAGATCGTCAGTGATATCGGCAGTAAAGCGAATAGCCTCAGGCAAGTTACAGAAGATTTCGTTAATGATTACAAAGTTGCGGTACGTAACTTACGCGACAGTATGCAAGCGGTTACCCGTTATGACGAGCACCTAGCGCTGATGCGCCTGACGCAAGAGAACTTTCCTGGCTTTGTGTCGATGCTACTTGCCGATGCGAACGGCACTATTTTGCATGGCGTACCCGCCCGCCATTTTCAGGTGTTGATTGATAACCCATCGGCGCCACCCGATATCAATGACCGCAGCTATTTTAGCGAGCCGAAAGCCACCGGCTTAGGCTATGTTTCTAGTGCGTTTCGTGGCCGTGGCTTTGGTACTCAGCCGATTATTGCGATCAGTGAACCGCTAATTGTTGATGGGACTTTTCGCGGCATCGTTGAAGGCTCGTTAGATGTTCCTGAGCTGGTGCGCTTAGTCCGCCGCACCGACATCGACCCCGGCTATCAGTCCGTGGTGGTGACCGACGACCAAGATCAAGTGTTGTTTGCCAGTGACGAGTTGCACTTACGCACCCTTGGTCACTACGAACCCAATGCATTAACGAATCTTTATACGCAAAATCTGCCACTGACGCGCATTAACGAACGTGACCTTCTATTCACCCAGCGCGTAAATAGCTACGGTTGGAATATTTACGTGTTCTCCAGTCCGGATTTGATCACGCAGCTATTCCTGAACAACCTGATCATTTTGTCGATTTTCCTAACGCTGATTGCGGTGTTATTCGCTTTCGTTACCCATCGTTTTGCGCAGGATCTTAATCGCCCACTCGAACAGCTGGCAGAGCAATTACGTGACAATACCGATAGTCCGCTGTCGGTTTCGAGTGAGGGCATGACGCGTGAAGTTCGCACCATTGCCGAGAACCTGACCGCAGCACGTAAGCTTATGGTGAACTTTAATCGGCAACTGCAGCAGCAGGTGAACGAGAAGACAAAAGATCTTGAGCAACTGAACATGCGTCTGCAAAAGCTCGCCCGTGAAGATGGGCTGACCGAGCTCCTGAATCGTAGAACCTTTGATGATCTTGCCGAACAGCGCTACCACGAAGCCATGGCGACGCGTGAACCAATCGCGCTGATTTTGATGGATATCGATCACTTCAAACGTATCAACGATACCATGGGGCATCCTGCGGGTGATGAATGCATTCGCTGTGTGGGCCAACTGCTGAAAGAGCATTTCGAGCGCCGCGGCTGTTTGTGCGCACGTTACGGTGGTGAAGAGTTCGCGGTCTTTGTTAGCGCCGTGGACGATGTCCGCAAACTCGTCGAAAATTTTCAAGATGCGTTAGCGACCTACTGTCAGGTGAATGGCCAAGTGGTACCGATGACGATCAGCATGGGCATCGCCGAAGTACGCCATAGTTTTGGTGGTGGGAGCTTCCGGCGCTTGGTTGCCGAGGCAGATAAATTGCTGTATCAAAGCAAAGACACGGGTCGTAACCGAATTTCCATAGAAACCATTTAATAGGTTAGGTTTTTCATGCAAAAGCAACGTATTGTCATCACTGGCGGTGCCAGTGGTTTGGGCTTCGCTTTGGCACAACTCGCGGCGAAAGCGGGTTGGCAGGTCGCTATTTTAGACCGTGATACTAAACGCGGCGAAGCGGTAATCGGTAGCTTGCAGCGTTGGCAACCCGATACGCTGTTTTTTACCTGTGACGTAACACGTATGAGCGACCTCGAAAATGTCGCCAAAGAACTTGATGAACGTTGGCAGGGTATCGACATCTTGGTCAACAATGCTGGCGTAGCGCAAGTAGGAAAACTCGCCGACACCAGTATTAGCGATTGGCAATGGATCATCGATATCAATCTGCTCGGCGTGGTGCGAGGTTGTAAGGCGTTTCTGCCGTTACTGCAACGCAACGGCGGCCACATTGTGAACGTTGCCTCGATGGCTGGCCTACTCGATGTGCCTAATATGGCTTCCTACAATGCCACAAAAGCGGCGGTGGTGAGCTTGTCCGAGACCCTCGAAAACGAACTTGCAGAACATAATATCCACGTGACTGCGGTCTGCCCTTCGTTCTTTAAAACCAATCTCGGGCAAGGGATGCGGTCATCGATCGAGGGAATGGAAGCCAAACTCGATAAGCTCATGAGTAAAAGCAAACTCAATGCCACCGACATCGCGAAGGAAATTATGCGTGCAATCGAGCGTCAACATAGCTATACAATTCCTCATAAGCAAGGTCGCTACGCATGGTATTTGAAGCGTTTTTTGCCCCGTTCGTGGTATCGCCGAATACTGCATAAATCGATTAAAAAACACGATAAATCATAGTATTAGATCGAGATTGGCGGTACCTGTTCAGAGGTACCTCCAAAGACCTTTAACAAAATCGTAATACGCCCGCTGCTTTTCGTGGTTTCTGTGGTAGTATGCGCGCGCAAACCTCCTCTAGAACCTTTGTGTGCAAGGATTTCGACACATGTGGAAGCTACTCTTTATCGCGCTCGCAGCATTACTCATGAGCCCTGCAGCTTTAGCCGCTGCTGGCCCACTCGATTTAACCACTTCAACCGTTGGCATTGTCGCCATTATCATTTTCACCGCGGCCTACATTTTGGTCATGGGGGAAGAACGCTTACACATGCGTAAGTCGAAACCCGTCTTGGTTGCTGCGGGTTTGATTTGGATTATGATCGGTTGGGTCTATGTCGACCAAGGCTTCCCTGGTGTCGCCGAAGATGCGTTCCGCCATAACCTGCTCGAGTTTGCTGAGCTGATGCTGTTTTTGTTGGTGGCAATGACTTACATCAATGCCCTCGAAGAACGCCGCTTATTTGACGCGCTGCGCTCATGGATGGTGAAAAAAGGCTTCACTTATCGCCAACTCTTCTGGCTCTCCGGTTTTCTCGCGTTTTTCATTTCACCGATTGCCGACAACCTTACCACTGCCCTATTGATGTGTGCCGTGGTCATGAAAGTCGCTGATGGCGACAAGAAGTTCATCGGTATGTCGTGTGTGAGTATTGTCGTAGCGGCCAACGCCGGTGGCGCCTTTAGCCCATTCGGTGACATCACCACCCTGATGGTATGGCAAGCAGGTATTGTTAAATTCCACGAGTTCTTTGTGTTGTTTATCCCGTCGCTGCTGAACTACCTGTTGCCAGCATTGATCATGAACTTTTTCATCGAGAACAAAAAACCACAAGCCGTGTATGAAGAAGTCGAACTGAAACGCGGCGCATTGCGCATCACCGGCTTGTTCCTACTGACCATTGCTACCGCTGTAGCGTGCCACATGTTCCTGCACCTACCACCGGTGTTGGGCATGATGATGGGTCTTGGTTACTTGCAGTTCTTTGGCTACTTCTTGCGCATGACCTTACCAGGTTCACTCGCGCGCAAGCGTGCCATGGCCGAACGTGCTGGCGATATGGAGCGCCTGAAGCGCCTCGGTGGCGTGGTGCCTTTTGATGTGTTCAGCCGTGTCCAACGGGCGGAGTGGGATACCCTCTTGTTCTTCTACGGCATCGTCATGTGCGTTGGTGGTTTAGGCTTCTTGGGCTACCTGCACTTACTATCCGACACCCTGTACAACGAATGGTCACCCACCTATGCCAACGTCGCACTGGGCTTAATGTCGGCAGTGATTGATAACATTCCAGTGATGTTCGCCGTGCTCTCCATGCAACCTGATATGTCACACGGCCAATGGCTTTTGATCACCCTTACTGCCGGTACCGGTGGTAGCTTGCTCTCCATTGGCTCTGCCGCCGGTGTCGCACTGATGGGCCAGGCCCGCGGCTACTACACTTTTGCGAGCCACCTAAAGTGGGCGCCAGCCATTGCTGTGGGCTTTTTCGTCAGTATCGTGGTCCACATCTGGCTCAACGACCACTTGTTCCACATCTTCAATTAAACGCCATGTAAACCTTTCTGCTGTTCATCTCGTCCTAAGAAAAAAATAACTCTTAGAAAGGGATGAACAGCCTTGATCAAACTTGCCGATACGAGCGGCCAAGACGTTGTGCGGGATACCCGTAAAAAGCGTCCTTGGAAGCTTATCATTAGTCTTTCGATAGTCCTTCTCATCTGTATTGCGGTGTTTCCTGCGCTCAGCAAATGGAGCCAGACGGAACATGCTGTGCCGCTTGATCGGATTCGCATCGCAGCGGTTACTCGCGCGGATCTTACCCGTGATGTGTCGATTGAAGGCCGCGTGATTGCCGCGGTGGCACCCACCTTGTACAGTCCTGCCGAAGGTACCGTCACTTACTATGTTGATGCCGGTGACACGGTTGCCAAAGGGCAGCTCTTGGCCACCATCGAAAGTCCGGAGTTAGAGAGTCGACTCGCGCAAGAACAAGCATCACTCGACGCTGCTACGGTCGATCTTGAACGCCAGCGTATTGAAACCCGCAGTGCCAAACTGCAGTCGCAGCGCGATATTGATATGGCGCGCGTGACCTTTACCGCGGCTGAACGCGAAAAGCGCCGAGCCGACGAGGCATGGAAAGCGAAAGCGATTAGCGAAATCGATTTCGAGAAAGCGCAAGATGATCTCGAAAATGCCAAACTCGTTTACGAACACGCCGTGGCCAGTGCTCAACTCGCAGCCGATGCACAAGTGTTTGAGCTGCAAACAAGTGAGTTACAAGTCGCTCGCCAGCAAGCGCTCGTTGATGACTTACAACGCCAAGTGGCGAGCCTTGCAATTCATTCGCCAGTTGAAGGGCTCGTGGGTAACCGTGAAGTCGACCAGAAGAATCAGGTTGCGCGTAATCAAGCGGTTCTCGGGGTTGTCGATCTTACTGCATTCGAAGTCGAAATTGCGATCCCAGAAAGTTATGCCGATGACCTCGCCATAGGTATGGCCGCAGAAATTAACTACTCAGGAACCATTTACCCAGCACAGTTGGTCGCGATTTCGCCCGAAATTCGCGACAACCAAGTCATCGGTAATGTGCGTTTTGTCGATACCATGCCCGATGCATTGCGCCAAAACCAACGCCTGACGACTCGCATCATCCTGGCGCAAAAAGCCGACGTTCTGCAAGTCAGTCGCGGCCAGTTTCTGGAGAGCGGTGGCGGCAGAATCGCTTATGTCGTCCAAGATGACATGGCCTATCGCACGACGATCAGTACCGGTGCATCAAGTATGAATGCCGTTGAAATTACTGCCGGCCTGAATCCAGGTGACCGCATCATTATTTCCAGTATCGAACCTTTTGGCGATGCCCAGACCGTTCGCCTGACCAACTAAAATGAGAAAATCTACTATGTTGAAAATGACTTCTGTTCGTAAAACTTTTCGCACCGATACTATCGAAACTCACGCACTGCGGGATTTTGATCTACAGGTCGAGGAAGGCGACTTTGTTGCTGTCACTGGTCCATCAGGTTCAGGTAAAACGACTTTTCTGAATGTCGCCGGTTTATTAGAAACCTTTGACGATGGTGATTACCAACTTGACGGTAAGAGTGTGCAAGGCATGAACGACCGCCAGCTCGCGCAACTTCGCAACGAAAAAATTGGCTTTATCTTTCAGAGCTTTAACTTATTGCCCGACCTCAATCTATTCGACAACGTCGACGTGCCTTTGCGCTACCGCGGATTCAATAGCGCTGAGCGTAAGCAACGCATCGAGCAGGCGCTGGAAACCGTCGGGCTCGCGAATCGTATGGGCCATTACCCAGCGCAACTTTCAGGTGGTCAACAGCAGCGTGTGGCGATTGCACGTGCATTAGCGGGTTCGCCACGTTTTTTACTTGCCGACGAACCGACCGGTAACCTTGATTCAAACATGGCCAGCGGCGTGCTCGACCTGTTAAGCGAGATCAACGCACAAGGCACAACCATTATTATGGTGACGCACGATCCGAGTCTTGCCCAGCGTGCGCAGCGCAATATCTTTGTGCGCGATGGGCAAGTCACTGAGGTTCAGACCGGCACCAATATCCAAGAACTGTTGCAACAAACTGCGCAAGTTTAGTGAGGTCGTCATGATTGCATATTACGGCCGCTTGGCCCTGCTCAGTTTAAAGAAGAACGTGTTACTCACCGGGCTGATGATTGCTGCGATTGGCCTAGGTATTGGCGCGGCAATGACGACCATTACCGTCAACTATTTGATGTCAGCCGACCCAATTCCAAGCAAAAGTGATCGGTTGTTTGCCGTGCAGGTTGATAACTGGTCGCCCAATGAAGCTTATGACGAACCCAATTTACCACCTGACCAAGTGACTTGGCTTGAGGCGACCCAACTTACCGAGGCAAAAATGGCCTATCGGCAGGCGGGCATGGGTACTTCTTACGGTGTGATCGAGCCGAAAGGGAAGGATCAAAAGCCTTACTTGGCTTCAGTTCGTATCACCTATGCCGACTTTTTCCCCATGTTCGAGCCGCCGTTTCTCTATGGCTCTGGCTGGAGTACACAAGCAGATGAAGCACGCGAGCTCGTGATTGTGCTGAGTAAAGAGGCCAATAACGAAATTTTTGGCGGCGCCAATTCGGTGGGCGAGACGGTGACGTTCAGTGGTAATGTCTTTCGGGTGGTCGGTGTGCTCGACGAATGGGAACCGAAGCCGAAGTTCTTCGACCTCGCAACGGGCGCATTTAATGACATGGAAGATGTCTACATGCCCTACACCTTAAAACAAGCACTGGAGCTCGATACAAGCGGTAATAACAATTGCTGGAAGCCGATTGCGGAAGAAACCTTTCAAGCTTTCTTGAATTCCGAATGCGTCAACTCGCAATTCTGGGTTGAATTTGAAGACCCTGACGATAAGCACGCTTATTTAGACTTCTTGCACAATTACGTAGCCGAACAAAAGCAGCTGGGCCGCTTTCCCCGCGAGCAAAATAACCGTCTACACAACGTAATGGAGTGGCTGGAATACCAAGAGGTGGTCGCCGATGATGCACAAATGATGATGTACATGGCGTTAATGTTCCTGATTGTTTGCTTGCTCAATACCATTGCCTTGTTGTTAGCCAAGTTCACTGGCCGCTTTGGCGAAATCGCTTTACGCCGCGCCGTGGGTGCCAGCCGCCGTACCTTGATGCTGCAATATTCGGTCGAGGCCGCCATTGTGGGTGTGCTCGGCGGTTTAGTTGGCTTAATCCTCGCTTGGCTTGGTTTGCAAGGCATCAGCGCGCTTTATGGTGACTCCACCGAGGGCCTCACCTCTCTCGATGGCACAATGATTGCCGTTGGCTTTGCTCTAGCAATCGTCAGCTCGATTCTCGCCGCACTTTATCCAACTTGGCGCGCCTGCAGTATTGCCCCCGCGGGTCAGCTTAAAACGCAATAAAACGCCTACAAAGGAAACGCATCATGAATCAAATTGGCCCTATTTTTAGAGCGTTACTGCGTAACAAAGTTGGCGCATTATTGCTCGCATTGCAAATAGCATTAACCATGACGATCATCGTTAATGCTATTCATATGATTGAAAACCGTAGCAGTATGATGGCGCGCGAATCCGGCATGGATGAAGCGAACCAATTCCATTTAATGTACGTTGGCTACAAAGACAGCTTCAACGAGCGCGTTGCCGTGGAAACCGACTTGCTCGAGATCCGCAAGCTCAACGGTGTGGTTGATGCTACGCAAATCAATTCTACACCGTTGAGCGGTGGTGGTTGGTCGATGGGACTTACAACGACGCCAAACAGCCAAGACGGAACTCCTGTTTCGCTCTACTTCGTTGACGACCATGGCCTCAACACATTGGGTGTCGAATTGGTTGCGGGTGAGAACTTTAGTCAAACTGAAGTCACCTATCGCCTGTCGAATGACAAGCAATGGCCACAAAATATTTTATTAACCGAGGCGGCGGCTAAGAATCTATTCCCGGATCTCACACCTGCAGAAATGATTGGGCAAACCGTGTTTATTCGCGACGACGAACCGATGACCATTAAAGGTATTATTGACCATCTGCAGGCACCTTGGGTGCAGTGGAGTAACGTTAATAATGTCATGTTGGTACCGCAACGTGGTTTGTGGAATGCCAACCGTTATTTAGTTCGCACCGCGCCAGGCGAACGCGATCGGCTCATGCGTGAGGTCGAAGAGTTACTGTTAGCGAAACGCGATGGTCGGCTGATCCGTAATGTGACCGCTATGGATGAACAGCGCGATGACGCTTACCAAGACTTCTTTGCCTTACAGACGGTGCTTTGGGTCATTGTGACTGTGCTAACGCTAGTTACTGCTTTAGGTATCGTCGGTATGGTGAGTTTCACGGTCAATCAGCGCCGCAAGCAAATCGGCACACGTCGTGCTCTTGGCGCGACCAAGGGCGACATCATGCGCCAATTTATGCTTGAGAACCTGTTGATTACTGGCAGTGGCCTTATTATTGGTGTGGCCTCTAGTATTGCGCTGAATATTTGGCTGGTTGACACGTTTAGCCTGCCACGTATTGGTTGGCATTACCTACCCATTGCCATGGTGGTGTTAGTCATCGTCGGGCAGCTTGCCGTGCTTGGTCCGGCGCGCAAAGCGGCGAATTTATCTCCTGCTCTGGCGACGCGGACCACCTAAACTGGGGTTAACCTTCCGCTGCGGTTTCCGCCACGAGTTGGCGGAACCAACGGTGACCAGCGTCATGCTGTAACAACGGACTCCAAATCATGGTCAGGTCCAAGTCTGGAATCGCAAACGGCGGCTCACGCATCGTGAGTTCGTCGTCATCTTTGTAGAGACTTGCTGCGCGCGTTGGCAACGTCGCGATCAAGCCCTGCCGCGCCAAGTGCATCGCCACATGGTAGTTACGGGTAAACACGCGAATATCACGCTTGTGCCCTAAATCGGCAAGCGCTTCGTCTACCCAGCCAAGCTTTTGCACATCTTGTGGGTCCATACCGACCCCGACACCAAAACCGGTTTTGCTCACCCACACGTGTTCGGCTTTCAGGTAATTCTCGAGTGAATAGTCTTGTAGCAACGGATGGTCATTGCGCATCAGGCAGGAAAAATCGTCCTCCCACAAGGCCTTTTGGTGAAACGATTGCGGCAGTTTTTCGAAGCGGTTAATCGCAACATCGACTTTGCCATTTTCAACGTCATGAAAACTGATATCGCTCGGCGTCATGATGTCTAAGGTCACTGACGGTGCTTGCTCTTGGATGGCTGGCAATAACCGTGGTAGCAACGTCGACGCAGCGTAATCCGACGCCATAATGCGAAACACACGGTCGGTTGTAGCGGGATCAAACTCCCGCGCGGGCTGCACCATTTCTTCAACAGAATAAAGAATCTGGCGAACCGGCTCTTGCATGCGCAAAGCGGTTTCGGTGGGGATCATACCTTCACTGGTACGCACCAAAATCGGATCATTAAGTAGGCTACGAAGACGCTTCAGACCATTACTCATGGCCGGTTGCGTGATGTTCAGTTGCGCTGCGGCTTTGGTGACGTTGCGCTCACGCAAAAGCACGTCTAAATAAACCAGTAAATTGAGGTCAATATCTTTGATGTTATTCATAAAAAAAATAAATCCCGCTATACGAATATAGCGGGATTATAACGAGCTTCTGCGAAATAAACAGCCGTAATCGCTACAACGATCGTCTATTCCCAGAAGAATTTCGCGCGCGGTGCAGCCGCTGGCACCAATTGGTTCATGGTTGTCGCATCATACAAACGACCATTGACCATGGTGTGGGTTACCCGATCGGTCACACGAATATCGTCCAACGGATTACCGTCAATGACGATAATATCCGCGAGCTTACCTTCTTCGAGTGAACCAATAGCGTGGTCCATGCCGAATTCCATCGCTGGGTTGATGGTCGCGGTCGCTAACGCTTCCAGTGGCGTCATACCACCTTGCGCCATCATCCAGATTTCCCAGTGCTGCGCTAAACCTTCACGTTGTCCGTGAGCACCAGCAACCACTTTCACGCCAGCGTCAGTTAAACGTTTCGCGACTTCAGCATTGTTAATGTGGTTGTAATGATGGTGTGGCGCTTTTTCACGACGCATCGACTTGCCGACCAGCACATCTTGCGGGACAAACTTGGATAGCTTCGGATGCTTCCACACGTCAGTTTCGGCGTACCAATAGTTCTCACCCCAGATACCGCCATAAGCAACACCTAAAGTTGGCGTGTAGTACACGTCGGTTTGCTGCCAGAACTGCTCGATGTCGTTGTAGATTTCGGCGACTGGAATCGAGTGCTCAATGGTGGTGTGCCCGTCAGCAACCATCGATAAGTTGTGCTGCAGCAATGAACCGCCTTCTGGCACCACCATCATTTCAAGCTCACGCCCCGCTTCAATCACCTGCTGACGCTGGTTACGACGCGGCTGGTTATAGCTCTTCACCGAGAACGCACCGACTTTTTTCAGACGCTCAAGATGGAACTTGGCATCGTCAAGGCTATCAATATGTGAGGTGTAACCCGGACCATTGGCACCGTACAAAATCGTACCGGTCGAGAAGGTACGAGGTGCGGCAATCAAGCCCGCTTTCTGCATCTCACTCGCGGTGAAGATTTCGGTAGTGTCGTTCGATGGATCGTGAATCGACGTCACGCCGAACGCTAAGTTGGCGTAGCTTTGCCAGTTTTGCTCAGGAATGATCTCGTACTCGCCGGCAGGACCATGCGCGTGACCGTCGAACAAGCCAGGCATTACTGATTTGCCGGTAGTGTCGATCACCGTAGCGCCGCTCGGCACGTTGACTTCATCCTTTGCGCCTACAGCGACAATCTTATTGCCACGGACCACAACGGTACCTTCGGCAATCACCGTATCGCCGTTCATGGTGATCACTTGGCCGCCGACAAAGGCAACGGTTTCGTCATGGATACCGTGCTCAGCTGTGAAACTAATGTCGGTACCATTGGCGACTTTTTCAAAACTGTCGTCGCCCTTATCAATCGCAAACAAACCAGCGACTGACGCATGGTAAAGCTCGGGACCAAGCGACCAGTAAAGGTTCTTGCCATCGGCGGTCCACGAAATGTTCTCACCAGCACGAACTGATAGTTGCTCAACCGGGAACTGCTTGTCGGTTGGGCTAATCGCGATCGGTGCACCACGCTCAACGAGTGGCGTCACGAACACTTTAAAGCGTTCAGCAAAGGCGAGATGCTGACCATCAGGCGAGACACGATACTCCGTCGCATGCTCAGAGGTGTAAAGCGTACGCTGCTGTTTGGTTTCTAAATCCACCGCAAGTAGCTTCTGCGCGCCGCTTGAGTCCATCAAATAGACACGGTCATTACGCTGGCCAAATTGCGGCTGGAAGCCGTTTTCGCTAATTAAACGTGGCTCAGCATCCGCTTCTAACGCCAAGTGGTAGATACCAGGGTTCACGCCATAAGTATCAGGGGTGATGTAACCACCACGCACTTTACGATAAACCACTGACGTACCGTCTGGGCTAAATACTGGCTCAATGAATTTGCCTTTGCCCGTCGGTAACACTTGCTCTTTGCCGCTGCGCACGTCACGCACGATGACTTGACCTTGTTCTTGGTCATCCCACGTCACGTAGACCAGCTTGCTACCGTCGCGCGAGTAGCTTGGGTAAAGTTCCCATGCGCCGTCGCGGTCGGTCAGGCGTTCCACAGCATCGTTATCAAGCTCACGCTGATACAGATGCCCTAACGCTTCATAGACGACTTGTTCGCCATCAGGTGACACTTGCACGTTGCGCAGCATCTTCACCTTGAAGTCATCAGCTTCAATGTTTTGTTTGAAGTGCAATGCGGTTTGGACTTTCTTGGTGGTTTCCACGCTAAACGGAATCACCCGCGCTTGGCGACTGTCGACGTCAAGACGCATGATTTTACCATCGGCCCAGAACACCAGAGCTTCGCCGTCAGGCGTCCAATCCATGGTCGGATAAACGCCGTGAATCGCCCAGGTTTCTTGCATGTCACGGTCGAGCTGGGTGTACAAACGCTGCTCTTCGCCAGTTTCGAGGTTGTACAGATACAACACACTGTTGAAGTCTTCGCGCTTAATGTACGCCAAGTGCTTGCCGTCAGGTGATGGCGTTGGGCGAATGGCACCGCCCGCACCACCACGAATCACGTCGATGTCGCCGGTTTCGCGGTCGAAGCGCTTGATGGTGTAAATACCCTCGAGCGAATCTTTGCTGTAGTGGAAGGTTTTGCCCGGCGTGTCGTCTTGCGAGAAGTAGATGTAACGACCATCTGGTGAGAACGCAGGTTCACCCAAATCTTTCTGGTCATTCGGACGTTCGGTCAATTGCACACCTGAACCACCATTGACGTGGTACATCCACACTTCACCGGCACCTAATGAGCGGCGTGCGGTAAAGTGCTTACGCGCCACGATAAATTGGCTGTCTGGGCTCCAAGCTGGGCTATTCAACAAACGAAACGTTTCGTCGGTTACTGCACGCTGGTTGCCGCCATCGGCATCCATCACCCAAATGTTGTCGCCGCCGCTTTGGTCTGAGGTAAAAGCAATGTGCTTGCCATCTGGCGAATACACCGGCTGCATTTGCCAAGCGATACCGCCAGCTAACAGTTCAGCCTCACCGCCTTTAGCTGGCATACGATAGATGTCACCGAGCATGTCAAAAACGATGTACTTACCATCGGGGCTCATGTCGACGTTCATCCAAGTGCCTTCGTTGACCTTGATTTGTACGTCTTTAAATTCGCCTTGTGGCGCTTGTACGTCCCACTTCGCTTCTTCGTCTTGCTGCATTGCCGTAGCAGGCGCGCCTACAGAAAGTGCGACGCTGACCGCAAGGGCCAGCGTTGATAATTTAGTCATGTGTCTAACCTTCCTATTATTCGTACTTAGCCGCTTCGCCTTTCGCTGGCAAAGTCGCGTTGATGAAGTCACGCAAGTCATCGTTAGCTAGTTTCAAGTCTTCCGCGCGCAAATACATCATGTGACCGCTGCGATAGCCTTTAAAATCGATGCGATCTTCCATACGTGCGCTTGGGTCAAGATGCCAACCCGTGTACTTCGCGTCGAAATAGTTGGTGGCGCCATCGTAGTAACCCGACTGAATCAGCACGTTCAAGTATGGGTTTTGCGCCATCGCCTGACGTAGGTTCTCGCCAGTATTGTTGTTGGTGCGATCCCATGGGTGCACAGGGCCAAACATGTTGTATTTCACGTCGGTTTTGTAACCGAGCTCTTCGCGCAGGTAGTAGTTAATGGCTGGCGTGAACGAGTGCAACCATGAAGTCAGCTCCGCGTTGTAGTCTGGGCTATCGCCTACGTCATCACGGTCGATACCAAGGTAACGTGAGTCTAAACGACCTACCGTTTGGCCACGGTCACGCAGCAATTCTTTCCAGAAGAAGCGTGGATTAATGTCTAAGTTGGCACGCAATACGGTTTGTTTGCTTAAGCCAGAGAAACGCGCCACTTCAGCGGCAACGGCGTCACGCTCGGCGGCAGGCAACATGGCGCCTTTAGCAAGCGCAGGCAAATAGGTGTTCAGGGTGTACGCTTCGACTTCTTCAAGCACTTCGAGCAAGTCTTTGTTTTGCAGGTCTTCACTCAACGCATCATGATACCAAGCGGTAGCAGCGAAGTACGGTAGGCGATTCGCCGCTTCTACTGGACCTTCACGATTGATGCCGATCTCGGTTGGTGACACCAACACCACACCATTCAAATACATCCACTGGCGGTTTTGTAGCTCTAATGCCAAGCCTGATACACGCGTGGTACCGTAGCTTTCACCAATCAGGTACTTCGGCGAGCGCCAGCGCTCGTGACGCGTCACAAAGGTGTTCACCCAATCAGCCAAATAGCTCACGTCGACATTCACGCCAAAGAACATTTTCTGTTGCTTATCGCGCGAAGGCATTTCGCCCTTCTCGTTCGGTAACACGCGTGAATAGCCGGTATTCACTGGGTTCACGAACACGATATCAGCAACATCAAGCACTGAATGCGGATTGTCTTTCACGCCATAAGGCATGATTGGAAAGCCTTCATCGTCAACGCGCAACGATTTTGGGCCAGTGTAGGCAATGTGCATCCATACCGAGGCAGAGCCGGGACCACCGTTGAATGAAATCAACAATGGACGTTCTTCACGGTTTTTAACGTCTTGGCGCTCATAGTAAGTGAAGAACAATGTTGCGGTAGCATCACCGTTGTCATCAAACACCGGCTGGGTGCCGGTGGTTGCGGTGTACTCGAAACGCTCACCGTTGATGTTGGCTCGATGCTCAGTAACCACCACATCGTCAGCAGCAATTTTTGCGCTTGGCATGGCACTTGGGCTGCTGTCGCTTTGCTCGGCGTAGGCGAACGGGCTCAGCATTAAAGTTGCCGCAACACAGGTCGCCGCAACCGCTTGTGAAACTAATTTCATGGATTCAACCTCATTCTTGTTGGAATCATCCCATTAAAAGAGATGCGTAGGGAAACCTCAAGCACAGTGAGGTCAACGCCCCTAAATTGCAGATAACCCGCACGAAGTTAGGGGCGAGGTTACATTAGGGCTCAGGTGAGAGCCTAAGTGAACAGACGCCAGTAGACGAACAGTAGCGCGAAGCCGAGCAGATAAGTCAGCCCAATCCACGCCCATGCATGCATCGCCGTCGGCATCTGTTGTTTGCGCACGAGCATGTAGTTCAACCAAGCAAAGAACGGCGTGGTCAGAAACGCCAGTGTCATCGCAAAACTCAACATTGGTCCAAGCGCCGCCTGAAAGTAAAGAATCACTAACATGCCTGCCACCGACTGGCCTAGCACCCAGTAACGTAAGCTGGTGCGGCGTTTGGTGATCAAGCGATGGCTCTCGCGCAAGGTTCGCGCATAGCCATCTAACACCGCCAAGGTGGTGCCAAACATGCACAAAAACGCGATGGCGCCGACCAAATACTCTGACCAAGCACCAATAGTGGCGCTGTACATGGCAACAAACTGCTCGGCAAACTTGGTACCGGCCATGGCAATCGGCTGCGGCGCACCGAACTGCACCAAGGCACCTAACGCGAGGAAAACTAAGGCCAGAAAAGCCGTGCTCCAATAGCCCAAGTTAAAGTCGAATAAGCCATCTTTGAGCGTCACCGCGGTGAGCTTTTGTTTGCTGCGCAGCCATAACGAATTGATCGCCGAAAGCTCGATGGGCACCGGCATCCAGCCCATCATCGCCACCAAGAACGCCAGCGCTGACAGCTCCCACGGCGATGGTGCGACAAAATCTGTCGCAGGAGGTACATGGTTTTGCCAAGCGATAACCACCGCGACGATAGTTGCCAACGACAATGTCACCATGATCCATTTAGCAATAGCATCAAGGCTGCGGTATTGGCCGCCAAGCAAAATCAGTAAGCAGGCGAGTAGAATTAGCCAACACAGCAGCGCTAAGCTCAGTTGCGGCAAAAACAGTTGCAACAGGCTGGCCGTGAGCAGCAGCACACCCGCCGTATTCACCACCGCAGCGATGATATTGAGCAGCGTGAAGGCCCACAAATACAGCTTATGCTTGCGATAGTAACCACTTACTAGACTTTCGTTGCGAGTGAGCGTGTAGGTCACGCCAAAACGAAAGAACGGATATTTTAAAACGTTGACGAGGAGGATTAACCACCACAGTTGCCAACCAAACAAAGCACCTGCTTGCGTGGATGCGACAAGGTGTGAGGCGCCGACAGCCGCGGCAGCGAGAATAATGCCAGGCCCTAAACTTTTGAGCCGGGCAGCAGTTGAGGATGTCGTCATAATGACCTTTCGATAGCGACCTAGTTGATTGTTATTGTTATTTTTATTCTAGCCAAGTCTTCGCGAATTCTTCAGGCGGCACCGGGCGACCAAAATAATACCCTTGCCCACCTTGGCAACCAAGCTCTTTCAGCAGTTGCGCTTGCTCTGCAGTTTCAATGCCTTCGGCGATGGTTTCAAGTCCGAGGGTTTGCGCCATGGCGATGATGGTATTCACCAACGTTTTACTCGACTCATCTTTGATCATCGCTTGCACGAAGGACATATCGATTTTCAGAATATCGACGGCAAATTGCTGCAAGTACGCCAGCGACGAATAGCCAGTACCAAAGTCATCAATCGCCAAGCGGAAACCGTGGTCACGCAAGCGCCGAGTGACCGTGAGGGCCAATTGCGGGTCTATCATCAAATCACTTTCGGTGATTTCAAGAGTGACCGCTTGCGCCTCAATCCCCTTACAAATACTTAGAAAGTCTTCCACCACGTCGGGCGCAGCAAATTGTTGCGCGCCTACGTTGACCGAAACTTTCGGGAGCTGACCGTAGCGTTGCTGCCACTCTTTCATCAGGCTGCAGGTTTTGGTCAGCACTTGTATGCCTAGCTCGGCAAGCACGCCTTGCTTGCGGGCAATGTCGATAAAAATGGCCGGGCTGACGTGGCCTAACTCTTGATCATACCAGCGGCAAAGTGCCTCGGCTCCAACGCATTGTCCAGTAGCTAAGTCGATTTGCGGTTGTAAGGCAATACTTAGCTCGCCTTGCGCAAGCGCTTGCAAAAAGCGCTCGGTTTGATGGCGCTCGGCAGAGACCTTACGCTGCAAGGCTTCATCAAACACACAATAATCCAGCTCATGCTGTTTCGCTTCATACATCGCAATGCTTGCTTGCTGTAACAACTCAGCAGCCGATTCGGCGCGATACGAAAACGAGCCACTCATACGGAACGGGACGTCGAGCTGATGTTCACCCACCAAGAGCGGCGTCTCAAAGAACTTCTTTAAATGCCCTGCCACGGTGAGAAACTGTTCCACTTTTTCGTTGCTACTTCGCAAGAGCACGACGAATTCGTCACCGGTGACCCGCGCAATCTTGACCATGTCTTCATAGTCCTTTGCACCGTCTTGCAGACGTTGCGCCACCAAGCGCAACAAACGGTCACCGGCATGTAAGCCAAAGCGCTCGTTAACATTGCGAAAGTATTTAAGATCCAGCAACACCAGCAAGTAGTCTTGCGTTTTGTTGCTCTCGTATTCGTTATGCAGATAATCAAGTAAGGCTGCCCGATTCGCCAAGCCCGTCAGCTCATCGCGAAACGCGATTTCAGCAATATGCTCTTGATGTTCATGTTGCTCGGTCACATCAAAGATGAAGCCCTCGAAGTGGGTAATTTCGCCAGCTTTATTAGCGACCCCCTTACCCTGCTCCCACACCCAGCGGATTTGATTATTGGCACACACGATACGATAGGTAACACGAAAATACTGTTGCCGCTTCGCCGCGCTCAACACCGCCTCGAATACATTTTGCGTATCTTCTGGATGAATTAAATCGCCCCAAGCAATGCGATTGTTGTTGATCAGATCTTGCGATCGATAACCCGTAAGATCGTATGCACCGCGACTAACGATTTCCATCGTCCAGTGCTCGTCATTGAGACAGCGATACGCCATTCCAGGAAGTGAATTCATTAACGTCTGCAGACGTCGTTGGCTTTCTTGTAGGTTCCGCGAAATACGCAACTGCGCAAGCTCGGCCGCCGCTTGTGCTGCCGCAATTTGCAGCATTTGCAAGACAGGCTTAGCGTAGTCCGTAGGTTGGTCATTCAGTACCGCCAGCAAGCCAAGCTTGCTTTGGTCGGCAGTCAGCATTGGCACACCGACATAGCTGGCCGCCCCCAACTGCTGCAGCATCGCATCGCGCGGAAAGGACTCGCACACCCCTTTATTAAACACGCAGGATTCCGTCGACAACACCTGCTCGCACGGCGAGCCATCAAGGTCATAACTAACGGTAGGTTGAAACTCACCGTGGGAATAGAACGTGATTATGTTCGCCGTCGTCGGCGAATCATCAAACACCTCAGCAATCATGACGTGATCAGCCTGCAACAGCTCACTGAGCAGCTTTGCAAGGTTTTCAATAAAGGCTAACTCACGCGCCTCGCGCAAATTTTCAGCGAGACGGTGTAAGGCCTGTTCAATATCGACATGCTTAATTGTCGTTGCTCCCTGGTCAAGGTATTGATAGGTAGAGCTTTTCGTTATTGTTACAGATTAGCCGAAGTGGAGATAAGGTCAATAGGTCGGTTGTCATAGAGGTGGGGTTTTGTCTGGTTTGTGCCAGGAGCGGACGTTAACGTCAGCCGTAACCGGTGCATTTGTAGTGAGCGCAACGAACGAAAAATACGTCCGAGTTAACGGCCTTGTTAACTACATAGACCATATTTCACCGTTCCATAGCTGCTCGCTGATATCAGGCGGGTTGGCCTTCACTTTAGGATGATTAGCTAATATTTGCCTTAACGTGCGAATTGCACCATATGCATCCAGAATGAGTTGCCGCTGTTCCCTAATATACTTTTGGTCAAAAACATCTTCCTGAACACTATGTGCTGGCTTCTGCCGCAACTTTCGAACTTTCCTGAAGGTCGCTTTCATCTCGTTGATAGGGCTATCGTCTTGCGGCCGAAAGAAACGATCAATCCATTCTTCAAGAATTGCTATTGTTCCTTTTTTTCTGACCTCGATCTTTCCATCATCTCTTACGTGATCATAATCGCCCGCAACTTCCCCATCGAAAAATTTCTTATTGATGTTGTCCGACATCATCTGATCTAGGAGCAATACAAAGGAGTTAAAAGCTGAAAGAGTTGGCCTAATTAGAAAGGCGAATTCCTTTGGCCTAGCCCCGGAGTAATCCTTTCTAAAAAGGTTTTCCGATTTTATTTTGTTAGCCATTTCGTTAATAAGAGATAATTCCATGACGAACGCTTCGCATACAGGAAGACGTTCGCCCCAATCGCCAATTATGTTGTTTCTATAGTAATCCGGATGCATCTTAAAATCGCCACCAAGGAGTTCCTTTGCTGCCCAGATTTGTTGATGTTCCCTGTTAAGGGTTGAGATATACCAAAGCAATGAGACGACACAACGCTCATATGATTCATTAAACCCAAATCCAAATGTCTCAAGGAGAACCTTATCTCGTTCGTCTACTTCACCCGATTCGTAATGCTCATCTTTGATGCATACTTGGCCGTTGATATCATCAGCCCAATAATAATATCGAGGATCGTTTCGGTATTGCTCCAGTACCGAAATATCGAAATAGACACCATCTAATTGGCCGCCACCCAAGGCGACCCTCTTGGTGTAAGGGCGGCCCTCATATGAGCTATCTTTTACAGTCTCTTCTAAAAGTGATCGGCCAGGGTACAAGCAACAATCATCTGCACGAGAGTCAAATTCTTGCAGCTGACGTTCTATAGGAACTCCAGAGAATGGCTTGATATAGGGGTTGGGGAACATGCCTGGACCAACGACTTCGAGGATTCCTGATTCGATATGTGACCTAATTACTGAATGATCCCATGAGCCATCAATCTGAGTCCCGTTGAAACGGGACGACTCCAGATAATGGCTAAGGATGTTGTTGCAGATTTCGTTCATAGGTGCTCGTTCTAATAGCTAACACCGCGCTCTACGGCAAATTTGGAGCGGAGCGGAAAATTGGTCCGACAGCAGCGCCCTGTTACGCATTTTTCTTATGGATATCGAAGAGAAGACCTACTGGTGATTTCTTCACCTTCTGATTTTCTTCAGCTAGATCCCTTATTGATTTTGGAATATCTTTTAATTTCGGTACATCAAACATTTGGTCTGCTGCTATTGTGGCAATTCCCCAAACAGGTGTGCCAGTGACCGCAGCAGCCACCTCAAGCGAGCCAACGACCAACCATGAACCAATGTCTTTACCGGCAAATTTCCATTTTTTATTACTAAGGTAATCTAGATTTTTTTGATGTTGGCTAAACGCTGAGTTTATATTTTCGAAAATCTGATCTCGGCTACGGTGGAAATTAGTAGGGTTAACTTCGATTAAATCATTTATCCCTTTACCTAAAATATCTCGGATCTCCTCCATAGCACCTTCTTTTCGTAATTCAATTAGTGCTTCCGGAGGGATGTTTCCAATCCACTGCATCTCGCCGGTTGAAAGGTCATTAATGCCTTTGACGACATGGAGATCTTGAGAGTTTAGTTCCGATTCGGCTTTTTCTGCATCATATTCCATTTTCCAAACCAAGTACTGCCAAGATGTTGGTGCATCTATGATGGGAGTGCCATTTAAGCGTCTCGCTTTAACAAGTATTTCATTACTTACGGACATGCGGCCAAAAGCCTGACTTGCCAGAGCAACTCCCGGAGTAATTTGACCAAAAGGCTGCATATGCTCACTTTTCATTGCCTTTGCTATTTGGTCTCCAACATCTTCATCCCACTCAGTGTCGAATAAGACTCTACTGCCATCAGAGATTTCAGCGACAGTTCTTTCAATTGAATCCAATGAGCCGCAAAAGTCCATTAGGTCTTCAAAAGACTCAAAATCTCGACCAAACAACTTACCGGAGTGAACTAAAGAATCTTCTTTTCCTAAACGACTGAAAAATTCACGCTCACCTTCTTGCAAGACTCCCATATCAGGCAATATAACAACAATCGGATCTTCTACATCTGCACACGCCAGATCCTTGTATTGAAGGATGTTCATTGCATGCTTCATGAGGTAATAGGCTTTATCCGCAAGACTATAATGCTCGAAAATTATCTTAGATCGCAAGAAAGGATCAGGAAGGACAATGGTGTCAGTATATATACCGCACTTAGATGCGATATTTTCATCATGCGAAGGAAAAAGATCACCGCCAAAAATACCCTTTACGTTGTGATGCATATCCTCAACATGGATGTGTGCAACTTCACCAACGCCCTCCCAGAACTGATCTATCACTTCTAGAAATTTGTCGAGGTTCTCTGTTATTTCTTTTATAGAACCTTCACTATTTTGAGCTGCCATTCCCGCATCATGAGGAGTCATTCCTCGCTGATTCATTATCTTAAAAAAATGACCGAAATTGTCTTCAATGAATTTAAAATACATACTTTGTATTTCGCTCAATGAAGCTTCCTTTTTTAGCTCTTCACGATCATGCATGGCGGTAACCGCTAGAGCCATTGATCGCACTAGGCCATCAACTGTATCTAAGTCTACCTCTCCATCAGGGTCGGTGCGAACAGCAAGAAGACTCTTCTCCACATCAAGCCCTTCGGCAATTCTTATCTTCCCTTCTTTAAATTGCTCCTGAAGAACCTTCAAACGACGCCGAAGCCTCTGTTCGTATTCAACTTCTTCGATTGTCTTCTCTTCGCTCATTTAGAACTCCGTTTTCGATAAGATGCTTAACGCCTAAATAAGGTGTGCCAAAAACCGAATCGCTTTTATTGGCAGTAAATAAGGGAAGCGACTTCCTCTCTAAACTTCAGTTGCTAATTTATATCCGTTTTGCGATCAAATCAGCTTTCAGCAATCCTCCTTTGGTGAGAAGCTTTGCTGAAAAGTTTGGTTTGCGACGCGACTTGAATGCTTCATAGATTTTTTTCAGTCCTCCAGCTTCTAGTAGGGATATATTTATCTCGGTATCTAGTTCGGCTGACTCAATGAAGTCGTTGGAGAACGTTGGTGCGATAATTAGTACTTGAGAAACTCGCTTTCCGGCAGCCTCGCATCGATTGACATAAGCTTTAACCTGTCTCGAGGTCGTCGAGTATTTGGCAAAGTCACCGTTCTTGCAGGTTTTTGCTTCACCAATAATAACGTCATCATCACTTAGTGAAATTAAGATATCTGCTTTATCCTTGGCAGTATTAATTGAACGACGAAGGTCCTCGTCCACGTCAAATCCAAGCTCTTCTAGAATTGCTTTCGTTACCTCTTCAAACTTGACACCGATCTCTGATTCAGCAATCTCAATATTCTTGTGTTTTAGCGTCGCTAAATCGCGCTGCGCCAAAGACTCATAATTCTCGATTAGCTTATCGGTCGCGTTGGCAAAAGCTTCAACTATAACTTGCCGTACTTCTCCCCGGCGAGTTATTCCCATACTCGCCTTTAACTCTTTCACTTGCTCGTTTGTAAGGATGTAAAGAATGTCGTAAGGCGTAATCGACAGCGCACGAAGCATCTCAACGTCAACCTCAATGTTGTCCTCAAGCTCAAATTCTTCACGTAGTCGTTTAGTGATATCAGGCATGTGTAGTGAAATGGCTTCAAACATTGCTTTGAAGCCTGCTGCTGATAACACGTTGAACTCTCTTTCTGCGGAAGTATTTAACGCGTGTATGATTAGTCCGCAACGTTCTTCTAAAGTAGTTCCAAGCTTGACCAATGAAATTTGAAGATCGTCTATCAACTGCTTTAAACGCTCTTTTCGCTCATTAACAAGAGCCTTTTCATTGTGCATATCATGACTAAGAATTTGTGATGCCGGTATCCCCATCTTGAAGATTGAATTGATCTTTTCGTTTCGTTCAACTCCTCTTATTCGCTTATCGTGCGCTTTGAGGATATTAGACAATTCAGCGTCGGACAGAGTCCGCAATATTCTTAACAGATGCTTATCAGCAATATCTTTATTTTGAATTCGATGCAGAATGGCCACTATTTCGTCCGGAACATACACCGTTTGCTCTTTTTTACGAACGAACAATAAGCCGATCTCTCGCAACTGGTTTATACAATCTTGAACGCCAGATTTTTCAATTGGAACGATAAGGTGCTCGATCGCAATGCGATCCTCGGCTGTCACGTCCAGTTGATGGGCCAAAACATTCAGTATTCCTCTCTCCTCATCAGAGATCCTTGCCTGCCGATTTAATTTCTCATCGTTGTGGTAAGCCTCTCTGAGACAGGAGTAATAGATACTTAAACGCCGATTTTCATCGAAAACTCCCGGCTCCGAACCTGAATCTAGGATTTCCTTAATTTTTTTGGAATGCTCGTTGATGGCTTTCCATTCTTTTGCGTAAAGCCTCTCAATCCAAGATATTTGAGCAACGCAGTTTCCATCTCTGCTTAGGATGTTGACCAACAAATCAGCTTGTGCGCCGCTCAGGGCAAGCAACCGTTTCACTTCTTTTGTCAGCACTGGAACTGCCAAACGGAACAGTTGGGTAACCTCACTATTCGAAGCGTCCTTGATCTGACCGTCGATATTCTTAAATTTCTTTGCCAATTCTTTATCGTTTTCACTTGCTTCCGATCAGATACGATCAAGGAAGTTTACAAACTTAGACTTCTCTATTTGGTTTATCGAAGAGAGGATATTTGAGAGTTTCATGACAGTTCCATCGCCAATTAATTAAACATATGATTTACACAAACATAAACAATAAAACGTAAAAAGCAAGGATGCTGATTTTTTAGACGATCAAACTCGTAGAGTACTCTCAGTAGTTCGGTAGTTTTAACCAAGTTATTTTCACACACCACCACAAACAAAAATGCCCTCCAAACGGAGGGCATTCAGCATCATGCAAAACCAGCTACCAGCAGACGTTAGCGATAATCATCAATCGCCGGGCAGCTACACATCAGGTTACGGTCGCCGTACACGTCGTCGATGCGGTTGACCGATGGCCAGAACTTGTTCTCGGCTACGGCAGCGACTGGGTAGACGGCGGTATGGCGGTCGTATGGGCGGTCCCATTCGCCAGAGGTGATGTCAGCCAAGGTATGCGGCGCGTGGTGCAACGGGTTGTTGTCTTGCGGCCATTCGCCACTCTCGACTTTCTTCACTTCTTCGCGAATCGAGATCATGGCTTCGATGAAGCGGTCCAGTTCGTACTTCGACTCTGACTCGGTTGGCTCGACCATCAAGGTGCCCGCGACTGGGAAGCTCATGGTCGGTGAGTGGAAGCCGTAGTCTTGTAGGCGCTTGGCGATGTCGATTTCAGCGACGTCGGCGGCGTCTTTCAACTGGCGCAGGTCGATGATGCACTCGTGCGCAACGCGGTCGTTACGGCCTTTGTACAAGATCGGGTAGTGGCCGCTGAGTTTCTTGGCGATGTAGTTGGCGTTCAAAATCGCCACTTCGGTCGCTTCGCGCAGGCCGCGTGAGCCCATCATGACAATGTACATCCACGAGATTGGCAAGATGCTTGCGCTGCCGAAAGGTGCGGCAGATACGGCACCGTTGTCCAAGCCTGTACCATGAATCGGTACGACGCTGTGGTTTGGCAAGAATGGCGCCAAGTGCTTCTTCACACCAATTGGGCCCATGCCAGGACCGCCACCACCGTGTGGAATACAGAAGGTTTTGTGCAGGTTCAAGTGCGACACGTCGGCACCGATGTAACCTGGTGAGGTCACGCCCACTTGCGCGTTCATGTTGGCACCGTCTAGGTAGACCTGACCGCCGTGCTCGTGGACCACGTCACAAATGGTGCGAATGCCTTCTTCGTACACGCCGTGCGTTGACGGGTAAGTGACCATGATGCACGACAAGTTGTCGCCGGCTTCAGCGGCTTTGGCTTTTAAGTCGTCAAGGTCAACGTTACCGTTCTTGTCGCAGTCGACCACCACCACTTTCATGCCCATCATTTGCGCAGATGCTGGGTTGGTACCGTGCGCTGAGCTTGGGATCAAGCAGATGTTGCGATGCGCGTCACCACGGCTTTCGTGGTACTTCTGAATCGCTAACAAGCCAGCGTATTCGCCCTGTGCGCCCGAGTTCGGCTGCATCGACATAGCGTCGTAGCCAGTGATGTCGATCAACCAGGTCGACAGGGTGCGCAGCAACTCGTAGTAACCGGCGGCTTGGTCTTCAGGACAGAACGGGTGCAACTGACCGAATTCAGGCCAAGTGACAGGAATCATCTCAGCGGTCGCGTTCAGCTTCATGGTGCACGAGCCGAGCGAGATCATGCTGTGGTTCAAGCTTAAGTCTTTGTTCTCAAGCTTTTTGATGTAACGCAGCATCTCGGTTTCTGAGTGGTGCGTGTTGAAAACTTCGTGTTCCAAGATGGCGCTGGTGCGCTGTAATTCAGTTGGAATCGACTGTACGTCACCTGAACCGACACGTGAGTCGAGCATGTCGATGTCAAGGCCGTGATCGTCACCGAACAATGCGGTGAAGAGGCTTTCAACGTCGTCGCGGGTCTTGGCTTCGTCGAAGCTCACGCCAAATACGTTGTCGCCATCTACGCGCAAGTTCAAACCATGCGCCACGGCACGGTCGATGATTTCTTGCTGGTTGCCTTCAAGTTTAAAGGTCAAAGTGTCGAACCAATGCGAGGTTTCCAGCTTCACGCCTTTGTCTTGCAAGCCAAGTGCAACGATGTCGGTCAAGCGGTGGATGCGCTCAGCGATGGTACGCAAGCCCTGTGGACCGTGGTACACCGCGTAGAACGATGCCATGTTGGCCAACAATACCTGTGCGGTACAGATGTTCGAGTTGGCTTTTTCACGGCGAATATGTTGTTCACGGGTTTGCATGGCCATACGCAAGGCAAGCTTGCCGCGGCTGTCTTTTGACACGCCGATAATACGGCCTGGCAGCGAACGCTTGTACTTGTCGCGGGTAGCGAAGAAGGCTGCGTGTGGACCACCGTAACCCATAGGAACACCGAAGCGCTGCGCTGAACCCAGTACCATGTCGGCACCCATTTCGCCCGGCGCTTTCACCATCACCAAGCTCATGATGTCAGCGGCAACTGCAACCACACCTTTCTTAGCTTGCACGTCAGCAATCAACTGCTCAAGGTTGTGCAGTTGGCCGTAACGGTCAGGGTATTGGAACAACGCACCAAACACGTCGTGGTCAGCGGCTTCACGCGCAGGCGCCACAATCACTTCAAAGCCAAACATTTCGGCGCGGGTTTTCACCACGTCGATGGTTTGTGGATACACGTTGTCAGCAACGAAATACGCGTTGGATTTGCTCTTGCTTACGCGCTTAGCCATGGCCATGGCTTCGGCCGCAGCAGTCGCTTCGTCAAGCAATGAGGCGCTGGCGAGGTCGAGGCCAGTCAAGTCCATGGTCATTTGCTGGAAGTTCAAAATCGCTTCGAGGCGACCTTGCGCGATTTCCGGCTGATACGGCGTGTAAGCCGTGTACCAACCTGGATTTTCCAGCACGTTACGTAAAATAACGTTCGGCACCAAGGTGTCGTAGTAACCCATACCGATGAACGAGGTCAGCACTTTGTTTTTCTGTGCAATGGTTTTCAGCTTCGCTAGGGCTTCACGTTCCGATAACGGCTCACCCACTTGTAAGAAAGGTTCGCGCAAAATCGCGCCAGGAACCGTATCCTTAGTGAGTGCTTCGAGTGAATCGGCACCTAATAGGGCCAGCATTTCGGCTTGTTCATCAGCGCTTGGGCCAATGTGACGGCCAATAAACTCGCCATGATTCTCTAACTGCTTGAGCGTTGCTGTGGTCATTTACTTCTCGTCCCTCGGTTCGGGGTTAAAACACAGGTCAGGAAACACAAAACCCCGGTAGCGTGACCGGGGTTTGTGCAATCCATTGCCAAATTAGTCTTCGTCGATAACTGCTTGATAACCTTCGGCATCAAGCAAGCTTTCTACTTCACTTGGGTCGTCGGCTTTCATCTTAAATAGCCAACCGTCGCCATAAGGATCACTGTTCACTGTTTCTGGTGCATCTTCGAGGTCTTCGTTGATGGCAATAATTTCGCCGCCAATCGGTGCGTAGATGTCAGAAGCTGCTTTCACTGATTCAGCTACGGCAACGTCGTCACCTGCTGCAACGTTGTCGCCAACTTCAGGCAATTCAACAAACACCATGTCACCCAATAAGTCCTGAGCGTGCTCAGAGATACCTACGGTGAACACACCATCACCTTCGTTACGAACCCACTCGTGGGTCGATGCGTACTTTAATTCCTTTGGAATCGAGCTCATGTTGTGATCCTCAAATTAGTTGTTCTGTTGTGTTTCGCAGGTGCTCGCTTACACAAGACCTTTACCATTGCGTACGAAGCTTGGCTTCACCACGCTAACTGTAACGAATTTTTTGCGCATTTCCACTTCAGCGGTTTCGCCCACTGAATTCGGTACGCGCGCCATGGCAATCGAGAAGCCCAGCGTTGGCGAGAAGGTACCTGAGGTGATCACGCCTTCGCCGCCGTCGACAACGACTTTCTGGCCGTGACGCAGTACGCCTTTTTCACGCATCACTAGGCCGACCAACTTGTCGTGGCCTTCGGCTTTTTGTTTTTCGAGAGCTTCGCGGCCAATAAAGTTGCGATCTTCTGGTTCAAACGCCACGCTCCAGCCCATGTTGGCTTCCAGCGGGGTGATGCTCTCGTCCATGTCTTGGCCGTACAGGTTCATGCCTGCTTCCAAGCGCAAGGTATCACGTGCGCCGAGGCCGCATGGCTGGACGCCAACGTTCAACAAGTCGTCCCAAAGTTTTTCAACTTCGCTCGCTGGTAAAACGATTTCGTAGCCGGCTTCGCCGGTGTAACCGGTGGTGGCAATGAATAAGTCGCCTACTTGTACCGACATGAACGGACGCATACCTTCAACTGGCGCAAAAGCTTCGTCGCCCAGCACCAAGCGCAGTTTTTCGGCTGCTTTTGGCCCTTGCAACGCCACCATGGCGAGTTCGGTTTGTTCGGTGATGGTCACTTGGAATTCGCTGGCAACTTTTTCGATCCACGCGACATCGCGCTCGCGGGTCGCTGAATTCACGACCAAGCGGTAAGATTCGTCAGAAAAGTAATACACGATAAGGTCATCGATCACGCCGCCCTTTTCGTTCAGCATGCTGTTGTACTGAGCTTTGCCTGGTACCGAGAGCTTGGCCACGTCGTTGGCCAGCATTTTGCGTAAGAAGTCTTTGGCTTGCGCGCCAGCCACGTCAACGATGGTCATGTGCGAAACATCGAACACACCAGAGTCTTTGCGCACGGCATTATGCTCTTCGATTTGCGAGCCGTAGTTGAGCGGCATGTCCCAACCGTGAAAGTCGACCATTTTTGCGCCAGCTTTCACATGCGCGTCGAATAAAGGGGTACGATTTGCCATGGCATCGATGTCCTGTTGTTTCGCGTAAAAGTGGGCGCAATTATAAAACTCTAAGGCGCTGGCAACAAATTAAAATTCCTTATGCTATTATTTGAATTATTAATAATGTTTTAGCTTGTATTACTTCTGGTTATATTTTTGCGATTTTTGGGGTGTTTGGGCCATGCAACAGCTCTCTTTGGACAGTCTTCGTGCTTTTGTCAGCGTTTATGATTTGCAGAGCTTCACTGCCGCGGGGCAGCAGCTTGGCCGCTCGCAACCGGCGATTAGTCTGCAGCTTCAGCGTTTAGAAGAGATGCTTGGCATGCGTTTGTACGCCCGAACCGGTGGCCGTATTCAACTGACGCCTGCTGGTAACGAACTGCTTGAGGCGGCACGCGCCATGCTCAGTCTTAATGATCAAATTATTGCGCGGCTGACCGAACCGGAATTAAGTGGTCGCGTACGGCTAGGCATGACCAGTGAATTTGCTAGTAAGCTGTTGCCGCAAGTCTTAGGGCAATTCGCCCAAGGCTATCCGAACGTCGCGCTCGAAGTAAGCTCAGCTCTGAGTCGCCAGTTGGTGGCCAATGCCGATGATTTTGACGTGATTATTGCGCTTACGGAAAGCGGTGGCAAAGACGCCGCGCAATGGGTCAATCCCATGCAATGGCTGGAATTGCGGCAAGAACCGCTGGTTTGGGTCGGTAATAGTGAGAGTCATTTGTTACCTGCGCCGCTGCCCTTGGTGGTTGCGCCTGATGGCTGTATTTATCGGCGTCGCGCTTTACGCGCCTTGCGCAACGCCGGTATTCAATCGCGTATTACCTATACCAACACGGATTTTAGTGGGCTCACGGCGGCGATTGAAAGTGGGCTGGGCATTACCGTGTTGGCGCAGAGTACGGTACCTGCACATTTGGAGCGGATTCAGCGCTGTGCCGATGGTACGCCGTTGCCGGAACTGGGTGAAGTAGGTGTGATGCTGTCGACGCGTGCGGCAGAGAATTCCGCCGCACAACAGCTAGCGGCGTTTATCCAAGAGCGGATTTAATCAAGGTACGTTTGAGCGGAGCGACGTCGTTGGCGATTTTCAAACCGATGCCGCGCACCAGCTTCAACAATGGGTTGGCATGACCAAAACCGCGTTTAAAACTTTCCATGGCGGTGATCATTTGCACCGCAGCAACTTTGCGTTCGCGTTCCCAATTGCGTAAATCAGCATGGCTAAACGCATTTGTTGTGAGCGCTAGCAGCGCCTGCACATCGCCAAAGCCAAGATTTGCGCCCTGCCCGGCTAACGGATGAATACTATGCGCGGCATCGCCCAGCAAAAGCATCCGACCTTTGAGCCAGCGCCGTGCGTATTGCATGCGCAGCGGAAAATACGCCCGCTTTGACGCCAGTTCGAGTTGGCCTAATGCACCGTCACTTGCGGCTTGCAGTCGCTTGGTGAATTCGGCGTCGTCCAAGGCTTTGAGTTCTGCGGCCACTTCGGTGTCAGCAGACCATACCAGCGACACATGATGGGGGTCGCCTAATGGCAACCACGCCACCGGGCCACTTGGCAAAAACACTTGTCGGGCACAACCACCGTGAGGCTTGCTGCATTTGATGACGGCCACACAACCCTGCTGCTGGTAGTCCCAAAACGTGAGCGGTAATCCTTCGGCTTGGCGTAGTGGCGACTGCACGCCATCGGCGGCAATCAGGTAATCGGCGGTAAACTGCTCAGTCGCGGTTTTCACAGTAACCTGCTGTGCCGCATTTTCGTGCTGTCGCACTTCGGTGTTGGCATGTAACTCAACGCCCGCCTCATCCGCCGCCTGCCATAGCTCGGCTTCAATAACTTTGTTTTCAACAATGGCGCCAAGATCCGGTTGATTTACCTCTGCCGCAGCAAAATGAATACGCCCGAAACTATCGTGGTCCCACACTTCCATGGCTTGATAAGGACCAAGCCGCGTGCTTGGCAAGCGTTGCCATACGCCGAGTTGTTCCAGCAACTGGCGGCTAGAGTGCGCAATCGCGCTAACACGCAATTCGGTGGTTTCGGTGTACTGCGGCTGTGCGCCGCGTTCGAGTAACACCACGCGGTGCCCTTGCTGACGCAAGCCTAACGCGGTAGCGAGACCGATCATGCCGCCACCGACGACGATAAAACGTTGGCTCATGATGCACCTCCCCTGCTTGCTAACGGCGCTAGCCCCATCGTTTGCCGCGCAAAGGCTTGGCGTAACGGTGGCAGTGCATCAAGGCCGAGCAACGCGAGGTTGCGACACTTGGTTAAAGGCCAGTAGTGATTGGAAAAGCCACGCACCAGCATGTCGGTCAACCCGATGATGTTTTTGTAGTCGTCTTCACGCTCGCGCCAATACGTGGCGAGCGTTGCATAGCTGCCAAGATCATCGGCTTTGGCAAGCTGGTCACTTAAACAAATGGCATCGCGGACACCAAGGTTAAAGCCCTGCCCAGCAATCGGATGTAAGGTATGCGAGGCATTGCCAATCAACACAGCCCGATGCGCCACACTGCGCTCAGCTAAATGCAGACGCAAAGGAAATTGCAGACGCTGACCAACTGCGGTAAAACGCCCGGCACGATAACCGAAGGCATGCTGCAATTGCGCCAAGAATTCGTCATCAGGCAATGCCAACACTTGTTCAGCTTGTTCTTCGGCGACACTCCATACCAATGACGCTTGTTGCTTCGGTAGGGGCAACAACGCCAGCGGTCCCGTCTCGGTAAAGCGCTCGTAGGCCCAGCCAGCCAGTGGCTTGTCCACGCTAATATTGGCAATAATGCCGACTTGCCCGTAGTCGGTGGTTTGTACGCCAATGCCAAGTTGCTCGCGGATAAACGAGCGCTGGCCATCGGCACCCACCACCAACTGGGCTTTTAACTGTTGTTCGCCATTAGGCGTTTGTAATGTGACATTGCAATACTGTTGCTGTTGTTCCAGCCCGGTGACTTGGCTGCCGGCAAGCCACTCGACCTGCGGTAACGCTTGTAAGCGATCATACAAGGCTTTATTGAGCGCGGCGGCGGGAACAACATAACCCAGCGCCGCCACACCTTCTTGCTCGGCGTGCAGCCGCGTCGCGCCTAAATAACCTCGATCACTCACATGAATGTGCTTAATCGCTTCGGCTTCGTCAGTAAGCTCCTGCCAAATCCCCTGTGCATTGAGCAAATCAACGGTGCCCGCAGCCAACGCAATGGTACGCTTATCGGGCACTGGCCCATCCGCTTGCGGCTCCACCACTTTCACCGCAACATCCGGGCGTTGCTGGGCAAACAAAAACGCCATCAGCGAGCCTACGAGGCCGCCGCCAGCAATGACCACAGGTGTTACTTGTTCTGCATCCACGTTTCTATCTCTGCCACTGTTTTTGGTACCGCCGCGGTTAAATTTTCATGGCCGTCAGCGGTGACCACCACGTCATCTTCAATACGAATACCGATGCCACGCCACTGACTATCAACGGCATCAGCATCGGCCGGAATATACAATCCAGGCTCCACGGTTAACACCATGCCCGGTTTAAACGGGGTGGTTTTGTCGCCGCGACGGGCATCCCCCACATCGTGTACGTCCAGTCCGAGCCAATGGCCCAAGCCATGAATAAAGAAGCGGCGGTAGGTTGCTTGCTCGATATTGTCCTTTACTGAACCGTGCAGTATGCCAAGCTCCACAAGGCCTTCGGTTAAAGCATGCGCGGCAACATCTTGGGCTTGCTGCAACGTAGCGCCCGGCCGAATAACGTCCAACGAAGCGAATTGCGCCTGCAACACGACTTCATAAAGTTGTTTTTGTGGCTCGCTAAAGGTGCCATTCACTGGAAAGGTCCGCGTAATATCCGCAGCATACCCCTGATATTCGGCACCAGCATCGATCAAGATCAAATCACCGTCATTCAGCGCGTCACTATTTTCCGTGTAATGCAAAATACAGGCGTTGTCGCCACTGCCACAAATGGTGCCGTAAGCGGGTGCAGCGGCGCCGTGCATAGCAAACTCGTGATGCAGTTCGGCGGCAACTTGATATTCGTAACGTCCCGGTGCGACAAATTTCATCGCCCGCTGATGCGCCAACACGCTAATTCGCGCCGCTTCACGCATCAATTCAAGCTCGGCATTCGACTTCACCAAGCGCATGGTGTGTAGCCACGGCGAAATATCTTGCCAGCGTTGTGGCGGTTGCACGCCGCGTTTACCGCTGCTACGTAATTCCGCCGCTAAGCCCAACAGGTGTTGGAAAAAATCCTGATTGCTCTGATCGCAATAAACGGTATGGACGCCGTCCAGCAACTGCCACAAATGTTCATCCAGCTCATCAATGGCGTGCGCAACATCCACTCCCAAAGCATCTACGGCACGAGCTACACCTAAACGGCGGCCATGCCAGACTTCTTGCTGTGGGTCTTTCGGTTGGCAGTACAACTGCACCGGCAGCTCGGCGTCAGGCGCCAGCACCAGTACTGCGTCTGGCTCGTTAAAGCCCGTCAGGTAAAAGAAATCACTGTTTTGCCGGAACGGAAACTCGGTATCGTTGCTGCGGGTCACCAATTGCGCGCTAGGAATGACCGCAATGGCCGACTCGTCAGCAGCGGCGAGGCGTTTAAGCACTTGCTCGCGGCGGCGTTGGTATTCCTCGACAGGCACAGCTACAGCCATAACAACAATGCTCCTTGCAGCGCAGATTAATGTAAGGTCTTATTGGTTTTGCAGGTGGTGTTGGCGTTTTGCCCCAGCTCGTTGAAACACAGCATCGCAGAAATCCGCAAATATTCCATGATTTCAAAATACGCGCGCTCGGCTTCTTCATCATCTTCAATGGTGATATCCAGCTTGGCAATTTCGACCATGTCATCAATGGCTTCGCGTAGGTCTGCCGACAACCCGGCCAAGTTAGTCTGGTTAACGCCAAAACCAACAAGAAATGATTGCACCCATGCGGTAAGGGCTTGCAAACGCTCGTGCAACGGCTCGTGGTCACTTGGCAAAATCAGCTGAAAACCGAGGTCAGGATCACGCAAACTGGCACAAGTTTCGGTCGCCATGAGCTTCAGATGCTCACGCAGTTCCGGTTTAAAGGACTGTCCCTCGTTGATTAAATCACTGAGTAACAGGAGCCACTCGTCACCCTCAATGCTCGCGCCACTGGCAACCATGCCGGTTAGCAAACCATGGACTTCTGCGCCACTGGCGAGTAAGCCTTGGTGCTCAAAAAATTCGGTTAAGCGATCGTAACTCTGCGAGCTGGTGAGTTCCGCTGTATCTTCTGGCGATTTGCGCTCTGACATAAGCTGTCTTCTCTTGCTTGGTTTGCTGTGCATCCTACCACTGTCAGTCTTTTCAGGCTAGCTGACAAAGCCCCTTCAAGCATGGCATAATGTGCGCAAACGACAACAAAACAGCAAGGAAACTGTGCAATGACTCAACGCACCATGGACATCAAGTTGATGGACCGTCACTACAAAGTGAATTGCCCTGAAGGGCAGGAAGTTGCGTTGCAGCAAGCAGCAGACAAGCTGAATGACAAGCTTGAGCATATTCGCCAAGCGACCAAGCTCAGCCATCCCGAACAAATTGCGGTGATGGCGGCGCTGAATTTAAGCCACGAGAGCAGCAAACTCGAGCATGAACAGCGCCAACGCATTCAAGAGCTTGAAGAAAAGATTAAGTTGCTGCAAGAAACCCTGGAGCAAGTCACGAGCGAGCAGCGTCCAGGGCGAAAGTAAAAAGTTAGGATCGCCTGGGATGTGCGCCAGCACGCTAATGTCCCTGAGCCGATGTCATCAGTAAAGGGGCTCACTGACCGGCTATTGTGCAAGCTCGACATGTATCGAGAAGCCTACGGCCGTTGATTTGCGCCCCGCCTTGAACCAGTGGGTTCAAGGGCCAAAGCACGCAGCGGCATCCTGGGTGATCACCCTTTTCCCTAATTTTACTCTTGGTCGGCTTTCGCTTGGTCGACCAAGCGACGCACATCACTTAGCAATTCCTGCGCATCGTAAACGATACCGTCTTTAATGGTGTAACGAACGCCTTTGGTGCGAATCGGCTCATTCTGGTCGTTCAGTTTGAAATGCCCCGTACCGTACAACACTTTAAAGTTCGCCAGCGGGTTCTCGGCAACCACCACCAGATCAGCTTTCTTGCCCGGCACCACAGAGCCAATTTCATGCTCAAGACCTAAAGCTTCAGCACCATTCAAGGTTGCGGCTTGCACTACTTCTAAGGCATTGAAGCCAGCTTCGCGTAATAATTCGAACTCGCGAATCAAACCAAAGCCGTAGATTTTATAGATGTAGCCAGCGTCCGAACCTGTGGTAATGCGGCCACCGTGATTCTTGTAATCTTGCAGGAACGCCATCCACTTTTGGTAATTCTTGCGCCACGCCACTTCTTCATCGGTGGTCCAATCAAACCAATAAGAGCCGTGCGCATAGCGGCTTGGCTCAAAGAACTCCCACAATTGCGGCAAGGTGTATTCGTTGTGCCAAATGGCTTGGCGCTCGCGCATTAAGTCACGGCTGGCTTCATAAATGGTCAATGTCGGATTAATGGTGAAGTCGAGTTCAATCAACTCATCGCGTACTTGTTGCCACTTTTCTGAGCCTGGCTCAGCCGCTTGCTGCCACAAGCGCCCAGCCTCGGCAAAGCGATCTTGTTCATTGTTGTAGTTGTAGTCGGCTGGATAGTCCTGAATTACTTGCTCAGTGAACAATGCTTCCGGCAAGCCGTACCAGTGTTCCATGCTGTCGAGACCGAGTCGTGCCGAGTCGACCACATTGGTGCGCACTACATTCAACTGCGCATGGTGCATCATGGTGCCAAGACCTTGCTTTTCGGCTTCATCAAGCGCCGCCGCCATAATTTTCGGCCGTGCACCGAAGAACTTTATGCCTTCCGCGCCCTTTTGCTTAATGTCACGCACCCACTCACGCGCTTGCTCTGGCTTAAAAATCGGCTCGTCGCTGTTCATGCCATAACCGAGATACGGGATAATACGAGGCGAAACAATGGTATTTTGCGCAGCCTGTTCTTGGTGCCACTTGGTCCATTCGAGCCCATTAAAACTGCCCGGTTCGCGCACCGTGGTAATGCCGTGGGCCAACCACAATTTCAGTACGTATTCGGCAGGAATACCGTCGGCAGAGCCGCCAATGTGCCCGTGCATGTCGATAAAACCTGGGAGTACATAATGTCCGGTTAAGTCGAGTTCCTTATCGCCAGGCTCAGCTTTCGGACGACGCTGCTCAAGAATCGGCACCCCGGGGTTACCCACGCTGACCACGTTTTTGATGCGGTCGTTCTCGATCACGATATCCACCGGGCCTTGCATCGGCGCGCCTTCACCGTTGATCAGATTCACGCCACGCAAAATCAGCCGGTCGTAAGGGCCTTCACCTTGATCGCCACGTGGCGGTGCTTTCGGCGGTGCCGCGAGCAGCTGCGAAGACATTAATGTAGACAAAACTAGCGTAGTCAGAACCCGTTTCAACATGCTATAAATCACTCTATGAACAGACAATTCACCCAGAATAGCAGCCAGCCCGAGCGACAGCAATTGCGCCGCGAGTTGCTTGCCGCGCGAAAGCAGCTCAGTGCCGCAGAACGTGAGCAGGCTGCTGGAGCTATCGAAGAACGCGTACTTGCTCTCGCAGAACTCCAGCAACCCTGCTCGATAGGCAGTTACTATAGTGTGCGCGCTGAACTGCCAACCCATGCGCTCAACCAAGAGCTACAGCACCACGGACACCAACTTGCACTACCTGTGCTGCACCCTATCGTGCACCATCATTTGCTGATGCTTCATATTGATGAACACAGCGAATGGCGCCACAACGACTACGGTATTCCCGAGCCCAAGCTGCAATGCCAGCGGGTGGTTCCGTTGCAACAACTCAACCTGCTGCTGGTTCCTTTGGTCGGTTTTGATGCCCAAGGTAACCGCATGGGCATGGGCGGCGGCTTCTATGATCGTACCCTTGCGGGTTGGCGCGCGGGCCTTTATCCGAACTTACAACCCGTCGGTTTAGCCTATGATTGTCAATTCGTTGAGCGACTGCCCAGTGAAGCTTGGGATGTGCCCTTACCTAGGGTCATCACCCCGACAAAAGTATGGGACTTTAGAGGCTAAAAATGTATACTGAAACGCCATAGCCCACTCATCTAGGAAGCTGGCATGGCAACCTCATCTGAACAACAGAAAAACGAGCAAAAACAAAAGGCTGCAGAAGCAGCTCTCGATTACGTTAAAGCAAATCTACCCAAGCAAGCGGTCATTGGCGTCGGTACCGGCTCCACCGTGAACTTTTTTATTGATGCCCTCGCCACCATCAAACACGATATTGAAGCTGCCGTTTCAAGTTCAGAAGCTTCGACCGAACGCTTGAAACAGCACGGTATTCGCGTGGTCGACTTAAATAGCGTCAGCGACCTGCCGATTTACGTTGATGGCGCCGATGAAATCGACGAACACAAACGCATGGTTAAAGGCGGTGGCGCTGCCCTCACCCGCGAAAAAATTGTCGCTGCGGTGGCCGATACCTTTGTCTGTATTGTTGATGAGAGCAAGCAAGTGGGCCGCCTCGGCGGCTTCCCAATCCCTGTTGAAGTCATTCCGATGGCCCGCTCTTACGTGGCCCGTGAAATTGTCAAACTCGGTGGTGACCCAGTCTGGCGCGAAGGCGTGACCACCGACAACGGTAATTGGATCCTCGATGTGCACAATTTCGACATTGTTGACCCTATTCACCTTGAACAGCAGCTCAATAATATTGTGGGTGTGGTCACCAACGGTCTCTTTGCCCAACGTGGCGCCGACGTCACTATCGTTGCCAGCGCCGCTGGTATTGAAACTCTTAAGTAAGGTGTAAGCACAGCCATGACGCAAGTATCGCTCGCCAAAGATCGCATTAAAATTCTTCTTCTCGAAGGGGTGCACGAGAGTGCCGTGAACGTACTCAAACAACAGGGGTACGACTCGATTGAGTATGTGAAAACCTCACTCAGTGAAGAGGAACTTTGCGAGCGCGTCAAAGACGTCCACTTTTTGGGGATCCGTTCACGTACGCAACTGACCGAAAAAGTCTTTGCGGCGGCCGAGAAGCTCATTGGCGTCGGTTGTTTTTGTATTGGTACCAACCAAGTGGATCTGGCAGCGGCCCGTCGCCATGGCGTGGTGGTCTTTAACGCACCGTTTTCGAACACCCGTAGCGTTGCCGAACTGGTTTTGGCTGAAATTATTATGTTGTTACGCCGCGTGCCCGAGAAAAATGCTGCAGCCCATCGCGGTGGCTGGGATAAGTCGGCGAATGGTTCATTCGAAGCACGCGGTAAAGTGCTTGGCATTGTGGGCTACGGCCATATCGGTAGCCAGTTGAGTATCTTAGCCGAACAGCTCGGCATGCAAGTGCGTTTTTATGACATCGAAACCAAGTTACCGCTTGGCAATGCACTTTCAGTAGGCTCACTCGACGCGCTGCTGGAACAAGCTGACGTGGTGACCTTGCACGTACCGGAAACGGCGCAAACCCAATGGATGATCAGCGCCCCACAATTGGCCAAGATGAAAAAAGGTGCGTTGCTTGTTAATGCTTCACGCGGCACTGTGGTCAACATTGAAGACTTGGCCGCCAGCCTGCGCAGCGGTCACTTAGGTGGCGCAGCTATTGACGTCTTCCCAGTTGAACCAAGCAGCAATAACGACGTATTCGAGTCGCCACTGCGCGGCATCGACAACTGCATTCTGACCCCGCATGTCGGTGGCTCGACCCAAGAAGCCCAAGAAAACATTGGTATTGAAGTGGCTGGCAAGTTGGCACACTACTCTGACAACGGCTCTACCTTGTCGGCAGTCAACTTCCCAGAGGTTTCACTGCCAGCGCACCACGGCGCCCGTCGCTTGTTGCACATTCACCAAAACCGCCCGGGCATGCTAACCAAAATCAACCAGATCATGGCCGAGCAAAACATCAACGTCTCCGGTCAGTACCTGCAAACCGACAGCGAAGTCGGTTACGTGGTCATTGACGTCGACACGCCCGAAGAAAGCACCATTGCGGACGATTTGCTGGAGCAAATGCGCGCCATTGAAGGCACCATTCGCGCTAGGGTTTTGTACTAAGAGCAATTGCACTAGTTAGACATAACTGTATCCAAAAGTCTATTTTTTAGGCTATAATGGACACCATTATGTCTATTTCGGGTGCATTATGAAGTATCAACTCTTAGTCGAACAAGATGTTCAGTCGGCGTTTGCGGACTACCTGCGTACCGCGCGTGAGCAAGCAAAACTGTCGCGCGCAGCACTTGCCGAGAAAAGCACTGTTCCCGCTGCCACAATTAAAAAATTCGAGTTAACTGGGCAAATCTCGTTTCGCCAGTTGCTGTTATTGTGGCAAACCCTCGATGACTTAAAACGACTTTACGAACTTACCCAAGCACAACAGTCAGTGACGCCGACCTCTATCGAAGAGGTGCTGAAAGATGAATTTTAGACCCGTCAAAAAACTTCAAGTACACCGAACCCTTATGTCTGGAGCGAAAGTCTTGGTGGGTACGCTTGCACAAAATCGGCAAGGTGTATTCTTTCAGTATGCGCAAAGCTATCTAGATATGTGAAGAATTCTGCGAGTACTTCGGGGCGACAACACTTTCATAGCGCGTGCGGATTGCTTGACGCTGATTTTCGCACGCCAAGCCTCGACTATGATGATTTAATCAAAGCAACCAAAATACTTTGTAAGTCACCAGCCTATGGTCAATTACAATTTAAGCGCGCAATTTTCAATTTACTCACCTGTAATCAGGATGATCACAGTAAAAACTGGGGGTTTTTACTCAATGACAATGGAGCATGGCACCCAGCTCCGTTTTACGACATCATTTTTAACCCCAGCGCATTTAACGAGCATGCCACAGCCTACGCTGGTTATGGTAAAGAGCCGCCGCTTAAAGCTCTGCAGAAGTTAGCGAACTCTGCTGGCTATACTCGCTGGTCACAGGCAAAGCACGATATTTTAGAAGTTGCCGAGGTTGTTGATGAGTTTAACGCGATTGCCAAGGAGCTCGATATTCAGCAACAAACGCGACGGCTTATCTCGCAACACATTGAACGCTTGCGCGAAGCTCTTCTAAAACACCTTTGACAACGGCTCCGTGTGGCCGGCCAATAGCTATACCGATAAGGCTAGCTAACGAATGCCAAATGTGCGGCCGTCATCAATGACACCTACAAACACTCCATAGTAGGTACCCTCTTGCTCGACGATGCGCAAATAGCCGCCACTGGTGGCATTACTAAGCATCTCATCGCGTGTCAGTTCATTCAGTGCAGCTGACACGTGCTCACGCGATAAGTCCGATATCATAACGGCGCACAATTCATCGGAGCATTGTAAAGCATTCGTGTAAACTTGTGCTTGGTTGCTAAGCAACGTCGCTAACCTTAATCTGACCGTACCAGCTTGCTCAGTACTTTCCTGTGATTGAGCAAGTGCATCAACCTGCTGTTGCAACTCGACAACCGAAAGCTCATCAAGCGTCTCCGTTTCCAACACGCGCCCCTTACCACTTTCTGTTAATAGTGTATGCAAAGATTGATTTACAGTTAGTCCGTCAATTTCAGCATCAGATTGACTTGGGGGAGGCGCTCGTTGTGACTCAACATCAGCATCATTCAAATCTGTAGAATTCGTAACAACCGCAGTCGACTCCTCGTTGGAGTCTTGCTCGGTTGTAGATGCAACATGATGCATCGGTCTATCGTTCTGTATTATCTCGTCACGTTGATTTGCTTGGATATAATAAAAAGCGGCGAATAACGCCGCTAACGTGATAACGACTAGGAGTGTTTTTTTCACTGTCTCTCGATTCCCGTTAGAAGGCCAATAGACCCCCTGTTAACTTCACAAGTTTGATAACAATACCTTTTAGTTTTAAAAAAACAAATTTCAAGGTTATTGCTACCTTTTTACCACTTCTCCGTTATATATAAATCCATATTTCACCTTACGCTAAGGGAAACAAAAAAAGCCGGCGGATGCCGGCTTTATGGTGGCTTTACATAATCACTCTGAATCAGGCTGCGGCCGACCCACGGTGCGCGCCATGGATTCTGGCGACACGTGGCGCACGTCTTTACCTTTGACGAAGAAAATAATGTACTCGGCGATGTTCTGGCAACGGTCACCAATACGCTCGAGTGAGCGCGCTGACCAAAGTACATTCATGACCTTGGGAATACCGCGCGGGTCTTCCATCATGTAGGTCATCAATTGACGGGTTAAGCCTTCGTATTGACGGTCGGCTTGGGCGTCCATTTGATGCACTTCATAAGCGCTGTCGAGGTCCATCCGGGCAAAGGCATCAAGCACACCATGCAACATCGCCAAGACCTGCTGGCCAAGGTTCTCAAGGCTGACTAAGAACTGCTGCTGATCGTTGTTGAAACTCTCGAGGGCCACGCGCGCAATGCGCTCAGCTTCATCACCAATGCGCTCTAAGTCGGCGATGGTTTTGAAAATCGCGATGATCAAACGCAAGTCGCTTGCTGCTGGTTGACGCTTGGCAATGATCTGCACACAAGCTTCGTCAATCTGTACTTCCAACGCATTGATTTTGTAGTCACGCTGCAAGACTTGCTCGGCAAGCTCATGGTCGGAGTTTTCAATCGCGATCAGCGAGTCACGTAGTTGTTGCTCAACCAAGCCGCCCATGTTCATGACCTGGGTACGGACGGCATCGAGTTCGTCATTAAATTTACCGGAAATGTGCCGGCCAGTATTTAATTTATCCATGATTCAGCTCCTCTTAGCCGTAGCGTCCAGTAATGTAGTCTTCGGTCTGCTTCTGGGTCGGCGTGGTAAACAGCGTATTGGTATCAGCATATTCAATCAGCTTACCCATGTACATAAAGGCTGTTTGATCCGAAACCCGTGCTGCTTGTTGCATGTTGTGCGTCACAATTACCACGGTGTATTTTTCTTTCAACTCGGTGATCAGCTCTTCGATCGTCAGTGTTGAAATTGGGTCAAGTGCCGACGTTGGTTCATCGAGCAACAGTACTTCTGGCTCAATCGCAATAGCTCGGGCAATCACCAAACGTTGCTGCTGACCACCTGATAGGCTGAAAGCACTAGCGTTTAGACGATCTTTCACTTCTTCCCAAAGGGCTGCGCCTTTCAATGAGCGTTCGACCACCTCATCTAAGGTACGACGGTCGTTTACACCCATCAAGCGCATGCCGTAGACCACGTTCTCATAGATTGACTTCGGGAACGGGTTCGGACGCTGGAATACCATACCCACACGGCGACGCAATTCAGCGACGTCAACATCTTTGTCGTAGATGTTTTTGTCGTGCAAACGGATCTCGCCGTTCACTTTACAAATCTCAACCAAGTCGTTCATGCGGTTAATGCAACGCAACAACGTTGACTTACCGCAGCCCGACGGGCCGATAAAGGCGGTGACACGGTTACGTGGAATCGCCATGGAAATATCATGCAAAGCTTGAGCATCGCCGTAGTGCAGATTCAAATTGCGAATTTCCATAGCGGTTTGATCCGCCGTTAAATTTTCTAAATCGAGGCTGTCTGCCTGATTGTTTGTCGGAGTTACCGAAATCATAGTAAGACCTTTTCGCTTCTGCTTCGTTAATTAATGCTCAAGTGAGCGATACTTTTCACGTAAATGGTTACGCACGCCAATGGCCGTTAAGTTCAAGCCAATAATCACCGTTACCAACAAGAACGAGGTGGCGTAAACCAGCGGACGTGCCGCTTCAACGTTTGGACTCTGGAAACCAACATCATAAATGTGGAAACCTAAGTGCATAAATTTGCGATCCAAATGGAAGTACGGGAAGTTACCGTCCACCGGCAACATTGGCGCCGACTTCACTACACCGACCAACATCAGCGGGGCAACTTCACCTGCGGCACGCGCTACGGCCAAAATCAGACCGGTCATAATTGCCGGTGAGGCCATTGGAATAATAATCCGCCACAAGGTTTCGGCTTTGGTTGCGCCGAGCGCCAAGCTGCCCTCGCGCAGGGTGCTTGGAATGCGCGACAAACCTTCTTCGGTCGAGACAATCACCACCGGCAAGGTCAAAATCGCCAAGGTAATAGCTGCCCACATGACGCCAGGTGTACCAAAAGTCGGACTCGGCAAGGCTTCTGGGTAGAACACTTGGTCAAGTGAGCCACCTACCATGTAGACGAAGAATCCTAGGCCGAATACCCCGTAAACAATCGACGGTACACCCGCCAAGTTAATCACGGCAATGCGTATCAGTCGGGTAATCGCATTTTTACCGGCATATTCGTGCAGATAAATCGCCGCGATAACCCCGAATGGCGTCACGATGACCGACATCAACAACACCATAAACACGGTACCGAAAATAGCCGGGAACACGCCGCCTTCAGTATTCGCTTCGCGCGGGTCTTCGCTGACAAACTTACCAATTTGCACAAAGAAGTGGCCGATCTTCTCGACTAGGTTCATGTCGTTCGGAAAGTACACCGCCAGCATGCGATACATCGGCAGTGTGACTTCAACACCACGCATGTCGCGCATGACCACTTCGTCGCGGCTCGCTTGGTCGCGCAAGGCGAAGAGTTCTTCTTCCAACACTTCGTAATCGTCGCGCAACTGTTGCTCAGCAGCACTAATGCGCGCTTTTTCAGCTTCAGTTAGCTGGCCTTCAAGGTCCAATGCGCGGCGTTCTAAACGCAGCTGGTTAAGCTGATAGTTAATCGCGCCGATTTCGCTGTCTTGCAGGTCTGCGGCTTGCTCGTTGATCTCGACCACGCGTTCAATGCGCTGCTCAAGTACTGCACGAACGTTCTCACCGTTTGCTACCGACTTGCCGTTTTCGAGCACATCGACCACATAACCATAAAAGTTACCGTCTTTCGAGCGTTCGAGCTTCGCCAAGTCCGCAGGTGTTTCATCGCGCACGATTTGCGGCTCGAGTACCCAAGTAAAGTCCAACGGTACGTATTCACGGTTACCGATTTTGATCAACCAACGATCGAGCGCTACTTCGTTGAAGTCGTCCAGCTGCACACCTGATTCCTTCAGTCGTTCCAGCGGAATCGTTTCAGTGTCGTAGACTTCACCAATAATGGTCGAAATCGAACCATCATTCGCCCGCACGTCCATCTCATGAATTTGTGCTGGCCAGAAGAATGACAGACCACGCCAACCAATCAGAATCAGCAGCCCGATAACCGCGATCAGACTGATACTCACAGAACCTGCGGTGAGCCAAATCCAGGGTTTTCCTGAGTTAAACCATTGCTTCATGGAAATCCTCTCGCTTACATCGAGCTGTATTTATCGCGTAGACGCTGACGAACAAGTTCGGCCACCGTGTTGAACGCGAAGGTGAAAACAAAGAGCACAAAGGCTGCTAAGAAAAGAATGCGGTAATGCGAGCTGCCAACTTCAGACTCTGGCATTTCAACGGCAATGTTGGCCGAAAGCGTACGCATACCTTCAAAGATATTCCAATCCATAATCGGTGTGTTACCGGTGGCCATGAGAACGATCATCGTCTCGCCAACGGCACGACCTAAGCCCATCATAACTGCCGAGAAGATCCCCGGACTCGCCGTGAGCAACACCACCTTGGTTAAGGTTTGCCAAGTGGTCGCACCTAGAGCTAACGAGCCATTCGACAAGTGTTTTGGCACGCTAAATACCGCATCTTCGGCAATCGAGAAAATGGTTGGGATAACCGCGAAGCCCATGGCAATACCCACCACCAACGAGTTGCGCTGGTCAAAGGTGATGCCAAGCTCATTGGTCAGGTACTGACGCACGTTGCCGTCGAATAACACATTCTCGATAACCGGCGACAATTGGAACGACAACCAACCAACGAAGGCCACCAAGGGCACCAAAACCAACGCCGCACTACCATCGGTTAAGCGTGAGCGAATGACCTGCGGAAGTACCGAGCTGAGCATGGCGAACAAGATTATCGACAGCGGCACCAACACAATAACCGCAATGATCCCCGGTAAATAGGCCTCCACCAACGGAGCCAGCCAGAGACCTGCCAAGAATCCTAGAATAACGGTCGGCAGTGCCTCCATGATTTCCACTGTCGGTTTCACCACTTTACGCACGCTCGGTGACATAAAGTAAGCAGTGTAAACGGCCGCTGCAAGACCAATGGGCACCGCGAACAACATCGCATAGGCCGCGGCTTTAATGGTACCGAACGAGATCGGTACTAAGCTGAATTTAGGCTCGAAGTCGTCTGAGCCTGAGGTCGACTGCCACACATAGTCCGGCTCCGGATAACCCTCATACCAAACTTCTTGCCACAGGCCGCTCCACGTTACCTCTGGATGTTCGTTGCTAAGCTCAAAAACATGCAGTTGCTGCCCTTCGCGCATCAATAGGGTGTTTGCGCGCGGGTCAATCACCAAGTTTTGAGCTTTGAACGCATCCGGATGACCGCGATAAAGCTCAGCTTCAGAAGTGGTGTGAAAGACGCCCACCTCGCCGTTTTCGGCAATGGTGTAGAAGGTGCGACGATAGTATTCAACAACGATTTCAGTGATGGCACTTTCAGCCGCTTGGAAATCGCGAATAAACTGATAGCGACGGCCATCATCGCCAGCCACTTCAAACCACTGAGTGATTTTACCGTTGGCATGGCCAAACAATACCGAACTAGCGCCGGCCAATAAGCTCATCGAGGTGACTTCACCAAACCGACGGCTGTCAACATTGATCAGCTGACGTTCCTTCACGGTACCCGTGCGGGTCACATCGAACACCCAGAAGCGATTATTCTGGCGTACCATCACTTGGCGCAAGTCTGGCGTCACAAGCAGTTGATCAACGCCACCGTTAATCGGCAGTTCGCTTACTTTCGACTCCATTTCGACGGCGCCACTAAGAAAGTTACGCTTCGCCTGCATGAAATTTACGAACACGCGGCCTTCGGCACTCTGTGCAGCAAATAACTTTGACTCACCATCGTACTCGTAGGCAAGTTTAACAATGTCCTGATCCTGCGGATCCACTTGCAACAGCTCGCGCGCGTCGAGTTCAACTTCGCGCGGTTCTACAAACATTTCACCGTCAATAAAGCGGCTCGAGAATTTCGGCTCGATAATGCGCACAGCACCGCCAGGAACGGCAAACGCATAGCGGTTATTTTGTGGCTGCGTTTTGGTAAATGCCGTCGGCTTTTGCGCGGTTACCGCGGTACGCATGAGCTCTTTACCAGGCTCCCATTCGGTACCCTTTTTCGCGCGTAAAGCAAAGTAGACGAGTTCGCCATCTGCGGTAAATTGATAACCAATTTCCGATTGCTCTTCCATGCCCATTGCCACTACATTTTCGGCTGGTGTTTGGAAACTACGCTGATGGTTAATTTCAACGCCACGGAAAATCGGCTCAATAACATAGAGCAGATAGAAGAAGATGAGCAACAATGCGACTAAAACCATCACGCCGCCTAGGCTTACGCCCCAGCGCGCCGCGCGATCTTTAATCAGTCGATAATTGCTGGCTCCCAAAGAGGGTTTTGCTGCCGCCATCATAACCTCGAGTGGTTGTGCAAGTTAGAAATTTCATTGCGCGCAGTATAGTAGAAAAGTATGACAGTATTGTTACAGCACCGTCATAAAACTGAAATTTTTGGAAAACTGCTGGCCGAGATTTGGGTAGCCCGTGGTTTTACCACGGGGATTCTCGATTTCAACGATAATGGTCAAAACGTCAGATTTGACCCGTGGTAGAACCACGGGCTACCACCAGCGCAAAAAAAACGCTGTTCGCTTTTTCAAACAGCGAACAGCGACTAGCAAACAGCGCTCTTTCTTAGTTCAAGCCGAGCTTTTCTAGCTCTTGCTCAACGACAACTTTCGGTAGTGGAATGTAACCGTCTTTGTCAACAATGACCTGACCAGCTTTCGACAGCACCATTTTCAAAAACTCTGCAGTGGCTGGATCAAGCGGCTTGTTCGGATGCTTGTTAACGTAAACGTACAAGAAGCGCGAGAGTGGGTACTTACCAGCAAGCGCATTTTCTGTGGTTGCGTCTACATATTCAGCACCTTCTTCAACCGCCAAAGGTACAGTTTTCACACCAGAAGTAAGGTAACCGATACCTGAGTAACCAATCGCATTCAACGACGTTGAAACCGACTGTACTACTGATGCAGAACCGGGTTGCTCATTGACGTTGGCACGGAAGTCACCGTCACACAACGCGATTTCTTTGAAGTAACCGTAGGTACCTGATACTGAGTTACGACCATACAACTGCAAGTCGCGGTTACCCCAGCTACCAGTCAAACCTAAGTCGCCCCAGCGCTGTACTTGCTCAGTAGCGCCACACAAACGGGTGTTACTGAATACCGCGTCGAGCTGGGCAATGGTCATGCCTTCGATTGGGTTATCTTTGTGTACAAAAACCGCCAAAGCATCAATCGCTACGCGTACTGGTGTTGGCTTGTAGCCGTGACGTTTTTCAAAAGCTTCGATTTCTTTCGATTTCATACCACGGCTCATCGGGCCGAAGTTTGAAGTGCCTTCAGTTAACGCTGGTGGCGCAGTTGACGAGCCAGCAGCTTGAATTTGCATGTTTACGTTCGGGTACAGACGTTTAAATTCTTCTGCCCAAAAGGTCATCATGTTGGCGAGTGTGTCAGAACCAACAGAAGAAAGGTTGCCAGAAAGACCACTTACTTTCTCGTATTCAGGGAGGTTGTCAGTCGCTTTTTGGGCGTGGGCAGAGGTTGCTACCAAGCCAGCTACGCTTAAAGCAAGAAGTACTGATTTAACTTTCATAATGACTCCAAGTGTCAGTGCTAAGGTCAGTGCCAAAAATAGTGGATTAAAACTTAGCTTTGCTTAATGAACACTGGGAATTTTAGTAGGTCAATGTGACACTTTGATGACAACTTCTATTTATTTGTCATATTTCTGCCACTTTTTTGTCATGCTTAGGCGGGCGTAATGACCAACTCTTCCGGAACGCGCACGCTGAAGGTGGAACCGCGCCCGACCACAGAATCAATGGTTAGCTTGCAATGATGGTTTTCCACGGCTTGCTTCACAATGGCAAGACCAAGCCCAGAACCACCTTTACTGCTGTTGCGATCTTTATCGATGCGATAGAAACGTTCAGTCAACAAAGGAATGTGCTCGGCAGGAATACCTGGGCCATTATCGGTAACACTGAACTCCATTTGTTTACCCACCGGCCGCCAGCGCACAGTGATTTTGCCGCCTGGTTGCGTGTAATGAATGGCGTTGGTCACTAAATTGGCAAACACACTACGTAGCTCGTCTTCACGACCATACATACTTTGTGCGGCAATCTCGAAGTGTAGCTCATGCTGTTTGGTTTGATTAAGCTGCTCGGTATCTTGTTGGATGCGGCGTAACAGGTCAGGCACCGCAACCGCCCGCTCAAAAATATCACCACGAGCTGAGTCGATACGCGATAACGACAGCAGTTGGTCAACCAAGTTGCGCATACGCTTTGACTGCCCGCTCATATCGGTTACTGCTTTTTGCATTAATGCCGGCGGCATTGCACTGACGTCATCATCCAGCATTTCAAGGTAGCCTTGAATCACCGTCAATGGTGTTTTTAATTCATGGGAAACATTAGCAACGAAGTCTTTACGCATCTGCTCTAATCTGCGTAGCTGTGTTACATCACGCGCCATTAGTAGATACTGATCTTCGCTGTAGGGCATCACACGAACTTCAAGTTCTATGTCTTCACGTACCGGTGATGGCAAATACATTGCTTCGCTAAAATCACCTTTTTGCAGGTAAGCGATAAACTCGGGGTGACGAATCAAGTTGGATAACCGAATACCGGTGTCGGCAGGCCACTTTAAGCCGAAATAGAATTGCCCAAGCTTGTTACACCAAATCAATCCGCCGTCACGACGAAACACGATGGCAGCATCTGGAATTGCTTCAGAAGCTTCACGGAAACGGCGCAAGATGCGCGCTAAGGCGCGACGCCGTTGCTGACTGCGCCGCTGGGTGCGGTAAATACCATCGTAGATATAGCTCCAGCTGCCTGGCGCGCTTGGCGGCAACATAGTGCGACGGTGCCAAAGCCAATCCACCAACTTGTATTGATAGAAATAGTGCCAAGCCAGAATCCCTAACAGGCCAAGGCTCAATACTTGCCACAAATAACCAAACAGCCAGCCAAGCACAGCTAAAGGCACGACATACCAAAGGAAGCCGCGCAGAATAAACACTGCGGAAAAACGCTTATCCATTGAGCCCTACCCTTGCGGTCGCCACTGCTTTAGCGTGGCGAGAATCGATAGCCCACACCGCGCACAGTTTGCACCAAGCGGTCATGGCCATGCATTTCGATGGCTTTACGTAAACGGCGAATATGGACATCCACGGTACGGTCTTCAACGTAGACATTCGTGCCCCAAACATTATCGAGGAGTTGCTCACGACTATACACGCGATCAGGGTGTGTCATAAAGAAGTGAAGCAATTTAAATTCTGTCGGCCCCATATCAAGGCGATCATTAAAGGCACTCACACGATGTGAAATGGGGTCTAATTTTAAGCCTTCGATTTCAAGAGGTTCATCCAAAACGGTAGGCGATACTCGGCGAAACACCGCACGCATACGGGCCATCAATTCTTTCGGCGAAAATGGCTTGGTAATATAGTCATCGGCGCCCACTTCGAGGCCGCGCACTTTGTCTTCTTCTTCGCCGCGAGCCGTCAGCATAATAATCGGAATACTGCGGGTAAAGTCATCGCTTTTCAGCTTCTTCGCTAACTGAATGCCTGAGCCACCCGGCAACATCCAATCGAGTAGAATCATATCGGGGAACGGTTCAACAATTTTCTCTAAAGCAACTTGATAGTCGTTCGCTTCAACCGCTTGATAACCATGCTGCTCCATGACAAAGCTGAGCATTTCGCGAATCGGCGCTTCATCTTCAACAATCAGAATTTTTCGTGACATCGTGCTTCACCTAGTCGTTTTTAAGCAGCGTCATTATTACGTTACTTTATGACAGTTTTATGAATCTACGACATTTTTGTGAAAATTACTGCAATTGGATGTCAAGCCACACTAGACGGTGATCCGAAGAACGCTCACGGTCGGCGACCAAGTCCGCTTTCGCTTCGGCATTGGTGGGCCAAAACACACCGCCGTCGATAATACGAATGCCATAGCTAGACGGCAATACATAGTCCGCCCTTTTACGCCAACCTGCAGTATGCTGCGCCGCCAATGGATTGTCCGGAGTATGCGCCTTGCCACCCGCACTCTTAGGTACAAAATCACCTTGTACAGCTGGATGTTCGAGCAATTGCTCGATAGTGCCCGGCACGTTATCCGTACTTTCAATCGAGGCATTCAAATCACCCGCAATGATAAAACGCTGCTCTTCAAGTAAGCCGCCACGACGACCTTGATCATCGTAGATATATTGGGTTTCGAGGTCACTAAGGTACTCGTGCCAAAAACGCACTTCGTCATGGTTCCGACGACCGTTGCGATTTTCGTCGCCGTCAAACACCGGCGGCGTCGGATGGCTTACCAGCAAATGTAACGGGTACCCGTCAACGTCGAGCATAACATCCCAATGAGACTTCGAGCTCAACGGCATTTGAGCCCAAGCAGTTGCGCTGTACCAAGGCTCATGGGTATTCGGTACTAACGGCTGCAAGGCACCCGGCAAGTCGCGCCATTTAAAAAATTGAAAGGTCCGCGTCGCCGCCTGATCAATCGGGTATTTCGATAGTACCGCCATGCCGTATTGACCTTCATAGTTGCCATAGCCCCAGGCGTCGTCGCCCACGCCGCTCGCTTCACCATCGCGATTAAGGTCAAATGGACTCGCTCGGCCCGTATTCACCGGGGCGATAAAACTGTGCGGATAATCGATCGGAGCCTCACCATTCTGACTGACGGCCAAGAATTCCTTGCGAAAGATCTCCAGCACCTGTGCATCAGGTAGGTAGTCAAATTCGTTCAAGACGATGATGTCTGGTCGCACATGTTGAATAATTTCGGCGATGGCACGAACCTGCGGATGTTGCTGTGCAAGAGCGGCAGGCAAAGCTTGCGCCCCCTCACTTTGCCATTTTTCCGCCGGCAGGTAATTCGATGCATCCATACTGACATTAAAAGTAGCAACCCGGAGCGTAACCGGCGGTTTAGAATTTTTTTTCGGCACATCACACCCATTTAAGAAAAAAGCGAATAAAGCTACAACACCGAACAGAATAGGCTTCATAGACATTCCTGCAACATTTGAAGAGCCGCTGAGACATATTTTTACTGTATTAGTTCCACTTTATCGGTGCAATTACGAGCAAAGTTGATTAAAATACTGTCACATTTTTGACACACGCAAGTGTTATAAAAGCGTACACAAAATTCACAAGGCTCAACATCAAGCGGTATTGCCTTTCAAGATTTTTTTTAAACCACAACCCAGGAAATTAAGAAAGATGAGTACATCTCTGCGATTTTCGCGCACCGCAAGTGCCGTCGCGATTGCCTTAGGCTTTGCCTCAGCAACAGCGGTAGCACAAGACACCTCAGCTTCAATGCGAGGCGAGATTCTTGGACCACAAGGTAGCGGCGCAGCCAATACCACTGTTGTCATCGAACACGTACCATCAGGTAGCCGCACCCAGGTGAACACTGACGGTAACGGTAGCTTCATCGCTAGCGGTTTACGTGTTGGTGGTCCTTACCGCATCACTATCGATTCAGACGTGTATCAAGACGCACAGTATTCAGAAGTGTTCTTGAAGCTGGGCGAAACATTCCGCCTGAATGCACAACTTGAAGCAGCAAACGTTGAACGCATTAGCGTTACGGGTCAGGCTATCAACTACGCACAGTTGAATAACGGCTCAAGCAGCTCGTTTGGTGAAGAGCAAATCGAGTCATTGCCTACCTACAGCCGTGACTTGAAAGAAATCGTTCGTTTGAACCCACTTGCTACGCAGTTGGGCGACGGTGATCAGTTAGTTGTTGCGGGTAACAACCCGAAATACAACTCAATCACTGTTGATGGCATCAACCAGAACGATGACTTCGGTTTGAACAACAACGGTTATCCAACCCAAGGTTCACCGATTTCAATCGACGCGATCGAGCAGATCACTGTTGATGTTGCACCTTTCAACGCCAAAGACACCAACTTTACCGGTGCTAAAGTTAACGCGGTAACCAAGTCGGGAACCAACGAGTTAACTGGCTCAATCTTCTATCAGTACACCAGCGACAGCTTGGCTGGCGACGCAGAAGCTTCTAAGTACGACGAAGATGCGTTACCACCAAATGTTGACTACGAAGAGAAAACTTTAGGTTTCGGTCTTGGCGGCCCAATCATTAAAGATAAATTGTTCTTCTACGTGAACTATGAAACCCAAGACGAAAGCAATGCACCTTACCGTGGTCCTATCGGTTCAGATGCAGCGAACATCGCCAACATCACTACCGAAGAACTCAACGAAGTTCTTGATATCGCGCGTAACGTCTACGGCTTAACTGACGCACAGCTTGGCGGCTGGAACATTCCAGCAGACGAAGAAGATAACAAACTTCTCGTGAAACTTGACTGGAACATCAGCAACGAGCACCGTGCAGCCTTTACTTATCAGCGCACTGACGGTAACTCGATTCGTAACCAATACGGCGGTGACGGCACATTGACCTTGTCATCAAGCTGGTACAACAATGAGCAAATCCTTGACGCTTATGCGGTACAGGTTTACTCAAACTGGAGCTCAAACTTCTCGAGCGACATTAAACTTTCACACAAAAACGTCGAAGCGATTCAAGACCCTTTGAACGGTCGCACCATGGGTATGGTTACCGTGGAAGTTGGCGGTCGTAACGCGATCGAATTTGGTCCTGACTATTCACGTCACGCCAACGAAGGCGAGAACACCACTATCGAATTCCAAGCAAACGGTGAATACCTGCTTGGTGACCACGCGATTGGTTTCGGTTATGCCTTCTCTGAAACCGACATCTATAACTTGTTCGTACAGAACGCTTTAGGTTCATGGGAATTCGACAGCATCGAAGATTTCCGCAACCGTGAAGCGGGTGACTTCTATTATGCTGGAAGTTTAACTGGCGATATTAATGATGCCGCAGCAAACTTCACCCAGGGCACACAAGCACTGTATATCCAAGATACATGGCAACCAACTTGGGATCTTGAGGTTATGTTTGGTGTGCGCTATGAGCGCATGCACGCTGAAGACAAACCTATCTATAACCCAAATTTTGCAGCGCGTTATGGTTTCGCCAATACTGAAAACTTAGATGGCAAAGACTTGATCCTTCCGCGCGTCGGTTTTAACTATCAATTGACCGATGACACTAAACTACGTGGCGGGTTTGGTCGCTACGCTGGTGGCCGGCCAAATGTTTGGGTATCTAACTCATACACCAATAATGGGATGACTTTCTCGCAGTTTGACCGTTACTTGGCCGATGTTCCTTGGTCGGTATTCTTCGACAACGTTGATCCAACTCAAGTACCACAAGAAGTCCAAGACGGCTTGCTTGCAGATGGTTATGTCAACGCAATTGACCCTGATTTCGACCTACCTTCTGATTGGCGCGGAAGTTTAGCTGTTGACTTCAACAACCTTAGCATCCCAGTGCTTGGTGATGATTGGTTTGCGAGCGTTGAGTACATCTACACTCGTCGTAAAGATGACGTGCAGTGGAAAGACTTAACCCGTGTACCATTGTTAGACGAAAATGGTGACCCACGTACCACCGTTGACGGCGGTCGTATTCTCTACGTTGTTGACGACCCGCTTGATAACCACACGCCTAGCGGTGTGGGTGATCATGGCTTCGTGCAACGTTATGACCTCATGTTAACTAACGGTGACGGTGGCAAAAGCCAAATCTTCACGACAACCCTTGGTAAAGCATGGGATAACGGCTTAAGTATGCGTGCCAGCTACACCAACCAAGACATTCAAGAAGCGGTTGCAGGTAGTTCAAGTACTGCACTGTCAAACTATCGTTATCCGGTAGCATTGGATCGTCAGAATGTTCGTCCTGGTACAGCATCTTACCAAGTCGAGCACCGCTTCATGGCGGACGTAACCTATAAGACTGAAATCTTCAACGGTTACACGTCGACTTTCGGTCTATTCTGGGAACGCTACTCTGGTCGTCCTTGGGGCTACGTTTACGACAGCTACGGCGACGTAAGCTTTGGTAACCAACCGTTTGGTCCTTTGGGTCGCTCATCAGTTTACTTGCCATATATTCCAACCGGCGCTGATGACTCAGCAGTTGCATATGAAGACGGCTTTGGTTACGACCAACTTATGGAGTATCTCCAACGCGCAGGCCTAACAGGTTACGAAGGCCAGTACTTGCCACGTAACACTGAGCGCGGTCCATGGACCACTAACTTGGACTTCAAATATACCCAAGAGCTTCCTGGGTTTGCTGAAGGCCACAAAGGTGAGTTGTACATTAACGTACGTAACCTGATCGCTATCTTTGATAAAGACGCTGGTCAGAAACACGTATTGCCATACGGTGACAACGTACGTGAATTGGTAAGTGCTCACATCAACGATGACGGCCAATATGTTTACGGTACGCCTTACAACAACCGTGCATTCGACTTGGTCACGCAAGCACCAACTCGCTACCTTCCAGAGCGTTCAACTTGGCAGGCGAAGATCGGTATCCGCTACCGCTTCTAAGCCAGTTGCTAACAACTGGAATGTAAAAAAGTACAGAAATGTACAAAAAGCCCTCGCATTTGCGGGGGCTTTTTTTTAGAATGCGCGCCATATTGCTTTCTTATTTAAGAGATCGCTAATGGACCACGAACGTTACATGCGTCGCGCCCTTGAACTTGCACAGCAAGCCGAAGCTATCGGTGAAGTGCCTGTTGGTGCTGTCGTGGTCGCCAATGACACCATCATTGGTGAGGGCTATAACGAAGTTATTCGCCTCAGTGACCCCTCGGCTCATGCCGAAGCCCAAGCCATTCGCGCTGCTGGGCAATTTCTCAATAATTACCGTTTAGTCGATACCACTCTGTACGTTTCTCTAGAGCCCTGCGCCATGTGTGCCGGACTCATTACGCATGCGCGCATCAAAACCCTAGTGTTCGCCGCGAGCGACCCGCGTACAGGGGCTACTGGAACGGCTATCGAAGTTCTCAACCACGACACCATGAACCATAAAGTCGAGGTAATTAGCGGTGTACTCGAACAAGAGTCAGCTGCGATCTTGCAGGGTTTTTTCCGTAAAAAACGTGAACATGCAAAGAACAAGAAACGTGAAGAAAAAAGTGTGCATTGATTATTTTTTGACTACTATTTCATCAAACTGTCATAGAAGTTGATTAGGATTTGACACCCAATAACGACAATTTGTTCTAACCACAACCCAGGAAAGCAACATCATGTTGAATAATAAACCTAGTCGTATTGCTGCTGCGGTCGCACTCGCCATTGGCTTGTCGGCAACTGCAACGGCGCAAGAAACGTCATCTAGTCTCCGCGGCGTGGTCACCAGTGAGAACACTGGCCAGACTATCGCTAACGCTAACGTGACTTTGCGTGATGAGCGCACGGGCACTAGCACCACTTTAACGGCAAACGCTAACGGCTTATTTTCAGCACGTGGTCTTGCGGTTGGTGGTCCATACACACTTACTGTCACTGACAACCAGGGTAACAGCGAAGTTATCGAAAACGTGTTCCTCACCCTTGGTGAAACTGAAAACGTAAGTGTACAGATTGCCCAGCAAAGTGTTGAGCGTATCGAAGTATCAGGCCGCCGTTTAACCATGACTTCAGGTTCAAGCAGCCCCGCTTCTAACTTTAGCTTGAGCGACCTACAAGAACAGCCAGCAGCGAATCGTGATATCAAAGACGTGGTACAAATTGACCCGCGTATTTACATCAACGAAACCAACGCCCGCGATATTCAATGTGGTGGTGCAAACCCACGTTTTAATAGCTTGACCGTAGACGGTGTGCGCACCAACGACAACTTCGGCTTGAACTCGAGCGGTTATCCAACTGAACGCATGCCTTTCTCTTACGATGCTATCGAACAGGTCGCCGTCGAATTAGCACCGTTTGACGTACAATACGGTGGTTTTACCGCCTGTAACATCAACGCCGTAACCAAATCGGGTGAGAACGAACTGTTTGGTAGCGTGTTCTTCGATTACACCAATGATTCACTGACCGGCGACGAACTTGAAGGCGAGCCTATCAACATTGGTGCTTTCAACGAAAAACGCTACGGTTTCAACGGTGGCGGAGCATTAATTCAAGACAAATTGTTCGCCTTTGTCGCTTACGAGAAGCTTGAAGGTTCTGATACCTTTGACCGCGGTCCTGAAGGTGCAAACGTTGCGACTCCAGTACTTGGCGTCACTCAAGCCGACCTCGACCGTATCGCTGGCATTGCCCGTGACGTTTATGGTTTTGAGCCAGGTGGTTTCCCATCAAGCTTGCCAGTTGAAGATGAAAAATTCTTGGCGAAGATTGACTGGTACATCAATCAAGATCACCGTGCGCAGTTCACTTACAACTACAACGACGGTTATTCGATTGCCGAGTCTGATGGCGATGACGACGAGTTAGAGTTCTCGAACCATTTCTATTCACGTGGTGCTGAGTTCAATTCGTATGTTGCTCAACTTTACTCTGACTGGACTTACAACTTCTCAACCGAGTTACGTGCAGGTTACTCAGAGCTTGAGAATGCTGTTGTTCCTCTTGGCGGTACCGAAGTCGGTGAAGTACAAATCCGTCACAACGGTAACACCATTTATTTAGGTGCTGATGACTCACGTCACTCGAACAAGCTTGCTTATGACACTATGTTCTACAAGCTTTCGGGAACCTATTTGTACAACGACCATACCTTCACGTTTGGTTACGAGTACGAAAGCTACGACGTTTTCAACTTGTTCATTCAAGAATCACAAGGTGAGCATCGCTTTAGCTCAATCGACGACTTCGAAAGTGGTCTAGTGAACCGTATCATCTATGAGAACGCTGCGGGTACCAACAACCCAGACGACGGTGCTGGTCAGTTTAAATACGCGGTGAACACGTTGTACGCGCAAGATGAGTACTACTTCATTGATCACGACCTGACATTAACTTTGGGCTTACGTTACGATTGGTACACCACCAGTGACGCACCTACCCTCAATCAATCGTTCCAAGACACCTATGGCTTCGCAAATACCGCGACCTTAGATGGTGAAGGTTTGATTCAGCCGCGCGTTGGCATGAACTGGGTGGTGAACGACCAGTTAGAACTCCGTGGTGGTTTCGGTCTGTACTCTGGTGGTAACCCGAACGTCTGGTTGTCGAACAACTACTCCAACAACGGTGTCAGCTTGTACGAAGCGAACCGTTTTGGCGTTAACCTGTTTGACCTCGACTATGGCACTGGTAGCCCTATCATCGACATTCCTTTAGAAATGATCGACGAAGTTGCTGAAGCAGCTGGTCGTGGTCCGGTGAACGCACTTGACCCGAACTTTGAAATTCCAAACGAGTGGAAATTCGCATTCGGTGCAACTTACGTCACCGAGAACGACTACGTGTTAATGGCTGACTTCCTACATACGCGTAAGCAAGATGCCGCCATCATCCGTGATTTGCGTGCGGTACAATCAGGTACAGCACCTGATGGTCGTCCGATTTATGCACGTAACGGCTCTGACGCCTTCTTACTTACTAATGTCGACGGTGACGCAGGCGATCAAACCAGTATTAGTTTTGCGATTTCAAAAGAGCACGATTGGGGCTTCGATTGGTCACTTGCCTACGCCTGGAACAAAGCTGAAGACGTTAACCCAATGACCAGCTCTGTGGCGTACTCCAACTACACAAGTGTAGCGACAGCTGACGCCGAGAATCCCGGCATTGCCACCTCGAACTATGAAATTCCGCATCGTTTCACCTTCCGTGGTACGTACACCGCTGAATGGTTAAACGGTTACGATACCAAGTTCAGTGTGTTTGGTTCTGCCAACAAAGGTCGTCCATACAGCTTTACTATGAACGCTCCTGTCGGAGATATTACTCGCGGCCGCTCACTGTTGTACGTACCCGATGGTATGAATGACAGCAACGTGGTTTGGGGTGACGGTCTTAGCGAAGCACAAATCCAAGAGTTCTTAGCTTTCATTCAGGAAGCCGGTCTTGACCAATACGCTGGTGGTATTGCACCTCGTAACGAGTTCAACAGCGATTGGTGGCACAAAGTTGACCTGAAAGTTGAGCAAGAGTTGCCTGGCTTTATGGATGGTCACAAGTCAAGCGTCTACTTTGTGGTTGATAACTTCACCAACATGCTCAACGACGACTGGGGTGTGTTATACGAAGCTAGCTTCCCACGCGCAGTAAACGTTGCGGAAGTTGATATTAACGACCAAAACCAGTGGGTATTCGAAGAAATCAACCCACGCATTAACTCTGTGCAAGGCCGCGCTGGCTCTCCATCACTTTGGAGTGTTCGCTTAGGCTTCCAGTACGACTTCTAAGTTGTACTGACACGTACAAAAAACCCGGCTTTCAAGCCGGGTTTTTTATTGCCTATTGAAGGGTGTCGCTGGTCTTAACCAAGGTAGACACGCGCATTACGGAACATGCGCATCCACGGACTATCCTCGCCCCACTCATCTGGATGCCAGCTGTTGGCGACAGTGCGGAACACGCGCTCAGGGTGTGGCATCATAATCGACACTCGGCCATCAGGCGTGGTTAAACCAGTAATCCCTTCTGGCGAGCCATTTGGATTCGCTGGGTAATGGCTAGCAACACTGCCGTCATTGTTGATGTAACGCATCGCCACCAACCCTTTCCCAGTGATCTCGGCCAGGTTGTTACCCTTGAATTCCGCTCGCCCTTCGCCATGTGACACTGCGATAGGCATTTTCGAACCGGCCATTTCTTTGAAAAACAGCGATGGACTGTCTTGCACTTCGACCATGCTAAAGCGCGCTTCAAAACGCTCAGAGCGGTTGGTCACAAAGTGTGGCCATGCTTCAGCGCCAGGAATCAGCTCACGTAAGTTCGAGAGCATTTGACAGCCATTACAAACACCAAGGGCAAAGGTTTTATCACGCTCAAAAAATGCCGCAAACTGATCGCGCGCTCGGCTATTGAATAAGATCGACTTCGCCCAGCCTTCACCGGCACCGAGTACGTCACCATAAGAGAAACCACCGCAGGCCACGAGACCGTTGAATTTATCAAGACTCACACGACCACTTAGGATGTCGCTCATGTGAACATCGATAGCAGCAAAGCCCGCACGGTCAAATGCGGCGGCCATTTCGACATGCGAGTTCACTCCTTGCTCACGCAAAATCGCAACCACCGGATCACGGCCAGTATTGATGTACGGCGCGGCAATGTCTTCACTGCTGTCGAAAGTTAAATCAGCAAATAAGCCAGTGTCGGACGTCTGTTGCTTCGCTGTAAATTCTTCGTCGGCACACGCCGGATTATCCCGTAAACGCTGCATTTTATGCGTGGTTTCCGCCCAAATGCTGCGGTAATGACTACGTGCGTGTTCAAGTACCACTTGGCCATCGCGGGTAAACTGTACGACATCTTCGTCAGTAACTTCACCGATCACCTGCACTGCGTCAGCTAAGCCAGCTTCAGCGTAGGCGGCTTGGACTTTCTCAACGTCATCGCTGCGAACCTGAATGACTGCCCCTAGTTCTTCATTAAACAATGCTGCCAAGTCATGTTCATGCATGCCATCAAGACGAACATTAACGCCACAGTGACCGGCAAAGGCCATCTCCGCCACGGTAACAAACAAACCACCATCAGAACGGTCATGGTACGCAAGTAGCTTTTTCTCGCGTACTAACTGTTGGGTAGCGGTAAAGAAACCCGCCAACACCTCTGCACTATCAACCGTTGGCGCTGTTTTGCCGAGCTGACGATAGACTTGGGCCAGTGCCGAACCGCCTAAGCGAGCTTTGCCGGCGCCCAAGTCAATCAATAACAACTTGGTCGCACCTTTATCGGTACGCAACTGTGGGGTCAGCGTGCGGCGTACATCGCGCACGCGACCAAAGGCGGTAATAACCAAGCTCAACGGCGCGGTGACGGCTTTATCTTCGCCATTATCCTGCCACTGGGTTTTCATCGACATCGAATCCTTACCCACAGGAATCGTGATCCCTAGCGCTGGGCAAAGCTCCTCGCCCACTGCTTTTACCGCTTCGTAGAGGCCAGCATCTTCACCAGGGTGGCCTGCTGCCGCCATCCAGTTCGCCGAAAGTTTAATGTGTTTTAAGTCGCCAATATCAGCGGCGGCGATATTGGTTAACGCCTCGCCAACCGCCATTTTCGCCGAAGCTGCAAAGTCGAGCAGTGCCAACGGCGTGCGCTCGCCCATCGCCATCGCCTCACCAGCATAACTATCGTAACTTGCCGCGGTAACGGCAACGTCCGCCACTGGGATCTGCCATGGGCCGACCATCTGGTCACGGGCAACCAGGCCTGTAACGGTGCGGTCACCAATGGTAATCAAAAAGGTCTTCTCGGCAATCGCAGGCAAGCGCAATAAACGTTCTGCAGCTTCAGCAAGTTCGATACCTTGCGTATCTAATTCAATCCCTTGCGCACGCTTTGATTGAACGTCGCGATGCATTTTCGGTGGCTTACCAAGCAGCACGTTTAACGGCAGATCAATTGGCGTATCCTTGAAGTGTGCATCGGTCAGTGTCAAATGTTCTTCTTCGGTGGCTTCACCGATGACCGCATAAGGTGCACGTTCACGTTCACAAATTGCCGCAAAGGTTTCCATGTGTTCTGGCGCAATCGCTAGCACATAGCGTTCTTGCGATTCGTTACACCAAATGGCTAAAGGTGACATGCCTGGCTCATCATTCGGCACCTCACGTAATTCGAAGTTGCCGCCGCGACCGCCATCACTCACCAGTTCCGGCATTGCGTTTGACAACCCACCAGCACCCACGTCATGAATAAATGCGATCGGGTTTTTCTCACCGAGCTGCCAACAGCGATCAATGACTTCTTGGCAACGACGCTCCATTTCTGGGTTGTCACGTTGTACCGAAGCAAAATCCAAATCTTCGCTGGAGGTACCTGAGGTCATGGATGAAGCGGCACCACCGCCCAAACCGATATTCATTGCTGGGCCACCGAGTACCACTAACTTGGCACCCACTGGAATCTCGCCCTTCTCGACGTGATTCTCGCGGATGTTACCCATACCGCCAGCAATCATGATTGGCTTATGATAACCGCGAATTTCCTCGCCATTATGGCTGTTAACTTTTTCTTCAAAGGTACGGAAGTAGCCCGTTAGTGCTGGGCGACCGAACTCATTATTGAATGCTGCGCCACCTAACGGGCCTTCGAGCATAATTTCCAGCGCCGTGACAATGCGATCCGGCTTCCCGAAATCTTCTTCCCATGGTTGTTCAAAACCAGGAATACGTAAATTGGAAACACTAAAACCTACTAAACCCGCTTTAGGTTTAGCACCACGACCGGTTGCACCTTCGTCACGAATTTCACCGCCAGAACCGGTAGCTGCACCAGGGAAAGGTGAAATTGCCGTTGGATGGTTGTGCGTTTCGACCTTCATTAGAATATGCACAGGTTCGTGGAAGTAACTGTACTCGCCCGCAGCTGCGGTACCTGCTGGATAAGGATAGAAGCGCCCCGCTTCTGAACCCACCATAACGGCAGCGTTATCTTTGTAGGCCGACAACACATGATCCGGCGTTGCTTCGAACGTGTTTTTAATCATTTTAAACAGCGATTTAAGCTGCTCTTTGCCATCAATTGTCCAATCGGCATTAAAAATCTTGTGGCGGCAATGCTCTGAGTTGGCTTGCGCAAACATGTACAGCTCGATGTCGTTAGGGTTACGCCCTATCGCGCTGAAGTTTTCATACAGATAGTCTATTTCGTCGTCAGCTAAGGCCAAGCCCATGTCGATATTGGCACGTTGCAACGCGTCACGCCCGCCCGCAAGAATATCAACCGATGCCAACGGAGCTGGTTCGGCAGCGACAAACAATGCCTCAACTGCTTGCAGGCTCGGCATCACGGTTTCCGTCATGCGATCGTGCAAAACAGCCTCGGCCTGCGCTACCTGTTCAGTGGTGAATTCGCCTTCTAAGTAGTAAGCGATGCCGCGCTCGATGCGGCGGATTTGTGCCAAACCACAATTGTGCGCAATATCTGTAGCCTTGGATGACCACGGCGAAATCGTCCCCTGACGTGGCGTCACTACCAGTAAGCGCCCTTCTGGTAAGTGCTGCGCTAGTGCCGGACCATAGGTCAGTAGTTTTTTCAGCACATGCCGATCGGCTTCATCAAGCGCACCTTTAACGTCAACAAAGTGCATGTATTCGGCATAAATATCGCGTACAGGCACATTAGCTTGTTGTAAGCGTTGCAGTAACTTTTCCGTTCGGAATTCAGATAGGGCTGGGGCGCCGCGTACTATCTCCACAGATCATTCTCCAGATTGGCATTGGATGGCAATTACGACTTTTCGCAGCCGCGTATTATAAAGGTTTAATCTTCTTTTTCACACAACCGGAACCATTTCTGTCGGCGGTCATTTAACAAGTGGCGTTTCTTTCGTAACCATGCTCGACGACGAGCATGCGGGACTAACCGTTTTGTTGTTCGCATTATGGGGCCTTATCGCCACTCCCAGTTGGAAGTGAAATATCTAGGGGTTGAGCTGGGATGCGTCCTCGTTCATCCAACCAAACCAACGTATCGTAGTAGCGACGAATGTTTCCTACGTATCGCACTGGCTCATCACCGCGAGCAAACCCATAGCGAGTCTGACGGTAATATTTTTTCTGTCGTAATAAGGGTAGTCGTTTGCGCACATCGATCCAGCGATCAGGATCAGCACCTTGACGCTCGGTCAATACGCGTGCGTCCTCTAAATGTCCGTAACCAATATTGTAGGCCGCCAACGCAAACCACGTGCGGTCAGGCTCTGGAATACGTGCTGGAATGGTATCGAGCATGCGCTCAAAATAGCGTGCGCCACCACGAATACTTTCTTCTGGATTCAGGCGGCTCGTCACACCCATGGCTTCAGCCGTTGGCAGGGTAAGCATCATTAAGCCACGCACACCGGTCGGTGACACGGCTCGTGGATTCCATAAACTTTCTTGATACGAAATTGCCGCCAACAAACGCCAATCAAGTCGCCCGGAGTGTTCAACAAAGAAGTCACGATATTTGGGTAAGGTCGTCTGCACTGCGTCAATAAAAAAGCTCGTATCGACGTAATTAAACTGCGAAACATGACCAAAATGTCTATCGACCAGTTGTGCCAGTTCTCCCGATGCGCGCAATTCACCAAAAAAGCGAATGACCTCTGCATACAAAGAGCCATCACGGCCAGGCGCCAGCATCCAGCTGATGTCTAAGTCTTCACGTACGGTGAACGCAACACTAATGTTGGGGAAGTAACGCCGTTGCATATCCAGAATATTGCTGTCGGCAATGGTAAAGGCGATTTCACCTTCAATCACCGAGCGTAGTAGTTCAGTGGCGTCGTGCTCATTGGTCGCCCGCCATTCCAGGTTGGGGTAATTCTTGCCATTGCGTTGCAACCAATCATGGTGACTACTACCGGCAACCACAACCACTTCGCCGTCTACTTGTGACCAATCACGCGGGCGATCACGCGAGCCTTGACGATAAACCAAACGTTGTGCGACTTCTTGATAAGGAGGACCGAAACGATAGCGCCGATCACGTCGTGGCGTGCGATCTAAGCCAGCAGCAACAACATCGACTTGCGCCTGATCGAGCAGCGTGAAAAGGTCATTAACGTTGTAGCGTGAAACCACTTCGAGCTCGACGTCGAGTTGCTCGGCAAAAGTAGCGGCGAGGGCATATTCGAGGCCGCCCTCGCTTTCTAAGTCATGGTAGTAGGTGGTAGGCCCTAACAGCGTTCCCACTCGCAGCACGCCCCGCTCTTTGATTTCACTAAGGTGGTCCGGCTGCGGTTGCGGCGCGCAGCCAGCCAGTAGCAAAATTGCTAACAAGGCGAGCCAACGCACCATTCTACTTACTCCCACTCGATGGTGGCTGGAGGTTTACCTGAGATGTCATAGACCACCCGTGAGATGCCATCGATTTCGTTGATGATGCGGTTGGAGACTTTTTCCAATAGTTCATAAGGTAAATGTGCCCAACGTGCGGTCATAAAGTCAATAGTTTCGACCGCGCGCAGTGCAATCACCCAATCGTATTTACGGGCGTCACCCATCACACCAACCGAACGCACCGGCAAGAACACCGCAAATGCTTGGCTTACGTCGTGATAAATACCTGCGTTGCGAAGCTCAGAGATGAAAATGTGATCGGCACGACGCAATAGATCGCAGTACTCTTTTTTCACTTCCGCCAGAACGCGTACGCCAAGACCTGGTCCTGGGAACGGGTGGCGATACAGCATGTCGTACGGCAAGCCAAGCTCGAGCCCGATCTTACGTACTTCGTCTTTAAACAATTCGCGTAACGGCTCAACCAGCTCAAGCTTCATATCTTCAGGCAGTCCGCCGACGTTATGATGCGACTTAATCACATGGGCTTTACCGGTTTTCGAGCCAGCTGACTCAATCACATCCGGATAAATGGTCCCTTGCGCTAAATAGGACACATCGTTAATACGCGTGGCTTGCTCATCAAAAATTTCAATAAACACTCGGCCAATGATTTTGCGTTTCGCTTCTGGATCGTGTTCGCCTGCTAATGCATCAAGAAAACGGTTCTCCGCATCCACGTGAACAATATTGAGTCCGTAGTGGTCGCCGAACATTTCCATTACTTGCTCAGCTTCTTGCCAGCGCAATAAGCCGTTATCCACGAAGACGCAGGTCAGTTGGTCGCCAATGGCGCGGTGCAACAACATAGCAGTGACCGAACTATCGACGCCGCCCGATAAGCCAAGAACAACTTTACCGTTGCCCACTTGCTCACGGATGCGTGCCACTGCGTCATTAATGATGTGTGCTGCGGTCCAGTTGGTTTCGCATTCACAAATCTCGACCACAAAGTGCTCAAGCATGCGCATACCTTGACGGGTATGCGTAACTTCTGGATGGAATTGCACACCGTAGAAGTCACGTGCGTCATCAGCCATCGCGGCAATTGCACAGGTCGGCGTTTGCGCGACAATATGGAAGCCTTCTGGCGCTTCGATGACTTTGTCACCGTGACTCATCCATACGTCGAGTAGCGGATTGCCATTGTCGTGCACCGCATCTTCAATGTGGTGGAACAATGGACAAGGTTCGGTGCGTTCTACTTGCGCATAGCCGAACTCTCGCTCTAACGAGCCTTGTACTTTACCGCCCAGTTGCGCGGCCATGGTTTGCATGCCGTAGCACACACCCAATACTGGCACGCCAGCTTCAAACACATACTCAGGTGCCCGCGGTGAGCCTTCTTCAGTTACCGACTCAGGGCCACCCGACAAAATAATGCCGTTGGGGTTAAAGTTTTTGATGTCTTCGGCGTCTACGTCCCACGCCCAAAGTTCACAATAAACGCCAATTTCACGAATACGACGCGCAATAAGCTGGGTGTACTGTGAACCAAAATCTAAAATCAATATGCGATGCGCATGAATATCTTGCATGTCGGCTTAACCCATTCGGTAGTTTGGAGCTTCTTTAGTGATTTGCACATCGTGCACATGTGATTCGCCCATGCCCGCAGAGGTCACACGAACGAATTGCGGCTTGGTGCGCATTTCTTTGATGGTGGCAGAGCCAGTTAAGCCCATTGCCGAGCGCAAACCGCCCATTTGCTGATGAATAATGGTCGCAATAGGTCCTTTATAGGCGATGCGCCCTTCGATACCCTCTGGTACCAGCTTTTCGGCTTCATTGCTGGCCTGGAAATAACGGTCAGATGAACCATGACGTTGATTCATAGCGCCTAAGCTACCCATACCACGGTACGATTTGTAGTAACGCCCTTGATACAGTTCAACTTCGCCCGGCGATTCTTCAGTACCCGCCAACATGCTACCCACCATCACGCAATCCGCGCCTGCGGCAATCGCTTTGGCGATATCGCCTGAGAAGCGAATACCACCATCGGCAATAACCGGAATACCGGTGCCTTTTAGGGCATCGACAGCATCGCTGATTGCGGTAATTTGCGGCACACCACAGCCGGTAACAATGCGCGTGGTACAAATAGAACCAGGGCCAATACCTACTTTAACAGCATCAACGCCCGCATCGGCCAAGGCTTTTGCACCAGCGCCGGTAGCAACGTTGCCAGCAATCAGTTGTAAGTTTGGATAAACTTTGCGGACATAAGCAACGCGATCAATCACGCCCTGCGAATGACCGTGTGAGGTGTCAATCAACAACACATCGACGCCTGCTTCAGCTAGTGCGGCAATGCGCTCTTCGGTACCAGGACCAACGCCGACCGCAGCGCCAACACGCAAGCGACCTAATTCGTCTTTACAGGCGTTAGGTTTATTTTCAGCTTTAGTGAAATCTTTCAGGGTAATCATACCGCGCAGGTGAAACGCGTCATCGACGACCAAAATCTTTTCGATACGATGTTTATGCATTAAGCCAAGAATTTCTTCGCTTTCCGCACTTTCTTTTACCGTAATCAGGTTGTCTTTTGGCGTCATGATGGTGGCAACACGTTTGCTGTTGTCACTTTCGGCACGCGCATCGCGGCCGGTGATAATTCCGACCAACTCACCGTTGGTTTCGACCACCGGAAATCCATGGAAGCCATGTTCGACACTTAAGGCACGAATTTCGCCAAGGCTTGTGTCCGGCGTGACGGTCACAGGATCAGAAACCATGCCACTTTCGTATTTTTTAACCTTACGAACATGGGCTGCTTGCTCAGCAATGGTCATATTCTTATGAATGAAACCCAGTCCACCTTCTTGCGCCAGCGCAATAGCTAAGGCTGCTTCAGTGACGGTATCCATAGCGGCAGAGACCATTGGAATATTCAGCTCAATACCGCGCGTCAAACGCGTGCGCAGGTCAGCAGTATGAGGTAAAACGGTCGAGTGACCGGGGACGAGTAAAACATCGTCAAAGGTAAGAGCTTCTTGAGCGATTCGTAGCATGGCAACATCCCACTAGCTGAGTTAATGTTGCGGGCAGATTTTACTCGTAAACGGCTTTTCAGTAAACTAATTTTTTTGCTAAACGCTACTTAACTAAGGTTCCGCCTCATGCCTGATGCCGCCATTTTCACCGTTGCTCAATTGAATGCTGAAGTACGTCAAGTACTTGAGCAAGGATTTGGCTCTATTTGGTTGCTTGGCGAAATTTCGAACTTTGCCGCGCCGGGGTCCGGTCATTGGTACTTTACACTCAAAGATGAGCGTGCGCAGATCCGCGCTGCTATGTTCCGAAATGCCAATCAGCGCGCTAAAATTCGTCCACAACATGGCATGCAGGTGTTAGTCCGCGCGAAACTTACCGTGTACGAACCGCGCGGAGATTACCAGCTGATCGTGGAGCACATGGAAGACGCTGGAGCGGGTTTACTGCAGCAACGCTATGAGCAGTTAAAGCATAAATTACAAGCGGCTGGCCTGTTTGCTGCGGAACACAAACAAGCACTACCGGACAAAATTCGTAAAGTTGGAGTGATTACCTCACCGACCGGCGCGGCGATACGCGATATTCTGGCGGTACTCAAACGGCGCGACCCGCGTCTCGAGGTGATCATCTACCCCAGCGCGGTGCAAGGACAGGCTGCCGCCAACGACTTATTGTTTGCCTTACAACGCGCCATTGCGCGTAATGAAGTCGATGTTTTAATTTTAAGCCGCGGTGGCGGCTCACTTGAGGACTTGTGGTGTTTTAACGATGAGCAACTGGCATACGCTCTGCATAGCTGCCCGCTGCCCACCATCAGTGCTGTCGGTCACGAGGTCGATTTTACCATTGCGGATTACGTTGCTGATGTACGCGCCCCTACGCCATCGGCCGCTGCCGAATTAGTCAGTCGCGATCAACGCGAAGTGTTGCAACGCTTGCAGCAACTTGATCATCGACTACAGCAGTATTGGCAACGGCAACGTAGCTTTATTCAACAAACCCTGCAGCATTGGCAACATCGGCTTGAACAACAGCACCCGCAACGCCGTTTACAACAACATAGTCAACGCGTTGATGAATTAATGGCACGGGCGACGGTGGCGATGCAACGCAGTCAACGACAAACGCGCGAACGCTTAGGCTATCAGCAGCAGCGTTTACTTGCGGTGCATCCCCAACGGCAATTAACGCCATTGCACCAGCGCTTGCAGCAACTTCAGCAACGGCAAAGCTTGGCGATGCGGCAACTGCTAAAGCATTGGCAGCAACGGCAACAAACCGTCGTGCAGAACCTGCAGTTGGTCAGTCCGCTGCAAACGATTGCCCGTGGTTATGCCGTGGTGCGCTCGCAACAAGGCGAGGTTATCCGCGACCCCGCCCAACTTAAAGCCGATGAAGTTTTTTCGGTACGCGTAGCTGAAGGCGAATTTAATGCGGTTAAAGCCCCTGCAAAGCCTGCAAAATAAAGTACCACAGCGGTAATGTCGCAAAACAGAGCAGCACCCCGTAGCCGACCACGGCCGCTGACAATGTCGGTGCCAATCCGGCCATAATGGCTAAGGCACCGGCCGAAATCATGGCAGGCATTGCAGCCTCCATAATGGTCACTTGTACCGCTAATTGTTCTAAACCAAAGCCCCACAGGAGCAATAAAGCGACCAACGGCATTAGACCTAACTTAATCAGTAACGCCCAAGCAAGTGGACCGCGATCTTCTTGTGGTAAGCGAAAGCGCAGCTGAAATCCAACCGCAACCATAATCACTGGCACTAAGGTCACCGCTAAAGAGTCAATAAAGTGCTGCATAACGTCAGGATAATCGATGCTGCGCAATGCAAAGGCAGCGATGAGCGCAACAAAGGGCGGAAACTTAATGATTTTCCAAGCGATAGTTTTGCCCGATGGGCGTTGCGCCTGTTCACCCTCGGCATGACTGTAGACCGCAGCAATAATGGTGGCGTAGATCGAGAGAATAAAGAATGAGCCAAGTTGATCGTATAGCAAGGCATACGGAATACCTGCTGGTCCAAAAAACGCCTCGATCATCGGAAAGCCAACGAACGATGTGTTTCCCAACGGAATGACAATCAGCATCGCTCCCGTTGTCGTTCGCGACCACTGCCGCCACCGTGCAATCCACATAACCACCGGCACAGTGAGTGCGAGTAACACCCAGGGCAGCAACGCTGGAAATAGCAGCTCTTTACCAAAAGTGAGGGCTGGAATTTTTTGCAGTACCAATGCCGGTAATGCGACATAAATCACATAGGCATTGAGGATTTGCCCAGAATTTTGCGGAAATTGCCGACTCCGTCGCAGCAGTAAGCCAATCAGTACGTAGCCGGCAATATAAAGAAAGTTCGCCATCGTTCAAACAAGCTGGTGAATGATGGCGATAGTCTACAAGGCTTTCACGGCCAAGAGAAATTAGACTTTAGAAGCGGTGTTCAAGACCTACAGCGAAGTAAGTTTGCTCGGCCGCTAAAGTATCCAAGTCGCGGCCAGTGTACCAAGCATACACTTTGGTATTCTTACTAAACTTGTAGTCCGCACCAAAGGCAATAGAGTCATCGTCGCCGTCAACAAATTCCATCATCTGGTATTGTGCTTTTAAACGCCATTGGCCCAATGCATGTTGTACGCTTGCGACAAAACCATCGGCTTCGTTGGTGCCCATGACTTCTTGTTGCTGCTGCCACATCAAACCAAACATGGTATCAGCCACTTTGGTATAACCCACGAGACGCTCGATATCATAACCATCAACGTCGCGATCGATAGCAGCACCAAAGTAATACGGTGTGTCATCTAAGCCTTCGTCGCCGTAAGTTAACGCAAGTGAATAACCGTCGTCTTGCTCGTCACCCTCGCTTAATACCACTGAGCCGGCAATGCGGAACTGTGCGAAAGCAGGTGAATAATAAGACAGGGTATTACTGGTGCGGTTTTCACCCTCAAACAGGGCTTTGACGTCAGCTTCATAGTCGCTGAACTGATCAATATCACCTTGCACGGTTTTCAGTACGGTGTCACGGCGACCTACGGTGAACTCACCAAAACTACCACGCAAACCCACGTACTGGTTGCGTGATTTCAAATTATCATCACCACCTAGATCGGTAAGGTCAACCTGCCATTCTAATTTATAGATGACTTCGAGATCGTCATTGAGCTGAGCGCCGCCCTTTACGCCGATGCGTGAAGCGTTGCTTTTCAGTTCACTGTCGCTACCTTGCCCATCGTCGCTGCTTTGTAAAGAAACATTCGCGCGACCATAAAAGTCGAAACTTACTGGATTCTCGTCCTGAGCTACAGCTACGCCACTAAACAGTGCGAGCGGAAGTACCATCCAAATAGAAGAGTTAACTGTCATAACGGTTACCATCGTTGCTAAGTTGAGAGTTAAGCAGGCCCTTGCCTACTCAATACGCGCATAGCATATGGCACTTTTATGACAGTTTAATGACTATATGTCAGTTTTTTTTCGTTTTGATAAAACTTTTATGGCGTATTTATGACGCTTGCAGTTGTTTTATCCGTTCTGCTTGCTCTTTTTCTGAGGTTGCATAACGTTCCCACTGTGCTGCTGCTTTACGCGCATCGTCAAAAGCTTTGGCTTTTGCGAAGGCTTGCAGCGCTGGATTATAGTTCTCTTGTTCTAATTCAGCCATGCCAATGACCAAGTGCATGGTCCCCGGCTTCTCTAAATTACCCTTGGCAAGTGCGGTCTCGGCAGCAGCGATGGCTTGCGGATAACGTTCCGCATTCAATAGCACTTGTGCACGCTGGGCATCCAACTCACCATCATTGCTCAACTCTGCCGCTTGCTCGAGGGCCGCCACAGCACGGTCTGTCTCACGCGCCGCAATCCAGCTTTGCGCCAGCAGTTTAAGATTACGCAAATCGGCTTCGAGCTTTCCTTCGGCAAGCGCCTGCTCCATCACTTTGCCAGCCTTGTAAGGAATGCCGCCAAAGAAGTAGCTTTGCACTAACATTTGTAAATCTTGGCCTTTGGTCAGAAAGCCTTGCTGGTATGCAGCTTCAAGCATCGCTAACTGTTGCTCATCATTACCGAGTTGACCATAGACACCTGCAAGTTGAACCCAGTATTCAGGTTTGTTGAAGTGCTTGATCATTTTTTCTAAGACCGTTGCAACGGCAGCAGTTTGCTCAAGTTCATAATGAATCGCGCGTTGCAATACGTACCAGTTCTCGTCACCCGCACCGCCGTTTTCTTCGGCGCTAGCAATGGCACGTTGAATCGGCTTGAGTGCGCGTTGATAATCACCTTTTTGATAAAGTGCTTGGGCGCGCAACACATCTGCCTTTTGCGCCTGGTCGTCACCAACCACTTGCTGCCAACGGTCAAGGTACTCGAGCGTAGCGGCATAGTCGCCCTGCCCCAGCGCTAACTGCGCAAGACTGAATAGAGTGTTTTGTTTTAACGCGTCGGGAATCGGATCTTCGTCAACAACTTTAGCGAAATACTGAATCGCTTCCGCCAATTGGTCTTTGCCGTAATACATGTAACCGTAGAAGTTCCATAACATGGCACGTTCGTAGCTATTCATACTACTGAGCTTCGACTCTACGTTCTTCAGCGCCGCTAAGCCGGCGGTAACATCGCCGTTGTCAGCGAGTTCTTGTGCCCGTGCCAGTTGTGAATACACTTGCTCACGCAGCGCTGGTACACGCTTCGTCTCTTGAGCGTGTAAAATTTGCATGTTCGCTTGTGCGAGGACGACAAGGGCTAATGCTGTGATTAATTTACGCATGGTTCTTCTCCTAACCGTCGATCTCAAAGGTTAAACGGTTTTGTACGCCTTCCACTTCTACCGTTTCGCCGTTGACGACACGCGGTTTGTATTTAAATTTCACCACTGCATCCAATGCGGCTTGATCAAAAATCTGCTCAGGTTCGGCCTCGACCACACGTGGGTCACGCACGGTACCTTGCTTGGTTACCGTAAACTCAACCACGACATAGCCTTCAATTCCCCGTTGCAGAGCTCGGCGCGGGTAAGCTGCTTGCACTTTTACAATCGGCAAGTACTCGCCGTCGCTGGTATCAAGGTTCATGCCACCGGCAAGGCCAGTGTCCGCTTGCGCTACTGCAGAGAAATCATAGCTACCCTCACCTGGGGTGAGTTCACTGCTGTCCATTTGCGGCTGTGGCAAGTCTTCCGGCGGTTGCTCTGGCTCGGGCGGCCGTTGCGGTTTACGTTCCTTTTCTTGCACCACTTCTTCTGGCTTCACCCGCACAAAGTCGAGCACACTGCCTTTTGGCGGTTCGGTCATTGCGCCTTCACCACCGGTGATAAAGGATTGCATCAAATAGAACAATCCAAGCGTCACTACGGCGGCTACGGCAAGTGCAGCTAGAAAACGCATAAGCTATTCGTCCTGTGCAGCAATCGAGACATCATAAACGCCAGCGGCACGGGCTGCGTCCATCACTTTAATAAGCGTTTCGGTGGTCGCCAGCTTATCGGCTTGAATCACTACCGAACCTTGCGGGTTCTCAGCGTAAAGCCGTTCGATATTGGCTTGCACGGCACGCACATCTACCTGACGCTTGTTGATCCAGATTTCACCGGTCTCACTAATGGCCACCAAAATATTGGCGCGATCCTTTTGCACTGCGGTTGCTGCGTCTGGACGATTAACGTCGATACCCGCTTCCTTAACAAAGGTGGCGGTCACAATAAAGAAGATCAGCATGATGAACACCACGTCGAGCATGGGCGTCATGTCAATTTGCGTTTCTTCTTCGTCGATCAAATTGGCAAAATGTTGTTTCATAAATAAGCCCTCTAGTGGTGTTCCATCAGCATGCGGTCTTCAAGCTTTAAGCGTTCCCGCTTTGCTGTGCGCTGCAGCCAAGTGGTGGCAAACACCCCCGACAAAGCGCCGACCATGCCAGCCATGGTTGGAATTGTTGCTTTCGATACGCCAGCTGCCATCGAGCGAGCGTTACCTGTGCCAGCGATAGCCATCACATCAAACACTTCAATCATGCCGGTTACGGTGCCCATCAAACCAAGCAGTGGACAAAGTGCCACTAAGGCTTGTAAGACAGGAACTCGACCACCTAAAGCGAGCGATACGCGTGAAATCATGGCTTGCCGAATCTGTTCCGCATTCCACGATGATTTATCATCACGCTGCTGCCATTTTTCGAGCACACGACGCTTCTCTTGCTGATGACCGCGGCTGTAGTAAAAAACGCGCTCCAGAATCATCAACCACATCACGAAGATGAGGATCCCGATGACCACTAACACCTGGCCACCGGTTTCAACAAAGTCCTGAATCGCACTGTAAAAGTCGATGAAGAACACCATGTTTAGTGACTCCGCTCAGAACGCTCCGCGATAATGCCAGAGGCCTGTTCTTGCAAGACATGCACAATATTTCGGCTGCGTGTGTTTAATGTCGCGAACAACAGCGTCATTGGAATCGCGACAACCAAGCCCAGTACAGTTGTCACCAAAGCCTGCGAAATACCGCCCGCCATGAGTTTCGGGTCACCGGTACCAAACAGAGTGATGGCTTGGAAGGTATTGATCATACCGGTTACCGTACCCAACAAACCGAGCAGCGGTGCGACCACTGAAATGATTTTGATAAAGGTTAAGTTGCGCGTGATTTTCGGCACTTCGCGTAAAATCGCCTCACTGAGTTTCAGTTCAAGGGTCTCGGTATCAACTTGCGGATACTTGTCTTGCACCGCCATAACCCGTCCCAGCGGATTGTCCTGTTTAGCCTCATTTTGTTTCAGCTGACGCTTCACTTTACCGCCCATTAGGGTAAGCGTGACAAAGCGCTCTAACGCAATCAGCAAGCCAATCGCACCTAGCGCAAGAATGATGTAACCCACCGTTGAACCTTGCTCGATACGCTCCATGGTTCCTGGGGCTTGAACCAACAAGCCAAGAATCGAACCGCCGGTTGGGTCTAAGCCAAAGCGCACTGGATTGTCATCGCCTTGCTCTAACGCTTCAACTGTCGATAAATAACGGCCACTTGGCTGACGCACGAGTTCTGCGACAGCGTCAGTGCCTGGGATAAGCTCCAAGTATTTACCGTCAGCTACCATGTTGAAGGTACCAACCCGAACTACTGGCTTGGTGACTTTCTCACCGCTCGCCAAAGTTACGGTGGTTTCAAATTCGCTGACTTTACCCGACTCGGTCATTTCCTGTTGTAAGGCAAACCAAACCGACTCGATTTCTTCAATACTGGCGAGCTTTGAACTTGAGCCCATTTTCTGCGCAAGGTCGCTCAAGGCATCGCTGCGCCCCGGATACTCCACCGATACGTAGGAGTTCTGCAGCGTACTTGCGGTATCACCGGCGACTTGCTGCAACACACCAAACAATTCTTTTAACGACCCCATACGCTGAGTGAGTGCTTCTTCGAGCGCCGCCAAATCACGTTCATTGGCTTCAAATTGACCTTCCAGCTCAGCACTGAGTGCTTCGAGTTGATCGCGTTGAGCAATCGCGTCACGTAAAATTTGTTGTTGCTGTTCAGCTTGGGCACGAAAGCGAGCTTCACGCTCCTGATTCGCCTGCGATTGCGCAAACTTGCCTTCCTGCAATTGCTGCAATAGCTGATCAAGGTTCACCGGTTCCTGCGCCAGCACCGGAGTACTCAACGCCAGCACCGCCGCAACGAGTAAATGTTTTAGCTTCAACATGGGTTATTCTCCTGCTTGGGTGTCGGCGTGGAAAATCGGCAGCATGAGCAAATCAGGCGCTAGCTGTTTACGTGCAATCCGCAAAGCTTCTTGCACATTCGATGCATAGCTCGAATCCAGTGCTTGCCACTCACGTTGCTCCTGGTTCCATACACCCATGGTGTCACCGTTGCGCGTCTTATAAATCAGTACCGTGCGGCCAACGCGCAAGAACTCGACGTCTTGGCTTTGCCCGTCAATCTCCTTGGCACCGTTATAGGCTTCGATGGTGCGGCCATATTCAGATTCGATTTGGTAGGCTTCCATAACGCGACGGAATTTTTCCGAAACGTCAACATCCGCGCGGTCCATTAAGTCCTGCAGACTTGCGATACGGTTGGTGCGTTCTTCCTGCAAGAACGGCACATCAAGCTCGACAAAGGTGGCTAAGCTATCGATCATACGCAGCATCAGCGGCGTGATCTGGCGCTCTACGACGCTCACTTCGTCGATCGAGCTATTCAAATCACCCTTTTCGGTTTGTTGCGAGTCAATTTGCTTTTGCAATTGCTGCACATAAACCTCTAGACCTTCGATTTGACGGCTGATTTGTTTGTACTGCTGCACGCGCTCTTGCGTGGTGTCAGCAATCTTATCGACAGTAAGTTGTGAGGAGCGCGCGGCTTGGTTGATTTCGTTAGCAGCATCGACCACAGGGTCAAGTGCTTGCTCTTGCGCGGTTACTTGCGGACTGGCAACGCCAACGGTGGCTAAAAAGCTTGCCACCAACAGCGTGCGAGTGAAACATGGGTTCATGGAAACACCTTGCACACGTTGTGAATGATGGTGTGCAAGATACGTCAGTTCTATGACAGCTTGGTGACTGTATTATGGCAGTTTTATGTCAGGATGAATCTTTTGTGCCAGTTTCATGTAAGTTTCGTGTCATTTCCCGCATATCGACCCCGCTGGGGTGCTGGAATACACGCAGCCCAAACTCTGGCAAAATCGCTAACAAGTGATCGAAAATATCGGACTGGATACTTTCGTACTCGGTCCATGCTGTGGTGTTGGTAAAACAATAAACTTCAATCGGTAAACCGTCAGAAGTAGGGTTCAACTGACGTACCATCAAGGTCATCTCTTGGTGCACACGTTCGTTATTTTCCAAATACTTTTTCACGTAAGCGCGGAACGTACCGATGTTGGTAATTCGGCGGGTATTGACCGGCTCTTTACCCTCATCTTTGAGCTGTTGATTCCAGTCGTCGATCTCTGCTTGCTTGTCTTTCAGGTAATCCTTGAGCAAGCGGAAGCGCTTCACCGCTTTCATCTCATCTTCAGTGAGAAAGTGCACGCTTTGCTGGTCCAGTAACAAACTCCGTTTAATCCGTCGACCACCCGACTCTTGCATGCCCCGCCAGTTCTTAAACGGGTCCGAAATAAAGCGGCGTGTCGGAATAAAGGTAATCGTCTTATCCCAGTTCTGCACTTTCACCTGATGCAGGGCAATATCAATGACATCACCGTCGGCATTCAGATTCGGCATTTCGACCCAATCACCCACGCGGATAATGTCATTCGAGGTGATCTGTACGCTGGCTACAAGGCTCAGTAAGGTGTCTTGGAACACCAACATCAGCACTGCGGCCATTGCGCCTAAACCGGAAAGCAAGATAACCGGCGACTTGTCGATCAGCACCGCAATCATCAGAATCGCGGCAACGGCGTAGATAACAATCTTCGCGACTTGAATGTAACCTTTGATCGGCCGCTGATGCGCATCTGGCTGACGTTCATACAGCATATTGACGATGGTCAACGTGCCGCTAATCGCTCGCGCAATAGTAATGACAATGAATGCGTAGCAAACATTGGTGACGACAATTGTCAGTTCTTCAACAAGGTTAGGTACCGAGGTGATGCCAAAGGCAATGACTAAAGCAGGAACCACATTGGCAATGCGCGCAACGATATTGCGTTCTATCGCTTGGCGGTCTTTGCCGACTGGCGTGTAGCTAATAAGGTTGAGCAGTCCGCGCAGCAGAATTTTTTTCACCACAAAATTGGCGATCCAAGCGCCAAGTAGCAACAAGCCTAGCTTGGTTAGCGTGTCCATATCGGGGCGTTCAATGAGCCACTGTTCTGCGGTTTCGAGTTTTTCTTTTAAATCCTGCATAGTTCGCTGTTCGCTGTTGGCTGTTCGCTCGCTAGTGATTAGAAACCATCTAGGCTTAGGTTTCAACAAGTAGCGTAGCCCGTGGTTTTACCACGGGGTAAATTTCACGTTGCGACTGTGTAGGTTCAATTCGATATTCCCCACAGTAGAACTGCGGGCTACAAACAAAAACGGGAGCCGAAGCTCCCGTTCCAAATCAACCCGCACGTTCAACCAAATCAGAACGCGTAGCTGTATTCCAGACTGATACCAGTACCAACCGTACGACTCTGAATCGTTCGACCGTTTTGCTCGATCTCAACATTGTCACCCAGTATGTTCTGTACTTTAAACTTCAGTTTCGAATTGAAGTCTGGGTAGTACGTATAAACCGCATCAAGACTATGGAACGGTTGTTCGAATGCATCATCGATACCGACTTCACCCTGCTTCACACCTGCGAAGGCGATGCGTTCACCGGCGACGTTGTAGATCAACGAGGCACTGTGTTCGCCGTTGAGCGAGTCATAACCGAGCTGCAAGTTGGCCACATATTTCGAATGGCCAGTCATGCGGCGGGTGTTATTGGTCAACTCAACGTTACCGGTATTGGCGATGCTGATTTCAGAATCAGACAAGGTCAGGTTACCGGTCACAAACAGGCCGTCGGCGATACGGGTTAAGTCTTTTAAGAATTCAAACTCAACGCCATAGACTTCACCAGCTTGACCATTCAAGAAAGTGATAACCCGGTCCGAATCGGTACCTTTGGCTTCCACTGCCTCGATCGGATTAGCAAGATCCTTGTAGAACGCCGCTACCGAGTAATTTTCGCCAGAAGGAAGATACCATTCCCAACGCACATCAAAGTTATCGATATCGGTGGTCATCAACTCGCTGTTACCGCGCACTTTGAAGTTGGTAATTGGGTCAACGAAAATGACTTCTGTCAGTTCACGCAAGTCAGGACGCACCACAGTACTTCCGTAACCAAAGCGCAACTGCATTTCGTCATTGAGCTGGTAGGTTAACGCGAGCGAACCATAAACATCGTCTTCCATACGACCGGCTTCAGCGGGATCGCCAATCATGGTCATATCGCGAATGTCGAGCTGTGCGGCAACTTGCGTATACTGCTCCCAGCGCAAACCACCGCTGACTCGCCAATCCTGGTTCACTTGTACATCAACCAAGCCATAGCCTGCTTCAATTTGCTGTGCGGCAAGGTAGTTAGGATCAGTCGCTGTTGGCGCACCAAATAAGGCCAAGCCGAAGTCAGCGTCGGTGATGTTGGCATCACTGAAAAGATCGTTATAACCAACATTGACCAGGTCTTCGTTATTAACCTGTTCAGCACTCAAGGCGAAACGACGCGAGTACGATGAACGTGCTTTCTTCGAAACTTGTCCGCCACCTTTGACTAAGATTTCCATCTCGGCAAGATAGAGTGGCAGCTCACCATCAACACGCCAGTCTTGCGCATCATCTTGCAAGGTCTGGAACTGCATCGTGGTTGCCGTACGGGTTTGTTGGAAGGCTAAATCGCCAATACCTTCGCCTAAGTCGCGGTTATTGATGCGACGGTAAAACACTTCACCTGGTGCATCACGATTCGCGCGTGAGTCGGCGTACTGCCAGTCCAACGCAAAGCCCCATAGCTCGGGGAAGTAATGCGAACCACGGATTTGGTTCGTTAACAGCTCACGCTGCTCATAACGAATGTCGGTGTCGTAATAACTCAAACCATCTTCGTTGATGGAGTTCAGCGTTTCGATACCACCTTGTTCGACGCGGTCGGCGGTATTACGTAAGAAAATAGTCGATGTCTCAAGCTTGTGATAATCACCTACTTGGATACCAAAGTTAAGCAATCCACTAAGTTCAACGTCTTGGGTGGTAACACGTGTTTCACTACGTTGGTTAACCACCGCCTCGCCGTTGGCGATACCTAGCACTTCTTCCGTTTCTTCGTTATTTGACCAACCACTGTCATAGTCAACTGCCGCCAAGAAACCAAAGGTAATGTCGTTGCCAAGGTCATAGTTTGAGCCATAAGTGACAGAACCTTTGATATCCGGTGCCATCGACTTGGTGTAAACCTCGTTTTGAGTATTCAGCGACGCGGCTAAGCTACGGTTAATCTCTGCCGCTTCAGCCAACGAAATGTTCTCAAAGCTAGCGATGCTTGCGGTATTGATAGACTCTTGATAGCGCGCCAACGCTGACCACATTTCAGGTGATAGCGCACGAGTACCGTCATCTTTACCAAGCCAGTCATCACTGCCGCCAGCGTAGCTCAAACCATCGTCAGAAAGGTTGGTATTCCAGCCAGTACCGATCGAAAGATCAAAGACTTCCTCGGTTGGAATGGAAACCGTACGGATATCCACGTTACCGCCACCAAAGTTGGCCGGCATATCTGGTGAATAGGACTTTTGTACCGACATACTTTCGATAATGCTTGCTGGGAACATATCTAAAGGAATGACGTTACGGGTTGGATCGGGCGAAGGTACAGACGCACCATTCAGTTGCGTACTAGAATAGCGCTCACCCAGGCCACGAACATAAATAAATTTACCGTCAACAAGGGTCAGGCCCGTTACACGGCGCAAGGCCGAAGCCGCGTCGCTGTCACCGGTGCGTGAAATCTGCTCAGCACCAAGAATATCGGCAACGAAAGCTTGTGCTTTGCGCTCTTCAACCACTGCCGCAGCCGAACCTTGCAAACGTGTTCCTGTGGTTACGACTTCTTCAATGGTAGCGTCTTCACTGGTCGACGTATCTTGTTGTGCATAAGCAATAGGTCCTGACAACGCAAGTGCGATGGCAAGGCCTAATTTACTTTGAGTTAAAACAGCCTGCTTTTTCATAGGAAACTCCGATTGCGTGACATGAGAATTACGGGAAAAGCTGCACATCCATGTGCCCCTAATCCGTGCTTAGTCGCGCAGGCCTACGGTCCAGCCGTTGGTCCAATCGTCGTCTTCACTCACCGCGCCGATGAAGTCAACATCATCGAAGAACGGGTCAATGCTGCTTAAGTCAGTTTTTGGTGTAACGGTGACTGGGGCGCCAGAAGCATCAGTCATGTCGCTTGCAGTAACGTAACCTGAAGTCAGCACGCTTGCGCCAGCGCTAAGCGTTACGTTGCCAGTGCCACCTTCAAACCAAGTTTGTGTTTCGGTGTCTTTGAAGTTTTCAGTACAAGCAACCACTGAGTTTTCAATCGACAAATCACCGTTTGCTGCTGCAGTAAGAGTTGCTGCATCATCGATTTCCAAACACTCGCCACGCGCTTCCGTAATCAAGAAGTTATACATCGCGCCGTGCGTACCTTCACGGACCAACACGCCTTCTGATTCGTCAGAGCCGTCAGTTGCAGTGAGTGAGCCGATTGAAGTGAAGTTAGCGATAATCGGATCTGAATAAGGTGTAGCGTCGTTGTTGCCGCTGTTACCGTCGGCTTCGATAGCACGGTTGGCACGGTCATCAGCATGTTTCACAAGGATGTATTGAATCTTACCTTGCCAGCCGTCTGCCCAGTCCAATGAATCATCATCGTTACCGGTCAGAACAACATTTTTCACGTTGGCAGCGCCACCGAAGAACTCGATGCCATCGTCCAAGTTATTGTGAACTTGGATGTACTCTAATGTGGTACCAGAGCCTACAGTGTAGAAAGTGATGCCGTTAAGCTCGTTGTCGAGAGAAACTTCGTAACCGGCGTACTTCACCAATACATAGCGCATGATGCCTGAGTCGTCAGCATTGTCGTCACCGCCGTAGAAGCCAGCGCCGCCCTCACCTTGCAAGACGCAGTTTGCCAGATCGTTTTGGTCACACTTGTTCGAAATACCTAAACCATTGATAACCACACCGCCCCACAAACCACGCGCATTGTCGGCAATATCAAAACCTTCAACTTCTTGTACAGAAGTGAACGTAATCGGTGCGTTGCGGTTACCTTCTGCAATGATGTTGGCACCGCGTGCGATACGAACGAACGAGTCGCCGTCTTCAAATGCAAGGGTTACACCTGCATCGATCGTCAAGGTAGGACCTTCGCGGTTCACGTCAGCAGTCGCTTCAACGTTTTCACCAATGTATAAACCATTTGGGAAAATGTGCGCGCCACCTGGTAATTCAACCAAACGAATGTCGCTGCTCACTGGGTTCTCTGGAGTTGAGAAGCTACGCGGATAAACGCAGTCTGCGCCGATTTTCTCACCACGAATGGTGGTGCCTGATGACTCATACGATGCACAGTTGTTGGTGTCTGGCGTACTACCGCCACCTTCATTCACTGAGTTATCGATTGAAGTAGGGGTTAGGTTGATGTCACCACCACAGCCAGCAAGCAGCATAGAGGCGGTAAAGGCAGAAAGAGCGAAAGCTTTAGTGCGGTTCATGTTAATCTCCGTTGGATTGTAGCCGAAACTGAATTTCGTGAACGCACTTTAAGGACGTTATGTGACACCTAGGTGACGCGTATGTGAACACTTGATGACAATCGGAATGGTTGCGCTTGTCCTTAGTTGGGATAAACTGAGCACAGCTAACTAATGGATGAGTCGATGTCGAGCACCACCAAGATTTCCAAATCCCTCCTCACGAATGTGTTGTCGGTCTATTTTGTCCTGACACTGGTGGTGACCTGTGTGCAGGTGATGGGCGAGTACTTCGATACCAAAAGTCAGCTCGTACAAGAACTGCAAAACCAGCAAAGTACCTTCAGTAACTCCGTTGCGCGATCGCTGTGGGAGTACAACAACCCGCAGATCGAAGCCATTGCTGAGGGCTTGATCAACATCCCTGCCATTGCTGGCGTGATCATCCGTGATGAAGGCAGCGATGTTATCGTAAAGCTTGGTCTCACGGAGAATGTGAACACCTACAATTTGGCGCCTGACGTTGAAGATTACGTGATTGAAGAACACAACGGGCTATTCGGTTATTACTCATCGATTATTTTTGAGTTTGCTGGAACCTCAAACCGCGTCGGTGATGTAACACTATTTTCAACGCGTGATATCGCACTCGAACGTATTCGTTTTAGTCTCTACTTTATTTTCGGCAATGCCATTATCAAAAGTACCTTTTTGATTGTGCTCTTTACCCTGGCCTTCAGTCGTATGCTCAATCGCCCGATGGAAATGTTAACGCAGCAAATCCGTAATTTTCGACTGGATGACCTCGAGCACTCGCGGATTAACCTGAAGAACAACCGCCATGCTGAATTCACCATGCTCGAGCAAGCCTACAACCAACTGCTCGACAACATCGAAGACTATCAAGAAGACTTGAAACGCACGCAGCAACAACTGTTGAAAGTCAACCGCCAGTTAGATGATCAAAACGCCATGCTGGAACAAGAGGTGGCACGGAAGACCTCTAGCTTAAGCCAAGTTTTAACCGACCTTGAACGGCGCAAAAATGAGCTTGAACAACGCCAAGAAAAGCTCGAACGCGAAATTAGACAACGAAAAATCATTGAAGAAGACTTGCGCGAAGCCAACTTGCAATTGCAAAGCTCGGTTACTGCCTCAGAACGCTTACAAGACCAATTGCTTGAAGCCGAAAAACTGGCAGCTCTGGGCCGCTTGGTCGGCGGCATTACCCATGATGTTGGCACCCCGTTGGGCATTGGGATTACCGCAGCAAGCGTGCTCGGCGAAAAACTCGAAGCCATGCGTTCAGCACTCGAGAACCGCGAGCTGACGGAAAGTCAGCTACGTGACTTTCTGACCACGGGCGGCGAAAGCATTGTTTTGCTTGAGAGTAATTTGGCGCGTGCCTCCGAACTCCTTGGCAGTTTTAAACAAGTCGCCGTGGATCAGACCTCCGACGCAGTGCGCGAGATCAATGTGAAACACTATATTGAGAGCGTGCTGCAAGCGCTTCGCCCGCGTTTTAAAAATACACCGCATCAATTTACGCTCGACTGTCCCGACAACATAGTGGTGCGCTGTAACGCTGGTGCCTTAGCGCAAATCGTCACGAATTTAGTCTTAAACTCACTTATTCATGCCTTTGACGATGACCAACAAGGTCAACTCGAGTTAACCATTTCAAGGCACGGTGATGTACTCAACTTGCAGTATCAAGATGACGGTAAAGGCCTTACTGAGTCGCAACAAGAGCAGCTCTTTACGCCATTCTTCACCACCCGCCGCGAACGTGGCGGCAGCGGCTTAGGCACGCACATTATCCATAGCCTCGTCGCACAAACATTCAAAGGTAAAATTTCAATTAAGTCAGCCCCACAAGAGGGCTTGGCTTATACCATCGAACTGCCTATTCAATTTATCGATCGTTAATACGGTCCCAACTCTCACAGCAAGGAACGATGTATGTGGTTTCGTAATTTGCGTATTTATACGTTAGCCGAAGACTTTGAACTGTCGACAGATCTTGACCAAGCGCTCGCTGAGCATAGCTTTAAACCCTGTGGCCGCAGTGAGCTTGCCAGTTTCGGTTGGTCGTCGCCGTTCGGCCCTCGCAGTGAAGTGCTGTTCCACAAAATTGGTGACAGCTACTTATTCTGCGCACGTAAAGAAGAGAAAGTACTGCCCAGCAGTGTCGTTAATGCGCAACTTGAAGAGCAAATCGAAGCCGTCGAAGCCGAACAAGGCCGGCGTGTCGTCGGCAAAGAAAAGCAAACCATGAAAGAAGACCTGGTTCACCGCTTACTGCCGCAAGCCTTCACGCGCTTTAAGTTGACCTGGGGTATGCTCGATATGCAGTTGGGTATTGTCGTTGTTGATGCGTCAGCCAGTAACCAAGCGGAAGATTTTCTCGGTTTATTACGTAGTAGTTTAGGCTCGTTACCGGTGAAACCGTGGTTTAGTGACAATCCGACCGAGCTTTATTTCACGAAATGGCTTAAAGACAGTGAAATCCCCGGCGACTTTGATTTCGGTGATGAGGCTGAGTTACGAGACAGTGACCAAGAAGGCGGCATCATTCGTTGTAAAAACCATGAATTGACCAGCCCGGAAATCTTGGCGCATCTTGAACATGGTAAACAACTCACCAAACTTGGCGTTACTTGGGCTGATCGCATCACCATGGTCATTGAGCAAGATATGGCGATGAAGCGTTTTAAAGCGACGGATATTCTGCTTGATGAACAAGACAAATTGGTAGATGCCAGCGCAGAAGAAAAAATCGACGCTGACTTCGCTTTATTAAGCGGCGAAATCCGTGAACTGTACCCACAGTTGGTTGGTTTATTTAACGACGAAATAAGCGTAGATTAAGTGCGTTTGTGCAACAACATATGTGCAGAAAAACAGAGAGACACTTATTATGACTACTTTACGATTTTCTTTGACCGCACTTGCGAGTGCGATGTTGCTCTCAGCTTGCAGCCAACCCGCAAATGAGACAACTCCTGCGAGTACCGAGCCAGCAGCTGAGAAAACCAGCCACAGCCTAGTGGAAGGTGCCGCGCAACGACTAGATATTTATCAGCCGGTCGATTTAACTGCAGATTTAAATCATCTTTCCGCCGACCAGAAAAAAATGATCGGCTTGCTCATCGATGCTTCAAAAATAATGGATGAGCTTTTTTGGGATCAAGCCTACCCGGGCGACAAGCAAGAGCTTCTTAACGCCATTGATGATCCTAAAGTGAAGCAATTTATCGAAATCAATTACGGGCCGTGGGATCGTCTCAATAACAATGAGCCGTTTTTAACGGGCGTTGATGCCAAGCCCGCTGGCGCCAACTTCTACCCTGCGGATATGAGCAAAGAGGAATTTGAGGGTGCCACTTTTGCTGGCAAGGTTGACCTTTACACGCTGGTGCGTCGCAATCAAGACGGCGAGCTTTACTCGATTCCGTACAACGTGGCGTATACCGAGCAACTGAAAGCCGCCGCTGAATTATTGCGTGAAGCCGCGACCTTAGCTGAAAGCCAAGCCTTTGCGAATTACCTGAAGTTGCGCGCCGATGCTTTCGAGAGCAATAGCTATCAGGCATCTGACTTTGCTTGGATGGACATGACCGATAACGAAATTGACATCGTCATGGGTCCCATCGAAACCTATGAAGATCAACTTTATGGTTATCGCGCCGGTTTTGAATCTTATGTCCTTATCAAAGATATGGACTGGAGCCAGCGTCTCGAAAAATACGCTGAGTATTTGCCAAGCTTACAACGTGGATTGCCTGTAGCCGACGAATACAAAGCCGAGATGCCAGGCTCAGGCGCGCAATTGAACGCCTACGATGTGGTTTACTATGCTGGTCACTCAAATGCGGGCAGCAAGACCATTGCCATCAACCTGCCGAACGACGAACAGGTGCAACTCGAAAAAGGCACGCGCCGCTTACAGCTAAAAAATGCCATGCGTGCGAAGTTTGACGAAATTCTCGTGCCAATTGCCGACGTCCTTATCGTACCGGAACAACGTCAACATATTACCTTCGATGCTTTCTTTGCCAACACCATGTTCCACGAAGTCGCGCATGGACTTGGCATCAAAAACACCATCGATGGCTCGAGTACCGTGCGTCAGGCATTGAAAGAACTGGCTTCTGCGCTTGAAGAAGGCAAAGCCGACATTCTGGGTCTGTACATGGTGACGCAATTGCTTGAGCAAGGTGTGATTACCGAAGGGCAACTTGAAGATTACTACACCACCTTCTTGGCAGGTATTTTCCGTTCAGTTCGTTTTGGCGCTTCAAGTGCACATGGTAAAGCGAACATGATCCGCTTTAACTACTTTGCTGAAGCGGGTGCCTTCACTCGTAACGAGCAAGGTCAATATGCGGTCGACATGGCAGCGATGCGAGCGGCAATGAACAGCTTGTCCGAGAAGATCCTGACCTTACAAGGTGACGGTGATTACCAAGGCGTAGGTGAACTTTTTGCTGAAATGGGCAATGTCCCAGCCGAATTGCAAGCTGATCTCGACCGCTTATCTGCGGCCCAGATCCCTGTCGATATTACCTTCAACCAAGGTAAAGCCACACTCGGCTTGTAAGTCTTACACGCTTTAAGTGTTGCGACCGGCGAGGTAAAACTCGCCGGTCAACTTTCGAAATGCTTCGCTGTACGCCCCGCTCTGATCATGAATCGTCAACTCTTCTTTCGCTACCGCTGCAACTGGCGCTAGCTGCCAACCTTGAATCACTAACTTCACCGGTTTGTTCACGGTCGTCTGAATACTTAGCTCAGTCTTGAGGTGCAGCCCGTGCGCCTCGGCAAGCGTCTGCCATGCAGCAGCTTGTGAGGTCGGCAAGACCCAATACAATGCACCAGAAGCATGTAACGAACGCAGCGCACACAGCAGCCATTGTTGCGGCGCGACACCCCCCTGCCGCGCCGATTCCCGCGCGCTATCACGGCTGCTCAGGTGCTTGGCAAAATAAGGCGGGTTACAAAACACCACATCATAACGCTGCTCAGGTTGCCAGCTCGTCACACAGCACTGGCTTAGATGAATGCGGTCTGGCCATGGACTATGCATGGCATTGTCTTGCGCCTGCGCGACAGCGGCGGCATCAGCATCAAAACCATCAACCTGTGCCTGAGGGGCTCGTTGCGCCGCCATTAATGCGAGCAAACCACTGCCGGTGCCCATATCCAATACCCGCTTAACGCCACCAACGGGCACATAACTACCTAAAAGCAGACTATCGGTGCTGACTTTCATCGCACATTGGTCGTCTTTGATATAAAATTGCTGGCATTGAAAGCCCATTTTGACTCCAACCACAGCGTGATGCTGCAATGAAAGGATGACATCATGACCCCTGACTGGGATCAACTCGAACTCGACGATGACCTTATCGACGTCTTAGTCGCCGCAGAGCTTAATAAGCCCGCCAAAGTGCAACAAGCGGTTATCCCCGCGGCTCTGGCCGGTCAGGACTTGCTGGTCAACTCGCCCACAGGAACTGGCAAAACCTTAGCGTTTTTATTGCCTGCCCTGCAACATTTGCTGGATTTCCCAAGGCAACAGCCAGGCAGCGCTCGGGTGCTGATTCTTGCCCCGACTCGTGAACTCGCACAACAAATTGCCGAGCAAGCCGATGCTTTTGAAGAAACGTCAGGTCTTCGCACCGTGCTCGTTACTGGCGGGGTGAATTATGGCAGTCAGCACAAAATGTTGGAACAGCCGCACGATATTTTAGTGGCTACGCCTGGTCGTCTCTTAGATCTGCTAAATGCCGAACAATATGAACTCGAGCATATCGAATGGCTCGTCATTGATGAAGCTGACCGCATGTTGGATATGGGCTTTGCCAGTGCCGTTGAAATGATCGTGCACTCCGCCTTGCACTTGAAGCAAACCTTACTGTTTTCAGCCACATTGGAAAGCTCTGGGGTGTTGAAGTTCTCGGCGGCCATTCAAAAAGACCCAGAACATATTGTTGTACAACCGCCGAAACGCGAGAAAGGAAAAATTTTACAACGCTGGTACCAAGCTGATACCGCTGAACACAAGTTTCAACTTTTACTCCGTTTGCTTCCAGATTACCCTGGCCGACGAATTATTTTCGTACGCACCCGTGAGAAGGTCGATGAGATTTCTGGCAAACTCTGGAGTGCTGGCATTAAGAACATGACGTTACGCGGCGATATGCCGCAAGATGAGCGGCAAAAAATTATCGCTCGTATGGAGACCTTTGGCGATGCGACCTTGGTCGCCACTGATGTCGCTGCACGTGGCATCGATATCGAAGCGGTTGAACTGGTCGTGAACTATGACCTACCGCGTCAGGCCGACGTCTACTTACATCGAATTGGGCGTACCGGTCGAGCGGGTAAGAATGGTGTTGCGGTGTCACTCGTTGAAGCACACGATGCCGATTTACTGGGCCGTATCGAACGATATCAAGATGGTAAAATCGAACGCCGTGTATTCGCTGAGTTAAAGCCGCAATACAAATTCCCTGACCCGCGGAAGAAAACCAAGAAGAAAAAGAAGAAAGCCGACGCTAAGAAGTCTAAGAAGAAGTCTTAGTACGGCGCTTACGGTGGCGCATAAAGCGCCACCATGTAATCAAATAGAAAGTTGCAGCACCGGCGGCATCGGCCGCCAAATCAGCCCAACTGGACGTGCGATAAGGTAACAGCACTTGCACGTACTCAATCAACAAGCCATAGCCTGATAAGACCAATAAAGCGAGCCAAATCGGAATTGGAAAAGCATGGTGAAAGGCCCACGCCAATACAAAGAATGCGCCAAAGTGGACGACTTTGTCCAGGTGTTCAAAACGCGGCAAGTCGCCGCTTGAAACCTGCATTAAAAAGGCTGCGGTGACTGCGACCAACAACACTAGAAAAATTACTTTTGCCCAATTCTTTGACAGCATCTTTGATCCTTGTGCGAACTGCATCAACCTTTGCGTTTTGGCTGATAAACTCCAACGTTTTCATAACCCTGTTCCTGTAAGTACAAGGCTTGCAACTTACTCATTACACCCTTCTCGCAGTACAGTAGATAATGTTTATCAACGTCAAGTTCCGCAAAAGCCGTAGCTAACTTGAAAAACGGTATGTGCTGCACCGCGACGCCTAACTGGCTCGCGTCAAGTGGTCTTGCTTCTTGCTCGTCCGCGCTACGAATATCAATAATAATCTCACCCGCTTGTGCCGCATCTACGCTATCGACCACATGCGCTTGCTCATCTGTTTGCTCACCAATGTGACGCACTTCTTCAACATTGGCGGCACGCACGACTTGGTACAACAGCTCAGGGTCGAGTTTTGCCTCAGCCTCGAGCACAGCATCACGTTGCGCTTTCACATTGGGCTTCACCGAGATCACGCCACAATATTCTGGCATGCTGCGCGCAATATCCGCCGTGCCAATGTGTTCAGCAATATTAATAATTTCTTGCTTGTCCATGGTGATCAGTGGGCGTAACACAAGGCTATCAATGGCTTCGTCAATCACGGCAAGATTACTCAGGGTTTGACTCGACACCTGACCCAAGGCTTCACCAGTGACTAAGGCGCTCGCATTAATACGTCGCGCGACAATCTGTGCGGTACGTAACATCTGCCGCTTCAACACCACGCCCATCAGGCCGTTGTCGACGTGGGTAAGAATTTCTTCAACCACGGGAGCAAAATCGATGCTGATAAACTTTAATGGATGCGAGCTGGCATAGTTTTCCCACAAATAATACGCCGTCTGTCGTACCCCAGTTTCGTGCCGATCACCGCCTAAGTTGAAGAAGCAAAAGTGCGTCCGAGCACCACGCCGCAACAGTTGAAAACTAGCAACACTCGAGTCAAAGCCGCCGGACAGTAAACTAACGACTGTTTCTTGCGTCGGCAAAGGAAAACCACCAAGTCCTGCTTGTTTGTCACCAAACACGCGTACCACGTCATTATCGATCTCGATGCGCAACTCAACATCCGGACGTTTTAAATCGACCCGCGTACCTGCCACTTGCTGCAACACGCCACCGCCAATATAGCGCTCCAAATCTAAGGAGCTAAATCCATGCTTGCCTTTGCGCTTCACACGCACAGCAAAGCTACGCTGTGTTAACCGTGCGCTCCATGTTGCTAAGACTTGCGCTAAAATCGGCTTAAAGTCAGCCTGTTCACGATCATTTAACGGCAACTCATGGGATTGACTAAACCACGCGATGCCGGGTATGCGCTGAAGTTCTTCGCTTATTTGCTCGGCCACTAGCGGATCATTACTGTCGACATTGACCTCAATGCGATCCCAACACCAGAGTACTTTTACTGGGGTCGCGGCGGGCAATTCAACCCGTTGCAGGATCTTTTTCAGGTTATTTACCAAGACCTTGCCGTAGCGTTTGCGAACACCTTTACTTTTGATGGTGATCTCGGCGTGTAAGCGAATAACAAATTTCATGAACGAACAACTTATTGGATGCTAAAAACGCGCTAGTATAACCGATTTGACGGTCCATCGGAATCAGGGTAACTTGTGCGCGAGCACTTTTAGTCACGTACGAAGTCAGGTAGGCAACATGAGTGATGTCACGTTAGAACAAGCGATTGCCGAGTTAGAAAAAATTGTCGTTCAACTCGAACAAGGCGACCTCCCCCTCGAGAAAGCCCTTGAAGAGTTTGAAAAGGCTGTGCGTTTATCGCGGGTAAGCCAAGAAAAACTGCAACAAGCTGAGCAAAAAGTAAGCCAGCTACTGCAACAGCAAGACGGTGAAAAATTGGCACCCTTTGCCAATGATGCAGACGATCAAGGAGCAGCTTCGTAGTGACCCTTCAAGCTTTGACCGCACCGCAACGAGAAGCTATCAATCGCGTTTTAGAAGAACAATTACAGCTCATCGCATCACCAGCAGCTCGCTTGCATGAGGCGATGCGCTATGCGTTGGTGCTTGGCGGCAAACGCGTCCGTCCATTTCTGACCTACGCGGTTGGCGACATCTGCAGCGCACCGCGCACTACCCTCGATCTCGCCGCGGCAGCAGTGGAGTGCATCCATGCCTACTCATTGATCCATGATGACCTGCCAGCAATGGATGATGACGACTTACGTCGTGGCCAGCCGACCTGTCACAAAGCCTTTGACGAAGCAACCGCTATCCTCGCCGGTGATGCCTTGCAAACCTTGGCGTTTGAACTCCTTAGCAACGCTCAATTGGAGGTGCCAGCGGAGCGTCAGTTGCGCATGTTGCAGGTATTAAGTCGCGCCAGTGGTAGCCGTGGCATGTGTGGTGGCCAAGCACTTGATCTTGCGGCAACCGGCCAACATCTAAGTGAAGCCGAATTGTCGCAAGTACACCAACTGAAAACTGGGGCGCTGATAGAAGCCGCAGTACAACTTGGCGTGCTTGCCGGTAATGATGACGCCCAACAGTACTACGATGACTTCACGGATTTTGCCGCATGGTTGGGATTGGCGTTTCAAGTGCAAGACGACATTCTCGATGTGACCAGTTCCACCGAAACTCTCGGCAAAACCAATGGTAAAGACGAAGCGGCCAATAAAAGCACCTACGTGCAGCTGCTGGGTCTTGAGCAAGCACAAGTAAAGCTCGCGCAATTACACCAGAAAGCGCTTCAAGCCCTGCAAAGAATCCCCTACAATACACAGTTACTAGAAAAGTTCGCAGAACAGTTGTTAAATCGGGATCACTAAACGCATGTCATCTACCTCGCACACCGCACACGGTTCGTATCCGCTGCTTGATACCATTGATACACCAGCAGATTTACGTACGTTAAACGAACGCCAGCTGCCGCAGCTGTGCGCCGAAGTGCGCGAGTTTTTATTGAACTCGGTGAGTCAAAGTAGTGGCCACTTAGCTTCGGGGCTCGGCACGGTAGAGCTGACAGTGGCGTTGCACTATGTCTATGCCACGCCGTATGACCAGTTGGTCTGGGATGTTGGTCACCAAGCGTATCCACATAAAATTTTGACCGGCCGTAAACAACAACTGCATAGCATTCGACAAAAAGATGGCCTGCATCCGTTTCCTTGGCGGCCAGAAAGCGAATACGACACACTAAGCGTGGGGCACTCAAGTACCTCGATTAGCGCGGCGCTTGGCATGGCGATTGCCGCTGAGCGAGAGCGAACCGAACAAAAGGTCGTCGCCATTATTGGTGATGGGGCAATGACCGCAGGTATGGCGTTTGAGGCGCTAAACCATGCCGGTGACATCAAACCGAACATGCTGGTCATTTTGAACGACAATGACATGTCGATTTCCGAGAATGTCGGTGCGCTGAATAACCATTTAGCGCGTGTCTTATCAGGTCGCTTCTATAACTCGGTACGCGAAAGCAGTAAAAAGCTGCTACAAGGCATGCCTGGTATTCAGCACTTGGCCAGCCGCGCCGAAGAACACATGAAAGGTATGGTTGCCCCAGGTACCATTTTTGAAGAGTTAGGCTTTAACTATATTGGCCCGATTGACGGCCATGACGTTAACTTATTGGTGTCCACCTTGCGCAATATGCGCAACCTCAAAGGTCCACAATTCCTCCATATCGTAACGCGCAAAGGTAAGGGCTACGAGCCTGCCGAGAAAGATCCTATCGGTTACCATGGGGTGCCTAAGTTTGACCCTGCAACCACCTCACTGCCAAGTAAAAAAGCCACCTACCCATCGTATTCACAGGTGTTTGGTGATTGGTTGTGTGACATGGCAGCGCGTGACCCGAAGCTCATGGCGGTCACCCCAGCCATGCGCGAAGGTTCTGGAATGGTGCGGTTCTCGCAAGAGTTTCCGCAGCAGTACTTTGATGTTGCTATTGCCGAACAGCATGCGGTGACCTTTGGTGCTGGCCTTGCGATAGGCGGTTACCACCCTGTTGTCGCCATCTATTCGACATTCTTGCAGCGTGGTTATGATCAGTTGATCCACGATGTTGCTTTACAGAATTTACCTGTATTGTTTGCCATCGATCGCGCCGGCATCGTTGGTGCCGACGGCCCCACCCATCAGGGCGCGTTCGACTTAAGCTACCTGCGCTGCATTCCAAATCTCGTTATCATGGCGCCGAGCGATGAAAACGAATGCCGCAATATGCTCTACACCGGCCACCTGCTGCAACAACCCGCAGCTGTTCGCTACCCTCGTGGTAATGGTATTGGCTGTGACATGGACGACGATTTACAGCAACTCGCCATTGGTAAAGGTCGGGTAATACGCGAGCAAGGCGCTGGCAAAGTAGCCATTCTGAGTTTCGGTACCGCACTACATGACGTACTGCCATGTGCCGAGCAACTCGATGCCACGGTCGTCGACATGCGTTTCGTTAAGCCGCTCGATGAAGCACTGATCAATGAACTGGCCGCAGCGCACGACTTACTGGTAACGGTGGAAGATAATGTCGTTGCGGGTGGCGCAGGCAGTGCGGTGGGTGAATATCTGCATCAGCAAGGACTTGCCACGCCGCTGCTACAACTGGGCTTGCCTGACAGCTTTATAAAACACGGTGGTCAGGATGAAGTTCGCAGTGAGCTTGGGCTTGACGCTAAAGGCTTAGAGCATCGTATTCGCGACCGCATGACCAAGATGTAGGATGGCTGCGCTGGCCACACCAGCCAGCAAGTCGTCCAGCATAATCCCCATCCCGCCGTGAAGATGCTTATCACACCAACCGATCGGCCCGGGTTTACGAATATCCAACCAGCGAAACAACACAAACGCAGCGAGTAAGTTAAACCACGTCGCAGGCAAAAAACTCAACGCCAACAGATATCCGGCAATTTCGTCCCATACGATCGCGGGGTGGTCATGCACTCCCAAATGCTGGGCCGTACGTTGACATAGAACAATACCTACAAGCCCCGCAGCGAGGGCAACAAGAACGTACAACCAGCTCGGTAAGCCTTGCAACAGCAGCACCAACGGCACAGCAGCCAAGGTACCAAAGGTGCCAGGCGCTTTCGGTGCCAGCCCACTGCCAAAACCAAGCGATAAAAAATGGACGGGATGCAACAAGGTCTTCGCCGTGACCTTCGGCATGACTTTAGCGGAAGTGTTCATAACCACCAGCTTGCATTGAATCTTCGGTTTCCCATGGCTCGCCGTCACGTTCCAGCCGTAACTTGCCAGGTTCACTGGTAATCCGTCCAATACACGTGGGCTTGGCTGGGTGACGCGCCATTAAGGTGTCAAATACGCCGCGCCGACTCTCAGGAACCGTGAAGCACAATTCGTAATCGTCACCACTACTCAAGGCGAAATGAATCGCTGTATCCGCTGCTACGGATTCTGTGAGCGCTAAACTTAGAGGAATTTCATCAACATCAATGCGGGCTCCGACGTTTGACGCTTTCAGTACATGGCCAAGATCGGCACGCAAACCATCGGAAATATCGATCGCACTCGAGGCGACTTCGCGGAGGTTTTGTCCGAGGGCAACTCGGGGCGAAGGAAAGTACAAACGCTCTAAGACGCGCCGATAATGACTATCCGAAACCGCACAACGCTGTTGCTGACAGGCCAATGCTAAGCCTGCATCACCAAGCGTACCACTTACATAGATCCAGTCCCCTGGCTTCGCTGTATCACGGCGTAGCGCCAAACCATTGGGCACGAAGCCATGTGCGGTAAGCGTCATACTCAAGGGTCCGCGGGTGGTATCGCCACCTACCAATTGGCACCCGTAGTAATCGCAAATCTCGCGCAAACCATGACTAAAGCTGGTTAGCCATTCATGATCGATGTCCGGTAATGTCAGGGCCAGTGACAGCCAAGCGGGCTCAGCCCCCATGGCTGCTAAGTCACTTAAATTGACGGCGGCGATTTTATGGCCAATGGCACGGGCTGGAGTTTGCTGGTCAAAATGCACGCCTGAAACCATGGTGTCGGTCACCACAACGAGTTGGTTATTTTCAGGCACGTTAAGCAAGGCGCCGTCATCGCCGACACCCAGCTCAACATCAGCGCGAGTAGGCCAACGCTGGGTGAAATAAGTGGCTATGAGATCAAATTCACCAAATGCCATAATGGCGAAGCTTACTTGCGGGTCGGGCGCAAACTGTCAATGGCTTTATCGAGTACACCATTAACAAAACGGTGACTTTCATCAGCGCCGAAAGACTTGGCTAACTCAATAGCTTCGTTAATTGCCACTTTGTAAGGCACGTCTAAACGTTCACGTAACTCAAACGCCGCTAACCGAAGTACCGCACGCTCAACTTGATCAAGCTCCGTTAACGGACGATCAAGAAAAGGTGACAAAGCTTCGTCAAGTGTTTTGACTTGGCCAGCAACGCCTCGTACGAGTGCCAAAAAGTAATCAACATCGATTTTACTGGTGTCATTGTCGGTGAGAAATTGAGCTTCGATGTCGCTCATACTGTTCTCACTCAACTGCCATGAATAAATGGCTTGAACCGCTAATTTACGCGCCTTACGGCGTGCAGCAGGTTTCATTGTCTATCCTCTTAAAGCTGTTCTAGCACATTGACCATTTCGAGCGCACTTAAAGCTGCTTCTGCACCTTTATTACCGGCTTTTGTGCCGCTACGCTCAATGGCTTGCTCAATGGTGTCGGTAGTTATAACGCCGTTCGCAACTGGGATGTTGAACTCGTGCATGACACGACTCAAACCGCTATTACATTCGCCCGCAACAAAATCAAAGTGGGGTGTACCACCACGAATCACAGCACCAATTGCAATAACTGCATCATAGTTACCGCTGGCAGCTAGCTTTTTCGCCGCCAAAGGCAACTCATATGCGCCAGGCACTTTCACCACAGTAATCGCATCGTCGCTTACCTGCCCGTAGTGCTTGAGCGTTTGCACCGCACCATCGAGAAGACTATCGACAACAAAATGATTGAACCGCGAAACCACCAGAGCAAATTTTTTACCCGGTGCTGCGATGCCAGCTTCAATAACGTTCATGATTGCATCCTTTTAAAGAAATCGGCGCGATAATAGCACAAATTTTGCTAGCAGGCATGTTGAGGATTTTTACCCTCTGCATGAGCAATCGCTTGCTTCACGCGCGCTAGCTCAGCATCAATGTCACCCGTGATCAGCATTGGCGGACGGATATCGATAACGCGCCTTGAAAAGTCCATAGCAACTGGCACAACGGGAACTTGCGCAGCTTTAGCGATGTGAATAAAGCCCTTCTTCCATTCAGTTACTTTCTTGCGCGTGCCTTCGGGCGCCAATGCGAGAATCAGCTCGTGACGTTGACTAAACTCAGTCACCATTTGCCCCACAACACCTTGTGCAGCGCGCCGATCAACTGGAATCCCGCCAAGCCAGCGCAGAAGGCCATTCACCGGGAAGCGGAAAATGGTGTGCTTACCAAGAAAAGACAGTTTTAAACCTAATGCCAGCATCACAAAAACACCGACAAAAAAATCCCAATTTGAGGTATGGGGAGCGACCGGAATGATAGCTTGGCGGGTATTCGGTAACTCGCCTTCAATGCGCCAACCGCCAAGTAAGCGCATACCAACACGACCTACCCAACGACTGAACCGATTACCACGCGTTGGTAACGGGGCACGCAAGTGCTCAGGAATCTGTGTCATCGTCGTGGTTTATTGACTTGACTCTAATGCGCTGCGCAAGCTTTCTAGTTTTAGCTTCACACGACGCATATTGTCAGGACCCAGCCGCAACATTTGTTTCTGCGCATCGGGTAAGGCTTCTAAAGCAGGGTCCGCAAAGCGATACATTACCGATTCATCGGTTAATTCAATGACGGTACCCACCGACGGTGTCGCCATCAACATCGTAATGGCTTCATTGATAGCCACTTCAGGAGCGGTATCTGGATAACCAATTTCCGCCAGTGCTTCTTGCGCTAATGGCCGGTAATCTTCAAGCATTCCCACAAGAACGTCAGTGTCGAGACTAACAAACCAATCAACTAAGGTGTTGTAGCGGTCATACGAGCGCGGATCGATGTAGATCTTGCCATCTTGTTCCAACACGCGGAATTGTGCTTTTGGTCCTTCGACAACAGCGGCCTCTTTGACCACAATGCCGTTGCGAAGATTATCAACGAACACCACTGCATCGCGGATTAATTGCTCGCTTTGTAAAGGCTCAACGGCCTGCTCTTGTGCTTGCAAGCGCTCGACAATTTCGCTGGTGCTTTGTTGTAAAGGAGGCAGTTCGCGCGCCGGTTTTTCTGGCTCTGGTTCGACCGTTTCAGGCTCTTCTTCGGGTTCGCCCAATTCCACTGTTTCCGCCGGCTCTGCGACCAGTTCAGGTTCCGGCTCTGGCTCTGGTTCAGTCACCGCAACAGGCTGCTCCATTGGTTCTGGTGGTTGCTGTGAATCTTGCGAGAGATACCAAATAATGGCGATAGCAAGCGCAATAACGACCAATAAGGCTATGATAAGTTTACCTTTTCCGCCATTCGTTGTTTGGTCATTAAAGTCTGTATCACTCATTGTCATCTCCTCAAGATAATTTTACCAGCGTCTACTGATCGCGTTCGGCGCGCTGAAAGACCAGCTCGTTGTCACTCGATTGCTCAGCATTGAAGCGGTAGCCATTAGCATTGAATTGCTTTAAACCCGCAACATCAGTGATCTGCTCTTTCATAATGTAGCGTGCCATAGCGCCACGCGCCTTTTTAGCCCAGAAACTTATGACTTTATACTGGCCATTTTTTTCATCTTTAAATACCGGAGTAATTACTTCGGCGGTTAAATTCTTCGGCTCGACGCTCGAAAAATATTCATTCGAAGCCAGATTCACCAAAATAGAGCTGTCGATCGCTTTCAGATCTTCGTTCAGCATATCGGTAATAACGTTGCCCCAAAACTCATAAAGGTTTTTACCACGAGCAGTCTCGAGCTTGGTTCCCATCTCTAAACGGTATGCCTGCATCAAATCGAGCGGGCGTAATACTCCATATAGACCCGACAAAATGCGTAAATGTTCCTGAGCAAAGGCAATTGTTTCAGCAGACATTTTTTCAGCTTGTAAGCCAGTATACACGTCACCATCAAAAGCAAAGACGGCTGGGCGTGCATTATCCGGAGAAAACGGCTGATGCCATTCCGCAAAACGTGCAGCATTTAAGCCAGCAAGTTTGTCGCTGATTTTCATTAGCGACGAGAGATCTTGCGGGCTTAGCGACTGACAACGGTCAACCAACTCTTGGGCATACTCAAGCAGCCGCGGCTGACTGTACTCTTCAGTCGGCAACGGGCTTTCGTAATCCAAATTTTTTGCGGGTGACAACACAACAAGCATCATCCGTTCTCCTTTTGTCCTGCTTACCGATTAAGGCATCGGCTCGAGATCTTCGCCTTCTTTTTCTACTTCAGGTGGCATGAGGTCTTCACGACTTACGCCTAAGGCAAGTGCCAGCGAGCTGGCAATGTAAATCGATGAATAAGTACCGATAAACACACCAAAGAGCAACGCTGTAGCGAAACCATGGATAAGTGCACCGCCAAGGAAGAACAGTGCCAAAAGTACTAACACTGTCGTCAATGACGTGATCACTGTACGACTCATGGTATCGGTCAGTGCACCATCAATAATCTCTTCTGATTCGCCTTTACGGAATTTACGAAAGTTTTCGCGAATTCGATCGCATACCACCACGGTATCGTTAATCGAGTAACCAATCACCGCAAGCAACGCAGCCAATACCGTCAAGTCGAATTCGAGTCCTAAAACGGAAAACAATCCCAACGTGATGATGACATCATGTGCCAACGCTCCTACTGCACCTAAGGCCAAGCGCCATTCAAAACGAAACGCGATATAAGCCAAAATACAGATAAGCGCTGTTAGCATCGCTAAGCCGCCTTGCTCGGTCAGTTGGTCGCCTACATTAGGGCCAACAAACTCGATACGACGCATTGCCACTTCTTCAGTTGAAGCCTCGCGCAATACGCTCAAAACGTTTTCACCAACCTCTTGGGCTTTTACCCCCTCTTGCGGCTCAAGACGAATCAATACGTCTTGTTGGGTGCCAAAGTTTTGTACCACAGCGCCTTCGAAGCCATTCGCATCCAGCGTTGAGCGAATCTCACTCAAGTTGGCCTGTTGCGCGTAGCCGACTTCAATGACAGTACCGCCAGTAAAGTCGAGACCCCAATTAAGTTGGTTAACTGCCAGTGAGACAATCGACGCAGCTAAGAGCAGGCCACTAAAGATCCATGCGCCAAAACGAAAGCGCATGAATGGAATGGTTTTATTAGTTTTAATTAATTCGTGCATGTGGCCTCCTAAACCGACAACTTATCAATGCGTTTGCCACCCCAGATGGCATTGATAACAGCCCGTGTACCCACGATAGCCGTAAACATTGAGGTTAAGATACCGATCATTAGGGTCACGGCGAAACCTTTGATGGGTCCCGTACCGATAGCGAACAAAATAATTGCGGCAATGAGTGTCGTCACGTTGGCATCGGCGATGGTTGATAGCGCACTATCATAACCGTGATGAATCGCTTGCTGCGGACTCCGCTTGGCTTTGATTTCTTCACGTATTCGCTCAAAGATAAGCACGTTGGCGTCAACCGCCATACCCACCGTCAAGACGATACCCGCCATACCCGGCAAGGTCAGCGTCGCGCCTGGGATCATCGACATAACGCCAATAATCAATACCAGGTTCGAGGCCAAAGCGAGATTGGCGACAAGACCAAATTTTTTGTAGTAGATCACCATAAAGATCAAGACCAATACAAAGCCCCAAATGATGGCTTGGGTACCCATATCAATGTTTTCTTGACCAAGGCTTGGACCAACCGTACGTTCTTCAACGATTTGAATCGGTGCAATCAAGGCACCTGCGCGCAATAGTAGCGCGAGGTTCTGTGCTTCTTGTACCGAGCTGATACCGGTAATACTAAAGACACTGCCTAACCGCGACTGAATCGTCGCAACGTTGATGACTTCTTCTTTGCGCTCGAAAATAATGTTGCCTTCGCCATCACGCTCACCTGTCGCCTTAAACTCAATAAACAGGGTCGCCATCGGGTTGCCAACATTATCGCGTGTTGCCAACGACATTTTGTCACCGCCGGCACCATCAAGCGTGATGTTGACTGACGGACGTTGGTTTTCATCAAACGCTGAGTTTGCTTTAACGATGTGATCACCGGTGAGGATGACATCCTCTTCCAACAACACATTGCCGCCATTACGATTTGGGAACAACTCAGAACCGAAAGGTACACGACCCATTTCAGCGTCGCGGACACTGTTTTCCGTATCCACTAAACGAAACTCAAGCGTTGCCGTAGCACCAAGAATTTCTTTCGCGCGTGCAGTATCTTGCACACCCGGCAGTTGCACCACGATGCGGTCAGCGCCTTGACGCTGAACCAAAGGCTCTGCAACACCTAACTCATTTACCCGATTACGCAAAATGGTGACGTTCTGCGAAATCGCATAGTCTTGTGTCTCGGCGACTTGCGCTTCGGTCATGCGCAAGGTGATTTCTTGTGCACCTTCGTCTTCCAAGACGATGTAGCCTTCGTAGGCGCCATCAAGATAGGCCGCGGCAGCGCTAAAATCGTCAGGGGTACGCAAGCGTACGGTTAAGTCATCACCATTGCGCTCGACACTTGTGTAACGAATCCGCTCTTCACGCAAATCAGCACGAATAGTGTCACGCATCTGCCCGAGGATTTTGCGCATGGCTTCGTTCATGTCGACTTCCATCAAGAAGTGCACACCACCACGCAAATCTAGACCGAGCTTCATCGGAGTCGCACCAAGAGCTTCAAGCCATGCAGGAGTTGCCGGCGCTAAATTCAACGCCACCACGTAATCACTACCCAACGACTTTAAGATAGCCTCACGAGCACGCAACTGTTCACTATCAGAATTCAGACGAACGAGAATCTGACCTTCTTCCATGACCACCGACTTAGGTGCAATGTTAAGTTCTTCTAATGTGTCCTCAACCTTGCCTAAGACTTGCGTATCCACCGTGGTCGTACGGGTTGCTGATACCTGCACCGCAAAGTCTTCACCGTACAAGTTTGGCAAAGCATACAGCGCGGCCACCGCCAAAATGGCAATGACCATCAGGTTTTTCCAGAGCGGAAACTTGTTTAACACGTTACATCCTTATCTCTATTACAGAGATTTCATGGTTCCTTTTGGCAGAACCGCTGTTACCGCCGATTTTTGCACGGTTACTTCAACGCCTTCAGCCAGCGCGATAACCATAAAGTCTTTGTCTTCAGTGATCTTAGTGATGCGACCAACCAAGCCACCGTTCATCAATACTTCGTCGCCCTTGCTCACGCTCGCGATAAGTTCTTTATGTTGTTTTACGCGTTTCGCTTGCGGACGATAGATCATGAAGTAAAAGATTAAACCGAACATCACCAGCATGAAGATAAGCTCCATACCACCACCTTGCTGGGCTGCGCCATCTTGTGCGTATGCGGTACCGATTAAAAAGTCCATAATTTCCTCATTCGTATCGAGTTAGATTGAATCACTTTGAGATGGGGCTATTCGTTACACAAACAACCCTACATCGCAATTTTTTGTAAAAATTGTCCCGCATTCTAACGAATTTATCGCGCGAAGGGGAGTCATCTTCGCATGTGACTGCTAGGCATCCGTCACAATCCATGCCAAACTGAGTTTTTTATCGAGCAAAACAGTCGATTATCGCCATGGAACTCTTTTTTTATTGGTTTGATCATTTAGGCGTTGCGGTGTTCGCTATTTCCGGCACGCTGCTGGCCTTCCGCAAAAATATGGACGGCTTTGGCGTGATTGTCCTCGCCTCAGTCACCGCTATTGGCGGCGGCACTCTGCGCGACTTGATTCTGGATTTGCCTGTCTTCTGGGCCTACGACCCCACCTATCTTTACACGATTATTGTTGCTGCTCTTGGCACCATCGTCTGGCTGCGTTTTCGCGATTATATCCACCAAAAAACCTTGCTGACGGCAGATGCTTTCGGCTTGGCCTTCTTTACGGTGATGGGCGCACAAAAAGCGCACATGGCTGAGTTTCCTGCGATTATCTGTGTGGTCATGGGCACCATGACAGCTTGCTTTGGCGGCATGTTACGGGACGTGCTTGCGCGCGACATTCCAATGGTATTAAAAGGCGAACTCTACGCCACAACCTGTTTGATTGGCGCCAGTGTTTACGTGCTTATTGCTGATTACAGTCCGCTACTGGCCCTGTTAGTCGGTGGTGTTGTCACATTACTGCTGCGCCTTGGCGCAATACGCTGGCAGTGGCACTTGCCGGTATTTCAAGAGCATGGTGAGTCGCGTTAACCATGTTACCCACGTCGCTCACCGTCATACTTGCCATACTGTATATCGCGTTGCTCTACAGTATCGCCTATCGTGGTGAACGCAAAACACCGAATGAAATCAAACCCTATCGCTATGCCCTCGCCCAAGGCATCCACTGCACCACTTGGGCGTTTTACGGAACCATCACGCAGTCTGCCTATTACGGCTGGTCGATGGCACCGACGTATTTAGGCGCAATCGCGGTCTTTTTGTTCGCCCATCGCGTGCAAATGCGCTTGCTACATGTTTGTAAGCAAAAGAACCTTACCTCGATTGCTGATGTGATTAGCCACCGCTACGGCAAGTCATCGAGTCTTGCGATCGTGGTGGCCCTACTGGCGTTGATTGGCATCGTCCCCTACATCGCATTGCAGCTACGCGCCGTCACCGGTAGCTTCGCCACCGTTACTGGGTTAGTCGACCAACCATTACCTTGGTTTGGTGACGTTGCCGCACTCGTCGCCTTAGCGATGATGGGCTTTGCCATCTTGTTTGGTACCCGCCGCCTAAGCCTCGCTGAACAGCATTCTGGACTTATGGATGCGGTTGCTTTTGAATCGGTTATCAAGCTCGGCGCCTTTCTACTGGTCGGCTTGTTTGTCAGCTACACCATGTTTGATGGCGTCGGCGACTTATTTACCCAAGCCGCACAACAACCAGAAATAGCTACAGTGATGCAGGGCAAATCCAATGGCGCTTTCATCTATGTGACGCATGTGCTGCTGGGTGCGATCTCGATGTTCTGCTTGCCTAGACAATTTCACGTAAGTTACATCGAAAACACCGACCCAGAAGAGTTGCGTACCGCCCGTTGGGCTTTTCCGCTTTACCTATTTGCCATTAACTTATTTATTTTGCCGATTTCACTTGCCGGTCTGTTACTGGTGCCGCAAGCCGCCCAGCAAGACACCTTCATGCTACAACTGTTGCTGCTGGCCGACGAGCCAACAATTACTGCGGTCGCCTTTATCGGTGGCTTGGCATCGGCGACCAGCATGGTGATTATCGCCACACTCGCACTCAGCATCATGATGTCGAACGATGTCATTATGCCGCTGTGGCTTAAACTTACACAGCGAAAACTACGCAAATTGACCTTCACACCGAATCGTATCTTGACGATCCGGCGGTCGACCATAGCCACCATCATCGTCTTAGCGTTCGGTTTTCACAAACTCACCGAAGCGAATTTGCCGCTGGTTAACGCCGGCTTACTGTCTTTGGCACTCCTTGCGCAACTGGCACCAGCGCTGCTCGGCGGCCTGGTCTGGCGACGCGGCAGTTATTATGGCGTGGTCAGTGGCTTGCTGGCCGGTACCGCATTGTGGGGCTGGTTACTCTTTTGGCCCTCGTTGGCCAGTTCCCGCGATTTACTCGATGTAGAACTCGCAAACGGGGTGCTACTGAGTCTGGGCTGTAACTTAGGCTTGTATCTTGCTGTTTCATGGTTAACCAGTTTACGTACCCCGCCAAGTCAGCGCCGCGACTGGACTAACCCTACCTTGCATCACCAAGAGCTTTATCAACATCAGCCCATCAACTGGGGGCGGTTGCGACAAGTTCTGGCGCGTTTTTTTGATTCCGTAGAAATTGAGCGCCTGCAGCAGCGTGCGCAACTTGATCTTACCAGTGCCGACTCCGAAGACTGGGTACCCACACCGATATTGGCCCGTGTTGAGCGCGAGCTCGCAGCGGTCATTGGTAGTGCCGCCAGTCGAATTTTGTTGGAAGCCGTCACGCAGCAACCTGCGATGCCTATTTCGCAGGTCGTCAACTGGGCCACACAAGCCTCGCAACTGTACAAATTCAATCGCGAATTATTACAAGCCTCGGTAGAAAATATCCCGCAAGGTATTAGTGTGGTCGACCAAGATTTGCGTTTGGTCGCTTGGAATCAACGTTACGAGGAAATCTTCAGCTATCCGAAAGGCTTTCTCAATGCCGGTATGCCGGTCGCCGAGCTCCTGCGCTACAACGCAGAACGCGGCTTACTCGGACGTGGCCACGCCGCTGATCTTGAGCGTGAAGTCGACAAACGCTTGAATTACCTGCGCTCGGGCAGCGCTTATCGGTATCAACGACAGCAAGGCGAACGCCATATCGAATTACAAGGCGCGCCGATGCCAGGCGGTGGCTTTGTGACGACTTACACCGATATTACCGAGCTGGTAGCTGCGCAAGAACAGCTCGAAGACATCAACCGCGAACTCGAACAACGCGTCGCCGATCGTACCCAACAGTTATTGTTAGCCAAACAAGCTGAGGAGAGGGCGCACGAGAGTAAAACGCGCTTCTTCGCCGCGGTTAGTCATGACTTAATGCAGCCCTTTAATGCCGCAACGCTATTCTGTGACATGTTGCGCCAACGACTTGATGGCGAGCACGGCGTCCTGGCCCGACAAATCCAACAGTCGTTACAGAATGCCGAGGAGCTGCTGACGATGTTGCTGGATATGACGCGACTTGAAGCGGGCAACTTACCGGTCAATAAACAGCGCGTAAACTTGCATGAGGTCATTGCGCCAGTGGTAGAGGCACAGCGTGTTATCGCTGCCGAAAAAGGCCTGCAAATTCACTATGTTCCTTGTAACGCCGAAGTTTACACCGACCGCAAGCTACTCAGTCGGATGTTACAGAACTTGCTTTCCAATGCAGTTCGCTACACCCATAAAGGCAAAGTTTTGGTGGGCTGTCGACGTAGTGACAAGGCGGTCCGTATGCATGTTATCGATAGTGGTCAAGGCATTCCGCCGGATCAACTGAAGGCGATCTTCCGTGAGTTTCATCAAGTTTCGCCGCAAGGCGATAATCCAGGCATCGGCTTAGGACTCGCCATTGTCGAACGCCTCGGGCAACTACTAGAGATTCCTCTGCAGGTGAACTCTAAGGTCGGCCAAGGTACTGACTTTTCGATGTTGCTGCCCGTCGAGCGTTGGCGTAGCACCAGCGTTCCCACAGCTACCCCCCACCCCATCAGCGAGGCAAGCTTTTTGCAAGGCAGGTCTTTCTGGCTTATCGATAATGACACGCGCATGCTAGCCGCTGTGCAACAGCTATTGGAAAGCTGGGGGGCTGAGGTTACCAGTGCGGTTAACGCCGATAACTTGCAACGTGATGCTGGCCAAGCACAACCTGACTTATTAATCGTCGATTACCATTTGGACAATAACGTGACTGGCATTGAGGTGCTTCATCAATTGCGCCAGCAACCGCAACTTGCGGAGCTTGATGCGATTGTCATTTCCGCTGATCCAGATGAGGTGCTGCGCGAACAGGCGATTGCCGCGCAGGCTGGCTTTATGCCAAAACCCTTAAAGCCAGCGGCGCTGCGTAGACTTTTGAAGCGTTATTTGCAGAATTAATCTTGGTTGTCAGCAACCAGAGAATGACGATCGGGAACACTCAACATTTGCTTAAACACAATTCCAGCTTGCGTGCGATTGGTCACTTCCAACTTGCGCAGAATAGCCGAAACATGCTGTTTGATAGTGGTTTCTTGGACGTTCAGCTCATAGGCGATTTGCTTGTTTAATAAGCCGTCGGCTAAACATTCGAGCACCCGGTATTGCTGTGGCGTCAGGAGTTCTAGGCGTTGCGCAAAATCCACTTCAGGCGTTGCTTCATTATTGGCGACTGCGTCGCGCAAATGCGCAGGTAACCAAGTGTCGCCAGCGAGCACGTGATGAATCGCTGCCTGCAGCTCAGCGAGCGGCATGGATTTCGGAATGTAGGCACTGGCGCCAAAGGCCATCGCCTGCCGAATGACCGACAACTGCTCATTGGCCGACACCACCACAACAAGGATGTCTGGGTAGCGGCTCCGTAGCGAAGTTATCGCCGACAAACCTTTGTTGCCAGGCATCGATAAGTCGAGCAGCACCAGCTCAAGTTGCGGTTGTTGCTGCAAAACATCGAGTAACTGCGGAAAACTTGCTGCTTCAGCGATATCAGTGGAAAGGGTTTCCACCAGCGCTTGCTTTAGCGCTGCACGAAATAAAGGATGATCATCAGCAATAACTGCACGAGCCATAGATGTTTCGGATTGGTTAAGACTGATGACCATGCTAGCGTGTCCAGAGAGAAAAGTCAGTGGTTACCTACCATCAACTCACCGATAGTAAGTAACCACTTGTAACAGGGGGCTTAGAACTTGTACCCCACTGACAGGGAGATGGTACGCGGGTCGCCATAGAAGCCAACGACAGCGTCATCACCGAAGGTTGGGCCGAAGTTATAACCACCAACACGATACTCTTCGTCGGTTAGGTTTTTACCATGTAGCCCAACATTCCACTGACCACTGTTTGAATACCAAACGATACTTGTATTCAAGAGACCATAGCTGTCTTGGTCAAGCGGCGAGGCGGCTTCAAACATTTGCACGTCATCACGGAACGCATAGTTACCCGACCATACGATCTGTCCACTTTCCAACTCAAAGGTTTGATTGAAACCGAGGTTGTAGGTGAGTTCAGGGGTGTTTTGGAATGACCATGCATCCGTTACATCGGTGGTCTCTCCGGTCGCTGGCTCGGTGTAGACAACGGCATCGAATTCAGCATCGATGTAACCCAACATCGCCGTAAAGTTCAGGCTGTCGGTTGCGGCAAAGACGGTCTCAACTTCAAAACCTTTTACCGTCGATTCACCGGCATTCAAGACTTGTGAAGAGATACCTGCTTCCACAACACGTTGCACGGTCACCTGCATGTCAGTGTAGTCCGAGAAGAACACCGCACTGTTCAGACGCATGCGGCCGTCCAGTAATTCAGACTTCATACCAAACTCGAAAGTGTCGACGATTTCTGGATCGTAAGGCTCATCAATGGTGGGGTTGAGCGACTTATCCGCGCGCATATCCACACCACCCGACTTAAAGCCGTTGCTGTAGCTCGCATACAACATCACGTCATCAGTCGCTTGGAAGTTCACTGCAACATGCGGCGAGAAACGACTCCAGTCACCGCCACTATTAAACTCAGAGTTCACTGCAAATGGATCGCCGTACGCGGCGCGAACTTGCGCTGGGTCATAGGCAGTACCGACAGTGCCATCATTGATATAGTGCACACCTAAATAAGTGTAACGGAAGACATCAGCTTCTTTTTCGTCTTTGGTGTAACGACCACCGAGCGTTAGGCTCCAGTCGTCATTCATTTGGTAGGTACCTTGACCATAGAATGCCAAGCTATCGGTATCTACACAGCCACCGTTATCCACGGTAACGCCGCCCAGGGCAGCCAGATACATTGGCAGCACCGTACCGAACACACCACAAGCTTCGCCATCATAAAAATAGACGCCACCAACAAAGTCAAAGTCACGATTGTTGCTGTAACTTAGTTGGAACTCTTGGGTGAACTGCTCATCTTCATAAATCGCCGGTACCATGAAGATCGGTTCACCGGTCGAGTTAAAGTCGATATTGGTATTGGTGTAGCCTTCACGGCTGGCGGTCACCGATTTAAAGCCCCAGTTCGCATCGACATCCCAGTTGAACGTCAACGACCAGCCTTCAGTCTCGACGATGTTATCAACCGGCATTGCGGTGTTGGAGTTATACACGTCGGCATACGGCTCTTGCCCTGTAATGGCGCTGGTTTGCAAACGGTAGGCGCCTTTCGCGTTCGACTCATCTTCCGTTTTGTCATACGCAAACTTCAGGTCCATAGCGTTATTGATAAGCCATTTGGCTGAGACACGATAGGTCAATAAGTCTTTGTTGTAGTTGTCATCACCGGTATTAACGTATTCGCCAAAGCCATCACGTTGTAGCGAGGCAATCGCCGCCCCTACATAAAAGTTGTCGCCTAGGGCCGTCTGACCAGAGATTTTAAGGTCACGTTGGTTGTAGCTGCCAACGGTACCTTGCACCGATAGCTCGTCATAACCAGTGAGTTCTTTGGTGACATACTTCAGTGCACCACCGATGGTATTCTTACCGTACAGCGTGCCCTGCGGTCCGCGTAGTACTTCGATGCGCTCGAGGTCAAAAACTTCAAGAACTGCGCCTTGTGGCCGCGCGATGTAAACATCATCAATGTAAACACCAACACCTGGTTCAAAACCCCACAGCGGATCTTGTTGTCCGACGCCGCGAATATACGCGGTTAATGTTGAGTTGGTGCCGCGACTTACTTGAATCGTCGCATTGGGAATCCGCTGCTGCAGCTCAGTAATGTCTTCAACACCTACTTCTTCCAAATCGCCAGCACTAAACGATGACACCGAGACTGGCACATCTTGCAAGCTTTCAGTTTTGCGGCGGGCGGTAACTTCAATACGCTCTAAGGCTTTCGCTTCGTTTTCTTCGCTTTGCTCATCCTGTTGAGCGTACGCTGGCATACTGACCACTGACGCTACTGCTAAGGCCAGTAAGGAATGTCGAAACTTGGGTTGACTCATGGTGTCATTCTCCCGGTAACTGTTATTGTTGTACTGTTATCGTTAAGTGCTTTCGGAGCACATTTTTTTTATGGCAGGCTTACCCTAGCGCAAAGAATCAAGTTTGTATTCTGTACGTTAGTACTATGTAAATTAAACAGCGTCTCACGCATGATGTTGCTGTCAAAAATAATAACAACGAGGTAATGCATGTTAAGCATGATTGGATTAGTCGGCGGCCTAGTGCTTCTTATTGTACTTACGCTGCGCGGCATGAACCTTTTTATCAGCGCGCCATTATGCGCCGTCATTGTAGCGCTCACCAGTGGCGTTCCCTTATTTCAAGGTGACATTAACTTCGTCAGTGCCTACATGGATGGCTTTGCTAGTTTCGTCGCCGCTTGGTTTTTCATGTTCTTACTGGGTTCACTCTTTGGTAAATTCATGGAAGATACCGGTGCCGCCGACAGCGTGGCCCACTGGATCATCGGCAAGCTCGGCAAAAAACAAGCAGTACTCGCAGTGGTCTTGGCCTGCGCCATTTTGACCTACGGCGGTGTGAGTGTTTTTGTCGTAGCCTTCTCGGTCTACCCCATGGCATTAGCACTCTTTAAAGATGCTGATTTACCGCGGCGCTTCATTCCGGCGGCGCTGGCATTCGGCTCAGTCACCTTCACCATGACCTCTGCCGGTTCACCAGAAATTCAGAACTGGATCCCGATTCAATACCTCGGCACCTCTCCCTATGCTGCCTGGGAAGTATCATTAGTGGTCGCCGTCATTATGTTCGTCATCGGTTATTGGTGGCTCTCAAAAATGATCAAAGCCGCGGTGTCGCGAGGTGAAAGCTTTCAACAACGCGCCAGCGATCCTGAGCTGGTTGAACGGGAATTGCCCTCGCCCATTAGTGGTTTAGTTCCTTTAATTGTAGTGCTGACCTTAAGCTTCCTCTTCCATGAAGACTTGAAACAAAATGCCCTGATTATCGCCTTGAGCGGCGGCGTTTTAGCCATTGCGATCATCAACTTTCGCTATTTTCAGAATATGTCACGAGCGGTCGGCGAAGCTTCAACCGGTGCGCTCATTGCGATTGGTAATACATCGGCTGTGGTTGGTTTTGGCAGTATTGCCAAAGTGACTCCGGCCTTCGCCGACGCCGTTACCTTCATGACCAGCTTGCCTGGCAACGAATTGGTTGGCGCCGCGGTTGCTGTCAGCGTGATCGCCGGCCTCACCGGGTCAGCCTCGGGCGGCCAAGCAATAGCCTTACCGGAAATCGGTCCGCACTATATGGACCAAGGCGTCAATCCCGACCAGCTCCACCGTATCGTGGCCATTTCATCGGGCGCATTAGATTCCTTGCCACACAATGGCTACGTGGTCACGACCATTCGCGCTATCTGTAATGAAACGCATCAGGCGGCCTACTGGCCGGTGGCTGCGGTGACAGTGGTAGTGCCATTTATTGGCTTGAGCATCGCAATTGCGTTGTTCAACTTCTTCTAAGTTCAACTGTTTTAAGCGAAGGTCGTTATTCATGTTTGAAACAACCCAAGAATCCGCACCGGTGATGGCTGCAGCAATGCAGCCGAGCCAGCTATTGATCATTGATCTGCTGCGTCATGGTGTGCGTCGCCACCCGCAGCAAGAAGTTGTTAGTCGGCGTATTGAAGGTGATATTCATCGCTACACTTATCAAGATTGCTATGCGCGCACCTGCCAACTTGCACATGCCCTCGACGAGTTGCAAATCAAGCCCGGTGAACGCGTCGCCACCTTGGCATGGAATACCTACCGCCACCTTGAGCTTTATTATGCGGTGAGTGGCATCGGGGCGGTTCTGCACACGGTTAACCCGCGTCTCTTGGCCGAGCAAATTGCATGGATTATGCAGGATGCTGATGCGCAATGGTTATTTGTTGACGCGTGCTTTGCGGAACTCGCGAATGCTGTTGTCGCCCAATTGCCGAACTTAAAGGGTGTGGTTGTGTTGGCCGAGAGCAAGCAACAACCAGCACTTGCTGAGGTTGCTACGCCACTGTACGCCTACGAACCATTCATCGCTGACCAACCCACAACCTATACATGGCCTGCGCTGCATGAAGATACCGCCGCGCTACTTTGCTATACCTCTGGTACCACCGGCCATCCGAAAGGTGTGCTCAGCTCACATCGAGCGATGGTGTTACATGCCCAAGCCACCGCCAGTGCTGAGTTATTAGACTTACGCGCCAACACCGTGCTCATGCCGATGGTAGCGATGTATCACGCTGGAGCTTGGGGCGCACCTTATGCGGCGCCGTTAGCAGGCGCTAAGCTAGTGTTACCCGGTAGTGGTATGAGTGGCGCCGACATGCATGAATTGATCACCAAGGAACACGTCAACGTTGGGCTCGGGGTGCCGACGATCTGGTTGACCTTGCATAATCACTTAAGTGAAAAATCCCTAAACGTGCCTTCGCTGGAGCGGGTTTGTGTAGGGGGGGCAGCCTCGCCACTTGGTCTAGTGAAAACCTTTGACCAACAGTATGACGTCTACTGGCAACCCATTTGGGGAATGACGGAAACCGGCCCGTTGGCCTGCTCAGCGCCGCCGGAACCCAGTCTCATGGCGTTACCAACCGAGCAACGCTACCGCATCCAAACCACCGCTGGACGTGCATGCTTCGGCGTTGACATGCAGATCGTCAACGCTGACGGCGAACCGCAGCCACACGACGGTGAGACCAGCGGCGAATTGCGGGTGCGCGGACCATGGATAGCCAGTAGCTACTTTCAACGTGATGACCCAGACACTTTTGCCGAGGGCTGGCTTGCCACTGGCGATATTGCGGTGATTGATGCGCAAGGCTACATGAAAGTGGTCGATCGCAAAAAAGATGTGATCAAGAGCGGCGGTGAATGGATAAGCTCGCTCGATATCGAAAATATTTGCAGCCAACACCCGGCCGTTAACGAAAGCTGTGTGATTGGTGTTAAACATCCAAAATGGGATGAGCGACCACTTTTACTGGTGGTGCCGAACAAAGGCCACCAATTGGATAAAGCCACACTGTACGAATTCTTGCAGGGTAAAATCGCAAAATGGTGGATGCCTGACGACATACTCATCGTTACTGAGTTACCCCACACTGGTACCGGCAAGCTCGTGAAAAACGAACTGCGTAAGCATTACCAAAACTACCTTATCGAATCTCAGGACGCTAACTAGGAGCTCCTTATGCAACGTTTACTGATTGGTTTTCTGATTGTTTGCAGTGTGCTGTTCAGCGTCAGCTGTGCAGCACAAGAAACAGCTGTGCCGATGTTGGTTGAAAAGCAACGTTTTAGCTTTGACAACTACACTACATTGGGTGGCGAAGTTATCCCGCAAGTTACCATTGGCTGGGAGAGCTACGGCGAACTCAACGAGACGAAAGATAATGTGATTCTTATCACCCATTTTTTCTCTGGGAATAGCCATGCGGCTGGTAAATACGCCGCTGACGACATGATGCCAGGTTATTGGGACAGTATCATTGGTCCTGGTAAGGCCATCGATACCAATAAATATTTCGTCATCAGCTCTGATACCTTAGTCAATGCGTTTCCCAACGACCCTAACGTCATTACCACCGGTCCAGCTTCGATGAATCCAGCAACCGGCGAACCGTACGGTCTTGATTTTCCAGTCGTGACCATTCGTGATTTTGTTAACGTGCAGCACGAGCTACTCAAGAGCTTAGGTATTGAGAAATTGCATGCAGTGGTTGGCGCATCTATGGGCTCGCTGCAAGCGCTCGAATGGTCGGTGGCCTATCCTGACATGGTCGAACGCATGGTCTCGGTGATTGGTGCTGGAGCCATGGATGCGTGGACAATTATGGCGCTTGAACATTGGGCGCGCCCGATCAAGCACGACCCTAACTTTAACGGTGGCGATTATTACGGTGGCGAAGCGCCATTGACCGGTATTACCAGTACGTTGGCCATGATCACACAGCAAGCCATGCACCCAGTGATTATGAACATGCGTGCGCCACAGCCTGAAGTGATGCCAGAAACCGCGTTAGAGAGTGTCCTGAACAGCACTCCTGTGCTGGATTATCTTTTTGCTAACTCCGCGAACCGTGCGCCACTAGCAGATGGTAATCACTTACTTTATCTGGTTCGGGCGAATCAGCTGTTTGTCGCTGGTCATGATGGTGACTTAGCCAGTGCGATGGCAAAAGTGAAAGCAAAAACATTGTTTATGCCGGCGACCAATGATTTGTTGCTACAGCCTTATCTCGCCAGAAAGGTAGTGGAAGTACTGAAGCAGCAAGGCAAGGATCCGCAATACAGTGAAATCGAGGGCATCTGGGGGCATCTGGATGGGCTCTTTTCGATTCCGAGTAAAGCTGAAGAGTTACGAGCATTTTTGGAGAGTGAATAAAAAGGGCGCTTCGGCGCCCTTTGCTAGTCTAGTTGCCGCCGAGAATGCCTTTGAGTTTGTCCTTCACTTTGTCTTCGAGCTTATCCTGAAGTTTCGCTTCGAGTAAGCTTTGGAGACGCTCTTCACGGTTTTCGGCGTCGGTGAGTAAGCCTGACAACTCGCTTAAGTCATCACCGTACTCGCCGACAAAGCCATCTGACTGCGTCGTCAATCGTTGCCGCAACTCGGTTAGTTCACTGCCAGCAGCGTCCATCGCCGCAGCTTTGAGGGCCTGCCCTAACTGACGATCGAGATCGGAGCTTAACTTAAAGTCAGGAGACATTAACGCACCTTTGATGTCAGCGTTAATATCGAGACGATTCAAGCTCTCTAAAGCCTTCGCAATGACCTGCGCCCACTGGTTTTCGGCATTTGCTTCAATGGTCATATTCGCAAGGCGCAGAATGGCATTACCGTCAAATTGACTGTCCCGCAAGGCAATATTCCCCTCACTATCTAACAGCGCAGATAAGATGGTTGCGGCAAGTTCGCTACGTTCACTTAACGCGGTCCTGGCTAGGTTAACGCCCTGTACCTTCCATTGTTGACGCGCATCGAAGCCCTCGGCAGTGAGTGCCAACTCACCATTAAGCTGCAATAGCGTCCACAAGTCGTTATTTTCTCCTCGTGCACGGAAAACCGTCGGCTGTCCGAGTTGCTCATGTTGATGGGTAATATTTTCCCAGTCGACATCGAGTACCGTTGGCCCCACGGCAAACTCGGTTCGCGCCTTTTTAATTAAAAAATCAGGTGGTGCATCAGCACCGGTAAATGAAAACCAAATACCCTCGCCTCGTGGGGGCTCAACAGCGGTCTCATCGGCTGATCGCTGTAACATCGGCATGACTTGCTCATAGGCCAGCAACATGTAGTCAGCCCAACGTCGCGCCTGCTCACCAAAAAGAACGGCAGTAATTTCACTTAAGCCATCACTGTTCAATTGCATGAGTTCGCCAACCCGATCAAGATCGTGCTGTGGCGCTGCTTTGACTTTCTGCATTTGCGTTTTTAATTCAGCGACGGCGGTGCTCGCAACTTCCTTAAATTCTTTCAGAGCCTTTTGATCAGAGGCAAATTGTTCTTTCAGCTGCTCGAACTTTTCTTTGCGTTGCTGCAACTGTGCAGGGGTAGAAATATCACCTTCAGATAATTCCTTCATCTGCGCTTCATACTGGCTAAGCTTTTCTTTGCTCGGAAGTTTTTCCATCAACTCTTTAACTCTTTGGCGCTGAGTTTCAAAACTTTCCTTCGCTTCACTGATGGCCGTTGGGGTACGCAAATCCACCCGCGCCATAACATCGTCTAGCGATGGCATCGACAGTTGCAGGTCAGCCATGTTCTCGCCGAACCAGTTTTGCATCTGCGATTTATCCGGTAGTTGGTAGACTTCACCTGCACTGTCACGCTCAGTGTGGACACGGATTCCAGTGCTCACAACTTCTTCAAAATGGAAACGCCCCATCAAAAGTTGTTCCCAATTTAACTCACCAGAAGCTTCGCCGATGGCCACCCGATTAAACTCTGGTTGCGCTGGGTCGGTAACCTGAATATCACTCATGCGGATTTTTAACGGTACCCATTGATGGTCAACCTCAGCGATATTTACCTCAGCACCGTTTAATGTGCCCAAGGTACGCTCAAGCGACCACTTTAAAATGGTGTCGAGCAACAACCACGAAAACGCAGCAATCACACCGACAATAACGAGAAATGCGACCAGACCAGGCCAGCGAAAAGCGCTGCGACGAACGGTATGCTGTTCCATGTGCTTACCCCCTTAAGTTCGCATAAATCGTGTAGAAGCGATTCGCCTTGAGTGCCTGCACGATTTTTAGCTTATTAAACCAAGCCTGAATGCGCTGGCGATATTGACTCACAATCCAAAAACTAACCAGCGCCAGAATCGGTGCAAAGGCAAAACTAAGAACGAGGCTCCCTAAGGTAATCGTATGGTGAAATTGCACCACGCGCCAAAAGGCTGAATCGTACATATTCTGCCACACCGGCTGCCAGCTCTCCGCGGCTAAAATGGCAAAGCCAATCTTATGAAAAACAGGGTCTAACAGGTACGCAAGCCCCGAACAAAGGACAAAACTCAAAATAAAGCCGGATAAATTGACACGGAAGAGGAGAGCAACAAGTAAAATCACCAGATTATGCACCCGCCATAACGGCGTGAACCCCATAATCATACCGAGCACAAAGGCAATCGCTAACGCCCATGCGCCGGACTCAGAATTGAGCGCTTTCAATAGCCTAGCTAATAAAGTCAGCATCCTTTTGCCCCCTAAGTTAACGCTGAATTTAAGCATAGCTTAATGGTTTTTATCTGCTACCCTTTTTTGTAAAGCTTAGATGAAAATTTTACTTGTATTTTCGTCAATTTAGCCGTAAATATGCGCGCAATTCTAGTGCGGAGTTTTTATGCAAAATGCAGCCTTGATCATCCTTGATGATATTACCGATTGGCAACCTTATTACCCCAGCCAATCTATCGTTACCGCGAGCGAGTATTTACTCCAGCAAAACGCCAAAGCACGTGCGCAAATTCTGAATTTGTGCGGTGACTTAAGCTATTTGTCGACCGGTTATTATGTCAGTTTACTCGCCGAGGCGCGTGGCCAACGCGTGTTGCCATCGGTAACCACGATTAATGATCTGGCGAACTTCTCGCACTACCAACTGGTGCTGCCGGCCAATACCGACAAACAAATCAGTAAGTATCTTGGTCAGCAGTCCACCGCCGCAACACAACGTGTGCTGGTATGCTTTGGCCAAGCCGAGAACCCGCAGCTAAGCAGTTTCGCGCGACAAATTTTTGATCGTTATCCGTGCCCGATCCTATGGGTCGAGTTTAGCCATCAAGGGCGCTGGTTTATCACCAATATTGGTGCTGGTCACCTTGGTGAACTCGACGACGCCCAACAAACATTCTTCGGGAATGCGCTAGATAGCTTTAGCAAACGCGTCTGGCGTAAAGCGCGCACGCCAAAAGAGTATCGCTATGACTTGGCGATCTTGCATGATCCCGAAGAAGCGATTCCGACCAGTGACAAAAAGGCATTGCAGAAATTCATTAAGGCGGCGAAAGAAGCGGACATTGACGCGGAGCTTATTACGGCCGAGGACTACAATCGCTTGTTGGAGTTCGATGCGCTCTTTATTCGCGAAACCACGCGCATCAACCACTATACCTATCACTTTGCCAAGAAAGCTGAAGCGAATGGCATGGTGGTCATCGATACACCGCACTCGATCCTGCAATGCGCTAATAAAGTTTTCTTGAAGGAGTTGCTGGATAAGCACAACATTCCCACGCCGCGTACTGAGCTACTGCTGAGCCAACAATCCATTGACTATCAAGCGATTGGCGAACGACTCGGCTATCCAGTTGTGCTTAAGATCCCCGACGGGTCGTTCTCGATTGGGGTCGAAAAAGCGGAGAATATCGACGAACTTAAGGCGATCGCCGCCGATCTTTTTGAAAAATCGACGATCTTATTGGCGCAAGAGTTTGTTCGTACAGAGTTCGACTGGCGCATTGGCGTACTCAATAATCGCCCCATTTACGCCTGCAAGTACTTGATGGCTCGCAACCATTGGCAGATCTACAATCATGCGAGTGCCAGTAGTCGCGGTAAATCCGGCGGTTTTGAAACCGTTGGCGTACACCAAGTACCGAAAGAAGTCATCAAGACCGCGCTGCAAGCAACACGGCTCATCGGCGATGGACTGTACGGTGTCGACATGAAAGTTACCACCAAGGGACCGGTGATCATTGAAATTAACGATAATCCGTCCATTGACGCCGGTGTTGAAGACTTACTCTTGGGTGACGAGCTTTATTACATCATTATGCGCGACTTCGCACGACGCTTGGATGAAAAGTGATGACCCCGACATTGCGTGCCGCCACAACGAACGACTTAACTCAGTTGGTTGCCCTGGAGGCCGCAACTTTTGATTACAGTCAGCTTGGTCGGCAAAGTTTTCGCCGACTTATCACTAGCCCAAGTGCGCATCTATTTGTGCTCTATGAGCACCAACAACTGTTAGGGTACAGCCTGTTACTAACGCGTAAAAATAGTAAGGTGTGGCGTCTCTATTCCATCGCTGTCGCCGCTATTGCCCGCGGTAAGGGCGTTGGCAGGATGCTGTTAGAGCATGCCATAGAGCTGGCAAAAAGGCACGGCGCCACAGCGCTCTCGCTTGAGGTTAAAGTTGATAATCAAGCGGCGATAGAACTCTATCGCCGCTATGATTTTGAAGTTGTGGATTTACTTCCGGACTACTATCCAGGACATGCCGACGGTTACCGCATGCGGTTAACATTTAGCTAGGCTTGTACCACACCCGTTCGCCGCTATCACGATAGCGCGCCAACATTTCACTGATAGGTTTAAGATCGAGGTTGAGACCGCGACTTTTCAAATAGTCTTTATTGTAGAGCTTACTCGCCGAGCGCTCGCCTAGGTCACAGGCAAACGTCACAATGGTTTTACCCGGTCCATGTAACGCCGCTGCTTGCAGCGCACCGGCTAAGTTGAGTGCCGAGCTACTGCCCAGCACAATCGCATCCTGATCACGCACATAACGTGACAATGCCAGTAAGTCTTGGTCGGGTAAATTAACCGCAGCATCGACGCGCGCTTGTTTAAAGTTTTCGACCAGACGCATAATGCCGATGCCTTCAGTAAAAGACCCGCCATTGGCAACATACTCGCCCTGCTTCAAAAAACTATAAATACCAGAGCCATCGGGATCGGTAAGCCAAACTTGCACGTCAGGATTACGTTCTTTCAAATACATAGAGTTACCCGCAATAGTACCGCCAGTTCCGGCAACCGATACAAAAATATCCACTGCACCGTTGGTCTGCTGCCAGATTTCCGGCCCCGTGGTCAGGTAATGTGCTCGCGCGTTACTGGTATTTTCAAACTGGTTGGCCCACCAGTAATCATCACGGCTTTCGGCAAGTTTGCGGGCCGTATGATAAAAGTGGTTATCGTCGCGAAACGGCACCGGATCAACCGTCTTGAGTTGGGCACCATGCAAACTAATCATGCGCTCTTTTTCAGGAGATTGATCGTTTGGCATCACCGCCAACATATTGAGGCCCAATGACCGCGCCACAATGGCTAAACCGATCCCGGTATTGCCTGCGGTGCCTTCAACCACTGTCATTCCTGGTTCCAGCTCGCCGCTCGCCAGCGCATCTTGAATCATTTGCAGCGCCGCACGATCTTTGATGGAGCCACCTGGGTTTTGCGACTCCAGTTTCAACCAGATGTCACAACCGGTAAGTTCCGACAACGAACGGACTCTGATCATGTCAGTCTGACCAATCAAATCGATCGGACGATGCGCATTACGCATAAACTACTCCTTCACCGCTTACGTGTTTAGCTTGTTCTATTGTAACGGTTGCGCTTGAAAAGCGGTACCTTCGCACCACCAACGCGCGGTGCAACCACCGTCACTATCTTGCTGGCAACGCTTTAATACGATGCGATTCGCTTGTTTGTCCGCAGCGGCTAATTTCATCGCAATCATGGCTTCTTCTTGCGACGCTTGGCCGTCCAGTAATGGCCGCTGGCAAGACTCGCCGCGCACCACACCTAAATCTACGAATTCAACGTCCGTACGCGACAATTCATAAGGTTGCATGAATTCAACCTGCTTACTGCGCTCAAGATCCGCTGTTGGAAAGCGTTCGACCGACGTTGCGCAGCCAACTAACAAGCCGCTACTTAAAATCACCATCACTAGATTACGCATACCTTGCCTCTTCCGTGTTCTTTATGAAACCCTACGGTGCTAATGATGAATAGTCTAGTCCGTTTCTGACTAAGCTAGAACTTTCCTGCGCTTAGCTGCATTTTTTGTCAGCTTAGCTACACTTAGTGGCAACCTGCGGAGGCGTTATGAAAACTGAAGCTTATATCGCTCAATTGTTACAACAAGCGGATGTTCAACTGAATGGTTCCCGCCCTTGGGACCTGCAAGTACACAATACAGCCATGTATGCCGATGTTCTTGCACGAGGCAACCTTGGCCTTGGTGAGGCTTACATGCGCGGCGACTGGGACTGTGAGCAGCTCGATGTCCTCTTTCAGCGTATTTTACGCGCTAGTCTTGGTGAGCATATTCGCCCGTTGAAACTCCTCTGGCACCATTTGAAGGCACGCATTCTGAATTTACAAAGTTCCCGTCGTGCCTGGCAAGTCGGTCAACACCATTACGATTTAGGGAATGACCTCTATCGAGCAATGCTTGATGAACGCATGGTCTACACCTGCGGTTATTGGCAGCGCGCGCAAGATCTTGACGCCGCGCAACGCGATAAACTTGAGCTGGTCTGCCGTAAACTGCAACTCAAGCCTGGTATGCGCGTGCTCGATATCGGTTGTGGCTGGGGCAGCTTCATGAAGTATGCCGCCGAGAACTACGGTGTGCGATGCGTGGGACTTACCGTGTCAAAAGCCCAGGTTGAATTGGGCCAGCAACTTTGTGAAGGCTTGCCCATTGAGTTTCGTTTGCAGGATTACCGCGACATCAATGAACCTTTTGATGCCGTCGTCAGCATTGGCATGTTCGAGCATGTTGGACAAAAGAATTACGCCACTTTTATGCGCGTTGCGCAGCGTTGCCTCGCCGATGAAGGACTGTTTTTATTGCATACGATTGGGCGTAATCGCGACGTCCGCGGTACCGATCCGTGGATCAATCGCTATATTTTCCCGAATGGTGAACTACCTTGCCTTAGCCATATTGACGATGCTTCTCGGGAGCTCTTTTGTACGGAGGATATTCATAATTTTGGTGCCGACTACGACACCACGCTCATGGCCTGGTGCGCTAATTTTGAGCAACATTGGCCCGAATTACAGAAACACTACAACGAAACCTTTTATCGGATGTGGCGTTACTACTTGCTTTCCTGCGCCGGAGCTTTCCGCGCGCGTGACTTACAAGTATGGCAATGGGTCTTCAGTAAGCATGGCTTGAGCCATGGCTATGAGCGACCGCAGCTCGACTAAACATCGGTGCTATGTGGTAGTGCGGCGTGGTGCCGCGGCGAGCCATTACAGCTCGCCATTAAAGTCCTTCATGAAGATTTGCCAAGTCGCCATGAACAACGCTGCCACCAAAGGTCCGATAACAAAGCCATTAATGCCAAAGAGCGCAATCCCGCCAATGGTCGAAAACAGCACGACGTAATCTGGTAATTTAGTGTCACGCCCCACTAAAATCGGCCGCAACACATTGTCGGCGAGGCCAATCACAATAGCACCGTAGGCCACTAGTACGGTTGCACTAATCCAAGCGCCTGTCGCATACAAATACAAACTCACGGGAAACCAGATAATCGCAGCGCCAACAGCGGGAATAAGCGACAAGAAGGCCATGACCACGCCCCATAACAACGGTCCAGGAATAGCCAAAATCCAAAAAATGATGCCGCCAAGCGCGCCTTGCACAATGGCCACCACCAGATTGCCTTTTACGGTTGCCCGCGTCACCTCAGCAAACTTCGTAAACAACGCTTGTTCACGCTCGTCACCTAACGGTAAAGCTTTGATGATCAGGTGCACCAGCTTCTTACCGTCACGGAGCAAGAAAAAGGTTAAATACAGCATCAACGCAAGGCTGATCAGGAAACTGAAGGTATTCTGCCCGATGGTAAAGGTCTCTTTGGCCAAAAACTGGCTCGCGCTCACGAGCGACTGTGACAAACGCTCCCTTAAATTATTGGTGTCGACGCCAAACTCCACCAACAACTGATCCACCCAAGGAAAGGCATCACGCAAACGCTGTAAGATTTGCCGCGGGTCAATCTCGCCCGCCTCGATGCGCTGGTAGAACTGTACCCCCTCGCTGACAAACGCCGAGGTCAGTAGAATCACCGGAATCACGACAATGGCCATGAGTGCTAGTAGGGTGAGTAACGCTGCCGTATTAGGCCGTTCGCCGATTTTACTGAGTACCCAACGCTGCATCGGCGCGAAGATGACCGTTACCGCGCACGCCCAGAAAATCGCGCCCCAGAAGGGTTCTAAGATCAAGCCAAAGGCAATACTGACCAATACCAGTAACAGCAAAAATGAGCGACGTTCCAGTTTATCGCGCATGTTCTTTCCTTTCTGTTTAATTTCTATTTATAGTAGATGGAGGTTGCATAGTGACAGCAGTTACTTATCGTAGCAAAAAATTATAGCAAGAAGCGGAGCGCTAGCATGAAAACAATCACCGACCATTTAGCAGAGTACGCGGCTTACCATCGTGATCGTCGCAATATTGCCACTCACTTAGTCGGCATCCCGATGATTGTAGTTGCGCTGCAAATCTTGCTGTCACGACCATACTGGGGTTTTGATGGCTGGTTTATTACACCTGCGCTGATCGTCGCTGTTTTGGCTTCAGTCTTTTATCTGCGCTTAGATCGACCACTCGGGATCCTCATGACGTTATTGCTTGCGCTCACGGTGATACTTGGCTTACAAGTTGCAGCTTTGGCAACCGGAGTATGGCTTACGTGGGGGATCGGCCTGTTTGTAATTGGCTGGCTATTTCAGTTTATTGGGCATTATTTTGAAGGCCGTAAGCCGGCTTTTGTCGACGATATTATGGGGTTGGCAATAGGTCCACTGTTCGTAGTGGCCGAAGTCGTCTTTATGCTTGGCGGAAAAAAAGCGTTGCACCAAGCGATTGAGGCTCGGTTTGCGCAAAAATAAATGACGTCCGTGTCAGCAATACTGTCCAAGCTTATCGTTAGTGTTGAGGTTCTTTCGCACCATCATCTGCCACATATTCCATTGGCGGGTTGACCCAAATAATACGATTTTGGGTTGTTGAACGTTTTGAGGCAGCTTCCACCGCTGCTACATACTCCTGATCAACAACTAATTTGGTTGGTGCTTGTACTGTGTGCGTGCTCGAACATCCGCTGATCAATGCAACGCCCAACAGGCCTAGTGAGAGTACTAAAGTACGCATAATCACCTCCTGCGGTGTCTGTTGCTAGCTAAAGTATAGCTGCATTTTTGAGAATTTTTGCAACTCTAATTGTCTCAATGACTTACAAGTTGTATGCTGGCAAAACCACATCAAAAAGCCATTTTCTTGAACTTGTACAATGAAAAAATTAAGTGCATATCACATTACCGCATCGGTACTTCTTTTGGCCTTCGTCAGTCTCAGCTCGGCGGCAGCTGCCACACTTGAGCCAACTGCTCACGACGAACAACCGCGGCGCAGCAACGTTAGCTTTAATGACGTGCTTAAAGTGCCCTTTAGCAAACCCGACCAACGTACTTACTACGGCGAAGCACCGATACAATTTGTTGAGCGCTGGCAAGCTGTCAAAGACCAGTCATCAACGCCGGTCATCATAAGCATTCATGGCGGCTGCTGGTTAAACGCATACGCTATTGACCACACCTATGCCATGAACAGCGCGTTACGTGAGGCTGGGTTTGAGGTCTGGGCGTTGGAGTACCGTCGGGTAGGTGATACCGGCGGTGGTTGGCCAGGTACATTTGTCGATGTCCAACAGGGCTTAGCTCGTATTGTCGCAGAGTTTGGTGGTGAGCAGGCATTAGCGCAGCGGGATGTCACTCTCATGGGACACAGCGCTGGTGGGCATTTGGCGTTGCTTGCGGCACAGCAAAACACGCAGATCGTTGACCGTGTCGTTGGTTTGGCAGCGATCACCGATCTTAGCACCTATGCGCAGGGCGAAAATAGCTGCCAACAAGCGGGCAAACGTTTTATGGAGGGTGCGGACGCCACAGCGTGGCAGGCCGCTAACCCTGCTACAATGGCACCAGCGCAGCCGGTCTATCTTTTTCACGGCGATGCTGACAGTATTGTGCCACAGCAGCAAAGTCGTACCTACGCCGTGCACGACAACGTGCGACTGCTATGGCTTAAAGGCGCAGGTCATTTCGACGTCATTGATCCACAGAGTCACGCATGGCTTGCTCTCGTCACCCAACTTAAAGAATTAAGCGCACAGAACTAGGAAGCTTTTATGAGTAGTATTGACTTCGCCACCCTTGCCCGCCGTGATGCCGACGATCCGTTGGCGGCCAAGCGCAGTCTTTTTAAAATCCCCGCAGACACGGTTTATTTGGACGGCAATTCGCTTGGTCTATTAACCCATCAAACTGCGCAGCGCGTGCAAGAAGTAGTGCAAGCGCAATGGGGCGATGATGCGATTAAGAGCTGGAACTTGCATGACTGGGTCGATTTACCGCTTAGCGTCGGGAATAAAATTGCACCATTGATTGGGGCTGAGCCGGGGCAGGTTATCTGTTGCGATTCCATTTCAGTTAACCTTTTTAAAGCGCTCAGTGCTGCTCTGCGACTGCAAGATGGCCGTAACACTGTCATCTCGACCGCCGATAACTTTCCAACGGACTTATACATGGTACAGGGGCTCAGTGAGCTCCTTGGCGAACAACGTTGCCAGTTACAGTTGGTTGACGAGGCTGACTTACTTGCTGATCCTCAGCGTGTGATCGACGAAACCACAGCGGTCGTCCTGTTGACTGAAGTTAACTTCCGCACCGGTCGGCGTTTACCCATGCAGCAACTGATTGCGCAGGCGCATGCGGTAGGTGCTTTAGTTATTGTTGACCTTGCACATAGCGCCGGCGCAATGCCCGTGGCGCTCGATGCATGGCGCGCCGACTTCGCCGTCGGTTGTACCTACAAATACTTAAATGGTGGCCCTGGAGCGCCAGCCTTCATCTATGTTGCCGAGCGTCATCTAACACAGCTGCAGCAGCCTATTGCCGGATGGTTTGGGCACGCCCAGCCGTTCGCCTTTGACCCCATTTACCAGCCCTCGCCCACCGTTAAACAAATGCTGAGCGGTACGCCCTCAGTGCTTGCTATGAGCGCGGTCGATGCTGCCTTAGATGCATTTGTGGATGTTGATTTGCAGGAATTGCGAAATAAATCACTGGCGTTAAGTGAGTTGTTTTTGGAGTTACTCGAAGCCAACGGGTTAGCGGGCAGCTTTACCTGTATCTCGCCCAGCACTACCGCCGAACGTGGCAGTCAATTGTCATTTGCACACCCTGAAGCGTACGCCATTTGCCAAGCATTGATTGACGCTAAAGTCATCGCCGATTTTCGTGCGCCTAACTATTTGCGCGTCGGCTTTACGCCGTTGTACACCAGTTATACCGACATCGGCACAGCCGTTGCACGACTGAGCACCATCATGCAACAAGAGAGCTACCGCGCGCCACGTTTTCAGCAGCGACACGCGGTCACATAGTACAAGCCTAGCGCAACACCAACACCGGTGTTGTGCTTTCTTGCAACATACGCATGGTCGTGCTGCCCACCAAGAACTGACGGATACGCGAGTGCCCAAAGGCGCCCATCACCATCATGTCGATGCTGTGTTCCGTTTGGTAAGCATGCAGAGCTTGTTCGACATCGCCGGCAAGCAATGCTGTTTCCACCTCATGACCACCAGTACGCAGTTGTTGCGCCGCCCACTCAAGTCTTTCACGATTATCCGCAGTGTCAGCATCTACCATGACAATATGCACTGGCATACCTTTAAATAGCGGGCTTTGAGCCAGCAATTCGACACCTTTTTTGGTAGTTGCGCTAGCGTCAAATGCCAACATCGCCGTCTTCGGTTCGCTAAAACTGTCTGGAGTTAGCAGCAGTGGGCGATGTACCGTGCGGATCACCGTTTCCAAATGACTGCCAACTTTATGCAGTTGGTTCACCGAATCCTCACCATGTAACCCCATCACTGCGAGTCGAACATCACTTTCCATGTCGAGCAGGGTTTCGGCGAGCTCTCCGTGGCGCTGCCGTTGATGCACATTCTCAACGCCCAACGTCTGAATTTTTTGCGCGGCCTGCTCGAGCACCATATGGCCATGCTTTAGCGCTAACTTGGCGCGCTGTTCATCCAGCTCGGCCAGTTGCTCCAACAAGCCCTCGCGAGTACCTAGACCAATATTTCCGGTCACGTCGGTACTCACCTCGCGCGCATGATCTTCGAGTACGTGTAACAGCATCAACGGTGCCGATAACTGCTTCGCCGACCAAGCTGAATACTCACAGACTGCAGTGTTCGCAGTCGCGGCATCAATGCAGCCAATTACGTAAGACATAGTATTCTCCTTCGTTCGGCCAGTTTAGTGGCCGCCCATGATTTCATCGGTGGCGCCCGGCTTGTCGTGCACACCAAAGCGGTCGACAATGGTAGCGCTGGCTTCATTTAAGCCAATCACTTCAACGTCGGCACCTTCACGACGAAACTTGATCACGACTTTATCAAGCGCGCCAACTGCGGTGATGTCCCAAAAGTGAGCTTTGGTCAAATCAATCACTACTTTATCAACCGCTTCTTTGAAGTCAAAAGACGCCACAAACTTGTCGGCTGAACTAAAGAAGACTTGCCCGATAACCTGATAATGACGCACTGTTCCGTCATTGTCGATCGTTGAACTAACGTGCATAAAGTGACCAATTTTGTTGGCGAAGAACATGGCCGCTAGCAATACGCCAACACCGACACCAATCGCTAGGTTATGGGTCGCCACCACCACCACGACAGTGGTTACCATAACGATGTTGGTCGATAACGGGTGCTTACGCATTTGTCGCAATGAATCCCAACTGAAAGTACCAATAGAGACCATGATCATTACCGCCACCAACGCAGCCATTGGGATTTGTCGCAGCCACTCATCAAGAACCACAATCATCACCATTAAGAAGACACCGGCAACCAACGTCGACAAACGCCCACGACCACCTGACTTCACATTGATAACCGATTGACCAATCATGGCACACCCTGCCATGCCACCGAATAAGCCAGCACCAATATTGGCAATCCCTTGACCACGGCATTCACGGTTCTTGTCACTGGTCGTGTCGGTTAGGTCATCGACAATCGTTGCGGTCATCATCGATTCCAGTAAACCGACTACAGCAAGGCCCATAGAGTAAGGAAAGATGATCATTAAGGTATCGAGGTTAAGTGGCACATCTGGCCATAAGAATATCGGCAACGTATCCGGTAATTCACCCATGTCGCCAACCGTGCGGATATCAATGTTCCAGACAATCGCCACCACCGTTAAGCCAATGATGCAAACCAGTGGCGACGGCAACAGCTTGCCGACTTTAGGTACGTACGGGAACAGATAAATGATACCAAGGCCCGCCGCGGTCATCGCATAAACATGCCATGTCACATTAGTAAGTTCAGGCAACTGCGCCATAAAAATAAGAATCGCCAAGGCATTCACGAAGCCCGTGACCACTGAGCGCGAAACAAAGCGCATTAAATCACCGAGTTTCAACACTCCCATGATGATTTGTAGCACCCCGGTCAGTAAGGTCGCTGCTAGCAAATATTCAAGCCCATGCTCTTTGACTAGGGTCACCATGAGCAATGCCATTGCCCCAGTCGCGGCAGAGATCATGCCAGGACGACCACCGACAAAGGCAATAATCACCGCGATACAGAAGGAGGCATAAAGACCGACCTTTGGATCGACGCCAGCAATAATAGAAAAGGCGATCGCCTCTGGAATAAGCGCCAACGCCACCACAATACCCGCGAGCACATCGCCACGAATATTCGCTAGCCACTGACTACGAATCGTATTCATCATATTTTTTTCACTTAAGTTAACTAAAGAAGGTTAATTAAATAGTTTTATCGCGAGCTGCGATCAATAAAGATGCCGCCTCACTGGGAGCCAGCAAAAAAAGGAAGGTCTGTTACGTCTAGGGTGGCGTAAGCAGTTGCAAAAGATGTTCTCCAATTGCGTTTAAAATAGGGCGCGGAGTATATAGCAAACGCGCCCTAGCTTCAAATTAGTTCCCCTGCGAACCACTCATCACGTCAGCAAGGCTACTTTGCCCCTTCTGCGGGCGAAGTACGGCACACGGACTCCCCGTGTCGCCACAACCTACGCCCTGAATACGTGAGCCAATCGAGCGGTTATCAAAATTTGGCGCCTCCTCGAGTTGCTCAACCAAACGGCCAAGTTGCGTGCGATACAAGCTAGCATCAGCAGTGACGGTGATGCGCTCCATCGCCTGTTCAGCGGCCTGCAAACGCTCGCCTTGCTCGGATTGGGCAAATTCTGTTGGCGCCAATTGTTGGTTGACCACACGTAGTTGCTGACGTGCATTGGTGTGGCCTGAGCGCGCTAAACGCGCATACAAAGCCCCCGCTTTCGGCAGGTCTTGCTCAACCAATGTGCCCGTTTGGTACAACCGTGCTAACGCATACATAGCGGTTAGCAAGTTCGCTTCGGCGGCCTTTTCCAGCAACGGAACCGCGGCTTGTTGATCAGCGCGATCCGTTGCCGCCAACAACTGTACAGCCTTTTCATACTGTGCCGGTGCATAATCTTCGGCGGCGGCGCGGTCGAGCCATAGTTGCGCTTGTTCTGCGTCTTGTTGCACCACAAAGCCTTTCGCATACCAATCCGCAAGCACGAACATAGCCAACGGATTACGGCGACTGGCGCCACGTTCAATGAACGTCTGCGCCTTCGCCAAGTCCTGCTCGACGCCATCGCCACTCGCATAGGCAATCGCCACCACTGCCGCAGCGTCACCACTACCTTTACGCGCAAAACGTTCAAGCTTGGTCAGTTCCGCCTCACAGTCACCACTTTGGCATATCGTCACACCTTCGGTAACGTCTGCGTGAACTTCGACTGATCCTAGATGCATGCCAACGAAAAGCACCACCCCAATCAGTTTTACCGACGAGCGAATCATATCGCTGGCTCCTGTTGGTTAAGTTACATCATTTGGCCAAGCGGGAGGCTTTGACCGTTCAAGTTTAGTAAACCTTGAGCGACTTCAGCATCAAGCAGATACTGTTCATTCTCAATTTTCAGCAGTCCCTGCTGCACAAAGTTTTGCAACACCATCGTCGCTTGTTGCGTCGCCATTTGTTCCAATTGCGCTGGATCTAATTCTGTTTGACCGCTCGCTTCGAGCATGCTCAGAACATAAGTCTTGGCGAGTCGCTCTGCTAAAGGCTTATCGATAGCCACACGAGCACTAGCAACCATGTTTTGCTGGATAAACTGTTCATCAAGCTGAGCCGGTACTTGTTCGAGTTCGGCTAGCGCTACACGCATTGAGCCATCAAGCTCGCCCTCGGGCATACGGAAACCAAAATCACCAATAGCGAACTCAGGCTGCGCCATCAACAGAGCTTCTTTATGACGCTCCATCATTGCCGTCATTTGCTGTTCAAGCACCTGCGGATCCTCTTCACCGACGAAGTCCTTCATGGTCTCAAAGTAATCATCAACAAAACCACGATCGATATTATTAACCGCAGTCAGCAAGCGCAGTTCAGTTGCTTCAGTTCCACCTACAAACACTTGCTCGGCACGATAACCCATGTGTATGTGGGCAAGGCGGCCATCCTCACTTTCTTTAAGTGTGATATCGCTCACTAGATGACTCAGCAAAAAGAGTTCTTCATCCGCAGATTCCACGCGCATTTGACCGATCGTGAACGTCGCCGTCGAAGGGTAATATTTTCCGACAATCATGGTCTTTAAGTCCGCTTGGGCATCGACATTCATAGCCATCGCATTCAACTCAACCGCAAACTCTTCGGCAACGTTGAATAACAGCTGCTCGTAATTGCCTTGATAAGCGAAGCTACCACTACTGTAGCTACCGTCACCACGATACTCAGTCAGCGTGAAGTCGAATTCCGGAATCGCGTCGGTACTTTGCAAACGCGGAATGTAATCTTGATAAACGGCATTGCCCAGAAGGCTTACGCTACCTTGCTGCAGGTAAAACGGCTGGCTTTCATCCCACTGCACATAGGTTTCTAAACCTTTACCGCTATTTTCAGCCTGCCATGAGGCTAAGCCCACCGAAAAACCTTGGTCGGTAAGAATGGGGCCGTGCTGAATAGATAACTCAATATCGGTGGTCAACACTTCGGCCTCTGGATCGGCCAATAACTTCGGTAAATCGATGCCGAGCTCTACAACAACTTGCGAACTAAACCAATTGCGCTCGTAACTCACCACTTCGAGCGTGTAGCCTGGCTGTTCTTGATCGAAAAGTTCCACGTGCTCACGCAAACTCGATTCCGTTTGCGAACCAATGATTGTTGGACTAACGATTAGTCCCGCCGCTACAACAATGGCTCCAATGCCCCATCCTTTCTTGCTCATTTTTATTCTTCCGCAGTTTGTTGTAAAAACGTTAGGTTAACGGATAAGTAGGCACAATTCACGTTAAACCTTTGCGAAAAAGGTGGACTTACCGGTGATCTTTTCCGTTTAATTGTAAGAAATAATATCAAACACCTTTTTACCTTTAGGGAGCCACGTGTTGCGCCAACTCGCATTGCTACTACTCGCCACCGTGTTCGTCTTCAGCGGTATCGCCGGCTGTTCATCCAGTGATTGGCGTAACACCTCGCGCGAACCTGCGGGTTTATCGTTAACCCCAACAGCAACGCAGGAAGCTGTGATTGAAGCCTATGCGGCCGATGCATTTGGTTGGCGTGGCTGGTTTGCGGTGCATACGTGGTTAGCGGTCAAACCTGCAAACGCGGACGAGTATACCGTTTATGAAGTGGTTGGGTGGCGCGTGGACAGCGGGCAACCGGCACTGCGCATTTATCAAACAGCAACGCCCGATCGTTACTGGTACGGTGCACGCCCAGAAAAACTATTGACGGTGACGGGTGAGCAAGCCGCAGATTTGATCCCACAAATTGCCGCAGCGGCAGAAGAATACCCATGGACGAACGAATATGAAGCGGTTCCGGGCCCGAATAGCAACACCTTCCCGGCGTGGATTGCGCTACGTTTTCCCGAGCTTGGATTGCAGTTACCCTTTAGCGCGATTGGCAGTGGCTATGCTGACAATGACCCACGGCTGCCCTACTAGTTTGACTCCCGCGCAAGGCTAACATCTTGCGCGTCGCCGTACACACAGACCCGATCGCGACCATTACCTTTCGCCTGATACAACGCGGTATCTGCGTCATGCAAGGCCAGTTCGATCGAGGATACGTTTAAGTCAACTTCGCTCACCCCGATACTCACCGTCACCGTCAGGTCGGCTTGCTCAGCGGCTAACTTTAACTCCCGCACTTGTTGGCGCAGTGTTTCAGCAATGGCCTCGGCGCTGCTGAGTGACGTGCGGTACAACAAGATCACGAACTCCTCGCCACCGAAGCGGGCGACGACATCATGTGAGCGGCAGGACGCACGGAGTAGCTCGGCAAGCTGCACCAATACTTGGTCACCGACATGATGACCATAGGCATCGTTCACCTGCTTAAAATCATCAAGGTCTATTGCTAAAACCACGAGCGGCACGTTTTGGTGTTTCGCTTTTGCCAATAATTCGTTCGCACGGCGATGAAAATAACGACGATTATAGAGCCCGGTGAGCGAATCCGTTTGTGCTTCGATACGAAGTTGCTCCTGACTGGCTTTAACCTGTTCCAGCATCTTAATGCGATACGCCACAATAAAGGCCAGCATTAATGCTTCGAGCATAATACCAATCCCAACACCGTGCTTGGTCACATAACTAAAATCAAGAATCGACTTGTAATAAAGCACCGCTAGAGCATTAAAAACAAAGAAGAAACCGTGCCCTAATAAGAAATAAATTGCCAATGGATGGCCTTTCCGCCAAATCGACAGGCCCACCGACAGGGTCACCACAATCATGATTGCGGCAATGGTACTGGCATAGCTAAGTGCGCCGACGATATCAAAAATACCGTAGACAAAATCAGCCACGATGACCGCGAGCAACAATGACAAAATCTTGTGTTCGGTGGGAAAGCTACGTTTGGTATCAAAGATCGCGATCATGAACAAAATCAGAAATGCCGCCATCGCCATCAGCGACAAATGAAATTGCAAGGCAATATCGCCGAACAAGCCAAACATATTGCCTAGTAAACCGTACGATAATGCAATCCAAGTCGCGCCAGAAATAAGGTAGAGCGCATAGTAGACGTTTTCGATTGAGCGCGATGAAAAATACAGGAGAAAATTGAAGATAATTAGCGCCAGCAAGATCCCCACCATTAATGCGATATCCAGCATAGTGCCTGCTAACGCATTGCGTGAGTGCTGCTCATCATAAACATTGAGCGCAAACCATTGGTGCGAATACGACCAACTGTGCACGTAAAACGTCGCGCTTTCGCCTGCGCCAAGGGTTGTATCATAAACCGCTTGTTCACGAATCATCGACGGATGTTGCTTCGCGTTATTCAGATCAATTTTAATTTTGTTGCTCAGCAGGCCATCGCGCAGTTCATAAAAACCTACCGCACGATTATGATAAGCCTCAGGGAAGTGAATAAACACGCGCCGGGGCACACTTGCAGTGTTCTCCAGACGAAATCTAAGCCACACTGATTTAGCCTCAGTGCCTAGTGCTAATTGGCTTTCATAGGGGGTGAATGTGAGCGCGCGCACTTCATTAAGGCTCATAGCGTCGCGTGGCGCAACCGAATATTCGATTGGAAAGCTCTCCAACTTTATAGGCTCGGCGCTGATCTGGCTCGTCGGAATGGCAGCATGCGCCGCAGTACTGAAAATCAGCACTATGCAGCTTACCAAAAGCCAGCTCATCAGAAGCCAGCTGAGCTGGCGCAACAATGCAGTCATGTAAAAAAGTCTTTGCAGTTTATTTAATTATTATTGTCCGACAAGCGTAATACATAACGGTAAAAAATTCCACGCAGACGAAAGGGGTGAAAATGTGGATAATAGGCGCTGTTGAATCTTTTCACGGCACACGCCCTCGCAATAAGTAGCGCACACAATGGAAATCAAAGTTAATTTTCTCGACAATCTCCGCCTCGAAGCCAAATTCGACGACTTTACAGTGGTCACCGATCAGCCGATCCGCTATAAAGGCGACGGCTCGGCGCCGAGCCCATTTGACTACTTTTTGGCGTCGTCGGCGATGTGTGCGGCCTATTTTGTGAAGGTCTACTGCTTATCACGTGACATCCCCACCGAAAATATTCGCTTGTCGCAAAACAATATCGTCGACCCAGAGAATCGCTACAACCAGATTTTCAAAATCCAAGTCGAGCTTCCTGAAGATATTTCTGACAAAGATCGCCAAGGCATTTTACGATCCATTGATCGTTGTACCGTTAAAAAGGTTGTGCAAACCGGCCCTGAATTCCAAATTGAAGTGGTCGAGAACCTTGATGAAGATGCTCAGGCGCTATTGATGGGGGCACCAGAGGGCGGCTCACTCACCTACATCGAAGGGAAAGATCTACCGTTAGAGCAAACCATTGCCAACATGACGCAAATTCTTGCCGACCTCGGCATGAAAATAGAGATTGCGTCGTGGCGTAACATCGTGCCACACGTGTGGTCGCTACATATTCGTGATGCCGCATCGCCAATGTGTTTCACCAACGGTAAAGGTGCGACCAAAGAAGCCGCTTTGGCGTCAGCACTAGGTGAGTTCATCGAGCGTTTAAACTGCAACTTCTTCTACAACGACCAGTTCTTTGGCGAAGAGATTGCCAATAGCGAATTCGTACACTATCCGAATGAAAAGTGGTTTGCGTTAACCGAGGACGATAGCCTTCCCAAAGGATTACTCGATGACTATTGCCTGCCAATTTACGATCCAGAAGGCGAGCTGCGCGGCTCACATTTAATTGATACCAATTCTGGACGCCGTGATCGCGGCATCTGCGCTTTACCCTTTAAGCGCCATTCCGACGGTGAAACCCTGTATTTTCCCTCGAATCTGATTGAAAACTTGTACCTGAGCAACGGTATGAGCGCGGGTAATACGCTCGCGGAAGCACAGGTGCAATGTTTGTCGGAGATCTTCGAGCGCGCCGTGAAGCGCGAGATTCTCGAAAACGAAATTGCCCTCCCCGAGGTGCCGGATGACGTGATGGCGCGCTATCCTGAGTTGGTAGAAGCGGTGCAAGCGTTGGAGGCACAAGGTTACCCGATTTTAGTCAAAGACGCCTCGTTAGGTGGTCAATTCCCGGTGATGTGCGTGACCTTGATGAACCCGCGAACGGGAGGCGTATTTGCCTCTTTTGGTGCGCACCCGAGTATGCATGTGGCACTCGAGCGCAGTCTTACCGAGCTGATGCAGGGCCGCAGTTTTGAAGGCCTAAACGACTTCCAGCCACCCACCTTTAATTCCATGGCAGTGAGCGAACCGAATAACTTTGTCGAGCACTTTATCGATTCATCAGGGTTAGTCTCTTGGCGTTTCTTCAGTGCACGCAGCGATTACGAGTTTGCCGACTGGGATTTCTCGGGCAGTAATGCCGAAGAATCCGACGGCTTGTTCCAAATCCTCGCCGACATTGGTAAAGAAGCCTATGTCGCGGTGTATGAAGACCTTGGTGCGCCAGTATGTCGTATTCTGGTACCCGGCTATTCAGAAGTGTACCCGGTCGAAGACCTGGTCTGGGATAACACCAATATGGCGCTCGACTACCGCGAAGACATTCTTAATTTGCATCGTTTGTCGGACGAACAGTTACGCGATCTCGTTGATCGTTTAGAAGAAAGCCAGCTCGACAACTACACCGATATCATCACCTTGATTGGTATTGAGTTCGACGAAAACACCGTCTGGGGCCAACTGACGATTTTAGAACTGAAACTGCTCATTTACTTGGCACTCGGCGAGCACGAAGATGCGCTCGATTGCGTGGAAATGTTCTTACAGTACAACGACAACACCGTTGAGCGTGTGCTGTTCTATCGCGCCGTGCAAGCCGTTTTAGAGATTGAATTAGACGAAGAGCTGGAGCTCGACGACTTTATTTTTAATCTACGCCGCATGTACGGTACCGACACCATGACTGCCGTCGTTGGCTCTGTTACCGGGAATGTCCGCTTTCATGGTCTCAAACCAACCAACATGCAGCTCGACGGTTTAGACAAACACCTGCGCTTAATCGAGAGCTATAAAAAGCTCCATGCCGCACGAGGCGCAAAGCTATAGCTGATCAATATGCTCAAATGCGGCACGTAAACCGGCGTTGTAACCTACTTCAAGGCGCTCGCGCTGACGCGTGAAGCGCCCAACCGGCATAGAGTCCGGCGGGGCAATAATGTGAACCGTGCAGTCCGCGGGCGGGTTTTCGATAAAGTCGATGGTGGCGTTGTAACGTTCAGCACGATCTTCGATAGCATCGCACAACTTCGGATATTGGCTAAGTATACGGCGGGTAATGCCGAGCGAGCGCCCTGAGGTTTTACGATAACCTTTCGCACGCGACAGAATCACTGTGATTTCACGTGCTCCCATCTCATAGGCCTTCAACACCGGAATAGAATCCGCCACACCTCCGTCAGTCATCGCCACGCCATCGACTTCGGGAAAATCACGAAACGCCAACGGAATCGCGCACGATGCCGGAAAGAGCTGATGCATGTTTTGCTCATTCACTTGGATATAGCACGGCGCGCCATCTTCAACCCGCGTCGTTACCGCATAAAGTGGGATTTTGCCCGCTAGGTAGTGTTCGAAGTGCAGCTCAATCTGATCGTAAGACGTGCGCCACAACCATTCCACATCACACAAGTGCCCGCCAAGCATGCCGCGGATTGGGTCAATAAAGTCTTTCGATTGCGCCAGCTCAGTGAGAATCCGGTAGCTGCGTTGGTAGTCATCAGTTAAATAACCAATGAGGTTGGTCGAGCCAGCCGAAACGCCGATAGCGACATCAAAGGGCTTAAATTTATCGCGCATAAACCCATCGAGTACGCCGGCGGCAAAAATACCGCGCATAGCGCCGCCTTCGACAACTAGCGCACGTTTTGTTTTTGCTGTCACAATTGCTTCGCTTCTTATTGGTTATACCGCCTTGCGGCGACTCAAGTCCCCTACCCCACAAATAGTAGCATCGAAAGGCGCTGAATTAAAAAAGGCGCCTAATGCGCCTTTTTAGTCTCTAACTTAACTCTTCTTCATGTGCGTTATTTATTGCACTTCCGAAGTGATTTCTGTCGTGATGGTAAACGGCGTTGCGATACTAATATAACCAGTTACACGCAATGTATAGGTGCCCACCATGTCTGTCCAAAACTGGATAACCTCAGGGTTTTCCAAGGACGCGCTTGATGCAATTTCGACACCATCGGGGTTAACCAAGAAAAAATCTAGGTCAGCGACCCCGGTCCAAGTCAAAGTGGACGTAAGGTTGACATCGTTAGGGCCAATTTCTAGCGGGAATTCCTGAACCTCAAGGTTCTCCGCCGAAACCCCCATTGTTCCTGAGTCAATTTGTTGGCTTTGGGTGAAGCTAACATCAGGAGGCAAAATTGCGCCATCGACATCCATCCGATCGAACATCACGCCCTTATCGAGAACCCGAACTTCTAAGTCATGAATGCCGTCACCTAAGTCATCGAACGCAACCGCTACATCTTGCGGTGATCCTGCAGAAGCATTACGCGCATAAATTGTTTCAGCCCCCATCACGCGCCCATCGCTGATCAGTTCGATAGATACTGGCTGATCACTGGTCGCCAAAAAGTGGAGCCGCACGCGCTCACCTCTCACTTTCGCAAAAACTGACGCATGTGCGTTTTTAGCTTTAGAAACCGTTCCTTCGAATGCTTTGGTATCTGTTTTGCTTTGCCATTTTCCGACATAAACAAATTCTTGAGCACTGTCATCGGCCTGCGCCCAACGTCCTTGACTTGCCCAAAGCGTATCGCCATTCATGAAGGCAATACGATTACCGCTTGTTTCTTTCGCTAAGTCCACCGCCGCTTTAACGTCAATGTAACCAGCGCCTACTTCATGGGGCGCATAGTCCATCGGTTCAGCAGTATCCTTAATTATCTGCTCTATTTGGTCTGGCGACAGCGCTGGATTCGCTTCTAGTAACAATGCAGTCACTCCAGCAATGAACGGTGTTGCCATAGAGGTACCGCTTATCGTGTGGTAGTACAACAGATAATCGGGATTTTCTTCATCAATAACTGGCCCCATTGCCCCAATCGCTGTATTTGGTGCGCGCGTTGACGTTATATTTTGCCCAGGAGCCGTAATATCGGGTAGTTTATATTGATGACCCGCAACCCCCCGACTGGAAAAGTCTGCGAGTAGTTTGTCACTGGTACCAGCTGCCACATTGATAACCCAAGGTGCGATCGCATATTGGTTTAACGTATCCTCTGTAGGGCCTGAGTTTGACGCTGCAAAACTTACCACCATCCCCTTCTTATACGCTTCAAATGACGCTTTGTTTATTGGGTTGTTTGGATCAAACTCTGCACCGTCGCCGCCGCCCCAACTATTGGTAATCACATCGATACCCAACCGTTCTCGGTTCGCAATGGCGTAATCGAAACCCAACAGTGCATACAGAATCGAAATGCCTTCACCGGCGCCAAGCCCCACTAAGCTTGCTCCTGGAGCAATACCATCGTGGTAATAGGCTCTACGTGTATCATCAATAGATGCCATGCCTGTTCCAGCAACGGTACCAGCAACATGGGTACCGTGACCCGACGAGGTATCACTGTTTGGCACCCCTTCTAGAAATGCATTGCGTCCGCCAAGCAAATCAAGATCGCCAACAATTTTTACATTCTCGATCGTTTTGGTTGCGAACTCCAAATCCGGGTGCGTCGCATCGACCCCAGAATCTAACACTGCAATTGTTACGCCTTGTCCGTCTAAACCATAGAAGTCTTGCACATAATGTCCGCCAGTAATTTCACCCGACGTATAGTTGCTGTATTCTAAGGGAGTGTTCGCATAGATACTGCTGACAGCTGGGCTCGCCAGAAGCGCTTGCAATTGCAACTTGCTTACAGTCGCACCTGCGATGGGCATTGTTTGCAGTGCAATGTAGGGGATTCCTAGGTTCTGTAGCACACCATCAATTTGGTTGTGCTCCTCAAATGACACTATTACATCGTAAGGCCCTGTCAGGCTTTGTAGGTCTTGTGAGAGTTTAGGACCCAATAAGGCATCAGCATTTGCGCTCCCTACTCCGATAAGCCCAGACGCCAAAATACTCAATGAAAGAAGAGTTCGTTTCATAATCATGCTCCAAGTAAACGTTGTTGACGTTCACAGAGTTGCAGCAAATGAAAACCGAGGATATAGGGGATCTCCCCTAACTTACCAATATTGAGAAGTGGCTTAACAATTAAAAATGGTGGCCCCTCCCAGATTTGAACTGGGGACCAACCGATTATGAGACGAAAACACCCTCTGTTCAGGCTGTTCGCCTATGAACAAACATGAACAAATAATCCTATTTATATCTATTATTTTCATCAACTTAAATACACTACCGTCAATAACCCCTGTTTACAGTTGTTCACATTCTTACCTCGTTGTGCAATTATCTAGCTACATTGCTGCTACATTTTCGATTGGTGAGTGCGAAATGACGACCCTGACGACAACCCGCGTAAAGCTGACAAATTCCGTTTTGAAAGGCCTGAGTGAGCAGATTCGGCGGGTCAATGATACCGAGCTTCCAGGGTTCCACCTGCGGATCAGCGAGCGTGGCAAAATGACCTATTACCTGTTCTATCGCCTTCACGGTAAACAGGTCAATTTCAAGCTTGGCTCGCATCCTCAAATCACCCCAGCCCAAGCACGGGAAATGGCCAAGCAAAAAGCGGGAGAAGTCGCTAATGGTATCGACGTTCAGCAAGCACGAAAAGCGCAGCGCCTGCAAACCGAGCGCGACAAACTGACACGACTGGAAGCGTTCATCGAGCAGCGCTACCGTCCCTACCAGGAAACGCGTAATCCCAAAACAGCAACTAAGCTCATTCAACAGTTTTACTCCGGCTTCCCTGAGCTCCTGCCATTACAGCTCTCAGACATAACCGCCGCCCGTATCGAAAACTGGCGTAATGCAAAGAAAAAGGGGGGGATGAAAGACGCGACCATTAACAGCTATGTCGCTACACTCAAGGCCGCTTTGAATCGAGCCGTCGACTGGGATCTTATTGACCATCACGATCTGCAGAAAGTCAAACCGCTTAAAAGTGATAATACCCGCGTGCGCTATCTCGAAGATGACGAAGAGCAGCGTCTTCGCGAAGCTCTGCGTGCTCGCGATCAGCGACTTAAAAATGAGCGCGATAGCGCCAATAAGTTTCGCCAGCAGCGTGGTTATCCCTTAAAACCTCCACTTTATGACTATCCCTATGCCGACCATTTAGAGCCCATCGTTTTATTAGCCATGAATACCGGACTACGTAAAAGCGAACTCCTCTCGCTCACCTGGGCGGACGTCGACATAAAGCGTAAGCACCTGACTATTTTGCCGAGTAACGCTAAATCCGGAAAGACCCGTCATGTTCCGCTTAATTCTCATGCGCTGAACGTTTTTAAGGGATGGGCCAAGCATCACGCGCATCAACACTATGTCTTTGAGCGCGCGCCTGGTGACAAGCTACAGGACGTAAAAAAGAGTTGGAATAAGGTGCTAGAAGAGGCGCAAATTGAGAACTTCCGCTTTCATGATTTACGTCACCACTTTGCAAGTCAACTTGCCATGCGCGGCGTGGATCTGAATACCATTCGTGAATTGCTCGGTCACCACAGTATGGAAATGACACTCCGATATGCTCACTTAAGACCTGAGAAAAAGACTGCCGCTGTCGATCTACTTTGACCCTTTGGTTGATAAACATCAAATTGATAAAATCGCGCATGCGGCCTGTTTACTATACCTTGGCTAGCGGTAATTGCCGCAAATAGATCCTGACTAAGCGCTACCACTCAGCCAGGATGATTTAATAGTCTGCGTTATCTTTGCTGGTAATTTATTACCGTCTGACATTTCGGACACGTGTGCAGAGCGAAGAACTTATTCGCCACCCTCTAAATTCGCTCTCGATCTTCCATAACAAGCTTCTTCCTACCTTCAGTGAGATCCCAGAGAAGCGTCAGGCTTGGCGCTTTATATTTCTCTTCACTATAAAATATTTTAAGGTATTCATAATCGCTCCTATGGGCATAAAGCTCATCGCAAAGCCGCCGCCTTTCGGCTAGAAAGAAACTGTGCAAGCGATCCTGAGCCGCAGCGAGTCGCGACATATTTTTGGTAATCACCTCGTAAATACCAAATGCTTTAAAGGTATGGTAGCCGCCGAAAGCAAATCCAGCGCCCATAAAAGAATACATGACAGGTGGGTAATGTTGCCTCATTAGGTAGTAACTGAGAAAGAGGCCTCCAAGAGCAAAAATACATACTGCAATTAATTCGCAATCATCCAGTCTGTTATCTATCAACTTACGCCAGTGTCGAATCTCATAATCGTAAGAGTCGTTTACCGCCTTGTGCAGAAAATTGTAAAGTTTTTCATGTTCCATGAATAAATCTCCTTTTTAAATCTTTCAAGTATTTTCAACGCAAGCCAGACGGTAAAGTCAGCACATACACTTTGTTACCTTAGTGCCGCTCACCATTGTTTTATAGCAACGATTCACTCATTATGTCTCTAAAAAAATAAGAGATAAACAAGGATGAACCGATAATGGCAGCAATTAACTTTTTACGACTCGGAGAGAAAGCGCTCGAACGAATCGCTAATGAGGCCGATATATACTCACTGGTAAAAGGCGGACATATAAGGTTATGGGCTGAAATTCCGCGCACTTGGGCATTGCTGACCTTACCTGATGAAGCTGAAACGGCAGTTGCAAAAGCGGTAGTTGAAGGACTCGTGATGTTGCGCAATGCAGATGCGTTAAGACTTCTTGAAAACGGTGTAATCAAAACAGATACCGTTTACGCATTTGTTGGAGAGAGTATAAAAGCGACTTCTTTTGATAACCCTTTTTCCTCCGAGCTACCAATTGACTTTATAAAAAACTGGGCACCTGAGAGATATAGCAACGAGAGACTAACGTTATACAGAGCAAAGTTAAATGCTGAAGAGGCAAAAACCGGGGGGGCTATATTCAAAGAGATGCTTGAGGGGTCAACAGCTCACAACCAGGAATTTAAAGATGCATTTGCGAACCTTCAAAAGATATTTGCTTCACAACAGCAAATAACGATACAAACACGAGCGATCGAAATCAAAAGGTTGCAAGTACTGGTTGACTCAAGCATTACGCAGTTCAATCCTGCACTTCCTAAAACGACACCGACCACAAATGAGGTTTTTTTATCGCAGTACTCAATCCCCTCGTATCCGATTATTCTAGACACTCTAGAATACCTGCGTGTTAACCCATCGATTAAACCCGCGAACTTATGGAAAAAGCTTCGAGAAGAGCATAATCGCTCTTCCCCAAAGGTTATCGACGTCAACGAGTCAATTATCGATATTTCACAAAATGACATGGCGCATTATGACGCCAACAACAATCGTGAAGAGATGAGCAAGAAACGCTATTCCAACTTGGTTGCCGAACTAAGAAAACTTCTCGATTCATAAGAAAAGAGCCCGGGATTTTGCCCGGGCACTTTTCGATCTCGTAAGTTTCGTCATGAACCAGTACATCACATGAGGAAACTACTATGTCACTACACAAACGTGCATACAGTGAGAGCGAAGCCTCACAGTACATTTGCATGAGTCGCTCATTTTTACGTCAAGCGCGTATGAACGGGCCTCTCGCAAAAAGAACGCCAGGACCACGTTATATAAGAGTCGGGCGCGCAATTCGCTACTTAGTTGACGATCTTGACGCCTGGCTCGAACAACATTGCAAGCACCAATCCCCTCTTCATGCTCTGGAGGGTGGACATGACTGAATCAAAAAAAGAAGCGATTCTTGAGCAGTTCAAGCATTTCCCAAAGCTTCTCATCTGCTTGGACGTATGTAGCCGATCCGGATCGGTGATTTTCGGAGAGAACCCACCTGAGTTAAGCATGTCTTTACTCGCCGAACTGCGAGCAGAAGGGAAAATCGAAAGAAAGTTTCGAGAAGTTCACGGAATACATTGGTGCGAGGTCACTCCGAAGTCAGGGAGAAGACCATGAACCAAAAAGACATGCAACGGCTAGAAGCTCTTTACCCTGATTTAGTTCCATTTTCAGAAATGATTGAAATTGATGACGCTAAATTTATTCTTCAGAAGCTATCCGTATTTCCCCGCCCAAGTTGGCCACGGGTCCTTAGACGCTATAGAGGAAAGGGTTCGAAAAGAGAACGGAACCTATTTCTATACGAATTCGCTGAAGAAACGCGAAACTCACTTCCTAGCTGTATAAAAAGCCTCGATATAGATTCGGAAGAAATAAACACGATTGCTAAATATCAGCTTGGTAGAATCACTGAGATAGCTAAAGGGGTGCTATACGAAGTAGAGGATCATTTTCACGCACCCTATACCTATACGGGGAGAGCCAATTCCGACAAGATACTGTATACCAGTCTGCGACTGTATATGGAAAGGTTAAGACTGATTCCACCAGATGCCTATACCCATCAGAATTTCGCTTCTTGTATCCGGAAAATGCTTTGTATAAAAACATGGAGACGTCAGTTACACGTCGAACTGAAGCGAGCTAGAGAAAAGTTCTTTATATCCCTTGGCGAAGTTAACCAATCTAACGGCTTGTATATCAGTAATTTCGGCGCAGAAAAGCGAAAACATGAAAAAATTGCCAATCAGGAATTCCTTGCCTCTACCTATATGAAAAATTCAAAAGGGGAGATTTTCAGTCTACTTAAGCTCTCAAATGCAACGGTTGCAAACCCGATTAACCGAAGAAATGAATTAATGGCTCGACTGGCCGGAGCAGAGCAAGAAGCCAACCGACGAGGAGATATAGGGTTATTTTTAACGATCACCTGCCCTAGCCGGTTTCACTCTACTCTATCTACCACAGGTCAGCAGAACCCCAAATGGGATGGAAGTACCCCCAAGCAGGCGAGTCAGTATTTATCTAAACTTTGGCAAAAGATCCGCGCAGCGTTAAGCCGACAACAAATACGTATATATGGAATTCGTATTAGCGAGCCACAACATGACGCTACGCCTCATTGGCACATGCTGGTCTTTGTTGCGCCTGAATATACTCAAAACTTAATCGAAACAGCGAAAGAATACGCTTTGCAAGATAGTCCGAATGAACCAGGCGCAACCAAATATCGCTTTGATGTCGAGATTATAGACAAACGGAAAGGCACCGCAACTTCATATATAGCAAAGTACATATCAAAGAATATTGATGGTTTTGGACTAGAGCATGTGGACAACGAGATTCTAATAAAGGCATTTCGCGTCGAAGCCTGGGCAAGCTGTTGGGGGATCCGACAATTTCAGTCATTTGGCATGCCATCGATCACCGGCTGGCGAGAGATCCGAAAAGTAGAACGGGAGTTGCCCGAGTCTTCTCCTTTTCATTTAACACACAAAGCGGCTGATTCAGGGGACTTCGCGGGGTATATAAGAGCAATGGGGGGAGTTTGTATTCCAGCAAAGGAGCGCTCAATTAAGTTGTTATACGATGCTCAATTCGCTCAAGAGTCGGGAGAGGTCAAACTCAGCCAGTATACGCACGAGCCCGTATTTAAAGTTGTTGGGTTACAAGCTGAAGGCAAAAGGCTCCTTACTAGAAGCGAGCGCTGGCAGCGTTGCTCTGAGACTGGGGCGGCATAGCCGCCTAACTTGGAGTACTGGGAATAACTGTACTAATATAGAGCCAAACAATAAACCAAAAGCAAAGGACAGCGTGTTGACTACCTCCAAAGAAGATACCCATCAAAATGCTGATATTGATAAACCTGAAATAGTGATAGCTTTCGTGGCTGCTGTGGGAACAGACATTAACCATTTCTCTAATTTAATAACGCAGGAGCTTTCATTGTATGACTATCGTACAGAGGAAGTAAGAATCTCTCGACAATTTTTGGAATTGTTGAGTCAACCTCCCAACAACGCAACCAAGCTCCAGGAGGTTGATCACTACATGACTTTAGGTAATCGCGTTAGAAAGTTAACTGAAAATAATGCAGCATTAGCATATAGCGCGATTACACTCATAAATAAAAGGCGAAAAGAGCTATCAACAGAAGAAGCACCTCTTAATAGATACGCATGGCTTATAAGATCTTTAAAACACCCCGAGGAAGTCAAAGCTCTTAGAGAAGCATATGGGGATAGTTTATATATAATTGGTATTCATTCCGATGAGAAGGTTAGAAAGAAAAACCTTGAAAAGCTTAGAAAAAAAGCTGATCAAGACGGTTTTGTCGACAAGTTAATCAAGCGAGATGAGGACGAGCTTGAGGGGCATGGTCAGCATACTAGTGATACTTTTCACTTATCAGACTTTTTCATCGACTCTGGCGAAACACTCGATAAGAACAAATATGATATTGAACGCGTATTTGAACTTATATTTGATAATCCATTTTTGACGCCTACATTCGATGAGTATGCCATGTTTATGGCATTTTCCGCATCTACCCGCTCTGCAGATCTATCTAGGCAAGTCGGAGCGGTGATAGCAAAGGATGAAAATATAATTTCCACTGGGGCTAATGATGTTCCAAGAGCGTCAGGGGGGCTTTACTGGCCTATAAATACTAAATCTCATGGGGTTATAGATGAAGACCAAGGCCGGGACTATAAGGTCGGTTATGACTCAAATAGAAAGGTTTTAGACGAGATAATAGCTGATCTGTTAGTAAAGTTAAAAATAGAAAACTCGGAGGAGAATAAGGAAATAATAAAAAGCAGCAAGTTAGGTGACATAACTGAATATGGAAGAGTGGTTCATGCTGAAATGGAAGCTATACTTTCTTGCGGTAGAACCAATAATACAACGGTAGGAACGACGCTTTACTGCACCACTTTTCCCTGCCACAACTGTGCCAAGCATATTATTGCTTCAGGTATCATGAAGGTTTTTTATGTTGAGCCCTATTCGAAAAGTCGCGCTTTGGAGTTCCACAAAGATTCTGTGACTACTTGCAAGAAGAAAGGTGATAAAGTGCTGTTCGCGCCTTTTGTTGGAGTTGGTCCAAAAAACTTCCTAAATTTTTTCTCGTTGAAGCTGGGTTCTGGCGCGGTAGTGAGAAGAAAAGACAAAAATACCGGCAAAAAATTGAGTTGGTCCAAAGAATCCGCTAAGCTCAGAATCGAGCCTGATGTTATGAACTATCTAACTAATGAAGAGTTTGCTCTTCACATTGCGAGTGAGACTTTAGATAAGTATAACAAGGCTTGTCAAAACGAGGGAGAATAGAGATGTGTGTTCAAACTAGAAAACAACAACTTATCGAACATTTGAAAGATGCAGATGACAGAGTTGCCCGTCGGCCACAATGGCAGAAAGCTCTTATCCAAAAGAAAAAAGATATGCTGTTTAAAGCACAGGCTCAACCTGCTTGAGCCATTCACTACAAACTTAGGGAGGTAACAACTACCTAAAGAGTTGTTACCTTTTAGTTACTCTTAAGCGTTCACACGGCTTAGTTAAACCGAGCTCCACCTCTGCCGTTTCTTATTTTCACTCAAGTAATGAATATTATTGAAGACTATTTGCTTTGGTCTTATCGCAATCTTGCTGCTCTCAAGTGTCAACTTCTCTTAAGATGAGACAGATGCCACTAGAGCTTTCTGAGAGGATAACCCTCAGGAGACGAAAATAAAAAATCGAAATTTACCGAAACGCAGACCTTCTCGATTCTTAATTAAGCTGACCAAGATCGAAATCTCGACTTCCTCGTTAGTGAGACACTACCTGCTAGCCTATCCTACCCATCTCAATCACCAAACTTGATAAACCAATAAAGAAACCCTGACCTGCTACAAATTAGCTACAGGAAGCGTTTTTTAGGATACATACGTTAGTGCCTGCTAACTGTATAGAGTTTGTTTGTATTGGTGGCCCCTCCCAGATTTGAACTGGGGACCAACCGATTATGAGTCGGCTGCTCTAACCACTGAGCTAAGGGGCCATTACAGGAAGGTGTTTAATCCCATGGGATTAACAAAGCGGGCGCAAGTATATGCAATTTTGGCCCGCTTGTCATGACCCCGAAGGGCTGTTTTTAAAGCTTTATGTTGTAGAATTCGGCGGCGTTGCGCGCGAATACTTTGTCGATGGCGTCGTCGTCATCGAGGGCTGCAGCAACTGTGGTGATGTCACTGACGTTGAACGGTCGCTCAGCGCGGTTTGACGGTAAGTCAGTACCGAACATCAAACAGTCTGGGTTGGTCTTGTAGAGCGCGCGTACGGCTTCTGTAACGTTCACTTCGGTACGACCAAAGCCGCTGGCTTTAATATGCACGCCAGCTTCAGCTAATTTTCGCACTTGTGACAAACCAGAGCGTGCCATGCCAAGGTGGTCGACCGATGCTTTTGGCAACTTAATGAGCTTTGGAATGACTTCATCAAGTTCACGGCTGTCGACGTACATTTCGAGGTGCCAGCCAGCAAGATCCCAGATGCGCATACCGAAATCAACGAGGTTGTCGAGCCCGCTGACCACGCGACGTTTTAAGTTAACACGTACGCCGCGGACACCGGCATCACGTAACGACAAAATCTTTTCGTCAGATACGGTACTTGGCAAGTTGGTGATGGCGACAAAATTGTCACCGAGCTGGTCCAGCGCAGGGGCAATGTACTTTTGATCAAAGCCTTGTGATGAACCTGACACCAACGCTCCGCCAACAATAGGCAGGTCGCGCGTACGGTGCTTGTAGTCCTCCACCGAAAATGGCGGTGGCAAGAAGCCTTGGTTTTCTATTAATGGATACGCGTCATTGTAAATGTGCAAATGCGCATCGACGATACGACGTGGTTGCGGTGTATCAGTCTTATTCTGATCCATTGCGATCATAAAGTATCCTTTTCAGCGAAATTAGCACCACCTTAACAAAAATAGCGGCAAATTTCATATCAGCACAACTTATACTGGCTACAGGCCAGCACGAATTCAAGCATAAAAAAGCCTCTGCAGTTCGACACTACAGAGGCGTTTTCGTTCGACTTCAGGCTTACTCGTCCAAGAACGACTTCAGCTGTTCTGAACGGCTTGGATGACGAAGCTTGCGTAACGCTTTCGCTTCAATCTGACGGATCCGCTCTCGGGTTACGTCAAACTGTTTACCCACTTCTTCAAGCGTATGGTCAGTATTCATGTCGATACCGAAACGCATGCGCAGAACTTTCGCTTCACGCTGCGTTAAGCCACCCAACACACCGCGAACGGCATTTTTAAGGCTTTCCGAAGTCGCAGAATCCACTGGCAAATCGAGGGTTGTATCCTCGATGAAGTCACCAAGATGCGAATCTTCATCGTCACCAATCGGTGTTTCCATGGAGATCGGCTCTTTGGCAATCTTCAAGACCTTACGGATCTTGTCTTCAGGCATGACCATGCGCTCCGCCAACTCTTCTGGCGACGGCTCACGGCCCATTTCTTGTAGCATTTGACGCGAAATACGGTTCAGCTTATTGATCGTTTCGATCATGTGCACCGGAATACGGATGGTCCGCGCTTGGTCAGCAATCGAACGCGTGATCGCCTGACGAATCCACCAGGTCGCATAAGTTGAGAACTTATAACCACGGCGATATTCGAACTTATCCACGGCTTTCATCAAACCGATGTTACCTTCTTGGATCAAGTCCAAGAACTGCAGGCCACGGTTGGTGTATTTTTTCGCAATCGAAATAACCAAACGTAAGTTCGCTTCGACCATTTCTTTCTTGGCGCGACGCGCTTTCGCTTCACCGATCGACATACGACGGTTGATGTCTTTCACTTTGGCAATAGTAAGTCCGGTTTCGACCTCAACTTCTGCCAGTTTGGCGACACAACGTTCAAGCTCGGTGCGTAGTTCAGCGATGCCATCGGCGTAGCTTTCGCCACTTTCGATCGCTGCTTCCAGCCACGCTGTGCTGTTTTCATTACCGGCGAACGCTTTCATGAAGGCGCGCTTCGGCATGTTTGCCTGCTCGACGCACATTTTCATGATCAAACGTTCTTGCACACGGACACGATGCATCATGTCGCGCATGTCTTTCACTAAACGATCAAACTGCTTAGGTACTAAGCGGAATTGTTTAAACAGATCGCTTAGTGCGTCAATGTCTTTCCGCGCTTTAGCGTTGTCACGGCCATGCTTGCTGATCGCCGCGCGGGTCTTTTCGTACTGGTCACGAAGCTCACCGAATTTTTGCCGTGCGAACTCAGGATCGATGCCGCCTTCATTGGCGTCATCATCATCGTCGTCATCGTCATCGGCATCATCGTCTTCGTCTTCGAGTTCATCTTCAGATAACTCAGAGCCGATGTGCGTTGCCGCGACCGGTGCTTCGTCGACTTCGTTAGGATCGATAAAACCAGAAATGATGTCGGTGAGACGCATTTCTTCGGCTTCACATTGATCCCACTGATCGAGTAAGAAGTTAATGGCTTCAGGATATTCGGCGACTGAGCATTGAACTTGGTTAATACCTTCTTCAATGCGCTTGGCTATGTCGATTTCGCCTTCGCGTGTTAACAACTCGACCGTACCCATTTCACGCATGTACATACGCACAGGGTCTGTCGTGCGGCCTAATTCGCCGTCAACACTAGCGAGCGCTGCCGCCGCTGCTTCCGCAGCATCTTCGTCTGCGGTGTCTTCGCTCATCATCAAGTCATCGGCATCGGGGGCGTTTTCAAACACCTTGATCCCCATGTCGTTAATCATGGCGATGATATCTTCAATTTGATCGGAATCTACAATCTCAGAAGGTAAATGATCGTTGACCTCGGCAAAAGTCAGGTAACCCTGCTCTTTTCCTTTGGCAATAAGAATTCTGAGTTGCGATTGACGACTCTGCTGCATACAGATCTACCACCTGTGATTTCAAATGGATAACTAAAAACCGGTCTTAAACTGAGGTATCGAATTCAAGACCGGATAGTGTAGCAGATTATGCAGTTTCGAGCCAGAAAATAATCAATTCTGTTGTGGGATACGGTCCAATGCTAACTGACCGGTACCAACGAGTTTTCCATCCTCAAAAACCAGTGGTGTGCACTCGTCACGAGTGGTGTTGCCGTCGCCTTCAACGCGATGCGTGCGATAGTAAAGTACATCGTAACGTACGCCATCAATGGTCGTGCGATCAGCAAAGTTTGGGGTGCCCATGGTCGCACGTACTGTCTCAGGTGTTGCTGCGGCAGAAAGTGCAGCGATGTGCGCACGGTTTTCTTCTTCTAACTTACGAAAGTCGCTCGTTGACCAATCATTATCACCGTGGCCATCGGCGACGATCAAGCACCCTTGTAAGGTCAAAACTGAAGTAAAGATAACTGCGCCAGCGGCTAAGGCTTTCATGGTTTTCATTATTATTCCTTTATGACTAAGTTTCAGAGAAGACAAAGGGAGTTAGCGTACGCTACGCTCACAACTTTGTAGTTACCCAAGGATTTAAGCAAGGATAATGCCAAGTTTTTAAATTCATAAAATTACCAATAAAAACAATTATTTAGTTTTGGCGTATTGGTTTTGGTTTGCTTGAGGATGGAGTGGTTTTCACTACTTTTTGTCAATTTTATCAACTTTGTGCGTTGTTCTTTTTCGCTTTATGTTGCATCAATGCCATGTATTCGCGCTTCTCGTCTGCACTCAGCGGCGCCTGTTGCTCTTTGGCAAGCAGCTCATTCGCACGTTGTTCAACAAACAAATCAATGAAATACAAGAAGGTATCGAAAAACTCTTGGCTGATATTGTCTTGCTCAAGATGATGCTCCCAACTTACCAGCTGACGTAAAAGTTTTTCTTCACGCTGACCACGCCAAAGCTCAACCAATTGCGCTGAATTAACATTTTGCTCGCGCGTCTGCCGATGCAGCTCAAGCAGTACGTTGATGCCCGGCAATTTAAGTTGCGCTAACTCTTCGTGCAGCGGTACTTCGTGACCGAGTTGCGGGTATTGCAGGAGCAGTGCTATGGCACGCCGAATCGGCGTCATTTTTAGTTGTTCCGGCGCTTGTGCATGCTGTGGTTTTTGCTTCACTTGACTCGCTACTTGCGAGACTTCGCGGCGTAACAAACGGGCCAGTTCCTGTAACAGTTCTTCGCGGTAATAATCGCTGGCCACTTTTTCAATTAACGGCCGCGCTTGGCTCAACAGCGCCGCACGTCCACCATCGGTGGTGAGATCCAAGCTCTCAGTCAGATGATTGAAAAAGTACTGGGTGAAGCTTTGTGCCTTTGCTAACCGCGCAGTGAACGCTTCGGCGCCTTCTTGGCGGACCAAACTATCTGGGTCTTCGCCATCGGGCAAAAATAGAAAATTCAGTTCAAGGCCGTCGGTTAACAACGGTAAGGCATTTTCGAGTGCGCGCCAGGCCGCGTCTCGGCCCGCACGGTCACCATCGTAGCAACAGGTCACCCGCTTCGTTGCACGGAATAGCATCTGCAATTGCTCAGTCGTCGTTGCTGTGCCTAGCGATGCCACGGCAAAGTCAATCCCCGCTTGGGCTAAGGCCACGACGTCCATATAGCCTTCGACAATAACGACTTGCTCGAGATTGCGATGCGCTTGCTTTACTTCATAGAAACCATACAGTTCCCGGCCTTTATGAAAGATGCGCGTTTCTGGCGAGTTTAAATACTTCGGCCCATCACCGGCCAGAATACGACCACCAAAACCAACCACGCGGCCACGGCGATCACGAATGGGGAACATCACCCGATCGCGGAAGAAGTCGTAATAACGGCCATTATCGTTGCGATTCACCAGCTTCAAGTCGACCAGCTGTTCACGTGATCCTTGATCCTTTGCCAAACTCTTCAGCAGATCATCCCAACCATCCGGGGCGTAGCCAATTTGGAATTGCTTCACGACTTCGCCGCTAAGGCCACGGCCCTTAAGATAATCAACCACCTCGGCTGACTTCTTATGGTTGCGTAACTGATAGGCAAAAAACTTACTGGCACGTTCCATTTGTTGGTAATCATCAGCGGCTTGTTGCCGTTTGCGCGCCTCTGCCTGAGGGTTGGCTGAGGTTTCGCGGGGCACTTCAACACCCAGCATTGCCGCAAGCTCTTCCACTGCATCGGGGAATTCAAGACCGTCATAGCGCATTAAAAAGTCAATGGCATTACCATGCTCGCCACAGCCAAAGCAGTGAAAAAACTGCTTATCCGGAGCTACGGTGAAACTGGGGGTCTTTTCATTATGAAATGGGCAACAGGCCTGATAATTACGGCCCGCTTTTTTAAGCGGCACACGGCTATCCACGACTTCGACCACATCGGCGCGGTCAAGTAGATCATAGATAAAGCTTTTTGGAATCAGCCCTGCCATGGTATCTGCGGTTCCCTTTTGTGTCATCGAGCGAAGGTCGCACGATTGTACCGCTTATTGCAGAAATGAAAAAGCCGAAGCGTGAAACACGGCTTCGGCTCTCAGCAGTCACTGTAAAAGCAGATTGCTCATCAGTAACCAGTCGCGGTGTAAAAGTTCAAGGTCGGCATGCGACCCAACAACTTAGTACAAACGAGTGCGACGCGCATTCTCGCGCGACAATTTCTTCGCGTGACGTTTTACCGCTGCTGCTTTCTTGCGCTTACGCTCTGCAGTTGGCTTCTCGTAGTGTTCACGACGACGTACTTCTGACAATACGCCCGCTTTTTCGCAAGAACGCTTGAAACGACGCAGCGCCACGTCAAACGGCTCGTTTTCTTTTACTTTAACAACTGGCATTAAAATCTCACCTCAATGAAAATTCTGTTGTTTGGTTATCAACTTTGGTCACTTTTTGACCAAGACGAATAAAAATGGTGCTGAATTGTAGCGAGTTCAGATCCTGATGTAAAGCCTGCGATCAATTTAATTCTTTAGGTGAACGTGGCGAGAAAGGATGGAAGCGGTGAAGCATGAAAATCAGGCTGGTCAACATGACACTCATGCTGGTGACTCACCGCTTCCAAAGCGTGATCAACAGAAGTTGTATATTATGTTTTATTTTTGTGAGCAGATTATGACACCTTTACACGTCAAATTATGTCGCAGCAAGCTTATTTTGCGACATTTTTTACCTCTTTTTTAAAAACTTGATACAATACGGCTACTTATCGGCGCAATGTCGATCTATACAAGAGGCTTGCGGGGAGTCTGGCATGTTCGAAACCTTTATTTTTCAATTCACATCTCTGTTCACCATGATCAACCCGGTCGCAGCCGTACCTATTTATATTGCGCTTACCGAAACCATGACACCCAAAGCAGCACGCTGGGTGGCGATGCGCGCCGCGGTAACAGCCTTTATTGCCTTAAGCGTGTTTGCGCTGTTGGGCGAAGCTATTTTTAGTTTCTTCAATATTTCAGTGAACGGCTTGCGGGTCGCGGGCGGTATTTTGTTCTTTGTGATGGGTTTTGAGATGTTACGCGGTCGCACTGTCCCTAAACGGGTCGATGGCGAAACCGATGGAGATTTCGGCTCCGACGTGGCAGTCACACCGATCGGCATCCCAATGATTGCCGGACCAGGGGCCATTACCATGGTGATCTTGGTTATTCAGGAAGGTAAAACCGCAGCCTCGACAGCTTCTTCGAGCATCAGCCTGTTTATCGCTATTGGCTTGGTCTGCGCATTAACGGCAGTGGTGCTCGCCAGTGGCCGACAATTATTAGCCAAGCTCGGCCGCAGCGGTAGTAAGATTCTAATGCGCCTAATGGGACTTATTGTCATGCTCATTGCCGTCGAGTTTTTCTTCGCCGGCATCAAACCCTACGTGATTGATATTGCACGTTCGATCCCAGCCTAGCAGGCTGGGATCGCAGCGTTACTTAGGCTAAAGACGGAACCTCGAGACCGCGCTTGGCATAAAATTCTGCCACATGCGCTTCTAAACGATCCTCGGCAATAGCATCACGCAAGTCTTGCATCACTTTTTGATAAAAATGCAGGTTGTGAATAGTGTTCAAGCGACCACCTAGCATTTCATTACTGCGATCCAAATGGTGCAAGTAGGCGCGTGAATAATTCTTGCAGGTGTAGCAGTCACATTCAGGATCTAATGGACCCGTATCTGTGCGATGTACGGCATTACGTATTTTCACCACACCAGTACTGACAAACAAATGACCATTACGCGCATTCCGCGTCGGCATAACGCAATCAAACATGTCCACGCCACGGCGTACTGCTTCAACTAAGTCTTCTGGCTTACCTACGCCCATCAAGTAACGCGGCTTATCAGCTGGCATTTGTGGCGCAATGTGATCGAGAATGCGCATCATGTCTTCTTTTGGCTCACCAACCGACAGTCCGCCAATTGCATAGCCGTCGAAGCCGATATCGGTCAGGCCATCCAACGAAATGGTCCGCAGCTCTTCATACATACCGCCTTGGATAATGCCAAATAGCGCCGCAGGGTTGTCGCCATGAGCGGTTTTTGAACGCTCTGCCCAGCGCAACGATAGCTCCATCGAGCTACGCGCTTCGGCTTGCGTCGCTGGATATGGCGTACACTCGTCAAAAATCATCACGATGTCTGAGCCTAAGTCACGTTGCACTTCCATCGACTTTTCTGGCGTCAGTAGAATCTTTTCACCATTAATCGGCGAGCGGAAGGTCACGCCCTCTTCGGTGATCTTGCGTAATTCACCAAGACTAAAAACTTGGAAGCCGCCAGAGTCCGTCAGAATGGGCTTATCCCAGTTCATAAAGTCATGCAGATCACCATGCTGTTTGATGATTTGCGTACCTGGACGTAGCATCAGGTGGAAGGTATTACCAAGGCAGATATGCGCACCTGTTGCTTTCACTTCTTCAGGTGTCATGCCTTTGACGGTTCCAGCAGTGCCCACTGGCATAAAGGCTGGTGTTTCGACCACACCGCGGTCAAAAGTCATGCGCCCGCGGCGTGCTTTGCCACAGGTTTTCAATAATTCAAACTTCATTTCATCACCGTTCGGTTAATTCACGGAAAAACAGTCCGAGGGCGCCAGTATACCTTAGCTCGGTTTACGGGTCACAAACATCGCATCGCCATAACTGAAAAAGCGATAGCGTTCTTGAATGGCCTGGTCATAGGCATTGAGGACTTGCTCGCGTCCAGCAAATGCCGAAATCAACATAATCAACGTCGACTCTGGCAGGTGAAAGTTGGTCACCATGGCATCAATAATTTGGAATTCATAACCGGGATAGATAAAGATATCAGTGTCGGAAAAAAACGGCGCTAATTGCTGACCACTTTTTAACGCCGCTTGTGCTGCTGACTCAAGCGAGCGCACTGACGTCGTTCCCACGGCCACAACACGCTTACCAGCAGCTTTGGTCGCTAAAATCGCATCAACAGTTTCTTGCGGCACTTCAGCGTATTCACTGTGCATGTGATGTTCTTCGATATTATCAACGCGCACAGGCTGAAACGTGCCAGCACCAACATGCAAGGTCACATAAGCAAACTGCACTCCTTTGGCTTTGAGCGCAGTTAGAATCGCATCATCGAAGTGTAAACCTGCGGTCGGCGCGGCAACAGCGCCCGGTTTTTTATTGTAGACCGTTTGATAGCGCTCACGATCGCTCGCCTCATCGGGGCGATCAATATAGGGCGGCAAAGGCATATGCCCGTAGCTTTCCAGAACTTCTAAGACCGGCGCTGCGGTTAAAAACTTAAGCTCAAACAATGCGCCTTCACGGCCCACCATTTCAACATCAACCTTACCTTCGAGAATAAATTTGGCGCCAGGCTTCGGCGCGCGGTTACTGCGTACATGCGCCAGCACCCGTTGGTCGTCCAGCAAGCGTTCGACCAATACTTCTATTTTGCCGCCCGAAACCTTCTCACCGAGCATCCGCGCCGGAATCACACGGGTATCGTTGAACACCAACAGGTCGCCAGCTTCAAGTTCATCCACAATCGCTTTGAACTGTGAATGCTCGACCGCACCGGTTTCACCATCAAGGCGCAACATACGGCTCGCACTGCGATCCGGCTGAGGGTAACGAGCTATCAGCTCATCAGGTAATGCAAAGGTAAAGTCTTTTACGTCCATAGGTATCACTGCCGCTATTTTGAGCGCGTACTTTACCTGTTTTGACGGGCAAAAAAAAGCACGCCCGAAGGCGTGCAAACAGAGATGACAACCGATCCTATTGATCAGTTAAAAGTTGTACGTCGTTGCTTTAGTTAACAGATCACTTGGCGATTCACATTTATCTAATTGACCTTTCGAGAAAATATAGATTTTGTCATTGCCGCCTTGTTCTGCTTGGCCTGCGCCTTCGAGTACAAAGGTTACATTTTCCGATGCTGGCAACGCCCGCAACGTACGGCCGTAATCACACAGAGTACTCGCCATAGTTTGTTCAAAACTCGCAAGTTGCTTCTGCAATAACTCTGCACGCTCGGCTTTACGCACTTCTACTTTCTTGCGCACTTGTTGACGCGCTTCAGCGATTTCTGCACGCGCTGTTTCCAATGCTTGCTGGGTTTCTTCCAATTCGACCCGTGCCTGTGCTAGTTCTTTCTCAATCGCCTCGCTTTCAGCTCCCTCAGCGCTGCGTTTGGCCAGCTCTAAGTCACGTACACGGCGGCGAAGTTCACGCATATCACCGGCTGATTCACGGACTTCATCGGTCACCGTGCGAATGATGCGAATATTACCTTCGCCGTCACCTTCAATATCTTCAGTAACAATTTCTAAGCCTTCCAGCGCTTCAGATGCTGCCGCTAAGCCTTCGGTTACCGCCAGTTCAATTTCGACACTATCGATACCTTCAATGTGCGGCATATCAGGCATCGGTGGAATAGGTACTTCACCGCCGAAAAACATGATGCGGTTACCACCGATCCGAGTGCGGTACACGACGCCTTGGCCAGCTAAATAGTTGTAGCTCAAACGGTCACGTGAAATCACATGACGTTGATCTGATTTACTTTCCTGCTCCAGTGCGGTCGAAAAAATGCTATTCATAATTTCAAGTTGCTTTCGCAGCTCGTTTCGTTGTTTCTCGTCCGCATGAGCAACTGTACTTGTCGTCAGTGCTAATGCGACCGCAGAAATCGCCATTAAGGTACGCATGGTATTACTCCTTCGTCTCAAAATTTGGGGTGGTATCCAAGTCACTCGGCTCAATAAGCTGATCTGTGACTTGTGAAAGTTGATAAGCAAAATAAACCTGATCGTCTTCGCGCTGTGCATTTACATAACGAATCAAGTCTTCCATATCCTCTTGGCGCTCACTGCGATTGGTGGTCAATACATAATTCACCAATTGCTGATTAGCGGCTGCCACATCATCGCGGAAGTCTTCGCGCAAGTTCGCCGCGTAATCGGCCATTTGCAATTGCTGTTCAGCAGCGTAAGCATTCATGCGCTCGGACACTGCGGCCTGTAATTGTTGTTCAGTCAATCCACCACCAAAGTGAACATTGAAGCCTTGATCGGTCACTTGTACCTGTAACTGACTTACAATGGCTAGCAACGCCAGCGCCGAGCAGGCCAGTGAGGCTACCGGTAAAAAAGGCCGTTGCCACCAGCGCAAAGGCTGTTCGGCGTGACCGCGAAAGGTCAGTTCACGCGGCCATTCAGGTACGCGTTCGGCTTGGGTCTGATCGGCAGTCTGCTGGATCCAATTTTCAAATTCATGTGACTTATTCATACGTCCTCCACCAACTGCTGTAAACGTTCAACCGCTTTGTATAAGCGTGACTTCACGGTGTTCAGCGGTACATCAAGTTGCTGACTAATCTCTTGTAACTTCAAATGCTGAAAAAACTTCAGCTCGACAACAATGCGTTGCTCAATCGGCAGCTCCTGCATGGCTTTCACCAATTGCTGGGTGCGTTGCTGCCCCTGATAAACGGCTTCCGGGTTGTGCCAATCGAGCTCACTTTCTTGCTGTTCAAAATCATGTTCATCAGCAAAATCTTTACGCCGACGAAAGTGCTCGATACAGCGATGGTGAGCGATCTTCATCAGCCAGTTCTTGAATGAACTTTCACCACGCCAGCCAGCTAAATTGCGGAATAGCGACAAAAACACGTCCTGCATTAAATCCATGGCGTCGTCACGACTGCCGCTCATGCGCAGAGCGTAGTTAAACACTAATCCTTCGTAGCGCTGTACCAATTGCAACCAGGCCTGTTTGTTATTTTCTAAGGCTCGCCTCACGAGCCGCTCATCTGATGGTGCAAACACAATTGAGTTCCTTTGTTCTTTGCTACTGTAGTCGAGCGCCAACAACAAAAAGTTTTCGTAACAGCAAAAAAATTTCTTATGCGCACAAAAAAAGGCGACCGAAGCCGCCTTTCTATAGTGGACGAGGTTGGCTTAAACGCCAAATGCCGCCTTCAAAATAAAGAAGAAGATAATCGACATAATCGCACCTGCCGGCAGGGTAACCACCCACGACACGACAATGTTACGAACCACACCCAAGTTCAATGCGGCGATACCGCGCGCCATACCTACACCGAGCACCGCACCCACTAGGGTTTGCGTCGTCGAAATAGGGAGACCGGTACCAGAAGCAATAACCACCGTCGACGCGGCCGCTAATTCTGCGGCGAAACCACGGCTTGGGGTCAAGTGCGTAATCCCTTTACCAATGGTTGCGATAACGCGCTTACCGAGCATCGCTAGACCTAGTACGATACCTACGGCACCGACTGGCAATACCCACCATGCGAGCGCGGCCTTGCTCGAAATCTCACCACCACTTTGCACGACACTTACGACTGCAGCCAATGGACCAATCGCATTCGCAACGTCATTTGAACCGTGGGCAAAAGCCATGGCACAGGCGGTAACCACCATCAATACAGCGAATACTTTTTCGACATTGGTGTAATGCATGTCTTTATCGGCCGAAGGGTCAAAGCGTAGACGGCCGATCATGATTTTACCGATGATTCCTACCACCACACCAATACCTATCGCCAAGGCAATGCCGTCGAAGGTTGAGAACTGCACACCAACGTGCTTCAGTCCCTTCTTGATGGTAACCAACGCGATAACAAAGCCGGTAAGTCCCATGTAGAAAGGTACATAGCGTTTGGCCATGTCGAGCGGGTTTTCCCGATCAAAAATAAGCTTCTGTGCGCTTATAAAGATGAAATAGGCAATGAGGCCGGCGATCATAGGTGTCACCACCCAACTACCGACAATACCTAGTACCTTTGACCACTCCACCGAGTCAGGACTCACACCGACGGCGGCAAAGCCAACGATAGCGCCGATAATCGAGTGCGTTGTCGACACTGGCCAACCCAAATACGACGCGATTAGCAGCCAGAAACCAGCGGCTAAGAGAGCGCCAATCATACCGAATACGAGCAGTTCCGGTGCATCGACAAAGTACGCCGAGTCAATAATACCTTTGCGAATCGTCGAGGTAACTTCACCACCCGCCAAATACGCACCAGCAAACTCGAAAATCATCGCGACAATAATCGCTTGTTTGATGGTTAACGCTTTAGAACCTACTGAGGTTCCCATAGCGTTCGCAACGTCATTGGCACCGATACCCCACGCCATAAAGAAGGCAAACGCTGCTGCCATCAAGATCAACGTGAGGTTATAAGTTGAAATAATATCCATTGTTTGTCTCCGACTTAGACTCGTGCAAGCATGAGCTCAAATCGCGCGCCCACGCGCTCGGCTAGGTCCGCGAGATCACCGACCCAATCAAGGATTTTGTAGAGAAACATCGCATCAAGCGGATTCATGTCCTGCTCTAACGCACGTAGCTGACGGCGTAGTTTAACTTGCAGGGCATCGGTATCTTGCTCAATGTTGTCCAGCTCAGAAATCAGGCTATCAACAATCTTACGCTCGCGGCCTTTGAAGCCCACTTCGAGCAGATCATCGAATTCACCAATGGTTTCTTTGGCTTTATCGGTGGCATCCAAACAGCGCTGCAGATACGCATCAAAGCCTTCAACCATCGACTCTGGTACTTGTAATTCACGTCCAGTAATCAGGCCGGAAATATCTTTAGCTTTGTTCGCGATGCGGTCTTGTTGCGATACCAGTTCGAGCAAATCGGTGCGCTCGACAGGCATAAACAAACCACCAGGAAGGTTCAAACGGATTTCGCGTTTCAGATCATCTGCGGCTTTTTCTTTTTTCACAATCGCCTTGCGATGCTCTTCAGCGTCATCCCAATTGCCGGCATAAACGGCTTGAAAGAAGGGTTTTAAAGTCATTGCGCAGTCATGCACTTGTTCAATGTGCTCGATCATCGGTTTGATCGGTGACTTTGCAAATACACCTAGAAACGAGTTTGCAGACATAAAAGTTCGCCTTTGTTGCTGCTATTAGAATCATCGTGTTCCCGATCATTATCGGGGTGCGCATACTAGCCAAAATGTAAGCGCTGCGCAAAGAGTATTCCACGTTGTTTTTGCGAAATAACCCGTTTATTGTAATTCAATACCATCACAATGTAAGAGAAACCTAAATGTTTGAATGGATCTTTTTACCCGAGGCGTGGATTGCCTTAGCGACCCTAACCGCTCTCGAAGTCGTCTTAGGCATTGATAATATTATCTTTATTTCTATTCTAGTTGGGCGTTTGCCTGAAAGCCAACGGCAGAAAGCACGTCAAATTGGCTTGTTGCTCGCCATGGGAATGCGGATTGCGTTACTGCTAAGTATCGTCTGGGTCATGGGCTTAACAGAGCCGTTATTTGAGGTACTTGGCTTTGCCTTCTCGGGGCGCGACTTAATTCTTTTCTTTGGTGGTTTATTCTTGCTCGGTAAAAGTACCTTAGAGATTCATCATAGTCTCGAGGGTGCGGAAGAAACCAAAACATCTGGGAAAGCGGCCACGTTTGGCGCCATTATCACCCAGATCGCCGTCATCGATATCGTCTTCTCACTCGATTCGGTAATTACTGCAGTAGGTTTAGTCGATTATGTCGCAGTTATGATTATTGCGGTCGTCGTTGCGGTCTTGGTGATGATGCTTGCCGCCAAAGCGATTGGTGACTTTGTCGACCGTCATCCGACCATCAAGATGTTAGCACTGAGCTTTCTCATTCTGATCGGCTTTACGCTGATGGGCGAAGGGTTAGGCTTCCATGTACCCAAAGGCTACGTGTACTTTGCGATGGCATTCTCACTCGTCGTGGAGTTGCTCAACATTCGTATTCGCGCACGTAACCAACCCGTCCATTTGAAAAAGCGGATTGCCGAGGACTAATCGGCAACCCGCTCTGAACGCTTAAAGCAAGTGAGGTTAGAAACTGTAAACTAAGGTCACTGCTGTTTCAGTGTCTAACTTCTCTTTGCTCGGGTCTTCTAAATACGAGTTATGGCTTGCCGCCACAGAAAACTTCAATGCCAGTGAACTATTCACGTTTGCCGACACTGACAGTTCGCCACGCGACTTGGTATTTTCTTCACCAATTTCCGTCGAGGCTAACGCGTTCAGCTTCGAGTTCTTGGTGATATCCCATACTAAGTTACCGGCAAGACGCAAAATTGCGCTACTTTCTTGTTCCTGAGCGACACCATCAATAATCGGCTTATTGTATGAGAGACCTGGACCGATCTCGTAGTCAGCAAACAACGTAGGACTGTAGCGATAGCGAGCACCGTAACCCACAGCGACAGTTCCGCGGTAGTCATAACCGCTAAACTTGTCTTCTTCATAAGAGCCAAAAATAAAAATCGAGGAGCGACTTTCAGGACTGAACTTGTAGTTCGACTGCCCTGACACGAATAAGCGATCGCCTGTGGTGTAGGTTTCACCGGTCGACTGGTCTTCTTGTTTTGAACGGTAATAATCGATAACACCCTTGTGACGCCAGTTTTCGTAGTCACGAGCAGCATTCAATTTGGTTTTGAAAGTTTCGGTTTTGGTGTTACCTGAGGTGAATAGCAAACCGAGCTCAGCCGATGCATCCCAGTCTTTTTTCTCTTCCGTGTCTAAATCGCTTGCATCGTCAAACATGAATATTGACGCTTGCGCATACGCACTTGGCAAGCCAAGACAGGCAAACACAGCCAGCGCTGGCAAAGTCTTCTTAAAGTTCACAAACACCTCGTCTTTTTCACAATCCCACATTACGCGTCAGTATAACGTGGGATTGCCTCGAAAAAGAACCCCGATTAGTTCACTTTAGCGTCCAATTCGCCCGTTTCGTAGCGTTTGAACATTTCTTCTAGCGAAATCGGCTTGATTTTGTGCGCTTGGCCAGCACAGCCGAATGCCTCATAGCGAGCTTTACAAATGTCGAACATGGCATCGGTCGACGCTTTTAAGAACTTACGAGGGTCGAAGTTGCTGGTGTTTTGGGCCAGATGACGACGTACCGCGCCAGTCGACGCAAGACGCAAGTCGGTATCGATATTTACTTTACGCACACCATGCTTAATACCTTCAGCAATTTGCTCAACAGGCACACCGTACGTTTCTGGGATCTCGCCGCCAAATTCGTTAATCACTTTCAACCATTCTTGCGGTACCGAAGACGAACCGTGCATCACCAAATGCGTGGTTGGAATACGCTTGTGGATTTCTTTGATGCGGTCGATCGCAAGAATATCGCCAGTTGGTGGACGGCTAAACTTGTAGGCACCGTGTGAAGTACCACAAGCAATCGCCAACGCATCAACATTGGTTGCCTTAACGAACTGCGCAGCCTCTTCAGGGTCAGTCAACAGTTGGTCGTGGCTAAGTTTTCCTTCAGCACCAACACCGTCTTCTTCGCCCGCTTCACCGGTTTCCAATGAACCTAACACACCCAGCTCACCTTCAACCGAAACACCGCAGGCATGCGCCATGGCAACAGCGGTCTGGGTAACCTGAACGTTATAATCGTAATCCGCTGGGGTCTTGCCGTCTTCTTTTAACGAGCCATCCATCATTACTGAGCTAAAACCCAGTTGAATTGAACGCTGACAAACCGCTGGCGAGGTGCCGTGATCTTGGTGCATCACCACTGGAATATGAGGCCATTCTTCGATTGCCGCAAGAATCAGGTGACGTAAAAACGGAGCGCCTGCGTAAGTACGCGCACCCGCTGAAGCCTGCACGATCACTGGGCTATCGGTGGCATCCGCAGCTTCCATAATGGCGCGCATTTGCTCGAGGTTATTAACATTAAAAGCGGGTACGCCATAGCCGTTCTCGGCAGCGTGGTCGAGCAATTGGCGTAGTGAAATTAAAGCCATGAGTTATCTCCTGATCGTTGAATCGTAATGGTTTTTAACCATTCTCTGCGCGTTCTTCCAGAATCGCGACTGCAGGTAGTTTTTTACCTTCTAAGAATTCCAAAAAGGCACCGCCACCGGTCGAAATATAGCTGATTTTATCAGCGATGCCGTACTTATCAATCGCTGCAAGAGTGTCACCACCTCCAGCAATCGAAAATGCTGAGCTCTGCGCAATGGCTTCGGCTAACGCTTTAGTGCCTGCGCCAAATTGGTCAAATTCAAACACGCCCACCGGTCCATTCCATACGATGGTTCCGGCATTTTGCAGAATTTTTGCAAAAGCCTCGGCAGTATCTGGGCCAATATCAAAAATCATATCATCCGCGCGCACATCGCTAACTGACTTGGTTTCTGCGGCCGCTTCAGGGCTGAATTCTTTACCGGTGACGACATCGGTTGGCACTGGAATATCGCCACCTTTGGCTTGTGCCGCAGCAACTAGGCGTGCTGCTTCGTCCATCAAGTCAGCTTCATACAACGACTTGCCCACATCATGACCTGCCGCAGCAATAAAGGTGTTGGCAATGCCACCACCAACGATGAGCTGATCCACCACTCCTGACAGCGATTCCAACACAGTCAGCTTGGTCGAGACCTTTGAGCCACCGACAATTGCGACTAAAGGACGAGCCGGATTGGCTAATGCTTTGCCTAATGCTTCAAGCTCTGCCGCGAGTAATGGCCCAGCGCATGCAACATCAGCGTATTTCGCCACACCATGAGTAGAGGCTTGGGCACGGTGCGCGGTACCGAAGGCATCCATCACAAACACGTCACATAACGCTGCTAATTTTTGCGCTAAAGCATCGTTGTTTTTCTTTTCGCCTTGATTAAACCGTACGTTCTCAAAGACCACGACTTCGCCCTGCGCTACCTCAACGTCGTCAAGGTAATCGGTGGCAAGTTTAACCGGAACTGATAGTGCTTCATTCAGATAATCGACCACCGGCTGCAACGAAAATTGTGCGTCGTACACGCCTTCTTCGGGACGCCCTAAATGCGACATCACCATAACCTTCGCACCAGCATCAAGCGCTTTCTGAATGGTTGGAAGCGCAGCTTTGAGACGCGCGTCTGAGGTTACCTTGCCGTCTTTTACCGGCACATTCAGATCTTCACGGATCAAAACGCGTAAATCGGTTAAATCGAGATCATCCATGGTGATGACTGAAGACATTACTGCACCCTCTTGCTTATTCGTTAAGTTGAAACTGACTGCTGTGCAAGCATCACTTGAGCCGTATCGAGCATGCGATTGGCAAAGCCCCACTCATTGTCACACCAGCACAGTACTTTAATTAAATGCTTGTCGGCGACCCGTGTTTGGGTGCCATCCACAATACTTGAGCGTGGATCATGATTAAAATCGATCGAGACCAGGGGCTCGTCAATATAACCCAAAATGTTCGCCATACGGCCTCGAGCCGCCTGCGATAGCAGACTGTTAACGCGGTCGATACTCACTTCATCACGCACCGTCACGCTGATGTCCATTGCCGTCACATTGGTGGTGGGCACACGTACCTGAATGGCTTCGAACTTGCCCGCAAAGTGCGGCATGATGCGCTCAATACCCCGCGCTAAACGGGTATCTACCGGAATAATCGAACGCCCAGCAGCACGCGCCAAACGCGGATCTTGATGATAAGCATCAATAACTTGCTGGTCGTGCATGGCGGCATGAATCGTGGTAATCGCACCACTCTTAATACCAAAGGCATCGTCGAGTACTTTCAATACCGGTACGCTACAGTTGGTTGTGCATGACCCATTTGAGACAATTTTGTGGGCGGCAGTTAACTGATCACTGTTCACCCCAAAGATCGCAGTAAAGTCGACATCTGGATCACCTGGATGCGAGTAAAGTACCCGCGAGATGCCCAACTCGTGATAATGCGCGCCGTCTTCGCGCGAACCGTGAACACCGGTGCAATCCAACACAATGTCGACGCCAAGTTGCGACCAATCAAGGCAGCTAATCTCTGCTTCAGCAGACACGCTGATCACGTCATCACCAACTTGCAACTGATGCTTGTCGGGCGTCGTCACGGGCTGCTGGAAGCGACCATGACTGGTGTCGTACTTAAGTAAGTGCGCCATCGCCGATACTGGTGCCAGCTCATTGATGGCGACAACCTGCAACTGCTCACGATAGCCGCGCTCGTATAGGGCCCGCAATACATTGCGGCCAATACGACCGAAACCATTAATAGCTATCCGCGCAGTGGCTTTGCTCATTCGGCGAGTAACTCCTCAGCAGCAGCAACAATGTGCTCCGCGGTAAAACCAAAATGCTTAAACAGGTCGCCAGCAGGTGCTGACTCACCAAAACTTGTCATACCGATAATGCGGCCGTTTAGACCTACATACTTGTACCAGTAGTCAGCGATACCTGCTTCGACCGCAACACGTTTGCTCACTGAACTTGGTAACACCGCTTCGCGGTAGTCGGCCGGTTGTGCGTCAAATACATCGGTGGCAGGTAAAGATACCACACGCACCTGCTTACCCTGTGCCTGCAATGTTTTCGCGGCAGCCATGGTAATCGCGACTTCTGAACCCGTAGCAATCAAAATAAGTTCAGGCGCGGCGGGGCTATCAAGCAACACGTAACCACCACGCGCGACATTCGCTAACTGCTCTGCATTGCGCTCCTGCTGTGGTAAGCCTTGGCGGCTAAATACCAGTGCGGTTGGTCCGTCTTTGCGTTCCAGTGCAGCTTTCCATGCGACTGCCGACTCCACTTGGTCACATGGGCGCCAAGTGCTCATGTTCGGTGTCATGCGCAAGCTCGCTAATTGCTCTACCGGCTGGTGCGTCGGGCCGTCTTCGCCGAGCCCAATCGAGTCGTGGGTATACACGAAAATGCTTTGCTGCTTCATCAACGCCGCCATACGTACCGCATTGCGCGCATACTCCATGAACATCAAGAAGGTTGCACCGTAAGGCACTAAACCGCCGTGCAAGGCGATACCGTTCATGATCGCCGACATACCAAATTCGCGTACGCCGTAATAGACATAATTGCCACTAGCATCTTCTGCGGTAACGCCTTTCGCGCCATCCCACAAGGTCAGGTTTGAGCCCGCCAAATCGGCTGAGCCGCCAAGTAGTTCAGGGAGTTCTGGGGCAAACGCATTGATCGCATTTTGCGACGCTTTACGACTCGCAATGTCTGCCGGCTCTGCTTGTAACTTCTCGATGTATGCTTGCGCATGCTCGGCAAAATCACTCGGCAATTCGTTCGCTAATCGGCGCTTCAATTCCGCCGCCAATTCTGGGTGAGCATCTGCGTAGGCAGAAAACCGTTGGTTCCATTCGTTTTCTTGTGCCGCACCTGCGTCCTTCGCTGACCACTGTTGATAAACATCATCAGGAACTTCAAACGCAGCGTAATTCCAACCGAGTTGCTTACGTGCTGCAGCAATTTCGTCGGCACCCAGCGGTGCACCGTGACAACTTTCACTGCCTTGCTTATTCGGCGCTCCAAAACCAATGATCGTTTTGCAAATGATCAATGTCGGTTTGGCTGTTTCGCCGCGCGCCGCTTGGATCGCTTGGTCGACGGCTTGCGCGTCATGTCCATCCACGTCACGAATAACGTGCCAGCCATAGGCTTCGAAACGTTTCGCGGTGTCATCGGTGAACCAGCCTTCAACTTCTCCGTCAATGGAAATGCCGTTGTCGTCATAAAATGCAATGAGCTTGCCCAAGCCAAGCGTTCCTGCCAATGAGCAAACTTCATGGGAGATACCTTCCATCAAGCAGCCATCGCCAAGGAAGGTGTAGGTATAGTGATCGATAATGTCATGACTTGGGCGGTTAAACTGTGCCGCGAGCACTTTCTCGGCGAGCGCCATACCGACAGCGTTCGAGATACCTTGCCCTAATGGGCCTGTGGTGGTTTCAATACCAGGCGCGTAACCGTACTCAGGGTGACCAGGGGTTTTGGAATGCAACTGCCGAAAGTTTTTCAGATCATCGATGTTGAGCTCATAGCCCGTTAGGTGCAGCAACGAGTAAATTAGCATGGAACCATGACCGTTCGACAATACAAAACGGTCGCGATCAGCCCAATTGGGGTTTGCAGGGTTATGTTTCAGATAGTCCCGCCAGAGCACCTCGGCGATGTCGGCCATGCCCATCGGCGCACCCGGATGTCCGGAATTGGCTTGTTGTACGGCATCCATGCTGAGTGCGCGGATAGCGTTGGCGAGATGCTTGCGTTCAGAAACTGCTGTCGTCATAACGAAAAACCCCAAATTGCTGCTTGAGAAAAATGCTCACTAGGTGCGCGTATTCTCCACAATTCGGGGCTTCTAAGCAAATTAGATGTCGGCGCGCAGAGCTTCTGCTTTATCGGTTTTCTCCCACGGGAAAGCATCGCGACCGAAGTGACCATAGGCTGCCGTCTGTTGATAAATCGGGCGTTCTAGGTCGAGCATCTGAATCAAACCATAGGGACGCAAGTCAAAATGTTTGCGAACTAGAGCGATTAATTGCTCTTCGCTATAAGGACTCGTACCAAAGGTCTCAATGCTAATCGACGTTGGTTCGGCCACACCGATTGCATAAGAAACCTGAATTTCACAGCGTTCCGCAAGGCCCGCAGCCACCAAGTTTTTCGCCACGTAGCGCGCCGCATAGGCCGCACTGCGATCCACTTTCGATGGATCTTTACCTGAGAATGCACCACCACCGTGCCGCGCCATACCGCCATAAGTATCGACGATGATCTTGCGACCGGTTAAGCCACAGTCACCCATAGGTCCGCCAATCACGAATTTCCCAGTTGGATTAATAAAAATCCGCTCTTGATTCACTGGGAACCATTCCTCTGGCAACACTGGCTTGATGATGGTTTCGATCACGGCTTCACGCAAATCCGCTTGGCTAATGCCTTCAGCATGCTGCGTAGAGAGCACCACGGTATCAATTGCCACCGGCTTGCCGTCTTCATAAACGAAAGTCAGCTGGCTTTTTGCATCGGGACGTAACCACGGCAACGTGCCATTCTTACGCACTTCGGCTTGACGCTGCATGAGTCGGTGCGCATAAGTAATCGGCGCAGGCATCAACACGTCAGTCTCATTTGAGGCGTAACCAAACATTAAACCTTGGTCACCGGCGCCTTGCTCTTCGAGTGACGCGCGATCCACACCTTGGTTGATATCCATCGACTGCTTACCAATGGCATTTAATACCGCACACGAAGCGCCATCGAAGCCCATGTCAGAATGGGTATAACCGATTTCACGGACGGTGTTACGTGCCAACTCTTCGATATCAACCCATGCGGTTGTCGAAACTTCACCACCGACCAACACCATGCCGGTTTTGACATAAGTTTCGCAGGCCACGCGAGCGCGTGGGTCCTGAGTAAGAATTGCATCGAGAACTGCATCTGAAATTTGATCGGCAATTTTATCCGGATGTCCTTCTGATACTGACTCAGAGGTAAAAAGGTGCTTCGCCATAGTGTTCGGTCTCAACTTATCTTTAAGCTAAAAAATTGGGCGTAGTTTAACGAAACCACGCCCAACTTTCCACATTTAGACGTCTAAAAGTCTTTATTTCTGTTTCAACGTTGCCATATCAATAACAAAGCGATATTTCACATCGCTTTTCAGCATCCGTTCGTAGGCTTCATTGATATCATCCATCGCAATCATTTCGATGTCAGAGGTGATGCCATGTTCGGCACAGAAATCGAGCATCTCTTGGGTTTCGGCAATCCCCCCAATCAATGAACCAGCCAGACTGCGACGCTTGGCGATCAAGTTGAATACAGCTGGTGAAGGATGATGCTCAGCAGGGACGCCCACCAAACACATCGTGCCATTCAACCGCAACAGGCTCAGATAAGCATCCAAGTCATGCGGAGCTGCCACGGTGTTTAAGATAAAGTCGAGCTGATTGGTCCAAGCTTTCATTTGCTCTTCATCTTTCGAAATGACTACATGATCAGCACCTAAGCGCTTGCCATCTTCGACTTTACCCGGCGAGGTGGTGAACAGCACCACTTCGGCGCCCATCGCTGCGGCTAACTTCACCGCCATGTGACCAAGACCACCTAGCCCCACTACACCGACTTTATGGCCCTTGGTGACGCCCCAGTGACGTAATGGTGAATAGGTCGTAATACCGGCACACAGCAACGGTGCAACACCGGCTAAATCAAGGCCTTCGGACACGCTCAAGACGAAGCTTTCTTTGACGGTGATGCGATTCGAGTAACCGCCAAAAGTGACGCCACCTAAATGCTTGTCTTCGCCGTTGTAAGTGCCAACAAAACCATTCTCACAGTACTGCTCGTGGCCCTCGTCACAGCTATGACAGTGCCCACAAGCGTCGACCATGCAGCCGACACCCACAGTGTCACCCACTTTAAATTTGCTTACCTTGTCGCCGACTCGGGTCACCTTGCCGACGATTTCGTGTCCCGGTACGCATGGGAATACAGTTCCACCCCATTCATTACGTGCCTGATGCAAATCTGAGTGGCAAACACCGCAGTACGCAATTTCGATTTCAACGTCTTCCGCAGTCGGGTCGCGACGTTCAAACTCAAAATACTCCAGATCTTTGTCTGCAGCCTGTGCTGCGTAACCTATTGCTTGTGGCATAGCGTACTCCTTTTTGCTTACTGTTCGGGATAAAGCAGGGCTTCATTCACCGTCTGCGTGAGCGGGTGATAGCCAGGCTTGGCTTGCTGATAAACTTCGCGCGCCCATTTCAGATTGTCGGGCGTTTTCGCCAGCTCACGGTAGAGCGGGCTGACCAGTTTGTTACGGCCAATAGTAAGCAAGTAGTTACGCAAACGATCCCGCGCTGGTTCATAGTTTTTTACGATCGCTAACTTTAACCATGCGTGCGCAATCTCTGCGTTCTTGCTTTGCGTCAAGTTAAACTGCTCATCAAGCCGACGCATATTCACGCTGGAAATATCCAGCGGTAGGTTGTTAATGAAATGCAGCCATTCGTGCGTGGTCCACTCTTGTGTTGTTAACTGACCCCCTTTTAACCAACGTTGCATTTGCTTTTCAACTTCCGCAAACGCATTTGATGTCGGCTTGGGCGCATCTGCTGGTAAACCTGGCTCATGAATCCACTCATTGACCTGTTCCATCGACACGACGTTAGGGTTCTTGGCCAGTAAGTGACGCGCTAAATACGCTTTGAATTCGGCGGTTGAAATACTTTGGAAGGCGAAGTCATCGAAGTACTGACGCAAGAAGTTATCAAACGTCTCACGACCAAACTTGTTTTCGAGATACACCAAGAACAGTTGGCCTTTTACATACGGGACCTGCGAAAACACATCATCAGGGTGACGTGTACCCAATTCGAGGTTGAGTACTGTGTCTTTCGACGCCAAGCGTTCCATATTGTCGAGCAGGTCTTGGTAGCCTAGCGCCAATTCCATTTGCGCACGGCGTTCACCGAATAGCGACTCCATAATGCGATTCTCAACATAACTGGTGAAGCCTTCGTTAAGCCACAGATCGCGCCAGCTGGCATTGGTCACGAGGTTGCCCGACCATGAATGCGCTAATTCGTGGGCGATAAGGTTAATCAAGGTGCGGTCGCCGGACACCACCGTTGGCGTAATGAACGATAACCGTGGATTTTCCATGCCGCCAAATGGGAAACTCGGTGGCAACACCAGCAAATCATAACGATCCCAACGATAAGGCCCATACATTTCTTCAGTAGCGGTGATCATCGCTGGGGTATCTGCCCATTCCCAAGCAGCGTCATCAATGATGTACGGTTCAGCAAAAACTGCGACATTGTCGCTGATCTCTTTCACCACTAACTCGCCCGCAGCGATAGCAATCAGGTACGGCGGGATCGGCTGCGGCATGCTAAACGAATAATTGCCATCAAGCTCCGGATCGAGACTATTATCAGCACTCATCACCGCCAACATGCCGGCCGGAGTGCGAACGGTTGCATCATAGGTTAAACGCAACGCTGGCGTGTCTTGAATCGGAATCCAACTGCGCGCATGAATCGGCTGCGATTGACTGAACATAAACGGAAACTTGCCACTTTGGGTCTGTTCGGGACTCAACCATTGCAGGCCACTGGCGGTGGGAGCAGTCGCATAGTGAATGCGCAGTTTGTCCGTTGCTTCACCAATGCTTACTGTTAACTCTTGCCCTAAAGTTTCATGGGGTTCGGCGAGTTCAAAACTGGTTTCTTGCCACGCATTATCTTGCCAAATTTCTGCTTTGCTGATGGTCAGCTCACGCGTGTCCATGTGCACGGTGGTTGCATCGTTACTTTTGCGCACTAAATCGTAGGTCGCGGTACCGCGTAGTTGTTTCGCCTCAAAATCAACGGTCAAATCAAGTTCCAGATGAGGTGTTGTCACTTCCTGCAATTTTGCATAGCTATGTGCATCTTCAGCCCATGCACTTTGGCTACTGGCGGCGGCCATGACTGTTGCCGCATACGCCCACTGTTTTAGGTTGTACTTTGTCGCCATGTTGGGTTTCCTTCTGATAAGATGATGACGTTAGTTAATTAGGATCATGTTATGCGAGTACCGCGAATTTATCACCCTTTGCTTGACGCTTTACCCGAAAATAGTGAACAACCGAGCTTAGCAGAGGGTCAAGTCTTCGCTTTAGGCGATGAAGCAGCCAACCATGTCGGTCGTGTGTTACGCATGACTGCAGGCCAAGCGCTCGAGGTCTTTACCGGCGACGGCTACGATTACAGCGCCGAGATTGTCAGCGCCAGCAAGAAAAACGTCGAGGTTCGCATCACTGGCTTGCAATTCAATCAAAGCGAATCACCCATTAAGATTCATTTGGGCCAGGGCATTTCGCGCGGTGATCGTATGGACTTTGTCTTGCAAAAGTCTGTCGAACTAGGGGTGCATAGCATCACGCCCTTATTTACCGAACGTTGCGGCGTTAAGCTCAGTGGTGAGCGACTCGAAAAAAAGCGCCAGCAGTGGCAAAAAATCGTGGTTAGTGCTTGCGAACAAAGTGGCCGAGCTGTGGTACCCAAGGTGCATCCACCTGTTTCACTCGCACAGTGGCTACAAGACTTACCGCAAGCGCTGCGCTTGACGCTCGACCCGCAAGCCCCAAAGGCATTGCGTGAACAACAACTTAGCAACGACCTTGTGCAGTTACTCATTGGCCCGGAGGGCGGTCTAACCGATGCCGAAGTCGCAACTGCGGCGGCCGCCGAATTCCAAGCCGTGCAACTAGGTCCTCGCGTGTTACGCACTGAAACCGCTGCGTTAACAGCGTTATCCGTCGTGCAATATCAATTCGGCGATCTCGCCGGCAGCGCAAACTAATTTACTCAGGAGCTCAACCATGAAGTTAGCTATGATTATGGACCCTATCGCGAGCGTGAAAACCTACAAGGATACGAGCTTCCGTCTGTTACTCGAAGCCCAAGCGCGAGGTTACGAATGCCATTACCTCGAGATGCACGATTTGTCATTGGTACAAGGGCAACCCATGGCGCGCAGTCGCACGGTCAAAGTGGTCGATCAACCTGACGACTTTTATCAGCTTGGTGAGGTTGTTGAGCAGCCGTTGGCTGATTTCGATGTGATCATGATGCGCAAGGATCCGCCGTTTGATACCGAATATGTCTACGCGACCTACATGTTAGAATTGGCCGAGCAAGCTGGTGCGTTGGTCGTCAACAAGCCGCAAAGCTTACGCGACTGCAATGAAAAGTTATTTACCGCTTGGTTCGCTGACCTGACACCACCGACCATCGTTACCCGTCGTGCCGAGCAAATTAGAGCGTTTCATCAAGAACACCAAGACATTATCTTGAAACCGCTCGATGGGATGGGTGGCGCATCGATTTTTCGTGTTGGTGCGGACGGCAACAACCTCGGTGTCATTATCGAAACCCTGACTGCCCACGGTACCCGCTATGCCATGATTCAGCGCTACATGCCGGAGATCAAAGACGGCGATAAACGTATTCTGATTATCGACGGTGAACCCATGCCCTACTCACTCGCACGCGTTCCTTCGGCTGGTGAAACCCGCGGTAACCTAGCCGCTGGTGGCAGCGGTCGACCGCAACCGCTCAGCGATAGCGACTGGGAATTGGCCCGTCGTGTTGGTCCTGAACTAAAGCGTCGAGGCTTGTTCTTGGTAGGCTTGGACGTGATTGGCGACCGCATCACCGAAATAAATGTGACCAGCCCCACTTGTATGCGCGAGATCGAAGCCGCATATGACATTAATATAGCTGGACAACTTTTTAGCGCCATTGAAGCGCGTAAAAAAGCTTAATGCGCTAAGGCTGAGAGGTTTATGGAAGCACTGACGAATTTACAGAATCACTTTTTAATTGCCATGCCTGATATGGAAGATCCGTTTTTCCATCGCTCGGTCACCTATATTTGTGAACACAATGAAGAAGGTGCCATGGGGTTAGTGATCAACCAACCGATTGAGTTGAATGTTGCCAAAGTCCTCGAGCAACTTGAAATCGTCGTGCCTGAACAGTCCGTCATGTTCGACAAACCAGTGTTTGCCGGCGGTCCGTTGGCCCGTGACCGTGGCTTTGTGTTGCACGGCTCTAGCAACGATTGGAACAGCTCTGCGCACATTAGTGATGACATCATGATCACCACTTCCAAAGACATCCTTGAAGCCATGGGACGTAACCAAGCTCCCGAGAACTTTATTTTGACCCTCGGCTACGCGGGTTGGGAAGCAGGGCAACTTGAACGTGAATTGGCCGACAACAGCTGGCTGACCATTCCTGCGGACCCAGATATCTTGTTCCACACGCCAAGTAGTGAGCGTTGGCAGCGCGCCACTGAGAAGCTTGGTTTTCACGCTTGGCAACTTGGTCCGGGGGCTGGGCACGCATGAGCCAACTGCTGGGCTTTGACTTCGGTACCCACAACATCGGCGTTGCGGTTGGCCAAACTGTTACCGGCACCGCCTCGCCATTACCAGCATTAAAAGCTAAGGATGGTCAACCCGACTGGGTGAAGGTCGAGAAAATCATCGCCGAGTGGCAACCTAAGCTGTTGGTCGTTGGCCTGCCCTTGAACATGGATGGTAGTGAGCAACCACTTACTGATTTAGCCAGAAAGTTCGCTAACCGCCTGCACGGCCGTTTTGGCTTGCCGATAGAGCTGCAAGATGAACGCTTGACCACGGTCGCAGCGAAAGAGGAGTTGTTCGCTCGCGGCGGCTACCGCGAGCTGAGTAAGGACAAGATCGATAGCGCTGCAGCGCAATTGATCCTCGAAGACTATCTGGCCAACCTCTAAGCCATCGATTTACAAATTTTCTTCCGCGTATTGTGCCAAGTTACTGCGCACCACACCGTTTAAGTTGACGGTAGCACTGCCCGGATAATCTTTAAAACGCTCGACGATATAGGTCAGGCCTGAAGTTACCGCTGTCAAATAATAACTATCAATCTGCGCCAAGTTACCGGAACAAATAATCTTCGTGCCGGTGCCACAACGGGTAATTATTGTTTTCAGTTGCGAGGCAGTAAGGTTCTGCGACTCATCAAGCAAGACAATAGCGTTTTGAATACTACGACCGCGCATAAAGTTCAGTGACTTAAACTGAATATTCGCCTTATTCATGATGTAGTTGAGACTCGAATCCATGCTTTCATCATGTTTATGGAGCACTTCTAACGAGTCGGTAATGGCCGCCAGCCATGGCGCCATTTTTTCCTCTTCGGTGCCCGGCAAATAACCGATCGACTCAGCGATTTCAGGCGTGTTCCGCGTAACAATAATCTTTTCGTAAATACCTTGTTCAATCACCAGCTCTAGCGCTGATGCCAGTGCCAACAGGGTTTTACCACTACCTGCAGGCCCCGTGAGAATCACCAAATCGATACTCGGGTCGAGCAAGGCATTCATGGCCATTGCTTGATAAATATTCTTTGGATGAATCCCCCATGCGTGGTAACTCATCATGCGTTCGAAACCTAAGTCGTGTATCCGCACATGTTCGCTATCGTAGCCCACCACTTTGGCAGCAAAATGCTCTGTTTCATCAATCAGATACTGATTACGGAACACCGTCGGCAACACGGCACGTTCAACTTCATGAAAGGTCTCTCGGCCTTCTTGCACACTCGTCACTTCGCCAACGTTTTGCCAGAAATCGCCTTCTAACTCGACGAAGCCTTTTGACAAAAAGCGAATATCATCGATCAATTGGTCAGTGCGATAGTCCTCGACAAACTTGATGCCAGCACCTTTCGCCTTCAAACGCATGTTGATGTCTTTTGTCACCAACACCACTTTGGTCTGGCTATGCTTCTTTTGTAACTCAAGCGCTGCTTGAATAATACGGTGGTCGTTTTCCGACAAGTTCAGCACCGAATCGGTTTGCTTTAATTGGTAGTCAGGAAAGATTGCTAACGTACCTTCAGCATGGTGCGCACCCTGCATACGACTTAAGGGCACACCGGCCAAAATTTCCTCCGGACTCGCGTCTTTCAATGCATCTTCGAGCGAGCGAATGGCTACACGCGCTTCGCGGCTTACATCTTTATGACGATCTTTTATATTGTCGAGCTCTTCTAGCACGACCATGGGAATGACGACGTTGTGTTCTTCAAAATTCAGGAAAGCGAGGGGTTCATGGAGTAAGATGTTGGTGTCTAACAGATAATATTTGGGCGTTGTTTCTGTCATGCGCAACCTCAAGCAGCAGGAATGTTTAATTATAATTTTTGCGTGCCAAGCAACTTTAAGACTAGCGCAGATTTCATGAAAATGATGTGAAGAATGAAAAAAATTTCGCTACCATGTGCGCCCTTTTGCAAGTCGCAGTTAGTAGAGGAAGTTTGCATGACCCAAAGCACGGTACAAGATCCTGCACAAGCGTTTGTTGCTGGCCAGCGTTGGCTTAGCGAAACCGAACTCGAGCAAGGACTCGGCCTGATCACTCAGGTCAATGGCCGCATGCTAACTGTGCTGTTTCCCGCGACCGGGGAGCTGCGTCACTACGCTAGCCAACAGGCACCCTTGGCCCGTTACCAATTACTGCCCGACGATCGCGGTCAGCATGCTGACGGCTGGTGGTTCCGTGTCACTGAGATCAGCGTAAGCAATCATATTGTCACTTATCACGGACTGCGCGAAGACACTGCTGAAGAGGTCACGCTACCCGAGGCACAATTGGCCGCCCAGGTTGCCACCCAGCATCCGCTCACACGCATTCTTGCTGGCAAGACCGACCGCCTTGATATGTATCGCCTGCGCCAACAAGCGCAGCAACACCTGCAGCGTTGGCAGCAAAGTAAAGTCAGCGGCTTACTCGGTGCCCGAGCACAACTGCTTCCGCATCAACTCTATATTGCCTACACCGTTGCCGATCGTTTTCAACCACGCGTGTTACTGGCCGATGAAGTGGGGCTTGGCAAAACGATTGAAGCAGGCATGATCTTGCAACGCCGTTTATTAACCGGTCGCAGCCAACGTGCACTGATCATTGTCCCTGATAGCCTATGCCATCAGTGGTTAGTTGAGCTGAAACGACGCTTCGCGTTGGCCTTCAGCCTATTTGATAAGGAACGTTGCGACACCTTAAGTGACGACCACGAGAATGTGTTCGCCGCCGAGCAACTCATCCTACTACCACAAAGCTTACTCGATGACGCACAATGGTTGACGCAATTGCTCACCGCCGACTTTGATCTGCTGATTGTCGATGAAGCGCACCGCGTCGAACCCGAATCAGATCACTTTATCCAACTGCAGCAACTCACCGCGGCAATTGGTAGTGTTCTGCTACTAACAGCAACACCGGAACAAGCAGGCATGACTGCACACTTTGCGCGCCTGCAGTTACTCGACCCCGACCGTTTTCATGATTTCGAAGCGTTTCTTCGCGAGCAAGAAAACTATCAAGCACTCTCGCCAATGGCGGAAGTCCTTGCTAAACATGGTGCGGAAAAACTCCTCGACCGCGTGCTTGACTTCTATGGCACTGGCCGGCTGATGTTCCGCAACAGTCGCGCCCATATCGGCGGGTTCCCAGAACGCCAGTTACACACCTACGAATTGACCGAGCTCGAGCTCGAAGGCGCGGATACTTTTACTGGTAAAGCACACTGGTTACGCCAATTACTGCAACAACACAAAAACGAAAAAGTCGTGTTAATTTGTGGTTCGTCACTGACCGTACAAGAGCTCTACGATTATTTACGTATCGAGCATGGCATTCACGCTGCGGTGTTCCATGAGGGCATGACGCTGTTAGAACGTGACCGCGCCGCCGAATTTTTTGCCAGCCCTGAAGAAGGTTGTCCGATTCTATTGTGTTCCGAAATCGGCAGCGAAGGGCGCAACTTCCAGTTTGCCCAGCACTTGGTGTTGTTTGATTTACCGACGCATCCCGACTTGCTCGAGCAACGTATTGGCCGCCTGGACCGAATTGGGCAAAGCGCTACCGTACACATCCACGTCCCCGTAGTGCTCGGCACCCGTGATGACCTTTTACTGCAGTGGTACGAAGCCATGCAAGCATTTGCGCAACCCAATGCAGTCGGATCACTTATCTATGACGCTTATGCCAACGAGCTGGCTCGTTTTATCAACGCCGCTGACACTGATGAAGATGATGACGCTGACGCCTTTGACGCATTACTGAACGCTACTGCACAACGCGCGGCGGAGTTGCGCGAAAGTATTGGCAATGGTCGCGACAAGTTGCAAGAACTGAATGCATTTCGTCCGCAGCAAGCGCAAGCCATTGTCGCTGAAGTTGCCGCTCATGAGCGCAGCGCTGAGCTCGCCGCCTTTATGCAAGAGTTTTGGGCGCGCTTCGGGGTTGATTACGATGCCCTTAACGATAACAGCGGTTGGTTACGGCCAACGGAGCATATGCGCGTGACCTTGCCAGGACTACCCGATGAAGGCATCACTGTGACCTTTTCCCGCGACTATGCCTTGGCACATGAACACGTCGAGTTCCTCACATGGGATCATCCACAAGTGCAACATGCACTCGAGCTTTTGACACGTGACAGCTATGGTTCAACCTGTGTCGCATTGATGCAAAACCGCGCCTTACCGGCTGGAGCTTGGTTTGTGGAGCTCAATTTCAGCAGCCAGCTTACCACTGCTGCGCGTCTGGTTGCGCAAGAGTTTTACCCGCAACAAAGCTTGCGCGTGCTGTTAGATAGCCAAGGTCGTGATTTAACCACGCGTGTTGCTGCTGGAGCCCTTGATCAGCAATTACAATTTATCGATAAAAAGCAAGCGCGACAGCTTATGCAGCAATTACGCCAGCAGCTACAGCAGCACATTAAGGCGGCATGGGAGCCAGCTGAACAGCAACAGCAGCAACGTGTTGTTCAAGCACAACAGCAACTCACGCAGACCATGCAAGCTGCCCAGCAACGGTTACAAGAACTGAAACAGCGCAACCCAGCGGTACGGCAAGCTGAAGTTGATGCACTGACCGAGCGTGAACAGCAACTGCAACAGGCACTCAAACAGCCGCTGTTACAGCTTGATAGTGTGCGCGTTATGGTGAACATGCCCGCATGACACTACTTCATTATGCGCCACCTACCGACCCATACTTGACACTGGTGCATCAGGATGACGCCTTGGTGGTGGTGAATAAACCCGCGGGACTACTTAGTGTGCCAGGGAAAGATCCTGCCCACCGCGATTCAGTTTGGGCTCGTGTCACACGGGTGTTCCCAGATGCGCGTATTGTGCATCGGTTGGACATGGCGACCTCAGGCTTGCTGGTGTTGGCGCTTGGTAAGCAGGCACAAGCGCATCTGCAGCGCCAGTTTGAACGGCGGGTGGTACGCAAATACTACCGCGCAAAAGTGGCCGGGCAGCTACCGGCACAACGTGGCAGTATTGAGCTCGCCATGCGCTGCGACTGGCCCAATCGCCCGCGACAGATGATCGATCTGATCGAAGGCCGCCATGCGCAAACCCGTTATCAAGTGGTGAGCTATCAAGATGGGGTAAGCGAAGTACTGTTATTCCCGGTAACAGGCCGGTCACATCAATTACGGGTACACATGCAAGTGCTCGGCACACCTATTTTAGGTGACAAGTTTTACGCTGACGCTGAGGCTTATGCCGCAGCGCCACGCTTACTCCTACATGCCGAGGAGATTGGGTTCTCGCATCCGCACACCGAACAGCCCATTAACTTTCACTGCCCTGCTGACTTTTAATCAGCTCGTAGGCGGCTTGAATTTCTTGCGCTTTTTCCTGCGCTGACTCACGCATTTCAGGCGGCAAGCCTTGCGCTGCTAATTTGTCGGGGTGATGTTTTGCCATCAGTTTGCGATAGGCTTTTTTAACCTCAGCAAAACTTGCTTGGCGGGTAACCCCTAAAATGGCATAGGCATCGTCTAAGCGTTCACCTGGGCTCTGGCTTGGGCCACTGCCTTGATAGCCAGCTCCGCCGCCTTGCCCGCCACGAAAACGCTGGCCCGCTTGCGCCATTTGTAGCCACAAATCCAGTTGCGCTCGGCGAAATCCTAATGCTTGCGTCACGCGCAACAACACATCGTATTCCGCCTGCTCAAGTTTACCGTCGTGCAAGGCCACCACTAAAATTTGTTCCACAAAGATTTGCAACAGATCTTTGCGCCAGCCCACTTGTCGACGAAACGCCGAGACTTTGGTCACCAACGGATAATCCGCTTTTTTACCCTCGCGAAAAGCTTCTTGCGCCTGTGCCTGAGCTGACTCGTTAAGTTTCAAATGTTGCATCAACGCCGAAACATAGTTGATGTCTTGCTCTGTTACGCGGCCCTTGGACTTGGCTAAATGCCCCAGCACTGCAAACAAGGTGTCGATGAAGGACTTCTGCATTGCTGCGCCACCACCTTGACGCATATTTTGCTCAAGCGCTTTGTCAAACCAGTGACCGATCAGAACGCCCAGAAAAATACCTGGCCAACGCAACAACAGGTAGCCGAAAAATCCACCCAGCACTTTACCCCAAACCATGTCTACTCCTTCGCCTTAAAACAAACTCAACTGCTCGTCTGTAACTACTCACTTTGGGCAAAAGCGGGCATAACGCGCTCGACCAAAAATGCACGAAAATCGTCAAACTCCGCGTAAATCGCTGCAACATCGTGAAGATAAGCCAAATTTCGCGGAATATCTTGTAAATAACCGGGGTTGCCATCACGCTCATAACGACGCGCAAAAAGGCCACTAACGTAGCAATGGCGTTGCATCCCCATCCAATCAAACCAGCGTTGCCAGGTCGCCTGATCAACGTTGAGATCACTGCGCGTCTGGCGCAGATATAAATAGCAATCATCGGCAAGTTGCTGAACCTTGGTCTGCGGCCAGCGCACATAACAATCGCGCAGCAAACTTACCGCATCGTAGGTGATCGGTCCAACGGCGGCATCGTGAAAGCCGGTAAAAGCGAGTTCGCCTTCACCTTGCACCAAAATATTGCGCGCATGCAGCTTCCGATGCACACCAACCTGCGGCTGCTCCAGCGCATTGCTCACCATGCGCTCACAAAAATCTTGCCACAATGCTTGCTCTGCTGCCGTGAGTTGTAACTGCAAATGTTCTTTGAGCAGCCATTGCTCCATGAGTTCCAACTCGGCTCGAAGTTCTCGTTCAGCAAAAGTCGGTAATGGCCCCTCTTCTGTCATTTGCACCTGCATGATTTTTGCCAGTTGCGGATACACTTGGGAATACCACGAAACCATCGTGGGTTCACTAAGATGGCTTAACAGCAGACTAGAACCTAAATCTGTCATTAACATAAAGCCGCGTTGCTCGTGAACAGCAACTAACTCAGGCACGAATACCCCGTGCTGACTGTAACTGTCAGCCACAGCGCTATAATTACGCAGCGCTTGTTCGGTATTTTGGGTATCTACCGCAATAAAGCTACGTACACCATCCGTCACGCGATAATAACGCCACGGTCGTGCATCACCAAAAACTGGCTGCAAATCCTGCTGAGCTTGACCCGTTACCGATTCGCACCAAGCTTGCAATTGCACTTCTCGCTTATTTTCCACGCTATTTCCTCGTTCACAAATGGCAGGCTTAGTTATTTTGCTTTATCATACCTTCCACATTAGAAAGGACAACGTTGAGTCAGCTATCGCATGCATTACATTACCAAAGGAGCCTGCTTGGGCTTAAGTTTCGCGCTAACTGTTGGTTTTTCCAGCGGCGCGACAGCTCAAGACAACACAGACTTTTTGCAACAATGCCCCGTGCGAGCGCCGCTGTTTGTCACCACCGACTTAGATCCCATTGATGAATTGGCCCCCGAAGCCATTGGCGTGCGTGCAGATGCAGCTGACATCGACTCTGAGACAACTTTGGCATCTTTTACCGGTAACGTACAAGTTCAACTTAATCAGCAATTCTTATTGACCGAACAGGCGACAGTGAATCAACAGTCGGGCAATATCAATGCGAGCGGTGCAACCCAATTTACCGACGGCTACGTGCAAGTCAGTAGTGATAACTTTCGGCTGAACTCAGGCGATAACCGTGCCTACCTAGCCGGTGCCAAATACCAGCTACGCGACACCGGTGCTCACGGTACCGCTGAGCTGCTTTCGATTTCACCAGAACAAGTTCTGCTGGCTGGATCAACCTTCACCACCTGTCCAACCGATCAACCAGCATGGCAACTGAGTGCCGACGAGATCAGTTTAAGTGAGGACGAAGCGTGGGGTGAAGCATGGCATGCGAAATTCGAACTCTTTGGTGTGCCCGTTCTGTACGTCCCTTACATCAACTTCCCGATTACCGATGAGCGTAAGTCTGGCTTTTTATTTCCAACCGTACGCTCCTCGCAAAAAAACGGCTTCGAATTTGAAATTCCTTACTACATTAATATTGCGCCTAACCAAGATGCAACGATTACACCGCGGTACATGGCGGAACGCGGGTTGCAATTACAAGGTGAATACCGCGCACTCACTGAAGGTGGTTCTGGGCAAATCAACGTTGCTTACCTCGACAACGACGATAGTTTAGCGAACGACGATTCACGCTATCTTTGGCGCGTCGAACATCAACAGCGTTGGAGTCCAAGTTGGCGCTCGTACGTTAATATTCTCGACACCAGTGATGATGATTACTTAAACGACTTTGGCAGCGAGTTTGCTGGCCGCGCCGACGCACAACTCTATCGCCACGCGCGGGTTGATTATCATAGCGAGCATGCGCAGGTAATGCTCCGTGCGGAAGATTTCGAGATCTTGGGTGACTATCGTTCACCGTACCGCACGGCTCCACAATTAACGACGTTATTTGATTGGCAGACCTTAAGTGCGCTTGAACTCAATTTGTTTTCCGAACTTACCCATTTTCGTAATCAAGACAATAGCAACGACTACGCCACTAGATTCCATATTGAGCCTGCAGTAAAACTTGCCTTCGAAGAGCCAGCTTACGACTTCCTCAGCGAGTTACGCTACAGCTACAGCTATTACGACCAAGCTGCAATTAGTACCCAAGATAATCCGATGCTGAGTGAAAATCCGTCGCGCACCGTGCCGCAGTTCCGCATCCGCGGACGCTTGAACCTAGAACGTGATTTTGCCTGGGGTGATGCCAGCTACCAACAAGTGTTGCAGCCACAAATTCAATACCTGTACGTGCCTTACCGTGATCAGTCGGCTATTGGTATCTACGATTCAACGCTGATGCAGGACGACTACCAAGGTCTGTTCCGCGCGCGGCGCTTTTCGGGCCTCGACCGTATCGCCGATGCCAATCAAATTACAGTTGGTGCTTCAACCAGCATCTTTAACGAAAATGCCCGTGAATTGCTGCGCTTTAGTGCGGGGCAAATCTACTACTTTGATGACAGCCAAGTCAGTTTATTTGGGGAAGAGAGTCAAATTGCTAACGACCGCTCAGACTTAGCTTTTGAAACACGTTTTCGTTTCAACAATCGGTTGTATTTGAACGCTGCCATGCAATACGACATGGAGCAAAATAATACCCGCAAAAGTCAGACTGCGGTTGAGTACCGCGTCGATGAGCGTAACCTCATTCAGTTTAGTCACCGGCAAGTTACAAATATTCTTAACGACGATATCGAACAATTAGGCCTGCAAGCGGTCTACCAAGTGAAAGCCAATTGGCAAGTGGCCAGCAACTGGTTTTATGATCTTGAACAGAAACGTACCAACGACGCACTTCTTGCGTTACAGTACAACGATTGTTGTTGGGCGATACGCGTCAGTGCTTATCGACGTATCAACCGAAATTTAGAATTACAAGCAACTGACCCGATGAATCAGCAACCAGAATTTGATAACGGCGTCAGTGTACAATTTATTATTAAGGGGTTAGGGTCCGATAACAGTAATTTATTCGACCTCATTGAGCAGAGTCTGTTCGGTTATCGCCACCCGTTTTACTTAAGCAACTAGGTAGTTTTCATGATTAAGATGTTGAAAATAGTGAGCATTGCGTGGCTTACCCTCGCAAGTTTAACCATTCCGTTACAAGCCAATGAAGTGCTCGATCGTGTTGCCGTCATCGTTAACGATGGCGTCATTCTGCAAAGCGAAGTCGACACTATGCTCGTGCAAATTAAGCGTAACGCCGCCGAGCAGGATATTAAATTACCCAGTGATGATGTTTTACGAGTGCAAGCAATCGACCGCCTCGTCTTACAAGAAATTCAACTCCAAATCGCGCGCCGTAATGGTATCGAAGTAAGCGATGCGCAACTTGAGCAGACTATTGCCAGCATCGCTCGCGAAGCAGGTATCACCGTCGAAGGGTTACGTGCCGAAATCACCGGCCTTGGTTCAACGTGGCAAGGTTATCGCGAATCGATTCGACGCGAGATGATCATTGGTGAACTGCAGCGTAATGCAGTTCGCGATCGGGTTTACATTTCGCCACAAGAAATCGCCAACTTAACGAAGATGATGGAAGAAATGTCCAGCAATGAAGTTGAGTATCGCTTGAGCCATATTCTTATTGGCCTGCGTGACGGCAGCAGCAGTGCCGAAGTGCAAACCGCGCGAGAACGTGCTGAAAACGTTTTGCAATCATTACAAGATGGCCGCGATTTTGCCGAAACCGCGATCAGTTCTTCGGCAGGTTCACGAGCATTAGAAGGCGGTGACCTGGGCTGGATGAATATTAACGCCATGCCGACGCTCTTCGCTGAAGCCGTTCGTGACAAACGCAAGGGTGACCTCATTGGTCCGATCAAAAGTGGCGTTGGCTTTCACATTCTGCAAGTCGCCGATACCCGCGGTATTGAAACCGTCGAAATTGAAGAAGTGAAGGCGCGCCATATCTTATTGCGTCCTTCGGTAATTCTTTCTGACAAACGCGCCAAAGAGCAGCTAAACGAATTCCGCCAACAAATTATCGCTGGCGAAGCGGAGTTTTCCGACTTAGCGCTCGAGCACTCTGACGATACCGGTTCAGCAAGCCAAGGCGGTGACTTAGGCTGGAATGACCCTAGCGTTTTCGATGATGCCTTTAAGCAAGCTGTGGAAAACGCAGAGCTCGGTGAGATCAGTGAACCGTTCCGCTCGCAATTCGGCTGGCACATTGTTGAGGTGCTTGACCGCCGAGTACAGGATGCCACCGAGCGTAGTAAAGAAAACCGCGCATACCAGTTGCTGTACCGTCGTAAATACCAAGAAGAATTGGAAAACTGGCAGCAAGAAATGCGCGATCAAGCCTACATTGAAGAGGTCACTGAGTGACGCTAATGCGCATCGCCTACAGTACAGGTGAACCCGCCGGTATAGGTCCCGACATTGCTGTGCTGTTAGCACAGCAAACTTGGCCCTGCGAACTGGTGGTGTTGGGCGACAAGCAAGTACTCCAAGACCGAGCACAACAGCTCGGTCTTGCCGTTTCATTGGTCGCTTATGATGCACAGCGTGAGCCACAACAATGGCCGCAGGGCACCTTAGTGGTTGCACAACATGACACTGCAGTTGCGGTTACTGCCGGACAACTTCATCCAGCAAACAGCGGCTACGTCGTCGAACTACTCGAGCATGCTGGCCGCGGCTGTCTTGCGCAAGAGTTTGCCGCAGTGATGACTGGCCCAGTCCACAAAGGCATCATCAATGACGCTGGCATCTCCTTTAGTGGTCACACAGAATTTTTTGCCGAGTTAAGCAACACAGAGCAAGTCGTTATGATGCTTGCCACCCCTGGTCTGCGCGTGGCGCTAGTTACCACACACTTGCCATTGATACGCGTCGCCGAAACCATTCAGCGCCCTCTCGTTGAGCGAGTGTTGCGTATTGTGCATGACGATTTGCAACGCAAATTTGGCTGTGCCGAGCCGGAAATTTTAGTTTGTGGATTGAACCCTCATGCTGGCGAACAAGGCCACCTAGGACGTGAAGAAATAGAGCACATCACACCGGCACTCAACGCGTTACAGCAAGAGGGTATCAAGGTAAGCGGCCCGTGGCCTGCGGATACGGTTTTTCAGCCTCACTATATAGAAAATGCCGATGCGGTGGTCGCGATGTACCATGATCAGGGGCTGCCCGTGCTAAAATATCGAGGATTCGGTAACGCGGTGAACATCACCTTAGGGTTACCCTTTATTCGCACCTCAGTCGACCATGGCACCGCCCTAGACAAAGCCGGCAGCGGTGATATATCGATTGGCAGCGCCCAATACGCTTTGCAGACGGCCATCGACATGGCACTTCAGCAGCAACAGAATTGATGAGAATTACATGAGTAAAACCCACCTCGGTCATCGCGCCCGAAAACGTTTTGGACAAAATTTTCTTCACGACACCATGGTCATTGACGCCATTGTCGATGCCATAAATCCGCAAAACGATGAACAGTTAGTTGAGATTGGTCCTGGACTCGCAGCATTAACCGAGCCGGTAACCGAGCGCATCGACCACTTAACCGTAGTTGAGCTTGATCGCGACCTCGCCGACCGACTCGAACAGCACCCGTTCATACAACAGAAACTGACGGTCTATCGCGGCGACGCCTTGAAAACCGATTTTCGTCAGTTTCAAACCGACGAACGCAAACTGCGGGTGTTCGGTAACCTGCCGTATAACATTTCGACGCCAATCATTTTTCATCTTTTGGACCAACTCGACAGCATTCAAGACATGCATTTTATGCTGCAGAAAGAAGTGGTCGACCGCTTAGCCGCAGGGCCCGGCAGTAAAACCTATGGCCGGCTATCGGTGTCAGTCCAGCAAGCTTGTGCAGTGGAGCCAGTATTAACAGTGCCGTCAGGCGCTTTTACCCCGCCGCCGAAAGTTGAATCTGCGGTCGTGCGTTTAACCCCGTATACCGAACCGCCGCATCCTGTACACGACCGCAAAACCCTGCAGCAACTCTGTTTAGTGGCTTTTAACCAGCGCCGTAAAACGATTCGTAATAACCTCAAGCAACATATTCCGGCCGAGCAACTGGAACAACTGGGGATTGACCCTAGCGCACGTCCAGAAACCTTGAGCGTGGCCGACTACTGCCGCTTAGCGAACTGGTATTATGAACAGCAAGGAGACTTATGAGTACGATAGCAATTGACGTTAAGACCCATTACCTTGCCGCACAATCCGATCCGGACAAAGGCCAATATGTATTTGCCTATACCATCACCATCACCAACCAAGGTGAGCAATCGGTACAGCTCTTGAATCGCGCTTGGCGAATTACCGATGCGGACCACAAAATCACTCGAGTTGCTGGTGACGGCGTAGTCGGTGAACAACCGCACATCGCACCCGGCGAATCCTTCAGTTACACCAGCGGTACGGTGTTAGCGACCCCAATCGGCACCATGGAAGGTCATTACGGTATGGTCAATGCAGACGGCAGTAAATTCGAAGCGAAAATACCTTCGTTCCGGCTTGCCGTGCCGAATATTTTGCACTAATTCGGTAACGCCATGGCTCGGTACTTCGTTGGTGATCTTCAAGGTTGCGTCAAACAACTCGATACTTTACTGGCGACGGTCAACTTTGATCGTCGCTTTGACGAGCTTTGGTGTGTGGGGGATATCGTCGCCCGCGGCCCCGATTCGCTGGCCTGTTTAGAGCGTTTGCACGAATTGGGCAGCGCCGCAAAGTGTGTCTTGGGGAATCATGATCTTAATTTACTTGCGGTACTTACCGGAGTTCGTAAGGCTAACCCCAAAGACAAACTCGACGCTATTCTAGCGCTACCAGCGGAAGAACAACGTCAGTGGATAGATTTTTTAGTACAACAGCCTCTGTTGCAACATGCCGATGATGTAGTCATGACCCACGCGGGCCTCTTTCCGCAGTGGAGCCTCGCCGAAGCCAAAGGCTACGCCGACGAAGTGAGTGAGAGCCTACAACGCGCTTGGCGCTTCCAAAAACTCGGCCCTTGGTTAAACAAAATGTATGGTAATGAGCCTGCGTGCTGGTCTCCCAAGTTGAGCGGCCCAGAACGCATTCGCTTCATCATTAACGCGTTCACGCGCATGCGCTTTCTTGATCACCAACAATGTTTGAATTTAACCGTAAAGACAGCGCCGAACGACGACACCAAGGCACAAGGCTTATTGCCTTGGTTCGCGCACTGGCAGCCACAACAATTTAGTCTGGTGTTCGGGCACTGGGCGGCATTACAAGGGCAAACGCAACGCGATGATGTGATTGGTTTAGACACTGGTTGTGTCTGGGGTGAGCATATGACGCTCCTGCGCTGGCCTGATGGCCAGCGCTGGTATGCTGAAAATAACTAGTTGAGCGTCACACGGGCAAACTTGCGTTTACCAACCTGATAAACAGCCGTGGTTCCTGCTTGTACTTGTAGTTTTGAATCCGTGACTTTCTCGCCGTCAATTTTAACTGCGCTTTGTTTAATCATACGCATGCCATCGGACGTTGAATTCACTAACCCTGCATCTTTCAGTAAGTTGCAAATACCCAAACTACCGTCGTCACTGGCCAGCTCAAGTTCAGGCATATCATCTGGAATCGCATTTTTACTAAAGCGCTGCACAAAGTCTTGCTCAGCAGCATCAGCAGCTGCGGCATCATGGAAGCGCGCAATAATTTCTTTGGCTAACAGAACTTTGTAATCACGAGGGTTAGCACCGTCAGCGATCGCCTGCTTAAAGCTAGCGAGCTCATCAAGCGGACGGAAGCTTAGCAACTCGTAGTAACGCCACATTAACTCGTCAGAAATCGACATCAACTTACCAAACATATCGTTAGCAGGCTCGGTAATGCCGACGTAGTTACCCAAGGATTTCGACATTTTCTGAACACCGTCGAGACCTTCGAGCAACGGAACCATAATCACCGTTTGCGGCTTTTGGCTTTCTTCTTTCTGAAGTTCACGGCCCATCAGCAAATTAAAGCGCTGATCAGTACCGCCCATTTCAACGTCGGCTTTTAACTCGACCGAATCCCAACCTTGCACCAGAGGGTATAAAAACTCGTGAATGGCGATCGGCTGGCCAGTGTTGTAGCGCTTTTTAAAGTCATCACGTTCCAACATCCGCGCCACCGTTTGGCGAGCCGCAAGTTTAATCATATCGTCAGCGCCAAACTTACTCATCCATTCAGAATTGAAGCGCACCTCGGTTTTCGTCGGATCAAGAATCTTGAAGACCTGTTCTTTGTAGGTCTGCGCGTTGGCAAGCACATCATCACGCGATAACGGCTTACGTGTCACATTTTTGCCCGTTGGATCGCCGATCATGCCAGTAAAATCGCCGATCAGAAAAACAACTTTGTGGCCCAAGTCTTGGAACAGGCGTAATTTATTGATCAGTACCGTATGGCCTAGATGCAAATCAGGTGCAGTTGGATCAAATCCGGCTTTGATCACCAGCGGCTTGCCCTGCTCGAGCTTTTCTTTAAGTTCTTCTGTTAGCAGAATTTCTTCGGTACCACGCGCGATTTCAGCAAGCGCATCCGCGACTGACATTGCCATGCTCTTTTCACTCCTGATTAAAAACCACTCATCCCAACTTGGGCAAAAAATGCGGTCAACATTTAGCTCTAAACGGGGCATTGTATGCTATTTACAGCGGTGTTTTAAGCGCAAATAACGGTAAAGCGACTGGAAAATAGTCACGCTTCGTATTATTCTGCAACAAAACCTAATGGAAATTAGGTTGTCGTAAAGAAGATAAAGTGCGCTAACCGCAGGAAGTTTATGAAGGTCATTACTCAACGAATGGCAGGACTGTTCGCACAGTTGCCCCGCCGTCACCAAATTCTTTTGTCCGCTGTGGCGTTGACCACACTGACAGTTGTGTTGCTGCCATCAGAGCCAGCGACAGCGTCGCGTAATACCTCAGATCCAAGTCTTGCCGACAAGCAGCTCATTTTGGGTGAGCGCCTAGAAGTGCCGGTAAAAGTGAAAGGCGGCGTAGCAAAACCTGCCGCAAAAGCGGTCGATGGCCGCCAATTGCCGGCGCTTGATGACACTACTGCTGCCGACACCGTAGTCATTGAAGAACCGGTGCAACCAAGTGTGCATTGGAGCGGCTATGAAGTGAAGTCAGGTGATAGCTTGGCACGCATTTTTGATGTCATGGGCTTTACGCCGCAACAGCTCTATAAACTCACGCAAGATGATCAAGCAGAGAAGTATTTGCTGAAGATTCATCCTGGTGACACTCTGCGGTTTGCCAAAAACCCTGAGGGTGAGCTCATTCAGTTGGCGTTCCAAATCAGCCCGATTGAAACCCTTATCGTCAGCCAAACCGAACAAGGTTACGTAAGCGAAATCGCGACCAAAGAAGTTCAGGTTCAAGAAGCGTTTGCCTACGCTGAAATTGATTCAAACTTCTGGAACGCTGGTATCAACGCAGGTCTGACCGATAATCAAATTATGAGTATCGCCAACATCTTTGGTTGGGACATCGACTTTGCCCTCGACTTGCGTAAAGGCGACGAATTTTCGGTGATTTACGAAAAAGAATATGTCGATGGCGAGTTTGCGGGCTATGGCAAGGTTCTCGCAGCTGAATTCGTCAACCAAGGCAACAAATATCAGGCTATTTTGCACAATAACGGCGAATACTATGCCGCTGACGGGAAAGCCATGCGTAAGTCGTTCTTACGCTCGCCGGTGAAGTTTACTTACATCAGCTCGAGCTTTAATCCACGCAGATTGCACCCAGTGACTGGCCGTGTACGTCCGCATAACGGTACGGATTACGCGGCGAATGTTGGCACACCGGTGATGTCCTCTGGTGCCGGTAAAGTTATCGCCAGCGCTTATGACAATTTGAACGGCAATTATGTCTTTATTCAACATGGCGAACGCTATGTCACCAAGTACTTGCACTTGAGCAAGCGTCACGTGAAGCGCGGCGATCGTGTTAAGCAAGGCGAAGTGATTGGCCGCGTTGGCGCAACGGGTCGCGTCACTGGCGCCCACTTACATTACGAATTCTTAGTCGACGGCGTACATCGCAATCCACGTACCGTGAAGTTTCCACAAGCAGAATCGCTCACCGCGCAAGAGCTACCTGAGTTTAATAAGATCGCTGAGCAACGTTTAGCGATGCTGGCTGACCAAAAACGCGTTCAGCTAGCCATGCGCTAATACGGTTGTATGCAAGCGCAGCAGGAACTCTATATCGGGCTCATGTCGGGCACCAGCATGGACGCACTTGATGCCGTGCTGGTGGACTTTCAAGGCACCCAGCCGAAGCTTCTACAGCACATTGATACACCACTCGGTGAACCGCTACGTAGCGAACTCATTGCCTTATGTAAGCCCGGCAATAATGAATTGCACCGTCTGGCCCTAGCCGACCGACAATTCGCTGAGCTCTCAGCGGAACTCGTGCTCAAATTGCTACAGGTCGCGGGCTATCCAGCATCGGCAATTCAAGCGATTGGCAGTCATGGGCAGACCGTGCGCCATATGCCCGAAGCGATTTCACCCTACACCGTGCAATTAGGCGATCCCAATACGCTTGCTGCGCTTACCGGAATTCCAGTAGTCGCCGACTTTAGACGCAAGGATATAGCGCTTGGCGGCCAAGGTGCGCCGCTGGTTCCCGCGTTTCATGATGCGCTCTTTCGCCAACAGGCTGCTGACGCTGATGCAATTGCCATACTCAATCTCGGCGGCATTGCCAATATCTCGGTATTACAGGCGCAGAACAATGAAGTGCTGGGGTTTGATACCGGTCCTGCCAATACCTTGCTTGATCTTTGGTTTCAATTGCAACATTCCGATGCAGCCGACACCTTTGACCGTAATGGCGATTATGCCGCCAGCGGTAAAGTCATCGACAGGTTGCTCGAGAAGCTCATGCAGGACCCGTATATTCGGCAAGCGCCACCGAAAAGTACCGGACGTGAGTACTTTAATCAGCAATGGCTAGAGGACTATCTTGAGCAGCTTCCACATTGGCATGGTGCTGATTTACAAGCCACCCTGGCGGAATTTACCGCGCAGTCAGTGGCGCATGGTCTACAGCAATGTCAGGTCGATAGTATTAAGAAGGTTTATGTCGCAGGCGGGGGCGCATTCAATCGGGATCTTATGCAGCGTCTACGCCACAATTACCCTCAGGCGAATTGGCATTCAGTGGCAGAGCTTGGGGTTGACCCACAACACTTAGAGGCCATGGCGTTTGCTTGGCTCGCGCGTCAATATATGTTGCGCCAGCCTGGCAATTTACCCACCGTGACCGGCGCTAGCCGCGCCACGGTGTTAGGCGGTTTATATCTACCTTAAAGCTTGGCGAAAGCGTCGCGGGTAAGATTTTCATTGTTGCCGTTGTCGCCGACCACAATACTATCTTCAATCCGCACGCCACCATAAGGGCGCAATTCATCAATCCGTTGCCAATTCAGTTCCTTGGCATCAGCATAAGCTTCAAGCAACTGATCAACCACATACAAACCAGGTTCAATGGTAAACACCTGCCCAGCTTCTATTGGACGCAACAAGCGTAAGAACGGATGACGCGGATCACGGTCATAGAGATCGCCACGATCATTACGCAGGAAGCCGCCAACGTCATGCACTTGCAAACCAATGAAATGGCCTAAGCCGTGCGGGAAGAACGCACTCGAAATTCCTTGCTCATAAATACTCTCGGCAGAGCCACGCACGAGTTCAAAGTCACTCAGTATTTGCGCGATCTTAAGATGTTGTGACACGTGTAACTGATAGTAGTTAATGCCAGGCTTAATTTCGCTCAACAACTCTTGTTGCGCAGCGTCGACCGCGTTGACTAAGTCGGCGAAGAAGCCAGTTTCGCTGCGACTGTACGTGCGGGTGATATCAGCACAGTAACCACGATAGGTAGCTCCGGCATCAATCAGGAATGAGCGACTTTCTTGCGGAGCCGCCGTCTCATAGACATCGTAGTGCAAGATTGCGCCATGCTCATTCAACCCTACAATGCTGTTGTAAGGCAGTTCACTTTCACGAAAGTTGATCGCAGCAAGGTAGGCATGATGAATTTCCAATTCGCTTTTTCCAGCGAAAAAGGCGTCCTTCGCCGCCATGTGCGCATGCGCTGCTCGCTCATTGGCAACACGCAGATTTTCAACTTCCCATGCGGTTTTTAACGCACGGTGAAAATGCAAGTGATCAATTAAGTTCTGTGGGTTGCGCGCACGCACTGGCCAGCTATTCACTGGCTCAGCAAAGTCTTCACCAATAAACGCAGCAGCTTTTAGCTTGTCACCCAAATAAGCAGTTAACTTATCAAGCTCATCAATGACCACAAGTTCAACATGATCTTGCCATTCCGCAGGCTCAATCTTAACGGCGGCATGCCAGAAATCGCGCGGCTGGAACAAAAACACCACTGGTCGCTCGCCAGGTGTGTAAAAAATAGCACTTTTCGGACTATCCGTTACTGGAATCCAATATTTGAAGAGAGGATTAACCTTAAATGGTGCGGGATTGTCATCGAGGAAGGCGACTCGAGGTTGTCCCGCATACACCAGAACTGAGTCAAAGTCGGTCGCAGCAAGTGCTGCGTCAAAACGTGCTTGAACCGTCGCAATATGCGCCGCGTAAGAACTCATGAAGACCTCGCTTGCGAGTTATACAGAGAAGCTAGCGCCACAACCACAAGTAGTTGTCGCATTAGGATTGTCAACGAAGAAGCGTGCGCCTTGCAGGCCTTCTTCGTAGTTAACAGTGCCGCCCACTAAGTACTGAAGACTCATAGGGTCAACCACCAGAATTACACCGTTCTTTTCGATTTCCATGTCACCAGGGTTTACTTTCTCGTCAAAAGTAAAGCCATATTGGAAGCCTGAACAACCGCCCCCAGTCACGTAAACACGCAACTTCAACGCCGGGTTTTCCTCGTCGGCGATCAGGGTTTTCACTTTATTCGCTGCCGCTTCTGTAAATTGAATCGGCATTGCTTGCGCTGCATCAGTCATTCGAATACTACCTCCACTTATAAGGCGTTCATTTTCTCGTACCTGACTAAAGCGGTCAAGTATTGTCCCTCGTTAGTTCGCTCCACAAAAACACCCGTGCGAGCTCACGTGGTGAGCCATCCTCGAGACGTACACGAATACGCACCTGTTCGGGGGCAAACCCAACGGGTAACCGAAAACTTCCTGTTTGCGCTTTAAAATAACGCATGGTGAAGCTTTGTTGATCAGCGCTTAGTCCGGCGAGTTCATATAAGTCTAAGGTGATGACCTGGTCGTCCTCCGTGCGTCCCTCGACGGTGGCTTGTAGCGTACCCTTTACAAAGCCACGCTGCCGCTCCGTTTGTAACACCGCGAAACGGAACTGATAATGTCTGTCGTCGCTCAATTGCTTAAGTTCAAAGTCATCCACCACAACGCCGGCAGCAGTCAGTTCTGGTGCCATAATCTTCCGGTAAAAACTCAGCTCACGTTTTTGTGCTAAAACTTCGTCTTGTAAAGCTGCAAGCTCCTGTTGTAATTGCTTCCTCGCGGCTTGCTCGATGCCCAGTTCTACCTCGGCCATATGACGTTGGTAATCCGCCGTTTCCGCTTGCTCGTAAAGTGTCAGCTCACGTTCCTCTAGCTCGGCAACACGCTGCATCAAATACCAGTTATGCCCAGCGCCGAGCAGATAGCCAATAGCTAAGCCAGCTAATCCAAGCAACACAAAGAAAATGTATTTTTGCTTCTCATTCATAACGGATGTTCTTATCATGGAATGCACGACATAGTACGCAGCATCGCTTCAGGTCGCAACTTAGCGAAGCGCCACTCACAACTTAGGAACGTACAATGACACTGCTTTGGGTCAAAGGATTACACCTAGCGTTTATGGTCGCTTGGTTTGCCGGGATTTTCTATTTGCCGCGCCTGTTTGTCTATCATGCACAAACCGAATCAACTGAAGTCAGCGCGCAGTTAAAGGTGATGGAACGTCGCCTGCTCTACTTTGTCACGCCATTCGCGATCCTTACGCTCGTTTTTGGGGTGTGGTTGATCGTTGCCTACGGCAGCGCTTGGTTTGCCGCTAGTGGTTGGATGCACGTAAAGTTAGCTATCGTCACTTTGCTATACGGCTACCATATGTATTGCTTTAAATTGCTTGCCGATTTTGCCCACGACCGCAACCGCCGCAGCCATAAATTCTATCGTGTCTTCAATGAAATACCGGTGCTGGCATTGTTTGCGATTATTCTGTTAGCCGTGCTGAAGCCTTTTTAAGCGCAACATTCTTTTTGTTGGCGTTCTTTGCTATCATTGCGGCCCAGTGTTTGAACACCTTTTCTCAACTCACTGAGGCCTTACGCTATGAACTTTACGGGCGCCAATATACTCTCTGTCGAGCAGTTTAATCGCGATAGCATTGAGCAAATTTTTCAGGTCGCAGACCGCATGCTGCCCTATGCACGGCGACAGAAACGCACGCGCGTGCTCGACGGCGCCATTCTCGGGAATTTATTTTTCGAACCTTCGACGCGAACCCGCGTTAGTTTTGGTACGGCTTTCAATTTGCTAGGTGGCGAAGTTCGTGAAACCACCGGAATGGAAAGCTCAGCACTAGCCAAGGGTGAGTCGCTGTATGACACAGCGCGAGTACTCAGTAGCTATAGCGACGTCATTGCCATGCGGCACCCCAAATCGGGTTCAGTAGCTGAGTTTGCCGAGGGTAGTCGCGTACCTGTCATCAACGGTGGTGACGGCGCCAACGAGCACCCAACACAAGCGCTCCTCGACTTGTACACGATTAAAAAAGAGCTGGCGTACCACGGCCATGCTGTCGACGGCATGCACATTTGCATGATGGGCGACCTTAAATTTGGCCGCACGGTGCACTCGCTGTCGCGTTTATTGGCGTTGTACAACAACATTCGCTTCACGCTGATTTCACCACGTGAACTGATGATGCCCGATAGTGTGATGAACGTGATTGAGAAAGCCGGACACCATGTTGTTGTTACCGATCAAGTAAGTGGTAGTTCCGACGCCGATATCGTCTATCAGACCCGCATTCAACAAGAGCGCTTTACTTCGCCTGCGGAAGCTGATCAATATCGCGGCAAATTCCGTTTAAATAGCGAAATTTACACCAAGCACTACAAACCGAACACCGTCATTATGCATCCGTTGCCGCGTGACTCGCGCGCCGAAGCCAACGAATTGGATAATGACCTTAACCAAAATCCGAATCTCGCCATTTTTCGCCAAGCCGATAATGGTGTACTGATTCGTATGGCGTTGTTCGCACTGACCTTAGGGGTCGCTGATCAAATTGAAAAGTATGAATGTGAAGTCAACTGGTACAGCGACAAGCGCAACGTCTAACTCACCAAGAGAGGATCATGATGTCTCGATCTGAAGATTTATTTGCCCAAGCCCAGCTCACCATCCCAGGTGGCGTTAATTCACCAGTTCGCGCCTTTAATGGCGTCGGTGGCTCACCGATTTTCATCGAACGGGCTGACGGTGCTTACATGTATGACGCCGATGGTCAGCGCTATATCGACTACGTCGGATCTTGGGGACCGATGATTCTCGGACACAATAACGCCGCGATTCGCGAGGCCACCCATGCTGCAGTTGAACGTGGTTTGAGCTTTGGTACACCGACCGCCAGCGAAATCACCATGGCGGAAAAAATTATCTCACTGGTGCCATCGATCGAAAAAGTTCGCATGGTCAATTCCGGTACCGAAGCCACGATGACCGCAATCCGCTTGGCGCGCGGTTACACCGGCCGCGACAAAATTCTCAAGTTCGAAGGCTGCTATCACGGTCATGCCGATGCGCTATTGGTAAAAGCTGGCTCAGGCGCGCTGACGCTGGGCGTGCCCAACTCACCAGGGATTCCAGAAGATTTCGCTAAGCACACCTTGACGGTCACCTTTAATGATCTTGACTCAGTTCGCGCCATCTTCAACGAAGTCGGCAACGAGATCGCCACAATCATTGTTGAACCGGTCGCTGGCAATATGAACTGTATTCCTCCAGCACCAGGCTTTCTTGAAGGCCTGCGTGAAATCTGTGATGAGTTCGGCAGTGTACTCATTTTTGACGAAGTTATGTCCGGCTTCCGTGTTGCCCGCGGTGGCGCACAAGAGTTCTACCAAGTTACCCCAGATCTAACGACCCTTGGTAAGGTCATTGGTGGCGGTATGCCTGTGGGTGCTTTTGGTGGTAAGCGCGAAATCATGGACTACATCGCCCCCGTAGGCCCTGTGTACCAAGCGGGAACACTGTCAGGCAACCCTGTTGCGATGGCAGCTGGACTTGCTGCATTGAATCAACTTGATAATGCTGAGCTCTACCCAGACTTGAATGCGAAAGTAGAGCGCTTAGTCACTGGCATGCAACAACTTGCTGACGCTGCAGGTGTGCCATTCACCACCAACCGTGCAGGTTCGATGTTCGGCTTTTTCTTCAGCAAAGATCCGCAAGTGAACAGTTACCAACAGGCAACTGAATGCAACATGGATCACTTTAAGAAGTTCTATCACAGTATGCTGAAGCAAGGCGTGTACTTGGCCCCATCAGCATTTGAGGCCGGTTTCATGTCGGCGGCACACACTGACGCCGATATCGACGCTACCTTAGCAGCCGCCAAAGTAGCCTTTGCCGAGCTGTAACTACCTAGGTCGTGGTGGTTAGAAAATCTTCTCCCACCACGACTTCTCTTCGATTTCGCCCGCACAGTTCATATCTTCCGCTACGTTCACCGGAAATGCCGGAAAGGTTCGTTGTTCACGACAACCATCAGGAATCGGTATACCTGTTTGCGGGTGGAACGCTTGATACTGAAGCGGCGCAGGCAGCGCAACATCGAGGGGCTGAACACCTAACTGACTAAAGGTATTGGCCAGCACTGGCAAAGCACCTGTCGCCCCAGTCAGCTGAATCGGTTTATTGTCATCACGGCCGAGCCAGACCGTCATTAAGCGCTGAGCATCGTACGCAACAAACCAGCTATCACGATAATCATTGGTCGTGCCACTTTTACCAGCCATAGCATCTAGCCCAAACAGCTCAGCCAAACGCTTGCCGGTGCCCTCGTTCACCACACCACGTAAACCATAATTCACCAATGCCGTACTGAGCGGGTCAAATACCTCGCGCCCAGCACTTGGCTGGTGTTCATACAAGCGCAAGCCATCATGATTCGTAAGTGCGGCAATCGTTGTATACGGGCGATAGCGACCATAATGAGCCCATACACCGTAAAGCTCTGTCATCTGCAGCGGCGATAACTCCACCGAACCAAGCGCTAATGCTGGAACGCTCGGAATCGGTGTGTCGATACCGCCTTGGCGTAATTTCGTCACGATAGTATCGATACCGACTTCCAGCGCTAATTTGACTGCTGGCACATTGCGTGACTGCGCTAAAGCGTCATAAAGCATGATAGCGCCGACAAACTCACCATCATAATTTTCTGGCTGCCACACTTGCCCATCAACCGCCTCGAGCGTTATAGGAGTATCTTGCACGATACTGGCAAGGTTATAACTGCCGGGCTGCGCCAAGGCCAACCCATAGATCGTTGGTTTAATAAGTGAGCCCACCTGCCGCATCGCACCGGTTGCACGATTGAAGCCAAGCTGCTGACGGTCGCGATCGCCAACGATGGCACTCAAGCTAGCTTGTTGGTGATTGGCGATCACTGCAGCGACTTGTAATTCTTTGCTCTCGCTCAAACGAGGTAACTGCTCAGCGATACTGTTTTCCACGGCTTGCTGGGCCATGGGGTCAAAATAGGTAAACACTCGTAAGCCCTGTTCGTTCCAGTCTTCAGGAACTTGTAGCTGGCTAAGTTCATGTTTTACTTGGGCTAAATAATGCGGTGCCCACGTGCGGCCTTGGCGCTCTTGCCGCGACGAAACGAGTGGCTCTTCAAGCGCAGCTAAATAGGTCCGCTGATTGATCAGTTGCTGCGCGAACATGAGCTGCAAGATCATATCGCGGCGCTCTCGCACCCGCTCAGAATAACGGTACGGATTATAATACGATGGGCCTTTCACTATCGCGACCAACATCGCCATCTCGGCCGGACTAAGTTCTTCGACTTGTTTTCCGAAATAGAAGCGGCTAGCAAGACCAACGCCATGTATCGCACGGCCGCCGTCTTGACCAAAGTAAATCTCATTAAAGTAGGTCTCGAGGATCTCGTCCTTGCTAAAACGAAAGTCGATGATCAGTGCCATCAGAGCTTCATTTGCCTTCCGCAACAGGGTTTGCTCACGGCTCAGATAAAGGTTCTTCACCAACTGTTGGGTTAAGGTACTCCCACCTTGCACCGTGTCCATAGCTGCTAAATTTGCCAACGCAGCGCGACCGATAGAGCTTAATGAAACTCCTGCATGATGATAAAAATCTCGATCTTCCACCAATAATAAGGTTTCGATCAGTAGACTCGGTAATCGCTCAAGCCCGACGATCAAGCGGTCTTCGCCATTTTCCGCAGTGACTTGCCCCAACACTAAAGGGTCGATCTGAAAACGATTCAATGCACGCCCGTCGGGCATACTTTGCAAGTGTTCAATAACGCCATTACGGGCAAACTGCACCCGCACTTTTTGCGCCATCGCAGGGCCATCGGCAAAGTCAAATGGACGCCGATGAACTTCAATGCTGCGGCCTTGGGTACGGTAGCTACCACTTTGTGCCAGCGTGGCACTTTCTCGATAGCGCAGTTGTTGTAGCTCTTGCAGCAGTTGTTGTGGGCGTAAAGGTTGCTGCGGAGCGAGTTGCAACGGTCGCGCATAAACAATAGCGGAAGCTTCGTAACGCTCGCTGGCGAAACGCTTCGTTAAGGAACTATCTAAATAAATAAGATAGAAACCTAAAACCGCCACAAAAACGGCCGCTAACTTTGCAAGAGTAACCCATAAAAAACGCATAGAGCTTCCAATATCCAATTCGTTCTTACTGCTTTAACATCCGCTTGGTTTTTTGCGTAGCTTGCGCTTGTAGCGGATCATCAGGCCAAGGATGCTTAGGATAGCGCCCTTTCATCTCTTTTTTTACTTGTTGATACGCATTTTGCCAAAAACTTGCTAAATCAGCGGTCCGTTGCAACGGTCGTCGTGCCGGTGATAACAGCTCTAGCACAAGGGTGACTTGGTTTTGACAAATTGTCGGAGACACCGGCTCACCAAAGACTTCTTGTAGTTTCAGCGCAACCGTCGGCAGCTCACTTTGGTAATCGATGCGGTGACGCAAGCCACTTGGTGCTTGCCAATGCGTCGGACACAGGCGCGCTAACTGCTGTTGTTGCGCATAATCCAAACGCGCCTGCAGCGCCGCAAGCGGTGACCATCGTTGCAACTCTGCAAGACTCTGGAGCGATTGCCAGTAAGGCGCCGCCCAGCTTTCGAGCTCTTGTCTTAAGGCTTCAACATGAAAGTCAGGCCACGCTTGGCCAGCGCCCAAATGCTGCCGCGCCAAATTGACCCGCGCCAGAAACTGTTGCACTTCATCAGCCGTTAACAAGTTCTCTAAAAGGTCGTGTTGGCGTTGCACCAATTCCACCAGTAGTTGCACACGCGCAGCCGCCGAAGGTTGCTGTTGCGCCGGCCGTTCAGCGAGCACTATCGCCCCTAAGCGCTGCCGTTCGACCGCTTGCAAGCGTTGTTGTGGACCTTGCCACGCCAACTCGGTTTGCCAATGCAGATCGAGCGCAGGATGGTCGAGCTGAGATCGGTCGAGCGCAACAAAATCATCAATGATCGCGTCGGCACTACGCTCACTCAACCGCATTGACAGAATAAGTATTAGCGCATCACCGTTGCGCGTATCCTGCCCATGGAATTGAGCACCTCCGCCGTAGGCCACTAGGTAACTATCGCTACTACTGCGATGATTGGCATTTCGAGATGCACTCCGAGATGCACTACGGCCTAGAGCTACGCGGTCAGGGTAGCCCCATAATGCCAACGTTGCGACCTCCTCCACACTGATGTCGTTGACTTGCTCCCTGCCACCTAATTTGCGCTGCCACCACTGCCAGCGCTGTCGAGCTTGCTTGCCGAGTTGCTGAGCGGTCAACGGCAAGTGTTGCTGAGCGGCGGGGTATTCGAGTTGTGCTAACAGCAACGCCGCCTTACTTCGGGCGTACTCGTCGAGATCCTGCGCAGCCACCGCAATACGCGCTATACGTGGTTCATTGCCCAAGGCTGCGACCTGTTGACCGACCTTCGTTAAATGGCCACGCTCATCCAGTACACCTAACTGCTTAAGTAAGTGCTCGCCTACTTCCAAATGTACTGAATTCGGTGAACTCAGAAACTTTAAATCCTTAACCTCGCTGCCCCAGCGTTTCGCTTCGAGCACTAAGCCAGCTAAATCTTCGGTTTCAACGGCAGGCGCATCAAAGTCACGTAAACCTTGCGTATCCCCTTCAGCCCAAATTCGAAAACAATGACCGGGTCCCAATCGCCCTGCACGACCCGCCCGTTGCGTTGCCGCCGCCTTGCTAATGCGCTCGGTCGCCAGTCTGGTCAAACCATGGCGCGGATAAAACGTAGCCCGTCGCTCACGACCACTGTCGACCACCACATCAATACCCGGAATTGTGACACTGGTTTCAGCGATGTTGGTCGCCAACACCACTTTCTTTTGTCCTGACGGTAACGCCTGCAAGGCTGCCTGTTGTTCGGCAAGCGTCAACTGCCGATGCAGCGGTTGCACATGAATGTTCGCACCCAAGTCTAAAGTTTTAGCTAAGTGGGTGATCTCGCGCCAGCCTGGTAAAAAAACCAATACCCCATGCTCGGCAAGCTGCACCGCCTCACGCACTACCGTTGCGGTATGGGGTAACCACTCACTGCGTGGCGGTACCGCTCGGTAGTGCATGGTGATCGGGTGTTGCCGCCCTTCACTGACGAGTACTTTCGCATCACCAAGCCACTGTGCGATCTGTTCTGCTGGCAGTGTCGCCGACATGATCAGTAAACCTAAGTCGGGTCGCAACGGCAGCGCCTCGAGTAACATCGCCAAACTTAAATCACTAAATAAATTACGCTCATGAAACTCATCAAACAGTACTGCACCGATGCCGGTGAGCTCAGGATCTTGTTGTAGGTATTGGGTGAAGGTACCTTCGGTGACAATCAGCAGTCGTGTGCTAGAGCTACTGCGTTGTTCACCGCGGACATGGTAACCCACTTGCTCGCCAACCGCTTCACCGAGCTGTTGGGCAAGATAATGAGCAATAGAGATAGCCGCCAAGCGACGTGGTTGTAGCAATACAATACGTTGGCCCTGCCACGACTCGGCGCGCAGCAGGGCCAGCGGTAAAGCGGTCGACTTGCCCGCACCGGGCGGTGCTTGCAAGACCAGTTTTTGTCCCGGTAACTGCGCTATTACTTCTGGGAGCAGCGCAGTTATCGGTAAATCATTCAGTTTTGACGCGGCCAACTTAGTCTTGTAGCAAAGCGGCAATAGTGCGCACACCTAGAGCGGTTGCTCCAGTCGCCCACATGGCATTAGCACTGTTGTGATAGGCCCCAGCAATATCGAAATGCAACCAGCCCTTGCCTTGATTTGGCGCAAAACGCAGTAAGAAGCCAGCAGCGTTACTCGCACCGCCAGTACCACCACCTTTTTGCGGACGGCTATTGGCACAATCAGCAAACGCCGAAGGTGTATTTTCCTGATGCCAACGCTGTAACGGTAAGCGCCATAAATTTTCCCGCTGAACGGCTGCAGTACTAAGTGCTTGGTTGGCCAGCTCGTCATCAACACTAAACAAGGCATTGTACTCATTACCCACCGCCACTTGCGCTGCACCGGTTAAGGTAGCGGCATCCATGACACGTTTAGCGCCGACTTCACCCGCGTATTGCAGACCATCAGCTAAAACTAAACGCCCTTCAGCATCGGTATTCACAACTTCGACAGTGACGCCATTTTTATAGGTAATGATATCGCCAAGTTTGTAGGCGGTGCCGTCAACAAGGTTTTCTGCACAGCAAAGCACCAGTTGTACGCGCTTCTGCAAACCTTGCTCGATGGCCAAACCTAAAGCGCCAGCAACAGTAGCAGCGCCACCCATGTCGCACTTCATGGCCAACATCCCTTCGCTTGATTTCAGGCTATAACCACCCGAATCAAAGGTGATACCTTTGCCAACCAGCACAGTGTCGATCTCTGCGTTGGCATCGCCACTCGGATTATAATCAACCACTAACATACAAGGTGCGTGTTTGCTCGCCCGGCCTACGGTATGAATACCCATCCAGCCTTCTTGCACCAACTCGTCACCTTTAATGACTTTACTGGTGACCTTTTCTGGCGCTATCGAAGCTAACTTGTCAGCCACCCGTTGAGCTAACGACTCTGGGTAAATATCCGCCGGAGGTAAGTTAATCAATTCTCGCGTCCAGTTAACGATGTTACGTGTTTGGCTCAGCGCATCGGCGTTACTCGCCCACGCAACCTTATTTGTACTACGGGTGTCGGTATAACCATTAGCGAACGCCCACTGACGCTCAAAGTCCCAACCTTCACCGCTTAACTGCACTGAGCTCACACCCAGGTTATCAAGCTGGCGACCTGCTTTTTGCACTTTTCGTAAGTTTTCGGCCTCGTCCTGGCCTAAATAAATCGTTGCCCCTTGGTCACCGACAATGACCGGCGCCGATCTTTTCCAAGCAGAATCCGAAAACTCTTGTTGAACAACAAAAACAGCAAGTGCAGTAGACATGGTTACAAGCTCCCAGTATGGTTGCGAATCAATTGAAGTATATCCTAACTAAGCTACATGAGGCTGACAATGCAGTTTGACAACCCCTTGCAGCAGGCTTTTTTAGTGCGCCGCTATAAACGCTTTCTGGCTGATGTTTATCATCCGGATTGGGCCGAACATAACACGCCTGATAACCCCATGACGGTGCATTGCCCAAATACCGGAGCAATGACGGGCTGTGCTGAATCAGGCATGCGGGTCTGGTTGAGTGACTCAGGGAATCCAAAGCGCAAATACCGTTACACTTGGGAACTTGCCGAAACCTCCGATGGTCACACCATTTGTGTCAACACCCACCGTGCCAATACGGTGGTCGGCGAAGCCCTAAAGCAACAGCTTTTACCCGAAATTGGCGGACTCACGGAGCTCACAGCAGAGCAACGTTACGGCTACGATAATCGACGGATTGATTGGTTAGCCCGTAACACCAAAGACCAACAGCTCTATATCGAAGTTAAAAGTGTAACGCTGGCAGATGGAACGCAAGGGTATTTTCCCGACACCGTCAGTCAGCGCGCGAGTGACCACTTACGCAGTCTGATGGCAATGGTGGAAGAAGGGCATCGTGCTGTTGTACTTTATTGTGTATTTCATGGTGCGGTCGAACAGGTCAGCGCAGCACGACATTGCGATCCAAACTATGCCGAGACAGCGCAAATCGCCAAGCAAAAAGGTGTTGAATTTTATGCGCTTAAGTGCTCAATTGCTGCAAATGGAATAAACCCTGTTGGGCCTTTACCAGTGACCAGCTAAACAGACTGTTGCATAAATAAAATTGCGCAGGGTTGTGCTTTCTGGTATATGTACCGACCTTTTTGAAGAACCATCTCATATAGGAGATCCACAATGCCTCAAGGAACGCCGAAAAAAGCTCATGGCATTTTGGCACAAGCTGGCTTGGAACCTTACCAAGAGCAGCCGAATGAAGAGTATATGAACGAGAAGCAGCGCGCACACTTCCGCAAGATCTTGGAAGTTTGGCGCAACCAGCTTCGTGAAGAAGTGGATCGCACCGTACATCACATGAAAGATGAAGCGGCTAACTTTCCAGACCCTGTCGATCGTGCTGCGCAAGAAGAAGAGTTCAGCCTTGAATTGCGTACCCGTGACCGCGAGCGCAAGCTGATCAAAAAGATCGAGAAAACACTGCAAAAAATCGAAGCTGATGACTTTGGTTTCTGTGATCAGTGCGGCATCGAAATCGGCATTCGCCGCTTAGAAGCTCGACCTACTGCAGACCTCTGCGTAGACTGCAAGACACTTGCAGAAATTAAAGAGAAGCAACTTACTGGCGCCTAAGGTGGCCAGCGCTCTTCCTTATTGTGGACGCTTTGCCCCGACTCCGTCGGGGCCGCTACACTTCGGTTCGTTGATTGCGGCTGTCGCAAGCTACCTCGATGCCAAAGCTCACCAAGGCAAGTGGCTCGTACGTATCGAAGATGTAGATAAACCACGAGCCGTCGCCGGCGCCGATACCATCATTCTAAAGCAACTCGAAACCTTCGGTTTACACTGGGACGGCGAAGTACTCTACCAGTCGCGCCGCGACGCTGCGTACGGTGCTGCATTAAGCCAACTACAAGAGCGTAAACTCTGCTATTACTGCACCTGCACACGCAAGCAGATAAAGACGCGCGGCCCTTATTACACCGGCTATTGTCGTACGAAGAATCGCAGCGCAGATAATGCGGCGATTCGCTTTTGTAATGACCAGCCTGTAACGCAGTTTATAGACCGCTGGCAGGACGAAGTTGTGATTGAACCGGCATTTGCTGCCGAAGACTTTGTGCTCTACCGTCGCGATCAGCTTTATACCTACCAGCTTGCGGTCGTCGTAGATGACATTGAACAAGGCATCACCGATCTGGTGCGTGGTGCTGATTTGTTGACGCCAACGGCTTGGCAACTAACCTTGTGGCAGCAATTGAGCACCCGCCGCCCGCGACTTATGCATGTACCTTTGGCACTTGATGCGAATGGTCGTAAGTTAAGTAAGCAGAACCATGCGCCAGCGTTAGCTAGCAATGAGATTCGGCGACAATTGCAAGAAGCCATGCAATTCCTTGGCATCACCGATATTGATGCGGGGAACAGCGTTGCACAAATGTTGCAGCAAGCAACTAACGTTTGGGCGGCAAAGTATCTTTCCTGAAAGGCGTGGACAAGCTACAATACGCTGGTTTTTAATACAGTTGTCGAATAGGGAGACACAACCATTATCAAACGCATGAAAGCCCTCGCCAAAAAAGCGCTAGGCGCAAAAGAACAAAACAGCGAGTTACCGGCAAATATTCTTGCTAAACCCATAGTGATCTCCCGTGATCAACACCCTATCTCGCGTAAAGACATTGCCGAACCAGCGCTAAAAGTGCTTTATCGGTTACACAATGCCGGTTACGAAGCCTATCTGGTTGGCGGTTGCGTACGTGACCTACTGCTTGGTTTAAAGCCCAAAGACTTCGATGTCGCCACCAATGCAAGCCCCGAGCAAGTGCATAAGCTGTTTCGCAACTGCCGCTTAGTCGGCCGCCGCTTTCGCTTGGCACACATCATGTTTGGCCGCGAAGTTATTGAAGTGGCAACGTTCCGTGGCCACCATGACGATGAAACCGAAGAACAAAAACATGCTAAGCGCGATGCGCAGGGTATGTTAGTGCGCGACAACGTTTACGGCACCATCGAAGAAGACGCGCAGCGTCGTGATTTCACCGTCAACGCTCTGTATTACAACATTGCCGATTTCGCCATCTACGATTTTGCCAATGGCGTGCGCGACATTGAAACCGGCGTCCTACGAATGATTGGTGATGCTGAAACACGCTACCGCGAAGACCCTGTACGTATGTTACGTGCCATCCGCTTCGCGACTAAGCTGTCCATGCGTATGGACGATAGCGTTGCTCAGCCAATCAAAGAACACGCAGCACTGTTGCAAAACATTCCTCCAGCTCGGCTGTTTGAGGAGTGCTTGAAGCTCTTTACCGCAGGTAAAGCGTTAGCCAATTTCGAAATGCTCAGCGACTATCATTTGTTCCAACAGCTCTTTCCGTTGCTGAAAAGCTACTTACAGGCTCCCGATGAAGCCCCTTATCAGATGATTCGGCAGACCTTCGCGGACACCGATAGTCGCATTCAGCAGGGGCTGAGTATAACGCCAGCCTATTTGTTCGCCGCACTGCTTTGGTGGCCGTTACAAGCACGTATGGAACAGCTTATGTTCGAGAGTGGCTTGCCACCGATTGATGCGATGAACATCGCCGCAGCAGATGTTTGGGGACGCCAAGTACAGACCGTATCGGTACCTAAACGTTTTACGATTCCGGCACGGGAAATTTGGCAGATGCAACAACGCTTTGAGCGCGCAAAAGGGAAACGTGTGCAAACACTGCTAGGCCACCCGCGCTTTCGCGCTGCCTATGACTTCTTGTTGTTGCGCGCAGCAACAGCGACCCCATTAGAACGTAAACAGCTCACTGCACAAGCAGAGTTTTGGACCGAACAACAAAAAGGCCACTCGCCTAGCTCACCCGCCGCACATGACAACGCAGCGCCAGCACGCAAAAAGCGCGGCCGTCGCGGTGGTCGACGCCGCGGTGGTCCACGTAAAAAACCGAGCGGTGATACGCCTAAGTCATGAGTACCATTTATGTTGGACTTGGCGCCAATTTGGGTAATCCAGTACAGACGTTAACCGAGCTGCTGGAGCGGCTACAACAGGTGCCAGAACTCAGTCACATCAAGTGCTCTAGCTTTTATCGTAGTACGCCGATGGGCCCACAAGATCAACCCGATTACGTTAATGCCGTGTTGTGTGCGCAAACACATCTTGCACCTTTAGCATTACTCGACTTGTTGCAAAACCTCGAGAATGAATTTGGTCGCGTGCGCAATCGGCGCTGGGGCGCACGTACATTAGACTTAGACCTACTGTTGTTTGCCGATATAAGCCTGCACCATCCGCGCCTCACCGTGCCGCACCCTGGTCTTACCGAACGTGATTTCGTGCTCGTCCCGCTGCACGAAATAGCACCCGACCTAGAGCTTCCCGATGGCCGAAGTATCGGCTCACTCCTCAAGCATTTACCGAGCCATGACCTCGTAAAAATTACCTGATACAATCGAAGCCATCGACGTACTTAGGTAAGGACCTAACATGGCAGCAACGACCATCGCCAAACTAGCAAAAATGAAAGCCGCAGGCGAGAAGATCGCCTCGCTCACCGCATATGACGCATCTTTTGCGAAACTATTCGCGCAGCAAGGTGTTGATTTTATGCTGGTCGGCGACTCGTTAGGCAATGTCGTGCTTGGCGAGTCCAGCACCTTGCCAGTGACGGTTGATGACATTGCTTACCATACCCGCGCAGTACGTAACGGTGCGCCAGACGCCTTTGTCATGGCGGATATGCCTTTTATGAGTTATGCCACGCCAGAACAGGCCTGCCAAGAAGCCGCAAAATTGATGCGTGCCGGGGCCAACATGGTCAAGCTCGAGGGTGGTGATTGGTTATTAGAAACCATTCGCCAACTGGTCGAGCGCAGTGTTCCTGTGTGTGCTCACTTAGGTCTGTTGCCACAATCAGTGAACGTGCTAGGTGGCTATAAAGTACAGGGTAAAGAAGCAAGTGCCGCTGACAATACGTTGCGGCAAGCGCTCGCCCTACAAGAAGCTGGCGCACAACTTCTGGTCCTCGAATGTGTGCCAAGTTCTCTAGCCAAACGCATTAGCGCGGCGTTGGACATCCCCACAATCGGTATAGGCGCAGGGCCAGACTGCGATGGCCAAATCCTCGTTATGCATGACATGTTGGGCTTAAACAGCGACTACTTACCTAAGTTTGTGAAAGACTTTTTAGCCGAGGCCGGTGATCTTGCGGGTGCCGTTGAGCTTTACGTCAAACAAGTGAAAGACGGTAGCTTTCCCGGCCCTGAGCATAGTTTCAAAGGTTAACTTCCATGCAACTGTTTAAGAGTCTGCAAGAATTACGGGCGTGGCGCGATCAACAACAAGGCCGCATTGCCTTGGTGCCAACCATGGGCAACCTGCATGAAGGGCATCTAAAGTTGGTCGACTTAGCCAAACAGCATGCCGACCTGGTGATCGTTAGTATTTTCGTGAATCCGCTACAATTTGGCGCCAACGAAGATCTCGATAATTATCCACGAACCCTAGACGCTGACTGCCAAGCCCTTGCCGAACGCGGCGCTCATGGCGTTTTTGCTCCTCAAGTCAGCGATGTGTACCCGCGCGGACTAGCGGTGCAAACCTTTATCGAAGTACCGCAGCTATCGGAAATACTATGCGGCGCAAGTCGGCCTGGACATTTTCGTGGCGTGGCGACGATTGTTGCCAAGTTATTCAACATGGTACAACCTCAGGTCGCCATCTTTGGTGAAAAGGACTTCCAGCAGTTACAAGTGATTCGCTTAATGACGCAAGACCTGAGCTTGCCTGTGGAGGTCATTGGCATGCCGACAGAGCGTGCTGAAGATGGTTTAGCTTTAAGTTCGCGTAACGGTTACCTATCGACATCTGAGCGCCAGCAAGCACCGCTCATTTATCAAACGCTTCAAGCTTTGGCGGCGGCCATTGCTGAGCAAAGGGTCGACCAAGAGGTTGCGCTCGCCACTGCGCGACACCAGCTTGAAAGTAACGGTTTTCGGGTGGATTATCTAGAACTACGTCGGCAAGCAGACTTGCAAGCCGCTACGGCTGACGATAAAGAATTAGTCGTACTGGTGGCTGCGTTCTTAGGCCGCACGCGCTTAATCGATAACCTGCAGTTCGCGCGCTAGGCTACCCTTGGCGCGCTAACAGCCCTAGTTCACGCATTTCGGTATGGAGAGCACCGCGTAAACTCATCGCCTCGTTCGCGATTTCGCGTTGCTCCTCCAACACTTCTCGCAACATCTCTATCGTCGTTAGTGGATTTGCCAAGACCACACGAAACACCACCGTCGGCTCACGGTGATAATGACCGGGGTTAAGTTTGGTCCGTGACACAAACGAACGTCCGGTTTCACGCTGGCGTTTTTGAATAAACCGCGTAATGGCATTCAAGTGCGGGGTTAAGCGCTTTACTTGTTCAGGAGTTGCGTGCTGTAACGCGGCTTTGACTTGGCGCGGCACAAAACGGTAGGTCAGCAAGCACAACTGCGGCTCAGTAATCACCTCAAAGTCGTCTTGCTCGGCGATCAACGCCGCAAAAGCTTTGGCCTTTTCAATGCTCTTATCGATAAGCAGCTCGTAGCCACGGCGACCCATCACATGCATAGCCGAATAAACCAGCATCGCCATTCCCGGCCGCGAACCTTCCATGGTATGCGCACCAAGGTCTTTCGAACCGTGGCGAATCACATACTCCGCATGATGCTCAATCGCGCGCACCATACCTGGCTCTTTAAACAGCACCATGCCCGCACCCATAGGCACATACATTTGCTTATGCGCATCAATCGTCACGCTATCGGCGCGTTCAACCCCAGCGAGGAGTTGCCGGTGTTGTGCCGACATCAACGTGGCGCCGCCCCATGCCGCATCGACATGGAAGTGTGCGCCAATCTCTGCGGCGTAATCCGCTAAATCATTCAGCGGGTCAATATGACCTGTTTCCGTGGTGCCGCCAACGCCCACGATAGCAAGCACCTTGCCACCATCGGCGGCGACTTGATCGCAGGCTTCACGTAGTTTATCCAGACGAATACGGTTGTGGTCATCGGTGGCAACACCAATCAAATTGTGGCGACCGATACCAAGTACGTCAGCAGCCTTGGCCAACGAATAGTGGCCGCGCTCCGACACCATCACCGTTAAACGACGGTAGCCATAATGCGACAAACCTGCCGCTAACCCCTCAGCGGCGACACCAGCGAAGCCATTGGTTGGTTTTAGCAGCAAGTTACGTGCAACCCAGAGCGCGGTGATATTCGCCACCGTTCCGCCAGAACACATTGCGCCTAGCGAATGCTGCGCGCTGTGCATCCAACGTCGGTAAAAATCTGCATCACGGCCGTAAACGAGGTTATGTAACATCCCCAAAACGTTGCGCTCTAACGGCGTAAACGCTTTCGAAGTTTCAATCTTCACCAAGTTCTGATTTAAGCCGACCATCAACTTGGCCAGCGGTAACAGAAAGTAAGGCAAGGCTGAGGTCATATGCCCAATAAAGCGCGGTGATGAGGTGTGTACCGAATGCGCAACCAAGTTATTCAACAAGAATTCTGTGTGATCAGATACATAGCGGGGCTGTTCCGGTACTTCACTCGCCGAAAAGTTGTGCTCGATCTCGTGCAGAGGCTTCTCGCGCGCAACAATATGCTCACCAAGAAATCCCATCAGGTTTTCTGACAGATCTTTTTCGATGCGACCGAGGGTCGACTCTGGAGCCTCTGGTAAAGTGAAGATCTTTAAGAGAGCTTCTTCACTTACTTCAGCAAAAACTTGGTCACTCAACGCTTCATCCTTAGAGCTGAAACTCAACGGTTACAGAACTGCTTATTCTGCCTCGATCGCGGAAAAATAGCGACCGTCTTCGGGAAGGTTAGCAGTCAATTGCCAAAGTTGCTGGCCACTGCGTTGATATTTGCGCTCAAATGGGGTGATCGCTGCATGCTTCGCGAGTAACGGTTGCAAGTTCGCGGCACAGTTTACCAACGCCAAACTACTCGCAACTTCGGTTAAGTAGGTGACCCAATTTGAACGCATGACCAACTCACCGCCAAGTCCTAAAACATAAGGCCAGACTGGGCTGCCGTGCCAACGGCGGCTAAGGTGGGCAGCTTTAGGCCAAGGATTTGGATACAAAATGTAATGCTTCTCGAGCTGCCAATGTTGCTCGACTGCAAGTCGCCAGAAATCCTGTAGATCGGCGCGTACCAACAAGTAGCGCTGCCCTTGCTCAGAAGTTTCATAATTGGCATGCCGCTGCAGACGATGGGCGGATTTATCGACGCCGATCACCAGTGCTTCTGGATGCTCCTGCGCCAGCCACGCAGTACTCTCACCTACGCCACAACAGCTATCCAATATGATCGGACCGGACCATTGCGCAACCTGTTGCGCTGCCTGTTCAAAAGCCTCACGATTATGTTCCTGAATCGGCTTTTTAAATGGCGAGCGCAAATGCCGCATGACGACTTGCGTGAGATCTTCATGATTGCCATGCTGGTTTGTCGTAACTGGACGTGATTCCTTTGCTGTCACGAGCGAATCCCCACGCCACGCTGCAATAATGTATACGCCGTCAAGAAGAAGCCAATGTTAAACGCGACAATCACGCCTAGCGCCACGCCGACGTTCACATCCGACACGCCCAAGAAGCCATAACGGAACGCATTTACCATGTACAAAATAGGGTTCGCTTGCGCAACGGTTTGCCACACTCCAGGGAGGAGGCTAATGCTAAAGAATACCCCACCCAAATACGTTAGGGGCGTTAACACAAAGGTCGGTACAATCGAGATATCATCAAAAGTCTTGGCATAAACGGCATTGATAAGCCCTGCCAACGAGAACAATGTCGAGGTTAAAATCACCGTAAGTACTAAAATCCCAGCGTGATTAATACTAACGTTTTCAACGAAAGCGAACGACACCACGGTCACGATAACGGCGACAATCAACGCACGTGCCAAGCCTCCGCCAACGTAGCCGGCGATAATCACCGGTGTCGATACCGGCGCGACTAACATTTCTTCGATGTTGCGCTGAAACTTCGCACTGAAGAACGATGATGCAACATTCGAGTAGGAGTTGGTGATGATCGACATCATGATCAGCCCAGGCACAATAAATTCCATATAGGGCCGCCCGCTCATATCCCCAATCCGTTCACCAACGATGCTACCGAAAATGATGAAATACAGGGTCATGGTGATCGCTGGCGGTACCAAGGTCTGAATCCAAATCCGCAGAAAGCGGGTGCACTCTTTGATCCAGATGGTTTTTAAGGCAATAAAACTATACGACGCTGCCATTATTTCGCTCCTGCTGCAGATTTGTTTGCTCGCCCACGCTCTACCAGATCAACAAACAGCTCTTCGAGGCGATTTGCTTTGTTACGCATCGACAGTACTTTAATTTCTTGTGCGCTTAGTTGCTCAAACACCTTGTTTAAGCCTTGCGACTTTTCGACATCCACCTCAATAGTGTGATCATCGGTTTGGCGCATGGTAAAACCATCAAGTTGCGGTTCAATACGTTGCTCGTCACCCCGACTGATATCCAAGACGAAGGTTTCACGGTTCAAGGTTGCCAATAGACGCTTGATCGAGGTGTTTTCCACAATGGTTCCGTGATCGATGATCGCGATGTTGCGACACAAGGTTTCAGCTTCTTCGAGATAATGTGTCGTTAGAATGATGGTAATACCCTGCTTGTTAATCTCTTCAAGGTAATCCCACATGCTGCGCCGCAGCTCGATATCAACCCCAGCGGTGGGCTCGTCAAGAATCAATAACCGCGGCTCATGTAACAAGGCACGAGCGATCATTAGACGACGTTTCATACCGCCCGAGAGCATGCGCGCAGGTGAGTCTCGCTTATCCCATAAGCCCAACTGCTTGAGGTAATGCTCTGCTCGTTCATGAGCCACTTCTCGCGGCACACCATAATAACCAGCCTGGTTCACCACAATCTGGCGCACCGTTTCAAACTGATTAAAGTTGAACTCTTGCGGCACCAAGCCAATTTGTCGCTTCAGTTCAACCAATTGAGTATCGAGGTCATAGCCGAAAACATTCACTTCACCCGAGGTTTTGTTCACCAATGATGAAATGATGCCGATGGTTGTCGACTTGCCGGCCCCATTCGGGCCAAGCAACGCAAAGAAGTCGCCTTCTTCGACTTCAAGGTTGATCCCCTTTAAGGCTTCGAAACCACCTTTATACGTTTTCCGTAAGTCTTTTATCGATAAAGCTTTCATGTACTGTTATGACTCCTCTCGCGCTGCTGACTGATCGTAGCCCCAACGCGGCTGCAGCTTTTGTGCTAACTGCAAATGATCAAGAATTCTCGCCACCACAAAATCAACCAAATCATCGACGCTTTGCGGTTGATGGTAAAAGCCAGGTGCAGCAGGCATCACCGTGACGCCCAATTGCGCCAGCTTAAGCATGTTCTCAAGATGTAACGCAGACAGTGGCATTTCACGTGGCACCACAATCAATTGCCCGCGCTCTTTGATAACCACGTCAGCAGCACGCTCGAGTAGTGTGTCACTAGCACCGTGGGCAATGGCAGATAAGGTTCCCGTTGAGCAAGGACAAATCACCATACGCTTCGGTGCTGCTGAACCGGAGGCTACGGGTGAGAACCATTGTTCTTTGCCGTAAACCTGCAACTGCTCAGCGGTGACTTTAAAGTGTTCCCGCAAGGCATCTCCCATCGCTTTTGGCGCAGCCGGCAACTGCCAATTAAGCTCGGTTGCAAAGACCACGCGCGCCGCACTGGACATCAACAGATGAACCTGTTGCTGTTGTTGCAGCAAGCATTCTAACAAACGCACTGCATAAGGTGCACCCGAGGCGCCAGTAATCGCGAGTGTTATTGCCTGACTAGATCGACTCATGGTGATTCTCCTCTGCTGCTGTTAACGCCTTAAGCAAGCGTTGGTGCAAACCGCCAAAGCCACCGTTGCTCATGATCAAAACGTGATCACCAGGCGTTAAAGTACGTTCCAATTTCTCGAGTAGTTCATCGGTGGTGTGACTAATGTCTGCGTTAGGAACATAGTCACTCAACTGCCACTCGATGCCTTCCGGCTGCAGTAAATAACAAGCATCGGCAGTCGCCAATGCCGGAGCGAGATCCGCCGCATGCACACCACGTTTCATGGTGTTCGAACGCGGTTCCAACACTGCCACAATGCGCTCTGCACCCACTTTTGCGCGAAGCGCATCGATGGTCAGTCGAATAGCGGTTGGATGATGCGCAAAATCATCATAGATCGCAACGTTATTAGGGCTACCGATTAACTCCAAGCGACGTTTGGTATTTTTGAACTCGGTAAGTGCAGCGGCGGCCACATCAAGTGGCACACCAACGTGATGCGCTGCAGCCATCGCCATAATCGCATTGGTCGCATTATGCACGCCAACAATTTGCCATTGCACTTCGACACACTCATTACCATGCATGACTTCGAATTGCGTGGCATCGTCGCTTAATAATTTAAATTGCCAGTCACCGCCTAGGGTCTGCAGTTCACTCCAACAGCCTCGTTCGAGGACTTCTTTTAGGTTTTCATCCTGTTGTGGATAAATAATTTGACCATAGCCTGGAATAATTCGCACTAAATGGTGGAACTGCGTTTGAATCGCCGCGAGATCGGGGAAAATGTCAGCATGATCGTACTCGAGATTATTGAGGATCAAGGTCGACGGCTGATAGTGTACAAACTTCGAGCGCTTATCAAAAAAAGCGGTGTCATACTCGTCGGCTTCAATAACAAAGAAATCACTGTTACCGAGCTGTGCCGAGCAACCAAAGTTAGCTAACACGCCACCCACTAGAAATCCTGGTTGATAACCTGCGTAAGCCAAAATCCAGGCCAGCATGCTCGAGGTTGTCGTTTTGCCATGGGTGCCAGCGACCGCCAAAACCCATTTATCTTGCAGTAATTCATCGTGCAGCCACTGAGCACCCGACCGATACGGAATGCGTTGATTAAGCACCGCTTCCACCGCAGCATTGCCACGACTCAGCACATTACCAATGATAACAAGGTCAGGTCTTGGATCGAGCTGTGAGGCATCGTAGCCTTGATAAACCGTAATCCCTAACGCTGCCAGTTGGTCACTCATCGGTGGATAAACATGGGCATCGCTCCCGGTGACATGATGCCCCATCGCCTTTGCCAACGCGGCAATTCCTCCCATGAAAGTGCCGCAAATGCCTAAAATATGAATGTGCATAAAAATTTAGCTCGTTCTACGTTATCGGTGCACGAAAATTGCGGCTAGTGTAGCATGCGAGACACTTTTACGGAGATTCTTGCAGGCAATTTACCTATTTTTGCGGTAAACTTAGCCGCGATTTTGAGCAGCCCACCAAATGAGGATGTTATGCAGCGTTTAATTCCGACGTTACGCCGTGATCAAGTCGCCGAAGGCCTAATCTCAGTCATCAATACTTTGCAGATTTGTGCGAAAGAAATTTCGTACCGACTCCATCAAGGAGAACTCGCCGGTGTTCTCGGCTCGACGCTCGACGAAAACATCCAAGGCGAAACACAGAAAAAGCTCGATGTGCTTGCCAATCAGCTGCTAAAAGATATTCTGCTCGAAAATAAATTTGTCCGCGCGGTCGCTTCTGAAGAAGAAGAAGGCATTGTTGAAGGCTTTGACGACGGTCGTTATTTGGTCGCCTTTGACCCGCTCGACGGCAGCTCAAATATCGACATCAACAGCATGGTCGGTACTATTTTCTCGGTCTTACCAACGCCAGAGGACGGTCGCTCTGGCAGCGAAATGTTCTTACAGCCGGGTCGCGAACAGGTAATGGCAGGTTACGTTCTTTATGGCCCTTCAACGATGTTAGTGTTCACTACCGGCAAGGGCGTTCGAGTGTTCACTCTAGACACGACCGTCGGTGAGTTCTTGCTGACCGATGAAAATGTCGAGATCCCAGCAGACACCTGCGAGTTTGCCATCAATATGTCGAATTACCGCCATTGGCAGCCAGAAATGCGCACTTACATTGACGATTTATTAGCCGGCGATACGGGCCCGCGCTGCAAAAACTTCAACATGCGTTGGATTGCTGCAATGGTTGCCGACGTGCATCGCGTTCTCTGTCGCGGCGGGTTATTTACCTACCCATGGGACAAACGTAAGCCGGGTAAACCCTACAAACTGCGCTTGATGTACGAAGGCAATCCAATGGCGTATTTGGTTGAGCAAGCCGGTGGCCGAGCTCATAGCGGCGAACAGCGTATTTTAGATATACAACCTGAGCACATCCATCAACGCATTGGCGTTATTTTGGGATCAGCCAACGAAGTAGATACCTGTTTGAGCTATCTGCAAGGTTCGCATTCCGCGCCAAGCAACGTATAATAAGCGGCCAAAACTTTTATTCTGACTTTAAGTTATCAATAGGAAACACCATGAGCTTGAGTGATGTAAGTGCAGGCAAGAACCTGCCAGATGAAGTGAATGTGATCATCGAGATCCCTGCGAACGCAGATCCGATCAAATACGAAGTCGACAAAGATACCGGTACCCTTTGGGTTGACCGTTTTATGGCGACCCCGATGTTCTATCCAGCGAACTATGGTTTCGTCAACGATACTTTATCGCTCGACGGCGACCCTGTTGATGTGCTGGTTCCTACGCCATACCCACTGCAAGCCGGTTCAGTTATCAAATGCCGTCCAGTTGGTGTTTTGAAAATGACTGACGAGTCAGGTGAAGATGCGAAAGTTATCGCCGTACCGATCAGCAAGCTGAGCAAAGAGTACGATCACATTCAAGACGTGAACGACTTGCCAGAATTGCTTAAAGCGCAAATCACTCACTTCTTCGAGCGTTACAAAGAGCTCGAAAAAGGTAAATGGGTGAAAGTTGAGGGCTGGGGCGATATTAACGAAGCGAAAGAAGAAATCGTTTCTTCGTACAAACGCGCGCAAGCCAAATAAAGCCTATGAGCACCTGTGTCGAGCTGAAGCAACTTCAGTTTACGTGGCCGGGTGCTCAGTTGCCGCTGCTGAGCATTCCAGAGCTAACGATTAACCGTGGTGAACGGATACTGTTACGGGGTGCAAGTGGTAGCGGCAAGTCAACTTTGCTTGGCCTTATCGCGGGCATTCACACCAGTGGCCCGGGCCAAGTAAAGGTGCTTGGCGAGGATCTTGCAAGCCTCAGTCAGCATCACCGCGATCGCTTGCGGGCAAATGATATTGGCTATATTTTCCAACAGTTTAATCTCTTACCCTATTTATCAGCGATGGCCAACGTGACCCTCGCATGCCAGTTTGCCCCTGCGCGCCGGAAGCGACTTGCGCAACAATCCATAACCGCGGAAGCAGAGAACTTATTAACCCGTTTAGGGTTAACCTCGGCCCAGCAACGGCAACCCGCGCACCAATTGAGTGTCGGTCAACAACAGCGCGTTGCTGCTGCGCGAGCGTTACTTGGCAGCCCTGCTCTGATTATCGCCGACGAGCCAACGTCTGCGCTTGACCAAGCCCATCGCGATGACTTTATTCAACTTCTCTTTGAAGCCTGCGATGCGCAACAAACAACTTTATTGTTCGTCACGCATGACGCTACGTTAGCGCCTTTGTTTCCGCGGTCTATCGAATTGAGCGACATCAACCACGGCAGCGGAGGACGCGATGTTTAAACTCGCATTAGCCAGCCTGTGGAACCGTCGCGGTAGCGTGTGGCTAACGATCTTAGCCATTGCGGTAAGCACCTTATTATTACTCGGGGTTGAGCGTATACGCGTACAAACCCAAGCGAATTTCTCAAATACCATTTCAGGAACGGACTTAATTGTTGGAGCACGTACGGGATCAACTGAATTATTGCTAAGTAGTGTTTTTCATATTGGCAATCTTTCGAATACGTTGAGTTGGCAAAGCTACGAACATTTACGCGAGCTACCGGGAGTGACTTGGCATATTCCAATGGCGATGGGCGACAGTGTTCATGGCTTTCCGGTCATTGCGACTACCGATGCGCTGTTTGCACACTTTAAATACGGTAACAAGCGCCCGTTGGCCTTCGCTGCCGGAAGTCCATTCCAACAGCATGAGCAGCTGACCATTGCGGTCGTAGGTGCCGAGGTGGCAAGTGAGCGGCAATTGCAAGTTAATGATGACCTCATCGTTGCGCACGGTACCGGTGAAATTAGCTTTAGCCAACACGATGCTCATCCATTTCGCGTCGTCGGTGTACTTAAACGAACCGGAACGCCTATTGATCGGGGCGTTTTTATTCCGCTAGCGGCACAAGGTCTTGTCCATGGTGAGTATCTTCCCGACAGTGAGCATGATGATCACGCTGATGAAGACCATCAACATGACCGTCATGAACATGAAGCGCATCAAGAACCTCCGGTGTATACCCTGAGTGCGGTATTGCTGGGCCTTGAAAACCCCGCCCTTGCTTTACGCCTGCAACGCACCATCAACACCTATCGTGGTGAAGCTTTATCGGCAATTATGCCTGGCCTCGCATTACAAAATTTTTGGCGTACTTTAAGTCTGTTTGAACGCGCTCTGGTCGCTATCTCAGTACTAGTGGTCATTACCGGTCTGTTAGGGATGTTGACGACGCTGTTGGCGAGTTTACGTGAACGCCGCCGCGAAATGGCAGTCTTACGTTCTATTGGCGCAGGACCTATTACTATTTTAGGGTTATTAGTCGTTGAGGCATTTGTCGTAACCTTGGTCGGTGTCATGTTGGGTACCGTCGGCCTCTACAGTGTGTTAATTTTTGGCGCCGAACTATTGCAACAGCAACTCGGTATCCACGTTAGCGCAAGTGTACTAACCTTGCGCGAGTTGTATCTTTTGTTAGCAATCTTACTTGCTGCAACGGTACTCAGTTTATTTCCCGCATGGCGCGCTTATCGCAACGCGTTAGCGGACGGACTTACGGTGAAGCTATGAAGTGGTTATTTGCAAGTATGTTGTCGTTCTGCGTGGCGTTTGCGCTGCCAGCTTACGGACAGGAGTTTGCTGAAACAGAATGGAAAGACCTCGTCCCTGAAGGCTACAAGCCCCCACCGGTACGCAGTCAGGCCTTTTACGACATGAACCCGGAAGCAATGGGCCAGCCTGATATGAATGCGCCGGTGGTTGAAGCATTAGATGGTAAGAAAATCCGTATCCCCGGCTTCGTGGTGCAGTTGCAAGCTGAAGACAGTAAGGTAACGGAGTTTCTGTTAGTGCCGTATGAGGGGGCTTGTATCCACGTACCACCACCACCGCCCAATCAGGTCGTTCTCGTGCGCTTTCCGGAAGGCTATCCGATTCGCCAAGCTTTTAATCCAGTATGGGTTGAAGGCACGATTAAGGTTGAACGTGCTGAAGGTGATTTAGCTGTTGTCGCCTATCAAATGGATGCAGTGAATGTAGCGCCGTATCAATAACGGCGCTTGCTGCTAGCGCAACTTAGAAGTGGAATTCAACGCCTAAATAAGGCCCTTTGTACTCTAAGTTCGAGTAAATACCATCAAGATCGTCTAGCTCAACATTGAAAACGCGATAGCCCAGCTGCAGATTCACATCTACTGCGAGATTCTCGATAGGGCGATACTCAACACCAAACTCATAATCTTCTACTTTTGAGTCTTCAATACTGACCGCATTGGCAAGGCCATATAGCGTAAGGTCTGTCGCTGGAATGCCCACACGCACTTGACTGTAAAGTGTTGGGATCCAACCATCAGTGCTTTGCCCCTGTAGCGTTTGTTGGCCTCGGACTTCAATACTGCCATCCACGCGTTTCGCGGTTACCCCAAGGTCGAACGACACTAAGTCATTATCGAAGAGTTCATAATAAAACGTGTAGTCGGTGTGGCTCAGGTCAGCAGTGTAGTCAAGGCGACTATCGGCCGCAAAAGTTGTGCCGAAAAACGAAAACTCTTCGTCGAGCAGCTGACTGCCGTCGGTTGTAAGGTCATTTTGCCGAACTTTCACGTTGGGGATGAGCGGGATTGGATGCTCAAAGGCAATGTAAGCGCTACCCTGCTGTTCATCACCAAACGAAAAGTCAGGACTCATTTGTTCGGAACCAAAGGACCCACTGGTATCCGTTTGCCAAGCCTGTGCACCTGCATAAACACCGAATACAGTATCCGCATTCGCTTGCGGTGCGGCAACAACTCCAACGCTGCTGGCTAGTAACGCCACAGCCATAGTTACTTTGCGCATGCCTTACTCCTTTAAACTCGACTAGCTATCATTTTAGCGACCGCACTTCGGCCACAACGTCTAGCGCGTCAGCATCGGTGAATTGCAGTTGAAAAGCAACGCTTTCTCCCACCCTAAACGGATTTTTTACACCAAAAAACATAATGTGGTAGCTACCCGGCTGGAAAACCACCTGCTCGTCAGCGTTAATAGTAAGCTCCGGCACGCGGCGCATGCGCATCATACCTTCATCATTCATAACATGCTGGTGCACTTCGCTGGCACGTGAAGCATCGCTACTGACGCCACTTAATGTAACGGCCTGAGCGCCATCGTTACGAATAACAAAATAGCCTGCCCCATTTTCTGTACCTGGGATTGTCGGTTTTACCCAAGCATCGCTAACCGTAACATCGGCCCAAACACTCAGCGGCAAAACAAAACATGCTGCCAGTGCCAATTGTTGTAATCGCTTCACAAGATTCTCCCATGCTGATTCATGGGGTTAGTTTACACAGCTTTTGGGCGTTTTCGAACTAACAAATACAGAATCCCTAATAGCAACAGGTACGGCCATAGCCAACTAAAGAGGACTGCTACCAATGCCACACCAGCAACAGCAACACCAACCGCAATGCTCCCCCCAATTGCAACTACCAGTGCAAAAGCGCCAAGTGCTATAGCGACCAAAACCAAACCAGTGACGCCGATACTAATCACTAAACCGACCACAGCACCGATCAGTCCTAAGATCTCGTCACCAAAAAGAAATAAAGCTAACAGTCCGGCGATAACCCAAAGCCAAGTTGATTGTTTACGCATAGTGTTCTCCAACTAAACCACTTCAAGCGGTTGCTACATTTTATGTTTTACTTCTATGCTTTGTTTATTCAATATTCGTGCCATCTTTTTATTTCTTTTTATTCAACAGGTTACGCTTGATGAAAAGTGTGAGGCATAAAAAAACCGCCACTATGTGGCGGTTTTCACAACTCGATTCACAGTTGTTCTTAGAAGTTATACGTTAGTTCAGCATAGTAATACCCACCGTTAAAGCCGAATGGCGCGTTGGTATTTGGATACATAAAGATCCCGTTGAACTGACTTTCTGGACGTTGCTTGTCTGGGTATTCATCGAACAAGTTCTGCACGCCTGCACTCACCGTTAACTGGTCGCTAAGCAAGTATTTGGCGGACAAGTCAGTAACCCACTTCGCGCTAAACTTAGTTTGCACACCTTGGTTATTCTCGAGAACATAATCACCGAAGTAATTGAATGCTAAACGTGTTTCCAGATCGCCTAGACTATGGGTAAACGCAACACTACCGCTATTATGCGGCACTGAACGTGTCATTCGTGTGCGCTCAACACCATCAAACAGGTTATCCTCTAGCCCGTCGAGCAGGACCGGTAGATTGATGTCATCGATCTCGGTTTTATTGTAGCCATACGCAAGTTGTGCGCGTAAAGACCCCATCTGCTCAAGCTCAAACGTTTGCGAAGCAACCACGTCAACACCTTGGGTGGTAGTATCAACGGCGTTCACAAAGAAGCGCGCATTGTCAGCACCGCTTGCGGCGAGAGCATCGCCAACTGCCGGGGAATCTTCCGGACTCAAATCGCCGGAAAGGATAATGCGGTCGTCAATAGCGATCTGGAAGGCGTCAATGGTTAAGGTAAAACCTTCGTACCCGTTATAGACCACACCTGCACTAAAGCTTTGCGACTCTTCAGGCTCTAAACCTTCAATACCTAAAGCTTGGGCAACTGGACTAATATTATTAAAGGTACCGCTTTGCTCTGCCTGAAGCCCATCGCCACGATCGACAAATAGGGTAGAAATATTCGAGAAATACAACTGTTGCACGCTCGGCGCACGGAAGCCAGTATTTGCCGTCGCACGAATTGCCCATTCATCATTTAGATCGTAACGACCAGATACCTTCCAGCTGGTATTACTACCGAAGTCCGAATAATCCTCGTATCGAACAGCTGCACCCCATTGGAAATTAGCGGTCAGCATATTTTCGACTTCTAAGTAGAAACCAGTGTTATCACGGGATTCATCAACCTCTGACTCAGGTTTAAAACCGGTAAATCCCTGACTACCCGCAGGACGGTTCTGATAGCCACCGTTAAGGTAAGAAGCTTCTTCACCTGCAGCAATTTGATAGCTGTTTTCACGGTAACTTACACCAAAGGCAACGGCGAGATCCGAATTGTTGACGAACGGGAAGAAACGCTGAAAATCGATTGTCGCGTTAAATTCATCGGTAGTTAGTGTTCCCGCGTCGAATTCAGTTTGTGAGCTAGGACCAATCGAAGCATTTAGAGAGTTTTCTAAGCGGTACTGGAATTCACTTTCGCCAACACCGGCACTAGCATCGACAGCCCAGCCTGACAGGTCAAAGCGATAGCCAACATAAGCTGACATGTCTTGGGTTTCAGGGCTCAATAACGGCAAGAAGCCATCAGGGTAAATCTCTAAAATGTTTCGGTTGTCGAGCGCACGACGATAAAATGCGCCACTTTGCGACGTTCGATCACTCGCACCACCAAAGGCATAGAGTTCCCCCTCACCTGCTGCCAGTGCAGCATTGAAAAAGACGGCCTTGTTCTCGAAGGATGCAGCACCTACATGGTGGTTCAATCGGTCAAACGTTTCTTCGCGCGGGTCGAGTTCACCATCAACAAGTGGGTATTGTTGCCGCGGATCGAGTCCGGCTCGATTGGTTTTATTTTTGTGGTGGTATTCAGCGGCAACGGTAAAGTGACCATCATCACCCAAGGCAAATCCGGTGCTACCATGAACTTTGTATTGTTCGCCGTCGCCTTCATAGGTTTGCCCAGCATTTGCGGTGATCGAGCCACCTTCAGATTGATCCTTGAGAACGATGTTAATGACACCAGCAATCGCGTCAGAACCATACAGCGCGGCTGCACCGTCGCGTAGCACTTCGATACGCTTGATAGAAGAGATTGGAATCGCGTTTAGATCAACGTTAGAACTGCCGCGACCGGTGGTACCATTTAGGTGCACCAATGCACTCATATGGCGGCGTTTGCCGTTTACGAGTACCAGTGTATGGTCCGGAGACAGTCCTCGCAACGAGGCTGGACGCACTGCGTCTGAGCCATCAGTGATCGACGAGCTGGGGAAGTTAAAACTAGGAACTGCATATTGCAGTGCGCGAGCGGTTTCGGTAATACCGCTGGCTGATAGCTCTTCGCCTGAAATGATATCAACTGGTGCTGTGCCGTCGGTGGCTGTGCGCATCGACAAGCGTGAACCGATAACTTGAATACGTTCTTCTGCTTCAACATTCGCGCCATTTTCGTCTTGGGCAAATGCAGCGGGGCTCACGACGGTTAAGCCGGACAGTGCGCCCGTGCTCAACATTGCGAGCAAGGTCTTGTTCGTTTTCATGCTAATTACCTCTCCTAGATGAGTACTTCTTATAGTCCGATGAGCATAGCAATGGATCAGGCAAATGCTTAGTTGACTTTAGTCTAAGAAAGATCGAAAAGCGAAGAGCGATGTTTGCTGTTTGCTGTTCGCACGCTCACTGCGTTCACTCTTGGTTTAAACCAACAACAAACAGCGAATAGCGAACAACGCAGTTATCCGTGAGACATAAAAAAACCCCAGTCCATTTGGACTGGGGTTCTCTATTTAAAGCCTGGCGGTGTCCTACTCTCACATGGGGAAGCCCCACACTACCATCGGCGCTGAAGCGTTTCACTACTGAGTTCGGAATGGATCAGGTGGTTCCACTTCGCTATGGCCGCCAGGCATAAACTTGTCAAAAATAAGGTCGAAGCTGATTGTAACAAGCACGGTGCCACCCTGCTTGTTTCCCCGTAGTAGAACTACGGGCTACATTTGGTAAAGGGTCGAACATGTGTTCGAGACAACCCTAAACACCTTCGGTGTTGTATGGTTAAGCCTCACGGGCAATTAGTACGGGTTAGCTCAACGCATTACTACGCTTCCA
>NZ_PIPX01000004.1 GCF_003987225.1 Pseudidiomarina homiensis
TGCTTGGCTTGATATATTGTTAAAGAACGTTTCGCTCGGCCCTTTCGGAACTCTCGAGCGGGATGCGTATTTTACGCTTTCCCTTGTCAGCGTCAAGATCATTTTTGATCTTTTTTTGCAGGCGCTACGCGCCGCTGACCGTTATCCCCTTTGGCTTTGCCCTCGGTGACAACGGCGGCGAATTATAAGGATCATTTAACTGGGTGCAAGATCTTTTTGCGAAATAAATACTGACTGCTTTTTTTTTGAACAGATTGAACGATCTTTGTCTGTTTATTGTCTATAAACACTGCTAATGTTCTGTAAAGCGTTTCTAAAAACAATAACAACATAACGAATCACTAGGGGTGTGCAATCGATGAAATCAAATACAGCACTTACAATAGCGCTGGCTGTTGCCTTCGGTGTAGCCTTACCAAATGCTGCACAAGCTATTACCATAAGTGACGAAATAGGTTACATAGATAGCAATAGCTACCAGCTCACCGAAGATAACAAACGCCTAGTTAATACCTATTTACGCATGTTTCGTTATTACACCAAGCGAAACTTCTCGGCCACTCGTACCGTACGCGTCCTTTTAAGCAATTACCCAGAGCATGTCGAACCTATTCTTCACGCGGCGTTTGAACGTTACCCAAAAAGCTACGAGCAAATAATCAAAGCCGCTATCGACGCTGAACCTGGTTTCACCAAAGACATCATGGCAGTAGCTATGCACACCCAGGTCGCCAAACCTGCGGAACTCGTACGTATTGCGGTCGAAGCCGAGCCTGCTTACGCCGATGAGATTGTAGTTGAAGCCAGCCGAGTAGATCCCGCTAATGTTGAAGAACTTGTTCGTGTAGCCGTTAAGGTTGAACCTGAAATGGCAGACAGTATCATGCAGTCCGCCAGCGCATCACAACCGGAGAAAGTTGAGGGAATTGTACATGCTACATTAAGTGTGTTGCCGGCAATCGGTGACTACCTAGCCAGCTCCCTATCTGACTTAATCGACTTGATTGCTAGTGATGATGCCGAACCCTCGGCAAATGAAGTCACTTCACGAAAAGAGGCATTATCGGTGCTTAAAGGCGCGTATCGTGCTGGTATGAGCTATCAAGAAATAGAGACCATAGCTAATGCACATGGCATTGGTGAAGAAGAAATAGCAACGGTTATTGAATCTAAAGATAGCGGGTCATAATCCTTAACGCTCAAAAAACACAAACAAAAAAGCCGCTCAAATGAGCGGCTTTTTTTAATTCTCGTGAGAGAATTTTACTCTTCTACTGCAACTTCTTCAGCTTCAGTAGCTTCAACTTCTGGACGGTCAACTAGCTCAACATAAGCCATTGGCGCGTTATCACCAGCGCGGAAACCACACTTCATAATACGAGTGTAACCACCAGCACGTTCTTGATAACGTGGGCCAAGTTCGTTGAACAACTTACCAACCACTTCTTTGTCGCGAGTGCGAGCAAACGCCAAACGGCGGTTAGCTACGCTATCTTGCTTCGATAAAGTGATAAGCGGTTCGATCACACGACGAAGTTCTTTGGCTTTAGGAAGTGTTGTTTTAATCACTTCGTGACGCACAAGTGAGCTTGCCATGTTGCTGAACATCGCTTTGCGATGGCTGCTGTTGCGGTTGAGTTGACGACCACTCTTACGATGGCGCATACCTATACCCTTCTCAGTAATTCTCTGTAAAAGATGGTTTAGTCGCGATCAACAAGACTTGCTGGCGGCCAGTTTTCTAGGCGCATACCTAGAGACAAACCACGTGAGGCAAGTACGTCTTTGATCTCGGTCAGCGATTTCTTACCAAGGTTAGGAGTCTTCAACAACTCAACCTCAGTGCGCTGTACTAAATCACCAATGTACTGAATAGCTTCTGCTTTCAAACAGTTCGCAGAACGCACAGTTAATTCCAAATCGTCTACCGGACGTAACAGAATCGGATCGAATTCTGGTTTTTCTTCTTTCTCTTCCGGTTCGCTCATGTCACGCAATTCAACAAATGCTTCTAGCTGTTCAGCTAAAATAGTTGCTGCGCGGCGAATCGCTTCCTCTGGATCCAGAGTGCCATTCGTTTCCATGTCGATAACCAGTTTGTCCAAGTCGGTACGCTGTTCAACACGAGCTGAATCAACGTTGTACGCAATGCGCTCAACTGGACTGAAAGAAGCGTCGACAAGTAGAAGCCCGATCGGACGCTCTTCATCGTCAGCGGACTGACGTGCCGAAGCTGGAACATAACCACGACCACGCTCAACTTTGATTGACATCTCAATCTCAGTATCACCTGTCAAAGTACAGATCAGGTGGTCTGGGTTAACAATCTCGACATCACCATCAGTGGTGATATCGCCAGCCTTGACAGGGCCCGCTCCAGATTTTTTCAAGGTCAGCGTAGCTTCATCTTTACCTTCCATGGTGACTGCTAAGCCTTTAAGGTTCAGCAGAATTTCGATGACATCTTCCTGAACACCCTCTTTACTGCTGTATTCGTGTTGAACGCCGTCGATTTTTACTTCAGTCACAGCCACACCTGGCATAGATGAAAGTAAAATACGGCGCAACGCGTTGCCCAGCGTGTGACCGAAGCCACGCTCAAGAGGCTCCAACGTCACTTTTGCGTGAGTCGGGCTGATTTGTTCAATGTCGACTAGCCTTGGTTTAAGGAATTCGGTAACAGAACCCTGCATTGTGTCCTCTCTTTATGCTTAAGCTTTACTTAGAGTAAAGCTCTACGATCAACTGTTCGTTAATTTCAGCAGACAAGTCTGAACGCTCTGGAAGACGCTTAAATTGACCTTCCATTTTGTTCGCGTCTACTTCTAACCACACTGGCTTTTCACGCTGATCAGCGAGATCCAATGCGGCGGCGATGCGCGCCTGCTTTTTCGCTTTTTCGCGAACGGACACAACATCTTCCGGACGAACTTTGAACGACGGAATGTTGACTACCTGGCCATTCACTACCACTGCTTTGTGGCTCACCAACTGACGTGCTTCAGCACGAGTTGATGCGAATCCCATGCGGTAAACGACGTTATCTAAACGTTGCTCAAGCAATTGCAGCAGGTTCTCACCAGTGTTGCCCTTAATACGGGCAGCTTCTTTGTAATAGTTACGGAATTGCTTTTCGAGTACGCCATACATACGACGAACTTTTTGCTTTTCACGTAACTGCAAACCGTAATCAGACAAACGGCCACGACGTGCGCCGTGCTGACCCGGTGCGCTTTCGAGTTTACATTTCGTATCGATCGCGCGTACGCCGCTCTTCAAGAACAAATCTGTTCCTTCGCGACGACTCAGTTTGAGTTTTGGACCCAAATATCTAGCCATGTTCTTTCTCCAACTATCGTATGGCGCCTATTAAACGCGACGTTTCTTAGGCGGACGACAACCGTTGTGAGGAATAGGCGTCACATCAGTAATGTTCGTGATGCGATAACCTACAGCGTTCAACGCGCGAATCGATGATTCGCGACCAGGACCTGGGCCCTTTACGAACACTTCTAGGTTCTTCAACCCATATTCCTTCGCCATTTCACCCGCGCGCTCAGCAGCAACCTGTGCAGCGAATGGTGTTGATTTACGTGAACCACGGAAACCAGAACCACCTGCAGTTGCCCATGCTAACGCGTTACCTTGACGGTCAGTGATGGTCACAATGGTGTTATTGAAAGATGCATGGATGTGAGCCATGCCATCAGCGACTTGCTTTTTAACGCGCTTACGAGTACGAGTTGGTTGTTTAGCCATTGCTCAACTCCTTACTTCTTAATTGGTTTACGCGGACCTTTACGGGTGCGCGCATTAGTTTTAGTGCGCTGTCCACGTAGAGGCAAGCCACGACGATGACGAAGGCCACGGAAACATCCGAGGTCCATCAAGCGTTTGATATTCATAGAAACTTCACGACGTAGGTCGCCTTCTACAGCGAATTTACCTACTGCTTCGCGAAGCAGATCTAGTTTTTCTTCTGACAAAGAGCCGATCGTAGTATCTTCCGCGATACCCACTGCAGCAAGAATGTGCTTTGAGCGGGTACGGCCGATACCGTAGATCGCAGTCAAGGCAATGACTGCATGCTTATTGTCAGGAACGTTAATGCCAGCGATACGGGCCACTAACACGTCTCCTATAGTTTATGGGTGACCGGATTTGAAAAGCCCGTTAGGATACTCAACCGGTCGCCAATTTGCAAACATATCAAAGCCGCAGCCAAGAAATTTTTCTAGGCTGCGGGCTTCTTTCTCGAATTAACCTTGCCGTTGCTTGTGCTTAGGGTCACTGCAAATTACACGCACAACACCGTTGCGCTTGATAACTTTACAGTTACGGCAGATTTTCTTCACGGAAGCACGAACTTTCATTGCTACACTCCGTAATTATCCAACCTTAACGGCCGAAGCCTTTAAGATTAGCTTTTTTCAGGACCGAGTCATACTGATGCGACATCAGATGAGTCTGGACCTGCGCCATAAAATCCATGATAACTACAACGATAATCAGTAGTGATGTACCGCCGAAGTAGAACTGAACGTTCCATGCAATCATCATGAACTCAGGAACCAAACAGACAAAGGTAATGTACAGCGCGCCCGCAAGCGTCAACCGGGTCATTACTTTATCGATGTAACGTGAGGTTTGCTCACCTGGACGAATACCAGGGATAAACGCTCCCGACTTCTTCAAGTTATCTGCTGTCTCGCGCGGATTGAAAACCAACGCGGTATAGAAGAAACAGAAGAAGATAATTGCCGCTGCATAAAGCATCACGTACAAAGGCTGACCTGGTGACAATGTCAACGACAGCTCTTGTAAGAAGTTAGCTACCATGCCCTCGCCTTGGCCAAACCAAGTTGCGATAGTGCTTGGGAACAAAATAATGCTCGATGCAAAAATTGGCGGAATTACACCAGCCATATTAACTTTCAATGGCAAGTGTGTACTTTGCGCCGCAAAGACTTTACGACCTTGCTGACGTTTCGCGTAGTTTACCACAATTCGGCGCTGACCGCGCTCCACAAAAACTACGAAATACGTCACGGCGAAAACAATCACACCAATCAGCAATAACAACAATAAATGTAAGTCACCTTGACGTGCTTGCTCAGCCGTTTGCCCAATGGCAGACGGTAGGCCCGCAACAATACCGGTGAAAATAAGAATAGAGATACCGTTACCAATCCCACGTTCAGTGATCTGCTCACCAAGCCACATCAGGAACATTGTTCCCGTGACTAAGCTCACAACCGCTGTAAAGTAGAATCCGAAACCGGGATCAATAACGAGTCCTGGCATCAGACTTGGTAAGCCAGTGGCAATACCAATTGACTGGAATGTTGCGAGTACCAAGGTACCCCAACGCGTGTATTGGCTAATCTTACGACGACCTGCTTCACCTTCTTTCTTAAGCTCAGCCAAACGTGGATGAACCACCGAGGCTAACTGCATAATAATCGATGCGGTGATGTACGGCATGATACCCAAAGCGAATACCGATGCACGTTCAAGTGCACCACCGCTGAACATGTTAAACATGGCAACGATGGTGTCTTTTTGCTGGTCAAATAATTGCGCCAATACAGCGGCATCAATACCAGGAATAGGCACAAAGGAGCCCGCACGGAACACGATCAACGCGCCGAGTACAAACAGCAGGCGTCGTTTTAGTTCCGAGGTGCCGCCTTGAGCTCTGTTAGATTCCAATCCTGGTTTAGCCATTTGCTCTATCCTTCGATTTTGCCGCCAGCGGCTTCAATAGCTTCGCGGGCGCCTTTGGTGACCTTGATGCCTTGTACTGTAACAGCACGATTGATTTCGCCTGACTTGATTACTTTAACGAACAGAATGTCGTTACGAATCAAACCAGCTTCTTTCAAGCTCGCCATGTTAACAGTATCACCAGCAACTTTCGCTACTTCAGCAAGGTTTACTTCTGCAGTCACGAATGACTTACGTGAAGTAAAACCAAACTTCGGCAAGCGACGTTGGATTGGCATTTGGCCGCCTTCAAAACCTGGCTTCACAGAACCGCCTGAGCGAGACTTTTGACCTTTATGGCCACGTCCACCAGTTTTTCCTAAGCCTGAGCCAATACCACGTCCAAGACGTTTTTTGCTGGTTTTAGCACCAGGTGCAGGGGAGAGTGAGTTCAAGAACATCGTATTAGTCCTCCACCTTTACCATGTAAGTGACTTGGTTCACCATGCCGCGGACGGCTGGAGTATCTTCCAGCTCGACCGTGTGACCAATGCGGCGTAGACCAAGACCACGTAGAGTAGCTTTGTGCTTCGGCAAACGACCGATGCTGCTACGCGTCTGTGTTACTTTGATTGTCTTATTCGCCATTGTTCACTACCCCAAAATGTCTTCAACGCGCAATCCACGCTTAGCCGCCACTTGATCTGGCGACTTCATGTTGTGAAGTGCCTTGATAGTTGCACGTACAACGTTGATTGGGTTGGTTGAACCATATGCTTTTGACAGCACGTTGTGCACGCCTGCTACTTCAAGTACTGCACGCATCGCACCACCGGCGATGATACCTGTACCTTCAGAGGCTGGCTGCATGAATACCTGTGAACCTGAGTGACGGCCTTTTACAGGATGTTGCAAAGTGTCGCCTTTCAGCTGCACGGTTACCATGTTGCGACGCGCTTTTTCCATTGCTTTTTGAATAGCAGCTGGAACTTCGCGAGCTTTACCGTAACCGAAACCCACTTTACCCTGACCATCACCAACCACAGTGAGTGCAGTGAAGCTAAAGATACGACCACCTTTAACTACTTTTGCTACACGGTTTACTGTGATTAGCTTTTCTTGCAGGTCACTTTGTTGAGCTTCTACATTTGCATTTGCCATGTTCGTCTCCTAGAACTGAAGTCCAGCTTCACGAGCTGCGTCAGCTAAAGCTGCAACGCGACCGTGATAACGGAAACCACTGCGATCGAAAGCAACATCTTTAATGCCTTTCTCAATCGCCCGTTCAGCGATCAGCTTACCAACTGTTTTAGCTGCATCGACGTTACCAGTTGCTTTAACCGCGTCTTTGACTGCTTTTTCAACTGTTGAAGCTGAAGCTAGTACTTCAGAACCGTTCGGTGCAATGAGCTGTGCGTAAATATGCCGTGGTGTACGGTGAACGACCAGGCGGTTTGCACCCAACTCAAGCATTTTCTTACGTGCGCGAGTTGCGCGGCGTAAGCGAGCTGTTTTCTTGTCCATCGTCTTACCTTACTTTTTCTTGGCTTCTTTACGGCGCACTTGCTCATCGGCATAACGTACACCCTTACCTTTGTAAGGTTCAGGCTTACGGTACGCGCGAATGTTAGCGGCAACTTGGCCAACTAACTGCTTGTCTACACCTTTAACGACTACTTCAGTTTGTGTTGGGACTTCGATAGTAATTCCCTGCGGGATATCGAACTCAACAGGATGAGAGAAGCCTAAAGTTAAGTTGAGTTTAGAACCGGCAGTATTTGCACGGTAACCAACACCAACTAACTGCAGCTTACGCTCATAACCTTGCGCAACACCAACCACCATGTTTTGTAGTAACGCGCGCGCTGTACCCGCTTGAGCAGTTGCATTTGCAACGCCTTCACGAGGGATAGTACGCAATACGTTGTCTTCTTGTACAAGTTCGACAGCGTCGTTAACTACACGGCTCAATGAGCCTTTGGCACCTTTAATTGTCACTTCCTGGCCATTTAGCGTAACTTCAACGCCAGCAGGAATGGCAATAGGTGCTTTAGCAACTCGTGACATTTCCTAACTCCTCGTTACGCTACGTAACCGATAACTTCACCGCCAAGACCCGCTTTGCGAGCGGCGCGGTCGGTCATCAGGCCTTTAGAAGTTGAGACGACAGCCACACCTAAACCACCCATAACTTTAGGTAGTTCGTTGCGTTTCTTGTAGATACGCAGACCAGGGCGACTTACGCGCTCAATTGATTCGATAACAGGCTTGCCTTCAAAGTATTTCAACGTTACTTCTAGTTCAGCTTTCACTTCACCAGATACGCTGAAATCCGCGATATAACCTTCTTCTTTCAGAACTTGGGCAATAGCCACTTTCTGTTTTGAAGCAGGCATGCGCACGGCGACTTTGTTAGCACCCTGAGCGTTGCGGATGCGAGTGAACATATCCGCAATTGGATCTTGCATGCTCATATTTGCTTTCTCCCGTGACTCGTGGCTTACCAGCTAGCTTTTTTCAAGCCAGGAATTTCACCGCGCATCGCTTTCTCACGAACTTTGATTCGGCTCATACCGAATTTACGTAAGAAACCGTGAGGGCGGCCTGTAACGCGGCAGCGATTACGCTGACGGCTAGGGCTTGAATCACGCGGGAGACTTTGCAATTTCAGCACGGCTTCCCAACGCTCTTCATCCGAAGTATTCGGATCGCTGATCACAGCTTTAAGTGCGATGCGTTTCTCTGCGTATTTAGCTGCAAGCTTTTGACGCTTGAGCTCACGCATTTTCATTGCTTCTTTAGCCATAACTCTACACCTTACTTCTTGAACGGGAAGTTAAAGGCAGCGAGCAAAGCGCGAGCTTCGTCATCAGTGCCTGCAGTAGTTGTGATAGTGATATCCAAACCACGAACCCGATCAACTTTATCAAAGTCGATTTCAGGGAAAATGATTTGCTCACGCACACCCATACTATAATTTCCACGTCCGTCGAATGATTTAGGGTTCAAACCACGGAAGTCACGAACACGAGGAATTGCAATAGAGATTAAACGCTCTAAGAAATCCCACATACGCTCGCCACGCAGAGTCACTTTACAGCCAATTGGGTAGCCTTCACGGATTTTGAAGCCAGCGACAGATTTACGAGCAACGGTACGAACTGGGCGTTGACCAGAAATAGCTTCTAGGTCAGCCACTGCGTTGTCGAGAATCTTTTTGTCAGCCAGAGCTTCACCAACACCCATGTTAAGGGTGATTTTCTCAATCCGAGGGACTTGCATGACGCTGTTGTAGCTGAACTGTTTAACCAGCTCAGGAACTACTGATTCTTTGTAAAAATCATGCAGTTTCGCCATCGTAAAACTCCAAATTAAAAATTAAATGATTGCGTTGTTCGACTTGAAGAAACGAACTTTTTTGCCGTCTTCAAGTTTGAAACCAACACGATCTGCTTTACCAGTCTCTGGGTTATAAACCGCTACGTTAGAAACGTCGATTGAAGCTTCTTGCTCAATCACACCGCCAGCAACGCCAAGAGCCGGGTTCGGCTTCTGATGTTTCTTCACGATGTTTACGCCTTCAACGAAAACACGATTTTTAGCGGTGTCGACTTTCAGCACTTTACCACGCTTGCCTTTGTCTTTACCTGCCAGGACTACTACTTCGTCATCACGTTTGATTTTTGCCGCCATAACTGACTCCTTACAGTACTTCTGGTGCCAGAGAAACAATCTTCATAAATTGCTCTGAGCGCAATTCACGAGTCACTGGTCCAAAGATACGAGTGCCAATTGGCTGTTGGTTGTTATTCAACAATACAGCCGCGTTGCGGTCAAAACGGATGACTGACCCGTCTTGACGACGGACGCCTTTTCTGGTGCGAACGACCACCGCATTAACTACATCACCTTTCTTCACTTTGCCGCGAGGAATCGCTTCTTTAACAGAAACTTTGATGATGTCGCCAATGTTTGCGTACCGGCGGTGCGAGCCACCCAGAACCTTAATACATTGTACGCTGCGTGCGCCCGAGTTATCGGCCACTTCCAGTGTAGTTTGCATTTGGATCATTGCAGTGCTCCGCTTGATTAATTAAACAGACCCTCTCGGGTCGCTGTCCGTCCTTTTACTCTTGCTTTTCGTCCGTTGCCTTCGGAAAAGAGAATAAAAGACTTCCCCTTATAAAAAGGGCGGCGAATTGTAACAGATAAAATTTTTAGATGATAGTGCTAGGGATGATTTTCTTAGGGGAAGTTTCGCAGCGGTTTTTGCGTTAACAATTCGAACCAACCACGAACGCCGTCATAGTATCAATTCAACCACGCGAATGCCAGTTAATAACCCTACTTATTTATGAGTTTCAATAGTAGGGTGGAAGGGCTCAACACCACGCTAGCTGCGACCGAAGCAGTTGGCAAGCGACTGATCGAAGTGGTAAATTCAACCTTATAAGACGTTAAGTCGAACGCTTAAACGAAGAAGTCGAGCCCTAGTGAGGACAAATGAACTTAGCTGCAATAGTATTTTTGCCCTTTATCGGCGCAATCCTTCCCCTGCTTTTGGGCGGACGCTCACGGTTGTATAGCACTTTAGCTGCGGCTGGGGTGACCAGCTTCAGTCTCGCCTTACTCATTTACGCCGCACCCCTAGCGCTAAATGGCGCTGTGCCGCACTATTTGCTCGAATGGCTCCCCGACTTGGGGCTTCACATCGCGTTTCGATTAGATGGGCTGTCGTTGTTGTTTGCCGGCCTTATTTTAGGTATCGGTCTATTAGTTATCATCTACGCGCACTATTACCTGAGTGCCAAAGACAGTGCGCCACGTTTCTTTGCCTGTTTGCTGCTGTTTATGGGCTCAATGCTGGGTATTGTTACCGCCGATAACCTTATTCTCATGTGGTTCTTCTGGGAATTGACCAGCATTTCATCATTTTTATTGATTGGTTATTGGTTTCATCAAAGTACCGCACGCCGTGGCGCAAGAATGGCTTTGGCGATCACCGGTGCAGGCGGCCTAGCACTCTTAGCGGGCTTGTTACTGATTGGGAACATTGCCGGCAGCTACCAAGTAGATGCGGTTCTCAATGCCGCCGAAGCAATCAAGAACCACGATCTTTACCTGACTGCCTTAATCTTAGTTTTGATCGGGGCATTCACTAAATCAGCGCAATTTCCATTCCAGTTCTGGCTGCCTCACGCGATGGCAGCACCGACACCGGTAAGTGCTTACTTACACTCGGCGACGATGGTGAAGGCTGGTATCTTTTTAATGGCACGCCTGACGCCAGCATTAGGTGGTACGCCTGAGTGGACCACGATTGTCACCCTCACGGGCTTAGCGACTTTACTGTTCGGCGCTTATTTTGCCTTGCTTAAAACCGACTTAAAGGGCCTACTCGCATTCTCAACCATTAGCCATCTGGGTTTGATCACAATGCTGTTGGGTTTGGGTAGTGCAGGCGCAATCGCCGCCGCACTCTTTCACATTCTCAACCATGCCACTTTTAAAGCTGGTCTGTTCATGATTGCGGGTATCATCGACCATGAAACAGGCTCACGCGATATGCGCAAACTGAGTGGGTTGCGCAAAGCGATGCCCTTCACCATGATACTTGCGGTAATTACTTCAGCAGCGATGGCGGGGATTCCGCTGTTTAATGGTTTCTTATCCAAAGAAATGTTCTTTGCCGAAGCTTACAATCAACACCTATTTGGCGGCTTGTCGTGGTTTGTGCCTGTGCTCGCAACGCTCGGCGCTATGTTGTCAGTAGCCTATTCGGTGCGTTTCGTACATGACGTATTCTTCCAAGAGCCAGCGACCGACTTGCCGAAAAAACCGCATGAGCCGCCGCTAATGATGCGTATGCCGGTGATTTTCTTTGCCATCCTGTGTATTGCAGTCGGCATAGCACCAATGCTGCTCACAGCCAACATCGTGGAAAGTGCTGTGCTCGCTGTGAACGGCACCGTCCCTACTTTAGATATTGCCATTTGGCATGGCTTTAACATGCCGTTGCTCATGAGCGCCCTAGCACTCGCGGGCGGGATTGCGATTTATGTCGGCCGCGCCGAACTCCTTACATTCAGTCGCCAATTTGACCCTCACGATGCCAAAGATGTGTTTGCCAAAATCGTCAGCAACACCACACGTTTTTGTGATGAACTTATGCAACAAGTGGAAAATGGTTCGTTGCAACGTTACGTTGCATTTTTACTGGTGTTTACCTTGGTTGTCGTGATCCCTGAACTTGCCGATATCCTGCAGTTAACGGGGAGTCGACCGCAGCTACCGATTGATGCTGTGAGTTTGGTCGGTGCTGTTTTGCTGATGTTAGCGGCCATTTCGACAGCTATGTTGCACCGCCAACGCCTAACATCACTGATGATGCTTTCGGTAGTTGGCCTTATCGTTTCACTGAGCTTCATTCACTTTTCGGCGCCAGATTTAGCGATGACGCAATTGGTCGTCGAGGTCGTCAGCATCATCTTAATGATTTTGGCATTGTTCTTCATGCCGCAGCGAATTCCACGCGCATCAAGCGGCCGGCGCGTGGCACGTGATGTATTACTGGCGGGCAGTATCGGTGGCATCGTGGGAACCCTTAATTACGCACTTATGACACGCCCGTTCAACAGTATTTCTGACTTTTTCCTTGCCAACTCGGTACCGGGTGGCGGTGGTACTAACGTGGTCAACGTTATCTTAGTCGATTTCCGTGGGTTCGATACGCTAGGCGAAATTACCGTGCTTGCCATTGCCGCCGCCGGCATTCATAAATTACTTAATAATTTACGCCCCTTTATGCCTTCAAGTGACGTCGATGGTCGCCCTTGGCACCGCGTGAAGCATCCATTGCTAGTGCAAACTGTATCGCAAGCGCTGCTACCACTAGCACTAATGGTGTCTGTTTACATCTTCTTACGCGGTCATAACCTACCTGGCGGCGGCTTCATTGCAGGCCTTGTTACGGCCGCCGCAATGATCTTGCAATACATCGCCAATGGCGTCGATTGGGTTAAGTCGCGCTTTGATTACAACTATCAAACGCTGACAGCTGTCGGCGTAATGATCGCATTATTTACTGGGATTGGGAGCTGGCTCTTCGACCACAACTTCCTAACGTCAAGTTTCACTCATGTACATTGGCCATTCATCGGCGAGTTTGAGTTAGCTACGGCGATTTTGTTTGACTTAGGCGTGTACCTAACAGTCATCGGAGCAACGCTCATGATTCTTGCCAACTTTGGTCAAATGACCACGCGTCACCGCCCACGTCAGGAGGGTTATTAATGGAAACGTTGTACGCCATAACCGTAGGAACATTAACTGCCTGTAGCGTGTTTTTAATTTTACGCGGACGGTCATTTCCGATCGTCATTGGTTTAACGATGCTGTCGTATGCCGTAAATTTATTTCTCTTCTCAACAGGCCGCTTGATTGTGAATGAGCTGCCCATCGTTGGGGCGAGTGACAATACCACTGACCCATTACCTCAGGCATTAGTCTTAACCGCGATTGTTATCGGCTTCGCCATGACGGCCTACTCCATCATCTTGGCCGTGCGGGTTCGTGGTGAAATTGGTTCAGATGAAGTCAATGATTACAACTACGCGGAACAGGATGGGCAGCGGTAATGCTAACTAAACATTTAATTACATTGCCTATTGTCATCCCCATGCTGGCGGCACTGCTACAGCTTTTACCGTGGGGTGAACGCGCGCAGTACTATCGCCGCATCATTGGCATTGTGGCCTCCTCATTAACGCTTATTGTGGCGATCATGCTGGTGATCACCGTCCACACGGAAATCGTGGTGTATGCGCTTGGCAGTTGGCAAGCGCCCTTTGGGATTGTTTTGGTTGCAGATAAGCTATCCGCATTGATGGTTCTGTTGACCGCAGTGCTCGCACTCCCAGTGCTGATTTATGCCTGCCACGGAGAAGACAACCTCGGCTCTCATTTCCAAGCGCTATTCCAATTTCAAGTGTTAGGAATCATGGGGGCTTTTCTTACCGGGGACTTATTTAACTTATTTGTTTTCTTTGAAATCTTACTCATTTCGAGTTATGCCCTACTTATGCACGGCGGCGGTAAAGCAAAATTACGCGCCACCTTGCACTATGTCGTGCTCAACCTTACTGGTTCAGCGCTCTTTCTTATCAGCCTCGGCGTGCTCTACGGGATTACCGGGACACTTAATATGGCTGACATGGCCGGCAAAGTTGCGCTACTTCAAGGCGACGATGCTGCAATTGCGCGCGCCGGTGGCATGATTTTATTCATCGTATTTGCACTTAAATCAGCCCTATTGCCGTTGTATTTTTGGCTCCCACAAGCCTATGCAAATACCACCGGAACCGTTGCCGCACTCTTTGCCATCATGACCAAGGTCGGCATTTACGCCATCGTTCGTGTCTTCACTCTGATTTTTGGCGCTGACGCCGGTGAAGTCGCATTTTTGGGCTACGGCTGGTTATGGTGGTTAGGCTTACTGACTATTTTAATTGGCGCATTAGGGGTGCTCGGTAGCCGTGATATTCGTCAGGTGGTGGCCTACTTGGTCCTCGTTTCAGTGGGGACGATGCTCACCACACTTAGTCTGGGTCACAACGATGCGATAAGTGCCTTGCTGTTTTATCTCGTGCACTCGACGCTCGTAACAGGCGCCCTCTTTTTACTTGTTGACATGATCGCAGAACAACGTGGCAAAACCGCGTCACGCATCGTCAAAGGACGTAAAATGGCGCAGCACCAATTATTGGGCGGTTTATTTTTCCTAGCCGCTATTACGGTAATTGGCATTCCGCCGCTCTCTGGTTTTATTAGTAAGTTATTCATCCTTGAGGCTGCCCGTACAGGTGCTCAAGTGGCATGGCTGTGGCCATTGATTCTTGGTGCAACTTTTCTAATGATGATTGCATTGTCGCGTGCTGGCAGCCGTATGTTTTGGCACACCCTTGAGGGTAAACCGAACGATGTAAGCCACCCCTACTGGCAGCACATGGCTGTTGTTTTACTGCTCCTCGGTGCGGTGGCATTGACTGTTTTTGCTCAAGCTTTTTCTGGTTTCACCTCAGCTATCGCGGAACAGTTAGCGAACCCGCAAGGTTACATCTCACAAGTACTCGATGGAGGCCAGCATGAATAAGCTTGTTCCAGCTCCCTGGTGGAGCTTGTTCTTATTAGCGTTCTGGTTGCTATTGCAGAATAAAGTATCCGTAGGTGCAACCTTGCTTGGACTGGTGTTGGCGATCATCATTCCGTTGTATACATTGCGGGCTCGTGATTATCGAACAACCCTGCACCACCCATTACTCGGCGTGCAATACTTTTTTATCTTGTTAGGCGATATCATCGTGTCGAATTTCAATATTGCGGCAATTATCTTGAGGCCTCGAAAAAATATAAAACCGGCACTTATTGAATTCCCACTAGCGATTAGTGGTTCTGTGCCGATTACCATTTTGGCCAGCACCATAAGTTTAACGCCGGGAACCATTTCAGCCGAGCTTGGGCGTGACGGTCGCAGTATTCTCATCCACGCGCTAAATGTCGACGACCCGGAAGCCACAATTCAACAAATTAAACAGCGCTATGAACGTCGTCTAAAGGAGATATTCCAATGCTAGTTTACGCTCTACAAGTGGCATTCGGCTTATTTAGCTTGGCGCTTTTGATGAATATCATTCGCTTGATTCGCGGGCCAAGTTTGCCGGATCGAATCTTAACGCTGGATACCATTTATATTAATTCCTTAGCGCTTTTGATCTTGCTAGGCATTTGGCACGATACCGCATTTTATTTTGAGGCGGCCTTATTGATTGCCATGCTTGGGTTCATCGGCACCATCGCTGCTGCGAAATTTTTGCTGCGCGGCGACTTAATCGAATAGGAGTGACACCATGACAGACTTACCAGTGTGGGCCGATTGGGTCATCTCATTTTTTATCATTTTGGGCGCCAGCTTTGCCTTTATCGGCTCATTGGGTTTGCTAAGGCTGCCTGACTTCATGGCACGCTTACACGCGCCAACTAAAAATACAACATTGGGCGTCGGCGGCGTGATTATTGGCTCTATTCTTTACTTTTCGATGACCGACGGGCTCAGCTTGCACGAATTGCTTATTGCGATATTTCTGTTTCTTACCGCACCGATTAGTGCGCATTTGTTGGCGAAAGCGGGGCTACACCTTGAATTAGAGCTTTCAGAAAACACCCGTGATTTTCGTACCAAGCCTGAACAATACAGTGACAAAGACGACTAGTTGTAACACGGCCCATCAGCTATTAAGCACGGGCCAAGTTGCGCATCTAAAGCAATCATAGTGTCGATTAAGCTGCGTAGATCCACGCCTGCTATGGTTGCATTTTCTACGTTGAGTGCACTGGTCGTGAACACGTCCATCTGACCTGCTGTTAGATAACCCGTACCGCTCACCTCGCCAACAGTAGCGCCAAAATGTTCCGCAGCTAAGTCCGCCATACCTACTATGTCGCGCCCAGCCAAATCGATATCGGCTTCCATGACACTTGCAGCGGGCTGACTCCGGCGAATAAGAGGATTGGTGAATGCCCACTGCTCACTCGCACGCACGGCAAAGACTAAGTTTCCCGTTTGCTCCGCTGTGAACATAGGAGAGGAGCCTTCAAGGTAAACTTGGCTCACCTCTTCTGGTAAATTAGCAATCCGTAACTCAAATTCCCCCGGCGCTACTGCAGTGCCGCTGTACGTCACGCGGTCACCATTGCCGAGTCGATGCTCGGGCCATTCAAGCTCATAAAACGCGAGCAATTCGCTAAAGTGACTCAGATGTTGCTCATGCTGCAACATGAAAGCAGCCACAGCGCGATGCCAAAAAAGTAGCTCCGCCTCTAGGGTTTGTTGCTGTTTGAGGCGCCGCTCATGTTCTGAAAGATTGAAACTATAACGCCAAGTTAGACTAAAAAGGCCTAACAACAAAACGACAATCGGTAACACGAAGCCATGACTTTGCTGGCGTATGAACATCTCAATACACCTCGTCTGCGTGCGCGCGTTGCAGTTGCAATAGAGCTTTGAGCAAGCCTTCATACTGCTTCGTTAGCGCCGTAGATGAGTTTTCATTGATCTGATAGCTTCGCCCAGTTAATAACAACTCTGTAGCTAGACGAAGATGTGAAGCAGCAGCGTTAAACCAAACTTCTGAACGTTCCGGATACTGAGTAGTGCACTCTTGAAAGCGTTTCAGCGCGGCTTGATACGCATGCTGGCGATAGTGAATTGCACCTAAATAACAGGGCGCTTGCGGATCAAGATGTGGCGCAGCGGCAAGGCGTTGTAAAATTCCTTCCGCAAGGTGATAGTCACCTTCTGCATAGGCTCGCATGGCAACTTCTCGCGATGAGTCTTGGCCTGCAACAATACTCGGTGACGGCGAGGTGTTAGTCGCTACGCATGCAGTCATGAACAAACAGGCGAGCGCGATGGCCAGCAGCTCAAAGAACCTCTTCATGATTCACCTCCCGCTCTTCAAAGATCACACGGCGACCACACCAAGCCTCAAGTGGGTATGGGTAACCAGCTTCGCACTCGATAATCGAATGCACTCCCTGAAGTTTGAGCATCACGCCCGGCTGTACATTGCGTCGTATCGCAGTGATGCGTTGATTTTTGTCCAGCCCGACTATATCGATGGCAAATAACATTCCCCAGCTATGTACTGCAGAGCAACTCGGAAACCAATAGGCGTGCCCCCTAGGCAAGCCTCTTTTGGTCAGCAATCCAAGCAACCGTTGGGGAAAACTGGTCAAGACATGAACTTCGTGCCATAGGCAAAATTGTTCGGGACTCATCAGCAAGCGTCCATATTTCATCATGCATCTTCCTTATGCAGCATCAAGACTGGAAATAACCTATAAAAATAGGCCCTAAAATAATGAGAAAGGTTACTGGGAAAAAGCATGTCACTAAAGGTAGTAAAAGCTTAACCCCGACTTCTTGGGCAAATTTCTCCGCCGCTAACTGCTGCTCGCTACGTGCCTGCTCCGCTTGCAACATTAACGTATTTGTTAATGCCGAACCGCTTAATCGCGCCTGAAGTACCGCTGCGGCAAACGACGTGAAGGCAGGGCTAGGCAAACGTGCTTTCATTGCCGAAAAAGCGGCTTCCATAGACACACCTGCGTGCAGTTGTTGTTGCAGTTGCCGTAGTTGTCGAATTGCTACAGAGGCGCTTGGGAGTTGTGCGAGTGCATGGAGGGCAGCAGCAAACGACAAGCCCGAGCGCATTAACATCGCCAGCATATCTAAACAGTTTGGCCATTGTTTTTCGAAGCGGCGTACCAGTAGGCGACGTTTTGCACGTCGCTGCACAACATTGAGCACAATAAGTCCACCTACCCCCCAGCCGACCCAGGTCGGAAGCGGTAACAGCACGCTCAGCACGAGCGCGATCAACATTGCGCTTTGCTCCATCACAAAAAACGCTGTTTCACCCGCTGCACCTGCATGCTCCGCAGCTTTATCAATTTGGCGTCGTAGCCGCGGCGGTAGCCGCTGAAGAACTACCGTGGTATAGCTGTGTAAACGCGGTAACAATCGTTGCGCTAGACTATTCAGAAGAACAAAAATTAATACGCCAATCCCGCAAAATAAGAGACCGAGCAGCCATTTAGTCAGCAACATAAAACTGTCCCAAAATACGACGCGTTAAAAAATAACCAGCCGCCATTAAACAAACACTCGCGACTACCACAATCTGTCCTGCCGAGGTCGTAAGCAATAGCGTGGTGGCGTCTTGGTGTACCGTTTTAAGCGCAAAGAAAAGGCCTAAGGGCAGAAAGAACATGACTCGTCCTTGCAGGCGCGCTTGTGCCGATAAACTTAAGATCCGTTGCTGCGCATAATGTTGTTGCTGAATCGCTTCGGCCATACGAGAAAGTACGTCGGCTTGCTGCCCACCATGGCGCACGCTCGTAACAATGATAAAGCCGAAGAATTGCACAATCGAGGTCGCCGCACGACGTTGAAAGTCAGCAAATGCACTTTCTAAGGTTTCACCGGTGCGCTGCCTTTGGACAATAAGAGATAGTTCGGTCGCTAATGGTGCAGGAACCTGCTGCGCCGTTAACGCTAATGCGGATGCCAAGCCCATCCCGGCATGCAGACTATTTGCTAGTAACCGCAGTGCCTCTGGGAGCTGTTGCTCAATCTGTGCCGTACGCTTTTGGTGTAAAACATTTCTCAAAAGCGGCAAAGCACCAACTGACACAACCATAGTCAGCATCATCGAACGCCAGTCATGGGTAAGTAGCAGGGTTATTAACGCAATCAATGAAGTCAGCAACAGCACTCCATACCAAAACTGCCGCATCGGCAAAAATATGAGAAATACAGCTAAGGACGCTTCAGCGTGCTGTTCAATTTGCTGGCGAGCATCACGATAAATTGCTATTCCTCCCCAAGTCGCTAAACCAAGAGCAAGTATTGCCGTCGCAGTGACAAAGAAAACAACCAACCATTCATCAACACGCATGATCTGTTATCCATTCAGAACGAATTCCCGAGGCTTGTAAGCCACCATCTCGCCGCTCAAAAAGCGGACTCACTTGGTACGCTGAAGACTCGATACCAACAACTTCACTGATCGCGTTCACTACCCTTTGACCATTAGAGCCTCGCGTGACTTGAACAATCACCTCGACGGCGCTGGCAATTTGTTGCCTAATGGCCAACAACGGAAGCTCAAAACCGGCTAGCATCACCATTACCTCCAAGCGTTGTAGGCCTTCTCGTGGGCTATTCGCATGTAAGGTTGTTAGCGAGCCCTCATGTCCAGTATTCATGGCCTGCAACATATCAAGCGCCTCGGCACCGCGACACTCACCAACAATGATCCGATCGGGGCGCATGCGCAGCGCATTGATGAGCAAATCGCGAATGCTCACCAGGCCACTCCCTTCGGCATTCGCAGGGCGCGCCTCGAGCGCGATCAGGTTGGCGTGGTTAAGTTGCAATTCGGCAGCGTCCTCGATGGTAATCAAGCGTTGCTCTGCAGGGATCTCACTGGCTAATAAATTAAGAAAAGTCGTTTTCCCGGTACCGGTACCACCGATGATGAGAATATTTTTTCGTTGTGCGATGACCTTCTTCAAGTAATCGGTTGCTGAACTTGAGAGTGCTCCTGAAGCTTCAAGGTCGGCAAACGTTAAAGCCTTCCGTGAGAACTTGCGAATGGTGAGACACGCGCCACGTAATGCTAACGGAGCGATCACCGCATTGACCCTTGAGCCGTCGGGTAACCTTGCATCGACCATCGGCTGAGCACTATCAATACGTCGGCCTAGTGGTAGCACCATGCGCTCGATAACCTGCAGTAACTCCGCTTCACTTTGAAAGCGTACATCGGACGCTTCTAGGTGCCCACGACGCTCAATGAATATGCCCGCGTAATGATTCACCATGATCTCGCTGATCGAATCGTCAGCCAATAACCCACTAAGCGGACCAAACCCCATGCATGCTTCTATCACGTCATTAACCAAATGCTGATGTTCATGCGTTGGCTGTTCAGCACCGTGTTGCTTTATATAAGCTGACAGAAAATCAAACGCATAGCCCCGCAAGCTATCTGTGCTGGCAAACTCGCGTTGCAGCGTGACGCGTTGTATTTGCAGGCGTAGCGCCTCGATGAGCTGGTTTTTTTCGATCATAGTGTGTTCTCCCCCGCGCCCATAAAGGGTTCTATTAGACCGACACAACCAACGGCATTTTGAAAGCGCTCACGCTTAGCAACAAACTCGGCAAGACTAGCTTGCTCTGCACTTGCAAGTTTGGCTAGACGTGGCGTCACCATTACGATCAGATCCGTTTCCGCTGCACGAAACTGCGTCGACGAAAAAAGTGCACCCAAAATAGGCAACTTGTGCAGCTCAGGAAACCGATCGGCCTGTTGCGCTTGCTCATGTTGAATGAGACCTGATAACACCAGTGTTTCTCCCAACGGTAAGGTCAGTGTCGACGATACGCGTCGGCTTAGAAGGCCAGGTACACCGTTGACTGCTGTCGCCGGATCGATCGAACTTAATTCAGCGACGAGGGTGGCACTTACCTGTTGGTCAGCTAACAGCTTAGGGGAAATTTCTAGCTGTATCCCGTAAGGTCGAAAACTGACATCTTGCATACCCTGAGCGACCACTTGCGGCACCGGAAACTCTCCGCCAACCAGGAAGTCTGCTTTACCTCCACTCATTGCGGTTAGTGTTGGGTTGGCAAGCAGTCGCGCACGTCCCTCACGTTCCATAATATCCAGTGTGGTTTGCGCGCTTAACGGCAGGTGAAGCCAATTCCCCATATCTTGAAGCAACGGGCCGTTGACGTGCCCGGGCCAACGAACACCTATGTGCCGTGCAAATGAGCGTTTGACTTCGGCAATGCGAACTTCGAGCACTAACATCGGTTCGGGTGCTGGCGGAAGCCATTCAATTTGTGACGCAAGACGAGGAAAACGCGCCAGCAAATCGTTCATATCAGCTTTCGCTTGCGCAGGTAGCTGGCCTGATAATCGAATGAGTTCGTCAGCACCATCACTAATCTGTAATTGCGGAAAACGCCGTTGCAATGTCGCTAGCCTGAGTTTTAGATGCTTATCTGGCGCTCGCTTAACAATAAATGTGAATCTTTGCTGAAGCTGACCGGCTTTAAACGTTAACGCTTCTGCTTTACCCGGTTGGTGCCCAGTAATCACCACGGCACCACTAGGCAATTGTTGGTAGCCTAAAACCTCGGGCGAAGTAATGACGATCTCTTCAATTCCTGTCGGAGCGAGTATGTGCGATTCACCGACTTGGACTTGTATTTGTGTGGATGCTGGTGTTGCACCTACCGCACCCAGAAAAAGAAATGCCCCAAGAAAAGACATCATGATCAATTAGCTCCCTGCTTTTGATATGGTAAAGAGGTGTGGTTTTAAAGGTGATTTCACGTGGCTATACTCGGCTTCAGGATGTTGTAGCCACAATGCAAAACCCTGACGCCTAAACCCTTCAAAAATCGCCGCCTGCTCGGCCTTTAATCGGAAAGTAATGGTCACCGCGAGTGCTCCCCCGACGTACTCTTTGCTTTGATTGTCGAGCGCTAACACTTCTATGTTGGTAAGCATACGCAGCGGCTCACCACCACCGCCAGCAACTAAGCTCACCCGATTGCCCACGGCTAACAAACCATGGTGAACCTGCTCGATACCTACTGTTGCCGTAACGGCATAGTCGTCTGGCGCTAGCTGATCACTAAAAGAAGAACGCCTAACTCTGCCTAAGTGACCTAGCATTACCGGCTCCCCAGCGCTGACGAAATTTTGCACGCTGTTACCAACGACAGCCATAGCATCATTGGGTCGCAGCCAATCATCACTGATATAACTCGGCGGGTATTTACGCTGCTGCAAATCGTCAAGCCCAATGACTGCGCCAGCCTCAAGATCGTGACTGAATACCAGCACCCACTCCATCTCTGCGTTGAGACGTTGCTCCAGTTCATGTGACTGTTGTGCTAAATACCGCATAACGAGTTGATAGCTTGCAGTAACCATGGCCAATACCACGAGACCAAGAACAATAAAGCGCCACCCAAACCTAGCCATTGATTACGCCGCCCATGGGTGCAGCAAAAACTGCTGCCAGGTAACCGAGAACACCAACATCCACGAACTGACGATGATCTCAACAAGCTCCACTAAGCTCTCGTTGTTTGCAGTTACTGGGATCACGACGATAGCGAACAAGCTCAACGCCACCACCAACGTTTCGACTGTTGCTTGGCCATTGTTTGTTTGCTGACAGTTAGTGACGCTGCGCACTGACCAAGAGAGTGCCCTGCGTACGTGCGTAGACGAAGATGTCCTCACTTGGCTTTTGCAAGGATACGTAAAACCTTCCATGGCTTAACTCCGTAACTATTGGATGCCGCCCACTATGGCGGAGTTTGAGATAACGTTCTAATTGCTTCGGGTGATAGTTGTTTTGATAAATAGCTACAGTCTGGCCCTGAGCACTAAACTGTTGAAGCCGAGTGCCTCGCCAGTCGCTTCGCACAACACTTTTAGACAGCGATGTGCGGCGATATTCAGTTAGCCAATACACGCCATTTAACTGCTGCATCAGCCATAAACTTGAGTCTTTCTCGCACCATGAAAGCAGTGCATTGATTGTCATTGTCTGGCAATTTAACTGTTCTAACCGTGGTGTTTGCGCAAGTGCTAACCGCCAAACCGAACTGGTAGCTTGCGTTGACCAAACTTCGGCCTGCCATTCGCTCGGAAGATCCACCGCTAGCATGACTGCCCCCTCTGACACGCCAACTCAGCAGGTGTTGCCTCATTAGCGATATAACCGAACCGCAAACTCTCAGCGGAAAACTCTTCGGTAAAGTGCAGCCAGCTTATAAAATTCTGGATTTTACCAAGGCCCAACTCCTGCAACCGTGCGAGCGGTGTTAATCGAGCTGGCCTAGAATCAAGCTGTTCCGCGCTCATCGGCGACCACGTATCGGTAAGTCGCGCCATAGCGGCGACATCAGGAGCACTGGCGATGACACGTAAGTTATCTTGCTCTAGTGCCAGCCCAGTCAATCCTTTTAAAGGGCTTAAAACCACTTCAGCGCGCTTGGCAAATGCATAGTTTTCCGTGACCTCCACCGTACTATTCAGTTGCCAATTCCACACGGCCGCACGCCCGGTTTCAATGCGTTTTAATTGGTGTTCGTGGAGTGGAAAAACAGTATCGGTCAGCAGCAACAGCAGCCCAGCCAACAACGTCAATACAATGAGGCTCTCGACCATCGCCTGTCCCGAGTTATCGCTAAACTTTTTCATGAGCATCACCAACTCGTGCTGTTAATAACACTCGCTCTAATTGCGATAACGACTTCAGTTGACTCTGCCAAAGTGCATTGAACAAGTTGGCCTGCTCATTTTTACTATCCGAGCGGCGAAACCAACGCGTTGGACGCGAGTAAACGACACTTGCTTTTGCCACCGCTTGAGGCAAGACAACAATAACGGCAGGCCAATCCGCGGGATCCAATTGCGTGCGATTAAAATAACGAAAGGGCTGCGCATTGCCAGAAAACTCTACCTGATCGGCAACACCCCACTGAGTTGCGGTCGGATTGATCTTTCGAGTGCGTCCAAAATCTTTAGCACCAACACTTTCGATTTCTTCACCGAGATAAGTTGCGCCATCACCCCACGGGTATTCGTCAGAATCCAACAGGCCGCGCACATGAATCGAGACCGTATCCATACTTTGCCAACTCCAACTCCCACTAGAATCTTCGTGGAGACGCGCTCCGCCAGCTTTCTCAACCTCAATTTGCAACGCATCGAACCACTCATAGCTACGCTTCTTACTGAAGGGGTCCAGACTTTCCAGCATCAAACGATGCGCCAGCTGATTATCACTTCCCGAAGCTTGTGCTGGTATAAACGTCCACCACAACCATGGCACCGGAACCAGTCCTGGAGCATGCAAGAGTTGCCATTTTATTGGCTCATCACCGACGTCATGGGCGGCGAGTATTTGTTCCATTGTTTTCGGTAACGTCATGGCAAAGCTAATGCGCGCATACCATTGCGTCGCTCGTATCGCCGTGGTGACCATGCGTTGAAAATAAAGCACACCTTGCAAGATTTGTTGGAACGGCTCTTCAAAGTTATCGACCGCATTGGCGATATTCCGGGTGATGGCATTCAGGTATGGAATCCAAGACGAAGCCATTGCACTGCGGTCGGCAACATCCTTCATCATCTGAAACCAACTCGCTAAGCCCAACAGTTGTGCAATTGCCAACTCGTTCGCGAACAATGCACGGTTCGTAATTGCGAGTAGGTTCATCTCACGTGCTAACACCGTTGCGGCGGAACTTGCCATGTTATCGGCGACGGTTTGTTGATACCAACTACTGCGCAGGGCTTCACTACGTGCCATCAAACCGATAATCAGAAAAATGATACCGACCAAAATTGGCATCAGCCATAAAGTAGTAAAGCCATTGCGCGCCATTAGTTGCTACCGGACTCGGTGGCTTCATCGTAGTTGCCAAGATTGACATCCTGCCGAGCTACAGTGCCTGAGCGCCTTGCACTTGAACGCGCTTCGTTAAGTTGCTGAGAGGAGCTCTGTCCGCTAACTTCATGAGCAATGCCCGAGACTTGGTTGCGTACAGTCTTGCCCAATAATGAATAAACACCGATTGCAGCCACTGCTATGAGGGCAACAATAATGATGTACTCGGTCATTCCCTGACCACGATGAAACTTGTGCGCCATGACCAATGAAGAGTATGAACGTCCGTGTTGCATAAAGCCTCCTTGCAAAAGTTGAATGTACCCAAACGATGGATAGCTCAACTATAGCCACAAGAAAGCAGGGTCAGACAAAAAGGAGCTTAGGCTTACTCGATGTGAAGATACTTGTGCAACTGCACCGATAAACGCCAATTCCGTTCGATACAGGTTTTTATCGCCAGCTCGGTTGCCCGTGAACGCTGGGATATTGGCTGCAGTGCGATGATTACGTTCTCGGCAGGCGGACATTGAGCGAGGAGATTATCGAGTGCATCAATATGCTTTTGCATCGCCACCGGATGTTTTATTTCATTCGCACGTTTCATACAGTCGGGACGTACCAAAAAGCCACCCGGCATATCTAGTTTGGGCGACACCGTAACCCAGGTCGCAGCCGAAACTTGCAAAGCAAAGGTACCGCTGGTTTCGATTTGCAAGCGGTATCCTGCGGCTTCAAGAACCTGTGCCAGTTCACGTAGGTCGTACATTGCTGGCTCGCCACCGGTGATCACTACATGCTTGGCCTGAAAACCTTGTTGTTTAAAGGCCGCAAGAATCTCAGCGGCCGTGAGCTCTGCCCACTGCGCAGACGCCGAGGACTTCGCCAAAAGCGTTGCAAGATCAACCTTATCCGCCGCTGACTTTTCCCATGTGTGTTGCGTATCGCACCAAGGACAGCCGACAGGACAACCCTGCAAGCGCAGAAAAATAGCCGGTGTGCCGGTATAGAAGCCTTCACCTTGAATCGTTTCGAACAATTCATTGATTGGATAGCGAGTACTAATGGGATTCATCCTGTTTTGCGGTAAACTATGCCGTTATTGTACCTTAAATTAGTATTGATCAAGAAGTCACAAGGAATTCTGATATGGCAAAGGTTGTCGTTATTTACTCTGGTGGAATGGATTCGTTTACCGTGCTACACCGAGCAATACGGGATGGGCATGACGTTTATGCCTTAAGCTTCGATTACGGACAACGCCACGTTAAAGAGCTAACGGTTGCCGCCGAAGTCACGCGGGGACTAAATATTCCCCATAAAATCGTCGACATCACAGCGATCAATGAGTTGATCAGCAACAGCTCGTTGACGTCCACGAGCACAGCTATTCCTGAAGGTCATTACGAAGAAGCTTCAATGCAATCGACTGTGGTGCCGAATCGCAACATGATTCTGCTCTCACTAGCGATTGGTTATGCGGTTTCGATTGGCGCAGAAGCCGTCTACTACGGCGCACACTCTGGAGACCATGCGATTTATCCCGACTGTCGTCCTGAATTTGTTCAGCGTATGAATGACGTAAGTCGCATCGCCAACTACGAGCCGATTGAAATCGCCGTTCCCTACCTCACGAATGACAAGGCTGAAATCTTGCGTGACGGACTTGCTATGGGCCTTGATTACAAGAACACCTGGACCTGCTACAACGGCCGTGACAAGGCGTGCGGAAAGTGCGGCGCTTGTGTTGAACGGCTTGAAGCGTTTGCGGCAAACAACACCGTCGACCCGCTAGCGTACGAGTGAACCGTAACCCTCAGCTGAATCGTTCAAGTAGGTGTTGTGCTTGGTGCCAGCGCGGATGTTTACGTAACATTGGCATCGCCAGCGCGGCACATTTTGCCAACCGCTCATAACAGTTATTTGGCTGTCGTTCGATCGTGGCGAGTTCCTGCTCCATGGCAATAAGTACGGCTTCGGCGCCACTTCTGTCGTTACAGGCAAGCACCATGTCACAACCGGCGCGCAGCGCCGCACGAGCGCGGTCAGGCATATCACCGGCCGCGTGTGCGGCAGCCATGGCTAAATCATCACTAAAAATCACACCTTTGAAGCCCAGTTGAGCACGTAAAATGTGCTGCAACCAACGCTCGGAGAAACCCGCTGGTTTATCATCAATATCAGGATAGATAACATGCGCCGGCATAATCGCATCCATACAGTTGGCGAGCTCTATAAATGGTGGTAAATCGGTCCGCCGGATCGCTTCCCATGGTCGTTCATCAACGGGCGCGGCAATGTGGGAGTCAGCCTGCACCGAACCATGGCCTGGAAAATGCTTCCCAGTTGCCTTCATCCCAGCTTGATGCATGCCCTTAATCCATGCACGGGCAAGAGTGGTTACGTGTTTGGCTGAGGATGCAAACGCCCGTTCACCAATCACCTCACTAATGCCATTAACGTCAAGGACGGGCGCAAAACTAATGTCGATATCCATCGCCAGAACTTCGCTCGCCATCAACCAAGCAAGCTCCTGCGCAATATGTTGCGCTTCTTCCATGGAGCTACTTTCTGGCAGAATCGTCCCCATCGCAGGGATCTTTGAAAAGTCTTCACGAAAGCGTTGAACACGGCCGCCCTCATGATCAACTGCGAGAATAAGTGGATTACTAGCAGCAGCACGGGTTTGTCGAACCAGCTCTTGAAGTTGCTCTTGAGAAGCGAAGTTACGTGCAAAAAAGATGACCCCTCCCACGGCTGGGTGTGCCACTAACTCACGTTCCGCTTGCGTTAACTCGGTACCTTCAAGGTCTATCATTACTGCCGTCATAGAACTTCCGTCGCATTTGATACGTATGAAAGGAGGCAGTTTGCCAAAAAATCTGCGGCACGTCACTAATCAATTCAAGGACTAGACTTGTTCGTCGCAAGGCTATATATAAAGAGTATTGACCGATTTAAGGAGCCGACCATGTTATTCCAAACCAATCGCGTTATTCGCGCACTAGCACTCGTAGGTAGCTTGCCGCTCATCGCTAGCTGCGGTGGCGGCTCCAATGATAGTTCACCCGACACCGGAGGCTGCTCCATCGCCGAGCAAAACAGTTACTTTCTTGACTACATGCGCGAGAATTATTTTTGGTACGAAGATATTCCGGCCGGAATAGACCCAACGAGTTACCCGTCGGTGGACGCCCTACTCGACGCCATCCGCAGTCCTCAGGATCGGTTCAGCTACATCCTTACCGAGCAAGAATATCAAGAACGTTTCGTCAACGCCGAGTACATTGGCTTCGGTTTTTCGAGCCGCGTGGTTGGCTCACGCTTGTTCCTTAATTACGTTTTTGCCGAATCGCCAGCAGCCAATGTCGGCATGAGTCGCGGCGACGAAATTATCGAGATTGATGGCGTCGCAGTGGCAACGTTAATTGCAAATGGCAGTTTGAATTCAGCCCTAGGCCCAGCGGAAGAAGGCACTTCGGTGACATTTAGCTGGCAGAAACCCAACGGTGAAGAGCAAACCGACGTCATCACCAAAACCGCGGTTGAAACCAATACAGTCTTAGCGGTTGACCGTTTTGCCCAAGATGGCAAGGACGTCGGCTATTATGTTCTCAATAGCTTTATCGACCGCACCGGAGCAGATCTCAATAGTGCTTACGATACGCTCGTTGGCGTCGATGAACTTATCATTGATGTGCGCTATAACGGTGGTGGACTCATTCGTTATGCGAACCAAGCGGCAAGCCAAGCAGCGGGTAACAACGTCATTGGTAACCCCTTTGTTTCACTGATCTATAACGATAAGAACTCGGATCAAAACAATACTTCGCTATTCCAATTGGTCGATGGTGTGCAACAACTTGATCTTGACCGCGTATTCGTACTTACAACTGGGGCAAGCTGTTCCTCCTCAGAGCTCATTATTAATGGCCTTAAACCCTACGTTGATGTTGTTGTGGTTGGCCAGCCAACCTGCGGCAAACCCGTCGGTCAGTCGCCACAGCCATTTTGTGACAAACGCAGTTTCGTGATCAACTTTGAAACCGTTAACGCTGATGGAGAGGGCCGTTACTTTGATGGTCTCGCCCCACAATGCTCGGCTGCCGATACACTAGCGGGGGATTGGGGCGTTAATGGCGACCCGTTGTTAGATGAAGCCAAATATTTCATCAGCTTTGGTAGTTGTAGTCCGAGCGCACAACTCAACCAAGCGCAAAGTTTTAGTGCGGATAGCCAAGCGAATAAGCAACGCTACAACTTACTCGAACAATGGCGCCGCGAATTCTAAGAGGGCTGTTTAAGCAACGACGGTAATAATGCGACGCCTTGTTCGGTGCACAACCAACGTGCCGAGATACCAAAAGCGTTCGCTAAGTTTTCATCGGTAAGTACTGCTGCTGGCTCGCCAGCAGCAACTAGGCGACCTTTATGGAGTAACACTAACTGGTCGCAAAAACGCGCCGCTAAGCTCAGATCGTGTAAGGCAACCGTTATGATTTTCCCCTGCTGCGCAAGACTTTTAAGTAGCTGCATTACATGCAGCTGATAATGCAAATCAAGGCTTGCGGTAGGTTCATCACAGGCTAGCCACGGTTGATCACCAAGCAGCGCGCGAGCGAGTTGTACTCGGCGCTGTTCACCTCCGGAAAGCTGCGTCAGCGGACGGGATAGATAATCGTGAATCTTTAACAACGCAACCACGCGCTTCACTTCAGCTGACGGCGATTGCCGTAGCGATAGGTTAACCAAGCCACTACGTAAAAAGTGTGCAACCGTTATATCACTATGAGCGGTAGGGTTTTGCGGCAGAAAACCAATCAACCTGCGCTGCTCGAGCGACGCCAGTTGCGCAATCGTAGCATTCGCGAATGTGGCCCTACCCGCGGTCGGCTCCAACTGTCCAGTTAAGGCCTGCAACAATGTCGTTTTGCCTGCGCCATTGGCACCGATAATACCCACCAGCTGCCCCGTTGCTGCACTAAAGCTTACCTGTTGGAGTCGTGCACCAAAGCTCAGCTCTTCACAGACCAGACTCACGCAAACCTCTGCTTTGCCAATAAATAAATTAACCATGGCGCGCCCAGAAACGCCGCCACCACGCCAAGTTGCAGTTCGACTGTCGTAGGGATGGTTTTAACCACAGCGTCAATCAACACCAACAGGACTCCACCGCAAAGACCACTCAACGCAATCAACGGAATCGGCCGATGTTCGCCCAAAAGACGTACCGCATGCGGCGCGAGTAATCCGATAAAGCCAATCACTCCAGCAGTTACAACTGACGCTGAAATGAGCAAAGTGACCGCAAGCAGCACCCACCACGTCGCGAAACGCTGCCGAAAGCCAAGCGTAGCGAGCGTGGCGACATCGAAGATGTGCGCATCGATATAATTGCGCTGCCAATATAAAACAGCGCCAGCGAGCACTATGCTGGGTAACATCAGTATGACCTGTTCCCAGCCACGGTTAGCCACCGAGCCTAGCAACCATAAACTCCACTCCAGATAAGCAAATGGATTAGGTGCCAAATTTAAGACTAATGCAACCAATGCGCCAGCAAGCGAAGCCACTGCGACGCCGGCCAAGATCAGCCGAAAACCACTGGTGTTGCCACCGGCAATCAACCATAGCGCGATCAGGCTCAGCAATCCGCCCAGCATACCAATCGCCGGTAAAGCCCATAAACTCGGCAACACTAGACCACTATAGAGCACCAACACGACAGCCAGTGCGCTGCCGCTTGCGACACCGGTAATCCCGGGCTCTGCGAGTGGGTTACGAAAAAGCACCTGCAGCACCGCGCCGGCGACACCTAAAGCGATACCATTCAGTAACGCAAGCAGCATGCGTGGTAAGCGTAATTCATAAAAAATCATCGCCGCGTTATCACCCAACACGGCCATGCCCCATCCAGTCGAGCCGAGCAAGGTATGCAGTGCCATCACGGCAATAGTGATAAGCACTAGTACCGCTAGTGTTAGTCGCCCCATAGGTGCGCTCCATCGTCGGACCTTATGCTCTTGAGGTAATCAACCGCACGCAGGTCTGAGCAACCGGCAATTGCACCGTTTACCTCTACAACTTGTCGCTGCGTTAACCAATCTTGCATAGCTCGGTGCCACAACCAATCATGAGCGCGTGCGTAATCACTCGAGAAGCCCTCAAGTATGACGGTGTCAGGCTGGGTCAATAACACCTCCTCCAAACTCAAGCGCAACAGTTGGCCGTCGCCCATAAGCGGCGATAATGTCGCACCTCGCTGTTGCAGCAGGTGGGCAACCCAACTGTCCAGCCCCCACGTGTAAGCGTTGGGCATCAGCACCAAGACTTCGCCGAGCGCTTGTAGGTTAAAGCGTTGCAACTGTCGACGTTGCTTACCGCGCCAATGCTGTAGCTGAGTCTCGTGCTGTAACTCTTGACCTAACTGCTGTAACGCCGCATCCCACTGATCCGTTGTTGTTACATACGGTATAGTGACCAGTTTTACTCGTGCCTCCAAGGCCAGTCGCAATGAGCGATTGACGAAGCTTCCGGCGACCACACTGTCGGGCTCGTGTAGCAAGATAGCTTCCAGACGCTGACCATGCGTTTGAGTCGTGACAACCTCTATGCCCTCGCCCAACCACTGTGGCAGCCAGTCATCGAAACAAGGATTCAAACTCACAATGACACTCGCCAACAGCAATTCTGCAACCATTAGATGGCCTCTAGTGCCTGTTGCAGGTTCTTCACGGCAATCACTTCCATACCGGCAATGGCATCCTTAGGACGATTTCCGGCGGGCACAATGGCGCGGGTAAAGCCGTGCTTAGCAGCTTCGTTCAAACGTGCTTGGCCATTCTGCACCGGTCGAATTTCACCAGCTAGACCAACCTCACCAAACACAATTAAGTCTCGTGGCAACGGCTGCTCCCGAAAACTCGAAACAATAGCAAGCAACAAGGCAAGATCGGCTCCCGTTTCGGTAACCCGCACGCCGCCAACCACGTTAACGAATACATCTTGATCGGACATATGTAGTCCACCATGACGGTGTAAGACAGCCAGTAGCATCGCCAAACGTGTTGCTTCGGTACCAACCGCGACGCGGCGCGGATTAGCCAGTTGACTGGCATCCACTAAAGCTTGTAGTTCAACCAGGAGTGGTCGCGTGCCTTCCCAAATGACCATCACCACGGAACCGTTGCCGTGTTCTTCACCCCTTTGCAAAAAAATCGCTGAGGGATTACTTACTTCACGTAAGCCCTGTCCGGTCATCGCAAAAACACCCAGTTCATTCGCTGGGCCAAAGCGATTCTTGTTGCCCCTTAACGTACGAAACCGCGAATCTGCAGTTCCCTCCAGCAAAATGGAGGCATCAATACAGTGCTCAAGAACCTTGGGGCCAGCTAGTGAACCATCTTTGGTCACGTGGCCCACCATAATAATGGCGACGCCTTTTTGCTTGGCATACCGCGTCAAGTAAGCTGCCGATTCGCGAACTTGAGAAACACTACCTGGCGCCGATTGAATATCAGCAAGGTGCATGACTTGAATCGAGTCAATCACCATAACTTTGGGTTGCTCACGGTCCGCCAAGTCGCAAATTGTTTCCACTGAGGTTTCGGCAAGCATGCGCAGCTTGTCGGTCGGCAAGCCCAAGCGTTGTGCCCTTAATGCCACCTGCTGCAAGGATTCTTCACCAGTCACATATAAAGTGTTCATGGTGGCCGCCAATTGACACATGGTTTGCAGCAACAAGGTACTTTTACCGGCGCCCGGTGAACCGCCAATCAAAATTGCTGAGCCGGGCACGATACCACCGCCTAGCACCCGATCGAACTCTTGGTAGGTTGAGCTAAACCGTGGCAGATCTTCTAAGTCCACTTCAGCCAGAGTTTGTACTTTTGCTTGTGTCGCGCCAGCAAAACCACGACGCTCTACCGTTGCACTTTTCGCATTACCTAAACGAACTTCACTCAGTGAGTTCCATGCCTTGCACTCGGTGCACTGCCCTAACCAACGCACAAAGTCGGCGCCGCATTCATTACACACATATGCTGTTTTTGCTTTTGCCATAACGCTCACTCAAGTTACAAATTACGCCAACGTGCTCAAATGATCAGCAAGCAGCATCAGATCGGGGGAATCAATTGTCAGGTTGGCGACGTCTCGCAAAGCCGGTTTGGCGCAGTACGCCACGCCAAAACCTGCAGCCGTTAGCATCGCAACATCATTGGCGCCATCACCAACAGCAATCGTGTTACTTAGCGGAATCGACCACTGCTGCGCCAATTCAATTAAATAACGTGCCTTACTTGCCCCATCAACGATAGGCTCAGCCACCGTGCCGGTGAGTTGTCCACCCTCCCACTGCAGTGCGTTGGCGTGGTGAGCATCTAATTCAATGGTTGCGGCAAGCCGTTCGGTAAACCAAGTAAAGCCGCCAGAAACCACCGCTGTATACCAGCCTTGAGCATGAAACCAACGTAACAACTCAGCGGCGCCGCGACTCAACGGGATGGGCTGAAAAAGTGCTTCAAGTTGCTGTTCTTGTACGCCTTGCAGCAAGGCAACACGGGCGCGCAAACTCTCGGCAAAATCCAACTCGCCGCGCATCGCTGCTGCGGTAATCGCGCTCACTTCGGGCTTCTTACCGACTAAGGCGGCCAGCTCATCAATACACTCGATGGTAATCAGCGTCGAGTCCATATCGAACACAACCAAGCCAGGTTGTTGTAAATTCGGCATTGTTTCTCTTCTTCTTAGTTGCTCTCGTCGGTGTTCCCAGCGTATAGTTTTGTCATGACGACAACTCAGCATGTTATCAATATCATCAAGCTTGTCTATCGCCGCGGACGAAGATTAGTTGCTGCGCTACTCCTGATCATCCTAATCGAGAACTTGTGGAGTAGCATGCAGCAAACCAGTCTCGCAGACTTGCAGGCGCATAGCCAACAGCTTGTCGAACTCATGGCCACACAAGCGGGCCATGAGGCGCGCTATTGGCTCATCGAAAATGACCAAGAAAAGCTGCAGGCCTTAGTGGATCAACTGAGCCAACATCGCTTGGTAGAATTTAGTGCTATCTACGACACCTACGGACGCGAAGTTGTTAGTGCTGATGCGGTAACCGAGCAACCCGAACAGGTTTTTGTCCTGGTCGAAGAGATCCGCGAAGAGCCGGTCATTCATGGTTATCTTCACGTTACCGTTAACCAACCTCTATTGCTCGCCGAACCGCTTGCGACTCACGAATATCTAACTTATTACGGACAATACTTGATTATTTTTGCCTTACTCGCAGGCGTTTTAATCACCATCACTTTCAATAAATGGCGCTATCGTCGCTGGCGTCCGCCGCAAGAAAATCAATAAGCTCTAGGCTGTTTTCCCACAGTTTTTGGCGCAGTTCGGACGCCGACTCTTGCCGCAGTTCGGCAAGGGCTGCAAAAACATCAGCGAGCCGTGAAGGTTCATTACGCTTACCTTGATGACCTGCCACAGGCATATCTGGTGCATCGGTTTCCAACACTAGGCCCGATAACGGCACCTCGGCAATCGCAGCCCGCGTTTTCGCCGCCCGAGCATAAGTTATAGTGCCACCGACACCAAGTTTGAAGCCCTTCGCAATCCAGTCCTGCGCTTGTTGACGACTACCGCTGAAGGCGTGCAAGACACCTTTACACTGTGGTAACTCAGCAAGGTAGGGAGTAAGGAGCCCCAGCAAGTCACTTTGCGACTTACGGTGATGTAGGATCAAAGGTCGCCGGTAACGCACCGCTAATTGCACCTGCTGCTCAAATAACTCGCATTGCTTTTGCCATTCGGTGCAGGTGCGATCTAAGCCTATTTCACCCACCAACAACCGCTTGTCGTGTTGCAATTGCTTGTCGACCCAATCGAGATCTTGGCTTTGGTGCTGCTCAATAAAGTAGGGATGCAGGCCAACGGCACCATGTAACTGTACTTGTGAGCCTCGCTCGAAACATGGCGGAAAATGCGCCATGCGTCGCGTTCCAGGCACCAAAATGTGCTGCACGCCTGCTTGCGCGGCGCGGCGGAGAACCTCTTCGCGATCCGCATCAAACACCTCAAAATCGAGATGGCAATGGGTATCGAAGAGGCTCTCAACCATGGTTAATGCTCGCGTGTGTGGTGGAAGTCAATGTCAGGATAGCGCTCTGCAGCAAGGTTTAAGTTCACCATTGTCGGCGCGATATAGGTTAAGTTATCGCCGCCATCCAGCGCCAAATTTTGTTCAGCTTTGCGGCGGAACTCATCGAGTTTGCGTTCGTCACTACTCGATACCCAACGCGCTGTAGCAACATTAATTGACTCGTACACAGCGTCCACATTGTATTCAGACTTCAAGCGGTGAACGACCACATCGAACTGTAGCACCCCTACCGCGCCGACAATCAAGTCATTGTTGGCTAACGGGCGGAACACTTGCACGGCGCCTTCTTCAGAGAGCTGCACCAAGCCTTTTAACAGTTGCTTTTGCTTCAGCGGATCTTTGAGGCGTATCCGCCGGAAGAGCTCAGGTGCAAAATTAGGGATACCACTAAACTTAAACTTTTCACCTGCGGTAAAAGTATCACCAATCTGAATCGTACCGTGGTTATGCAACCCGATAATGTCACCCGGATAGGCCTCTTCAACGTGCTCTCGATCACCGGCCAAGAAAGTTAAAGCGTCGGCGATGCGCACATCTTTGCCAATGCGGACCTGGTGCATTTTCATGCCTTTCTCATATTTGCCTGACACGATGCGCATAAAGGCAACACGGTCACGGTGCTTTGGATCCATATTCGCTTGAATCTTAAATACAAAACCTGAGAACTCTGGCATCGTGGCGCTTACTTGTTTGCCTTCATCGGTTTCACGTGGCAACGGTGTAGGCGCCCACTGCACCAGACCATCAAGCATGTGATCGACACCAAAGTTGCCCAATGCAGTACCAAAATAGACTGGGGTAAGTTCACCGGCTAGAAAGAGCTCTTCATCAAACTCGTTGGAAGCCCCCTGCACCAACTCGATCTGTTCGCGCAAATCATCAGCATAATCGCCAATACGGGCATCAAGCTCAGGATTATCCAGACCTTTAATGACCTCACGATCTTGAATCCGGTGGCCTTGGCCCGTTTTATAGAGAATCGTCTCGTCATCGATAAGGTGATAAACACCTTTGAAATTCTTACCCGACCCAATTGGCCACGTAATGGGTGCGCACATGATGTTGAGAACGCTTTCAACTTCGTCAAGCAGTTCAAGTGGGTCACGAATATCACGATCCAGTTTGTTCATAAACGTGATAATCGGCGTATCGCGCAAACGCGTCACCTCCATCAGCTTGATGGTACGATCCTCGACACCTTTGGCGCCATCGATCACCATCAAACAGGAGTCCACTGCCGTCAGTGTGCGGTAGGTATCTTCCGAAAAGTCTTCGTGGCCTGGGGTATCTAGTAAGTTCACCAAGGCATCGCGATAAGGGAACTGCATCACTGAGGTGGTAACCGAGATCCCACGCTCTTTCTCCATTTCCATCCAATCAGACTTCGCATGTTGACCAGACTTTTTACCCTTTACAGTACCGGCCTTTTGTAAGCGCTGTCCGTGCAACAGAACTTTTTCAGTGATAGTCGTTTTACCCGCATCCGGATGCGAGATGATCGCAAATGTTCTGCGTTTATTGACTTCGCTGCTCAAACCACTACCACTCATCAGTTCTTATTCCTCATATCACCACAAACGATTTAATTTGAATCGTGAATTTTATCACATATCTGTGGCTGTTGGCGCCTCAATGTTGGGGGTTCTCCCCTATTTCACGACATAGCCGCTCATGCCAAGGTTAGAGCGTCTACCAACATAAATCGAGGAAGTTCATGATGAAAACAACAACCAAACTATCGGCATTGAGTTTGGCTCTCGCCTTCTCAATTCATCTACCCAATGCGCTTGCTAAAACCTTTGACCCGGATCTTCAAGCAATAATTGCAGGAGCCCAAGCAGATGTTTTACATCCAGTTATTATCACTTTTGAGCAAACTGATGCTCCTTCTGTAAGTCAGATGGAAGCTCTCGAACGCCTAGGTATCAACGGTGTCGCGTTACAGCGATTACCAATGGTGGGTGCCTTAGCTACCGCAGAACAAATTGAAGCGATTTACCAACGTGACGACGTTCGTTCCGTATGGCATAACGACCGACTAGAACTTGAGAATGGTGACGCAACCGAACTCACAGGCGTCAAAAAACTGCGTGCCGATAAGACGCTCCGCTCTTCCGGAGTGCCCTACTCGGGCCGCGGCGTCGGCGTGGTGGTCAATGACTCAGGTGTTGACGGTACGCACGGCGATTTGCTGTATCCACAACACGTGGTGCAAAACGTATTGGCGCAAGTCAATTTAAATAGCTTGTCGGGCGTGGCACCAATTACTTATCAAGAGAATGTCGCGAATACCGATATCGCTGGCGGTCATGGCACGCATGTAGCTGGAACAATTGCTGGCACTGGCGCCATGAGTAAAGGCGAGCACGCAGGGGTTGCGCCGGGCGCATCGATTATCGGCTATGGTTCAGGCGCCGCGCTGTTCATTTTAGATACCTTAGGTGGCTTCGATTACGCACTCAATAACCAGTTTATTTACAACATCCGTGTGATATCAAATTCATTTGGTAACACCGGTGATGTCGGTACCGACTTCAATCCAGATGACCCTACCAACGTCGCGACCAAAGCGCTTGCGGATAATGGCATCATTACGGTGTTCTCGGCGGGTAACTCAGGCCCTGGGGAATCCACCATTACTGGCAACTTCAAAAAGGCGCCATGGGTTATTACTGTCGCGGCCGGTGACAAAGAAGGCAAGTTAGCAGACTTTAGCTCGCGCGGCGTCGATGGAAAGTCGGGATCGGTGACGATTAATGGCGAAACCTTCACGTGGGAAGACCGTCCAACAATCACCGCACCTGGCGTCGATATCATTTCCGCCCGTGCCTCACTGTCAAGCACGGGGACGTTGAGCGCAACACAGGATTCCGAGGAGCTTCCGCCGGAACAACTCCCGTACTACACCTTTTCTAGCGGCACCTCAATGGCAGCTCCACATGTATCAGGGATTGTTGCGCTAATGCTTGAAGCCAATCCGAATTTGCAATGGCAACAAGTCAAACAAATCCTGCAAGATACCGCCACCGTTATGCCCGGACGTGATGCTTGGGAAGCTGGAGCGGGCTATGTTAACGCCCATGCAGCAGTAAAAGCGGCGTTAGGAAATGCCGATGACTTTGGCGACACGGTTAAACTCAATCGTGAGTTCAACGCGAACGCATTACTGCGCAATGGTGACAGCTTTACCCGTACTGTCGAATATGTACCTGTTGGCGAGAGCTCCTTTGAAACCTTTAATGTGCCAGCCTCGGCGACCCTTGTCTTAGCCAATGCACAGATCGAAACCGGTACTGCTTTTGTGCTGGAAGATCCAAATGGCAATCGTTATGGCTCAGGTATCGGTTTACCGTTGTTGGGGTCATCGGTTGGCGTGAGTGCGCCAGCAGTCGCCGGCACCTGGAAAGTCTATGCTCGAGGTATTGGTTCGGTAAGTGGTCTAGCGCTTGATCCTCTTGGCGTCACCAATGGTATCGGTGTTCCGTCGGCCACCGATGTCGCCATTCGCTTAGTTGAAACGGCAGGTGTTGAAGGCATCGACGACACTGTCAATCACCCTGCGCGAGCTTTTATTGAGTTGGCGATCAATGAACGTCTGATGGATGCTCGTGCAACAGGATTTGCCGCCGACGAATGGCTAACTAAGATTGAGCTTGCTGATGCCTTAACGCTGGCAGGCCTAGTGCGACAGTCAAACAAAGGGAATCAAGAGCAGTTTATCGATACTCATGGCCCGAGTGCTGCATTCGCAAATGCGACCACCGACAACGATGGCATTATGCGCGCAGCCTCAGCAGCTCCGCTGCTATTCCCGTCATCAAGTTCGCTATTTGGCAGTCAAGACGCGGTCGATCGCACAACCGTTGCCTATACCCTCGTCCAAGCCCTCGGCTTAGCATCTGTTGCGACATCGTTTGACCCCGAACAACCTATTCAGGTGACTCGGTTTGATCAAGTCATCGAGCTTGAGGATAGCTTAGCGATTCCAGCAGAGCTGCGCGGTTATGTGCAACTTGCTTTGAACATGGGGTTAGCACAAGTGGAGCTCGACGTTGAACAAGGCCCATTTGATCTGCAACCGAGCCTAAAAGCCTACTTTAATGGCAACCAAAAGGTAACACGTGCGGAATTTGCCCGCGATGTAACCCAATTGTTGCCGCGCATCGCAAATTAAACCTAGGTAGTCCCTGCCGTCACCCTTGCGGGTGGCGGCTTTTTTAATTGTTATGAAGTGCTTTCAAGGTGAACTCAAGCATCTTCGCAAAGCCATTCTGCCGTTCGGTACTGGTCAACTGCTGTCCACTAAGAATATGATCGGAGACCGTCAACACACACAACGCCTGAACCTTGTATTGCGCAGCAATGGCATACAACCCTGCCGCTTCCATTTCTACCGCCAGCACGCCCATGCGCTGTAACTGTTCCAATCTCGCATCGGGTACGTCATAGAAGTTATCGGTTGAAAACACATGCCCGATGGCCACGGTCTGTTGTGCTGCGTCGGCATACTTTAAAAATTGATGTGCAAGGCGCGGGGTCGCACAAGCGGCAAAGTCAAACTCGCCAAAACGCTGACGATTCATATTCGAGTCGGTACTCGCATTATTCGCAATAATCACATCATTCAACTGTACTTCAGGTTGGATAGCGCCACAGCTACCGACGCGAATAATACGTTTTACACCATAGTGGCGAACAAGCTCGGTCGCATAGATTGCGCAAGAAGGCATACCCATGCCGCTGCCCATCACCGATATTCGCTCGCCTTGGTAGGTTCCGGTAAAACCCAGCATATTACGAACATCGGTAACGCAGGTAACATCATTCAAGTAGGTTTCGGCGATGAACTTCGCCCGTAACGGATCGCCTGGGAGTAAACACGTTGGTGCGAATGCGTCGGGCGCAGCGTTGATATGGGGTGTTGGCACGTTGCTTCTATCCTGTCGCTAGAGTCGTTGAGGGAGCATAGAAATACCATAATCCATCGGCTCAAGCTCCAACAGCTCGGCGATACTTTGACCTATATCAGCAAAGCTTTCGCGACGGCCTAAGTTATGCGCCGGAAGATTTTTGCCGTACATCATTACCGGCACATATTCCCGCGTATGGTCGGTTCCCGGCCACGTCGGATCGCAACCGTGATCGGCGCTCATAATCAAGATATCATCTTGTTCCAGCTCCGCTAGAATCTTCGGTAGCAAACGATCAAAGGTCTCCAATGCGCGGGCATAACCAGCCACATCACGGCGATGCCCATATAAGGTGTCGAAGTCAACCAAGTTAGTGAAGATTAAGCTTCGCTCAGGCGCCTGGGTCATTACTTCAAGCGTCTTCGCCACTAAAGCCTCTAAACCATCCGCCTTGTATTTTTGTGTAATGCCTCGATGGGCGAAGATATCGGCGATTTTGCCAATACTAATGACTTCTCCCCCCGCCGCTTTTAGTTTATCAAGTACCGTCGGTGCAGGTGGTGGTGTCGCATAGTCACGGCGATTTGCGGTACGCACAAAGCCTCTCTCTGCTGAGCCCTTAAACGGTCTCGCAATGACGCGTCCAATGTTATAGGGATCGACCAACTTCCGGGCAACTTCACACAGCTCGTAAAGGCGTTCCAAGCCGAAGGTATCTTCATGGCAGGCAATCTGAAAAACGGAATCCGCTGACGTATAAACAATAGGCTTTCCGGTCCGGCAATGCTCAGCACCTAAGCGCTCGATGATCTCCGTACCCGATGCATGACAATTTCCCAGATAACCTGGCAGCGCTGCTTGCGCCAGCAACTGGTCAAGCAATTCGGGCGGAAACGATGCGTCTTTATTGGTGAAGTAACCCCATTCAAATAGCACCGGTACCCCAGCCATTTCCCAATGGCCTGACGGCGTATCCTTTCCGGAAGAGAGTTCTTGTGCCCAACCATAGCGCCCACGGCACTGCGGAACAGGGGTAAGACCAGGAGGATAGCCGCCAGTAGCGCCGCGACTAATTTCGGCTAAGCCAAGTTCCACTAAGTGCGGGATCTGCAAAGGTCCACTGCGCCCTTCATCGGCTTGGCCCTGGGCACATTGTTCAGCAATGTGCCCTAAGGTATTCGCCCCTTCATCGCCAAATTTTGCCGCATCGGCGGCGGCGCCGACACCGAAAGAATCAAGTACGAGGACAATTGCACGCGCCATCATTAGGCTCCAATTCGACGGTAAACAGCGGGCGGTAAATCGCTCGCTTCATTGCTAAATCGAAATGCTTGACGAACTGTTTCTGCAGCCTGTTGCCAGCTGCTCTCATCAGCAGCATAAATGTGTGCCAACGGCGTCTGTTCGTCGATGTTTTGACCCAACGCTGCGATATGCTCAAGCCCAACACTGTAGTCGAGTTTATCTTCACTGCGCCGACGACCGCCGCCTAAAGCAACCACAGCTAAGCCAATTTGACGTGTTTCAATATGCGTAACCTTATGGCCCGCCGCTAACTGTTCCGCCGTTGCAAATACCGGCCGCGCGACCTTAGCTAGCGGTAGGTGCGTAGCGGCGTTGTCAAGCAAATCACTAGGGCCGCCTAAAGCCTCCACCATCGCAGCGAATTTTTCCGCAGCTCGACCACTGGCCAAGGCTTCATCAACAGCTTGCTCGGCGGCTTCTTGCGAACGCGCCAAACCGCCTAGCAACAACATCTCGGCAGCGAGCGCCACCGTGACTTTATGTAACTGTGGCGTACGATGGTCACCCCGTAAATAAGCTATCGCCTCACGAACCTCTATGGCGTTCCCAGCGGAGTGTGCGAGCACCTGGTTCATATCAGTAATCAACGCACTGGTGTTGAGACCTGCACCTTGCGCGACAGTAACTAGACTCTCCGCCAACTCTTCTGCACGTGCCAAGTTAGGCATGATGGCGCCGTTACCGCACTTCACATCGAGCACCAGTCCATCAAGACCTGCCGCCAACTTCTTCGACAAAATAGAAGCAGTGATCAAAGGCACGGATTCAACTGTCGCGGTAACATCTCGCGTAGCATAGAAGCGCTTGTCAGCTGGAGCTAGGCTACCTGTCTGACCAATAATTGCGACGCCTACATCTTTCACTACCTGACGAAATTGGTCATCGCTTGGAAACGGTTGATAGTTCGGGATGGCATGCATTTTATCTAGCGTGCCGCCGGTATGACCAAGTCCACGTCCCGAAATCATTGGCACGTAACCGCCACAGGCGGCAATAATTGGTCCCAACATAAGGCTCACGACATCACCAACACCGCCGGTGGAATGCTTATCCAGCACCGGTCCATCTAGGTTTAAATCGTGCCAATGTAAAACTTGCCCAGAATCGCGCATCGCTTCGGTCAGGCAAACGCGTTCCTGCATACTCATGCCCTGAAAGAAGATCGCCATCGCTAAAGCCGAAATCTGGCTCTCGGCAATCGAGTTGTCACTCAAACCTTGGACAAAGAAGTCAATTTCGGCGCGAGTTAATGTGCCTCCATCGCGCTTTTTACGAATAATCTCTTGCGGTAAAAACATTAATAGCTCGTCCCTGCTGATGCTGGACTTTGTCCAGCAAGAATAGCGTGTAAATTGGTTAAAAGGCCGCTCGCACCAAACCGAAAACGCTCTGGCGACAAGAAGCTTGATCCCATAATCTGTTGGGCAAGATCAAGATAAACTGCCGCGTCAGCCGCTGTGCGGACGCCGCCAGCAGCTTTAAATCCGCATTGTGTTCCGCTTTCGCGAATCGCTTCGAGCATCATTTTTGCGGCTTCAGGAGTGGCATTGACAGCGACTTTACCAGTCGATGTCTTAATAAAATCTGCCCCAGCTTGAATCGCAATTTCGCTCGCTCGACGGATGAGTTGTGGCGTTTGCAACTCACCGGTTTCCAAAATCACTTTCAACAGCGCACGCTCTGCACAGGCCTGCTTGCACGCTTGTACCATGTCATAGCCAACCTTTTCATCACCAGCAGTGAGTGCTTGATAAGGGAAAACAACATCAACCTCGTCAGCACCTGCGCCCACAGCTCGCTCTGTTTCGGCAACGGCACGAGCCACATCAATACTGCCCATTGGAAAGTTCGTTACTGTGGCAATTTTTACCTGGGTTAAGTTGAGTCGCTCGCACTCGTGCTTAGCCCAAACCACAAATTCGGGAAAGACGCACAATGCCGCAGGGCTGCCATACGACGAAGCTGCGCTTGTGCACAACTCAGTAATCGCGGCGGGGCTGTCAGACTGATTCAGTGAAGTCAAATCCATCAAGCGCAACACAAGTTGCGCGACATCTCGTTCGCTTCTACTCATAGCGGCTTCCGATAAGCATTCACGTCGAATTCGAAGGCATCAGGGAGTAAATCTTCAATCGCCCACTGCCGCATTTGTCGCTCACTGGTCGAAACGATCGGCGTACCGGTAGCCAAAAATTCAGCGAGAACTTGTCGGCACGCACCACAAGGAGCGTAAGCTTTATCACCAGGGGTGTACACCACTACCGCAGAGATATCACGGGCATCGTAGCCTTGCGCGACAGCGCTAAAAACAGCTGTTCGTTCGGCGCAATTCGATAAACCATAAGAGACATTCTCAACATTGCAGCCGCTAATCACTTCCCCACTCTTCATCAACAAAGCAGCACCTACCGGAAACTGGCTATAAGGCACGTAAGCTTTTTCGCTTGCTTGCTTTGCATGCTGGCGGAGGAATTCCAATTGATGTAGTTCGTTATTCATAATGTTTCTTTCTTGATCTTCGGCCGATCAGCTTACTCTTTTCGTTTGTCTGTTCCAAGTCAGCGAGATCAATGAAATCGCTTAGGGGTGTTATTTTCGTACGACAACTATGGACAAATTCGGCAACCTACACTATATTTAAGATGCTTCTAAATTAGCTACCGCTTAAACGAGGTGTTTTATGACTGTCGAACGCGCACTAACAGCTTTTGCTGGTTTCATGGTACTGTTATCGGTCGCATTAACTGTATGGGTACATCCAAACTTTGTTTGGCTGACCGTTTTTATAGGTGCTAACCTTTTTCAGCAGTCGTTTACTGGTTTTTGTCCAGCAAGCCTTGCGCTACGTAAGCTTTTTGGTTTAAAAACAGAACGGGAACTAGCTAGATCGGAATAAGAATAGGAATACTGCATGAGTACGCTGACAATCGAAGAAATGCAACAGGAAGAAGCGCAACAAGCTGCTACATTTTTGCGCTCCATTGCCAATGAACATCGCCTGCAAATCCTTTGTCACCTAGCCAATGGTGAACAGAGCGTGGGTGTGTTGAATCAGCATTTCCCGTTGAGCCCGTCAGCGTTCTCGCAGCATTTGGCAGTATTGCGACAACAAGGCTTGGTCAAATTTCGTAAAGAAGCGCAAACGATCTACTATTCAATTAATGACGAAGACACGTTGCAATTCATGCGCCTGTTAAAGACTAAATTCTGCCCAGACTATTAACTTTCTTCCACTCTGTCTGCCGCATCCCAACGCATGACGACTGCATCTTCACGGCCATTTGCCACTGCATAGTAATCGGGCCGTCGACCAACTTCGCTAAAGCCTACGCTCAAGTAGAGTGCTTGGGCTGGCCTATTTGATGCTCTGACCTCTAGCCAAATGCTTGCGTGTTCTTGCGTTGCCAGGGTTAAAAGGTGCTGCATCAGTAAACGACCTATGCCTTGCCCCTGTAGGTCGGGATGTACCGCAATGTTCATCAACGTCAACTCATCACACACCAGATGTGCAATATAAAAACCTTGCAGCACTTTTTCCGAGCCCGCAAACCAGCCATAGACGCGGTAGTCCGCTTGAAAACAGGATTCGAGCGTGCGCTCTGACCAAGGAACAACATGGCTTGCCTGTTCAATCGCCAACATGCGAGGTTCGTAATGAGTTAATCGAGTGATCATTGTTCTCGATGGGCAATGTGCCGCCACAGAGCTTTCTTATCTGCGGCTGACGGCAGGCTCTCCGCAAGCTGCAGCACCAACTCTTGTTGCCACTCAGCCACAGCCGAAGGACTCACTTCTGCTGGTCGCTCAGCGGTGCCCGAACAGGCTCGAGTAAGATCACGCAACCAAACAGGTAAGTCGACAGCGAGCGGCTTAGCACTCACGAATAGCCAAGGCCCAGCTTTGTAACAATTAACGGTTTTCGTGGTCGATTCCGATGCAATCGCGGATTGTTCATCACTGCCTTTGCTGCGCCACAAGGTCAATTTAAGTGCGGCAAGCGCTTGCTGTTGTTGCGTGCTCCAAAGCGGAGGATTCTTGTGATCAATGGTCATAGCGACACCGAGTGATAACGCCCACACTAAAATGAAGAAGGTTGTAGCTTAGCGAATTTGGAGATGACTTAAAAGTGGCAGGGGTGGAGGGATTCGAACCCCCAACCGTCGGTTTTGGAGACCGCTGTTCTACCAATTGGAACTACACCCCTGCAAAGTAGAACCCGAATTATACTGGCCACTTGTGTGCTGGCAAGTGTTTTATAGCTATTTACAGTTCACTTGCAGATTTTTTCACCGATTTCATGTAATTGCTCTGATATACTGATTTTTATGAGCGATTCAATAAGCAAGTAACGGTGACGAAGTGATCTTACGCAATGGAATATGCTTGCTCGTTATACTTTGTGGGTGTTTGCTGAGCAACTCCGCGAGCGCCCAACAACAGCGAAACGATGCAACTTTAGAGGTCTCCTACAGCGGTGTTGATGGTGAGCTTGCCACCAACGTCGAGAGTTACCTTGGACTATTAGAATACTCTGGTCAGTCTGCTCCGAGTATTTTCCGCGTGCGTTTCTTAGCGCGCCGTGGCGAAACTGAGATCAAGCAAGCACTTCAACCTTTTGGTTATTACCACACAACAGTCGACACTGACATCATCACTAGCGAGCAGCAAATCAAAGTAACCTACGCTATTGAACTGGGCGAGCGCACACGCATCAGCGAAGTCGCCATTAATGTTACCGGCGCACTAGGACAAGACGAGGCTTATAAAGAATTACGCAAACGGTTTCCGGTGAAAGTTGGCGAGCCTTTACTTCACGCCGATTACGAACGCGTAAAAACCATGCTACGCAACCTCGCTGCCGAACGCGGTTATTACGACGCAGAGTTTACCCAGCAAGAACTCCACGTCGAATTGAGTGATGCTAGCGCGGCTGTACGACTCACCTACGCCAGCGGTGAAAGATTCCGCTTTGGTACCGTTTCAATCTGCTGTAACCATTTATCGAGCGAATTTATCGAACGCTACTTTCAGTTTGCCGAAGGGGATTTGTTTCACACCCGCGATCTGCTGGATCTACAAGTAGCACTGGCTGGGAGCGATTATTTTGAAACGGTGGAAGTGGCACCGTTATGGCAAGAAGCTAAAAGCCAACAAGTTCCGGTATCAGTTCGGGTGACACCTAATCAACGCGATTTCTACCAAGTTGGCCCAGGCTATGGCACCGACACAGGTGCGCGTCTAACGTTAGCCTTTGATCGACGCTGGGTAAATGACAGAGGGCACCGAATTTCGAGTCTTTTACGACTCTCGCAGGTACAGAGCACTGGCTTTGTTGATTACATTATTCCAGGCAAAAACCCGGCACGAGATCAATACAGCCTCACTGGTGAAGTCATCGATCGTAGTTATGAAGAGCTCCAGTCGACGCTTTATCGCACCAGTGCGCGCGATACACGCCATTACGACCGCTGGCAGCGTACCTACCAATTAAGCTATCAACAAGAAGACTTTCGCTTTGGCACAGATCCCCGAGAAACGTCGAACTTTTTAGTGCCAAGCGCCGAATTTAGCTATGTTAGTAGCAATCTGGACCCACGCAACCGTAACTTAGTCGATAGTGGCTACCGCGTCAGTGCGCGACTCCAAGGGGCGAGTGATAGCGTTCTGTCGAGTGCCACATTTTATTCGCTAACCCTAAGCGGTAAAGCTGTTTATTCGCTCAACGAGCAGTGGCGCATACTCGCGCGGGCAGAATTAGGCGCAATGGAGACCAATGCATTCGAAGAAATATCACCATCATTACGTTTTTTTGCGGGGGGCGACCATAGTGTCCGCGGCTATGCCTATCAGCAACTAGGTCCAACCAACGACGAAGGTGTCGTGGTGGGGGGGCGCTACCTTGGCGTAGCCAGCGCTGAGGTTGATTACTTAGTAGCGCCAAATTGGCGTGTCGCCCTGTTCACCGACCTTGGTAATAGCGGTATGGATTGGTCGATGAGCTGGAAGCAGACTTATGGGGTTGGACTACGTTGGCTATCGCCGATCGGCCCTGTTCGCTTAGATGTCGCACAAGCAGTAGATGAACCTGATAAACCTTGGCGCTTGCATTTAACCATAGGGCCAGACTTATGAGATGGTTAAAACGATTAGCTACGGTGATTGTAGCCTTATTCATCCTCGTACCTGTTTTGTTATACGTGTTGGTAAGCACCACGACCGGCTCGCGCTTCATGCTGTCGCAGGCGCTCAAGTTTGCCCCAGTATCAGTGAGCTATGACCAACTCGAAGGTAGTCTCATTGATCAACTCACTCTCAATGGCTTCGTATTACAAACGCCCACACAACGCTACAGTGCCGACGAAGTCATTGTGGCTTGGCGACCCTGGGAATTGTTAGATAGTCAGTTGACCATTGAAAAACTAAGCCTGTATAACTCAAAGCTGCAGCTGCTCGAGCAAGCTCAGCGCGACGACGAACCTATTGTATTACCCACGATTGACCTACCTTTTACAGTGGATGTTGCTGAATTAACTATCACTAATTTCGCCTTCCAATCTGCTGACGATGCGAGCGCTCTCAGTACCTTAACCATCAAATTATCGAGCTCGCTGAGCCTAGTTGACAGTCAATTGAAGCTTAATGGATTCAATTTACGCACAGAGCAACCAGAATTTAGTTTTGCTCATAACGGCAGTGTTTCTGCTCACCTTAAAAACAACTATCCGTTACAGGTTGCCGGTAGCTATACATTAGCGTTCGTTGACACGCGTATTCCTATGATTGAAGGTACAGTTAATGTCGATGGCGCTTTGCAAAATGCTCCCTTGCAAATAACGAGTACATTCAAGGGCGCGAACACACCGGAACAGAAATTAACGGCTACCGTTAATTCACCACTAGCGAACCCAACGTGGCAAGGCGAGCTGACATTAACTGAATTACCGTTGAATTTGGTGCAACCTTGGTTGACGGACTATGCCTTTGTCAGTGACAACTACATCAACGCCGATTCGTTTTTGTCGGGTAACGCACAAATTGACAATGACAAAATTCAACTCAACCAGCTCACGGCAACTAACCTCAATAATTATGGCGAAGTGACGCTCAATGGCTTCTGGCAACACAATGATTTTAGTCGCGACTATGAACAGATGCCGTTCGACATACTTGTTTCTTACACGAACCTAGGTTTTCAGACCACGGACCTTAACCTACAAGCCGAAGTCGGATTTACCCAAATTGTAGGAACCCTCGATGACTTTCAGTTTGCGAACCAATCGGTCATGGGCATGAAGACCGCCACGCAATCTCTCATCGAAGAGTTAACAGTTGAGATTGAAGGCTCTGGGTCTATGACACAACTCGAAGTTGCCAAGCTTTCCCTTTCGAGCCCTGAGTTTGAAATGCAGGGAACGCTTAAGGCGTCATGGGAAGACACCTTAGATGTCAGTTTAGATATTGAATCAGGACGCAGCACCATAGGCCTTGCTGGCAATGAAGCACTGCTCGCGGGTAGCCTTGAGCTCAATAACAATCAACTCAGTTTCTCAGACCTCGCTATAGCACTTGGTCAAACCGAACTGAAGCTGAACGGGTCAACCGCTAATGACAATCTACGAGGAAGCTTGTTCGTGAAAGATCTTCAGCAGCTCCCTCACCTTCCTGCTGGCTTGAGTGAACTACAGTCACTTGAAACAGAATTTAGCATTGATACGCAGGCGCAGCTCAGCGAGTTTCAAATTCTATTCCAGCAATTTAAGCTCCAAACCGCCAGTTTAGACAGTTGGCTACTCACCGAACCAACACAGCTCGCAATTAAACAACAAAAGCAGGTTTGGCAGGCGGAATTGGATAAACTGTGTTTACAGCATGACGCTAACCAATTTGGAGTACTATGCACCGAGTTGGCCCTTACCCAAGAAAGCGTTATTGCGAACCTAACTGGCGAACGACTCTCGCTATGGTTATTGAATCGTTTCCGAGAGCGCGACGTAGCACAGCGCATTGCAGGATTAGTTTCGCTCAATGCGACGGCAACTTTTCGTCGCGATAGCTTGCAAATGAGCGACCTAGGACTGCAATTAACCAGTGATAACACGGTATTTTTTGCCTTAAACCAAGAAACAAGTACCCGACTATCGTATTGGGAGCTCGCAGCTCGTGGCAATGCCGATGCCATTACCGCTGAAGTCGAAGGTCAACTTGCTAACAATGAAGGTGGCTTGTTCGGTGATCTGGCGTTACTAGATATCTACACCGAGCCTAAAGTCGAGGGAAGTCTGCTATTTGCATTGGATGACCTAGCAATGCTTGACTGGGTTTTACCCGGCATGCGCTACAACGGCGGCAAAGCCACGGCTCAGCTTAATCTGACAGGCTCATTGGCAGAACCAAGTTTCAGCGGTGACATGGAGGTCTATGCAGAATCCGTCGTCTTCGCAGAAACCAACTTTGTCTTCAATGACGTTCGGCTCGCTTTGATCGATCAAGCGGGAGCTGAGGATGAGATCGAGATTCAAGGTCAAGCCAAAGCAGGTGACGACGGCTGGGTATTGGTGGAGGGGGTGGCCATGCCCCTAGACGCTGAGGCCTATTTGAGGATCACTGGACAAAACTTCCGTGCCTTACAAATGCCTACAGCAACTGTCGATGTAAGCCCAAATCTAACCGTTCACGTTAACAATCGTAGCATCGATATTGCAGGTACTGTAGATGTGCCTTTTGCAGCGATTGCAGCCCCCGACTTTGAAACTTCGGTCAGCAACAGTAACGATGTAGTTATCACCCGCGACGGGGAGCCAGTCAAAGATGCATTAGTAGGTGGAGATGAACTACAGGTCAACGCCCAAATACGCGTTAATCTAGGGCAGCAAGTGACCGTTGACGCGTACGGCTTTACTGGCCGACTGCAAGGTAGCCTTGAAATTATGGAAGAACCGCGGCGTCCGACTACCGCAATCGGTAGTATCAATGTCGCCAACGGTAGCTATGAACTCTATGGACAGGAGCTGAATATTGATCGCGGAGCCTTTATATATAACGGTGGCGATATCAGTAACCCAGGCTTAAACCTAAGAGTGAAACGCGACATATCGAATGGCAATAGCGTTGGCAATGTCAACGTTGGCGCACAGGTGGTAGGAACATTAACTGAGCCAGACTTTCGTTTGTTCTCGACACCTGCCATGCCTGATTCAGAAATTCTTTCGTACCTGATATTAGGTAAGAGCATGCAGTCGGCATCATCAACTGGATCCGAAGACATTCAACTACAAGCGCTGCTTATGTTGGGAGCCAAGGGAACTGATGCTATCGGAGAGTCGTTACAAGACTCTTTTGGTATCGATGAGTTCGGTATTGATAACGATCCAAACACACGCGAAACGTCTTTTTATATCGGTAAGTATTTGTCGCCAAAACTTTTTGTCAGATATGGCGTAGGGCTACTAGAGAGTACGAATACTTTTATGGTTCGCTATCAATTAACTGAGCGTTTACTCATTGAAACCATGACCAGTAGTCAGGCTCAAGGTGGCGACATCTTCTACACCTTCGAGCGTTAATAGATAAAAGCGAAGAGCGATGTTTGCTGTTTGCTGTTTGCACGCTCACTGCGTTCGCTCTTGGTTTAAACCAACAACAAACAGCGAATAGCGAACAACGCAGTTGTCCGTGAGGCATAAAAAAAACCCCAGTCCATTTGGACTGGGGTTCTCTATTTAAAGCCTGGCGGTGTCCTACTCTCACATGGGGAAGCCCCACACTACCATCGGCGCTGAAGCGTTTCACTACTGAGTTCGGAATGGATCAGGTGGTTCCACTTCGCTATGGCCGCCAGGCATAAACTTGTCAAAAATAAGGTCAAAGCTGATTGTGTAGGCT
>NZ_PIPX01000005.1 GCF_003987225.1 Pseudidiomarina homiensis
TGCGAAGACGGGTATGAATAGCCTTTACGACCGTTTTTTGCAAACCATCAACCTTAAGTGCTGCCTCGCATTCAACTACACCGAAACGTTTTACTTTATCAAGGCGACTTTGGGTATCTAATGCACCACTGACAGAGCCATAACTTTCACTTAAAAATGGATTACCGTTAATCATATCAAACACCTCCTAATTGTACTGAACCAAAAGATACTTCTGACCACCATAGACCAGCAGCGGACTGCGTTTATTCGTCATCGTGAACTGATAACCGTACTCGGTGAGTTCATCGAAGCTGAAAAGCAGCCGTTCCTGGTAAGATTTGGAATCCGATTTATTTGAATTACTATTTTCCCTGGCATAATTATCATCACCTTGCTCACCTGGGTAGTTACTCGCACCTGGTGAACTGTCATAACTAATCGTTTTGTCGGTATGACAGTTTACGTAAAACCGTCGAATCGTAGGGCCATCACTAACTTTTATGTCTTCATGACCAGCAAGTGAGAGTTTTACACAAAGGGAATTAAGCGGGTGAGGTACATTGTTCAACGCCGTGATTGGAAGAATCTCACTTTCAACCGGGTAAACCACTTTTTGCCCGGATGAAGAAGAGCCTCGATTAACCAGTCCATCAGAAACCACAATATCAAGCTCACTTGAACCGCCATTATCAACGTTATTATCAACGTCAGAATTGCCATCATCCCCTCCGAAAATTCGGAAATACGCAAGCACAATGAGGATCACCAAAAACACAAGTACAGCAATAAAGAAATAAGCTTTACGAGGTAACTTGAACTTGTGGTTATGCCTATCAGCTGAGTGATAAAGCCCCCAAAACTGTTGATCAGATTGCACAGTTTGTTTATCAGCTTTTTGCTTAGCGTGATAATCCTCGGGATCTTGTGCACAGCCATTATGGCTATATTTAATGACACGATTTTGGCCTAAATTACGAACAAAATGATAATGGTTTACAGCCAAGTTTCGAATGTTGATATCAATAAGCTTAGGATGCTGAGTAATCAAAAACACATCGCCACCGGAGTGCCGCACCGTCTCGAACTCTGAAATATGCTTAGGAACTTCCGAACCAGGGCGACGAGGCAGAAACCACCTTTGACATTCGTCAATAACGATACGGCACGGGCGAGGCAGTACGTGCCAATCAGTAGGATTATCGAACTCGATCCAATGTAAATTAAACTGCTCAAGCTGGTCAAAGCTCGCTTCGGGATTAATTTTTAAGTAATTCTCAAGTTCAAGAAGCCGCCATTCCGGATAAACACGGCGACACCACGACAACCACAACTCGAGACCTCCATCATACTGCCAAACCTCGAATTGCTGTTCTAAATGCGGAACATCTTTTAATTCAACGCGACGTTTTTGATTGTGGCAACGCTCCATCAGCAGTTGATAATGTTCTTTATCTTTACCCTCCAAAGACGGACGAAATACACCATAGAAGAAGCCCTGAAAGGAATTACAAACATCATAATCAAGAAACATCAACGGAATGTTGTGATAAAACACAACACGATTCTGATGCTCTTTATCCTGGACAACCATCTTGATAGTGTTAAGCGTTTTATTCGCGCCAGGGCGACCAGTTATCAAAGTTAATGAATACATGAATCAACCTCGTCGGAGAATAAAGCGCGCAAGCTGGCAACTGCGTTTGCCTATCTTGCGCGCTGCTTTGTTATGCAATCCAATTTTCAGTTTTACGCATAGAGAATTTCGACGCCTGAACACCACCAATAACGCCTTTGAGTACTAATGAAGCAGAGAAACCACCAAAAACGATTGGCAAAAATTCGAATAGTCCTATTGTATTTATGCCTATCAATAACATTTCTGGCATACCAGTCATGTTGGATAAAAGCTGGTTATAAAGGGTAGTTAATGCAAAAGAACCAAGTTCATACGTCACCCAACCAGCCCCAACGGAGTAAAGCGCACCTACCGCCAAATCCCCAATATGGGTAATGAACCAGAAAGCAAACCAACTACGGAACTTGACAAAGATTCCGATAAGCAGCCGACCCAAACCAATGAGAGGACCAGCTAGTTTAATGAGTAGACCTGCAAAGGGCATTAGAACATCCCCCATAAGACGACGAGAACAAGGTAGTGATAAACGTAAATCTCATACGTGTGCCTTCCGTATTTGTAGAAAAACTCAAAGCGGGGGAGTTGGAGCCCCAAAGAGAAACACGTGTACCCAAGCCAAAACGCAAACATTAACCAAAGATGCCCCGCCAAGATGAAGACCAAGAAAAGGAAAAACTGGGTTAAGAAGCAGACCACGGGGCGGTTAGCTAGCAAAAACGGCGCGGCAGCATACAACAAAACCTCATAGGACAATGACCAAAGGGGCGCATTGGTTGGGATCGTCCCGAAAAAGGGGTTAAGGAAAACTAAGTTCGTTAGATACTCAGGTTGATAAATGCCAAACACCAGGGAGAGACCCAACGCTAATACGAACGCTTTTACGTAAGTGGGATAGATACGTTTTACACGTTTTACGTAAAAATCTCTCACAGAATTACGTAACAACGAATTTGCGTTCACCCAACCCGATATAAAAAAGAATACCGCAACCGCGGCATAGCTAAGGCTTTCATTGATAGGATTGTTAAGATTACCACTAACAAACTCGTAAACGTGGCTAAGGACGACAATCGCGCACGCAATGACCCGAAGCGAATCCAAGGTTCGTGTTGTTGACCAGGTGATTTGGGGAAGTGACCGAGCAAGTGTTTGCATTAGCTAATACTCCGAACAACAACCCTTGCAACGATGAAATACGCGATAGCCAGCAAGATATAACGAACACCGCCAAGGGTGTCGCAGACAGGCTTGCTATTAAAATCAAGTTCACCAAAAGTGAGAGAGATTGGCAGTGTTTCGGGACATGTGGCGGTAACGCTGTATTCATCGAACTGAGCGATTTCGTTATCCAGGTTAACTATTTTTTCTGGGAGTTCTTGATCAGAAAGTGGTGACCAATTAGAGCAAGCACCAGTTACCGGATCAGGAACACAATCAAGCGCATCTATCGAAACATCTTCTTCATTTGCCCATCCAGCAGGGTCTCCACTACCCGTACCACCACCAGAGCCACCAGACGAACGAACAGCGCGTTCTATATCAGCACCAATTTGGGCATTAACTTTAGCAAGGTCAGATAAGCCTTCTACAACAAACTTAGAATTCTTATCATGATTCAAGTTGCGCTGATTCACCGCTTCGGCCATACCGTCGAGTAATTCGCCAGTTTGGGTACGGGTCTCAAACGCGAATTTCTGACCAAGATAGGAAGAACCTTCATCGTTGGCCGGAGCGGTTGGGTCAGTGCCAGGTGCAGATCCGCCGCCCAAGTCACCACCATCAATCGGGGTCGAAGGGTCTAAAGGGTCAGAACCAGTATTATCTGGCATAGGCGAGCCAATCGAACCTGTACACGTTTCACCAGTGGCAGTCCAAGTGAATGTCGGTTCTTCACCACCAAAGCTGATACCTAAATCATCGCGCTCGAAAACACACGAGTAATTGTTTGGATTATCATCGAGTACAGTGACACACGAAACTGCGTCTTCAGTATCTTGGAAAGAGGTACCAGCAGCCGAGTGACCTTGACAAAATTCTTCATGTGCCGAATCAATTGAGCAAGTTCCGTCACCGTTGTCGATTGGATGGGTTTCAGGGCACTTATAATCCGTGAATGGGTTTAAAAGCAGCGCGGTACGACTATTCGTTCCGTGAAAATCGCCACTAGGTAGACTATAAACATCGTGAGATTGCGTGACAGCTGGAGTAGGATAATTTGAACAAACAGTAGGACCAGCAGTTACGTCCCACCTCCAATAATCTCCTTCCATAGCAGAGCGATAGCGCTCCATAGCCGCCGCTGCATCTGCCCCAGAAGTATTAGACCAAGTAGTATGGGTAGAACCACCACATTGACCAGTTAAAAATCTAACATCCTGATAATTAGTAAATGCTACATCTTTGGGAACGGTATCTTGCGCAGAAACAGACTTTAAAAAACCCGCCGCAAGCAGAACGGCAAGGAACAACAAGCGGCAGGGTTGGGAAAGCATAACGTTATACACTCAATCGGAGAAAAGAATGTATAACGCCATGAGTCCCGTGATTATTAGTACATCGTCAACAGTAAACATGGCGTTATACTCCAAGGTTCAGGGCTTAACTGAAGATCATGCCCTTCACCCACTTGTAACCAATTGCCAAGAAAGCCATGGCAATGATTGCACCACCAACGATCGCAGCATTGCCGCCAAAGTCGGTTTCAAATTGCGTTGCCGCAGTTTGAACCGCCGATGGTTCGGTAGCTAATGCAACCGTACTTGTTAAAAGCGCACCAACGAATGCGCCAACCTTGAGTAACCATTTCATAGGTTCGTCCTCATCGATTGAAAATCATCCTTACGAGTGTTTTCGTTCCCCACGCCCCTAGAAGGATGATTACTAGAGTCGGGAGAATTTGGAGGAACTGTTCAGCCGTTAGGCCGACCGCAGCAGTTTCCGCCCAAACCATAGGTTCAGGACATGACCCATTAATCGGATCGACAGGGCAGACCTGAACCCAACTCATTACGCGACCTTAGCGACCGAAGTCGGCTGCGCAACAATGTTGTTTTCCTCATTGGTAAGGTTGTACTGCATACCTGCGCCGTTACGAGTTGCAAAGACGCGAGGATAGACAGAGACGAAAACGTGCTTGCCGTTAAGGTCTTTAAGTGCGGTATGGTATGCGGCGTTCATAATTTTTTCAGAGACCTGAACTTCAAGAACATCGGTTTGCCCAGGGAAACCATTGGCCACTGGAACCTCGATACCAATGAAATATTGAATCCAAGGATTACCATCGTTACCTTTACGTTCCTCGACCCGTTGACCAACTAAACGGCCAGCCAAGAGCGTACCAGCATAAGCATTATTAGATTGCGACATTGAAATCACCTCTTGTGTACATGTAAGGAAGCAAGTTAGCGGGAACTTCTACAGGTTTTGCTTCAATAACCCGAAGAAGCGGAACAACGTTATTTTTGGCCGCGCGTGGCGGCGCTAAAGAAATGTCACAGCCAAGCAGTTCTTTAAGTTGCCGGCGGTGACGATAAAAAGTGTTTCTTGCTAGATTTTGTTGCATATCGAAACCATGCAACCAAAGTTCATAAGTGCCACGTAACGAGTTGGGAAGCGAGAGAGCAGCGCTTTCGGGAATTCTATGGACGTCAGACATATCAATACGCTCTAGATACGATTTATATAAATGTTGGCAAAAGTTCGGGGTTAAATCAGACCCCAGAACGTCAGCTTTGGAGAGTTGTTTCTCAGCAATCTTCTGTAATTCTTTACCACGCAATACGAGTTCGGCGCGTAACTTGCCGTCAGCAAACGACGGGATAGGGGAGTTGAGCAGTTCCAACGGGATTTTATTGCGATAGATTTCACGACCTTTGTTATAGAACTTCACCGACCAACGGCGCGAGTGTTTTTGAAAGTAAAGTGTTCCCCTGGTCATTTCAGGTTTACCGCTACGACTTTTCGCCATGACTGAACAAGACTGAATCCAGTGATCCACATCTTGAGACGTTCCACAGTTATACGAAGCGGTTAAATCAACGCGCTTCACTTTAAAATCACCCTGTAAGATTCGTTGAAGTTGAAACGGATAGATCGGAATATCACAAAGATTTAGCGCCTGCTGGACACCAGCAGCAACCAAGAGAGGAATATCAAGAGCACCAAAAACATTATGGCCCTGTAAGAACTTGGCAAAGTTTCCGTCCAAATAAAGCTGTGTTCCGATACAGGAGCCGTCATCGCGAGTAATAACATTGTTCGTTTTCACCTGAATTGATGATTCCCAACTAGAACGAACGCTACGGCGCTTCGTAATAGTACGCGTTACATTACCGTCTGAATCAATATCGAGCATGGCACCACTAGGGATGGGCTCATGCGGACACTCGATAACACAGGTAATCCAGTCACACATTAACGACATTACTGACCCCGCTTAGCTTTCCAAACGGCATACGCAATGCAGCAGCCGATAAAAACGGGAAGAATCAGACTATGACTCATGCGTTAACTTCCTCAAAACAGAAGAGAAACTTAGACCGAGCTTTCTCCAAGCGAGCGACCGAAACCTTGTGGTCATCGAGTCGCTCCTGGAGAACTGCACGTGCGCTTTCGTACTCATTCGCTAAATGCTCACCTTCAAGTTCGCTAACTCCGACGCAAGCACGTTGAAATTTGCGTGCTAAATCACGTAAATCATTACGTAAGGAAACGATGTTCTTGCGATGGTATTTAAGATCGGCGTTAACCGCAGACAACGTTAAAGGGTTCGTACCTAGATCAGCCACCGACGATTCAATCGCCGTATCGATAACATGGAACGGCAGGTTTGCTAACGTCATGAGAAATCTCCTTTACCAGGGCCAAACATTTCGCCTTCGGCACACGCCAAAAGGTCTTCGCGAGTAAAACTAGATTGGGTCATAACTACCTTGCCTTTAGTTCAAGTGCCGCTAGCTTAGCGAACACTTGTACGCTTAA
>NZ_PIPX01000006.1 GCF_003987225.1 Pseudidiomarina homiensis
GGTACACCTGACTGATTGAACGAAGTGCTTAACAAAATAAAGCTTAAGTCATGAAATTCAATGGGTCGATTAAACTTTTAAACTGAAGAGTTTGATCATGGCTCAGATTGAACGCTGGCGGCAGGCCTAACACATGCAAGTCGAGCGGTAACAGAGAGAAGCTTGCTTCTCTGCTGACGAGCGGCGGACGGGTGAGTAATACTTGGGAACTTGCCTTTAGGAGGGGGACAACCACGGGAAACTGTGGCTAATACCGCATAATGTCTACGGACCAAAGTAGGGGATCTTCGGACCTTACACCTAAAGATGGGCCCAAGCGAGATTAGCTAGTTGGTGGGGTAAAGGCTCACCAAGGCGACGATCTCTAGCTGTTCTGAGAGGATGATCAGCCACACTGGGACTGAGACACGGCCCAGACTCCTACGGGAGGCAGCAGTGGGGAATATTGCACAATGGGGGAAACCCTGATGCAGCCATGCCGCGTGTGTGAAGAAGGCCTTCGGGTTGTAAAGCACTTTCAGTGGTGAGGAAGGCCATACACTTAATACGTGTGTGGATTGACGTTAGCCACAGAAGAAGCACCGGCTAACTCCGTGCCAGCAGCCGCGGTAATACGGAGGGTGCGAGCGTTAATCGGAATTACTGGGCGTAAAGCGTACGTAGGCGGCTTGTTAAGCAAGATGTGAAAGCCCCGGGCTCAACCTGGGAATGGCATTTTGAACTGGCAAGCTCGAGTTCTGAAGAGGGTGGTAGAATTTCCTGTGTAGCGGTGAAATGCGTAGATATAGGAAGGAATACCGGTGGCGAAGGCGGCCACCTGGTCAGAAACTGACGCTGAGGTACGAAAGCGTGGGGAGCAAACAGGATTAGATACCCTGGTAGTCCACGCCGTAAACGATGTCAACTAGTTGTTCGTCTTATAAACAAGGTGAGTAACGCAGCTAACGCACTAAGTTGACCGCCTGGGGAGTACGGCCGCAAGGTTAAAACTCAAATGAATTGACGGGGGCCCGCACAAGCGGTGGAGCATGTGGTTTAATTCGATGCAACGCGAAGAACCTTACCATCCCTTGACATCCAGTGAACTTTCTAGAGATAGATTGGTGCCTTCGGGAACACTGAGACAGGTGCTGCATGGCTGTCGTCAGCTCGTGTTGTGAGATGTTGGGTTAAGTCCCGCAACGAGCGCAACCCTTATCCTCAGTTGCCAGCACATAATGGTGGGAACTCTGTGGAGACTGCCGGTGATAAACCGGAGGAAGGTGGGGACGACGTCAAGTCATCATGGCCCTTACGGGATGGGCTACACACGTGCTACAATGGCGCGTACAATGGGAAGCAAGCTAGCGATAGTAAGCGGATCTCAAAAAGCGCGTCGTAGTCCGGATCGGAGTCTGCAACTCGACTCCGTGAAGTCGGAATCGCTAGTAATCGTGGATCAGAATGCCACGGTGAATACGTTCCCGGGCCTTGTACACACCGCCCGTCACACCATGGGAGTGGGCTGCACCAGAAGTGGATAGTTTAACCTTCGGGAGAACGTTCACCACGGTGTGGTTCATGACTGGGGTGAAGTCGTAACAAGGTAGCCGTAGGGGAACCTGCGGCTGGATCACCTCCTTATGAAACAGCCTTGAAGAAGTTAAGTGCTCACACAGATTGCCTGGTTTGATAGATGTAACGGAAGAAACTGGGTCTGTAGCTCAGCTGGTTAGAGCGCACCCCTGATAAGGGTGAGGTCGGTAGTTCAAGTCTACTCAGACCCACCATTCGCGTTACACGCTCTTTAAAAATAAGGACAAGCTGATTGTAATAAAGTAATGAAATGCCACTCTACTTGAATCAACCATTTTGGTAGAGGCGTATCGAACTTGTGTACAGCATCGAGAACAGCCCATACGAACCGAGAGACACTTTCGGGTTGTATGGTTAAGTGACGAAGCGTAGACGGTGGATGCCTAGGCAGTTGGAGGCGATGAAGGACGTACTAACTTGCGATAAGCCATGATGAGGCAGTAAGAGCCGCTTGAGTCATGGATTTCCGAATGGGGCAACCCAGTGTGCTTGCACACTATCCTGCACTGAATTCATAGGTGTAGGAGGCGAACCCGGAGAACTGAAACATCTAAGTACCCGGAGGAAAAGAAATCAACCGAGATTTCCCTAGTAGCGGCGAGCGAACGGGAATTAGCCCTTAAGCAGTCATCGATTTAGTGGAATGAGTTGGAAAGCTCAACGATACAGGGTGATAGTCCCGTACACGACGAAGCGATGATTGTGAAAACGAGTAGGTCGGGACACGTGTTATCTTGACTGAATATGGGGGGACCATCCTCCAAGGCTAAATACTCCCAACTGACCGATAGTGAACCAGTACCGTGAGGGAAAGGCGAAAAGAACCCCGGCGAGGGGAGTGAAATAGAACCTGAAACCGTCTACGTACAAGCAGTAGGAGCCTTCTTCGGAGGGTGACTGCGTACCTTTTGTATAATGGGTCAGCGACTTATATTTTGTAGCAAGGTTAACCGTATAGGGGAGCCGTAGGGAAACCGAGTCTTAACTGGGCGCTTAGTTGCAAGGTATAGACCCGAAACCGGGCGATCTAGCCATGGGCAGGTTGAAGATTGAGTAACATCAATTGGAGGACCGAACTCACTAATGTTGAAAAATTAGGAGATGACCTGTGGCTCGGAGTGAAAGGCTAATCAAGCCCGGAGATAGCTGGTTCTCCCCGAAAGCTATTTAGGTAGCGCCTCGGACGAATACCACTGGGGGTAGAGCACTGTTTGGGCTAGGGGGTCATCCCGACTTACCAACCCCATGCAAACTCCGAATACCAGTGAGTACTATCCGGGAGACACACGGCGGGTGCTAACGTCCGTCGTGGAGAGGGAAACAACCCAGACCGCCAGCTAAGGTCCCGAAGTCATGGCTAAGTGGGAAACGATGTGGGAAGGCTCAGACAGCTAGGAGGTTGGCTTAGAAGCAGCCATCCTTTAAAGAAAGCGTAATAGCTCACTAGTCGAGTCGGCCTGCGCGGAAGATGTAACGGGGCTAAGCCATGCACCGAAGCTGCGGCAGCATACTTGTATGCTGGGTAGGGGAGCGTTCTGTAAGCCGTTGAAGGTGGATTGAGAAGTCTGCTGGAGGTATCAGAAGTGCGAATGCTGACATGAGTAACGATAATGGGGGTGAAAAACCCCCACGCCGGAAGACCAAGGTTTCCTATCCCATGCTAATCAGGGTAGGGTAAGTCGGCCCCTAAGGCGAGGCCGAGAGGCGTAGTCGATGGGAATCAGGTTAATATTCCTGAACCGACATGTACTGCGATGGGGGGACGGAGAAGGCTAGGCAAGCCGGGTGTTGGTTATCCCGGTGAAAGTATGTAGGTTGGCGGTTTAGGTAAATCCGGACTGCTAAGACTGAGATACGAGACGACGCTCTACGGAGCGGAAGTTGTTGATGCCCTGCTTCCAGGAAAAGCCTCTAAGCTTCAGGTACATGTTGACCGTACCCGAAACCGACACAGGTGGTCAGGTAGAGAATACTAAGGCGCTTGAGAGAACTCGGGTGAAGGAACTAGGCAAAATAGTACCGTAACTTCGGGAGAAGGTACGCCAGAGCTAGTGAACCCCTTGCGGGGGGAGCTGGAGCTGGCCGCAGTGACCAGGTGGCTGGGACTGTTTATTAAAAACACAGCACTGTGCTAACACGAAAGTGGACGTATACGGTGTGACACCTGCCCGGTGCCGGAAGGTTAATTGATGGGGTTAGCGTAAGCGAAGCTCTTGATCGAAGCCCCGGTAAACGGCGGCCGTAACTATAACGGTCCTAAGGTAGCGAAATTCCTTGTCGGGTAAGTTCCGACCTGCACGAATGGTGTAACCATGGCCACGCTGTCTCCACCCGAGACTCAGTGAAATTGAAATCGCCGTGAAGATGCGGTGTACCCGCGGCTAGACGGAAAGACCCCGTGAACCTTTACTACAGCTTGGCACTGAACATTGAACCTCCATGTGTAGGATAGGTGGGAGGCTTAGAAGCATTGGCGCTAGTTGATGTGGAGCCATCCTTGAAATACCACCCTTGTATGTTTGATGTTCTAACGTTGGTCCCTTATCGGGATTGCGGACAGTGCCTGGTGGGTAGTTTGACTGGGGCGGTCTCCTCCCAAAGCGTAACGGAGGAGCACGAAGGTTGGCTAAGTACGGTCGGACATCGTACGGTTAGTGTAATGGCACAAGCCAGCTTAACTGCGAGACAGACACGTCGAGCAGGTGCGAAAGCAGGTCATAGTGATCCGGTGGTTCTGAATGGAAGGGCCATCGCTCAACGGATAAAAGGTACTCCGGGGATAACAGGCTGATACCGCCCAAGAGTTCATATCGACGGCGGTGTTTGGCACCTCGATGTCGGCTCATCACATCCTGGGGCTGTAGTCGGTCCCAAGGGTATGGCTGTTCGCCATTTAAAGTGGTACGCGAGCTGGGTTTAGAACGTCGTGAGACAGTTCGGTCCCTATCTGCCGTGGGCGTTTGAGAGTTGAGAGGGGTTGCTCCTAGTACGAGAGGACCGGAGTGAACGAACCTCTGGTGTTCGGGTTGTCACGCCAGTGGCACTGCCCGGTAGCTATGTTCGGAATCGATAACCGCTGAAAGCATCTAAGCGGGAAGCGAGCCTCAAGATAAGCTCTCACTAGCACGTAAGTGCTCTGAAGGGTTGTTGAAGACGACGACGTTGATAGGCGGGGTGTGGAAGCGTAGTAATGCGTTGAGCTAACCCGTACTAATTGCCCGTGAGGCTTAACCATACAACACCGAAGGTGTTTAGGGTTGTCTCGAACACATGTTCGACCCTTTACCAAATGTAGCCCGTAGTT